>CATOTC010000006.1 GCA_951812975.1 uncultured Acidimicrobiales bacterium | reverse complement strand
GCAGTCGCCACATAGCGTTCTGCGAAGATGCGGTCATCGCCGAACCCGGAGAGGGCCTCGCGGCGAGCTGCCAACACAGCCTCTTCAAGCTCGGCCTCCGAGTGGACAACTCGCATTCCCTTGCCACCACCGCCTGCAGCAGCCTTGATCAGGATGGGGAAGCCCAACGCGGTGAACTCGCTCTGTTCGCTGCTTGAGGTGAGTACAGGCACTCCGGCCTCTTCAGCGAGCTTCTTCGCAGCAATCTTGTCGCCCATCAGAGCGATCGCGTCTGGCGAAGGTCCGACCCAGGCCAGACCCTGATCCACCACAGCTCTTGCAAAGGAGGCATTCTCAGCGAGGAATCCGTAGCCGGGATGAACCGCTTCAGCGTCGGTGAGATGGGCCGCGGCCAGTATCTGCTCGCTGTCGAGGTAGCCGTCGACCCTCACTGCCTCGTCGGCGCACGCGACATGCAGTGCGTCAGCGTCGGACTCGACGAACACCCCCACCGTGCGGAGCCCCATGGCCGAGGCTGTCCGGATCACGCGGCAGGCGATCTCACCCCGGTTCGCGACCAACAGTGTGTCGAATCGCATCACAGTCGGAACACCCCGTATCCGTCTGCGCCTTCGACCGCCCGGTTGCTCGCTGCTGAGAGGCACATGCCTAGAACATGACGGGTGTCTCGCGGGTCGATTATCCCGTCGTCGCTGATGGCGCCGGTGGCCCGCAGAGCCAGCGAGCCCCGTTCCTGGGTGGCCTCAACCGCTGCGACCGTCTCAGCGTCGGCCTCTTCATCGAATTCCTGGCCCAGTCGCTTAGCCTGACCCCGGCGCACCTCAGACATCACGCCCGCAATCTGTTTGGGGCCCATCACCGCAATCTTCGCAGTGGGCCACAGGAAGGTGAAACGGTTCCCGAATGCCCGGCCCGACATGCCGTAGGTCCCCGCACCGTAGCTGGAGCCGACGATCACGGTGATGTGCGGCACGGTCGAGTTGGTGACCGCGTTGAGCATCTGTGAACCCTTCTTGATGATCCCGTCGGGCTTCGAAGTCTTTGCCGACCATGTATCCGGTGATGTTCTGCAGGAACCACAGGGGCACGTCGATCTGGTTGCACAGCTGGATGAAGTGCGCCCCCTTCTGGGCCGCGTCGGGGTACAGGACGCCGTTGTTGCCGATGATCCCGAGCGGGTATCCGTGGATCGAGGCCCAGCCGCAGACCAGGGTGCTGCCCCAGCGGGGTTTGAACTCCTCGAACCGCGAACCGTCTACGGTCCGGGCGATGATGTCGCGCACATCAACGGGTTTCACGAGGTCGCGGCTGACAATCCCGAGCAGCTCGTCCGGGTCGTAGACCGGCGGGTCCGGGGGGAAGCTGGGCTCGGGACCGGCCTTGCGGATGTTCAGGTGTGAGATGACCTCTCTGCACATTCGCAGCGCGTCCATCTCGTCCTGAGCGAAGTAGTCGCCTCCACCGGAGACGGTGGTGTGCATCTCGGCGCCGCCGAGTGTCTCGTCGTCGGAGATCTCGCCGGTGGCCATTTTCACCAGCGGGGGACCGCCGAGGAACATCTTCGACTGGTCCTTGACCATGATCGTGTAGTCCGAGAGTCCCGGTTGGTAGGCACCGCCGGCGGTCGACGATCCGAACACTACGCAGACGGTCGGAATCCTCATCTTCGAGAGTTCGATCATTTCGTAGAAGAAGCGTCCGCTCTCCGCGAAGTGGTCGGTCTGCAGGGAAGCGCCTGTTGCCACCGTCCGCTGGCTGGATCCGCAGGTCTCCGCCGGCGGATTCTACGAAGCTCACATAGGGCATGTGGTTCTCGCGCGAGATCTCCAGCGCGCGGTTCCATTTCTTGGATGCGTAGGGGGTGAGCGCGCCGGCCAAGACGGTCGGGTCGTTGCCCATGATCACGCATTCGGTACCGGCGATCACGCCGATCCCGACGACCATTCCGCCACCCATGGTGTAGTCGGACTGGTACGCGGCGAGAGGGCTGATCTCGAGGAACGGGCTGTCTGGGTCGATTACGTTGGCGATCCGCTCGCGTATGGGAAGTTTCTGGCGGGAGCGCAGCCTTGCCGTGCGCTCCGGGCCGCCTCCCGCTTCGGCTTCGTCGAGCAACTCAGAGATGACGTCGAGTTGCTCGCGCATGTCCTGCTGGTTCTGCGCGAACTGCGGATCGCCTGTGTCCAACGTCGAGCGAAGTGGCGCCGCCAAGGGTACGCGTAGCATGCCCGTGTGAGGCTACCCGGTAATATCTAGGTAGTCAACTTACCCCAGAGGCCGAACAGATTGATCCCCAACAAGACCGCGCCGAACGAGGCCGTGGCCCGAGCGGCCCGCCTGCGGCCCAGCGACCCCGCCCGCGGCCCAGCGGCCCATGAGCGGAGCGAACAAGAGCGGGAGTCGAGCGGAGCGAACAAGAGCGGAACACAAACAGAGGTCGAGCGGCCGAGCGCTGTCCCGTCCGCTGTGGGCGCAACGGACGGGACAGCAGGGGCTCAGATACTCAGGGTGCGTTGCCTGACGTCTACTCGAACACGAAGTCGCTGGCGAACGGGGACCGATAACCGGTGGCTACAGCCTCCACGCCGTTGGGAACCTCCGGGTTCACAATGAAGATCGTGTTCTCGGTGCTCGGGATCCTCTCGTCGGGCGTGCCGTAGAAATAGTCGCCGCCGAGCCCCTCGAAGGCGACCGTGCCCAGACCGTTCATAGCTTCGATGATGCCCTCGCGGCTCAGATCGCCGTTGGCGACCGCAGCCTCGAGCACCTGCACCACCGCGTGGGCCTGGAGGTAACCGAACGTGAAGTAGTAGTCGGGTGGCTGGTCTGGAGCGAACTCTTCGAGCCGTTCAACCATTGCGGCCATGCCCGGCACGCTCTCGTCGCCCCAGGTTGAGCCCTCGGCCACGATCACCAAGTAGGCCTGCAAGTACGGCGCCAACCCGCTCTGGGCCAAGACATTGATCCAGACGGGAGAGACGCCAATCCACTGTGGTGTGAATTCGCTGGCCGCTGCAGTGCCCAGCGCGCCACCTGTCACCGATGGCAGCGTCACCAAGAACACCACCTCGCATCCGGCGCCCTGCAGCTGCTGGACCTGAGCAGAGAAGTCGGTGTCGCCCGAGACGTAGCGGGCGACCTCAGTTACCGTGAACCCGAGATTGTCCGCTGCGAACTCAAGGCCCTCTTGACCCGCTTCGCCGTAGGGGTCGTCCTGGATGAACGAGCAGTAGACCTGGTCGACGTTGCCGCCGCCCTCATTGATCCACCAGTCAAACCCGTTGATCGCCTGGATCTGGTAGGGGCCGCCGATCGGCAACAGGTTCTGCTCACGGACCCAGAATGCATCGAGCGATGCCGGAGCCGCCACGAGGCCGTCCTCTTTGAGAGACTCGAGCACCGCATTGGTGATCGGTGTGCCGAAGAGTTGGCCGAGGATCACGACATCGTCCTTTATGTCGTTGTAGACCTGCACCGCGGTCGCCGGGCTGTATTGATGGTCGATTTCAACCGTCTCGATCAGGTACTGGCCGGCAATGCCCCCCTGGCTGTTGATGTAGTCGTAGTAGACCTGACCACCGGCGGTGAGTGGATTGCCGATGATCGCAGCCGGACCGGAGAGGTCAGAGATCACGCCGACGTTGATGGTGGAGCCGTCGAAGCCGGGACCTGTAGCCAGCTCCTCGGCCATGTCGTCACCGTCGTCGGCGTCGTCTTCTACCATGTCGCCACCGTCGTCACCGTCGTCGGCGTCGTCGGCGTCGTCTTCTACCATGTCGTCGCCATCGCCATCGCCATCGCCGTCGCTGTCGCCGTCGTCGGCTGCGGGGGCGTCGTCACCGTCGTCGGCTGCAGTCGAGTCTCCGTCGTCATCACCGCACGCCGCGGCGAACAGCGCAGCCGCCAGCAGCAGCGCCAACAATCGGAACCATTGTTTCTTTTTCATGTCCCCTCCAAAGGGATCAGTGGCGAATCTCAGTATGAGAAGGGCCAGGTTGAGAAATAGTTGCGGATTCGAACCCAGATTCCAGCCAGCCCCCGGTGCTCGACCAGCAGGAACAAGGCAATGAGGAACCCGTAGATGATCACATTAAGCGAAGCGATAGATACTAGGCCAGAGTCTGTGCTCTTGGCTGCCACCCCCGGTACACCGTAGTCCGCCGATATGCCGTCGATCAGTCGTGGCATAGCAGTGATCACCAGCGCACCGATGATCGATCCATAGATCGTGCCCATCCCACCCAGGATGATCATCGCGATGAACTGGATGGAGACGAGCAGCGTGAAGTCTCCGGGACTGATAAAGAGTTGCAGCGGCGCGTACAACGCACCCGCCAGCGCCGCAATCGCAGACGACCAGGCGAAAGCCTGGGTCTTGTAGCCGGTGATGCCGACATCGATCCCGATTATCTCCGCGGCGATGTCTTGGTCGCGCACCGCCTGCAGCGCCCTGCCCGGGCGTGTCCGCACGACGTTCTTCGTCAGCCACGCCACCAGCGCCACCAGTAGCCAGATCAGCCAGAAGTAGCTTTCGTCCTTGCCGAAGGACTTGCCGAACAGGCTCAGGTTCTCGAAGTCGATGAAACCCAGTTTGACCTCGACTCCGGCGGCCGACGTACCTGTGTTGCCGCCTGTGACGCTCTTCCAGTTCCTGAAAATATGCTCGCCGATGAACACCAGGCCGAGGGTCACTATCACCAGGTAGTTGCCGCGGAGACGAAGCGCGAATGGGCCGACAGCTGCACCGACGAGCCATCCCAGCGCCGGTGCGAAGAGTATCCAGAGCCACATCGGCCAACCCCAGACAGACCCCGCGTACGCCGTGCTGTAGGCACCGACGGCCAAGAAGACCGAATGCCCGAGTGAGACCTGACCTGTGTAGCCGGTGAGCAGGTTGAGCCCGATGGCCGCGATCGAGAAGACTCCTGCGTAGGCCAGAGTGTTCAGGGAGATCCCGTTCCCACTGAGCAGCGTGAAGGGCGCAACGTCCCACAACACCGGGATGAACGCCCACGCGAGGATCATCACTGCCAGTGCTGCGCGCCGCAAGCGGTTGGGGAACAGACGCAGGTCGTCGCGATAGTGGACATGCATCTTCTGCGCCTTGTTGCTGGCCGTGGCCGACACCCTCCGAGTCCAGGCGAAGCGTTTGCGGGACGTGGCGGCGGCGCTCATACCCGTCGCACCTCCTCGGTGCCCAACAGGCCGTAAGGGCGGACCATCAACACGATGATCATGACTATGAAGATCGCGACCCGCTCGAATCCAGCGCCCAACCAGTCAAGATCCTCGATCGGGAACCACGCTGGAGTGGTGGCCACGTAGGTCTTGACGAGGTTCTGAATCCAGCCGACCAGCAGTCCTCCGGCGACCGCGCCGGCCGGCGAGTCCAACCCCCCGAGGATCATCGCCGGAAATGCCAAGAAGACGACGAAGTCCAAGTTCGGAGTGATGAGTTCGGGACCTGCGGTGGCAGCGCTGCCCGCCAGAGCCGCCACGCCTCCAGCGATCGCGAACGCAGTTGCGAACACGATCTTTGTCGAGATGCCCTGGGCGATCGCGGCCTCGTGGTCGAAGTGGGTGGCCCGCATGGCGATGCCGATCCGGCTGTAGCGGTCGACCACGAAGAACACTCCGAGCGCCACCGCGGCCATGGCGATGGCCGCGAGCTTGGAGTGTTGGAGCACGACGTCTCCCACGACCGAGGTCGACAATTCCCAGGGGTCGTCGACGCTGAGCTCGGCGAAGCCCCAGATCGAGGCGGCGACCTGTTTGATAATGAACAGCACCCCGATCGTGACCATGATCGCTCCGAACAGCGGCAGCTCGGAGGGGCCCCTGTCTCCGACTCGTGCCTCGATGCGAGCGGTGATCAAATACGCCAGCACACCGATCACGACGCCGCCTATGAGTCCCACAAGATGGGTGGTTCCGTTGTAGAACAGCGCTGCCCAACCCAGCAGACCGGCAGAGATTCCGACTACCTCCCGGAAGATGCGCTGCAGCATCGCTCGTTGCAACAGAACGCTGAATCCCGCACACACCGCGACCGAGAAGATGATGCCCAAGAAATAGTTCCCTCCCCACGAGGTGCTGACGTTGTAGGTGATGTAGCCGCCGAGCAGCAGGGCACCACCCTGCGCGAAGTTGATGATTCCGGTAGCGCGGTAGATGACCACGAAACCGAGCACGATCAGCGCATACAACGAACCGGTGGCGACTCCGTCGAAGGTTGCCTGCAGGAAGGTGGTCATGGGTACATCTGCTCGATCAGGTCTTCGAACTGTGAGGTGATGGCTGCTCGCTTGACTTTCTGGGTGGCGGTTAGCTGCCCGTCCTCGTGGTCAAGTTCAACGGTCATGAACTCGAAGCGCTTGATCGTCTCGACCTGCGCGAAGTCCTGGTTGGTCTCTTGCACCACCTGGTCGATCAGGAAGCGGACTTCAGGCTTGTTCGAGAGGTCCGCATACGTCGTGTAGACGATGCCGCTACGGGTGGCCCAGTCGCCGACGGTGTGGTACTCGATGCCGACCAGCGCGGTCAGGTATTTGCGGCGGTCCCCGATCACCACCGCTTCGCGCACGAACGGCGACACCTTGAGTCGGTTCTCGATCTCCGACGGGGAGATGTTCTTTCCGCCGGCGGTGATGATGATGTCCTTTTTTCGGTCGGTGATCTTGAGGTAGCCGTCCTCGTCGAAGACCCCGATGTCGCCGGTGTGCAACCAGCCGTCGGCATCGACCGTTTCCGCGGTGGCCTGCGGGTTCTTGTAGTAGCCGACGAAGGTTCCCTCTCCCCGGGTGAGGATCTCACCGTCATCCGCGATGCGCACTTCCGCTCCGGCGACGGGAAGGCCCACGGTTCCGATCCGCACACCGTGTTGCGGGTTGATCGTGGCCTGCGCGCAGTTCTCGGTCTGCCCGTACCCCTCCCGAACCGGTACGCCTATCGACCAGAACCAGTCGAGGATCTGGGGAGCGATGGGAGCAGCACCCGACAGGGCGTTTTGGCAACGGCTCATGCCGAGGCGCTCTTTGAGGGCGCGGTACAGCATCAGTGATCCCAGAAGAGCCAAGACACGGTCAACCAAGCCGAGCCTCCCTTGCATACGGGCCTTCGCCAGGCGTCCGCCCCTGGCGCTCCAGAACTGGTAGTTGCGTCGTTTCAGCCAGGAAGCGTCGTTCATCCGCACCTGCACACTCGCCAACATCTTCTCCCAGACGCGGGGAACACCCAGGAAGAAGGTCGGTTGCACCTCGCGCAGGTCGTTGGCGAAAGCCTCTCCACCCTCCCCGAAGTTTGCGGTGTACCCGCCGCTGATCCCGTTGATGACCGTCACCAACCGTTCTGCGATATGGCACAGAGGGAGATAGGAGAGCACTTCGTCGCCCGGCCCGACCGAGAATATTGAGTCGTAGTCGGTGAACGCCGCGTGCATGTTGGCGTGGCTGAGCATCGCTCCCTTGGGGGGGCCGGTCGTGCCTGAGGTGTAGACGATGATGGCCACCTCGCTGCTGTCGAGAGCGGCGACGGATTCATCGAAGTCAGCGGCCGGCTGCTTCCGGCCGAGTTCGAGCAGCTCCTCGAAGGTCAGTATTCGCGGATCGTCGAGCACCCGGACACCGCGGGGGTCGATGACCACGGCGTAGTCAAGGCTTTCGAGCTGGTCCCAGACTTCGAGGGTCTTGTCGAGCTGTTCCTCGTCCTCGGCCACCACGACCTTCGTTTCCGAGTGCGCCAGGAGGTAGCTGACCTCGGCTGCGGGGCTGGTCGGATAGACCCCGACGGTCACCGCACCGAGGCCCTGGGTTCCGAGGTCCGCGAAGACCCATTCGGGGCGGTTCTCGGCGTGGACCGCCACCTTGTCGCCTTTGGTGACACCGAGGCTGCGCAGACCGAGACCCGCCAGGCGCGCAGTGTCTGCGTAGTCGTTCCATGTGTATTCGCGCCAGATCCCAAGTGTCTTGTGGCGCAGCGCCACGGCATCACCGTCTGCGGCGGCCCGGGCGAGCAGCTTGTGGGGGAGCGAGATGTTCGCAGGTGAATCTGTCATGCCGGCTCCCCGAGGTAGGCGGCGATGACCTCCGGGTCGGACTGGATCACGCTGGGAACTCCGGTGGCGAGGCACTGCCCGAAATTGAGCGCCATCACTCGATCAGCGATGTCCATCACCATGTGCATGTCGTGTTCAACGAGAATCATGGCGATGTGGAGGTGGTCGCGGACCTCGATAATGAAACGCGCCATGTCCTCGGTCTCTTCGAGGTTCATTCCCGCCACCGGTTCGTCCAGCAGCAGCAGACTGGGTTCCATCGACAGGGCCCTGCCGAGTTCGATGCGTTTCTGGATGCCGTAGGGGAGCATTCCCACCGGGCTGTAGCGGTAGGGCTGCAATTCCAGGAAGTCGATGATCTCCTCGACACGCCCGCGATGATGGATCTCCTCCCGTTTGGCCCGTCCGAACCAGAGAGCGCCTGCTATGAACCCGCTCTTCATCAGCAGGTGGCGGCCCAGCATCAGGTTGTCGACGAGATTGAGGTTGGAGAACAGCCCGAGGTTCTGGAACGTCCTGGCCACGCCGTGTTTGGCGACCTGGGTCGGTTTGGCTCCGATGAGCGAGTTGCCCCGGAAGGTGATCTCGCCGCTCTCGGGGCGGTACACGCCGTTGAGGCAGTTGAAGATCGAAGTTTTGCCTGCGCCGTTGGGGCCGATGACCGCGAACAGTTCGCCGTCGTTAACCGTGAAGGAGACATCGTCGAGCGCGGTCACGCCTCCGAAGCGCAGCGTCACCGCGTCGAAGCTCAACAGCGGGGCGTTCATGCGTTCCACCGTTTCTTGCGGCGATAGGACTTGACGTCCCGAAATGACCTGCGTCCGGCCTCTCCGACTCCGAGATAGAACTCACGGATGTCGTCGTCCTCCAGCAGGTCCGCAGCGGCGCCCTCCTTGACGATCCGGCCGTTCTCGAGCACGTATGCCCGGTCTGAGATTGAGAGTGCCATGCGTGCATTCTGCTCGACGAGCAGCACACTGGTTCCCTGGGCGTTCACGGTCTTGATGATCTCAGAGATTCGTTCGACGAGTTTGGGGGCTAGCCCCAACGACGGCTCGTCCAACAGCAGCAGCTTCGGCGAGGCCATCAGGGCCCTGCCGATGGCGAGCATCTGTTGTTCGCCGCCGGAGAGGTAACCGGCGGTGTCGCGTTGGCGGGGTTTCAACACCGGGAACAGCTCCATGACCCGCTCGTGGGCCGCGCTGATCGCCTGTTTGTCGTGCACCGTGTGGGCACCTGTGCGCAGATTCTCCTCGACGGTGAGCTCCGCGAAGATCCGCCGTCCCTCCATCACTTGGGCCACGCCGGCCCGCACCAGCTTCGAGGGGTCAACGTGGTCGGCCGGTTCTCCGTCGAAGACAATCGAGCCTTTGGTCATCTCGCCGCGGTGGACCTCCAAGAGTCCGGTGATCGCCCGCAGCAAGGTTGTCTTGCCGGCACCGTTGGCGCCGAGCAGGGTAACGATCTCGCCTGCCGCGACCCGCAGGCTCACGCCGCTCAGCACCAGGATCACGTCGTTGTAGACAACCTCGGCATTGCGAACATCAAGAATCGTCGGACGTTCAGACTCCACGCTCATGCGCCGTGCAACCTACCACGCAACCCCGCCACCGCGATGTCGCAGGCGGCATCGCCTCACTCGATGATCGAGGACGTTCCGCGCAACGTCGACCAGTCGTCGGTTTGGAGCGTGTCGAGGTTTAGCACGCCGGAGCGACCGATATGCTGTTGACCGACGACCATCCACAGTTTAGGTACACCCTCAAAGGCATGGCGAACATTCCCGCCGAACTCGAACAAGAGAGCCGCGACGTTCGTGAACGCCTCGTTGTTGTCGCTAGGGCCATCAACCCTAAACTCGTTGTGCACGACCACTGGCATCACCAACGATCACGTCGATGTTGTCGGCGGCCATCTCTTCGATGACGCGCATGAACCAGCCGGTGTTGGCGTGCGTGTCGCCCACCAGCCCGATACGCCCACCCTCGACGGTGGGGAATGCCTCAGGAGTTGTTCGCATCGTCGGTTCCTTGCTGATCAGAAATCGAGTGCTCGAAGCAACTGTACTGACAGGGTTTGACAGGGTTCGCCTGTTTTCCGCAGACCGAACGACCGGCTTGCAATGGAATTGAGGGGTCGACGGGTCCACTATCCTGAGGGGTGATGGCCGCACGTATCCACTCGACGCGTCTACCTCGCACCGACATGAAACCGCGTCGGCGTATGCGCGCGGCTGATGTCCCCGAGGTCATCGCCTTGGATTCGCCGCGGGAGCTGCTTGCGTATTCGATGCTCGCCAAAGAATGGGAGTGGTGGCCTGCTGATCGGGAGATGATGGTCGCTGATCGTCCCGTCACCGACAGTCCCGACGATCTGTGTCGGATCGCTGCGGTCGTCCACGCATTGTGTGATCGCGACGGCGTGGTCGTACCCGACTGGGTATTCGACTACACATCGACGCGACCGCTCGCTCTGGGACCTTCGCTCGTCATCGACGGACAGATCTGGCATCGAGCCATCAGCGAAGCCCCGCCCGCCTGCGAATACCACAACGTGTGGTTCAGCTACCGCACGATAGAGCCGCTGAAGGCGGCTGCCCAACGAATCAAAGCCTCACGCGAAGCCGCACAGAAGCAATGAACGAACTGCCTCTGCGCACAGTCGCTGAGACCCGTTAGGCCTTTAGTCGAAGGGAAGGCGGAGGAGTTCGTGTTCGGATCGACATCAAGGTCGTGAAACCTCAGCGAATACTCCGCGTAGCTGTCGGTGTGGCGGCGGTTGTCGGCGCAGCGAGTGTTGTTACGTCGATCATCGACGATTCTGGCGAGGGCGCCATCATAGAAGCGACCCTCGACTGCGCGTCGTATATCGACGTGGTCTCGGAGCTGCCCGAGGGGTTTCGGGTCGTGGAGGAAGTTTCGGCGATCAACTCGACGAACGTTCACCAACAGGGCCGGCAAGGCACAGACGATGACCCGGAATCGCCGATGCGATTCTCAAAGATCGCACTCCTGGTGCGCCCGCACCAGAGTTTCCAGGTCTCCGTCGGAGACGGCTCTCCTGAGCCGACTCGCATCGGTTGGTCGTCGGTGACGTCCGACTCGCCGGTGCAGCGGATCTCAGTCGGTCCCTGTCCCGGCGACTCCGACCGTTGGCTCGTTTTTGCCGGCGGCGTGTCGGTGGCCGGGCCGAGCTGTGTCGAACTGGTATTTCAATCTTCGAATGCCAGCACTTCGGTATGGTTGTCGATCGCTGAGCAATGCGACCCATCGCAAACCCGTTAGGCGGTTAGTCGAAGGGGAGGTTGAGGAGTTTGATGGCGTTGCCGCGGGCGATCTTGTAGACGGCGGTGTCGTCGAGGTGGCCGAACAGGGAGTGGGCCTTCTCCCGAGAATGGGGGAAGGTGCCGTCGGAATGGGGGTAGTCGGTCTCGAACAGGATGTTGTCGACGCCCACCTCGTCGAGCAGCTTCATGCCGGCCGAGTCGTTGAAGAAGCAGCTGAACACCTGGCTGTAGTAGTAGAACGACGGCTTCTCCGGCAGACGCTCCTCGCCCTGAGCCCACTGGTGGGTCGCATAGCTCTCGTCTGCTCGTTCCAAGAAGTACGGGATCCAGCCGATCTGGCTCTCCGCGTACATCAGCTTCAGGGTCGGATAGCGCTCCAGCACCCCCGAGAACAGGAAGTCGACCATCGAAGCGGCGCTGTTGGCTGAGATCATCGTGGCGGTCACCAGCGTCGGTGCGTCCTCGGAGGTGCGAACGGTGCGAGTGCCGGACCCGATGTGCATCGCAATGACGGTCCCCGTCTCCTCGCAGGCCTCGAAGAAGGGGTCCCAATATCCGGAGTGAATCGAGGGCAGACCCAGCCACGCCGGCAACTCCGACCAGGCGGTGGCGGTCACTCCCCGCGCCGCGTTGCGGCGGATCTCAGCGGCAGCCAGATCGACGTCCCAAAGCGGCACGATGCACAGCGGGATCAGACGCCCGCCCGAGTCGCCGCACCACTCCTCGACCATCCAGTCGTTGTAGGCCTCGACGCAGAGCTTGGAGAGTTTTTTGTCCTTGCGTTCGGCGAACAACTGACCGCAGAAGCGGGGGTAGTTGGGGAAGCACAACGACGCTTCGACATGGTTCAGGTCCATGTCCGCCAGCCGATCCGCCGCCCGGTAGCAACCCGGACGAATGTCGTCGTAGGTGACGCCCTGCATCGTGACCTCTTCGGGTGGAGTTCCAGCGCAGGCGATCATGTGCTTGATCTGGTAGCGGTGGTCCTCGTAGTACCACCAGGCCGCCATCTTGTCGCCGGTCCCGGGCTGCTCGACCCAGGTGCCGTCCTGGAGACTCATTTCGCCCTGGGGCGCAATAACGATGTGCGGGCCGATGTCGCGGTACTTGGCGGGGAGGCGGTCAGTCCAGATGTTCGGCGGTTCCACGACGTGGTCGTCCACGCTGATGATCTTCGGGAAATCAGTGACTGAGACCATGCCGGAACGGTATCGGCATACCGGGTCGCGCGGCTAGACGGCGGTGGTCACCGGTGCGCGCCGATCCTCGCGTCCGATCCTCAAGAGAGCGAATACAGCAGGTGGTGGCTCAAGTCACCCATCTGGTCCACGAACATGATCCTCGTGTCGAACCACCACTGTCCGTCGATGCGCTGGAACGTGTCGTGGTACCGCCCCGTGATGATGATCTGCAACGGCAGGTCCGGCGTCGCCTGAGTCACGGTGTAGTAACTCCGGCTTGAGGCCGTTCCGGCTTCGCTGTCCACCTCGATGATCGCATTGCTCGTGACGTGGTGTGTCTTGGGCGTGCCGTCCTCGTAGAGCCGGGTGGCTGCGTCGTACATCTTGCGGACGCCCTCCGTGCCGACGAAGGTGGCTTCGGGGGGAGCATCGGGCACAGCGCAGATGCGGCCGTGCTCGAAGAGGTCGGCAATGCCACCAAGCTCGCCCGCGTCGATTCGCTCGGCATAGAGGTACAGGAGATTTTCTATCTTTCGGGCATCGTCGGTCATGCCGAGACGATAGAGAACGCTCGGGCGTGGTATCCAGATAGGCGATGAATCTCTCCGACCATTTTGCTGTTGAGTCGGTGCTGGCCGCGGCGAGCAGCGCAGACGGACTCGAGGACTTCGGCTCACAGGACTTCCTCGAACCGCTCGGTGTGCTCCTCGACGCCTACGGTTCTGCACCGCTCAACGAACTGGGCCACATGATTCTTCGCGGGGGAGTGGTACACAGCCTTCGCACCCGACTCCGCACCAACCACTGGTTCGCCGCCCACCCCGAGATCGCTGAACAACGCATCGCCGAGCCGATCGTGGTGGTGGGCATGATGCGGACCGGCACGACCCTGGTGCAACGTCTTCTCGCTGCCGACGAACGCCACTACGCGGCCTCCGGCTGGGAGATCGGCGAAGCCGCTCCGAGACTCGGCTGGCAACCTGACGACACCGACCCCCGCATCGCCGACGCCGAAGCCCGCGAGGAGCAGACCCGCGCTTTCGCCCCTGAACTGTTCGCCATCCACCCCATGTATGCGCACGAGGCTGAAGAAGAGATCATGTTTCTCGCAGATGCGTTCTTGTCGCACGTGCCCGAAGCGTCGGCCGATGTGCCGGGCTACCGACAATGGCTCAACAGCGCCGACTTCACCCCCGCTTACGACAATCTTCACCGGATGCTGCAGCTGCTCCAGTGGCAGAAGCAGCAACGGGGCGAGGCACGCAACCGCTGGATTCTCAAGACGCCCGCCCACCTCGGTTACCTCAACGACCTTCTGGTGACCTTCCCCGACGCCCACGTCGTGCACATGCACCGCGATCCGGCCGACACGATCCCGTCAGGAGCGAGCCTCAACACGACTCTGTGGAGGATGCACGCAGACGATGTCGACCCGCATCGAGTCGGTGCCCAATGGATTGAACGCATGGCCTGGACCAACAGCAGAGCCATGGCGATGCGAGCCGACCTTGACAATGAGGGCGAGCGATTCACTGACATCGCCTTCGTCGACGTCGTGCGGGATCCCCTGGGCGAGATCGACCGTCTGTACTCCAAGCTTGGTATCGACCTCGATCCTGAGACAGAAACGGCTATGCGTGTCTGGCTGGAACGAAGCAGCAACGAACAGCTCGCACCGCATCGCTACACGGCGGCCGACTTCGGGCTCTCCACAGCCCAGATTCACGAGCGGTTCACCGACTATATGGACCGCTTTGTGAGCGCCTAACGTCACAGAGCATGTCCGAGCATCCCGTCGCCACTGCCCAACAGCACGCCCATGAACTCGCCGCGTTGGAGTTGACTGCCCACCCAACGGTCACCGAGGCATACCGGCAGGTGGCGGCTCGCTGGCTGGACCGGGCCGAGCCTTCCGAGGTGATGCGCGAGTGTTTTGACTGGGCGTTCCGCGAGGTCATGTTCAGTGCCACGATCTGGTCGTCGAACCAGGATCCCCTCCGTCCCAAGGTCTCCTGCATCACCCGTTTGGCCCACACCGTCGAAGGCCACCAGATCCCGGGTTCGCGCTGGGGGATCGACAATCCCGACTCGATCTACCGGGTGATCCCGATATCAGGCGAGGAGAGATACCGGATCACCGGACGTGTCGGCGCCAACCGGATGACCGAGAACTACTTCACGCTCTGGGACGACAAGATGGGCACCGTCGATGTGCTCAACGGCCGCACAATGGAAGTCGACTCCGACGGCTCCTTCACAATCACCGTCGACTCGTCTGCAGCCGACGGTCGCCCGAACCATGTGCAGTCCGCTCCAGAGGCTAACGAGTTCTACATCCGCGACGTAATGCTCGACTGGGCTCTCGACGACCCCAACCATTTCACCATTGAGCGCCTCGGCGGCGAAGCGGCGACGCCGCCACGGACGATCGACGAGCAGGCCCAACTGACAGCTGACTACATGGCCCACTTCGCCGACTTCACCCGCCGGATGAGCCGAGGCACCTATCGCATGCCGGCCAACCACTTCGCTCTGGCGTGGTCAGCAGACCACACCGGAGCCCTGCGCAACCAGGTGTACGTCGGCGGTCGGTTCGAACTGGCTGACGACGAAGCGTTCGTGGTGACGGTGAGCGACGGGGGAGCGGAGTACTTCACCGTGCCGCTGTCGAACATCTGGGGCACCACCATGGACATCGTCGACCGGACGGCCAGCCTCAACAAGGCCCAGTCCGCGGCGAATCCGGACGGCACCTACACCTACGTCGTAAGCAGCACCGACCCCGGCGTTCACAACTGGGTCGACACCTGCGGTCTCGACGAAGGCATCCTCACGCTGCGAATGGCCGAGTTTCCCGAAAGCGGTCCGCGCCAGGACCTGGCGGCGTCGGGCGAGGTCGTGAAGCTCGACCAACTCGATTCCGTCCTGCCAGAGGGGACCGTCTTCGCCGATGCTGAGGCGCGAGCTGCGCAGCTGGCCACTCGGCGGGCCGGTTATCTGCGCCGCCTCCCCGAAGTCTCGGTGTGAGCATGACTCGCTGGCTCATTACCGGTTGCTCCACCGGCATCGGCCGGGAGATTTCACTTGCCGCGTTGGCCGCAGGACACCAGGTCGCTGCCACGGCCCGACGGCCCGAGACGATCGTCGACATCGCAGCGTCAGCCACAAAAGGACAGGCCATCGCACTGCCCCTCGACGTCACCGACCGCCAACAGATCAGCGATGCGGTGACCTCGACCACTGAAGCGTTCGGCGGAATCGACGTGCTGGTGAACAACGCCGGCTACGGCTACATGTCCGCCGTCGAGGAAGGGGAGGACCACGAGGTCCGCAGACTCTTCGACACCAACTACTTCGGAGTAGTTGACACAGTCAAGGCGGTGCTGCCGACAATGCGCCAACAGCGCAGCGGGCACATCATCAACATCTCCTCGATGACAGGCCTCGTCGCCAACCCGCCGAACGCCTACTACAGCTCGACCAAGTTCGCCCTCGAAGCACTCACTGAGGCGCTCGCGAAAGAGGTCGGCCCACTCGGAATCAAAGTGAGCGCGGTCGAGCCCGGGGCGTTCCGCACCGACTGGGGTTCACGCTCGATGCGCGAGACGGCGACGCCCATAACCGACTACGCCGAGGGTGTCGGAGCACGCAAGGAGCTCATCAAGGCGTTCGCGGACCATCTGCCGGGAGACCCACGCAGGGTTGCCGACGCA
Organism: uncultured Acidimicrobiales bacterium; assembly: GCA_951812975.1. Lineage (GTDB taxonomy): Bacteria > Actinomycetota > Acidimicrobiia > Acidimicrobiales > Aldehydirespiratoraceae > VXYK01. The sequence continues at coordinate 106,610 of CATOTC010000006.1, read as the reverse complement.
GTCGTGATGCTTGCAGGACTCGACGATCCGCCGCTTCGGCTCCTGCTGGGCCAGGACGTATTGGAGGCGACCCGAGAGAAGCTTGCTGATATGAACGCCTCGATCGATCAGTGGGAGCCCGTCACGGTGGATGTGAACTTCCCGACCTGACACGGAGGCCCCGACAATTTGCAGTTAGAGTGTCTAACATCATTCCTCGGACCCCTTGAAGGAATTGCGTGACCAGGCTCGGCTTCCTACTCGACAGTGACTCGTGCATCGGTTGCCACGCCTGCACGGTGGCGTGCAAGAGCGAGCACGACGTCCCCCTAGGCGTCAACCGCACCTGGGTCAAGTACATCGAGTCCGGGTCCTTCCCCAACGTCAGCCGCCATTTCTCGGTGATGCGCTGCAACCACTGCGATGATGCGCCCTGCATCTCGATCTGCCCCACCAACGCACTCTTCCGGGCCGACAACGGCGTGGTCGACTTCAACGACGACAACTGCATCGGCTGCAAAGGATGCATGAACGCCTGCCCCTACGACGCGCTCTACATCAACCCCGCCACCAACACCGCCCACAAGTGCAACTTCTGCAACCACCGCATAGAGGACGGACTCGAACCGTCCTGCGTGGTGGTCTGTCCGACCAACGCCATCAAGGTCGCTGATCTGGACGATCCTCTGAACGAAGCGACCAAGATCATCGCTCGCGAAGACGTGGCAGTGCGCTCCCCAGAGCAGGGCACGAACCCCAAGGTGTACTACCGCGGCGCCGATCAGGCATCCCTCAATCCGTTGCGCACCGCTATTGCCAACGACGGGATGATCTGGGCCGACACCACTCCCGACCACCCGAGCGTGCCACCCGACAGCAGCGGAGTCGTGGCCCGGACCACCTACACCACATCGCACAAGATGACGTGGACCACGAAAGTCTCGGGATACCTGGTCACCAAGGCGATCGCCGCAGGTGTGATGGCCATCGCGGCATTGTTGGTGCTGTTGGGTCACAGCGGCGAGACCGCAGCTGTCGGTGTCGTGCCGCCGATGCTGGCAGGTTTCTTCCTGGCTGTGACCGGGGTGCTGTTGGTCGCCGACCTCAAACAACCAGGCCGGTTCTACTACCTGATCACCCGAGGAAGCTGGGAATCCTGGCTGGTCAAGGGTGCCTACGTCCTGGCTGCGTTCGCGGCGGTGACCGCGGCCTGGTGGGTTGCAGGAATCGCCGAGGCACCCGGCATCCTCAAGGCGCTGGCGGTCCCGGTTGTGCTCTGCGCTGCGGCCACTGCCGGATACACCGCTCTTTTGTTCGGGCAATGCGAGGGACGAGACCTCTGGCAGACGCCACTGCTGTTGCCGACTCTGCTGGCACAAGCAGTGACCGCCGGCGGAGCGAGCTACTCGATCGTCGACCTGTTCGTCGAAGTACCCGCGATCAATGCAGTCCGCTGGGCGTTCCTCGCCGGGGTCTGTGTCACAGCGGCTCTGGTCGCGGTGGAGGCGACCGCTAAGGGGACTCCCCATGTCGAGGCCGCTGTTCATCAGATGATCAAGGGTGAGTACCGCGACCGCTTCTGGTTCGGCGTGCTGGTGGGCCTCCTGGCGCCTGGATGTGTGCTGATTATTGCGTTGGCCACCGACACCGGCGCACCGTTGGTTGCAGTCGCAGGGGTCGCCGCCATCGCCGGGATGTGGGCCTATGAAGACTCGTTTGTCCGTGCCGGCCAGTCCGTGCCGCTCTCCTAGAGGCCGAGCCGATTGCTATGACCGACCTCAAGCAGTACCCACCCCACGATGAGTGGCACGATTTCACCTCTTTGGACGCCAAGGCCTGGCCGACCCGAGTGGAACAACACCACACCCTCGTACCCACGACCTGTTTCAACTGCGAGGCAGCGTGTGGACTGCTCGCTCATGTGAACCACGAGACCAACCAGATCGACAAGATCGAGGGGAATCCTCTGCATCCGGCCAGTCGGGGTCGCAACTGCGCCAAGGGCCCAGCAACGCTCAATCAAGTCAACGACACCGAACGCATCCTCTACCCGCTGCGTCGGGTCGGCGCACGAGGTTCAGGGCAGTGGGAACGGGTGTCCTGGGATGAGGCGCTGAGTGACATAGGCACCCGAATCGCTGCCTCCCTCGACGAGGGCCGTCACAACGCCGTGATGTACCACGTCGGGCGGCCCGGTGAGGACGGATACGCCGATCGGGTACTCAAGTCGTGGGGTGTGGACGGGCACAACAGCCACACCAACATCTGCTCCTCCAATGCTCGAATCGGCTACCAGTCGTGGATGGGGCACGACCGCCCGTCATCAGACTTCGCCAACGCCGAAGTGATCTTCCTGATCTCGTCGCACCTCGAAGCCGGCCACTATTTCAACCCTCACGCTCAACGCATCATCGAGGCTCAGGGCAAGGGCGCCACCGTCATCTGCGTCGACCCGAGGCTCTCCAACACGGGCGCCAAAGCCGACCACTGGCTGGCGGCCTGGCCCGGCACCGAACCCTTCCTGCTGTTGACCATCGCCCGCCTGCTGATCGAGAACGGCACCTGGGAGCGCGATTTCGTGCGCCGTTGGGTCAACTGGGAGACCTACCTGCGCGAGACCCGTCCGGACCTGCCGTTGGATTTCGAATCGCTCGAAGTCGCCCTGCTCGACGCCTACGCCGACTACACCCCACAAGCAGCCGAGGAGATCTGTGGCGTCGACGGCGGGCAACTGCGCGAGATCGCCGAGATCATCGGAGCGCACCCGACCAAGTTCGCATCGCACAACTGGCGGGCGGCCGGTGCCGGCAACCTCGGCGGCTGGCAGACCGCGCGCTGCCTGTTCTTCCTCAACGTCTTGACCGGTTCGGTGGCCACTGTCGGAGGGACGAGCGGCAACGGCTGGAACAAGTTCAAGCCGGCACAGCCCAAGGGCTCGCCGCCGCTGCACCAGTGGAACGAACTCTCCTGGCCCCGGGAATATCCGTTGTCGTACCACGAGATGTCGATCCTGCTGCCGCACTTCCTCAACGAGGGCCGCGGAACCCTCGACGTCTACTTCAGCCGTGTCTACAATCCGGTCTGGACCAATCCCGACGGATTCAGCTGGCTCGAGGCGCTGACCGACGAGTCGAAGGTGCGCTGCCATGTTGCGCTCACTCCCACCTGGTCCGAGACCTCCTGGTATGCCGACTATGTGCTGCCCATGGGCGTGGGCACCGAACGGCACGACGTGGCCTCCTTCGAGACCCACAACGGTCGCTGGATCGGATTTCGCCAACCGGTCATGCGCCGTTACGCGGAGATCCGCGGCGAGTCGCTCGGGCCGGACTCGCGCAGCCGCGACTTCAACCCCGGTGAGGTGTCCGAGGAGAACGAGTTCTGGATCGACCTCTCCTGGCACATCGACCCCGACGGCACCAGGGGGATCCGCAAGTGGTTCGAATCCGACACCAACCCCGGCACACCGATATCGGTCGACGAGTACTACGGAACCATGTTTGCCGAGTCGGTGCCCGGGCTGTCCGAAGCTGCTTCTGGGGCCGGCAAGTCACCGCTCGAATACATGCGCGACGTCGGCGCTTTCGCAGTCCCGGGCGACATGGTGACGCCCTATGAGCGGACCGTCAGCGCCGAAGGCATCGCGGACTGCGTCAAGGGCGAGGACCAGGTGTTCCGCAAACCCGGAACCATCGGCACCTGGGACGGCACTCCCGCCCACCTCGCCGAGATAACCCTGGCAGGCCTCGGCGAGGGGTCGCCGGCCGTCGAGGTCGACGGAGAGGCCAAGGAGGGCTTTCCCACACCGTCGAAGAAGCTGGAACTCTTCTCGACGACGCTGGCCGACTGGGGTTGGCGCGAATACGCCGCGCCCACATGGATCAAGTCCCATGTCCACCATCAGGACCTCGACATCGAAGGCAACGAGCGGATCCTCCTGCCGACCTTTCGGATACCGACCTTGATCCACACCCGCTCAGCGAACTCGAAATGGCTCAACGAGATCAGCCACCGGCATCCCCTGTGGATCCACCCGAGCGACGCCGAGAAACTCGGAATCGCGGAGAACGCACTGGTGCGCATCTCCACCCGCATCGGCCATTTCGTCATCCAGGCCTGGCGCACCGAGGGAATCCGCCCGGGCGTGGTCGCAGCTTCGCATCACATGGGTCGCTGGCGGATCGAAGAGGACAAGGCCCGTTCGTGGGGAACCGGCAAAGCCGAGATCGACCGCATCGACAACGGTGACGGCGGCCAGTCCTGGAAGCTGACCCGCACCGACGGGATTCGCCGCTTCGACTCCGACGACCCCGACAGTCAACGCATCTGGTGGAACGACACCGGTGTGCATCAGAACCTGACCTTCTCGGTGCAGCCGGACCCGATCTCAGGGATGCAGTGCTGGCTCCAACGAGTCCGGGTGAGCGCCGCTGAGCCCGGCGACCAGTACGGAGACGTGGTGGTCGACACGGCCAAGAGCCGCGAGGCCTACCGGGAGTGGCTCTCGATGACCCGTCCAGCGCCAGGCCCGGGCGGCCTGCGTCGCCCCCTGTGGTACGCCCGCCCCCTCAAGCCCGCTGCTGAGATGTACCACCTTCCCGACGCCTGAGTCGTTCACTCCTCAGCAGGTTGCTCTGCTGAATTCTCCCGGGGTGTGGCGGGAGGTACGGGGGCCAGATAGCCCACAATCAGCAGCAGGACACCGACGCCCAGGAACGACACGACTCGGCTGACCGCGGTGAGACTGCTGAGGTCCACGAGGAACAGCTTGACGACCACCACGCCCATGAACGAGGCGCCCGCCACCCATGTGAGGCGGTCACTCAAGCGCACACCAGCGACCATTCCGGCCAACGCGATCACAGCCCAGATCACCGACAGCGAAGCTTGCAGTGTTGTAGAGGCCGCCAACGACTCCAAGTCCCACCGAACGTCCTGCCAATGGTGGATACTGCGCGCCGCTTCCATCGTGACCGCGACCACGCCCACGGCGGCCAACGCCGCCCCCCATGATGCGACTGACAAGTCTTCAAAGACGTGAGCCTCAAAGGAAGCGGCCAGCCTCTTCCACCTCAACACGACCGCCACTAGGAGCAAGGCCAACAGACTGAGCGGATTCAGCACTGGCAAGTAGGGCAGCGGCGAAGGGTCCGCGTCGAAGACCACCAGTGTCACCAACACGACCGCCGCCAGCACCAGCACGACCGGTCCGGCGCAGTTCAACACATAACCCCGCCAATGGGCTGCAACCGGCCAGGCTGGGGAACGCTTGCCCCACAGGGTTCCAGCCGCCAGCAGCAACACGGCGCCAAGAGCGGCCGCGAGCGGCCACACCCCGCCCGCGAAGCGATCGACCTGCCAATAGACCTCAACTCCGACCAGCACGGCCGCCAGCCAATAACCGCCGGCGTGCCACCCTGCAGCGAACCAACTGAACTCGCTCTCACGGAGGCGCAGGAAGCCGTAGTGGGCGATCAGCGCCACCGGCCAGGCTGCCCACCCGTACAACCCGAGCGGATGGGACTGATTACCGAGCGAGATGAACAGCACCGCCGCCATGACCAAAAGAATCCCGAGCCCCAACGTGTTGAGTTGGGGCCACCGCAAACGACGGGACAGCAACATCGCCGTGCTGAAGGAAGCCACGACGAAGACCAGCGAAGCCGACAGACGCCCAGTCGCCAGCTGAAAACCGATTTCGGAGAGCCCTCCGAGAATCCACCAGCCAGTACCCCAGGCCAACGCCGCTGGAGGCACAGCGCCGTCGACACTCGCACGATCTCTGCTGCGGTAAAGCAGCCAACCCGACACCAGACCCGCGACAGCGAGCACCGCGGCACCCAGGAAGTACTCGTTGAGAATCGGCGATGTGTCTTCCGGATACAGACCGAACTTCAGAGGATCCAGATCGACCGAACCTCCCGAATCCAAATTCGTTATGAACGACAGTCCGGCCAGAGCCTGCAACAACACGCCGCCGTAGATGCCCAATACCCGTTGGCGACGGCAGCAGAACCACACCACAACGAGGCCCTGGGTCGCCCACACCGTCGACGTGTAGTGGGCGTTGAGCGCGAACGGGACAGCGAGAGCCAAGAACGTCACCGCCAGGCCCGTGTAGACCTCCGCCAATCGACCCCGCTCTGGGTGCAGCCGTCGGGCGATCAACATCAGGGCGCCCAACACGACAGCCAACGCCAGCGCGCTGATCGCCAGACCGTACTCAGTGTGGCCGATCGCCAAGTACTGCAGCCCGAACCCCATGAACGGCGTTCCGAACACCAGGGGAGCGGTCCACGGATCCTCAATGTCGGGAACCTCGCGGACAGCGAAGAGCACCGGTATCGCCATGTACAACAGGACGAGGATCGCAATCAACGGCTGCGTCGAAGCCCAGTCGTCAGTCGAGTAGCGGTCCCAGAGCCAGAAGGCCGAGATCCCGAATGTGAAGCCCAACCCCAGAAGATTGAGTTCGGGCCAGACTTTGAACCAGCCGACTCCGACAATCGCGGCGCTCAGCACTGCATAGAAGCTGAAGAGGCCAAGATGGTCTTCAGGCTGGGTGTAAACCAGGACCGGGGCGAGGAACCCACCGATGATCCCGAGGACCGCCAAGGAGCGTGCGTCCTGCAGCACGGCGAGGACACCCGCGCCGACCGTGATCGCAATAACAGCCGACCCTCCCGGTAAGGCCCCTATCACGTCGTACACAGCGAAGGCTGCGTACGTGGTCAGATAGAGGGCAGCGATCCCGCCACCCTGGAGACTGAGTCCATAGATCGTGTGCGTTCGTCGCAGGCGCCAGCCTATGGCGAGCAGCGCCAGGCCGAAGAGCGCGACCGCTATCAGGCCCATCTCGATCGTGAGCGTGATGAATCCTCGCTCGTTGGCCTCCTGAATCAGAAAGCCGAGTCCGACCAGCGATACCAGCACTCCCACCTTGACGGGCACATTGCCGGTCGTCACCCAAGTCTTGAGGGTGCTTGCGAGCGTCGTGCCTGATTTCGCGACTGGCTCGGCCTGAACATGACGACCGTCGCCTCGGTGAGCGCTGGGCTCTTCGACTCTGCTTTGAGGAGGTGCCGGCGGGCGGGCAACGTGAGCAGCAGGAGGCGCTTCGAACGGTACCGGTTCTCGGACCGGCGCTGGTGGAGGCGGAAGGGAGGAGCGCGGAACGGCAGATGGAACCGAAGGCGGAGGGACCGGGGCTGGAGGTTCGGGAGTCGAGGATCCGTTCACCCATCGCTGCGCTTCCTCGACGCTCTTGAGCCGCCTCCGCAGATCAGCCTGTCTCAGCAGCACATAGGCCAGAACACCGCCGAAGACGAAGCCGGAGAGACCGCCGATCAGGCCGAAGATCGCTCCAACAAGCACGACGGCTGCAGTTACAGCCGCCTTCGCGCAGCCTGATCGGGTGTCTGCCATGGCCTGAGTCTCGCGGATAAGTTGTCGATGGGTCGTCTTTCGCGGATTTCAGTCGTCGAAGCGGTGAGCCTTGCGATCGCAGACCGTCCGCAGTGCGAAACTGGAGCGCAGCTGGGCGACGTGGGGGAGTCTTGCCAGGTAGGCCTTGTGGATCCGCTCGTAGTCGGCGACATCGGTCGCCGCGACATGTAGGAGATAGTCGCTGTTGCCGGCCATCAAATGACAGCTGAGTATCTCTGTGACATCGGCAACGGCCTCCTCGAAGGCGTCGAGATGGTCCTCCTGCTGACTGGTCAGGGCAATCTCGACGAAGACGGAGGTGCCGCGCCCGATCAGCTTTCGGTCGAGGACTGCTACGTACCCTTTGACCACCCCGATCTGTTCAAGGCGACGCACTCGCCGCAAACATGCCGAAGCCGACAGGTGGACCTGCTCGGCCAGAGCTGCATTGGTGATTCGGGCATCCTCCTGCAGGACTCCCAGGATCTCCCGGTCCGTCGCGTCGAGTTGATCCAACATGTTTCCTCCCTGATATACCAGTTCAAGCAATAATCACTCACTGATATTGGTCGATGCAACAGTATATTGCGCCAAAGCTCGACTCAGAGCCTGAATACGCACACACCTTCCCGCTGAGCACGCGTATTCTGTGCTTAGAGGTAGCAGAATGCGCGTCGGTGTTCCCACAGAGATCAAAACCGCCGAGCGGCGGGTGGGGCTGACCCCCACAAGCGTGCGGGAGTTGACCATGCGCGGCCACGGCGTGCTGGTTCAAAGCGGCGCCGGGACCGGCATCGGCGCCACCGACTCCGACTACACGGCATCGGGAGCACAAGTCGTCCCCGACGCTGAGACGGTCTTCGCCAACTCAGAGATGATCGTCAAGGTGAAGGAACCCCAATCCGTCGAACGGGCCAGGTTGGGGGCCGACCATTTGCTGTTCACGTACCTCCATCTCGCTCCCGACACTGAACAGACCGAGGAACTCCTTGCGAGCGGCGCTAGCTGTATCGCCTATGAGACCGTCACCGACCGTCACGGAGGGCTGCCCCTTCTGGCGCCCATGTCGCAGGTCGCAGGCCGCATGTCCATCCAAGCGGGCGCCCGTTGCCTCGAAGCCCCCAACGGCGGTTCGGGCCGTCTCCTCGGCGGCGTCCCCGGGGTCGCACCGGCGCGCACACTCGTGCTCGGTGGGGGAGTCGTCGGCGAGAACGCCATCGAGATGGCTATCGGCATGGGCTCACAGGTCACCGTGCTGGACCGCAACCTCGAAGTCCTCAACCGGCTCTCCCGCCGCTTCGGTTCCGCCCTGGTCACCCTCTACTCAACGGGCAGTTCCCTCGAAGAGCAGGTGCTCGCTGCTGACCTTGTGATCGGTGCTGTGCTCGTCAAGGGGGCAACCGCTCCCAAACTGGTGGGGCCTCATCTGGTCAAGCGGATGAAGCCCGGTTCGGTGCTCGTTGACGTCGCCATCGACCAGGGGGGCTGCTTCGCAACCTCGAGGCCGACAACCCACACCGATCCGACCTTCGTTGTCGACGATGTCGTCCACTACTGCGTTGCCAACATGCCAGGGGCGGTTCCCCAGACATCCACCCACGCACTCAACAACGCCACGCTGCCCTTCACTCTGGCATTGGCTGACAAGGGCCTCGAGCGCGCACTGGCCGACGACGAACACCTCCGCAACGGTTTGAACACCCACCGTGGACTGTTGACCGAACAGCATGTAGCCGAAGCTCAGGGGCTCGAATTCACCGATCCGCTCGCTGCTCTCGGGCTGGGGTAGGGCCGGCGTCGGGCGCTGTGTCGCCGACGACTATTCGGTGATTCCGAAGCGTTCCAGTCCGTAGGCATTGATGGCGTTGCCGCGCATCACCTTGTAGCACTCCTCGGCGTTCATACCGGTAGCGGCGAACATGCTGTGCGCAACTTTGCGGGAGTGCGGGAACGTGCCGTCGGAATGCGGATAGTCGGTTTCGAACAGGATCTGGTCGATGCCGACATCGTCGCGCTGTTTGAGGCCGACCAGATCGTCGAAAATGCAGCCGAACACCCGGCCCTTGACGATCTCGCTGGGGAGCGGTCCCTCGCCGCCGACACCGCCGCGGCCTTCCCGGAACACCGAGTCCATCCGTTCCATCTGGAACGGCATCCACCCCACCTGGCTCTCGGCGTAGGCGATCTTGATCTTCTTGAACCGCTCGAGGGTGCCCGAGAAGACCCAGTCGACCATCGAGCCTTCGGCGTTCTGGGCATACAAGGACATCGATGTCGCCAACGGCGCGTCCGGCGAGGTGGAAGGCATCGACGAAGAGGAGCCGATATGCATCGAGACGGTGGTCTCCGTCTCCTCGCATGCCTGCCACAGGACGTCCCATTCGCCGCTGTACATCGTTGCGCAGCCCAACTTCGAGGGATTCTCAGAGAACGCGATCGCGTAGCTCCCCTTGGCTGCACAGCGCCGCACCTCGTCTGCGCACATCTGCGGATCCCACAAAGGAACCAGCGTCAGCGGAATCAGGCGGCCCCGGCCGGCTTCGCCGCCCCAGTCGTCGATGATCCAGTCGTTGTAGATCTTGAGACACTCGAGTGCGAGCTCCTTGTCCTCGCGTTCCAAGAACCCCTGCCCGCAGAAACGGGGAAAGATGTTGGGGTAGTTGATAGCGGCTTCCACATGGTTCAGGTCCATGTCTGAAAGCCGGTCGATCTGTCGGTAGGTGCCCGGTCGCAAGTCCTCGTAGACGGCTGCCACGTTTCGCTGCTCCTCGCGGGGGACACCCGCGGGCCCGTGGAGGAAACCGGTGGGCGTGACGCTGTCCTCATAGAGCCACACGTCGCACATCTGCCCGTTCGGGTCGTTGCGTTCAAAGCCGTAGTGGCCCCCCTCGAACTTGAGGCGGATCTGCTCCTGTACGACCCTCGGGCCCCGGTCTCTAACGCTCGCCGGAAGCTGCTGCTGCCAGAGGTCCTTCGGCTCCATCACGTGGTCGTCAACAGAGATGATGAGAGGCAGGTCTTCTTCGGCAGGCGTGACGTCGCTCATGAATTCAGCTTACGCCGGGCGTACCCGGAGCCGTTAGGCGGGGGCGCGGGTTTTGCGGAGTAGGGGGTCGGCGAGGGCGAGGCCGCGGTCGGCGGCGCGCAGCACTCTGCCGGCGGCGCCAGGGGCGTCTGCGTCGAGCAGATTCCCCATCACCTGGAGGGTGATGTTGGCGATTGCCTGCGTTCCCACGGCTAGGCGCAGGCCCGTGCGCAGTATCAGCGGGTGACCGATCAAGAAGCTGAACCGCCGGCCGGTTCGCAGAAAGGCGTCGAATCGTTCACCGATGAGACGATCGTAGCTTTCCGGAGCTCCGGCGGGGTCGGCGAGGAACAGGTCCGCAGCAAGAGTCCCCGACTCCAACCCGTAGTCGATGCCCTCTCCGTTCATCGGATTGATGAGGCCGGCGGCATCACCGATCGCCACCCAACCGTCACCATGACGGCGCTGCGCGCTCATCGGCAACCGCCAGGCCCTCGGCCGCTCAAGGTAGTCACCGAGTTCCCAGTCATCGCGGATCAGGTCACGGTAGGAGTCGATCAGACGATTCAAGTTGAGCTTCTTGTAACCCTTCATCGTCGACAGGGCTCCCACACCGATGTTGACCGTGCCGTCGCCCGCCGGGAACATCCATCCGTAACCGGGGATCGGTGTGCCGTCGGGATCGCGCAGAGTGAGACAAGCCTCAAGGTGCCGTTCGGCGTGGCGCGGAGAGGCTGCATAGCTCCGGATGGCCAGTCCATGCGGTTCGTTCTCTACTCGCCCTGCGCCGAGCATCCGCGCGACGTTGCCGGGTGCGCCAGTCGCAACCACTGTGAGCTGGGCGTGCCATCTGTCGGAACCGGCGGTCACCCCGATGACACGTCCGTCGCCTTCCAGGATCGGAGTCGCCTCGGTATTCCAGATGATCTCAGCGCCCGCGTCTGCGGCGGCGGCCATCAGGTGCGCGTCGAGAAGCCGACGGGGCCACACTGCGCCGTGGGGGGCGAACGACCCGTTGTCGGGCCACGGCAGTTCGCGACGAGTCTTGTTGGCGATCATCCTCAGACCGTCGATTCGATGGGCACCGCTCATGTCTATGTCCAGCTGGTTGAGGGCATGCACCGCCCGCGGAGTCAGTCCATCGCCGCACACCTTGTCGCGGCCCGCCGAAGCCTTCTCGAAGACCGTTACCGAGGCGCCACCCCTCGCGGCCTGAATCGCCGCGGCCGCGCCGGCCGGTCCAGCGCCGATGACGACCACGTCACGTTTCATGTTGCCCACCCCCCGACGCTACAGCCGCTGAGCACTGCCCGACCCAGCCAACAAGACAGAACCTCAACGTCCGAAGACCACAAGTTGCAATAGAATCTGCTTTGGATTTCAATCGACGATGAGACCGACCACAGTGCAGTGAGGATCCGAAATGGCCGTAACCGAAGTTGAAGTCGAGGCTGGAACCAGTGATCCGGCCGGCAACGTTGCGCCGGGACGGGTTCGGATCGAACGTTTCGATGTGACGCTCGGGCCGTTGCTGCACCTCGCACCGGAACGTCAGCGCCTCGCCAGCCCACAGTTCAACGAGATCGAAGTCATACCCCGCGGCGTCACCCTCGGCGCGGAGATCAGCGGGGTCGACATCTGTTCTGAACTGCCCGATTCGACAATCGCTGAAATCGCCCAGGCTCTGGCTGACTACAAGGTGATCTACTTTCGCGACCAGCCGCTCACCTCGGCGCAGCATGTAGCCTTCGCCAGACGTTTCGGAGACCTCGAGATCCATCCGTTCATCACCGGCAACGAAGAGCACCCCGAACTCGTGCGCTTCGCGAAGGGGGCCGATACCGGCGGGTTCGAGAACGGCTGGCATCATGACGTCACCTGGCGTGAGGTCCCTTCGATGGGGGCGATCCTGCACGCCATCGAGGTTCCGCCCACCGGCGGCGACACCCTATTCTGCGACATGGCCGCGGCCTACGACGGGCTCGACGATGAAACCAAGGCTCGGATCGACGACCTCCACGCAATCCACGACTACATGCTCGCCTTCTCCCACCAGGTCCCAGAAGGCAAACAGCAGGAGATGCGCGAGCGCTATCCGCTGGTACGCCATCCGGTCGTGCGCACGCACCCGGTGACCGGTCGGAAGCTGATCTTCGTCAACACCTACTTCACCTCCCACATTGAAGGTATGGATGAGGTTGAGAGTGTGGAGTTGATCAAGCACCTGTCGGGCCAGGCCGACACGATCGAATACCAGTTCCGTGTCAGCTGGGAACCCGACACGGTCGTGTTCTGGGACAATGCCGCGGTGCAGCACTACGCGTCGAGCGACTACTACCCAGACATCCGGGTGATGGAGCGCGCCTCGGTGATCGGCACCCGGCCCTACTGAGCCGCAGCGGCCGGCGACCCAAGGGCATGGCACCCACCACAGACTGGAATCCGGTCCTCCGCAAAGAGTTCGACAAGCCCTACTGGCGTGAACTCATGGCCTTCGTGCGCGACGAGCGTATGGCCGGTGATGTCTACCCGCCCCACGAAGAGGTCTTCGCAGCACTTCATCTGACCCCCTTGGCCGACGTGAAAGTCCTGATCCTCGGCCAGGACCCCTACCACGGTCCGCGACAAGCCCACGGCCTGTGCTTCTCGGTGAGTCACGGAGTGCAGCCACCCCCGTCCCTGATCAACATCTTCGCTGAACTGGAACAGGATCTGGGTATCAAGCCCCCCAACCACGGAAACCTCCAGACGTGGGCCCGCAACGGAGTGCTGCTGCTCAACACGACACTCACCGTACGGGCCCGTCGAGCCGCCAGCCACCAGGGTCACGGCTGGGAGACGTTCACCGACGAAGTCATCCGCTGCGTGAACGCAAAGAAGCAGAGGGTCGTGTTCGTCCTCTGGGGTGCCGCGGCCCGACGCAAGCGCGCCCTGATCGACACCGACAAGCACTTCATCATCGAGTCTGTCCATCCTTCGCCGCTCTCCGCGCACAACGGGTTCTTCGGCACCAGGCCGTTCAGCAGAGCCAACTCGGCTCTAATCGAAGCAGGCCGGGAACCGGTCGACTGGGCGATCCCGGATTCCTGACCGTTCGCCGTCTCTCAGCGAGCGCCTTAGAGGCCGAGCGGATTGATCCCGCACGCGGCCGCGACCGAACGAGGCCGTGGCCCGAGCGGCCCGTGAACGCAGTGAACAAGAGCGGAAGACAACTGGTGTCAGCGCACGCACGATGTTCAATCCGCGCACGTTCTTAGAAATACCAGGGGAAGCTCGACCAGTCGGGGTCTCGTTTCTCGAGGAAGGCGTCCCGCCCCTCGGCGGCCTCGTCGGTCATATAGGCGAGTCTGGTCGCCTCGCCGGCGAACACCTGTTGACCGATGAGACCATCGTCGATCAGGTTCATGGCGAACTTGGCCATTCGTTGGGCCGTCGGGCTCTTGGAGTTGACCTCCGCGGCCCACTCGAGCGCCACGGTCTCCAGGCTTTCGTGGGGGACGACCGCATTGACCATCCCCATCTCGAACGCCTGCCGGGCCGAATAGTCGCGTCCCAGAAAGAAGATCTCACGAGCTCGTTTCTGGCCGACCTGACGAGCCAGGTACGCAGAACCGAAGCCTCCGTCGAAGCTGGCCACATCGGTGTCGGTCTGTTTGAAGATAGCGAACTCCTCGCTGGCGACGGTGAGGTCTGCTGTGACGTGAAGGCTGTGCCCTCCACCAACCGCCCAACCGGACACAACCGCGATGACGATCTTGGGCATGGTCCGGATCAGTCGCTGCACCTCGAGGATGTGCAGCCGTCCCGCCTGTGATGCATCGACAGTGTCGGCCGTCTCACCTGTGGCGTACTGGTAGCCGGACCTGCCGCGGATGCGCTGGTCGCCTCCCGAACAGAATGCCCAGCCACCGTCCTTGGGCGAAGGGCCGTTGCCGGTGAGCAGCACGCAGCCGATGTCGGCGGACATCCGGGCGTGATCCAGGCACCGGTAAAGCTCGTCGACAGTGTGAGGCCTAAAGGCGTTGCGTACTTCGGGCCGGTTGAAGGCGACCCTCACGGTGCCCTGGCCCTCGGCCCGGTGATAGGTGACGTCGGTCAAGGTCTCGAATCCGACCACCGGACTCCAAGCCTCTGGATCGAGGATCTCCGATACCGATGCGTTGGTGGGCACTGGCTCGTCTGCCGCCTGCTTGTCTGCTGCCATCGTCACCTTCCCGAACTCACCCGGCCCATACGGGCATCGAGCCGCTGAATCCATATTGACACCAAGTCTGCGCCCCGTCCGCCCTGTTCACCAAGATCGAGCAGATCGACGGAGGCCATGCGGGCCAGCAGCAACACCAGAGTGTCCTCGTAGTGTGCTTTCAGATCCTCGAACGGATAGTCCGCAACGCCCGCGGAGCGCAGCGCGGCATGGTACCGGGCCAGAAGTCCGTCGATCTCAGCTTCGGACACCCCAGGGTCGATCGAACCGCAGATGAAGTAGGCGATGTCCAACACCCCCGGGCCGAAGCTCGACAACTGCCAGTCGATCAGCGCTCGGAATCCTCCGTCGGGAGCGAAGAACATGTTGTCGAGCCGGAAATCACCGTGGAGCATGCACTGGGGAACGTCTCGGTGCAGCCGTACCGTTCGCTCGACGTTGTCGCGGCGCGTCGACTCGTACAGGTCTCGGGTGCGGGGGCTCAGGTACTTTCCGTAGTTCTTGAGGAAGCCTCGTCGAGCGCTCAAGGATCCGGCATGGAACAGACGGGGTGCAATCGCTCCCGTGACCAGCCAATGACTCTCCGGGGGACGGCGATCCTGCCAAGTCGCGGCGTGCAATCGCGCCACAGCCTCGAGCGCCTCGCTGGCGCGGTCGAGGTCGCAACCCTGGACCTGATCACCGATCGAAGCGGGTGCCAGGTCCTCGATGATCAGGATGCTCGAAAACGTCTTCGGCTTTCCGAAACGGATCAGGAACCACATGATCAGTCGCAGCAGTGCGATCGGTAGACGCTCCATCCTGCGAACCCGCTCAATCTGTTTGGGAGCGTCGGGATTGACTTCGATGTCGCCGTAGTAGAGGAGCGGGGCCGACACGTCGATATCGGGGAGGATCTGTTCGTAGACCCGCAGTTCCCGCTCGTACACGCCGAGCATCTCTGATCCGCTGCGGTTGTCGGTGACTGAAGTGGGGATCTTCGCAATCACGGTCGCAGGACCGGAGCCGCCTCCGTAGGTCAGTTGAATCCTTGCCAGTTCGCTGGCGAAGCCCTCCCCGACACCGAGGACTTCGAACGTGCGGCCGAGCACCGTCGTCTCCTCAGCGATGACTCGGCGCTGACGCAGAGCCAGCGTCAGCCAGTCGGCCGTAATCTCTTGGAGCGTTTCCGGAATCGGCAGTGCCACGCAGCAACGGTAGTGCCAAGGCGCTCGACCGGGAGCAACGGTGCCAGAGCGATGCCGATGAGGTGGTACGGAAAGACGATCGCCATCACCGCGAGGATCACAAAATGAAACACCACCGCCAGACCGCACCACAGCCACGCGGCCCTGCGGCCGGCAAGGGCCAGAGGCGCCGCCAGTTCAACCACGATGGCTGCTACCGCCGCGGGCGCGAGCGTCCACGAATTGCGCAGCATCAGCGCCCCGAACGGTGCGGTCGGGTCGCCGAGCAGTTCCTTTCGGGCGTTGTCGAAAGCGATCTGATGACGCAACACGTCGCCGTCGATCCAGCCGAGGCCGCTTATTCTCAGCTTTGCGACACCAGCCAGGAAATAGGTGCCGACCGTCAGCACCGCCAGCGCCTTGACGATCGAACCCGCCAGTTCTTCCCCGACGGCCGGGTCGGTCGGAGTCCCGGCCTTCTCCAATGACCAGTACGCGCAAGCCGCCGGGAACAACGCCAGGACACAGATGTGCAACGCCACCAGGTTCTCCGTGTGGAAGATCTGACCCCAGGAGTTCCGATAGGTGGTGAGGAACAGGAATCCCACCAGCCCGAGCAGCGAGGACCAGCGGTACTGCCAGCCCAACGCCGCGGCGCCACAGGCGATGGGCGTCAACGCCACGGCCGCGACGATCACCAGCGCTGAGACAGGCTCGCTGAGCCACCACAGCGGGCCGATTCCAGCAAAGCGGCGAGAGGCCAGGTCGATGGTGTCGAGCAGATGGGGCGCCCGCACGGTCGTCCACACGGCGGCGTAGGTGAAGACCAGAATCCGCAGCATCGCCAATCGCTGCGTCACGATCCGCCCCCGCAGGTTGCGTGCACGGTGACCGTGGAGTCGGCTGAGCCCTCCACGCTCAGCGCGACGACATCGAGCGTCTCAGTGCGCACTTCAACTCGGCGGTCGGCACCGAGACGCGCGACGATCTCCTCACAGAGAATGTCCGCCTCGCCGAGGCGTACCGCCTGCTTTACGGTGACCGAGGCGAGCACCGCCTCGTCGGTCCCGGCGATCAGCTTGGGCGACAGCCGCCCATAGCCGTCGTCGGTTCGTTCCACCGCGGTCGCGATGCTGTGGACTTGGCCGCGGTCGGTGGCGAACATCGGGTAGGTCGACAGGGGATACGTGTCACTGGTCGGATCACGCAACAGCGGCGACAGCACCAGCACAGCGGCGAAGACTGGAAGGAGTCGAATCGCCCATCGTCGCATCACGCAATCGTAGGGTCGGACGCAACTGCTAGTCGCCCCTGACCGCGTAGCGCAGAAGCTGGAGCGTCGCTGCTCTGCGCGTCGATCCGGCTAGCGGCCCTTGTACGCGTGGCGCTAGGTAGTCGGCAGTGGCGATGCTGATCCCGAACTGTTAGCGGCCCCTGTACGCGTCGCGCTGGGACTCACTAACGTGCCAGCGTGTCGCCGGTCAGCACCAGAGTCGTTCGCGGGGTCTTGGCCTGGATCCTCGTACTTGGCGTGGTCGCTCTCGTCGTACACCCCGAGGGCTGCGGACAACCCTCTTCTGGTGAGGTGAACGAAGCCGCGGTCGCAACCGTCGCGTGGTTCGGCGCCAACATCAACGACGACGGAACTTTCGTCTACCGCTATGACCGCGCCGAGAACCGGCCACTTGGCGGCTACAACGATGTCCGCCATGCAGGTGTGTTGCTGTCTCTGTACCAGGCAGAGTCCGCCGGTATCGAGGGAGCCGCCGAAATTGCCGACCGTGGCCTTGCCTATGTCGATGAGCGCCTGTTGAACACGCCCATCGGTCTGGTGTTCGGGCGGGGCGCCAGCGCCCGCAGCGGTTCTGTCGGACTGCTGGTTGCGGCGCTGGACGAGAGGCGATGGGCGACCGGAGCAGACGACCGCGACCCTCTGCTCCTGGCACTCGGGCGCACCTTGACCGGAGTAGTCAACGCCGACGGTTCTGTGGGCGCCTCGATCAACACTGCAACCGGATCGACGAGCGGTCGATCCCCGTTCTTCACCGGGGAGGTTCTATGGGCTCTGGCGAGACTCCACCTGACCTTCCCCGACGAGAACTTCGACGAACCTGCACTGCGTGTCTATCGATACCTGATCGAAGACCGCGACCGTGTTGAGTCACCATGGCCGCCGGTCTCGGACCACTGGGGGGCGTACGCACTCGAGACGATGAGCCGCTGGCCGAATGCCGACGACCTGCAGCTTGAACCTGACCTTGAGCTTGACGGCCCGGCGACGAGGCAATGGCTGGCCCGACAACTCGGTCTGTTCGGTCTGCAGGTTCGATACGAGTCACAACGCCAGGGTGGGATCACCCGGCTCACCAGAGGAACCGTTGCGCTCCCGGCCGGTGTCGGCACACTCGGCGAAGGCATCGGCAACTACCTGCGGTTCCTGGATCGATTCGAAGTGACCGACATCGATGTCGATGCCCTGAACGAGCGAACAAACTGCGTCGCTCACCTATTAACGAACCGCCAGGTCAGCGCTGCGCAGGCCCAGCAATACGCTGAACCGTTGCGCGTTCAAGGCGCTTGGTTCCGAAACGACATCACCCAGATGGACGATCAGCAGCACGCCCTTTCGGCGCTGCTGCTCCTTGAAGATTGGATGCCCCAATGAGCTCAACTCTGATAGCGCTGGCCGCAGTCTGCGCTGCAAATCCCTTCCGTGTGGCAGCATGCGCTCCTACAAGCACCGATATTCGACGTCAAGCAGTCGCCGTCGCGACCGCACTCAGCGTGGCCGCGGTAGGCCTGCTTGCAGTGCTGAGCGAGGCGATCCTGGATTGGCTCAACGTGAGTGGATCGTCATCTCGAATCGCCGCAGGCGCGGCTGTGCTGGTTGTCGGGACTCGCGACCTCTTCATACAGCCGCCTTCACCAGAACCGGCTCTGCAGGGTTGGCGAGCCGGGATTGTTCCAATGGGCTTTCCCGTTATTCTCACTCCTGCACTCGCCATTCTGGCCATATCGGCCGGTTCGGAACGGGGCGCCGGCACGGCGGTCGGGATGATCGGCGCGGCGATCTTGGTCGTCGCGGTCATTGCTGTCGGCAACATCCGTGGAACGTACTGGCGCACAGCCACAGTCGGGAGCGCCGGGGTCGTCTTCGGCACCCTGTTGCTCCTCAACGGAGTAACAGCCATCTGACCCACTTGAGCTGATCGTCGCGTCACGCCCTGTAATGGGTGCACTAAGTTGACGGTGTGCTCGTCTGCGTGGGAGACCTTCTGGAGAACATCCTCGTTGTGCTGCCGAGCGTGCCGAGCGGGGGGTTCGACAACAGGGTCCGGTCAGCGAGAGTACGAGGCGGAAGCGCGGCCAACGTCGCGGCTCTGGATGCCGAAGGGGGCGGAACGCCGCGGTTCGTGGGCCAGATCGGCGACGACACGCTCGGGAGGACACTCGCCGAGGACTTGGAGCGCCGCGGCGTCGAACTGGTTGTGCACGCCGAGGGTGCAACCGGAGTGATCCTCACCCTGATCGGACGAAACGGGCGGACGCTGCTCACCGACAGGGGCACTGCTCGCCACCTCTTCGCGATAGAACCCTCGGTTCTCGACAACGCATCGCAGATCTATCTGGCGGCGACCGCCTTCGTCGCCGATCCCATGGCGACAGCTGTCGATCGCCTGTTGGGTGACGCCCGTGGGAAGCGGCTCGATCTGTTCATCGGCGGCCCGAGCGAAGCAGACCTCGGTGACTTCGGTCCGGCAGCTTTCAAGGAACTCGTTGCAATCGCCGGCCCGAAGGCGGTGATCCTGAACCGCAAGGAGCACCAAGAGTTGGGGCTCGCAGATCAAGAGTGTTTCGCCGGCACTGAAACGACGATCGTCACCGACCATTCCCAACCCACGCGGGTGTTGTGGGCCGACGGCAGCAGCGAGACTGTCGATGTGCCGCCGGTCACTCAAATCAGAGACCGCACCGGCGTCGGCGACGGTTTCATTGTCGGCTATCTGGCAAGCATCCGCGCCGGCGCCGATCCAGTCTCGGCAACCCATGCCGGCCATCGCACCGCCGCCCGGGTGTTGGCACAATTGGGCCCCACCACGAGACCCGATTGAACCGGCGGGAGGGTTTGACCGAAATCCGCTGTTCCTTCTAGGATCGTCCACAACCGCGAATCCCCCGGGGGACATATGCAAGTACCAGCACCGATTGAGTACGAGCGAGCGACCAGCGTGGAGCATGCCATTGCACTTCGCTCACAGCTGGGAGACGAGGCGCGTTTCATCGCCGGAGGCCACAGCCTGCTGCCCATGATGAAGTTGCGGCTCGCCAACCCGACACACCTGATCGACATCAACGATCTCAATGAGCTCTTCTATATCCGTGAAGCTGATTCAGAGGTCCGCATCGGGGCGATGGCTCGGCATCGCGATCTTCTTGACTCCGAACTTCTGGCCAGACACTTCCCGATCTTTCGCGATGCGGAACGGGTGATCGCCGATCCGACTGTGAGGAACCGCGGCACCCTCGGAGGGTCGCTGTGTCAGGCAGATCCCTCTGAAGACTTGTCGGCGGTGTGCACAGCAGTCGACGCAAGTTGCGTGATCACTTCGAGCGACGGCCAAAGAGTGGTGCCGATGCACGCCTTCCATGTCGGTCCCTACGAAACGGCTGTGGCCAACAACGAAATGCTCACAGAGATTCGCATTCCGCTGCGCCCCGGAGGGGGAAGCGCCTATCAGAAAGTGGAGCGTCGGGCAGGGGACTGGGCGGTGGTGTCGGCAGGCGCGGCCGTGTGGATGGACGCCGGCATCATTGTTGACGGACGAGTCGGGCTCGCTGCTGTCGGACCCAACACCACTTCAATTCAACCGGTGGCCGAGGCCCTTGCGGGTGCCGCTCCGAACGAGGACCTGTACCAGCGTGTCGGCGAGATCGCCGCGGGCAACTGCTCGCCGGAAACTGACGGGCGTGGAACAGCTGCCTATAAGGCCCATCTGGCCGCAGAACTCACCCGACGGGCACTGCGAACCGCGGTAGCCCGAGCCCAGGGACAGGAGACCTGAGATGCAAGTGAACATGACGGTCAACGGCGCAGAGGTGAGCGAGGAGATAGAGCCCCGCCACCTGCTCGTACACTTCATCCGAGACCAACTGGGCCTAACCGGTACGCACTGGGGATGCGACACCAGCAACTGCGGTACTTGCGTCGTTCTGATCGACGGTGAACCGGTGAAGTCGTGTACCCAGCTCGCGGCGATGGCCGGAGGGCACGATGTCACCACAGTCGAAGGATTGGAAGTCGACGGCGTGCTTGATCCCGTACAGGAAGGATTCATGCAGTGCCATGGCCTGCAATGCGGATTCTGCACCCCCGGCATGATGCTCACGGCCCGTGCCCTGCTCAACGCCGACCCCAACCCCAGTGAAGACGTAATCCGAGAGGCGATCTCCGGCCAGATATGTCGGTGCACTGGATATTCGACCATCGTCCGCTCCATCCAGTGGGCCGCCAACCACGAAACCAGCGTTTCGCTTGGGAGTGCATCATGACAACAACCGAGACAGAACCCGAACAAGAAGAAGCGCAGGAGGAACGACCGATCGGGTTCGGACGGCTGCTTCGCAAAGAAGACCCGAGGCTGATCAGGGGCATGGGCCAATTCGTCGATGACATTTCCCTGCCCGGCATGCTGCACATGGCAATCCTCAGATCGCCCGTGGCGCACGCCCGAATCGTCAGCATCGACAAGTCGGCGGCGGAGGCCCACCCCAATGTCGTTGCGGTCATCACCGGTGAAGACCTGGCTGCCCAGGGCCTTGCCTGGATGCCGACCCTGTCAAACGATGTTCAGGCGGTGCTGGCAACCGACAAGGTTCGGTTCCAGCACCAGGAAGTGGCGTTCGTAGTCGCAACGGACCATTACTCGGCCCGAGACGCGCTCGAGTTGATCGAAGTGGACTATGACTGGCTTGAACCTCTGGTCGACGTTCGCACCGCACTCGACGAGGACTCGCCGGTCATCCGCGACGACCTCGATAACAAGACCGACAATCACATCTTCGACTGGGAGACCGGCGACGAAGCGGCAACCGACGAAGTGTTCGAGCGCGCTGACGTGGTGGTGAGCGAAGAGATCGTCTATCCGCGGGTCCACCCGGCACCCATGGAGACCTGTGGCTGCGTGGCGGATGTGGAACGTGTGTCGGGCCAGGTCACGTTGTGGTGCACAACTCAGGCCCCTCACGCACATCGCACCGTCTACGCGCTCGTCGCGGGCCTCCCCGAACACAAGATTCGTGTCATCGCTCCAGACATTGGCGGCGGTTTCGGCAACAAGGTGCCGATCTACCCCGGCTACGTGTGCGCCATCGTCGCCTCGCTGGTCATCGGCAAGCCCGTGAAGTGGATGGAGGACCGCACCGAGAATCTGGTCAGCACAGGTTTCGCCCGCGACTATGTGATGAAGGCCGATATCGCGGCCACTAACGACGGTCGGATCCTGGCGATACGCACCAACGTGCTGGCCGACCACGGCGCCTTCAACGGTGTAGCCGCACCGGTCAAGTATCCTGCGGGGTTCTTCGGAGTCTTCACAGGCAGCTACGACCTTGAAGCGGCGCACGCCAAGATGACCGCCGTGTACACCAACAAGGCACCCGGCGGTGTCGCCTATGCGTGTTCGTTCCGTATCACTGAGGCGGTCTACCTCGTCGAGCGGATCGTGGACTGTCTGGCCTACGAACTCGATATGGACCCGGCCGAACTGCGCCTGAAGAACTTCATCAAACCCGAACAGTTCCCATACGAGACAAAGACCGGCTGGGTGTACGACTCCGGCGACTATGAGCCGGCCATGCGCAAGGCCATGGACATGGCCGGATACGCCGAACTCCGCCGCGAACAAGCTGAGCGGCGCGCTAACGGCGAGTTGATGGGGATCGGCGTGGCGTTCTTCACCGAAGCCGTCGGTGCAGGCCCCCGCAAGGACATGGACATTCTGGGCCTCGGCATGGCCGACGGCTGCGAACTCCGAATTCATCCAACCGGCAAAGCCGTCGTTCGTCTGTCGGTCAAGACTCAGGGGCAGGGCCACGAGACAACTTTCGCCCAGATCGTGGCTGAGGAGATCGGCATCCCCCCCGAAGACATCGAAGTCGTCCACGGAGACACCGACAACACCCCCTTCGGACTCGGCACCTACGGGAGCCGCTCCACCCCGGTTTCGGGCGCGGCCGCAGCGATGGTCACCCGCAAGGTGCGCGACAAGGCTCAGATCATCGCCTCGGGGATGCTTGAGGTTTCCGTCGCTGACCTGGAATGGAGCAAGGGCTCCTTCTCGGTGAAGGGTGATCCGTCCAAGTCTGTGACCATCCAGGAAATAGCGATGAGAGCTCATGGAGCGGGCGACCTGCCAGACGGGATCGAGGGTGGACTTGAAGCGCAGATCTGTTACAACCCCGAGAACCTGACCTACCCCTTCGGCGCGTATATCTGTGTAGTGGATGTTGACCCCGGCACTGCGGTGGTGAAGGTTCGTCGCTTCATCGCGGTCGATGACTGCGGCACCCAGATCAACCCGATGATTATTGAGGGTCAAGTGCACGGAGGTCTGGCCGACGGTGTCGGGATGGCGATGATGGAGATCATCGCCTTCGACGAAGACGGCAACTGCATGTCTAGTTCTCTGATGGACTACCTCATCCCCACTGCTCTGGAGACGCCCGACTGGGAGACCGGACACACCGTGACTCCGTCGCCGCACCATCCCATCGGCGCCAAAGGCATCGGTGAATCCGCCACGGTCGGTTCGCCGCCCGCGATAGTGAACGCGATCGTTGACGCTTTGAAGCCGTACGGCATTCGCCACGCGGACATGCCGCTGACACCCTCACGAGTGTGGGAGGCCATGCAGGGCAACCATACGCCCCCGATCTGATCCTCAATGCGCACGCCAGCCAGCCGCGCGACCCGCTCCGCGGAGTTGATCAACGCGGGCACGCCGTTCGTTTCGGCGACCGTGGTACGGGCGCAGTGTCCGACTTCGGCCAGGCCCGGCGACTCAGCGATCGTCTTCGCCGACGGTTCAATCGAGGGGTTCGTAGGAGGGCAGTGCGCCGAAGGATCGGTCCGGCTCGCCGCCGTGCCGCTGCTCGAGTCGGGTGCTTCACTGCTGCTGCGCATCCTGCCGGAGGGAGCTGATGACTTTCCCGAGAGTGACGGCTCCTTGACTGTGGTCAACCCCTGCCTCTCAGGTGGAGCGCTTGAGATATTCCTTGAACCGAGGCTTCCCGCACCAGGCCTCGCCATTGTGGGGAACAGCCCTATCGCCCATGCTCTCGAGTTGTTTGCGGAAGGCCTTGGATTCGGAGTTCAGCGCAGTGCCGAAGTGCCCGACGTCGCGGGGCACATTGCTGTTCTCATCTCCAGCCACGGGCGCAACGAGGTCGAAGCCATCCGAGCTGCTCTCGAAGCCCAAGTGGGTTTCATTGGTCTGGTCGCCAGTTCCACCCGAGGGGAGGCTGTGCTCTCTGAACTCGACCTCTCCACAGAAGACCGAGCGGCGATCAGAACTCCGGTCGGGTTGGACATCGGGGCGAGGACCGCCGAAGAGATCGCCCTGTCGATCCTCGCTGATCTGGTGCGTTCGGTACGCATCGACGGCTTGGCGCCACCCCCGGTTGCGTCCCTGAAGACTCCGGAGTCCGCGGTTGATCCCGTCTGCGGAATGACCGTGATGGTAGGAGCCGATACTGCTCGTGTTGCGCTGAACGGTGGCGACTATTGGTTCTGCAATCCTGGTTGTCGCATCCGATTCCTTGAAGAGGCCCAGGTTGGTCAGTGAGATCATCCACCGACAGCGGCGGTCCGTTCGTCACCGGGCTGGTTCTCGGCGCCGGTTCTTCTCGACGCCTGGGGCAACCGAAACAACTCCTTGAATACCGCGGTCGGCCGCTGTTGCAAGCGGCAGTCGACGCAGCGGTTGAATCGTCTTGTCGACAGGTGGTGGTGGCTATCGGTGGTGCCGCTCCCGAAGTGCGCGGCGCCGTCGATTTCAGCCACTGCACGGTCGTGGAGAACGTTGCTTTCACGACTGGCTGTTCCTCGTCGATTGTGGCGGCTCTCGATTCGGTCGACGAGCGGGCCTGCGGGATCGTGTTGTGTCTGGGCGACCAGCCAGGGGTGACCCCCAGAATAATCGACTGTCTCGTCGCCAACAGCGCCGATGTCCCGCTGGCGGTGTGTCGCTACTCCGACGGTCGCGGCCATCCCTTCTGGTTCTCCCGCGCGCTCTTCGGCGAACTGAGCGGGTTGCAAGGTGACAAGGCTGTCTGGAAACTGCTCGAATCGGGTCGTCACGAAGTGCTGGAGGTTTCATTCGATGAACCGATCCCCAGAGACGTCGATACCTGGGACGACTATCAGCAACTGCTTGCCGCCGAGTCGCTGACATGACTCTCATAGCGCTGACATGACGATCATTGAAGGCCGCGATTCGTTCGTCGCTGCTCTCGACAGCGCTGACTATCTCGTCGACGAAGGGCTGTCTATCGCACTGTTCCTGGCCCAGTCGATACGCCAACCGCTGATCCTGGAAGGTGAACCGGGGGTTGGCAAGACCACAGCCGCCAAAGCGATGGCGACAGCTGTCGGCGGACCACTCATCCGGTTGCAGTGCTATGAGGGGATCACCGCAACCGAGGCGCTCTACGAGTGGAACTACTCTCGACAGCTGCTGGAGATTCGGCTGGCCGAAGCGTCGAACGCCAGTGTCTCCGCCACCGATCTGTTCACCGACGATTTCCTGCTCGACCGCCCGCTGCTCGCGTCGTTGCGACATTCGGGACCGGCTCCCGCGGTGCTGCTGATAGACGAGATCGACAGGGCTGACGACGAGTTCGAGGCTCTGCTGTTCGAGTTTCTGGGGGAGCGGTCGATCTCGATACCCGAACTCGGCACATTCGTCGCAACCATCGATCCGATCGTGATCCTGACTTCCAATCGCAGTCGCGAACTTCATGACGCGCTGAAACGGCGCTGCCTCTACCACTGGATCGACTTTCCCTCCGTGGAGCGTGCTGCTGAGATCGTGCGCCGCAACGTTGTCGAGGCGGCTGAGCCTCTCGTGAACGCGGCTACCGCCTTCGTGATACAGACCCGTGAACTGGATCTCGACAAACCCCCGGGGGTAGCAGAGGCGATCGACTGGGTGGGTGCCCTCTACGCCCTGGGCGTCACCAGTCTCGACATCACCAACGCTCGCAGCACCATTGGAGCGATCGTCAAGACTCCCGATGACCTGAAAAGAGTCAACGAGGCGATCCTTGGTGGGTCTTTGGCTGTCGGGGAGTGAGAACTATTGGACGGTCCGATCCTGTTTCGATCCGTTGACATCGCTGTCTTCGCGACATCTTTGGCCAACCGGCTGCGCCTCAACGGCGTCGGGGTGGGCATGGCCTCAACTGAGAGATTCAGCGAAGCCTTCTTTCGCTGCCAACCCAACGACAAGTCTTCGCTCTACTGGGTTGCCAGGACCTGCTTGGTGCATGATCGCAGGGATCTGGCTGCTTTCGACTCAGTGTTCGCTGAGGTGTTCGACGACCAGAGTCTGGCCGTTTCACGGGGACTCAACAACCCGCAGCCTGCGACAGTGCGTTCCTCTGGAAGCGTCGCCATGCGCTCGGCGCCGGACAACGGGCTCAGCCTCGCCAGTGGGCGCAATGTTTCAGAACAGCAACCGGAGATCGTCGACAACCAGTCAGTCGTTGAAGACTCAGCAGATTCGGTTCTGCCCGAGTTGTTGCCGTCTGCTGTCGCCAGAATGGCAGACACGCCGTTCGACCAACTGAACGCCGAGGACTTGACAATTCTGGGAACCTGGCTCGAACAGGTGCTGGTCGACTACCCCCAGCGGCTCAGTCGCCGGTTGCAAGCATCCACCAAAGGACACCGGGTCGATCTTCGCGCAACTCTGCTGGCGGCTCGAGCCACGGCGGGCGAGCCGATGCGTCTGTATCGCCGGGAACCCCGACTCAAACCCCGCGGCATCGTTGTGGTGGCAGACGTGAGCGGTTCGATGGAATCGTTCACCCGGATCTATCTGCACCTGATGAGAAGTCTCGTGATCGGCGGTAGTGCAGAAGTGTTCACCTTTGCGACGTCGCTGCGGCGAGTCACTGTGGCGCTGCGTGACAAAGATCCCGCGGCGGCTATTGACCGCATGACCGACGAGGTTCAGGATCGTTTCAGCGGTACTCGGATAGCCGGAAGTCTCAAACAGTTGCTGTTGAGCCCCGTGTGGTCGAACACAGTGCGAGGATCGGTTGTGCTGATTGCCTCGGACGGCTGGGATGCCGACGCCGGGGTCGAACTTGCCCGTCGTATGCAGCAACTCAGGCGTTTGGCGCATCGCATCATTTGGGTCAACCCGCGAGCCGCACAAGGCGACTACGAACCTCTCGTCGGAGGCATGGAAGCGGCGTTGCCTCATGTGGACTACTTTCTCAGCGGACACTCCCTCAACGCCATGCGCGAAGTCCTGGCCTCGCTGACTGCTGCGCGCCGCAATGTCGTACCAGCGATCGGGTCCCACTAGGGTCGCCGCGATGCGAGCTGCGCTGCTGACCGCCGGAGGTTCTCCCCTTGAAATAGTCGGCGACATCGACATTGAGGAACCTCGGGCCAACGAAGTCCTGATCAAAGTCTCGAACTGCGGTATCTGTCACAGTGACACCACGGTGCAGGACTCAGGCCACAGTGTCCCGACGATTCTCGGACATGAGGCCAGTGGCATCGTGGAGATGTTGGGCTCCGGGGTGACCCAACTGGCGGTGGGGGACCAGGTCGTGCTGACGCCGTTGGCCCCGTGCGGTCACTGCGATGCCTGCGCTCGGCATGAGGCCACCGAATGCGGCGAGGCGCTGTCGTTCGCGAAAAATGCCCGTCCTGACGGCACCACTCCGTTCAGCCGCGCAGGCGCGCCGGTGTGGAGGGGCCTTGGGGTCGGAGCGTTCGCCGAATACACAGTCCTGCCGGCATCGGGCGCCGTCCGGATCGACCCTGATGTTCCACTCGACGTGGCCTGTGTCATCGGCTGCGCCATGCAGACCGGCGTCGGTGCAGTCTTCAACACCGCCAAAGTCGAGAGGGGCGCGACCGTGGTGGTCATGGGCCTAGGCGGTATCGGGCAGGCCATTGTCAGCGGTGCCGCCGTTGCCGGGGCGAGTCGCATCATCGTCTCGGATCCCGCCGAGGGCCGCCGTGAGATGGCATCGAGTTTTGGAGCCACCGATCTGATCGATCCGACATCTGATGACCTCGTGAGCACGGTCATGGATCTGACCGGCGGTCGGGGAGCCGACTACGCCTTCGACGCGGTCGGAAGCGCAGCGTTGGTGGAGCAGGGGATCAACAGCACCCGTGTCGGCGGCACCACGGTGATGGTGGGTGCTCCACCGATCGAAGAGAACGTGACCATCAACGCTGCGGTGCTGTTCATGACCATGCAGAAGCGACTGCTCGGCTGTCTGTTGGGCGCCTGCTGGCCCACCCGCGACATCCCCCTGATGCTCAACCTCTGGCGTACCGGTCGCCTCAACCTCGAACCGTTCATCAGCCACCGCATGCCACTCGAGGGCGTCAACGAGGGAATCGCCAAGCTTCACGCCACCGACGGCATCCGCACGGTGCTCGACATCGCCAGCTAGTCCAAGCACCCATCTCAACACACCCGTGTCGGCTCGGCGCTCAGCTCGGTAGCGTGTCTCGGTCAACTCGAAGCCCCGTAGCCTTCGAGGCACTTCTCAGAAACGAACAGGAGAATTCGTGAGCGCCGTCCCCTACCTGGCCATGATCTCAGCCGTCGCTGGCCTGCTACTGGCAGGTTTCTATTACAAGTCCGTCGAATCGGCGCCTCCGGGCAACGAACGGATGGTGTTCTTGATGAAGGAGATCCAAAAAGGCGCTCGAGCCTTCCTCAAACAGGAGTACACCTGGGTTTCTGTCTTCGTGTTGGTGATGATCATCCTGTTGGCGATCGTCATCGACCCCTTCGCCTCGCTCAGCTACGTGATAGGCGCGGTGCTCTCCGCCACCGCCGGTTATGCAGGCATGACGGTGGCAACGATGGCCAACGCCCGCACCACCGAAGCCGCCCGGAAGGGCCCCTCGGCAGCACTCCCAGTGGCTTTCAGGGGCGGCGCGGTCATGGGCTTCGCGGTGGCAGGCCTGGCCCTGCTCGGCCTGATGTTCACCTACCTGCTATTCGTCGAATGGCTCGAGATCGACAAGGCGTTCGAAGTGGTCACCGCGTACGGGCTCGGCGCCTCCTCCATAGCGTTGTTCTCACGTGTAGGCGGCGGGATCTTCACCAAGGCCGCAGACGTCGGAGCGGACCTGGTCGGCAAGGTCGAAGCGGGGATCCCCGAGGACGATCCGCGAAATCCAGCGAGCATTGCCGACAGCGTAGGCGACAACGTCGGCGACGTCGCCGGCATGGGTGCGGACCTGTTCGAGTCCTACGTCGGCTCGATCATCGCCCCGGTAGCGCTCACCGCGTTCTCAGTCGCGGGCGGCCTCGCAGCAGCCGACGCCGGTCTCGACGAGAACATCTCACGGCTGATGTTCCCGATGGCGATCGCTTTCGTGGGCATGATCGCCTCGATCATTGGCTCGTTCCTGGTCAAGGGCGGAGACAGCACCGACAGCAAAGCCCTGAGCAAAGCACTCCACCGGGGCACGAACGTTGCTATGGGCCTCACCGTCGTCGCCACCGTCGGCGTCGCCTACTGGATGTTCGGCGACGACCGTTACGACGCCCCCTACGGACTCGCCATCTCGGTGATCGGCGGCCTCCTGGTCGGCTGGGCCCTGGGCAAGACGGCGGAGTACTACACCTCGGACCACTACAGCCCGGTGAAGCGGATCGCCGCGCAGTCCGAGACCGGACCTGCGACCACGGTTCTCTCCGGAATCAGCGCCGGCATGATCTCGGTCGCCTCGTCGGTGCTTCTGGTTCTCGTCGGCGTGGGAGTCGCCTACTGGGGCGGTGAACAGACACTCGGCGACGGAGGCGGCATCTACGGAATCGCGGTTGCCGCCATCGGCATGCTGGCCACGACCGGCGTGGTCGTCTCAGTAGACGCCTACGGGCCGATAGCCGACAACGCAGGGGGAATAGCTGAGATGGCCGAACTCGACCCATCGGTACGGGAGGTC
Organism: uncultured Acidimicrobiales bacterium; assembly: GCA_951812975.1. Classification (GTDB taxonomy): domain Bacteria; phylum Actinomycetota; class Acidimicrobiia; order Acidimicrobiales; family Aldehydirespiratoraceae; genus VXYK01. The sequence continues at coordinate 76,596 of CATOTC010000006.1, read as the reverse complement.
ACCGATGCCCTCGACTCGCTCGGCAACACCACAGCGGCCATCGCCAAAGGTTTCGCAGTCGGGTCAGCGGCCCTCACCGCGCTGGCACTGTTCAAGAGCTTTGAGTTCGCGGTCTCACAGGAAGGCGGAGCGCTGAGCCTCAACGTCGGAGAGGTCGACGTCTTCATCGGACTGTTCTTGGGAGCGGGGCTGCCGTTCCTGTTCGCCGCGCTCACCATCGACGCGGTGGGCCGGGCTGCGGCCACCATGATCGAGGAGGTGCGCCGACAGTTCCGTGAGATTCCCGGACTGCGCGAGGGGCGCGAGGGCGTTTCACCGGACTCTGCACGGTGCGTGCAGATATCCACCGACGCCTCCCTGAAGCAGATGGTCGTCCCCGGCGCGCTTGCTGTAGTGGTTCCCCTCGTCGCCGGTTTCATCGACGTCGACATGCTCGGCGGTCTTCTCGCCGGCGCGCTGGTGACCGGCTTCGCCCTCGCCATATTCATGGCCAACGCCGGCGGAGCATGGGACAACGCCAAAAAGTACATCGAAGCAGGCGCCCACGGGGGCAAGGGTGGAGACCCGCACAAGGCAGCGGTGGTGGGCGACACCATCGGCGACCCCTTCAAGGACACCTCCGGCCCGGCCATGAACATCTTGTTGAAGGTGATGACTATCGTCTCACTGGTGTTCGCCAGCGCCTTCGTCTAGCGCCACAGCCTGAGGACTCGGTCGGCACCACAGTCCCACGATGACCACCAACGCAGCGAAACGCCAACAGATCCGCCATCAGATGCGCCAACGGCGCGCCGGTCTGGACCGCGAGAACCAAACCCAAGTCACCGCAGCGGTGGTCGAGAACCTCAAGAAGATCGAAATCCTGCGCACAGCAGAAACGGTGGCCGGATACCGCTCGGTGCGCGGCGAGGTGAACATCGACGAGGTCCTGTCACGATTGATCGCCAGAGGGGCCACGGTCACCGTGCCGAGGGTCGTCGACGATGACCTGGAGTTCGTCAGATGGCTGCCCACCACAGCCTCCACCAGAGGGACCTTCGGTATCTCAGAACCGGTCGGTTCCCAAGTGTTGGATCTGGGAACCCACGATGCGGTACTTGCTCCGTTGGTAGCTTTCGACCGCACCGGCGCGAGGATCGGTCAAGGCGGGGGGTTCTATGACCGCTGTTTCGGCCGTCTCGGCGACACGCGGCCTGCCTTCATTGGAATCGCGCACACGTTTCAAGAGGTAGAGCGGATCCCCGCCGAGCCGTGGGACATCCCCCTAGACGCAGTGGTGACAGACACTAGAGTTACAGTGTTCCGCTCCGGCACCCTGTAGCGGAAAGAAATCAGCGAACCGTCCCCAACAGGAGTAGACAAGGGTCGTGCACGTCATCGTGGTTGGAGCGGGCGAGGTTGGCACTTACGTCGCTGATCGTCTCAGCCGGGAAGGACATGACGTCGCGATAATCGACCTCAACCGGGAACGCCTCCGCCAACTCGACGAAGATCTCGATGTGCTGGTCGTCGAAGGCAGCGGCACACATCCCGAGACACTGCGCCGGGCCGGAGTCGAAGACGCCGAGTTGGTGGTGGCCGTCACCAAGGACGATGCGGTCAATCTGTTGTGTTCTCAACTTTCGAAGCTGCTGGGCGTCAAGCGCACTGTCGTCCGCATCGAAGCCTCGGAGCTCCGCGACAGAGACGCCGCGGAACTGCGACAAGAATCTGGCGTGGACCTGGTCATCGATCCCGACTCCGAAGCTGCCGAAGACATTCTGGAGTTGATTGACTATCCGGGCGCCGACGAAGTCGCCAAGATGGCTGGGGGCGAGGTGTTGGTCATCGGTGCCCGTTTAGCGCCGCATTCGCCGCTGGTGGGGCGTTCGCTCAAGGACATCGGCGCGGAGTTCGAGCCGGAGTGGGAGTTCGTAGTCGGTTCCATCGGGCGTGCCGAGGAGATCATCATCCCGCGCCGCAACCACCATCTGGAAGCTGGCGACCACCTGCGCCTGGTACTGAAACGCCGTGCACGGGGGCTGGTTTTTGAACTGCTCGGCCTCGAACGTTTCACCTTGCACCGAGTGATGCTGCTCGGAGGCGGTCGCACCGCCGAGATCCTGGCTCAACGACTGACCGCACGAGGGATAGATGTCGTGATCGTCGAACGATCACCGCAGCGGGCACGGACTCTGGCCGAAAAGCTCGATGAAGCAGTGATCCTCGAAGGCGACATCACCGACGCAGATCTGTTGGAGGAGGCTGACGTCGGACGCTTCGACATGGTCGTTGCTCTCACCGGCGAGGATGATGCCAACATCTTGGCCTGCCTGTACGCCAAATCGAGTGGTGCTGGAGAGACCGTGGCCGTGGTGCACCGCCTTGCTCTGCTCAAACTGGTGGGAGATGTGGGAATTGATGTTGCGCTCTCTCCGCGGACTGCCACAGCCAACGGCGTCCTGCGCTTCGTGCGTGGAGACGTGGCTGCGGTGGAGACCTTCCTGCACGGCAACGCCGAAGTGCTCGAACTGGAGGTTGCGGTCGACAGCCCAGCCGACGGTGCGCTGGTCAAGGACCTGGGTCTTCCCAAAGACGTCCTCATCGGAGCTTTCGTACGTGATGGCAAGGCCCAGATAGCGCGGGGCCGTTCGCGCCTGCGGGGCCGCGACCATATTGTCGCCTTCGCTGTACCCATCGCGGTAGATGAGGTACGACGAGTGTTCGGGTGAAGCCACTTCGCAGCTCTTCGCGAGCCCGAGCCCGGGCATTCGATGCCCACAGAACGCTTCGAGACTCACACATCCTGTTGTCGGTCAGCGACGCGCTATTGGGCTTGGGGATTGTCAGCGGCGGTTGTGCGATCTCGGGTCTGGCCGATGATCTCGGTGACAGCGTGGCGCTGGCTGCGGGCGCAGTGTTGTTCGCCGGAATCGGCATGCTCTCACGGGCCAAGCTGGTCCGACGCCCAAGACCCACCACTTCAGCAGTCCTTTCGGGCTTGGCAGCCACATGGCTGGTGCTGGTCGTTGTCGGAACGGCGGTCTATCTGATCACTGGGACCATCGAGCGCGTCGATGACGCCTTGGTCGAGTCCGCTGCCGGTTTCAGCACCACTGCGGTGACGACCCTCAACCCGACCGAATTGTCAGTGCCCATGACATTGTGGCGGGCATCCACCCAGTGGCTCGGCGGACTGGTGGGGATCGTCGCCGGGGTGGTGGCGTTGCCCACGGCACTGCAACAGAAACGCCTCGCCCCGACGGAGTGGATCGCCAACGACGACTTCGCGCGGAACAAACGCACCCGTCAACGTCAGATCGTGGTGATCTATCTCTGCATCACCGCGCTCATCGGGGTTGCGTTCGCCGCCACAGGAATGGGAACCAAACACAGCGCCGTGCATGCGCTCACCACAATCTCGACCGGTGGGTTCTCATCGGCGCCAGACTCGTTCGCAAGTTTCGGAGCAGCAGCCGCGGCTGTGGCCACGATCGGGATGATCATCGCCGGTGCAAGCTACGCCGTTATCTGGTGGGCGATCAGGGGTCGAGCCAAGGCGCTGGTCCGCAGTGCGGAGCTCCGTACCTACGGCGCAGTCCTGTTAGTGGGAACACTGGTGGTCTGGTGGCGTGCCGATGAACTCTCTTGGCATGACTCGCTGTTCACGATCGCTTCGTCAGCGAGCACGACCGGTTTCGCAGTCACTGACTGGACCGCTCTCGACCACGGCGTGGTGACGCTGCTATTGGTGATCATCGCCACAGGTTCGATGACCGGCTCTGCCGGCGGGGGCCTGAGTATCGGCAGGGCTCGAATCCTGGTCGCTTTCGCCCGACGAGAGTTGCGTCGCCAACTCGATCCTGGTGCTGTGGTCGTGCTCAAGAGCAGTGGGCGAGCGGTCGACAATCGTGCCATCGAACGTATGACCGGCCATCAGACCGCTCATCTTGCTGCCTGTGCTTCCGCGGCTGGACTGCTGGCACTCGCCGGCGTCGACCTCGTCGGCGCCATCTACACCGGCATTTCGGTGCTTGCGACACACGGTCCGGGGATCGGCACAGGTCCTTACGGCGAGCTCAGCAATTTCAATGGTTGGGCGCGGATTTCGCTGGTGCCGTTCATGTTGGCTGGACGTCTCTCCCTGGTTCCATTGATGATCGCCATCGTCTGGGGCGTTCATGCCCGCAAGAAGATCGGTCGCTCGCTTCGCCGGCGCTTTCCCAGGGCGCGCCTTCGCTTCACGGCGTTCGGCGCCTCCGCGGGGAGGCAACGATGAGAGGTTTCTGGCGGACCCGTGCAGGCCAGGCACGCCGAGCAACCATGCTGCACGGCACACCAGTCGGCCGCCCCAGCACCGCCCTGCATGTGATGGGACTGGCCCTGATATTCGTTGCCGCGGGCATGGCGATTTGCGTGCTGATCGAATTGGCGTCAACGAACCAGGACAGCGGTGCGCTTGCACTTGGAGCGGTGATTTCCGGTGGTGTCGGGGGTCTGTTGTGGTGGCGCACCCGCGTCGGTTCAACGCGGACGCGAGACGTCTTCGCGGCAGTCGGCTGGACCTGGGCGGCCATGACCTTGTTCGGCGCGGTGCCATACGTGCTTGCGGGCACCTTCGCGACTCCCGGGGTCGATTTCGTCGAGCAACTGGTCAACTCGATCTTCGAGTCCGCCTCGGGGTACTCGAGCACCGGCTCCACGGTCATGGAAAACTTTGAACGACCGGGTCGGGGCCTGATGATGTACCGGCAGCTCAGCCAGTGGTACGGGGGCATGGGAATAGTCGTTCTGGCCGTGACGGTGCTGCCCTATCTGGGGGTCGGAGGCCTGGACCTGATCGCCGCAGAGGCACCCGGTCCCTCCTCGGACCGGCTGGCGCCGCGAGTGTCTGAGACCGCCAGGCAGCTGTGGTCCATATATGCGTTGTCCACGGTGGGAGTCACGGTCGCGCTGTTCGTTGTTCCTGGCCCCGGTCTCTACGACAGCATCGCCCACGGTCTCACGACCGCGGCAACCGGCGGTTTCTCACCCTATGCGAACTCGATCGGGCACTTCGACAGCCTTCTGGTCGAATTGGTGATAATCGCCGGGATGCTCTTCGGGGCCGTCAATTTCGCGCTCCATTGGCGTGCTGCCCACGGCGACTTTGGTGCCTACGCCCGCGACTCGGAGTTGCGAACCTTCGTGTCGCTGATCGTGGGGGCGGCGGCCGTCGTGGTCGCGGTGCTGTGGCTCAGCGAGCCTCTCGGGGGAGGCGAGGCACTGAGAGCAGGCGTGTTCAACGTGATCTCGCTGGGCACCAGCACGGGCTTCAGCAATGCGATGGGTGCCGAGTCTGCGGGCGACTTTGCTGTATGGGCGCCGGCGGCTCAGATGGTGATCCTGATGCTGTTCGTCGTGGGCGCATCGGCAGGCTCCACCTCCGGGGGCATAAAGGTCATGCGGGCGAGAGTGCTCGCCGGTCACATGATGCGCTCGATAAGGCACACTCAACAGCCCCGCGCCGTCTTCGCGGTGAAGCACGGGGGAGTGGCAGTGTCTGAAGACTTGGTATCCCGCGTGGCCGGCTTCTTCCTGTTCTACGTCCTGCTCATCTGTTTCGGCGCCGTCGCTCTGACCATGCTCGGCGGCGATCTCAACACCTCTATCGGAACGATCATCTCGGTGTTGGGGAACATGGGGCCCGCACTCGGTGAGGCAGGGCCGACCTCGTCCTACGCCGAAGCCTTCAGCCAGCCAGCCCGTTTGCTGCTCGCCGCGTTCATGTTGATTGGGCGTTTGGAGATCTTTCCGGTGCTGTTGATGTTCGCAGCGCCTTACCGCACCGCCCGTGCGGCATTGCACGGTTGAGGGAACGACCTTAGAACGCGCGCGGATTGAGCATCGTGCGTGCGCTGACAGCAGTTGTCTTCCGCTCTTGTTCACTGCGTTCACGGGCCGCTCGGGCCACGGCCTCGTTCGGGCGCGGCCGCATGCGGGATCAATCCGCTCGGCCTCTAATTCAGGCATCGATGCTGCGCTCGGCGCGCCCGCGGCGGTGGGCCGCCAGGCGCATGGGGCGAGGCCGCTTCGGAACCCAATGGCGTGTTTGGGCACAAGTTCGGTATCATTGAGGAACGTCTGAGCCGGGCCAGCGTCGTCCCCGTTCACGTGTTTTGGCTTCACGCCTCAATACCGGAACCCTCCCAGGAGATGCAGATGCTTCGCGGACAGCCCCCGCGCCAAGGTCTCTACGACCCTCGAAACGAACACGACGCCTGCGGCGTCAGCTTCGTTTGCGACATCGCCGGTCGACGCAGCCACGATGTGCTGCTCACCGGGTTCGCGGCGCTGTGCAATATGGAGCACCGCGGCGCTCAGGGAGCCGACATCAACACCGGAGACGGCGCAGGAATCCTGATCCAGACACCAGACCGCTTCTACCGCGACGTGGTCCCCTTCGAGCTGCCGGAGCCGGGTTGCTACGCCACCGGCGTCGCCTTCATCCCCCGGACCGACCGACGCGAAGGCGTCGCCCGCGCAGGCCTCTCCCAAGAGGAGATCGAACGCATCATCAACGAAGAGGGCATGGTCACCCTGGGTTGGCGCGATGTGCCGGTGGACGAATCAGTGATCGGGTCCGCTGCGCTCATGACGATGCCTATATTCCGACAGATCTTCATCAGCGCCGAAGGGTTGAGCGGCCTGGACCTGGACCGGCGAGCGTACATTGCCCGCAAACGGATAGAGCACGAGATCCGGATTCCCGCACCGACCGAGGGCCGTCTCAGCGACCAGGAACCGGCCAGCAAGGCAATGGGCGGCGCAGCCAAAACCTCCGAACGAGTCTACTTCCCGTCGCTCAGCTCACGAACGGTCGTCTACAAGGGAATGCTCACCCCTCCCCAGCTCGCCGACTTCTACCAAGACCTAGGCGACGACCGGGTCGAGAGTGCGCTGGCCCTGGTGCACTCCCGTTTCTCCACCAACACGTTCCCCTCGTGGCCCCTTGCCCACCCCTACCGGATGGTCGCCCACAACGGCGAGATCAACACCATCGCCGGGAACCGCAACTGGATGCGCGCCCGTGAGGCCCTGCTCGAATCACCGCATCTTCCGGGGCTCGAACGCGCCTTCCCAGTCTGCACAGAGGGAGCCAGCGACACCGCCGGTTTCGATGAGGCACTCGAACTGTTGGTCCTCGGGGGGTACTCCGTGGATGAAGCGGTGTTGATGATGATCCCCGAACCGTGGGAACACCACCAGCACATGGACCCGGCCCAGCGAGCCTTCTATCAGTTCAATTCAACTCGAATGGAGCCCTGGGACGGTCCCGCCTCGATCGCGTTCACCGACGGGGAAGTGATCGGCGCAGTGCTGGACCGCAACGGTCTGCGCCCCTCGCGCTACTGGGTCACCGCGGAGGGTCTGGTGATCATGGCGAGCGAAGTCGGCGTGGTCGAGGTACCAGCGGACCAGGTGGTCGAGAAGGGCCGCCTCCAGCCCGGCCGGATGTTCCTCATCGACACCAACGAGAAACGCATCATTCGAGACGACGAGATCAAGTCGCGTCTTGGAGCAGCCCGTCCCTACCAGTCCTGGATCGACCAGAACCTCACAACGCTCGAGGACCTTCCAGCCGCCGCACCGCGACGGTGCGAAGAGGGGTCGCTGATACAGCGGCAGCAGACTTTCGGTTACACCCACGAAGAGAAGAAGCTGTTGTTGGCTCCGATGGCCGCCAACGCCAAGGAGGCCGTCGGCTCTATGGGCACAGACACGCCCATCGCAGTATTGAGCAGCCGCTCACGACAGTTGAGCGACTATTTCCAGCAACTCTTCGCCCAAGTCACCAATCCGCCGCTCGATGCCATTCGAGAGCAGATCATCACTTCGCTGTTCGCGCGTGTGGGCCCCGAGGGCAACCTGTTCGACCCCCGACCCAGTTCCTGTCGCACCATCCATCTCGACAACCCGGTGATCACCGACGACGAACTCGCTCGCCTGGCCGCTCTGGACGGAACCGAGGGGCCGGCAGGCTTTCGTACCGCGGTACTGTCCACGCTGTACCCGGTCGCCGCCGACGCCGAGGGGATCACCAATGCCCAGAGTATGAAGAGCGCGCTCAGCGAACTGCGCGACGCCGCCGACGCGGCCATCGACGACGGCGCCACGGTGCTGGTGCTCAGTGACCGCGGCACCAACGAGTCGGAGGCCGCGATTCCCTCGCTGCTTGCCACCAGCGCAGTGCACCATCATCTGGTCCGCCAGAAGAGTCGCACCCGGGCCGGACTGGTGGTCGAGGCCGGCGATGTCCGCGAGTGCCACCACATCTGCCTGCTGATCGGCTACGGCGCCAACGCCATCAACCCGTACCTGGCGCTCGAGACGATCAGCGAGATGGTGGAGCGGGGCGAGCACGGACTCGACCCGTCGATGCCGCCGTCGCAGGCGCACCGCAACTATGTCGATGCCGCAGGCAAGGGCGTCTTGAAGGTGATGTCGAAGATGGGAATCTCCACTGTGGCGTCGTATACCGGCGCCCAGATTTTTGAGGCGATCGGGTTGGCCCGCGAAGTCACTGACGAGTACTTCACGGGCACGGTCAGCCGCCTCGACGGCGTGGGACTAGACGTTCTGGCCCGAGAGGTCGCCGCACGTCACCGTCTGGCCTATCCGCGAGTCCCGACACAGCGCTCGCATCGGTCCCTGGAAGTCGGTGGCGAGTACCAGTGGCGACGCGAGGGCGAGTACCACCTGTTCAACCCCGAGACCGTGTTCAAGCTTCAGCACTCCACCCGCGAGGGGCGATTCGACATCTTCAAGGAGTACACCGACCTCGTGAACGACCAGTCCAAGCGTCTGGGGACGCTTCGAGGGTTGTTCCGATTCGATTCAGACCGCCAGCCGGTACCGATCGAACAGGTCGAGTCGGTCCCCTCCATCGTCAAGCGCTTCTCAACTGGAGCGATGAGCTACGGCTCGATCTCCCCTGAGGCTCACGAGACGCTCGCGATCGCCATGAACCGCATAGGCGCCAAGTCCAATACTGGCGAGGGGGGCGAGGACGCCGACCGCTTCGTGCCCGACGACAACGGAGACCTGCGACGCAGCGCCATCAAACAGGTGGCCAGTGGACGGTTCGGGGTCACCAGCGAGTACCTCGTCAACGCCGACGACCTGCAGATCAAGATGGCCCAGGGGGCCAAACCCGGTGAAGGCGGGCAACTGCCCGGCAACAAGGTGTACCCCTGGATCGCCAAGACCCGTCATTCGACGCCGGGGGTTGGCTTGATCTCGCCTCCGCCCCACCACGACATCTACTCGATTGAAGATCTCGCCCAGTTGATCCACGACCTCAAGAACTCCAACCCCCAAGCTCGAGTTCACGTCAAGCTTGTGGCCGAGGTCGGGGTGGGGACCGTCGCCGCGGGAGTATCGAAGGCACACGCCGACGTGGTGCTCATTTCAGGCCACGACGGCGGCACCGGGGCCTCACCGCAGACATCGATCAAACACGCAGGTGCTCCCTGGGAACTGGGCCTCGCGGAGACCCAGCAGACGCTGCTGCTCAACGACCTCCGCGACCGCATCGTCGTGCAGTGCGACGGCCAGCTCAAGACCGGCCGCGACGTGATGATCGCGGCACTGCTCGGTGCCGAGGAATTCGGTTTCGCCACAGCCCCCCTGGTGGTCATGGGCTGCATCATGATGCGGGTCTGTCATCTCGACACCTGCCCGGTCGGCGTCGCAACCCAGAATGAGAAGCTGCGTGAGAACTTCTCAGGGCAGCCCGAGTTCGTCGTGAACTTTGTCGAGTTCATCGCTGAGGAAGTCCGGGAACTGATGGCAGAACTCGGATTCCGCACGCTCGACGAAGCGATCGGCCAGGTCGAGGTGCTCGACGTCAGCGACGCCGTCGCCCACTGGAAGACCGACGGCCTCGACCTCACTCCCATCCTGCACCTGCCCGAGATTGCGCGTGAGGCGCGCCGCCATCAATGGAAGGAGCAGGACCACGGCCTTGAGCGGGCGCTCGACCAGACCCTGATGTCCCTGGCGCATGGCGCCCTTGAAGAACGGCGTCCGGTCACCATCGACATCCCGATCCGCAACGTCAATCGAACGGTCGGCACTCTGCTCGGATATGAGGTCACCAGACGATTCGGAGGCGAAGGACTTCCCACCGACACGATCATCGTGAACTTCACGGGATCGGCCGGCAACAGCCTCGGCGCGTTCGTTCCCCGAGGCATCACCCTGAGACTCGAGGGCGACGCCAACGATTACGTCGGCAAGGGTCTCTCCGGCGGCCGCATAGTCGTTCGCCCACCGCAGAACGCCCGCTTCGTTGCTGAACAGAACGTCATTGCAGGAAACGTGATCCTCTACGGCGCCACCGCCGGGGAACTGTTCCTGCGAGGTCGGGTGGGGGAGCGGTTCTGTGTGCGCAACTCCGGCGCAATCGCGGTGGTGGAAGGAGTCGGCGACCACGGTTGCGAATACATGACCGGCGGGCGCGCAGTCATACTCGGCACGACCGGAAGGAACTTCGCGGCCGGAATGAGCGGCGGAATCGCCTACGTGTATGACCCGGACAAGCGACTTCCGGCACGCACAAACCTTGAAATGGTCGTTCTGGAGGAACCCGACGACGAAGACTTCGAATGGCTGCGCGACAGAATCGTGAAACACCGCCACGAGACCGGAAGCGAGATCGCGGCGCGGATCCTCGCTGAGTGGGGGACCAGCGCCGCTGACTTCGTCAAGGTCACCCCGACCGACTATCGGCGGGTGATGGCTGCCGCGGCAAAGGCCCGCTCCCAGGGCAGCGACGAAGTGGAGGCGATCATGGCCGCCTCCAGCGGATGACGGCAACGGACACCGACGACAATGGCTGACCCACGCGGATTCCTGAAACACGAACGACAGCTTCCCGAGCGACGCCCAGTCCCGGTGCGGCTGCTCGACTGGAAGGAGGTCTACAGAGACTTCCCCGAGTCGGACCTGCGTCGACAGGCAAGCCGCTGCATGGACTGCGGAATCCCGTTCTGCAACAACGGCTGCCCGCTCGGCAACCTGATTCCTGACTGGAACGACCTGACCCACAACGGGCAGTGGAGCGAAGCCATCGAGCGACTCCATGCGACCAACAACTTCCCGGAGTTCACCGGACGTCTATGCCCCGCACCGTGTGAAGCCGCGTGCGTCCTCGGCATCAACGAGCCCCCTGTCACCATCAAACAGATCGAAGTGGAGATCGTCGACAGGGCCTGGGCCGACGGCAACATCGCCCCAGTGATGCCCGCAGTGGCGACCTCGAAACGTGTGGCGGTCGTTGGCTCGGGCCCAGCGGGGCTCGCCGCCGCGCAACAACTGACCCGCGCGGGACATGAAGTGGTCGTCTACGAGAGAGCAGACCGGCCCGGGGGGCTCCTTCGCTACGGAATCCCCGAGTTCAAGATGGAGAAGCGGCACCTCGACCGGCGACTCGACCAGATGCGCGCAGAAGGCACCAGCTTCGTGTGCGACACCGCGGTCGGCGTCGACATCAGCGCAGACGAGCTGCGCGACAAATTCGATGCCGTGGTCCTGGCATGTGGAGCAACCCAAGCCCGAGACCTGCCGATACCGGGCCGGGAACTCGTCGGCATCCACCAGGCCATGGAGTACCTGCCGATCGCCAACCATGTGCAGCAGGGCGACATCGCCGAGCCGACGATCACAGCCGAAGGCAAAGACGTGATCATCATCGGCGGTGGCGACACCGGGGCCGACTGCCTCGGAACCGCGCTGCGCCAGGGTGCGGCGTCGATACACCAGTTCGAGATCATGCCCCGTCCACCCGATGAACGGCCGACAACGAATCCCTGGCCCACCTGGCCGATGATCTACCGCGTCAGCTCCGCCCATGAGGAGGGGGGAGAGCGTGAATTCGCCATCAACACGGTCGAGTTCACCGGAGACGACAGTCGAGTGACCGGGCTGAGCTCGGTGGCCGTCGAGCAGCGTTTCAGCGACGGCCGCATGAGTTTTGAACCCGTTGAGGGCTCGGAGCGGCACTTCGCTGCAGACCTCGTGCTGCTGGCCATGGGTTTCACTGGAGCTGAGCCCGGACCGCTGCTCGACCAGTTCGGCGTGGAACTCGATGAGCGCGGCAATGTGGCCCGTGACGACCAGTGGGCAACCAACGTGGACGGTGTCTTCGTATGCGGAGACATGGGACGCGGCCAGAGCCTCATTGTCTGGGCGATTGCGGAGGGGCGTTCAGCTGCCGCTTCTGTTGACCGCTGGTTGACTGATCACACCCTGCTTCCGAGCCCGGTCACGCCGTCCTCAGCCCCCCTGCGCTGATCACTGACTGCCAATCGCAGCGTCGTTGTCAGGCGTCGGGGCGATGAGCCGAACGCAGATAGTCTGCGAAGAGCAGCACCAGAGCCAGCACGGCCAGGACGTGCACACCCTCGAACTGCTGTGGCCACACAAAGTCGGGCGGGTACCGGAACCTTCTCTGGTCGACCATGATCGACAACGCGGCGATGCCCAGCAGCAGAGCCGAGTACAGCGCCGGACGGTTCCACCAGCGCGGCCGCCAGACGCCGACTGCCACGGTCGCCCCGACCCCGACCGCGGCGAGATGCCACTGCGGAAGGTTGAGCAGCGCGAATCCTAACGCCGACAACGCACCGCCGGCGATCAGCCGAGCCGAACCTGCAGACGGAGTCCTGCCCTTCGTTGAGAACCCGACGATGGGATCGAGAACCGGAAGTTCGGGACCGTCACGACGTCGGACGAGCGACATGTCCGGTTGCACAGAACCACGAAGGGCCAGCCAGAGGACTACAACGACAGCCAAAAGACTCGTCCACAGAGCCCACTCAACCAGTCTCTGAGGGGTCCATCGCAGCTCGACTGAGCGTTCATCGCCCGCCCGGAGGCGCCAGCCGTTGGCGAACCCGTCAATCAACACGGGATCTCCCAAATCGACCCCGTCGACCCTCGCCGACCAGCCGTCGTTGTGACTCTGCCCGAGCACCAGCCATGCGTCGTCATCGGTTGCCGGCACTCTCAGGGAGTAGGACGTGTCATCATGGCTCAGCACTTCAACCGAAGGCATCAACGGTGGAGCTTCAATGGCGCGGGGACTGCGCAGTACGAGCTGGTCAAGGTCGAATCCAGCCGGCCTTGACCGCGTCTCGATCCTGAGCCCGTCAGCAGCCGAGACCGTCTCACCACAGCCCGACAGCGACAGCTCCCGGCGGGCCAGGGCGTCCTGCGCGGACCCTGACACGCGTGCGGTGACTGCAGTCCCGTTCACAGCCAGCAGCTCGACGCAGCCCGTGTCGATGTCGGACGCTTCACTGAAATGGACACCGACACCGAGTTCGACCTCCGCTATCGAGATCGGCATGGCCACGGCTGCATTGGAGTACCAGTCCCGGGTCATGCGCTCATCGACATCGGCCGCCACCAGCATCAGAGACGAAACCATGCTGTCGAGCCGGTGAACCAGCGAGAGGGTCTCCCCCCTGGCGCCGGAGCGGAGACCGCCGTCAAGCACGATCTCACCAGCCACCTCACCTTCAGTGAACACCAGGATTCGGCGCGGCAGTGAATGGAAGTCGTCAGCCACGACATCCACCACAAGATTCTCGACATGAACCGGTTCCGCGATGTCGAGTTGGAGCCACTGGTCCGCCTGAGGCCCGAGCACTCCGGTCCATGCCGTATTCGGGTCGCCGTCGAAGGCGAACGAGGCGGCGCTGTGCAGGTCACCGGGAAGTCGGCCGCTGGAACGCGCGGTCATTTCCAACCCTGAAGGGGTCCCGGTTCGACCCAGGAGCCCATCGATCTGAGATTCCGGGGCAGCCGCCGAGAGCCTCACCGCGCCGGAGACCTCGAAGCTGCGTCCCGCCGGAATCGGCACCCAGCGGTGCATCTCCGGTTCGGGATCGTTGCGCACGGGTTCCGCGGGATTCGAGCGCTCCCGAGTCAACACCACCGACAACTCGTGATCGTCGAGGCCCGTTCCCAAGGCCTCGACCAGGGCGACCGGTGTGCGAATCGTCTCATACAGCGGTTGGCGTGATCCGCCGATCAGCACCTCGGCGAAGCCCACCGGCGACACTCCGGGATATGTAGCGAACACGCCCAGGTCAAGATCGGTGATCTCCACGGTCACCTCCGATGCTGTCACAGCCGCGAACTCAACGGTCTGGCCGCCTGCGTCATGGCTTTGAGGCCCCAACGCGAAGCGGCCCAGCACTGGGTCCTCTACTGCAGGTCCGTCAGCTCTGATCTCCACCTCGGTGATACGGCGGTTGGCATCTCCGAGCGGTTGCACGAAGGTCAACTCCGAGACAGGTGTTTCGGACTTGAATTCGAATACCAGAAACTCACCGCGGGCCTCCGCGAACGCGGCCACGACCCAGGCGGTGTCCAGGTCGCCGTCAACGGCATAGAAGGCCCGATCATCGTTGGTGTAGGTGACCGGGTTGCCGTAGGCGCTGGCTTGAACCGTGAAGTGGCCCTGCTGCACGGCCACGGTCCGGCTGTCGTCGGCATCGAGGTCGCTGCGTCGATCGAGTTCAACGAACATCTCCAGACGATTGTCGGTCGGGTCGTCCACCAGCGGAACCTCTCCCGCCCGTTCGACCGCTCCAACGTTCTCCCGCAGAGTTCCCCAGCGCCGGGCCCTGCGGGCATTCGTGTCGGTTATGACAATGTGGCTCGGCTCGGCCAGAACCGCCGAACGCAGGTCGTCGTTGGCAACAAGGTCCGCGGCGAACCAGATCGGCCTGCTCAGATCCAACAACTCGGCACCGGCAACATCGACGATGCCTTCGGCGTCACCGACGATCACCGTTGAACCCGCCAGCGGGCGCAGCCGGACGACCTCAAGAGCATTCGGGACCTGATGGACCGTCACCGGCGCGGGATCGGCCAATGTCGGATCGGTGCTGAGGAACACTTCGTCGCGCAGCGTCTGTTCGGGGCCGGCCACGTTCGGAATCGGGTCGCCGAAGCCGACACCGGGCCCCAGGTCCGGCGCGCGGGCCAACTGGTCCGCCAACGCCACCGGTCGGGGAGTGCGGAAGCGTTCGAAACTCAGGTCACCGCGATGCACCAAATCGTCAACCGACATCAACTCGGCAACCGGCACCACCGAATCGAGGTCGAGGGAGTCCTCCTGGAAGCGGCGATCGAACGCTGTCAACAGCGCGGCTGACTGCGCAGAACCGAACGGGACCAACTCCCTGGCCACATAACCGCGATCCAGCAGTCCGGGCGTGATCGGGTCAACAGTGTTGCCCCAGCGATAAGACGCAAAGTCCGACCCCGGAACCTCCATCACCCGGCCGGTGCGGCCAGAGTCGTCGAGACTCGCGATCGCCTCGATCCAGTACTCGGGGATGGCTTCATCACGATGCAGGTGCTCTTCAATCATGCGGATCCGCCACATCGCCGGATTGTTGAGCACCACTGCGACGCAGATCAGAACCGCTAGAAACCGTCCCGGGCTCGGCCAGCGCCGCTGCACCGCGTTGGCGATCATCCCCAAGAAGACAGCCACCGCCAAGACCAGCATCGGCAACGCCCGGGGCGTAGAACGCAGGGCCAGACCCGCGTCGGTCTCTGTGAACGCCTTGAACACCGAACCCAGGGCGCTCGGTCTGTCGAAGGGATGCGAAGCGATCGCTGCGAGCCCGCCGACCACGACCAGCAGCACGAAATAGGAACGATGCCGCCAACGGATCAGTGCCGCTCCCAACAGCGCGAACACGACCAGCCCGAAGCTCAAGAAATGGAGCCAGACCCCCTGGGTGTACTCGACGCTCGGCTCGATCCACTGACCGAACTTGTCGTTGCCGTAGAAGAACCAATAACCGAGCCCCCGAAACACCTCGGGACCCGTCGCGGCATCCGCAACCACCTCGTAGGTCTCGGTGTAACGGGTCACTGGCAGGCTGTAGGCGCCCTGAAGCGCCAGGCCAGCGATCCACCACAGCGACACACCAACCGAGGTCACGGCGATCCTCAACGCAGCCCCCACCGCCTCAGAGGCGCTGATGGAACGTTCGATTCCAGCGGCGTGAACAAGCCAGAGCACCGGGGCCAACCCCACCAGCACCAGAGCGGTGGCGTTCACCGAACCGACCGTGACCACCACCAGCGCGAACCAGGCGGGATAGCGCCAACCCCCATGACGAGCCGCTCGGATGGTGAGGGCGATCATCCAGGGCAGAGCGGCCCACGGCAGCAGCACTACCGAGATGCGAGCCGAATAGTGCAGAACGTACGGACTGAGTTCGTAGGCAAGCATCGCCACCAGCAGACCGCCACCGCGCCAGTCGAGCGTCTTGAGCAGATAACGGACTCCCGCGGCAGCCGCGATCAGGATCGAACCGAGCCAGAGGCGCTGAGCCAACCAGTCCGGGCTTCCCAGCGTCTCGGCCAACCAATAGAACGGGCCCATCGGCCACAGGTAGCCGATCGTCTGGTGCGTCACAGTCCCCAGGGCCACATCGCTGTCCCACAGGGACGACGCTTCGGCCAACAGGCGTGACGGGTCGAGATACAGGTAGGTCTTGGTGTCGGCGCCAACCTTGCCGGGGCTCGAGAAGATCAGCGGCAGGTAGGCAACGATCGCGGCAACGGTCAGTGGGGCCGCGCGGCCCAGTCGGCGATTCAGCCGGCTAGGACCCATGGCGGGTGCGTCGAGCAACCGAGGCGAGCACCGCCATCGTGTCGTAGGCGGTGCGCTCCCAGGTGAACCCGAGTGCTCGTCGGCGGGCCGCCTCGGCCATGCGGTCGCGCAGCTCCGGGTTGCTCAATACACTCACCAGCGCCTCGACGAGACCGTTCGGGGAATCAACCAGCAGGCCCGTGACGCCGTGGGACACGGCATCGCAGTGGCCGGCGATCCTCGTTGCAACAGCGGGAGTGCCACATGCTGCGGCCTCCGTCAGGGTCATGCCCCAGCCTTCGCTCTTCGAGGTGGCCGCCACAACCCATGAGGATCGGTAGAGCCCGACCAGCGTCTGATCGTCGACTCGACCCGACAGCTGACACCACTGCTCGGCTCCCAGGCGTGAGATCTGGTTCTCAAGAGCATCCCGGGCGTAGCCCTCACCGACGATCGTCAGAGTCGCAGGAACAACCTCACGGACCCGAACCATCGCCTCGATCAGCTCATCGAAAGCCTTGGGAGGCATCAGGCGACCAACCGCCAACACAGTCGGCGATTCAGACTTCTCGCCGACCCCCGAGAACATCGGTGAGATCCCGGGCACCACGACATGCACATTCTCGTCTCGAAACCCCAACCGTTGGAGCAACATCGCCTTGCTCGACTCGCTGAGCGTTACCACCGCCGTTCGACGGTAGAACGGTGGAGCCAATCGGCTCTCGAGGAACTGTCCTATACGGGCCAGCCGAGGGGTGAGCACCAGCGGCCACATCTCGGTGTGCACATGGTGCAACCAGGTGACGCGTGGGCCCCGCGCCCAGACAGGTGAGAAGAAGGGCACCCCGTTCCAGATCTCGACCAGCGCATCGCGGGGGCCGTGACGACCCGTCGCCTCAGCGAACGCGGCCCGCGGAAACACCAGATATCGGCCTGCTCTGCGGATGACCCGGTAACCGTCACGCGTCGTTTCAGGCGGCGAACCCTGCGCATACGAGGTTCGGATCGTGACCTCCACGCCGGCCTGTGCCCACAGCGAGGCCACCGTGGAAGCATGGATCTCTGAACCGCCCGCCTCCACGTCGGCGAGGTCGCGCCAAGCCAGCATGTGGACACGTCCAATGCCTGCTTCGGCGGCAAGGTCGCCGATCTTTCCGACCGTCGGCGGGGCGTCGGCCGACAATGCGAATTCCGGTAGTTCAGGCACCCGCGGCACCGACGCATGTTAGCGGCCGGGTTGCCCAACTCTCACGACGCGCAGCAAGCTGGCCGACAATGACTTTGTCGCCTGACACCGAGCCGGTGACGGTTGTGGTTGTTCACCGCAACCGTGCTGAGCAGATAGGACGCACCGTTGAGGCATTCAGGTCACAGACGGTTGCCACTGAGGTGACAGTCGTCGACAACGGCAGCGAACCCTCGACCACCGAAGCGCTCGCCAACCTGGTAGGCGAAGCCGAACTGATCATCACCGGCAGGAACCTCGGGTTCGGACCCGGTGCCAACGTCGGTATGAGACGTTTCCTGCAACGTGGAACCGGGGAATGGGTGGCGCTCGCACCCCATGACGCGGTGCCCAACCCAGACACGATCGAGAAGATGCTGTCAGCCGTCGCCGACAAGCCGCGGGTCGGGCTGATGAGCGCAGACGTGGGTGACAACGCACGTCCGATCATCCAGCCGTTCCTCGGCTCGATCGACGCGGAGCCGACAGCAACCCAAGGATTCGACCGCTCCGACTATCCGCACGGAACGCTGATGATGTGCCGGCGGCGCTTCCTGTCTGAAGTCGGTCTTTTCGACGAACGCTATTTCGCCTACTGCGAAGAGGCCGAGTTGGGTATTCGTGCCGCCAGAGCGGGTTGGTCGTGCGGGGTGATCCGGGGAGCCGAGGTCCGCAACCCCGGAATGAGCTCCTCGGTCGAACGGGTCGCCTACCTGCAGCTGCGCAACACGCTGTTGATGCTTCGTGAACACTTCGGTGTCAGGAATTCGCTATTTCGCATCGCCGTGGCGCTGGTCCAGATCCCGGTAGGGCTCGTCCATGCTCCGGCAAGGGGTCTGCACTGGTCGATTCGTGGACGGCTGTTTGCGATCTGGGATCATCTTCGGGGCCGCTACGGGCCCCCACCGGCGCGGATAAGCTCCAAAGAACACCCTCACGGAAGAACTCAGGCCGCCTAGCGCCGTGCTTTCGCCGGGCGCTGTGCTTTCGCCGGGCGCAGCCGGAGCCGAACTAACGCGGTGCTTTCACCGGGCGCTGTGCTTTCGCCGGGCGCAGCCGGAGCCGAACTAACGCGGTGCTTTCACCGGGCGCGGTGCTTTCGCCGGGCGCAACCGGAGCCGAACTAGCGCGGCTCGCGAGTGGATCTGGTTCTGCGGCGGGGGGAGCCTATGAGAGCAACTATCAGGCGGGCGTAGTGGTAGGCCAGCCTCAACGGACGTTGCGACGGCACTCCGCCGGCGCGTTGGCTCATCAATGCCGGAACCTCAACAACGGTGTACCCCCGGCGACAGGCCTCGACGAGGGTCTCCACGGAGTCCATGTAGTTGACGGGATACTCTCGGGCGAAGACTTCCAGCAGGTCTCCTTGGATCGCCCTGAACCCCGATGACGTGTCGCTGAAGGACTGCCCGGTGATCACTCGAACACCCACCCTCAGCACCCACATCGCCAAGGCCCGGCTCCGCCCGACATCGTAGTCCCCCTCCAGGAAGCGGGAGCCGACCGCCAGGTCAGCACCCGAATCGAGCGCCGCGGTAAGCACCCCGATCTGATCGGCGCGATGCTGGCCGTCGGCGTCGAACTGCACGGCGCGTTGATAGCCGTGGTCGACCGCGTAGCGGTAGCCGGCCCGCAGCGCCCCACCGATGCCGAGGTTGAAGGGCAACACCACGCACGGCACACCGGCATCGCGCGCCACCGTCGCCGTCGCGTCGCTCGAACCGTCGTCAACCACGATCACGTCGAGGTCGCCCACCACCGCCGCGAGTTGAGCGAGCACCGCGGGCAGCGCTTCCTGCTCGTTGTAGGCCGGGACGACGACGATTGTTCGTTCGCGGCCAGACCCGCTCATCGAAGCGGCTCGCAGAGCGGCGAGGCCATCATTCTTTACCCGCCTTCAGTTCCTCGTGGTAGTCGGCCTCGACGTTGACCTCCCAGACGTCGTGGCTGGTGCCGTTGACGAGGTTCTCGACCGTGAGCATCGCGGTGTACATGGAATGGTCCTGGTTGTTGTAGCGGTGCATCCCGTTGCGACCGACCGGGTGAACGTTGCGTGCAGCGTCGCTGAGCCAGCCGCGCAGCGTGTCGACGTTCGCCTTGTAGGCAGCGTCGTACATCGGGTACGCCTTGGGCATCCGCACCACATACCCCCGCTCGACTCGGGCGGGGTCCAGCAGGCCGAGGGTCGCCATTTCCCTGGTCCCCAGAGCTACGAGGTCCTCGTCGTCGGTCTCCCAGAGTTCGTCGCCCTCGTTGACGAAGAACTCGAGACCCAGACACGTCTTGCCCTGTACCGGGATCATCTCCGGCGACCACGACCCGAAGTTCTGCACCCGGCCGACCGAGACTTCGGGGGAGTGGATGTATATCCAGTTGTCGGGGAAGCCGTCTTCGGCGGGGACCACCAAGGCGACTGTCAGAAAGTCACGGAACTTGAGTTGGGCGGCGGCGCGGAGGGCCTCGGGCGAAGCGGGAGGATCCATCGCCTGGACGAGCCGGGGGATCGGCATCGAGGAGATGACCGCGTCGCATTCGTGTGCACGCCGACCCTCCGGGCCGGTCGTGACGACCTCGGTGGCAACACCGCCAGCGTGACGAATCTCGGTGACTTTCGAGTTGAACTCGATTGTGCTGCCCTGCTCGGTGACCAACTCGGTGCATCGTTCCCACATCATTCCGGGGCCGTGCCGCGGATACTCGAACTCCTCGATGAGGCTGGTGATGTCCTTGGAGTTCCGTCTGGGAACGATCGCGCTGGTGATCGCGTTGATCAGGTTCAGATTCTTGATCCGCTGCGCGGCCCAGTCCGCTTCGAGTTCATAGGCCGGCACGCCCCAGACTTTCTCGGTGTAGGTCTTGAAGAAGGTCTTGTAGAGCCGCCAACCGAACTTGGCGGCAACGTACCCCTCGAACTTCGTCTGATCCTGCGGCGGCCGAATCTTGACCCAGAAGTAGGACATGACACAGCGGACCGCTTCCACGATTCCCAGATTCTTGAGTGCGTTGAAGGCCTTGAGGGGGTAGTCGTAGAACTTCCCCTCATAGAAGATCCGGCTCATGCGGGGCCGCAACAGGAAGTCCTCCGCAGGGAGGATCTCGTGCCAGAGGTCCGACACCGGGGCGACCTTGGTGAAGAAGCGGTGGCCGCCGATATCGAAACGCCAGCCGTCCCGCTTGGCCGTGCGCGAGATTCCCCCGACCACATCGTCTGCTTCCACGATGAGCGCGCTCCGACCGTACTTGCCGAGTTGGTAGGCGGCGGTCAGCCCAGCGGGACCCGCACCGATCACCACAATCTGCGACTCCGACGCGGGGCTTTGGTCACTGTCCATATGACTGCCCTCTCCTACGCGATGCGGGATCATATCCGAAATCGCGACATTCTCAGATCGGGTCACCCGGCCGGTCTCTCGAACGCGCCACACTGCACTCATGGAACTCCTGTCGATCACCTGTCCGCGCTGCGCAACAGAGTGCGAAGTCGAGTACTACGGCCCCTGCGAGTCATGCCGCGAGCAGCTCAAGGCCAGCCTCCGCCGCGATGCCGTGGAGGTGACGGCCGCCGAATACGAGCCGAAGATGAACGTCACCCCCAACGCCGTCGCCCTCAAAGACGACTAGGCCTCCCAGACACCCCTGTCACACAAGACCGACTTCAACACCTCGGGTTCATCGGTCATCAGCCCGTCGACGCCGAGGTCGAGGAGCCGATGCATCTCGCCGGGATCGTCGACTCCCCAGACATGGACATGGATCCCGACTTCGTGTGCGTGCTCGATGAATCGCCCTGTGACAATCTCAATGCGACCCATGCGCACAGGTACTTGAGCCGCGTCCACCCCCTCGAAGGGGACCGGAATGCGGTTGGCGCGCAACAGCAGTGCCATCACTCTTCGGCTGCCAGCAGCGACAGCCAGACCGTCCCCCAACAGCCGCCTCGCATGATCCACCCGACGATCGCTGAACGCACCCACAAGCACGCGGTCCAGCGCGCCCGCAGCCTGGATCGCCCGGGCCAGCGGCTCCACCGCTCCATCGCGTTTCGGGTCGAAGTTGATACGGGTGCCCGGGAAGGCTTCAAGCAGCTCCTCGACTCTCAGAATCGGCTCAGTGCCGCCTAGCCGCGCCCTGCTGACCTCAGACCATGACAGCTCGGCGATGTCGCCTGAGCGATCGGTGGTCCGGTCGAGCCGATCATCGTGGCAGATCACGCCGACACCGTCGCGGGTCGCCTGCACATCGGTCTCGATGTGGCTGTAACCCAGATCAACGGCATGGCCAAAGGCGCGCTCCGAGTTCTCCGGATAGACGCTCGTGCCGCCACGATGAGCGAAAGCGATCGGACCCCTGCTCGCCAGAAACGGATGCACCTCAGCCACCCGGCCACAATACTCGCCGTCATCAACCACCCGAACGCGACTCACAAAAGGGTCACGCGATCTTGTCGATGCAGCCAGTAGCGTTTGGGGATGCCTCGACGTACAAAAATCGTTGCCACGATCGGCCCGGCCTCAGAGGACGAACAGACCTTGCGGGAGATGATCCGCTCCGGAATGGACGTTGCCCGGATCGGTCTCGCCCACGGCACCCTCGACGAGGGCATCGAGCGATACAACCGAATCCGGTCGATCGCACAGGACGAAGGGACCCGGCTCGGGATTCTCGTCGACCTCCCAGGCCCCAAAGTACGAGCCGCTAAATTCGATGAACAAGGCACCAACATCACAACGGGCAGCACCATCGAACTTCGAGTCGGGCAGACCGCTTCAAGCGCATCAGTGATCGAAGTCGACTACGAAGGGCTCTTGAACGACCTTGAAGTCGGCGACCAGCTGTCTATCGGTGACGGCGGTCCCGTTCTCAAGATCACCGACATATCGAGCGAGAAGCTGTTGGTCACAGCCATCCACGGCGGCGAGGTGGTGGGTAGACCGGGTGTGCACCTGCCCTCGCAACGGCTGCGCATGCCTACACCGACAGAGAGCGATTTCCGCGCCCTCGACGCCTTCGTGGAATTGGGCGTCGACATGGTGGCGGTCAGCTTCGTCCGCTCAGCCCACGACATAAGGCGCGTCGGGGTCGAACCGCATCCGCGCGGCCCCCTGGTGATCGCCAAGATCGAGACGCGGGCCGCTGTTGAGAACCTCGCTGGAATCATCGAGGCGGCAGGAGCGATCATGGTCGCCCGCGGAGACCTTGGCACCGAGTGCTCCCTCGAGGACCTGCCGCACCTGCAGAAAGCGATCATCAAGGAGTGCATCGCCGGTGGTCGTCCAGTGATCACCGCGACCCAGATGCTGGAATCGATGATTACCAGCCCCGCACCGACCAGGGCTGAAGCCGGCGACGTCGCCAATGCGGTCTTCGACGGTTCATCCGCGGTCATGCTCTCCGGCGAGACCGCAATAGGCAGCGACCCGGTCAACGTGATCCGCACAATGAGCCGGATCGCCCTGCGAGCCGATGAGGAGATGGACTACGAGAGCTGGGCCAAGCAACTTGCCGAAGTGCGCATGACCGACAACTCCGGGGGATCGGCATCGGTTACCGACGCCATGACCATGGCCGCTTGGCGGGCAACTCAAGAACTTGGGATCAACCATGTCATCTGCATCTCGGGCTCGGGCTTCACTGTGCGTTCAATGGCCAGGTTCAGGCCCGAAGCCACGATTCTCGGTTTCTCCATCAACGAGCCCACGGTGCAGCAACTGACGCTGAGCTGGGGCACCATACCGATGCGGATCACCAAGGGCGGCAGCAACGAGGAAATGGTCAGAGAGGCGATCCGTCTGGCCAAGGACGCCGGTCATGTCAGAGCCGGTGAACTGGTGAGCGTGCTCGCCGGTTCAGACAGCCGCAGCAGATCCACCAACGTCCTGCGGATCGAACGGGTCCCCTAGGGCCTGTCACCGAGCCGGTTGCAGGCTCAACGTCAAGTCAGAAACTCTGAGCCGATCGAACAGCTCGCCTCACCGTTCGCGTCGAAACTTCGCAGATGCTCCGGCAACTGCTCGATGGGGATCACGACCTCCTGACCGTACAGGGTGCATTCGCAGGTGAGGGCGCAGTCCTCCAAGTCGGCGCGCTGGACCCACAGCGACACGCCCAACCCGACGAGGAGCACGAGCAGCACGACCTTGGCCACCAGGCGACGCACGAAGCGCAACACGATGTAGAGCAGGTATGCGACAACCGCCAGGACCGCCACGATGAACCACTGCAACAGCTCAGGGTCGAGCCAACTGGGAAGGGCTGCCGCTGACATGGGGCCATGCTAACGAGCTCCAACAGTCGTCATGTTCCGCTCTTGTTCGCCCTGATCACGGGGCCGCTCGGGCCACGGCCTCGCTCGGCCGAGACCGTGTTCGGGATCAATCCGCTCGGCCTGGGGGTCCCGCACCGGTAGGCTCAGGCCATGAGAGACGTACAGCTTTCTTCGGGGCCCTCCCAGACGATTCTCGACCCTGAACCCGGTGATGCACTGGAGGCTCTGCAGGCCGCCCAGGATGCCAACGACCCGGTCACGGCTATTGCGCAGGTCTGTGCTCGGTGGCCTCGAATGCTCGCTGCCTGGGCATCTCTGGGTGATGTGCTCGACGAACCGGCGCTTGCCTATGCCGCCTACCGCACTGGATACCACCGGGGTCTGGACCGGTTGAGGGCCAACGGCTGGCGGGGGAGCGGCTACGTACTCTGGCGCCACGAGACCAACCGTGGTTTCCTGCGCTCACTGGCCGGTCTGCAAGCCTGCGCGGCACTCATCGGAGAAACCGATGAGGACGAACGTTGCGCGCTCTTCCTGCGTCAACTCGACCCGCAGTGGCCGCCGCAGAAGTGAATTCAACTGAAAGCGCCGTCGACTTCGAGGGCGCCGTGCTCGCCGGCGGTGCCAGTCGACGGATGGGCACAGACAAGGCGTTCGTGGAGATCGACGACCTGACCCTGTTGCAGAGGGTGGCCGCCGCGCTGTACGACGCCGGTGCCGCCTCTGTCGTGGTGGTCGGTGGCGACGCTTCCAGAGTCACGGACCTGGGCATGGCGTACGCAGCCGACACATGGCCCTCCCAGGGTCCGCTCGGCGGGATCATCACGGCGCTGCGCAGCACGTCGGCCGAGACCGTGGCCGTGCTGTCGTGCGACTTGACCCGACCCTCCGCGGCCGCGGTCAACGCCCTGCGCGACGACCTCGGCCGAGCCGACGTTTCGGTCCCAGTTTCGGAGGGGCAAGCCGAATGGCTCCATGCCGTCTGGCGCCGGCGCGCCCTCGACGCCCTCGAGCGTTCATTCGCCGAAGGGGCCCGAGCGCCCAAGCACGCCGTGGGCGAACTGCAGGTCTCCTGGTTCACCCAAGGAAACCCGGCCTGGTTCCACGACGCCGACTACCCCCACGAACTACCCGAGCCCTGCGGTTGAACTAGGTGCTCTCAGACTCCGTCTCAGGCTCCTTGTCGGTCTCGCCCCCCAGATCCAGATAGAGGATCGCGGTAGCGATACCGAACAGCAGCGCGAGCCCTGCTGACACCGTTCCGTTCAGCAAGTCCGCCAGGATCCAGGGCAAACTCAACAAGTCTGTCACCGTTGCGAACGCGAAGCTGATGACCGTGATGATCACAATGAAGAGCAGCGCCCGGCCGAAGGTCCCCCAGAAACGCTTGCGTGCCAGGTGGAACGCGCAGTTCAACGATGGCTGGGCCGGGCCTAACGACGCAACAACGTAGGCCAGTAGGAAGACGGGAAATGTCAGGATCATCGCGACCAGCAACACGGGTATCACCACGATGAGCGCTAGAGGCACGGTCACCGCGGCGAGCACCACGACCGCCATGGAGACGATCGCCAATGCCAGGATCTGCAGGTCCACTCCCATGAGCCTCGGAATCCGCCTGCAGGCCTTCCGCAAGACTGCTGAAACGGCCGAGATCTCACCGCGCTGTTCGGCGAGCGTCAATAGCGCAGTGGTGACCGTCATCAGCTTGGACACCAGCCAGGTGAGCAGCAGGCCGAGAACGGCCGGAACGAGGTTCCAGATTGAGAAGTCGAACTCGAGCGACTCGAAATACGCCTCATTCTCAGAAGTCGTGGGATCGAACGATTGAGCGGAGATCCTGGCCCAGATCTCGTCGAATTCGCCCATCAGAACCCGGTCAGCGCTGTACAGGAAGAGAAGCGAGAGGAGCAGGCCTGCGACGACCGACACCGACGCGACCGCTGCGCAACCGCGCCACTGGCGGCGCAGGGTCAGTGACGAGTCACCGATCAACCGATTCGTGCCGCGCAACGTCGGGCGTTGCGGCTCGACGTGTCGCGGGGCACGGTGATGAGTCCAGGACGAGCCGTCCCAATACCGGTACTGCGACTCGTCTTCGGGGTCGGGGTACCAGTCCGGGGGAGCGCTCGATTGGTCAGACACTGGCGGTGACTCTACCTCCGCGTGGCGGTTGGTTAGCATGCCACATGCTCGATTATCGGATTATCGACACGGCCGACGACCTGCAGGCCACGGTCGACGTCTTGAGCCGGACGGACCGCTACGCGCTCGACACCGAGTTCCATCGGGAGCAGAGCTACTGGCCGACGGTCGCTCTGGTGCAGATCGCCTGGGACGACCAGATCGTGTTGATCGATCCCCTCGCAGTCGATCTGGAACCCCTGAAGGCACTGATGGCCTCCGACGCCCTCGCTGTGATCCACGCCGCCAGACAAGACCTCGAGATCCTGGATCTGGCATGCGGAGCAATCCCCGCAAGGTTGTTCGACACTCAGATCGCTGCAGGATTTCTCGGCTTGTCGACTCCGTCGCTGTCCTTGCTGCACGAGCGCGAGCTGGGTGTCACGCTGGCCAAGGGGAGCCGCTTCACGGACTGGTTGAAACGTCCACTCGGCGCCGCCCAGCTCGACTATGCGGCCTCGGACGTAGCCCGGCTGCTGGAGATCCACGATCAACTCGTCTCGAAGCTCGAGGCTCGCAATCGCCTGTCGTGGGCCCAAGCCGAGTGTGAGCTGATGCGTTCGCGGGATCTGACACCGCGTGATCCGGACGGGGCCTGGAGCAGAATCAAAGAGGCCCGTCATCTCAAGGGCCGGCCCCTGGCCGTGGCCCAGTCCATCGCCGCATGGCGTGAGCGTCGCGCCGCAGCTCTCAACCAGCCGGTTCGATTCGTTCTCTCCGACCTGGCGGTTGCGTCCATTGCCCAGGCGATGCCGACGAACCAGAACGCCTTGAGCAGGATCCGCGGCATCGACCGTGGAACGCTCAAGGGCAAACAGGGGGTCGAGTTGCTAAAGGCGGTCAAGCAAGGACTCGAATCAGGCTGGCGTCCACCCAGGAACCCCAAACGCAACGCTGATACCAGGGATTATCGTCCAGCGGTGACACTCGCCAGCGCTTGGATCGCCCAGGTCGCCAAAGCCAACGAGATCGATCCGGCCCTGTTGGCGACCCGCGCCGACGTCGAAGCCTTCCTGCGAGGCGATGACGATCCGCGGCTGGCACAGGGTTGGCGCGCAGAACTCGTCGGTGACCACATTCGCCGCCTTGTCGACGGCGAGGCCGCTCTGGCCTTCGACAACGATGTCGTGGTGCTCGAACAACGATCCAACCAGGCAATCACCCGATCAGAGAAGTTGAAGCCCTGACCGACGAAGTTGAAGCAATAGTGGCCAATGCCTTCGGATTCCTGCGATCAGCAGATACACTCCCTGCACAGCATCAGCACTGTCAAACTGGAGCTTGCAAAGTGAAAAAGGGGCGACACAGGCGTTACGAGGAAGCCCGTGAGTTGAAACGCTCACATGATGGCGACTTTGATCGACTGCTCGAAGATCTCAACAATGACAGCGGAGAACTGGCGAAACCCGAGCATCTCGCCTGGGCCGACGAGTTCGCGGATGAGGCCGAAGACCCTGTCGTCGGTGACCCGTCTAGACGCCGTGAATAGCCTGGGCGAATAACCTGAAGGGCCTCCCCGCGGCACTCGCGCCTAGTTGCCTGTCTCGTCGAGGATCTCATCGAGTTTCAGGATGTCGTCCTCGGTGACCACACCGATGAAGGCACCACTGGGATCTGCCACCGCCAGAACATCTATCTCGGCCTCGCCCATGGCCGCAACCGCGTCGCGCAGGGTCCAGGACGGTTGAGCAAGCGGCAGGTCAGTTGCCATCCGATCACCGATAGCGGTCGACTCCCACTCACCGCGGTCCAGCTCTGAGATGTCCTCGAGGCGTGCCAACCCCAGGAACTGTTCCCCGTCAACAACCGGGACGATCCGTTCGCGACGCCCCAGCACGTGGAAATAGACGAACTCCGAGACGGTGGCATCAGGAGGAACGGTCATCACGTCGGTCGACAGGATCGAGGTGAGCGGAAGCGTGAATCGTCTTTCAAGATGACCGAGGCGCACGGAGCGCTGGTAGTCGGCCACCGACGAGGGACCGGCGACCACCTGGCTGACCGCGGCCGCTACCAGCGCAGGGACCACGAAGCTCCCCACGCCGCCGGTCGACTCCGCCACAAACATAACCGCGGCTATCGGTGCCCTATAACCAGCGCCCAAGAATGCGGCCAGACCCAGAATCGGGTAGAGGGTGGTCTCATCCTGACCGATCACCTGACCCACGAACTCACCCAGGACCACCCCTAGAGCAGCCAGCGGAATGAACAGTCCACCCACCCCGCCGGCGAAGACAGTGGTGATGGTTGCGGCCATTCGCAGACCGAACAGCAGGGCGATCAATCCCAGTCCACGGTCACCCACCACCCACGCCATCGCCTCGGTTCCAGGGCCGAGCGTCAGTGGGGACTCGAACAGCACTTCCGCTGCCCAGGCCAGAACCGCCAAACCGATGCCACCGACTATCAACCGCCTCGATAGCGAGTAGCGCTTGGCGCCCGCCTTGCTGCGGCGCACCAGCCAGGCGAACCCGCGCCCACCGAGGCCTGCGGCGATCCCCAACAGCAGCGCCCCCGCCAGATCGATCAGATCCACCCCGAACACAGAGAGACCGGCCTCTGCATCGACGCCCGGCCCGAACGCAACGCTGCTGTCAGCCAGGAAAGGAACCACAGGTCCAGTTCCCACAATCGAGACGAAGGTCACGTAGCTCGCTGCAGAAGCCAGCAACGAGGGCAGCAGGGCCTGCGGCGTCACATCATCGCGGTAGGGCGCCTCCATGGCGAAGATAACACCTGTGGCGGGCGCTTTGAACACTGCCGCTATCCCTGCCGCGGCTCCCGCGGTGAGCAGCAGCCGGGCATTGTCGCGCCTCAGGAAGGAACCGGTCCTCTCGTGTACCCAGAGTCCGATCGAAGACCCTGCATAAATCGAGGGACCCTCCATTCCCACCGCACCACCCATACCGATGGTGGCCACACCCGCCAGCAACTTGCCGGGCAACTGAAGTATCGGCAAGCGGGGATGCCGTTCGTGAAACGCCCGAATGTACTCGTCTGAGGTGGAGCCGCTCGCGCCCCGACCCACCCAGCGCAGCAGCCCGTTTGCAGCAAGGATGCCGACTACCGGGGCGGTCACCAGAACCACCAGCGACTGGTCCAGCAACCAGTGGAGCAGCACTGATTCGGTCAGCGTCTCGAACAGCGCCACCACCCCGGCGACCACGACGCCGATAGCGATCGAAGCGCCCAGCAGCCGAACATCCTGCCCGCCGACCACAGAACCCAGGTACTTCCTCACGAACTGCCTTTCATTTCCCGGTCGTGCTCAGGCATTTCCCCGTCGCTCTCACGGCGTCGGCGAACTTGCGGGTGAGCCAAGAACACTCTAGTTCCACGACCGCCCACCCCACCCGCATCGTCACGGTCCATTATGTAGTCGACGAGCCTTTCGTACTGTTCTGCGCCGATGAGTTCGACTATCTCACTCCGCAGGGTCTTCCAGACAGGCCGATCCTCACCGAAGGCCAACGGATCGTCGGTACACCACCAGGCAAACTCGGATCCGCCCTCGCCCCAGTCACGGCGTTTCCATTCCCGCAGAACGTGGTTGATGTGGCCACCGGTCTCGACGTGCGCGTCGTATCGAAGAGGCACCTGCCAGCAGACGTCCGGTTTCCAGTCCATCGGTCGTTCGCCGCGCGCGACAGCCCCTTGATGGAGCGCGCAGCCGGCTCCTTTGGCGAAACCCGGGCGGTTCAGCATTATGCAGGCGTCATCGATCATCCGGGTGACCGTTTCTCCTTCATCGTCGGTGTAGACCGCGCCGCCCATCGCAGCGGCCTGGGCGGCGAACTGCCACTCATCGGCTGTGAGGCGGGTTATCTGGGACTCGACGGTGGTGCGGTCCGCTTCGCTGACGAAGTGCGCTCCGTAGGTACAACACCCGTGCTCATATTCAGGAGCCGGTTCTGTCAATACGCCGGGGCAACCGCGCCCATAGATGCAGCCGTAGTTGCTGGTCAAGAATGTGAGGTCGAAGTGCCAGGTAGAACCGTCAGCATCGGAGAAGCTAATCCACTCTCGAAGATCCGGTTCCTCCATTGCCACGACGGTAACGCCGATCGCGCAGAACGCGAACCTCCCGCGTCGGGTGGCGATACCGTAACTCCAATGGCTCAGGAGTTCGAGGACATCTGCAACCGGCTCGAGGCGATATCTGAGGAACTCGCCGATCTGGCGATTATGCGGCTTCGCGAATCGATAGACGCCGGTGGTCAAGAACTGCCCGTCGACGAGAAGCGACTCACCCGAGCCCGCCGAGCAGTCGAGAAAGCAATACACCTGCTCGCCGAACGCAACGAAGCCGCATTCTGACCTGTTGCGCTCGGGGGTCCGACCGTTAGCCGACTACTCCGTGGTCGCCACCACTGGGATCGTGGCGCGGCGCGCCGGTGCCGTCGCGAGTGGCAGCGTTGCTGGGTCGACCCGCCCGTAGAGGGTGCTGCGTTGCACCAAGGTCCGGCCCAGAGGCTCAACCAGATCCCGGAAATCAGTCTCACTCACCGTTGTGCCGTGGGAGGCGCCGGCCGCGCGGGAGATGTTCTCGTCCATCAGCGTGCCACCGAGGTCGTTCACCCCCGCTTGCAGAAGCTGCCCGACAGCGTTGAAACCGAGCTTCACCCAGGAACCCTGGATGTTGTCGATTCGACCCCGGTAGGCGATCCGGGCGACCGCGTGCATCAACAGCACCTCACGCCATGTCGGCCCGCGCCTTGCCGCGCGGCGAAGATAGATCGGAGACGCCATGTGAACGAACGGCAAGCCGACGAATTCGGTGAAACCGCCGGTCTCTGAAGCCAGCGCCCGCGTACGAACGATGTGCTCTGCCCAGTGCTCGGGTCGTTCGATCGAGCCGAACATGATCGTGACGTTGGAGCGCAACCCGACTGCGTGGGCGGTGCGGTGCGCTTCCAGCCATTCCTCGGTGTCGATCTTGTCCGGGCAGAGCACCGCGCGCACGTCGTCGTGCAGGATCTCCGCCGCGGTTCCGGGGAGCGAGCGTTGGCCGGCGTCTCGGAGCCGAACCAGATAGTCCGCCAGGGGTTCCCCGTTGCGTCTGGCACCCTCGGTCACCTCGAGGGCGGTGAACCCGTGAATGTGAATTCCTGGAACCGCTTCATGGACCGCCCGAGCGACGTCGATGTAGTAGTCGCCGTCGAAGTCGGGATGGATCCCACCCTGAAGGCAGACTTCCGTGGCGCCCCGCTGCGCTGCCTCGATGCTGCGTTCGGCCATCTCGTCGAGCGTCAACAGATACGGCTTGCCCCTGAGGTTCAGTGACAGCGGGCCCTTCGAGAACCCGCAGAACTTGCAACGGAACGTGCACACGTTGGTGTAGTTGATGTTGCGGTTGGCGACCCAGGTGACCTCATCGCCGACAATCTCCGAACGCAGCTGATCTGCCAGGAGTGCTACCTCAGCCACCTCAGGACCGCGAGCCTTGAACAGTGTGACGATCTCATCGAACCCCACGTCCTCACCGGCTCTCACCCCGTCGATGACTTCACCCACAGCGCCGCCGGTTCCGGCAACTCCACGTGCATTGCCGGGCGCGGGAACCAGCACGGCCGGGTCTCCGCCCGCTCCCACGTACCACTGGGTGGAGAGCTCTCCTACGAGTTCGAACTCTGCGCCATCGTCGACCTTGGCCCTCTCCATGGTGCGCTCGGGCCAGACGGAGCCCGGATCATCGCGCCCGTAACCCTCTGAATCACTCCGGTCCATCACCGCGAAGTGGAGATCCGGGTCGAACCATTCGTTCGGGTCGCGGACATAGCGCGGGTGCGCCGTCAGGCGCGGCGCCAGCGTGTGACCGGCGGCCTCTGTGACCTCGCGCAGCCGTTCAAGGTCGGGCCAGGGGCGTTCTGGATTGACGTGGTCAGCGGTGACGGGGGACACCCCTCCCCAGTCGCTGACTCCCGCGGCGAGCAGGTCACCGAAGTCCTCTGTGAGGTTCGGCGGTGCCTGCACGGCCACGTCACGCGGCAGGATCAAGCGAGCCAGCGCGATCGCCTCAAGGTGTGTCTGCGCACTGCACGGCTCTGCGTTGTGCATCGCGGTGCCCGCCTTGGGCAGAAAGTTCTGGACGATCACCTCCTGGACATGTCCGTGGCGAAGGTGTGCCTCGGCGATCGCCTCCAGGGCAGTCAGCCGGTCCTGTCGGGTCTCGCCGATTCCAACAAGGATTCCAGTCGTGTAGGGGATACGCAGTTCTCCGGCCCATTCAAGGGTTTGGAGCCGACGCTTCGGATCCTTGTCGGGAGCACCTCGATGACACTCGAGATCGTCTCGCAGGGTTTCAAGCATCATTCCCTGACTCGGTGCAACGGTGCGCAGCTTCGCCAATTCATCGGCGTACATGGCGCCGGTGTTGGCATGGGGCAACAGCCCAGTTGAATCGAGGACCAGCTGCGCCATCGCCACCACATAGTCGACTGTCGAGTCGTAGCCATGGCGAGAGAGCCAGTCCCGAGCGACCGGGTAACGTCGTTCCGGCCGTTCGCCGAGCGTGAACAGCGCCTCGTGGCAGCCCGTTCGCGCACCTCGTTCCGCAATCGCGGTGACCTCGTCAGCGCTCAGATAAGGCTGGTCGAGACGTGCCGGGGGCTGCGCGAAAGTGCAGTACCCGCATTTGTCACGACACAACATCGTTAGCGGGATGAACACCTTGGGCGAATAGCTCACGATCTTCCCTTGAGCCTCGTCGCGTGTCCGGCGGGCGGTCGCCATCAATTCGTCGAGTGGCATACGGAGAAGGTCCTCGTGCGGCATGATCTGAGACGCTACTCGCTCCTGTCGAGTTCTCCCGCAGCCGCCAGTGCGCCGGCAAGGAACGCGGCCCTCTCATAGACGAGGGTGAACCAACGCTGCGCCGCAGTCTCCTGGCCCGGCACGGGAGGTCTCCCCAGAGACTCGAGCAGGGCTCTCGCGTCGCCTGAGTGCTCCACTGTCTCATCGACGAAGGGCAGTGCCTCGGGGTCTCCCCAGAACTCGGTCGGGTTGATCTTGGGTGCGGCCTTTCGCCCGCGGGGCTGAGAGTTCTGACGACCGGCGTTGAGGTTCGACGAACCGCCCTTGCGGTTGCGTGACCGCGAGCGTTTGCGCGGTGCCTTGGCAGAGTCCTCGGTCACGACCTCTGACCCTTTCGTTCAATGGTCCGGGGTTCGGCCGGACCGGGCGGGACCTGCCCGTCGGATTCTCCAAGCTCGGCGATCTCATCAACCGCCCCGCCCTCGGAGAACGAGGCGGCCTCAGCGAACGCGATCTCCGCATCAGAATCGACGTCGAGCAGCGCCGCGTCGTCTATCCCGAGCACCGCCTGCAGCTGGTCAGCGTTGAGGTCGCCGATCGAACTCGACTTGGGCAAGGTCAGATCAGCTATCTGGCGCTTGCCCGCGACGACTTCCTCGACCCGCTCATCGATCGTCCCCGGGCAGACCAGGCGATGACAGATCACCGTGTTCTTCTGTCCTATACGCCAGACGCGGTCCCGGGCCTGATCTTCCACGGCCGGATTCCACCAGCGGTCATAGAGGACCACATGGTTGGCGGCGGTCAGATTCAGGCCTGTGCCTCCGGCCTTGAGCGACAGGACCATCGCACCGGCTCCGGAGGACTCCTGGAACTCAGCCACGAGACGGTCCCGCGCGCCGCGGGCCAGCCCACCGTGGTAACAGGAGATCTTGTGGCCGCTCCACTGCGAGAGGTGCTCTGCCATGATCGCGCCCCAACTCGCGAAGTGGGTGAAGACCAGCACCTTCTCATCGGCCGAGAAGACATGCGAGAGGATCTCGTAGAGTCGGGCGAGCTTTCCTGAACGACCCTCGACCCCCTTGTCGTCGAACTGGTAGTTGAGCGGGTGATTGCATATCTGCTTGAGTGCAGTGATCGCGGCGAGCACCGCTCCCTTGCGCTCGGGGGTGCCTGGCTCCTGGGTAGTCGTCTTGACGATCAGACTGTCGATGACGGCCTGGTAGAGCCCGATCTGTTCGGGAGTCATCGGGCAGTGGTCGAGTTCGTCGATCCGGTCTGGGAGCTCGGCCGCGATCGCCGGTTCAGCCTTGGTCCGTCGATAGACGAGGATTCCGTTGAGGGCTCTGAGCGCCTCCTCGCCCCCCTGTCTGGAGCGGCTGCCGTTGGCACGTCCATTGCCGTTGCGGGCGGGTGTCAACTGGGCGATGAACTGCGCCCGCGGACCAAGAAGACTCGGGTTGGCCCAGTCCATGATGGACCAGAGGTCTCCCAGACCGTTCTCGATCGGTGTGCCCGTGAGCGCCAGCCGGCTGGCGGCATTCAAGCGACGAAGCTGTTGAGACGTCTCAGCCAGTGGATTCTTGATGGCCTGAGCCTCATCGATCACTACCTTGCCCCAGTTGAATTTGCAGAGTTGGTCCATGTCCCGCACCGCGGTGCCGTATGTCGTTATCACCACATCGGCCGCGCGGACCGCCGCACGCAGTGCCGAACCCTTGGAGCGATTGGCGCCATGGTGAACCAGCACCTTCAACCCGGGCACGAAGGTCCGAGCTTCGCTGGCCCAATTGCCGACGACCGCCGGGGGAGCGATCACCAGGCCCGTACCGGCCTCAGAGGACGCCAGGCTCGCCAGCGTCGTCGGCGTCTTGCCGAGACCCATGTCCAAAGCGAGACAGCCCCCCAGACCTGCGTCGTCCAAGAAATCGAGCCAGACCAGCGCATCGGCCTGATAGTTGCGGAGCTCACCAGTGAAACCTTCGGGTCTGGTGGTCGGATTCTCGGGAAAGTTCTTGACGCTGCGCAACAGGTCGGCGGCCCAGCCCTCACCCACGATGTTGATACCACCCGCCAAAGGAGAGCCCTCCAGCCCCAGAGCATGCCGAAGCATGTCAGCGCCGGTGAGCCGTGTCTTGTCAGCCCTCTCAGCCAATGCTGCCGCGGCCTCGGCGAGATCCGCCTTGTCCAACTCGACCCACTGGCCACGCGACTGCACCAACGGACGGGCCTTGGCCGCCAACTGCGCGATCTCCGCGGCGCTGAGCTCCACCTCGTCGAAGACTGCCGACCAACGAACATCGGCAAGTTGTTGAGCCCCGACGACGGTCTCGTCAGTCTCAGAAGTCAGTCGTAGCGAGGCAACCGCTTTCCGGCGCCGCAGCGGAGGCACCCTCACCTCGAAACCAGCCGACCGAAGCCGGTCCCCGGACTCGGTCATCAACCTCCAGGCTTCATCCTGGGACAGGAAGACCTCGCCCCGGCGACGGCCCCCCAGACGCATCAGTTCCGGGAAGAGGCGCTCGAGCCTCGACAGGTGGGCGACGATGACCCGCGAGTTCAACTTCGACGCCAGCGTGATCGCCACTTCGGCAGGGATCAGGTTCCCCTCGTCGTCTCCGCACAACACAGCCACGTGCCAGGCACCGGCATCGTCGGGAGCGTCGAGTTGCACCACGAGGCACACGCCGGCTGTTCCCAGCACTGGGAAGGCCCACTGGTTGAGTCGGCGGACGAGTTCTCCTCCAACCTTGGTCGGAGCCTGGAAGGTGTCGCCGCCAAGGTTCGCGACCACCGCCTCTGAGACATCATTGCGAGTGTGGATCTCAGGCGGTGCCGCGGGGGTCTCCAACTGGCCGGCTGCAAAACCCACAACGGCATCAGTGAGATCGGCCAGAGCGGCGAGTGTGAACTTCTCCTTCTCCTGCTCACGGCTGCCCAACATGGCGGCCCCTGGCACCGAACGGACCAGGCCGGCCAGCACATCGGGGTCGATGAGGGCCGGCATCCAGCGGACCCGGAACGTTCCGTGATCGCTCTTGGGATCCTTGCGGCGACGTTTCGACTGGACCAGTTGAGGGACGAAGTGACCTTCTTTGACCATCCTGATGGCCACAGCAGTGGCGTACCCCATCCAAGTCACGCTGGTACCGACGGTCTCGTCGGTGGCGGTGCGTCCCAGCGGCGCCAGCCAACCGATCACCTTCTCGATGGGAGCCGAAACGGTGCTGGCCCTGCCGCTCCCGGGAATCTTCACCGTGGCCTGCTGGTCCCAGTCCGAAGGCACTCCGCCGAGAGCCTTGATCCGCGCCCGCACCGATTCGTGATTCTCAGGCCGATGTTGATGACCCGAGGCCCAAGCAACGATCCGCCCGTCGGAGCGCGACAGGTGGAGCTGAACGCTTCCGAGGAAGGAGTCCGCGGCGTCTCGGGCCGGAGAGTGATCCGCTGGGACGGTCAACTCGCTCTCATCGGCAGGGCCGACCAGATCGGTCAGGGCGGCGTCGATGCGCCAGCACTCGGCGTCAAGATCGGCCAATACAACATTCCGTTCAGCGCCGCGCAACTCCCGACGTGCGGCCGCGAGCCGCTCGTCGGCATCGTCGAGCAGACGCCACAGGCTCTCAACCCAGGCGTCCTTGTGTTCGTTCAGATATGCGAGATCCTCTTCGGTTGACGAACCGTCGAGGTGGGCTTGGACCATTCGGTCGAGTTGACTCCACGTCAGGACCGCCCGTTCGATAATGGTAACTGTTGTCTCCTACGGCGTGTGACGCACTGGGCTTGTTGGTGCCGTGCGTCCGTGATCGGCACCGTCGTGGTACCCGCTGCGCCTTCGCCACTCGCGAAGAGTTGCGCCTGACACAACGACTGTTGCCCGCTCCGTCAGCGGCGACAGCCCCCACAGCGAACCCTTACCGGCAGCTGCAGTTCATTTCTGAGTGTAAACCCGGTAAACAAGTTTTCAACCTCTGTTGCCTAGCTGATCGAGTTGACCTTCGCGTTCAGCGCGTCCAGAAGTTCATCGAAGCTCTTCTCGAACGACGCCACACCCTCTGTCTCGAGCTGCGCGGTGACCTCGTCGATGTCAACGCCGATCTGGGCCAGATCGTCGAGCACCGTTCGTGCCTCGTCCGTACCGACGTCGATCGTGCGCCCAACAGTTCCGTGGTCCTCGAATGCCGCCATCGTGCTGTCGGGCAGGGTATTGACAGTGTCGGGTCCGATCAGCCCGTCCACATACAGGGTGTCGGGAAAATCAGGGTTCTTCGTTGAGGTCGACGCCCACAGAGGACGCTGAACTCGTGCGCCGCGCCCCGCCAGCGCCTCCCAGCGCGGTCCCGAGAAGGTTCGTTGAAACAGTTGGTAAGCCAACTTACCACTCGCCAACGCGGCCTTGCCCTTGAGTTCGGAGGCGCGCGGCGTGCCGATGACGTCGAGGCGCCGGTCAACCTCTGTGTCCAACCGGCTCACGAAGAATGATGCAACGCTCGAAACATCGCTCAAATCGCCCTCAGCCGCCTCGAGTCCGCATAGATAGGTCTCCATGACCTCGGCGTAGCGGTCCAGAGAGAAGATCAGCGTGACATTGATGCTGCGGTGCTCGGCGATCATCGTGCGGATA
Source organism: uncultured Acidimicrobiales bacterium (assembly GCA_951812975.1). GTDB lineage: Bacteria > Actinomycetota > Acidimicrobiia > Acidimicrobiales > Aldehydirespiratoraceae > VXYK01. The sequence goes on along the minus strand of CATOTC010000006.1, from coordinate 38,897 downwards.
GGTTCGAGACCCTCGGCAGTGCCGGGAATCTTGACATAGAGGTTGGGGGCATTGATCTGCTGGTGCAACCGACGCGCCGCTTCACAGGTTCTGGCGCTGTCACGTGCCAGTTTCGGATCGACCTCGACCGAGACGTATCCATCGACGCCGTCCGACTCGTCGTAAACCGGCCGAAGGATGTCGAGCGCAGAGCGAATATCGGAGGTGACGAGTTGCCAGTACGCATCCTCGACACACAGGCCCGCGCCGACAGCACCGGAGAACTCCTCGTCATAGTCCTCTGATCCCAGGATCGCGTTGGTGAAGATCGACGGGTTCGAGGTCAGCCCGCGCACACCCCGGTCAACCCAGTCCTCGAGTTCTCCACTGGTGATCCACCCGCGTCGAAGGTTGTCGAGCCAGGGACTCTGACCCTGGTCGGTGAACAGTTGCTGTAGACGAGTCATGACGCCTCCATTGTCGATGGTCGTCGTCGGTGGGCTCTTCGAGTGATCAAGTCCTGCGCTCGGGCCGAAACATTGTACGGGTTGATCCCATATTCGAACATGACGACATCGCCGGGTGCGGAAGACCCGAAACGGTCGATGGAGACCACATCGTCGACCCAGCGATGCCACCCCATCGACGACCCGGCTTCAACGGCGAGCGACGCGACGTCGTCGGGGATCACCGCGGCCCGATAATCGCTCGGCATCTGCTCGAAGAGCTCCCACGAGGGCATCGACACAACCCTCGCAGCAAACCCGTCGGTCGCAAGTTTCGCCGCAGCATCGAGACAGACCGAGACCTCGCTGCCGGTCCCGACGAGCGTGATCGCCGCATCGTCGGCGTCTGCGAGCACGTAGCCACCGGCGGCAACTCCTTCTGCCGAGGTTCCCTCCAGTACGGGCACGTTCTGGCGGGTGAGGATCAGCGCGGTCGGTCCGCCCGAGGAGACGGCCACGCCCCACGCCGCGGCTGTCTCGTTGGCGTCGGCGGGGCGGATTACCCGCAGCCCCGGAACAGCCCGCAGCGACGCCACATGCTCCACCGGTTGATGGGTCGGCCCGTCCTCACCCACGCCGACAGAGTCGTGGCTCCAGACAAAGATTGTATGAGCCTGCGAGATCGCCGCGAGCCGTACCGCGGCGCGCATGTAGTCCGCGAAGACCAGGAACGTGCCGACGACCGGGATCGAGCCGCCGTGCAGTGCCATGCCGTTGGCGATGGCGCCCATACCGTGCTCGCGGACTCCGAAGTAGATCTGCCGGCCTGTTGGATCTGCCAGCGAGAAGACACCGTGATCTTTGATTGCGGTCCCAGTGTTGCCGGTGAGGTCGGCCCCACCGCCCGAAAGTCCAGGAACGACCTCCGACAACGCCTGCAGCGTGAGATTGGACGCCTTGCGGGTAGCGATGGACTCACCCGCCTCGAAGGCGGGCAGCGACTCCTCCCAGCCTGGCAGGCCCGTGCCGCTCAATTGCGATTCCAAGGAGGCTCTGTCCCCGTCGAAGTCGGCGACGCGTTTCTCCCATGCCTCTCGGAGGCACCGGCCCCGCACTCCCAGCTCCCGATACTGGGCTACGACGGATGGTTCGGTGTAGAAGTCTTCGCCCGGGGGCAGCCCCATCAGTTCCTTGGTGGCGGCGATCTCCTCGTCGAAGATGGCGTAACCATGAGCACCAGGGGTATCGGCGGAGTCCGGTGCGGGAGTACCGATGACGGTGCGGAGAATTACGAGGCTCGGACGGTCCTCGACCGACATCGCCTTGCGTATGGCCGCTTCCAGATCGTCGAGGTTCTCTGCCGCGTCGCCGAGTTCGATCACGTCCCAGCCATACGCACGGAAACGGGCCGCGGCATCGTCGCTCAACGCAAGCTCCGTCTCCCCGTCGATGGTGATGTGGTTGTCGTCGTAACACAGGACGATCTTCCCCAACCCCAGATGGCCCGCCAGCGAAGCAACCTCATGGCTGACGCCCTCACTCAAGTCTCCGTCACCGCATATCCCGAAGACGTGGTGGTCGAACAACTCAGCTCCGTAGGTGGCGCGCAGTTGGGCCTCGGCGATGGCCATACCGACCATGTTGCCTATGCCCTGACCCAGCGGGCCGGTAGTCACCTCCACTCCCGCGGTGTGGCCGACCTCGGGGTGGCCCGGCGTGGCTGAACCCCATTGACGGAAGTCCCTCAGATCATCGAGGGTGAGGTCGAAACCGGCGAGATGGAGCAACGCGTACTGCAGGATCGACGCATGGCCGGCGGAGAGGACGAAACGGTCCCGATCCGGCCAGTGGGGGTACTGGGCGTCGAAGTTCATGATTCGACTGAACAGCACATGGGCGAGCGGTGCCAACGACATGGCCGTTCCCTGGTGGCCCGAACGCGCCGCATGAGGTGCATCCATGGCGATACCCCTGATTATCGATACGGCGCGCCGGTCAAAATCGTCCATCTGTCCTCCCAGTCACAGACATCTCGGACCTTACCGTCAGCACTCGGGTCGATCGCGTTTCTTTATTGAGAAGCTCGCACAGCAGTGTTGCGGGCGTTGGTCGGTCAGGTCGGATCGACTGGTGGCAACAGCGTGTAGGGGACCGTGATCGGCTCGCCCCGCCCCAACCGACAGCGCGCCTCGACCGTTCCGTAGTCCTCGAATTCCAGTTCTGCCCGAACCAGGCGATAGGTGAACTTTCCCGGCTCCACATCGAAGGGCTGAACACTGCGCGCAATCTGGGAGTCACCATGGTGGTATGTCACCTCGAGCACCCCTTGACCACTGCCGTCTGGGGGGCAACGGATGATCACAACGAGGTGAGGGGCCCAAACCAAAGGTACTGGCGTCGGCGCGGCGGCACTGAACTGGATCCCTTTGAGGTCGATTCTCGTGGCTGGACCCGGTACCGAACGGAGGTCGATCTCATCGATGAACAACGCCGAAACGATCTCCATCACCCCACGCTACCACTGAGGTTGCCGGCCGCCGCACTACGCTCTAGGGCGTGGGGGAGACGCCGACTCGCGAAGCAATCATAGGAGCCACCCGCCGACTGTTCGCCGAACGGGGCTTCGACGGCACGTCCCTGAACGACATCGCCGCGGTGGTCGGCGTCCGCAGACAGAGCCTGCTCCATTACTTCCCCTCCAAAGAAGCGATGTACCGCGAGGTCTTCGAACTGGCGCTGGCTGAATGGCACGAACGGGTGGAGAGCGCGATCTCCCAGACATCGGCCGACGGTTGGGAACTGGTCGACTTCGTCCTCACCGCGGGTTTCGAGTTCTTCATGCACAACCCGGATTTCGTCAGGATCGTGCGCCGCGAGGCGTTGGCGGAGGGTGGTACGGGCCACATTGAACTCGGCCTGGCCCTCAAGCCCCTGTTCGTCCGTGCCGCGGCGTACTTCGAGCGGGAGATGGACGCAGGCAGGTTCCGCCGCCACGACGCCGAACAACTTCTCATCACTGGATACGGGGCCCTGCTGTCCTATTTCAGCGATGCACCGTTCATCGCCGACCTGCTCAAGCGGGACCCCCTCGACGACGAGGCGCTGAAAGCACGCCTGCAACACGTCAGGGACCTGTTTCGGGCAGCCCTCGAACCCACCACCGCCTGGGACGCTCATCGTCAACAACCAACGCTGTGACGGCCTAGCCTTCTGTCAAGATGCGTCGGTTGTTTCTTCCTGTGCTGGTACTCGCCGTGGCAATTGCCGCCAGTGTTCTCGCCGAGCGCGCCAATCGCGCCGCAGACCCCGGCGATCCTCAGAGGACCGTCGTCGCCGATTCGCTCAGCACACCGATCATCAATGCCAGACGGGTTCCGGAATGGCTGAGACGCCCAACTTCGAATCGGGAGTTCGAAGAGGCCCTGACGAGCGTCCTTGACCAACCTGAGGTGCCTACCGCACGCTGTCTCCGGGTTCACCGCAACGGGATAGAGATTGCCGTCGAGAAACCTGCCTTCCGACTCATACCTGCGGAGCTTCAGCGATTTGTGACCGTCGCTGCAGTCGAGAGCCTGGGGACTGAGACTGTCTTTGTGACCAAGGTGGTCAGCAACTCGGCGAATGCGGTCACCGACGGCGTGCTGGAGGGCGACATCTGGTTGGTTGGAGGCGGAGACCCGGTCCTCTCCACCGACGACTACCTGACCCGCTTCAACGATGACAGAGCAGCAACGAGCCTCGATCAGCTGGCGGCGGAAGTCGCCATCGAACTGCGTCAGAGAGGCATATCGGAACTGAGCGGGGGAGTCATAGGCGACGAGTTCCGCTTCTCGCCAAGCGAGACCGACTATATCGGCACAGTCTGGACCGAGACCGACAACGCCGACAATGTGGTCGGTCCCCTGTCCGGCCTGTTGGTCAACGACGGGTTCCGCTGGGACGGCGAGACCAGCAGGATCACCCGATCAGAGGACCCCGCAGCAATGGCAGCCGAGACTCTCAGCGACCTGCTGGTGCAGAGGGGAATCGGGATAGGAGCCGAACCGACCACTGGAGAACAGCCCCCGTCAGCGCAACAGGATCTGCTCGCCTCGATCGAGTCTCCGCCGATCGCTGAGATCGCCCAGCGGGCACTGATCGACGGAACCACCGCAGAGATGCTGTTCAAGGAGGTCGGCCGAGTCAACGGCCTGTCGCCTGCCTCCAACGATGCCGCAATCGGGATGCTGGTCACCTTGGTCCAGCAGGGACTGCCCGTGGAGGGGTCTCTCCCCCTGGACGGTTCGGGACTGTCCAACCAGGACCGCGTCACCTGTGACCTGCTTATGGCGATCATCGAACAGAGGCGTCCCGATGGAATCGTCGACGCGTCGCTCCGCTGGATCGACGACGGCGCTCTGGCGGCCTGTGCGCCCCCCGGCGGGTCGACGATGCGGATCATCAGCGCCGACCGCGGACGTATCACAGCTGTGGCCGGCGAGATGCTCGTCGACAACGGCTCGGTGATCACGTTCGTGTTGGTCGCCAACGCAGACAACAGTTCCTCTGGTTCGCTGGGACCGTGCAACACGATTCAGACGAGCCTGCTCGACGCAGTCTCACGCTACCCCTACGGATACGGGCCCGCGCTTGACGCCATCAGCCCCCTCGCGGTGACACCCGCTTCCGACACAGCGAGCTGAACATGCTCGAAATGCCGATGTTCCCCCTTGAACAGACGGTTCTGCCAAGTGCCATGGTTCCGCTGCATATTTTTGAAGAGCGCTACCGAGCGCTTGCACGCCATGTGGTTGCCCTCGATGAACCCGAGTTCGGGATCACCATGATCGAACGGGGACGCGAAATCGGTGGAGACGACTTGCGCTCTGAGGTGGGGGTCGTCGCTCGAATCGTCCAGGCCCAGGAATTTCCGGACGGCCGTTGGGGGATCGTCGCAATCGCCACGCGCCGGATCCGCGTCGACCGGTGGTTGCAAGACGATCCGCATCCCCGGGCACTGGTCAGCGATTGGCCCGACTCCGACACCGATATGGACCCGGAGACGATCGATCAGCTTCGCGCCCAACTGAAACGGATTTCTGAGGCTGCTCGACAGATTGCTACGGGCCGCGGGATCGACGAGCCTGCGATCAACTCCGACGACCCGACTTTCGGTGCTTGGCAGCTCATTGTGGCGGCGCGACTCGGTGCGTTGGACAATCAACGCCTGCTGCTCGAGGAGGGCTGGCGCCTGCGCTCAGTGTTGGCACTCGAGCTGTTGGCACAACGAGCCGACATCCTCGAAAGGCTGTGTTAGCGCTGCGGACGGCACCCCAGACCCGCGGCTGTGGATGGGATTTGTGCGTCGGGGGTCTCACGGGCGCGAAACGGGGGAGTGGTTTCAGGGTGTGGCCAAGACGCCTAGGCTACGCACCGATGGCACAACGACTGGGACCGGGCGACTTCTATGATCTGGTCAAGGAGTATGCGCGCCAGGAACTCCTTGAACCGCTTCGACCCATCCCTCGATGGATCGCATTCGGCGTGCTCGGCTCCACTCTGTTGATGGTCGCCGGGATCTCACTGACCATCGCGACGTTGCGGGTGCTGCAGGAAGAAACCGGGACCACCTTCAGCGGCAACCTCAGTTGGGCACCTCATGGGATCACCCTGCTCGGCTCGATCGGGATCCTTGCGGCGCTGGTTCGACAGATCCGAAAGAGGACACTCTGATGTCAGATGCGGCAGCAGCCCAAGACAGGATCACCCGCGAAGACCTCGACTCCACTCTGCGTTCGGTAGTCGGAGAAGTCGAGCAGCAGGCCACGGACAGCGCCCGGCGCATGCTGCCCCTCGCGGTCGGTGCCGGAGCCGTTCTGCTCGTTCTCGCCTACTTCCTGGGACGTCGAGTCGGAACCACCCGCTCAACGGTCGTTGAGATTCGAAGGATCTGATTCCCGGTGCGTCGTTTCGGCTTGAGCACTCTGTTCGAGACCATTCGACTAAAGAGCTTCCGCAACGGTCTGCTGGGCGGGTCCCGCGTCTGGCTGACGGTCTTCGTCGCCCGCTTCGTGGGGCGATGGCTGGCCCGAGTCTTGAAACAGGGAGACATGCCGGTGAAATTCTCCGAACGACTGGCGCCGGGCGAATCACTCGTCATTCGTCACGTCGACCCAAGTTGAGGCGGACCGTCGAGTGACTGCACGTGGGCCCCTCGCCGCAGGCGAACCGGTGTTGCTCATCGACCGCAAGCAGCGCCGCTATCTGATTGATCTGGAGACGGGAGGGGAATTCCACTCCCATTCAGGAGTACTGAGCCACGACGAACTGATCGGCTCCGACGAAGGCAGTTCATTCCGCTCGACCAGGGGGATGAGCTTCATCGCGCTGCGACCCACTATCACCGACTTTGTCTTGAAGATGCCGCGCGGAGCTCAGGTCATCTATCCCAAGGACATCGGTCCGATCCTGATTCTGGCCGACATCTTTCCCGGTGCCCGTGTGTTGGAGTCAGGTCTGGGAAGCGGAGCACTGTCGACCGCGATTCTCCGCGCAGGCGCCCACATCATCGGTTACGAGATACGTGAGGACTTCCTTGCGAGAGCACTCACCAACGTCAGCCGATTTCTGGGGCCGGAGGTGCTCGACCGCTACGACACCCACGTTCGCGACGTCTATGAGGGCATCAGCGCTGCAGACCTCGACCGCGTGGTCCTCGACCTGCCCGAACCATGGCAGGTGGTCCCCCACGCAGAGGAGTCGCTGCGTCCGGGCGGGATACTTGTGGCCTACACGCCGAGCATGATGCAGGTCGCTGCGCTGCGCGCCCGACTGGAACGATCGCGGTTCGGCTTGGCTCAGACGATGGAGGTACTGAACCGGGGCTGGCACGTCGCGGACCAGGCCGTCCGGCCTGATCATCGGATGGTCGCCCACACAGGTTTCTTGACCAGTGCAAGACTCCTCAGCGAGTAGAGCGCCTCTCAGACCTCAATAAAGATGCACTCGCCGGGGCACTCTTCGGCGGACTCGATGGTCGCCTCCTCCTGGCCGGCGGGTACCACAGCAAGACCGTCCGGCCCGCCGGGGTCTGAGAAGATCGTGTCGCCTTCCCTGACGTAGGCGAGGCCGTCGTCTAGAAGCGTAAAGACATCGGGCGCGATCTCTTCGCAGAGACCGTCTCCAGTGCAAAGATCCTGATCGATCCAAACCTTCATTAGTCGTCGCGACCTCGTGTGTAGACGCGGGTGCCGCCCGCGCTGGTGAGTTTCACTACGGACAGCATATCCATGAAAACCACCGTCTTCGAACCGAAGATGAAGTAAATTTCTGGAGAAGACGATGGTTGCGTCGCCAACCGGAGGGGATGCAACCATAGAAGTGCCGCTCTCGCGTCTAGGGTAACGCCGAAGCAAACCAGGAGGAAGCGTGGAAAACTCAGAGGCAGAGGCTGAGATCAATCGACTCCGTATGCGCTTCGCCGAACTCGAGGACGAACTCGTCGAACTTCGGCGACGACCCCTCCAGACCGACAATCGCGTCGCCACCCTCGAGGAGCGCCTGAGCGAGGCCCGCGCACAACTCAACACGGCCGTGTCCCAGAATGAGAAACTCGCCTACACCCTGCGCGAGGCGCGCGAACACATCGCCACTCTGCGCGACGAGGTTTCCAAACTGACCCAGCCGCCTTCGGGGTACGGGACCGTACTGAACCTCAATGACGACGGCACCGTCGACGTGCACGCAGGTGGCCGAAAGATGCGGGTGGCAGTGCAACCCGAGCTCTCCGGCGAGCTGATCCGTGGTCAGGAGGTGGTGCTCAACGAATCGCTCAACGTGATACTCGCACGCAGGCCCGATCGTTCTGGGGAGGTGGCCATCCTCAAAGAACTGCTCGACGGCAACACTCGAGCGTTGATAATCGGACGCGCCGATGAGGAGCGTGTGGTCGAGTTGAGCGACGCGGTTCGCCAAGCACCGCTGCGCAGCGGCGACACCCTTCTCATCGATCCTCGTGCAGGCATCGTCCTGGAACGGCTGCCTCGACCCGAGGTTGAGAATCTAATCCTCGAGGAGGTACCCGACGTGTCCTACGCGGACGTCGGTGGACTCGACCAGCAGATCGAGGAGATCACCGACGCGGTCGAGTTGCCGTTCGTCCACTCCGCGCTGTTCTCGGACTACGACCTTCCAGCCCCGAAGGGAATCCTGCTGTACGGCCCTCCCGGCTGTGGCAAGACGCTGATCGCCAAGGCAGTTGCCAACAGTCTGGCCAACAAGGTTGCTGAAGTGTCCGGCGACAGCAAGGCACGCAGCTTCTTCCTGAACATCAAAGGTCCCGAACTGCTCAACAAGTACGTGGGCGAGACCGAGCGCCAGATACGGCTTGTATTTCAGCGTGCGCGGGAGAAGAGTGAGGAAGGCTGGCCGGTGATCGTCTTCTTCGACGAGATGGAGTCCCTGTTCCGAACCCGCGGCAGCGGTATCAGCTCCGACATAGAGTCCACCATCGTTCCTCAGCTCCTCGCCGAGATTGACGGAGTGGAGGCTCTCCGCAACGTGATCGTGATCGGCGCGTCGAACCGCGAGGACCTGATCGATCCTGCGATCCTGCGTCCCGGACGTCTCGACGTGAAGATCAAGATCGAGCGCCCCGACGCCGAAGCTGCAGTACCGATCTTCTCGCGCTATCTCACCTCCGACGTGCCCATCGACGAGGCCACGATCGAGGCCCAGGGCGGGGGCGAGATCGACAAGGCGATCCAGGCGATGATCGAGGAGACCGTGCGCCAGATGTACAACACCGACGCCGAGAACCGGTTCTTGGAGGTCACCTACCAGAACGGCGACAAAGAGGTCATGTACTTCAAGGACTTCTCCTCAGGCGCGATGATCGAGAACGTCGTGCGTCGGGCCAAGAAGCTCGCCATCAAGCGAGAGATCTCCGGCGGTACCCGCGGAATCCGCACAGACGACCTGTTGGCCTCGATTCGCCAGGAGTTCAAGGAGCATGAGGACCTCCCCAACACCACGAACCCCGATGACTGGGCCAAGATCTCTGGAAAGAAGGGCGAGCCGATCGTCTATGTGCGCACGCTGGCCCATTCCGATGAAGTGAAGACAGGCGGCAAGTCGATCGACTCGGTGACACCGGGGCAGTATCTGTAACCCCATCTGAAAGCCAAGGAACGAAACAGCAGGGAAGCACGTGACCGTCTCCGCGAGTTCAACCCGCCTCTATCGGGAGGCTACGGCAAACGTCGAGGATGCTGCCAGGGCGATCGACATGGACCAGAAGGTTCGTCGCATCCTGCTGAGGCCGATGAACGAACTCATCGTCAACTTCCCGATCGAACGCGAGAGTGGCGAACATGTAGTTCTTCAGGGGTACCGCATCCAGCACAACAACGTGCTCGGGCCGTTCAAGGGAGGAATGCGGTTCCACCAAGGCATGGACCTCAACGAGTCCCGGGCTCTCGCAACCTGGATGACCTTCAAGTGCGCGCTGCTCAACCTGCCTTTCGGCGGAGCGAAAGGCGGCGTCTCCATCGATCCGAGCAGGTTCAGCGACGCTGAACTCGAGAGGGTGGTGAGACGCTTCACCCACGCTCTCGGAGAGAATATCGGTCCTGAGTTCGACATCCCTGCCCCCGACATGGGAACCGACGCCCAGACCATGGGCTGGATGATGGATACGTACCTCAACTCGCGTGGCCCGGGAGAAAGGCAGAACGCGCGCCGCGTAGTGACGGGGAAGCCCGTGGAGTTGGGCGGCAGCCTTGGCCGCGAAGCCGCTACCGGGCGCGGCGCGGCATACGCCCTGCGTCACCTGTACGGCCAACTCGACCGCTCCCTGAGCGGTCAGAGCGCCGCTATCCAAGGATTCGGCAATGTCGGATCGCACGTCGCTGAGGCGCTCGCCGAGCTCAACATGGACGTCGTCGCCGTAGCCGACATCAGCGGCGCCATCCACAACCCCGACGGGCTCGACGTCGCAGAACTCAAGCGATACGCGTCGCGTCACCGCACAATCGCAGGGTTCACAGAATGCGACACGATCTCCAGCGAGGAGTTCTTCGCGCTCGATGTAGACGTTCTGGTTCCCGCAGCGCTGGAATCGCAGATCACAACCGACAACGTCGGGAGCATACGCGCGCGCACCATTGTGGAGGCGGCCAACGGTCCCGTAACCAACGAAGCCTCAGACGTCCTCGAAGAAGCCGGCGTGAACGTGATTCCCGACATCCTCGCCAACGCCGGCGGGGTGGTCGTCTCATACTACGAGTGGGTCCAGAACAAGACGAGCAGCCGTTGGACAGCCCACGACATAGACTCACGCCTCCGTGACGCCATCTGGGATGCCTCGGACCGCGTCTGGGCAGTCCGCAGAGAACAGCGATGCAGTTGGCGGCGAGCGGCCTACATCGAGTCTTCGACCCTGCTGCAGAAGGTCTACCGTCTGCGTGGAATATTCCCGTGAACCTCACCATCGACCTCGGGAGACTCAAGAAGAACTACCGGACCATCTGCGAGCAGCTCAACGGGGTCGAAGCCGCGGCGGTGGTGAAAGCCGACGGATACGGTCTGGGAGCCGTCGAGGTGTCGAGAGCGCTCGCAGAACAGGGATGCCGTCGTTTCTTCGTCGCACAGCTCTCCGAGGCCGAGCAGTTGCGTCACGCCCTGGAAGACCGTCACGCTCTCGAAGACATCGAGATCCACGTGCTCATCGGTGCGCCACCCGGCACGACCGAGGACCTGATCGAGCTCGGTTTGATCCCGGTGCTCAACAGTCTCGAACAGATCGGCCGCTGGGCCGACGCCGCAAAGCAGCGCCAGCAGAAGCTGCCTGCAACGATCCACCTCGACACCGGCATGAACCGGGCCGGCCTGGGCGCAGACGAAACCGCCGTGCTGAGCAACGAACTCTGGCGGTTGGACCCGCTCGAGGTCGTTCACATAATGAGTCACCTCGCTTCCGCCGACGTCGCCGGCAGCACCCAGAGCGCAGAACAGTTGCGACGATTCGAGGCTCACCGTCGGCATCTGCCGATGGGCTCTGCGTCGCTGGCCAATTCGGCCGGGATCTTCCTGGGTCCAGCCTACCATTTCGACCTCGCCCGCCCCGGGGTCGCCCTGTACGGGGGCAACCCGTGCATCGGCAAGGGCAATCCGATGTGCCAGGTAGTCTCGGTGACAGCGCCGATCCTGCAGATCCGCAATGTTAACCCTGGTGATTTCGTCGGCTACGCCGCCACCTGCGAGTTCGACCGGCCCGGTCGGGTCGCCACGATCCCTGTCGGCTACGCAGACGGCTACCTTCGTTCCGCGTCGAATGCGGGAGTCGCCTATTTCGGTTCAGTCCCGGTGCCCGTGATCGGTCGTGTCTCCATGGATCTGATCACACTCGACGTGACCGATGTCGCCGGCTCGGAACTTCGATGCGGGGCGGAGATCGAACTGATCGGGGATAGAGCTCCGATCGACGAGGTCGCGCAGAGTGCCGGAACCATCGCCCACGAGCTCCTGACCGCGATCGGCACCAGGTACCAGCGTTCCTACGTCGGTCAACGGACCGAAAACTAACTGAGCCGAGTAGGGTCGGCTCAATGTCAATACCCAAGACGATCGGCATCGAAACCGAGTACGGGATAGTTCACCGCGGCACCGAGGACCCCAATCCGATCGCGGCGTCCTCTGTGCTCATCAACGCCTACCTCTACGAAGCGGGATACCGGAGCGAAGACGGCAAAGACACAGTCCACTGGGACTTCATCAATGAGACGCCGGGTCTCGATGCCAGGGGCTACGTGTCGACCGCCTCGATGCCTCCAGACGTCGAGACCCACCTCGTCAACGCGGTGCTGACCAACGGTGCCCGCTACTACGTCGACCATGCCCACCCCGAGATCTCCACACCCGAATGTGCGGATGCCCGAAGTGTGGTCCTGTATGACCGGGCCGCCGAACTGATCGCCCAACGCTCGATGGTCGCGGCCAACGCAATACTGCCACCCGATCAGGAGATCGTGCTCTACAAGAACAACAGTGACGGGAAGGGCAACAGCTACGGCTTCCATGAGAACTACCTGGTCGACCGGACGACCCCGTTCGGGCGCATCGTGACCCATTGCATCAGCCATTTCGTCACCCGCCAGATCTTCACTGGAGCCGGCAAGGTCGGTTCCGAGACACCGGGCCAGAGCACCGACGAAGTGCCTTACCAACTCACCCAACGCGCCGACTTCTTTGAAGAGGAAGTCGGTTTGGAAACAACCTTGAAGCGACCGATCATCAACACCCGCGACGAACCTCACGCCGATGCTCGCAAGTACCGTCGACTCCATGTCATCGTGGGCGACGCCAACCCTTCGCAGATTTCGACGTTCTTGAAGGTGGGCACCACCGCTCTGGTATTGGCTCTGATCGAGGACGATGCTCTGAGTCGCGAGTTCGTGTTCGCTGCCCCGGTGGCTGCACTCCGTCAAGTGTCTCACGATCTGACACTCGCCCAGCCACTCGAGTTAGCTGACGGAACCACAGCCACGGCGCTCGAGATCCAGTGGGAACTGCATGACCAGAGCCGAAAATACGTTGAGGCCAACGGTGTGGAGAACGTCGGCGGAGTGGTGGCCCTGGAGGTTCTCGACCGTTGGGAAGCGGTGCTCACAGGCCTTGAAGTCGATCCCATGACTCTCGCAACCCAACTCGACTGGATCGCAAAATATCGCCTCATCGGGGGTTACCGGGAGCGGCACGGACTCGATTGGAGAGACCCTCGGCTCAAAGCACTGGATATTCAGTACCACGACATGAGACCAGAGCGGTCTCTCGCCACACGAGTCGGCTTGGAACAGATCGTCGATGATGTCGAGGCCGCCAGGGCGATGAGCGAACCGCCGAGCAACACTCGTGCTTTCTTCCGCGGCAAGTGCCTACAGTTGTTCTCCGAGGCTGTGGTAGCCGCCAACTGGGATTCGCTCGTTTTCGATGTCGGCACCGACGCGCTGCGTAGAGTGCCAATGATGGAACCGTTGCGCGGCACCGAAGCCCATGTGGGTAACTTGTTTCATGAGTGTGACTCTGCGACGGAACTCCTTCGACGCTTGGGGTCCTAGAAATGGAGACGATAAATGGCTGAACGCGAACAAGTGCGCAAACCAACACCAGTCGAACGCGAACCTGCTGAGCAAGCGTCGCCCGCCGCGAGCGAGCGGAGCGACGAGATCAAGGCGGAGCTCGACGACCTTCTCAACGAGATAGATGAAGTGCTCGAGTCCAACGCCGAGGACTTTGTGAAGAGCTATATCCAGAAGGGCGGCCAGTGAAACGCTCGAACTCTCCCAAGCAGTCCGGCACGCGAACAGAGGTCTCGACGAACTGGAGCAGCCCAAGGTGAACCTTCCGCTGTTTCGACCACCCGACGATCCCGGCCCGAACTTCGCAGAACTGCTGAGGAGAAGCGGCTTCGAGAACCAGACCTCGACCGAAGGCTCCTACTCAGGTGCCAAGATCCCAACTGCGGACTATCGGCACGGCACCACCTGTGTTGCGCTGCGCTACGCGGACGGTGTGCTTCTTGCAGGTGATCGCAGGGCCACCTCGGGGAACCTTATCAGCCATCGCAGCATCGAGAAGGTCTTCGCGGCCGACCGGCACAGCGGAGTCGCCATCGCCGGCGCAGCGGGTCCAGCGGTCGAGATGGTCCGGCTGTTCCAGTTGCAGTTGGAACACTACGAGAAGGTCGAGGGTGAGGCGTTGAGCCTTGAAGGCAAGGCCAACCAACTCGGGCAGATGGTTCGCGGCAACCTGCCCGCAGCGATGCAGGGGCTGGTGGTCGTTCCGATCTTCGCCGGCTACGACGTGAAACTCAACGAGGGGCGCCTGTTCGAGTATGACGTCACCGGCGGCCGCTACGAGGAGGCCGAGCATGCTTCCACAGGTTCGGGCAGCCTTCATGCAGGAACCGTGTTGAAGTTGGGATATCACCCCGACATGGACTCCGGAGCTGTGACCGACCTGGCCATCGCAGCACTCTTCGAAGCTGCCGACGAAGACTCCGCAACAGGAGGTCCCGATCCGATACGGGGCATCTATCCGATGGTCGCCACGATCACCGCGCAGGGTTATCGGCGAACCGACGATGACGAACTGGCCGAACGTACCGACGCGCTGATCGAGCGTCGCCGAGCGCAGTGAGGGACCCGTCATGAACATGCCCTTCTATGTGGCCCCCGAACAGGTCATGAAGGATCGTGCCGACTACGCGCGCAAGGGCATCGCCCGCGGCCGCAGTCTCATCGCCTTCTGCTTCGTCGACGGTATTGCCATCTGTGCCGAGAACAAGTCCTCAACGCTGCGCAAGGTGAGCGAGATCTACGATCGGATCGCCTTCGCCGGTGTCGGCAAGTACAACGAATTCGACCAACTGCGGATAGCCGGCGTGCGCCATGCCGACCTGAAGGGATACGCGTTCAGCCGCGGCGACGTCGATGCGCGCAGCCTCGCCAATCAATACGCCCAGATCCTCGGACAGATCTTCACTCACGAGATGAAACCGATGGAAGTGGAGATTCTCGTGGCCGAGATAGACGAGGACGACGGCGGCGGTGACCAGCTGTTCCACATTCTCTACGACGGAACAGTGGTGGACGAGGAGATGTCGGTGGTCCTCGGTGGTGAGACCGAAGCGATTTCGGACCGCTTCGGTGAACTCGAAGAGGCACCCGAACTCGCCGACGGCCTTCGCAGTGCGATCTCGGCTCTGAGCGGTCCCGACCGAACCCTCGGTCCCGCCGAACTGGAGATCGCAGTGCTCCAGCGAGACACCGGGCGCAGAGCCTTCCGCCGGCTCGACGATGCAGAGGTAGCGAGCCTTGTCAGCGACTGACCTACCGCGGGCGCAAGCTGGGGTCTAGGTTGTTCTGAGTGCAGCGTCGCATCTTTGGAATCGAGAACGAGTACGGCGTGACGTGCACTCTGCGCGGCCAGCGGCGCCTCAGCCCCGACGAGGTGGCGCGTTATCTGTTCCGGCGAGTCGTGTCTTGGGGACGCTCGAGCAATGTCTTCTTGGGCAACGGGGCACGTCTGTACCTCGACGTTGGAAGCCATCCCGAATACGCCACCCCCGAGTGCGACTCGATCCGCGACCTGACCGCCCACGACAAGGCCGGTGAACGCATCCTGGAGCAACTCCTGACCAGCGCCGAGGAACGGCTGTCTGAAGAGGGCATCCACGGTGACATTTATCTGTTCAAGAACAACACCGACTCCGCCGGCAACAGTTACGGCTGTCACGAGAACTACTGCATCACCCGCAACGACGACCTCACCGCCTACAGCGAGGTGCTGATTCCGTTCCTGGTTAGCCGCCAGATCTATGCCGGAGCAGGCAAGATCCTCCAGACTGCGAGAGGTGCGAGGTACTGCGTGAGTCAACGTGCCGAGCACATCTGGGAAGGAGTGTCCTCCGCGACGACCCGCTCCAGGCCGATCATCAACACCCGGGACGAACCGCACGCGGACGCCGAACGGTACCGTCGGCTGCATGTGATCGTGGGAGACTCGAACATGAGCGAGTACACCACCTTCCTGAAGGTCGGAGCCTGCTCGCTGATGCTGCGGATGCTCGAAGAACCGAATGTGGTCCTGCGCGCCATGACGCTCGAGAATCCCATCCGCGCCATTCGGGAGATCAGTCACGACATGACCTGTCGACGACGCATCCGTCTCGCCAACGGAAGAGAAGTCTCCGCCCTGGACATTCAGAGCGAGTACCTGCAACGAGCCATCCGCTTCGCCGACCACCATGATCTCAGCGAAGAAGAGCGACTCGCGCTCAAGATGTGGGAAGACTGCCTCTCTGCAATTGAAGACGACCCGCTGACGCTGGACAGAGAGATCGACTGGGTCATCAAATACAAGTTGATCGACGGCTACCGGGCCAAAAAGAACCTCGAACTGTCCGATGCCAAAGTGGCGCTGCTCGACCTCCAGTACCACGACGTGAACCGTGACCGCGGACTCTTCTATCGCATGCAGCGACGAGAGATGGTCGAGCGTATGGTCACCAACAAACAGATTTCACAAGCCGTCGAGAACCCGCCGGAGACGACCCGGGCACGCCTTCGCGGCGAGTTCATACGGAGGGCCAAGGAACAGAGGCGAGACTATACAGTCGATTGGGTACACCTGAAGCTGAACGATCAAGCACAGCGGACTGTCTTGTGCAAGGACCCCTTCAAAGCCCAAGACGACCGCGTCGAGAAACTGATCGCTTCGTTGTAGGAGACAGAACCCAGCGCAAATGGACAAACTCGAACGCCTCTTGAACCTGACCGCAGCGCTTCTCGACGCCGACCGGGTCCTCTCCGCGGAGGAATTGCGCCGACGGATCGGCGGCTACCCGGAAGCCAGAGCATCGTTTCGTCGGACCTTCGAGCGTGACAAGGAAGACCTTCGCAACATGGGCATACCGTTGCGGGTCGAGAGCATTCCGGGATCCGATCCTCCGATCGACGGTTACCGGATCCTCCGCTCCGAATACGCCGGGCGGGACCTGCGACTCGAACCCGACGAGTTGGCAGCACTGCACCTCGCAACCAGTATCGTCCGACTCGACGGCGGCGAGACGGGTCTGCGCAAACTCGGAGGTGCTTCAGGCAGTGTCGACGCCGCCGAAGTCGGCCACGTGCCTTTCGACGACAACTTGGCGACGCTGATCACCGCGGCCGCTGAACGGCGGGCGGTCGGTTTGCGCTACGGCGGCGTTGAGCGCGAGGTTGAACCGTGGCGTCTGTCATTCTCGCGGGGGCACTGGTACCTGGCGGGTTGGGACCGACTCCGTGACGGTCAACGCCTCTACCGAACGGACCGGATCGCCGGAGCAATACAACTGCTCGACGACGCCGCACGACCGCTGGGCACGCCGACCGACCCGGGAAAGCTGAGGGGTTGGGAGTTGGGCGATGAAGCTCCCATTACGGTGCGGGTCGCCGTCGATGCTGATCAAGCCGCCTATCTTCACCACCTGATCGGCGAAGACTCCGAACCGTACGACGAATCGGGAGTCGTCGCCTTCGAAGTGCGCAATCGCGACGCGTTCAGATCGTTCATCCTCACCTTCCTTGAACACGCCGAGGTGTTGGAGCCTCAACAGGCCCGCGACGACATCGTCACCTGGCTCGAGGCGCTCACATGAACCCCAAGCTGACCGCCTCAGAACGGATGGCCCGCCTCTTGGCGGTGATTCCATGGGTCGTTCAGCAGCAGGGCGCTCCCCTCGACGAGATAGTCGCCCGCTTCGACTACCCGAGGCCCCAACTCGTTGAAGACCTCACCGGGGTCGTGTTCTTCGTGGGTGTGCATCCCTTCACACCGGACTCGATGATCGAGGTGGACATCTCCGACGACGAGGTGCAGATCAGCTACGCGGACTGGTTCTCGCGTCCACTGCGCCTCACCCCGAGCGAAGGGGCGCGACTGCTGACCTCCGCACATTCGCTGCTAAGCGATCAATTCGGGGCGGGCGGGGACAACGAGGAGGCCGGTCCGCTCCTACGGGCGCTCACCAAGCTCTCCATGGCGCTGGGCGAGGCAGCCGATCAAGCGGTGGAGGTGCGGCTCGGCGATGCCGGCCGCGAGACGCTGGTGCCTTTGAGGTCGGCCGTCAGCCGACAGGAACAGGTCGACATCGAGTACTACACGTACGGACGCGACGAACTCACTCAACGCATCGTCGAGCCATCGAGGGTGTTCAGCGACAACGGCAACTGGTACCTCGACGCCTGGTGTCACCGGGCCGGCGCGCAACGGGTGTTCCGCGTAGACCGGATCCGTTCAGTCCGATTCACGGGCGAGGACGTCGAGCATCGGCCGACCGACCCGGCGGGGATCTTCACTCCGGGCGAAAACGATCCGAGGGTGGTGCTGCGCTTGAACCCTGACAGTGCCTGGGTTGCCGAGCAGTACCCGACGGAGTCGGTTGAAACCGACGAGGCCGGCTTCTTGACGGTCAGCATGGCTGTGTTGGCTGTCGGCTGGCTCGAACGCCTGATGTTGCGGCTTGGCGGATCAGCGGAGATCGTCGCGATCGACGCTCCGTTGTCACCCGATCTTGTGTCTGAGGCCGCGAACCGTATCTTGGAGCGCTACCGCTGAGGGCTGCCGCTTCATGGTGGTCCCACGCCTTCCGTCCAGCATGGCGGTATCGTCGTGAGTTGTGAGTGACTCCTGGGTTCGGCCCACTTCAGCAGACGGACTCACAGACGCTGGAGCCGAGCCTTCGGTGACCAGGCTGGCCGTCGACTCCTCGGCGCCGGACCGGACCGAACTCAACGATGAGCACGACTCGGACGAAGTACACGCATTGCCGGACCAGTCCAAGGCCGCACAGGAACTCCTTCGGACACTGGTCGAATGGGTTTTTGTAGCTGTCTGCGCGCTGGCTCTGGCGTTGTTGATCCGGCTGTTCTTGGTGCAGGCCTATTACATTCCGTCGAGTTCCATGGAAGACACCCTTCACGAGGATGATCGGGTGCTGGTCAACAAACTCAGCTATCGCTTCGGCGACATCGAGCGCGGGGATGTGATCGTCTTCTCCAAGCCGGACAATGCGCCCGGACAGATCAACGATTTCATCAAGCGGGTCATCGCCCTGCCCGGTGAGACCATCTCATTCGCCAACGGTCAGGTCCTGATCGAAGGTGAGCCGTACTCCGAGCCCTACGTGGGCAGCAACCGAACGTTCATCAACGGACGGCTGATGGACTGCGCCAACGATCCGCCGTCCACCGATCATTGCCTAGTGCCGCAGGGGACGGTGTTCGTGATGGGCGACAACCGCGAGGGAAGCACTGATTCTCGGACCTTCGGCCCTATTGAAATCGATTCAATCGTCGGTCGGGCCTTCATCAAGCTCTGGCCCCTCGGAGACATCGGATTCATGTGAGCGGCGGTTTCATGTGACCGGCGGTTTCATGTGACCGGCTGTTCCGCCGATCAGGCGAAAGTGGCCGCTACCGCCACCATTCGCTCGACGTCGTCGCTGTAGACAGCGTCGATTCCCATGTCGATGAGTGAGGCCAGTTGGCGTTCGTGCTGTGCGTCCCAAGCAAAGGCGAGCACCCCGAACCGGTGGAAGAGTGCAACCAGTCCAGCCGTCCATTCACCCTGGCGCAGGTTGACGGCGTCGATGCCCGCAGAACTGAGTTCGGCGGCGCGGCGCTCGGGGCCGTGCGGCAGCCGTTTCGTCGCAGTCGAGTTGACGAGCCGCACATCAGGATCGGCCCGGCGCCACTGCGACAACAGTTCAAGGTCGGAGTGGCAGATCCACAACCGCCGTCGTGCGCCGAACTCCGTTGCTGTGGCGACGGTCGGAGCGAAAGCTGCAGGGTCCTTCAAGTCCAGACTCACCGGAAGTCCAGTGCCTACGGACTTGTAGACCTCGACCAGGGTGGGGATGTGTTCGGCCAGGTCGGCTCTGTCGGTGTCCTTGATCCATTTTCGGGGGAACCTTCGGTGGTGACCGTCGTGGTCCAATACGACCTGGCCGTCACCGCTGAGCCATGCATCGCTCTCGAGTCCTGTCGCGCCGAGTTCCACCGCGCGGCTGAATGCAGCGATCGTGTTCTCCCTCTCGAGGGTTCTCGCTCCTCGATGCGCAAAGAGGATCGCCGGGTCACCCAGGGGCGAATATCGCGTCTTCACGTTTGCCAGTATGCGCACGCAGCCACTGAGAAACGACCAAAGCGACTGCGATACGCTCGCCCCATGAGTTGGAGCTTGATGCTGGTGGCCGCAGCGGTGATCGTGTCTGTGGTGGTGCTGGCAGTCTCACTGCAACGGGTCTCCAAGGAGATGGGACTGTTGCGCCACTCGATGCGCCGCGCCCGCGCGGCGGGCGTAGCCAACGACGATCTGGAGCATCTCACCGGCACCTTGGCTGCGCGAATGCACCGACTCGAGGGTGCCGCGACGATCCGTCGGCCCCGTTCGCGCCGCGGATACGAGGCTCGGTAGGCTCTGCGCATGGGGAATCTGGGCGGTATGGAAGTGGTCGTCATCCTGCTGGTGGCGTTGGTGGTGCTCGGACCCAAGAAACTGCCCGACGCCGCTCGTCAGGTCGGCCGGGCACTCACCGAGTTGAAGCGGATCTCCGGCGGATTCCAAAAAGAGATGCGCGAAGCGATGCAGGACCCGATCGTTGAAGCCGAGGCTCGGGCCAAGGGTGCACGTGTGGTCGCTTCCGAGTCTGTTGCCACAACAGCCGACACCCCTGCCACAGATTCCCCCGCAGACTCCGCCGTTGTCGACGACACGGCAACAGACGACACAGCAGCAGAGAGCCCGGCAACCGAGAGCCCAACAACCGAGAGCCCAACAACCGAGAGCCCAGCAACCGAGAGCGCAGCCGCTGCGAACGACGACACCAGCACTCAAGCCTCCAGTTCATGAGCACGAAGGAAGAAACACCCATGACGCTCATGGAGCACCTGACGGAACTCCGTCGCCGGATCGTCATCTCGCTAATCGCGATCGTCGTCGGCGCGGTCGCGTGCTGGATCGCCTATCCGTGGATCCTGGACTTCCTGCTCGAACCGTACTGTCGCTCGCTCCCTGAGGCTGATCGCAGCGCAACCGAGGTGTTCGGGTCGGGATGCCAGCTGTACGCCCGCAATCCCTTCGAACCCTTCAGTGTGCGCATCTCGGTCGCCGGATACGGCGGACTCATCGCCTCGATCCCCGTGCTGTTGTGGCAGACCTGGCGTTTCGTGGCCCCAGGACTGTTCTCGCACGAAAAACGATTCGCCATCGCCTTCATGGTCAGCGGCGTGGCGCTCTTCTTCGCGGGCGCAGGCCTCGCATACTGGACAATCCCGCGGGCCCTCGAGTTCCTCTCCCAACTGGGCGGTGAAGACCTCGTCGAATGGTACGCACCCAACGAGTATCTGGGCTTCGTGATCAAGATGATCCTCGCCTTCGGGATCGGGTTCGAGTTCCCGATCATCCTGATCTTCCTGCAGGTGCTCGACATCGTCGACAACAAGACACTGCGGAGCGGTCGGCGCTACGCCGTGGTCGGCATTGTCGCACTCGTGGCGATCATCACTCCCAGCGGGGACCCGTTCACCCTCGGCGTGTTGTCTGTGCCCATGTACCTCTTTTACGAGATCGCCATCCTGTTCGGTCGAATACGGATTCGAAGAGCCGCAAAGAAGGCCCGAACGCAGTGAGTATTCGCAAGGGGACGGACTGGGGGAGACCCGAACCGGTTCCCGACGATGCAATCTTCGTCAACGACGACGCAGAGGCCAATGTAGCAATCAGCGCGTCACGACGAGCGCGCACACCCACTCCACCGTTGTGCCTGCTCGGTGGTGATCTGGCGCGGACGCTGGGCGTTGCCGACAACGAGGCCTCGCTGCGGGCGGGGGAGGGGACCCATGTACAGATCGACTTGGGGATGGCGCTGGTCGACGGACGGCTGGTGTGGTTCGTCTCCCATCTGGTGGCACGCCGCTCCTGGTGGCGCGGCCCGATCGTGATCGCCGCGAACGCTGCCTTCCTGGGTGGCTACAACGTTGCTCCCAAAGCTCACCCCGGTGATGGCCGACTTGACCTCATAGAGGCGAACCCGAGCTTCTCCGAGCGTTTGAAGGCCCGCTCCAGACTGCGGTCAGGAACGCATGTGCCCCACCCGCAGATCAAGATCCGCCGCTGCCGCGCAGCCCAATTGGAACTCACCCGATCCACCCCTGTGGCCCTCGACGGAATCAGCATCGGCGAAGCCCGGACGCTGAGCATCCGAGCCGAGCCCGAAGCGTTGGACGTCTGGATCTGAACCCTTC
Organism: uncultured Acidimicrobiales bacterium; assembly: GCA_951812975.1. Classification (GTDB taxonomy): domain Bacteria; phylum Actinomycetota; class Acidimicrobiia; order Acidimicrobiales; family Aldehydirespiratoraceae; genus VXYK01. Next base: position 16,648 of record CATOTC010000006.1, on the reverse strand, counting down.
GCGGTTGTACTCCAGATTTCCCGACGTGAACACCCCAAGGGACGAAGGGGCGGCCCTAGAATCGCCGGATGGATGTAATCGAGGCGAAGAAGTCGGTCCGAGCCGAGGTCGAGCGTCTGACTCCGAAGCTGCTGGAGATCTCGCACTCGTTGCATGCAAACCCGGAGCTCGGGTTCGAGGAGCATCATGCCCACGAGGTCCTCACCAACGCCATCGAAGAAGAGGGACTGTCCGTTGATCGCGGGGCATACGACATGTCGACGGCTTTCGACGCCCGGGTCGGACCCTCCGGCCCGACCATTGCGGTGTGCTGCGAGTACGACGCACTCCCTGGAATCGGTCACGCGTGCGGCCACAACGTGATCGCCGCCGCAGGGCTCGGCGCCGGGCTCGCCGCCGCCACTGTGGCTGAAGCGCTGGGTGGTCGTGTCGCCATTCTCGGCACGCCGGCCGAGGAGGGCGGCGGAGGCAAGGAGTTCATGATCCGCAGAGGCGCGTTCGACGACGTCGACGCGGCGATGATGGTCCACCCGGCAGACCACGACATCGAGAAGATGGAGGTGATTGCGGTTCACACCGTCGACGTCACCTATGCCGGGAAGGCCTCCCACGCCGCCGCAGCCCCCCATCTGGGACGCAACGCGCTCGACGCAGCCGTGCTCGCCTACAACGCAGTCGCGGCGCTCCGCCAGCACATCGCGCCTAACGAACGTATCCACGGCATCTTCACCAACGCCGGAACCAAGCCCAATATCGTCCCGTCGGTTGCGGCGACTCAGTGGTATGTGAGGTCCGGCAATGTCGACAGCCTCGAGCGGCTCAAAGAGCGTTTCAGTGCCTGCCTTGAAGCCGGGGCGACTGCAGCGGGCTGCGAGATGCACAGTGTCTGGAAGGACCCGCCCTTCTACAACATGGTCGACAGCGGGCCGCTGCTCGACCTCTACGTGAGCAACTCAGCAGCCAACGGCCGGGTCGTCAACCCCCAGGACGACAGGAGAATCGTCGTTGGCAGCACCGACATGGGCAACGTCAGCCAGGCTGTTCCCTCGATCCATCCAATGATCAAAGTGGCGCCGAGAGGCGTAGCGATCCACACGCCGGAGTTCGCAGTCCATGCGCGCTCCGACGCGGCGGATCAGGCGGTCATCGACGGTGCAATGAACATGGCGATGACCATCGTCGACTGTTGGGGCGACCCCGACGCGTTGCCCGCCATCCGCGGCTCATTCAAGCCAAGCGAATAAGCTCCGCTCGAATGACGGTCTACATCGCCGAGGACTTCACCGCCGACGAGGCCGACATTCTCCGTCGCTATTTCACGAACCTCGACCAGCCCGTGTTCGCGTTGGTCAACCTTCCCGAAGTCGTGAAAGGAGCGCTCTTTGCGAGGTATTCGCGTTCATCGCTGAGCCTGCGGCGGTTGTTCCTCCAGGAGTTCGTGGGAGACCTGGACATCGAAGGCGACCGGACGATCGACGCAACTGTGGGACTGCGCCGCGCCGAAGAACTCTACGACCGGGTCTTCTTCGAGTACGGCGACGACAGTGTGGCCCAGCTCGGCGGTGTCCATCTCGCCTGCGAGCAGGCTTCCAACATCTTGACCAAGATTCTCGAGTGGGGCCGCCTCATGGCCTACCTCGAACAGAGCACCCGCTACATCGCCTATGACCAACGATTGGGGGGGCGTTACCGCTACTACCGCGATCCCCAGATTATGAGTTCTCCGCTCGGCACACGCTATGTCGCAGACATGGACCGGATCTTCGAGGGCTACTCGCAACTGATACCGCAGATGCAGACCTTTTTTCGCGGAGTGGTCCCAAAGAACGACGGTGACAGCGATTTCGCCTACCGGATCGCCATTAAGGCCCGTGCGCTCGACGCAATCCGCGGCATGCTGCCGGCGGCTTCGCTGTCCAATGTCGGGATATACGGCACCGGTCAGGCATACGAGGCCCTGCTGTTGCGAATGAGAAGCCACCCGTTGCCAGAGTCCCGTGCCTATGCGGAACTGATGCTGACCGAACTGCGGAAGGTGATCCCTTCGTTTCTCAAGCGTGTCGATCTGCCCGATCGCGGGGTGCGGGCAACGAACTACCTCACCGACACCCGCGACTCCATGGAAGCGGTCAGCGATCGAATATTCGGCTATGAAGCCGGCGGAGTGGTCGACGACGACGTCGTTGAACTGGTCGACTTTGATCCCGAAGGTGAATTGAAGGTCGTGACTGCGTGCTTGTATCCCTTCACCTCGCTTTCTGAGCGGATGCTCGAGGCCCGGGTGCAGCAGATGTCGGTGGACGAGCGGATCGAAGTGATCAAGGCCTATGTCGGATACCGGAGCAATCGCCGCCATCGACCCGGTCGAGCCTTCGAACGGACCGGATACCGCTTCGACGTCCTGTCGGACTACGGCGCGTTCAGGGATCTGCAACGCCATCGGATGCTCACGATCGACTGGCAGCCGCTGTCGCCCCGTCATGGATACGTGGTCCCGGACGCGGTTGATGCCGCCGGGGTCTCCGAGGAGTACCGCTCGACAATGGCGCGTTCCGAATCGCTCTATCACGCACTCGCGGCAGACCATCGCGACAGCGCCTGTTACGCGGTGTCGTTGGCTTACCGGATTCGCTACTCGATGCAGTTCAACGCCCGCGAGGCCATGCACATGCTCGAGTTGCGCACCACGCCGCAGGGACACGAGGCGTACCGTCGCATCTGTCAGCGAATGCACACTCAGATCGCCGAGAAAGCAGGGCACTCTGCGCTGGCCGAGGCGATGTGCTTCGTCGATCATTCGACTGACACGGCGTTGGGACGCCTCTCTGCGGAACAACATGCGGAGAGGCGCCGCCGAGAACGCGATCTCGGTTAATCCGCTTCCTGAGGTTGCGTCGCGCTTCGCATTGTCTATGCTCCGCGTCAACAATTCTGGCTTCAGGACCAACGGTGAACGACAACCTCTCTGAACACGACGACGAAGGCGACGACCTCGACGAAGACGACCTCAACGACGACGACCTCGACGAAGACGACCTCGAAGACGAGGACCTCGACGAAGACGAAGACGACGACCTCGAAGAAGAGGACCTCGACGAAGACGAAGACGACGACCTCGACGAAGACGATGTAGAGGCCGACCTCGACGCCATCTTGAAAGAACGCATCGCCGCCGGGGACGACCAGGCCGACGACGACGAGGAGGAGACGTCGACCGTGAGGTCCGCGCCCGGCGGGTCGGGTGAGGCTGAACAGGTAGTCGCCCGCGGAGACAACGAGTTCTCGTGTCCGCACTGTTTCTTGCTGGTGAACAGCGCAGCGGTGGTCGACGATGAATGCCCACACTGTGGTGGGCCTGTCTCGTGAACGACGAGGAGAACCTCGGCGAGCAACTGCTTGATCTATTCGTCTATGCACCGATCGGCCTGCTGTTGGAGGCCAAGGATCTGATACCCAAGCTGGCTGACCGCGGCCGGGGGCAGGTGGCACTCGCCCGACTCGCTGGCAGGGTCGCCGACAATCTGCGTCGAGATCCTGATCAAGAGCTGGACGATGAACCCGAGGAACAAGGCGAACCGGGAGAAGATACTGCATCCTTGCCGATCGAGCACTACGACTCCTTTTCGGCACCGCAGTTGTTGGCGAAGCTCCAATCGCTCTCCGAGGCTCAACTCGCTGAGATCCTCGCCTTCGAGAAGACGCACCGGAACCGCCAGACTGTCACCAACCGGATCATGCAACTGCTTGCTAGCAACAACTCGTCGAGAGAGTGACCGTGGAAATCAACGCACGCCGGGCTGTGGTGGCTGATCTGGGGGAGGTCACCCGGCTGTGCGCTGAAGCGATCGATGAGCTGCGTCCTCGACGCGGTGGCGCGGTCTGGTCCCAACGTGAAGCCCGCGCTGAGCCGTTGGAAGCCAGCCTGCAGGCAACGATGGACACAGGATTGCTCACTGTCGTCTGCATCGACGACACGATTGTCGGTTACGCAGGAGTCGACCTTGTCGAACTGCACGATGGCAGTGTCCTCGGCCTCCTCACTGACATCTACGTCGCTCCTGACGCCCGAGGCGTGGGATGTGGTGAAGCGCTTCTAAGGCTCGTGGAGGGTTGGTGCAGAGAGCAGGGCTGCATCGGCATTGACTCGATCGCCCTCCCGGGGGACCGGGAGACAAAGAACTTCTTCGAGACCTTCGGCCTTACTGCCCGCGCCCTGCGGGTCCATCGATCGCTGCAGGACTGACAGAGGGCGCCGAGAGCGGTGCCGGTCACAGACGGTGTCTCAGCGGCCTTTCCAGACCGGTGGACGCTTCTCGATGAAGGCCCTCGGGCCTTCCGCGAAGTCCTCCGTCGAAGCCAGACGAGCTATCGTCCTGCCGCCTTCGACAATCCCTTCGGAGTCAGTTTGGGTCGGGGCTTCGAGGATCAGGCGACGACTCTCGCGGACCGCGATCGGGGCATTGGCGGCAATCCGCCCCGCGAGAGCCTTGGCGGCGGCGATTACTTCTCCCGGGGGACACAGTTCGTTCACCAGCCCGAAGTGATGCGCTCGTTCGGCGGAGAGCGTGTCGCCCGTTATCGCGAGCTCCATCGCTATGTTGGGAGGGAGCACTCGGGGCAGGCGCACCAGACCGCCCGCAGCTGCGACCAGCGAGCGCTTCACCTCCGGTATTCCGAACTTGGCGATGGTTGAAGCGACTACCAGATCACAGGAAAGGACAATCTCAGTGCCCCCGGCGACGGCATGGCCGTCCACCGCGGCAATGAGGGGCTTGGTTCGCTCGCGAAGGACTATCCCGCCGAATCCTCCGCGCTCAGTGCCTAAAAAAGCACCGCCACCAGCGGCTATCTCTTTGAGATCGGCTCCTGCGGAGAATACCGGCCCGTTGTGGGCAAGTATCCCGATCCACAAATCGTCATCTTGCTCGAGGCGGTCGATCGCTGATTCGATTGCTTGGGCCATCGCCGGGTTGATGGCGTTGCGCGCCTCGACCCGATCAAGTCTGATGATCGCAATAGGGCCCTCAACGTCGAACTCGATCATTTGTCGGCTTTTGCTGTCGGGTCCACCTGTGCGGACGGTGGTGGGGGAGTGGGATCCTCCTCGGCCACCGGCTCAGCGGCCACGGACTCAACCCCAGGCTCCCCGGCCACCGGCTCCTCAGCCACCGGCTCAGCCACGGGCTCGGCCACCGGCTCCTCAGCCACCGGCTCAGCCACGGGCTCGGCCAAGGGCTCGGCCGCAGGCAACGTCGGCGGGGGAGGGGGCTTCGGTCGCCGGTTCGTCCCTGGACGTTTCGGCGGGCCCGAAGGCGCTATTCCGAACAAGGCTGCAATCTCGGGCACCTTCGGAGCGAGCCTGCGCACGGTGGAGAGCAGCAGTTCATTGGGATTGGCTGGGCAGCCCTGCGGGGTCACCTGGGAGCGAACAGGGGAGAACGCCACTGCGTCCAACACCGTCGCCCAGCGCTGGTGGGCGACGTCGCTACTCAACGATTCCGAGGCCGCGCTGGTCAGACGATCAGCCATGTCGAACGGCAACGGAGCACCGGCCTTCGGGGGATGACTGCTGAGCCGCAGAGCACGCACTATCCGCCCATCGGCTAGATGCTGAGCGATCTCGTTGAGCCAGGATCGATGCTCGCTCTCGACGCGTGCCGACAGTCCCTCGCGTAGTTTGTCCGCAAGTTCGCGGGACTCTTCGTCACGCGCGCCGCTGTCGGCCGCCACAACCGCGCTGCGGATGTCACGCAGGTCGACCTTGCTGATTCCCGCGATGGCAGCCTCAGCCCGGTCACGCCACACCGCTGAGTTCAAATCAGGTGTCAGCTTCTCTGCCAAGGCAATCAACGGTTCCGACTTGACCTTGGGGATGCCCTCGGCCTCAGCCATCTTGTTCATTCTGTCGATCGTCTTGCGTACACCGGGGACACCTCCCCTGAGAACCTCCTCGGCGAGCGGATGTTGGATCTCAGGCAGTCTTGCCAGAGCGGCGCGCCGGTTCTTGTTCCCGGGACGCAGGCGGGGAGCCCGCGGAGTCGAGCGTGGTTTGGGCCGCTGGGGGATGGTCCGACTGCTTCGCTGCTTGCCTCGCTGGTCCAGCGAGGTCCCGCTGTCCGCGCCGCCACGCTTTTGATCGCGGGTCTTGGGGCGGCGCCCAGCACGGTCATCTCGCTTCTGATCGCGGGCGCGGGCATCACGGTCGGAGCGGCGCCGACCCCGTTTCGTGGCGGATCCTTCGTCGCTTCGGCGTCGCTCGTCGCGGTCTCCGCGCCTGCGGCGGTTCGGCGCGAAGCCGGCGTCGCGCCGGTCCCTGTTGGCCCCACGGGCCCGTGAGCGGATCTTGGGTGCCAGTTGTGAAGTGACCAGCGGCTGCTCGCGGCCCGAACCGAGCAGTGGCAGGGTCTCAACTTGAGCTCTCGGCGACCGGGTGGGAAGCACAGCGGTGATCTCGAGTCCATCGAGAGTTGCGTCGGCCTCTACTTTCACAACGTCCCCGACCCCGGTCCCTTCGGGGAGCAGCGCTCCATCGAGAGTTCCCTTCGGTTGCTTCGCTCCTGCAGCACGCCAAGTCCACTTGCCGTCGGAGCGATTTGAGGTCAGTTCGATTTCCAGCCTGCGAGCCACGCCCAAGAACCGTATCGGCCAGTTTGGTATCAACCACTTTCACGAGAGGGGGTAGTCCGAGAACCGACAACGCCGGAAATCATCGTTATGTAAAGTTAAGTGGAAATCTCTCCGGAATACCAATCGGCGAATACCAATCGATAGGCATGCGGTCTTTGAGTACTGTGCAACAAGTGGACCAAGACGTACGCATCGAACTTACCCTGCGGCTCTGGAGTCGCGAGGACCCCGAGGCCTTCGAGGAGTACATCGACGCGTTGATCCGACTTCTGCCGCGTACCAGCGGAATCCTCGAACGCAGGATCGCGGACACAGACCCTGAACCCGGAATTCCTGACGCAGTGTTGGTCGTCTCGTTTCCCGACAGCGCCTCGGTGGACGGCTGGCTGCGTGACCCCCTTCGCGATGATCTCGAGGATCTGGCCAAACGAGCCGTCACCCACTCGCTGATCACCGACAGCAGGCACCGACCCGCGCCCACAGTCGACGAGTCGGCCGAGGTTCTCCTGATGCAACCCGACGACGGCGACCTCGTGGAGCCCAGACCCTCAGATGTTCATGGGACGGGTGTGTTCGCGCTCGTGGAACTGCCACAAGACGCTCTGATCGGCCGCTACACCGGTGTTCCCACCAAAGTGGACGGAAAATTCGTGTTGTGGGTGGAAGGTGGTGAAGGATCATGGGAGGGCATCGACGGTGCCGGTGACCTGCGCTTCTTGAACCACAGCCGCTCCCCCAACGTCGTATTCGATGGACCGGACCTCTATGCACTGCGCGACATCAGCCCCGGTGAGGAACTGCTCTTCGACTACGGAGAAGACTGGTCGGACACCCCCTAGTACCCCGCGCGACGAGCGTCAGGTTCCGGGTGACAGAACCGGCGGGACCACGCGAGACTGTAACCGATGCACGATTCGACCCGAGGACGACTGCTGGTCGCTGCGCCGACACTTCTCGACAGCAATTTCTACCGGTCTGTCGTGTTCATTCTCGAGCACAACGAGGAGGGGGCAATCGGAGTAGTCCTGAACCGGCCGAGCGAGCTGCCCGTCTCCACAGCCATCGAGGGTTGGGCGAAAAAGGCGACCGAACCCGCCGTCGTGTTCCTCGGTGGCCCCGTCTCCCCGTCCTCCGTCATCGCCCTGGCCTCGTTCGATCTCACCACAGCCGGAGAGCGCTGGAATCAAATTCTCGGCAGCATCGGAACAGTCGACCTTGAACTGCCCCCCGAGGAGGTACCCGGACTGGACGGTGTGAGGATGTTCGCCGGTTACGCCGGCTGGACCGGAGGTCAACTCGAGGCCGAACTGGTCACCGGCAGCTGGTTCGTCGTCGACGCCGAACGCAACGACGTCCAGACAGGCAACCCGGGTGAGCTCTGGTGGGACGTCTGCGCACGCCAGACCTCCTCGATCCGCCATCTGGCGCACTACCCCTACGATCCGCGACACAACTGAGAGCGTTCACGGATCACGACAGGTTCGCGGATTACGATCGCGCGAACGGCCACATCTACGCCCCACCCGCGAACGGAGTGCACCATGAGGATCGGATTTGTAGGACTAGGCAACCTCGGCAGCAAGCTCGCCGGAAGCCTCCTGCGCAATGGAGTCGACCTCGTTGTCCGCGACCTCGACGACACCGTAGTGCGGTCCTTCACCGACCGGGGCTCGGGCCGGGCCTCGTCGCCCAAAGAACTCGCCGAACGTTGCGACGTGGTGATCACCTGTCTGCCCTCCCCCGCTGTCTGCGCAGCGGTGATGGAGGCCGACGACGGAGTGCTGGCAGGACTGCGGGAGGGCAAGGTCTGGTTGGAGATGTCGACCACCGACGAGTCCGAGGTCCGGCGTCTTGCGAACCTGGCTGAAGCACGCGGGGCCACCCCGGTCGAGTGCCCGGTCTCGGGGGGCTGTCATCGTGCTGCTACAGGGAACATCTCGATCTTCTGTGGAGGGTCCCGGGAGGCGTTCGACACGGCACTGCCGATCCTGGCGATGATGGGACGCAGAATCCTTCACACGGGTCCGCTGGGGTCGGCTTCGGTCCTCAAGGTCGTGACCAACTATCTCGCCTCGGTCAACCTCGTCTCCATCGGGGAGGCCTTCGCTGTGGCACAGCAGTCGGGAATCGACCTCGCCACCACCTACGAGGCGATACACATCTCCTCGGGCACCTCTTTCGTGCACGAGACGGAGGGTCAGGTGATCTTGAACGGTTCGTACGACATCGGCTTCACACTCGACCTCGTGCAGAAGGACATGAGCCTCTTCATGGGCCTCGCAGAACGTGCGGGCCTGTCCCTGGAGGTAGCCGGAGTCGTCGCGGAGATGTTCGACGATGCAACCGCAAGGTACGGCCCCCGTGCACTGAGCCCGCGGGTCGTGCAGCGCTACGAGGAGGCCACCGGACTCGATTTCCGCGCACCCGGATTCCCGGCCGAACTGATCGACGAGGAACCCGAACAACTCGGTTACGAAGTCGAGGTCAACCCCGCCTGATCGGTCGGACTGGGAAGATTCTCGGACTGCACGAAGATCCCTTCGGCCTGTGCGCACAGTGTTTCGCCGGCGTGCAGCGTGCCCGCGGCGAACACTTTGCGGCGCTCGCTGCGGTCGATCCAGCCCCGCAGCGTCAGCGCGGACCCCAACGGTGTCGGCGTGCGGTAGACGACGGTGAGGGTGCCGGTATAGCCGCCGATGCCATTCACCACGCAGGTGCTGCCGAGTAGTTCGTCGAACAGTGCCGCGATCACTCCCCCATGGACACAGTCCGGCGGTCCGTTGAAGGCCGAGGCGAAAGTCACCTCCCCGCGAATCTCAAAATGCTCGTCGGCGGCGACCCTTCTCATCCTCGCCGGCGGCGAGATCGGGTTCAGCTGACCGACCAGCGGGCTATAGGGGAAGAACTCCGAGGGGTGTTCTGATCTGAACGCTGCGGGAGGCGCCAGTTCGTCAGCCTCGCCTTGGGGCTGCTCCACGCTCGGGTCGTGATAGACCAGACTGGACTGCATTCGGATTCCCGGCACCACCAGCGGTTCGAGATCATCTCGCAAGCCCCGGATCCGGGTGGTCGCATCGGCTAGGTCCACTCCGTCGAGATCAGCGGTACGGACGACCTCTATCAACTCACGAAGGGCCTCATTGAGTTGAACAGGTTCCGAAACGTCTTGTTGGCTGGCAGGCATTCGGGTGACCGTAGCCTCCGTTTGGTGCAGATGGCACTCCGACCGCTACGATCCGCGGCGTGAATCGATACAAGGACAAGGTCGCGCTGCTCACAGGAGTCGCATCAGGAATCGGTCGGGCGACAGCCCGACGCCTCGCCGCCGAGGGGGCCTGCGTATTCGGCCTCGACATCGACGAAGCAGGACTGGCGGAGATCACCGCGGAGATCACTGCAGCGGGTCAGCAGATGTCTGGACGGGTCACCGACATCCGCTCGGTGCAAGAGTGCCGCGCTGCAGCCGAGGCCTGCGTCGCCGTATACGGGGGAATCGACGTGCTCGGCAACATCGCCGGGATCGCCAACCAGCGCCATGTTCACCAGGTCACCGAAGAAGACTGGGACCTGATGAACGACATCAATCTGAAGGGCGTGTTCTTCCTGACCCAGGCCGCACTCCCCCACATCATCGAGCGTGAAGGAAACATCATCAGCATCGCCTCGAATGCCGGCCTCATGGGCCAGGCCTTCACAGTCCCCTACTGCGCCACCAAGGGGGCCGTCGTCAACATGACCAAAGCCCTGGCCATGGAGTTCGTGAAACACCCGATCCGCATCAACGCCATCGCCCCCGGCGGCGTTGACACCTCACTGACTGCCAACTTCAAGGTGCTCGAGGACGCCGACTACAGCCTCATGGCGCGCTACACGGGCGCCAGACCCTCGACCCAGCCCGAACAGATCGCCTCACTCTTCGCATTCCTGGCCAGCGAAGAGGCCCAGAACATCCACGGCAGCATCGTCAGCTCAGACGGCGGCCTGACCGCCGAGTAGGCCCCTAGGAGGAGCAACACAGTGTCTGAAGCAACAGGAACCACCTACGGGGGTGACCGCTACGTCGGAAAGGTCACAGCCGTGACCGGAGTCGCCAGCGGCATGGGACGGTGCATCGCGCTGCGGCTCGCGTCCGAGGGAGCAACCGTGTTCGGCATCGACATCGACGCCGAGGGCCTCGACCAGGTAGCGGAAGAGGTTGCAGCGCTGGCCGGTGCAGGCGGAACGATCACCACCACGGTTACCGACATCGCGGATCCCGCCCAATGCCGCGCCGCGATCGCCGAATGCGTGGCCCAGCACGGACGGCTCGACGTGCTCGGCAACATCGCCGCCATCTCCTGGATGAAGAACACCGCTGACGTGACCACCGAGGACTGGCGCCAGATGTTTGCCATCAACGTCGACGGCACTTACTTCCTATGCCAGGCGGCACTCCCCCACATACTCGCCAGTGAGGGCAACATCATCAACATCGCCTCCAACGCAGCCTTCATGGGTTGCGCGTACCTGGTGCCCTACTGCGCCACCAAGGGCGCTGTGGTGCAGATGACCCGGGCCCTGGCAACAGAATTCGTCAAAGAGCCGATACGCATCAATGCCATCGCACCGGGTGGAACCGACACACCGATGAACAGGGACTATCAGCTCCCAGACAACACCGACTACAAACTGCTGAAACGGTCCATGGCCTTCCGACCGTTTGACAAACCCGAACACATCGCCGCTCTCTTCGCGTTCCTCGCATCCGATGAAGCGGCCAACATCCACGGAGCTATCATCAACGCCGACAGCGGCATGACCGCCACCTGAGAACCGGCCGTATGCCCGACATCTTCGTCCTCGGTGTCGACCTCGACGGAGTCTGTGCAGAGCACACCCGCGGATTTCGGCGGATCGTAGCCGAGCGCCTCGAAGTGCCCGAAGAATCGCTGTCGCTGGACCGCGGCTGGAACTTCGAGGAATGGGGATTCGGGCCCGACGACTTCGAGGACCACCACCGCTACGCGGTCACCGAAGGCCGGATGTTCAGGGACCTCGAAGTGATCGACGGGGCCGCGGAGGCGTTGTGGCGGCTGTCCGACGCCGGGGTGTGGATACGGATCATCACGCACCGCCTGTATGTCAACTGGGGTCATCAGGTGGCCGCCGGCGACACGGTCGCCTGGCTCGACAGAGTCGACATCCCCTACCGGGACCTGTGCTTCCTGGGGGCCAAACCCGAAGTGGAGGCTGATCTCTACATCGACGATGCGCCCCACAATGTCGAGGCTCTACGCGCCGCAGGCAATGAGGTGATCGTTTTCGACCAGTACTACAATCGGCACCTCGACGGACTGCGGGCGACCAACTGGGAAGAGGCCGAGGAGATCGTGATGCAGCGTTACAGCGAGCACCGCGGCAGCCGCGGCGTGCAGACACAGCTTCCCGGAGTTACCGGAACCCTGGCCCGACGCCTCGACACCCCCTGAGACTCAGGGACGGGCCGCTCGGGCCCGGGTGCCTTCGACTTCGCCGAAGAACTGGCCGACGGTCTTCTGGATGCCGTAGGACCATGTCGGGTAGGCGTGCGACAGCTGCGCCAACCGGCCCGTGAAAAGGTTCGCACGCATGGCCAATGCCGGCTCGTGAATCATCTCCCCAGCTCGGACCGCCACAATCGTCGCGCCCAGGACCCTCCCGCCGAAAGCGTTGCGGGTGAGGCGCCGCGGACCGGCGATGATCTTGATGAAACCCTCGGTGACACCCTCAGTGATCGCCCGGTCCATCTCCTTGAGCGGCAGCTCCGCAACCCGCCCACCGTGCGAGGCGGCTTCAGACTCGGTCATGCCGACCCGGGCCACCTCCGGTGTCGTGAAGATCGTGCGGGGCACCCAATGGGTCAAGAACCTCCCCCGCGGCCCCTTGTTGAGCGCATTGCCGGTAGCGAGGCGGCCCATCTCATCGGCGGCATGGGTGAACGGCAGCTTCCCGGTCACGTCACCGACCGCAAAGACGCCGCGAACATTGGTCTGAAGGCGGTCGTTCGTCTCTATGTGGCCGCGTCCATCGAGTTTCACGCCGAGCTCCTCTAAGGCCATGTCGCCGGAATTGGGAACGCGGCCCACAGCGACCAGGAGCCGCTCAACTCGAACCGAGTCCTGCACCGATACGACTGTGACCGAACCGTCAGAAGGTTCCACCCGCTCGATCTCTGCTCCCAGACGAACCTCCACGCCCGCTCGCCGCAGGGCCTGCGCGACAACCTGCGACGCAGCGGGCTCCTCGGTAGTGAGCAGGCGCTGCTGGGCCTCGAACAACGTCACCTTGATGCCGAAGGCCGCGAACGCCTGAGCAAGCTCACAACCGATAGCTCCGCCACCGATGATGCCCAGACTCTCCGGCGCGGTCGAGATGCTGAAGACCTCCTCGTTGGTCAACACTTCAATCTGCTCGACGCCGGGTATCGGAGGGATCAGCGGACGGCTTCCGGTGGCGATGACCAGCCGCGGCGCGGTGATTCGGCGGTCCCCGACTGCGACCGTGTCGTGAGTCGAGAACCTGGCCCGCCCCTCGATGACATTCACTCCCGTCGACCGGAGCACATCAGCCGTCTCCGTCGCCGCTATCCGTTCGACGGTCTCGGCGACCCGGGTCATCGCTTCAGCGAACCCGAGGCCGTCCTTGGCGGCCGCGATCAGAGTCTTGGAGGGAACACACCCGCTGAAGGTGCAGTCGCCTCCCAAAGCACTGTCGCTGATCAGGGCGACGTCTGCGCCCATCCAACGGGCCGCCCGAGCGGCGCTGAGGCCGCCAGCGCCTCCCCCGACGATGATCAGATCGTGGTCCATGTCAAGAAATTTCCCAGAGGCCGAGCGAATAGGTGGGGCACGCGGGCCATGCGACGCGAGGCCGTGGCCCGAGCGGCCCGCCCGTGGCCCGAGCGCGCAGCGAACAATAGCGGGAAGTGGAGCGTAGCGAACAAGAGCGGTATTGACACCGTCGCCACAGACAGGCTCTCACCTATTTGCGGGCGCTCCAAGATCAGAAATTCTGGTCGAGCGCCGATCTGAACTCGCCGACCAGAACTGAGATGCCCTCCGGACCACCGCCGTCGAGCATCCTCTGCACCATCGCGGATCCCACTGCCACCCCGTCGGCGACCTCGCACACCTCAACGGCCTGTTCGGGAGTCCCCACTCCGACACCCACGAGCACCGGCATGTCGGTCACCTCCTTGAGACGCTTGGCGATCACCTTGGCGCTGTCGGCAAGTTGATCACGAACCCCGGTGATGCCGAGCAGGCCGACCCCGTAGACGAAGCCGCGCGAACGTCCGGCAATCCGCACAAGACGTTCATCGGGAGACGTCGGCGCAGCCAGCAGGACGGTCTCGACTCCAGCGGCATCGGCTGCATCAGCCCAGGGACCGACCTCCTCGAGCGGGATGTCCGGAAGAATGCAGCCCGACACCCCGCTGTCCGCCAGAGACGAAGCGAACCGCTGGTACCCCATCCGGTAAGCGATGTTGCCGTAGGTCATCACAGCAGTCGGAACCCCGATATCAGCTCCGCGCAACCGATCAAGGATCAGCTGTGGAGTGACCCCCAATGCCAGGGCCTTGTCATTGGCGAGTTGAATCGTGGGGCCGTCCATTACCGGGTCGGAAAATGGGATCCCGATCTCGATGGCGTCAGCACCTGAGACTGCCGCCGCCTGGATCGTTTCGAGCCACACATCGCCGAGCCCACCGGTCAGATACGGGACAAGGCACTTGCCGCCGCTGTCGCGCCGGGTTCGCAACGCCGTCTCAAGTGCGCGGGTCACGCCAGCACGTCCATCATCTGTGCAACGTCCTTGTCGCCTCGACCACTGAGGTTCAACAGCACAGTCTTGCCCTCAAGTTCATCTTGTGCCTGCACAATCCAGGCAAGGGCGTGAGCCGATTCGAGCGCAGTGATGATCCCCTCAGTGCGGGCCAGCAACTGGAACGCCTCGACCACCTGAGCATCGGTCACCGGTTCGTAGCGCGCCCGCCCCGTAGCTGCCAGATGTGCGTGCTCCGGGCCGATGCCGGGATAGTCGAGCCCCGCGGAGATCGACTGGGCTTCAAGCACCTGGCCCCATTCGTCCTGCATCAGATAGGAGTGCGAGCCATGGACGATGCCCGGCACGGCCCGTCCCACTGCGGCCCCTCCGGCGGGTTCGACACCGACCAGTTCCGCGTCGGTGTCTGCGAAGCCCGAGAATATCCCCGCGGCATTGGAGCCGCCTCCGACGCAGGCCACCACCACGTCGGGGTTGCCACCGTCGAGCAGTCCGGCGCACTGCTGTAGGGCCTCGTCTCCGATGACCCGATGGAACTCACGGACCATCCACGGGTACGGGTGGGGCCCCATAACCGAGCCCAGGCAGTAGTGGGTGGACTCGACAGCCGCGACCCAGTGCCTCATGGCCTCGTTGACGGCGTCCTTGAGGGTCTGCGAGCCCGACTCGGCGGCGCGTACCTCGCTGCCGAGAAGTTTCATCCGAAAAACATTGAGTTCTTGACGGCGTATGTCGACCGTCCCCATGTAGACGATGCACTCCATGTCGAACAGCGCCGCTGCGGTGGCGGTCGCTACGCCGTGCTGACCCGCCCCGGTCTCGGCCACCAGGCGCGTCTTGCCCATACGTTTGGCCAGCAGCGCCTGGCCCAGCACGTTGTTGATCTTGTGGCTGCCGGTGTGATTGAGGTCTTCACGCTTCAACAGGACCGTGCAGCCCAACTCCTGACTGAGATTGTCGCATCTGGTGATGGGAGACGGGCGCCCCGCATAGTGCGTCAACAGGTCTGTGAGCTCAGCCCGAAATGAAGGGTCAGCCCACGCCGACCGAAAGGCACGATCGAGTTCCTGACAAGCGGGCACCAGGGTCTCGGGCACATACATGCCGCCGAACTCGCCGAAGCGGCCCCCGGCGGTCGGGTCGGCCATGAAACCGGGCTGTACACCACTGTCTGGAGTTGCGGCGTTCGGAGCTTCAGCCGACATCAGAAATCGTCCTCCCAGTTGTAGGGGACATCGGAGATCTCCACACGGTCGCGCATGCGCACCTCGTTGAAGGCTTGGCGGGCGGCATCGATGAAGCGCCGCATCTTGACCGGGTCCTTCTCGCCTGGCGCCCGCTCAACACCGCTGGAGACGTCGACCCCCCAGGGAGACACCGTGTGTATCGCCCTGCGAACATTGTCCGCGTCGAGGCCGCCCGCCAGCAGCAACGGGATGCCCGAGAGCGGCACGTTCTCGACGAGGCTCCAATCGAACACCTCGCCTCCACCCGGTGTCGGAGAGTCGATGAGCGCCACATCGGCGTTGTAGGAGGCGATGTCGGACAGTCCCGGGTCGATGGCGTAGAAGCCCTTGATCATCCGCGGGACCCGGCTGCGGACGTCCCGAGACTGTTCAGGCGACTCATGCCCGTGCAGCTGTGCCGCCCCCAGACCGGCACGATGCACGACCTCCACCACCCGGTCAGGGAGCTCATTGCGAAAAACTCCAACGGTCAGTATCTCGGCGGGGAGCCGGCGGGCGATGTCCCGGGCGCGGTCCACAGCCACCTGACGCGACGACGGAGCGAATACGAATCCGACCGCGTCAGCCCCCAGTGCAGTCGCCAACAGAGCGTCCTGTTCGCTCGTGATACCGCAGATCTTGATGAACATGGATCCGACGCTAGCGGACCGGACGCCTCACCCTTCACCAATTGGCTGCCGAGATGTGCTCGGCCGCTCCAAGTCTGAAGCGCTCGCCGGATCAGAGGCCCTTACCCGCTATCGGATTGAGAATGTGGAATCCGGGATCACCATCGACCAGGCCGCCGACGACCCCCAACAGCGCCGCCATGGCGTCTGAGGAGCTGTGTGCACCCAGTGCTTCTGAATCGCTGTAGAGCTCGTACACCCAGACCACGTTCTCGTCGGCCGGGTCCTCGCAGAGAATGTAGATCTCGGTCCCGGCCTCGTCGTTGACCTGCTCCAACATCGGGGTGAAGGCTGCGACCAACT
>CATOTC010000005.1 GCA_951812975.1 uncultured Acidimicrobiales bacterium | reverse complement strand
CCTCTAGAACATCGCAGCTGGGCAGGTCGAGATGGTTGGTGGGTTCGTCGAGGACCAGCAGGTTGACGGGCTCAATCATGGTGCGAGCAAGGGCCAGGCGGGTGCGCTCACCCCCGGACAGGTCCCTCACGTAACGGTCAGCGGCGTCCCCGGGAAACCCGAACGAGCCGAGCACGGTCCG
This sequence comes from uncultured Acidimicrobiales bacterium, assembly GCA_951812975.1. Taxonomy (GTDB): domain Bacteria; phylum Actinomycetota; class Acidimicrobiia; order Acidimicrobiales; family Aldehydirespiratoraceae; genus VXYK01. Next base: position 384,849 of record CATOTC010000005.1, on the reverse strand, counting down.
CAAGTTCCGCTTGCCCGGGTCGATCCCGCCCGAGAACAGCTCGATGACGGTCTTGGAGCCGTCGAGCTCGTCGGCCTGATGCTGACCGAACGCGGCGACGCGCACGTTGTTGCCCAGCTGAGCGGTTCCTGCCGTGGCCTCGAGTTGTCCGAGGATCAACTTGAGCAGAGTGGTCTTGCCGCCGCCGTTGGGCCCGACCAGTGCGACGGTCTGGCCCCGTTCAACGGTCAGCGACACATCGGAGACGACCGGCATGTCGTCGTAGCCGACAGTGGCGTCATGAAACTCCGCGACGACCCGTGACGACCGGGGCGGCTCCGGGAAAGCGAACCGGGCCACCAGTTCGCGGCGGTCAGGGACCTCGATCATCTCCAGTTTCTGGAGGGTCTTGACTCGGCTCTGCACCTGGCGGGCCTTGGATGCCTTGTAACGGAACCGGTTGATGAACCGCTCCACCTTGGCCACCTCGCGGGCCTGGCCCGCGGCGGCGGCCTCGATCCGCGCCAGGCGCTCCTCGCGGGCCACTACGAATTCAGCGAATCCGCCCACGTACTCGAGTGCGGTGCCCTCGGCCAGTTCAACGACCCGGTTGGCGACGGCATCGATGAAGTCTCGGTCATGGCTGACGAACAGCAGCGCACCGGGCCACGTCGCGAGCTGCTGTTCGAGCCAGGCAACCGAGTCGACGTCGAGATGGTTGGTCGGCTCGTCGAGGATCAACACGTCGGGCTTGGCCAGCAGCAGGCGGGCCAAGGCGACGCGCATACGCCAACCGCCCGAGAGTTCGCGCACGTTGCGTTCCGCGTCGCCTTGGGCGAAGCCCAGTCCGGCGAGCACCTTCCGAGCGTCCGCTTCGAGGGCATAGCCGCCCATCGACTCGAAACGGCTCTGCGTCTCCCCGTAGTCGTCCAGGATCCTGTCCTGGTCCTGGTCGGGGTCGCCCATCAGGGTCTCGAGTTCACTGAGACGATCAGCAAGGACCGCCAGTTCGCCCGCTCCGCTGACGACTTCAGCGATCACCGTTCGGTTCGAGGTGTCGACGAGATCCTGCGGCAGGTAGCCGAGCGTCATATCGCGGGGTTTGGAGACCGAACCGGTGTCGGGCCGGTTCGTGCCCATGAGGATCTCGATCAGTGTGGTCTTGCCGGTGCCGTTGCCGCCCACCAGAGCGACGCGTCGACCCGGCGAGAGCAGGATCGTTACGTCGCGAAAAAGTTCACGGGGGCCGTACGACTTGGCCAGGCCGGACGCCGTGAGCATCGGAGTTCAGTTGAAGAAGGCATCGAGTGCTGATTCGGCACCGGATGCGACACCGGGTTCGGGGCTCTCCCCCTCGAGCCGGTTCAGCCAGGTCACCGAGGCGTATCCGGCCATCACCGCGCCGGTGTCGTCCTCGGTCGGAGTCTCGATCGGATCACCCCAGGACATGTCGACGGTGAAGGTTCCGTCGTGGCCCGGTTTGGAGACGAGCGACGCCGAGGCGATCGAGCGTGGCGGAGCGGAACAGACTCTCGTGCGTTTCCAACCCTCCATCTCCGCGGCGGGACGATTGGGCACATTGATGTTGACCACAACCGGGTCGGTCGGCAGGTCGGCGATCAACTTCTCGACCACGACCGCGGCGACATCGGCCGCTCCCTGCCAGTGCTGATCGGCGAGCATGGCCTCCCAGCCCTGACCCTCGACCCCCCAGCTGTCGATGGACTGGCTGACGGCGACCGCATTGATCCCCCCGTTGCGGGCCGTGAGGCAGGCCCCGACCGTCCCGGAGTGGTAGACGCTGCGGCCTACGTTGGCCCCGGGGTTGATGCCGGAGACGACGAGGTCGACCTCGCCGAAAGCGCCGAGCCGCCCGAACATGGCGCACAGTGCTGGTGCCGCGGTGACGGACCACGCCTCGTCGATGCCCTCGATCTGCGTGCGATGCACCTCGGGCTCCATGTGCCAGATCGACCCGATCGCAGCGCCGTAGCCGGAGTATTCGGAGTCGGGTGCAGCGATGACCACGTCACCGAAGGGCCGCATGGTCCGGGCGAGTACATGCAACCCGATCGAATCGATACCGTCGTCGTTGGTAACCAGAATTCGCACCGCCCGACCCTATCGGCACCCGCTATCCCGCCGTCGCGGCGAGCGGTCTCTAGCGGTCCTGCATGAACGGGAAGTCTCTGCGGACTTGAGCCACGACCGCCGCCGAGACTTCAGCGCAGATGGTCGTTTCCACCTCGGGGGTTGCTTCGACGATCTCCCCCAGGGGATCGATTATGCGGCTGTCGCCCGAGTAGTTGAGACGCCCGGCCGAACCGACCCGATTGACACCCACGACATACGCCTGGTTCTCGATCGCACGGGCCCTCAGCAGCGTCATCCAGTGCAGGCGGCGGGCCTCGGGCCAGTTGGCCGGCACGACGAAACAGTCGGTGTTGGCGGCGTTGTCCCAGAACAAGTCGGTGAACCGCAGGTCATAACAGATCAGCGGGGTCACTCTCACGCCCTCGATCTCGACTGTGACGGTGCCGCGTCCAGCGGCGTAGTGCTGGTCTTCTTTGGCATATGTGAATGGGTGGATCTTGGAGTAGCGGTGGTCCTCACCATCGGGCCCGGCGAGCAGCAGACGGTTGGTCGGCAGGCCGTAGCCCTCGGTGTGTTCCGGAAACGATCCTGTGATCCATGCGTCCGTGGCAACCGCTGTCTCGTGCATGAAGGTGGCTGTGGGGCCATCTGGGGCTTCGGCAACGTCGGCCGAGTTCATCGAGAACCCTGTTGACCACATTTCGCTCAGCACCACCAGTGACGCACCTTGCGAAACCGCTGATTCAATCTGCGGACGCAGGCGCTCAAAGTTGCGTTGGGGAGCCTCCCACTCGATGTCGTGTTGAATCGCCGCGACCAGCATCAGATCGCTCCTGCGGCGCTTCGGCTGAGTTGCTGGAGTCGTCGGCACGCTTCGTCGAGCACCTCATCGCGTTTGCAGAAGGCGAAGCGCACGAGCCGACGGCCAGTCTCGGGATTGTCGTAGAAGACCTGCGTGGGAACCACCACCACACCGCAACGCTTCGGAAGCGACATGCAGAAGTCGATCCCGTCGGTCTCGCCCAGCGGGGTGATGTCGGCGGTGACGAAGTACGTGCCTTGAGGAACGATCACATCGAATCCGGCCGCAGCGAGGCCGTCCACGAGCCGGTCGCGTTTCGACTGCATCTCAGCGGTGTAACCGTCGAAGAAGTCGTCACCGAGGCGAAGCCCGACCGCTACCGCCGGTTGCAGCGGTGCTCCGCTCACGAACGTCAGGAACTGTTTGGCCGTGCGCACCGCGTTGATCAACTCCGCTGGGCCGCACGCCCAACCGATCTTCCAGCCGGTGAACGAGAAGATCTTTCCCGCAGACGAGACCGTGATGGTCCTCTCCGCCATGCCAGGCAACGTGGCCAGCGGTATGTGTTCGGCGTCGTCGAAAACGAGATGTTCGTAAACCTCGTCGGTCACCGCGATGACGTCGTTGTCGATGCAGACCCGGGCGATGACCTCCATCTCTGAGCGGGAGAAGACCTTGCCGGTCGGGTTGTGCGGCGAGTTGAGCAGCATCAGCTTCGTGTTTGGCGTGAACGCGGCTTCAAGTTCGTCAGGGTCGAAAGCGAAATCACGACCCCGCAAAGTAACAACCCTGCGCTGCGCACCGCTCATAGCGATCCCGGCGGCGTAGGAGTCGTAATAGGGCTCGAAGGTGACGACCTCATCACCTGGTCCCGTCAACGACAGCAACGCCGCAGCCAAAGCCTCGGTCGCCCCGGCGGTGATCAGCACTTCACCGGCGGGATCGAATCGCTGGCCCCGGAAGCGGAGACGATGCTCTGCAACTGCTGTGCGCAGCGGCTCAATACCCGGCAACGGCGGATACTGGTTGTGACCAGTCTTGATGGCGTCTATCGCCGCTTGAGAAACGGCGACAGGACCATCGGTGTCCGGGAAGCCCTGCCCGAGGTTCACCGACTGGGTTTCGACCGCCAGCGCAGACATCGCTGTGAAGATCGTGGTCCCGAAGCCCTGGAGGCGTTCAGTCAGATACTGCACCGGTTCCACCACCGCGATCCTAGTGTTGTCGAACCGCTGCCAACTCACCGACGACAGCAGGCAAGCGGAGTTGCTTCTGGGCCAGGAAGACTGTAAGGACGCTAGAGAGTGGCGAGGAGTTGTTCGCGGAGTTGGCGTTTCACGAACTTGCCGTTGGCGTTCTGTGGTATCGGCTCATCGATGAACCAGACGTGTTCGGGCTGTTTGAACTTGGCGATCAACGGCGCCAGGTGGGCGGCCAACTCCGATTCGTCGAGGGTGGCGCCTTCTGCCAGGTAGATCGCGGCGCCGACAGTCTCGCCGAGACGGTCGTCGGGAACTGCGAACACCGCGGCCTCGGCCACGTCGGGGTGCTCGTAGATCGCGGCTTCGACCTCCGCGCAGTAGACGTTCTCTCCGCCGCGCAGGACCATGTCCTTGGCTCGGTCCACGATGTGGATGAACTCGTCTGAATCGACATATACGATGTCGCCGGTGCGGAACCAGCCGTCAACGATGGCCTCGGCGGTCGCCTCGGGGCGGTTGATGTAGCCCTTCACGACCGCAGGCCCCCTGACGCACAGTTCCCCCCGTTCGCCTGGCGGCACCTCGTTGTCGTCAGCATCGACCACCTTGTACTCGAAGGTCGGCATGACCAGACCGGCTGATGTGGGCCTAGACGAGAAGAAATCGTTGCTCACCGCGGTGATGACGCCGCTGGTCTCGGTGAGTCCATAGCCGGTCGCCGGCCTCACGTCTCCGGATGCTCTGTCGATCTTCTCAACCAGGTCCGGTTGGATGGCCGCACCCCCGCCGCCCAGCGCAGCCAGGCTGGACGTGTCACGGGTGTGCCAATCGGGGTGCGCCAACATCTCGCGGGCCATCGTCGGTACGCCGGTGAACATGTTGACGCCCTCGCGTTCGATCAACTCCAGTGCCCGAGCGGCATTCCAGCGGTACATCATCACCATCTTCCCGCCGGAGATGGTTGCGGGATGAAGCACACAGTTGTTGGCGGTGACGTGGAACAGGGGCGTGGGCACCATGATCACCGCCTGAGGGGGCTGCTCGGTGCTTTCGCCGGGCGTAGCCGGAGCCGCGGACGCGGGCTCGGTGCTTTCGCCGGGCTCGGTGTTTTCGCCGGGCGTAGCCGGAGCCGCGGAGGCACCGTCGGGGGCAGTGGGAGCCGCAGAACCGGCCCCAGCGCTCGCGGCCTCGAGTTTGGCGGTTGCTACTGAGGCGGCGGTGTTGGCAAAAGCCAGGTGCAACACGTTGTGGACACAACCGCGATGGGTCAGCTGCGCTCCCTTGGGGAACCCGGTGGTGCCCGACGTGTAGAAGATGCAGATGTCGTCGTCCGGGTGAATCTCGGCCGGCGGAAGTTCATCCGGCGCGCCCGACACGACGACATGGTCGTCCCAGCGTGAAGCGTTGTCGGGCAGTTCACGGTCGCTGCGCACCGAAACAATGTGCAGCGGAGCTTCGGCTCGAACCGACGGGAGTACCTCCAGTGCCCGTTCAAGGCGTTCGTCATCGGCGATCAGCACCTTGGGACGAGAATCCTTGAGGGCGTACTCGAGTTCGGCGGGGGTCCACCAGGCGTTTACGCCCACTGCGGAAGCGCCGATCACCACCGTCGCCCAATAGGCGATCGCCCACTCCGGATAGTTGCGCATGGCGATCGCCACCCGGTCGTCGGGACCAACACCGTGCTCATGGAGCAAGGAGTGCGCCAGTGACCGAACCATCGCGTGCGCCTCGCCGTAGCTGATGGTCTCGTCTTCGAAGACCATGTAGGGCCGATCAACGAATTGGGCTGACAACTCCCAGACGAAGCGCATATTGGGAGGGGCGGTATCGAAGACCCGCATCGGGATGCCCCGAACCTCTTGAGTCGACCATGCGAAGGGAGAACCCTGTGCGGTCAGTTCCGCCCACGTTTGCTTGAGAATGTCAATCACAGGGTCATTGATAGCGCAATCACGCAGCGTCTGCCTACCTGCAACAAAGGCCATAGGCTCTCGCTATGGCCGGGGGCGCACAGTTCTTTCGAGTTGGTGACGAAGTCCACGCGGCCCTGTCGGGGCATCGGCGGGTCGTGGCTCTCGAGTCGACCATATTCAGTGGTCTGGGTCTGCCGTCGCCGGCCAACCGGGAGTGCTTCGACCGCTGCGTGGCCGCGGTTCGCGGCGGGGGAGCGGTCCCGGCGCTGACAGCGGTGATCGACGGCGTGGCTGTCGTCGGTGTCGAAGCAGGTGATCTCGACCGTGTGCTGGCCGGCACGCACAAGGTCGCGGCCCGTGATCTGGCTAGTGCGGTGTCCGGCGGCATTGATGTGGGAGTCACGACCGTGAGCGCCTCGCTGAGCTTGGCGGCGCGTGCGGGGATCGAAGTCTTTGCCACAGGCGGGATCGGAGGAGTTCACCGCTCCTCTGAAGTCACTGGCGACGTGAGCCACGACCTTGTTGCCCTGTCCCGCCACCGGGTGGTGGCGGTGTCCTCAGGTGCCAAAGCGTTCCTGGACCTGGCGCGCACTCTCGAATACCTGGAGACGCTGGGTGTTCCAGTGGCCGGTTGGCGAACGGATCGCTTCCCGGCGTTCTATGTGCGTGACAGCGGGCTTGAAGTTCCGACCATGGTCAGCAGCGGCGATGAGGTGGCAGCCATGCTGCGAGGCGCGGCAGCGGTCGGTCATCCGGGCGGCGTTCTCGTGGCCAATCCGATACCGGAGGGCGCGGAACTCGACCCCGAGCAGATCAACGAAGCGCTTGAGGAAGCACTGGCCGACATTGAGCGGGAGGGCCTGCGCGGCCCGGCGGTCACCCCGGTGCTCCTCGATGCGATCGCCGCGGCCACCGACGGTCTCAGCGTTGACGCCAACCTGGCATTGGCCCAAGACAACGCCCGCGTCGCCGCAGAGATCGCCACAGCACTCGCGCGATAGTGGCGCTTGCGCGATGAGTCAGTAACGTTTCGGCAGTGACGCCCGACGAAATACTGCTGACGCTGATGGTTGACCCGTCCGCGATCGCTGATCCATACCCGCTGTACCGGGAGCTTCGCGAGACTGCACCGCTGTTCCGTACGCAGACTAGCGGCACCTGGGTCATATCGGAGTTCGAGAACGCCAGGAACCTTCTGCGGGACCCTCGCTGCGGCAGCCCACCAGACGAGGGTTCGATCGGGCCGGTGTCGATCGACGGCAGCCCTCGAAGGCAGTTCGACCGCGACAACGTCTCAATGCTGTTCCTGAACCCACCCGACCACACACGAATTCGAGGTCTCGTCAGCCGGGCCTTCACACCGCGCAGAGTCGAGCGGTTGCGCCCGGAAGTGACGGCCATGACCGACGGTCTGCTCGATGACCTCGGTGGCAGCGGTGACTTCGTCGACAGCGTGGCGTTTCCGCTGCCGGCGAACGTGATCAGTGCGTTGGTCGGCGTGCCGCAGACCGACCGTGACTGGCTCCGGCCCCGGATCGCTGACCTGTCGGCCTCGCTGGAGCCGGTTTCGACCCCGGAAGAGATCGATCGGGCAGAAGCAGCGGCTCTGCAGGCCAGAGCGTACTTCTCCGAGCTGATCCAGACTCGGCGAGCCGACCCGCAGGATGACCTGCTCACCGGTCTGATCCAGGCCAGCGACGGGGAGGACCGCCTGAGCGAGAACGAAGTGATCTCGAACGTTTTGTTGATCTACGCGGCGGGTTTTGAGACGACCACCCAGTTGTTGAGCAACATGGTGAGGGCCCTGGTCGCCCACCCCGACCAGCAACAGTTGCTGCGAGATGATCCTTCGCTCATAGGTGCGGCGGTGGAAGAAGTGTTGCGCTATGACCCGCCCGTCCAAGTTGATGGTCGCTACTTGTTTGCAGACGTCGAAGTAGGCGACGTCACAATCCCGAAGGGTTCGACAACGCTGATGCTGCTGGCCGCAGCGAACCGCGATCCGTCCGTCTGCTCAGACCCTGACCGTTTCGACATAACCCGCACAAACACCCAACTGCTGTCATTCGGATCCGGGATCCACTTCTGCCTCGGCGCGGCGCTGGCCCGGCTTGAGGGGCAGGTCGTGCTCGAACGCCTGTTGAGCCGTTATCAAAGTTGGTCGATCAGCGAACAAGCATGGCGACCACGAATCACCATCCGTGGTGTCGAACGTTTGATCGTGGAGTTTCAGTAGCCCTTCCACTGTGGTTGTCGTCGCTCTCGGAAACTGGCGACTCCTTCTTCGGAATCAGCGGTGTAGGTGTTCAGTTCCACTGCCAGCGCTTCGTTCTGGGCCATAGTGGCCCTGTCGTTGTCGAGACTCTGGTTGACCAGCCATTTGGTGAAACCGAATGACCGGGTCGGACCCGCGGCGAGCCGTTCGGCCCATTCGCCTGCCGCTGACTCCAACTCCTCGGGGCTGACCACCTTGTTGACGAGCCCCCACTCGAGTGCCTTGTCGGGGAGCAGGTCCTCGGCGAACAGCATCAGTTCCATGGTGCGGCGCACACCGATGATGCGCGGCAACAGCCACGGCCCGAGCGCATCGGGAACCAGACCGCGGCGGGCGAAGACCTCCACGAACTTGGCTCGCTCAGAGCAGATCACCAGGTCGCAGGCGAGGGCGAGATGCGCGCCCATCCCGGCTGCGGTGCCGTTGACCGCGGCGATGACAGGAACATCACAGTCCAAGATGGCCGGGAACAGCGTGTACTGCCCGTCGAGCATCATTCGACGCGGGTCGCCTGTCACCCGCTCCGGTAGATCGTCGGCCCGATCACTCTGGTAACCGTGGCTGAGGTCGGCGCCCGGGCAGAAGAGCTTGTCGCCGGTCGCGGTCAACACGACCGCCCGCGCCCGATGGTTGGTGTTGAACGCTTTGAAGATGTCGCGGAGCCGGTCGCGGCACGGCGGGTTGAGCGCGTTGCCGACCTCGGGCCGGTCGATGGTCACCCACGCCACCTTGCCTCGGTACTCCAGGCGGACTTGTTCTTCGAGCGGGCGATCATCGGCCATGGTTTTCACAGTAGCGACCAGCGTGGGCAACTGGTCGCATCGGCTGCCGATCAGCGGCGGATTGGCGCGATGGCACCGAGGGCAGGATCATCTTCAGCATGGCCAACACCGACATCACCGGATTCTGGAAGATCGCCGAAGCGGACCCCGACCATCTCGCTCTCGTCGACGCGGACCACAACCAGATGACCTACGGCGAGTTGTATGAACTCACCAACAAGATCGTCCACGGCCTGCGGGCCGCCGGGCTGCGGAAGGGGGATCAGGTCACGACCGTGCTGCCCAACAGCTTTGAGCAGGTCGCAGTGTGCCTCGCTGCATTCCAGGCGGGCTTCTTCGTGACGACGATCAACTGGCATCTGGTCGGGCCCGAGATCAGCTACATCGTCAACGATGCCGAGACGAAGGCCCTGATCGTGTCGAGCCGTTTCGAAGCTGAGGTCGAGCGGGTGCTCCGTGACTGCGTCACGCCCGCCTCCAACCGATTCTCTGTCGGTCCGGTGGAGGGCTTCAGGCCCTTCAGCGACCTGATTGACGGCCAGTCGGGCGAACGTCCCGACGACCTGCACCCCGGCTCCTACATGTTCTACACCTCGGGCACGACCGGGCGTCCCAAAGGGGTGCGCCGCGCCTTGGCCGCCGGCGATGTCGACGAGATATCAGCCGGCTCCGGTGGCTTGTTCATGCTCTTTGGAACGATGCCCCACGACGACAATGTGCAGATCACCCAGGCGCCGACCTATCACACCGCTGTCAACAACTGGACCACCATGTCGCTGCACATGGGGCACACCGTCATCCTCATGGATCGCTGGACCCCTGAAGGTCTGCTGGAGCGGATCGAGCGTTACCGGGTGACTCATTCACACATGGTTCCGACCATGTTCAACCGGCTGCTGCAGCTCCCCGACGAGGTTCGGGAATCGTTCGACGTCTCGTCGCTGCGCCGCATGGTCCACGCGGCGGCACCGTGCCCGATCGAGACCAAGCGCAGGATGATCGAATGGTGGGGCGATTCCGTCTGGGAGTACTACGCGGCGACCGAAGGAGGCGGCACCATCGTCGGGCCACAGGAATGGCTCGCCAAACCCGGCACAGTCGGAAAGCCCTGGCCCGGCGCTGAGGTGATCGTTGTCGACGAACAGGGAGAGGACCTGCCGCCGTTGGAGTCCGGCACCGTCTATATGAAGATGCCGGGCAACGTCTTCGAATACAAGGGCGACAAGGAGAAGACCGAGAAGAGCCGCCTGCGGGGCTTCTTCACCGTCGGCGATATCGGTTATCTCGACGATGACGGGTTCCTGTTCCTCAACGACCGGGCCAACGACATGATCATTGTCGGCGGGGTCAACATCTATCCCGCGGAGATCGAAGGTGCGCTGGTGCAGCACGAAGCTGTCGCTGATGTGGCTGTGTTCGGGATCCCCAATCCCGACACGGGCGAGGAGATCAAGGCGACCGTCGAACTGGTTGCCGGCTGGGAACCCAACGACGAGACCACTGGAGCCATCATGGGTTGGCTAAGCGGTCAGATCGCCAAACAGAAATTGCCCCGGTCCATCGACTACACGACCGAGATGCCCCGCGACCCCAACGGCAAGCTCTACAAGCGCCGACTAAGAGCCCCCTACTGGGCAGGTCGATCCGGCAACATCGTTTAGCGGCCCGTGCCCGTTGTTGTACAGCGACCCCCGTTCGTTGGCGCCGTCGTTGGTGCGGCCGTTGGTACCGTGTGACTCGAGCAGTGCGGGACTCGGGGTGAACTCGACAGGGATCCTGGCGGTGCTGTCGACGAAGTTTGTGCGTGACCGCTGGACCTCTCCGCTCAGGCGAATGTCGGGTATCCGCTTGGCCAGTTCCTCAAAGACGATCTTGATCTCGAGTCTTGCCAAGTTCGCGCCGAGGCAGAAGTGCGCTCCACCGGCGCCGAACGCCATGTGGTGATTTGGGGTGCGTCCTATATCAAAGGAGTCTGCCGTCGGCCCGAACTCGGCTTCGTCGCGGTTTCCTGATGGATACCACAACAAGACCCTCTCGCCCGCAGCGATGTGTTGACCACCGAGTTCGGTGTCTGCTGTGGCGGTTCGCCTGAAAAAGTTGACTGGGCTGCTGTAGCGCAGCACTTCGTCGACCATCGTGTCGGTCAGTTCGGGGTGTTCCAGCCAGCGCTGCCACTGATCCGGGTTGTCGAAGAAGGCGAGCATCCCCTTGGAGATGCTGTTCCGGGTGGTCTCGTTGCCCGCGATTACCAACTGAATGAAGAAGAGGTCCCGCTCAGTCTCGGTCAACTCGACCTTTGAGCCGTCCTCCATGGTCACCACCGCTTCGGTCAGCTTGGTCCACAGGTCGTCAGCGGGTTCTTGGCGTTTGCGTTCGGTCAGACCGTGTGCGTAGATCCCCATTTCAAACAGGGCAGCGTGAGCATCGTCGCTGTCGTCGGAACCACCGACCGCCCGGTTGCTCCAGTCGAACAACAAGGCTCGATCTTCTGGGGGCACACCGACGATTTCAGCGATTGCGATAAGCGGAAGTTCTGCGGCAATCCGGGTGACGAAGTCACACGAGCCGAGCGGAGTTACCTGATCGAGGATTGCGGTGGTGCGCAGCCGGAACGCGTCGGTGAGACGGTGCACCACCCGCGGTGTGAACCCCCTGTTGACCAGCTTGCGGTAGCGAGTGTGCTTGGGCGGGTCGGTCGTCGCCATCTGAATGCCGGGACCCTCTGTCGGTTGCTGGTCGTTCAGGGTGATGCCGCCTGCGCCGTTGCGGCCGGGGCCGGTCTGGTGGCTGTATAGGGTGCCGGCCCGGTGCACCTGTTGGATGTGTTCATAGGAGGTCACGCACCAGAACGGTTCGTTGTTTGACCGCTCATTGGCTGGGTGTTTCCAGACGGGGGCGTTTTCGCGCAGGAACCTGAACCAGTCGTGCGGGCTGCGTTGTTCGAAGACGTCGAGATTGGTGAAGTCGATGTCTTCGAAGCGAACTTCGGTTGTTTCCTGGGTAGTAATAGCCATTCGCCAGTGTACCTTCCTGAGAACCTTCCCACGAACCTTCGTGAGAACCTTTCTAGGAAGTATTGTATCTTCCTGGGAAGTAATGTCAACAGTCTTCCTGCGAAGTTTTTTCAAGTCTCGATGTGCGAGCTGTTTCTTTGGGGCAAGCACGGGAACCGGGCTAGTCTGCAGACGTGCCCGATAAAGCAGGAGATGAGCTGAGCCCCAAACTGCTGCACTCGTTGCGTCCGCTCGGGGGCGAGCGAAACGTGCGGACGGTTGCTGACAGCTGGAGCACCGCACTGGAATCTCTGGCCCCCATGGTGGGTGAGGGACACCGCGCAACCTTCGTAGTCCTGCTATGGGCATTCAGAACTGGCCGTCAACTTGAAGCCCTGCTGTCGGATATCCTGCTGGACGAAGGTCTCGACACTTCAGAGTTCACCCTTTTGAGCGCACTTCGTATAGAGGGCCCGCCCCACCGTCTCGCTGCCGGGGAGCTCGCTGATCGACTGGTGCAGACAACAGGAGGTACAACGAAGACCATTCGTCGCCTTGAGGATCGCGGGTCTATTCGACGTGTGGCTGATCCCGACGACAAGCGCCGGGTCCTCATTGAGCTGACCAGCGCGGGCGCGGAGCTCGCCCGTTCGTCTTTGGAGTTGGTGCTGGATGCGTTCGATCTCGACATTGGAGAACTCGACGTGGCAGAGCGCGCCGAACTGGGCGTTCGGATAGCTCGACTCTCCGAAGAATTGAATGAGCGAGTCCGCCGCCGCTAGAAGCACCCGGCGCAAGCTGCTGATTCCAATGAGACCCTACAGGTCTGGGTCCTGTTCGCTGGAGCCTGATAGTTCGGCGAGTTCGCGGGTTCGTTGCTGAACCTCGGCAACAGCGCTTCGCAGGTCGGGAAGATCTCGTTCGATCGCACCGTCTTCGCGCAGGAACACGAACACCATCCGTTCGACAGTCAGCTCGGTGGCGGCTTCGATTGCGGCCACGTAACTGGCACCTTGAAGCCGGTAGCGGTCGAGCTTTGCGACGATGTCGTCATCACCGTCGACATGGTCTGTCTTCCAGTCGACGACAACCAGGCCGGAGCCGTGTCGGTAGAGGAGGTCTATATAGCCCTCCACGAGGCAGTCGCCGACGGTTGCGGCAACCCAGACCTCTCGCCAGTGCTCGCCGGCCGCGGCCTGTCGGGCTACCTGCGTGTTCAAGGCACTTCGGGCCACCTGTTCGACTGTTGAACGCCGGTTGTTGACTCCTTCGGCTGCAGCCTGGGCGGCCGCGGCCTCGCGCAGTCCTTCACCGGTGGCCAGATCGACCACTTGCATCACGCCGTGCACGGCGCGTCCGAAATCGGTGCCGAAGCGCCCCTTGAACCACGGGGGCAGATCAAGGTTGCGGGCATGTTTCATGAGTCCCGGATCAGCTGCCTCCGCAACCTGTTGCGCCAGGGTGGTAGCGGACACCACAGCACGGCGCCCCGCGGCCGTGGTTGCTTCGGATCGTCTCTCGAGCCATTGGTCCCTGTCGACCAACGGTGCCCGGCCTGTCAATTTCAGCGGGTGCACTCCGGTATGTGAGGGAACGAACGGTACAGCCGACGGGGAATCCAGAGCGTGCTCCGCGAGCACCGTTGCGCTCGTCGTCGATCTCCGGCCGAATTCGGGTCGATGCAGGCAGACGATGAGATGGTCGCGAGCACGGGTTGCGGCCACGTAGAGCAGGCGCAGCCTTTCATGGCGGTCCATCGTGTCGTTGAACGGTTTCCATTCGGCATAGCGTTCCGATGCGACCCTGCTAGAAACCTTCAACAGAGCGGGTTGCCCGGGTGGGAAGTGCACGGCGGGCCCACGCTGGGGACTGGTGAACTGCGTCGTCATCCCGGCCATCACGGTGATGGGAAACTCCAATCCTTTGGACCCGTGGACAGTCATGATCCTGATGCTGTCGTCGTCCGTCTCGGGAAGGACCGTTTCGGAGACGCGAGCGTTGTCGACCCCCTGTCTGCGTGCCCATTCCAGATAGGAGCGAAGGTCGGAACCTCCGGCATCGGACCATGCCCTGGCCTGGTCGACCACGAATCGCAAGCGCCGCCAAACGTCTCGGGGCGCTCCGGTGGCGACGCCACTCTCCAACACCGCACGCTCCCGGATCACCCGCTCGAGCAGTCCTGCAGGTGTGAACCAGTGACGGTCCTCGTGGAGTTTTGCGAGGTGCGACAGCGCGTCGGCGACCGGGTGGTCCTCGTGGTCTTCTCCGGGCCGACGGTGCAGGGAAAATCGACCCTTGTGTTCGAGACGCCATGTGGCCAGGTCGTCGTCACCACAGCCGTACACGAACGACCGCAAGGCGGCGACTGTGGCCAGTTCGTCGGTGGGATCAGAGATGGCGCGCAGCGTCAGCATGAGCTCTCGAACTTCCCTGGTTGCATAGACCAGGCTCGACGTCTCAGCCCGGTAGGGGATGCCGTTGGCGTCCAGGGCGCGTTCCAGGCCGGCAAGGCTGATCCTCGTGGGCAACAGGATGCAGATGTCGCTGGGACGGGCCGGGCGCCACGCTCCATCAGGGTCCTCGACGTTCCAGGGCGCGGTACCAGCCAGAATCTCTGCGACCGTCGCGGCGACATCGTCGGACTCCGCACGGCGCAATTCAGCAGCGGTCATAGCTTGTGGGATCGGATCGGCCCCCAGAATCGCCACTGCGGGACCCGTGCTGTCGAAACCGAGGCGGTGTGAAGACAGTGGCACATAGGAGGGTTGGCTCCCGTCGGCCGCGATGATCAGCTGCGAGAAGACATCGTTGATCCAGTTGATGATCGGTTCGGTGGTACGGAAATTGACCGTCAGGGAGGCGTGTTCACTGAAGTGTTCGCGGGCCGTGAGGTACAGACGAATATCGGCTCGCCGAAAGCGGTATATCGACTGTTTCGGGTCGCCGACGAAGAACAGTCGTCCGGGTTCCACCTCCAGGTCGGTCCATTCGCGATCGTCCACGCGCTCTGAGGTGGTGGCGATCAGAACGGCGATCTCGATCTGGATCGGATCGGTGTCCTGGAACTCGTCGAGCAGGAGGTGGGTGTATTTCTGGTGGAGCGACGCCCGAACCTCGGCGCCCAACTCTTTGTGGCGCAGCAGTTGACGGGCTCGGACCAACAGGTCGTGAAACTGCAGACACCCGCTCTGACGTCGTTCCTCCACCGTTTCGAGGACAAAGCGGCCGATACGTGCGCCGACGTAGGCGAGCGCGGCGGTTGTCACCTCGCTGACGGCTTCGTCGCAACGGTCGGCCAACCCTCTGATCTCCGAGCGGACTGTGTCGACAGCGATTCTCCAGTTCGCTGCTCTACCGGTGTTTCCCGGTTTGACCGCCCTGCTGGCGCTCGGTTTGGCAGCACCCATGTCAGCCGCCAAGGCCAACGCCTCGACATGGTCGGCATTGTCCAAGGCGTCTTCAAGCGCCTCGCGGTTCTCTGCAACCGATCTGAGATGCTCGAACAGCTTGTCCGACGGGTCCGTGCAGAAAAGTTGAAGTTCGAGCACCTCAGCGAAATGCCCGATCAAGCGAGAAGCGTCGATCGGTTCGGGCTGAGGCGGGTTGAGATCGAGGCGCTCCTCCACCAGGTCCCAGTTGTCGGACAGTTGCAGAGCGAGAGACCGGAGGTGCTCGAGTTTCACCCCGGCGACTTCCAACGACATCAGGGACGGGCCCATCGACTGGTCTTCGAGGAAGTCGTCGAGGAACTGCCGCCATTGGTGCTCGAACTCAACCTGTGAACCGATCTCGTCGAGGACTTCTATGCCCGGAGGAAGCCCCGCCTCGACTGGATGCTCCGCGAGGATCCGCTGGGCGAACGAATGGAGCGTGCCGACGGCGGCCCCGTCCAGTTGTTGGATCGCGGCTGGCCCAAGTGGATTGTCGGACGTCTCGAATCGTTGACGGATGCGGTCGCGCAACTCTGTGGCGGCCTTGTCGGTGAAGGTGATCATGGCGATCGTCTCCATGGGCACCCCGTCTTGAAGAACCAGTTCCTCGACCCGATCGACGAGGGTCCGGGTCTTGCCGGTGCCTGCGCCGGCCTCCACGAACAGGTTCACCGATCGTTGAGTGCGGATTCGGTGCCTTTGTGTTTCGTCGGCTGGGGGACGTCCTTCGTCGGCAGGGGGACGCGGCGCGCGGTCCGGCGTATGGATCGCTGCGGAGGCCTTCAGCGCGTCACTCATTGTCGCCTCCGTTGATTTCAAGGTAGGGCCGCAGTTCGGGGTCGCCCCGCATCCGCTGCCAGTCCGAGTACTGGTGGGAGAGCCCCAGCCCGTCGGGTTCGCAGTATTGACAGTCGACCCAAGGACGGAACCTCGGTGGGGCTGGGTGTGCGGGGAACAGTCCGGACTCGATGCACTCGACGATGCCGGCTAGGGTGCTCAGCCCTTCGGCCTCCAACTCTGGGGTGATCCGATAGCCGTGAGGTTCGAACTCGCCTTTGCGCGTGACGAACCAGTACGAGCCCGACATCGGGGCATCAGGCCGGTTCAACAGCTGCCGAGCGGCCAAGCCGTAGATCAGGAGTTGCAGGCTGGTGCCGTTCGCCAGGGGGTCTTCATGGAGGTTCTTGTAGTTTCTGGCGGAGCCGGTCTTGTAGTCGATCACCGCCAGACTCCCGTCGGCGCGTTCATCGACTCGATCAATGGCGCCCCGCAGCTTTATCGTCCGGCCGTTCAGCAGACCGATGGTGATCGGACCCTGATCGTCGGTCGGCAGACCGAACTTCAACTCAGAGGCGATCGGGCTGGTTTGAAGGAATTTGCGCTGGTCGGAATCAAACTTGCTGAACCCACGAAGGTCATCGAGGAACACCTGCTTGTCGCGTTGCCAGTAGATCGCCCGCCCGACCAGCCCGCGGTGCTCGAGACGCTCGGCCTCCTCGGTTCCGATTTCGACGAGGCGGGCGACATCGTCGTCGCTCCAGGGTCTGTCCGGCGGCGGGAGGGTGTTGTCGGCTCGTGCTTCCTCTATCCAGCGCTCAATCGTCGAATGGACGAGCGTTCCCAGATCGAGAGGACTGATCCGGTACTGCTCCTCGGGATCCTCGACTGGGTTGATCCCGAGAACATGACGCAGGAAGTAGGCGTGCGGGCACTTCGCCCAGAGCTCGAGTCGGCTTGCCGAGGTCACTTCCCCCTTTGTCTTAAGCTCCTTTCGCGAGACAGCGCCGAGTACGTGGACGAGGTTGCCGTCGAAGCGCGTGAAGCGATCCGTGTAGCGGCCGGTTATCAATTCGATCCCCCGGCGCAGTTCTCGGCGCTCTGCCACCGGTGGCGCTTCAAAGACGTCTTTGCCGTCCTCTGACCAGTCGAGGAGCGCGCGCATGTCGTACTCCTGATTGTGCGCCGGGAAGGAGAGGGCGCGCAGCCCGGCGACGAAGGAGGGCACCTCGACGAGCCAGTCGCCGGTGCTGCGGGCGAGGTCTTCTGCGGTCGGCCGCACCCCGTAGCGGGTTTCGCAGCTGTCGAGCAGCCAGCGGCTGGGGACCCGTTGTGCGTTCTTGCGAAGATCTCCGCGGGGAAACATGAACTGTGTGTGCGCTGTGGCCGCCATCACCGCCAGCAACGCTCGGTGGGTGTCGTTTGTGAGGTCCGCGCGGGTTGGAAGGTTGGACCCGGCGTCCTCACGGACCTGGTCGGGGATCAGGGGATCGTCGCGTCGCCGTGCAGGCATTGTCCCCTCGGCGAGCCCCAGCACGATCACCCTCTCGAGTTCCAGTCCGACGGCCATGTTCACCGGTCCGACGAGCACACCCTGGCCGAAGGTCCCATGACGGCCGAGATCATCGGCGAGTTGGAGTTCCAGGGCTCTGCGGAAGGCCGTCACGCCGGGCTCGGGGTCGATCCCGTCGAGGTCGCCGATGCGGGAGACAGCCGCGTCGATGCGCTCGGCGGCGCGTCGTTCATGACCCGGCAAGTCGTCGCGCGATGCTTCACTACCCAGGTAGGTGCGAATCAGTTTCCGACACCAGCGGGCGATTTCAGACCATTTCTCGGCGTTGTTGCCGGCCTGGAGATCCGATACCAGTCTGGCTACGAATGCAGCGAGTTCCGATGCATCGGCGGCCTCTCTGTTCAAGCGACGGACGCGCCACTCCTGGTCCTCGGCGTTCGCGAAGCGTTTTGCGTCGGCCTTGAGGTCGTCGACGAGGCGGGCCAGTCGAGTGCTCCACTGATCCATCCCGGACACCACGCCCGCTGCCCGCGAGGCTCTTTCCCAAGCGGCCACCGGGATCGGCTTGTTGTCGATTCGACGCACCGGAGCGCTCGCCAGCCAGGCGCACACGTCGTGCCGCGAGTAATCGTGATCGCCCAGCTTGAGCATCCCGAGCAGGGCGCGGCCCAACAGCGACGACTCGATCGTGCGCACCGACTGCCCGAACCATTCGATACCGGCCGCGTCGAAGGCGTCGCCGACCATGCGGGCGTACGGTTCGTGACTGCCGTAGAGCACGGCGCAGCGGTTGAAGGGGATGCCTTCAAGTGACGCATCCACGATGCTGCGCACCGCGTGGCGGACCTCGTCGTCGGCGTCTGAGACGCTGAGAGCACGGTCGGCGACGGGTGCTTCGATGTGGGAGGGCGGTGACCACTCGACCCCCAGTTGCTCGACCGCGAGCCGTACCGGATCGTCGGCTTCGGAGACGCCCGATGTGGCGGCGATGATCTGCATTTCGTGATGGCGGCCGAGGGCTTGCAGCAGTCGTATGTGGTTGGTGTTCATCCGTTGGGGGAGAAAGAGAATCGCGGGCCCCAGTTCCGCCACAGTCGACGCCCCCGTTGAGATCGCTTTGATCGCTTCGTCCACCAGATCTCGTTCGTTGGAGTACTTGTATTCAATCTCGCGGTTGACCGCGTGGAAGATGCGGACCACATCAGCGGAGCGAGTCGACCCCGCTGACAGCACCTTGAGAGTGTCGGCCGGTAACTCGGAGAGGGTCCGATGGGCCTTGACGAGCGACCGTTCGGTTGCGGGGTGCGTGTGGACTCCCTCGAAACGCCCCGGTGCACGGTTGAGCACCGCCCGCATGGCACCGGCCAGAATCGGGGTGGAGATCGGCCGCTTTCCCGCCGCGGCCACCGCCGCCGATCCGAGCAGCTCAGCAAGCCGATAGGGCGTGAGGAAAGTGACCGCCGCTACACCTCGACGCTGCCCGAGCGCACGCCGAGCCGCGATCCCCATGTAGTTGGACGGCACGATGACACTGACGGGTCGAAGCGGATCGGCCGCCTTGTGGTGCTCAATCGCGTCCGCGAGGGCGCCGTGTGCCGCGTCTCCGTAGCCCGTGATCTCGAGAGTTACTGGCATCAAGAGCCGATGGTACGCACGCCGTGTGACACCGTCGCGGAATGTTGTCCCCCAATCGGGTTCAGAGTCATAGGGATCCGCGCGGGGCGACCCACTCGGCAGGCTGGCCGGTCACGGACGCGATGCGGTCGAAGTCGGCGTCGTAGTGGACGACCGCGAGGTCGTTAACCTCTGCCGTCGCCGCGATCAGAAGATCGAGGATCGCGAGGCGATGGTGTCCAAGCCGGGCGAGTTGGTGTTGGACGTCGATCGCCCGCTCCGTCACCTCTTCGTTGAGCGGGAACGACGGCATTGCATTGCGCTCGGTGAGGATCGCCTCGTAGTCCGTGTGGGACCTGGCGCTGTAGAGCAATTCCAGGTCGATGATCGGGCAGGTGGCGACTCGTCCGTGGAGCAGGAGAGGGCCGAGGCGCTGGGACACCGATGTGTGGGCCATGCGGGCGAGGGCGCTCTTGTCAACCAGGTAGAGCGGCCTCAACGCCGTGCGCCGGCCATGATGGCGTCGTCGGCGAGGTCCATGCCGTCGAGGTCCTGGAGTCGCCGCACATGGCGCAGGCGCAGCTCCGACTCGACTATGTGGCGCAACGCGGCGTTGACCGTCTCCTTCATCGTGGTTGCGCCGGTCGCTGAGCGGGCTCTGTCGAGGAGGTCGTCGTCTATGTCGATCAGCCGTTTGGTCATTCCAGGAGTATATTCGAAAATCTCGAATTGGATATATCAAACCTTGGAGTAAGGACTCAGGGAGTAAATACTCCTATAATCAAAGGCTCTACCGGACAACCTGAGCGAGATGCGCTGTGAACTACCGAGTCGAGGAATTGGCTGAAGCTGCCGACGTCGGTGTCGACACCATCCGCTACTACCAGCGCCGCAAGCTGCTCGCCGCTCCCGCCCGCCAAGGTCGCATCGCCGTATACAACGACTCCCACCTCAGTCGCCTGCGCCAGATCCAGGATCTCTCCGAGCGCGGATTCACCCTGGCCCAAATCAAGGAACTGTCAACCGGAGACGCCTCGGGCCTGCTTGCTGATCTCGCTGATCGCAACGCTCCCGACCCGGACCTCGACCGTGGTGAACTCGCACGACGAGCCGAGATCCCTGAGTTCATGATCGACATCGTGGTCGGTGCCGGTTTGATCACCCCGAGCGGTGAAGGGGCTGAGCAGCGCTTCTCACCAGACGCAGTCGAGATGCTCGCCGCGGCCCGCACCCTGGTCGCCTCAGGTGTGAGTTTCGAGGAATTGACGGCTCTGGCGATGCGCCACGCCACCCATGTGGAAGATGTTGTCGACGACTCGATCGAACTGTTCAAACAACGCTCGGATCGTCAGGGCGGTGATCGTGACGAACTCGTGGCCCTGCTCGCACGCCTTGTTCCGGTTGTTTCCGGTCTCGTCGCCCGCCACTTCGAGCAGACCCTGGTAAGCCGTGCGCTCGCCCGTCTAGGTGATGATCCCGCCATTGGCGGGGGCACCATTGTTGTTGCGAGGCGGCTCGCTGAGCGGCTCGATCCCGTTGCGGTGTTCGCGGCGTCCTCTGAGCACCATCGCACGCTGTGGATTCGCCCCGAGGCCGGTCTTTCCCTCGTGGGGCTCGGCTCAGTCGAAACCATCGCCCCGGTTGGTGACGGACGCTTCTCAGCCGCCTCAGCGGCGCGAGCGGCCCTTGCGGCACGGACCCAACGGATCGGTCCCAAGGATGCTCCCGCGCCGGCCCTCGTCGGAGGATTCTCGTTCACCTGCGCGGAACAGTCCGCAGAGCCACCGGCCGATGGGCGAACGGCAGGTCCTGACTGGGCCGGGTTTCCGGATGCGCTCTGGGTGCTTCCGGAGATCACAGTCGTCGACCGGGCCGACGGGACTTGGCTGCTGGCATCCGCCAAAGTTGGCGACGGCGAGGACGAGGCCCGCGTCAGCGCAGTCCTCGACAGGCGCCTTGATGCGTTTGCTGCCGATTTCCCGGCGCCTCTGAGAGGGCCGGTTGAAGCAGCCGCGGGTGAAGTCGCTGCCGATGACCAGCGCTACCTCAGCCTTGTCGACGACGCCCTCTGCGTGATCGCCGACGATGAGTTTCGCAAGGTGGTCCTGGCACGGGTCCACCAGAAGGGCGATGTCGATGCCATAGACGTGCTGCACCGGCTCAGGCATCGCTACCGGAACTGCGCAATCTTCTCGGTTGCTGTCGGCGACCGGCAGTTCTTGGGAGCGAGCCCCGAGCAACTCGTCGCCCTCGATGGCCCTGAGGTCCGTACCGAAGCGGTGGCCGGAACGGCTGAGATCGGCTACGCAAACATGACCGATGAGGCTCTGGCCGCCGAGATGATGGCCTCACCAAAGACTCGTGCTGAGCACCAGTTCGTGGTTGACGACATCATCGCACGGCTCGAAGAGCTCGGGTTGCAGGGCAGTTATCGCCCTGAGCCGGAGGTCATGCGGCTAGCTCGGGTTCAACACCTTCGCACTCCGATCAGCGCGCAGGTCCAGCGCAGAGCCGGTGGTGTCAGCGATATGGATGTGATGCGGGTTGCCAGTGTTCTGCATCCCACACCTGCGGTTGCGGGTTCGCCGACAGAGAAGGCGGTTGACTGGATCCTGGAGCGGGAAGGGTTTGCTCGGGGTTGGTATGCGGCACCGGTCGGCTGGTGCGACCTCGATGGCAACGGAGAGTTGTGCGTTGCGCTGAGGTCTGCTCTGGTGAGCGATTCAGCCGCAGTGTTGTTCTCGGGTGCAGGGGTGGTGGCCGAGTCGGTTCCGGGCGACGAACTGGCCGAGACCGGCGTGAAGCTGCGCGCCCTGCTTGATGTAATGGAGGCCCGAAATGCCTGCTGATCCTGTGTCGGCCGCTGATCCTGTGTCGGCCGCTGATCCTGTGTCGGCCGCTGATCCTGTCTACGACACGGTGGCTTCGTTTACTGCGGGGCTGGTGGAACACGGCGTGACCGATGTGGTGATCAGCCCGGGTTCACGGTCGACCGCTCTGGCTCTCACCTTGCATGCCCAGCCCAGGCTCCGCACTTGGATCCAGCTTGACGAACGATCAGCAGGATTCTTCGCTTTGGGCCAAGCTCGCCGCACGGGTAGGCCCTCGGTGCTGGTGTGCACTTCGGGCACGGCGGCGGCGAACTACCTGCCGGCGGTCATCGAGGCGCACCAAGCGGGCGTGCCGATGATCGTCTGCACTGCCGACCGCCCCCCCGAACTGCGGGGCTGGGGTTCGGCCCAGACCATCGATCAAGTCAAGGTCTACGGTGCGACGACCCGCTGGGCAGTTGATCTGGCAGTCGCCGGTGATTTGACTCCGACGCAGGGCCGCGTGATCGCGCACCGTGCTGTGGCCTCTGCCACCGGTATCAACCCAGGTCCAGTCCACCTCAACTGGCCCCTGCGAGAACCCCTCGAGCCGTTCGCTGCCGTGCCAGTAGTCGAGGCCCGAGATCATGGGGCTCCGGTCACGCCCGGCGTTAGCACCGCCGCGGCTCCGGCTGCGCCCGGCGAAAGCACCGTGCCCGGCGAGATAGAGCCACCGATTCCCGCGGCTCCGGCTGCGCCCGGCGAAAGCGCCGCTTCGCTGGCAGACCTGAAGTCTTACGAACGGGGGGTGATCATCGTCGGACCCGACGCGGCGGCTGGTCTCGAGGCGCAGAACGAAGTGGTTGCCGCGGCGATGGAGTTGAGCGCAGCAACCGCGTGGCCCGTCGTCGGCGAACCGGTCGCAGGCACCCGACGTGCCCGCGGTCCCTCGCCCGGGACCGTGATTGCCAACGCCGACCACATACTTCGCCACTCCGGTGTCGGCGAGGAACTGCGCCCTGATCTGGTAGTTCGGGTCGGAGGCACCCCGACGACGAAACCCCTGCGGCTGTGGCTTGAAGCCCATCGGCCCACCCATGTGGTCCTGGTCGACCCGGCGAATCGCTGGAACGACCCCTCATTCATCGTCACCCGCCACCTGGCGGCAGACCCGGTAACAGTACTGACCGGAGCAACAGATGTCGTTCGCCGAGGATCGGCCTGGTGTGAGCGCTGGAAGGAACTGGAGCTGATCGCTGGTCGGGTCATCAGCGACGAGATCAAGCGAGGCCCTCTGCTGAGCGCCCTGGTCACTTCTGTGTTGGCCGAAACGGTGCCCGATGGGACTCTGGTGATGGCCTCAAACTCCATGCCGGTGCGCGAACTCGACTCGTTCGTCACGACCCGAGGCCCTCGCATCGATTTCGTCGGCAACCGCGGGGCGAGTGGTATCGACGGCGTCACCTCGACCGCGTTGGGTCTGGCATCGCAACACGATGGTCCTGTGGTGCTGTTCATCGGCGATATTGCGCTGTTGCACGATCTCGGCGCCCTGTTCGGCGCGGTTCGCTGTGGCCTGCACATGACCGTTGTTTGTATCGACAACAACGGCGGGGGCATCTTCTCGTCTCTCCCGATCGCCTCCCGTGGCGATGAGGTCGACTTTGAGACGCTCTTTCGTACGCCCCACGGCCTCGATCTGGCCGGTTTCGACGGTGTTGGCGGCGTGCGCATGAGCGAGGCGGCCTCAGCATCCGAGCTAGCCGAGGCACTGCGCTCAGCCTGCGAGAGCAACACGCCGGGCGTGGACGTCGTCCTCGTTTCGGTGGATCCCGATGCCGATCTGGCACAACACCGAGCCATCGCCGGCGCGGTGAGCGCCGCCGTCTCGTGAGCATGGTCGGCGCGTGAACCTGGTGACGGTGGCGCCAGGGGTGGACCTCCATGTTGATCGACGGGGGAGCGGGTCGCCGGTGGTTCTGCTGCATGGCTTCACGGGCGATGGCACAACGATGGAGGGCTTGGCTTCGGAACTTGAGAACGATGCTGAAGTGACACTCCCAGACTTGGTCGGCCACGGCCGCAGCAGTATCCCTGGCGATGAACGGGAATATTCGGTTGACGCGATGGCCGAGCACATTGCGGTAATCGGCGAGGAGTGTGCGAGCGGTTCGTTCCATCTCGTCGGATATTCGATGGGGGGCAGGGTGGCTCTGACGCTGGCTTGTCGGCGTCCAGATCTGTTGCGCTCGCTTACAGTCATCGGTGCATCGGCGGGCCTGTCGACCGAGGCTGAACGCGCCGAGAGGCGCGAGTTCGACCAGAAGTTGGCCGAGAGTATCGAACAGGATGGTCTGGAAGCGTTCGTCGACCGTTGGATGGCGAATCCGTTGTTCGCCACGCAGGCACGTCTCGGAGAGGGCTTCTTGGCGGCGTCTCGGGCACAACGGTTGCGAAACTCAGCCGCCGGGTTGGCCCGAAGCCTGCGTGCGGCTGGAACCGGCGTGATGGCACCGTTGCACGACGACCTCGAGTCGTGTGCCGTTCCCACTGTGTTCGTCGTGGGCGCGCAAGACCCGAAGTTCACCTGGATCGCCGTCGATATGGCTGCCCGGATGCCCAACGCCGAGATCGCCGTGATCGACGACGCAGGCCACGCGGCGCATCTCGAGCAGCCCGATGCGGTCGCGGCCGTCGTCCGCAGCCAGATGGGCTCGGGTTGACCGTGGGCCTGACCACCGAACTGCGGGACTACCGACTTGGGCTGGTGTCGCCCCTGGTCACCGCCCACGGTGTTGTGAACCAACGGGAGGGCGTGCTGTTCTCGATCAGCGACGGGACGCACGTCGGCTGGGGAGAGGCAGCCCCAATGCCGGGTTGGTCACGCGAATCGCTCGATGACTGCAGGACGACACTGGAGTCCGCGGCCTCCCGGCTGGCGCAGTGCGACAGAATCGATGATCCCCGCGTCGGAGCTCTCCTCGTCGAACTCGAGGCTCAACCCCATGCCCGCGCGGCCGTAGCTGGAGCAGCCTTTGATCTGCTTGCCCGCAGCAACGAGGTGATTATCGCGTCGCTGCTTGAGGTGCATCGCGGACTCGGATCGACTTCTGCCGTATCGCCGACGACGGAACCAGAAGCACTGCATTCGCTCCTCGTCGACGGCTTGGTCTCCCAGCATCAAACAGAAGTACCGCGTTCGGTCCTGGTCAACGGCTTGGTCTCCGACGATCAACCAGAAGCAGTGGCGTCCGCCGCGGCTGGGTTGGCACTCAAGGGCATCTCTGCCGTCAAGTTGAAAGTCGCCGCCGTCGATCCGCGCGCCGATCTAGCGAGAGTCGCGGCCGCACGATCTGCGATAGGCGACGACATTGAACTGCGACTTGATGCCAACGGCGGCTGGGACGTCGACACCGCCATCGCCGCGTTGCGCGGGATGGCCGGCTACCAGGTGGCCTTCTGCGAAGAACCCACAGCCGGCATTGACGGCATAGCCGAAGTCGGTGCCGCGAGTGCGGTACCGGTTGCGGTCGATGAATCGGCAGTCAACCTCAGCGACATCGCCACTGCATTGAGAACCGGCACGATCTCAGTCGTGGTCGTGAAGCCGCAAGCCCTCGGCGGACCCGACTTGGCGCTGGCCGCGCTGGCGCTGGTCGAAGAGTCCGGCGCGGATGCCGTGGTCACCACCATGATCGACAGTGCCATCGGTGTCGCCCACGCCGCCCACGTTGCCGCGGCCGCTCTTCCAGAGCAGGCTCACGGCCTGGCCACCTCAGCGCTGCTCGCCAGCGACACAGCCCCTCGCCTCGAAATCACGGCTGGCCGAATACTCCTCCCCGAAGACGCAGGCTTGGGCGTGTCTCCAACTCGCTGAACCCCAAAGGAGACTTCGCGCGGCTGCCGACGTTCAACGAGGGAATGCGCCGTGGCCGTCGGGCGTCAGAGGGTGCCGCCCTAGAGCGGCCGGCCAAGTCGGCCTTGATTCGTTCCACAAGTTCCGGGTGACGCAGAAGGGCCGCTTAGTGTGCCGACATGACGATCAGTCTATGGTTCCGGGATGGAGACACTTGAGCGTCCGGAGCCGTTCGTTGGGGGGATTGATTTTGGTGAGGGGCCGCGCTGGCACGACGGGCGCTTGTGGTTCTCGGACTTCTTTCAGCATGCTGTGAAGGCGGCGTCGCTGGACGGAACCGTGGAGGTCGTGCTCGAGATTCCCGGCCAACCATCGGGCTTGGGTTGGCTTCCAAACGGTGACCTGTTGCTGGTGTCGATGCTGGACCGGAAGCTGCTTCGCTACGACGGCACCGAACTGCACGAACACGCCGACCTGTCCGAAGTGGCCACGTTCCACTGCAACGACATGGTTGTGGACGCTCACGGCCGCGCCTACGTCGGCAATTTCGGTGCCGATCTGCATGGAGGCGACGACATTGCCCCCGCGACCCTGGCGTTGGTGCAGCCCGACGGCACCGTGGAGGCGTCGGCAGGCGATCTGATGTTCCCCAACGGGTCGGTCATCACTCCCGACGGGAGCACCCTAATCGTGGGAGAGAGCTTCGGTCGGGAGTTCAAGGCGTTCGACATCGGCGAGGCTGGTCGTCTCTCCAACCGGAGAGTGTGGGCCGCGGTTCCCGGCACTGCCCCCGACGGTTGCTGTTACGACGCCGAGCACGGCATCTGGTTCGCTGATGCCATCGGCAAAGCCGCTCTGCGGGTGCTCGAGGGAGGCGAGATCACTCATCGAGTGGAAACAGAGATGAGCTGCTTTGCCTGCATGCTGGGCGGAGAGGACGGACGCACGTTGTTCCTGGTGACAGCACCGGACTCCCATCCTGACCGGGTGGGCGGCACTGGTGGAGGACGCATCGACACGGTACGTGTGGAGGTTCCCGGAGCCGGTTTGCCTTGAGTGTTGCGCGTCCGGGTTCGCTGATCGGGTGTAGTCGCCGTAGGGTTCATACCCGTGGATCTGATCATTGTTCGACATGCCCGGCCGATACGTCACGAAGTTGAAGGTGAACATGAGACGGCTGATCCGCCGTTGTCGGAACTCGGGCACCAGCAAGCCAAACGAACCGCCGAATACCTGCGCAACGAGGGAATCGACCACATCGTCTCTTCGACGATGAGGCGTGCGCACGAAACAGCGATGCCGCTGGCCGAAATGCTCGGCCTTGAGATCGAACTGATCGACGATCTCAAGGAGTCGGATCACAAGAGCAAGGCGTACATCCCGGTCGAGGAGATGGACGACGACGGTGCCGAGGTCGCCGAGCTCCTGGAGGGCGACCTCCACGCGAAGCTCTTCAGCGACGGGTTCGACGCCTTCGAGGAACGTGTCGTGGGGGCTTTCGAAAATGTGATCGAGTCCAACCGGTCCAAGACGGTTGTGGCGTTCTGCCACGGCATGACCACGATGGTGTACCTGCGTTCCATCCTCAAGTTCCCGGACCCGCTGGCGATGATCGTCGACTACTGCAGCATCACCCGGGTGCGGGCGGCGTTCGTCGGTATCCGTTCGGTTCGTTCCATCAACGAAACGGATCACGTGCGGGACCTGATCGACTGGTGAACCGGGTGACCGTGGCCGAGCCGCCAGGAGCTTCGAACTGATGAGGGTCGTTCGGGTCATCGATGGGAAACCGACGCTGACTGATGCGCCGACGCCAGCTGACCCGAACCAGCATCGGGTCAAGGTGGCCGCGGTGGGGATATGCGGTTCAGACCTTCACATGATCGACAACGGAATGGCCGAGGGGAGGGTGCTCGGCCACGAAATCTCCGGGTATCTCGACGACGGCACGCCTGTGGCCGTCGAGCCGCTGCGTTCGTGCGGGCACTGCGGGAACTGCAAAGACGGTGAACGGCATCGCTGTGATGCCGGTGCCGACATAATCGGCGTGTTCAGCGACGGGGGGATGGGCGAGTACCTGATGGCTCCCCCGGAAGCCCTGGTGCGCCTGGCGGGCGGGGTTGAGGTGACTGATGCCTCGCTGGTCGAGAATCTGGCTGTGGCGGTCCACGCGGTTAACCGGGCCCGGATGCAGTCGGGGGAACGGGTCGGGATCATCGGGGCCGGTCCCATTGGTCTGGCCACCGCAGCGACTCTGCACCGTGCAGGGTTCGATGCCGACATCGGCGCTCGCCACGAACATCAGGCAGACGCAGCCCTTTCGGTGGGAGCCAACGTTGGGTTGGGTAACGGTTACGACGTGCTCTTCGATGCTGTCGGTTCCACGTCCTCGCTGCTCGAGTCGGTGAGGCGATGCCGGTACGGGGGGCGGGTCTGCGTGGTCGGTTCGTTCTGGGATCCGGTGGAGCTGGACATGACGATCCTGATGCAGGAGGTGACCCTCGTCCCCGCGATGATGTACAGCGGGACCGCGGCGGGTCGCGAGATCGAAAGCGCGGCGGCACTGCTGGCCGACATGCCTCAACTCGGCGATGCCCTGATCTCGCACCGGTTTCCTCTCGACGGAGCACAAGAGGCGTTCGCCGCGGCGCGAGACCGCTCCTCGGGGGCCATCAAGGTTGTCTTCGAGCCACACGCTTGAGAGCGGATTCGGGCGAAGCAACCTATGATCTCACGGTGTCGGGCATGGTCTCTTTAGTGGTGATGGCAGCGGGTCTCGGCT
Organism: uncultured Acidimicrobiales bacterium; assembly: GCA_951812975.1. Taxonomy (GTDB): domain Bacteria; phylum Actinomycetota; class Acidimicrobiia; order Acidimicrobiales; family Aldehydirespiratoraceae; genus VXYK01. The sequence goes on along the minus strand of CATOTC010000005.1, from coordinate 356,023 downwards.
CGCGTTTCGGTGGCACCAAACAACTCGAAGTGGTCGGCGCCGGCGGCGAGGCCTTCGTCGACTTCGCTATCCGCGACGCAGTCGATGCCGGTGTCAGCAGGGTTGTGCTGATCGTCCGCCGCGAAATCGAAGACGATGTGCGACGCCATATCGGTGACCGTTACGGAGACCTCGAGATCAGCTATGTCTGTCAGGACGAGCACGGTCCGCCCCGGGCCAAGCCGTGGGGCACCGCGCACGCGGTGCTGGCCGCGGCTTCGGAGGTGGACGGCCCGTTCGTCGTCTGCAACGCGGATGACTACTACGGCCGCTCGACATATGAGTCGGTGGTCGCTCGGGCGAGCGGCCTCACCGCTGGGCGCGCCCTGCTCGGGGGGTTCTGCCTGGAGCTGACCCTTCCCGAGTCCGGCAAGGTCAGCAGGGGAGTCTGTGGTGTTGATGGAAACAGACTCGTTTCGCTGGTCGAGACCCACGGCATCGAGCGCCGTGCGGACGGATCCATATTCGCGGCCGAACCCCCCGGCCCGCTTGCCCCCGATGAGGTCGTTTCGATGAACTTCTGGGCCTTTCCGGAGCAGATCTTCGACGATCTCGAAGCCGGGTTCAGGGCGTTCATGGGTCTGTACCGCAACGACACCAAGGCGGAGTTCCTGCTTCCCTCGCTTGTTGATGAGTTGATGCATGCCTCCGAGTTGACGGTCGAAGTGATCCCCACCACCGAGGCGTGGGTCGGAGTGACCAACCCCGACGACCTCGAGATCGCCCGCCGCCGCATAGCAGAACTCCGCGCCGACCAATAGGCGCTGGAGTACACGGTGAATGCTGGGCTATATGTTGTGAACCGGTAGGGTCTGATGCGCATTGTCATATCTGAGCGAGGCTGTTAGGCCACAGGAGAGCACATGCGTGGCATCATCGCCGCCGGGGTCCACGTTCCACATCACCGTCTCGACCGGCGGGAGATCGCGGCGCTGTTCGGAAAGGGCGGTGGACGGGGAACCCGCTCGGTGGCGTCCTATGACGAGGACACCACGACCATGGGCGCAGAGGCGGCCCGCAATGCGCTGCGCAACGCCGGCGATGTCGCCGTGGACTCGCTGTGGTTCGCCACGTCCACGCCTGCGTATCTGGAGAAGACCAACGCCGCCGCCATCCACGCGGCGCTTCGTCTGGCCCCGTCGGTGGGTGCGCTCGACATGGGCGGGGCGCTCCGCTCCGGCATAGGAACGCTGCGCACGGCACTGTCGGCGGTGGGCACAACCCTGGTCGTGTCGTCCGATATTCGTGACGGCATGGCCACCTCGAGCGACGAGGCGACCGGCGGCGACGGCGCCGCAGCGCTGCTGGTAGGCGACGACACTGCGGGCACGGTGATCGCCGAGTACCTCGGTTCGGGCGTTGCCACCGATGAGCTCCTGGAACGTTGGCGGATTCCCGGCGCGGCGCGTTCACGGGTCTGGGAGGAACGGTTCGGCGAGGTCGCGTATGCGCCTCTGATCCAAGATGCATTCGCTGCGGCTCTGGCCGATGCCGGCATCAGCAGCGATGACGTCGACCACCTGGCCCTGACGGGGATGCACAGTCGGGCAGTCAAACGCAACCAGGCTCGCTTGGGAGTTCCGTCAGAGAGGCTGGTCGACGACCTCGCCGACACGGTCGGCAATACGGGTACCGCCCACGGCGCTCTGATGCTCGCCTCCGCCCTCGAGTCGGCGGGCCCCGACGAGATCATCGTGTTGGTCGTGCTCGCCGACGGCGTGGAAGCCGTGGTTCTGCGGACTACCGAAGCCATCGTTGACCATCATGTGTCCTGGCCAGTCTCTGCGCAGATAGCCGCGGGTGGTTCGGTGAGCTACGGCAAGTACCTGTCGTGGCGTCAGATGGTGGCGGTTGAACCTCCCAACCGTCCTGCACCCAACCGGCCTTCAGCCAGCGCTGCCCACCGCCGCGAGGCCTGGAAGTTCGGATTTGTCGGCACCCGCGACCGGTCCAGCCAGATGGTGCATCTGCCGCCTGCGCGGGTGTCGGAGAAGGGCGGTGCCGTGGACGACATGGACCCGATACCGATGGCCGACACGGAGGGCACGATCGCCAGTTTCACTGTCGACAAACTGGTGTATTCGCCCTCGCCGCCGGTGGTATTCGCGGTTGTCGACTTCGACGGGGGAGGGCGGGCCCCGCTGGAACTCACAGACGTGGCCGCCGATCAAGTCGAGGTTGGCGGACGTGTCGAACCGACCTTCAGACGCCTCTACACCAGCGACGAGATCCACAACTACTTCTGGAAAGTGCGGCCCGTCCGCAGTACCGGCACGCTCGGGGAGAGCTGATGGGATCACACGGAATCAAGGACCAGGTCGCGATCATCGGAGTCGGCTGCACACCTTTCGCCGAGCACTGGGACAAATCGCTCGACGACCTGATCATCGACGGTGCCCAGGCCACCTACGCCTCCGCGGGGGTGGCCCAGGACGACATCGACGCCTTCTGGTTCGGAACGTCGCAGTCGGCTGCCTCGGGCCTGGCCATGGGAGGGCCTCTCAAGATCCAGGGCAAGCCGATCACCCGGGTCGAGAACTACTGCGCCACGGGTTCTGAGGCTATGCGCCAGGCCGCCTACGCGGTTGCCTCCGGAGCGTACGACCTGGTGATGACACTGGGGGCGGAGAAGGTGAAGGACGGCGGCTACCAGGGCCTCAACGCCTTCCCCATCCCTACCGACGGAACCCAGCGGACCCTCACCGCGGCGGCCATGTTCAGTCTGATCCTCCCCGCCTACGCGGCCAAATACTCGATCGATGAGGACGATCTGCGATACGCGGTGGCCAAGATCGCCGAGAAGAACCACTACAACGGTGCCCGCAACCCGCTGGCGCAGTTCCGGCTTGAGACGTCGGCGGAGCAGATCTGCCAGATGGCCGCGGTTGCGGGACGGTTGTCGGTGTTCGACTGTGCGGGCGTGGCCGACGGGGCCGCCGGTGCGATCCTGTGCCGTGCCTCCGACGCCCACAAATACTGCGACGACCCGCTGTACATCAAGGCGCTCTCCTGTGTAGCGGGGACCGGTGCCGGGTCGCTCGACCCCGACTATGACTACACCACCCTCCACGAGTCGAAATGGGCGGCCGACGACGCCTACGCACAGGCTGACGTCACCGATCCCACAACCGAGATCGCCATGGCCGAGGTGCATGACTGCTTCACGCCGACCGAGTTCGTGTTGATGGAGGACCTCGGCTTCTCGGCACGCGGCGAGGCCTACCGTGACGTGCTCGACGGTGCCTTCGCGCTCGACGGCCGACTGCCCGTCAACACCGACGGGGGCCTCAAGTCCTTCGGTCATCCGGTGGGGGCGTCGGGCCTTCGAATGCTCTTTGAGGTTTGGCTGCAGCTGCGGGGCGCCGCCCCCGATGATCGCAGCATCCGGGCCAGTGACCGGACTCTTGGACTTACGCACAACCTGGGTGGTTATCCCGGCGAGATGGTCAGCTTCGTCGGGATCTACGGGACCGAAATCGGTTGATCCGTGGACCTGGAGTTGAACGACGACCAGATTGATCTGAGGGACAACGTCCGCGCGGTGCTTGCCCGTGAGTGCCCCGCTTCGGTCGTGCGCGGCGTCTATGAAAGCACCGGTGATGCCAGTGCGTTGAGGAAGCAGATGGTTGAGCTTGGCTGGCCTGCTCTCGGGATTCCCGAAGAGTACGGCGGGCTCGGGATGGGCTTCGTGGAGGTGGGCATCCTTGCTGAGGAACTGGGCAGGGTCAGCGCGCCGACGCCGCTGCTCGCCACTGTCTCCCAGTTCGTTCCGCTGCTGGTAGAGGTGCTCCGAAGTGCCCCGACCTCTAAGACTGGTGAACTGCTCTCCGAGGTTGCGACAGGTGCCCGCACGGGTTCGCTGGCGCTTGCCGAGAAAGGGCGTTGGTCACCCGATTCGGTCAACACAACGGCTTCTGGCGAAGGCGATTCGGTCACGGTGACTGGCACCAAGACAGACGTGTTGGCAGGGGCCGAGGTAGATTCGTTCGCGGTCGTCGCCCGCCCCACGGGTCCGGCTCACCCAGCCGATGCCGACCGCAGCGACGGGTTGGGGGTTTATCTGGTTGAGCGGGCCGATGCCGAAGTGACTGCTTCGAAGGTCATCGACCCGGCTCTCGGTTTGGCCGACGTGAGTTTCGACAGGGCGCCCGCCAAACCCCTGCTGACCGGAGACGCCGACGGCGAGATTGCACGGGCCGTCGAGCAGGCCGTTGTGGCGATGGCGTTGCACACGGTCGGCGCTTGCCGCCGGATCTTCGAGGTCACGCTCGAATACGCCAAGGTCCGGGAGCAGTACGACCGCAAGATCGGCTCGTTCCAGGCGTTGAAGCATCGTTTCGCCGACATGTACCTGGCGGTCGAGAAGGCCAATGCGATCTGCTACTTCGCGGCGCTGGCCGTCGCTGAGGACGATCCCCGCCGCCGCGAGGCGTGCCATGTCGCCAAGGTGGCGTCGGGTGACTGTCAGAGCCTGCTTGCCGAGGAGGGATTGCAACTTCACGGCGGGATCGGCTACACGTGGGAGAACGATCTGCATTTCCTGCTGAAACGTGCCAAGGTCGCTGATGTGCTGTGCGGTTCGGCTTCTTGGCATCGGGCTAGGTTGGCTGATCTGTTGGGCCTCACCGTCGAGGTGGCGCCGTGAAGCTGCGATTCGACGAGGGCACAGAGGCGTTCCGGGCCGAGTTTCTGCAGTGGTTGGAACTGAACCGCCCGTCGGTTGAGGAGATGGCCGACGATCCGGCGCGCTCTAGCGGTCACAGTCCCGGTTGGACGAGGGCCTGGACCCGCCGGATGTTCGACTCGGGTTGGCTGGTTCCGGGATGGCCCCCGCATCTGGGCGGACGCAACGCCGGGCCGCTCGAGACGCTCGTCTACCTTGAGGAGTTGAACCGCGCCGAGGTGCCCCGCACCACCAACCCGCAGGGGCTGGGGATTGTCGCCCCGTCTCTGGTGGACTACGGCACCGAGGAGCAGGTTGAGCAGTACGCCATGGGCCTGCTGCGCGGCGAGCTGACTGCCTGTCTGGGGATGAGCGAACCCGATGCGGGCAGCGATCTTGCGAGCCTCAAGACCCGTGCGGTGATCGACGGCGACCGTTTCGTCATCAACGGACAGAAGGTGTGGACCTCCGGGGCTGGATACGCCGACTTCTGTTTCCTGTTCTGCCGAACCGATCCCGACGCCCCGAAGCATCGCGGCATCTCCATCGTGCTGCTGCCGCTCAACACCGAGGGGGTGACTGTCCGTCCGCTCAGGGAGATCATTCACCCCGACTATCCCGATCTGTCCGAGGTGTTCCTCGACGATGTGGTCGTGCCGGTTTCCAACCTCGTCGGGGAGCTGAACGACGGCTGGAAGATGGCCGGCGGTTCGCTGGCTCATGAGCGTTCGATGGTGTGGCTGATGTCGGTCATGGGCGTGGAGTCGGCAATGGCGGAACTGCTGGAGACGGCTCCGGGGATGATGGCGTCGTTGAGTCCCCGTGAGCAGGTGATCGCGGCCGACGACATTGTCGGGTTCTATGTCGAGACTCAATGCGCCCGGGCGCTGGGTTACCGCGGTTTTGCCCGTTTCGTGAAGGGCGGCAACGCCCCTGAGCAGGCGCTCATGAAGATGTATGCCAGCGAACTGCGCCGTGAACTCGGCCGGGTGACAGCGCAGTGGCACGGCGGTGGAGCCCTGGCGGTCTCGGAGGGCAGGCGCAGCTCCCTGGGGCTCATCGAGGACTATTTCGCCACGTTCGGCAGCACAATCTCGGCCGGTTCCTCGGAGATCCAACGCAACATCATCGCCGAACGCATCCTCAACCTCCCCCGCGGCTGACCACTGGACGTTTGGGATGGCTGCCTGGTCGCTCTACGATCAGCGCGAAGTTGAAAAGGGGGAAACGTGGCCCTTCGTCCATTGGCCGGAATCCGAGTAGTCGACCTAACCGTTGAGCGGGGTGAACTGTGCGGCCGCGTGCTGAGCGATCTGGGTGCCGACGTCATCCGGATCGAGCCGCCCGATGGTTCTCCGTCACGGCTGATGGCACCGATCGACGGCGACCATTCGCTATTCTGGACGTTCCGCAACTGCGGCAAACGCAGCGCGGTGGTCGATCTGTCGAACGCAGGCGACCGTGAACGACTCCTCGGCCTGATCGCGGCGAGCGATATCGTGATCGATTCGGCAGAACCTGGAACGCACGAAGACCCGGCGCTCGATGCCGAGGCACTCCTCGCGCATCACCCCCAACTGATCGTGGCCTCCATCACCGCCTACGGCCGAACCGGGCCATGGGCTGGACGCGACGTGCCCAACGCGGTTGTTGAGGCGACCGGCGGCATGGCCTTCAAGGCGGGGACGCATGAGGGGGGCCCGATCCTTCCGCCCGGCAACATCGCCGATGACACAGCCTCGTTCACCACCGCGTTCGGGATCCTCTGTGCGCTCTGGCAGCGTGAGAACACGGGCGCAGGTCAGGTGATCGACGCCTCGGTCAACGAGTGTTTGGCCCAGATCACAGACTGGTCCCTGTCGAACTGGAGCCGTTCTGCAGACGCCGGGGAACCCTCCTCAGAGCGCCGTGCGGGACCGGGAGTGGTCTACACGATCATTCCCTGCGCCGACGGTTTCGTCCGTCTGATCGTGCTGAGCCCCCGCCAGTGGCACGCGATCCGCGCCTGGATGGGAGAACCCGACTACCTCCAGGACCCCGAACTCGACGGGTTCATCGGCCGCCTGATGATCGCCGATGCGGTGCTCAACCCGCTCTACGCCGAACTCTTCGCGTCGATGACCATGGCCGAGGTGTCTGAACAGGCCCAGGAGCGGGGGATCGTCTGCACGCCGTTCCTGAAACCCGACGACGTTCTGGTCACCCCCCACTTCGAGAGCCGCAAGACCTTCGATCACGTCACGATCGAGGACGGGCGCGTCATGAAGCTGCCCTCGGGCTGGTTTGAAGTGGACGGCGAGCGCTGCGGCCCGACCGGCCGCTCTCCCCATGTCGGCGAACACACCGAGGAGGTGTTCGCCTCCGTCCCCGAACCGCGCCCTGAGCCCGAATCTGCGGCGGAACAGGCTCCACAGAAGGCGCCGCCACTGAAGGGCCTGCGGGTGATGGACTTCGGACATGGCGGGGTCGGCGTGGAGTGCGGGCGCATGTTCGGCGAGTACGGTGCCGACGTCGTCAAGATCGAGAGCCGCAGCTACATCGACTTCATCCGGGCGGTGCTCGGCGGCGAGATGTCACCTTCGTTCGCTTCGTCGAACCGCTCCAAACGCAGCCTGGGTGTAAACGCCAAGACCGAGCGGGGGGTGGAACTGCTGCGGAACATGGCCCACGGCGCTGACCTCATCATCGAGAACAACTCCACCGGCACGATGGACGGTATGGGACTCGGCTACGAGGTGATGAAGGCCTCCAACCCTGATGTGGTGATGGTCTCGAGTCAGCTCATGGGATCGCGGGGCCTCTGGGCTGACTGGTTCGGGTACGGCCCCAACACCCAGGTGACCGGAGGTCTCGCCCACCTCTGGAACTACGAGGACCACCCCGAACCTGCCGGCAACCAGTCGATCTACCCCGATCATCTGGCGGGCCGGGTGTGTGCGGTGGCCGCGCTGGCCAACCTGTTGGGACGACAACGGCTCGGCGCCGGCGGTGCACACCTGGAGGTCTGCCAGGTTGAACAGGCCGTGTCAACGATCGGTGACCTGCTGGCCAAAGAGTCTCTGGTCCCCGGTTCGGTGCAGCCGCGGGGCAACCACTCCGACCACGGCTCTCCCTGGGGTCTGTACCCGTGTGAAGGCGACGACGATTGGGTGGCGATCTGTGTCCGCAACGACAGCGAATGGGAGGCGCTGGTTGCGGTGATGGGGTCACCGCCCTGGGGCACGAACCCGGAGCTTGCCTATGAGCAGGGACGGCGCGCCGACGAGACAGCCGTCGACAACAAGATCGCTGAGTGGACCCGCTCCATGCCCAATGCGGAGGTGGCCGACAGGTGCCTGGCGGCCGGAGTCCCCGCGGGAGTCATGCACACTGCGAGCTCACAGTCGACAGATCCGCATCTTGAGGCGCGCGGCTATCTGCATTGGATGAATCAGCCGCCCATCGGCAACATGATCTTTGAGGGCGCCGCCTTCCATGCCAGCGCCATGGAGGGCCCCGACATCTTCCCGGCACCGGGGCTCGGCGAGCACACCCGCGAGGTCGCCTCGGAGTGGCTGGGCCTCGACGGTGACGAAATCGAGAGTCTGATCGCCCAGGGCGTCCTGGAGATCGACCTAACCGCGACCTAGGTCGATCAGCCGGCCTCGGAGTGGGTGACGGCGGGTTCGCCCATCCACTCGCGCAGAGTGTTCTTCAGCTTGGTCTGCTGAATGAACAGGTCCTGTTCAGCAGGAACATCGCCGGCGGACTGCGGCGCCTTGAGATAGAAGCTCAACCACTCCTGCACGCCGCACTCACCGGCGCGTGCGGCCAGATCCATGAACAGCGCCAGATCCAGGACGATCGGAGCAGCAAGGATCGAGTCGCGGCAGAGGAAGTCGATTTTGATCTGCATCGGGTAGCCCATCCATCCGAAGATGTCGATGGCGTCCCAGCCCTCCTTGTTGTCGCCACGCGGCGGGTAGTAGTTGATCCGCACGACATGGTCGACGTTGCCGTAGAGCTCGGGGTAGGTCTCGGGCTGCAGGATCGTGTGCAGCACCCCCAGCTTCGACTCCTCCTTGGTCTTGAAGTTCTCCGGAGCGTCGAGAACCTCGCCGTCCCGGTTGCCCAGGATATTGGTGGAGTACCAGCCGCGGAGCCCCAGCATCCGAGCCTTCAGGCCGGGTGCGATGAGGGTCTTCATGAGGGTCTGACCGGTCTTGAAGTCCTTGCCGGCGATCGGCACGCGGTTGCGATGGGACAGCTCGATCATGCACGGAAGGTCCGTCGACAGGTTGGGGGCGCCATTGGCGAACGGAACACCCGACTGCAAGGCGGCGTAGACGTAGATCTGGCTCGGCGAGATGTTGTCGTCGTTGTTCTTGAGTCCGTTCTCGAACGACTCGATGGTGGCGTGGACCTCGCTGGGCTCCTGGAACGCCTCGGTCGAACCGCACCACACCATGACCAGACGCTCGCAGTCGTTCTCGATGCGGAAGTTCTCTATGTCCGACATGAGGGCCATCGCCTGATCCCACATGTTGGTCTCGGTCTTGACCCGGGCCCCGTGGAGGCGGCTGACCCAGCGCTGGTCGAACACGGCGTCCATGGCGACGATGCCCTCCATCTCCGCTGAGATCGGGGCCAGGTCGCGTTCCTCGAGAACTCCGCAGGTTCGGGCGGCTTCGAGGGCGTTGGCTGAGATCGGATCCCAACCACCGAAGACGATGTCGTCGAGGCGGGCGAGGGGCACGAAGTCGCGGATCAGCGGATTGCGGTTCTCGTCCCGGGTTCCGAGACGGATGTGGGCCATCTGGCTCACAGAACCGAGCGGGGCTTCACCGCTCTGGCGGGCGGCGAGAACACCGGCGGTGAAAGTGGAGGCTACGGCACCCATCCCGGGTGTGAGCACTCCGAGCTTGCCGGTGGGAGGTGCAATGTCACGAGCAGTCATTTGTTGAGCATATGAGCACGAGCGGTGCTCGAAGTGTCGCGGGGCGCGGGTTCGTTCTAGAGTCGCGAGGGTCGAGACGATTGAATCAGACAATCAGCCAAGGAGACTCCGATGAGCAACGCAGCGAAAGCCTACGAACTTCTCAAAGCCAGAGAGGGTGTCGACGAGGGCCACGGTGACTGGTTTGAGATCACCCAGGAACAGATCAACGAGTTTGCTGACTGCACCATCGACCATCAGTTCATCCACATCGACGCGCAGCGGGCGACGCCGGTATTCGGCGGGACGATCGCGCACGGTTTCCTGACGCTGTCGATGCTGACCCATCTCACCGCGTCGATCGAGCAGGACCTGCCGGCCCTCGACGGCGTGATGATGGGCATCAACTACGGCTTCGACCGGGTCCGGTTTCTCAACCCGGTCAGATCGGGCAGCCGGGTTCGGACCCGAAGCGTGGTCGGCAGCGTGGAACTGAAGGGAGCTGCGGTCAACATTACCCGAGTGATCACCGTTGAGATCGAGGGTGCCTCCAAACCAGCGTTGGTCGCCGAATGGATCGGTCGGATTGTATTTGACAGCTAGTTTCTGGGACTCTTGGCGGCTACGCCGCAACTATCCAGGGAGTAGGAATGAACGATCACCCCATCAGAGTCGGTTCCATGCTGTTCACGATGGTCGATCCCGAGAAGGGCTACGAAGTCGAATACAACCGCTGGTATGAACGCGACCATTTCTACGCGGGCTGCATGATCGGCCCGAAGCTCTTCGCGGGGAAGCGCTGGGTCGCCACCAAGGAACTGAAGGACCTTCGTTTTCCGCGCGGCGACACGCCGGTGGCCAGCCCGGTCGAGGCCGGCTCCTATCTGGCGATCTACTACGTGCTCGAAGGAGGCCACGACGAACACTTCGCCTGGGCTTCGGACCAGGTCGTGTGGCTCTACCAGAACAACCGGGGTTTCCCGAACCGTGTTCATGCGCACACCGTGCTGTTGGAGCGCCCGGGCTACCACTACCGCGACGCCGACCCTGTCCCGGTCGAGTTGGCGTTTGACCATCCCTACAAAGGGCTCGGGGTGGTGGCCGTCGACCCGGCAGACGGTGTGAGCGAGGAGCAGTTGGTGGCGCATCTCAACGATGAGGCGGTGCCGGCGCTGATGGTCGACTCGCCGGTCGCCAGCATGGTCTCGTGGCACTATCAGGACGCATCAAGCGGCGACACCGATCGTGCCCCGATGGATCTGGGCATGCCGCCGGGGCCGACCGACCGCCAGTTGCAGTGCTTCTTCTTGGAGGACGAACCGACCGCGGTCTGGGACAGGTTCCGTGCCTACGCCGACGGTATTTCGGCGAGCGGACTCGGCGAGGTGGTTTATGCCGCACCCTTCCTGCCGACGATCGTCGGTACCGACACCTACACAGACCAACTCTGGTAGAGGAGCGATGCAATGATTCTTGAGAACTCGACAGTGATGGTGGTGGGGGTCGGGCCGGGACTCGGTCGTTCCTGTGCTGCGGCAGCCCTGCGTGACGGTGCCAACGTGGTCGCGGTCGCCCGCAACCTGGAGCGCCTCACAGCCACGGCCGGCGAACTCGACGCCTCAGGCGAACGGATTCTCGTTGCTGGGGCCGACATGATGGATCGGGCGTCGCTTGAAACCGCGGTGAGCGGAGGTGTGGAGCGCTTCGGCGGTCTTGATGCGGTGATCAACGTTGCTGCGATGGACGCAACCGTTGGGACCTTTGCCGACCTTGACGATGACGAACTGCGGAAGGTGCTCGAGATCAACGCGTTGGGAGCGGTCAACGTGGTCCGTTCGGTCACGCCGACGTTCTCGGCCAATGAGCGGGGTGGATCGGTCGTGTTGATCGGTTCGCAGGCATCGCTCAAACCGGTGCCTGCTATCCCGCAGTTCGCTTATTCGGCCGCCAAGTCCGCGCTGCTGTCGATGGCGCGCAACATGGCGGCGGAACTCGGCCCGCAGGGAATCCGGGTGAACACGGTCCTCCCCACCTGGATGTGGGGGCCCAACGTGAAGATGTTCTGTGAGTGGCAGGCGTCTGAACGGGGCATCACCGCAGAAGAGGTGCGCGACGAGATCGCTCAGGGCATGTCTCTGGGGGTGATGCCCACCGACGCGGATGTGGCCGAGGCGGCTGTGTTCTTCGCTTCGGACCGTGCTCGGATGATCACTGGGCAACGCCTGTTGGTCAATGCCGGAGAGTTCTACGACACCTAGAACCCCGTGGAAGCTGCCGAACGGCACCGATTGTGACAAGTATCGAAACGCGAGCGAAGTATTTTCGTTGGTTCTGCACGCAAAGTTCAGTGATGTTTCATGATGTTTACATATAGTTGGCTTCGGGTTTTCCCCAGTTCTTTACTTTTTCATTGCGGTTTCTTTGCTTAAATGTTGAACACCGTTGGATTCTTGCACTAGGGTTGTGTCTGGGTTCGAGGTCATCTGGGCGCAGGGCCGGATGCTTCAGACTCGGGAACTTCATTCCCGTCCCCCTCCAGGGAAAACAGGGTCCGGTTGGCGATTTTGCTAGCCGGACCCAAGTCCCTTTTGGGGGTGTGGTCTGCGGCGTGATCTGCGCTGAGGTGGCGCCGGTGGTTGCAGTGGTGCGAGTCTTGTGGCTGTGAACACCACCGACCTCTTCCAACGCTTTGATGTCATCGACGTCGACACCCACGTGACCGAACCGCCCGACGTCTGGACCGCCCGCACCCCGGCGTCGATGCACGACAAGGTTCCCCATGTGGAACGCATCGACGGTCAGGACGTGTGGATGTGCGACGGCAACCGTCTGGGACAGCCCGGCTTCTACTCCATGGCAGGCTTCGACGGCATCATGCCCTTGAAGGTTCCCAACACCTTCGACGAGATCCACCCGTCGATGTACGACAGTGGTGAACGACTCAAGTTCATGGACGATCAGGGCATTCGCGCCCAGGTGCTCTACCCCAATGTCGGCGGCTTCGGCAACGCCTATTTCATGAAGATGGGTGAACCCGAGGTGGTCAAGGAGTGCGTGCGGGCCTTCAACGACTGGGTGTCGGACTGGACCGTCGCCGACCGGAATCGCCTCGTCGGCGTGACCGCCGTGCCGTTCTGGGACGTCGATTTCGCCGTGGCGGAGATCACCCGCTGCGTGGATGCGGGGCACCGCGCCATCAACTTCTGCAACCAACCCCAGGACCACGGGATGCCCCCGTTGGGATCGAGGCACTGGGACCCGATCTGGTCGGTTGCCCAGGAGGCCGGTGTGTCGGTGAGCTTCCATGTCGGCGGCGGATCGATGGGCACGCAGTTCCAAGACACCGCTGATCTGGGCTGGATGACCAACTTCGCCAAGGTGTCGTCGTTGATTTTCCTCGACAACATGCGCTGCATCGCAGACCTGGTCTTCGGCGGTGTATGCCACCGCTTCCCGGACCTGACGCTCGTCTCAGTGGAGAGCGGCACCGGTTGGATCCCCGGGGCGCTCGAATCGTTCGACTGGCAATGGCGGAACGGGGGAGTGACGTTGGAGCATCCCGAATACGACCTGTTGCCGAGCGAGTACTTCAAGCGGCAGATCTACGGCTGCTTCTGGTTCGAGCAGGCGTCGGCCAGGTTCGCGATCGAGCTCTACCCCGACAACGTCCTGTACGAGACCGACTACCCGCACCCCACCTGTCAATTCCCCGGGCCGGCCACGCCCGCGCAGTACCCCCGCGACTACGCCAACAGCGTTCTGTCCTCGCTCGACGACGCCACCCTGCAGAAGATCCTCCACGACAACGCCGCCCGGATCTACGGCTTGTAGCTGCCGGCCGTCAACTTTTGCCGGTTCGTGCGGCGTGCGTAGAGTGGCTTCATGGCTGCACTCGACTTCAAGGCGTTCGACGCCGACAACCACTACTACGAGGCGGAGGACGCCTTCATCCGCCACGTCGACCCCAAGATGCACAAGCGCTGCATGCAGTGGGCCGAGATCAACGGGCGCAAGAGGCTGCTTGTCGGAGGCAGGGTCAACCGGTTCATCCCCAACCCGACATTCGACCCCGTAGCCCGACCAGGCTGCCTCGACGACTACTTCCGAGGCAGAGTGGCCAGAGACGACATCGTCGCCGCCTTCGGGGAACTCGTGCCCATCCCCGACGAGTACCGTGACCGCGACAAGCGAATATCAGTGATGGACCGCCAGAACCTCGAGGCGTGCTTCCTGTTCCCGACCCTCGGCGTGGGGATGGAGTCCTCGCTCGACCACGACACCGAAGCGGTGCTTGCAGCCTTCGCGGCGTTCAACAAGTGGATTCACGAGGACTGGGGATTCTCCTATCAGGACCGCATCTTCGCGGCGGGGTACATCACGCTCGCCGACGTCGACTGGGCCCTCGACCAACTGGACTGGATGATCGAACAGGACGTGCGTGTGGTCAACATGCGCCCCTCGTCGGTGCCCGACGGCAGGGGAGGGCGCCGTTCGCTCGGCGACCCGGCCCATGACCCGTTCTGGAAGAAGATGAACTCCCACGGCATCACCCTGGCCATGCACTCCGGCGACGCCGGATACGAGTTCCTCAGCGACTACTGGGGGATGACTGCCGAGTTCGAGTCGTTCCGCCAGAACGCATTCAAGTCGCTGCTCACCTACTCGCCGATCAGCGATGCCCTCGCCTCGTTGATCGGGGAGGGAGTGTTGAGCGAGCACACCAACATCCGGGTCGCCACGATCGAGACCGGTTCGGAGTGGGTCCAACCGCTGTTCAAGAAGTTCGACAAGACCTACCGGCAACAGAAGCACATGTTCGCCGAGGACCCGATCGAGGTGTTCTCCCGTCAGGTCTGGGTGTCGCCCTACTACGAGGACGACCTGTTGGACCTGCGCGGCAAGATCGGTGCGGACCACATGCTGTTCGGCTCGGACTGGCCCCACGCCGAGGGCCTGCCCGAGCCCACAGACTTCGTTCACGACCTGGAGGGCTTCGACTCTTCTGAGATCCGCAAGATCATGCGCGACAACGGCCTGGCCCTGACCCGCCGAGCCGTCTGAGATCGACGGTCGGCGGCCCGGCGTTGACCCGCCGGCCTGTTTGAGGCTGACGGTCTGAGACGCGCGGTCTGGCGTTGACCAGCCGGTCTGTTTGAGCCGGCCGGCCGAGGGAGGGGCCTTGGCCGCTCAGCGGCCGCCTCCGCGGATTCGCAACAGGCCGAAGGTGCGGATAGGAACGGTCTGTCTCCTGGTGCGGCCGCTGAAACCGACCGCGAATCCGAGCGTGCCCAGTACCAGGATCGCGACTGCGACCCAGAAGAAGGTCCACTCCGGACCGTAATTCTCGAAGAGTCTGGGCGCCACCAACGCGCTCACCCCTGCTGCCAGCTGTCCTGTTGCGGCTGCGAGCCCCTGCCCGGTCGCCCGTTCCCCGTGTTTGGTGGACGTGGCCATCAGCGTCTGGGCCGACGGCATCCCCAGACCGTTGGCGGCGCCCTCGATCATGGCCAGACTCATCAACAGCAGCGGCACGGTGAGATGTCCGTAGACCACGGTGAGCGGGATGATCGCTGCCAGCGCAGCCATGGCGATCCGCATCGGTCCGTGGCGGTCCGCTAGCCGCCCTCCGATCGGCGCGGCGATCATGAACGGCAACCCGTACAGCACCAGGCTGACGCCGATGAACGTGGTCGACGCGCCCAGGTCATGCAGGAAGATCGCCCAGATCGCCTCGTACATTCCGGCCGGCATTATCAGTGCCGCGCTCAGTATCGCGGCAGCCAGCGCTTCTCGACGCCGACTGATTCTCGCCATCGTGCGAAGCATGTCGGCGGTGTTCCGCAACGGTCCGAGAGCAGGGCCGTCAGAGACAACTTCGTCTACATGTGTCGTGGCGATCGGACCGACCAGCAGTGCCAGGGCGGCGGCGAGGCAATAGAACGGAGCGTCGAGGCCCCAGGCTGCAACGAGACCGGCGCCTATTCCGGGGCCGACGATGAAGCCTGCAGTCTGGATCCCGGCGAGTCGACCGAGGTGCTGTCCGGCGCGTTCGGGATCTGCTGCGGTGAACAGGGCCTGCGCCGCGGGCAGGAAGGCGCCGAAGGCAAGCCCGGCAACCGTCCGTGCGGCGACGAACTGCCAAGCCTCCGACGCCACCGCGAAGATCAGCGATGCGACCACTCCGCTGAGCACCGACAACACCATGACCCGGCGTGCGTAGCCCCTGTCCGCAAAGGGCGCGATCAGGATCTGCGAAGCGACCGCGGCGAAGAAGGACACTCCGGCGATCCAACCGAGCGCGCCGTCGCTCAGACCGTGTGCATCGCGCAGTTCATGGAAGAGCGCGAAGACCATCCCGATCGAGGCCGCAAGCGTGAACAAGCCCACAGGAATAATGAGACTCACGCGTGTGTTCGTCACAGTCCTCGACCTCATTAGCGCGGCAGTATCGGCTCTACCCCGAGTAAGACCCCAAGCTCGCCAACACTACTACCCACTTCGCGACACAGGTCAGATTTTGTCAGCCCGGGTCAGCAGTCTCCGGTTGCGTTCAAAGCGAGAATCGGCGGCATAACCCATACTCGGGTTTCCGAGTACAGAATCCCGGCGGGTGGGGCGGGTCTTGTCTAGGGGGCTGCGCTTCCGACACAGCAACGGTGATACGCCTATTAAATTTTACTATAGCCATAAAAATATGACTATAGTTCTGGGATGGACACTGAACCGGAAAAAGGTGCACGCTTCCGGCCTGCCGAGCGAGTCTTGGCGGCAGGCGAATTCAAGACCCACTGTCTGCGCCTGATGGACGAGGTGCACGAGACCGGCACCGAGATCATCGTGACGAAGCACCGCCGCCCGGTGGTGCGAATCAGCCCAGTACGAACGGAACGTCCCAATCTCGTTGGATCGTGCGTCGACCAGCTTCAGATACTGGCAGACATCGACAGCGACCCCGCCATACCAATAGAGGACTGGGACGTAATCGAACGCCCTGACGAGCTGCTCAACCCAGAGCAATACCAGTGAGCATGCTATTGGACACCAATGTCCTGCTGCGGTTGGCAACCGACAGCCCACACATCGGTGAGTCGTTCAAACAGGCTGTCGAGACCGGGCTGGACAACGGCGATGTCGCCGTCTCAGCCGTCACATTCATGGAGACGACCAGGCTGCATCACCACAGACGGATCGATCTCGGCTGCCACCCGGCAACCTGGCGTGCTGAACGCCTGATGTCCGGACTGCTGGAGATACCCATCGACGGTGAGCTCGCCGTCGAGTCGGTCCTCCTGATGAACTCGGGGTTTCATCGCGGCCCCGCGGATCAACTGATCGTCGCCACAGCCATGCGAACCGGAATGAAACTGGCGACTTTCGACGCCGAAATCAAAGACTGGGCGTCACGGACACGCCTGATCGCGCTCCGAGACCCCGCGGAGTAGTACGGGCCGCTTCGAGTACGGAGTATCGCCCGGTCGCGGGTACGAACTGTGTTATGCAGAATTCCGTGAGAGTGGGATCTTTGCGGTTTTTTCATGTCAACATCAACTGTTCTGATCTGGAGCGGTCGCTGAGGTTCTATGGCGATCTGGTGGGGTTGAAGACGGCGGTTCGCACCCGGCCGGAGCAGCCCCAGCCGGGAGGGGCGTTCGGCCTGGAGCAGGTGCAGTGGGACGCCTGGATCATGGCCGGGGATGACGCCCCCGACGGGGTCGTGCTCGACCTGCTGGAGTGGAAGGTGCCCCTGCCGTCGGGGTCGCCTTGACGTGACGGCACGGAAGATCGCAGCCATCGCCGGAATCTCGAGCGTTCCCGCTAACGCCCTAAGACCGCCCATCTAGGACGGGTTGCAGACCAGGGAGTGGAGGCGGGACAGGCGGGGGGCGGTTTGGGACTTGAGGATTGTGGGGCGGTCGGTGCTGAAGGCTCGGGCGGCCTCTCCCCAGAGGGCACGGCCGACCATGCAACCGGACGCCCCGGCCTCTAGTGCCACCTCGACCTGCGCGAAGAACGACTCGAAGCCACCTCCGCCAGAGAGCAGCGCCCACGGCATTGGGATCAGAGCGTTCATCTCCTCACAAGCATCGAGCCAAACATTGCGATCGGGCTCGACGGCCGGATCGACAGGGAACGGGAGCTTCAGCAAATGCGGGTCGGCAGAGGCGAACTCGCGGGCCGTCTCGATCACCACGCGGCGCCGGTCGCCGGGACTGTCGAGATCGTAGAACAGCGGTTCGAGGACCAGCGGGATCTCAACCCGGCGGCATTCGGCGATCACCTCTGAGGCCACCGTCCGCTGCGCGGCCGCCAACGCCCGGTCCGGGTGATACGGCAGCAGCAGCTTGGCTGCGGCAGCCCCACAGGCCGCCGCGGCCTCGACAGACCAGCCGTCGAGCACTGTGGTCGGCGCAGAACCCAGATCGCCGAGATAGCCCTGAGCCTCGAGCGCAGCCACGAAACCTACCCCTGAGGGCAGGGCACCGGCGTCGGCGACCTGGGGGATCGAATACTCGGGCTCGAGCATGACCCCGGTAGCCATCGGCGCCAGCTCTCCCACGATGTCCACCTTGAGAGAGGTCAGCTCGTCGGAAGAGACAGCATCGAGGTCATCAGGCGACAGGAACTTGCGCAGCGAGTCGCGATGGTCGATCGCCAGAACGCAGAACCGCCCGTTGTGCGAGATGCCGTCGAGGCTCATGGAGTAAGACTCATGGAGCGAAGCTCATCGCGAGGCTCATGAGGTGACCACCGGCAGACCCCACTCGCCCGCGGTCCAGTCGCTCTCGATCCAGGTGTGCTCAGCAGCGAAGCACGGGGGAGTGGCACGCTCGTCGCCCTCGAGCTCGCCGGCCAGATAGTTGAGGAAGTACATGTTCGAGCCGGGGCAAGCCACCGACGTGTGGTAGCCCTTCGGCACAAGGGCCACGTCACCGTCGTTGATCACCAGGGTCTCGTCGAAACTCTCGTCGTCACGCCAATTCCGGTGCTGCGCATACCCTTCGGGCCGGTCGAGGCGGAAGTAGTAGACCTCCTCAAGGTACGGCGATCCGTCGCGCCCGTCGTGGCAGTGGGGAGGCCAACCGGACCAGGTCCCCCGCGGCACGTACACCTCATAGAGGATCAGTCGTTCGGCAGGCAGCGGTGACGCCAGCGCGTGGACCACCTGACGATGCGCCGCCCCTCCGCCGCGGATCTCGCTGCGCATCTCGTCGGGGCGGATCAGCCGCAAAGGCAGCTTCCCCTCCGCAGGTGCAGACCCCACGGCGCAGGTGAACGAGCCACTGCTCTCGATGTTGAAATCGACCCCTGGCGGCACGTAGACGATGTGGGGTTTCTGAGCAAAGACCGAGGAGCGGGCCAACTCGAAGACTTCCCCACCGGCGTGAACCTGACCGGACCCGCTCAGCGGCACGATCGCGGTCTCTTGACCATCGACCGAATCGCCGAACGGCGTGTCGGCGCCAAGTTCATGAACCGAGAAGCTCAAGTAGGTCCAGTTCGCGGTCTCGGGCGTGACCTCGAGGATCCTGCCCGGGCCGTCGGCAGGCCGCACAGGGCCCGATGTTGCACCGGCTGACGGAGTTGCCGAAGTCGGGGTCATGGCGTGATCTCGTTGGTCTTGACAGGGCGCCCCTCGTGAACGGAGCGCCAAGCGGCCAGCCCGATCACCAGCGGGGCGCGGCCGTCGTGCAACGTGACCGGCGACGGCGCGCCGTCGCGGACCATCGCCACGAAATCCGTCCACTCAGCCAGATACGAAGGGATGTAGCGGTCCAAGAAGAAGTACGGGATGGTCGAGCCCGCCGAGCCTGTGGCTGTGCGCTTCGACGTGGTGGTGACACCCGGATTGTCCGACGCCACCATCCCTGCCGAACCGAACGCCTCAACCCGCTGGTCGTACCCGTACACAGCCTGACGGCTGTTGTCGATGGAGGTGATCGCACCGTTTTCGTGGGTCATCACCACAACCACGGTGTCGAGGTCGCCCGCCTCGCCGATAGCCGGATCAACCATCACCGCCCCGGTGGCGTAGACCTCCACGACTTCGCTGCCGGTCACGTACCGGGCCATGTCGAAGTCGTGAATGGTCATGTCCAGGAAGATCCCGCCCGAGCCGTCGATATAGGAGATGGGGGGTGGGGCGGGATCACGGCTGGTGATCCGCACCATCTGCACCTCGCCTATCTGACCGCTGGCCACGGTGTCTCGCACCGCCTTGTGGCTGGCATCGAAACGGCGGTTGAAACCGACCTGCACGCTAATCCCGCCGGCCTGCGCCGCTGCGATACCGCGCTCAACCTCAGATAGGTCGAGCGAGAGGGGCTTCTCAATGAACACCGGCTTGCCCGCCTCGGCCGCGGCGACCAGAAAGTCGATGTGGGTGTCGGTCGGCGTGCAAACCGCAATCGCGTCGACGTCGTCGGCGTTGATCAACTCCTCGGGTGATGCGGCGACTCGGGCACCGAACTCCGCAGCGACACTCTGGGCGCCCTCCTCAAACACGTCGTAGACCGCAACCAATGAGGCGCCCTCGGCCCGACGCGCAATGAGCTCCGAGTGCATCTGGCCGATGCGGCCGACCCCCAGCACTCCGACTCGCACGTCGTTCACGGTTGTCTCCTTCGGCGTCACGATCTCTCCTTCGGGAGGGCCTCTTGCGGGTTCACGGTCTCTCCTCCGGGCTCACGGTGTCTCCTTCGGGCGGGTTCACGGTCTCTCCTCCGGGCTCACGGTGTCTCCTTCGGGCTCACGGTGTCCTCTTTGCTCACGGTGTCTCCTTCGGGCTCACGGTGTCTCCTTCGGGCTCACGGTGTCTCCTTCGGGCTCACGGTGTCTCCTTCGGGCTCACGGTGTCTCCTTCGGGCTCACGGTGTCTCCTTCGGGCTCACGGTGTCTCCTTCGGGCTCACGGTGTCTCCTTCGGTTGGATCAGACTGTCGTCGACTGCCCGTTCGGCGGGGGACAGGTCTGCGACTATCCGGCTCCCGACGACCTCGCAGCGATAGATGTTCAAGGGGTCCTTGACGGGTCTGCGCAACGGTTCGCCGGTTCGCAGATCGAAACGGCCGTTGTGTTTGGGGCACTCGATGACGCCGTCGAGGACCAGTCCCTCGGCAAGGTGGGCCGCAGCGTGGGTGCAGAGCCCGTCGCTCACGGCGACCTCGGTCTCGCTCAGCCTGTAGAGGGCGTATGTCTGCTCGCCGATATCGCAGCGGCGCGCCCTTCCCACAGCGATCTCATCCAGTTCGCCGAGATCGACATGGCCCGCAACCGCCGTCTGAGCGGCTTCGGGAACGATCGGGCCGTGATCAACAAGGCTCAGGCCCGCATTCTGCACATCGGGAATACCTCGATCAGGCAGCTCCCAGGACGGGTCCTTCGACTGTTGGCGCAACGCGCCCAGCAGTTCCCGGTAGGCCGCCCGGGTGCTGGGCAGAGCCGGTGGCAGTGAATCCTTGATCTCCTCGTGCAGTGCGGGCAGCGCGTGGTAGGGCACGCCCGGGAAGAGGTGGTGCTCGATGTGATAGTTCATGTTGGAGTACAGGAACCTGAACAGCGGGTTCATGTAGACCGTGCGGGTGTTCAGCCGATGATCGAGCACATCCTCCTGCAAGCCGGCGTGCTGGGTGATCCCGAAGAACACCACCAGCCAGCCGCCATAGATGGAGGGAAGTCCGACCAGCAGCACCGGCAACGGATGCCACAGGACCAAAGACAGAGCGGCTGCCCCGGCGACGACTGCCACGAAGATCCGGTCCTCGACAATCAGACGGCGATGCTCAGAGGCGGGGATGAAGTCAGCAGCATCAGCATCGATGCGACCCGCAGCGTGCTTCGTCATCCGCCAGAACATCCTGGGTCCGTTGACGACATTGGAGAAGGTGAGGGGGAGTGAGCGCACGCTGGGCGGGCGGGGGAAGATGATCTCGGCGTCGCGTCCCACGATGATCGTGTCGGTGTGATGGCGGTAGTGCGACCAGCGCCACATGGTGGGCTCGCGCCACAACATGAACGAGGCGATGTAGTAGACGACGTTGTTGGCAGCCGTGGACCTAAAGGCCGTGCCGTGGCCGCACTCGTGCCAACGTGAGTCGGCAGCTCCCCCATAGAGGGCCCCGTAGACGAACAGCAGCGGCAACGAATACCAGGAGAACCAGCTGAGCACGATCACCACTGCCAGGGCGACTATCCCGCCGAGCCACAGCGTGGTGTCGCGCGCAGCACGAGCATTGCTGCGCGTCATCAACTCGACGAGCCGATCCTCGTCGATGGGCGGTTTCCACCAGGGTGCGCCGGCCAGCCCTGCTTCGCGGGCGCGCCGGTTCTCCGGTCCGGCCAGGCTGTAGTCGCGCAGCGTCGCGGTCACGGGCCGAACTCGGTGGGCGGAACGGGCGGCTCGCCAGCTCCCTGCACGGACTGGTCGAGATCGATGATGGTCCCGCTCATCAACCCGGCCTCGTCGCTGAGCACGAAAGCCATCGTGTTGACGAGCTCTTCGATCGACACCAGGCGCCCCCAAGGTCTGACCGCTGCGGCGGCTTCGAGCCAGCCGTCGACAGCTCCGTGGTGTCTGCGCTGGGTTGCGTCTTCACCGGGCGTGTCCATCCAGCCCGGGTTCACTGTGACCACACGCACCCGGTGGCGCATCAGCTGGTAGGCCAGGTTCTTGGTCATCGTCATCAGCGCGCCCTTGGAGACGCAGTAGGCGGTGATGAAAGGCTGCCCGCCGTGAGCCGAGGTGCTGCCGACATTGACCACCGAGGCTGGCGTTCCGTTGCGCCGGGCGATTCGGGCCACTGCCTGAATGAGTTGGAAAGGCGCTCTGGCGTTGACGGCCATCATCGCGTCGAACAACTCGACGCTGGTGTCCCAGACGTCGCCACGGTCGGTGAGCGCCCCGCAGTTGGCCAGATGGTCGATCCTCCCGAAGCGCTCGTCGGCGGCACTTATAAGAGCGTCCACCTGCTCCGCGTCGCTCAAGTCGGCCGGCACGAAAATCGCCGGACATCCCTTGGCCTCGAGTTCAGCCCGCACAGCGGATCCTCGCTCGGTGTTGCGCCCGGTTACCACTGCGCCGGCGAGACCCTCGTCAGCCATCCGCTGCAGCAGGGCCTGACCCACCCCTTGGGTTGAACCTGTGGCCAGCGCGACCTTGTGGGCGAAACGCTGCGCCATCACCAACCCACCCTCTGTGCGGCTTTGCCGGCGTCGAGTTCGGCTCTGGCAACACGGATCTCCTGGCGGTTCGAGACCTCGGGAACGCCGACCTCCCACCAGGCGCCGCCCTCGGTCCAGTCGTAGGCCGAAGTCTGCAGTGCGATCACGTAGCTTCGGTCAGCGGCTCGCGCCCTCTCGAACGCCTCGGCCAGTTCCCCCACACTGGAGACCGTCTCAGACTGCGCGCCCATGGCTGCGGCGTGGGCTGCGAAATCGACTCGCACCTCCTCGACGACTCTCGAATCGGCGATGAGATTGTTGAACGGCACACCCCCCTGATTGGTCTGCAACCGGTTGATGACCGCGAAACCGCCGTTGTCGCAGACGATGACGATGAGTTTGTGACCAGACAGCACGGAGCTGTAGAGGTCGCTGTTCATCATCATGTAGGAGCCGTCGCCGACGAAGACCACAACATCGCGGTCCGGCAGCGCCATCTTCGCCCCCCAGCCCCCGGAGATCTCATAACCCATGCACGAATAGCCGTACTCGGCGTCGAAGGAGTGCACGGTGTCGCTGCGCCAGCCGTTGACGAGCTCACCGGGGAACCCGCCAGCCGCGGTCAGCGCATAGGTGCGTTCGTCCGCTGCACGGTCGACGACGCCCACCACCTGCGCGTAGGTCGGAAGCGTCTGAGATTCAGGAGACGAGGCCACCTGAGGCGCTGCCAGCTTGTCGATGTAGGCGTGGTACTGGGCGGCTTCGGAGGCACACGTCGCCGACCAGGACTCGTCTGCCCGGTAGTCCCCGATCGCGGCCGACAGTTCGGTCAGCGCTTCGCGGGCGTCGGCCACGAGCGGTACTGAGAGGTGTTTGGTCGCGTCGAAGCGGGCCGTGTTGACGCCGATGATCCTGACTTCTTCATTGGCGAACACAGTCCAGGAACCGGTCGCGAAGTCCCCCAGTCGAGTGCCCACCGCAAGCACCACATCGGCCTGGGCGGCCAGAGCATTCGCCGAAGTGCAACCGGTGACGCCGATGGTCCCTGCGTGCAGCCGATGGGACTGCGCCAGACTGGTCCGGCCCGCCACAGTCTCCACGACCGGCACGTTGTGGGTCTCGACGAACTCGGCGAGCGCTGCCTCCGCTTGCGACCAGTGAACCCCGCCACCGCTGATGATGAGCGGCTTGCGTGCCCTGCTCAACAGCGCGGCGGCACGAGCCAGTTCTGCGCGGTCGGGTCGGGGCCGGCGAATCTCGTGGACCGCCTCGTCGAAGCAGCGAAGGGGGTAGTCGTAGGCTTCGGCCGCGACGTCCTGAGGCAGCCCGATGAAGGCCGGTCCACAGTCGCCGGGATCCAGCATCGTGTGCAGGGCGTGGGGCAGGGAGTGGACGACTTGGGCCGGATGCGTGATGCGGTCCCAGAAACGCACAACCGGTCGAAAGCAGTCGTTGACGGTGGTCGACGGATCTCCGAACTGCTCCACCTGCTGCAGCACAGGATCGGGGATACGACTCTGGAAGGTGTCGCCGGCCAACAGCAGCAACGGTATCCGGTTGGCCATGGCGACCGCGGCGGCTGTCACCATGTTGGTTGCGCCAGGGCCCACAGACGACGTCGCAACCATGATCTGACGGCGTTTGGAGGCCTTGGCGTAAGCGGTTGCGGCCAGGGCCATTCCCTGCTCGTTCTGCCCCCGCCAGGTGGGAAAGTCCTCTTTGACCTCCTCGAGGGCGGTGCCCAGACAGGTGACGTTGCCGTGCCCGAAGATGGCGAACACACCGGGGAATATCGGTTTCGGCTCGTCGTCGATGATGATCTTCTGCGCCATCAGGTACTTGACGATGGCCTGGCTGGCAGTGAGTCGAACTGTTCTCATCTCAGCTCCCTGTTCTCATCTCAGCTCCAATAGCGGTGTCATGACAAGCGCTCCACCTTGATCCATGTGCCGGTCTGACATGAACGCAACCAGGCATCCTGAAAGCTCACGTAGTCGACGGCATTGGCGAAACCCGGCTGGTGCTGCTCGCCGCGGGCGACCGCACTCAAGAATTCGTAGTTCTCGATGACCTTGAGGTCTTCGTAGCCGATGCTGTTGGCATCGCCGGGCACGAAATGCCCGTGATACGGGTAACGGTCCCCCGAATAGACCTTGGTGTAGCCGCGCGGAGCGGTGCCTTCGTCGTCGACGATGAAGACGTCCATTTCGTTCATGGTCTCGAGATTCCAGCGCAGCGCCCCTCTGGTCCCGTAGACGTCGAAGGCCATCTGACTCTCAGGCCCGACGATCGAGCGGGACGACTCGAAGGTGCCGCGGGCGCCGTTCTCGAAGACGACCATGGCCGCTGCGTAGTCCTCGTTGGTCACCTCACCGGTGGGGTCGCCGGGCTTGCCCTGGTCGTAGTGGGTGCCGTCGGCTGCGGGAAGGGGCCGCTGCTCGATGAACGTCTCCATGGTCCCCATAACAGTGGTTATGGGGCCCACAAGCATGTGCGCCAGATCGACTGCGTGGCTCATGATGTCCGACGACACGCCGTAGCCGGCCTGGTCGATCAGGTAACGCCATGACAGCGTGCCGAGCCGGTCGCTGCCGTACATCGAGAAGAAGCGCCCCCGATAGTTGGTTATCTCGCCCAGAGCCCCTGAGTCGATCAGCTCTTTGGCGTACTGCACCAGCGGTGCCCAGCGGTAGTTGTAGCCCACGCCGGTGACGACCCCGGCGGCCGCGGCGGCGGCTTCGATTCTCACGGTCTGTTCGGGGGTCCCGCCGACCGGCTTCTCGCAGAAGACGTGTTTGTTGTTCTCTGCTGCGGCGGTCGCCAACGGTTCGTGCAGCATGTTGGGAGCGCTGACATAGACGACGTCCACCTCGGGATCGGCCACCACGTCCTGCCAGTCGGGGGTCACCCGCTCGAACCCGACCCCTTCGAGTGCGTCGGTCCGCCGCTGTGCCACGTTGTCGCAGCAGATCACGAGACGGGGGTCAAACTCCCGCTCTGGAAACAGCGAAGGGACCCGTTTCGCAGAGCGGGAGTGAGCCTGACCCATCCAGCCAAAACCGATAACGCCAATACCGATTGAGGTGCGGGTCATATCTGTTGCTCCCTGCTGTCGCTGCGGGCGGTGCCGCAGACCCCTGTTTGCGCGTTGCTACCGGTATATGTGGGGGCGTTGTAGACCTCCGGGTTGACGCAGGTGGCAACCCGGTCACCGCTGAGAGCAGTCAAGGCGTTGTCGAGGGCGGCGCTGAACATCCGGCGGCGGCCACGGTCGGTTGCCGAAGCAATGTGGGGGGTGATCATCACGTTGTCGCGGCCCTGCAGCGGATGATCGGTCGGCAGAGGCTCGGGAACGGTCACATCCAGGCCCGCACCCGCAATATGGCCCGAATCGAGTGCCTCCACCAGGGCATCCTGGTCGACCACACCTCCCCGAGCCGCGTTGATGAACAGCGAACCGCGGCGCATCTTCGCGAAGGCCTCGCGACCGAAGAGTTCGCGGGTCTCGTCGGTCAGCGGACAGTGGGCACTGACCACGTCGCTGCGTTCGAGAACCTCGTCGAAAGAGACCAGCTCAACGTCCTCGTTCTGGGGGTCGAGGTATGGATCATGGGCGATGACCTCCATCTCGAGGCCCCGCGCGACTTTGACGACCCGTTTGCCGATGGGCCCGCAGCCGACCACTCCAAGGGTTCGCCCGGCAAGTTCGATGCCCTCGTTGTCGACGTAGTAGTCGCCGATATGGCCCCGAAGCCGCCGCTGGTTGGCGCTCAGCGACTTGGCGACATGCAGCAGCAGAGCCATGGTGTGCTCAGCGGTGGAGACCGTCGGTGACTCCGGTGCGTTGCAGACGACGACGCCGCGTGCCGTGGCAGCTTCGAGGTCGACCGCGTCGAACCCGATCCCGGACCGGGAGATGACTCGGAGTTCGGGGGCGCGGTCCATGAGTGGTCCGTCCCAGACCACGCCGCTGGCGATCACTCCGTGCGCCTTCGGCAGCGCAGATGCGTCGGGTCCGAGCAGTTCGGCCCGTCCCGCTACCAGTTCCTCGAAACCGGGAGTCAATGTCCGGTCGATGTAGATCGTCGGCAACCTGCTCATATCGCCTGCCTCTGCTCGGTTGCGTCGGCCCTCTGTGCTGGGAGGCGGGAGTCCAGGAAGTCGTCGATCTCAGGCACCGTCGGCATGTCGTCGGCACACATGAGCCGGTTGGCAACGATAGCGCCCGCGGCGTTCCCGTACTCCACGGTCCGTACCAGATCCCAGCCGTTGAGCAGGCCGTGGCAGAACGCGCCGCCGAAGGCGTCGCCGGAACCGAGTCCGCAGACGACCTCGACCGGGAACGGCGCGATCGTGGATCGTGTGCCGTCCGCAAGCGCCACCATCACCCCGTCGGCACCCAGTTTCACAACCGCGGCGTGCAGTCCCCGTTCCAACATGCAATCGGCCGCCTCGTCAGGGTCGCGGGTACCCACGGCTATCTCGCACTCGTCGCGGTTGCCGATTGCGATGCTGAAATGGTCGAGCATCGGTGCGATCTGTTCGCTGGCCGCGTCGGGCGAGTCCCAGAACATGGGCCGCCAGTCGAGGTCGAGCACGGTGTGGGGCCTGCGTTCGCGCCCCCGCAGCATGGCACTGACGGTGGACCGGCTCGGTTCCCAAGCGAAGCGAGAAGCCGGAATCCAGAACACCGGCACCTCGCGAACGACATCGAGGTCCACATCATCAAGTGAGAGGTTCTGGTCCGGTGCCCGGGGCTCTCGGTAGAAGATGATGTTCGGATCCTCGGGCGGGTTCAGTTCCGCGAAAGCCAACGGGGTCTTGAGTTCGGGGTCGGTTCCCACGAAGCGTGTGTCGACGCCGAAGGTGTGCTCAAGCGCATGGCGGACATATGCACCGAACTCGTCGTCGCCGACGCGGGTGACGGTGGCGCAGCGGTGCCCCAAGCGGGATGCGGCAACCGCCACATTCGTGGAGGTGCCTCCGATCGACTTGCGGAAGGTCGTCGCTTCGGTCATCGACACTCCGAGTTGCTGCGCGTAGATATCGACACTGACTCGTCCGACCGTGAGCAGTTCGAGACTACGCGCGGTCTCAGGCACCACCCGATACTGCTTGCTCGAGCTCATGCTGGAGTTGTTCAAGTTCGGCCCCGCCGGCCATCAACTGGGTCAACTCTGGAAGGGTTATTTCTTCTTTGGCGAAGTTGCCCATGGATTGACCACGGTTGAGGATCAGGAAACGGTCCCCGACCGGATAGGCATGGCTCGGGTTGTGGGTGATGAAGATCACTCCAAGACCCCGGTTGCGAGCCTCGACGATGTAGCGCAGCACCACACCGGACTGCTTGACCCCGAGCGCCGAGGTCGGCTCGTCGAGGATCAGCACCTTGGCACCGAAGTAGACCGCCCGGGCGATGGCGACCGACTGGCGTTCACCACCCGACAGGGTGCCCACCGGCTGTTCGGTGTCGCGAATGTCGATGCCCATCTTGGCCATCTCCTCCTTGGCGATTCTCTTGGCCTTGGACTTGTTGACCCAGCGGATCGGCCAGCGGCCGATCGTGGGTTCAGCACCCAGGAAGAAGTTTCGCCACACCGACATCAGCGGCACCATCGCCAGATCCTGGTAGACCGCGGCGATGCCCCGGTCCAGGGCCTGGCGGGGGGAGGTGAAGGTGCACTCCTCGCCCTCGAACACGTAGGTTCCCTCGCTGTGGTCGTGCACCCCCGAGAGGATCTTGATCAGGGTGGACTTGCCCGCACCGTTGTCGCCGAGCACGCAGGTGACCTCGCCCGCGTTCACGGTTGTGGTGACTCCCTGCAGGGCGATGATGTTGCCGTAGAACTTGCCTACGTTGTCGAGTTCGATGAGGTTGCTCATCGGATGACCTCCTGTGCTTCGTGTTCCTGTGCTTCGTGTGCCTGTGCTTCGTGTGGGAGTCTGCTCATCGGACTGCCTCCGCTTTGGCCTTGATGAAGTTGTTGGCCATGACCGCTCCGAGCAGGATCACGCCGAGGAAGGCGAAGCGCCAGTCCGAGTTCCACAGCGCCAGACCGATTCCCTGCTTCGACATGGCCATGATGAACGCCCCGATGGCCGCTCCGAGCACTGATCCGTAACCGCCGGTCAGCGCTGTGCCGCCGACGACAGCGGCGATGATGTACTCGAACTCGAGGCCGTTGCCGGTGCCGGACTGCAGCGTCTGCAAGCGGAATGCCAGCAACAGGCCGACCAGCCAGGCTGCACCTGAGACGATCATGAACAGCTGCGTCTTGGTCTTGGCCGCGGGAACGCCGATTTGGCGTGCGGCCTCCTTGTTGCCACCGACCGCGAAGATCCAGCTGCCGAACTTCGTGCGTCCGAGCACGAAGGTCGCGACCGCGGTGAAGGCGATGAACCAGAGGATGCTCATACGGAAGTTCGCAACCGCGACTCCGGATTCGATCTCGTCGCTGGTGGTCCACAACAACCGTGAGATCAGACCTATGAGGATCGCAACCAGGCCTATCCCCGACAACCATGTGGACAAGCGGTCAGCTTCGTGATCGGCAGCCCGCCTCTGCTGGTAGTGACCGCTGACAATCGCCCACGCGAGGATTACCACGGCACCGAACATCATTACGCTGAAGATCTCGGTACGGAACTTCTCGTGGCCCGATTCGGCTTGGATGAACAACGCCAGCGCGGCGATCGCCGCCGAGTTGAGAGCCAGGATCACTGAGCCTGACAACGCAGAACTCCTCCTGGCTCGCAGAGCGCCCATCGCCAGAAGGATCAGGCCTGTTGTTGCCAGACCGACGAACAGTATGGCCCGCAACCCCTGCTCGGTCGTCATGAACATGAAAGCGAAGATGGAAATCGCACCTACCAGACCGGCCCGCGCCGCGCTCATTGCAACGGTGCCCAGATCGGTTCCAGAAGTTCCGCCTCCATTGCGACGCCAGACGATTCCCCCGGCCAGAGCGAATGCTGCGATCGTGATCAGCCATTCGACGGCGACAGGAAGGCGGTTGAGGATGGTCTCCTGTCCGTCGACATCAACCACCAGGGCGCAGACGACACCGAAGACGATCAGCACCACGCCGAGACCGGTGAGTTCGAGAACCCGCTTGTCGAGGTGGATGTGGTTGTCGCCGGTGACGGGCTCGTAGCGCCACAGCGCGACTCCGAAAAGGCCGACGAGGATCGATCCCGATATCACCAGTCCCGAGATGACGTCGCCTGAAACGCCGTTGGTGTTGTGCATCAGCAACACCCCGACGACCGTGCCGACGACACCACCGGCGAAGAGCACGAGACCCGTGACGTTGGGAACCTTCTTGCGGAGGTAGTTCCCCTCGTACACGGCCAAGACCATCAGAGCGAGGCCGAGCAGGATCCCGACGGTGTATGCCACGTCGCGGGTGTCCCAGATGTGGTCGTTGCGGGTCCAGACGCTGGCGAAGATCGGATGCCAGAAGTCGAAACCGTGGCCCTCGTCGATCCGTCCGACAGAGATGTTGTCGATGGTGAGCTTGGAGAAGCCGAGCTTGAAACCCCGCAGCACGAAGAATGTTGCCAGCGTCACGATGAAGCTGGGCAAGCCGGTTCGCTCGACGACAGTGCCGTTGTACCAGCCGAGCGCCATGGCCACAATGAACGACAGCGGTATGGCGATGAAGAGGCTCAAACCTGCACCGCCGAGCTCTCCGATGTCTTTGACCAGCAGGATCGTGACTATGCCCAAGGCGCCTGTTGCTGCGCCCGACGACAGGTCGAACTCGCCGCCGATCATCAGCAGGGCCACCGCCACGGCCATGATGCCGAGCGTGGCCGAAACGTCGAGCACGCCGGACAGGCCACCGGCGGTGCCGAACTGCTCTGAGACAGCCCAGAAGAACAGCCAGATGGCAGCGGAGCCGATGACCGCCCCGATCTCGGGTCTGACCAGCATCCGTGTGAAGACACCGCGGTAGGCGAGCCTTTCGTCACCTGATGCACTGTCGTTGGTGTCAGAATTTACCGCCACGTCTGTCATATTTTCCCCCTTAGTTGCGCCAGCGTTTGGCGCACATCGCCGGACACTGTTTCAAACCCTGTGCGGCTCCAGCGTTACCGACCCAGGGATGCCTCAATTCAGAGGTTGGAGGTCCCAGGGTGGGGTTGCCGACACCTGAGTGCCGGCAACTCCACCTCGGGTTTGCTGCAATTGCCAGCTGATCGAGCAGGCTCGATCAGCTTGTTATGACTATCGAGTTCCGGCAGCTACCAGCGCCTTGACGGCGGAGGCATTGTCGGGGGTCACGAAGCCGGGTCCGGTGAGGATCGGGAGACCGCCACCGAGGGTGTTCTGGTTGGTCACCTCGAGGTACATCAGCACGACCGGGATGTATCCCTGCAGGTACTGCTGTTGGTCGACGGTGAAGGCCACCTCGCCCGCCTCGATGGCGTCGATGATGTCCGGGGTGATGTCGAAGCCGCCCACATGGAACGAGTTGCCTACGTCCTTGCCGAGGGCCTTGGCTGCTGCGAGACCGGACATGGCGATGACCGGGCCGACACCTAGGAAGCCGTCGATGTCGGAGTTAGCCGCGAGGGCCGCGTTGATGGCACCCTCCTGGGCGACCTGGTTGGCGTCGAGGTCCATGAAGCCCTGGATGACTTCGCCGTTGAAGGTCTCAGCGAGACCGTCGCAGCGCTCACCGAGAGCGACGTTGTCCTGCTCCTGGATACCGCAGAGCACCTTGGTGGCGCCGAGCGCATTGAAGCGGTGACCGGCTCCGTTGCCGGCGATCACCTCGGTCTGACCGACGTGGCTGGTAGCGCCGATCGTCTGGTAGTCGTTCACACCGGAGTTCAGAGTGTAGACGGGGATACCGGCAGCGACTGCTTCTTGCAGCGGCGGAATCAACTGGTCGGGGCTCGGCAGTGACGCGGCGATACCGTCGGTGTTGGCTGCTACAGCCGCGGCAATGTCGCTTGCCTGAACACCCGGATCGTTGTTCGACGGGTTCCAGACGAGTGTCACGCCCACATCAGCAGCGGCGGCTTCAGCGCCGCGCTTGACGACTGACCAGAACGGCCCGTCGTCGGAGTGCGTGATCATGTGGAATATCAGACCGCTGTCGGGTGCATCATCTTCTGCAGCGGCTGGTTCCGGCTCGTCTGCGCTGTCGTCGTCGCCGCAGGAAACAGCGAAGAGCGAGAAGATCGCGAGCAGTGCTAACAGAAACCGTAGTTTCTTCATTTTGGGAATTCCCTCCTGTTTGGGGTTGCAAGTAACCGGTAGCGGAACCGTTCGTCCCATGCGTTCATGAGTCGAATCCGGCTTCCAAGCTCCGGATGAACGCGACGCTCCTTTGAACATCACGAATTGGGCCTTCACCTTCGGGGGGCTCCCCGGTTGTGATGGCGACATCTTGTTCTATCACGTACCAGCCCTGATAACTCTCCGCTTCCATCGTCTGCACCACGGCTGCAATGGAAGCGTCGCCCTGCCCCAGCGGCACGAACAGTCCGGCTTGGACTGCCTGCATCAAGGTCAAGGCTCCGGCGTTGAGTTCTGCGGCCAGGTCGAGTCTGAGGTCCTTGAGGTGGACGAGCGCGACCCGTTCGGCGTACTTCTCGGCGAAGGCGACGGGGTCGTAGCCGCCGATGAGCAGATGGCCTGTGTCGAGCACCCAGTGGACATCTGAGTTGTCGAGCACACGCTGCACCTCTGCTGCGGTTTCGATCAGCGAGTCGACATGGGGGTGCAGCACCTGTGTGAGTCCGTAGGTGCCGACCGTGACTCCGACGGTGTCGAGCATAGAGAGGATGTTCGACCAGTGGATGTCGGTCAGTTCGGGACGGGTCCAGTCGTCGGGGTCGCTGACCACACAGGTCACGTAGTCTGTTGCGCCTGCGTCGGCAAGCAGGCGAGCGCTCTGGTGAACTCGATCGAGTGTCTCGTCGCGCTGTGCCGGGTCTGCCAACGCGAGCGGGTTGAACCCGCCGGTGAGGGCCAGCCCGAACGAACTCAGCGTGCGTGACAGTTCGGCCGGGTCGGTGGGCAGATAGCCGATCGACCCCAGTTCGGTCGCGCGCAAGCCCACTTCAGACATTTCGCGGAGCACGCGCTCCACGGGAAGTTGGATTCCCCAACCGGGAACTTCGCACACTCCCCAAGAGATGGGCGCGGCAGCGGTGCGTTCCAAAACAGTCGTCATTAACGCTGTCGCCTCACTCTGCTGCCCCCCAGGACCTTGAATAGTTAGAGCGCTCTATTGATTGTAGAGCGCTCTAACTATTACTCTTTCGTCTGTCGTTGTCAAGTGTCACAGGAGTTCGAGGTCTTGGTTCAACCAACCATGGAAGATGTCGCAAGCCGCGCGGGGGTGTCGCGAGCCCTGGTTTCGCTGGTCATGCGGAACTCGCCGAAGGTGAGCGAGCGGTCTCGAATCGCTGTCCTCGAAGCCGCAGAAGAACTCGGCTACCGACGAAACCTCATGGCCCACCACCTCGCCAGTCGGCGCACCATGACGATCGGCCTGGTTCTGAACGACCTGCACAACCCCTTCTTCGCAGAGATGACCGACGGCATCCACGAAGCTGCGCTCGAGGCCGGCTATCGCATCGTCATCAACACTGGACTGCGCAACCGGGCGGGCGAGAAAGCTGCGGTCGACACCTTCCTCGAATTCCGCACCGACGGGATCATCCTGGTCGGCAGCGAGCTGTCAGCAGACGAACTGGAGACACTTGCAAGCGAAACCAACCTGGTTGTCGCGGCTCGTGTCTCAACTGCTGACAGCTACGACACCGTGAGCATTGACGACCGGTTGGGAGCACGAATGGTCGTCGACCACCTCGCGAATCTCGGTCACCGGCACATCGCGCACATAGACGGCGGTCCAGGTGCCGGAGCGCGCAGGCGCCGTGAGGGCTACAAGGCTGCGATGGTACAACGCGGCCTGTCCGAGCACGTTCGCATCGTTGCCGGCGAGTACAGCGAACACGCCGGGACTGCCGGTGTGGATCGGCTGCTGAGCGACGGTGAGACCCCGACAGCGATCTTTGCCGCCAACGACCTGATGGCCACCGGTGTGTTGAACCGGCTTCAAAGCAGAGGTCTGAGAGTCCCCGAGGATGTGTCGCTGGTCGGTTTCGACAACACCGCGGCGGCAGCGCTGCACCAGATGAGCCTGACCACCGTCGACCAGCCGTGCGAACTGCTCGGTCAGTTGGCCGCCCGGTACCTGATCGAGCGTCTTGACGAAGAACGAAAAGATGCTGTACACGAACTGTTGACCCCTTCGCTCGTTTGTCGCAGCACCAGTGGTCCCGTGACGCGCAGAGCGCCCGCGAAGAACAGGTAAGAGAAGAGCCATGTCAGCCAGCCCGATCAGAGAGGTCGATACCGGCAACATCGACGAGCAACTCCCCGACCTGTTGGTGGAGATGTTCAACGGATCAGGCGCGATCATCATCAAGGACGCCTTTGGTGCCGAGGTGATCGCCGAGGCCCGCGACCTGATCCACCAGTACACGGTCTCCGAGGACGACAAGGAAACCCACTTCCTGGGGGCGAGCACCGACCAGGTCAACCTTCAGCGGCGTGTCTGGAACCTGTTGAACAAGGGCGAGGTGTTCGAACAGATGGTGCAGCACCCGCTGGTGATGAAGATCGTGGGTGGATTTCTTGGTGACGAATTCATCATGGGTTCAGTTGCGGCCAACCGTCTGATGCCCGGTGGCCCGGGTCAGGAACCCCACATCGACTATCCCTACTGGGACCTCTACAAACGGTCCTCGTTTCCGATGAGGATCAACTCGAGCTATCCGCTCAACTGCCAGGCGACAGTGATGCTCGACCCCTTCACCCCGGACACCGGAGCAACCGCCTTCCTTCCCTACTCTCAGGGTGAGTTGATCTACCCCGAAACCGAAGACCGTGAGCGTTTCTTCGCCGAGGCGGCACGGATGGAGGGCGACCCCGGCGACTGCGTCATCTTCAACGGGATGTGCTGGCACTGCGCGATGCCCAACGTCTCCGAACAGGACCGCACCGGAATCCTGATCGAATATCTGCCCAAGTTCGTCACCCCCCTCGAAGACCAGCTCTCGGGGGTGAGCGCTGAGGTGGTTGAGCGGGCCACGCCAATGTTGCGACAGCTCATGGCCATGAACTACCCCTATCCCAAGCTGTTCGACGAGGCCGATGCGGCTGTCCAGATCGGTCGCGATGTCTCGCCCTACTAGACAGGTCGCAGGCTAGAACCGTGGTCCGGGTGGGAATCGTGGGCACATCGTGGTGGGCCGACTCGATGTACCTGCCCGCATTGGCGGACCATCGGGGCTGCGAAGTGGTCGCGGTCTGTGGCCGCAACGCCGAGGTCGCTGCGGCCCGAGCCCATCAGTGGGGAATCGCCCACGTCTTCACCGACTCAGAAGAGATGCTGGTGAGCGGGCAGATTGATGCGGTGATCGTGGCGAGCAGCAACGAGACGCACGCGGCGATCACTCAGAGGGCGTTGGCTGAGGGTCTGCACGTGCTGTGCGAGAAACCGGTGGCGCGCAGCGCTGCCGAAGCCGACTTGATGGCAACGAGCGCGGCCGACACCGACCTGTGCACGATGGTCCCGTTCACCTATCAGTACATGCCGATATTCGCCGCCACGAAACGGTTGATCGACGAGGGCTTCCTGGGCACACCCCACCATCTCAACTTGAGGTACTTCACCGAATTCGCTCTGGACCGGTCCTACAGCTGGCGTTTCGACAAAGAGATCGCGGGCTCGGGAGTGATCGGCGATCTCGGCTCGCACTGGCTCTACTACGCCGAGTGGCTACTCGGTCCGATCGCTGAACTGGGATGCGTCAGCGCCACGTTCGTGGAGCGGGACCTGCGGCCCGACGGTACGGACTATGAGCGCAGTGAGGACTCCTGCATCATCAGCGTGCGGTTCGCCAGTGGTGCCCTCGGGACCCTTCAAACCTGTGCTGCCAGTTGGGAGGGAACGCCGTTCGGTCAGACGCATCACATCGACGCGCACGGCAGCGGTGGCACGGTCTACGCAACCAGCGATTGGGACACCCACCAGGAGGTCCGGATCCTGGCACGCGGTGACACGGGTCCGTCCCGGTCGATCGACTTGACCGCGCAGTGGCCGACCGTCAGGTTCGACACGGTCCACAACACCTACAGGGACATATTCCGCAAGACTGATGTGATGGCTCGGCAGTGGATCGACGACATAATCGCCGGTCGAGCGTGCACGCCCGACCTCGCAGCGGGCGCCCGCGTTCAGCACCTCACCGACCTTGCTGTGCGGAGCGCGGCCCTCGACGGCCGGCTGCTGCCTGTTCCGACCCCCGATGACCTGATTCCCATCCCAAACGAGAGGACACCATGACCTTCTTCACTGACGTTGCCGACCCGATCCCGTTTGCTGGTGCGAGCGCTCCGGAGGGGGATCTGGCCTACCGGGTGTACGACCCGAACCGCAAGGTCCTCGGGAAACGCATGGAGGAACACCTGCGGATAGGGGTGTGCTACTGGCACAGTTTCAACTGGGGAGGCTCAGACATTTTCGGGTTCGGCACGTTCGACCGGCCCTGGCTCGAAGTCGGGCTCGATCCGATGGCCGCTGCCCGTGCCAAACAGGACGCCGCCTTCGAGTTCTTCGCCAAGCTCGGCACGCCCTACTTCTCGTTCCATGACGTCGACATGTCGCCGGAGGGGGAGACCCTCAAGCAGTCGAGGGTCAACCTCGAAGCCATGGTCGAGCGTGCCGCCGAGAAGATGGCCGAGACCGGTGTCGAACTGTTGTGGGGCACCGCCAACCTGTTCTCCCATCCCCGCTATGCGGCGGGCGCGGCCACAAACCCCAACCCCGAAGTGTTCGCCCATGCGGCCGCCCAAGTCCGCAACATGTTGGACGCCACACACCGACTCGGCGGCCACAACTATGTGCTGTGGGGAGGTCGTGAGGGATATGAGACCCTGCTCAACACCCGCATGGCCCAGGAAGCCGACCAGCTGGCGCGCTTCTTGACGATGGTCGCCGCATACAAGCACCGGATCGGTTTCACCGGAACGCTGCTGATCGAGCCGAAGCCCCAGGAGCCGACCAAGCATCAATACGACTATGACTGCTCGTCCGTCCACGGATTCCTGGACCGTTACGACCTGTCGGGTGAGTACAAGGTCAACATCGAGGTGAACCACGCCACCCTCGGCGGGCACTCGTTCCACCACGAAGTGGCATACGCCATGGCTAACGGCATTTTCGGCAGCATCGACGCCAACAGGGGCGACCCCCAGAACGGCTGGGACACCGACCAGTTCCCCAACTCGGTGGACGAAATGTCGCTGGCTCTGTATGAGATCGTGCTCGGCGGGGGCTTCGACACCGGCGGATTCCTGTTTGACACGAAACTGCGTCGCCAGAGCCTGGACCGCACCGATCTGTTCCATGGTCATGTCGGCGGCATCGACACACTGGCCCGGTCTTTGCTGGTTGCCGAATCAATGATCAACGACGGCGGTATCGAAGCCGCTCGTGATGCCCGCTATGAGGGCTGGGGTCGAGACCTCGGCAGCGAGATCCTCGCCGGTTCGCTGGATCTGGCGACCCTGGCCGACCATGCCACCACCAACAACATCGAACCCGCACCCAGATCAGGACGCCAGGAACAACTCGAGAACGAGGTCAACCGTCATGTCTGGAGTGTGCCGTAGTGCCGCGAACCTCGCGGGTATTGGCAGCCGGGGTTGACTCCTCGACGCAGTCCACCAAGGTGGAACTCCGCGACATCGACACGGGTGAGTTGGTTGCTCGGGCTAGCGCTTCACACCCACCGACCTCTCCACCGGTCAGCGAACAGGACCCGCAGGCCTGGTGGACAGCACTTGTTGAATGTTTCGCTCAGCTGTCAAGCCATAGCCGAGATGTCGTTGCGATCAGTGTGGCCGCACAGCAGCATGGGCTGGTCCTGCTTGACGACCACGGCGTGCCGCTGCGGCCCGCGAAGCTCTGGAACGACACCACCTCGGCACCGCAGGCCGAGCGGCTGGTCGCCGAATACGGCGCTGCGAGTTGGGCCCAGGCATGCGGGTCGGTACCGGTGCCGTCGTTCACCGTCACGAAACTGGCCTGGGTCGTCGAGCACGAACCTGAACTCGTCGACCGAATAGCTCAGATCATGCTCCCGCACGACTACCTGACCTGGCGTCTGACCGGTCGCCATGTCACCGATCGGGGTGATGCATCGGGTACGGGCTGGTTCGATCTTCGAAGGGCCGAATACCGAATTGACCTGCTCGAACAGGCGGGGGTAGCGGATGCCGGAGCGTGGCTGTCGCGGCTGCCTGAGGTGTTGGCGCCGGACGACGCCACGGGTGAACTGAGTCGTGAGGCCGCTTCGGCGTTGGGCCTCGGCCCGGGTGTGGTTGTGGGACCGGGTACTGGCGACAACATGGGCGCCGCGCTGGGTCTCGGGTTGAAACCCGGCGATGTTGTGATCTCCCTCGGCACCTCAGGCACGGTCTATGGGAATTCGCTGATCCCTGCGGCCGATGAGTCGGGCGCGGTCGCCGGATTTGCTGATGCCTCTGGCGGATTCTTGCCGTTGGTGTGCACACTCAACGCCACCAAAGTCACCGATACGGTCGCTCGCTGGCTGGGTGTCGATGCAGCCGGTCTGGCCGCTCTCGCCCTGGCCGCGCCTTCGGCAGCCGAACCGCCTGTGCTGGTCCCGTATTTCGACGGGGAGCGGACCCCCAACCTGCCTGAAGCTAGCGGTTTGTTTGCAGGCCTTCGCAACGACACGAGCCGTGAAGACTTGGCCCTAGCCGCTCACGACGGCGTGTTGTGCGGCCTGCTCGCAGGCTTCGACGCGTTGACAGCGGCAGGTGTTGACGCGTCGGGTCGTTTGCTGCTGATCGGTGGCGGGGCCCGCTCGGCGGCCTACCGCCAACGGGCCGCCGACCTGCGCAACGCCCAGGTCACTGTGCCGCACGAAGACGAGACCGTCGCCGTCGGCGCGGCGGTTCAAGCCGCGGCGATCAGCACCGGCAGCCCCAGCACCGCAATCGCCGAAACCTGGAACCTCGAGCAGGGCGTGACCGTCGACCCCATCACCGATGCCACCAACGTGCGGGACCTCTACGGAGCGACGTCCAATCTCGCCGGCCAGACCCAATAACCTGAAGCGAGGGAGAAAACGACATGACGGCCGGCTACGAGCGAGGACTGACCGAGATCGCCGACGATGTTTGGGCCTGGATGCAACCCGACGGTAGCTGGGGATGGAACAACGCCGGGCTAATGGGAGGCGATGGCGCCTCCCTGATGGTTGACACACTCTTCGACCTTCGACTGACCCAGGAGATGCTCGACGGTATGGCTGGCATAACCGCCACTCGTCCGATCCAGACGCTGGTCAACACCCACGCTAACGGCGACCACTGCTTCGGCAACCAACTGGTTGAAGCTGAGATAATCGCCACCGAAGCCTGTTTCGACGAGTTCGGAATGGACTCGCCCGAAATGCTGGCGCAACTCACGACGGCCGACCTCGGTGATCCGGTCGTCAACCGGTTCGTTCGGGAAGCTTTCGGCGCGTTCGATTTCTCTGGCATCGTTGCAACCCCACCAACCAGGACATTCGTCGATCAACTCGAACTGGCGGTCGGTGGGAGAAGGATCGACCTGATCGAGGTGGGACCTGCGCACACGAACGGTGACCTCATCGCCTACGTGCCGGATGCGAAGACGGTATTCAGCGGCGACATACTGTTCATCTACGGAACCCCGATCGTCTGGGCTGGACCCATCGACAATTGGATTCGTGCCTGCGACCGGATCCTCGCACTCGATGTCGAGACAATCGTTCCTGGTCATGGCCCCATCACCGATCGCGAAGGCCCCAAAATGGTGAGTGACTACCTCCGTTTCGTCCAAAAGGAAGCGGGAGAGCGACAGGATGCCGGGATGTCGGCGAGCGATGCGGCTCAGGATATCGAACTCGGCGAATTCGGTGAGTGGACAGATTCAGAGCGTCTGGCTGTCAACGTCCATGCGGTGTACCGGGACAATGATCCCGACTATGCAGCACCCCCGCTGGCCCAACTCGTCGTTGAGATGGCCTACCTGGCCGATCGAACCTAACCGACGGACCTTCAGTCTTCGTCTGTTCCGTCGAACAAGTGATCGTCCGCTCTGCAGATGGCACCTGGGTCCACTATTGAATCTTGTTTCAAGCGGACTGTAAGTTCGGGCGGTGCGGGGCATTCTTCTGGGTCTGATCGCCGCTGCTCTGGTTGGCGGAGTGTTGATCACCCCGTCGCCAGCGCACGGTGTTGCCGGATTTGGTGACGTTGACGAGGGTCGATACTTCACGCAGGCGGTTCAGTGGATGGTCGACAACGGCATCACCACGGGAACCTCCGAGGAGTGTTTCTCTCCCGACGATCCAGTCACCAGAGGTCAGGCAGCGACATTCCTTTGGCGTATGGAAGGCGAACCGGACGCCCCTAGGCACGGTTTCGTAGATGTCGTGGCTTTGTATCAGCAGAAGCCGGTCTCTTGGATGACCGCCGAGGGCTATTCCGTTGGGGCGACACCGACCAGGTTTTTCCCGGAGGAATCGCTGACGCGTGGTGAGTTCGCGGCAATGCTGCACCGCGTAGCGGGACAACCCTACGCGGCGATGCATCCGTTCACCGATGTGACGGCCTCCTGGCAACAGCAACCGGTCGCGTGGATGGCCGCGGAAACCATCACGACGGGTACCAGCCCCACGACCTTCTCCCCAGACGACACGATCACCCGAGGGCAGCTCGCCAGTTTCTTGTACCGCTACCAAGGCAGCCCGCCAGTGGAGTTGGACCCCGCCAGCCCGCGATGCAATCCGCCTTCGGATGCACTGACTCTGCGGCGAGTCGGCGAGATTCGAGGAGCGATCACTCCCAAGTCGGTGGTGTTCTCGGGCGTAGATCGGTTCTTCGCCCAGAACATGATGTATCGCCACACCATCACCGTTTATGACAGATCGTTGTCGCTGGTGGGAACGATCAGCGATCGGGTGGTGCTCTCGGATTTCGGTGTGGCCGGGGCCAAACCTGGTGCGGCGTATTCGGGTGCTCCTGTGGAGGCTGCGTTCACATCGGACGGCCGATACGCCTATGTGTCGAACTACCATATGTTCGGACCTGGATATACACGAGCCGGCCATGATCGGTGCGTGCCTGGATCGTGGGACAGCAGCTTCCTCTACCGGGTTGACGTTGGATCGCTCGCTATCGACCAGGTCATCGGAGTGGGGCCGGTGCCGAAGTTCGTGGCGGTCACGCCCGATGACACCAAGGTGTTGGTGACCAACTGGTGCGCGTTCGATCTGAGCGTTGTCGACGCCGCGACTGCAACCGAGATTGCCAGGGTTCCGATTGGTCGCTATCCGCGCGGAATAGCCGTATCGAGCGATTCAACCAAGGCGTACGTGACGGTCATGGGTGGCAGCGAAATCGCGGTTGTCGATCTCACGAACCTGACTGCCCCGATTTCG
Organism: uncultured Acidimicrobiales bacterium; assembly: GCA_951812975.1. Taxonomy (GTDB): domain Bacteria; phylum Actinomycetota; class Acidimicrobiia; order Acidimicrobiales; family Aldehydirespiratoraceae; genus VXYK01. The sequence continues at coordinate 314,718 of CATOTC010000005.1, read as the reverse complement.
TGGATAACCGGAGTTGGCCGGGGTCCGAGGTCGCTGGTGCTCAGCGAAGACGATCGGTACTTGTATGTGTCGCTCAACCACGCTGGGGGAGTGGCCAAGATTGACCTGAGCACGAACAGCGTGGTGGGAACCGTGACAACGGGAGCGGGGGCGCGTTCGATAACTGTCAGCGATGACGGCACCGCCGTCTTCCTCGTCAACTATCACTCGAACACGTTCAGCAAAGTGCGCACCGCCGACATGGTCGAATTGCAGAGGATCGCCACGCCTGATCGCCCGATCGGGATCACCTATGACCCCGAGACCCGAAGGGTGTGGGTCGCCACATATCGCGGCACCATACAGATCTACGAAGACACACCCCCCTGATATTGCCGTCGGGCAGCTTCTGGAGATTGGACAGGGGAGTGGATCATGAGGACTATGGAACCTGTGAGTGAAGAGGGTGGATCGTTGGATCCGCGGGTTCTGGTGCTGCTCGACAAGGACGAGATCACCGACGCCATCCATCGGGTGGCTCGGGGCACGGACCGGCTGGACCGTGAGTTGATCATGTCCGGTTACCACCCGGACGGTTTCGATGACCACAACCACTTCCGGGGCGGGCCGGTGGAGTTCGCCGACTGGGTCTTGGAGATGCTGTCGCGCTTCGACTACACCCAGCATCTGCTGGGCCAATGCCGCATCGAGGTGGATGGCGACGAAGCCTTCGCTGAGACCTACTGCAACGCCCACCATGTGATACTCCCGACCGAGTCCTCAACCGGCACTGATCTGCGGCTGGGTCTGCGCTACGTGGACCGGTTCGAACGGCGTGACGGCGGCCTCTGGCTGATCGCCACCCGGATCTGCGCGTTCGAGTGGAACTACACGCTCACCCTGCAGCCGGGCATCGACTACGCCGACGACTTCACAGTCGGTCGCCGAGACCTATCCGACATCACCTACACCCGTTCGGGGCTGAGCGGGCCGCGCCCCGAACCTCGAAAGTTGTGAGCGCGTTTCACCCGCACAGAATGGATTCGGTGAGGCGTCGCAGGTTCAAAGGAGTTCGCGGTAGGCGTCCAGAGTCTGTTGGTTGAAAGCGACGAGCCGGACCTCGCTCACGTTGGTTGGCGTGGAGCGGATCGTGCCGACAGCGACAGCGGCAGCGGTCTCGATCGGGTAACCGTAGACGCCGGTGGAAATCGCAGGGAAGGCAACGGTTGCTGCGCCCACCTCATCGGCACGGGCCAGCGACTCTCGATAACAGGAAGCCAGAAGCTCGGGTTCGCCTCGGGTGCCCCCGTGCCACACCGGCCCGACTGTGTGGATGACCCAGCGGGCTAGGAGCTTGAACCCGGGCGTGATCTTGGCCTGTCCAGTCTCGCAGCCTCCGAGAGTCCGGCAGTGTTCGACCAGTTCGGGGCCGGCGGCGCGATGGATCGCTCCGTCGACACCACCGCCGCCGAGCAAGGAGGAGTTGGCGGCGTTGACGATGGCGTCGACGTCTTCGCCGGTGATGTCACCGATCAGCAGCTCCAAGCTCGGGGGTGGATTGTGCGGTGAATCCATGACCTGATTGTCGCAGTAGTTCTAGAGGCCCATCAATCCTTGGCGGGCCTAGATACGAGTCTCGGGACGCTCGTAGTTCGTGCCGGGGCCGGAGTAGCCGAGTCCGTAGCCCGGCGGGGTCTCCCACGCCAGATCGGGCGGGGCGGCCGTAGCAGATTTCCACCAGGCGATCAGCCGGTCCTCGTTCTCGTAGTCGAACGGGTCTTCAAGGATTCGTTCGACCTGGCTGCCTGCTGGATGCGGGTTCTCGGCCAGCCACTGGGCGGCGCGGGCCACGGCCTCACGTGCACTCACCACATCTCGATAGCCGAGCACATGGCGCAGCGCACTGATGTCGAACACCCGATGATGGGTCGACGGCCCCATCATCAGCGGCCGGGCCGGAACCGCCAACTCCGCGGGCATCGACACGATCTCCAGTTCCGCGCCCAGAGCCGCAGCGCAGATCTCGACCACTTGGCGGACGGTGAGGGCCTCTTCGTCGGCGGCGTTGAAGATCCGGCCCGCTGCCGCCTCCGGCTGGTCGACAGCAAGGTGGATCGCATGCGCGAGGTTGTCGACGTAACCGAAGCTGTGGACCGACTGCCCGCCGTCGGCCAGCACGATTTGGCGCCGTCCGTCCAGGATGCGCTTCACGACACACCATTCCCGGGGAACCAGTTGGCGGGGGCCGTAAACGTAGGGGTAACGGAAGTGCGTGCCGCTCGGGTGGCATTCGAACACGTACTGTTCGGTCCGGGCGACCCGGTACGACTTGCCGTCCTCTTCCTCGCCGGCGGTGGGAGCGTCTTCGGGTGTCGGAAGTGGGAGCCCCGGCGGGTCGAACGCCCAGGGATCGAAGTAGCCCCGCAGGGCCGGCCCGCCCCCGACAGAGACGAAGTGCCCGACACGTCCTTTGAGCACTTCAGCAATGGTCCGCAGACGACCGTAGGTGATTATCGCTACGTCCCAATCCCGGGTTCCGATGGCCTCTCCCAGCGAGTCTCGGTCCCGCACATCGCAATGAATGTGCGGCAGGTGCATCACCTCATCGACTTCGTGACTGCCCGTGTGGCAGATCGTGACGTCGTGCCCGCGGGCCTCAAGCCCCGCCACGATCAGCGGCCCCGTCGGACCCGTGCCGCCCACGACCAACGTCTTAGTCATCGCACCTCATCGTGGAAGTTTTCCACAGTCTCCCGGTTGCTCACAAAGTGTAGGCAGTCCTCTAATTGTCGAGGAATCCTGTGTTGGCTTCCAGGTGAGTTCAGCGTGGTTACGAGGTCATGTTGGTTCCCTAGACACCGGATTCGCATTGAAGATGGACGAACGTCATGACTCGTTGGCTAGGACGAAGCGAACGTGCTCGGTCCGCAACATCTGGAAAGGAGTGACCACTTTGACGCCGTTGGCAATAGCGGCGTTGGGAATCTTGATTTTGCGGCGACCGTCACTGATTCGCTCATGGGTCACGACAGTGTGGTTGCCCGACAATGCATGTCCTATAAGGAAAGAGTCCGCGGCTGAAGCGAATTCGGCTTTCGCCGCCGCGTCGTAGTCTGCGGAGTCGTTGGCCCAGCGGTTTATTCGCGCAATATGCGGGAGTTCGTCAGCTGTCACCGGAAGGAACATTGAGCGGTGGTCCTTCACCCATTGCGCAAGGTCATCTTCTCCTCCGATGAGTTCTTGGTAGACGGCGTCCACGCTTGAGACGGTTCCGTTTCTACCTGCTCTCTCAAGCCAGTCCCAAAAGGCGGGGCAGAAGTCGAAGCCGTAATGGTCGTTCTTGGCACGAATCAATACGTCTGAATCAAGCAAATACGCCATCAGATCACGCTGAGTCGTTGGCCCAGTCCCTCAAGAGTGCTTGTTTTCTTGATGTTCAACAATCGGAAGGCTTCGCTATAGGTGGTTCTACCCTCGAGAGTGCTCGCTATCAACTCACGAGCGAAGCGCTTCCCGACCTGTACCGGTTTTGTGTTGTAGAAGTTACCGCTTGTACCTCGTTGCACAATGAACTCAGCGACGCGGTCGCGCTCCACCTGCAGTTCGGCCATCAGTTGTTCCCAAGTGAGCACTCCAGCCTCCCGCATGCGTACAAGGATCACTTGCGTGCTCACTCGAAACTTCGTGGCCAGTGGTTGCAACTGCTCGCGAATGCCAAGATCCGGGTCCAACGCGGAACGAAACTCGTCCATGGGTACCAACAATTCGGTCGCGACTTGGTTGCACCAGCGTTCTTGCTGGTGGTGTTGGGCGGATCGTGGGTCAAGGTCGGACAGCGCCGTGTCTCCCAGCCATATATGGGCCAATTCGTGGGCTAGCGTAAACAGTTGAGCGGGCTTCGAATCCGCGCCGTTGACGAACACCACCGGAGCATGAGGATCGGCGAGGGCAAAGCCGTGAAACTCAGCCGGATCCAGTTTGCGATGTGTGTTGGATCCAACTATTCCGCTGATCATCACGAGCACACCGGACTCCTCTGCGTTTTCGCGTAGACGTGTAAGTGCAGACTCCGAATCCGTGCATCGGCGGCGGGTCTCGACTGTCCAGTTGAGAACTCGACGCATGTCTTCGACGGTTGTCTCCGGCGAAGAAGCGACCGTTGCACAGGCGACGAAGGCAAGTGGTTGTTCGCCATTCAGGAGCTGGTGGTCGCGAAACCACTCCTGGCGGGCTTGGCACGTGTACACCGTGTCGAGCAGATCGGCGGTTACCGCGACTGGACGGTTGCCGACAGTGCGGAAATCGGGAATCGGCACGCCTTCAACCGGCGGCTCATCCAGGAAGAAGTATCCGACGGGTGTGTGGGTCTTACGGGCGAACTCCTCCACTTGCTTCAACGTCGGGCTTTTTGTTCCGTTGAGCCACGCTTCGTAACGAGGGAAGCGTTGTTGCCACACCTCATCGTCGATGCCCGAACGCGCCCGCGCCCAGATGAGCAAGCTAGGGGACACATCCAACGGGACTGGCATACGGACAGTATGACCGCGAATTCAGGTGCCGCTTGGAAATTGCGACAGAGGGGTCATTGCAAGCCCTTCAGGCGGGCATGACGTTGCCGCCGTCTACGCAGATGACCTGTCCGTTGACCATGGCGCTGTCGTCGCCGGCCAAGAACAGCACCGGGCCGCACATGTCGTCGGCCTGGGAGTTGCGCTTGGCGGCGGACATGTCCGCGAACACCTGATCGAAACCAGCCGGTACCTGCTTGTCTGTCGCCGGTGTCATCACCAGACCGGGGGCGATGGTGTTGGCGGTGACCCCGTATTTCCCCAACTCTCCGGCGAGTTGCCGGGTCAAACCCAGTACCGCGAACTTCGTCTGCTGATAGGCGAACGAACTCAGCGACCAGGTTTGGGGATCGCCGGGCGGTCCCAAGGCCCCGAGAGGCAGGTATCCGGCGATGGAGCCGATGTTGATGATCCGCCCGCGACCCTTCTGAACCATCGTGGGAGCGAACGCCCGGGCCATCAGCCATTGTCCGATCACGTTGACGTCGTAGACGTGCCGCAGGTAGTCGACGGAGTTGTTCGAGAGGTCCAACTCTCCGTACAGAGCGGCGTTGTTGACCAACACGTCGACAGTCCCGAAAGCGTCGAGCACGGCATCACGGCAGGCATCGACCGAGGCCTCGTCGCTGATGTCGGTCCCAACAAAGACGGCGTCGTCACCGAGCGCCTCGGCAACCCGGGTTCCCTGCTCACGGCCGATGTCGACGACCGCTACCTTGGCGCCTTCCGCGACGAAGCGACGGCAGTACGCCTCACCGATACCGCCACCACCGCCGGTGACGACCGCAACCTGTCCAGCGAGCCTGCCGGTCATGTTGACGCTGTCTCGTACTGCTCGCGCAGCACCCTCTTGAGCACCTTGCCGGTCGGATTGCGGGGGATGACGTCGGTGAACTCCACGGATTTGGGCATCTTGAAACGAGCCAGCTTGCCGTCGCAATGGGCGATCACGTCCTCGGCATTGACGTCGTCGCTTGCCCGCACGATCACCGCCAGAGGTGATTCTCCCCACTTCTCGCTGGGGACCCCGATGACCGCAGCATCGACCACGCCCTCCATCGCCATGAGCACGTTCTCGATCTCTGCCGGGTAGACGTTCTCACCACCGGAGATGATCATGTCCTTGATCCGGTCCTGAATGTAGATGAACCCGTCGCCGTCCATGATCGCAACGTCACCGGTCCTCAGCCATCCGTCCACGATCGCCTCGGCGGTGGCGTCGGGTCGGTTCCAGTAGCCGATCATGACGTGGGGGCCCGAGATGATGACCTCGCCCGGCTCGTCGGGGGCGCAGTCGTTGCCTCCTTCGTCGACGACGCGCACCTCGGTGTGGAAGAAGGTCTTGCCGGTCGAGCCTGCCCGTGTCAATGCATCGTCAGGCGAGATCAGACATCCGGGCCCGCAGGTCTCGGTGAGCCCGTACACCTGATGAATCTCGATGCCCATCGCCTCGTAGGCCTTGATGAGCGGCACGGGCACTGGCGCCGCTCCGCTCATCACCCATCGCAGACGGGAGATGTCGTGGGCCTCCTTGTTGTAGGTCGACAGCATGAAGTTGAGCATGGCCGGTACCGCCAAGGTGACGGTTATCCCCTCTTCGGCGAAGACCTCCCAGATCTTCACCGGGTGGAATTCGCTCATGATCACACCGGTGCCACCTCTTTGAATGATGCTGAGCATCGGGTTGAGGGCGCCGACGTGGAACAGCGGCAGGCAGATCAGGTAGCGGTCGTTGTAGCGGGTGTCGGCGGTGGTGTTGCCGGTAATGACCGACCACATTGCGGTCAGGTGCGAGTGCATCACGCCCTTGGGCAACCCGGTCGTTCCCGATGTGTACATGATGAACAGCAGGTCGTCGTCGCTGGTGGTGAGCTCGGGTTCGTCGCTGGAGGCCTGCGCGAGAAGGTCTTCGTAGCCGCTGGCGAACTCGGGACGGTCCGCGGCGTCACCGACGTGGACCCATGTGGTCACCGCGGTCGCGGCGGCCCCGCGGGAGTGCAGTTCGGCCACGACTTCGTTGAAGGCAGTTCCGAAGACCAGGGTGTTGGCGCCCGAATCGTTCAGGATGAACGAGAGTTCGTCGGCGACGAGCCGCCAGTTGAGGGCGACGATCACACCGCCCGCTTTGGCCGTTCCGAAGAAGATCTCGACGAAGTCGCTGCCGTTCATCAACAGTGTCGCCACTCGGTCGCGGGGGGCGAGTCCGTTGTCTCGCATGCTGTTGGCGACTCGGTTGCAGCGTTCGTTCAGTTGCGCGTAGGTCTGACGCTTGCCGCTGGTGACGTCCACGATCGCTTCTGTCGTGGGATTCAACAGCGCGCGTTTGGTTACGAACAGTCCGATGTTGTTTTGCATTGCGAACTCGCTTCCTGGCTCCAGACTCGCCGAATGGTCGGTACAGCATATGTTGAACCGCTCTACGTTGGCGGTCGCCTCGTGCGGGTCAGCCGTTCCGTCGGCTGCGTGACGTCGTGGGGGGTTCAGTCGGTGTTGTTCTGGCGCGGGTCGCCGTTCCGTCTGCTTCGTAGAGTTGTGGCAGTGTGAATGACAGATGTATGGTGGTGGCCTAATGAACCGGTTTGCGCACTCGCTGGTGATCCCGTGACGGCCAACCTCGACGACCGCGACCGCGACCTCGACCTCGACCTCGACGAGGACGGCGCTGACACCGTCGACAACGACGGGAGGCGCGCTCGGCGCGACCGCAACCGCGAACGGGTCGTGGACGCCATGTTGGAGCTGTACCGCGAAGGCGATCTGCGGCCCTCAGTCAGCACAGTCGCGGAGCGTTCGGGTGTGTCGCACCGCAGCGTCTTCCGGTACTTCGACGATCTCGGCGAGTTGTGCCGGATCGCTGTCGAGCGCCAGTTCGCGGCCACGAAAGCCATCTGGGATGTGCCCGACACGGGTGTCGGTCCGGTCGCCGAGCGAGTGGCCCGCCTTGTCGAACAGCGTCTCGCCCTCTACGACGCGGCCGCGTCCGTTTGGCGTGTTGGACAGACGAGAGCCCCATTCGAGCAGGTCCTGGAGCAGAATCTCCAACGAACATCAGCGCTCAACGTTGAACAGATGAAGCGGCATTTCGCCCCGGAGCTCGAGAGCCTCACGCCAGACCGCGCGCAACGGCTGTCTGAAGCGCTCGCTGTCATGTGCTCGCTCGATGCCGTCGACCTGCTTCGACACGTCCGCAGACTGGACCGGTCAACCACCGCCGAGATCCTCTCGCTGATGCTGTCCTCGGCTCTGGCGGAGGTCTGAACCGTGGTCGCTGTCTCCAACGAACTGTCTGTAGCTGCGTCTCCAGCCGAGGTTTGGGCGCTGTTGGCCGCATTCGACCGTCTCGCTGAATGGGCCGAAGAAATCGACCACAGTTGTCAACTGACCGAACGCAGCGAGGGTGTCGGAACCGAGCGCAGAGTTCAGGTCAGAACCAACGTGGTGCTCGAACGAGTCATCGTCTGGCAACCCGAGGAAGCGCTCGCCTATGAGATCGTCGGTTTGCCGAATGTGGTCAGCAGGGTTGTCAACAAATGGACGCTGAGAGCCGACGGAGACCACACACGACTCGCGCTCACCGCCCAGGTTGAACCAGGTTCCACAATGCCCATGAAGAAACTGCCGACGAAGATTGTTGCCCGGCTCCTCGCCCGACAGATGGGTTCGGTGAACCGACGCCTGCTTCGGGATCTGGAAGCGGCGGTGATCCGAGGTGCCTTCCGAAGTGCCTCAAGCAGAACCGAAGGGAGTTAGCCGGTGTCCGACCCACAGCCTGACATTGTGTTGAAGCCCGACATAGTGATCCTGCTCACCGACGAGGAGCGGGCCGCGCCGCCCTACGAGACAGCCGAGGTCCAAACTTGGCGTGAACGGCATCTCGTCGGCCGCCGCTGGTTCACCGACAATGGTGTGGACTTTCAGCGTCACTATGTGGCGTCGACCGCTTGTGTCCCGAGCCGCCCGAGCCTGCTGACGGGCCACTACCCCGACGTGCACGGTGTCACCCAGACCGATGGACTCGGCAAGCAGGCGACCGACAGCAGGATGCGCTGGCTCAGACCCGATGAGGTGCCCACAATGGGCGACTGGTTCCGAGCCGCAGGATACGACACTGCCTATGTCGGCAAATGGCATGTCAGCCACGCCGACCTCATCGTCGACGGTCAGCGCCTGCGCACCAACAATTCCGCCGGAGAGATCATCCCAGAAGCCGTCGACGCCTACCTGGCCGCGGATCCGCTCGACGAGTTCGGCTTCTCAGGCTGGGTGGGCCCTGAACCCCACGGCGGCCACTGGTCCGACACGGGCTATGTACGGGACCCGATCTACGCGGACCGGGCGGTGGCATGGCTGCAGGACCGCTACAGGCGCCGGGCCGATGGCGACCCCGAAGCGGCCAGATCCTTCCTGTTGATCTGCTCGTTCGTCAATCCCCACGACATCGTGCTCTGGCCGATCCTGGCGATGCAGCGCAGGCGAGGCAACACGCTGGCACCGTCGTTGGCCGAGCCGCCTCCGATTCCCGCGTCACCCACAGACGACGAAGACCTCTCAACCAAACCGGCGCTGCAGTCGGCCTACCGCGACGGCTACTACTCGGCATACGGCCCGGCCCCGCTGATCCGCCGGGCTTATCTAGGGAACGCCGAGCGCTATCGGCAGACCTACTACCGCCTGCACCATGATGTGGACACCCCGATCGACCGGGTTCGCCGTGCGGTCACCGACGGGGGCAGCACAGACGCTGTTCTGGTGTTCAGCTCCGACCACGGTGATCTGCTCGGTTCACACGGAGGCCTGCACCAGAAGTGGTATCAACTCTACGACGAGGCCACGCGGGTGCCGTTGCAGATCGTGCGTGTCGGTGCCGAAGCCACCGGCGCGGCGGTCGTCGACACCCCGACCAGCCACATAGACCTGCTGCCCACGCTGCTGGGACTCACAGGAGCCGACGAGGCATCGCTCGGTGCTGAGCTGGCCAGAACGCACTCTGAAGTCCATTCCCTGCCGGGCCGGGACCTGAGCGGTGTGCTGTCGTCGCCGTCGCAGGCACCGGACGGACCGGTCTATCTGATGACCCGTGACAACATGCTGGAAGGCGACGGTTCGAGCGCGGCGATGCTGGCGGCACGCGGCCGGGTTGATGCCCCGTTCCCGTTGCAGATCAAGGTCCCGTCCCATGCAGCAACCAACCTTGAGGCTGTGGTCGGTCACCTCGACGGTCGCCTGTGGAAGCTGGTCCGCACGTTCGACGATCCCGCTGCTTGGACCGAACCCCACGTGCGGCAACTTTCGGCGCGTACCGCGGCGGGACCGGTGTATCGCAGCGAGCCGATCCCAGACCAATGGGAGCTCTACTGCCTCAGTGATGATCCGGCTGAAGCGCACAACCAATGGGAGAATCCCGAATCTCTGGAGGTGATGGAGATGTTGAAGGACAGTCTCGAGAGAATCCGACGCGAGCGAATCCCCGCACGCAACGCGGATTGGCCGACTGCGCAGCGCCGAGCGGAACGCCCGAAACCCAAGCGACCGCCGCTGCCGGCGCGTGGTGTGCGAACCCTGCTTCAGAAGGCGGGCCTGCACCCGGAGGACCCGGAGTCGGTGAAGCTCGACTTAAAGGGCCACCGTGCGCTCATCGTCGCGACCAACCAGGCGACGCTCGAGGTCGGCAAACCCACCGGTGTGTTCGGCTCGGAGCTGACCGTTCCCTACTACGAGTTCGGCGATGCCGGCATGGAAGTCGATGTCGCCTCCCCCAAGGGCGGCGACATCCCATTCGACCCGAAGTCGTTCAATCCCATTTTTCGTTGCCATCACGATGACCGGTTCATGGCCGACGACGAGGCCAAGGAGAAGGTCCGCAACAGCCTGGCCATCGGAGACCTCGACATGGACGACTACGACGTCGTCTATTTCGCCGGTGGTTGGGGGGCGGCGTGGGACCTCGGCACCTCGGATGTGGTCGGTGAACAGGTCACCGTCGCCGCTGCGGCGAACAAGGTGATCGGCGGGGTCTGCCACGGGCCGCTCGGTCTGCTGAAGGCGAAGACCGCAGACGGGGAGCCGCTGGTCAAGGGCCGTCCACTCACCGCGGTCACCGACAAGCAGGTCGAAGAACTCGGTATCGGTGCGACCCCGCAGCACCCTGAGACCGAACTGCGCCGGCTCGGTGCCGACTTCCAGAGCACCCATCGACGCCGCGACATGTTCGCCAACCATGTGGTCGTCGACGGGGATCTGATCACCGGCCAGAACCAGAACGCCGCGCCGATGGTGGCCAAAGAGATGATGCTGAGGGTGCTGTCCAAACGGCAAGCCCAAGACCAGAGCCCGGTTGCAACCGGCGTCGACTGAGGAGGCACAACTGATGGAAGTCGTTCTGCTCGGGACCGGTTCGCCGATTCCCGACCCCAACAGGGCTGGTCCCGCGACGCTGCTCAAGACCGGCGAAGGTGGCCTTGAACAGGTGCTCGTCGATGCCGGACGCGGTTGTGTCATGCGCATGGCGGCGGCCGGTTCGATGCCAGTGCTGCTATCGGGTGTGCTCATCACCCACCTGCACAGTGACCACGTCTGTGCGCTGAACGATGTGATCACCACCCAGTGGGTCATGACCACCGAATCCCGGCCGCTTCGGGTCTGGGGTCCCGTAGGGATCAAACGATTCGTGGAGCGCACTCTCGATGCTCTCGGACCCGACATCGGTTTCCGGATCGCCCACCACGATGACCTGAATTGGGAGCCTGCGGTCGAAGTGTGCGAGGTGACAGCGGGCGATTCGTTCGAGCTTGGTTCGATGCAGGTAAGCGTGCATGCCACGGCGCATGCTCCTGTGGAGCCCACCGTCGGGTATCGGGTAGAGCGGGACCGCAGAGTCGTGGCTCTGGCTGGCGACACGATCCCCTGCGCTGGAGTCGACAATCTGACCAGCAACGCCGACGTCTATGTGCAGACCGTCATCCGTGACGATCTGGTGAAGCTGGTACCCATGGCGCGCATGCAGGACATCCTCGACTATCACTCGAGCGTCGAGCAGGCCGCTCAGACAGCTGAGCGCAACAATGTCAAGACCTTGGTCCTGACGCACCTCGTACCGGCCCCCCAACCCGGGCAGTGCGACGAGTGGCGAGCGATCGCGGCACGGCATTTCAGCGGTGAGATCGTCGTCGGCGACGACCTCACCAGCATTTCTCCCTGAGCCGGTGCTAGAACTCGAGCGCCGACTCTGGTGCCGGGGCGATCATCGCCTCGGCGAAAGCGTAAGAGTGCGTGGGGCTGACCATTGCGTGTTGACTTCCGGCATGGACGTCGCGGAAGCAGCGCTGAAAGCCGCCGTCGCGCAGAGCTGTCGTTCCGATGTGGCGATACAGGGTTTGAATCGCCTGCGCTGACTGCTGGGTGAACCAGGCAGTGGCTTGAAGTGCCTCGTTGATGGCGGCTTGGTCGATATTGTCGTTGATCGCTGACTGTTCGGTTTTGCAGAAGGCGTTACGAATCCACAGATCGCCGGCACGGAAGAGGCTCTCGGCTTCGGCCAGGTCGTACTGGAAGCGGGGGTCATCGGCCAGGGTCGACTTTCCGGTCATCCGCTGTTTGGTCTTGGCCAGCGCGGTGGCTTCGTCGATGGCCCGGCGCATGACCCCGAGTGCCCAACCGGCGTGGCCGACTTCGGTGATGCACAGCACTCCGAGGTTGTAGGCGGGCCCGCCCCGGTGCTTGGTGAATCCGAAGAAGGACAGTGTCCGGTCCTCGGGCACGATGCTGTCGATCCTGTAGTCGTACGATGCGGTCGAACGCAGTCCCATCACGTGCCAGTTCCCGGTGATCTCGGCCTCCGCTATCGGGACGACCGCCAACAGGAAGTCGGGGTCGCCTTCGGTCGGCGCGCTGAAAGACCCGCATCCGGCCCATTCGGCGTGTTGCAGCCCGGATCCGAACGAGTAGTCACCGGTGATGTGGTAGCCCTCGGGACATGGCACCGCGGTGCCGTTGGGAGCGAATTGTCCGGCTACCAGTGGCACTCCGTCGGCGAACATCACATCGCTGAAGGAAGCAGGCGACCACGACCCGAAATAGCAGGCTGCGGTGTTGCTGGCCATGACCACCCAGCCGATCGAGCCGTCAGCACGGGCGAGTTCGGTGAACACGTCGAGGGACTGGTCGAAGGTTAGCTCCGCGCCGCCGACGTCCTTGGGCACGAGGACGCCGTACAGACCCGCTTCGCGGCAGAGCTTCACTGCCTCGTCGGTCATGGGAGTGCCTTCGGCTTCTGCTTTGGCACCCTCGGCATCAAGCGTCGTGCGGAGGTCACGAGCGGCTTCGAGTAGCTCAGTCATAGAACGAGTCTCCCAGTTGTGCGGGTTCGGGTCGAAATCGTTGGAACCGTCAAGTCGTTGGAACCGCGAAATCGTCGGAAACGGAGGCCCCACAGTAGGGTCCGCACTCAATGATTTACGAATCCGACACGGTGGTGCTGATCGGCGCGGGGACGGCTGATCAGCGGCTCGCTGATCCCGCCGCCGGCCTCGACACCACAGAATTGATGACCGAGGCGCTGCGAGCCGCGCTGAGCGACAGTGGCGTGACTGGTCTCGGTCCTAGGATCGGCTGGATCGGCGCCACTCGCGGGCTCTCCAGGTTGCCGGACGCGGCCCGTCGAATCGGGGAGGCGGTGGGCGCAGATCCCCATACGGTTGCGGTGGAGGTGGGGATTCCCCAGCAGACACTGATCAACTTGGCGTTCGAGGCGATCCGTTCCCGAGCGTTCGACATTGCGGTGGTCTGCGGCGGGGAGACCAAACATCGAGATGACCTAGCCCGCAGGGCCGGGTTGGAACTTCCGGACCACGATCAGGGCGGTCTGGTGCCCGACGAGGAGTTCAGCCCCAGTGGCGAGATCGTCGCCCGCCCGGAGAAAGAGATCGGTGCGGTCGTCCCGGTCCAGCAGTACGCCATGATCGAGAATGCTCGCCGAGCTGCTCACGGCTGGACACTGGGCCGGCACCGAGACGAGATCGCTCGGCGCTGGCACAGCTTCAACCAGGTCGCACAGCTGAATCCTCCGGCCGCTTTCGGTGAGCCGATGCGGCCGGAGGAGATCCGTGATCCTGCACCGGCGAACCGTCCCATGGCCTTTCCGTACAACAAGTGGCACAACTCCCAGTGGGGAGTGGATCAGGCTGCCGCTCTGGTCCTGTGCTCGGCTGGGACCGCTCAGTCTGTGGGCGTGCCTCGTGACCGCTGGGTCTTCCCCCATGTGGGGCTCGAGTCGTCGATGTCGCTCTCATTGTCGCGCCGCGGCGAACTGCACCGCTGGCCGTCGATGGCGGTGTTGGGTGCCGCGGCGACAATGCACATCGGTCGCCGTGTCGCTGAGGTGGAGCACATCGAGCTCTACAGCTGTTTCCCTGCGGCCGTTGCGGTTCAGCAGTCGGAGTTGGAGGTGAATCCTGACCGGGTCTGCACTCTCACCGGGGGCATGGCGTTTGCGGGTGGCCCGCTCAACAACTTTGTGTTTCAGGCCACGGTTGCGATGATCGATCAGCTCCGGGCCGAGCCGGGTGCTTTCGGTGCGGTCACCGCTGTGAGTGGACTGTTGACCAAACCGGGACTCACCGTCTGGAGCACCGAACCCCCCGCCGCGGGTCTGCTGATCGCCGATCTGGCCGATGAGGCGAGAGCCGCTACTGCAGAGGTTCCTCTCGACGAGGATCCCACCGGCGAGGGGACCGTGGCAACCTACACCGTCGTCTACAACGGCATGGAGCCGTCCGGTGTGCGAGCAATTGTGGACCTCCCTTCCGGAAGCCGCGCCGTGGCATCTGTCGATGATCCCGAATTCGCCGCCGCTGCCGTGGCCGAAGAACTGATCGGCACCCCGTGGCCGTTCAGGGCATCACCTTCACACCGTAGGGTTCAGTGATTGAGGAGGACTCTGACGATTTGGTCCACGGTTCGTGCTGTGTCGAGGTCGATTGTGCCGAGTCGTTCGAGGAGTCGTGTTCCGTTTATGGACCGGATCAACTCGCACTGGACGAAACTTGTCTGACGTAAGCCAGTCTGAGCTGTGGCCTGCACTTCGACGTGAAGGGACAGAGAGCGGTCCGCTGTCGTCAGAGGGGCAACGATGACCAGCGGGAATCCACTGCCGAAGTAGTCGGGGGGACCGAGCACGAGAGCCGGTCGCACCAAGGCGGGTTCACCGGGATGCGGCTCACCGAAATCGACCAGCCACAGCTCGTCAACTGATGCCATCGGCGACCGAGGATGTTTCTGCTTGGGCGAGGTAGTTGTTCCAAGCGGTGGGGTCACCCTTGAGCACCGCGAGTTCTTCTTGCACCCGCAGACCGAACCGGATGCGTTGCAACGCCTCAGCGGCGTCACGAACTGTCTTGGTGAGGGTGTCACCGGTGGCCTCGCTGAGCTCTTGGAGCCGAGCGTGGGTGTCTCGGTCAACCCGGATCGTCGTCGTTTCCATGAACTCAGACTACACCGGATCTATCTTTGATCTACATTAAGTCTACAGAACTGTGGCCAGATGAGGCCGAGGTCGCTGGTGCTCGCCGGGATAGGGCAGGATTCGGAAGACTAATAGAGTAATCTTCCGAAATGGACATAGTTTCGGAAGGCTTGCCGGGACGCGAGGTAGATGCGGAATGGAACGGACGTCTGGTCCGGACGTGGGTTCCTGCACTGCTCGGGGAGCGGCGTTTCGATCTGTCGGGATCAACAATCCGGGCTGGAGAGCGAGCGTGTGCTGCTCTTCGGTTGTCCGAACTGCGGATGCAGGATTATTGGGAGCCGATGGCCAGGCTATTGCTGCGGAATGAAGGGATGGCGTCGTCAGGAATTGAGGGGCTGCGCGAGCCGATCGAATCTGTGGTGGTGGCGGCACGAACGGGCGGGGGTGGCAACGCCGGATGGGCGGGACTCCACCTTTTTCAACAGGGAACATCCGACCCCTGGATCACTTGGTTTGCGGAGGTCGCTGTGAAGGCCGCCCTCACGACCGACCAGATATATGATCGGATCCGAGCACTCATTGCTCGATGGGAACAAGCCATCTCCGGTTTCCGAGCCGATCACACCGTGCGGGGCCTGCTCGCCCATCTGCCGGCGCACCCGGTCCTGAGCGCCGGTGATGTGGCCGAGCTGCTCGGAGTCAGTGAACGCAGCGGGCGTACCGCGTTGACGGCACTTGCGTCGTGCGGTGTCGTGTCCCGCGTCTATGTCGAGAGCAACGGGTCGGGCCGTAACCGCCATTGGTTCGCTGCCACCGAACTGCTCAACCTCTGGAGTCCCTGATTACCGTGTGGTCGGCCTGTTTGGACGGTGTCGGCTCAGGTCAGGCCGAGTTCGCTGATGCGGTCGAGGACCCGTTGGCGCTCGTCTTCGATGGTGGTGGTGTCACCGTGGCCGGTGTGGACGGTGGTGCCACCGGGGAGGGTCAGCAGACGGTCGCGGATCGAGCGCAGGATCGTCGGTTCGTCGCTGTAGCTGCGTCCGGTGGCCCCGGGACCGCCGCAGAACAACGTGTCGCCCGACATCACCCGCTGAGCGTCCACGTCGTAGAAGCAGCAGCAACCAGGGGAATGCCCCGGAGTGTGGATGATCCCGAGAGTGTGGCCACCGGCACCGATCGTCTCCCCCGCCCTCAGAGCGCCGTCGGTCAAGTCTTCGGGGAACACCGCATCCCATAGCATCTGATCATCGGGATGCAGCAGAATCGGTGCGTCGACCGCCTCACGCAGGGCCACCGCAGCGTTGATGTGGTCGTTGTGGCCGTGGGTGCACACGATTGCGTTCACCCGGCGGCCGTTGACGGCGTCAACAATCGGTCGATGATCGTGGGCCGCGTCGAAGATCACGACCTCCCGATCGTCGCCGACCAGCCAGATGTTGTTGGTGACCTCCCATTCGCCTCCGTCGAGCGCGAAGATTCCGTCGGTCGTGACGAGTTCGACGGGCATCAGATGATGACCACCGAACGCAGAACCTCGCCCCGTTCCATCTTGTGGAACGCCTCTTCCACACCGTCGAGCGCGATCGTCTCAGACACGAAGCCGTCGAGGTCGAGCCGGCCCTGACGGTAGAGGTCGACGAGCATCGGGAAGTCCCTGCTCGGCAGGCAGTCGCCGTACCAACTCGACTTGAGCGACCCGCCTCGACCGAAGACCTCCTGGAAGGGCAGTTCGATTCTCATCTCGGGTGTGGGGACACCGACGAGCACGACGGTGCCGGCAAGGTCCCGGGCTTCGAAACACTGCCGGTACACCTCGGGCAGGCCGATGGCGTCGATGGTGACATCGGCGCCGAACCCGCCGGTGTATTCCTGGATCTTCTCAACCGCGTTCTCTTCGCGGGAGTTGATCGTGTGGTTGGCGCCGAAACCCTTCGCCAGTTCGAGCTTACCGTCGTCGATGTCGACGGCGATGATGTTGGATGCCCCGGCCAGTTTCGAGCCGGCAATGGCGGCGTTGCCCACACCTCCGCAACCGAACACCGCGACGCTGTCGCCGCGGCCTACACCGCCGGTGTTGATGGCCGCACCGATGCCAGCCATCACCCCGCAACCCAGCAGGCCCGCGGCAGCGGGGGAGGCCTCGGGGTCGACCTTGGTGCACTGACCGGACGCAACGAGGGTCTTCTCCGCGAATGCCCCGATTCCGAGGGCGGGCGACAGTTCGGTGCCGTCGGTGAGCGTCATCGTCTGTTCCGCGTTGTGCGTGCTGAAACAGAGATGCGGCCTGCCGCGGTTGCATGACCGGCAGTCGCCGCAAACCGCCCGCCAGTTGAGGATCACGAAGTCACCCGGAGCGACTTCGGTCACTCCCTCGCCGACGGATTCGACGATGCCGGAGGCCTCATGGCCGAGCAGGAACGGGAAATCGCCGTTGATACCGCCCTCGCGATAGTGGAGGTCGGTGTGGCACACACCGCAAGCCTGGATCGCCACGACTGCCTCTCCCGGCCCGGGATCGGGGATCACGATGTCGGTCAACGTGACCGGTTCACCAACCGCCGCTGAAATTACTCCTTTGACCGTTTGTGGCATTGTTCTGTTCTCCGTGTCTTCGACCGTCTCGAATCCCCGACTTTAGCCCCACGACCCATTTCAGTCGATCCCCGGGCGAGGCGGAGACCTCAGGCAGTCTTGACGCGGCCAGTGGTGAGGAGCGCCCTGACCGTTTCTGGGTGGGCATCAACGACGTTGAGCGCCTCGTCGCGGCCGAGGGCCTGCAAATCGTCGTAGCAAAGGTCCGCCAGCTCGTCGACGATCGCTTCGTAGCGGTCGAACAGCACAGTGTTGTCGGGGTCGAGGCCGGAGACGATCGCCAGACCGGTGGGTTCGACATCGACGGTCGTGACGGTCAGATCCTCCCGGTGGCGGCGCAGAGCCACGACAACCTTCCATACGTCGCCGGACCAGACCATCGTGGTCTGCTCCCGGGCCGAGGTCACCGCGTCGATCGGAAGGCAGTCGTGTATGAGGATGATGCCGTCGGGGCTGCTGTGGCGTTCCACGTTGGCCACATCTCGCAGGGCCTGCTCGAAGAGGTGGAGTCCGTCGACGAAGGCCAGGTCGAGCGGACCTTCGAGCAACGCCTGCAGGTCGGGATCGCCGAAGAAGTCGTCGGAGGTCGCCGAGACGATCATGGCGTTGCCGGGAGGGTTCTCGACCATTGGCTCAGGATCGACCCCGACCGCGTGGGTCCCGGCCCTCAACAGCGCCAGCGAATGACCCTTGTGGACCCCGATCTCCAGATAGCGCCGAGGTTTGAGCGCATCATGGGCCAGACGCAACAACTCGTAGTAGGTACCGATCTCGCCCATGTCAGTTGCTGCGCCGCCAGTGGATGCCGGTCCAGTCGACAGGCACGATCTCGTCTGTGATTCCATGGGTCGCCCGGTAGTCGTCCACCGCCTTACGGCAGGGTTCCCAGGCGCCGTAGTCGTCGACCAGCACATATCCGCCGACGCTGAGCTTGGGGTACAGCGCAATCAGGGCATCGGTGGTTGATTCGTACAGGTCGCCGTCGAGCCTCAGGATCGCGAGCCGGTCGATCGGAGCGGTTGCCAGGGTGTCGGCGAACCAGCCCTCGAGGAAACACACCCGCTCGTCGAGGAGTCCGTACCGTTCGAAGTTGGCGCGGACTTCGTCGGCCGACACCTGCAGCGTTCTCACTTTGGACATGTCATGTCCCTCATCGGCAGGGTATTCCTCGACATTGGGCACGGGCAGGCCGCGGAAGCTGTCGGCCACCCAGACGCGCCGTCGGGTGTCGCCCCACGCCTCGAGCATCCCCTTCATCAGGATCGTCACCCCGCCGCGCCATACGCCGGTCTCGATGAAGTCACCCACCACGCCTTCGGCCATTACCTGATCAATGCACCAACGGACATCTGCGAGCCGCTGCCGGCCGACCATGGTCTCGGCGGTCGGCGGCCAGTCGTGGCCTTCGGCTCGAGCAGCGTGTCGGCCGCCAGTCCTCATCAGACGCCATCTGTTGGCTTTGAGAACTGACCGAAGCATGTCGGTGTCACCTGGCCATTCCGAGAGATCGACGTCGTGGGTCTCCTCAGTCAGGAACAGCTCGCGGGTGAGGCACCCCATCAATAAATCGACATACAGGTCACGCTGTCTTGACCGGTTCTCGGTCTCGTCGTCCGCCGTTGGATTTCGGCCGCTGGTCACTTCCGATACTCGACCCCGGGTAGGACGCAGAGCATCTCGTAGAGCATGTTGGCGGCGGTCAGCGAAGTGGCTCCGCTGGCGTCGTAGACGGGAGCCACCTCCACAAGGTCGCAGCCCACCAGGTCCAGGCCGCGGCAACCACGGATGATCTCAAGGGCTTGGATCGTGGTCAGGCCGGCGATCTCCGGCGTTCCCGTACCGGGGGCGAACGACGGGTCGAGGCCGTCGATGTCGAAGCTCAGATAAACCGGTCCCTCCCCGAGTTGGTCACGCACCTCCGCCATCAGCGGATCGAGGCTCAGATGCCAGCACTCCTCGACCTGCACCACCCGGAACCCCTGCTCCCGGGACCAGTCGAAATCATCCGCGGCGTAACCGGTGCCGCGCATACCGATCTGGACGACGCGCGGGCCGTCGAGCAGGCCCTCCTCGACGGCACGGCGAAACGGGGTGCCATGAGCGATCTTCTCGCCGAACATGGTGTCGTTGATGTCGGTGTGGGCGTCGATGTGCACCAATCCGACAGGCCCGTGTTTGGCGGCCATGGCCCGAAGAATCGGCAGCACGATGGTGTGATCGCCACCCATGGCGACAGTCACGAGGTCATGCCGCAGCAGCTCCTCGAAGTGCGCGGTGATCCGGCCGATCGAATCGGCCAGGTTGTAGGGGTTGGTGGCCACGTCGCCCACGTCGTCGATGCGCAGACTGTCGAAGGGAGCGGCCCGTGTGGCCATGTTGTACGGACGCAGCAGCACCGACTCCTCACGGATTCCTCGGGGGCCGAACCTTGCACCGGGCCGGTTCGAGGTACCGATGTCGAAGGGCACCCCAACCACGGCAACATCCAGATCCTCGGGCGACGATGTTGCCGGAAGGCGCATGAACGTGGCGATTCCGCCGAACCGCGGCGTCTCGTTGCCTCCCAGCGGCTGAGGGTTGTCGCTCATCTCCGTCTTTCCTGCTGGTCGTTGACCCGGTAGCGGACAACTTAGCGAAATTCTCCTGCGAGCCGCATCTACGATGAGGCATGGCCGAATCCGCAGAACCGAGGCGCTCGTTCTGGCGACTGCTGTGGACACCGGTCGGTCTGCTGGTCCTGGCCCTGGCGGTGATGTGGGGAATCGAGATCGTCGACACGCTCGCGCTCGACGATCGGCTTCAGGGCAACGGCATCCTTCCCCGGCGCCGAGAAGGGATCGACGGCATCGCCTTCGCGCCGTTCCTCCATTCCGACTTCGGCCACGTCACCTCGAACTCGCTGCCTCTGCTGATTCTCGGTGGACTGGTCGCGGTGCGGGGGATGCGCTACTGGGCGTGGGTGACAGTGACGGTGATAGTCGTCGGGGGCGGCCTGACCTGGGCGCTCGCGGGATTCGGCAACCACATCGGTGCCAGCGGGGTGGTGTTCGGGTATTTCGGAGCGATCCTCGCCGCGGCGGTCTTCGAACGCCGCGTAAGGGCATTGGCCTCGGCGCTGTTGGTGATCATGCTCTACGGCGGGTTGGTGGCCGGGATCGTGCCCCAGGACTTCATCTCTTGGGAGGGGCACCTGTTCGGCATGCTGGGCGGCGTCATCGCGGCCAAGGCAATGGCCGAACCGCGCCACTCGCAGGCTGCCGAACCTGAGAGGATCGAGCCCTGGGAGCTCGACGAACCTTGGCTCGACTGAATCCAGCCACCGGCCGCGCCCGGTGTGAGCGCAGGCGGCTCCGGTTACGCCCGGCAATTGCAGAGGCTCCGGTTACGCCCGGGGACAAAACAGTGGCAGGATGAACGTTTCACCAACCAGAATAAGGATCCAGACATGAAATTCGGACTGGCGTTTGCCAACGTCATGCACTTCGGTACCGGCGAGGGTGCCAAGATGATCGGTCAAGCCGCTGAAGCAGCGGGCTTCGAGTCGGTGTGGACTGTTGAACACATCATCTATCCCGAGGGGTACCAGTCCACCTACCCCTACGACGAGAGCGGGAAGATGCCCGGTACAGGCGAAAGCCCGATCCCCGATCCTTTGATCTGGCTCGGGTTCGTGGCCGCCCACACGACCAACCTGCGTCTCGCCACCGGTATCTCACTGCTCCCTGAGCGCAGCCCGATCACCTATGCCAAGGAGGTGGCCACGCTCGACAACATGTCGGGTGGGCGAGTCGAGTTGGGAATCGGCATCGGCTGGCTCAAAGAAGAGTTCGAAGCGCTCGGTGTGCCGTGGCCGCGGCGCGGTCCTCGCACCGAGGAGTACATGGAGGTGATGCGGGCACTCTGGGCCGACGATGCCGTGTCCTTCGACGGAGAGTTCGTCAGCTTCGACCCGATCTCCTGCAACCCCAAGCCGGCCAGCGGCTCCGTACCGATCCACATCGGCGGGCACAGCCGTGCGGCCGCGGAACGGGCGGGCCGCGTCGGAGACGGTTTCTGGCCGGCCAAAGGCGATTTGCCGGAGTTGTACGAGATCGTTCGCCAGACCGCCGCGGACCATGGCCGTGATCCAGCGGCGATCGAGTTGACCGGCCAGCACATGGGCATATTCGGTGATGATCCGGGCGCCGCCGTCGAGGAGCTGGCCTCCTGGGGGGCGAGCCGCATGATCGTGCCGTCCTTCCTGTTTTTCAGAGACACGGCCGATGCGCTCGCCGCGTGGGGTGACAAGGTCATTGTCGGCGCCTCGAGCTGAGGTGAGTCGGTGATGTGATTCTGCGAGACGTCCGCGTTGCCGATCTCAGCGACGGTATCTCCGGCGCTTACCTGTCGCGTCTGTTTGCTGACGCGGGCGCCGATGTTGTTCGGGTTGAGTCCGAGCTGGGCGCTGAGTTGCGCCGACGCAGCGCGGTGCCGGTGGCGGAGGGCGACAACGGCCCGTTGTTCTCGTTTTTGGCTGCGGGGACTCGCTCGGTGGTGGGTGCGCTGGGCGAACAGGCCGTAGAGGAACTGCTCGCCGGCTCCGATCTGATCGTCGTCGATGACACGCTCACGCCGGCCGATGTTGCGGGTATCGAGGAGCGCCACCGGTTCGGCGTGATCACCTCGATTCGGCCTTACGGGCTGACCGGGCCGTGGGCTGAGCGGTCGCTCAACGAGTTTCTGGTGCAGGCCGACACCGGGTCGATCAGTTGTCGTGGCCATGTCTCGTTGCCTCCGTACATGGCCGGTGGTGACGTGTTCGAGTGGATGGCGGCGTGTTACGCGGCCCCGCCCACACTGGCCGCGGTCGACCGGGCTCGCAGTTGCGGTCGAGGCGAGGTGGTCGATGTGTCGATGGCTGAGTCGACGGCGTTGGCAGCGTCGACCTTCGCGGACCTGTCCCAGCAGATGTCGGGTCGGACCGAACTCCCGACGCGCTCGATTGAGACTCCCTCGATTGAACGTGCCCGTGACGGCTGGGTGGGTTTCAACACCAACACGCGTCAGCAGTTCCAGGGTTTCTGTCTGATGATTGAACGGCCCGACCTGATGGACAGCGAGTGGGGAGACCTTCGTACCCGGACTGCCCGCCTCGATGAGTGGTCGGCGATCGTCGACGAATGGATGGCCGAGCACTCGGTTGCTGAGATTGTGGAGTTGGCCTCGGAACTGAGGGTGCCGGTGGCGCGGGTCAACGACGGGGCCGGGGTGCTCAGCGAGGAGCACCTGGTCGCGCGGGGCTTCTTCGCAACAACAGCAGAGGGCTTCAAAGCCCCAAGGTCGCCGCGAATGATCGACGGCGAACGCTCCCCGATTCCTGGACCTGCCCCTGCGATCGGTGAACACACCGGACAGATCGAGCCCCGCGGCGGTCCTGAGCCTGCGGCTGTGCGAACGTTCTCCTCTGGGTCTCGCGGTAGTCCTGACGGTGCGGCTATGGGTGCGGTCGCCTCTGAACCCCGCGGTGGCCCTGAATCAGTGGGCGTGGCATCTTCCTCGGACCCGGATGCTCGACCTCTCACGGGGATTCGTGTGGTCGATCTCACAAGCTGGTGGGCGGGTCCCTGCGCGACGCAGGCGATGGCGGCGCTGGGTGCCGACGTGATCCATGTCGAGTCGGTCTCCCACCCCGACGGGATGCGTCTCACCGGCATGATGTTCGGCAAGGAGCGGTGGTGGGAGTGGGGGCACATGTTCCTCGCCGCAAACCACGACAAACGCGGGTTGACCCTCGATCTCAACGATCCCCGAGGCCGGGAACTGCTGCTGTGGCTGGTCGATGGTGCTGATGTGGTTGTCGAGAACTTCAGTCCACGGGTGATCGAGGCGTTCGACCTTGGTTGGGAGGAGCTGCGGGTTCGCAACCCGCGGCTGGTGATGGTGCGCATGCCGGCGTTCGGGCTCGACGGCCCCTGGCGTGAACGGGTCGGCTTCGCGCAGACCATGGAGCAGATGTCGGGGATGGCCTGGCTGACCGGTCACGAGGCCGATCAGCCCCGCATCCCCCGCGGGCCGTGCGACCCGATAGCGGGCATGCACGGTTGCTTCGCAGCGCTCTTGGGACTTCGCAAGCGAAACGACACCGGCGAGGGTGTCTTCATCGAGTCGGCGATGGTTGAAGGCGCGATCAACTGTGCGGCGGAGCTGATCGTGGAGTACTCCGCGAACGGTGTGAGGTTGAACCGGCTCGGCAACCGCGGTCGTTTCGCCGCCCCCCAGGGCATCTATGAGACCGCGGATCCCGAGCAGTGGTTGGCGGTCTGTTGTGACAGCGACGAGGCGTGGACGCCGCTGGCGGACATCATCGGCGTGGAGGCGGCCGATTTTGCGATTCTCGAGGATCGCCAAGCTGCCCACGACGAACTGGACCGGCACATTTCCCGCTGGGCTGCGCGCCGGAGCCTGGAGGGGGCCGTAGACGAACTGGTTGCAGCGGGCGTGCCTGCGATTGCCTGCCGGAACCATGCCACATTGCGCTTCCACCCCCAGTTCGAGGCTCGCGGCTTCTACGAGTTGGTCGAGCACCGCGAGGTCGGAACGCACTACATGCCTGCCCAGCCGTACCGGATGCGAGGCATCGAACGCTGGATCACCAACGCCACACCCACTTTGGGGCAGCACAATCACGAGATCCTGACTGAACTGGGTCTGGGCGCCTCAGAGATCGCGTCTCTGGAGGAGTCCGGAGTTATCGGTACCGTCCCGGTGCTGTAATCGCTTTCTCAGGCACAACTGTCGGCGTCGTCTGTCAAACTGGTGTCGATGGCTGCAGATGATCAGCAACAGGGTTCAAACGACGACCAGAGCCACAGCCACGCGCACACCCACGACCATGATCATGACCACGACCACCCGCACAGCTATCTGGTGCATCGCCACCGGGATGTGCAGGGAGGTGAGGCTCGGGCCGCCGTTTTCGGGTTCAGCGACGGTCTGGTGTCCAACGTCGCTCTCATCATCGGCATCACGGGCGCGTCGGCCGACGGGTCGCTGGTGCGACTGGCGGGCATCAGCGGTCTGCTGGCGGGTGCCATTTCGATGGCGGCGGGGGAATGGGTGTCGATCCGCGCGCACAACGAACTCGTCGAGAGAGAACTCGCCATCGAGCGAAAGTCGCTGGAAGAGAATCCCAAAGCGGAGATCCGAGAACTCACCGCCATCTACCGGGAGCGGGGATTGAAGCCCGAGAGCGCCGAGAAGCTTGCCAGCGAGATAATGGCGGATCCTGAAGTCGCCCTGGATGTGCACGCACGCGAGGAACTCGGCGTGGACCCCGAGGGCGCCGGCAGTCCCCTGCGGGTGGCGCTGTCGTCGTTCGCAGCATTCGCGACGGGCGCTTTCGTGCCCTTGTTCCCGTGGCTGTTCGCCGATGGGAACGGCGCTGCGGTCGCCTCGGTCGTGATGGCAGTCGTGGCCGCAACGCTGGCGGGGGTTGCGCTGGCGATCTTCACCGGGCGTTCCAAGGTCCGCACCGCTCTGCGTCAGGTTCTGGTGGCGGCAGGCGCTTGCGGTGCCACGTTCCTGATCGGTTCGCTGTTGGGTGTGTCTGTGACGTAGCGAGTTCGCGCTTGCGGTGCCGCGTTCCTGATCGGTTCGCTGTTGGGTGTGTCTGTGACGTAGCGAGTTCGCGCTTGCGGTGCCGCGTTCCTGATCGGTTCGCTGTTGGGTGTGTCTGTGACGTGGAGTGCTGGCGATGGTGGGCTTGCGTCGGCAATGCTGTGCCCCATAGCTTTCGGACCGATGGCTGGACCGCTTGATGGAGTGAAGGTGGTGGAACTGGCTGGTCTGGGCGCGCTTCCCTACGGATCGCTGCGTTTGGCGGACATGGGCGCCGAGGTTGTGCGGGTCGATCGCCTGTCGGAGGTTCCCGATGAGAAGGTTCCTCGTGGATACTCCTTTTGGGATCGCGGCCGTCGCTCGGTGGCGGTCGACTTGAAGAACCCGGCTGGTGTTGAGGTGGTGCTCCGTCTGACGGAGAGCGCGGAGGTGTTTCTCGAGTCCTTCCGCCCCGGGGTCGCGGAGCGTTTGGGAGTCGGCCCCGAACAGGTGATGGGCCGCAACCCGGCGATCGTCTACGGGCGGCTCACGGGTTGGGGCCAGACAGGTGCGTTGTCACACGCGGCCGGGCATTCGCTCAACTATGAGGCCATCACCGGGGTGATCCGCTCGATCGGCCCCGAGGGCGGCCCGCCGGTGCCGCAACTCAACATCCACGGCGACTTCGCCGGCGGCGGTCTCACGCTCGCATACGGGGTCGTCTGCGCCCTGCTCGAGTCTCGCCAGTCGGGGGAGGGCCAGGTCATCGACACGGCCATGGCGGACGGAGTGGCGTCGCTCGCAACGGTCTTCTACCCGATGGCCCACAGTGGAATGCACACCGATGAGATCGGGACGAACCTCTTCGACGGTGGAGCGCCGTTCTATGCAATCTACGAGTGCGCCGACGGCGGCTACATGTCGGTCGCTCCCATCGAGGGCCACTTCTGGTCTCTGCTGTTGACGCTCATCGGGATCGACGAATCCGATCTGCCCGCCCAGTACGACCGTGACCGGTGGCCCGAGGTGAAAGCGCGCCTCGCTGAGGTGTTCGCCACCAAGACCCGCGACGAGTGGTGCGAGATACTTGAGGGAACCGACACCTGCACTGCTCCGGTGCTCACCTACAACGAGGCCCGCGCCTATCAGCACAATGTCGATCGGGGGACCTTCGGCGGCAAGGACGGCACCGAAGTCGTGCCGATCCCGCGACTGTCGAGAACCCCCGGAGAGATGCGGCCCTCACCGGACTGGATCGGCTCAGACACCGATGATGTACTCACGGACTTCGGGTTCAGCCCCGCCGAGATCGCCGAACTCCGTTCCCAGTCAGCCATCGGAGGATGACCAACCCCCTCAACTCTCCAAATCTGCGCGTTTCACCACAACATCTGTCGCTCAGCGCGCAGATTTGCTTTCAACCGGCGGACAACGAGGCCCTGCCGCTTACGTCAACCCCACGCCCAGGATCGCGCCTAAGATCGGCACCGTCAGCCCCAGCATGGTGAACACCATCATGCGGGTCTGCTTGGCGAACTGAAGCGCCACTTCCCCCCGATGCTCTTTGTTCTCAGCCCGCAGCGTCTTGAACTCGGCGGACATCTCGGCGCGGAAGTTGGCGAACGCGGCGTGCATCTCGACGCGTAGCCGTTGTTCGCTGGCCTCGATGGCCGTTTTGTTGGCCTCGATGGCCGTTTTGTTGGCCTCGATGGCCGTTTTGTTGGCCTCGATGGCCTTGTTGATGGTCTTGAGGTCGTCTTTGAGGAGAAAGACGTCGTCTTTGGTGGCGAGGTCGTGCCAGTTGACGGGGGGCAGGCTCTCCATGAGGACTCTCGCCTCCTCCTCTCCCAGTACTTCGCACAGGCGGTTCAAGAGTGCCAAGCGCTGGCTCTCGCTGACCGGTCCGCTCGCGGGCATTGCCAACCTCCTCAGATGTCTGGTGATATTTGAGGAGGACTGGTCCACGTCCCCGAATGGTTCCCAGCAGAGTACCGCTCGACTCGTTGTGCCGCAAGCGTTTCACGGCGGTTGGACCAGGGCGCAGCGGATTCTCAACCACCTCCCAACCCACGTTTACGCGCAGGCTCTACAACGAGGCGGCGACGTCGCGGATCGCGGCTGCCACCTGCTCGGGATGTGAACGCATCACGTAGTGACGGGCACCCTCCACCGTGGTGCGTGTCGCATGCGGGAGCTTGCGTTCCATGTAGTCGTTGGCACCGAGGTAGGCCCTGTCGCCGCCGCCGATCACCAGTGCCACGGGCAACCTCAGTTCGGTCATTCGATCAATGACCATGGAATCGACGTGCAACCCGACCGTGGCCGCCAGTTCGCTGACTCCGTAGCTCGGGGCGTTCTTCAACAGCCGGGAGTTCCAGCCCGCTCGGGCTTCCGGATCGCGAAACCCGGGACCGGTCGACACCAGCACTAGAGCATCGACTGCTCCGGGACGGGTAAGGGCGTGGGCCATAGCCAGGTATCCGCCGAGCGAATGGCCGACGAACACGACCGGGCGTGGCAACTCCGAGATCACCGCGTCGAGATCTTCGAGCATGGCGCCGCGTTCGTAGGCCGCGGGGTCGGTGCTGACCGGTGATTTGCCGTGTCCGGGCAGGTCGGCAGCAACGCAGCGGTGTTCTGTGAGGAGGTCGATGGTGGGGGTCCAGACGTCGGAGTCGGAATCAACGCCATGGACGAACAGCAATGTGGCTGCGCTCGCAGCAGCCGACCCTGTGGTGGTGATGTGGAGGGGTGTGCTCAATCGGTGTGGATTCACTGCGCGTCGCCTGCTCCTTCGCCGGCCTCGGAGGCGTCGAGACGATAGATGTCGGGTTCGATGTACATGGGGCGAGCTTCGGGCACGTCTCCGCGGACCCTCGCTTCGATCTCGTTGATTGCGTCGGTCAATTGCCTGGTCGTGTAGCTCGGGTCGAACGCCACCTTCGCACCGACGAGCAGTTCATCTGGGCCAATGTGCTGAGTGCGGATGTGGACGATGCCCTCAACGCCGTCCACGCTCTCAACAGCGCTGACGATCTTGGCCCGGGTCTTGGCGGTCGCTCCCTCGCCGATCAGCAGGCTCTTCATCTCGATGGCGAGAACCACCGCGATCAGACCCAGCAGAACGCCGATCGAGAGGGTGCCGATTCCGTCCCAGACGGGAGAGTCGAACGCCACCGCGATCGCCAGAGCACCGAGTGCCAGAACCAGACCGATCATGGCGCCGAGGTCCTCGAGAAGCACAACGGGGAGCTCCGGGGTCCGGGAGCGCCTGATGAACCTTGTCCAGCTCAGATCGCCACGGACCCGGTTGGATTCGACGATGGCAGTGCGGAACGAGAAGCCCTCCAACACGATGCCGAACGACAGGACGGCAAAGGCCCAGATGGGAGCATCGATCTCGTGCGGGTGACGGATCTTCTCGATGCCCTCGTACAACGCGAACATGGAGCCCACGGTGAACAGCACGAGGGCAACCACGAAGGACCAGAAGTATCGCTCACGCCCGTAACCGAACGGGTGAGTCGTGGTGGCTTCTTTTCTGGCGAGCCGCCCGCCCAGCAGAAGCAGGGCCTGGTTGCCGGTGTCGGCGCAGGAGTGGATCGCCTCAGCCAGCATCGAGGAGGCCCCGGTGAAGGCGAACGCCACGAACTTGGCGATGGCGATGCCGAGATTCGCGAAGAAAGCAGCCAGGATCGCCTTGGTTCCGCCACTCGCTGCCATTCAAGCTCCTTGGGTCTTGCCGCTCTGTGTTTGCTCCGGGCACAACCGGAGCCGCGACCGCTGGTGTCGTCTGAGGATAGCGCTCTGCTAACGCCGGGCGGAGCCGGAGCCGTGACAGGTTGTTGCGGTGCCGGGCGCTGTGTTTGCGCCGGGCGTGGCCGGAGCCGCGGCCGCTGGTGTCGTGCGGGGTTAGCGCTGTGTTGTTGCCGGGCGTGGCCGGAGCCGTGGCCGCTGGTGTCGTCTGGGGTTAGCGCTGTGTTGTTGCCGGGCGTGGCCGGAGCCGCGGAGGATGCGGGCGGTGACGAGCATCCGTGCACCGGGTACCGTTGCTTCTCATGGTGACAGTCTTTGAATCTCCGGACGACTTGGTGCAAGCCGTAGGAACTGATCTCGGGTCGAGTGAGTGGCTCACGATCAGCCAGGAGCGCATCAACCTTTTTGCCGACGCAACAGGGGACCATCAGTGGATTCACGTTGATCCAGTAGCAGCAGAGCAGGGTCCGTTCGGGGCCACCGTCGCCCACGGATATCTCACTCTGGCGCTCACCAACCAGTTCCTTCCCGAGATCGTGCGTGTCGACAACGCCTCGATGGGGATCAACTACGGCACCAACAAAGTTCGCTTCCCTCAGCCGGTCACGGTCGGGAGCAGAGTCCGGGCCAGCGCGGTTCTCAGCGAAGCGCTCGAGGTCAACGGGGGAGTTCAGGCAGTCATAACCATCACCGTCGAGATCGACGGTCAGACCAAGCCGGCCTGCGTCGTTGAGTCGGTCAGCCGGTTCCTGCGATGACCTGCGGTGTCGCACCCCCGGCCTACAAGGGTGCTGAGTGATGGCCAAACGCAAACGGCGCAGTCCCCGGCCATCGTCGGTCGAGCCGTCGTACCCTCCGGTCGTGCCGGGCCTGCTGAGTCCCACTCGCCGTGTACCAGCGGCGATTCAACGGCCACCCTACGCTCTCACCGGCCAGCCGCCGCCTTCGGGATCGTCGCTGGTCCGCACACCCGAGGAACTCGCGGCAATGCGTCGCACCGGAGCCGCGGCCGCGGAGATCCTGTTGAGGGCCGGCGGTCTGGTCGGCCCCGGAGTCACCACCGATGAGATCGACCGGTTGGTCCACGACCTCTCGGTCGAGGCGGGCGGCTATCCGAGCCCGCTCAACTACCGGGGCTACCCCAAGTCGGTCTGCACGTCTGTGAACGAGGTGATCTGCCACGGTATTCCCGACAGCCGGCCGCTGTGCGACGGCGACATCGTCAACATAGACGTCACCCTCTACCGCGAGGGCGTGCACGGAGACACCTCCACAACGTTCCTGGTGGGCGATGTTGCCCCTGAGTCCGTGAAGCTCGTCCAGGTCACGCTGGAATCCCTGGATCTCGCCATCGCCGCGCTCGGTCCAGATGCGATGGTGCGCGACATCGGGCGTGCCATCGAGTCGCATGCCATGAAGCATCGGCTCGGTGTGGTCCGCGAGTTCATCGGACACGGCGTCGGCACGGAGTTCCACTCGGGTCTGCAGATTCCCCACTACCACGACCGTCGGCTGGCCATCCCGCTTTCGTACGGCACCACGTTCACGATCGAGCCGATGCTCACGCTCGGATCGCCCGAAGCGGCGATGTGGGACGACGAATGGACTGCTGTCACCATCGATGGCAGCCGCACCGCTCAATTCGAACACACTCTGGTCATGGGCGAAGGTGGAGCGGAAAGGCTCACGGTCACCGAAGCGGGCGAATGCGCTCACGACCTGGTGCGTGCCGCTGTCGTAAGCCTCTAGGAGGCTTCCCGTTCAGGAATACGACGTGCTGGCGGGGCGGGGGAGTTCGACCCACGTCCGGCCCGGGAGAATCGAAATCGGGCGACCCTCGCTGTCCGTGTAGACTGTGACATCGTTGACCCTCGGACGGGACCAGGTGGCCTCCACCACGTGACCGTCGGTGAACACCAGCGCCGGGCCGCTGCCGACGGTGATCGCCTCGGGCGACCGGGAGTCTGCTGCTGAGCGCCCATAGTTCGTGAACTGGACGATCACCGTGGCCGGGCTGGTGCGTACGCCCCTGGTGTCGACTATCGGTCTGCCGTCCTGGGTTCGATTCCAGCCCGACCCGTTCCAGGTGTATTGGACTTCGGTGTAGGCGTAGTCGATATCGATGGAACTGGCCGGAACCGCGGTGGAGTTGATCGGTTCGTTCGGCTCCCGGAACACGAACATCGGCGGAGGCAGCCCGGTATCGGAGAACTCGCTTCCGACCGACCACAGATTCTGCGTGTTGGTGAAGAGGTTGTGTGGTGCACTGCGGCCGGCGCTCCGGTAGTAGAGCTGCGCGGCAGTGCTCACCCCGATGTCGACGAGCGTCGAGTTGGCCAGTGCTGCGCGGGTGCCTCTGTTGCCGCCTGAATTGGCGAACAACGGGCCGTTGAGAGGGGCGAGCAGATCGAAGTCGCCGGTTCGCATCGACCGGACCGGACCGACCTCTGCCGGGGCCGTCGAGTGGAACACCGCAGCGAGGCGGGTGGCACCCTCGACCAGTTGGACGTACACGATGTCGGCTTGGTTGATGCCTGATTGGGGCATCGCAGCTCTGACGTTGTCGATCTTCACCACGAGCGCCGGCCTCGAGACCCGCCCCTCGATATTGAGCCCGGTCAACACAGCTTCAGTCACCTGTGTCCTGTCGTTTGCGTTTCCGATCCGGACAAGCGTGTTCTGGATCTCCAGCAGCGTGGACTCAAGTTCCGCCTTCGCTGTGGCGATCTCGTCGGTCAATTGTTGTTGGGAGGCTTGGCGTTGGTCGATCTGATCCTGGGACTCCTCGACGAGTTGTCGGGTCGCGGCGAGTTGGTTGCTGAGGTCTTGCAGGCGGATGTTGAGCTCGTCGAGGCGTCGGGTCGCTTCGGAGATCACGGACTCGTAGAGCACGCGCCGCTGTGTTGTCTCGGCGCGGTTGTCCAGAGCGCGGATCTCGTCGACCAGTTCGCTCTGCCGAGGATCGCCCTTCCTGAAGCTGATCAGGGCGATCTGGACTCGGGTGGCCTCTGGTTCGCGTCGTTCATCTACGGTCTCTTCGAGTTCGTCGGCCAGGAACTCAAGTTGGGTGTTGTTGATCGCGATCGTGTCGGCCAGTCCGAAGATCTCGTCGCCGAGCCCCCGGAGCGCGGCCTCCTTCTCGGCGATCAGCGCGGTGAGCTCATCGCGTCGTAGCTCCTGTTGGCGCAGGAGTGCCTCCTCCTCTTGCAGGATCTGTTGATCCCCCTGGCTGAGCGCGGGTGTCGCCAGAGCCGACACCGCGACACAGCAAACGATGATCAGGGAGAGGGCTCGAGAGGTTTTTGCCATGGTCAAAGAGGGGTTTTCCCGCTCGCTGGCTCATGGTACCGGTCGCCGCCCCTCCAACGGGGTACCGTTGCGATGGTGTCGATCGAACCGGTGAGACAGATCTCCTTTGAGCGGGATGATCTTTCGGCGGTCGTTTCGGCCATGGCGGAGACTGCAGCCGCTCCCGGCGCTGACGGGTGGGTCAATATCGGCCCTGCGCTCACCGACGAGCAGGCGGCACAGGTCCCGGCCCGCAGCGGGCTCGCAGCATGGTTCTCGGGTCGTGGGCCGAGCGTGGCGATGGGTACCTGGATGCCGGCGCAGACCTCCGGCCGGTCGAGGGCCGCACAGGTCGGCGTTGAGCACGGGCAGGGGCCCAATGCGCTGAAACGACTGCGGGAGGCCGGCCTGGAACTGCCTGACGGGTGGGTCAAGCGCCAGGACCACGCGAAGCACGGTGTGGTTGTTGAAATCGGCGCCGATGTCGAGTTGGCGGCTGTGGTCGGCTGGATGGTCCGCGCGGTGACGATCCTGACATCGGGCATCGAGGTGGGAGACCGCTTCATCGCGCACCTGTACCGCTCGGTCTGAGCCTGTATCGCTCGGTGAGTCCGTCAGGTCCGGTGTAGGGGGCCTGCGGTGACGGCCTCGACGATCAACCCGATGACCGCGTCAGCCCCCGCGGTGCGCAGGACGCGGACGCGGGCATCGAGGTGGGAGACCGCTTCATCGCGCACCTGTACCGCTCGGTCTGAGCCTGTATCGCTCGGTGAGTTCGTCAGGTCCGGTGTAGGGGGCCTGCGGTGACGGCCTCGACGATCAACCCGATGACCGCGTCAGCCTCCGCGGTGCGCAGGACGCGGACGCTGTTGTCGCCGTCTGCGTGATCGTTGCCTGTGTTTGCGTTGCGTGTGATTGCGTGCCGATCGTCCACGACGGTCATGCCCCGGGTGTGTGTGCCGGTGAGTTCGATGGCGACTGGCCGGCGGTTTCCGGCGAACAGGTGTGGGTGGGTCACGGCGAGCACTGCGCAGGCGTCGTGAATCGGGGCCCCCGTCCAGCCCCTCAACTCGGTTGACCGGTCGATCGCGTAGCCGAGGAGGTCCGCTGCGAGGGTCGCCGCGGGGGTGTCGGCAAGACGCATCTGCGCGACTTGATCGGGTCCGAGCAGCACCTGTTGGGTGACGTCGAGCCCGACCATGGTGATGTCGCCCCCCAGACGAAAGACGATGTCGGCGGCTTCGGGGTCGGCCCAGATGTTGAACTCGGCGGTGGCGGTGACGTTTCCCCCCACTGCCGCTCCTCCCATGATGGTGAGCCCGCTGAGCCGGTCGGGCAGCGTGGTGTCTCGTTGCAGCGCTTCGGCGATGTTGGTGAGAGGCCCGACCGCCACGAGATGAAGGTCTTTGATCCGATGGCTGGTTTCGAGGATGAACCCGACAGCGTCGTCGGATTCGATGGACCGGGTGATAGCGGGCAGTTCCACGTCGCCGAGTCCGGTGGCACCGTGAACGTGTCGTGCGCCTCTGGGTTCGTCGGCCAGCGGATGCGCCGCCCCGCGGTGAACGTCAACGTCGAGCCCGGCGATTTGCGCCACCGCCAGGGCGTTGCGGGTGGTGTGCTCGATCCCCACGTTGCCGTCGACAGTGGTGATACCGACCAACTCCGAAAAATACGCCGCGGTCAGCAGAGCGATAGCGTCGTCAAGCCCCGGATCACAGTCCACCAGCATTGAAACAGGGGTCTTCGGCTCTGCGCTGGTCGGCACGGTCAGCTCCTTCCCAACAGAGCAGTGACTTCGACTGCGGTGGGGAGAGAGGGTTGGGCTCCGGGGCGCAGGGTTGTGACGGCGCCTACTCGGACTGCCCAGCGGACTGCTTCGACGATTGAATCTCCGCGCACTAGGGCGTCGGCGAGCGCTCCGCAGAACGAGTCGCCGGCGGCGGTGGTGTCGACCGGGGTGACCTCCGGGGCCTCGACGTGGGTGACGTTGCCCTCCGACACCGCGAGCGCGCCGAGAGCGCCGAGCGTAACCACCGCGGTCGGTACCGGAAGCCGCGTGGCGAGTTCTGCCGCGGTTGCGACGTCGACGGGTCCATGGTGGCCCGCAAGCAGAGCCAGCTCGGTCTGGTTTGGGACGATCACATCGACCGCCTCCAACAGCTTGGCCGGGAGCGGCGATGACGGCGCCGGCGCCGGATTGAGCACCACGATCCCGCCGGCGAGCCGCGCGGCCGCGGCGACCGCGTCCACCGGCACCTCAAGTTGCACCAGCGTCACCGCTGCGGCCCCCAACACATCGGAGGCCGCCTCAACATCGGCCACCGACAAGCGGCCGTTGGCGCCCGGGCTCACCACGATGGAGTTGTCGCCGTCTGCGCCCACAGCGATGAGAGCAACTCCGTTGGGCACATCGGGGGTGGTTGCCAGATGCGATGTGTCCACGCCGTCGGTTTCAAGCGCATCGCGCAGTATCCGGCCGCCCTCGTCGTCGCCGACACGGCCGATCATCGCAACCGAACGGCCCAGCCGGGCTGCCGCGACAGCCTGATTGGCGCCCTTGCCGCCGGGAATCCGAGCCAGATCGCTGCCGAGGACCGTCTCCCCGACAAGGGGCACACGCGGCACCTCCACCACCAGGTCGAGGTTTGCGCTGCCCACAACAGCGACCTCTCCGGTGTTGCGAGACGCAGTCACAGATCTCACTCTAGGGGCCGAGCGGATCGGTCCCGAACACGACCGCGATCGAACGAGGCCGCGGCCCGAGGGGTCCGGCCCGTGGCCCGAGCGGTTCGTGGAGCGCAGCGAACAGGAGCGGGAGACAACCGGAGTCAGAAAACTCCCTGTTCAGTCCGCGCACGTTGTTAGAACTCTCGGTTCGGAGGTCCCGCGAATTTCTGGTAGCGACCGAAGCCGAGTCGGACTCGCCTAGTCGAGTGCCGAAACGAGCGTGTGCGCATGCTCGAACATGGCATCGGCACGCTTGGCAATCTCGGCGGTTGGCCCGCTGGACTCC
Organism: uncultured Acidimicrobiales bacterium; assembly: GCA_951812975.1. Lineage (GTDB taxonomy): Bacteria > Actinomycetota > Acidimicrobiia > Acidimicrobiales > Aldehydirespiratoraceae > VXYK01. The sequence continues at coordinate 279,482 of CATOTC010000005.1, read as the reverse complement.
ATGCCTCCGGCACTGCCGCGGAGCCTCCGGGCATAGGCGCCCTCCACGATGCAGGCCTGCTTCCACCAAGAGAATGCTTCGTAGAACGGATAGTCGGACAGGTCGAATCCGGTGGTTTGCTGGTATTGACGGATTACCTCGGCGCGGCGAGGAAACGACAGAGACAGCGTCGGCGGGTCAGGCAACCACCACATGTGATCGTCAGGATCCCCCCAATATTGCACGGACCAGGCAAAATCGGCGATGGGGTCGCCGGTGGTACACAGTTCCCAGTCAAGTACCGCGGCGATATCGAAATTGTCGTCGAGAACAACGTTGTCGAAGCGGTAGTCCCCGTGGGCCAAACCCGGTGCTGCCCGCTCCGGCGGAATCTGCGCGCTGAGCGCACCGTGAAGCTCGTGCAACAGCGGCAGGGGGCGAGTGTCGGCTCTTTCGACTTGAGTCACCCATCGTTTGAGTTGACGGGCGACGTAGCCATCGTGGCGTCCCATGTTGGCGAGCCCGACAGCTTGGAGATCGACGGTGTGGAAGGAGACCTGTGCGTTGATCAGGGCCGCGGTGGCCGCGGCGGCCTGTGCCGAAGTCAACGCGACGGCGTCGCCGCTGGTACGCAGGATCTGGCCATCGACGAAGTCCATCACGATGAATGCAGCACCGGTAACTGCGACGTCGTCGCAGCGGGCGAGACATTGCGGCACTGGAACCGCCTGCGCTGCGTGCAGTGCCGACATGACTCGGTACTCGCGATCAGTGTCGTGTGCGGTTGCCAGAGTCGAACCTTCGGGAGGTCGTCTCAGCGCCACGCGGTTGCCGTTGGCGGACCTCACGTCGTAGGTCAGATTGGAACCACCCGCGGCGATCAAGTCGAACTCGAACGGCGGATCGAGCTGTGCAACAGCCGAAGCGAGCCATTCTGAAACGGCATCCACGTTCAGTCCGCGTGGGCCTTCGGTCATGGATCGGTGTTGCTCACTGCGTGGGGTGGTTGCGACTATTTGACGACGCTCTCTTCGATTTCGTGGAGGCGTTTGACCGCACCGACAAGCACCTTGCGGGCGACCAGCGCGCTCTCGTCGAGCAGCGAGGTGAACTCACGACGGTTGAGCGCCTCGATCACCATGTCGGTGTCGGCGGTGACGGTGGCGGTGCGGGGGACACCGGCAATGACCGCAAGCTCGCCGAAGAAGTCGCCGGGTCCGAAGCGTGCGATCACCCGGCCGTTGCGTCGAGCGGTCGCCTCGCCCTCGTTGACGATCATGAACTCGCGGCCCGGTTGGCCCTGCACGGTCAGGTTGCGACCGGCCTTGACATGGACTGTCGTAATGAACGACGCCACCTTCTTGAGTTCCCTCTTGGACAACTCCGAGAAGAGTTCGATCTCCGCCAACTGCTCGATGAGTGCCATTCGCTTACCTCCAAAACAGAGCCCGTGAGCATGTCTTCGGCACGGTGTCTGTTCTTCCTATGGTCTATCAGAAGATGGCGACGGGGGCGACGGGGGCCCCGGTCCCGCCCACGAACGGTTCTGGCGTGGCAGACAGGAAGAACTCGTATCGCCGCTGCTCGCGGCATACCTCGGCCAGAGTCTCGAGGTTCCAGTTCTGACCTTGCGTGAACCCCATGTCGACCACGGCGAGGCAGTGGACCGCAAGCGCATTGTTCCAGTCGGGGCCGGGGAACACCTCGAAGATGAAGGTGTCGGTGGCAGCCGCCGCGATGTTGTTGCGGTGCAGCCAACGCACAGCGTCGATACCCGGTCCGGGACTCTCCCCGGCGAGGCTCTCGCCGATGTTGTACTTGTGGGCGTCGCCCTCGTTGAGCCACAGCTGCATCCGGCCGGTTCGTATCAAGATGATGTCGCCGCTGCGAATCTCGACCCCGGCCCACTGCGCCGCGGCATCGAGATCCGCGCCCGTTATCTCATGGGCGTCACCGATCCGGTCGACGCCCAACGAGCCGCACATGTCCAACAGCACGCCGCGGCCCACCAACGAGCGAACATGCTCGATGCCGAGCACCTCTGAGCCGTTGCGGGCGCTGATGGTGGCGGCGTCGACTCCGTTGTAGAGCTTGTGGCCGTAGCTGACATGGGAGAGCCCGTCCCAGTGGGTCCCGGCCTGCAGACCCATCGTGACCATGTCGTCGGAGAAGTGGGGCACCATGGCGTTGCCGTCGGCGTCACCGAGGTCGGGGTGGTCGATCGTTCCCATGACATGGACCGGGTTGATCCGGGTCGGGATCGCCCCGATCTGCACGCCGTTGTTCTGGAGGTCGATCGCCAACGGGACCCGCTGACCGGTCTCGATGAGCCGCGCCGCGTCAGCCACCACCTCGTCGGTTATCAGGTTGAGCGTGCCCAGGCGGTCATCGTCGCCCCAGCGCCCCCAGTTGCGGACCTCGTCGGCGACCTCGTGAAAGTAAGCGGTGAACGACATGTGACCGAGCGTAGGCGCGACACGCCTGTGGTCAATAACCCAGTGCCAGGTCGACTATCCCGTCGAGCGGTTCGCCTGCTGTGAGGCGGTGGTAGTTGGCGATGAACGTGTCGAACATCGAGTGGCCCGAGTTGGGTGCCGCCCATGAGATGTGGGGCGAGAGGCGAACGCTCCGATGCGTGAAGAGCCAGTGTCCGTCGGGTAGAGGTTCGGGTACCACAGCGTCGAGCGAGGCTCTCGCCACGCGACCGTCGTCAAGTGCCTCACGCAGAGCCTCCTGATCGATCAGAGTGCCGCGGGCGATGTTGACAATGTGGAGCCCCGGCGTGACCCGAGCCAACATGTCGTGGTCGAGCAGCGCGACGGTTTCGCTGGTCGCGGGCGCGGCGAGCACCAGATGGTGCGCATCGGAGATGACTTCGCTGAGGTCGGTGGTGATCTCCATCCCCGCGTGGGGTGCCGGCAGCAGGCGCCGACGAACTCCGATCACCCGCATGCCGAAGGCCAGCGACAGCCGGGCGATCTCCGCACCGATTCCTCCTACGCCGACGATTACCACGGTGTGCCCGTTCAGCGCGCCTATTCTCGGTCCGGTGTGCCATCCGTTGGGGGGCACCTCGTTGATCCAGATATCGGGCAGCGCCTTAGCGTGGCCCAACATTGCTGCCAGAGCGAACTCGCTGATAGGCGTGGCAGTGGAGCCCCGGGCACAGGTGAGAGTCTGGTCATCTTGGACCAGCTCGAGGGGGAACTCATCGATTCCCACGCCCATCACGTGGATCCAGCTCGCTCCGCAGGCGATGATCGTTTCGAGGTTCGGCGCGCCCCGCGTGTGGGTGAAGATCACATCAGCCCGCAGACCGTGGGGAACCTCTGCATTCGGGTCGATCCGGACTTCGGTGAGACCCGGAAGCGAGGTGATCTCCTCGGGAAAATCCATGCCGAGATTGTTGACGACGATGACATTCACGGCGGAGACCCTACCCGCTAGCGGAACCGCCGAGTTCGGTAGTACCGTGCAGGAAGAATCGACATGACTGGACTCTATATTTTTCTTCTCGCTGCAGGTGGACCGCTGCTGCTGTGGTTGGTGTTCGCGGGAGATGCTGACGCCGACGCGGGCGGTGACACGTTCTCTGTCATTCCTCTCTCGTCGATCGCCTTCTTCGCAGCGACTTTCGGATTTGTGGGCGTGGTGGGAGGCGCCACGGGAGCCGGAGCGTTCTCGCTGTTCGTGACCTCGGCGGTTGCCGCAGCCCTGGCGGGCCTGATGAGCACGCAGGTGTTCAAGTGGATCCGCAGAAACTCAGTTTCGAGTGAGGTGATGGACGAAGAACTTGAAGGGACGATGGCGCAGGTTGCCCTTGAAGTCAGCGAGTCGTATCGCGGAAAGATCATCGTCGATATCGCCGGCGCACGCGAGCAGATGACCGCGTCTCCTATCGACGGCTCGACGATCGGGGCGGGGGAGCGGGTCGTGATCGTAAAGATCGAACGCGGGGTGGCCCTCGTTGCTCCCCTCGGTCCCGACCTTAAGCTTGAGTAGATCGCACTTGAGTAGATCGCACGGGGGCCGTTCAGGCCCGCTGACAAAGCGCTTCGGCGCAGGAGGAACAGACAGATGAGTTTGTTTTTGATAGGTGGCTTGGCCATCGGTGTGGCAGTGATCTTCCTGATCATGATCCTCAGTTCGTTGATCATCATCTGCCCGCCCAACCGGGTTGCGGTCATTTCGGGGCGCAGTCGAACGATGTCCGACGGGCGAACAGTCGGGTATCGCATCCTCAAGGGTGGTCGCACCGTTCGCATTCCGCTCATTGAGAAGGTCTCGTGGATGGACCTCAACACCATCCCGCTCGAGGTGTCGGTCACCAATGCCTACTCCCGGGGCACGATTCCGTTGAATGTGCAGGGAATCGCCAATGTGAAGGTCTCCTCGAAGGAGGGTGTCCTGGAGAATGCCGCCGAGCGTTTCTTGAACGTGCCGAACCAGCACATCGGCCAGATCGCCAAAGAGACGCTCGAAGCCAACCTCCGCGGGGTGCTCGCCACGCTCTCGCCTGAAGAGGTCAACGAGGACCGCCTGAAGTTCTCACAGCAGTTGATCGACGAGGCCGATGACGACATCAAGACTCTGGGGCTTGATCTCGACGTGATGAAGATCCAGAACGTGACCGACGACAACCTCTACCTCGAGTCGGTCGGTCGCCGACTGACCGCGACGGTCGTCAAGGAGGCCCGGGTGGCCGAGGCCAACCGGCAGTCGGAGTCTGAACAGGCCGAAGCGAAGGCGCGCGAACTTGCCGAGATCGCTCAAGCGCAGGCCGACCGCAACATCGTCGAGGAGCAGAACAACCTGCGAGTGCGCACCGCAGAGCTCGACGCCATAGCCCGTGCCAAAGAGGAGGAGGCAGCGGTCGCGGGCGACATCGCCAGGGCTACCGCTGAGCAGGAGCTCGAGCAGCAGCGCATCGAACTGGAGCGTCGCCGCCTCGAAGCTGACGTGGTCACGCCGGCCCGTGCCAACCTCGAGTCCAAGCAGCTTGAGGCCCAGGCGGAAGCGGCGAAGATCGTCGAGGACGGCAAAGCCCAGGTCGACGTGTTCCGGCGGCTCACCGACCAGTACCAACTCGCGGGCGAGGACGGTCAGAGGATCTTCGTGCTCAACATGCTGCCCGAGCTTGTCGACAAGATCGTCTCCACGGTAAACAACGTGTCGATCGACCGGGTCGCAGTCGTCGACGGCGGCAACAACGACAGCAGCGGTGGTATCCCCGCGTTGGTCTCGCAGCTTCCGGCCGCTGTGGTGAGCCTTTCAGAGCAGATTGAGGCGGCCACCGGGATCGACATCCTGTCGAGCATGCGCCCAGACGACACCGACGACGAGTCGTCGCCGTCGCAGCTGCCGCCGCCTCCGGCGGCTCCCTGATCTCGGCTCCCCGGTCTAGGCACCCTGATCCCGGTTCCGCTCAGCGCGCCAGGTTCTGCAGGCGGGCGAGGTCGAGAATCTCGGTGTGGCCGCGCCGGAGCCGGATCACTCCGCTGGACTCAGCGAGTTTCAGTGACTGGTTCACTGATTGACGACTGGCGCCGACCATCGCAGCAATGTCTGCTTGTCGGACCCCCACCACTATTGGAAGGTTGCCTCTGTCGAAGGCCGCGACGAGGCGCAGCAACACCCTCATGACGCGGGTCTCCACTGACTCGAACAGAATGTCGACCATCTGTTCGTTGCTTTGAATCAGCTTGTCTGCAAGCACCTCGACGAAGTAACGGTCGACCGCAGGGTTCTCGGCGCGGAACTCAGCGAGCATCTTCTGGGTGAGAGCGAGAGTCTCCGTCGGTTCAAGCGCTGTGGCTCGAGCGGTTCGTCGGCCTGCACCGACCACGGCGAGCTCGCCGATGATCTCGCCCGGCCAACGAACCGACAGCGCAGCGACGTCCCCGCGCGCCATGGAGACTTCGATGAGGACTCGCCCCTTGTCGATCAGATGGACGGTGTCACCGATTTCTCCCTGGTGGAAGATCACATCGCGACGCCGGAACCGACGCCGGTGCATTTGTTTGCGCCACTTGACTGCTTCCGGCCCGAGTCGCTCCATGAGACCGCCGTGCATCGCAAGACCGTAGCTTGTGCAGAATCCTGATTGAGCGATTACATGTATTGCTGAGTGGTCCGCGATGATTTGGGTCTATGGCTCTGAGGGGAACGAAAGCAGCCGCGGGTCGAGAGGCCCGTCGTTCACGCATCATGGAAGCGTCGATGCGGATGGCCGCGGAGGGAGGTTACGAGGCGGTACAGATGAGGGCGGTGGCAGAACGCGCTGAAGTGTCGCTCGGCACCATCTACCGATACTTCAACGGCAAGGACGACATGCTGTTGGCTGGACTGGTGAGCTGGATTCAGAGGGTTCGTGAAGGACTCGAGTCCCGTCCGGTTGAACAGACACCCGCAGCCGATCGTTTGGTTGCGCTCTTGGCAGGCGCCGCTGAGATGGCTGAACGCACGCCGATGCTCATGAGCGCTCTGTTCACCGCTTTCAACACCACCGATCCCGCCGCAGCGGAATACCGGCTTGCGGTCGAATCGGAGGTTCAGCAGTTCATCGTCACCGCCTTGGGTGACGACCCCGAGATTGATGCCGTCGGTGTCGCCCGAGTTGTCCGCCATGTCTGGTTCTCGGCGACCAGCAGGTGGGTAGGCGGTCTGACGCCGGCGGGAAGTGTTGAGGAGGAACTGCGGCACGCGGTGCGAATGATGGCTGTGGACAAGGCACTGGCCTAGTCTTCAACCTTATTCGTCCAACTCCAGGAGACCGGTAAGTGTCCAGATTCCTCGATGGAAAGAACATTGCGATTACGGGAGCGGGTGCGGGGATCGGCAAGGCCATAGCTCTGGCCGCAGCGGCCGAGGGTGCCAACATCGTCGTTGCCGATTATGGCGTGGCGATGGACGGCAGCAACCCGACAAGTGAAGTCGCCGACAGTGCAGTGGCCGAGATCACCGCACTGGGCGGACAGGCCGTTGCTGTGGCGGGTGACATCAGCGAATTCGAAGTCGGCGAAGAGGTGGTGGCCGCTGCCTGCGACAATTGGGGAACGATCGACGGCGTTGTCTGCCCAGCAGGGGTCCTGCGGGAACGGATGCTCTTCAACATGAGCGAGGACGAGTGGGACCATGTCGTCGCGGTGCATCTGAAGGGGCACTTCAACGTCTACCGCGCGGCGCTGGCGCATATGCGCAAACAACAGACCGGTGGCTCGCTGGTTGGTTTCACTTCGGGGGCGTTCACCGCCTCCACAGCTCAGGCGAACTACTCGGCGGCCAAAGGCGGGATTGTCAGCCTCACCCGCTCGGCCGCGATGACCGCGGCGAGCCTGAAACTCCGGGGCGGACCCGAGATCAACGCCAACTGCATTGCTCCGGTGGCAAAGACACGCATGAGCGAGAACGTGCCTTTTGAGATCGAGACAGGTGAACCTGAGGATGTGGCGCCAATGGCCATCTATCTGCTGAGCGATGCCGGTCGCCACGTGAACGCGCAGATCTACACGGTCGTGGGCAGGCGAATCTCTGTCTGGAATCAGCCGATGGAAGTACGAACGATGATCGCAGACGGTGATCGGTGGACCTGTGAGCAGATAGCGGAGGCTCTGCCGGATGGTGTCGGACAGGAACCGAATCCCTTCATTGCCGATCTCGAGCGTCGGATGGCCGAGATGGCGCTGAACGTCGAGTCTGCGAGCGGCAACTGATGTCTGCGGGGCCTGAACCGCAGGGTCGGGGCCTGCTTGGCGGCAAACGTGTGGTCGTGACCGCGGCTGCGGGCACCGGGATCGGTTCTGCGGTGGCCAAGCGCTGCCTGGTCGAGGGGGCGGAGGTGCTCATCTCCGACATTCATGAGCGGCGCCTGGACGAGACAGCCGACCGACTCGCGCACGAGACGGGGGACCGCCCGTTGACCGCGGTCTGCAATGTCACGCTAGAAGAGGACGTCGCGGCTCTGGTCGAGGCGGCGGTCAGCGGCCTCGGCGGAATCGATGTGATGATGAACAACGCAGGGCTCGGCGGGACCGTTGCGCTCGTCGACATGACCGACGAGCAGTGGAATGCGGTCTTGGGAGTCACCCTCGACGGCACGATGCGCTGCACACGTGCGGTTCTGCGCCACATGATCGAAGCCGGAACGCAGGGCGCGATAGTCAACAATGCGTCGGTCGTGGGGTGGCGGGCCCAAGCGGGGCAGTGCCATTACGCAGCGGCGAAGGCGGGGGTGATGGCACTGACTCGCTGTTCGGCCATTGAGGCTGCCGAGCATGGCATCCGCGTGAACGCGGTGGCGCCGAGCATCGCGATGCACCCGTTCCTTGCCAAGGTGACCGATGAAGCACTGCTTGGAGACCTGTCGAGAAGCGAAGCGTTCGGCCGCGCCGCTGAGCCCTGGGAGGTCGGTAACGTGATGGTTTTCTTGGCGAGCGACTTGTCGTCCTACATGACAGGCGAGGTCGTCTCGGTGAGCAGCCAACATCCGTGACCTGTGAGAGTGTCTTCGCCGGGCGTGGCCGGAGCCGGGGAACGGTGTCTTCGCCGGGCGTGGCCGGAGCCGGGGAACGGTTCATTGCTTGTGGCGTACCCAAATCGCGCTCCGAGGTGCTAGACCTTGTGGCGTGAGTCACAGACCGATTGTGATTCCTGGAGGAGAAAAGAAATGAGATCCCGTACTAGGCCCACAGTGTTTGGGCAGCTTCTTGCGCTACTTCTTGCGTTGTGTCTCGTTGCCGTCGCCTGCGGCGGCGATGACGATGGCACCACAGGCGACGACGGCGGCGATGTTGCCGTCGGCGATGACGGTGACGATGGCGATGGCGATGACGATGGCGATGACGCCCCGTCGACCACCGCGGCGCCGGTCGAAGACGTCACCGAAGGCAATGTCTGCATCGGTGATGCCTGTGATGAGCCGACCACCGGAGACGACGAGGCTCCACAGCCAGTGCGGGGCGGGACGTTGCGGATTGCGGTGGAAGCGGAGACCGATGGTCTCAACCCTGCCGCCAACAACTTCGCGGTGTCGGCCTACACCATGGGATTCGCCATGTTCGACCCGCTGTTCTATATCGACAAGGACGGCAACTGGTTCCCCTTCCTGGCTGAATCGGCCACGAAGATCGGTGACGGATCGTCCTGGCAGGTGAAGGTCCGCGAGGGCATCACCTTCCACGACGGAACACCCCTGAACGCTGATGCGCTGATCGCCAACTTCGAGACGGCGATCACCGACCCGATCATCTCGCTGGCGATCGTGCCGAGCTATCCCGCCGAGAACCGCTACGAGAAGATCGACGACCTGACCCTTCAATACAACCTGATCCGTCCGTCGGCCCACTTCCCGATCAATCTGACCTCCCAGTTGGGCATGGTGGCCTCACCGACCTGGCTGGCTGCAGCCGCTGAGGACGACAGCCTCAACCAGGCACCGGTCGGCACCGGCCCGTTCATGCTCGAGAGCCGCACCCAGGACGTGTCCACCAAGCTGGTCAGGAACCCCGACTACTGGCGGGGGACCGACGACATCTATCTCGACGCCATCGAGATCTTCATCACGACCGATACCGCTCTTGCAGCCGAGCAGGTTGCAGCGGGTGAACTCGATGTTGTGGTCACGTCCAACGCGGACGCGACACTCACCCTGCGCGACGCCGAGGATGTGTCGACGTTCGAGAATCTGTACTCCGGTGAAGACTTCATCATGTTGAACACACGCGCAGCTCCGATGGACGACCTCCGCGTGCGTCAGGCATTGACTTTCGCCACGGACCGCCAGGCGTACCACGACCTGATCGGGCAGGGCACCAGGCCTTTCGCCGACTCGATGTACCACCCGGACCTGACCTGGAACAATCCCGACGTCGTCCAGGAAGGCAACATGGCAGACCGGGCCGGGCCGCTCGTGGACGCCTACTGTGCCGACTTCCCCGAGAACTGCAGCGGCGGCAAGGTCAACATCGAACTCCAGTTCTCCGGCCCCTCAACGCTCCAGACCCGGATCATGGATGTGTTGTCCGCCGGTTGGGAACCGTACTTCCAGGTCGAGCGCCAGCAGCTGCCTCAGGACCAGCACATCCTGCAGACTGCCATCGGGCAGTTCCAAGTGGTGACCTGGCGTCAGTTCGGGGCGGTCGACCCCGACAACGAGGTCGTCTGGCTCGAGTGTGCGACCGCCACCGGCGTGATCACGCTCAACTGGGTCCGTCTGTGCAACGAGGACCGTGATGCGCTGCTGTTCGAGCAGCGTGCCACAGCAGACCTGGACCGCCGTGTCGAGATCATGCAGGGGATCCAGGCTGAGATTCAGTCGACCTACTCCTACATCTTCTTGACGCATACCAACTGGACTGTCGGCTTCCGCAACGCCGTGAAGAACATCTGCGGCCAGACCGGGCCTGACGACACCGTCCTGGTCTGCAATAATCAGGGACGCGGCTTCTACCACAACGTCTGGATAGACGAGGGCTGAGGAGCCAGGCACTAGGAAACGAGCACCAGTTGACGCAACCCGTGGAGGACATGGCTTGAAGCAGTTCATCCTCCGTCGGGTTGCGCAACTGGTGCTCGTTGTATTCGCGGTCACCTTCCTGACGTTCGCGTCGCTGAACCTGGTGGGAGACCCGCTGTTCAACATCGTCGGAGTCCTATCGGGCATTCCCGACGAACAGTGCGAGGCGGTGGAACGCGGTGAGATCTCCGACACGCAGTCCTCGGGCCTGAACATGGGCGACTGTGCCCTGATCGCCCAGGCCAAGGAGCAGAACAATCTCGACAAGAACGTCGTCGAACGCTATGGAATCTGGCTCTCGGACATGGTGAGCGGAGACTTCGGCACGTCGTTCGTGAACGGTGACGAGATCTCCGACATCGTCAGGGAGCGTCTGCCGGTGACGATACGACTGATCGTGCTTGCACAGATCGTCGCGCTGGGCATCGCCATTCCGTGGGGGGTCGCCTCGGCGTATCGGGCCAACCGCGGGTTCGACAAGGTGTCGACGGTGGGATCCTTCGGACTGCTGTCAATCCCCAACTTCGCCTTGGGGGTGATCCTTCTCTACTTCTTTGCGCTCAGGTGGCAGATCTTCCCGTCACGGTATGAGAACGCGGGTTGGTGGTCCGAACTGAAAGCTCTGACACTTCCGGCCCTGACTCTCGGACTCGGTTTGGCAGCGACGTATCAGAGGCTGTTGCGCACCGATCTGATCACGACGCTGCAGGAAGACTTCGTTCATATGGCCCGGGCCAAGGGAATGTCGGATCGGCACATCATGTATCGCCATGCTCTTCGGCCATCGATGTTCTCGGTCATCACCGTCTTCGGGGTCAACACCGGCGCGCTGATTGGCGGGGCGTTGGTGGTTGAGCAGATCTTCTCGATCCCTGGAATCGGAACGGAACTGGTTGAGGCGGTGTTGCGCAACGACCCACCGGTGGTCATCTCATTGATCTCGGTGGTTGCGATCGGCTTTGTGCTCATCAACTTTTTTGTTGATCTCATGTACGGCTATCTCGATCCGAGAGTGAGAACGTCATGACCGAGATTCAGAGCACCGGCGACGACAGCCGTGTCGAGGTGATGGTGCCCGACAAAGTGCCTGACGATGGCATGGTCGATGACGCTGTCCGCAAGAAGCTCGGAGTCGGCTTCTGGATAGCTGTCGGTTGGCTGGGGTTGCTCGTGGCCACGGTGCTGCTCGCTCCATTCCTTCCTCTCGACGAACCCAACAAGTTGGGCGCTGGCCCTGCCCGTACCGGCCCGTCGCTCGACAATTGGTTCGGGACCGACGCCCTGGGCCGTGACGTGTTCGCCAGGACCGTCTACGGCGCCCGTGTCTCACTGGTCGTCGGGTTCATCGCGATCGCCTTCGGCATGGTCGTCGGCGGTTCGCTCGGGCTGGTTGCGGGTTACTTCCGTGGACGAGTCGACCAGGTGATCAGCTTCTTGTTCTTCACGCTTCTCTCGTTCCCCGGCCTGATCCTCGCCCTGCTGATCACCAGCACTTTCGACCGCACTCTGCGGACGGTCAGCCTCACGCTCGGCGTGCTTGCCGTGGCGCCGGTCGGTCGTCTAGCCCGCGCCGCGACCCTGGTGTTCGCGGAGCGCGAGTTCGTGCAGGCCGCCCGTGTGATCGGCGCCAAACACTTTCGGATAATGACCCGGGAACTGTTGCCGGTCGTGCTCATTCCGATGGCGGCCCTGGCCCTGCTCGGCATGGGTGTGGCGATCGTGGCTGAGGGCGGCCTGGCGTTCCTGCAGCTGTCCGTCGAGGACATCAGCTGGGGTGTGATCATCAACGACGGTCGCGGAATCCGCGATCTGCAAGAGAATCCCCATGTGGCGCTGATGCCCATCGGGGTAATGTTCCTGACCATCCTGGCGCTGAACTTCGCGGGTGACCGCGTGCGTGAGTTCTTCGATGTGCGCGAGACGGCGTTCCAGAAGTGATGATGGCTGAGACACACGTCGCCAACACGCAGCTGTCGGTACGTGACCTGACGGTGCGCTTCCCCACGACCCGTGGCACCGTGCAGGCTGTCAACGGCGTCACTTTCGATCTGGCGAAGGGCGCGTCGCTGGGGATTGTCGGGGAGTCGGGCTCCGGCAAGTCGGTCACCGCCAAGACGTTGATGAACCTGCTGCCCCGCACTGCGGAGGTCTCAGGCGACGTGATATTCGAGGGCGAGGATGTTCGGCAACTCGCAGAGCAGGGCCGGGAGCATTTCTGGGGCGTCAAGATGACGATGGTCTTCCAGGATCCGATGACATCGCTAAACCCGGTGAAGAAGTGCGGCGAGCAGATCGCGGAGACGCTGCGCTACCACCTCAAGCGCGACAAGAAATCTGCCCTTGCCGAGGCTGAGGACCTGCTCGAGCAGGTCGGTATTCCCGAGCCGGGCAAACGAGTCGACCAGTATCCGCACGAACTGTCCGGGGGGCTGCGTCAGCGGGTGGTTATCGCGATGGCCCTGGCTTGTGAACCGTCGCTGCTCATCGCCGATGAGCCCACCACGGCGGTGGATGTGACTGTCCAGAAGCATCTGCTCGACCTGTTGGACACCCTTCGGCGCGATCGGGGCATGTCGATGATCCTCATCACTCACGACCTGGGCGTGGCCCGTGGTCGTTGCGATGAGATCGCGGTGATGTACGCGGGTCGCCTGGTTGAGCGGGCAGCGCCGGACACTCTCTTCGGCGACTCGCGCCATCCCTACACGGATGCCCTGTTGCGTTCGATTCCCCGGATCGATCAGCCGAGCCACACCCGCCTCGAACCGATTCCGGGGCGGCCGCCCGAACTCATCAATCCTCCGGAGCAGTGTGCCTATGCGCCGCGTTGTCGTTTTGCCCGGCCGGACTGCCTGGAGTCGATCCCGCAGATCAGCGGTGTGGCAGGCATGCACGAGTTCGCCTGTTTCCATCCGGCCAACACGGATCGCGGGCGTGAGGCTCTGGCAGACAACTTGGCGCAGGGCCGAACCGCCGCCGGCCTCGATGTGACCGATTTGGGAGGCCCGAGCTGATGGCCGGTTCAGGGCACGCGCCCTTGCGTGAAGACGTGGATGTGCTGTTGACGGTACGTGATCTCGAAGTCGAGTTCCCGATCGGCAAGGGTGCTGTGGTTCACGCTGTGAGCGCGATCTCGTTCGATGTGGCCGAGGGCGAGACGCTGGGGATCGTGGGTGAGTCCGGTTGCGGAAAGTCGACTGTGGCGAAGTCGATCATTCGCCTGAACGACATCAAGGGCGGAACCGTTGACTACCAGGGCCATGATCTCGCCACGCTCGAGGGTGAGGAACTGCGTCGTCTTCGTCCTGATTTGCAGATGATCTTCCAGGATCCGATTTCGTCGCTCAATCCGCGGCGCAAGATCCGCCAGGTGATCTCGGAGGGTCTTGCGGTGTGGGGTGATGAGAGGGGTTCGTGGTCGCAGAGCCGTATTGAGGAGTTGATGCTTTCGGTGGGCATTGACCCCAAGTTCGGTGATCGGCGAGCGCACCAGTTCTCAGGCGGGCAGTGTCAACGCATCGGCATTGCCAGGGCTCTGGCGCTGGACCCCAAGGTCCTGATCTGCGACGAGCCGGTCTCGGCACTCGACGTGTCGGTCCAGGCACAGGTTCTCAACCTGTTGGAGGACATGAAGAAGCGCTACGGGTTGACCCTGCTGTTCATCAGCCACGACCTCTCGGTGGTGAAGAACGTGTCGGACCGCATCATCGTCATGTACCTCGGGAAGGCGTGCGAGATCGGGAACGCCAATGAACTGTATGAGAATCCGAGGCATCCCTATACCAGGGCGTTGCTGGCGGCTATCCCCGAACCCGCTTCGACTGTCGATGTGTCTGAGGGCGATATTTCCGGTGAGCTTCCCTCGCCGATCAATCCGCCTGTCGGCTGTCGATTCAATACCCGCTGTTCGCACGCGACCGAGGTCTGTTTCACTGACGAACCCGTAATGCAGCGTGTCGGCGAAAGCGACCACTACTTCGCCTGTCACCACCCTGTGGCGGTTTCGATCAACGCCTGAACACCGAAATCGACGCAATCGGCCGCGCGGTCAGTGGCAGAACAGTTCGTGGCGGACCGCAATCCGGGTGTGCGGCTGCGGCGATCCGTGTTTGTGGCTGTTTGTGGCGGCGCGCAGTCTTGGCGGTGACGACGAAGTTGTGGTCGGCGTTAGAACGTGCGCGGATTGAGCATGGCGGTGCGTCGAGACCTGCTGTCTCCCGCTCTTGTTCACTGCGTTCACGGGCCGCTCGGGCCACGGCCTCGTTCGGTCGCGGCCGTGTGCGGGATCAATCCGCTCAGCCTCTTAGCTGAGGGCCCAGACTGTGTCAGACGATGTGGGCGAAGCGTCGTCGACGACGGGCGCGGCTCTGTCTTCTTTTCGAAGTTTCGCGAGGTGGGCGACGACGGACCGCGCCGCAGGCCGGTGCAGCTCCTTGCGCACGTCTGCGTAGAGCACGGCGACGATCTCTCTTGCCGAGGATGGGCCCTCGGCCAGTTGCTCCAGGATCTGGGCTTCTCTCCGAAGGCGATGGTTGAGCAGCGCCGACACGTAGCGACGCGGGTCGTGGACCGGTCCGCCGTGGGTCGGGTAGAGGACCTGATCGTTGCGGTCCAGTACCAGCTGCAGTGACCGCAGGTAGTCGCTGACGTCGCCGTCGGGGGGCGGGATGATCGTTGTCGACCAGCCCATCACGTGGTCGCCGGTCAACAGCGCGCCTTCTTCGGTCAGCGCGAAGCAGAGATGGTTGGAGATGTGCCCGGGGGTGTGCAGCGCCTGTACGGTCCAACCTGGCCCGTCAACAGTGTCGCCGTGGGCGAGCCGGGTCTCGGGGTTGAAGTCGACGTCGGGCCCGTGTGCGTCGTGTCGGATGCTGTCTGCGCCCTGGTCGGCCCTGTCGGTTTCTTCGTCGCTGGTTTCGTCGGCCTCTTCGCTGGTGGCGTCTTCGGGGTGGGGGCCGAAGCCGAGCACGGGAGCGCCGGTGGCGTCGTGCAGCGCGGCGGCCGCAGGGGAGTGGTCGCCGTGGGTGTGGGTGATCAGGATGGCGCGGACCGTCTCATTGCCCAGTGCCCTCAGCAGTGCCTCGACATGGGCCGGGTCGCGGGGACCGGGATCGACCACGGCCACGTCGCGGTGGCCGATCACGTAGGTGCCGGTGCCGTGGAAGGTGTACTTCGACGGGTTGTTGCAGACGATCCGTCGCAGCAGTGGCGACACCTCGATCAGTTCCCCGTAGCGGGGATCGAACTCGGTGTTGAACTCGGGCGCCATGTCACCCGTGATCGTAGATCGGTTCAGGTGGCGCACTCCGAATCGCCGACGACTGCTTCGTAGGGGCCTGCCTCGTCGAAGTCGGTCTGTTTCGCGCCGAACCCGATAGCATCGTGACTATTACTACCTGGGAGGGTTGTTGTGAAGTTTCAATCAGCACTGAAAATTATGGCTGTGTTTTTTTCGTTCTGTCAGTCGTCGTTACCTCATCCGCTTCTGCGTATGACGAACCGGCGTCCGACGAGGGGGCTAGTTCTGGATCAGCGAACGGCGACTTTGTGGACAGCCAGTTTTCTGGCGCATACGCCGACGAAGACAGCGATCTGTCCGCTTGGTCGAGGTCTGGATCGTCTTTGGCGCGTTGGCCTTGGTTCACCAACTGCCAACACACCGGAGACAGCGATGATGTCCACATCTCAAACTCGTTCAATCGGACTGATGTGTCAGTGCATGGCTGGTGGAGGCCCCTTGGAGGCGATTGTCCAGAAAAAGCAGATGTCTGGGTAGCGCTCCAAGTGTATCGATGCGGTTCCGTCGCCGAAGGAACCATTTGCTACTGGCATACAGTCAACAAGTCCAAGACCAAACGGCTGTGGCCGGGAACCGGAAACAGCGCTGCAAGAGTGAACGCTCGGTTCACTTGTGTTACAAGGCGGACCGTTTCTTGGCGTGCTGTTGTTGATGTTGATATTCCGGGTGAAGTTGACGGATCCGAGAAGTATCATTCTAGCGCCTATAGCATTCCCTGCACCTCCCGGTAGGTCTTTCGTTGGATTGGAGGGACGGGACGTGGTTGGCGTAGTTGCGCTCGGCGCGGTGTGCGAACTGGTAGATTTGGATGCTCCACAACGTCAACCTGCGCTTGATTCTCCGGGAAATGTGGTGCCTGGAGACCTGGAAGCAGAATCTTTCGCCCAGAACAAGAGACCGAAGCCCCTGATAGGCAAGGGTTCCTTTGCTACTCGTGACATGTTGTTGTCCCCCGATCTGATGTCGAGACAGCGACAAAGAATGGTCGAGTCGGGCAAACCCCATTTTCGATTGGAGGAGTTCGCGGATCTCAGTGATGGAAGGCGTGTCACGTTAAAGGACGACCGTGGCTGGTCTAGCTGGCCGCGAAACGACTATGGCAGCAAGTGGAGGACCGCAGTCGGGCGAGCACTCATCAGAGACGCAATCTGGGTGCTTGGCCCAGACGAGGTGGACACCATTGACGTCTGGGAGGGATGGGTGATCGAAGGTTTACGTTTATCGGGTTTTGAGGTTGACCCGGCATCGGTCCACGCGGCGCCTTTTGTTGTGGAGTTCGGCCCTCGCGTCCAACATGAACTGCGTCAGCCCAAGACGGAGGTTGAGCTGATTTCTGAAGCTGGAGGAAGAGCCGTGGATGTTGTCGCGTTCGGTGCTGTCTGTGAGTTGGACTACTTGACCGATCCTGTGTATTCCCCGACCAACGTCGGCGGTTACGCCTTTCTTGAGCAGCCCTACCATGTGGATTGGTCCGGTAGGGAGCTGGAGTCCCAGCGCAAGGAGATGACTGCGTGGGGAATACGCGAGTTCCGCTCCCAAGAGTTCGCGGATCTCAGCAATGGCAGACGTGTCGTTCTGAGAGACGATCACCGTTGGGATTTCTGGCCCCTCAACGAGCTTGGCAGCAATTGGAAGTTTGCCAACGGGCGCGAACTCACGCGACAGATTATCTCAATGCTCGAGCCGGATGAACACGACGAGTGGCTTGACTGGATCCTGCGATGTTTGGGCGCCGAGGGCGTCAAGGCCGACCCGGCTTCAGCTCACGCAGCCCCATTCAGGGTTGAGTTC
The DNA here is from genome assembly GCA_951812975.1 of uncultured Acidimicrobiales bacterium. Taxonomy (GTDB): domain Bacteria; phylum Actinomycetota; class Acidimicrobiia; order Acidimicrobiales; family Aldehydirespiratoraceae; genus VXYK01. Next base: position 261,900 of record CATOTC010000005.1, on the reverse strand, counting down.
GGAGCCAACGCCCAGTATGAACTGAAACAACGCAAACCAGCGGGATAGAAAACGGGCGCTCTGTTGGAGCAATGGTAGGTCGCTGTCGGTCGTGCTTCCCGACTCGGTCGGATGCCCGTGGTCGGTTGCGATATTTTGGGTCGGTTGGCTTCTCCCGAATCAAGTCGGCGTGCCCGGGTTCAGGTGGCGCACTCCGAATCGCCGACGACTGCTTCGTAGGGGCCTGCCTCGTCGAAGTCCGTGTAGAACTCCGGGTCATCGTCATAGGCCGGGAACTGGTCGAGGTCCTTGAGTCCCGCGGCGATGCTCTTCACCCCACCGGAACGCTCGATCCAGGCACGGAACGACTCGCCGACGGTGCGTTCGTCGTTGAAACGATGAACAACCCGCACCGCCGCTTCGGCCGCGTTCTTTGCCGGCAGTCGCAGGGTCTTGGTTCCGAAGTGTGCCTGTTCCTGCCCGATGTAGCCCCCGAGCATCATCTGATAGCCGGGTGCTGAACGCCCGTTGGCCCGGCGCTCGGCCCCGAAGAATCCGATGTCGGCCGCATGATGCTGCCCGCAGGAGTTGGGGCATCCACTGATGTTGATTCGCAGACCGGCCACTTCGGCGAGTCCTTCGGTCTCGAGGGCGTCGCCGATCGCTTTGGCGAGTCCCCGACTCTGGGTGACCGCGAGGTTGCAGGTGTCGGCACCGGGACAGGCCACCACGTCTCTGACCAACTCCGCGCCGGGTCGTGCCATGTCTGCGGCATCCAACCGTCGGTAGAGTTCGGGCAGTTGCGACTCGTCGAGTCCCCGGATGATCAGGTTCTGACGGTTTGTCAGGCGGATGTCGGCTTCGAAGTCCCGGCTGATCGCGGCGATCGCACGGAACTGTTCAGCTGTGATGTCTCCGAGTTGCGCCCAGGCGTAGGCAGACACCTGACCTGAGGCGATTCCCCGCACCACATTGGCGCTGAACCATTTGTCGTACGGGGAGGCCCCACCGATGCTGACCGGTATTCCCTGCCCGACCTTCGTGATGTTCGCGGTGGCATCTATCCCGGCGGGCGCATCGCCGTCGACTCGCACTTCGGTGGGAAGACCACCTGGGTACGACGAGGAGGCGAGCAGGAACTTGCGGATGGCGAGCACGCGCCGTCGAACCTCGTCGATTCCGAGTTGTTCGACCACCCATTTCATCCGGGCGCGGAGTTTGTTGTCTCGATTGCCGGTCTGGTCGAAGACCCTCAGGATCGCTTCAAGTGTGGGGAGCAGTTCCTCCTTGCGGGTGAACTCTTCAATTGCCTGGGCGGGGAACGGCGTTGTGCCGAGTCCTCCGGCGACGAAGACTCGAAATCCTGCCTCGGTCGTTCCGTCGTCGAGGGTGCGGGTGGTGGCGATCACACCGGCGTCGTTGAACATGGCCTGACCGCAGTCGGTCTCGCATCCCGAGAAGTTGATCTTGAACTTGCGGGGCAGTCGTTGACTCAACGGGTTGCGCACGAAGTGGCGGTAGGCCGCTTCCGCCCACGGCGTGATGTCGAGGTTCTCATGGGGGCAGGCACCGGCGAGATGACAGCCCTGCACGTTGCGAACGGTGTCGCCGCAGGCTTCGCGGGTGGTCATGCCCACTGCCGCGAGATGGTCGAGCACGTCGGGGATCTGATCGAGTTGCACGAAGTGGAACTGGAGGTTCTGTCGGGTGGTGATGTGGGCCCAGCCTCGGCTGTAGCGCTCGACGATGAACGCCAGCATCTCGAACTGTTCGGGGTCCATGGACCCGTAGGGAACCTTGACTCGAACCATATGGTTGTCTCCGCCCTGCCGTTGGCCGTAAATGCCGTTGGTCAGTCGGAAGACTCGGAACACATCCTCTGAGACTTCGCCTCTCCGGTATTGGGCGAGAACGTCGCGGAACTTGTCGATGTCCGCTTGAATGTCGGGATCGACGGGCCGTGTTTCGATTCTGGTCGTTTCGAGGAGGGTCATCTCAGGGCCCCTTTCCGGGTCGGTTCATTACGGTCGGTCGTCTCTTGGCGGTGGGCCGGTTCTTGAGAGCCGGCCGCTTCCCCGTTGCCGGCCGGTTGGTGGTTGTTGGCGGGTTCGTGTCGGTTGGCGGGTTGTTGATGGTTGGCTAGTTCGTGATGGTTGGCGAGCGCGTTGGTGTTGAAATGGCCGGGAGAGGCGGGGATTGCGTCTACGGCCGGGGCCAGCCCGGTTTCGCCTCGATTCAGCCCGGCTGCGGCCATGGTCACCTCCGCTAAGCACTGAGTCAGTTCCGTTTTGATCACGGATTGGGCGGCGACTGAGCCGATCACCAGCGTCGACGGGTTGGTTACTTCGATGTCGGGAAGTTCGGCGAGGGTGGTTCTTGTGACGCTCTCGTGGTCGGTCGTAGCGGAGTAGACGATGGCGACGGCCGTGTCGGTGGCCATTCCGGCGGCGATGAGCCGCTGCGAGATCAGGGTGGTGCGTGATGCGCCCATCAGGATCACCAGGGTCGTGCCGGTGCGAGCGAGGGCGTCCCAGTCGAGCCATTGGTCGGTGTTGGGGTCCTGGTGGCCGGTGACGACGGTGAAACCGCTGCTAACGCCTCGCATGGTGACGGGTATCCCGGCCGCGGCGGGTGCCGCTAATGCAGAGGTGATCCCCGGTACCGCCTCGACGTCGATGCCTGCGGCCCGCAGTTCGAGTGCCTCCTCCCCGCCGCGTCCGAACACGAAGGGGTCGCCCCCTTTGAGACGGACGACGCAGTCGAACCGGCGGCCCCGGTCGATCAGCACATCGTTGATTCGGGTCTGGGAGTCCGTGGGTGCGCCGGGGCGCTTGCCGACGTCGATCATCTCGGCCCAGGGCGGGGCGAGGTCGAGCACTGCCGGCTCGATGAGGCGGTCGTAGACGACCACATCGGCGCGCTGCAGCAGTCTGGTGGCCTTGACGGTCAGCAGGTCGGGGTCTCCCGGCCCTGCACCGACGAGGTAAACGGTCATGTGAGCACACCTTCCGGCGTCAGGCCGAGGTGGTCGTGAAGACGTTCTCGGGCTTCGGTCGTTCGGTTCTGCTGCACCAGTTCGAGCAGTCCGTCGTCGAGCGCGGCGTCCCATCCGGGGATCTCCGATGTGCCGAATCTGGCGCGGGCCTCGGCCCGGGTCTCGGCCAGCAGCGTGAGGAGCCCTTCGTAGCCCTCGTCGAGTTGACGCTCGAGTCTTCGGCGCAACCATCGGGCGAGGCCGGGGCTGCGGCCGCCGGTCGACACGGTGATCTGCAGGTCGCCTCGGCGGGCCACGGCGGGAAGCGTGAACGAGCAGTTGGAGGGGTCGTCGGCGGAGTTGACGAACACGTTGGCCCTGTCGCCGTCGGCCTTCACCGCGGCGTTGACTTCGGGGTCGTTGGTGGCTGTGACGGCGAGACGGTAGGCCGATACCTCTCCTTGCCGGTACGGGCGTGCCAACCAACGCACGTCGGGGTCAGCGCTGATCCCGCGGACTGCAGTGGGGGAGACGACAGTCACGCGAGCATCAGCGCTTCGCAGGCCTGCTACCTTGCGGGCCGCGACCGGTCCGCCTCCGACGACGAGGACGGGTTGACCGCTGAGTTCCAGGTTGACCGGGTATGGAGCCATGGTTGCACAATCCAGATAATCCCGATCCGAACAGTCAGGATTCCAGGACACCATAACCTACTGGGTCAACTAAAGCACCTAATTCCGATCATTTTTGTCGGATATATCGCCAGCCTGCTCCATTGACCGCTTCGGCGTCTCAACCCCGCAGGGCTTGTCCGGGTGGTCGATTAGGAGGTGTCTGCGTCATCGTGTGTCGGTCCGAGGGCCGGAGGGGTGTTGGTGTTGTTCGGTGCCGGTCTGGGTTTTCTGTTTGACGGATCGGCGTCGCCGGCGCCGACTGCGTGCTGTTGTTGGGCGTCGGTCAGCGTTTTCTGTTTGACGGATCGGCGTCGCCGGCGCCGACTGCGTGCTGTTGTAGGGGGCCGGTCAGTGTCATCTGTTTGGACGTCTCCGTATCGCCCGGGCATGCGGTGGTTCGGTTGCACTGGGCGGTTCGGTCTTGTGTCCTGCTGGGGTCGGTGGTGTTCGTTGCGGCGGTTGGGTTGCTCTGGGTGGTTCGGCTTTGTGTCCTGATCTGCTTGATCGCAGTTGTCGTGTCGGTGGCGCCAGGGGGTTTGAGGTCGTATTTTCCGGTTGTTGGGTCTTGGTGGACTTGCCAGTGGTGGTCGTGGATTTTGTGGTGGCAGTCGTCGCAGACCAGTGCGAGGTTGTCGAGGTAGGTGGGTCCGTTCCTTGACCACCAGATGATGTGATGTGCTCGGCACCACAAGGGGTTGGCGCCACAGCCGATGCAGTGCTGGTCTCTTGCGATCAACGCGACACGTTGAGCTTCAGTCGCGGTCCGCAGGCGGCGGCCCATCCACATGTCTTGGGCTTTGGCGTCGAAGATCGAGGGCAACAGGTTTGCTTCGAGCGCCAGGCGGTGCAGCTCAACGATCGGTATTGGTGAACCGTCAGCCAACCGGGGGTTGTCGAGTTGTTGTTTGAGCACATCGAAATCTGCGATCACCAGCAGATCCGTGCCCGCAGACTTTCCGTCACCGGATGGTTGACAGATCAGCTTGGCCAACGCGTCGGCCATGCGCTGCTGGGGCGTGGCACGCGCCGTGGGGTCCTCGCGGTGCCACAGCTGTCGTTCTTTGGCGGTCAACGCGGTGGCGATTCGTGCTCCGGTGATCTGATCGAACTCGGCAGAAAGCACGAACATCCCAGAGTCGGCTGATTCGAAGATCCGTGCTTTGCGTTTGGCGCGTTGACGGTCCAACAAGGCTTGTCCGTCGTCATCGGCCACGTCTTGTTGATGGCGTTTCACAGTCTGGGCGAACTCATCGAAGGGCTCGCTGTTGGCTGATTCGACAAGCAGCGCCTCATCGATCAGGCTCTCCCCAGATGCTCGGGCGATCAACCGGGCGTGACCTTGGGGGATCTCACCAGACTCCAACGCCTCACTGGTGGCTGGCAGTTCCGCCAACCGCGCCGCGGTCTCAACATCGCGTTTGGCCTCTCGCTTGGAGGCCTGCAGCTCGTCACGTACCAGACGCTGCGCATCCGCGGTGCTGTGACGGCGGCTCAACTCAGCCAACGCCCGCGACCTCATCGCCACCAACCGAGACTCCGCACGACCCAACACCTTCAAGTGTGACCGCAGCCCCTCATCAGACAACCCCGCCTCATCAACCCGCCCGACACACACCGACCCGGCAATGCCACAACCGACACCAACAGCGGTGGTGGGGTCCAACAGGCCGGTCACAGAAGCTGATTCCATGACACAACCTTAGACACAGGGTGTGACAGTGACCCTTGTAAAGCCTTTACATATCATAGAATTAATGAAAACAGTACAAGCATGGCCCATCGGGATGCCCAACAAAGCAATCCTTGTCGACGAAGCGCCACAGACACGACGGACATGATTGTGCAGAAACCTGCTGGTGGTGATGGTGTGGGCTTGCTGACGACGACGAGGCCGCCACCGCTGAGCGGCTCGACTGGGATCCCGCGGACTGCGTCCCGAAGGTCTGCCACGGCGATTGCCCGAACCTCTGATCGAGGCCCCATGACCGCTGCGAGGACTGTCGGTGACCGACGACCCCGCCCCGATGAGATGCTCGGCGGGCCGTGGTACCTCCCGGAGATCCTTGACGAGCTGCACCCCGCCGCGACACGGGTCGCGCTGCCTCGACGACCTGGGCCGTGTCGCTCACGTGCCCGTGTTCGACTACGACGCCACCGGCGACGTGCCCGGACTTGTGCGCCGCCAGATCGAGGCGCTGGCCGCCGGCTGCGAGACCGACCCCTGGGCCGGAGCGGATCGCGTCGAGGTCTGGGCTGAGAAGGCCGCGGTGATGGGCGTTGTCGGCCCGGTCGCTGCCCGCTGGGGGTGCCTGCGCTGGCGGGTGCCTGCGCTGGCCTGCCGCGGCTACGCGTCGCTGACCGCGCTGGAGGAGGCCGTGGACCGGATCGTCGACTATGACGGCTCCGGAGCCACGACGATTGTCTACGTCGGCGACCGCGACCCGAGCGGGCTCGCCATGGACCGAGACCTCCGAGACCGCCTGGGCGCGTACGCCGACATCGAGCGGGGGGCGCTCACCTCGGAGCAGATCCACGAGCACCAACTACCGTGCCAACCGACCAAGACAGCGCAAACCCGGTCGAACTCCAGGTAAGTGCCGGGTTCCTCGCGTTCCAGTGCCCGCAACAGCGCCACCCCGAGTTGTTGTTCAGACAGCAGAGAAGAGTCGGTGGAGCTGTCGGGCTGAAGGCGGGTGAAGATCGGATCGGTGAAGTACAGCTTCTCTTGTGCACGCAGTTGCGGCTCCAGATTGTGGGATCGGTGGCACGGCCATAAAACGAAAGCCTCCTGCAGAGCGGTGATCCGTCGTCGTACCGTGTTGGCCGACGTGCGTAGGTCGTTTGCGATTGCTGAGCTGTTCACCCGTGATCCCAGCCCTCCCGTGAGCCGTTGCAAGAACGCGCTGGTCTGGACGCGGGACCAGTCAGTCTGATGCAGGGCATCGCGGTGGACGAGGTCCAATTGAGGATTTCTCTCCATCGGATGGAGAATTTTCCTGGATTATTCTCCACAGGTTGAAGGTCGCCCGGTGCTCATGACCGGGTGGTGCGGGCTCCCCGGGTGGCGCGGGCTCCACGGCTGGAGCGGATGATCTTCGTGGCAATGAAGGCGAGCCCGACGGCCACCGCGCCGAGGGTCAGGAACTGCGCCCAACCGCCGCGATCGCCGGGACTCTGCGGTTTCGGTCCCGCGTCATCGCAGCCGACGATGGTGCGGCAAGCCTCAGGCGGGCTGATGCGCTCGGTGCTCACGAACGTCGATCCGATGTCCTCTGAGTGGTCGTGGGTGCTGTGATCGTGTTCTGGATCTGAAGCGCTCGCGTCGGTGACGACCTCGGCGCTGGGATGATCGCGGGTGCTGTGGTCGTGGCGGTTCGTGAATGCGATGAAGACGAAAATCGCCGCGGAGACCATGACCAACAGGGCCGCGATGGTCGTGCGGTCAGTCAGCAACGAGCGCCGCTCAAGACCATCTGAGGCGTCCGCGACCTCGGTCATGACTTCGGCCTGCCGGACTGCTCGACAGTTGAGGCGTCGATGTAGCCGGGGCTCTCACCGCCGCCGTGGACGGGGATCGCGCAACCCGACACCCAGCGGGCCAGAGGCGAGGCTGCGAACAGCACAACGTCGGCTACTTCGTCGGGAGTGCCCATGCGCTTGAGGGCCAGCGTTCGGCCGACCGCCGCGATCCCCTCCTCGTCCCCGTAGAACAGGTGGGCCTGCTCGGTCACGATCATCCCCACCACCAGGGCGATCACACGGATCTTCGGTCCCCATTCGTGCGCCAGAGTCTCCGTCAGGTTGATCAGCCCCGCTTTGGCGGCCCCGTAGGCCGCGCCCTGAGGGTTGGCCCGAATCCCACTAACCGAGGTGATGTTGATGATCACCCCACCGTCGGATTGTGACTGCATCTGGTCGTGCACAGCCTGAGCGAAAGTCATCGGCGCCAAGAGGTTGAGTGCAGTGATCCTGTCGTTGAACCGCGGCGACACCGTGGCGCTCTCTGTTGGGGGCGCCCCGCCGGCATTGTTGACGAGCACGTCTATCCGGCCGGTCGCCTCGATCGCGGCCGACACCACTGTTGTGACCTGGTCTGGATCGCGAATGTCGGCGGCGACGAAGACAGCTTGCCGGCCCTCGAACTCGACCGGGCCCTCCGGTTCGCTACGGGCACAGATCACCACGTCCGCGCCCTGCTCCAGAAAGCGTGTGGCGATCACCCGCCCGAGACCCTTGGTGCCACCGGTGACGATGACAGTGCGACCGCTCATGTCAAGAGAGTCGTGCGTCTCGACCATGCCGCCACCCTACCGGCGAGCCTTCGGGGCCAAGCAAGCCGAGAAACCGAGGGTGACGGGGACCCGTTTGTGAGTCCAGGTGTTATGGGTGTTTGCCAGTCGATCAACTAGCGATCGACCAACTAGCGGTCGACGTCTCCGACCCTCAGCGTGTCCAACGCGATCGTTCGGCTGCCGCCGAGGAGAATTCCCGGCTCTGACATAGCCGGGAAATGCAGAGTTCCGTCATTCTTAAGCACTCCCATCAACGCGCCACCTTCGAAGATTCCATAGATCCCAGGTTCGTAGTCGAACACTGCGCTTTGGCTTAGGAACAACACCACCGTCCCAAGGTCTGAATAGTCATTGTTTACGGCATCGAAACCAATCCCAGAGTCGAATACAAGACCAACGGTAATCGTCCCGATATTCTCTTCGCTGGGCGGGGCAATCACCTCCGAAACAGCAACAGTCAAGTGAATGGTACGAACCATCGCCCGATCGTCGCCGAAAGGGTATTGGGTCTTGACCACTGTGTCTGTTGTGTCATCGACATCCCAACTGAACGATGCACCTCTGCTGACCTCGGTGATCTCACCGACGACAACCAATTCGTTCCCAACCTCTGACTCCTTGCGTTGAGTTATCAGGTCGCGGAGTTCGGTGACCGAGGAATAGGTTCGCTCACGCGAAGCACTATCGGAGCGATTGGCGATGTGTTCCAGTGCTTCGCCGTCAGACCCGCATGACGCCGGCAGCAGGATGCCAAGCACGAGTACCAGAAGCAGCATTGTAGCTCTTCGAATATGAGCGGGGACTGGGTCCATTGCGGGGTGCCCGGGCCTCCAGAATCGGAGTTGAGACGCACCGAATCTGAAGGAGGTCCGGTGGAATAGAACCCTACGCGTATTTTCACACCCCTGCGCCGAACAGTTGCCGTCACCGTCTTGGTGCCTGTGCTAGCCGGAGGGACCTCCGCTGCGGGTTTAGCAACGCGGATTGCGGTGGAATACCGTCAGGGGGCCCTTGAGGCCGGGACCGGCACGATCGATGAGGGGAGTCTCAGTGGCAGACAAACGAATGACCGAGGACGAGGTCATCGCTGAACTCCGCAGTGGGATGACGCTCGGCATCGGCGGCTGGGGGTCTCGTCGCAAGCCGATGTCGCTGGTGCGGGCCATTCTGCGCAGCGACCTGACCGACCTCGACATCGTCTCCTACGGCGGACCCGATGTGGGGATCCTGTGCGCTGCGGGAAAGGTCCGAAAGGTCACCTACGGCTTCGTTTCGCTGGACTCGATCCCGTTGGAACCCCATTTCCGGGTCGCCCGCCAGACAGGCGCCGTCGACATCTCCGAACTCGACGAAGGTGCCTTCTATCTGGGCTTGATGGCCGCCGCCCATCGAATGCCCTTCTATCCGACCCGAGCAGGTCTGGGCACCGCGATGATGTCGGAGAACCCTGATCTCAAGACGGTGAGGTCTCCCTACGACGACGGCGAGGAGCTGGTGGCCGTTCCGGCATTTCAGATGGATGCGGCGATCCTCCACATGAACCGGGCCGATGCCAAGGGCAACGGCCAGTTCCTGGGACCGGACCTGTATTTCGACGACCTGTTCGCAATGGCTGCTGACAAGACCTTCATGTCTGCAGAACAGATCGTTCCCACAGAGCAGTTTCTTCAAGAGGGATCGATTCACACGCTGCGGATCCCGCGAACCCACGTCGACGGAGTCGTGCAGGCATCACAAGGTGCCCATTTCACCGAATGCCCTCCCGACTACGGTCGCGACGAGGCCTTCCAGGGCGATTACGCCGCAACCGCCCGTGACCCCGAGGCCTGGGAGCAGTTCCGCAAGGACTGGTTGGAACTCGAATCACACGATGCCTACGTCGCCAAGCTCACCGAAGGAGCGCGCAATGACCGCCACTCTTGATGAGATCTGCGTCGTCGCTCTGGCGGAGGCCTTCAGGGGTGACGGCGAAGTGTTGTGCAACCCGATGGGCCCGCTGCCGGTGATCGCCGGGCGTCTGGCAAGGGCGTCCTTTGAACCCGGCCTCATGCTGACCGACACGATCGCCTATGCGATCGAGGGCAACCTTCCGCTCGGTGGAGACCCTTCAACCGCAGTGATCGAGGGATACATGCCGTTTAGAACGGTCTTCGATCAGGTGTGGTCGGGGAAACGCCATGTGGTGATGGGTGCCAGCCAAATGGATCAATACGGCAATCAGAACTTTGCGGCCATCGGGCCCTACCGCAAGCCCAAAGCGCAGCTGCTGGGGCTGCGTGGAGCTCCGGGCAACCTGCTCAACCACCCCACCACCTACTGGATACCGAATCAGGCCCGCACCTTCTCCAACACGGTCGACGTTGTCTCCGCCCCCGGATATGACCGCATCGCACAGCTGCCCGAAGCCAGCCGAAGACACTTCGAGATCAGGCGGGTGGTCACCAACCTCGGGGCCTACGACTTCGACACCGAAGACCGCAGGATGCGTGTGCGTTCGCTGCATCCTGGGGTCAGCCTCGAACAGGCGCAGGAGGCCTCGCCCTTCGAGCTGGCCGTGACCGGCGATGTCGGCGAAAGTCGGCTGCCCACGGATGAGGAGTTGAGGCTGATCCGGGAGGTGTTCGACCCCAGCGGTGTGCGCAAGGCTGAGTTTCGCTGATGGACCTTGAGCTGTCGCCGCGCTATATCGAGTTCCGCGACGAATGCCGGACCTGGTTGCACGAGAACCGCCCGACCGAAGAGTTCTCCTCGATGGACTCAGCGGCCGGGTTCGAGCAGCATCGGGGATGGGAACGCACCCTGTTCGAGGGAAGCTGGTCTGTGCCGGCGTGGCCCGCGGCCTACGGCGGGCGCGACTGTGACCTGATCGAATGGCTGATCTATGAGGAGGAGTACTGGCTCTCGGGCGTGCCGGGCCGGGTGAGTGCCAACGGCGTGAGCCTGCTGGCCCCCACGGTCTTCAACTTCGGCACCAAGGCCCAGCAGGACTACTTCCTCCCGAGAATGGCCAGCGGCGAGCAGATCTGGGCACAGGGCTGGTCTGAGCCCGAAGCCGGTTCGGATCTGGCTGGAATCAAGACGACGGCGGTCCGTGACGGCGACGACTATGTCGTCAACGGCCAGAAGACCTGGTGCTCGAGGGGCAAGTACGCAGACTGGATCTTCTGCATTGTGCGCACCGACCCGACCGCCGAACGCCACGCCGGTCTGAGCTACCTGCTGGTGCCGGCCGATGCGCCGGGCATGACCCGCCGGACGATCCAACGCCTCGACGGCGAGTCGGGATTCGCGGAGATCTTCTTCGACGACTGCAGGGTCTCCGCTGATCACGTTCTCGGCGAACCGGGCCAGGGCTGGGCGGTGGCCATGGCTGCAGCGGGTTCCGAGCGCGGGCTGAACCTGCGCAGCCCCGGTCGTTTCATGGCTGCTGCGGAACGGCTCAGGCGTCTGGCTGCCGAACTGGGCGAGACGGCTGACGGCTTGGACGCACGCCTGCGAGACGAGGTGGTTGACGCCTGGATCCGTGCAGAGGCATACCGCTGGCAGACCTATTTTGTGACCGCCGAGTTGATGGCAGGCGGTGACCTCGGATCCGAGGCCAGCTTGATGAAGGTCTTCTGGTCTGAGATGGATCTGGAGCTCCATGCAACGGCGCTGCGCCTGCTCGGCGATGAAGCGGAAGTCCCGAGCGACTGGCTCGACGGATACGTGTTCGCCCTCGGCGGGCCGATCTATGCGGGAACCAACGAGATTCAGCGCAACATCATCGCTGAACGCGTGCTGGGTCTGCCCCGGAGGTAGCGCTGATGCATTTCAGTTTCACCGAAGAGCACGACATGTTCCGTGACACGGTCCGCGAAGTCTTCGCCGGCGAGTGCAGCGCAGAGGCGATTCGCACAAGCTGGGAGAGCGACGACGGGCGGGTGCCTGGGCTGTGGGCCACGCTCGCAGAGGTTGGTGTGCTGGCGACCATGGCCCCGACCGAAGCGGGCGGACTCGGCATGGACGAGGTGGCGTCGGTTCGTCTGCTCGAGGAGGCGGGCTACGCGGGGGTCCCCGAACCGTTGATGGAGCACATGGCCGTGGCAGTTCCCGCGCTGGCTGTTGCGGGTGCTTCTGAGCTGTTGGATCCGGCGCTCAGTGGTGGGAGCACGGTCACGTTGGCGTTGGCGTCGGGAGGCCCCAATGTTGTGGCCGCAGCGTCGGCCGACCTTGTGATTGCTGAGCATTCAGAATCGCTGGTAGCCGTTGATGCTGAGGCGTTGACTGTCACGCCCAAAGACTCGATTGATCAGTCCCGTCGCCTCTTCGAGATCAGTTTCGACCCGGACGCAGCACACCCTCTGGCCGGTGCGGACGTCGCTCTGGCGGCTGATCGGGCCGCTCTGGGCACCGCCGCGCAGTGTGTCGGTGTTGCGCGGCGCTTGCTCGACACCACCGTCGAGTATGTGACCGAGCGCAGGCAGTTCGGCAAGCCGGTGGGCACCTATCAGGCCGTCAAGCATCATCTTGCGAACGTCAGACTGGGGATCGAGTTCTCTGCTCCTTTGGTGTACCGGGCGGCCTGGTCGGTCGCACACTGTGACGATTCGGTGCTGCGGGGCCGCGACGTGTCGATGGCCAAGGCGATGGCGTCCGATGCGGTTGATCGGGCCTGTCGAGCCGCTCTGCAGTGCCACGGGGCTATCGGCTACACGTTCGAGTACGACCTGCAGATCTGGCTGAAGCGGGGCTGGAGCCTCTCGGGCGCCTACGGCGATGCCCGACAGCACCGAGACCGGGTTGCCGACGCCCTGGGACTGTTGCCCTAGAGGCCGAGCGAATAGGTGGGACCCCGCGGACCACACGGCGCGAGGCCGTGGAACGAGCGGCCGCCCACGGCCTCGCGGCCCCGTGGGCGAAGCGAACAAGAGCGGAAGTGGCACCCCGCCACATGACACGCTCTCACCTGTCTGCGGGCGCTCTTCGCTACGATTCGAGCCCAATGAGCACCGAAGCTGGATCCGCGACTCGCGGTCACACCGCTGTCGAGCGGGCGGAGCGTGTGGTGATCGTCATGGCGATGGAGGCGGAGGCGGCGCCGCTGCGAGACGCTCTCGGGGCGCAGCCTCTCGACCCGCCGGTCTGGGCCGCCGGCCTGCCGTGTCGGCTCTCGCATGCTCCTGCGACTGACGACAGACCCGACGTGCTCCTCGCGGTCAACGGGACCGATCCGATCTTCGGCGTCGATGCGGTCGGCAGCACAGCCGCGGCCCTCACCACCCACGTCGCTCTCAACCTGGATCGTCCCCTCAACCTGGATCGTCCCCTCAACCTGGATCGTCCCGCTGCGGATCTGGTTCTTTCGATCGGGACCGCCGGCGGATGGCTCCGGGCCGGCGCGCAGATCGGTGACGCCTACTTCGCGTGGCCCCGCTTCACCTGTCATGACCGTCGGATCCCGCTACCGGGTTTCGATGTCATGGGTGAGAGCAAGCTTGCTGCGGCGGACCTGCGGAGTCACGCCTCAGCGCTCGGTTGTTGACTCGGCATCGTCACGACCGGCGACAGCTTCGACGAGTCACCGACCGACCGCGAGAGGATCATTGCCAGCGGTGCCGAGGTCAAGGAGATGGAGGCGGCGGCTGTTGCATGGGTCGGCCACCTCCACGCAATTCCTGTAGGCGCTGTCAAGACGATCACCGATCTGGTCGACTCGCCCGTTGCCACCGAGGCTCAGTTCGTTGAGAACCTGGCGACAGCTGCCGAGACCCTCCGCTCCAAGACACTGGCCCTGCTCGAGCGGCTCGCCGCCACCGCCCTCGACAAACCGGCTGATCAGGTCTCTCCGAGGTAGCTGGCACGGAGATCGGGATTGGCGAGGAGGGCCTCGGCGGTGTCGTCGAGGACGACTCGGCCGGTCTGAAGCACCCAGCCCCGGTCCGCGATCGAGAGCGCCATGTTGGCGTTCTGCTCGACCACGAATATGGCCACTCCCTGCGAATGGATCTGCTTGATCAACTCGAAGTTCGTCTGTACCAGGGCCGGAGCGAGCCCCATCGAAGGTTCGTCCATTAACAGCACCTTCGGGTCAGACATCAGGGCCCGGCCTATCGCCACCATCTGCTGCTCACCGCCGGACAGGGTGCCGGCCTTCTGGTTGAGTCGCTCCTTGACCCGCGGGAACATCGCGAATATCCGCTCGAGGTCCGCATCGATGGCGGAGCGGTCCGAACGCAGGAAGGCTCCGAGTTCGAGGTTGTCCTTGACCGAGAGCCGTTTGAACAGTCGCCGGTTCTCGGGAACCATCGTCACGCCCCGTTCGACCCGATACGAGATCGGTTTGTCGGTGACTGTCTCGCCGTTGAGCAGTACATCGCCGGTGGTGGGCGTCACCATTCCCAGCAGGGCTTTCAGCGTGGTCGACTTGCCTGAGGCGTTGCCCCCGAGCAGGCACACCAACTCGCCTGGATAGATCGAGAACTCGACGTCCTTGAGGATGTGGACGGCGCCGTAGTGGGTGTTGACACCGCGCATCTCAAGCAGGGCGGTAGCGCCGTTGCCGGTGCCGTTGTCGGTAGCGCTCATGCGGACTCCTTGGCGGGGCGTCCGAGGTATGCCTCGATCACGTCGGGGTTGGTCGACACTTCCTCGTAGGATCCCTGCGCGATCGTCTCGCCGTGGTCGAGCACCACCACCCGGTCGCTCACGTCTCGAACGACGCTCATGTCGTGTTCGATCATCACGATTGTGAAGCCCCAGTCGCTGCGCAGCTCCCCGATCAGTTGAGTGAGCGCCGCGGACTCCTTGGGGTTCATCCCGGCGACAGGTTCGTCGAGCAGGATGACCGTCGGCCTGGTGGCCATTGCCCGGGCGATCTCCAGGCGTCTCCGGTTGGCATAGGACAGCACCGCGGCGGGCTGGTCCAGCCGGTAGCCCACCAGGCGGGTGCCGAAGAAGCTCAACACCAACTCAGCGTGCTCGCGGATCTCCCGTTCCTCCTGCTTGAAGGAGCGGGTCTGGAGCAGCGCACCCCAGATTCCCTGTCGGGTGCGGCAGTGCTGGGCGACCATCACGTTCTCGAGGATGGTCATGTTGGCGAACAGGCGGACGTTCTGGAACGTGCGGGCTATTCCCGCAGCGGTCACCTGGTTGGGGTCGAGCCCCAACAGCGACTCGCCCTTGAAGATGATGTCGCCGGAGGTCGGTGTGACCATCCCTGAGATCATGTTGAAGAAGGTGGTCTTGCCGGCGCCGTTGGGTCCTATGACCGACACGATCTCGCCCTCGTCGACGTGGAAGTCGAGGTCTTTGAGGGCGTGGAGCCCGCCGAAGGTGACGCTGAGCTTGTTGATGGTCAACAGACGCTGTCTCATGTCGGGAGCACTCCCGGCTCGGCATCGGTGCCGCCGTCGGCGTGCGAGTCGGCGTCGGTGTCGATCTCCCCGCGGAGCCAGGCGTCCTGAAGGTATTCCTCCTGGTGGAGCTCCCGGGTACGGCGGACGTTCGGCACCAGGCCCTCGGGCCGTTTCAACATCATCCAGACCAGCAGCACCCCGTAGATCAACAGCTTGTATTCGGAAAACTCCTGCAACAGGCCCGGTTGGCGCGGTCCGCCGAGAATGCCGATCAGCACCACCGAACCGACGATCACGCCCACGATGTTGCCCATACCCCCGACGATCACGACCACCAGGATCACGATCGAGACCAGGATGATGAAGCTGTTCGGGAACACCGAGCCTACTTTGGCGGCGAGGATGGCTCCCGAGAACGAGGCCAGCACTGCGCCGACCACGAACGCCATGAGTTTGGCGTTGACCGTGTTGATTCCCATCGCCTCTGCAACGGACTCGTCCTCTCGGATCGCCATCCAGGCGCGTCCCAGCCGACTGCGTTCCAGCCGCCACGATACGTAGATGGCGATCGCGCAGAAGAACAGCACCAGGTAGAACACGGCGCGGGGATCGGTTCCCTTGACCGTCGCCAGACCGAAGACCTGCACGCCGGGAATGTTGGTGACTCCCTGGGCGGCCCCGGTGTACCCGCCGAGCCAGTCCGACAGGAACAGCAGGCGGATGATCTCGCCGAAACCGAGGGTGACGATGGCCAGATAGTCGCCGCGCATGCGGATCACCGGCGCGCCGATGAACAGACCGGCGAGCGCGGCCAGTATCACCACGAAGATGAGGGCCGTGCCCCAGTAGAAGTCCGGCATCCAGTCCGGCCAGGACTCTCCCCGGTTGGTGGTGGTGAGAATGCCGGCCGTGTAACCGCCGATGGCGAAGAAGGCCACGTATCCGAGGTCCAGTATTCCTGCGAGGCCGACCACGATGTTGAGCCCCAGCGCCAACAGCACGAACAGGCCGACGTTGGCCAGCAGCTCGTTGGTGATGCCGCCTAAGAAGAGGGGCAGCACCACCAGAGCGACGCCACACGCCAGCAGACCCATGGCATTGGCCCGGGTTCGGCTGGTTCCCTCCAGGGCCTGGAACTGCGCTTTCGCACGCTGGGCCTGGTCACGTCCGAAAGCCGCGAACAGGCCGCCGCACACGGCCAGGATCGCGGCGCCGTGCATCGTCAGCCCGCCGCGGATGAAGTAGATCTCATCGACCACACGTTCGGCGCCGAGCGAGGCAAAGCCTTCGGAGAGGTCGATGATCACCGTCTCGAAGACGGCGAAAGCGACGACCGTGACGAACGCCCAGCCCAGTACGCGCCGTGCTGTTGTGGACAGCACATGGGTCAACCCGCCGAGAGTTCCGAGCGCCAGGCCGATGGGAAGCCAGATGGCGAAACCGAAGGTGGAGCCGCGTCCGAAGGACAACAGGTCGAGTAGTTGGGGACTCCAGTTGACCAAAGGATCGCGAAGGTCGAAGTTGTCGAGCAGAACGGTGAGGACACTGAGGCCCGCGCCACCGATCAGCCCAACCATTGCACCGGCGAGCACTTCGCGGCGCCCCTTCGCGTAGCTGGGCATTCCCGCCAGCACCGGTTCGCGGCAGACCAGCAGACCGAAGACTGCCGGGAGCCAGAACACCGAGAGGTAGCCCATCGAGAAGATCGGTTCGATCAGCATTCGGCGATCAAGTTTGACCGGCATGTTGGTGAGGGCCACGAACACCAGCACCAAGGCCAGTAGAACCCCGTAGTTGAGCAGTCTCCGCCAGTCCTGGTCGAGCAGGCGGCGAGCGGGGAGGTTTTCTGGTGTGTGAGGTTCGACGAAGACGGCGCTCATGCTCGGTCCTCGGTTGACAGCCGTTCTCCGAACAGGCCGGTGGGCTTGACCAACAGCACGAAGATGAGCACAAGGAAAGCCACCGCATCCTTGAGTTGGGAGACGCCGTTGATGCCCCAGGGCTCGAGCAGGATCAGCGGTGCCACTGACTCGGCGCTGCCGAGGGTGATCCCGCCCGCCATCGCGCCTCCCATGTTGCCGATGCCACCGACGACGGCTGCGCTGAACGCTTTGATCCCGGGCAGGAACCCGGTCGTGTGGACCACCGATCGGAACAGCAGTCCCCAGAGGATCCCCGCAACGCCGGCCATCGCGCCGCCCACAGCGAATGTGGTGACGATCGTGCGGTTGACGTTGATCCCCATCAGCGAAGCGATCTCCTTGTCCTCCGCCACCGCTCGCATGGCCTTTCCGATCTTGGTCCGCTCGACGAGGTACCACAGCGCCACCATTGATACTGCTGCCACCACCAGGACCATCAGCCTGGTTCCCTCGATGGTGATGAAGCCGAACAGTTCGTGTTTCTGGGCCAGCCAGTCCGGCAGGGTCGGGTAGGACTTGGCGCCCGGGCCGAGCAGCACAACCGAGACGTTCTGGATGAAGAACGAAACGCCGATGGAGGTGATCAGGGGGATCAGCCGCGGAGAGCCCCGCAACGGCCGGTAGGCGACACGTTCCATGATCACCGCAGTGAGTGTGGAGCAGATGATCGCGATCACCAGGACGAACAGCAGCGAGAGCGCGAAGTTGCTCTCCCAGGCGCCGGACTCGTCGAGCTTGTTGGAGGTGATCATCCCCGTCATCGCGCCGACCATGAAGACTTCGCCGTGGGCAAAGTTGATGAAGCCCAGCACGCCGTAGACCATCGAATAGCCGAGCGCGATCAGACCGTACATCGCTCCCTGCGAGAGCCCGGAGATCACCAGCCCTTCGAACTGGGCCGCGGTGAGGCCGGTGGCGTCGGGGTTGATGCGCGACGCGATGAAGTTGTCGGGGTCGATCTGCTGGCCGATGAACATGAGCAGACCGAGGATCACGAAGGTGCTCATGACCACCCTCATGAAGAACAGGAACGTGTCGACGCCGAGGCGACGGGTCAGCTTGGTGTTCTCCGCAGTTTCGGGTGAGGGCATGATCAATGGAACAGGACCGGCCCCCACCACAGCGGCGGGGGCCGGTGCCGTCTCAACAGTTGTTCAATTACGAGGGGGCGTATTCGAAGACCACGTTCTCCATGGAGGCGCGGAAGTCGTCGGAATCGAGGTGGTGGACGATCGTCACCTTCTGCGATCCGCAGTCTCCGAAGTCGTCACAATTGATCAGGCCGATGAGGCCGTTGTAACCGGTGAGGTTGTCGAGGAACTCGCGTACCCCTGCCTTGTCGATAACGAGGTTGCCGTCACCGTCCACGTAGCTTGCCGCCGATATGGCGTCGAGCAGCATGGCGGTGGCGTCGTAGCCGTGGCCCCAGAACGGTGAGGTCGGGGCCTCGCCGTACAGGGACTCATAGGTGCCGCTCACATCGTCGGCGGTCTTTCCGGTCGACTGGTTGACGTTGTCACCGAAGCGGGCGTCGGGCCCGGAGAAGTACATGCCCTCGGTCTCCTCCAACTCCAGGTAGCCGTCTACCAGCAGACCGTCAGCGGCGAGCAGCTGAGTGTCCTCAAGCCCGGCAACGCCCGGTGCCTGTGCCGCGATGAAGTTGCCCTCCGGCTGGAAGATCGGGAAGAAGAGTGCCTGCGGGCTGGCCGCGGCGACCTCGGTTAGCACCGGAACCATGTCGGTGTCGCCCTTGGCAATGCCGGCGAATCCGGTTATCTCTCCGCCGATCTCCTCGTAGGCGTCGACGAACGCCTGAGCGAGGCCCTGGGTGTAGGGGTCGCCGTCGTGGATTGCCGCAGCGGTTGTCAGCCCGAGTTCGTTGAACACGAACAGGGCCATAGCCCGACCCTGATAGAGGTCGTTGTGTGCGGTCCGGTAGTAGCCCTCGTTGTAGTTCTCACCAGCGGTGCCCGCGAGGTCCGAGGTCAGGGCCGGCGATGTGTTGCCGCCCGAGATCATCACGATCCCGGCTTCGCTGATCAATGGTGCCGCGGCGACGGCTGCACCGGAGCACGACGTGCCGACCACGCCGACGATCTGCTCGTCGGCAACGATCGTCTGCGCGGCGGCCTGGCCGCCGTCCGATGAGCAGAGGTCGTCGAGACCCTCGCCTGAAGTGACCGGGAAACCGTGGATGTCGCCGTAGTCGTCGACTGCGATCTCGATGGAGCGGTGGATCGGCAGGCCGAACAGCGCCACGTCGCCGGTTAGGGCGTTTAGCGATCGGACCTGCACCTCGGCACCCGGCTCCACGACGATCGTTCCGAGTGAACCGTCGCCAAGGTGGTCCATCATCTCGCCGTCGTCGCCGTCGGCCATGTCGTCGCCGTCGGTCTCGGCCATGTCGTCGCCGTCATCGCCCGTGGTAGTGGTCGTCTCGTCGTCGTCTCCACAGGCGGCGGCAAACAGTGCCAATACCGCCAAGAGCAACAAGAGTTTGCGTAGTGGTCCCATATTCCCTCCAGACCGGGTTTGTTCGAATGTCGCGACGGATTTAAGAACCGCGATCACCTGCGATGTTAGCAACTCACCGCGGTCGCGGGAAGGGTCAAGATATCAGCAGGTGAAAGTCCTACAGCGCTGCCGATACTGCTAGAAAATGAACAACGATGGGTGATGATCAACTCCAGCCATTCCGCGAGGCGCCACGCCCGCCTCACGACCCGGGGCGGCCGATCGTGACTTTCCTGTGCACCGGCAATGCGGCGCGGTCGGTTATGGGAGCGGCGATGATGCGCGCCCACTATGGCGAGGACCCACCGGTCTCCGTGCTCAGCGGGGGGACCCATGTCCTCGGCGGGCAACCGATGAGTGTGCGAACCCGCACCGCGCTTGAGCGCCACGGTCTGCGTGACCCTTGGCATCGCAGCCACCAACTGTCTGCAACCGATGTCGAACGCTCGGTGCTGATCGTCGCAATGGAGCCCGATCACCTCCGCTGGATGCGCCGGGTCCACCCTGAGGGAGCCGCCAAGACCGGGAGTCTGAAACGTGTCGCCAGTGACCTTAAGCCGGGATCGGTCGATGATCTGGCGCTGAGGGTCGCTGAGCTGGACCTCGGCGAGATCGAGCTTGAGGCCTGGGAGGAGGTGGTTGATCCCGGTGCGGGGCTCCAGGACGACTACAACGCGGCGGCGGACGAGGTGGCGGCACTCGTTGCCCAGTTGACCCGACGCCTGGTGTGACAGTTCCTGCTGAGAGGGCTCGCAGATATGGCTCGGATGGCGCGCACTGGGGGAGTTCTGGTGGCAGACTCTTGACGATGTCCGTGTTGGACGCAGACGCACCGGAACTTGACCTGGCTGGGCACAGCTTCGTCGTGCGGGGGCCCTCTGCGCTGAAGGGAACTTTGGGAGTCTCCGGCGCCAAGAACAGCGTGCTGAAGCTGATGGCTGCGACTCTGCTGGCCGAGGGCACGTATCGCATCTCCAATGTTCCGCGGATCACAGATGTGGGGCTGATGGCCGAGTTGCTGCGCGCCATCGGTTGCGAGGTCGCTGTGTATTCGCCGGGCGCAACCGGAGCCGCGGATGCCTTCTCCTCGTCGGCTGAGACTGTGTGTTCGCCGGACGCAACCGGAGCCGCGGATGCCTTCTCCTCGTCGGCTGAGGATGTGTGTTCGCCGGGCGCAACCGGAGCCGCGGATGCCTTCTCCTCGTCGGCTGAGGATGTGTGTTCGCCGGGCGCAACCGGAGCCGCGGATGCCTTCTCCTCGTCGGCTGAGGATGCGGGCGGATCGCTCGTGATCGACGTTCCGGCGCAGATTGAACCGGTCGCCCCCCGTAATATCGTCGATCGGTTCAGAGCTTCGATTGTGGTGCTCGGACCGATGCTGGCTCGCTGCGGGAAGGCGGTCGTAGCACTTCCGGGGGGTGACGATTTCGGCCACAGACCCATCGACATGCATCTGCAGGGGCTGGCCAGACTGGGTGTCGAGTCCGAAACAGTCGACGGGTATGTCCACGCGCGGGCTCAAGAGTTGCGCGGAGACACGATCCGGCTTGATTTTCCCAGCGTCGGTGCCACCGAGAACCTGCTCATGGCCGCTGTGCGGGCCGCAGGCACCACTGTGATCGACAATGCGGCGCGGGAGCCGGAGGTCGTCGACCTCTGCGAGTTCCTCGTCAAGATGGGTGCGCGGATTCAAGGAGCGGGTTCAAGCACCCTCACCATCGAGGGCGTTGAGGACGTCGAGCGGTTCGGACCAGCCGATCATTGCGTTGTCGGTGACCGGATCGTGGCAGCGACGTACTTGGCAGCGGTTGGGATCGCGAGCGGTGAGATCACCGTCACCGGAGTGAACCCGGATCACCTGGCGGTGTTGTGCGGCAAGCTCGCCGACATGGGTATGGAGGTATCGGTCGATGACCGGAGCATCAGCGCGGCTGTGTCGAGCCGTCTGAGTTCCGCGAAGTTCTCGACCCTTCCGTATCCGGGAGTGGCCACCGACCTGAAACCGCTGTTGGTGGCGCTGCTGGCCACCACTGACGGTGTCGGTTCCGTCACCGAGAATCTGTTCGCCGAACGGTTCCGTTATGTGGACGACCTGCGCGCCATGGGTGCAGACATTCGCATCGACTCGCATCATGTGGTGATCGAGGGCACCGGTCGCTTGTCGGCGGCCAGGGTGAAAGCCCACGATATTCGTGCGGGCGCAGCGCTGGTGATCGCCGGGGTGGGCGCGCAGGGCGAGACGGTCGTGAGCGACGCCCACCACATCGCCCGCGGTTACGATGATCTCGCAGGCAAGCTGCGCTCGCTGGGTGCCGACGTCTCGCTCAGTCGTTCTTGAGTTCTGTCTGGGCGTTGTTGAGTTCGGTTTGCGACCGTGCCCGTCGGCGGGCGACCAGCATGAGCAGGCCGACGAACAGCATCGGCACGCCCACCGCGAGGATTTCGTCCCAACCACCCTGGTGGGCAAGGAGCGTGGAGACAGTATCCGTGCCTCAAAGTTACTGCGGTTGTGGGTCGATGCAGATGCGGCAGGTGAACCAATCGTGTCGAATGCTGGCACACTGGGATTGTGCGCTCCCAGGTTGAGAAGGTCATCAATGCGATACGGCCGGCGATCCAGGCCGATGAGGGCGACATCGAGCTCATTGACGTCGACGAAACGTCCGGCGTCGTGACCGTGGAGCTGTTCGGTGCCTGTGTCACCTGCCCGGCGTCGACACAGACGCTCAAGGCCGGGATCGAGCGGATCATGAAGGACCGGGTTGACGGCGTGACCGAGGTTGTGGAGAAGAACGCTCTGGGCATGAGCGAATCGCCGGTGATGCTCTAGCCGCTTCAGGCGCTTCGGCCCGCGGTCAACTGGTCTGCTCGGGCAAGGTTGCAGGCGTTGTGGATCAGTCCGAGATGTGAGTATGCCTGAGGGTGGTTGCCCAGACCTGCCCCGGTTTCGGGGTCGACTTCTTCGGGGATCAAACCGGTGGGACCGGCCAGGGAGAGATACGACTCGAAGAGCGACCGTGCATCGTCGAGGTCGCCGGTCAGGATCTTGGCGTCGATGAGCCAGCTGGTCGTCAGGTTGAACCCGCCTTCGGCGCCCGGCAGTCCGTCATCGTGGGTGTAGCGGTAGACGGTCTGGTTGTGGCGCAGCGACTTCTCGACCGCGGCGACGGTTGACGCGAGTCGGGCATCGTCGGGTTCGACCAGTCCGAAGAGACCGATTGTGAGCACCGAGGCATCAAGGTCGGTGCCGTCGTATGCGGTTGTGAACGTGCCCGCATCTTCTTTCCAGGCCTTGGCCATGATGTCGTCACGGATCCGGTCCCGCAGTGCGGCCCAGTCCGGTCGATCACGGCTGTAGAACTCTCTGCTGATCCGAAGGGCGCGGTCAACAGTCAGCCAACACATCACTTTGGAATGGGTGTGGTGCCTCGGGGCGGAGCGGATTTCCCAGATCCCTTGATCGGGTTCGGTCCATCGTTGTTCGACGACTTCTACGAAGGCTTCGACCAACAGCCAGTGTTTGCCTGAGACCACACTTCGGGCGGTGGCGAGGTTGTGGATCAGTTCGACCACGGGTCCGAACACGTCGAGCTGCAGCTGATGGCAGGCCGCGTTGCCGACCCGTACGGGACGGGAGCCCCTATATCCGCCCAACTCCACAACGGTCTGCTCCGGCGGCAGAAACTGGCCGTCGACCGTGTAGAGCGGCGCCAGTTCGCCGACATCGACACCGTGGTCGTCAATCAGTCTCAAGAGCCAGTCAACAAGGTCCTCCGCCTCGGTGGCTGAACCGAGTCTGAGCAGAGCGCCCGCAGACATGGCGGCGTCGCGGATCCAGCAGTAGCGGTAGTCCCAATTGCGGACCCCTCCGATGAACTCGGGGAGGCTTGTTGTCGCCGCGGCGGAAATCGCACCAGTGGGACCGTAGGTGAGCGCTTTCAAGGTGAGGGCAGAACGCTGGACCATTTCGGGTTCAACCCCGGGGATTTGCAGGCGCTGCGCCCAGCCGTTCCAGAAGTGTCCGGTGAGCTCACGGCGTTCAGACTCCGTTGGTCGGCCCGCTCGGGGTTTCTCTGCCCGGGGTGCCTCTGCCCGGCAACGCAACTGGAGCGTGACCGGCCCCCGGGACAGGTCGATCTCGGCGACGGCGCTCTGGTGTGCCCCGTGGTCTTTTATCGACCAGTCGACGCCGGTACTCAGCAAGAGCATCGGGTGCGCCGCGCCGATCACATCGAGGTTTCCATCTCGGATCTCGATCCGGGTCGGAACCCGCCCGAAGTCTACGCGGGGAGCGAACACGACTCGGACCCGTCCGGCACCTTCAATGTGACGGATCAGGTCGGTACGTCCTGCGGTCTGGTGGGGTCGGCCGTCGGAGCAGTCGAGGTAGTCGGTCACGCTCACGGTCGGCCACGAGGTTTGCACGATCAGAGTGCCGTCGAGGTAGGTCTGGACGGGTTCTTCGTTCGTGCCGTCGTCGAGCGGTGTGATTGAGAAGTGGCCGGCTTCGGGTCCTCCGAGCAGAGCCGCGAAGGTCGCGGGAGAGTCGATCCGGGGAACGCACAGCCAGTTGATCAGGGCGTGCGGGGTCACTAGAGCGGCGCTGCGTTGGTCGCTCAGCATCGAGTGGTTCTCGATCGGCACGACGTCACGCTCTTCGGGCCGGGTGGGTGGCCGTTGCGCAACGCGGTTCACGGCCCCCGAAGCTACCGCTGTTGTGGCGGGCAACGGTAGCTTCGTGTGTGTGACGACAGCGTCGGGCCCTTCATCAGCAGTCAGTTGCTATCGGCATCGGGACCGCCGCGCCGGGGTCATCTGTCAGAGGTGTGACCGTCCCATCTGCGCTGAGTGCATGAACACGGCTTCTGTGGGTTTCCATTGCCCCGAGTGTCTGGCGACCAAGAGTCAACGTGTGGTTGTCGGCCCGGTGGAGTTCACGCCGACCCTGACCACGATCCTGGTCGGGTTCAACGTGGCGGTCTGGTTCTTCTCTGAGTTCGGGGGTACTCGGTTCCTGGTCGACTACGCCTTGTGGGGTCCGATCGTGGCGGACGGCGAGTGGTATCGGATCGTCACTTCGGGGTTCCTCCATGACGGACCCTTCCACCTCGGCTTCAACTGCTTTGCGCTGTGGATCATGGGCCGGTCCCTTGAGCAGTTCCTGGGCCGGCTTCGATTCGTGGCGTTGTATTTCGTCTCGCTGCTCGGTGGGTCGGTGGGTGTTCTGCTGCTGGAGCCGAACGCTCTGGCGGTCGGTGCTTCGGGAGCCATCTTCGGGTTGTTCGGCGCGATGGCGATCGTCCAGCGGGCGGTCGGTATGAGCGTCTGGGCCAGTGGGTTGGGCCCGATTCTGGCGTTGAACCTGTTTCTCACGTTCGCTGTGTCGAGGATCTCGGTCGGCGGCCATGTGGGTGGTCTGGTCGCCGGGGCAGTCGTCGGCTTCATCTATGTGTCGATGAAGCGGGCCCGCAGGCCCGATTCGGTGGCGCTCGGCGCGGCAGTCGCATTCGGAGCGGTGCTTGTCGTGCTCAGCCTGATGCTGGCTTCCAATCCTGTGCTGTAGCCGGGCACTTTGCCATTGCCGGGCGTAACCGGAGCCGTGCTGTCGGAACCGGGTGCACTGGGCTTTTGCCGGGCGTAACCGGAGCCGTGCTGTCGGAACCGGGCGCACTGGGCTTTTGCCGGGCGCAACCGGAGCTGTGCAACCGGAGCCGTGCAACCGGAGCCGTGCGACGGAGCTGTACGAGCGCTGAGCCGGCTCGTCGTCGGGGGCCGTCAGTAGCGGGTTTGGAGTAGTTGCAGGTTGCGGCGCCAGACCCAGCGCAGTATTGGTCTGCCGAACCAGCCGCCGATCCTGCCGCCGAGCCACCAGGGGAAGTAGAGGGATTCGGCCCATACGAACCGTGTGGTGTTCTCGCCTGTTGCCGTGAGGGTGAATCGTCCCTCTCCGGTCACGAGTCCAACATGGCGTACGCCCATGGCGGAGCGGGGAGTCCATTCGGTGATCTCCATCCGGTCGGTGAGCCGGATCGGGCCGACCTTCGTCAAGCAGTCGAAGGTGGTGCCGAGGCCCTGTGTCTGGTCGGAGGTGAAGACGATGGCTTGTGCATCTTGCATCCACTCAACATGCGAGGCGATGTCGCAAATGTCCTCCCAGACCTCTTCGATCTTCGCCGCAAGCTCCGTCTCAACGGTGATATCGGCCATTCCCCCGAGCCTAATGACAGTTGCCGCCGTACATCATCTCGCGAATTTCAGGCCACGAAAACCGTGCCAATGGGTCCTGTCCGTCT
This sequence comes from uncultured Acidimicrobiales bacterium, assembly GCA_951812975.1. GTDB lineage: Bacteria > Actinomycetota > Acidimicrobiia > Acidimicrobiales > Aldehydirespiratoraceae > VXYK01. Next base: position 235,915 of record CATOTC010000005.1, on the reverse strand, counting down.
GGATCACCCTCGCGTAGATCGGGAAGAACATACGGCGTTGGCCCCTGTTCGGCGAGGACCCGACGCAGTCCGTCTTCGACGACGGCCCGGAGCGGGCGTCCGGTCGCCTTCGCGTGGTGTTTCGCACGCGAGAGCAGTTCATCGTGTATGTCAAGGGTTGTCTTCACTAACCCCATACTGCCCATATCGGGTTGTATGGACCAGCAATATCTCAAACTAGACGTACGGGTGGCCGCCGTAGTCGAGGATCTGGGCGGCGGAACGGTCGGCCATAACGATGAACATCTCGTCGCCGCGCTCGGTGTCGGTCGCTGCGAAGGCGCCCAGAACGGCGGTGAAGGGACCCGACCAGGCTCCGAGCGCGCAGTCGGACTTGAGCCGGTCGAGGTCGTATCCCTCCACGTCGTGTTCGCTGAGCGCGTCGAGGTACTCGGCCAACAGGGCATCCTCGTGTTGGCGACGATCCTCCACGAGCAGGCTGTTGCCCAGGAAGTAGGCGACGTCCTGACCGGGACTGCCGAGCCTGATCGTCTGCCAGTCGACGGCTGCGACCTGCTCGACGCCGAACAGCAGGTTGTCGAGTCGATAGTCGGCGTGGGTCAACGTGAACGGGTCGTGTGCCTCGCTGAGCCATCCCAGCGCATTGGATACAAACGCTTCGAGGACCTCTGCGGTGTGGCCCGCGAGCCGCGAGCCGTAACGCTCCATAAACTGTGTGTGGGCCAGTGGATATATGTCGTTCAGTAGCGAGTTGTCTTGAGGTGCCAGTACGGGATGAGCGGCCACTGAAGAACTGTTCCAGGTAGGTCCGTGCAACAGAGCCAGATTCTTGAGCGCGAGCGAGGCTTGTGCAGGCGTGCATCCGGCAATCTGGTCGCCTTGTTGGGCGGGAGCGAGGTCTTCGAGCACCAGGGTGAAATCCCCTCCCGTCTCGGCGATTGCGGCGAAGAAGCACTTCGGCGCCCTACAGGGCAGGGTGGAGGCTAGGTCGGCGTAGAAGCGCACCTCGCGCTCATAGACGCTGGCCGCGAGTTCTCGTAACGATCGGTCCTCGGCCGGCACTTTCAACACCACGCTGGACAATCCGTCGGCGACGAACTCGAATCGGAAATTCCTGGACATCTGCCCGGTTCCGATCGCCTCATGGGCGGTGATCTCGGATACGTCGAGCTTGAGCACCTCACTCAGCCAGCCGGCGGTGACTTCTGCCGGTTCGGTGACGATCGAAACCATCGGGTAACCATAGAGCCGGTCGATGCAAAGTTACGTAGGATCGGGTTGTGTCCACCTCGGAGATCTATCTCGACCACGCGGCCAGCACGGTGGTGCGTGCGGAGTCTCAAGCTGCCTGGACCGCGGCCATCGAAGCGCACCACGCGAATCCGACGGGAGCGCACAAGGCGGCCCGTGACGCCCGCCGCGCACTCGACGATGCCCGTGACCTGATCGCTGAGATGATCGGTCGTGATCCGGCGGAGGTGGTGTTCACCAGCGGCGGGTCTGAGGCCGACAATCTCGCTGTGCGCGGGGTGCTAGCGGCTCGAGGCGGTACCGCCGTGTGTTCCGCGGGTGAACACCATGCCGTTCTTGAACCGGTTGAGCACGCCGGCGGGTTGACCGTCGGTTTGAACGCAAGGGGCCAGGTCACACCCGAAGCCTTGGCAGACACGCTCAAAGCGGCCGACGATGTGAGCGTCGTGTCTATCATTGCGGTCAACAACGAGACCGGAGCGATCAATGACCTGCCGACGCTGTCGCAGGTGGTCCGAGAGCACGCCCCCGGTGCGCTCTTCCATACCGACGCAGTTCAGGCCCTGTCCTGGATCGACCTTGCAGCCGCTGTTGAAGACGTCGACATGGTGTCGATCACGGGGCACAAGGTGGGTGGACCCATCGGCACTGGAGTGCTGTTTGTTCGTACCGGGATCGAACTTGAGGCCCAGATATTGGGGGGCGGGCAGGAACGCGGCCGCCGCGCCGGGACCCCCGATGTTGCCGGGGCAGCGGCGTTTGCGGCGGCTGTCAAGGCCACAGTTGAGCGACGCCCCGATGAGGTTGTGCGTCTGGGAGGGCTGCGTGACCGCCTGGTCGACGGTCTCGTTGACCGGCTCGGTTCGGTGGTGGTGCCGACCCTGCTCGGCAGGGGCCATGATTTCGAGGTCGCCGCAGGTATCGCCCATATTTGTCTGGACGGGGTAGAGGCTGAAGCGTTGCTGTTCCTTCTTGATGCGCAGGGGCTGCGTGCTTCGGCGGCCTCCAGTTGTTCGAGCGGTGCGCAGGATCCCTCCCATGTGCTTGCGGCGATGGGGGTGCCGCGTGAGTTGGCCGCCGGGTCGCTGCGCCTGTCGTTCGGCCACAGTTCCACGTCCGCCGATGTTGTGGCGGCGCTGGAGATCATCCCGCCCGCCGTCGAGCGCCTGCTGAGCCACGGCGGCGGTTGACTCCGAGTGGATTGAGCCCAGCGGATTGAGTCCAGTGGATTGAGCGGAGCGGATTGACGGCGCCGAACCTACGCTGACAGGTATGTCGATGAACGCATCCTCAATCCACGGGCGTGGGGGACCGGTGATGGTCGCCATGTCGGGCGGGGTCGATTCGTCGGTCGCAGCCGCCCTGTTGTTGGAGGCCGGGTACGAGGTCGTCGGTGTCACGATGAAGCTGTGGGGCGGGCCGAGCGACACCGGGTGTTGCGCGGTCTCTGATGTCGACGATGCTCGTCGGGTCGCTGACCGGCTCGGCGTTGAGCACCACGTCTTCAATTTCGGTGACGACTTCGAGCGCGATGTTGTTGCCCCGTATGTCGCTGACCACGCCAAAGGTCGGACTCCGAACCCTTGCATCGAGTGCAATCGACACCTCAAGTTCGATCGGCTGCTGCGCCGTGCCGACGCGCTCGGGTTCTCCACGGTCGCAACCGGTCACCATGCCCGTGTCGTTGCCACTGCCGATGGGCCGCGGATCGGGCGTGGTGCTGATTCAGCCAAGGACCAGTCCTATGTGCTGCACATGCTCGACGATGCCGTGTTGAGGCGTCTGCTGCTTCCGCTCGGTGCCATGACCAAGGCCGAGGTGCGCAGGATCGCCGCTGATCTCGACCTTCGCACTGCTGACAAGCCGGAGAGCCAGGATGTCTGCTTCATCACCAATCAGCACGGCCGTGTGGCGTTTCTCGGTGACCGGATCGGGCTGAAGCCGGGAGTTGTGGTTGACCGCGCGGGTACCAGAGTCGGCCGCGTGGGTTCGGTTGAGTTGGTGACGGTCGGGCAGCGCAAGGGCTTGGGCCTAGCCGGAGGCACCGTCCCGCACTACGTGATCGACGTGGACCCGTCATCGTCGACGGTCACCGTGGGTGCTGCTGAGGACCTGCTGATCGACGTGACCCCACTCGAGTCGTGGGCATGGACCGGTGAGCCGCTGAGTGGCGAGCTGGAGTTTCAGTGCTCCGCACACGGCGTGCCCGCGCTGGGCGAGGTGGTCGACGGGTCCGTGCGTTGGCGCAGCGAGCATCGTCGCGTCGCCCCTGGTCAGAGCATCGTTGCCTACCGAGACGAGCTGGTGGTCGGCGGTGGTATCGCCAGCCGCAGGGGGAAGACCATTCGCCATTGTCAGTAGATTTCGAAGCGGGCGTTCAGGCGTGACATGTCATCGGGATCGCCCGTGAGGATGAAAGTGCCCAGACCCTCTGCGACCACGGTGAGGTGGGCGTCGACGACATCGGAAGTTCCAGCGTCAGCGAGTCTGCGCCCGATTGTCATCGACTCGTCGAGAGAGTGGATATCGAAGTAGCGGACCGCTCGCGCCAGGTTTGCCTGTCGTGTCGGCTGCCGCCAGACTTGGGCGAGGACTGGGTGGGTTGTGTGCAGTTCGTCGCCGCGCTCAGTCGCTCGCTTGATCAGTGCCCAGAGTCGGGAATTCAGGTTCTCGCCGTCGACGATCAATGGACCCGCATCGATGATCAACGGTCGACCCCTTGGCGGTCGAGGACTGCGTCGGCCCATTCAAGGTGCTCACGGTCGATGGGGCCTTCATCTGCTTCCCAGGAAGCAATCATGTCCAGCATCGCCTGACTGCGGCGGCGGCGCTTCACCTCAGCGAGAAGGGACCTCTTGATAGCGAGCTTCATTGTGCCATCCATGGCAACCAGTTCAGCGAGGGCCGCCTCCATATCTTCATCGAAATTGATAGTCGTCTTGGTAGCCATACATGTATGGTAATTTATCCATATCTATAATGCAACCCTGATTGTTATGGTGCCCATAGCCGCAGGAGTCGGACGTCAGTTCGCGGGTTCGGGCGAGGCGGCGGGTTCCAGCGGTTTGATGTGGACGGTCACGATATCGAGATCGTTGTACTGCTGATGGAAGACCTCAGAGGCGTGATGTTGCAGCATCCTCAGAGAGATGTCTCGTTCAAGCGGCAGACCGACAGCCTGGGTGGCAAGCACCGAGAGCCGATCCTCGAGGTTCTCCTCGCTTGCTGCCGCGACGAACTCAAGCACTGCGTGTCCGTCCTGTTTGCTGGCAGTCAACCGCAACGTTCGTGAGGTGTCGTTGTCGGTTCCCCCGGTTGAGTCCTCATCGTCGAGCAACGTGAGCAGCGTCTCCTCAGCGACCGCATCCAACCGCTCCTTCATGGACGGGTTCCAACCGTTTCGTTCCGTGAACTCGCCGAGGAACTCGCGGATCCGTGGCAGTTCGGTAATAGACAGCTCCGAGCGGAAGCGGCTCCGGCGTGAGCCGGTGAGTTCGGTGAACAGTGTCAAAGCGATCGCGGTGAGGCCCCCGGTGGTCATGCCGTTCTCGAGGAAGCCCCCAGCGAAACCCTCGAGGTATTCGGGGAAGACCTGCCCGTTCTGGAACCCGACCCCGATCCAGAACGAGACGCCTGCGATCAAGCTGCGGCGGTAGTCGCTGGCGTCGTCGATCACCATTCTCATGCCGACCACGAACAACAGGGCCAGCAGCACCGTCAGGTATGCCGCCACCACTGCGTCGGGGATTGCGAGGACAAGCGCCAGCACCTTGGGAACGAAGGCCATCACAACGAACGAGACGCCGATGGCGACACCGACGCGCCGTGCGGCCACACCGGTCAGCTCGGTGATGGAGATGCTCGTCGAATAGGTCGTGTTCGGCATGGTGCCGGCAATGCCCGACAGCAGGTTGCCGGTGCCGTCGGCGGCGACAGCACCCTGAACGGCTCGGTAGTCGATGGCGCGGGGTCGGCGCCACGACACCCGCTGGATGGCCACCGAGTCGCCGATGGTCTCCACCGCGCCGATCAGCGTCACGAAGATGAACGCGGGCAACAGTCCCCAGAAGTGGCCGCCGAAACTGAAGTCGAAGCCGGGCCAGCCGCCGTCGGGGAGGCCGATCCAGGCCGCATCGACCACTTGGTCCGTGTCGTAGAGCCCGAACATCGCTGCGACCACCGACCCGGCCGCGATCCCGATGACCGGCGCCCACAGACGCATGCTGCGGGTGGCCGTGAGCGCTATGACGATTATCACGCCCATGGCGGTGAGCGTGCTCGCGGGGGCGCTCCACGACGAACTGCCCTCCGGTGAAGCAGCGACCATGTTGAAAACGAGCGGCATGACGGTCACCGCGATCAGCATCACCACGGTGCCTGCAACGGTTGGAGTCAGCAGGCGCCGAAACAGCGACAGCTTCGCGGCCAACAGGAACTGGAACAGCGATGAAGCCACGACCAGCGTGGCGAGCAGGCCGGGCCCACCCTGTTCGAGTGCGGTGACGCACACCGCTATGAACGCCCCCGACGTGCCCATGAGAAGCACGTAACCCGCGCCGATGCGACCGAGCCGCACCGCCTGGAGGATGGTGCTGACTCCGCAGATGGCGGCCGCGGCGAACACCGCCCACGTCAGGTACTCGTCTGTGCCTCCCGCCGCTCGGATCACTATCGCAGGGGTGAGCACGATCCCGGCGATGGCCAGAATGGCGAACTGCAGACCGAGACCGGCGGTGAGTGCGATCGGCGGTTTGTCGTCGGCCTCGTAGCGGATGTTCCGAGGGGCGCTGGATGCTTCTTGCTGCATCCGTCGATTGTTCTAGTGAACCGGGGCCGGATCAAACGGGACGCCAGATTGCTGGTTTGCCCGGGGCCTGTCTGTTCAGGCGATGCTGATGCCCCGCTGCTCCGCGGAGCGCATCACATCGGCCGGCCGAGCCGGAGAGATCAGCAGGGATTCGACGCTGCGTTCGTGAGTGCTTCTGCTACCCGTGACCAACGGCAGAGTCACCGCGGAGCCCAGTTTCAACTCGAGTGCCAGACCGAGGGCCGAAGCGGTGAGATCGGTTGCGCTCGTGTCGGCTCGGGCGGGGGCCAGACCGACGATCTGGTTGCGGGCGAACAGCACGGGTTCGCGCAGGACCGTCCGATCATGAAGGACCAGCCCGTTGGGGACCATGACGATAAAACGGCTGGTCAGCCGGTACAAGGAATTGAAAGCCAGCCCAGCGAGCGGAAACCCGACGACAGTGACAATTGCACCTGTCAACCACTGCTGATCGGCCAGCAGGATCGGCCCCGCAGTTGAACCTACGACCACGACCGCCCACGCCGGCATGACGAGGGTGATCAACACCGGTCCTGGCGCACGCAGAGCGTATCGCCGTTCGTCGCCGTAGCTGGCACCGTCGATGAAACAGTCGGCAACCCCCGGAGCCAGCACCGCGGCGGTCGCGGCGAGGCTGCCACCGATCCCGAGAATCGCTGCGGTGGTCTGGGGCGCCTCGATCGCGGTCCACACGGCAACGGGCAGCGATCCTGTGACCCCGATACGGGCCACTGCGAGGGTCACGGGCAGGCGCGCCATCAGCGAAACCAGGATTCCCAACCAGAGCAGCCAACTCGCCAGCTTGACGGAGTCGCCGAAGGAGTCCGAAGCACCCTGCAGGGCGTCGTTGAGCAGAGCACCCGACAAGAACGGCTGCACGATCCACAGCCCGGTCGCCAACCAGCACAATCGCTGTGAGGGGGTGGCAGAGCGAAGGCGTCGGAGCACGAAACTACATTAGGCTGTCGCCGATCTCGGCTTGTCGCATGCGATTGCTAATGTCAGCACTCGATGGCCTCGGATTCTGCTACTGACTCTGCTTCTGGCTCGACGGACCCCGCAGAGCGGGTTGCCGAACTCCGTGCAGCCATCGCCCGTCACGCCTCGGCCTACTACGAGCGTGACGACCCCGAGATCCCCGATGCCGACTATGACCAGCTACTGCGGGAGTTGAGTGACCTCGAGGAGGCTCACCCCGAGTTGGCCACCGGCACCTCGCCCACACAGCGGGTCGGGGGAGCGCCGAACGTGGCCTTCTCGCCTGTCACACACACTCTGGCGATGATGTCGCTTCACAACGCTTTCGACATCGACGAGTTGCAGGCCTGGTACGCGCGGATGCAGCGTCGTTTAGACGGGCGGGCCCCCGAGCGGTTCGCAGTTGAGCTGAAACTCGACGGATTGGCGATCTCCCTGCGCTACGAAGACGGGATCCTGGTGCAGGGCGCAACCCGCGGCGACGGCAGGGTCGGAGAGGACGTGACCCACAACGTGCGCACCATCAGCGACATTCCCGAGCGGATCGTCGGTGCGCCTCCGGTGCTTGAAGTGCGCGGTGAGGTCTACATGAAGTTGTCGAGCTTCAAGGCGTTCAACGATCTGCAGATCGCCGAGGCGCAAGCAGCCGGCAAGGAACCGAAGCTCTATGTCAATCCTCGCAACACCGCGGCGGGTTCGCTTCGTCAGATATCAGCAGAGGTCACCGCCGGTCGAGACCTCTCGTTCTTCTGTTACCAACTCAGTGTTGTTGAGGGCGGCCCCGAGCTGCACACACACTCAGAGTCACTGCTGTGGCTGAAATCGCTCGGCCTCCCGGTCAACGAGCACACCCGCACGTTGACGACGATGCACGATGTGGAGGCTCGCGTAGAGGAGCTCGACAACATGCGCCACGACCTCGACTACGAGTTCGACGGTGTCGTTGTCAAGGTCGACGATCTCGCCGTGCAGGCCGAGTTGGGCGCTGATGCCAAGGCGCCGCGTTGGGCGATCGCCTACAAGCTGCCCCCCGAGGAGTGCACCACCAGACTGCTCGACATCAGCGTTTCAATCGGCCCTTCAGGGCAGGCCACACCGTTCGCTGAGCTGGAGCCGGTGTTCGTCGGCGGGGTGACGGTCGGGACCGCGACCCTGCACAACGAGGATCAGGTCTCCGCCAAGGACGTGCGTCCCGGCGACACCGTTATCGTGAGACGAGCAGGCGATGTGATCCCCGAGGTCGTCGGCCCGGTGCTCTCTGAACGGCCCGCAGATTCCGTGCGGTGGCAGTTCCCCAAGGACTGCCCGGTCTGTCATCACCCGTTGGTGCGAGACGAGGGTGCCGCGGCCACCAACTGCGTCAACTTCGGATGCCCCCGGCAGATCCGAGGGCGTATCGAGCATTTCGCGGGCCGTACCGCAATGGACATCGAGTTCCTCGGTGAGAAGAACGTCGACCGGTTCGTCTCAGCGGGGTTGATCGAGGATGTCAGCGATCTGTACCGGCTCGATTTCGACAGTATCCTGGAGATGCCCGGCTTCCAGGAGAAGTCGGTCAACAACTTGAGAGCCGCGATAGAGCATTCCAAGAGCCGCCCGCTCGGCAATCTGATCTTCGGTCTGCGGATTCCCGAAGTGGGGCAGGTCAACGCAGCGTTGTTGGCGTCGTCGTTTCGGACCATGGAGCGGATCATGGACGCCGGTGTCGAAGACCTCGCCGCAGTCGAGGGATTCGGACCGGTGATCGCGGAGGCCGTCCACGGCTGGTTCGCAGATCCGCGGGCGCGGGCACTCATCGGTCGCCTCGCCGACGCGGGGCTCACCATGGAGGCCGAGGCGAGCGACTCGACGGCCGAACAGACCCTCGAAGGTGTCTCGGTGGTCGTGAGCGGCACGCTTACGGGTTACAGCCGCGACGGCGCCAAGGAAGCGATCCTCGCCCGTGGCGGCAAGTCTCCAACAAGCGTGTCGAAGTCGACCCTGGCCCTCGTCGTCGGTGCGGACCCCGGGGCGTCCAAGGTCAACAAGGCTGAAGCGCTGGAGATACCCGTGATCGACGAGGAGGCCTTTGTCGAACTTCTAGAGACCGGTGAACTACCACGGTGAACTACCACGGTGGACTACCAGAAATTGGACCCAAAGGACCCACATGACCTACACGACCGCTGTCAAAGAGTTCAGCGATGCCTGCAACGACGGCAACCTGCCTTCAACCCCGAAGCTCATGAGCGTCGAGGCTGTCGAGTTCATCGCGGAGATGGTCAACGACGAACTCGACGAGTTGCGGGAGGCGACCGACGTCGTCGAGCAGGCGGATGCACTTGTCGACGCCATCTACTACATCTGCGACACGGCGGTGCGTCATGGCATGAACCTCGACCGTGTCTTCGAGATCGTGCACGGCGCCAACATGGCGAAGGTCGTCGACGGCCGGGTCATCCGGCGTGACGACGGGAAGATCCTCAAACCCGACGGTTGGAGCGACCCCGGCCCGCTCCTGGTCTCAGAACTCGGCCGGCAACAGAGCGAGGGTTCCTGGAGCTAGGCAGGGTTCGTGGAGCTAGGCAGGCTCCGTCGTTTGGACAACCGGGGCTCCACCAGATAACTCTCGCGCCATGATCGAAGCAGTCTGTTGGGATGTTGGCGGTGTGTTCTCTGCCAGGCCTGTGGACGCCATCGGACGGATCGCGCAGCAGCACGGGCTTGATCCCGACGACGTCTTTGCAGCGGTCTTCGGGCCGTATCACCTCGACGGTGACCACGTTTGGCACCGGCTTGAGCGGGGGGAGTTGCCGCTGGCCGAAGCCTGGAACGAGGTTGAGTGCGCCGTCGCTGAGCTCGGAATCGGCTTGGCTCTGGCGGATTTCTTCCGGCAGTTCCGCACCGACGAAGCCGATCGGACGGTCGTGACCGAAACTGCGCGGGAACTGCATTCCGATGGGGTGGCCATGGCGGTGGTCACCAACAACGTCGCCGAGTTCTCTGGCGGCGACGGGCCGGGGTGGCACTCGATCGTGCCCATGGAGATCATGAGCGTGGTGGTCGACTCGTCGGCGGTCGGGATGCGCAAGCCCGATCCCGCCATCTATCACCACGTTCTCGCCCAACTGGGAGTCGCTGCCCAGAGCGCGGTGTTCGTTGACGACATGCCGGCCAATGTCGAGGCTGCCCAGAGCGTCGGCATGCACGGGATCGTCGTCGGATCCGACCCGGCCCAAGCCATGACCGAACTGAAGTCCCTCGTGATGCGGGTCGAGTGACGCCGACCGGGTGGTTCAGCTGACGGTGAAGACCCACTCGATGTCGGTCAAGCGTCCGGGTGCAGAGATCTTCTCGATCGTGGCGACCACACAGTTCTGGTCCGGCGCGAGCGCTTCCACTGGCCGACCAGCCGAGGGCTGGTAGATGAACTGTTGAAGCCCCTCGACCCGGCGGACATGCTCGGTGACCACCACCGGACGGGCACACCGGGCATCGGCTGAGATCGTCATCTCCACCAGGCGGTATTCGGGTTCGAGATCGATCCCCACGCGTTGTTGCTGCAGCACCTCGTCGTCGCGCTCGGGGATCAGGCCCTCCACTCCGGGGATCGACAGAGCCAGATCAGGCTGGTCGTCGTTGTTGATGAGTGCGGCGGCGACGATCAGAGCGATGCCCGAGGCGATGAGGATTCCGAAAATAATCTGTTGTTTGCGGAGCACAGTCTGAAGTCTGCCAGATTGCAGCGCTCGCCCACCGAGCGGGCGACAGTCAGAGCCACTGAATTGGTGGTCGGCGGGGGTACTTTGGTTCGGATGTTCCCGTTTGATCCCGGTGCTGACGTCGGTCGTGTGCTGGGTGATCGTTACCGCGTGGTGGCCCCGATCGGTGCTGGCGCGTCCGCGCGGGTGTACGTCGCCGATGATGTGGTCCTGCGTCGCCGGGTAGCGGTGAAGGTCCTGCATGAGGCATTGGCCCAGGACGCAGCGTTTCTGCGACGGTTCCGGGCGGAGGCACAGGCGGCAGCGTCACTCAACCACCCCAATGTCCTCGGCGTCTACGACTGGGGCCAGGACGAGGTGCCCTTCCTGGTCAGCGAGTACCTGGCGGGCGGGAGTCTGCGCTCCCTTCTCGACACGGTCGGCGTGTTGAGTCCGAGCCAGGGGCTGCTTGTTGCGTTGGAAACGGCCAGAGGACTCGACTATGCGCACACGCAGGGGCTCGTCCACCGCGATGTCAAACCCGCAAACCTGCTGTTCGGTTCTGACAAACGGCTGCGCATCGCTGATTTCGGTCTGGCTCGGGCTCTGGCCGAAGCCGGTTGGACGGAACCGACCCAGTCCGTGGTGGGCACGGTGCGCTATGCCGCTCCCGAACAGGCGAGAGGAGAACGCCTCGGGCCGGCCTCCGACATCTACTCGTTGGCCCTGGTCGTCAACGAGGCGGTCAGCGGGGAGCTCCCGTTCGTGGCTGACACCACGATCGCCACGTTGATGGCACGCGCCGAGAATCGGCTCGAACCCCATCCGGCTCTCGGCCCGATCCAGGGCATCGTGCGGCGGGCCGGAGCGCTCGACCCCGGCGAACGTCCCACCGCCTCGCAGTTGGTGACGGAACTGACGATCGCCGCCAACGGCATGCCTCGTCCTGATCCGCTCCTGCTGGCTCCGCCCCCCTTCGATCTGGATCCCCTCGCAGCCGATCAGACCCAACTGCAGGCCTCGACTGAGCAGCTTGAACAACTGGCCGCGGCGTCTGAGCGGAGTCCTCTACCCGGCGTCGGTCAACGAGATCCGACTCCCGGCCGCGGCACCACCGCCGTCTCCGTCGGTGGAGCTATGACCGGCGACGATAAGACAGAAGCTGAGACAGACGGCTCGAAGGCTCGTTGGTTCGCGCTGATCGTGGCTCTGATCGTGCTCGGTACCGCGGTGGTTGGCGGTGCTGTGCTGTGGCGGCAGAGTCAGCCAGTCACCCACGCGGTTCCCAGCCTGGTGGGAACGAGTTTCTCTGAGGCGCAGACCGCGGTTGCCGAATTCGGGTGGTTGTTGGAGATCACCGAGGTGCGCATGGACGGCACGGTCGCCGACGAGGTGGTGGCCACTGATCCCGGAGCCGGAGTAGAACTGGCCGAGGGGGAGACGCTGCGGTTCGACGTCTCGTTGGGGGAGGTGTTGGTGCCCGTGCCCGACCTGGTGAACCTGACGCTCGTGGAGGCGCAGGCGCAGCTCGATGCGAGCCGTCTGGGGTTGGGTGATGTCGAGGTTGTCGACAGCGAGGACGTGCCCGAAGGCGTCGTCCTGGAAGTCCTCGGCGACGTCGGCGTGACCGAGCTTGAACCCGACACCAATGTCGACCTGCGCGTTTCAGGGGGACCTGCCGACCGGACGGTGCCGCCGGTCCCGGAGAGTCGAAGCCTCGCAGAGGCCGAGGAGTTGCTGCGAAGCCTGCGGCTGGTACCGGTGACTGCGCAGGTCCGGCAGTCCTCCGATCTGGTTCCCGAGGGCGGGGTCATCTCCTTCAATCCCGCACCGGGCGCGGTTCGCCCCGTCGATTCTGAAGTTGCGATCGTCATCTCCGATGGCCCGGCACCCCGCCCGGTGCCCGATGTGCTCGAACTCAGCGTGACCGAGGCAACTCAGATCCTCGAGAATTTCGGTTTCGTGGTGGGTGTGCAGGGCGACGCGGACTTCCCGGTGTTCGAGACCCTGCCGCGCAGCGGGACGGTTGAAGACTACGGCACCAGGGTGGTCATCATCACCACAGGACTCTGAGGCGCAGGCGTCGTTCCCGTGTGGGTGCCTGTTGTGTTCGCGGAGGGTGCCTGTGCTATTCCCGGAGGGTGATCGCGTCGATTTGCTCGGTCATTCTGCGCGCAGTTGAACCGAGATACCCGGCAGTGTCGTCGGAACCGCCCGGTGGCGTCGTCTCGGCTGCCAGCACCGAGTCGGCCAGCAGCAACAGTTTCGACGCGTCGCCGGTGAGCTTCACCTGCCCACCAAGCAGTACTGGCATCACCGCGGCCGGGTCCCGTTCGACGAATATCTCATAGGCCAGCGAGTAGGGCATCTCGATCATGAAGTCGGCCTCGCTCAGATGCCCCTCGTCGAACACCGGTGTGCCGCTGCTGGTGTCGAGGTGCAATTTCACGGTCGACGCCTCGAAAGGAGCGTCGACGATCGTCACATTGGCCCGTGCTTCCATGTCAGTCATGCCGGCCATGTCGGTCGCCGCATCACCGGGATCGAGTTCATCGCGGATTTGTCTGACTGCGCCGATCCAAGCAGGGCTCAGGAACTGATGGGTCACCGTTGCTACTCTAGAACGTGCGTCGATCGAATAGATCGTCGCACCGGGAACTCCGGAAACCAGTTGCGGCCTGTTTCACCGCCGCCATGAAAGGGTTGTGGTACAACGAGTTGAGTGGTAATGTGCCGGGAACCATTCGAGGACATGGACTGGTCCTCCTCAAATATCACCTGACATCTGAGGAGGTTGGCTATCCCCGCGAGTGGACCGGTCAGCGAGGGCCAGCGCTTGGCCCTGTTGCACCGTCTGTGCGAGATGCTGGGGGAGGAGGAGGGGAGAACTCTGATGGAGAGCCTGCCCGCCGTCCACTGGCACGACCTCGCCACCAAAGACGACCTCGTTCTCCTCAAGGCCGCCATTGAGGCCAACAAGGCGGCCATTGAGGCCAACAAGGCGGCCATTGAGGCCAACAAGGCGGCCATTGAGGCCAGCGAGCAACGGCTACGCACCGATATGCATGCCGGGTTCGCCAACATCCGCACCGAGACCGCGTCCGAGTTCAGGATGCTTCGCGCCGAAAACAAGGAATTTCAAGGCGCGATAGCGCTTCAGTTCGCCCAGCAGACCCGCACGATGGTGTTTGCCATGCTGGCATTCGCAGTGCCGACCTGGGGCTCGATCCTGGCCGTGGGGTTGACGTAGCCGGCCCTGCCGCGCACTGGCCCGCGGGAACATCAGAAACTTTGTTGAATCACAGCGCAATGTGAATCACCAAGGGTTTCGTAGAGAGGGCCGTGCGCCAGTTCGAGATCTGGATGCGTCAGCGCCGCAGGATGCGCACCCTCACCCCGCTCACTCCACCCCCAAACGCGAAGAGCCCCTTATCCTTGAGGGCCGTGGCTGAACGCATTACCCGTGATGAAGTGGTCCATGTAGCCCGCTTGGCGCGCCTTGAGCTGGCCGACGACGAGATCGATCAGTTCACGCAGCAGCTCGGTGCCATCCTGGAACATGCCGCCGACGTTGAGGCCCTCGAAGTGGCTGATGTGGAGCCGACTTCAGGTCCTCTGCCGCTGCGCAACGTGATGCGCGCCGACGTGGTCTCGGAGTCGCTGGAGCGTGATGAAGTGATGGCTTCCGCACCGGACGTTCAAGACGGGCAGTTTCGAGTCCCGCCGGTGCTGGGCGAACAACCGTGAGCGCGCTGGAGATCGCCGCCGCGGTCAGATCCGGGGAACGCTCAGCGCTCGACGTGGTCGAGGAGCATCTCGCGCTGATCGCACAGCGGGATCCGGAACTGAACGCCTACAACCTCGTCACTGCCGAGCGCGCCCGCGCCCAGGCCGCGGCGATCGATGCCGCAGTGTCTACCGGTGAGCCCGTGGGTCCGTTCGCGGGAGTGCCGTTGGCCACCAAGGACAACATGTGTACTCGCGGCGTCCCGACCACCTGTTCGTCGAGGATCCTCGAGGGCTGGCGACCCCCCTATGACGCCACGGTCGTGACACGGCTGCGCGAGGCGGGTGCGGTCAGCGTCGGCAAGACCAACCTTGACGAGTTCGCCATGGGTTCCTCGACAGAACATTCGGCGTTCGGTCCTACCCGCAACCCGCACGACCTCTCACGAGTGCCGGGAGGGTCCAGCGGAGGCACGGCCGCCTCGGTCGCTGCCGGATTCACTCCGCTTGGTATCGGATCAGATACCGGTGGGTCGATCCGCCAACCGGCGGCGTTCTGCGGCGTCGTCGGGATGAAACCGACGTATGGCGTTGTCAGCCGCTACGGACTGGTCGCCCTCGCTTCCTCGCTGGATCAGGTCGGGCCCTTCGCAGCCAATGTGACCGACGCCGCGGCCCTCTTCGACGTGATCGCCGGGCACGATCCGCTCGACTCGACATCCATCCGCGACTTCGAGCCGACAGCGCAAGCGGTGCTCGAGGCGGGCGTCGACGGTCTGCGTGTCGGCGTGGTGAAAGAACTCGCAGGGGGCCCCGGGGGAGTGCCGGGGTTGGCCTCGGACGTGCTGGCGCGCACTGTAGAGGCGGTGGAGGCTCTCGCCGCGGCCGGCGCTGTGGTCGACGAGGTCTCGGTTCCGTCATCGACGCTGGGTCTGAGCGCCTACTACCTGGTGATGCCGGCGGAGGCGTCGAGCAACCTGGCCCGTTACGACGGGGTCCGCTACGGCCTGCGGGTTGACGGTGCGACCACTCCGGAGATGACCACGGCCACGCGCACAGCCGGTTTCGGGACCGAGGTCAAGCGCCGGATCATGCTCGGCACCTACGCACTGTCGGCGGGCTACTACGACGCGTTCTACGGTAAGGCCCTGAAGGTCCGCACCATGATGCTCGAAGACTTCGCCCGGGTCTATGAGAATTTCGATGTGCTGGTCACGCCCACCACCCCGACCACGGCCTTCGAACTGGGGGCACGCACGCAGGACCCGCTGACGATGTACGTCAACGACGTCTGCACGATCCCCTCCAACCTCACCGGCCATCCCGCGATCTCGGTTCCGTTCGGAGTGGGTGACGACGGCATGCCGGTCGGTGTCCAGGTGCTCGCTCCGGCTTCGCACGACGTGCAGACCTTCAGGGTGGCCGCCGTGCTCGAGGCTGCGGCATGAGCGGACTGGCGCCTGCTGCGACTGCGGACACGCCGGTTGAGCCCGCCCTTCCGCAGGGCTGGGAACTGGTCGTGGGACTCGAGGTCCACGTCGAGCTCGACACGGCCACGAAGCTGTTCTGCGGTTGCGTCAACCAGTTCGGCGCGCAGCCCAACACCAACATCTGCCCGACCTGTCTGGGGTTGCCGGGTTCCCTTCCGGTGATGAACGAACGTGCCGTGGAACTGGCGATGATCCTGGGCCGGGCTTTGGGATGCGAGGTGAACCGGTCTGTCATGGCTCGCAAGAACTACTTCTATCCCGACATGCCCAAGGACTTCCAGACCACACAGTACGACCAGCCGACCAACTCGGACGGCCGACTGGAGTTGGCCGACGGGTTCGTTGTCGGCATCGAGCGGGCGCACATCGAAGAGGACACCGGCAAGTCGGTCCATGTCGGCGGCGGGGGACGGATCAACGAAGCCGTGTACTCACTCGTCGACTACAACCGGGCCGGGGTGCCGCTCATCGAGATCGTCAGCAGACCCGACCTACGAACGATCGAGCATGCCCGCAACTATGTCGAGGAACTGAGAGCGATCGTGGTTGCCACGGGAGTCTCCGACGCGCGAATGGAGGAGGGCTCGATTCGGGTCGACGCCAACGTGTCGGTCCGCCCGCACGGATCGTCGGAGTTGCGCACCCGCTGCGAGATCAAGAACATCAACTCGTTGCGGTCGCTCGGTCGTGCCATTGAGCATGAGGCGCTGCGCCATGTCGATCTCTGGACCACCGGCACCGGACCGCAGCAGCAGACACGCCACTGGGATGAAGCCGCGGGCCGCACGACACCCGGCCGTTCCAAAGAGGATGCCGAGGACTACCGGTACTTCCAAGAACCGGACCTGGTGCCGCTCGAGCCCAACCCGGCCGAGATTGCGGCGATCGACGAGGCGCTGCCGCCGTTGCCCGCGGCCCGCCGCGCCGCACTGCGCGAAGCGACGGGCGCCGACGCGGACGCGGCGCACCTGCTCGTTGAGCGAGGCCAGGACTCTTTGGCCATGGCTGCGGCCGCCTCCGGTGCAGACGCTGCCAAGGCGGTGACTCGACTGGTCAACGACCTCGCTGTCGATAACTGGTCCCGCGTAGACGCCGAGTCCTTCGCGGCCCTGATCAAGATGGAATCGAACGGGGAGCTGTCGGCCAGCCAAGCCAAGGTCGTCCTCGGAGACCTCGTCCAACACGGTGGCGACCCCGCCGACCACGCGGCGCGCAGAGGGTTCGAAGCAATGGACACCACCGAGCTCGAGTCGCTGCTCGACGAGTTGATCGTCGCCAATCCCGATGAGTGGTCACGACTGCGCGGTGGCGACGAAGCGGACCGCAAGAGGATGCAGGGGTTCTTCACAGGTCAGATAATGAAGGCCACCCGGGGGCAGGCCGACGGCAGAGCGGTCGCTCAACTCCTGGCCCAGAAGTCTCAGTACTAGCGGTTCGCACCCGTAACCTGCCATTTGGGGGTGCGGAAACGGGCCAGGAGCATGATGGCACGCGACGTGAGCCATGCCGCCAGGCACAACCAGAGCCAGCCGATGCCCGCGCCCGTTGCCAACACTGCGAGCCCTCCGCCGACGAGCACGACCGCAGCGATCCACATGGTGACCGCCAGGAAGCGGAGATTGCCGGCACCGATGAGGATGCCGTCAAGAGCGAAGACCACGCCCGCGACCGGTTGTTGCACCGCCACATGGATGAGCAGGAAAGCGGTGAGGCTCACAACCGCCGCGTCTTCGCTGAAGATGTGACCCAGCACCGGTGACAGGAGCCCGACGATCGCGCCGAGGCCGACACCGCACCACAGTCCCCACTGGATCATTCTTCGCCCCAGCGCCCGCGCCCGGGCGGCGTCGCCGCTGCCCAGGGTCATGCCGATCATGGCTTGTGCGGCGATGGCGACCGAATCGAGGGTCAGGGCCAGGAGATTCCAGATCTCGAAGGCGATCTGATGGGCGGCGAGGTCGTCGGTGCCGATCCGCGCGGCCACCGCCAGCGTGACGGTGAGGCTGCCCCTTAGGGCCGCGGTGCGGATGAACAGGTCGACACCGTCGCTGGCGACCTGCCTGATGACTCTCGGGTCGGGTCGCAGATCGACACCGTGTGCCTTCACAGCGTTGCGGATCCAGGCGACGAAGACGCCGGCACCGATCCATTGGGCGATGACCGTGGACAGAGCCGACGCCCCGATCCCCTGGTCGAAACCGAATATCAGCACCAGCTCGACAACGAGGTTGAGAACAGCGGTGCCCAGAGCCACATAGAGCGGTCGTCTCGTGTCCTGCAGGCCTCGCAGGTACCCGACCCCGGCGAGCGTGATGAGCATGGCCGGCACGCCCAGCAGTGAGATCCGGAAGTAGACCTCGGCATGGCCGGCGACGTCGTCCTCTCCGCCCATAAGCGAGATGAGGTCGCTGCGGAAGGCGAACCCGAGGCCTGCCAGCACCACCCCGATGAGCGTGGCGAGCCAGATGCTCTGCACGGCGTGGTGTGCGGCGCGGCGAAGTTCTCTGGCCCCGAGCAGCCTCGCCACGGTCGCGGTGGTGCCGTAGGCCAGGAAGATGAAGACCGAATATCCGATCAGCAGCAGCGACGAGGCGAGGGCGAGGCCGCCGAGCTGTGGCGTCCCGAGGCGGCCGACCACGGCGGTATCGGCCAGAATATAGAGCGGTTCGGCAACCAGAGCTGCCAACGCCGGAACCGCGAGGCGTAGGATTTCTCGATCTTCGCGGGTCCAGCGGCCACGGAGATCAAGGAGGGACGACATGGGAGCGAATATTACGGCTACCAGTGAGCGGATCGTCTCCGAGCCCGGCAGCCACGACACGATCGGCCGTCGCCCGGCGTGAGCGCGACCGTGACCGAGCGGGCTTCCAGGTCCAAGTTTGGTTACATCCCGACGTTCGACGGGATGCGCGGATTCTGGGTCGTCCTAGGGCCGCTGCTCTATCACGCCCGTCCAGAGAGCATCCAGGGCGGTCCAGACATCGTCCCGGGGGGCATCCTGAGCCTCGACCTGTTCTTCGTGTTGTCGAGTTACCTGATCGTCAGCATCGCTCTGCGGGAGTGGGACGCGAACGGCCGTATCGACCTGGTCGCCTATGCGGGTCGCCGCGTCAGGCGACTCTTCCCGGCCCTCTTTCTGGCCCTTGGCTTCCTTTCGGTCTACCTCGCGGTGGTTGGCGACCCGGACCTGATCGACCGCTGGACCGGCGCGATCGTCTCTGCGCTCGCATACTGCGCCAACTGGCATGAGATCGTGGCAGGGGTATCGTACTTCGAGCAGTTCCTCACGCCGTCGCCTCTGAAACATGTCTGGTCGTTCTCGATCGAGGAGCAGTTCTATCTCTTCGCGCCGCTGTTTCTGATCGCCGGTCTGCGCTGGGGTGGACGCAGGGGACGGGAGATCCTGCTGGTCGTGTCGGTGCTGGGCGCACTCGGTTCGGCCTGGTGGATGAGCCGGGTGCATGTCGTGGGGGAGGATCCGTCGAGGGCCTACTACGGAACCGACACTCGTGCCCAGGCGCTGTTCGTGGGTATCGCCATGGCGCTGGCGGTCCATCTGTACGGCCATCCCAGCACTGACAGGGGCAGGAGGGTGCTGGCCCTGATCGCCTATCCGGCGACTGCGTTCCATCTTTGGGCGGTTCTGGCGGTCAGTGAGCGAGACGCCTGGATGTTCGAGAACGGCGGGTTCCTGTTGATCGCGGTGGCTTCGGGCGCAGCGCTTCTGGGTCTGTCCCAGGAGGCGCCGTGGAGTCCGCTCTACCGGTTCTTTGCGTGGTCGCCGGTTCGTTATGTGGGGCGGATCTCCTACGGCCTGTACCTGTACCACTGGCCGATCTACCTGTTAGTCGACTCTGAGCGCGCGGGAAGCCTGTTCGGGGTCGAGCGACTCACGGGTTGGTCGTTGCTGGCTCTGCATCTGAGCCTGACCTTGATCGTCTCGGTGCTCTCGTTCCATCTGATTGAGCAGCCGTTCGTGAAGCGGCGCTGGCCGTTCACGCGCAAGGAACTGAGGCCGTTCGTGGCAGCGTTCGCCGGGGCTGCGGCGGTGGCGGTGATCCTGGCCGGTCTATTGGTGGCACATACCCGTCGCCCGCCCGAGATCCGCCAGATCCTCGTGCCATCTGCGGCGGCGACGACAGCTGAGCAGGATCCAGCGACTGAGGGCCCCGCGGCCCAGATCGACGAATCAGACTCCTCCGGGGAACCCGATGAATCGACTACCTCCGAACCGGACGACCGCGCCCTGAGTGACGGCGATGCAGCCACCGGCGTCCCTCTCGAACAGACGGCTCTTGAATCCGATGAGCCGGCACCTGCAGCAGAGCTTGACACCGGACCGGTGCGCATTCTGACCGTGGGCGACTCGGTGATGGCTCAGATCGGTGAGGTGCTCGCCCAGTGGACGCTCGAGAATCCGGATGCTGAGGTGATCGTCTTCAACGAGGCCCATATCGGCTGCGGGACCGTCAGGTTCGGCCTCATGCGCGTGCCCGACGGTTCCGAGGGTCCCGTCCGCGACATCTGTTCCAATTGGGCGTTCCCGGTGGATCCGGAGTCGGTCTCACACGTTGATGTCGTTTCCTGGACCACCGTGGTCGAGGTGTTCGCGCCCGACATTGTGATCACTCATGTGAGCCCCTGGGACATTACCGATCGACTGATCCCGGGGGTGGCCGGCGAGGAGTGGACCAATATCGGCGAACCGGCATTCGATGCCTACGCAGCCGGTGAGTACGGCGCGGCGATCGAACTCCTGACATCGACGGGCGCGGACCTGTATTTCCTTGAGGGTGCCGACCACAATCGGCCGATCACCCCCCAGAACACCCCCGAACGGGTGGCGTTGTTGAACCAGCTCGTGGCCGGGGTGGCCGCGGACTCCGATGCTCCGGTCACGATGGTCGATTTCCCGGCGTGGATCGGCGAGGTGGGAAGCAACCGCGAGTTGAGTCTGCGCGACGACGGCCTGCACCTGTCTACCGAGGGCCTTGTTGAGGTCGTCGATTGGCTCCTGTTCGACGTCTTGGGTGTGGAGCCGCCCTAGGTCCCTGAGACTTGGCTGCGCCGGTACCCCGAAGGGTTGCTGGCGCCTTCGTCTTCGGGGCCGAAGCCTCCCTAGGTCCCGGGGGTGTGCCGGCGCTGGTACCTGGCCGGGTCGGTCCAAGCTCCCGTTTCGGCGTCGAACTGTGCCGCAGCGGTGGTCATCTGATCGGTGCGCCCGGCGCGAGCGGCCGTTGATGAGATTTCGAGCAGATCGTCAGCAACCGGAAGCCGTAGTTCTGCTGGGATCACATGCGGTGGCCTGGCAGCGAGCGCAACGGTCGGCAGACGACTCACCGCCTCGTCTCGGGCCAGCGCATCGTCGTTGTACCACTGCGGATCGTTCACCTGGTGCCATTTGTCGGCGCCCATCACCACTAGGTCGTAGCCGTCGGCAATGTCTGTGATCAGTTGAGCCTCGGTGACCACGACCGCAAGGCTCTGGTGATCTCGCAACGAAGCTTCGATCACTTCGATCCGGTGCCTGAAGCTCGGAACTTCCACCTCGGCCTTGCCCAAGGGACTCACCGACAGCGCGAAGTCGAGCCTCTGCAGCGAATATTTCGCAACCGCAGCGTGCGCGATCTCAAGGTGTGCCCTGGTAGGCGGGTTGAACGACCCCGGATAAACGCCAATGCGCGACACTGGAGAACCGATGCTACAGAAGCAGATCTTCGGGAGGGCGTCGACATGAGCGGCGATTGCTCCCGAGAGGCCGAGAGGTTTGATCCCCACCATGACCGCGAAGCGAACAAGAGCGAAAGACAAGGGGTGTTGTCAAGCGGCCTCTGAAGCGCCATACTTCCTGTTGTGAACCTGCGCCCAGACGTCGACCCGGTAGTAATCGACAGCTAGCGCACGTACGCGAAACCACAGCCGTTCGTGCGCCTCGACCTCCCGGAAGGGAGGTCGTTTCGTGTTTTCGGCGCATACTTCAATAGCAACCAGCAGACATGCGGGACGAATCAATGAACAACAAACAGCAGATGTGTGGCGGAGAGGCCTTGGTGAAGGCCCTTGAGAGCGCCGGGGTCGAAGTGATGTTCGGCCTGCCCGGCGGCGCCATCCTCCCCGTCTACGACCCGATCATCGACAGTTCGATTCGCCACATCCTCGTGCGCCACGAACAGGGCGCCGGCCATATGGCCGAGGGCTACGCGCATGCCACCGGAAGGCCCGGAGTGGTGATGGTCACCAGCGGCCCCGCAGCGACCAACGTCGTCACGCCCCTGTGCGACGCCTTCCTCGACTCGATCCCGATGGTCTGCATCACCGGGCAGGTCCCCTACGCCGCGATCGGCACCGACGCCTTCCAGGAGTGCGACACGACCGGGATCACCATGGCGGTCACCAAGCACAACTTCCTGGTGACCGAAGCCCAGGACATCCCCAGAACCATCCGCGCCGCCTTCCACATCGCCACCACCGGCCGTCCCGGCCCGGTACTCGTCGACATTCCCAAGGACATCGTCGATCCGGTCAACCCCCGCTCGGCGATGACCTGGTACGAGGCGACCGACGCCGACATGGACCTCCCCGGCTACAGCCCCATCACCCAGGGTGACCCCGAACTGATCCGCGCTGCCGCGGAGATGATCAGCGAGGCGCAGCGGCCGGTGCTCTATGTGGGCGGAGGGATCCTCAAGTCCCGTGCCGCCGAAGCGCTGCTGGAACTCGCGGAGATGGTCCAGATACCGGTTGTCACCACCCTGATGGCCCGCGGCGCCTTCCCCGACAGCCATGACCTGTGCCTGGGCATGCCCGGCATGCACGGCAATTTCACCGCGGTCACAGCCATGCAGCGCTCCGATCTGTTGATCTCGCTGGGTGCCCGCTTCGACGACCGGGTCACCGGCAAGCTCGACGGGTTCGCCCCCGACGCCAAGATCATCCACGTCGACATCGACCCCGCCGAACTCGGCAAGGTCCGCCAAGTCGACATCGGGATCCAGGGCGACTGCCGACTGGTCATCGAGGACCTGACCGTGGCGATGCGTGAGATCGGCGGCACGGAAGCGCAGGCTGATCGCAGCGCCTGGCGCTCGACCATCTCAGGCTGGCAGGAGAAGTTCCCGCTCGTCTACGAGCAGTCGGAGCTCGGCGAGAGGCTCAAGCCCCAGTACGTGCTCGAGGAACTCCGTGACAACAACCCGCCCGACACAATCGTCACCTCGGGCGTGGGCCAGCATCAGATGTACGCCAGCCAGTACTGGCGCTTCGACCACCCCTACACCTGGATCAACTCGGGCGGCCTGGGCACGATGGGTTTCTCCATCCCCGCGGCCATCGGCGCCAAGGTCGGAAAACCCGACCGGAGGGTTTGGGCTGTCGACGGCGACGGCTGCTTCCAGATGACCGCGCAGGAACTCGTCACCGCCTCGGTCGAGAACATCCCGATCAAGGTCGCATTGATGAACAACTCGTATCTGGGCATGGTCCGCCAGTGGCAGGAAATGTTCTACGACGAGCGGTTCAGCGAGGTCTACCTGTCCGAGCAGACCCCCGACTACGTCAAGTGGTCCGAAGCGATGGGCTGCGTCGGGATCCGGGTGGAGTCCCCCGAGGAGGTCGCCCCGGCGATCGCCAAGGCCAACGAGATCAACGACCGTCCAGTCGTGGTCGAGTTTCGCACCGACCCCCGTGAGAACGTCTTCCCGATGGTTCCGGCAGGAAAGTCGAACTCTGAACTGGTGGTCGACCCCAGCCAGCAGGGCCTGGAACGATGAGAGACGAGCGATGAGCGACCCGGACACCTTCCATACGATCGTCACGACCGTCGAGAACAAACCCGGCGTTCTGGCCCGGGTTTCGGGGCTGTTCGCACGCCGAGGGTTCAACATCGAGTCGCTGGCCGTGGCCCCGACTGACGACGAGCGCTTCAGCCGGATCACCTTCACCGTCGACGTTGAATCGGCGCCACTGGAGCAGGTCGTCAAGCAGCTCAACAAGCTAATCAACGTCGTTGAGATACAGGAGTTGCCGCCGGAGGACTGCGTGTCACGAGAGTTGATGTTGGTGACCGTTGCCGCTGACGCACACCATCGTCGAGAACTGATGGAACTGATCGATGACTGGCGGGCGTACGTACTGGCGGAGAACACCGAGAGAATCATGCTGTCGTTCTCGGCCCGCACTGCCCGACTCGACGAGTTCGAGGAATGTCTGCGACCCTTCGGGATCGTGGAACTTCAGCGAACCGGACGGGTGGCGCTCCCAGCGCTCGACTGACCGAACACAGAAACAAACAGACAAGAACAAACACACAACAGAGAGGCTTCGCGGTGGCGAACATCTACTACGAAAAAGACGTTGACCGTTCCCAGATCCTCAACCGGAAGGTTGCGGTGCTCGGATACGGCTCGCAGGGGCACGCCCATGCGCTCAACCTGAAGGAGTCGGGGGTCGACGTGAGAGTCGGCCTTCGCGACGGCTCGTCGTCGGTCGCCAAAGCACAGGCCGCCGGGCTCAACGTGCAGTCCATCGCCGACGCGTGTGCTGAGGCCGACGTCGTCATGATGCTCATGCCCGACACCGAGATGGCCGCCATCTACGACGAGCATGTCGCCCCCAACCTCGGCGACGGCGACGCTCTGTTCTTCGCCCACGGTTTCAACATCCGCTTCGATCTGATCGAGCCGGCAGCCAACCTCGACGTGTGCATGGTCGCCCCCAAGGGCCCTGGCCACCTGGTGCGCCGCACCTACAGCGAAGGCGGCGGCGTGCCGTGCCTCATCGCAGTTGAACAGGACGCCAGCGGTTCGGCCAAGGCTCTGGCGCTGGCATATGCCGATGCCATCGGCGGCGCCCGTGCCGGGGTCATCGAGACGACCTTCACTGAGGAGACCGAGACGGACCTGTTCGGTGAGCAGGCTGTGCTGTGCGGCGGCACGACACGCCTGGTACAGGCCGGTTTCGAGACTCTGATCGAGGCTGGTTACCAGCCCGAGGTCGCCTACTTCGAGTGTCTCCACGAGCTCAAGCTGATTGTCGACCTGATGTACGAGGAGGGGATCGCGGGTATGCGCTACTCGGTGTCCGACACCGCTGAGTGGGGCGACCTGAGCTGCGGCCCGAAGGTCATCGACGATCGCGTCAAAGCCACCATGAAGACACTCCTGACAGACATTCAGGACGGAACCTTCGCGCAGAACTGGGTGGCCGAGAGCCGCTCCGGTCGCGACAACTTCCTCGCCCTGGAGCAGGCGGGCCATGATCATCCGATCGAGACGGTCGGCAAGGAGCTGCGCTCCATGATGCCCTGGATCTCAGCCGGAAAGCAGTCGGTCGCCGAAACCTCCGGCGGCCAGGGAATGGCCTGAGCTGGCCCTGCGCCCGCGGGCGATTCTGCAGGCCGCGGATCAGGGAAACAGACCCTGCAGCAGTGCGTAGGCGATCAGCGTGATGGCGACTAGGAAGGTGCCCGGTATACCCCAGAAGACAGCCCAACCCGCCCAGCGGAACCACGAGGGTCGGTCCGCGAAACGGCGATAGAAGTAAGCGGTTTCCAGGGCTTGGATCTCTTTGTCGGGCTCGACGCCGTGGCTCAACAGTTCACGTGCATCCTCGGCTACTTCTTCGCGCACAATGACCCGGAACCCCGGGTCAGTCACAAGATGAGGAGCGACCGAATGAGCAGGGTCCGCCATCACCGCTCCTTCCAAACCTGCGTCTGTAAGCATGGCCACTGCCAGATCCGCGTCGAACTTGGAATCGAACTCCCCGACGATGCTCATTCCTGATAACGGTTCCACCTGAGGAGTCTGGCACCACGGCGTCGCAAAGCGGCACAAAGGTCAACAGCAAGGTTGCAGAATCCAGCGATCCGATGACTATCGTCACTTCAGATGACCACCGCGATCACAGTGCGCGAGCTGACTAAGTCATACGGTGATCTGCGTGCCGTCGACGGGGTCAGCTTCGACGTCGCCGAAGGCGAGGTGCTGGCGATCCTGGGTCCCAACGGTGCGGGCAAGACGACCACCGTTGAGATCCTCGAGGGTCACCGCAGCCGCGACGGCGGGGAGGTGTCGGTCCTGGGGACTGACCCCGACCACGGCGGGCCCCGCTTCCGGAACCGCATCGGGGTCGTGTTGCAGGCCGCCGGGGTGGACCGCGAGTTGTCGACCCGTGAGGCGCTCGAGCTCTACGGTGCGGCATATTCGAGCCAGAGACCGATTGATGAGTTGATCGAGCTTGTGGAGCTGACAGACAAGGCTGATGATCGGATCGTCTCGCTCTCCGGCGGTCAGCGTCGCCGGGTGGACCTGGCTCTCGGGTTGATCGGCAATCCCGAGTTGATCTTCCTTGACGAGCCCACCACCGGATTCGACCCGCGTGCGCGCCGTCGCAGTTGGGACGTCATCTCCAATCTGACCTCGCTCGGCAGCACGATCGTGTTGACCACGCACTACCTCGACGAAGCCGAGTATCTGGCTGACCGGGTGGCGGTGATGGCCAAGGGGCGGATCGTTGCCGACGGCACCCCGAACGAGCTGCGCATGAGTGTGGAGTCCGACACCAAGATCGCCTTCGACCTGCCCCGTCTCGACGAGCCGCTGGTGGGGCTGTTGGAACCGCTGACCGGTCAGGGTCGGGGCCGGGGCCGTCGGGTCGAGATCCTGACTCCTGCCCCGACCGCTGATTTAGCCCATGTAACGAGTTGGGCCATGCTACGGGGGATCGAACTCGAGGGGCTGACCGTCGAGTCGGCTGATCTGGAGGATGTGTACCTGAGCCTCGTGGGCGAACACGAAGATCTCGAAGACACAGAAGTCAGTACAGACACAGAAGTCAGTACAGCCACAGAAGGCGTGCGCGCTGATGGCTGAACGTCTGGGTGCGAGTCGTGCGGCGCTTGTTGTGCGGCACATCCGTGCCCAGAACAGGATCTTCTGGAGAGTCCCGATCGGTGCGTTCTTCGCGCTGTTCCTGCCGGTGATGATGCTGGTGTTGTTCGTCGCCCTGTTCGGGTCTGACACCTACACCACCGAGTACGGCGAGGTCTCGCGGGCGCAGTTCTACACGCCCGCCCTGGCTGTGTTCGCGGTCGCCAGCGCGACCTTCACGAACCTGGCGATCAACCTGTCGATCCGCCGCGACGAAGGAATTCTGCGCAGGGTTCGAGGCACGCCGCTGCCGCCTTGGATCTATCTGGCAGGAGTCATCGGCTCGGCGGTCTATATGGCTGTGTTGGGGACGGTGGCGGTGGTGACCCTCGGTGTCGTGGCATATGGCGTCAATATCGAGGCGGCGAAGCTCCCGGCAATGCTGGTGGCGCTCGTGGTCGGTGCGACCGCCTTCGCGACCTGGGGTGTGGCCCTCGCGGCACTCACCCGCACCGCGGCTGCCGCACCGGCTGTGGCCAACGCGGTGATCCTGCCGATGGCGTTCGTGTCGAACGTCTTCGTCTCATTCGAGGGTGAGGCTCCAGCGTGGCTGCTGCTGGTCGGCGACACGTTCCCGCTGCGGCACTTCGTGATCTCCTTCGGCGAAGCGATGAGCCCCTTCAGCCAGGCACCTGCCTTCCTTCCGGAACGTTTGGCTGTGCTGGTGGCGTGGACTGTTGTCGGGGCGCTGGTCGCATGGCGGAGATTCCGTTGGGAACCGGCGGTCGGTGCCTCCCCGACGCGCGGTCGCCGTAGGAACTAATCGACTCGATTTCGGTAGCATTCGACGAACGAGTTTCTTCGGTTCACGCCTCAGGCGGTTGTTCTTTTCTTTGGTGGTGCTGGCGGTGCTGGTCTTCGCCTCGGCCTGTTCAGGCGACGATCCGCTTCCAGACGAAGCGGACGATCCCACGACAGAACCAATTGCCGGTGTCGAAGGGGCCACAACCACAACGACTGATCCAGGGCCCGCTGAGCCGGACTCCGATGCTTTGAAATCCAGCGACGCGGAATCCAGCGATAGGGAATCGACGGCCGCGGTCGGGGCGGTGACTGAACTGGACCCCGACCTCCAGTCGATGATCGGCTCGATCTTCGGCTCCTACGTCCATGTCGAGGACGTGAACGCGATCGTCGCGGCGCTCAACGAGAATGCCGAACAGTTCGAATACTCGATCGGCGATCACGGGGGCGTCTATGAGTTCGCGACTCTCTCCGAACCCCTCACCTTCAAGTTGGCGATCTCTCAGGACGCCTCGTCGAGCGGAGTGCTGGGCTACCTCTTCGAGGGGCTGACCGAGAGCTCGTGGCTGGACAACCGCGTGGAACCGGCGTTGGCGGAGTCCTGGATGGCTTCCGACGACGGCATGACCTGGACCTTTGAGATTCGTCGCGGGGTTACGTGGCACGACGGCGAACCGTTCACCGCGCACGATGTGGAGTTCACCTTCAACCGGATCATCTACAACGACGAGATTCGTGCCAGCAGCCGGGCAACGTTCGACTTCCGCTTCCAAGACGATGACGGTCAGTGGCAGGAGGCGCCGATGGCTGTGACCGCTCTCGACGACTACACAGTCGAGTTCGCACTGCCCGTGCCGTTCGCCCCCTTCCTCCGGTCCTTGGGAACGGCCATCTATCCCCGCCACATTCTCGAGCAGTATGTGGACGACGGCAGTTTTACGACTGGGATGCGATCATCGTGGGCCTGACCGGAAGCGCGGAACCCCATTTCGGGTTCGGCTTATGGCACAGCACCGGAAACTTGCATCTGTGGTACCCGAACCAGCCCTCGCCCGCCACCGACTGGGAGGCGCAGATAGACGAACTGTACGTCAAGGCCTCCCAGGAGCTTGATGAGGAGCTGCGAGCGGGGTACTACCACACGGCTCAGGCGCTCGCAGCAGACAATGTGCCCCTCATCTACACGGCGCTGTCGGAGCGCCTGACCGCGAGCCGGAACGTCTTCGGCAACCTCACGCCCACGTTGTACGCACTCTGGGACATCCGTTACCTGTACCGGACAGACCTGTAGCCGACAGCGGCCTGTCCGTTTGGCCTGTCCGTTTGGTGGAGCGCGCGCGAATCTGCGAATCTTCTCGCAGAACCAAGTCCCAAGGTGATGACAAGGGAGCAGGCCGTGCTCAGCAAGTTCGACGATTATCCGATCCACCAGACCCCGGAGCCCATCGCCCATCCGGCGAGCAGCGACAAGGACTCCTATGAGCGCTACTGGTTCAACGGGTACTCGAGGGCCGGTGACATGTACCTCGGCATCGGAACCGCTCTCTACCCCCATCTGGGAATCCAGGACTGCGGGATCTCGATCGTCTACGGGGGCCGCCAGTACGCCTTCCACGCCTCGGCCCGTGCCAGTGCCGAACCGAGCGAGATGCGGGTCGGGCCGTTCAATCTTGAGATCGTCGACCCGATGCGGTCCTGTCGGGTCACACTCGACCGCAACGACACGGATTTCGCCTGCGACCTGCTGTTCGAGGGACGCACGGGCAATGTGGAGGAGCCACGCCACCATTTCGGCAACGGCCTTCGCAAGAGCATGGACACGACCCGCTTCGCCCAGCTCGGGCACTGGAGCGGATGGGTCACCTTCGGCGGACAGCGCCTTGATCTCGAGCGTTCCCAGACCTGGGGGACCAAGGACCGTTCGTGGGGCATCCGACCACTGATCGGCGGCGACACCCGCGGGGCGCCCCAGCCGCCCCGGGAAGGAGGGATCTTCTTTCTGTGGGCACCGATCAACTTCGAGGACATGTGCATCCACTATCAGCTCTTCGAAGACTTCAAAGGTCGCCCGCTCTTCAACGTCGGGGCGATCCTGCCGGTCTACGAATCGCCCAGCGACATCGGTGGTGTTGAGGACGACACCGCGAACGACATGCGCAACCTCGAGCACAAGCTCACGTTCAAGTCGGGCATCCGGATGGTCAGCGACGCCACCATCGCCATGACCTCGATCGATGACGGAACCCGTCACGAGGTGCACCTTGAACCGATTTTCACATTCCGCATGAAGGGCATCGGCTACATGCATCCCAAATGGGTGCACGGCCAGTGGCACGGCGAGTTGGCGATGGAGAGCGAGTCGTGGTCGCTCGATGAGGTCGATGAGATGGCCTATGAGAACCAGCATGTGCAGCACCTCGTCTGGGCGGACTACGGCGATCGGCGCGGAATCGGTGTGCTTGAGCAGGTGATGCTCGGCCCGTACCGCCCCTACGGACTCGAGGGCGGCTGGCAGGCCCCCTCCTACGGCTAGCCCCCAGCTTCCCTCCGAAATCTGCGCGTTCAGCCACATCTAGTGTGGTTAATCGCGCAGATTTGGCGGGGTTGGCCGGGATTCGGCGGGTTCGGTCAGCTTGCGGGGTCGATGAAACGGAACGCTTCGGCATACTGCACGCCTCCGCGGCGGCCATAGTCGCGGGCCACGCCCAGTATTCGGTGGCGGAATTCCTCGGTCTGGGTGCCGTCGTCACCTTCGTCGATCTCCATGGTGGTCTCGAACTGTGACTCGTGGGCGAGCAGCGCCGAGACTTTGGCGTCGAGGTGCGACTGCTCGACAGCTTCGAGATGGTCGGGTTCCTCGCACTCGAACAACAGCAGCGCCGCGGGTCGATGATGGGCGATGCCGTGCTCGCGATGGTAGTGAGGGTCGCGGGCGGCAACCACAGAGTCGACCGTCAGCCAACCGGCGGCCCGATGGTCGGGGTGGATACGCCAGCGCTGCCACGGGTCGTGGCCCAGAACCACTTCCGGTTTCAGTTCCCGGATCATGCGGCTGAGCAGGCTGCGCTGTGCCGTGCCGTGGTCGAGTTCACCGTCCTGCGCACCCAGGAAACGCACCTCGCCGGTGGCCCCGAGTCGGCGGGCCGCTTCTCTCTGTTCGGCTTGTCGGCGGGCCGTCAGCGCGGCTGTGTCGGCGTCGACGTCCCACGTGCCCTTGCTCCCGTCGGTGCAGACCAGCAGATTGACTGTGGCCCCGGCCTCAGCCCACTTGGCCAGCGTGGCGCCGCACCCGAACTCCACATCGTCGGGATGAGCGGCGATCGCCAGTGCGGTTGCGGGTGTGGGAAGGTCTATACGCACGGCTCGATACCTAACGGCCGCTGCGGGCGTGGTCGGGTGCAGGGTTGAACAGGTGTGTCGGCAGATCGGCGGGGTTGTCCACGTCCCAGCCCAGAGAGGCATCGTCGATCTCGGTGAAGTCGAGACCCAGCCGGGCCGTTTCGGCGCGGTGCCTCTCGAACGACCCCGGACCATAGGCGAAAGCGAAGCCGGTGTTGGTGGGCAGGCTCATGACGTTGGAGCCGTCGCGGTGCCGGTCAGGCGCTATCGCCACTCCGGTTCCGGTCACGACCCGCAGGTCCGATGCGTACGGCAGGTCGGCGTGGGCGATGATGATCCGTGACGCTCCCGCGTCGGCCGCGGCCGCGGCGGCCACCGTCACGGCGGGGTTGAGCCCGATCACGCCGACGGCGCAGCTCAAGGCTCCGAGCGTTCGTGCCCACTCAGCCACCTCGTCGTCGTCGGTGACCACCCAGACCGGCAGGTCGTGCGCGGCGGCTATGACTGTCTCCGCCATTCGCCGGATCAGCGCCCCGCGCGCCTGCGGGTCGAGCGAGTCGGCGAGTCGTCTCTTGGCGCCGTCGAACGACCGGATCGGCACCAACACGATCGTGCGGTCGGTTTCTGGTTCGCTCAAGACCACGCCCATACTCTAAGAGGCCTGGCGGATTGATCCCGCACACAACCGAGCCGGGCCGTGACCCGAGCGGCCCACCTCGCGGCCCGTGAGCGCAGCGAACGAGAGCGGGAGTCGGTCGGGGGTGGGGGCTTTGGGCCTAGTGTGAACGCATGGAGATGCATGTCGCCGTTGTCGGCGCGGGGTCCTGGGGGACGACGGTGGCCCACCTGAGCTCCCACAACGTCGCTACCACTCTCTACAGCCGCCGTGAGGACGTGGCTGACGCGATCAACACTCGCCATGAGAACCCCCGGTACCTGCCCGGATACCAGCTCCACCCGTCTCTGCGGGCGTCGAGCGACTTGGCCGCGGTGGTGTCGGCGGCCGACGTGCTGGTCATGGGAGTCCCCTCGGCCGGTTTCCGTGACACTCTCAAGGAGTTCCGCCCCAGCCTTCGACCCTGGGTTCCGGTCGTATCGTTGGCGAAGGGTCTGGAGCCTTCGACCCGCAAGCGGATGACCCAGGTCGCCGAAGACGAACTGTCGGGGCATCCCGTCGGCGTGCTCACCGGCCCGAACCTCGCCAAGGAGATCCTGGCCGGAGACCCCGCGGCCGCGGTCGTCGCCTTCGATGACGAGACCATCGCCCAGCGCCTCCAGGAGGTGTTCTCCACAGACCTGTTCCGGGTCTACACCAACACAGACGTGCTCGGCTGCGAGATCGGCGGTGCACTGAAGAACGTGATCGCCCTCGCTGCGGGGATGGCCGAGGGACTCGGCACCGGAGACAACACCCGCGCTGCGGTCATCACCCGCGGTCTGGCCGAACTCACCCGGTTGGGCGTGGCGATGGGCGGCAACCCTGCGACCTTCTCCGGCCTCGCGGGTGTCGGTGACCTGCTCGCTACCTGCATGAGCCCCCAGAGCAGGAACCGCTACGTGGGGGAGCAACTCGGTCGGGGTCGTTCGGTAGACGAAGTGATTGCGGAGATGGACCAGGTGGCTGAAGGCGTCAAGTCTGCGCAGATTGTGCTTGAACTGGCCGCTGAGTACGACGTCTACATGCCCATCTCCGAAGAGGTCTGTCTGTGCGTTCAGGGAGTTCAGGGCGCAGACGACGCATACCGGGGCCTGATCGCGCGAGAGATTTCCAGCGAGTAGCGGTGCGGCTCGGTCGGAAACGGTGGGGTAGGCCGTCTCGGTCTGCTGGTTCGTCTGAGTCGGCTGTCTCGTCTGGGTCGGCTGTCTCGTCTGGGTCGGCTGTCTCGTCTGGGTCGGCTGGGTCGTCTGGGTCGGCTGGGTCGTCTGGTTCGTCTGGTTCGTCTGGGTCGGCTGTCTCGTCTGGGTCGGCTGTCTCGTCTGGGTCGGCTGGTTCGTCTGGGTCGGCTGGTTCGTCTCGGTCGGTTGCTTCGGTTGGTTCGTCTGAGCGGGCACAGAATGTCGATGCGGGGGTAGGCGCCGGGATCGGTGTCCTTGAGGGATCAGTGATCGGCGACCTCCAGGGGCCACTGGCGGTCGTTGACGGGCATGGCCGGTTGCAGACGATCGACCGCAGATGGTCGTTCGAATGGGGTGTCGGTGTCGGGGACCACTGGCGCGTCGCCCATCAGACCGCGGGTACTCGCCGGCATAGGATCAACGACGCCCCGGTCTACGAGACCCGCCTCCGAATATCTGGAGGTGATGTGGTAGCACGCGTGGCAGTGGCCAACGACGGGGTCAGCAGAGTCCTCATCGTCGAGTTCGGGAACGTGTCGAGTGACGCGGTGGCGGTCGCGCTGGTGGGTCGTGCGATCGACGGCGAAATCTCAGCCGCCCGTGACTCTGTCAACCTCGATGGGCGCGTGTGGATCCGGCCCGAGCGTCAAGCAGGAAGCGTGGTAGCGGTCAGCGATCCGCAGGACCCTTGGGCCGAGATCAAGGGTGGTCCGAGCGCAGTACCGGTCACGGTCCGTGGCAGCGAAGTCGCGGCGGGTCTGGTGATTGCGTTGCCACATCGACAGAGCGTCAAGTTCCAGGTGGTGGTCGAGGGCAGGGTGCCGACACGGACAGCTTCGCCGACAGAGATCGCCTCGGGGTGGTCGGCCGTCACCGCCGATGCGCTGCGCGTCGATGTCGCAGACGCCGACCTCGGCACGGCGTGGAGACGGATCCTCGGTGACCTTGTAGTTCAGGCCGGATCCGACGATCCCGGTAGCGCCGCTGAAACCGCCCCGGTTCTCGACATTGCCGGCCTCGACCGTGAGGCCGACCGGGCTCGCGCCGCTGTGGTCGCGGCGAGCGAGGCGGGACAACTTGGAGATGCGGCGGCTGTGGCGACACTGAGGGCTCTGGCATCGCGTGATTTGCGGCTGGGGAAACGCTCAGGCCTCGATGAGCTTGCAGACGTGTTGGTGGCCGCGGCAGCAGACTCGCTCGACGCCGAGACTGCAAACCTCGTGGCTCGGGCTCTGGAGGTGACCGCCCCACGAGCAGCGGCCGACGCTCGTCGGATAGCCGCCAAGGTGGACCCCGCTGTCGCCTATCAGCCGGTGACCCCCGCGGTGAGGGCGGCGGGCCGGGTGCTGGGCCCCCTGGTCGACGATTCGCGCCCCAACCGCATCGACCTTCTTGAGGACGCGCCCCCTGAGTGGTTCGCCAGACCCGTCGATGTGCGGGGGTTCGGCACGCTCTGGGGCCGCGTCTCGTTCAGCGTGCGTTGGCACGGTCGTCGCCCGGCCCTGCTCTGGGAACGAACCGGCGGCCCCGACCGAGTCGAACTTCACTGCACAGGCCTCGACCCCTCCTGGTCCAGCATCGAACGCCAAGGCGAGACCCTCCTTGCCGAACCGCCGTGGGCTCCCAGTTGATGGTCTGTTCGAGCGGCGGTGGTGGTTGGCGCTGCGGGTGGCCTGAGGCCCGTGCAAGCCGGGACCGGGGTTGGCTCAATGTGGCCTGATGGGTCGGTTATGGTGGATTTGATGGTTGCCACCGCTCGACCGCTCCGCCCCTCGATCAAGAACAAGGCTCCGGGATTGCGGCTCGAAAAGGACCTGTGGGCGGCCGGCGACGAGGTGGTTGCCGGAATCGACGAGGTGGGCCGCGGTTCGTGGGCCGGTCCTCTCACCCTGGCCGCGGTGGTGGTCCCCAAGGGCAGGCGGCTCTACAAGGTCCGTGATTCCAAGATGCTCACCGAATCTGAGCGTGAGCTGATGCACGACCGGATTCTGGACTGGGCCGGCGATGTGTCTGTAGCGCATGCCAGCCAGACCGAATGCGACGAACTCGGCATGTCGGCAGCACAGAAGCTCGCCGCGCAACGCGCCCTCGACGGCCTGGACATGCCGGTCGATCATGTTCTTGTAGACGGAAACTGGGATTTTGTGGCGTCGGTCCCGGTCACCAAGATCGTCAAGGGCGACTCGCTGAGCCTGTCGATAGCGGCCGCCTCGATCGTGGCGAAGGTCACCCGCGATCGCATCATGGGCCAATGGGATCGTCACTATCCAGCGTTCGGGTTCGCCGCCAACAAGGGTTATCCGTGCCCTCGCCACAAGGCTGCGCTGGCGGCCTACGGGCCCAGCGCGGTGCACCGGCGCAGTTGGGTGTTCATGGACGACCTGCGCTGGACGGCCGTGCCCCGCCTCGTCGCCGAGGACCCGCAGCTGGGTCTGTTCTGATCCGCGTTCGGTACAGTGCGGCAGGGCGGGTAGAGTGCTGACGCTATGGGACAGCCGGTCACCTTCATCCGCTCCAACTCGCCCCGCCCCGGTGTGGTGCGTTTCGAACTGAACCGGAGCCTCACTGGCATGGGCCATGAGACCTACCATGCCGGCGACGAGATCATCGGTGACCGCCCCCCTGATGTGCTGGCCAGACGCATCTTCGCGTTGGGCAACGTGTCGTCGATCCACATGTACAGCTCGATGGTGACGATCACGATGGCAACGACCGAGCAGAGTGATCTGGAGTCGGTGGTGAGTGATCTCTTCACCTATTACGTGCCCGGCGTTGAGATCCCCGATGACGAGGAACTCATCGCCATGGTCGAGGGCTGATCGACTTCCGAATCGCTCGGCAACTGTGTGGACGGCGGCAACTAGGTGGACTGCGCCCAGCGTCGGATCCAGGCGTGCATGGCTATGCCCGCGGCGACCCCTGCGTTGATCGAGCGCGTCGACCCGTACTGGGCGATCGAGCACACCAACTCGGCAGCCTCGTGAGCAGCGGGGGAGAGGCCGGGGCCCTCCTGGCCGAACAGCAGCAAGCAGCGTTGGGGGAGTTCTGTGCTCTCGATCGGGACTGAGCCTGCGAGGTTGTCTATGCCGACTATCGGGAGGCCCTCGGTGCGGGCCCAGGCCGCGAGGTCGTCGATCGTGTTGTGGTGGGTGATGTGTTGGTAGACGTCGGTCATCATCGCCCCGCGGCGGTTCCATTTGCGTTTCCCGACGATGTGGACTCTCGCCGCGCAGAAGGCGTTGGCCGTTCGCACGACGGTGCCGATGTTGCGGTCGTGTTCCCAGTTCTCGACGGCGACATGAAAACTGTGGCGACGCTGGTCAAGGTCCTTCACGATCGCCTCTACCGACCAGTAGCGGTATCGGTCGATGACATTGCGCCTGTCTCCGTCGGCCAACAGTTCTGGGTTGAGCCGCTCGTCTGCGGGCCAGGGCCCCTCGTAGGGCCCGACCCCCACCTCGGCTCGTCCCCCGGTTTCGTCCACAGTCAAAGCGCCCCTCAGATTTCTTGGTGAACCACTGAACCAACTCGACCCTATAGCGCAGCCCCACCAGCAGAGGAACTTCTGAGCGGTCGGGGCGGGTCAGTCGAGCAGGGGGTCGGAGCGGACGCGTCGGCGTTCGGCGGCCTCGTGTTCGGGGAGGACACGGCCGAACAGTTGCTTGGTCCGTTGCACCCGCCCGATCACCCCGGGTTGCTCGGTGTACGCGAAGATCGCTGCGTGGCGGGGCTGCGAATCGGCGGCGACCCGTTTCACCCGGTGCAGTGAATGGCGGCCTCGGAAGATCTGGAGATCGCCCGGCCGTAGTTCGAGGGTGTGCACCCCCCCGCTTCGGCCGATGCTCTCACCGCCGTCGAGCACTGCGGAGATGCCCTCGAAGTTCTCATCGGTCGCTGAGCGGATCGCGGGGCAGTACTGGAACTCGCCTCCAGAGTCGGCGTCTTGCACCAGCACCGTGACCGCGAAGTCGTTGGTGTCGAAATGCCAGGTGAACTGTTGGCCGGGATCAAGGATGTTGGCGGTGAGACCCGCCAACGGGTCGGCGTAACAATGCAGAGCATCGATCTCGAGGCAGTCTGCAAGGAACTGCGCCAACTCCGGCGCGCGGAACAACGCGTCGATTGCCGTCCCGGACTCCCAGCAGTCACCGGGGATGAACCCACTGGAACGTTCAAGGAAAGTGTTGACCGGGTGATGCTCTGGGAAGTCCGGGTTGGGCGTCGTGTGGAAATACGGGTTCATCACCTCGACCGAGAAGTGTGTCGTGTGCTTGCGATCCACGATCTCTTCGTTGATCCGGGCGACGGCATCGGCGCGAACGAGATCCTTGATGACGGCACAACCGACGGACCGCAACTTTGTTCGCGCATCACGAACCACGGCGTGGTAGGCGTCGCTGTCGGGCTTATCCAGGCGGTAGGTGTCGAGGTCGATCAACTCTTCGAGGGCGTAGGTCATCATTGCTCCGAAGGTGCAACCCAATCGCCGGGCAGGCGCATTGAGATTCCAGTGTCGTCCTCGATGCGTTTGACGACATGAAGCTCTCCCGCATCGGTTCCGTAACGCTGTGCGGCCTGATCGAACACTGCCTGCGCGGCGGCGGTCATGGGCAGATCCGTGCCGACGTTCTTGCCGAGTTCGCCGAGGAGACCCAGGTCTTTGACACACAGGGCGAGCGTGAAAGACGGATCGTAGTGGCCGGCGAAGACGCTGGGAGCGTCGTGGCGGACGACGAAGCTGTCGCCGACGCTCTCCTTGATTGCATGCCACAGCGTTGCCAGATCGACGCCGTTGGCCATCCCCACGGCGAAGGCCTCGCCGAGTGCCGCCGCGGAAACGAACCAGAGTTGGTTCGTCACCAGCTTCACGACGTTGCCCGAGCCCAGAGAACCGCAGGCGATCACCAGTCCGAGGTTCTCCAACACCCCCGTCGCGGCGGCGACGGGTCCGGCTTCGCCGGAGACGAACAGGGTCAGGGTGCCGTTGCGGGCACCGTCCACCGCACCGGTCACAGGTGAATCGACCACCTGCACGCCGGGGGGTGCCGCGGCAGCGAGTTCGAAGATGAGCTCTCTGCGGTTGGTGGTGAGGTCCACCCAGACCGACCCGGGCCGCATGGCCGCGAGCGCACCGTCTGCACCGGCCATGACAGCTTCGACGTGGCTCGGATGGGGGAGCGAAGTCAAGAACAGGTCGACTTGGCCGGCGCACGTCGACGCCGAGGTCGCTTCGGTTGCACCAGCGGTGACGGCCTCGGCCAATGCCGAGTCGTCGATATCGAAGGCGACCACGTCGTAGCCCGCCGCGATCAGGCGGCCACACATCGGACCGCCCATGTTGCCGAGCCCGACGAAACCGACCCTAGGCAGCCCGGTGTCTTTTCTACGGGTCAAGCCATCACCCTCCTGAACGCAACGGGGATCAAGGCTTCGGCGGGAGCGGGAAGAACGAACTGGTGCGGCGGACGTACTCGTCGTAACCGGTCCGCCTTCTGGACATTCTGCGTTCAAGCATCGGCACGCCGGACACCCGCATCAACAGAAAGGTAATCAACGCCGGGCCTATCAGTCCCACGATGCCGATCTGAGTGGAGGCCGCGACCAGCCCGATACCCCACCAGGCGCAGGCGTCTCCGAAATAGTTGGGGTGGCGGGTGTAGCGCCAGAGACCTCGGTCCATCACCGACGTGGCATTGGCAGGGTCTGCTTTGAAGCGACTCAGTTGCCAGTCCCCGATCGACTCGAATCCGAAACCGATCACGAATACTACTGAGCCGACGATCCAGAGCGCCGTGGAGCCCGTTTCAAGTTCGCTGATACCGATCTGCAGAGGCAGCGACACAATCCACATGGCCACGCCCTGCAGGGCATACACCGTCACCAGGCTGATGATCCAGAACCGGTCGCCGAATCGGCGGCGCATGGCCTGATAGCGAAAGTCCTCGCCCTTGCCGATGTTGCGAACACCCAGGTGAACGCCGAGGCGCAACCCCCAGACGGTGGCCATTGCGCACAGCAACACGGCCCGGCGGGTATCGCCGCCGTCGGAGAAATCGGAATAGGAGACGATCAAGGTCGTCCAGGCCACCACGACGAACCCCGGGCCCCACAGGATGTCGACGATGCTGGCGTCCCGGATCGCCACGCTGATCGACCAGACGGTCAGCATCATTCCGGCTATCACCAGCGCAGCGACGAGGAAGACCATTGCCGACAGAGAATACAGTATTCTCGCCGGGCGTGGCCGGAGGCGCGGCTGGTTGTTGTCGGGCGTTGTTGTCGCCGGCGTAGCGGGGGCCGCGTTGGTGCCGGGCGTAGCCGGAGCCGCGCGTTGTGCCGGGCTAGCGCTTCAGGCCTGCCCTTGCCACAGCGGTTGCGTGGGCGGACCGTTCCAATGTGTCGTCGAGGGGTTCGAGTTCAATGTTCGCCCCGGAGTGGTCCAGCGCCCATCGCAACACGGTGTCGGCCAACCAGGGGTTCTTGGGCAACAGCGGTCCGTGCAGGTAGGTACCGACACAACGGCCCGAAACGGCTCCCTCAAAGCCGTCCTCCCCGTTGTTGCCATGGCCCTTGTGGACTCGGCCCAACGGGGCGCACTCTGAGCCGAGACGGGTACGGCCGGCATGGTTCTCATAGCCGACGACCGTGCCGGTCGCGCCGTCCAGGTCCACGCTCAGGACCACGTCACCGATGAGCCTGTCGGTTCCGGCGGTTGTCTCCAGGTCCAACAGAGCAGTGCCGGCCATCTCTTCTCCGTTGGCGGCCACGTAGCTGTGTCCCATGAGTTGATATCCGCCGCACACCGCCAGCACCGCGGCGCCGCCCTCGGCCGCCCGTCGCAGGGAATCGGCTTTGCCTACCAGATCCTGCGCGACCATCAACTGATCCCGGTCCTGGCCGCCGCCCAGGTAGTAGAGATTGCAGTCCTCGGGTATCTCGTCGCCGAGACCGACCTCGACCACATCCAGCGCCAGTCCCCGCCACTCCAGACGGCGTTGGAACACAGCAATATTGCCCCGGTCCGCATAGATGTTGAGATGGTCGGGGTACAGATGCCCCAGCCGCACCACCGGTCCGTTCGTGCTCATTGGTCCTCCCAGAATTCCCGCACCAGCCCGCGGTTCGCGAGCACAGCGCGAAAGTCCAACATCGCCGTGTAGGTGGGCAGGACGTAGAGGCGCCCGGTCGGGCCGCAGGCTTGCAGAGCCGTGTCGAGCGCCGCGGCGGGTTCGGGCACCACCGCCATCCGCGCTGCGTCCGCACCGGCGTAGCGGAACCGCAGGGCGAGGTCATGGGCACGAGTTCCCCCGAGTGTGACCGATGCGAGTCGGTCCTGGTCCAACAGGAGTTCGTAGTCCACATCCCAGATCCAGGAGACGTCCTGACCGTCCGCGGTGCGGTCGTTGAGCAGGATCAGCAGATGCAGCGGATGGCTCTCGTTCAACACCATGTGGAGGTTCTCGTTCGCTCCGGCGGGGTTCTTTGCCAACAGCGTGGTTACGCGCGCTTCCCCCACACCAATGTGCTCGGCTCGCCCGAAAGCCGCTCGTCGCCTCCCCAGCGCTTCGGCGATGGTCTCGGGTGCCAGGCCGACCGCAAGCGCCGCTGCCGCTGCCGCAACCGCGTTGTAGGTGTTGGGCAGCCCGGGCAGGCGCAGCGACACGTCTACAGATACACCGATGGGTTCGAGGGTTTGCCTGTCGGTTTGTCCGCGGTCGGGTTCGGGGGTTTGCCTGTCGGTTTGTCCGCGGTAGGGTTCGAGGGTTTGCCTGTCGGTTTGTCCGCGGTAGGGTTCGAGGGTTTGCCTGTCGGTTTGTCCGCGGTAGGGTTCGAGGGTTTGCCTGTCGGTTTGTCCGCGGTCGGGTTCACCAGGGGTGGAGATGGTCAACTGCTGGCCGTCCATGCCTTGGAACTCCACGTTCGTGGCCCTCACATCAGGTTGTGGCCGGGTTAGACCGCATGACGGACACTCCCACCGTCCGAGGTGTCCGATGGTGACCATCCGGTATTGCAGCGGGGCGTCGCAGCGACGGCAGTCGGTGTTGTCCGCAGCATGTGAGCGGTGTTCCCGACCTACGAACGGATCCTCGATCCCGTAGCAGACGGAGTTGGGGTGCTCGGCACCGACCTCGGCCACAGCGGGATCATCCGCGTTGTAGACCAGGGTCGTTTCGGGGTCCAGTTCGGCGACCACAGCTCGCCAACTCTGCGCCAGGTGCTCGAGTTCGCCGTAACGGTCGAGCTGATCGCGGAACAGGTTCATCAGGACCACGACTCTCGGACGGGTTTGTGTCACCAGAGCACCGAGGGCCGCCTCGTCCACCTCGAACAGGGCGATGTCGGGGTCTTCGGCATGCAGCAGAGCTGTGGCCACACCGCGTTCGAGGTTGGAACCAGCCGTGTTCGCCACTACTCGAGCGCCGGAAGCGTCGAGGGCGGCCCGGACCAGCCGAGCCGTAGTGGTCTTGCCGTTCGTGCCCGACAGCAGAATCACACCGTTGGGGACTGCGCTCGCCATCTCCGCGATGGCTTGGGGACGCAGGCGGTTGAGCATCAGACCCGGCAAGGTGGTTCCCCCGCCGCGGCCGAGGCGCCGCGACAGGCGACCGGCCGCGCGGGCGATGGTTGCAGCCAACCAGCCGGGCGGCGACAGGCGCTTCATCGCGTGGGCATCAATGCGCTCGGTCCAGCGGATCTGGGCGGTCACTGCGTATATCGGCCACTGCGGTCCTTCGCGGGAGGTGGTAAGCAGCCGAATCTATCGGCGTATCGGAGAGGCGCTGCGGATCATCCGAGTCGGTGAGAACCGTGTAAAGTTGATCTGCGGGTGAAGTCCTAGCAGCGGGAAACCCGCGTGAGGAGTCGAACATGCCAGCTGGACGTACGGAGGTCGCTAAAGGCGCGCTGCCCTCCCCGTTTCCTGAAGGCTGGTACTTCGTTGCAAGTCGTCAGTCGCTGGAGAAGACCAAGCTCATCCAAAAGACCTGGATGGGCGAGAACATCGTCATCTGGTCTGACGAGAGTGGGAACGTCTGCGTAGCGGAGGCCTATTGCCCACACCTGGGTTCCAATCTGGGACCGGCCGCAGGAGGGTGTGTACGTGATGGTCGACTCGTCTGTCCGTTCCATGGTTTCGAGTACAACGCCGACGGCTATTGCGTTGACACGCCCTATGCCCCCGCGCCGCCCGACATGCGGCTTCGAGTGTTCGAGACAACGGAGATGGTCGGTCTGATCTTTGCTTGGTGGGGGATCGGGGGAAGGGCACCGCAATGGAGCCTCCCCGCGGAAACACCGGATCAGACAGGCTGGAGCGGTACCCGCATCTGGACCCACCGCTTCCCGGGCCACCCCCAGGAAACAACGGAGAATGCAGTGGATATGGCCCACCTCCGTTACGTCCACGGCTATGACAGCGTAGGCCGAGTCGAAACGATAAAAGTCGACGGTCCCCGTTTCGAGAGCAACTTCGACTTCGCCACCACCCGGCGAATTGCCGGAGTCCCGTTTATCAGTCTTGATCTGACCGCACAGGCAGATATCTTCGGACTCGGCTATTCGTATGTGGATGTGCGCGAGCACTCGATCGGATTTGATATCCGCCTCTGGATCATGGCGACGCCAGTGGACGGCACGAACATCGACATGTCGGTCGCCTCACAGGTACGAGAAATCCGAAATCCGAAACGCTGGCTTCCAGGCTTGGGGTTCCTCCCGCGGAAACTGAGAGCGCCGATCATGAACAGGATCGCGCTGTATTTTCAGAGCCGCGACGTCTTGCAGGACGTAACGATATGGAGCCGGAAAAAATCCCGGCTGCAGCCGATCCTGTCACGTTCGGATGGTGAGATCATGGCGTTCCGCGCATACTGCGCGCAGTTCTACCCCGAGACGCCCGTAGCGGTCGGTGACGGACACCGATCAGCGACCAACCGGCAACCGACGGCGATGGAACCGACGCCGGCACAGCCGACAACGATCTGAGGACCGCAGACAATGGCAACGGACGACTCACACCAGACGCCGCGCAGAATCGCGATCATCGGTGGAGGTGTCTCCGGGCTGGGCGCTGCATGGGCGCTGAACCACAGTCCCGACCGCTTCGACTTCCGGGTGTTCGAGGCGACGGAACGAATCGGCGGCAACGCGATCACCGCCGACATGCCACAGGATGACGGCAGCTCGATTCCCTTCGACATCTCGGTCACCGCCTGCATCCCTTCGGTGTACCATCACATTCTGCTGCTGTTGGACCGGTTCGACATCGACCTGGTCGAGACCAGGTTCAGCTACAGCGTGAAGTACGGGGGGCGGATCTACGCCCACGATTTCGATTCCGAGATACGCGAGCAGCTGCAGTCCGAGATCGACAAGTTCCAGCGGATGCTGCGGCGCCTTAAGAGGTTCGGCTGGTTGAGCCGGTCCCCGTCGAAGTTCCTCAACGCTCTCAACCCGTTCAACTACATCAGCATGGGCACGGTTCTGAACTGGGGCGGGTTCTCGGGAGACTTCAGGTACAAGATCCTCAAACCCATGTTCGTCAACTTCTTGATGGCGACGAACGTGTTCGACATGCCCGCGGCGCTGTTCGCGCGATACCTGGAGTTCTTCGACATCGAGTCTGCAACCCCGATGCAGACCTGGGACCAGGGGACGAGGCGCATCTACGAGCACCTGTCGGCCGACTATCGAGACAAGATCGACCTGAACCGGCCTGTCGAGAAGGTGTACCGCTCGTCCTCGGAGGTCGTGGTCGAGGACACTGCAGGCGTACGTGAGACCTTCGACGAGGTGATCTTCGCCTGCAACGCGAACCAGACGCTGATGATGCTCGACCAACCCTCCCGCCTCGAGCGCCGGCTGCTCGCGTCGGTCCGTTACGAGAGCGAACTCCACAACCACACGATCGTCCACTCCGACGCCTCAGTACTCCCCGACAACGAGGTGAAGCCCCTCACAACCCGCAGCAACCACATCGAACAGTACGGCACAAGACCGGACAACTACGAGATCACCTACATAATGCACAACCAGCAGCCGTGGGCGAATCGGTCCGACAAGCCCTGTCTGGTGACCTACAACCCGATCACGCCCATCGATGACGCCAAGATCGTGAAGAGGTGGTGGTTCCAACACATCGTG
Source organism: uncultured Acidimicrobiales bacterium (assembly GCA_951812975.1). Lineage (GTDB taxonomy): Bacteria > Actinomycetota > Acidimicrobiia > Acidimicrobiales > Aldehydirespiratoraceae > VXYK01. Next base: position 191,973 of record CATOTC010000005.1, on the reverse strand, counting down.
CACGATGTGCGTCACGTTGCGCTGACCGTCAACACTTTCCGCTTCGTCCAGGGCAGGAGGCGAACCTGGTACTGCGGCGCCCACACGCTGATCAACAGCCAGGAGACCTGCCTCGTCACCGGGCTGGCCGCGGCACGACAGATCGGCGCTGACTATCCCTTCGACGATCCCGAAGCGACGCGGCTGTTCAACTACTACGGCAGCATTCTGCACGGTGGGCGGTTCCGGAAGGTGAAGCGCTGAACACTGGGCTGGCAGGCACTGGGCTGGTAGACACCGGGGCTCCCCCTCAGCCGGTGGGCGATTCCCCGGCCTCGCAGCCGGGAAGGTACAGTGGCACGCCATGACACGCGTGCTCGACAGGTTCAGTTGGCTGGTCACCTCTCGGCCGTGGATCACGATCCTTGTTCTGCTGATGATCACCGTCGGTCTCGGAGCGGGGGCGTCTCTACGGGACGAGCCGACTGAGGGGGCATCGCTGGAGTTCTTACCCTCGGACAGTCCCTACCTCGCCGCGGTCGAGGAGCTCGACGAGTTCTTCGGGGAGGCCAGCGACGTCAGCGTCGCGACTCTGGTGTTCCGCGGTGAGGCGTTCACACCCGAGGGACTGTCGCAGATGGACGCCCTGGTGGACGAGATCGTCGCGACTCCGGCCGTGGCGGCTTTGTTGGCACCTCCAGACCCGATCATTGCACCGTCCCTGTTGTTCGAGGCCTTCGGAGGGGTCAGCGACTTCGGCTCGGTCACCCAGGCTGAGATCGACGCGATCAGCGCCGTGCCGGAGCTCGCAGGAGCATTCGCGGCTCTGTCGGGCGACGATGCCGACGGCACGTCGGTGACGGTTTCTACCATCCGCCTGCGTGACACCGGCGACGAGCGCATCGCCGAGGCAGAGCGGGCCGTCAACGACCTGGCGCTCAGTTCGGATGGTCCGCTGCGTGTCAGCAGCTTGTCGCCGATCGTGGTCGAGGACGAGTACAAGCAGGCGGCCGAGACGGAAATGGCGCCGTTGATCGGGCTGGCCCTAGTGCTTATCGCCGGGCTGATCCTGCTCTTCCTGCGCGCCTTGTCGGATCTGTTGATCACGCTCACCGGCCTTGTCTTCTCGCTGACCTGGATCATCGGTGCAGAGGGCTGGTTGGGACCGAAGGGGCTCGACTGGATCGGTCCGCCGAGTTCGCTCTCAGTGATGGTCCCGATCATCGTGATCAGCCTCACAGTGGACTACGCGATCCAGGCGGTATCGCATTACCGCGAACAACGGGGAGAGGGCGAGTCCGTACTCGAGGCGGTTCGGATCGGACTGCGGCACGTAGCCATCCCGCTGCTGTTGGCCGCCGTGACCACGATCGCCAGCTTCTTGTCCACCCTGTTCTCCCCGATAGGCGTTATCGCTGATTTCGGCATTGTCGCTGGGTTGGGTGTGGGATTGAGCCTGATTGTGATGCTGACGTTGGTACCGGCCGGGCGCACGATCATCGACCGGCGGCGTGAGATCCGCGGTAAGTTGACACAACCCCGTTCTGTGTCGAGCGCGCTACCCGGAATCGAGCGGGCCGCCGAGGTTCTCGGCAAGGGCTTGGCGCGCTGGCCGGCACCCTTTCTGATCGTTGTGCTCGGTGTGACTGTCTGGCTTGGGTTTGCGGCCTCGGGACTTAGATCAGAGTTCAATATCCGTGACATCCTTCCGCGGGACGGGAACGTGCTCAACGATATGGACAGTCTTGAAGTGGCAGTCGGCGGATCAACAGAATTGGCCAGTGTGCTGGTGACGGCCGAGGCCACCGAGACTAGGACCCTTTTGAATGTGCGGGACCTCTACGATGCGTTCGCCGACGAAGGACGCCGCCCACGTGCCGCCGCGGGGTCGATGGCTCCAACATATGAGTCGCTCGCGCGCGATTGGACCCACGACAGTGGCGAACCTGGTGACAATTACGATTCGACACTGGAGACCCTTTTTGCTGAGGCCTCCGCGGGAGCGCAACTCGATCCAGTGCTGATGGAGGAGTTCCTCCGGCAACTTGAGGCTAGAGAACCTGCTCTGAGCACCGTTCTGGTGAACAATCCTGATGGAGTGGACGCAATACTGCTGCAGTTCCCAGCTTACTCCGACGATCGCGAGGGCGCGACGGTGATCCAGGAGGAGATTGAGGCGCTCTGGTTTGGAGACGACGATTCAATCACCGCTCTGTCGTTGAGTATTCAGTCGGTGACGGTAACCGACCTGATCACTTCACGCCAGACAGAGGCGATCTCCACGACCGTTGCGGCTGCCCTCGGAATCCTTGTTCTGTTCTTCTGGGTGACGCTGCGCCGCCCCGTGCTCGGGTTCGTCGCGGTCGGGCCGATTGTGCTGGTTCTCATCTGGGTGCTGGGCACGATGGCGCTTCTGGACATTCCCTACTCACTGATCACCTCGATAATCACCGCGCTCTCGATCGGTATCGGGGTTGACTACACCATCCACATGATCCATCGCTACCAGGAGGAGTTCGCCCGTGTGCGCAACCCTGAGAAGGCGGCAGTCCGCACACTGGCCACCACGGGCTCGGCGTTGCTGGGTTCCGCGCTGACCACGGCGCTGGGGTTCGGCGTCCTGGTGTTCTCGCCGCTCGAGGGGATCCAGCAGTTCGGCATCACCTCCGCTGTCACGATCGGCTATTCGCTGCTCGTTTCGATCCTGGTCGTACCGCCGGCGATGACCGTATGGGGCGCCTATGAGAACATGCGGCTGCGCTCAACGGTGCGGAGCCTGTGGGACTCCCTCGATGTGGCGATCGACGATGTACACCGGCGTCACGAGGAGCAGGGTGCGTCAGACGGGTAGCTCGTGCCGTTGCCCGGCGACCACGAACTTCAGTTTCTTGTTCGGTCGCTGTGACGGGAACGGGCTGATCTTGAGTTCGTAGTTCTTGGGGGCAATCTCAAGATCGAAATAGTGGGTCATCATCAACAAGTTGATCGTCAACTGCAGCTCTGTCCAACGCACACCGAGGCAGGTGTGTGTTCCCAGACCGTAGGGTGCGTACCCGGTGCCGAGGTGTTCCTTGCGCGGAGCGGTGTAGCGGTCAACGTCGAAGGTGAGAGGATCTTGGAAGAGGTCGCTCATATAGTGAGTCGAGGTTTGGGCAATGAAGACCCGCGCTCCTTCCGGTAGTTCATACCCCTCCACCACGACAGCATTCATCACGTTGCGAACCGACATCGGCACGATCGGGTAGAGACGCATACACTCCATGATGAAACGGCGGGTGAATTCGATCGCCGGTCCGGTGATTGTGTCGGCATCTGGATCACCGTTGAGGAACAGGGCGTCCGCCTCGGCACGGATCTTCTCGTGGAACTCGGGCTGTGACAGCATGGCGTAAGCGATGAAGCTGAGTTCATCCCCGACGTACATGCTGGCGATCAACGGAGCCGAGAGCACGAAACGCAGATTCGACTCTGGAAGGAACTGCCTGTCTGCCGCGTGCATGTTCAGCAGGTCATCCGCGAGATCGCGTGGGCAACCCTCCCGCTGGGCGGGTGTATGGACACTCAAGACACGATCCACTACCTCGTCGACCAGTTTCGCCCGACGCCTCATGGATGGGGTCTTCAGCATGAACTTGGGGAGAATTCCGGCGATGTGAGTCTTGAGCGCGCGCTCCTTGAACTTGTGCAAATCATCGACGATGTCTTGCGAATCGACGCTTACAGACAGCGGTGACAACTCCGAGTTGACCAGCTTCCGGCAAATGTCCACCGCCGAGCGCTTGTCGCCAACCTCCCAAGTCGCGAAGTGGTTTCGTGCATAGGAATAGAACTCATCCAACTGACCAACGAGCCTCGTGCGGGAATATCCAGGTTGAATGGACTTTCGATACCGGAAGTGGTCGGCACCGTCGAGGGCAGGTAGCAGTCCTGATCCTCCATAGACCTTTTCGAAGTCCTCCAGGTAGTCCCTGGCCCGCAGGTAGGTGCGGCCGTGACGGTGCACCCAGTGATTCGTCTCGGGTCCGACAAGGAAGATCATGCGGTCTTGGAACGGCGGCCGGAGTTCGAACACAGGCCCGAATTCCTCTCCGAGTTCCGCGAAGAGAGCGGGGAGGTTGCCTTTGCGAGCATGCTTGTTGCGAACCAGCTTCCGCAGCGGGACGACAGGAATCGCCTTCGTCAGAGCCGTGCGCCGGAACAACGGCCTAGCAATGTTCTCGTGGACCGCATCGCCGATGGAGCGGCCGATCAAGTCCATTTTGGTTACCTGCTCGACCCTTGCTTCTGACTCCTCGTCGAGTTCGAAGATGTAGCGCAGTACGTCGCAGGTGTGGATGAGGCAGATGATGATGATGTCGCGCGGGTCGGGGATCTCATTGCTGAAGATGGCTTTGCTGATCCTGGTCTTGACGAATTCGACGGCAGTACCCACCTCGGAGCCCACGTTGAAGCCGGACCGCCAGGCGGTCTGGGCCAACGACCAGAAGTCACCGTCGTGGTGCTGCAGGATATTGAGGTCGACCAGGCGGTCCAGGGTCATGTCGATGATCGACTCGGCGCGCGGCGCGAGACGCTCCACCCAGTACTGGGCGTTGCGTTGGGCCGGTTCGGCCGCGATCGCCTTGAGGACCGGGTCGAGGCAGGGATCCCCTGTCGGTTTCTGATCCAGGAGGATCAGAGACTGCATGTCTGTGTCGATGCGCCCGATGAGTGACAGTTCCGCGAGCGCCGAACCGACCACGGCGCAGTTCAGACTCCACCCGGGTACCTGGCGGAAATAGCCGCTCTCCTCGTTCAGCAGTGTGAGGACCAATTCATCGGGAAGAGTCAACTGTTTGGTCATCAGACCTTCGCTGGAGCGCGTCATTGGTCATGCTTTCCGCATCGCATTACGCGAACCCTAGCCGTTCGGGCCCTTGGGGGCAACGCGCCGGCCTTCTTGGACCGACAGGGCGAGGACTCTATGTCGTTGCCGGTCGGGTGTGGCGGGGGCGAGTTCATTCTTGATCGCTCAAATTGAGAATCTTTCCCGTTTCCTGCGACGACGCTTGCCGAAGGGCCGGTTGCGCCAACGCGCCCGTTGCTTGGCCACGCTCCGCTCAGCGAGTTCATCTGCGGGGTTGACGTCGAGGCCGTACAGTTCTTCGGTGCTCTGACGTGACCGGTGTTCCAACAGCACGATCAACACCAGGGGCAGGCCGAAGATGCACAGTGCCGCGGCGCTGAGGATCGTGACCCAAGTCTCGCCGCGATCGGCAATCAGGTACCAGCCCGAGAACACCAGCAGTGCGAGCATTGCGGCCCAGAAGGCCACGCCGATCAGCAGCACGACCGCCATTGCCACGTATTCGTATGTGCGGTCGCCGGGTTTCGGACGGTGGATGTGACGAGTCAGGTACAGGGCGCCGAGGAGCATCGCTGCGCCTGCGACCAGGCGGACCGTGTCTGCTGTCGAGTCTGTGTCGCCGGTGAGCACCGGTATCGCCGCGCCGAACGCGCCGGCCACCAACAGACCGATCCCCGCGATTGCGAACACGGTCGGGTCTACTCCGGCTTCTCTGCGAGCCATGTTCACAGAGTAGAACGATGCTCCCGCGCCTTTCAGCGTCTGTTCAACGAATCTGTCGAGGGGTGCGCGTCGCTGTGTCATACACACTATAGTTATTGTATGACAATGGTGAGCTTCCGCGTGGATGACGCCGAGGTTGCCGAGATGCAGCGTTGGGCGCAGCAACTTGGTGTCGGACGCTCGGAGCTGCTGCGAGAGGCGCTGCACCGGTACCTCGTCGGGTTGGAGTCGGTGCTAGACGTTGACCGCTGGGAGGCGGAACCGTTGACTGACGATGAGTCAGCGTTTGCCGAGGTTGCAGATTGGGGACCGGCCGAGGACTGGTCGGACTGGGCTGATGAGACGGGGTGAGATCTGGTTTGCGGCGACCCCGGGCGGAGACCGGCCCGTTCTTGTGCTTACCCGTGACCCAGTCGCCGGCCGGGTCGGGTCCGTGGTCGTTGCCGTGCTTACCCGAACATATCGCGGCCTCGTCTCGGAGTTGGAGCTGACCGCCTCTCGTGACGGTGTGCCAACGGACTGTGTGGTGAACTTCGACAACATTCATACGATTCCCCGAACCGTGTTCCGTCGCCGAATCACCGCTCTCAGCCCCGCACGCCTGGCCCAAGCGTGCCAAGCCCTCCGCGACGCCACCGGTTGTTGATTCCGAGGATTGGGCCTCCCGGGCCAGTTCGCGGTGGGCGGTTGATCCAGACTCTGGGCGTACCGGCGTGGTTGGTGGCCGATTGTTGAATCACGAGCCTTGAGCTTGCCGGTAGGACTGGTTGCCGGTCGGGTTTTTGTGTCTTGGGAGTTCGGCTTGACTGTGTCCTGCCACGTCAACATCGCTACGCCTCGCTACATTGGCTAGCACTGCCGTTCGGTCCGGTCGATCCGGTCGGCGGTGCGCCTCAACTCGTCGGTCTGCCTAATTCGGTTGGTCGGGGTTGTTCGGTCCGTCTCGTTCGGTTCGGTTGTTCGGTTCGGTTCGGGTTTGCCTGGCTCGGTCGGTTCGGGTCTGGGTGGCTCGGTTCGCCCTTGTTCGGTTCGGTTGGTCGGGTCGGGTGGGGGTTGGTTTGTCGGTTCGGGTCCCGAGTTGGCCGGTCCGGGATGTCCGGTTTCGGTTGCCCGACTCTCGGTCGGGGTGCTCCGTCGGTGTTGCACGGCTTGACCGTGCCTGCTCGGCGCTCGGGAATCGATTAGGTTGCCTCTGCTCTGTCGGTTGCTCTGTCGGTCTCGGTCCCCGGTCTGAGTCGTTCGGTCTCGGTTGCCCGGTCTCTGTTGCCCGGCTTTGCTGCGTGTGTTGTGTCGGTCGGGTTGTGTCCGCTGGGTCGGTGGGGTTTGGGGGGCTTGAGGTTGTATTTTCCGGTGTCGGGGTCTTGGTGGACTTGCCAGCCGTCGTCGTGGATCTTGTGGTGGCAGTCATCACATACCAACACGAGGTTGTCGAGGTCGGTGGGTCCGTTCTTTGACCACCAGGTGATGTGGTGAGCTCGGCACCACAAGGGGTTGGCGCCGCATCCGATGCAGTGTTGGTCTCGGGCGATCAACGCCATGCGTTGAGCCTCAGTAGCGGTGCGCAGGCGGCGTCCCAGCCACATGTCTTGTGCTTTGGTGTCGAAGATCGAAGGCAACAGGTTGGCTTCAAGCGCCAAGCGGTGCAGTTCAACGATCGGTATCGGTGACCCGTCAGCCAACCGGGGGTTGTCGAGTTGTTGTTTGAGCACATCGAAGTCAGCGATCACCAACAGATCAGTGCCCGCAGACTTGCCCTCTCCAGCTGGTTGACAGATCAGCTCCGCCAGCGCGTCGGCCATCCGCTGCTGCGGCGTGGCCCGGTTGCTGGGGTCCTCGCAGTGCCACAGTTGTCGTTCTTTGGCGGTCAACGCGGTGGCGATGCGTGCCCCAGTGATCTGATCAAACTCGCCTGTCAGCACAAACATACCCGAGTCTGATGATTCGAAGATGCGGGCTTTGCGTTTGGAGCGTTGACGATCCAGCATCGCTTGCCCGTCATCGTCGGCCACGTCTTGTTGATGACGTTTCACAGTCTGGGCGAACTCATCGAAGGGTTCCTCGTTGGCTGCTTTGACAAGCAGTGCTTCGTCAATCGGGCTTTCAGAAGATGCTCGGGCGATCAACCGGGCGTGACCCACAGGGATCTCACCAGACTCCAGAGCGCCACTAGTAGCTGGCAGTTCCGCCAACCGGGCCGCTGTTTCGACATCGCGTTTGGCCTCACGCTTCGATGCCTGCAACTCGTCACGTATTAGACGCTGCGCATCCGCGGTGCTGTGACGGCGGCTCAACTCAGCCAACGCCCGGGACCTCATCGCCACCAACCGAGACTCCGCACGCCCCAACACCTTCAGATGCGACCGCAACGCCTCATCAGACAACCCCGCCTCATCAACACGCCCAACACACACCGACCCAACAGCACCACAACGACCGACACCGACAGCGGTGGTGGGGTCCAACAGACCGGTGGCAGAAGCTGATTCCATGTACACAACCTTAGACGCAGGGTGTGACAGTAACCCCTGTAAACTCTTTAAATAACACAAAAACATTTGCCGAGGAGTCGACATCGGGTTCCAAGGTCGCGGTCCTTGTTGCGGCTGGGGCGTCGGGTCGTCGCGCAGGTAGTATCCCGGAGTGCCAACGACCTCCGTCAGATCTGGGCATTGCGGGGGCGTACCGGCGCAGCTCACCACTGATTCCCATGCTGTGTGTTCGGAGTGCGGGGAATTGGCAGACTGTCGGGGTGACGGAGCTGATCCGCAACCTTGTTGATCCCGCGGGGTTGTCGCAAGACGATGTGGATGAGGCCCTCTCGCGTCTCGCGGGCCGGGATGGGGAGCTGGCGCATTCGGCAGACCAAGCCTATGAGATGCTGACGTGGGGGGAGGGGCCGGGTGTGCTGCGGCAGGCCGGCTTGCAGTACTGGCTCTGGTATGTGGTGCCCACCAAGTGCATTACCGACGAGGTGGGGTACATGGGCCGCTTGGCCGACGGGGCTGCCGCGCTGTTCGACGAACTGGGTTTGCACGGGTACGCGGCCATTTGCCGTTCGTCCACCACAGCGGAGGTGCATGCCGCGTTCGACCGCGGCGACACTGAGGGACGCCGGGCAATGCGCCGGGCAATGAAGAGATCCGGTATAGAACCCCCCGACTTGCCGGACTTCGCTTGGGGCGACGTGATGGGCGGCGAAGAGGCGTCAGCCCGCTCGGCGGTCGAGGATGCGCTTGAGCGGGCGATCGCCGTCGGGGATGTGGTGGTTAGCGGTCGTGGCTGGCGTGGAGCGCAGGCAGCGGTGGCGGAGGCCGCGTTGGACGGCGATCACCCGGAACTGCCGGGCCAGTCGTGGCGCACCGCCGTGCTCACCGAACGGCTGGAGAATTGGGTCGGCGCGGCCCAGCGCCGCAGTCCCGCGCTGGGGTCTGCCCGGGCTGCGGTGGCGAACCGGCTGCTGCACCCCGTCGAACCCCCGAGTGGCGCCTTGGATGCGGTTGGTCCATTGATGTGGTACTTGGACTACCACGGCGACGAGCAGGCGTTGACCCAGGCCGGCTATCTGATACCGGCTTTCGTGCAGCCGCTGCACGCGGAGCGTCCATGGGGTCACAGGCTCCCAACAAACCCACCGCTGCGTAGTGAAAGCGACGACATCGTGCTGCTGGCCGTGAGGGAATGGCTGCGACACGCCGGGGCGCTGCGCAAGCGCAAGTCGAAACTGATTCGGACCGCCGCAGGGGCGGCCATGGCAGTGGACCCGGCCCGAGCGTGGAGGGTTCTGACTCGGCACTTGATTCCACGGGGGTGGGAGGGCTTCGCTGCAGAAACGGTGCTGCTGCACCTGCTCGACTCCAAGGGCCGCGCTCCGGAAGCCTCATACGACTCTGTGCACGCGTTCGTAGCGGAGGCTGCCTCAGACATGGGTTGGGTTACCTTTCGTGGCGGCGAACCGCGAGAGCCCTCGGACTTCGACGTTGCACGTGCGTATTATGGCGCTAGCCGAGTGTGGAAGGTATGCGGGCTAGTCACCTCTCAGGGGCACTGGATGAACGGGCGCCTCGGGTTGAGCGAGCCGGGCGAAGCAGCGGCACTCAGCTACCTGCGCTACGTCGCCGCCGGGCCACGCACCTCGCCGGGTTAGGGCGCTGTGTGAGAAAGTGATGCCCTCTTCAAGCTTCGCGCCCGTTCGTTGCGTGGGGGGCTAGGCGGGGGGCCAGCGGCGGGCGATGATCTTGTCTCGTTCGTCGGCGTCGGTGATGGAGACTGTGGAGGTGGGGGTGCGGTTCCAGAAGATTTCCTCGTCCCCTTTGCGTTCCTGGATGGGATGGCCGGACGGTTCGATGCTGATGCGGGCCAGTTGCTTGCCGTCCACGGTGTGAAACTCCCAATCGGTGAGGTCGAGAGCGGCGTCGCCGAGGCGGGAACGGATGAGGTTCTGCAGGTGTTGGCCCCACAGGTCCTGGTCGCCCCGTTCGCCGCGTTTGGTGAAGGTGGCGTAGTCATCCTCCAAGCCGTGAACCGAGCCGTCGTCAGCCACGCCGATCAGCAGGGTGCCACCGAATCTGGAGTTGGCGAAACCGGCGATGGTCTTGATGGCGGCGTCTTCGGTCACACCCCCTTTGCGCTGTCCTTTGATGCCCCGGCGAAGCGTCGACTTGTATTCCAAGTGGAGTGACTCGCGGTCGGGTCCGAGCAGGTCGCCGATCGGGCAGGTTCGTTGTCGGGCGACGATCGCACGCTTCTGCACGTCCGGTGCGAACACATCGATCAGTGCGGCTTGCAGATCGCTGTCGTCCAGATAGCTGAAAACCAGTTTGTCGTTGCGGTCGAGGCGTGACAGCAGTGCGTCTTGGAACCGCGCGGGGAACACATGGTCGCGGAACGTGGCCTCATCGTTGTTGGTTGCCTGGTTCTGGATCTCAATATCGGAGACCAGGTCTCCCGCGGCGGCTCGGAACATGAGCTCGTCTTCCTCGGTCCAGTCGGTGCCGAAGCGTTCGTTGAAGCGGGCGATGATCTCCGAAAGCTGTTCGGCTTCGGGATCGGCGAGTGGACCTGCACCGGAGTAGATCGTCTCCACCTCGGATTCGCCGCTCGGCAGTTCGATGGAGCCCTCGAAGTTCACGTCGTGCCGCAGGTGTGTTAGTTCTACTTCGCTACCCAAGTTGATGCGGTCGGTGCCTGTGCGGTCACGGATCAGTGCCGCCAAGGCTCGACAGAAGCGGTAGTCACGCTCAAGCTCGGCGTTGCGGAACGGCACGACGAGCGACAGGAAGCTGTACACACGCACGAACCGGCTCAGAGCATCGCGAAATGTGTCTTGGTCTTCTTCGGTCAGCGCATTGAAGCGGTCGACGGCGGGTTGCATGGCTGCGTCGATCTGGGCGTGGGTGCCTTCGCTCAACAGCAGGATGGATGCACGCTCCATCTCGCCTTTATCGAGCACGTCGAAGCGGTCGAGTTCGTGACGGGTGTCGAACAGCAGGTTGGGATCGGTGGGCGGGGCGACGGTCTTTCCGTGGTATACGGCGAATGCTTCTTGAATCTCGTCGGCCTCGTTTACGAAATCAACGACGAACGTGCCTGTCTTGGAGGGGTGGATGCGGTTGAGCCTTGAGAGGGTCTGCACAGCGGCCAGTCCGGTGAGGGTCTTGTCGACGTACATGGCGGCGAGTTTGGGCTGGTCAAAACCGGTCTGGAACTTCTCGGCGACGACCATGATCTGCCATTCGTCGGTGTCGAAGCGTTGAGCGGTCTGCGACTCTCCAAAACCGTTGGCCCTGGTCTCGGTGAGTCCGTCGACCTCGCCTGAGAACGCCACGAGCACGCCGAGGTCGTAGCCGAGGTTGTTGGCATGGCTCTTCAGCGCTTCCCACATCCGCACGGCGTGGGGCCGTGACGAGCACACCACCATCGCTTTGGCCTTCCCTCCGACTTGGCGGGCGATCTTGGTGCGGAAGTGCTCGACGATGATCTCGGCTTTCTGCGCCAGATTGTCGGGGTGGAGGGTTACGAATCTGGCGAGCGCACTGCGGGCCTTGCCGGTGTCGTATTCGGGGTCGTCGAGGATCGATTTTTCGAGGTGGAAGTACTGGTTGTAGGTGAGATAGCCGGCCAGCACGTCCATGATGAAGCCTTCCTCGATGGCTTGGCGCATGGGGTACAGATGGAAGGGTTCGTGTTTACCGTCTCTGACCTCGCCGAACATCTCAAGGGTGCGGCCTTTGGGTGTGGCGGTGAAGGCGAAGAAGGACAGGTTGGGTTGAGGCCCCCGCGCTGTCACCGCTTCTGCGAGCAGCGTTTCGGCGTCGGTCGGTTCGTCTTCGCTGTTCGCCTCAATCTCCGGCTCGGCTGAACCCAGTGCACGACGCAGTTCAGCGGCGGCCTGACCTGTCTGCGACGAGTGGGCTTCGTCCACTATGACCGCGTAGTTGCGTTCAGGTACCTGTTCGATCTTGTCGAGGATGTAGGGGAACTTCTGCAGGGTGGTGACGATGATCCGGGCCCGCTCACCGACCAGGGCCTCAGCCAGCTGCGCCGATGACTCGTCGATGCGCTGCACGACCCCGATTACGTGCTCAAACTGGCTGATGGTGTCTTGGAGTTGTCGGTCGAGCACGATCCGGTCGGTGATGACCACCACCTTGTCGAACACATTGGTGTCGGTTTGGCTGTGCAACGATGAGAGCCGATGGGCCAGCCATGCGATCGAGTTGGACTTGCCGGACCCTGCTGAGTGTTGGACCAGGTAGTTGCGACCCGCTCCGTTCTCTCTGGCGTCGGCTTCGAGTCCGCACACGGCGACCCATTGATGGAACCGCGGGAAGATCACTTCTGGTCTGGCCCGCGAACCTTTCGATGGTTTCACCACATGGATGAACCGACCGAGGATGTCCATCCAGGCATCGCGGCTCCATACCTGTTGCCACAAGTACGAGGTTCGGTGGCCGTCGGGGTTCGGCGGGTTGCCCGCGCCGAGTTTTTGCCCCTGGTTGAAGGGCAGGAACCGGGTTCGGGTGCCGACGAGGTGAGTGGTCATCGCTACAGAGGACGGATCGACTGCGAAGTGCACCATGCCGGTGCGGCTCAGGGTCCGGTTGCGGTGCGGCCGGTCTCGGTACTGGGCGATGGCGTTCTCAACGGTTTGGTTCGTGTAGGGGTTCTTGAGTTCGGCGGTCGCCACCGGTATGCCGTTGACGAACAGGGCAAGGTCGATCGTCTTGCTGCTGGAGGGATCGAACGGTAGCTGCCGGGTCACCGTGAAAACGTTTGCTTGGTACCGCTCGACAGATTCTGGGGTTAGCCCGTGCACCGGTTTGAAGTAGGCGAGCCTGATCTTGACGTTGCGGTCCACGATCCCGTTGCGCAACACATCCACGGTGCCGCGCTTGTCGAGTTCGGATGCGAGTCGCTTCACGAACCCGGACTGCGCTCTGTCGGGATCGCCTCCGTAAGCGGAGTCCACCAGCCGCGCCCACTGCTCGCCCTGGGTAGCCCCGATGAACACGAACAGATCAGCCGTGTCCACACCCGCCTCTGCGTCGAAGTCCCTCGGGCCGTCCCCAACGTTTCCAATCTTCACCTGCCGGTAACCGCCGTGTTCAGCCAGCCAGGAGGCGATTTCTTCTTCAAACGCCGCTTCAGTTACAGACATCAGCATCACCTCCCCTCGGGCTCAACGCCCCACACACCCTAGAAGCAAGCGAGTTGAACCATGGATTGGACCCCGAAGTGACTAGAGGCACCGTGAGGTTCGACCTAGTTGGTGGTGTGGTTGTCGCAACGCAACCGAATCGCTGCCAGGAACTCTTCGTCGCTATCGCTTCATCGATTGCGGTAGGCGTCGCGGCGATGGGCGACCCTCACGACTAGTACGACTAGACGCCTGTCGATCACCTCATAGATGATCCGGTAGTCTCCGACGCGCACCCGGTAAACGGAGTGCTCTCCGACCAGAGCGACGCATCGAGGTGGCCGCGGCTCGGTGGCCAAGAGGTCTATCGCAGTTCGAACCCTGATCTGATCGTTACGCGGCAGCCGAGCGATCGACCGGACCGCGCGCCTGGCGATCTCAACTTGGTACCGCTTCACTACAGGCCCAGCGCGGCCTTGACATCATCCCAAGGAACGTAGTCATCGTCGATCCTCGCGGCGGCGAGTTCACGGCGGTCTTCGACATCGTCAGCGTGATCGACAAGCCGGTCGAAGGAATCGATGTCCAGGATCACCGCGACCCGACGGCCGCGCCGAGTCACCATGACCGGCTCGGCCGACCGGCGTGCCTCCTCGAGCACTTCGGCCAGCCGGCTCCGTGCTTCGCTCACCGCTACCTCGTTCATGTACGAATCGTACATATCAACGCCTGACGGATCAACTCTGGGTTCGATCGGCGAACTGTCTGGTGTCATCGAACCGGTTCAGCACACGACGCGTGCCATGCCGCCGTTTCCATGTCATTCGGTGGTGCCACCAGCCTCGGCTACGCCCTGGATGCTACTGATCATCGACGGGCCGCGAGCGGCGACAAAGTGGCCGATCTGAGCGACTCGTAGTTGCACCCCTAGCTCGTTCAGGCTTCGATTTCGATTTCTGCCGGGATTTCGACCACGACTTCGAGCTTCTGCCTTAGTTCGGCGTGTAACTCTGGCTGATCCACGTCGCGCCAGAGGGCCACGGCCAACGCGTACGACTGCTCGAAACCGTCGTCGTCCCATCGGTTGATATTCCGGACGACCAAGAACATAGGGCTGTCGCTGTGATCGAGACGTCTGTGGAACACCTTGCGACCGAGTTGGTTGGCTCCCCGGGAACGAGCCGTGACTTTTGGATCAAGTTCCACTCGATTGGATCCGAGTTGAGACAGCGTGGCGATCGCGTCTTCCTCGCTGTCGGCAAAGATATTCTCCACCTCATCCAAGGGGAGACCCTTGACGACGTGAAACTCCATCCCGCTCGCCATGTAGTCGAGGCGCCGAATCCGCGTCGGTGGCGAATAGGCGAGAGCGATATCCAATCCCCGTTTACCACCGGAGCTAGAGAAGCTGGAGGGGACCGGGATCTCATATATGTGCACCCCGTTGATCGGAACGTTCGCTTCGGCAACGAGAACCGCTCGGTGGCTTGTGGACTCGCAGGCCCGGGTTATCGACGGGCGTCCGTACCCGAGCAACGCCCTTTCCGCCTGTTGCCGTGCAGCGTCTCCGCCTTCGAGATGGTCAGTGAACGGTATTCGTTCTGCCGATATGAGAACCAGCGATCGGATCAACTCACCAGAAAAATCCGGGAACCGCGCTGCGACCGCCGCCGCAACTCGGCTGATCAGTGGCGCCGCATAGCTTGTCCCCACGTCCCAGCCCAGAAGGCCGCCGACACCCGCTTTGGCGCCAATGACTCCCAGTTCCGCGTCTCTGGAGACAAGAGTTCCCCGCTCGATTCCGAGAGTCCCAGCTAGCTCACTGAGTTCCGGCTTGATGGCTTGACCCGGGCCGGGACCCTTTCGGGTAATCGGCGAGGGCCAATCGGGGTCCCCCATCGGCTGGCGTTGTAGCGTTTCTTGGCCGCTGTAGGCGCCTGATGCCACGGCGGTCGTTAGACCGCCCACCGTGAGACCCAATATGGATGTGCCCGGATCAAGGATCCCAGTTGCATCGTCCTGGATCAGCGCCGTTGGGTAGTCCCTCGCGGACGATGAGTTGATTTCGGTCAGATAGTCGGCTGGGCGAGAGTTGCCGGTGGCAACGACGGCAACAACCCCGAGTCGGCGAGCCAGATCATCCACAATTGCAGCAGCGCTCAGCTGTCGCGGCGGTGAATATGGTGAACGGTCGTCTCCCAAGGAGAGGTTGATGATCTTGGCACCGTGGTCCGCGCACCATGTCATTGCTTCTTGAAGGTCCTTTTCCCAAAGCTCGTCTACGGGGAATTGATTGCGGCTATCGAGGACGCGAGCGGAGACGAGGCGACAGCTTGGCTGAAGTGGACGACCGCTCGCGATGGCCTCTTGCAGGTCGCCGTAGAGCAGGAGCGAGGCAACCATCGTCCCGTGACCGTGTTGGTCCTGGTCTTCTTCGATACCTGTCCCGATTGCGTCTGATGCCAGGACAGCGGTTCCGATCAGCGGATGTCCCGAAGCCACACCCGAGTCAATGAGGCCAACGATCGCAGAACGGTCGTCAGGTGCCATTACTTCCCCAAGCTCATCGGCGGACAGGCTGTACAGCGTTGGCATCGGGAGGACCGGTTGGGGCAGTACGTCCATGCGAGCAATTACATCCAGTTCGGCGATATCTATGACGCTGTCTCTGGGAACGTAAGCACGGAGCAACAACAGGCGCACACTGTCGTTGATCAGTGTGTCGGCCACCCGGCCTCCGGCCGAGGCGATTCCTTGTCTTACCTCGTCTATCCAGTCTCGGGCCTGCTCGGGATCGCCCGGATGCCAGCACTCGATGTCTATGCGGAGTTCGGTTTCAGCCGCATCGTTGATTGCCGCCGCCAGATCAGGGGTCACCCTGTCTCTTGCTTCAAGCGGTCTGATGTTCTCGATCGCGTCGAAGAACTGTGCGTACGGCTCCGATTTCTTTCCTTCTGGGACACCTCCTATAAGAGCGTCCAGACGACTGCTGAACGCTGTGAGTTCCCGATCATCGGCAAATGCGATCATCAGGCGATCGTCGGATGAGTCGACGATCCGAAGATCCGATCTGCGGAATTCGTCTGTGCTCACGGAGGCGCCGAGTTCGAACACCATGATGAGATGCGGATCGATCCCAAGCACTGGGGATCGCTGAGAGTGACGCATGGAGATATCGGAGATTGTCTCTCTGATTTGGCGTCCGTGCCCTGGAAGATCATCGTGGCGCCGACCTCCCCCGGGGAACCCCGACGGAGGTCTCCTTGGCCCGGGATTGAGAGCGCGCTGAAGTCGAAGCAGGGGGAGACCTCGTGCCGCCTCGGGCCCTAGCCCTGGGAGTGGTGGATTATCTGACGTCTCGCCTCCCCGCGGTTGATCGCGTGGGCGATGTGGTCAGAGGTCACGCACTTGTCGAGGCGGCGCACCATTACTCGGATGGCATCGAGGGCCACCGCCTCCACTTCAGCCGCGCTGAATTCTTCCATTTTCTGTGCGGCTCCAGTCAGATCGAAGTCACACCGCACCGATCTCAGCTTCAACGATAAGATCTCAGATCGGGCGGTCTGGTCGGGAGACTCGAACTCGACTATCTCGTCGAATCTTCGCCAGACTGCGGAGTCCAGCAGCGTGGGGTGATTTGAGGTGGCTATGAAGAGCGAGTCGCTTCGGTGATCATCCACGACCTGCAGCATCGCGGCGACTACCCGACGCAACTCGCCATGATCGGCCCGATCGCCTCGTTCCCGCCCGAGCATGTCGAACTCATCGAAAATCAAGACCCAGGATCCCACATCGAGAAAACTGAAGATCTGTTCAAGGTGCCGTGCTGTTTCACCCAAGTATGACGAGACGATTGTGGCCAACCGAACACGAGCGATGGGTAGCCCGAGTTGCGCCGCGGTGGCCTCGGCGCTGGCTGACTTACCGCTTCCTGGGGGGCCTACCAAGAGTACGCTCGACCGTGGCGAGACTCCGTGTGCCCGCATTGCTGATCGTTGACGGAACTCTTCGACCAGAGACTCGAACACGCTGACCACTGGGTCGGGTAGAACCAGATCTTGGAACGACAGTCGTGGTTCCTCCAGCGAGATCAGTGGGAGGTCGTCGCGAGTCTTGGGCAGGGGTCGTAGTGAAGAAACCTGTGGTGGTCTCCGCCGGTGGCCGGGTTCTTTGAGGATCGCTTCGAGCTGCTCGGCGACGAGATCGTGCCGTTTGCGCCGCTCGTCATCGATCAGTTCTTTCGCAGCGCGCTGAAACGCCGAATCGTCGCCCCGCTGATGACTGCGGATAAGCGCTTTGACCAAGTCACTGCGTGCCACGCCATGAACATACTCGCGCACTATGTCACCGACCACGCGGAGGGTTTGCTACATGGTCGAGCAGACCCAACGGCGCGCCGCCGCCTTAATCCCGCACCCTCGACCCATGCAGGTCGTTGAGCAGGAGCCTGAGGGCACGATCGCAGGATGGCCGGAAAGCCGATCCCGCTGTTCACTGCCGATGTTCTGCGCGGTATAGCCGATGTGTTGGGAGCGACCGACGACGGACTCACGGAGAGCGAGATCACCCACAATTTGGCCCAGGTTCGCGTCCTCGACGTCAATCCTGGAATTGCGAGCGTCACAGACTGTTCAACGCATTATCTGAACGGCAAAACAAGGATCGGGTCGGCAACTGCGTGGTGGCGTTCATGATCCAGGCCATGTCACCGGTGTACTACCGCGACGATCCCGCTGGTTTCTCTCGACGGCAGGCCGACCTCAACGAGGTGTTGGTGTTTGCTGGATATCGCATTAACGACGAAGGCAAAGTTGTGCGGTCCCGTGGCGGTAAGGCGTCGACTCTTGACGAGGCTGCGGAGCGCGCGAACACCATCCGCGCCGAATTGCTTCGTCGAGAGACGCATCCAGACGTGTTGCGCTACTGCACCTCCGAACTACTGAATAAGGATACCGGGCAGGCGTTCAGACGACCCAGGAGGCTCGTAAACGTCGGTTTCATCCGTCTGATTCGCGATCCACCATTGGCCAAGCAATGTGTGCCCTTCGTTTGGCTACCGAGCGGCCACGCTATCGGCTGTGCGGTTTATATGAGGTGGCCTATGGGACTGCCGCTGCGTAACCTCTGGTAGCCAAGATCCGGGCAGACCACTGCTCGACGAATCCGGGTTGACTTTGCCACGAATTTCGCGGATCAGCGTGGCCCCAGAGCGGGCCGATGTTCCCGCCAACTACAGGCTCACCCGAGCAGAACAGGCTGAAGCCTGGGGGCGTCCGAGATCGGAGGAAAGACAGCGGGCGCGTGATGAACTCGCCCGTCGTTGTCACACCCCTCCGTCATGCTCGGTGTCTGGACGCGTTCAAAGCGGACGCTTAGGGAATCGGAAGGGTAAACAGTGGAACAGTTCTTGCAGATTGCGGCGGCCGTTGCGGCCGTTGAATTGTTGATAAGGGGTTGTAGGGAGGTGAGAGCAGCTGGCCGGATTGTGCCGATTGCACAAATCAACGCGGACCTCATCGGTCGTCATGGGTGCCTTCCGGTGCAGTTCGCGGGCTCGAAGTACAGGGCCGTTGGGACATTGGTAGCGGTGCTCGGATTCTTGTTCGTAGTACCGAATACACGCAAGCACGTGTTCGGGGTAGACACAGCCGTCGCGATACGAGACGACCGTGAGATTCCCTACTCCGAGATTCGTGCGGGGACAAACTCCGGGTCGTTCTTGAATGCGGCGAACGGCCCAACGCGTTCGTTAGATCACTGAAACGTGGAAACTCGGGTGGTTATCGTATGATCGCAATCCGCGAGTTTGGGGGCGCTGATGTGTCGCGGCACGCACACTGTGTAACTGTCCGCACGCGCGGCATGTACGCGCCCACGCGCGTCGACGGTCGCGTGCCTCAGTGGCTGCAATACGATGTGGTTGCCGCAGCACCCAGAAGCAGATTCCAAGACGGCGAACTGGCACTGACAAACGTCCCTGACGATGCTGTGCATCTCGTTCTCACGCCCACGTTCGTCGACCAGCGATCAGAATCTCCGACTCCCCACATCGGTGTCTTTCGACGACTGTTGCTGAGACGCAACGTCAACCCATGGGTGGCGTTCGTCCACATCTGTGCGAGACTCGGGATCTGCTACCTCCTTTTGCGGGGACTGGGTCCGCTTCTCTTGCTCATTTCGCTTGCGCTGGGTCTGGCTCTTACAATTACCCTCGTTTCAGTGCTCTTCGTGCCACTTACTCTGAAGATAATGATTTCATTCGTCTGGCCTATCTGGCGGAGGAACTTTGAGGAAAAGCAGTATCAGACCAATCGCGAGTCCGCGATCGCTCAGCGGATTGCTAGCGCGAAAGAGGAGTGGTTGCCAACGCAACTTATCAATACAGCTCCCCCATGGTTTTGGACTGGCGCAACGAGCCGCTGTATGAGTGTCGGCCGGTTAGTCAACGGGACCGACGCGAAGACGATCCTTCAGCATCGGTGGCAGCGCTTCTCGCACCGGTTCAAGGGCTTCCGTCGTATTCGTGCCAGATTCGCTCGAAATTGACCTGTGACCATGGGCATTTGGGCCATCAGTTCTGTACGGTCAGTTCTCCGGTCACGGCTGCGCTTATCAGGGCTTGCCGATATTCGCGTAGGAGGGAAATCTGCGTAGTGATTCGATCCTCCGCTTCCACGAGCCTCTCTAGCTGCTTCCAGACCGCGTTGACGATCTCGTGCTGCTCCACGATTGGGGGAAGAGGAATGGCGAGGCTCCGAATATCCGGCATATAGATTGTCTTATGGGTGGAGCCCATGGTGAGTCTGCCGAGCAGATCAGGTCTCATCGCTCGGAGGCAAAGCAATAGAAACCGGGGCATAAGGTTGGGACCACAAGTCCAAGTGGCAAAATCCTGGCTCGTGGCCATGTCAGTCGCCATGATCCCGGAGTATCCCACGGAGGCGGTTCGAGACAACACAACAGTGTCGGCTGGGTGAACGACGGCGGATGAGTTCGCGAGTCCGATTTCGCTGATGCACTCCCGCGTACGCTCGATGTACTCAAGGTGGTCCGAGCGCAGGTTTGCTACCTCGCCTGTTGTGATCCAGGGGACAGTGCATTCTTGGGGAACCCACCAATCCGGTGCGGAGCGGCTAGGTGTGTGCCCACTGCCGAGCACTGCCACATGGCTGATCTTTGGGCTTCCCCAGTGGTTGGGGATGTCGCCTAGCCAGTCGACGCCAGAGGGGCGGAGGCGGGGGGAGGGGTCGAGGCCGCGGGTTACGGTCTGGGTGATCAACGCTGTGCGGTACTCGGCGAGGAGTTCGATGAGGTGGCGTTTCTTGGAGATGAGGGTGTCGATGCGGGCGGTTTCGGTGTCGAGGTAGTCAGCGATCGTCCGCTGTTCGGCAGTGGAAGGGGAGAAGGGAATTAGTAACTCACCAAGTATCGACCCACTCAGGTTGGCGAGACCCGTTGTTGAATTGGACTTTAGAATGAGCTGCTGTCGACCTACGGGTGAATTGAGTAGGTACCACGCGATCCGTGGTTCCAACTCTTCGCTACATCGAAGTCGCTGCATGAAGTTTGAGAAGCAGGGTCTCAGCTCGGCCACCTGGTCCGTCACAAGGCTCGTCTTTCCGATGTGCCGTGCGGAACCGCTGGATTTTGTGACAACCAAATCACCTACCTTCAAGGCTGAGTTCGTCTTCTCATTTGCGGTCAACGATCGGATTGCAGGGTCATCTATTTCCCAGCCGCCGTCAATCGTCTGTTCCGTCGATCGGAGGACAATCGTCCCCTCGTCGCCGGGTTCGTCTCCCCACACGCCTCCGTCGTTTTGCGCGAGTACGGTCTTGAGTCGTCGGACTCCCCAGTGGGTCGGGATGTTGCGGAGCCAGTCCACGCCAGAGGGTTTGTAGGAGGGACTGTGGTTTGTCACTCTGAGACCTCGGAGAGTAGTTCCTGGATCTCGGCTTCTAGGGCTTTGATTTCAGCGTTGATTTCGGTGAGGGGGCGGGGTGGGGTGTAGGTGTAGAAATGGCGGGTCAGGGGGATCTCGTAGCCGATCCTCGTCTTGTCGGGGTCGTGCCAGGCATCGGGGACGTAGGGGAGGACCTCCGTTTCCATGTAGTCGTCGATGGCGGTCCGGTACTCGATGGTCTCTAGCCGCGCAGTGGGGTCGTCTTCGAAAGTCACCCTCACCGAGGGCAGCGGGATGTTCTCGTAGTCGCGCAGGTCGGGGTCGGGCTTGGGATTGCCTGCGTGGTCGGTGATGATCGGGGCCTCGGGGTCACGCACGGCGATCGCTTCAGTAACGGCTTTCACGAGGGCAGCACTCTTGTCGACCCCTGCGGAATCAAGCACCTCCGACCTAACAGCCTTGGCCAACTTCTCGGTGGCAAAGGAACTACCCTGCCGCTCCCGCAAGGCATCGCGTAGGGCGTCGCGCAACGAATGGTCCAGCTTGCCGACGGCCTTGAGCGACTCGACAGCCAGCAAGGTGTCGTCGGTGATCTCCCAACGCAACCGCAACGGCCGCTCGACGGTGATGCGCAGGAACCCGAACGCCTCGTTGGGGAATATCTTGACAAGCGGGCCCTCCTCGAAATCGCCGTACAGTCGCGCGATCTCGTCGATCTGAGGAACCGAGAGCTCCTTGCGTTTCTGGCCGAGACTCTTGCGGGTCTTGGTGAAAATGTCGCGGGCGTCCAGAAGCTGAATCTTCCCCTTTCGCCGCGGCGCCTTGCGGTTGGTGACGACCCAGAAGTAGGTTGAGATCCCGGTGTTGTAGAAGAGCTGGTCGGGCAAGGCAACAACAGCTTCTAGCATGTCGTTCTCGATGATCCAACGTCGAATCTCTGACTCGCCCGAACCCGCACCCCCAGTGAATAAAGGTGACCCGTTGAACACGATCGCCAAGCGGGCGCCACCCTCGCTGGCGGGTTTCATCTTCGAGATCATGTGCTGCAGGAACAGGAAACTGCCGTCGTTGATGCGAGGCAACCCAGCCCCGAAACGGCCGGCGAAACCCTGAGCCGAATGCTCGCCCTTCACCGTGTCGGCCACCATCTTCCACTCGACGCCGAATGGAGGGTTGGCCAGCAGATAGTCGAAGTGCTCGCCCTCGTGTTGGTCGTTGTCGAAGCTGTTGCCGAAACGGATATTGGAAGCCTCCTGGCCCTTGATCAGCATGTCGGCACGGCAGGTGGCGTAAGTCTCGGCGTTCAACTCCTGGCCGAACACCCTCAAGCGAGACTGAGGGTTGAGCTTGCGCAGGTGATCCTCAGCAACCGACAGCATCCCGCCGGTTCCACACGCCGGATCAAGCAGCGTCTTGACCACACCCGGGCGTGTCAGCAACGCGTCATCGTCGATGAACAGCAGATTCACCATCAGCCGGATCACCTCACGAGGCGTGAAATGCTCACCCGCCGTCTCGTTCGACAGCTCAGAGAACTTGCGGATCAGCTCCTCGTAGAGATAACCCATCTCCAGATCAGAGACGGTCTCGGGGCCCAAGTCGATATCGGCGAACATCGACATCACCAGGTACAACAGGTTGTGCTCATCGAGCCGATCGACCTGCACGTCGAAGTTGAACTTCTCGACAATGTCACGCGCCGACTCGGAGAACCCGGCGATGTAGTTGCGCAAGTTCCCCGCCACGTTGCTGGAATCACTCAGCAGCGAGCGGAACGTATGCCTCGACGTGTTGACGAACGGCTGCCCAGCCACCTTCTGCAAGACCGGCTCACGGTTCTCCAGTGTCGCCGGTAACTTCGCCATCGTCTCGAGAACCTCATCCTTGGTCGGCTCCAACACGGAGTCCAGCCGCCGCAACACTGTCAGCGGCAGAATCACCCGGCCGTACTCTGACGGCTTGTAGACACCCCGCAGCTTGTCCGCCACCGACCAGATGAACCCCGCATGATTGTTGATCGCTGTTTCGCTCATTGATTCCATTCCGGACGGTGTGCGGTCGTCACACTAGAAGATCAGCGCCGTTCGGTCCTAGCGGGGTTGGCAGGTGGGGCACCAGGTGGTGCTGCGGGCATCGATGACACGGCGGCGCATGATGGTGCCGCAACGGTCGCAAGGCTCTCCGGCGCGCCCGTAGCAGTGCAACTCGTGCTGATTGGCACCGGACTGGCCCTCTGAGTCCACGTAGTCGCGCAGGGTCGTGCCGCCGTACTTGATGCCGGAGTCGAGGGCCGTGCGGATGCCCTCGACCAGGCGCTCCGCCCGCTGCGGGCTCAGCCGCCGAGTCGCGGGGTTGATCTTGGCGAGCCAAAAGGCCTCGTCAGCGTATATGTTGCCGATACCCGCCACCGGGCGCTGCGACAACAGCAGGGTCTTGACATAGCGGTCGGAGCGCTTCACGAAAGCAGCCAGGGACCGCCCAGTGAAGGCGGGATCCCACGGTTCAGGCCCCAATGCAGCGAGCGTGGGAATGCCGCTGTGATCACCCCGCTCAACATGATGGATGCGTCCGAACCGCCGAATGTCGTGGAACGTCAACCGTCCACCGCTGTCGAGGTCCCACCAAGCCCGGAGATGGGGATGTTCCAGCGCCTCCGGAGTCCGTTCCCGCACCGCGAGACGCCCCGTCATCCCCAGATGGACGATCAACTCCTCGTCGGAGGAAAGGTCGAAGAGCAGGTACTTCCCCCGGCGGCGCACCGCCATGATCTCCGCACCCACAGCACCGACGGCGGGCGTGAACTTGGCCGACCAGTGCGATCCTGCGTCGACGATCTCCGCTCCCACCACACGAGGCTCAAGTTGGCGGCGGATCGTCTCCACCTCAGGCAGTTCAGGCACGTCGGCACCTTATTGCAGCCGTGTCGGTGCAACAAAGGCCGGTATTCGGCGCGACTAAGGCGCGTTTTGACTCCAGAACGACGCGTATCGGCGCCAAACGACGACGGGGCTCCACGGGCTTGTCGGTGCCCCCAACTATGCTGACGAACGTTCGTTCGTAACCTTCGCAACCACGGTAACCACGGTAACCACGGGAGGCTCCCCATGCCCCGACAACTCGAATTCGACTCCGGCTACGCCCGCGATGTGGTCGATGTGCCCGTCGCCGACGAGATGAGCGAGTCGTTCCTCGCCTACTCCTTGAGCGTCATCACCGCCAGGGCCATCCCCGACGTGAGAGACGGCCTCAAACCGGTGCAGCGCCGGATCCTCTGGTCGATGCTGCAGATGGGGGTCCGCCCCGGCACTCCGTTCCGTAAATCGGCCCGCATCGTCGGCGACACGATGGGCCGCTACCACCCCCACGGCGACTCTGCCATCTACGACACTCTGGTGCGGATGGGCCAGGACTTCTCGCGGATGCTCCCCTTCATCGACCCGCAGGGCAACTTCGGCTCCCTCGACGATCCGCCTGCCGCCTCGCGCTACACCGAATGCCGCCTCGCCGAAGCGGCCATGGACATGGTCCGCGAGCTCGATGAGGACACCGTCGACTTCCGTCCCACCTACGACGGCGAGGGAGAGGAGCCGTCGGTGCTGCCCGCGGCGGTGCCCAACATCATCGTCAACGGCACCAGCGGGATCGCCGTGGGAATGGCCACCAACATGGCCCCGCACAACCTCCGCGAGGCGGCCGAACTGGTCAGGCTGGTGATGACCAAGCGGCGCCCCAAGCCGACCATCGACGAGATGATGGAAGTGCTCCCCGGACCCGACTTCCCGTCGGGAGGCATCGTGGTCAACGACGGCCTGCGCGACGCCTACGAGACCGGGCGCGGTTCGTTCCGGATACGAGCGAAAGCCCATGTCGAGCAGATCACCCGCTCCCGTCAAGCGGTGGTCGTCACCGAGTTGCCGTACCTCGTGGGGCCCGAGCGGGTGATCAGCAAAGTTCAAGACGTGGCCAACAACGGCAAGATCGCTGGCATCGCGGGCATCGCCGATCTGAGCGACATGGAGGGGCTGCGCATCCAGATCGACCTGAAACCTGGAGTCAACCCGCAGTTGGCACTCCAGGACCTGTACCGGCTCACACCGCTTGAGGAGACGTTCGGAATCAACAATGTGGTACTCGTCGACGGG
The DNA here is from genome assembly GCA_951812975.1 of uncultured Acidimicrobiales bacterium. Taxonomy (GTDB): domain Bacteria; phylum Actinomycetota; class Acidimicrobiia; order Acidimicrobiales; family Aldehydirespiratoraceae; genus VXYK01. The sequence continues at coordinate 166,744 of CATOTC010000005.1, read as the reverse complement.
GTGCCGACCACTCTCGGCATCCACGACCTGTGCCGCCTCTACATTGAGCACCGCCTCGAGGTGATCGTCCGCCGCACCGAATACCGCCTCGCCAAAGCCCAGGACCGTCTGCACATTCTCGAAGGCCTGCTGGTCGCCCTCGACGCGATAGACGAGGTCGTCGCCATCATCCGAGGCTCCCAGGACGCCGCCGAAGCCCGGGTGAGGCTGATCGAACGGTTCCTGCTGACAGACGTCCAGGCAGCCCACATCCTCGACATGCCGCTGCGTCGACTCACCGCGCTGGCCAAGCTCGAACTGGAGCAGGAGGCCACCGAACTGCGCGTCAACATTGCGGAGTATCACAGGCTTCTCAACTCAGAAGCCCGCCGCCGCACGCTCGTACTCAAGGAACTCGACGAGATCGTCGAGGCGCACGGGGTCCCGAGGCGCGCCGAGATCGTTGAGCCTGACAGCATCGTGGTGCACGAACAGCCCGCGCCCGACGAGACAGAGACAGCGGGTGTCGATGAACCGTGTGTGGTGACCCTGTCAACGTCGGGGAATCTCGGCCGTGCCCCCACCAACGGCGCGCGGAGGGCGACGGTTGGCCGTCACGATCTGATAGCGGCCCGTGCCATGACCACCACAGGCGCTGAGATCAAGGCGGTCACTTCCGAGGGCCGAGCCATCTCGGTGAGGGTCCAGGATCTCCCTGATGCCGCCGGCCGTGCCCGCGGAGTACCCGCGTCCGCGCAGCTCGGACTCAACAAGGGCGAGTCGGTGCTGACGCTGCTCACAAACGGCGAGGAGCGCCTGGTGCTCGTGACAGCCAACGGCGTGGTCAAGAGGCTGACCCTTCCAGAGGTGATGGGTACCAGATCATCTGCGACTGTGATCTCGCTGAAAGGCACCGACCGCGTGGTCGCGGCGTTCCGGGGCCCCCTCGGCGTCGACATTGCATTCGTTGCATCCGACGGCCGGGTACTGCGCACGCCCGTCGACGCGATCAACGACCAGGGCCCGGGCGCGGCCGGTGTGGCCGGCATGAGACTGCTCGGAGAGGCCGAGGTCGTGTGCGCCGATGTGATGCTCGGCGACGGTGTGGTGCTGACTGTCACCAGTGCGGCGGGTGTCAAGGCGACCCCGTACGGCGACCTGTTGGCGAAGGGCCGTGGAGGCCAGGGAGTGCGGATCGCCCGGCTGGCCGACGGCGAGACGATCACCGGCACCTGGTTCGGGCCTGCGGCGATGACCGACGTGTACTCGCTCATGGCCGACTACGACGATCCCCGCAAGCTCGATCCCAACCCTGTGCCGCTCAATATCGACCCCAGCGCCCGAGATCTGGTGCCGAGCCGTACCGAGCGCCAGATCATGGTGGTTGCAGACGCCCGCTGGTAACCCCCGCCCGAGCCTCGGTCAGGAGAACTGGTCGAGAGCGTCGATGATCTGCTGTTCTCGGGCGGCGTTGAAGCCGAGAAGAGGTTCGGTTCCTTTAGTCAGGTCGCCACTGGCCAGGATCATCGAACTGTTCGACCTGATTCCGTACTGGCGCCAAGTCGTGAACGACGGGTCCCAGACCATGGTCGGGGTGGTGACTCCGAGACCGGTCACAAAATCGAGAGCCTGGTTGAAGTCATCCTGGCCGCCCATGCCGATGACCTGGATTTCGTTGATGTGCTCTCGAGCGAACTGCTCGACGTGCGGCGCCTCGCGCCGGCAAGTCGGTCAATGAGGTGCCCAGAACCACAACAGCACCGGCCGGTCGCCGTCCACGGCGTCTACCAGACTGGTGATCGACCCGTCGGCGACGTTCAAGACTTCGATGAGTCGCCGGTCGGCATTGGGTTGCAACTTCGAGGAGTTGTCGGCCGCGGCATCGAGTATCTCCTGTCGGGTCAGGGACTTGGCCGTTGTGGTTGTCGGTGCGGCGGTGGTGGCCGGCACGGCGGCGGTTGTGGGCGCCGGGGTAGTGGTCGGCGCGTCCGTGGTGGCGGGCGGGGTTGTGCCGGTCGCAACCGGAACGGTGGTTGCGGACCCTTCGCTTGTGTCGCCCGTGGGAACAGCAATGGTGGTCTCGGTCGGAGCGGGGTCGGGTGGAAGGGTCGTCACCGGGGCGTCATCCTCCGCAGCGGTGGGTGGTGTTGTGGTCTCGGCGGGCCCGGCCTCGTGCTCAGCTTCACCTTGCGCTGGAGTGGCTGTGTTCTCCGGGGCGAGAGGGGGGAGCGTGGTCGTCGCAAAATCAGCGTTTTCGGAACCGTCGGTCCCTGAAGCGTCGTTGCTGCCACAAGCTGCTGCGACGCTCGCGAACGCAACGGTGATCGCTAGGGTGAACACAGGAAGTCGCCGGTTCTGCAAGACCTCAATCTTACCAATATCCGCTCGACAGTCACCCGTCCCTAGTACGGTGTTGCGAACACTCGTTCGTTGACCGTTCTTTCTCGATTTGTTGGATTCTGACTTGGCCGCAACCACAACAACCGCTTACGACGCTGATGCGATCGAGACCCTTGAAGGCCTCGAAGCCGTGCGTAAACGACCGGGCATGTACATCGGCGGTACGGGCAGTGCGGGGCTCATGCACCTCGTCTGGGAACTGGTAGACAATGCTGTCGATGAGGCCGCGGCGGGTTTCGCGACCAAGGTGGACGTCACTGTTCACCGCGACAGATCGGTGGAGGTCAGCGACAACGGCCGCGGCATCCCCATCGACCGTCATGCCAAGCGCAAGGTCTCAGCGGTCGAGGTCGTCTTCACGGAGTTGCATGCGGGGGGCAAGTTCGGTGGCGGCGCATATTCGTCGTCGGGTGGTCTGCACGGGGTGGGGGCGTCGGTTGTCAACGCCCTGGCCACCAAACTGATCGTCGAGGTCGACCGTGACGGCGGCACCCATGTGCTCGGATTCCGGAACCGCGTGGCGGGCCAGTTCAACGGCTCAAACAACTTCAAGGCCGGCCATCAACTCCAGAGGCTCAAGCGCGTCTCCAAGAACCGGACAGGCACGCGGGTGCGTTTCTGGCCCGATTTCGAGATTTTCGACCCCGATGCCCGAGTCGACTTCGACGAGGTCTGTGAACGAATGACGCAGGCGTGTTTCCTGGTTCCCGGGATGCGGGTCTCGGTAACCGACAGACGAGCGGGCGGCCCTGCCGAGCCGTTCGTGTTCGTCAGCAGGGGAGGTCTCGCCGACCTCGTCGATCACCTTTCGGGCTCTCGGCCGGTCAGCGCGGTCATCACAGGCAACGGCATCGACACGTTCGTCGAGAAGGTGCCGGTCAACAAGAAGATGACCGATGTCACCAGGGAGTGCACCGTCGATATCGCGTTGCGCTGGGTCGACGGCTACGACACGAAGGTGGTGTCGTTCGTCAACACCATCCCCACTTCCCAGGGTGGGACCCATGTGGCTGGATTCGACAAGGCGCTCACCCGCGTCGTCAACAGTGTGCTGCTCAAGGACCACCACAAACTGGCCAGACTCGCCAAGCAGAACAAGCACAAGGCTGTCAAGGACGATGTGCAGGAGGGCCTTGTAGCGGCGTTGAAAGTGACCTTCGCGGAGCCGCAGTTCCGCGGCCAGACCAAACAGGAACTGGGCACTCCGGCGATCGACGGGATCGTGAGCCGGGTGGTGTACGAGCAGCTCAAGGAGTGGTTCGAGCCGGGTGGCGGACCCCGCACCCATGTCAAGGCGATCGCCGACAAGCTGTCGAATGCGGTGCAGAACCGTGTGGCGTCCAAGACGCTGTTGGAGAATCAGCGCAAGGCTGCGAGTCTCGGTTCGACCGGAATGCCCCAGAAACTCGCCGACTGCCGGGTCCACGGCGCCGACTCGGAACTGATCCTGGTGGAGGGGGACTCAGCGGCAGGCCCTGCCAAGAGGGGTCGCGACTCCGAGACGATGGCGATTCTGCCGCTGCGGGGCAAGGTGGTCAACGCCCACAAGGCGAGTGAGAAGCAGGTGCTCGACAACGCCGAGGCAACGGCTTTGTTCACTGCGCTCGGTGCGGGGGCCGGCCGCAAGTTCAACATCGCCGACGCCCGCTACGGCCGCATTGTGATCCTGTGCGACGCCGATGTTGACGGCAGCCATATCCGGTGCCTGCTGCTGACGCTTATCTACAAGTACCTGCGGCCGATGCTCGAGGCGGGGCGGGTGTTCGCGGCCCAGCCACCGTTGTTCACGACCAAGGTCGGCGACGAGACTTACCGGGTCTACTCCGAGGAGGAGAAGGAGGCGGTGACCGACGAACTGTGCAGGGGGAACCGTCGGCGCGAGAACATCAAGTGGCAGCGTTTCAAGGGTCTCGGCGAAATGAACGTTGAGGAACTGCGCCATTGCGCCCTTGATCCCAACACTCGCACGCTGCGCCGGCTCACCATGGACGACGGCGCTCAGACCAAACAAGCCCTGGAGATGTTCGAGGTGCTGATGGGCACCGACGTGTCGAGCAGGCGTGATTTCCTGATTCGCAACAGTGCCCTGGTGGACAGCACGACCCTCGACATCTAGGCCCTGTCGCGCCTGATTGACCGGTTCATGCGCAGAACTTGGCGGGTCTCACCTTGCCATGTCACACCCATGGTGTAGAACTACATGAGTGGAACTCGACTCGGACCTCGCCGGTACTTCGGATACGGAAGTCCCGGTGTCTCCCGCCCCCAACGCGGCGGCACCGCCGTTGATTCCGGTTCCTCCGCCCCGTCTGTCCCCTTCGGGAGCGGGGACCTTCGTGCAGTGCCCCCGCCGGTGGAGGTTCCGCTACATCGATCGTCTGAAGGACCCTCCGAGCGAAGACGCACTGGCCGGGAGCTTCGCGCACCGGGTTCTCGAGCTTTTGATGCAGCGCGAACCGTCGGAGCGAACGATCGAGGAGGCCCGAGTCATCTCCCGAACCGAGTGGCCTGACACGGAGGCCATGGACGACTATCAGGCGTTGGAGCACGACGAGAAGCAGTCCCGCCACTTCCGCTGGAAGGCATGGACAGCGATCGAGGGGCTGTGGCATCTCGAAGACCCCGCGGCAGTAGAGGTACGGGCCACCGAACAAGACGTAGAAGCTGAACTGGCCGGAGTGCCCTTCCGTGGAATCGTCGACCGGATCGAACAGGAGGGCGACGGACTCGTGGTCACCGACTACAAGTCAGGCAAGGCGCCGTCCCATCGCTACCGTCGGTCACGCCTCGACCAGGTGCTGTTGTACGCCGCCGCGGTGGAGGCGTCCACCGGTGAGATGCCGGTGCGTGCGCGGCTGCTCTATCTCGGCCAGCGCACAGTCGGCATGGACGTGACCGACAAAGAGATCGATGCCGTCACCGAAAAGCTCGCAGGCACCTGGACAGAGATCCGAACGGCTTGTTCTGAAGACGAGTTCGAACCGCGTCCGGGCCCTCTGTGCGGTTGGTGTCCCTATGTGTCGATGTGTCCGCAGGGAGCGGCCGAAGCCGCCAAGAGAGCTGACCGCAAAGCTGCTCGGGAAGCGGAATTAGTGGCTATGGCCAGCTGAAACGAGCCAAGCAGACTTGATCCATGCCTTATTCGCCGCTGTCCCGTCGAAACAGCGTTGCGGGACCAGCGTTGCGGAACCAGCGTTTCCAGAGGTAACGCAGCACCAGCGCACCGACGAGGGTACCCGCCGCACTCACCAGAACGCTGTTGAGCAACAACTTGTCGGGAGGCGGGTTGGCAGGCTCGGGAGTGACCGCGGGAGTTGGAGGCGGGTCCTGTGTGACCCTAGAGGCCTCGTCGCTCCGCTCAGCCGCGCCGGACCCGGAACGGTCCGCATTCACGCCTCGGCCGCTTGAATCGGTGGTGCCCGTGAGCAGCAGCGCGTCCACCGGGGCAGGCCCGGAGGGCGTTGGTTTCGGACGCTGACGTTTGGCTTGTGGGTCATACGCCATCAGACACCTCGCAGTTGACGATGAGATCGAAGACAGTGTCGAATTCGGCGGCCGCTTCGGGGGCGCCGGCCCGAGTCCCGAGGGCATGGATCGGCAGGGAGTTGGCAGCCGCTTCGGTGACCGCCGCACGGAGCCGCACTGCCGGCAGCACCATGGCGCCGTGGTCGGATCGGAGCTGTTCGTCCCAATAGCGGGCGTCTCTGGTGCGGCCCATGCGGTTGACGACCACTCCCGCCACGGTGAGCGGTTCGGTGCGGCGCGAGGAGATCCGCTTCACGGTCTGGAGGATCTGCTCGACACCATCGGATGCCCAAGCACCCGGTTCGGTGACGATCAACGCCTGATCCGCCGCGAACAGCCCGTTGATGGTGAGCAGACCCAGTGATGGAGGGCAGTCGATTATCACCAGGTCGTGATTGATGCCTTCCAGCGCTACCGAAAGACGATTATTGGCCCCGATCGGGTCGGTCATCAGTTGCGGTTCACGGGCCGCGAGCGCTGGGGTGGCGGGGACGACCGACGGAGGGCGACCGTTCTCAGAAGGCCAGCCGGAGGTCGCCCGCAGACTCGCGATCGAACCGGGCCGCTCCTCGGCCAGGGCATGGTCGACGCTGAAAGGTGGATTCCACACCCCCAGACCGGTGGTGGCGTTGCCTTGCGGGTCGATGTCGATCACCAGACAGTCGAGTCGGCGGGCCCAGGCCGTGGCGGCCAGCCCCAATGCCACAGTGGTCTTGCCCACTCCACCCTTCTGATTGACCAGCGTTAGGACCTGCACACCGACAAGGTAGTCAACAGATCAACCAGCGGCCACGGCGGAGCGGAGTTGGCGCTCGCTGAGGCTTGATTCTGGTCAGGCCGCGCGTCTGGCTCTGTTCGCGCCCCGAAGGATGTCGTCGAGAGCGTCGACCAGGTCGGGACGGTCCTCGAACAGCTGGTCCACCAACGGTCCGCTCCAAGGCACGCACAAGTGTGTCGGTTCGAGACCGGCCTTGACCCACGACTCGGCGATACGGCGAATCGCGCCGTCCACCTGAGGATCGGCGGCAGTGACTGAAGCGACAGCCAGTTCCTCGACGTTCCACTCGTCGTCTTGCACAAGTGGGGCTCGGACCAGTTTCAGGCGATAGCGCAGCGCTTCGGCAGCGATCATTGCGTGATTCACCGGTGGTGTCCTCCAACGGATCCTGAGCCTGTGCATGAATCACAGAACGAATGAACAGAGACATCGCAAGAATAAATCAGGTTTCGTGAACTCTGGTGGATACCCGCGCGGCCCAGTTGTGTTCTTCTCACCTCTTGAACATGCAGCAGCCGGGGGCGCAGTCGTAGGGTCGTGTCGGCAGTCCACTCAGGGCCCGCCTACTTGAAAGGCCCAACCGTTCCTCGATCAACTCGCAGGCCATGGCGATGAATTCGGGGTCGGGGGCTGTCCCCGGCGTGGTCGCACGCTCGATTCGAATCCCGAGTTCATCGGCGGTTGCCGCAGCTTCGTGATCCAGGTCCCACACCACCTCCATATGGTCTGAGACGAAACCGATCGGGACCACCACCGCCGCGCGGAATCCCTGAGCCCGGAGCCGGCGGAGGTGATCGTTGATGTCGGGTTCGAGCCACGGCACCGAAGGAGGCCCCGAGCGGCTCTGCCAGACCAGATGGCGGACGCTCCCGGGTGAAGCTGCCGAAGCCACCAGGTCCATAGTCGCCCGCAACTGGGCTTCGTAGTCGCACGAATCGGCCATCGCCACGGGTACGGAATGAGCAGTGAACACCAGTGGGGGAGGATCGGTCGAGGCAAGACGCCCAAGAGCATCACGGGTTGACCGAATGAACGGTTCCACGAAACCGGGATGGTCGAAGTAGGGCCTGATCTTGTCGATCCGCACGGCGTCGGCTCCGACTGCTGCTCTGGCGCGGTCGATGTCCTCGATGTACTGCCGACAGCCCGAATACGAACTGTAGGCGGACGTCACCAGAGCGACGGCGTGGCGGACCCCGTCACCGGCCATCTGCGCGATCGTCTCTTCAAGCAGAGGGTGCCAGTTGCGGTTTCCCCAATAGACGGGCAGTGAATGGCCGGCCGAGTCGAGTTCGGACTGGAGTTCGCGGCGAATTGCCCGGCACTGATCGTTGATCGGGCTGACCCCGCCGAAGTACTGATAGTGGGCACCCACCTCGGCAAGGCGCTCCGGTGGGATCTTGCGACCAGCGGTGACCCGCTCAAGAAACGGCACGACGTCCTCGGGCCCTTCCGGACCACCGAAACCAACCAGCAGCACCGAGTCGATAACAGACACAAAGCGAGGCTACCGCTGGCGAAGCGCCGGTAGCGTCGGGAGATGGCCGCAATCCAAGTGGAAGGACTGGTTCGGTGTTTCGGTGAACTGCGCGCAGTCGACGGCATCGATCTAGAAGTCTCCGAGGGAGAGATCTACGGGTTCCTGGGCCCCAACGGTGCCGGCAAGTCGACTTTGGTGCGGATGCTGTGCACTCTGCTGCTTCCCACCAGCGGTCGCGCCCGGGTAGCCGGCTTCGATGTGGTCTCCCAAGCCGCTCAGCTGCGTTTCTCGATCGGTGCGGCCCTCCAGGAAGCGGCCCTGGACGACCGCATGACCGGTCTTGAGATCCTTCAGACTCAGGGCCGCCTGTTCGGGTTGCGCTCCAGCGAAATTACCCAGCGGATTGAAGAACTCGCGCCGATCCTCGACATGGGAGCGGTGCCTTCGCTGGTCTCGACATACTCGGGAGGAATGAAACGGCGCCTCGACCTGGCGGCATCATTGATGCACAGCCCGTCGGTGCTCTTTCTCGACGAGCCGACGACAGGGTTGGATCCGCAAGGGCGGCTGCGTGTCTGGGAAGAAGTGCGTCGCCTCAACTCCGAGCACGGAATGACCGTGTTCCTGACCACGCAATACCTTGAAGAGGCTGATGAGTTGTCGAATCGCATCGGGATAATCGACCACGGCAAGCTCGTGGCACAGGGGTCGCCCACAGAACTGAAACGCATCGTCGGAACCGATGTTGTGATTGCCCGTCTTGAAGAGGACCACGAAACAGCGGCGGCAGCGCTTGGCGGCATCGAAGGCGTTGATTCCGTTGAACACCGCGGCGACGAACTGATCATCAACACCAGCGACGGCAACCGGGCACTCAGCCCCGTCGCCCTGGCCTTCGACCGAGCGGGCGTGTCGGTAACCGAACTGGCGCTTCGAACACCGACCCTCGACGACGTTTTCCTGGAGGTCACAGGCCATCGAATGGAAGGAGTCGATTCATGACCACGACAATCACACCGCATCATCACATCGCGGCGCGGCCGACCGGATTCTTCAGAGACGTCGGCAGCATCGCCATCCGGTCGGTGCGACAGCTGCCCCGTGATCTTGAAGCGGTGGTCCCAGCGCTTCTGATCCCGTTGTTCTTTCTGGTCATCAACGTCGGTTCGCTGCAGGATGTCGCCAATTTCACCTCAATTGAGATCGACTACAAGGCGTTCCAGCTGCCCGTAGCCATCATCTTCGCGGTGACTGGCGTGTCGCGTGCGCCTGCCCTGGTGCTCGACATCCAGAACGGGTACTTCGACCGCCTGATGCTCACACCGGTGTCACGCCGAGCGCTGCTGATAGGTCATATTGTCGCCGACTTCGTACTGGTCGTGATGCTCGTGATCCCGGTGCTGGTTTTCGGATTCATCATCGGTGTGCGGTTCCCGACCGGGCCGCTGGGAGTGGCCGCGTTCATTGTGATGGGCGCCCTGTGGGGGGTCGCCTACACCGGCCTGCCCTACGCCATCGCCCTGCGTACGGGCAATCCCGGAGCGGTCAACTCCTCGTTCCTGCTGTTCTTCCCGTTCGCATTCATCACTTCTTCGTTCGTCCCGATCGATGCCATGACCGGATGGCTCGGTGAGGCTGCGAGATACAACCCTGTGACCTACCTGTTGGAGGGCCTGCGATCGCTCTTTCTCGAGTGGAACGCCCGGTCACTGTTGAAGGCGTTGTCAGCTATCGCAGGCCTGGCGTTCATCAGCCAGACACTGGCGTTCCGCGCTCTCAAACATCGAGTCGCCCGCGGCTGATCCGGTAGCCTCCGCTCGTGATCCTTGTTGACGCTGACCGTGTCGGCATGTCCAGACCCGAGCGGGCCCTGTTCAGCGACGTCTCTGTCACGGTCTCAACGGGGGACCGCCTCGGCGTGGTCGGAATCAACGGCGCGGGCAAGACGACGCTGCTCTCAGTGATTGCAGGCCGGCGGATGCCTGAACGGGGGGAAGTCCGCCGGAAGAAGGGCGTGACGGTAGCGACGCTCGAGCAGATAACCGAACTCCAGTCGGGATCGGTTCGTGATGCAGTGGGCGCCCAATGGCGGGGAGAGGCGGTTCTTCAACGCCTCGGTATGGGCGACAAGATTGAGCGTGGCGTCGAATCGCTGTCCGGTGGAGAGCAGAAGCGGGTGGCGCTGGCCCGGACGCTCGTCGCCGACGCCGACCTGCTGGTGCTCGACGAACCGACCAACCACCTCGACGTCGACGCTATTGAGTGGCTCGAATCCGAACTGGCCGCCTTCAGCGGAGGTCTTGTGATCGTCACCCACGACCGCAGACTTCTTGATGTCGTCACGAACAGGATCCTGGAGCTTGAGCAGGGTTCCGCGTACGTCCACGACTGCGGCTACACCGCCTACCTGGAGCGCAGAGCGGCCCGAGAAGCGCAGGCCGAGGCACACGAGTCCACGAGGCGCAACCTGGCACGACGTGAGCTGACATGGCTGCGTCGAGGAGCCAAGGCCCGCACACGCAAGAGCAGGTCGCGTATCAGCAGGGCCCGAGACCTGATCGACGGCGGTCCAGGGAAAGCGCATGCTCGCGGGATCGACCTCGACTTGGCGTCGTTGCACAGCGGAACGCCGCGGCTCGGAGACCAGGTTGTGGAACTCCACGATGTGACGGTCGGATTCGAGGGTCACCCCCCGCTGATCAGGGGCCTCGACCTGCTGTTGGGCCGTCGCGAACGGCTCGGGCTCGTCGGAGCCAACGGATCAGGGAAATCGACGCTTTTGGAGGTGGTCGCCGGGCGCCGCGAGCCTCTGGCCGGCCGAATCGTCTGCGGCCCCACCACAGTCGTCGGGCTGCACGACCAACGAGGCCGAAGCCTCGACCCGGACGTCACGGTGCTTCAGTTCGTCGCCGGCGACCGAGCGCAACCCGACTGGTGGGACCATGCCCTGCTGGAACGTTTCTGGTTCGATGCCGACACCCAGCGGTCACCGATCAAGATGCTGTCGGGAGGGGAGCGACGGCGGCTCCAGCTGGTCGTCACGCTGGCCGGCAAACCCAACGTGCTGCTGCTCGACGAACCCACCAACGACCTCGACCTCGACACCCTGCGCGCCCTCGAGGACTTTCTTGAGGACTGGCCTGGAGCGCTCATCATGGTCAGCCACGACAGGGCCCTGCTCGACCGGACCACCGACGACGTGCTGGTGATCGACGACCATCAAGCCCGCCGTTGGCCCGGAGGCTACGAAGCCTGGCTCGTCGACCGGCGAACCGAACGCCAGGCGGTCGGGTCGTCCCCGTCTCAGCAGCGCGAAGCGTCGGCAAGACCAACCCGGCGCCGTTCGAGCGCAACAATCCGCCACGAACTGAAGCAGGCCGAAAGGGAACTGGACCGCCTTGAAGTCCGAAGGAAGCAACTCGAGACCGCTCTGGGGGAGGCGGGCACCGATCACCACAGACTCTCCGAGACGGGTGCTGCGCTGGCTGAGTGCCACGAAGAGCAGGCGCGGGCCGAAGATCTTTGGCTGACGTTGAGCGACGAACTCGAACATCGCTGAGCGGCCGGAGCGTGAACGGCTCTGATCCATACCGCATCCCGGTACCCTGAGCAGCATGACGGAAACGGAACTTGCGGCCGCTGAAACCGACCAGGGCGAGGTCCTGATCGTCACCGACGCTGCCCGCGCCACGGTGCTCGACATCCGTTCCAACGAAGACGATGCGGAATCACTGGGGCTGCGCGTGGAGGTGACCGGCGCCAGCGGCGTCGACTACACCTACGACCTGTCCCTCGAACCGGTCGCCGAGAAGGCGCAGGACGACCACACCCACACCGAGGGCGGGCTCACGGTGATCGTCCCGGCTCTCAGCGTCACAGCGCTGATGGGTGCCACACTCGACCTTCCGACGAACGCCGGCCAGGGCGGCTTGGTGATCCGCAACCCGAATCGACCGAACCCGCTCGGCGACCTCGGTCAACTCGAGTTGGTCGGCGACTCGGCCAACAAGGTCCGCACCCTCTTGGCCGAGCGGATCAACCCCGCCCTCGCCTCGCACGGCGGTTACGCCGAGTTGGTCGGTGTGGAGGGCGACCGGGCCTTCGTGACCATGGGAGGTGGTTGCCAGGGGTGCGCCATGAGCGCTGCCACCCTGCGAGAGGGGATCTCCAAAGCAATCCTCGAAGCCATCCCTGAGATTACCGAAGTCGTCGACACCACCGACCACGACCAAGGCGAGAACCCCTACTACACGTAGCTGGTTTCCGGGCGTGGCCGGAGCCGCGCTGGTCTACGGGGTGTGGTGGGCGTTGTTTTCGCTGGGTGTGGGCGGAGCCGCGCTGATCTGCGGGGTGTGGTGGGCGTTGTTTTCGCTGGGTGTGGGCGGAGCCGCGCTGATCTGCGGGGTGTGGTGGCGGGCGTTGTTTTCGCTGGGCGTTGGCGGAGCCGCGGGAGCCGGTGGGATGTGGTGGTGTGGTGGGCGTTGTTTTCGCTGGGTGTGGCGGAGCCGCGGGAGCCGGTGGGGTGTGGTGGCGGGCGTTGCTGGGGCTACGGGTTGAGTAGGGACTGGACTTCGGTGGCGATGCCTTCGGCGTCTAGACCGAAGCGGGCGTGGATGTCGTTGGGGTCGCCGTGGGGCACGTACTCCACGGGAATACCCAAGACCCGGATTCGGCAACCGGTGTCGCGGTCGCCCAGGGTGTCGCGAACCGCAGCGCCCGCGCCGCCGATGCGCAACCCGTCCTCAACGGTCACAACCACATCGTGCTGCGCGATGTCGTCGATCATCTTCGGATCAAGCGGCACCACCACCCGAGGGTCATACACGGTGGCCTCGATCCCGTTGGCGGCAAGCCCCTCGGCCGCAGCCGTCACCGCACCGAGCATCTGACCGAAGCCGAGCAGCGCGACGCGTCCGTCGCCGCTGCGGGTCTTGCGAGCGTTGAGGCCCGTGCCGACCTCATGGTCGGCCACATGGGCAGCCTTGCCGCGCGACCAGCGAATCGCCACCGGACCATCAGTCAGATCCATGGCGTCGTCCATCATCTGCTGAAGTTCCTGATAGCTCGAAGGTGCCAGCACAGTCATTCCGGGCACCTTCGTGAACAACACCATGTCCAACAGCCCGTGATGCGATGCGCCGTCGGGGCCAGTGACACCCGCGCGGTCCACACAGAAGATCACGGGTTGGCCATGCAAGCCGACATCCAGATTGATCTGATCAAAAGCCCTGCTCAGAAAGGTTGAATAGACAGCGACAACGGGGCGGAGCCCGCCCATCGCCATACCTGTCGCGGCAGTCACAGCATGCTGCTCGGCGATACCGACATCAAAGCAGCGGTCTGGAAAACGCTCCCGGAAAGGCAACAGACCAGTGGAGTCAGGCATCGCCGCGGTAATGGCCACGAGTTCGGGATGCTGGTCGCCGAGCTTCACCAGACTCTCAGCGAACGCCGCGGTGTAGGACCCGTCCTTCACAGACCCTATGTCGTGCATGTTCTTGATGTTGTCGTCCTCGGCGGGACCATAGCCCCGGCCCTTCTGGGTCAGCACATGCACCAGGACCGGCCCGTCGAACTCCGCGGCGTTGTGCAGAGCCTCCTCGAGCGACTCGATGTCGTGACCGTCGAAGGGGCCGACGTAGCGGACACCGAGATTCTCGAAGAAGGCGGGCGGCTCCCACATTTCGCGGATCGCGGCTTTCGACATCTTCACGCCGCGCTTGATCTGCTCACCCACCCAGGGGATCCTTTCAGCGATCTCCTCGACCTTGGCCTGTCGACGCATGTAGATCGGGTTGCTGCGAATCTTGACCAGGCTCTCGCTCAAACGGGAGACCGTCGGGGCATAGGAGCGGCCGTTGTCGTTCAACACGATCACCACATCGTGCCCGCTGTGCCCCAGATTGTTGAGACCCTCGAAAGCCATGCCGCCGGTCAGGGCGCCGTCGCCGATGACAGCCACCACCCGCCGGCGCTTATCGTTGGCATGGAACGCGGTGGCGAGGCCGTGGGCGTACGACAGCACCGTCGAGGCATGGCTGTTCTCAATCCAGTCGTGCTCGGACTCCGCTCGTGACGGGTATCCCGAGAGCCCGCCCTCCTTGCGGAGCCGACCGAACCCTTCGAGTCGTCCTGTCAGCATCTTGTGGACGTACGCCTGGTGCCCGGTGTCCCAGAGGATCGCGTCGTGAGGGGAGCGGAACACGCGATGCAGCGCCACGGTCAGTTCCACCGCGCCGAGATTGGAACCCAAATGGCCACTGTGCTCGTTGACCGCCGCGATGATCTCCTCGCGGATCTGCTCGCAGAGATCATCGAGTTCATCGAAGCTGCGGCCCTGCAGGTCGATCGGGCCGTGGATGGCGTCAAGGCGCATAGCTGTCCTGTAGCGGTGGTCTGCGGCGTTCAGAGAACGGAAGCTTAGCCATTCGGCGCCGCTCTTGTGGCCGGGTCCGGGCGGACCCCACCCGGCATGTACTGTGAGAGGCGCGGGGCCAGGAGCATTCCGAGACCGACCGACACAAGCCCTCCGACGGCGTCGATCCAGTAGTGGTTTGCTGTGACCACGATCGAGAATAGAGTCAGCAGGGGATAAGAGGCGATGGCGACTCGTGTCGAGCGACGCTTCAGCACCGGATACAAGCCGATCACGCACCACACCGCCCAAGCCACATGCAGGCTGGGCATAGCCGCGTACTGATTCGAGATCGCCTCCAACGTCTTGGACTCGAAAGACCACAGGCCGCCGCCAGGATCAACCAGCGTGTCGACATAGTTGTGACCCGGCTCGCAGGCCCCGTACTGCGAAGCACAGTTCGACAACAGGCGAGGCGGCATCAGCGGATACAGGGCGAAGCCGATCAGCGCCGATGCCGTGGTAACCGCCAACATCGAACGCATCAGGATGTAACGCGCCGGAAAACGAAGAAACAGGTACACCATCACGAAGATGGTGACGATGAAATGGAACGACCCGTAGAACACGTTCCAGAACACAATGAACCACTCCCAGTCGAGGAACTGCTGCTGCGTCCACTCCTCGATGTAGAGCCCCATCGCCTCCTCAACACCGATGATGTCCAGAGCGTTCTCGTAGGACCGGCGCCTGACACTGTCGCCGAGCGCGGAGCCGAACTTGTTCCTGATCCACGAATAGACGATGTAGAACCCCAGCGTCATGGCCGCCTCAAGCCACCACTTCAGCACCGGACCTGAAGAGGGGTCGGTCTCGACGCTGCTGCCGGGGCCTGCTTCGACGCGCATTGGCGGTACCATAGCGACCTCTGGACCTTGGAGTTGCCACGTGCTTGACCATGAGTTGATCAACCGCACCCTCAGCACGGCGCTGAGTACCGGCGCGGAGTTTGCAGAAGTGTTCGTAGAAGACAAGAAGTCGTCGTCGGCAATGCTCGACGACGGCCGCGTCGAGGAACTGACCAGTGGGCGCGATCGAGGTGCCGGCATCCGTGTGGTCGTGGGCGACACCACCGGTTTCGCGCATACCGCCGACCTCTCTACAGCCGGGCTCGCCGCCGCTGCCGAGGTAGCCGCAGCCGCGGCCAGAGGCGGTGGGGGAGGAACCCGCACGGTCTCGGTCGGCGCCAGCGGCGTCGCGGCTGGCGCTGCCGCCAAGGTCCTGCCCGAAGATGTTGCCAAGACCACCAAAGTCGAACTGCTGGCGCGCGCAGACGCCGCGGCGCGGGAGGTCGGATCGCAGATCTCGCAGGTCTCGGCCCGCTACGGAGACAGCCGCCGGCGGATTCTCGTAGCCAACAGCGACGGACTGCTCGCCACCGACGACCAGATCCGCACCCTGTTCTCAGTTTCATGCGTGGCGACAGGAGACACAGGCCTGCAGACCGGACGCGAGTCGGTTGGACGCACCATCGGCTTCGAGCTGTTCGACGAGACCGATGTCACCGAGATGGCGCAGCGTGCAGCCAACCGTGCGATCACCAAGCTGGGCGCCCGCCCTGCGCCCTCGGGAACGATGCCGGTGGTGGTCGGACCCGGCGGCGGCGGAGTGTTGTTCCACGAAGCGTGCGGCCACGGGCTGGAAGCCGACCTGGTGGCCAAGTCGGCGAGCGTCTTCGCCGGTCGAGTCGGTGAAGAGGTGGCCACGCCGCTCGTTACCCTCATCGACGACGGCACCATGGCAGGAGAATGGGGGCATTTCGCAATCGACGACGAAGGGCGCCAGGCCGCGCACAACGTTCTGATCGACCGTGGAGTGCTCACCGACTACATGTGGGACCACCTGCGGGCGCGCAAAGAGGGCCGACCGAGTTCGGGCAACGGCCGACGCCAGAGCTACCAGCACCTGCCGATGGTGCGAATGACCAACACCTACATCAGCAACGGCGATGCCGACCCCGACGACATCGTCTCGGGAACGCCCTCAGGCGTGTACGTCGCCCAACTCGGTGGTGGGCAGGTCAACACAGCAACCGGCGACTTCGTATTCGGCATGACCGAGGCATACCTGATCGAGAACGGCGAGATCACCGACCCGATACGGCAGGGAAACCTCATCGGTAACGGGCCCGAAGTCCTCAAGCTCATCGACGCGGTGGGCAATGACTTCGCGATGGGGTCACCGGGAACGTGCGGCAAGGACGGTCAGGGAGTACCGGTCGGTGACGGAACCCCGACACTGCGGGTGAAGGCCCTCACCATCGGCGGCATCGCGGCCTGAGGCGCAGTCATGGCCACAGCGAACGGGTCGAACGGCACTGAACTGCTAGACATCGCCACGCGGGTTGCGGGCTGGGCCGATGTTGGCGAACAGGTGGAAGTCTTCGTCGCCGAGGAACTCGAGACTGAGGTGCGGGCCTATCAGGGCGCAGTCGAATCGTTCACCTCGGCACGAAGCCAGGGGATAGGTGTACGGGTCGTGGCCGACCGGCGCCAGGGGTACGCCTACGCAGGAACGCTCGACTCTTCAGCGCTGTCCGAGACGCTGCAAGAGGCTCGTGACAATGCTGCTTTCGCCGAACCCGACGAGTTCAATGGTGTGGCCGAACCCGACGGGGTGGCCCCGGTGGACTTCGACCTGTTCGA
Source organism: uncultured Acidimicrobiales bacterium (assembly GCA_951812975.1). GTDB lineage: Bacteria > Actinomycetota > Acidimicrobiia > Acidimicrobiales > Aldehydirespiratoraceae > VXYK01. Next base: position 149,522 of record CATOTC010000005.1, on the reverse strand, counting down.
CCCGTCGCTGAACGACTTCTCGACCGACGACAAGGTCGCGCTCGCCGTTGAGCTCGAGCGTGCCACCCTTGCAGCCGACGAGCGAATATCGGGGATCGAGTCAGCCGAGTACGTCGACACTCGTTTCGAATCGGCAGTCGCCACATCCACCGGGATCGCCAGCGCCAGCCGTGAGACGGGCTGCTACCTGACAACCTATGCAATGGCCGAGGCGGACGGCGAGACCCAGACAGGTTTCGGCTACTCGATCGGCCGGGGACCTGCAGTCCTTGACGTGGACTTCGCTGCTTCGCAGGCAGCGGAGCGCGCCACCCGTCTGCTGGGAGCGGTCAAACCGCCGACAAGCAAGCTCACCGTGGTCCTCGACCCGTGGGTGACAGCCCAACTGCTCGGGATCATAGGCGGAACGCTCAGCGGCGACGCCGTGCAGCGGGGCCGCTCATTCTTCGCCGACCGGATCGGTGAGCAGGTCGCAGTGACCGACTTCTGCCTGCTCGACGACGCCACCAACATTGAAGCTTTCACCGCTTCGGTGGTCGACGGAGAGGGACTGGCCACCCGCCCGACTTCGCTGATCGACTCCGGGGTGCTGCAAGGATTCCTCCACAACTCCTACACCGCCCGGCGTGGAGCAACCTCTTCGACGGGTTCAGCGGTCCGTGCCGGATTCAAGGGCGCTCCCGGTGTCGGGTCACAGGCGTTGGCACTCCGTGCAGGAACCCGAACCCCCGAGGAGCTGATCGCCGCCATCGACGACGGCCTCCTGGTACAGGGCGTGGCGGGACTGCACTCGGGGGTCAATCCCGTCTCCGGTGACTTCTCCACCGGGGCGGAGGGGCTGCGCATCCGTGACGGTGCTCTGGCCGAACCGGTGCGCGAGATCACCATCGCCTCGACTCTGCAACGGATACTCCTCGATATCACCGAGATCGGCAACGATCTGCAATGGCTTCCCATGAGCGCTGTCGGCGTCTCGCTGGTGATATCCGACGTGATGATGTCGGGCGCCTGAGCAGGTGAGGCGATGTCGACCCTGCAGGCCATCGTCCTCGGCATTGTGCAGGGGTTGTCCGAGTTCTTTCCGATCTCATCGAGCGCGCATCTGGAGCTGACCCGCTGGTTGTTCGGATGGGAGCAGCTCAGCGGTGAACTGGAGACGTCCTTCGACGTTGCGGTGCACCTCGGAACGCTCGTCGGTGCGATCGCCTATCTCCGCGCCGATGTCGCTCGGTACGCGGTTGCCGCGTCGGCTCCGCTGCGGCGCCGTCAGTTGACCAACGACGGCCGGATCGGCTGGTTCCTTGTGGTTTCTGCGGTGCCGGCGGGGTTGGTCGGAGTGGCTCTCGCCGATCAGATCAACGACCTGGACCAGATAGCCGTCATCGCCTTGATGTTGATTGTGTTCGGCCTGCTGTTGCTGCTCGCCGATCGGATGCCGGAACGGCGCGCCCAAGACGAGTTCACCCTCCGCGACGCGCTGCTGATGGGTCTGGGCCAGGCGTTGGCGCTGCAACCGGGGGTCTCCCGTTCGGGAGCGACGCTGAGCGTTTCGCGTCTGCTCGGTTTCAAGCGGGAGGCCGCAGCCCGCCTGGTCTTCTTGATGAGCCTTCCGGTCATTGCCGGAGCGGGCGTGTACGCGCTGTGGGACAGCGGCGTCCCGTCGTCATTCTGGTCGCCGTTGTTGTGGGGCGCGGCAACCTCAGCGGCAACTGGTTTCCTCGCCGTTTGGGGAACTCTGCGGTTGGTTCGAAGCCGTTCCTTCACGCCGTTCGTCTGGTACAGGGTGATCGTCGGACTCGGCGTGTTGAGCATCCTCGCCACCAACTGGCGCTAACGAACGCGCGCGAGTAGGTGCAGGACCTCGCCGCGCAATCTTGTGTTTTTCGCTCTTGCTCGCTGCGCTAACGGGCCGCTCGGGCCACGGCCTCGCGTCGTATTGACCGTGTTGTCCTGCCTATTCGCGCGGCCTCTAGCCGACGAGCACCGGCACCACACCGCCGACGGTCAGTGATTGGATGACCGCCCGGATCTGTTGGTCGGCCACTGCAACGGTCACGAATCCCTCGTCGACTTCGATCACGCCGGCGTCTGTGGCCAACCGGTTGCCGTCGATGAGAGCGTACAGGTCGACCAGGTCTCCGGGCATCAGGGGGGTCTTGTCGGTGGCGATAGTCAGCGCTCCGGATGCTTCGCCGAGTTGCGCGGCCAACCGCCCCGATACCGACGTCAACCGCCCGTCGCGAACGATCTCGCCGGTGGCCATGGAGTCTCGCAGGGTCAGACCGATCGGGTCGCTGAGGGTTGCGTCGTGAGGCGTGCCCGCGGTCGGGAGCCGGGTGGCGGTGAGATCTTCGGTACCGAGCGTGGTGCCTGCTTCGAGGTCCCTGGTGACGACCCAGCCGTCGATTTCTGTCTGCCACTGGGCGCGAGCGGTCGTGGCGCTGTTGTAGATTCCGACGAGCCACAGTCCGACACCCAACCCGACGGCTGCAGTCAAGACGAGCCTCGGCCAGCGACTTCGGCGGACAGCAACCCGGGCACTGGTGATTGTGGCCCGCAGCGTCTCCAGCGGCGGCCGTTCCAACTCAAACATGTTTCGCCGTCCTCGAGGCTCGACAGTGTCTGGGGGAAGCTGTGTCTAGGGGAAGCTTCGGGGGAAGCCGGCGTGGGAACTCAAGCGGCGCTGGAGGCGTTGCTGTTTGACGGTTTCGAATCGTTCGAAGACGACCCGGAATCGGTGCCCGATGAACTCGAATCGCTCTTGGAGGTGCTCGATCCGTTCGACGACGAATCCGATCTGGACCGTGCAGACTCCCTGGCCCGGGCGTTCGCACCGTGGTCGTTCTTGTAGAAGCCCTCTCCCTTGAAAGAGATTCCCACCTTGGAGAAAACCTTCTTGACAGGCGCGCCACACTGCCGGTCCTCATTGTCGTGGACCTGAGTGCAGCGCGTCAGGGCCTCGTCGCGAAACGACTGCCACATTTCGAACATCTCTCCGGTCCGCTGACACCGATAGTCGTAGGTGGGCACGAAAACGGAGGATACCCGTACCGACAGCGCTCGCCACCATACGATGGTCGGGTGATCGAAGTTGTCGCCCTTGTGGTTGGCGCCTACGTCGTAGGAATGTTCCCGACCGCGACGATCGTGGGCCAGCGGCTGGGCGTGGATCCGACACGGGAAGGCTCAGGCAATCCGGGCGCTTCCAACATCTATCGTCTCGCAAGCCGCAAAGCCGGCGTGATCGTGGGGTTGATTGACATGGGAAAGGGTGCGGCCCCCGCGGCGCTGGCTCTGATGGTGTCAGGCCGACCGGCTGCACACGCTGTCTGGGTGGCGGCGGTGGTGGGGCATGTCTGGCCGGTCCTGCGAGGTTTCCGCGGCGGCAAGGGCGTGGCTACCGCGGGTGGTGCGGGTCTGATGATCAGCCCGATCATCGGCCTGTTGTGCGCGCTCACCTTCCTGGTCGTGGTGAAGGTTCTGAGAGTCGCTGCATTGGGATCGCTGTCGATCGCCTTCTCGTACCCGCTGCTCGCCACGATTGCGGGTCTTCCAGCCTGGGAGATCCTGGTGTCGGTCGGGGTTGCCGCGATCCTTGTGGTGCGTCACCAGTCCAACATCCGTCGCCTCCTGTCGGAGCGCTAGACGGGAACGCTGCACATGAGCGCGCCCCGCGGCGGGGTGGCATCTGCTGCGTAGTTGGGGCACGCTTTAGGTGTGATCCCGCTGCAGGATGCTCGCTCATACGTTCTCGACCGGGTCGACCGCCTTGGTGCGGTGTCGGTTGCACTCACCGACGCGGCTGGTCTGGTCCTCTCAGATCCGGTCGTCGCCCACGAACTTGTACCACCGTTCGCCAATACCGCGATGGACGGTTTCGCTGTCGTTGCAGCCGACACGGCCGACGCCCCGGTCACCCTCGAAGTGACGGGCACGGTGGCTGCGGGTGCTGCGGCGACCAGGCCGCTGAAGCCGGGTCAGGCTATGCGCATCATGACCGGAGCACCGATGCCCGAAGGCGCTGATGCAGTGGTGATGGTGGAGCGGACCTGCTACGACCCCGAAAATTCACGGGTTGACGTGGAGGTTGCGGTTGGCGAAGGCAATCACGTGCGCGGGGCGGGCGAGGACGTGAAGCCCGGTGATGAACTGTTCGCGCCAGGGACTGTTCTCGGCGCCGGCCATCTCGGAGTGTTGGCCAGTGTCGGGTTGTCTGCGGTGCGGGTTCACCGCAGACCGGTCGTAGGGGTCCTGTCGACCGGGGATGAACTCGTCGACGATCCACGACCGCTTCAACCCGGAGAGATAAGAGACTCGAACCGGCGCACCCTGCTGACGATGCTGGACGAGTCAGGCATGGAACCCGTCGATCTCGGCATCGCCCGCGACAACGAGGCGGACATTGCCGAAGCCTTCACCGGCGGTGCTGCGCGCTGCGACGCCATCCTCTCGTCGGGCGGCGTGTCGATGGGAGCTTTCGACTATGTGAAAGTGGTATTGGACAGCCTCGGTGACATGCGCTGGATGCAGATCGCCATCAAACCCGCGAAACCGTTCGCGTTCGGGCTGATCGGAACAACGCCGGTGTTCGGGCTTCCAGGCAACCCTGTCTCATCGATGGTCAGCTACGAACTCCTGGCGCGTCCCGCACTGAGAAGGATGGCGGGCCACGAGTGTATTGACCGGCCAGTCCGGCGAGCCGTCAGCGAAGAGCCGTTCGGTCGCCACGACGACGGCAAGACCCATTTCGCGCGAGTGACCGGCGGCCCGGACGAAACCGGGCGCTGGCACATTCGCAAACTCAGCGGGCAGGGTTCGCACCAGCTGACGGCAATGGCCCGCGCCGACGCGCTGGCGATCATCCCTGACGGTACGGAGATCGCGGCCGGCGATGAGGTGGAGATCATCCCGGTGGGTACGGTGGTGGAATGACCACGCAGTTGATCGACGGTTTCGGTCGAGTTCATCGCGACCTGCGGATCTCCGTCACTGACCGCTGCAACTTTCGCTGCACGTACTGCATGCCCCAGGAAGGGATGCAATGGCAGCGCCGCGAAGACCTGCTCTCTTTCGAGGAGATCGAACGTTTGGCCCGGATAATGGTTGAGCGTTTCGGGGTGAACGCCATCCGCTTGACGGGCGGAGAGCCCACGGTGCGTGCCAAGCTGTCGGTCCTCGTCGCCAAGCTCTCGGCTCTCAACGTTGATCTGGCGATGACGACCAACGGGGTCACGCTGCCGCTTCTGGCCGACGAGCTGCGCTCGGCGGGTCTCAAGAGAATCAACATCTCCTTGGATTCGTTGAAGACGGATCGTTTCACCGAACTCACCCGACGCGATGACCTTCCCCGGGTGCTCAAAGGCGTCGAAGCTGCGCTGCAAGCAGGTTTCGACCCTGTGAAGATCAACGTTGTCGTGATGAAGGGCGTCAACGACGACGAGATCGTCGACTTCGCCCATTTCGGGCGCGACCGGTCTCTGGTGGTGCGTTTCATCGAGTTCATGCCTCTCGACGCCGACGAAGGCTGGAGCAACGACCAGGTGATGACCCAGGCCGAGATCCTCGCGAGTCTCTCCGCCGAGTTCGAGCTGGTGCCGATCGCCCGGACCTCTGCGCCGGCCTCCCGCTGGCGCTATGCAGACGGCCGTGGCGAGATCGGGATCGTCGCGAGCGTGAGCCAGTCGTTCTGCGATTCGTGTGACCGGGTTCGAATCACTGCGGACGGGCAGTTCCGCAACTGCCTGTTCGCTACCGAGGAGACCGACGTTCGAGCGTTGTTGCGCAACGGCGCGGGCGACGACGAGATCGCCGAGGCACTGCAACGGTCCGTGTCGTCCAAGTGGGCCGGTCACAGCATCAATCAAGTGCATTTCATCCGTCCGCGCCGCTCAATGTCGGAAATCGGGGGCTGACCCCGGGTCTCAGCGGACCGCACGCGCCCCGGCCTCCGCACGCGAAGGGGGCATGAGCGGGAAGGGCCTGCATCCAACGGCCCAGCACTGTGATCTTCTAGACTTTTGGACCATGGCCGATCAGGGGTTCACACATTTGGATCCTGCGGGCCGTGCCCGAATGGTTGACGTCACTCCCAAGGAACCGACGCATCGCCGGGCGATCGCCCGCGGCCGTGTGCAGATGACCGTTGAGACCGCATTGGCTGTAGCCCAAGGTGCCATCAAGAAGGGAGACGTGTTGGCGGTTGCGCGCGTCGCGGGAATCCAGGCCGCGAAGCGTTGTTCGGATCTGGTCCCTCTGTGTCATCCGCTGCTCGTGGGCGCAGTCAGCGTCAACTTCGAGATTCTCGACACCAGTATCGTGATCGAGTCGCAGGTTGAAACGGTCGACCGGACGGGAGTGGAGATGGAGGCCCTCACAGCCTGCAGCGTTGCTGCGCTGACCGTTTATGACATGTGCAAGTCCAAGGATCGTTCGATGGTCATCTCAGACATCGCCCTTTGGGAGAAGACTGGGGGCCGTTCAGGCCACTACCGCCGTGACGAGGAATTGTGAAATCTCACAAGAACGATTCGTTGCTTTTGTATTTCAATTGTAGTATAAACGTAACTTAGTTCTGGGATTCTATCCCACCGACGGCCGCGTCCGCTCAGCCACGACCTCCTAGGAGTACAACACGACATGTCGGAGTCGATCATCATTGTGGCATTGGCAGTCTGTTGGGCCGGGTATTTCGGCTGGTATTTGAGACTGCGGTTCCAGAATTCGGTGCAGGACCGCGATCGCGTGAGTTCCTTCTCCCAAGGACTGGGCACCCTCGGGGTTGCGCGACAAGTGCGGGACCAGTCGTCGACGGCTGTCTACGGCTCCTCCCCGCTGGCACCACGGGGCGAGCAGGGCGCGGCCCGTCGGCGCCGCGATGTGGGCATCGCCCTAGGTATGGCCTGCTTGACGACCTTCTTCGCGGCGTTGGCCTTCGGTCCGCTGTTTTGGGCCCTTCACGTTCTGGTCGACATCGCTGCGGGATCATTCGTCTTTCTGGCCACGCGGCGCCGCAGCATCGTCGCTGAGCGTGAGATGAAGGTCCATATGCTCTACCCCGATCGTGTGATCGATCATCGTGCGCATGTGGGCGCCGGTAGGGCTGCCAACGGTTAGCAGCTTTCAAAGGGCTGATTGAAGAGTCAGGAGTGCGGGACCCCGGCCGCGCGACGCTACGATTGCCGGTCGCAGGGGGTGTAGCTCAGTTGGTAGAGCGCCTCGGTCGCATCGAGGAGGCCAGGGGTTCAATTCCCCTCACCTCCACTGCATATCATTGACTCGGTAGCGTTGATTCGGCCATCGGATCGTTGGGATAAACCGGACATGGAAATCTCAGTTGACATCCTGTTGATCGAGTTCGGCGCGGTTGTGCTGGGTCTCGCGATTGTGGCGCGGCTCGCCCGAAGACTCGGTCTGCCGGTGCTTCCCGTCTATCTGCTGGCGGGTCTCGCCTTCGGGGAGGGAGGGCTCGTCGAACTGGGCGCAGCCAGCGACTTCATCGAGGTCGGTGCACAGATCGGCCTCATCATGATGCTGCTGATGCTCGGTCTGGAGTTCTCGGCCCACGAACTCATCGACAGTGTTCGGCGCTCCACTGGTTCCGGTGCCGTCGACCTGGTCCTGAACTTCCCACCGGGCCTGATCGCCGGACTGCTGTTGGGGTTCGACCCCATCGTCGCGGTGCTGCTCGGAGGGGTGACCTACATCTCGTCGTCGGGCATCGTCGCCAAACTCGTCTCCGATCTGGACCGGGTCAGCAACCGCGAGACCCGGGTCGTCCTCACGGTCCTGGTGATCGAGGATCTGGCCATGGTCCTGTACCTTCCCGTCGTCACCGCGGTGCTCATCGGGGGGTCGCCCGGCGGGATCGCCGTCACCATCGCCATATCGCTCGCGACGGTCGCTGCCATCATGACGGTCGAGTACTTCTACGGGGAGAGGATCAACACCCTGATCCTGAGCGACTCACGCGAAGTGATGCTGCTGACCCTCCTCGGCGCCACGCTGGTTTTCGCCGGTCTCGCCGAGCGGATCCACCTCTCCGCGGCGGTGGGCGCATTCCTGGTGGGCGTCTTTCTCTCCGGTGACATTGTGTCGCACGCCCGCGACCTGCTGCTGCCTCTACGGCACCTGTTCGCCGCCTCGTTCTTCGTATTCTTCGGCCTCCAGGTAGACCCCGGACTGATTCCCGCGGTAGCGGGACTCGCGGCCGCGCTGGCCGCGGTCACGGCCCTCACCAAGATCGGCGCGGGATGGTTCGCGGCACGGACCAGGAAGCTCGACGGACAAGCCCGCTTCCGCGCCGGGGCGGCTCTGGTGGCGCGTGGTGAGTTCTCCATTGTCATCGCCGAGCTGGGCGTGGCGCGCGAACCCGACCTGGGCGCTCTTGCTGCCGCCTACGTGATCCTGCTGGCGGTGGCCGGCGGACTCCTGTACCACTTCGATTCGGTGGTGACCGGACTGTTCCGCTGGCGTCGCCCGGGGCGCGGCTAGGGCATGGCTGGGACGGGAGCATCGAGGGCGGCTCAGTCCCGTATCAGGGGTTTGTTCTACGCCCGGCAACAACGGCTAAGCCCGGCGACAACTCAGTGCGGCTCCGGCTGCGCCCGGCGACAACTCAGTGCGGCTCCGGCTGCGCCCGGCGACAACTCAGCGCGGCTCCGGCTGCGCCCGGCGACAACTCAGCGCGGCTCCGGCTGCGCCCGGCGACAACTCAGCGCGGCTCCGGCTGCGCCCGGCGACAACTCAGCGCGGCTCCGGCTGCGCCCGGCGACAACTCAGCGCGGCTCCGGCTGCGCCCGGCGACAACTCAGCGCGGCTCCGGCTGCGCCCGGCAACAACAACCTCCTAGCGGGGGGCGGGGCGGAAGTCGTTGCGTCCTGTAATGCACACGGGGTCGCCGCTGCGCCGGATGAACGGCAGAGGCTGATCGCACGGGAACACGAAGTCCAGCGTCTGGATTGCGTCGGAGGCCTGTGTCTTGTCGGGGCGGATGGAAGCCGGGGTCATGCCGTTGACGTCGACCGGCCCCAGGTTGACCAGCGCTCCATGCACGTCGGCAAGATTCGGGTTGTCGCCCGCGTCGTACAGTGTCCGTGCCATGAGTCGGACGATGTGGCAGACGGTTTCGGTCATGCCGAAAGCCGAATCCCCCAGCGTCCGCCAATCGTGGCTGGCTCCCGACGGACTGTGCTCTCCGTACAGTTCGTTGCAGAGCCCGGCCAAAGCGTTCGGTTGGAAGTTCGGATCCCTGAACTCACCGGTGGTCTTGAAGTCGATGATCCTTGCGCCGCTGTACAGGATCCCGGCTTCGACATTGTTGGCGATCTGACCGGCCACGAGCTCGTTGGCCTGCGCGCCGTATTCGCTGGCGAAGAAGCGCACGTCTCCGGGCTCATAACCCTGATTCACCATTTCTGCGATGTAGCCGGGCGCAGAGACCACGTTGAGGACGTTGAAGAACCCGTCGACGCCGGCGTTGACCATGTTGGTGACGGACTCGGGCGTGCCTCCGAAGCAGATCGTTCCGCCCCCGCAGTCGATCACGTCGAACACGACTTCGAACCCGGCTTCGCGCAGCGGGACCACCAGGCCGTCCTCGACGGCCTCGGCCTCCCCCGGAGTGTTCCCTGCCGCGACTCCGAGCGTCAACCCCTCGAGTTCACCGCTTGAGAGCAGGTCCGAGACCATGAAGCGAAGGGTCTCCTCAGATGACGGGTTCATGGTGATCAACAGGCCGCCGGCGCGTTCGAGGAACTCTTCGGGCTGGCCGGAGTTGCTGATGAACGCGGTCTGCTGCTCCTCGGTGAGGCACAGATTGGCGGTACCCCCGAAGCCGGTGCTGTTCATCACGATCACAGCACCGAAATCCTCAGTCATCGCCAGACAGGCGGCGTTGCGGCTGCCGTCGACGTCGGCGCCCAGCACGTCCGCCTCTGCGTAGCCGAGGTCGAGCATGCGGCCCCTGATCCCCCCGCACTGTTCGTTGATGTAGTCGATGAACACCTCGTACATCTCTTTCGGCTCGCCGACGGGAACCGCGAACCCGATCTCGGTCAGGTCTTCGAGGCGACTGCGAATGTGCCCGACCTTGATTGAGTCGGCAGTGATTCCGCGGTCGGTGTCGACCCGGTCGGCAGCCGGTTCATGCGGCAGACAGAAGGCGTCGTGCTGCATGAACGGATGGTCGCCGCGGTCGAAGCCCTGCTGGAACTCGGCAAAGATACCGCCCCGAGGATCCTCATAGATGTTGGGAGCGGCAACCTCATCGTCGGTCGGCATGTCGTCGCCGGCCTCCGCAGCAGCGTCATCACCGGCGGTCGTCGCGGGCGCGTCGTCGCCGTCGTCGCCTGTGGTGGTCTCGGGTGCTTCGTCGCCCGAATCGTCGCCCTGGACGGCTGTATCGCCGTCGTCGGCATCGTCGCCCGAGTCATCGGTCGTCTCTCCACCGCAGGCCGCGGCGAAGAACACGAACGCCAACACAACCGCAAGCCAACTGAACCGTCGGTTGTTCATCTGATTTCTCCGATCACCTATTCGATGCTTGTTCAAATAGAGCTTGTTCAAGCAGGACCGAGGGAGGCCTACCGGGGGGCGGGGCGGAAGTCGTTGCGTCCTGTGATGCAGATCGGGTCTCCGCTGCGTCGCACGAACGGCAGGGGCTGATCGCACGGGAACGAGAAGTCAAGCGTCTGGATGGAGTCAGCCATCTGGGTCTTCCCGGGGCGGATCGACGCAGGCGACATCGCGTTGTTGTCGACCGGACCCAGGTTGATGATCGCCTCGCGGACATCCGCGACAGTCGGGTTGTCGCCCGCGTCGTACAGGCCGCGGGCCATGATCCGGACGATCCCGCAGACGCTGCCGACCATTCCGTAGGCCGAGTCGCCCAGAGTCCGCCAGTCGTGGTTGGCGCCCGATGGACTGTTCTCGTTGTAGAGCCGGTTGCACATATCAGCCATCGGGTTGGGCTCATAGGCGGGGTCCCGGTACTCTCCGGTGGTCCTGAAGTCGATGATCGTGGCGCCGTTGTAGAGATTGCCGGCCTCGACGTTGTTGGTGATCTGACCAGACACGAGCTCAGAGGTCTGGGAGTTGAAGTCCGAAGCGAAGAAGCGCACGTCTCCAGGCTCATAACCCTGATTGACCATTTCGCCGATGTAACCGGGTGCCGAGACCACGTTGAGGACGTTGAAGAACCCGTCGACGCCGGCGTTGACCATGTTGGTGACCGACTCGGCGACACCGCCGAAGCAGATCGTTCCGCCGGCGCAGTCGATCACGTCGAACACGACCTCGAACCCGGCTTCACGCAGCGGGATCACGAGACCCTCCTCCACAGCCTCGACCTGCCCCGGCGTGTTCGGTGCGGCAACACCCAAGGTGAGGCCGTCGAGTAAACCACTGTTCAGACTGTCGACGACCATGAATCGGAGGCTCTCCTCGAGTGTCGGCGACAACGACAGCAGCAAGTCGTTGGAGCGATCCATGAACTCCTCTGTCTGGCCCTGGGTCGAGATGAATATCGTCTCCTGCTCCTCGACCAGGCAGAGATTGGCCGTGCCCTGGAAACCGGTGCTGTTCATCACGATCACAGACTTGTGATCCTCGGTCATGGCCAGACAGGCAGCGTTGCGGCTGCCGTCGACGTCGGAACCGAGAACCTCTGCTTCTGCGTAGCCGAGGTCGAGCATGCGGCCCCTGATCCCGCCGCACTCCTCGTTGATGTAGTCGATGAAGACTTCGAAAATCTCTTTCGGGTCGCCGACGGGAACGGCGAATCCCAGATCGGTCAAGTCTTCGAGGCGGCTCCGAATGTGCCCGACCTTGATTGAGTCGGCGCTGATTCCGTCGTCTGTGTCGACGCGGTCGGCGGCCGGATCATGGGCCACACAGAAGCTGTCGTACTGCGCGAACGGATGGTCGCCGCGGTCGAAGCCCTGCTGGAACTCCAAGAAGATGCCGCCCCTAGGATCCTCATAGATGTTGGGGCCGGCTACTTCTTCGTCCTCCGGCATGTCGTCGCCGGTCTCCTCAGCAGCGTCGTCTCCGGTGGTCGTTTCGGGCGCGTCGTCGCCGTCGGCGTCGTCTCCGGTGGTCGTTTCGGGCGCGTCGTCGCCAGAATCGTCAGCCTGTTCGGCCGTGTCGCCGTCGTCGCCGTCGTCGCTCGAATCTCCGGTCGTCTCACCACCGCAAGCAGCGGCAAAAAATAGGAAAGCCAGCAGAACAGCTAGCCACCGGAACCGTAAGTTGTGCATCGGACCCTCCAGGTATGAGCGCCGCGTGGGTTCACGGCACAGCCAGAATTGTTGCCTCAAGTGACGCGCGACACAAATCGCCACTCAGGTTTCCTGGCTCGATTTGCTTCTCGGTACTGGCGCGGCTCTGCTGTTGCGGCAATGATGTCGGCGCACAGAACAGTCAATCTGGGGGGCCGATGACAAGCCAGGACCGCGATTCTGCAACCGGAGAAACGGCCGCTGATCCGACCGGGAGTTCAGCAGCACGGCTCGCAGCCGCGGTTCTAGACGAGGAAGCCCGACGCCAGATCGAACAAGCAGAACGAGACAAAGCGGTTCTGTTCCCCGACGATCTGTTGCCGGGGGTCGGCGACGAGCCGATGACCTTGCGAGAGGCGATGATCGTCGGGGGCAAGACCACCGTGGTGATGATGTTCCTGCTGAACTTCATCGACGACCTTCCCCGCGCCGTGCGGGTGATCGGCCCCGACATCCAGAACTCGCTCAACATCTCAGACACGGTGCTGGCAGGAGTCCTCGGTTTCGGTGGTGTCGCCCTGGTCCTCGGCGCGGTCCCGATGGCGGCGCTGGCCGACCGCGTGACCCGCGTCGCCATCATCCCGGTGGCCTCGCTGTTCTGGGCCTCGACGATGGCCTTGTCGGGTTTCATCGTCAACGCCTTCCAGCTCTTCTGGACCAACGCCGCAACCGGCTTCGGGCAGGCGTACAGAATCCCGGTGTCGAACTCGCTGATAAGTGACCGCTACCCGATCCAGGCGCGGGCGCGGGTCTTCGCCTTCGAGGCACTGGGTCGACCGCTCGGTCAGCTGCTCGGTCCGCTGGCGATCGGTCTGATTGTGGCTATCGCAGGCGGCGAGGAGGGATGGCGCTGGGCGTTCTACATCATGGCGATACCGCCCGTGCTCGTCGGACTGGCCTCAATCGCCATGAAGGAGCCGCCGCGGGGCAAGAACGAGCAGGACGCCCTGCTTGAGGACGATGCCATCGACGTCGAGGAACTTGAGGCGTCGATGAGCACGGCGTTGGCACGGCTGCGCAAAGTCCGCACGTTCTACTTCTTCGCCACAGGCGTCGGCGTGCTCGGGTTCGCGCTGATCGCGGTGCCCGGCCAGTTCAACCTGATGCTCGAAGACAAGTACGGTCTCGACGCCCTCGACCGCGGGATCGTCGAATCTCTGATGTGGATTCCCGCATTGATCGGGATTCCCATTGCGGGTCGAGTCTTCGACCGCAAATTCCGCGAAGACCCCGAAGCCGTGGTCAACCTGACCGGGGCGTTGATCATCGGCGCCGGCCTGGTCTATCTGGTGGCACTGCCCATCAAGGCGATTGGTCCCCTGCTCCTGTTGGTGGGCCTGGCCCAAGCGTTGATCTCAGCGGCGTTCGTGGCGGCCCCCACGATTATCGCCCTGGTAGCCCCCTACCGGATCCGCGCACAGGCGTTCGCCCTGCTGCCCGTCTTCATCTTCTTGATGGGAGGATTCATCGGTGGCCTGATCGCAGGACAGATCTCCGACGCCTACAACAACCGCACTGCCATGCTCATCCTGGCGCCGTATACGGCGATGCTCGGCGGCTGGTTGATCCGGCGCGGCGCGGTGCACATTCGCCGAGACATCTCCCTGGCGGTGGAGGAACTGCTCGAGGAGCAGTCGGAGGCTCGCAAGATCGCCTCGGGTGAAGCCGTTCCCGTGTTGCAGGTCCGCAACCTCGACTACAGCTACGGGCCGGTACAGGTCCTGTTCGATGTGGAGATCGAAGTGGCCAAGGGCGAGGTGCTTGCCCTTCTCGGAACCAACGGGGCGGGAAAGTCCACGTTGTTGCGAGCCATATCCGGTCTGGGGATCCCGGACCGGGGTGTGGTCCGTCTCAACGGGCGCACGATCACCTACGCCGAAGCCGAGACGCGGTTCCGAGTCGGGATCGTTCAGTTGCGCGGCGGTGAAGGGATCTTCCCGGCCCTGAGCATCGGCGACAATCTTCGGGCGGCGCTGCTGGGCAAGGAGATGGAACCCGAGGAAGTAGAACGGAGGATCGCCACAGCAGTCGAGACCTTCCCGGCGCTCGAGGGCCGGCTCGGCGAACTCGCCGGAGACCTCTCGGGAGGTCAACAACAGATGCTGGCGCTCGCCATGGCGCTCATCCACGAACCCGAGGTCCTCCTCATCGACGAACTGAGTCTTGGTCTGGCGCCGGTGGTTGTGCAGGAACTGTTGGAAGTCGTGCAGGACCTCAAGGCGCGGGGCCAGACGATGCTCATCGTCGAGCAGTCGCTCAACGTTGCGCTGGCGTTCGCTGACCGTGCGGTCTTCATGGAGAAGGGTGTGGTCCGATTCGAGGGGCCCGCCCAGGAACTCGCTGAACGCGACGACCTGGCCCGTGCCGTCTTCCTGGGAGGCGAAGGCGGATGATCGAACTTCTCGGTATCGAAATCGGTCAACAGTCGATCGTCATCGGGATCATCGCAGGGCTCACCTATGCCGCGTTGGCGGCGGGTTTCGTGCTCATCTACCGCTCGACCGGGGTGCTCAACTTCGCGCACGGCGAGATGGGCTTCTTCGGTCTGGCGATCTTCGTGATGATGATCATCAACTACGGGCTGAACTGGTGGGTCGCCTTCGCGTTGGCGATCGCGGGTACCGCCCTGATCGGGATGGCCGTCGAGTTGATCGTGGTGAGACGGCTCTTCGAATCGCCGCGTCTGGTCCTTCTGATAGCAACCATCGGGGTCGGTCAGATACTGACGTTGGCGCGTGTCGGTTGGATCCCCGACATCACCGCCGGGGGCAACATTCCCACGGCTTTCCAGATGACCTGGGAACCGACCGACCACATCCGGCTGCAGGCACGGGAGATCACAGTGCTCGCAGTGGTGCCGGCTCTCATCGCTCTGCTCGGCTTGTTCATGACCAGGACCCGCTTCGGTTTGGCGGTGCGGGCATCGGCCTCCAACCCCGACACTGCCCGGGTGTACGGCACCTCGCCGCGGCGCGTGTCGACGATCGTGTGGACCATCGCAGGGGCGTTCGCGGCGGCGACCGCGATCCTCACCGCCCCGCTGCAGGGCTTCCAGGCAGCGACCATCGACGACACCGGCAATCTTCTGGTCGAGGAACTCCTGCTGAAGGTCCTGGTCGTGTCGTTGCTGGCCAAGATGCGGTCGTTGCCCGGCGTCATCTGGGCGGGTCTCGCGGTCGGGGTCGTCGAGAAGATCGTTCGCAACAACGTCGACTCGACCAACCAGTCGATCGTCAACCTCTGGTTCTTCATCACGGTCCTGGTGGTTGTGTTGTGGTTCGTGCGCTCGGGCCGCCAGGATGTCGGCTGGTCGCTTTCGCCGACCCTTCGACCGATCCCCGAGCGGCTGCGCAGCATCTGGTGGGTCCGAAACCTCAACGGCATCGGGTTCTTCTTCCTGTTCGGTGCCTTGGCCCTGGTCCCGATCTTCGTTACCGAATCCGCACCGATCCTGACCTGGAGCAACATCCTGCTGTTCGCCATGGTGGCTTTGTCGTTGACCGTTCTGACCGGATGGGCGGGGCAGTTGTCGCTCGGCCAGTTCGCGTTCGTCGGCGTCGGCGGACTGGCGACGCTGGCGTTCACCGAAGGCCACGACATTCCAATTCCATTCGATCTGTTCGATCTCAGCATCGACGTTCCATGGGGGATTGCGGTGGTTCTGGCAACAGCGCTGGGAGTGCTGGTCGCGGTGCTGGTCGGCCTGCCCGCGTTGCGCGTGCGCGGACTGTTCCTGGCCGTCACAACCCTCGCATTCGCAGTCATGGCGGGCACGTGGATCTTTGTTCAGGACTTCTTCAGCGGCGGCACGACCGCGCCTCGCCCACCCGACCGCCCGGCCCTGTTCGGGATTGATGTCGGGGAGTCGCGACGAACGATGTATCTGGTCTGCCTCGTCACGTTGGTACTGATGTCGTGGGTGGTGACCCGCATCCGTGCAACAGGCATCGGACGCTCGTTCATCGCCGTGCGCGACAACGAGGACATGGCGGCAGCCTCCACAGTGCCGCCGGGCCGCATGAAGCTCGCCGCCTTCGCGGTGGCCGGCGGAATGGCTGCCCTGACCGGCGCGCTCTACGTGATCGTGCAGCCGTCCCTCAGCCCTGGTACCCAGTTCGCGCCCGCCAATTCCTTGAGGGTGATCGTGATCGCCATCGTCGGCGGCTTGGGCTCCGTCGCCGGGCCGGTCCTCGGCTCGCTGTGGATCCTGGGCATCGAACGCTTGGTTCCGGACCAGCTCCGCGACCTGCAACAGCTGCTCACCTCCAACATCGGTCTGCTGGTGCTGCTCATGTACTTCCCGGGAGGGTTGCTGCAGATCGTCTACTCGATCCGCGACGGCCTGCTGGGGGTGGCCGACCGTCGCCTGCGCGAGCGACAACCCGACGAGGTCGCGCCCCAGACCGTGGAGCATCCGGCGGTTCCGACATCGGCGCGGTCGCAGCGCCCCGCAGTCGACGGGCCGATGCTTGCCGCGAAGGGAATCACCGTTCGTTTCGGTGGCAACGTTGCTGTGGCCGACGTCGATTTCGAGGTCAATCAGGGCGAACTGGTCGGCCTCATCGGCACCAACGGCGCCGGCAAGTCGACCCTGCTCAACGCGGTGGGAGGATTCGTTCCCTCCGACGGCACCGTCGAGGTCCTCGGAGTCGACGTCTCCGACCGCAGTGCGTCAGCCCGCCACAGGCTCGGTTTGGGCCGCGGATTCCAGGCGGCCCGGCTGTACCCGGGATTGACCGTGCGCGAAGCCTTGATGGTCGCCCTGGAGGCCCGCCAGCATTCTCGTCTGGTGCCGTCGATGTTGGCGCTTCCACCATCGGGCGCCTACGAACGAGCCAAGCGGTCCTCCGCCGATGAGATCATCGACTACCTCGGGTTGGGTCGCTATGCAGACTCCTTCATCGAGTCTCTCTCCACGGGCACCAGACGCATCGTCGAACTCGGCAGCCTTCTGGCAGTCGACGCCCGCGTGCTGCTGCTCGATGAACCGACCGGTGGCGTCGCCCAACGCGAGGCGGAGGCGTTCGGGCCTCTGATCAAGCAGATCCAGGCTGAACTCGACGCGTCGGTGGTTGTGATCGAACACGACATGCCGCTGGTGATGAGCATCAGCGACCGGGTCTACTGCCTCGAGTCCGGTGCGGTGATCGCCAACGGACCCCCCGACGAGGTCCGCAACGATCCACTGGTCATCGCCAGCTACCTCGGGACGAACGAAGCCGCCATCGGTCGTTCCGGCCCGGCCTAACCCCCTCAAACCCCGTTCTGGCGGTGCCAAGCGTCGGTTCTCGACCGATGGCACCGCCAGAACAACTAGATACCGAGCGGGTCGGCGGCGACCAGGGCAGCGCCGAGGGCACCGGACTCGGAACCGAACTTCGCCAACACGACTTCGACTCTGGGACGATGCTCCGAACCCAGGAGCAGGCGTCGGAGCCAGCCGTCGACTCTGGATCTGAGCGGCTCGCCCACCTCCGCGAGCCCTCCGCCGAGCACCACCCGGCTCGAGTCGAGAATCAGGATCAGGTTGGCGATGCCGCGGGCGGCCTCACGGCAGAAACCGTCGAAGATCTCCTCAGCGGTCGGGTCGCCCTGATCAAGGGCTGCGACCACATGTTCACTGCGGATCTCGCTGATATCGCTCACCAGGGCGCATGCCGCGGGAAAGGTGCCGGCTGCTGCGGCTTCACGGCCGAGCCGGCCGAGCCCGTTCCCTGAAGCGAAATACTCCCACGGTCCCGGTTCGCCGGTGATGTGTGCGGGTCCACTGGCGTCGACGGTCATGTGCCCGGACTCTCCCGCGAACCCGTTGGCACCGAGCAGCAGGTGCCCTCCGGCGACGAACCCGGTCCCGATCCCGCTTCCCAGAGCCACGTAGGCGAAGTCGTCTGCGCCTCGGCCAGCACCGAGTCTCGCCTCAGCCCAGGTGCCCGCGGTGGCATCGTTGATTGTGACGACCTGCGTTCCGGTCGCCTCGGCCAGGAGTCGACCCACCGGGAACTCGATCAGGTTCGGGAGGTTCGGGGAGTAGCGCACCACACCGGTACGGGCCGCCAGACCGGCTATTCCGAGGCCCACACTCTGTACAGGTTTGTCGCTGCGCCCGGACAGTTCCGCCACGACCTCGGTCAGCCGCTCAAGCAGTTCATCACCG
Source organism: uncultured Acidimicrobiales bacterium (assembly GCA_951812975.1). Lineage (GTDB taxonomy): Bacteria > Actinomycetota > Acidimicrobiia > Acidimicrobiales > Aldehydirespiratoraceae > VXYK01. The sequence goes on along the minus strand of CATOTC010000005.1, from coordinate 131,093 downwards.
GTGCCGCGGCTCGACTTGCGGGTTCTGGCCAGGATCCGACCGTCGTCGGGATCGACCAGCAGACCCAGCGCCTTGGTCCCTCCGACATCAATCCCGATGATCACCCCCCGAATCTACTGTCGAGGGCGCCAAAGTCGTGCCGATTGGCGGGTCGAGTCGGTGTCGAAATACGGTGCTCAGATGAAGACCGGTCCCCGAAACCCTTTCCTCGCCGACTCCTCGAACGCCATGGCGCACGGCCGTTGCGATCAGCAGGACAACGTCGCCTGGCGTGGACCTGAAGGACCGAGCGAGGTTCTCAGCGAGGACGACATCCAGTATTCGTGGCTCGGACCGTGCCACTTCGGCTGCACGATCTCAGGCCCGTACCCCGACGGCCGTCGGGTTGTGTGGAGCAACGGTCGCCAGAACATCGCGAAGCTCGACTATGACACCCTGGAAGTGTTGGCCGACCACGAAATCGTGGGAGGAGAAGGGCGTACCCCGATCGCCGAGTTGGAAGCCAACCTCGCCGGTCTCGACAACCTGGAGGGACAGGACGCGATCAACCATGCGCTGGGCCTGTCGATGCGTTTCATGACCGGGCTGGACGGCGTCTACTGCCTCGTCGACTGCACCAACACGCTCTTCTTGGGCCGCAAGGATCATGCGGTGGCTTACGTCGAGGCCGATTCGAGCGATCCGGCCTCGGAGATCAGCGAGCGCGACCGCTGGTACAAGCCCGACCATATCGAAGGCTTTTTCGTGGGAATGAACATGACCTTCGACGGCCGGCTGGTGATGTCGACCGACCATGGTTGGGTCGTGGTGCTGGCCCGTGACTTCAGCGAGTATCACGCGATCCAGGTTGCGGGTGGCGCCGAGCAGGCAGCGGAGTACTGCGCGATGAGAGCGGCCGAGCGGGGCAACACCGGTTACGGCTGGGTGCGCACCAGCATCTGCGTCGACGAGGACAACGGCATCTACGTCAACTCCAACGACCACCACCACAAGCTTCGCTGGACCGGCGAACGGCTCTCCGACGACGAGGCCGACGGCTGCTGGTCGGTGCCCTATCGCAACGGCGGTGGCTGTGGATCCGGCACGACACCGTCGCTGATGGGGTTCGGTCCCGACGAGGACAAGTTCGTGGTGATCGGCGACGGCGACGACGTGGTCAACATCACGCTGCTGTGGCGCGAGGAGATCCCCGAAGACTGGGAACATCTCCCCAACGGTCCGCACCGCCGGATCGCAGGTATCGGCCCCGCGAACATGGGCGATCCCGACCTTTCAGAGATCAAGACCGAGCAGTCGATAACGGTGTCGGGGTACGGAGCCATGACCGTCAACAACGAACCCGCCACGGTGCCCGACAATTTCCCCCCTCGGGGTGCACGAATGCTCTGCTTCATGCTTGGTCACAAGCCCGAATACACACCGCACGGAATGCACAAGTACCAGTGGGACCCCGAGGCGCGAGAACTCAAGGAGGCATGGGTCAACCACGACGTCTCCTCGCCCAATTCAGTGCCCTTCGTGGCCCAGGAGTCCGGGCTGGTCTACACCTGCGGTGCACGCAACGGCTCCTGGACCATCGAGGCCGCTGATTGGGAGACTGGTGAGAGCCGCTTCCATTTCGTTGTCGGCGGCTCGCAATTCAACACCACCGGGGCTGGAGTGACCATCGACGAGGACGGCCGCGTGCTCTTCGGCAACATGTACGGCAAGACCCGAATCCTGCGGGGTCCCGGCCCCTCAGCCTGAGTCGCTCAACGCGGCCGCGAACGCGGCGGTCGCGGCACGAACATCGTCGTCGCTGATGCCGAGATGGGTGACGAGTCTCGTGCCGACCACCTGCGCATAGGGGCTCGGTCCTTTGATGCCCCTGGTTCTGAGCACGTCGCAGAGCACGCCACGGTCTGCCAGGCGTTGCTGGAGATCGTTGTCGGCACCGTCGATGGAGATGAACATCATGTTGGTGTTGACTGCGTTCACCTTGATCCCGTCGATGTCTGCCAGAGCCTCTGCCAACAGCGCTGCCCGAGCGTGATCGTCGGCAAGTCGGTCGACGTTGTTCTCCAAGGCGTAGATGCCCGCTGCAGCCAGCACCCCGGCCTGTCGCAGGCCGCCGCCGAGCATCTTGCGCCACTTGCGGGCCTCGTCGATCAGCGCGCGCGGGCCGCTGAGAAGCGATCCGGCGGGAGCGCCTAGTCCTTTCGACAGGCACATCGAGACGGAGTCGCAACCGGCGACCAACTCCGCACCCGAGACGCCCAGTTCAACGCACGCATTCCACATGCGTGCACCATCGAGGTGCACGCTGAGGGCCGCGTCGCGCGCCACCTTGATCGCTTCGTCCATACGTTGCGGTGACTGGACCATCCCGTTCTTGGTGTTCTCGAGGCACAGCAGTCGAGTACGGGCGAAGTGGGTGTCGTCGGGTTTGACGGCCGCCGCGATCGCCTCGGGGTTGGGGAGCCCGTCGGTCTCCGTGGCTACGGGCTGAGGTGCAATCCCGCCGAGCACGGCGCCACCGCCGGCCTCCAACCGGAACGTGTGGGCAGTATCCCCGGCGATGTATTCGTCGCCACGTCCGCAGTGGGCCAGCAGGGCGCACAAGTTGGACTGTGTTCCGCTGGTGACGAACAGCGAGGCCTCGGTGCCGAGCCGTTCGGCGACCATGGCCTCGAGGCGGTTCACAGTGGGGTCGTCGCCGAAGACGTCATCGCCCACCTCGGCGGCCGCGATCGCCCGGCGCATCGGTTCGGTGGGTCGGGTCACGGTGTCTGAACGAAGGTCGATCACTGCGTCATCTTCCGGGGTCATCCTTCGGGTCATCCTGGCAGTTCGGGTTCGAGCTCTGCGCTGACGCTGATCTCGCTGCTGTCAGTGACTGTGCTGGAGGCCACCGTGAGGATCACGCCGGCAGCTCTCACGTCGTCGATCACCTCGCCATCCTCTCGGTCAAGCCTGCGGTTCGGGTTCGAGTTCGGCGCTGACGCTGATCTCGCTGTCGTCGGTGACTCTGCTGGGCGCCACCGTGAGGATCACCCCGGCCGCTTTCACGTCGTCGATCACCGTGTCGAGCATTACCAACTGCTCGGTGCTCCCGGCGAAGGTCGCGGACAGCACCGGGGTGCGCAGCTTGCGTTTGTTCTCCGACTTGGTACGGCGCACAACGCTGAGGGCGTCAGCGGCGACACCGCTGGTCGCCGCGCCGATACCACCCGCAGTCGAGCGCAGGCCGTCGCTCTTGGGCCAGGCGGCCTTGTGGACCGAATCGTCTTGCCACCAACTCCAGACCTCCTCGGTGACGAACGGCAGGAACGGTGCGAACATCCGTTGGATCACCGACAGTGCAACACGCAGGGCGTTGTGAGCCGATGTGGCGCGTTCCTCACCGTATTCGCCGTAGGCACGGGCTTTCACGAGCTCCAGATAGTTGTCGGTGAACCACCAGAAGAACGCTTCGGTCCGTTCCAGGGCCCGGGCGTAGTCGAAGCGCTCGAAGGCATCGGTGGCATCGTCGACGAGATCGGCGAGCCGGTCCAGCATCGACTTGTCGAGCGTTTCGCTGATCTCGATCTCATCCAAGACGGAATGAATTCGATCATCGAACAGATCGGCGAGTTTGACGTCACCGAACCCGAGCGTGAACTTCGAGGCGTTCAGCAGCTTGATCGCCAGGCGTCGGCCGATCTTCATCTGGCCCTGATCGAAGGCGGTGTCAGTGCCGGGGCGCCCCGATGAGGCCCAGTAGCGGACGGCATCGGCGCCGTACTGCTCCAACAGGTCGGTCGGCACCACAACGTTGCCCTTCGACTTCGACATCTTCTTGCGGTCGGGATCAAGGATCCAGCCCGAGAGCGCGGCGTTGCGCCAAGGAGCGGTGCCCGCGTCGAAATGGGCCCGGACAACGGTGGAGAACAGCCAGGTGCGGATTATGTCGTGCGCTTGGGGCCGAACGTCCATCGGGAACGTGGCGGCGTAGAGGCGGGCGTCGGTTCTCCAACCGGTGGCGATCTGGGGAGTGAGCGAGGACGTGGCCCAGGTGTCCATCACGTCGACTTCGCCCACGAAACCGTTCGGCTGGTCCCGCTGGGCCTCGGAGAAGCCGTCGGGCACGTCGGTCGAGGGGTCGACCGGGAGCTGATCGTGGCGCGGAGTGATCGGCTGTTCCCAGACCGGTTCACCATTGGTGTCGAGGCCGTACCAGAGCGGGAGCGGCACCCCGAAGAAGCGCTGCCGGCTGATCAACCAGTCTCCGTTGAGGCCCTCGATCCAGTTCGTGAAACGGGCCTGCATGTAGTCCGGAACCCAGTTGATCTCATCGCCGCGGGCCACTAGGGCCTCGCGAAGGTCCTCGTCGCGGCCGCCGTTGCGGATGTACCACTGACGGCTTGACACGATCTCAAGGGGTTTGTCGCCCTTCTCGAAGAACTTCACGGGATGGGTGATCGGGCGCGGTTCGCCCTGCAGGTCTCCGGACTCCACAAGGAGCTGCACCATCTCCTCCTGCGCCTGGGCGACGCGTTTGGTGGCGAGCCGCCCGTAGGCCGCGGCGGCATCGGGTGTGGTGAGCCACTCCGGGGTCTCGCCTGTGAAACGGCCGTCACGGCCGATGACCGTGCGCACGGGGAGGTCGAGCTCCCGCCACCAGGTCACGTCGGTGGTGTCGCCGAAGGTGCAGATCATGGCTATCCCGGTGCCCTTGTCGGGGTCCGCCAGATGGTGGGGGTGAACGGGAAGTTCAACACCGAAGACCGGACTGGTCACGGTGGCACCGCCGAAAAGGTGCTGGTAGCGCTCGTCGTCGGGGTGAGCGACCAGAGCGACGCAGGAGGGAACCAGCTCGGGGCGGGTGGTGTCGATCCAGACCGCCTCGCCGCCGTCGGACCGTGCGAAGCGGAGCTTGTGATAGGAGCCGGGAACCTCCTTGTCTTCCAACTCAGCCTGAGCCACTGCGGTCTGGAAGGTCACGTCCCAAAGCGATGGAGCCTCGACCTGGTAGGCCTCACCGCGTGCGAGGTTCTCGAGGAAGGCGAGTTGGCTGACCCGTCGGCAGTGGTCGTTGATGGTCGTGTACGTGCGGGTCCAGTCGACCGACAGTCCCAGGTGTCGGAACAGCTGCTCGAAGACCTTCTCGTCCTCGCCGGTCAGTTCTAGGCACAGCTCGATGAAGTTGGGACGGCTGACTGCGAGCGGGCGGCGCTTGGAGACCGCCTTGGGGTCGCCGGCGTCGGCGGGTGCGGTGAAATCGGGGTCGTAGGGGAGTGACGGGTCGCACACCACGCCGTAATAGTTCTGCACCCGGCGTTCGGTGGGGAGGCCGTTGTCGTCCCAGCCCATGGGATAGAAGACCTCGCGGCCGGCCATGCGCTGGTAGCGGGCGATGGTGTCGGTGTGGGTGTAGCTGAAGACGTGACCCACGTGCAGCGACCCGCTCACCGTCGGCGGCGGCGTGTCGATCGAGAAGACTTCAACCCGCGACTTCGCGGGATCGAAGTGGTAGATCCCGGTTCGATCCCAGACCGCATCCCACTTTTTTTCGAGGCCGACCAGGTCCGGTTTCTCGGGAAGTCGCAGCGTAGCCATATGGCGCATGAGGTTACCGTCTGAGCGCGCCCTCACACCGGTTGCGCATGCGCCGTCGGTCTGCAGCGGTCAGTCAGCGACCTTGGGTTGCGAAGAAGCGGTGCGGTAGTCGTCGTAGGGCTCGTCGCGCTCGCTCAGCGCTGCGGTCAGACCCTTCTCCTTGATGTTGCCGATGAACCGCTTCATCGATTCGCTGTGCACACCCAGAGCGCACAGTTCCGTACCTGCGCGGATCCCGGTGCGCAGGCCCATCACCTCCATCTGGCGATGAACCACGCGTTTGTTGAGTTGAACCACATCGGTAGGGGTCTGGGTGATCCGCTCGGCGATCTTCAGCACCTCGGCCGAGAGGTCCTCGGCAGCAAAGGCCTGGTTGGCCCAGCCATACTCGACTGCCTCAACCCCGCTGACCGAGTCGCCGGTGATCATCATCTCCATCGCCTTGCGCATCCCCATGAACCAGGCATGGAAGTGCATGTCGGGCACGCCGAAACGGGTGGCCGGGTAGCCCATCTGGGCATCCTCGGCCACGTAGACGAGGTCACAGCAGGTGGCGAGCTCGCTGCCCCCCGCCAGGCAGTATCCGTGGACCTGTGCAATGACCGGCTTGGCGAGGTCCCAGATGCTCATCCAACCCTCGGTGACATGGCGCGGCCACTGCCCCTCGCCCTGAGCGGTGAAGAACGGCAGGTCGTACCCTTCGTTGTTGCCGGCGAGGTCGTAACCGGCCGAGAACGACGGGCCGTCGCCCCGCACGATCGATACCTTGACGCTGTCGTCATCATCGGCATCGCGAAGAGCGCCGAGGATCGCGCCCCGCAGGGGGTGGATCAACGAGTTCCGTTTGTTGGCCCGATTGAAGGTGATCCTGCGGACCCCCGGAATCGGGTCGTCGAGCAGAACCCACTGGTGGTCCGCCGCGGGTGCATCACCGCTGCCGGTGTCGCTCGGATTGGCCGTCTCTTGGCTGTAGTCGCTCATGAGGTGACCCTACGACGCGCAGCACACTCCCCGAAAATCGAACGCTGCGGAGCGTTGTGACGCAACCACCGATCTGAGACCGGGCGAATTCTCGGGGCGGGGGGCGGGCGACTTTGTGGCCGGACTAGCCTACGGGCGTGACTACTTACGACGATTTCGAGCGCACACCCGGCGGTGCGGTGCTCATGGACGGAAACCGGCTGCGCGATGAGATCGTCGCGGCCATACGCGCAGAGATCGATTCGCTGGGCAACCCCGAGGTGTGCCTAGCCACCGTGTTGGTCGGCAGCGACAAACCCAGCCAGATCTATGTCCGCAACAAGCATCGCAAGGCGCAGGAAGCGGGCATGGTGTCGCGCCATGTGGAGCTTAGCGAGGACGCAACGCAGGACGAGGTCACCGAGGCGGTCCGCGATCTTGCCGACGACGATTCGGTCCACGGCATTCTTGTGCAGCTGCCGGTGCCGGCTGGTATCGACGCAGAAGCGGTGCTCGACTTGATCCCGCCCGAGAAGGACGTCGATGGATTGACTGAGCGGTCGATGGGTCGACTGGTCCGCGGTCGGGTCGGGCACGTTCCGTGCACGCCGCTGGGGGTGATGGAACTGCTGGCGCGTTACGGAATCGAGACCAGTGGAAAGCGAGCCGTCGTCATCGGGCGCTCCACGCTGGTCGGCCTGCCACAAATTCTGTTGCTGGGACGGAAGGGCTGCGACGCGACCGCCACGCTCGCACACAGCCGCACCGCAGACCTCGCCGGACTGTGCCGATCCGCCGACATAGTCATCGCGGCTGCCGGAATGGCACGGTTGGTGACAGCCGACTTTGTGAGCCCCAGAGCGACCGTCGTAGACGTGGGCATCTCCCGAACCGAGGACGGCATCGTCGGTGACGTCGACTTCGACAGTGTGCAGGACATCGCAGGCGCCATTACGCCGATGCCGGGCGGTACCGGCCCGATGACCATCGGCTGTCTGCTCAAGAACACCCTGGCCGCGGCCCGCATGATGGGCTCGATCGCGCCCTGATGACTAGAGGGCGGGTGGATTGATCCCGCACACGGCCGCGACAGAACGAGGCCGCGGCCTCGCGGCCCGTGCGCGGAGCGAACAAGAGCGGGAAACAACTTGTGTCAGCGCACTCCACTGTTCAATCCGCGCACGTTGCAGGCCGACACTGCCGGTGGTCGACTCGCAACCGGGACTCAGCTCGGACCTGAGTCCTCCGTCACACCGACCCCGAGCGAACGCAGGAAGACTCCCGAGGGCGGTTTGGGTACGAGGTAGCTCGACTTGGGAGGCATGAGGTCTCCAGCGGCTGCCACCGCCATCAGATCGTTGATGTCGGTCGGATAGACGAGCAGACCGACGTGACCGTCGGCGTCGCAACGGGACACCAGCTCAGCTATGCCCGCCGGGTTGGGTACGTAGTCGACATCGCTGTCGTGGGCCAGTTCGTTGACTCCCAGGACATGGCCGATCACGTCACGGCGGAGGCGTTCAACGTCGAGCGATGCCAGAGATGTGGGGCGTTCCAGAGGATCCAGCACAAGTCGAAACCATGACCCGTTGTGGTACACACCCACCTCGCCCCGGGCCGTCGGCTGCGCGGAGGCGACGCCGCTGACGGCGGTGAGGTGCCCGACCGTTCCGAGGGCATCGACCAACTCCGGTGTCGAACGGAAACTCCGGTCGGGTGCTCTGCGATGGAAGGCCTCGACCCGGAGTTGATCGTGGGGGAACAACACCGCGAGCGTCCGTGTGAAAGGGGCACGATTCGGGTTCGCGGCTCGGGCCGCGAAAGCAGCGGCACAACGGTGATGGCCGTCGGTCACGTAGAAGACCTGATCTTCAAGCAAAGGCTCGATTATCGTCGTCTCGTCCGAAGGAAAGGTCCACACCTGGTTCCGGACGCCGTCGACCACGACGTCAACCTCTGGCGACCTCAGTGTGACGGAACTGAGAATCTCCAGCAGTTCGGGCCGCGCGACATGGGTCAGCGAGACCGGTGATGAGGTCGCGCCGACATGACTGAGATGGTCGGTTATCAGTGAGGCCCGCTCATGACGAATGTTCTCATGGGTCAGCACCCGTCCGTCGCGCAGACCGTCGAGGTCCAGAGCACCGACAATGCCGGTCTGGTCGAACGGCCGGCCGGCCGGGGGAACCGCTGAGCGATCACCAGCCACGCTCTCATCGGGAGAGCTCAGGCGGTACGCGTAGTAGGCCGCGTGGTCCGAGGCCGCGAAGGCACCCGCTTCGAGGATCCGTTCCAGAGTCTGGGTGCTGAGCCTCAACAGCTCGGTGTCCGAACAACCCTCGAACCGATCCTCATGGGACCGCGTGACACCGAGGTAACTGAACGGGTTCTGCTCAACGATGGCACGGCGTTGCTCAGGAGTCTTGGAATCGTATGCACCTGCGGTCACCCGCGGCGCCCATTCGGGTCGGATGAGCCAGCCTTGGAACGGTGAAAGAAGCGGAGCACTCACTGCGGACCGTGATTATCCGAGCTTGGCTTGTTGCCACCTCTCGGTGGCGGCTACCTGGTTGAACGTGAACATGTGCAGCCCCTCGATACCCAACGAGTCGAACTCGTCCGCAAGCGGGTCGATGAGATCGCTGGGGTTGTAGCCCACCGAAGAGAAGAGCTTGAGCAGGCCGGTCCTGTTCTTCTGGACGTACCGCAGCGAGGCTCCCACACCGAGTCGCATGCCCATGCGGATCAGCTTCGCCCGGTCGACCACCCCGGCGACACCGAGATGGACCGGCATGTCGAAGCCCTCAGCGCGCTGCGTGTCGAGCCAGGAACGGATCGTGTCAGTCGAGAAGCACATCTGCGTAGACGCGTGCCCTCCGATCCCGGCTTCGGCGAACAGCTCCTGTTTCTCAATCAGCGCCTGGTGCAGAGCCGACTCGTCGATGAAGGCGTGGCCGTCGGGGTATGAGGAGACTCCGACCGCAGAGATGTCACCGGCAGTGAAGTCGAGCAGGGGCCGGAGCAGCGACATGGCATCGTGGTATGCGCCTGCGTCTTGCGCATCACCGGCGATGCAGAAGATCTCGCTGAGGCCCAGTTGCTTGATACGGGTTGCCAACGAGCGCATGTGTGCCTCGTCGGTCACCTTGCGAGCAGCGATGTGCGGGATGGGACGGTGGCCCCTCTCGAGCAGTTCGGCACACACGTCGAGCGTGTCCTCGAGGGGTTTCACCGGCGAGGCGGTGACGCTGACCCGAGCATTGGAGGGGAGCTGCTCGATTGCATCGGGCAGGCTCTTGAGCGGGATCACCTCATAGGTCATGTCCGAGATCGCCGCGCGGGCGACCGGAGAGCTGACTGCCCGGAGGCTGGGGCGCAGGATATTGGCAAGTGGATTCACTCGGACTCCGGTGTGAAACGAGGGCCCCGAAGGGGCGGTGGCTCTAAGGCGGTGGTTCTAAGAGAGGCCGACGACGTTGCCGTCGGCGTCGATGTCTATGGACTTGGCGGCAGGAATCCTGCCCAGACCGGGCATGGTGCGCATGTCGCCGCAGAGCGGGTAGATGAAACCGGCCCCTACGCTCGCACGGACCTCGCGCACTGGCAGGGTCCAACCGGTGGGGGCGCCCTTCAGTGCCGGGTTCGAGCTGATCGAGAGGTGGGTCTTGGCGATGCACACGGGCAGGTCGCCGAAACCGGCCTCGGTGTAGGTGGCCAGCTGCTTGTTGGCCTGCGCGGTGTACTCCACGTCGTCTGCTCCGTAGACCTTGGTGGCAACCGCATGGATCTTGTCCTTGAGCGATGCCTCGCTCGGATACAGCAGTTGGAATTCGCTCGGCTCGGCCGCGGCGGCCGCCACCGCTTCGGCCAGCTCGGTGGCACCTTGCCCGCCGTCGGAGAAGTGGGTCGACACTGCCGCACGGGCACCGTACTCGTCGGCGATCTCACGGATCGCGGCAATGTCACCATCGTGGTCACCGGGGAAGACGTTGATGGCGACAACCGGTGTCGCTCCGTGAAGCTGCATATTCTCGAGCTGCTTGCGCAGGTTGTCGCCGCCCATGTGGACCTCGTCGGGGTTCTCAGCCAACAACGCCTCGGGCAGGGGCCTGCCGGCGACGATCTTGTGCTTGCCGGAGTGGGCCTTGAGGCCTCGAACCGTGGCTACGAGCACGGCCGCGTCCGGAGCGATCCCTGAGTAGCGACACTTGATGTTGAAGAACCGCTCAGCGCCCATGTCCGCGCCGAAGCCTGCTTCGGTCAGCAGGAACTCGCTGGTGTGGATACCGATCTGATCGGCGATGATCGAACTGTTGCCCGTGGCGATGTTGCCGAAGGGTCCGGTGTGGACCAGCGCCGGCGTGTTCTCCAGCGTCTGCATCAGGTTGGGCTTGATGGCCTCCTTCAAGATGACGGCCATCGACCCTGCGGCACCGATCTCCTCTGCGGTGATCGGAGTGCCGGCCTTGTTGTAGCCCAGCACGATCCGTCCGAGGCGGGCTCGCAGGTCCTGCAGCGAGGTGCACAGGGCGAGCGCTGCCATGACTTCGGACGCAGCGGTGATGTCGAATCCGGTCTCGCGGGGGATGCCGTCGAGCCGTCCGCCGAGGCCGATCACCGCGTTGCGCAGGGCACGGTCGTTGACGTCGAGCACACGCCGCCAGGTGATGTTGTGGATGTCGAAACCGGCTTCGTTGCCGTGGTAGATGTGAGCGTCGAGCATCGCCGAGCAGAGGTTGTGAGCCGCGGTGACGGCGTGCATGTCGCCGGTCAGGTGAAGGTTGAACAGCTCCATGGGCACGACCTGGCTGTAACCGCCGCCGGCAGCTCCACCCTTGATCCCGAACGTCGGCCCCATCGACGGCTGACGGATGGCGATCGTTGCGGTTCGGCCGATGTGCTGGAAGGCTTGGCCGAGACCGACGGTCGTGGTCGTCTTGCCCTCACCGAGCGGTGTCGGCGTGATGGCCGAGACGACGACATATGCCGCTTTGGGCCTGTCGCTCATCTTCTCGATGGCGTCGAGCGAGACCTTGGCGGCTCCCACTCCGTAGGGCTCGAGACACTCAGCTGGAATGCCGGCTGAGCGCGCGATGTCAGTCAGAGGTTTGAGATTTGCCTGGTTGGCGATCTCAAGGTCACTGGGAAATGCCATGGTTGCTCCTGCGTTGCGGCGCGGTTGAAGCCAGCGCCCTCATTGCTTCGTTCCGTATCGCGGAACGATTCCGCAATACGTACGCATTGTAGCGGTTTCATCTCAACCGTGTGTTCGTCAGAATGGACGGAATTCCTGAGTCGCAAAACATCGGCCAAAATGATCTGCGCACGGATTCGAGAGCGTGCCGATGGTGGCGACTGTGTGCGACCAAACAGCCTGTATATTGCTGAGATCAAGCACCGCACCGAGCCACTCGGCCGACGGAGTTTCCCGGGGACAGTTCCTGCCGGGTCTACAGGCCGGCTAGGGCGAGCAGGTCTGATTTCCGGTCGTCGGGAATGTGGCTTGAGTGGTAGCGGAGTTCCAAGGTCGCGTTGATCGCGACACGAGCGTGGTCCTCATGGGTCTCATACGCATCGTCGACGTGTGTGCGCATCCAACGTTCAACCTCGGTCGCTCGCCAGAGCCGGTAGCGGCTGCGGGGATCGGTGACCGGAGCTGGAAATCCGCCTGGACCTCGCTCGCCGGCAACCAGAAGCCGCACGCTCTCACGGGTCCGGCCGGTGCGCGCCGCGATATCGGCCATCGAGACCAGCCCAGAATCAGCAAGGCGAACGACCACGAGTCCGTCGACAGATTCAATATCGGTCACAGCTGAGAGCACCGCCTCCTCAAGAGAAGCAGCCTCACGGTCGAAGTCGATGTACTGGATGCCGCCGGAGCGACCGACCAGCGAATCATCACAGCCCGCTTGGAACAGGGCTTCGATGATTTCGTCGCTTTGCAGGTCGGGCCCCTCGACAACAAGCGTGAACGTGAACGTCGACATGTCAGCGATCCTCACTGGTCCATTGGTGAACACAACGTTCGAGTGCTCGCAGCAATTGGCGAGCGTGGCCGCCCGGATTGCGCGGGGACGACCAGATTGAGACCTGGCATCCAGACCGGCTGGACTCTCCACAGCGAGCCACCCCCCAGCGGTGTCCTGACGATGTGGGCGATATCGTCCATTCGGCCTCCTCAAGTTCACTCAGGGCTTCCTCGACGTCTTTCTTGGGATGCCGAGCCCTCGTCACGTTGACACGATACAACACTTCGAATGCAAGGTCAACGGTCGGGTCCGAACAGGGCTTGAGCGTGGTATCAGCAGTCGTTGAACCTCTGCTGAAATGATCTGTCGACGGGTTGGGAGTGCGCTGCTTGCTAAAGCATTGCGTCGAGGTCGGGTCCGCGCTCGCTGAGCCATTGCTGCCAGAGGGGTCCGTCCCGTTCGACAGCCTCAGTTCCAATGTCCCCATAGAGGTAGGACCAGATCGACACGCCGGCATGTTCGCCGAATCCCTCGGCGGTCACGAATGCGGTGCCTGGGGCCGGTTGCTCAAGCAACAGGGCGATCCGACTCGGAGCGGTGTCGACGACCGTGCCGACAAGAACGGGCGCATCGGGCGATTCGACCGCAATCCTCTCGCCGATGTCCGGGGCCGGCGGAATGCCCAACGCTTGGGTGAGGGCCGTCCAGGTTTCTTCTATCGGACCGGCCCACATCGACATGGGCAGGGCAGAGGTGGCCGTCTGCCCGCTGAAGTGTTCCAGGTGCAGTCGAAGGTTGAACATGAACATGCGCCAGCCCTCGGTCATGGCGTCGTATTGAGCATCCCACTCGCCGCCCTGACCGAAGCCGGTGTTGACCAAGCGCACCACGCAACTGGCGTCGCCTGCGGGTTCGATCAACCAATCGAACACCAACCCCTCAACGCCCTCGCCGCCGTCGAAACACACTCGGCGCGGTGGCTCCCACACAGCAACCCGACCCGCGACCTGCATTTCGGGACCCGGCCCGAATGAGGCGGTTGCCGCTCCGCACTCCCGTTCCTCGACGGAATGGGGCACGTACCAAGACGAGATCCCGGGGCCGGTCGCCACCGCCCTCCAGACCTCCTCAGGCTGCCCCGGCACTTCGATTTCAAGCTCGATGGTCGTGCGATCTCCAGACATTCCCCAAACCTATCGCTCTCGGCGTTGGAGTATTCAGGGCGTGTTCTCTTCCATGCACGGCTCGCAGGCCGCTTGTTGAATGCGACCGAGCAACTCAACGAGGATGTCGGCCTCTTTGTCGGAGAGGGTCTGGACGATGATCCGATCAATGACCGATTCCATGCGCGGGGCGAACTTCTCGAGGATTTCGCGGCCCGACGTTGTGAGGACAACTTGTGACGCACGACGATCGTCAGGGTCTGGCCGCCGTTCCACAATTCCGAGCGCTTCGGCCCGGTCGACTCTGCGGGAGATGTGGCTGGGACTCATCAAGAGTTGGCGGCTGAGCTCCACCGCTCGAAGGCGGTTGGCGGGAGCCTGGTCGAGCCGTACCAGCAGGTCCAGAGTGGTCGGGTCGTGGCCAGTGGGGCCGACCGCCTCGGTATCGATCAGTCGGCCCATCGCGATCTGAGTTGCGAGTATGGCGCCAGACACCCGCAGGGTCTCGGCCGCCAGCACGCTCGCCGGGGTAAGGCGTTGTGTCATGGGTCACAGTATAGGTCCCTTGACAATTATTGTCTACACACGTAATATCGTTGTGTAAACAACAGTTGTTTGAACACTTAACTGAAGGAGTCATCATGACGACAGCACTTTCCCGCAACCCCCAGACCGACCACCTCCTGACTGTCGAGAACTCCGTCCTGGTCTTCATCGACTACCAACCCGGCCTCGTCGATGGTACCCACTCGATCGAGCACGATGTCTTGATCAACAACGTCGTGGCCATGGCCAAAGCCGCCAAGATGTACGACCTCCCAGTCGTGTTGTCGACAGTCGGGGTGGACGCGGGCTACCAGCAACCAACAATCCCCGAGCTGTCGGACATCCTGTCCGACGTCACCCCTATCGACCGCAACACCGTCGACGCCTGGGACTCAGCGGAGTTCCGATCCGCAATCGAAGCGACGGACCGCAAGAAGATCATCATGGCGGCACTCTGGACCGAAGTCTGCCTCGTCTACCCAGCGCTCGACATGCTCTTGGAAGGCTATGAGATCTACGCCCTGGCCGACGTCTCCGGTGGCACCACGGCCGATGCCCACGAACGGGGCATGCAACGTCTCGTCCAGGCCGGCGCGATCCCTGTCACTTGGGAAGCCGTGATGGCCGAACTCGGACGCTTGGCGTCCTATGACATCAGCGGGTTCGTCGAAATCATGAACGAACACCTCCCCAAGAGCGTCCCGCACGGCTGAAGCGGTCTTCGTGTCTTTCGAGAGGTTCGTCTGGGGCGATCTGTCAACCACAGTGCGCCCTCGAGTCGGAATTGCGCCAAGGTGAGCGTTCCCGTCGATTCTCGCGCTGAGACAGATCAGCGGAGTCACCCCATAGTCCTTGTCGTCGTCTGCACCGCCTTGTTCTTCGGGGTCGTCAATCCGGTACACAACGGCTCGGGGGCGCCGTTCAGCAATGCCTTCGCCGCGCTGTTGGTACCAACTGCCATCGGTCTCGCTCTCAGCGCGGCTCTGCCCCGCAGACAGCGGACCGGTGACAAAGCAGACAGCCGAGGCACCTGGACCCACGACTGCCAGGTTCCTTGGTGCCCAGAATTCGAAACACAACCCACTACCGAAACAGGAGCAATCTGCAATGACTGACCGAACGATAAAGACCCTAACCGGCGCGAAACCGCAACCCGGATCAGGAATCCTGCATCCGTTCCCCACACCCGAACTGCCTGCCGTCGACCCGTTCGTGTTCCTCGACACAGGCACCCCTCGGAACCTCGGGGCAGACGAGATCTACGTCGGCCCTCACGCTCACCGGGGCGTTCAGCCTGTCAGTCTGCTGTTCTCCGGTCGGATAGAGCACCGGGACTCGCTCGGCAATGAACGCACCGTCGTCTCCGGTGGGATGCAATGGCTCGTCTCGGGCTCCGGGGCCCTGCATGAAGAGGTTCTCAAGGGCGACGACGACGGTGTGTTCCACATGGCCCAGCTCTGGATCAACGTACCCGCCAAGCTCAAGATGGACCCGCCGGAGCACCACGCAGTCGCGGCCGAGGACATTCCCGAACTCACGTCACTTGGCCAAGGCTCGGTCGTCCGCCTCTATGCCGGGGACCTGGAAGGCCGGTCCAGCCCGGCTCCAATGCCGACCCGAGTCCTTGTGGCCCATGTGGCCGTCGCTGTGGGCGGCCGCGTGACCGTCCCCGTTCCGGCCGGATGGGCGGCCGCGTTCACCGTGGTCGCCGGCATGGTGGCGAGTAATGGCCGTGCCCTGGAGGGAGGCGACACCCCGGTGTTCAACGACGACGGCTCGACCATCACAATCACTAGTGAGTCGGGGGGCCAGGTCCTCGTGATGTGCGGTGAACCGATCGGCGAACCGGTTGCCATGGGCGGAGGCTTCGTGATGAACACCCCCGAAGAGATCGCCACAGCATTCGACGACGACGAGTCAGGCCGCATGGGCCGATTGACCCCCACGCGTTGAAAGAGGCTCGGCTCGGGGCCGAGTCCACGACGTCAGCCGGGGAGCGGTGCCGGTAGTGAGTCGGTTGGTTGCAACGCCGCTGAGGGGCTCCTACTCGCAATCGAGCCCGATATCGGCTTGAACTCCGGTGTGGTCCGAGGCCCAGTAAAGGCCCTCGACTGGTTCGTCGAGGGGTTTGTCGGCCCATAGCCCTGTATGGGTGCCGTCTTCGTCGGCGTCGCCGACATCGACTAGGAGCGCGCACCCGGCCGGGGGAGCGGCCAAGATGAAGTCGATCCGGGAACGAAGCGTCTGTTCTGCGATGTCGAGACCGTGGAGGTCGCCCGGACCGCCGATCCCAGCGGTGCAGTTGGTACCGCCCTGCGGTGGGCATTCGGGGTTGTTGGCCGCGAGGTGAGTGTCGATGAAGCCGCTGTCCAGCAGGGTCTGAATGCGAGGGTCGCCGATCTGCTTGTTCAGATCACCCACGACGAGGACGAGGCTCCCCGCAGCGGCCCGGTCGGCCAGAAAATCAAGTGTTTGGAACGGGTGGCAGGAACCGAGATCTCCGTCTGCAGGGCAATAGGACGGACAACTCGTCACCGGGTGTGAATTGTCGCAGGGCGGATTGAACGCCGAGCTCGCATAGTGGGTCGCGAACACGTCCACGATCAGACCGCCGCCGGCATCGAGTTGAGCCCAGTGGGCCGACCAGATCGGCGCACCGGCAAGTTCGGTACGGGCGTGGTCGATCACCGGGAGGGTAGTGAGGATCATTTCCTGATCGATCTGTCCGACATTCTCGGTCAGCAGCACATGGTCACCTCCGCACAGCGCGGGCAGCTTCTCCGGGATGATCTCGAACCATCGGGGACTTATCTCTTGAAGAGCGACGATCTCCGGGCACCCGACCTCCTCGGCAAGGTACTGCCAGAGGATGTCGACCCGAACTGGGGCCAGACAGTTGTCGGTGTACTGGGCACATCCCGAGACCGGTGGTTGGAAACCGTGGAGCACATTGATGGTGGCCACCTCGACGTCAGTCGTGTCCGTTGCAGGCGAGTCAGTCGTAGTGGTTGGCGCTTCGGTTGTAGTCGGCGAGTCGCCCGCTGACGCTTCTGTGGTTGTGGGCACCGCTGTTGTGGGCGTTGTGCTGGTCGCGGGCGCGAGCGCTTCGATCGTGTTGGACGTGGTCGTCGGTGCCGAATCGGTGTTGTCGCCGGCGCATGCCGCGGCTGCAAGGAGCAGTGCGGCGATCAAGACGGCGAGGCGGGTCTTCGACCCGTGGCGACACCGACCGCTACGGTATGAACGATGCCTGGCCGAGGTGCTGAAGGCAGTGTCACTCACGGTGCTTCCTTGGGACTGTATTGGGCGCACAGTAGCTCCTCGGCGCGTGAACTCGCTGAGAAAAGCGAGCCTTGGAACCCGGGATCGCGTGCAAACTGAACGATCGTCCAGTATTGTCTCTGCGGGTTGTACCGCAACGCACGCGCAGCGACCTGAGCGGTACCACCGGCACGACAATCGACTTCAGAATAGAGTCCAACCGTGAGCGAATTCCCCACCAGAGCCAACGTCGTAGTGATCGGCGCAGGCATCGTCGGCAACTGTCTCGTCGGACACCTCGCCCGACTCGGCTGGCAGGACCTCGTCCTCGTCGAGAAGGGACCGCTCCCCAACCCGGGCGGATCAACCGGACACGCATCCAACTTCATATTCCCCGTCGACCACAACAAGGAAATGGCGCTGCTCGGGGAGCAAAGCGCCAACCAGTACCGCGACATGAACCTCTCGGTGGACTCCGGAGGAATCGAAGTAGCCCGCACCTCCGAGCGCATGGACGAACTGGAGCGGCGCATGACCTCAGCCAAGGCATGGGGAATCGAAGCCCACCTTCTCACCCCCGCGCAGGTGAAGGAACTCGTGCCCTACATCAACACCGAGGTCATCCTCGGAGGGTTCTACTGCCCGACGGTCTCAGTGGTCGACTCGCTTGAGACCGGCACCGTCATGCGAAAGGAAGGCATCGAGAAAGCCGGTTGCAAGGTCTTCGCCAACACCGAAGTGCTCGATCTCATCACCGACGACACGCCCCGGCCCAACAGCCGTCGCAAGATCAAAGCAGTGGTCACCGACAAGGGCACCATCGAGACGCAATACGTGATCGTCGCCTGCGGAGTGTGGTCCAACCGCATCGCCGCCATGGCCGACACCTATATCCCGCTCGTCCCCGCCGTGCACCAGATGGCCGACGTCGGGCCGATAGACATCCTCGCCGAGACCAACAACGAGATCGGCTACCCGATCGTGCGCGACATGGACACCTTCTGTTACGAACGGCAGTCGGCGGGTTCGATGGAGGTCGGCTCCTACGGCCACCGGCCGATCCTGCACCATCCCGACGAGATCCCCTCCAACGAGGAGGCCGCGCTGTCGCCGACCGAGATGCCCTTCACCCCCGACGACTTCGACCAGCAGATGGAAGAAGCGATCGAGCTGATGGACATGCTCGGCGACGCAGAGATCAAGTACGCCATCAACGGGCTGCTGTCGCTGACACCCGACACCATGCCCTGCCTCGGAGAGATCCCCGATGTGGAAGGCCTCTGGTCGGCAGCGGCCGTGTGGGTCAAGGAAGGCCCCGGAATGGCCCAGGTAGTCGCGGAGTGGATGACATACGGCTACCCCCGGGTGATCGATGCCCACGGTGCCGACATCGCCCGCTTCTACGACGAGGAGAAGAGCGACGAACACATCTGGGCCCGGGCCGACGAACACTTCAACAAGACCTACGGCATCGTCCACCCCGCCGAGCAGTGGGAGTCCCGCCGACATCTCGTCGAATCGCCGTACCGTTCCCGCCAGGAGGCGCTCGAAGCCGAGTTCTTCCAAGCCCGTGTCTGGGAACGGCCGCAGTGGTACAACTCCAACGCCGACCTCTGCGAACGTTACAACCTCAGCCCAAGGGGGGTCGAGTGGGACAACCGCTGGTGGAGCCCGACAACCATCGGTGAGCACCTGAACCTGCGCTCCAACTGCGGCGTGGTGGACCTGTCGGCGTTCCAGATCTACGAACTGGAGGGTCCGGGAGCCGTTGAGTTCGCGGATCGGCTCGCCGTCAACAAGATCGATGTCGCCGTGGGCCGGTCGATCTACACGCCATGGCTCAATGCGGACGGAGGCTTCCACTCCGACCTGACCATGATGCGCATGGCCGAGGACCGGGTCAGGATCGTGACGGGCGTGTTCGACGGTGGACGCGACGAGTTCTGGACCCGCAAACACATGCCCAACGACGGTTCGGTGACCTTCACAAACCTGACTACTGAGATCACCACCCTGGGCCTGTGGGGCCCCAACGCCCCCCAGGTACTGGCGCAGGTCTGTGGCCACGACCTGAGCCAAGCCGGTTCGCCATACGGTTCGATCATCCCGATCGAGATCAACTGCGCTGCGGGCGGGGACAACCGGACGGTCCAGGCCCACCTGTTCCGCATCTCCTATGTGGGTGACACCGGATGGGAGATCTACACAGACTGGAGCAACGGGCCGGCACTGTGGGACGCCCTCTTCGCGGCAGGACAGGAACTCGGTATCCGACCGACCGGTGGTGGTGTCTACGGCACCTCGGGCCGGCTCGAGAAGGGTTATCGCTTGATGGGAGCTGAACTCGAGAGCGAATACAACCCGCTGGAGGCGGGACTGGCCCGCCCCAGAGTCAAAGCCGCCGATTTCATAGGCAAGGAGCCCTACCTCAAGGCCCGCGAAACCAGCCCTGAGGTCCAGTGCGTGACCTTGACCGTCGAGGACCAGACCGACAGCGCCGGACGCACCCGTCACATGATGGGGGGCAACGAACCCATCCTCGACCTCAACGGCGAGCGCATCGTCGACTCCCACGGCCGGGTCTCGCGTGTGACCTCGGCAGGATACGGACCGTCCGTTGGCAAGCACCTGCTCATGGGGTACCTGCCGACCGAGATGGCCACAGCGGGGACCGAGCTACAGGTCATGTACATGAACGAACTGTTCCCAGTGACAGTTGTGGGTCCAGGTTCCGCCTTCGACCCCGACGACACACGTCTCAAGAGCTGACGGGGGTGCTGGGCGGGCCATGAAGATTCTCTGCTGTGTGAAGAGGGTGCCGGCCCCCGGGGCCAAGATCAACGTCACCGCAGACGGCTCCGATGTTGATGCAGCCCATCTGGGTTTCACCACCAGCCCCCACGAGGAGTGCGGCGTCGAAGGTGCTGTCCAACTCTGTGAAGCGCACGGCGGCGAGGTCACGGTCCTCACCGTCGGCCCTCCCCAAGCCGCGGAGCAACTCCGCTATGCCGCCTCGGTCGGCGCGGACCACGGGGTTCTGGTCTCCACCGATGAGGTGGGTTGGGACCCGCAGCGGACCGCCGCGGTGATCCGAGAAGCGATCGAGGTACTCGAGGAAGAGAACGGAGAGCCCTTCGACCTCATCCTGTTCGGCAATGAATCGGCGGACTCCGGGGGGTTCCAGGTTGGAATCCGGGTGGCCCACGGGCTGGGCCGACCCATAGTCAACGGCATCAAGGGAATCGAAGTTTCCGGCGACGGCAGCGGTGCCGGAACGGTTACGGCACGTCGGGCCATCGACGGCGGCTTCGAGGTCTACGAACTCCCGCGGCCATGTGCACTCGGCGTGAAGGAGGGGCTCAACCTGCCCCGTTACCCGACCATGAAGGGTCGCCTCAGGTCCAAGAAGCTCGAGATCCGCTCACTCGACCTCGACACCACCCCAGGTGGCCAGCGCCGGATCCGCCTGCACCGGCCCGCCGAGCAGGTGTCTGAGACCGTCATCCTCGGCGAGGGTCCTGAAGCTGCCGCCGCAGTCGTTGACGTGCTCGAAGAGTTGGGGGTCCTCTGATGCTTCTGGTGGCGCTCGAACATGATCGGGGAGTACTCGCCGAAGCCGCCCGTGAAGCCCTCACCTTCGGCCGAGCCCTGGCCGAGAAGATGGACGAGGACCTCGAAGCCGCCCTCATCGGCTCCGACGACGAGGAACTGGTCGACGAGGCCGGCCGGTACGGCGCGGAGGTGGTGCACACCTGCGTCCATGACGTGTTGAGCGACTACGGCCCCGATGCTTACGGGGCAACCCTCGCCCAGATGGTCACCGAACTTGAACCCTCCGCGGTGCTCGCCTGCGGGTCGGATCGAGGCAACGAAGTGATGGCGCAGGCAGCGGCGCGACTCGACGCCCCGTTCGTTGCCAACTGTATTGATGTCACTCCAGATTCGTGGACGATGACCCGGGTGCAGTGGGGCGGCTCCCTGCTCGAAGACTCCAGTCTGGACGCCGACGTTGCGCTGCTCACCTGCGGGCTCCACGCCGTGGCTTCCGAGCCCGGCGGTTCTGTTGACGCTGACGTGGAGACGTTTGAGGCCGACCTCGACGACAGCCACCGCGTGACGATCGTCAAGGACCGCACAGTTCAGGAGGCGGGCGTGACTCTGCCCACTGCCCCAGTGGTTTGCGGAGGTGGCCGTGGGGTCGGTTCGGAAGAGGGGTTCGCACAACTTGAGGAACTGGCCGAACTGCTCGGGGGCCGGGTCGGATGCTCGAGGGCGGTGACCAACCTCGGCTGGCGTCCGCATTCGGATCAGGTTGGTCAGACCGGCACCCGTATCGCCCCGGAGATCTATATCGCTTCGGGAATCTCGGGCGCGATCCAGCACTGGGTCGGGGCGATGGCCAGCAAGCACATCCTGGCGATAAACACCGACCGTGAAGCCAACATGGTCGTCAAGGCCGATTGGGCAGTGATCGCTGATCTCCACGAGGTGATCCCCGCCATAACCGCCGAGGTCCGCCGCCGCAGGGGCTAGCTGTCGCGAGACGTCAAGGACCACTCCGCTGTCACAGCGGTCCGGTACGTTGACCACGATGGAAAGCCCCAGAGACATTCATCGCCCGTCTGATATCGGAACAACCGGGTCCCCATCGCTTGATGCTGAGGCACTAAATCTGTTGCGGCGCCTTACTGGTGATCAGTCGAGCGAGTTTCGTACAGGACAACGTGAGACGATTCTGCGCCTAGCCGCTGAACGGGAGCGAGTGCTTCTGGTTCAACGGACCGGCTGGGGCAAGAGCGCCGTCTATTTCATTGCGACACGGATGTTGCGGGATCGGAGGTTTGGTCCGACGCTGCTGGTATCGCCACTGCTCGCGCTGATGCGCAACCAGATTGAAGCGGCTGGGAGACTTGGGGTTCGCGCCGAAACCATCAACAGTTCCAACAAGGCCGAATGGGACGATGTCAAGGACAGGATCGAGTCCAACGAGGTGGACGTCCTGTTGATTTCGCCCGAACGGTTGGCAAATCCTGAGTTCCAGAGGGAAGTTCTTCCAGTGGTCGGGCAGCGTAGCGGATTGTTGGTGATCGGGGCGAGCCTCCGTGAGGCCGGGGTTGGTTGCGTCTTTCCGTTTGCGCTTGCGGACACGGCGGGGAGGTCTACCTGATGAGACGCGACGACGACTCGTTGGCAACGATCCTTCTGGTGAGTCGACTCTGCGCCGACGGAGTGCGACCGCTCAAGGCTGCTGAGTTCTGGAGTCTGATGGAGCGAACCAGTAGTGGACCGGGAGTGTTTCTGAACCTGGACCTGGACCAGTTGACGCGTGACTACGACCTGGACGAGGAATCCGCTGTACGGGTCTCGGAGCTCGTTGGGCGCGCAACGGCGTTGGCGTTCGAACTGGAACGATTGGAGCAATCGGGTATCAAGTCGGTGACTGCGTTCGACGAGCACTATCCCCGTGAGTGGCTGCTTCGGTTAGGTACCAAGGCTCCGCCTCTGATGCATGCCGCAGGCGCCATTGAGTTGCTTGATTCGCCCGGTCTGGGCGTGGTCGGCAGCCGTGACGTGTCCCAAGCTGGCGGAGACATCGCCAGGGACGTAGCGCGTACCGCTGCACGACGAGGCTTGCCGCTTGTGTCGGGGGGAGCGCGGGGGGTCGACCAACTCGCCATGGACGCCGCTTACGAGACTGGGGGAGCCGTCATCGGGATCCTGGCCGATTCGCTGCTGCGCAAACTCAAACGCCCCGAAGTTCGCAGAGCCGTCCACGATGGGAACACCGTCATGTGCACTCCCTACTCTCCGAGCGCTCCGTTCAGCGCGGGGAACGCCATGGGCCGGAACAAGCTGATCTACGCGCAAGCAGCGTTGACACTTGTCATTGCGAGTGACGACGGCAGGGGCGGCACATGGTCTGGTGCTTCCGAGGCGCTCAAGTATGGCTATGGACCGGTCGCGGTTTGGCGGGGCCCCGGTGAAGGACCGGGCAACGCACCTCTCCAAGAGCAGGGGGCGAGGCCGGTGTCGAAACCTGAAGCTCTTGAATCGCTGCTTGACTCACCCGACCGTCAAGGGAACCACCCTGAGAGCCCGAGGGTTGAAAGGACGATCGAAACTACCACGCAACCGTCGCTGTTCAGTGGTGTGGGTTGACGCTGCGGGGTGTTTGGAATGCCAGTCGGATGCCGATGGTGTAGACGGCGACAGCAATGGCCGCAACTCAATGAACCCAGCGGTGCCATTTCGTCGAACAAATCGTAGCCGAAATGTTAGACGGAATATTGCCAAATAGTTAAACGAGGGGCTGCCAGACCGTTAGAGTGAACCAATGCGCAAGTACATGCCTCGGGTGGTCGACGACCAGATAGCAGCCAAGCTGCGCTCGACACCCG
The DNA here is from genome assembly GCA_951812975.1 of uncultured Acidimicrobiales bacterium. GTDB lineage: Bacteria > Actinomycetota > Acidimicrobiia > Acidimicrobiales > Aldehydirespiratoraceae > VXYK01. Next base: position 107,219 of record CATOTC010000005.1, on the reverse strand, counting down.
TCGTGCTTGTCGAAGGCGCCCGTGGCTGCGGCAAGACCACCACATCCCAGCAGTTCGCAGCGAGCGAAGTGATGTTCGATGAGGATGAGACGGCTCGAGGCCATGCTGCGCAAGGAACGCTGCCGTTGCTGGGCGGACCGCATCCCATGCTGCTCGACGAATGGCCGCTTGTACCCGGGTTGTGGGACCGGGTGAGGCGAGCGAGCGACCGTCTGGGCCGTCCCGGGAGTTTCATACTCTCCGCGTCCGCGCAACCAGCAGACTACATCACGACCCATTCCGGCGCGGGGCGCATGGGACGTGTCCTGATGCGGCCGATGTCGCTGTGGGAAAGCGGCGCGTCGAACGGGGCCGTTAGCCTGTCACGGCTCTTCGACGGCGAATTCGAAGCCGTATACCGACCGCGTTCCGGCGACGACGGCACTCCCGAAGACGAGCTGCGCGACATCATCGACTGGCTGCTGCGAGGAGGTTGGCCACTCACCCAGGAAATGGCGGCCCGCGATGCGCAGCATTTTGCTCGCGACTATCTCGACGAATCATGCCGGGTTGACGTACCAAGAGCCAGCGGCACCCGTCACAGTCCGCTCAGCGTGCGCCGACTGCTGGCTTCGCTGGCGCGCAACAGTGCGTCGGAAGCCAGCGTCACGAAGTTGGCAGCAGACATGGGCACTGATGGTGCTGCATCTCGCCAGACAGTCAGCATCTACCTGGACGCACTGACGAGAGTCTTCCTCTATGAGAGCCAGCCCGCATGGAAAGGGCGGTTGCTCTCACGAACGACGTTGCGCTCGGCACCGAAGCATCACCTTGTCGACCCGTCGCTCGCGGCGGCGGCCGTGGGCGCCGGCGCGGAAGGGCTCTTCGATGACAGGCAGGCACTCGGGCTGCTGTTCGAGTCGATGGCGACGCGCGACCTGCGCGTCTATGCCCAGGCGAACCGATCCACGGTGTACCACTACCGCGACAAGGCCGGTCTCGAAGTCGACGCCATCGTGGAGAGAGACGATGGTCGGTGGATCGCGGTGGAGGTCAAGCTGGGAACGCCTCAAGCAATCGAGGACGCCGCGCACTCGCTCCTGGCGCTGAGCGCCAAAGTCGACACCAGCGTGACAGGCTCGCCTGCAGCGCTCGTTGTCGTCACGTCGACCGGACAGCCTTACCTGCGCGCCGACGGCGTGGGCGTGGTGCCGATCGCTTCGCTGGGACCCTGAGGGCGGTCTCGGGGTATCGTCGAGGATTCGGCTGGCCGGATCTCGGAGAATCGATACGACCACGCAACCGTCGCTGTTCACTGCTGCGGGGTGACGTTGTCGGTCACCGATTCGCGGTGTTCTAGCCAGATTCTGGCGCTCAGTCGTAGGCCAGGTTCTCGGCCAGGGCTGCGGCTGCGTTGATCACCAGGTTGCCGAGGTCGTGGGTGCGCTCGGGGTTGGGGAAGCGGTAGGCCGGGCCGTGGATGTGCAGAGCCGCCTCCACCGTGCCGTCCGCCTCGATGATTGGAGCCGCGACCGAGTTGATGCCCTCGGCGAACTCCTCGTAGACCCAGGCGTAGCCGAGGCTGCGAATGGTGGCGAGCCGCTTGCGGATCTCATCCGGATCGGTAATGGTCCATGCCGTTGACGCAGTGACCGGACCCTGCAGGTAAGCATCGAGCTGCTTGTCGTCATAGTGGGCGAGCAGCACCAGGCCCGAAGGCACCGTGTGTAGCGGAGCGAGTTCGCCGGTCCAGCTCCGTACCTGTACGTCGCTCTCAGCCTCCACATGGTCGAGGTAGTAGACGCAACGACCGTCGAGCACGGACACGCCTGCCGCCTCACCGGCTTCGTCGCGGAGGTCGATCAGATGCGGGCGGGCCGTGGCCACCAGGTTGCGACCGGGCTGAGTAGCGCCTGCGATGTCGAGCAGCCCTTCGCCCAGGCGGTATTCACCTCCGGTCCCGTCCTGGGTGACGGCACCCTCGTTCTCCAAGGCGGCCAAGATTCGCGCGACGGTCGATTTCGGCAGTTCGACCCGTTCGGCCAACTCCGTGACTCCGACCGGACCAACGGCCAGGGCGCGCAGCAGGGCAAAGGCACGTTCAATTGATTGCACAGTCATGACCTAAGCGACTATAGGAGTTTGTTCCACGATACGGAACAACGCACTCTGAACGACTCGGTTCAGGTCTTGATGACGAGAGTCTTTCCTGCCTTGTCGTGCCACCCTTGTCTCTTCCCGTCCCACACCAGAGACAGGTAGATGAGCAGTGACAGGAGTCCGACGATAGGAACCCAAGAGCCGACAATGCTGCATACACCGGCAGGGGCCCAGCGGTTGAAGGAATGGCTCCACTCCGGCGCTCCGCTGTTCTCAGATCTGACGACCTTGATCCGAGTCGCCATCTTGCCGAGGGTCTGGCCTCTGAGAGCAATCATCGAGACCTCGTAGATCAACCAGATCGCGGTAACAACCAAGCTGATCCCAGCCGATACCTCCGCCGCGTCATCGGGCTGACCGATGATCACGCTGGCCACGATGGCAGCGGGTACGCCAACAACGACTATATCGACGATCCGGGCGAGCAACCGGCGACCCGCTCCGGCGAGCTCAACGCTCTCACCGATGTCCGTTGTGGCCCAGCCGCGCATCGGTTCGCTGCCTTGGGCTGCGCTCCCGGGTGGAGGCGGCGGTTCGAATGACTCGGGATCGGACCCCGACGGAGGCGGGGGTGGAGGCGGGGGTGGGGGCATGTCAGACAAGGGAAAGCTCCTACGCTCGACAGGGATTCTCTTGGGGCAACGGTACCACGGCACGCTGACACCGTGTTCAAGTGCCCGCCCGGTCCTGCCGTGGAAGGCGGCGCTCAGCGGCGATCGGTTTCGACGGTTTCTACGAGCGAGTCGGCGATGGCGTCGATCGGCACCCGGGTCGTGTCGCCCGTAGCCCTAGAAGTCAGTTCGACCTCCCCTTCGGCCAGTGCACGGGGCCCGATCGTGACCCGGTAGGGAATGCCGATCAGTTCCGCGTCGGCGAACTTCACCCCCGCACGAGCATCGCGGTCGTCCAACAGTACGTCGACACCACGTGAGCGCAGCTCGTCGTACAGCGTTTCACCCGCCGCCACCGACGCCTCGTCCTTGCTGCTCACGATGGTGATCACGACCTCGAACGGAGCGACGCTCACCGGCCACGCCAGGCCCTTGTCGTCGTGGTGCACCTCGGCCACCGCAGCAACGCTGCGGCCGATGCCGATGCCGTAGCTGCCCATCACCAGAGGCTTCTGCGTGCCGTCGGGATCAAGCACGAAAGCACCGAGCGGGTCCGAGTATTTGGTCCCCAGCTTGAAGATGTGGCCCGTTTCGATGCAGCGGACGATCTCCAGGGGAGAGCCGCAGTCCAGGCACGGTTCGCCAGCCTTGACCTTGCGCAGGTCCGTCCATTCGTCAACCGCGATGTCGCGGGCGATGTCAACGCCGGACCAGTGCCAGTCGTCCTCGTTGGCACCGGTGGTGAGACCCCGACGACCCTCGAGGGCAGGATCACAGATGATCCGCAGGCCCTCGACGCTCACCGCACCGAGCGACCCGGGGTTGGCACCGAGGTGCTCAACCGTTTCCTGGGGAGTGGCCGGACGAATGTCGATCGCGCCCGTGGAATCGGCCAGCTTCTGCATCTCCAGTTCATGGTCGCCGCGCAGCAGAGCCAAGGTCACCTCACCGTCGAGCACCATCACCATGGTCTTGATCTGATGGACCGCGGGCGCGCCGCCCTCGATGGTCTCAAGCGCGGCGATGGTCCGTACTCCTGGAGTCGGCAAGCGCACCAACTCCGAAAGGTCACGGTCCTCGAGTTCGGCCAACCGGGCCTTGGCCCGTTCGGTGTTGGCCGCATAACCGCAGTTCCCGCAGATCGCCACGTCGTCCTCTCCGACGCTCGACGGGACCATGAACTCCGTTGATCCGGAGCCTCCCATCGCCCCCGATGAAGCCTCCACGGCGATCGCCGGAAGCTCCAGAGCCTCGAAGATGCGCACGTAGGCGTCGTGGTGAACCTCAAAGCTGTGGTCCAGCCCCGCCTCGTCGATGTCGAACGAGTACGAGTCCTTCATCGCGAACTCCCGAACCCTCAACAGACCGCTCTTGGGTCGGGGCTCGTCACGGAACTTCAACTGGATCTGGTACCAGATCTGGGGCAGCGACTTGTACGAAGTGATCTCCTGGGCCACATCGGTGAAGATCTCCTCATGGGTCATTCCCAAGACGTTGTCGGCGCCCTTGCGGTCAACGAATCGGAACATCTCCTCACCCACCGCTTGCCAGCGCCCCGACTTCTTCCAGATCTCGGCGGGATGCATTGCCGGCAACAGGAACTCCTGGGCACCGATGGCGTCCATCTCACGGCGCACGATGTCTGCGACCTTGTTGTGGACCCGCAGCCCGAGCGGCAGCAGCGAGTAGTGCCCTGAGTGCAGTTGACGGATGAACCCTCCGCGGATCAACAGCTTGTGGTTGGCCGCTTCTGCGTCGGCCGGCGGCTCGCGCAGGGTGGGCACGAAGAGGTTCGACCAGCGCATTGAGCGACGATATCCGAACCCCGGCTGCTACACGAACAATTTGCACAAACACGCAAATCGGCGTGACGCGAATGATTAATCACAGGTGATTCGGGTCCGGAAGGCATACCCGTTCCGCATTGCGGTATTGTTCCGATGTGGAGAACGTCGGTGTAGAAGCCAGCGAAGCGAAGACCCCGTCAGAACCAACAGCACCCACTCGACGGGGACTTGACCGCGGCAATCGTCGTCGCCGCTACGTCAAGCCGTTGGAGCGGATCACCACTCCGATGGTGCGGGAGGACGGCGAACTGCGTGCCGCGACCTGGGACGAGGCACTCGACCGCGCGGCGCAGGGTCTCGCGCAGATCCTGGATCAGCACGGTGGCGAAGCCGTCGGCATGTTCAGCTGCTCGAAATCAACCAACGAGATGAACTACGCGGCACAGAAGTTCATGCGCTGCGCCATGGGGTCCAACAACATCGACTCCTGTAATCGAACTTGACACGCACCCTCGGTCGTCGGTCTGGCGACAGTGTTCGGAGCAGGAGGGGGCACATCGTCGTACACCGAGGTTGAGCAGACCGATGTCGTGCTGCTGTGGGGGTCCAACGCCCGAGAGGCCCATCCGATCTACTTTCATCACCTGCTCAAGGGGCTAGACAACGGAGCGCGGATGTACGCGGTCGACCCGCGGCGCACGAGCTCAGCGAAGTTCGCGGACGCCTGGCTCGGACTCAACGTCGGCACCGACATAGCGCTGGCGAACGCCGTCGGACGTGAGATCATCGCGGCCGGACTGCACGACACCGACTTCATCGCCCACTCCACGCAGGGTTTTGACGACTACGAGGCCGCGGTCGAGCAGTACACCCTCGACAGAGCCGAGGAGATCACCGGCGTTCCCGCTCACGCCATCGCTGAGATGGCCCACGACTACGCCAGCGCCGACACCGCACAGATCCTCTGGACCCTCGGCATCACCGAGCACCACAATGCAGTCGAGAACGTGCTGTCGCTGTGCAACCTGGCCCTGCTGACCGGACACGTCGGCCGTTGGGGATCGGGTCTGGTGCCCCTGCGCGGCCAGAACAACGTGCAGGGAGGGGGTGACATGGGTGCGTTGCCCAACAAGTTCCCCGGATTCCAGGACGTGGAGGATCCGGTGTCGCTCGCCAAGTTCGAGACCGCCTACAACATGTCTCTGCCGGACAAGCCCGGACTGCACCTCACCCTGATGTTCGAGGCGATGGAACAGGGAGCGATCAAGGGCCTTTACGTGATCGGTGAGAACCCCGCCGACTCCGAAGCCGACGTGGCACACGCCCGCAAGCTGCTCGACGGTCTCGACATCCTCGTCGTGCAGGACATCTTGATGACCCGAACCGCGGAGATGGCCGACGTCGTGCTGCCCGCAGCGGTGGGCTGGGCCGAGTCGGAGGGAACTGTCACATCCTCGGAGAGACGGGTGCAACGGGTCCGCGCCGCGGTGCCACCGCCGGGCGAAGCCCGTCAGGACACCGACATCATCGGCGACCTCGCCAAGCGTCTCGGAGTCGACTGGGGTGACCCGACGCCTGAAGACCTGTGGGACGAACTGCGCTCGCTGTCACCAATGCATGCCGGCATGAGCTGGGACCGCCTGGAATCGGAGGGCGGACTCCAATGGCCGTGCATGGACGAAGACGACCCCGGCAGTATCTTCCTGCACGGCTGGCTGTGGGCCGACGACCTCGAAGGCCGTGATCCGGCGCCGTTCAGTGTGTGCCACCACGAAGGGCCTAAGGAACAGCTCAGCGACGAGTTCCCACTCCGGCTCACCACTGGTCGGGCGCTCGACAGCTACAACACGGGCGTCCAGTCAGGCGGGTACGCATCGCCGATCCGCTACGGCGACGGAATCGACATGAATCCCGCCGACGCACGACAGCTTGGAATATGCGACGGCGACCGGGTTCGCATGTGTTCACCCCGCGGCTCAGTCGAGACCTGCGTGCGGATCCAGCCCGACATCCCCAGGGGCCTCACATTCACGACCTTCCACTTCCCCGAACTGGTGGACATCAACCAGCTCACCAACCCTGAATGGGATCTCCGTTCCGGAACAGCGGAGTTCAAGGCCGCGGCAGTGCGGATCGAACGCATGGCCTCGACCCACGTGAACAACCCAGTACCAGACGTCGACTCGGCAACTGAATTCGCTGATGGCTGACCTTTTTATCGGCGACGACAAAGCCGACGAGATCGAGATTGTCGCTGTCGCCGCTGCCGTGGGAACGCCCACTGCGGTCGTGCGCGAGAGCGAGCGTCTCGTGTACGGAGGCATCCACCGTCGCCGTGACCACCGCCACCTGCTGCTTCCGGCCCTCCACGGGTTGCAGAACGCCAAGGGTTGGATCAGCCCGGGTGGCCTCAACCATGTCTGTGAAGTGCTTCAGGTGCCGCCGGCGGAGGCGTACGGTGTCGCCACGTTCTATGAGATGTTCCGCCTCGACGAGCCCGAACTCGGTCCTGAAACCACCCACGTCACCCATGTCTGCGTCGACGCTGCCTGCCAGATCGCCGACAACGAGGACCTGATCGCTGAGCTTGAAGCGCGCGGGGCTCATGTTCACCGTTCACCCTGCTTGGGACAGTGCGAGCGGGCTCCTGCCCAGTTCCACCAGGGAATCGGCAGGCACGATTCGGTCCCGGCCGACACTGTCGAGGTTGCCGTACGGATTCCGCAGCAGGGGGACCCGTCGCTGCGGTTGCTGCGCAATGTCGGTGTCGTCGACCCCACGTCACTCGATGCCTACCGGGCCAACGGCGGTTATCGGGCGCTTGGCGAGGCCATCAGGATGGGGCCCGTTGCGGTGTGCGCGGCGGTGGCCGACTCCGGGCTCTCCGGTCGGGGCGGGGCGGCCTTTCCGACGGGAATCAAATGGCGGGCCGTCGCCGCGGAGCAGGGGCGGCCAAAACATGTCGTTGCCAACTGCGATGAATCCGAGCCGGGCACGTTCAAGGACCGGGTAGTGATGGAGCAGGACCCTTTTGCGGTGATCGAGTCGCTCACGCTCGCTGGTTTCGCGACGGGCGCCGAGAACGGCTGGATCTATATTCGCGGCGAGTATCCGTTGGCCACGGCGAGGCTCGAGAATGCTGTGAGCCAGGCCCGTGAGGCGGGTCTGCTGGGCGCTGACGCGGCTGGTTCGGGCCATCGTTTCGACATCGAGATTCGTCGTGGTGCCGGTGCCTATATCTGTGGCGAGGAGACCGCCCTGTTCGCTTCGCTCGAGGGTTTCAGGGGTGAGCCGCGCAGCAAGCCGCCGTTCCCCACCACGCATGGACTGTTCAGAGAGCCGACCGCGATCAACAACCCGGAGACGCTGATCAACGCGCTCGACATCGTGCTCAACGGCCCGGAGGCGTATCGCAGAAGAGGGACCGAGCGCTCGCCGGGAACGAAACTGCTGTGCTTGAGCGGCCGGGTCTCCAAGCCAGGACTGTACGAAGTCGAGTTCGGCACGACGCTGGGCGAAGTGCTCGAACTTGCCGGACCTTTGACGGGCAGCGGCACTCTGGCGGCGGTGCTCATGGGCGGCGCTGCCGGCTCGTTCGTCGGCCCTGATGCACTCGACATGCCGCTCACGCTGGAGGACACGCGTGAACGCGGCACGACACTGGGTTCGGGTGTGGTGATGGCTTTCACTGATGAGATCGACATGACCGACGTGGCGGTGCGCATCGCCGAGTTCTTTCGCAACGAGTCGTGCGGTCAGTGCGTCCCCTGTCGTGTCGGCACTGTTCGCCAGCATGAGACGATGGTGCAGATCCAGGCGAAGGGTTCTTTGTCGGCGCAGCGCCGCAGCCTGGTCGACGACATCGCCGAGGTGATGGTCGACGCTTCGATCTGCGGACTCGGCCATACTGCCGCGTCTGCTATCAATTCTGCTATGGCCCTTGGCTTGTTGCCCGAAGGAGGACACGATGACGATCACTGAAGTCAGCGTGAACCTGACCATCAACGGACAGGCCGTTTCCGTTCCTGAGGGCACTTCGATCCACAAGGCCTGTGAGTCGGCCGGGATCGAGACGCCGACTCTGTGCTGGGCCGAGAACCTCACCCCCGTCAACGCCTGTCGGGTCTGCGTGGTGGAGGTGGAGGGGTCGCGGGCCCTGGTGCCTTCGTGCGCCCGTGCGGTGGAGGACCAGATGGTGGTGCAGACCGATTCCCCCAGGGTTCGCCACAGCCGCAAGATGGTGCTTGAGTTCCTGGGTTCGAGCGTCGACTTGAGTCAGGCGACCGATTTGGCTGAGTGGATGCGTCACTACGGCGCGGACCCGGATCGCTACGACCAGCCGGACCTGCCCGCCGAGCGGATCAGCGAGGAGCCGAAGATCCAGGACGACCTCTACATCCGCGACTACGACAAGTGCGTGTTGTGCTACAAGTGCGTCGAGGCTTGCGGCGACGACGCGCAACACACCTTCGCGATCGCGGTCAGCGGCCGGGGTTTCGACGCACGGATCTCCACAGAGTTCGACACTGTGCTGCCCGATTCGGCTTGCGTCTATTGCGGGAACTGCATCGGTGTGTGTCCGACGGGTGCGATCCAGTTCAAGACCGAGTTCGACATGCGCGCCGCGGGGGAGTGGCGGCCTGATGAACAGGAGGTCACCACGACCGTCTGCTCGTTCTGTGGTGTCGGCTGCAACCTTGAGTTGCACACTCAAGACGACAGGATCGTGAAGGTGACCTCGCCCGCGGACCACTCCGTCACCCACGGCCACCTCTGCATCAAAGGCCGTTTCGGCTGGCAATACGTACAACCCCCCACCCGCAGGTAGCCGCTCGGGCGGCCATGTCGCACATCACCCAATATATTGGGTAGTCATCACCCAATATATTGGGTAGTCTGTTCGTGTGAATCTTACGGAGCAGGGACACTACCTGCCGCGGCTGCTCGATGTCCGGTTGCGGGACACGTTGCGATACTCGCCCGCGGTCGTCATTGAGGGCCCTCGGGGGTGTGGCAAGACCACCACGGGCAGCCAAGCGGCATCGTCGTTGTTGGCAATGGACGAGGTGGACCTGACTGGTGCCTCTGCGGGCGCGCTGAGTGCTCTGTTGGACCAAGCTCCGCCTTTGCTGGTCGATGAGTGGCAGCTTGCCCCGGCACTGTGGAACGCGGTGAGGCGGGAGAGCGACCGGCGCGCAGGCGCACCGGGCCAGTTCATATTGACCGGCTCGTCAACGCTGCCCGACAACCCGATCCGCCACTCAGGCGCGGGCAGGCTCGCGTCGCTGCGTCTGCGGACGTTCTCCTCGTACGAGAGCGGCGTCTCCAACGGTGCGGTGTCGTTGGCCGCCATGCTGCGGGGGGAGCCTGCGGACGCGGCTGCGGAACTGACCCCGTCCCGCTTGGAGCTGGCCGAGGCGATTTGTCGGGGCGGTTGGCCTGCCTCGCTGAAGATGCCGTTGGAGCAGGCGCTCAGCTATGTCGAGGCGTATGTGGATGCCATGTGCAACATCGACGTCAGGCGCAGCATCGACTCGGTCCCCTACCGCAGCACCGAGACTGCCCGGCGGGTATTGCGGTCCCTGGCCCGCAACATCGGCACCGCGGCGTCGGTCAGCGCACTGGCTCGTGACACGGCCTCAGGTGAGCCGGTGCCCCCGTTGGACCGCAAGACGCTCCCGGCGTTCTTGGATGCATTCGAGAATGTGTATGTGCGCGAGGACTGCTGGCCGTGGGGATTCCAGCCCGCCTCGAAACAGGCGATGAGGGTCAGACCCAAGCGTTTTCTGTCCGACCCTTCGCTGGCCACGGGAGTCTTGCGGGTCAGCCCCCGCCGCCTGCTGGAGGAGTCCGAGTTCATGGGCGGCGCCTTCGAGTCGCTGGTCATGCGCGACCTTCGGGCCTACGCCGACGCCAACAATGCCGAGGTGCGCTACTACGCGGAGAGCGGGTTCGAGGTGGACGCAGTAGTGGAGGATCGCGACGGCTCGTGGGTTGCTGTGGAGGTGAAGCTGAGCTGCAACCGCGTTTCGATAGACAAGGCCAAGCGGGTCCTGAAGCTCCTCGCCCGGCGGGCGCAGGAAGCGGGCAAGCGCCCGCCCTCCAAGCTGCTGGCAGTGTTCGGGGTGAACGCACCCGACGAGCACACCGGACTTCGCATAGCCCGCGAGGATGACGGCGTCGCCCTGGTACCGATCGCCGCGCTCGGCCCGTGATCCCTCCCGACGTCTGCTCAGCAGCCGTCCCGTTCGGTTGGCAGTACGTACAACCCCCCACCCGCAAACGTTGACAGCTCGGACTGGTGGGCTTGTTTGCCTTCGGGTATGCCTTATTCCATCCAGACGGCGTGGGTGATGCCATCGGCGATAACGGAGAATTCGCCGGTCGTAAAGTCAATGATCCCCATCCGACCGTCGGTGAGAGTAATGAGCAGCCATCCGCGTTCCAAGTCCATGTCGGCGATCTCCCCGTCCACTTCAAGTTCGTGCATCGGGAGCAGGGTGTGAGAATCGACGGTCACGATTCTTGAGTGAGCTTGTTCGCATGTATCGACATAAAAGTTGCATGGTTGTTCGGCCACCACAAGGTTTCCAAATCCATCGCCGGTCGGGTTCGACCAGCCTGGACCACGCGAGTTCAACAAGACGCTCTGTTGGGTCTGATCAATGATACCTATCCAAGAAAACAGATCCGAATCCGATAGATCAAAATCAAATGACCAGAGATCAAATGCAATTCGATCATTATCTAGCCAACTTACGTCACCAACGATCCCATAAGTATCAGACAAAATGTCATCTTGGTCAAAAGACAATCCGAAGTGGCTGCGGTCACCAGTCAGGGAATAGAAAGGACGTTCTGGATCAGAAGCGTTGTCGAAGTTGACATCAAGATTCTCAATCACATTCATTGTGTAGGGACCCGCGATGTTGCCGTCGGCCACGAAAAGAAGCGAGCCGTTACCACTGATGTTCGGGAAACGTCCGTTCAGCGCCAGCCAAACAGGTTCTTTGGTTTCAGATTTGCCAGGCATCGCAAGGAGTTCGAATCGCCCTGCCGCTGGTTCACAGCACATGCTGATCAGAATGTAACCCGTATCGATCCATTCGAGATCTTCGATTGATGAACTCCCACTCTCATAATTGGGTGGCAATATCGATTCAATATCCTCAGGAAGCGGGTAACAATAATAGAATGGAGTGGTAGCAGTGTGGATGTATTTGTATTCCCACAGTTTAGTTGTTTCGCCGGTCGTCGAGTCGACCACGATAACCTCACAAGCTTCTGTAGAAGCAACTATTGAAGGAGGCATGTCACCTGCGGGCACAACCGGTTGTTGGCCCGACGGGTGATCGATCAGAATACTGTCAAGTAGTTTTGGCAGATACAGACCTCGGTCTTGGGTCTCGTCGGAACTTTCATTGATGCCGGTCTCGATGCCAGGCGAAGTCGTAGTAGTGTCTATCGGTTTAGACGTCCGCGGATCGATAGACTCTACGGTTGAGGATGATTCCTGTTGCAAAGTCGAATCAGGGCCTGGCAGGCTAGTCGTCGGCGGATCGATAGACTCTACTGTTGTAGGCGTTTCTGTTTGTTCAGGCTCTAGTGCAGAATCGTTGGTTCCGCAGTTCGACAGTACGAGCAGGCCAGCCACTAGTGTGCCTAGAGCACGAGTTGATCTGTTGTGCAGCATCTAGGAACGCGCCTGCGAGTAGCGTCGGCGGGTATTGGTGGCGACGGGGTAGAGGGCGGCGGCTACGAGGCTGAGGGCGGCGACTCCGGACCAGTGGCTCAGACTGTGAAAGCTGCTCGCCTCCACGATCACGCCTGATGCGAGACCCGCCACGGCGCCTGAAGCGACCATCGTGAAATCGGCAGCTCCCTGCACGTTTGCCCGTGCGTGTGCCGGAAACGCCCCTGTGAGCAGGGAACTCCCGGCGATCATCGCGAACGACCAACCCAGGCCGATCAGGAACAGTCCGATGAACACGCCGAGACTGTCGCTGGGATCGGTGTGCGATGCCAGTTCACCACCCACGAACAGAATCACGCCGGCGGCGGCCACCATGGCCGCAGTGGGCAACCGGTCGACTAACCAGCCGACTACAGGAGCGAAGAAGAACATCCCGACGATATGGAGGCTGATGACCAGGCCGATGATCTGGGTCTCGTGGTCGCCGTCGTCCATGTGCAGCGGAGTGACAGTCATTACTGCCACCATCACAGCCTGGCCCACGGCCATGGCGCCGACTGCAATCAGAGCCATCTGATGGCGTGCGATGGCAGTGAAGCTGTCGACGAGCTTTGGTTTCGCGTCCATGTTGCGCCGTTCCGCGAGCGTTGGCGGGGTCGCCGCGGACCCGGACTGCTGCGTCGCCAGGATCAGAGGATCGGGGCGGAGCTTGATGTGCACGACGAGTCCGGCGACAGCGAAGACCAGCGCGCCCATGAGGTATGGACCTGACAGGCGAGGCAGGTTGACCTGTTCGGCGAACCAGCCGGTCGGGCCGAGGGCGACCGTGGGTCCGAGAACCGATCCGATTGACGACGCCCAGACGAGCAGTCCGATGGTGCGCGCTCGCCGGTCTGGCTGCGCGAGGTCGGCCGCGGCGTATCGGGCTGCCAGGTTCGTTCCGTTGCCGACGCCGATTGAGAAGGACCCTGCAACCAACAGCGGGTAGAGATCGGTCAGAACGGCCAGGAATGCAGCGACAGATCCGATGCCGGCGATCGTCCAACCAATCCGCAACCCGGGACGGCGGCCGTTGGCGGCCATGAATCGGGCCAACGGGACTGCCGCCACCGCACCGCCGATGCTGATCATCGTGGCCGCCAGCGTGGCCAGGCCGTCGTTGTTGGTGATGTCCTCGGCAGCCAGTGTTGTGGCAGAAAAACCACCTGCCATTCCCATGCCTGCGGGCCCGACCGACAGCATCAGCACGATCAGCGTTCGTCGCTGAATCCTCGCGGTGTCGGAAGTCGTCGTGATCACCGCGGCCACCCTAACGGTTGTCGTGATCCGTCAAGGGTTGCAGTGGTGTGAGCTTGTCGGCGAAGTTGGAACTAGTAGTGTGCCGGTCACATGAACGCGCAGTCTCCACCTCGACGCAGGGGCCGCCGCGAGCGTCCCTCAGGCCCGACTGCACCGCCTCAACCGGACTGGCATCTGCATCGGCGCCGCTTTGCCCCGACAGCGGTCATCTCCGACGACGAACTCGAGTCGATCCATGAGTCCTCGCTGCTTGTTCTGCGTGACATCGGCATGGACTTCCTTCATCCGAGGGCCATTGAAATACTCGCTGCGGCGGGAGCGGACATCGACTGCGAGCGGGTCCGATTCGACCCGGAGATGGTCACTGAAGTGATCCGCACAGCGCCGTCGGAATTCGTGGTACATGCCCCCAACCCTGCACACGACCTGGTTTTCGGTGGCGACAGCGTGGTGTTCGGCTCGGTCGCCAGCGCGCCCAACGTGGTTGACCGCAAGGGCGGTCGCCGCACCGGGAACCGGGCCGATTTCCGCAACCTCGTCCGGCTCGCGCAGTGCCTCAACTCGGTGCAGACCCACGGCGGGTACCCGGTCGAACCGATCGACATCCACCCCTCGGTACGCCACTTGGAAGCGTTCCGAGATCTCTTGACGCTGTCAGACAAGGTGGTGGACGCCTACTCGCTCGGTGCACAACGCAACATTGACTGTCTGGAGATGGTGCGCATCGTGCGCGGAGTCAGCGACTCCGATCTCGACGAGCAGCCGTCGATCCACTCGGTCATCAATGTCAGTTCCCCACTTCGCCTCGACAAGCCGATGATTGAGGGAATCCTGGAGTACTCGTCACGGAAACAGGTGATAATCGTGACGCCGTTCACGCTCGCCGGGGCGATGGCGCCGGTCACCGTGGCGGGTGCGGTGGTGCAGCAGAACGCCGAGGCTCTGGCCGGGATCGCTTTCACGCAGTTGGTGCGCGCCGGTGCTCCGGTGATGTACGGCGGGTTCACCTCCAACGTCGACATGCAGTCCGGCGCGCCCGCTTTCGGCACCCCCGAATACATGCAGTCGGCGATGCTCGGAGGGCAGCTGGCGCGCCGCTACAACCTGCCGTACCGGTCGTCCAACGTGTGCGCTGCCAACGCGATCGACGCACAGGCCGGCTACGAGTCGGTGTTCTCGCTGTGGGGGGCGATCATGGGCGGCGCCAACCTCGTGTACCACGGTGCGGGCTGGATGGAGGGCGGGCTCCACGCCAGCTTCGAGAAGATGGTCATCGACAACGACCTGCTGCAGAGTGTCGCCGCATTCCTGCAGCCGTTGGTGGTGGACAACGCTTCGATGGCCCTTGAAGCGATCGCAGACGTCGGACCCGGCGGACACTTCTTCGGCACCCAGCACACCCAGGACCGTTACCGCAGTGCCTTCTTCAAACCGGCGGTGTCGGACTGGCGCAACTACGAGTCCTGGGAGGAGGCTGGGTCGCCCACGGCGCTCGACCATGCCGAACGGCTGGTAGCTGAGCATCTCGCGGCCTATCAGCCGCCTCACCTCGATGATGCGGTACGCGAGGAACTGCACGCTTACGTTGATCGACGCGTCGCCGAAGGCGGGGTGGAAACGGACTACTAATGGAGGACTGCACGTGAAGATCGAACCGGTGCCACGCGAACCTGCGGTCCACGGTGTTGGGCGCTGGGCCGACGAATCGGTCTGGACGGGGACGAGAGTTCCGTTGACCGCGGCCACAGGGTTACTGCCCGAGTCGTACACCGACGAGGGCTTCTTCGCGGCCGAACGCAGCCGCATGTTTGAACGCTCATGGGTAGCGGTTGGCAACGCCGCCGAGGTAGCGGAGGCCGGCCGCTTGTTGGTGCGCCGAGTAGGTGGACGTTCGATCATCATTACTCGGGATCAAGAAGGAGTGTTGCGAGGGTTTGTGAATTCGTGTCGTCACCGCGGAACGGAATTGGCCGCAGCCGACTGCGAGATCGGCAACACGATCCGCTGCCCCTATCACCGTTGGGGTTACGGACTCGACGGATCGCTGCGGTCGACTCCGTTCTTCGAGGAGATCCCCCGCCCAGACTTCAATCGGGACGATTTCGGACTCGTTGAAGTCCGGGTCGAGACGTGGGGTCTGCTGTTGTTCGCCTGTGTCGATGCGGCCACGCCCACGTTGTGTGAATGGCTCGGTGACCTCCCGGACCGTATGGGCGGCTACGGCTTCGAGCATTGGAGAGTGCAGTCGGAGGCGACCCTCGAGGTTCGGGCCAACTGGAAGCTGATCACAGAGAACTTCCAGGAGTACTACCACCTGAGTTGGGTACACCCGGAACTGGCCAAGGTCTCACGGGTCAAGGACCACTACCGTTATCAGGGGCCGGGAATGTACTGCGGCCAGACCACCACGCCAATTTCGGGCGATGACCGCGATGATTGGCTGGTGTTGCCGCCCGCAGCAGGGCTCAACCAGTCCGACCTTGTGAGCGGGCGCTTTGTTGCGGTGTTCCCCAATGTGATGTTGGCGGCGCTGCCGAACCACGTCTTCTTGATCCGTCTTGAACCGGTGGCACCCGGTCTGACCAGGGAGTGGTGCACGTTCCTGCTTCCGCCGTCCACGCCCGAGGTGTCAGACGAGGACATGGCCCAGACCCGGAGCTTCTGGTTCGACATCAACAACGAGGACATCGACATCGTCGAACGGGGACAACGCGGTTTGGCCGCTGGGGCGGTGGCGCCGGGGCCTCTCGCGCCACGATTTGAGGAGCCGCTGCACCGCTTCCACAACATGCTTGCCGACATCATGACTGCCGACTGCCCGTCAGAGATTGCGATCCCCTGCGGCGACGACGACAGCGAGGCTGCCCGGCTCGGCAGCGGTGTGAATCCCTACCCGCCCGAAATCGGATAGCGGCAGAGACGGGGCTACCAGCCGTATGAAGACCGAAGCGCGAGTGGTGGTTGTTGGTGGCGGAGTGGTCGGCGCCTCGGTGCTGTACCACCTGACCAAGGCGGGTTGGACCGACGTGGTGCTCGTCGAGCGGACCGAGTTGACCGCCGGCTCGACCTGGCACTCCGCGGGTGGGATGCACACGCTCAACGGCGACCCGAACGTCGCCCAACTGCAGCGCTACACCATCGATCTCTATAAAGAGATCGAAGAGGTCTCGGGTCAGGACTGCGGCATCCACCTGACCGGCGGGGTGATGCTCGCCGACACCGAACAGCGCATGGACTGGCTGAGAATGGCGCACGCACGCGGGCGTTATCTGGGCATGGAGACAGAGCTGCTCTCGGTCGCCGAAGCGAAGCAACTCATTCCGCTGATCGACGAGAGGTGCTTCGTCGGGGCCATGTACGACCCTCACGAAGGCCACGTCGACCCGGCCGGAGTCACCCATGCGTATGCGAGCGCAGCACGTCTGGCGGGTGCGGAGGTGTATCGCAACACCTGGGTCCGTGAGATCAACCGCGCCGGCGACGACGGCTGGAACGTGCACACCTACGACACTGCCTCGGGCGACGAGACAGGCGTGATCCACTGCCAGCATGTGGTCAATGCCGGTGGGCTCTGGGCCCGTGAGGTGGGGCGCATGGTCGGGCTGGACCTGCCGGTGCTGGCCATGGAGCACCAATACCTGCTCACCGAGGACATCGAGGAGATCGCCGAACACAACCGCGAACACGGCGAGATGATGCACTGCATCGATTTCGGCGGAGAGATCTATCTCCGTCAGGAGGGCGGCGGACTCCTGCTCGGAACCTATGAGCGCAACGGCGAGCCCTGGTCACCACGGCAAACTCCGTGGGACTTCAGCATGCGCCTCCTGCCGCCGGACCTCGACCGCATCGCGCCGTCCCTCGAGGTCGGGTTCAAGCACTTTCCCGCGATCCGCGAGGCAGGGATCAAGCAGGTCGTCAACGGGCCCTTCACCTTCGCGCCCGACGGCAACCCGCTGCTCGGCCCGGTGCTCGGCCTGCGGGGCTACTGGTCGGCGTGCGCGGTGATGGCCGGGCTGTCCCAGGGGGGCGGCGTCGGAGTCGCTTTGGCCAACTGGATCACCGACGGTGACCCGGGTTTCGACGTCTGGGGGATGGACATCGCCCGTTTCGGTGACTTCGCCACGCCGCAGTACACCAACGTCAAGGTTCGGGAGAACTACAGCCGGCGGTTTCGTATCAGGTTCCCCAACGAGTTCCTTCCCGCCGCTCGCGGCGTCGCGACTTCACCCATCTTCGACCTGTTGAGCGCACGCAACGCGGTGTTTGGCGACGGTTTCGGCCTTGAGGCGCCGCTGTGGTTCGCACCTCCCGGCACCGAGCCGGTCGAGGAGGTGACCTTCGGGCGGTCCAACGCCTGGGAACAGGTCAGAGCGGAGACTCTGGCGGTCCGGGCCAGCGTCGGGATCACCGAGACGACCGGTTTCTGCAAGTTCATGGTCAGCGGTCCGGGGGCCCGCGCCTGGCTGGACCGACTGATCGCTGCCCGTATCCCCAACCCGGGCCGCATGGCTCTGGCACCAATGACCAACGAGAAGGGCAACCTGATCGGTGATCTGACTGTCGCGTGCATGGCCGCCGCGCCAGGCCGACCGGAGGGTCCGAGAACCTCGGCCGTCGGCGGCACCACCGGCAACACCAGAGACGGCGAGCGGTTCGTGATCTTTGGATCAGGCATCGCCGAGCGCTACTACGAACGTTGGTTCCACCAACATCTGCCGGCCGACGGCAGCGTCTCGGTCGAGACTCTGGGTGCGGAGATGTGCGGCCTGTCGATCGCCGGTCCCAATTCGCGGGAGCTTCTCAAGAAGCTGACCGACTCCGACATGTCTGCTCACGGCATGAGGTTCATGGCATTCGCAGAACTCAACATCGGCGTGGCACCGGTGTGGTGCGGCCGTGTGACGTTCACCGGCGACCTGGGCTACGAGTTCTGGATGCCGGCCCGTTACCAGCGCTACGTGTACCAGCAGTTGCTCAACGCGGGCGACGAGTTCGGGCTGCGCCATTTCGGGCTTCACGCCTTGAATTCTCTGCGCCTGGAGAAGGGATTCGGTTCGTGGGCCCGTGAATACCGCCCGATCTACGATCCCTTCGAAGCTGGTCTGGATCGTTTCGTGCGACTCGAGAAGGACTTCATCGGGCGGGACGCACTGGCCCGCAAGTACTCGTCGGACGGCGAGGGCCGGAGACTCTCGCTGTGCACTTGGACCGTCGAGTCCGAACCCGGGCTTGCCGGTGTCGATGTGATCGGTGACGAACCGGTCAGCTGTGAAGGCGAAGTGGTCGGATGGGTAACGTCCGGCGGTTACGCACACCACTCTGAAACGTCGGTTGCCATGGGCTATGTCCCCGTTGAGCTGAGCTCGGCGGCCGGCGAATTCGAGATTGAGATACTGGGTCGGCAACGCCGAGCGAAACTGCTCGACGGCTGTCTGTGGGACCCCCCCGGCGAGAGGATGCGTTCTTGACCGACAGCAGCCAAACACACTCAGCGCGCCATTTCCCGAGGATCGCGGCGCACTCAGCCGTGGATGAAGGGGCCATGGATGAAGGGCAGGCCCCGAGGTGGCTGGTCGAACACACCGGACGCAATCGCCATGAGTTGGGGCCCCACCGGTCAGTCGTAGAGGAATGGACCCGGGCGGGGTTGAAGCTCCCGGATATGGCCGCGGTCCGCCGTTACCGCATCGAACGGGTGCGGAAGCAGCTGAGGGTCCACAACATCGACGGCGTGGTGCTGCACGATCCGTTGAACGTCCGCTACGCCACCGACACCACCAACATGCCGGTCTGGACCATGCACAACGCAGTCCGCTACGTCTGGGTTCCGGCCGACGGTGATGTCGTGCTGTTCGAGTTCTCCCATGGTGAGTTCCTCTCCGCGCATTCCGAGGTGGTTGACGAGATCCGCCCAGCGACTTCTTTCGTGCCCTTCTATTCGGGCTCCCGCTCAGAGGAGATAGCGGGGCGTTTCGCGGACGAGATCATCGAACTGCTGGCGAAGGACCAGAGGACCGGCGACATGCGGGTCGGCATCGACATGATCGGCCTGGAGGGCCTGCGGGCGCTCGAGGCCAGGGGAGCGACGGTGCTGTCGGCACATCAGTTGATGGAGGATGCGCGCCTGGTGAAGTCCGGCGATGAGATCGATGCGATGCGCTGTGCCATCGATTCCTGTCAACGGTCGATCAGCGACATGCGCTCGCTGTTCGTGCCGGGCGTGACCGAGTTGGAGTTGTGGGCCGAGCTTCAGAAGGCGAACTTTCTGAGGCACGGCGAATGGGTCGAGACCCGACTGTTGGCTTCCGGTTCCCGAACCAACCCGTGGTATCAGGAGGCGAGCGTCAAGGAGGTCGAAGCTGGCGAGTTGATGGCCTTCGACACCGACATGGTCGGCGCCTACGGGATGTGTGTCGACATGTCCCGCACTTGGCTGTGCGGTGACGGTCGCCCGAGCGCGGCCCAAGCCGATGTGCACAGCCGGGCGCGCGACATGATCGAGTCGAACCGGCCCCTGTTCGTGGCCGGCGCCACCTACCGCGAGATAACCGACCGTCTCCACTACCCCGATGTCGAGGAGTTCAACGGCTACACGGTCCTGGCCCACGGGACCGGCCTGTGCGACGAGTACCCGTCACTGTTCACCCGTGAGCAGTGGGACGACCGAGGGTTCGATGGCGTGGTCGAGGTGGGCAACGTGTTCAGCGTCGAGTCGTTCGTGGGCCGGCGCGGCACCGGCGAGGGAGTCAAGCTCGAGGACATGATTGTGGTCACCGAAACAGGCCCCGAGCTGCTCACCGACCACCCCTTGGATCTTGCTTGAACCGGAGCCAAGACTGCACGAGACTGCGATTGACACACCAGCAGCAAGGGTCCAATATCTGCGGTGTTGAGAGAACTCGCCGCCACTGAACAACTTGACGACCATCCGTGCACGGACCTCGCGTTGGTGATGTCCGACGAGGCTCTGCTGGCGTACATGCTCCAGGACGTACGTGTTCTGGCCCGCCAAGTCGATAACGGGGAGATAGATCTACAACCTTTCGAGACTCTGTACTGGGATGTCCACGGCCTGGCGAGGCGAGCGGTGATCTGTGATCCTGAAGCGCTTGCCCAACCGCTCCAGCGGCGTGTGGTCGGATTCTTCGGTGAGCGGCGGCCCCAGGCCAGGCAATCCGTCGTGGACGACGTCGAGGTTGACCTGCTTCTGGAGTTCAGGTCCCACCCGGGGATTCTGAGCTACAGCTCCACAGAACTGGTCGACAACTACTGGGCGAATCTCGTTATTCACGAGAAGCCCGTCGATTCGGAGGCATGGCGCAACAGTGCCGTGCACATGCGGGCGGTCGCAGAAGTCTCGCCCCGCCAGTACCGGTCGGTACGTATTCACAATGGGCGTCTGCCCGGTGGTGTCGTGGGCAGCGGAGCGATAACGATCGACCGGACCAAGTTCTGGGACTACGGAGACTCCTGGGACGACGGCTCCTCAGAGATCTGGGAAGCCGTTCGCGACTACGTCTGAGCTGACCGCCACGCGCGGTAGCCGCCGACCAGATCAGTTGCGGCCGTGAACCCCATCGCGAGCAGATCCGCGGCCGCCAGACTCGAGGCGTATCCCTCGTTGCACATGATGATGATCGGTGTGTCCGGTTCGATGTCGACGATGCGGGTATCAGAGTTGGGATCGAGTCGCCATTCAAGGACGTTGCGTTCAATCACCAGGGCATCGGGATGGACGCCTTCATCGAGGCGGAAGGACTCAGGACGAATGTCGACAAGGATCGCGCCGACACTCAGCTTTTCAGGCAGATAAGCCGGTTCCACACGTTCAAGATTCTGACGGGCCTCCGCAAGGCGTTTGTCAATCGGAGTCATGTTCAAGCTGCCCACTGTTACCTCTACAAGATCTATCAGAGAGGCCGAGCGCATCGGTCCAGCGCTCAGAGTACACCTCGGACTCGCTTGGGGAAATAGCAAAATGTGAGGGGGTGGGGCCGAAGCCCCACCCCCGTTTTCGGTTATGTAGCTGGA
This sequence comes from uncultured Acidimicrobiales bacterium, assembly GCA_951812975.1. GTDB lineage: Bacteria > Actinomycetota > Acidimicrobiia > Acidimicrobiales > Aldehydirespiratoraceae > VXYK01. Next base: position 85,656 of record CATOTC010000005.1, on the reverse strand, counting down.
TTGATTCTTGGACCTGCAACGGTTCAGGAATCAATCAGCAGTTGTGACGCTCTATTGCAGCGCCAGTGGGATTGGCGTGTCCGGACACGTTGGCACCGCTGGCGCATTACGTGCTCGATCGAGCCATCCGTCAACCTGGTCGCGGTTGTCGGCGATCCAGCTGGTCGCGAGTCCTGCGATGAAGTCCTCGGTGGCGTCATCACCGGCGTTGGACATGTCCACGTTGGCCAGCGACACGTCGATGACAGACAACGTGACTGCACAGAACAACTCAGCGGCGTGCGGGGTGGCGTTCAGCCACTCGGTGTTGGCCGTCACCAGAATGTCTGCAGCCACCCATCCGAGCTGACAGTTGTCGGCGTTGGCGGCTGCCGGACAGGCGTCGGGTCCGATGTTGGCTTGACCCGGCCTCTGGTCGTGGCCTTCTCCACCCTCAATTCCGGTCGGGTTCGAGTCATCGATCACATCTTCGACTGCCAGCCACACAACGTTGTCACCTGGGCGCAACTGGGTGATGTAGGCACTCGGGGTCCAAGTGTAGATCACCATCGGCTCACCGGCGTCGGCCTTGATCGCGGCCTCAGCGAACATGGCGTCATAGCCGGCCTTCACCTGAGCGATGTTCGTCCAGTCGGAGAAGGCGATCTGGCTGTCGATGATATTGTCGCAGGTCCAACTCTCGGTACATCCGTAGATGTCGGCGACGCCGTTGCCTGGAGACTGGTCGTCAGCGTCGAAGGCCGCCAGGATGTCCGGGTCGTCGTTGAGTTGATCAAGGTGGGTTACACCATGTTCGTCGGCGAAGGACTTGGTGATCAAGAATCCCTGCAGACCGCCGGCGACCATTTCGTTGCCGACAATGGTGAGGTGGTCACCGACCGTTGAGTTGTCAGGCAGTTCGGGTACCCACCAGGAGACGTGGCCTGGGTACCAGCTGTTGACCCAGAAGTCGAATTCTCCCTGAGACATACCGAGATACGCCAAAGACGGACCGAGTTCCAGCTCGGACGGTTCGGATACCTCGTAGCCCAACTCTTCCAGCAGCTGCTTGTAGACCTGAGCCTGGAAGTAGCCAGTCGACCAGTCCGCGCGGGCCATGGTGATTGACGAGCCTTCACCCGGTGTCATCGACACCTCTTCCATGTCGTCGCCGTCGTCGGCCATGTCGTCGCCGTCGTCGGCCATGTCGTCGCCGTCGTCGGCCATGTCGTCGCCGTCGTCGGCCATGTCGTCGCCGTCGTCGGCCATGTCGTCGCCGTCGTCGGCCATGTCGTCGCCGTCGTCGGCCATGTCGTCGCCGCTGTCTGCTGTCGTGGTATCGGAGTCGTCATCTCCGCACGCTGCAACAAACAGAGCGAACGCTGCTAACAAGGCGAGCCACAAGAGCGTTCGTTTCTTCATCATGTTGGGTTTCCCTCCTGGGTTGGGTTTCCTAAACGCGCCGAGCTTCGGGCTCGAAGCGAGCGGACCGACAGAATAGCGTTTTATTCTCTGTCAAGCCACCGGTTGTTCAATAGAGGACGATTCTGCGCCTGTGGTTGTCGTCTGGGGCACGGGGATGGGTTCCATGTCCGAGTAGATCTTGGATCGGCGGAACTCCCTCAAGACCGATAGGGCAGTGGCGGCCAGCATGAATCCGCCGATCGTCGTCAAGAACGACCCCACTCCGCTCACATAGTTGGGATCGGCCGAACGCACATGAACGAAGATCCAGTTGAAACCCACTGCCGCGACTCCGACCCCGATACCGGCCGTCACCGTGCTCCAGCGCCATTGACGTTGCTCCTCGCGGCCGAACAATCCCCCGGCGGGCAATGTGGTGGCCAAACCGATCAACCCTGCGACAAGCGTCAAGATCCCGAGTCCGGTCCCTTCACTGCTGACCCCGTCGGTTATCTTTCGCTCGGTGAGGGTCAGTTGTGCTCGCAAGGATGAGATCTCAGCGGCGATCGGGCCGGCATCCGCAGGATTGTCGAGCGCCTTCTGTCTCAGTTCTTCGATCAGGGCTTCGGTCTCGGCACTCACCACCTGATCGGTGCGCTCATCGAAGGACCAACCAGAGAATGCTCCGATGAGAATCACCAACGTGGCTATGGTGCCGCCGATAATCCGACCCCAGCCGATCTTCAGGCTCAGGGGATGTAGAGGTGCGTGCGCGGCGCAGCGGATCCACATCAGGGAACCGACGGTGGCCAAGAGTGCACCGACCAGTGCGAGATAGACCCCGGCTCCGGTTCCTGGAGAGGTTCCGCTCGCTGGTGAAGTCAACATGTAGCAGATCATCATCACGAGCAACCCCAGCGAACTGATCAGCGCGCCGTCGGTGGTGAAGAACCTGGGTCCACGGCCGGGGGCGAGGCTCGTCGTCACCACCGCGGCCACGATTGTCAAACCGAACGCCAATGTCAGGTAACCGAACCAGGAGCCTCCTGAGGCTGCCAGACCGTTGAAGGACTCGCCCACGATGTTCTCATCGGACCGGCGGCCGAAAGCACTGATGAATCCCCCGTCCTGGGTCCAAGTGAGGAACACCGACACGATGGCCAGAACGCCGCCTACGGCGGACACGAGCATCCACGGACGCTCCTGGGCGCTCACCTCGGCGAACGACTCCTCAACGTCGTCGTTGTCGGATGATTCTGCGGGTGCGTCACCGCTCCCGTCGACTAGGAGCTGTTCGGGGTCGCGCCGGTGGAGCCAAGCCAGTCTTATCCTTCTGAAGAGGCTTCCCTTGTCGCTGGCCTCAGTCTGTGAGATTCGGTCCAGTACGACTGCGACCAGGAAGAAGGCCAAGCCGGCGGATGCCCCGAGGCCTACATCCTGGCGGGACAATGCATTGAACAGCAGTCGGCCGAGACCGCCGGCGCCCATGATGGCCGCAATCCCCAGCATTGATATGGCAAGCAGCAGGGTTTGGTTGATTCCGGTCATGATGGCGGGGCGGGCAAGCGGAATCTGCACATCGAAGAGCACGCGCCACTCGGGCGCGCCGTAGGCCCTGCTTGCCTCCACCACATCTGCGGGCACTTGGCGGACACCCAGGTTGGTCAACCGGATCAGCGGTGGCAGTGCGAACACCATTGTGACCATCGTCGCGCTCACCGTGCCGATTCCCCAGAAGTAGATGAACGGCAGCATGTACACGAACGAATGCACAACCTGCATAGCGTCGAGAACTGGCCGTACCACCTGCCAGAAGGCGTCGACGCGCCCGCATGCGACTCCCAGCGGTATGCCGATGATCACGCACAGGACAACAGCTACTCCTATGAACCCGATGGTTCGGGCAGTCTCCAACCAGAAGGTATTGCCGAGAAGCCCGCATACTGCGAGGCTGACCGCCGCGAACAGACCGACCTGCACGTTTCGAATCAGTGTGCCGATCACAAAGAAGAAGAGGACGACCCAGACCCATGAGATCGGCTCAAGGATTGTTTCAACGAGGATGTCGTTGAGGAATGAGAACGGCCATTCGATGAGGGCGAGCAGCCATTCCAAGTTGACGACGATCCAGTCGACGGCCTGGTCGACCCATTTGCCGAAGGGGATGCGAAAATCTTCGAGCACCCGGTTGTCGGTTAGGTCGTGGGTGACCGATTCCCCAGCATCGTTGGAGGCTTGCGCTAGAACAGTCATTACATGAACACCTCTCTCTCGAAGTGGTCTATCAAATGCTCGACCCTGCCCATCTCCTCCATGATCTGGGTGGGGTCGAGGTTGCCTACCAACGATCCCGAGTCGTCGCAGACCGCTATTGGCAGTCCTCGACCTGCGGCCGCGTAGACCGTGTTGAGGCAGTCGCTGGGGGCGCAACGGTCGAAGTCGGAGCGCAGCGCAGGGGCAATATCGGTGGTGCCTACCGAAGCTGCCCGAATTCCGTCCTCGGAAGTGAGCAGGTGAGTGGGCGAACCGTTGCTGTCCACCACGAAAGCTCCTGACCGGTCGCCCATCTTGTTGAGTGCCTCTCCCAGGGAGACCTCCGTGTTGATCGGTGCCGGTTCCTGCATCACTTCGTGGACCTGGATCACTCGGCCCTGGTCGACGTCCTGCACGAACTCGGCCACATAGCCGGTGGCGGGTTGGGTGAGTATCTCCTCGGGCGTGCCGATCTGGACCACAGCCCCGTCCTTCATGATGCAGACCCTGTCGCCGATACGGAGTGCCTCGTTGAGATCGTGAGTGATGAACAGGATCGTCTTGTGCAACTCACCTTGGATCTCCATCATCTCGTCCTGCATCTGGCGACGGATCAGTGGATCCAATGCACTGAAGGCTTCGTCCATCAATAGGATGTCCGGGTCTGATGCCAGTGCTCGTGCCAATCCCACGCGCTGCTGCATCCCGCCGGAGAGTTCGGAGGGAAAGCTCTGGGCGTAAGTGTCGAGCCCCACCAGACCCAGTGACTTCATGGCCGCATCCTCGCGTGTCTGTCTGGCGACACCCTGAACCTTGAGTCCATAACTCACGTTGTCGATCACCTTGCGGTGAGGGAACAGCGCAAAGTGCTGGAACACCATGCCCATGTACTGGCGGCGAAACGCCTGCAGGTCGGTGCCCTCAAGCTGCTGTACGTCCGTGCCGTCGACGTTGACTGTGCCGTAGGTTATGTCGAAGAGCTTGTTGACGGTTCGGATGGCGGTGGACTTGCCTGATCCCGAAAGGCCCATCACCACGAAGATCTCGCCCTTGTTGACCGAGAACGAAACGTTGTTCAAGCCGAGAACATGTCCAGTCAGCGCTTGGAGCCGGTTCTTCCCCGTCCCCGCACGAGCCAAGTCGAACGCTCGGCCCTTCGGCTGCGGACCGAATATCTTGTAGACCTCGTCTAAGACGATGATCTCTTCACCCATCTCTACCATTCAAAAGCCTCCCAGCAGCGGACGACCCGGTACCTTAGCGCAGCCGACGCCCCAGTGTGGGTTGGCCCCATTCGAGACCGATGGAACCGCGGGCCTGCCCTGTGTTATGAGCTACCACTGCGGAGACAACTGGGACACGAGGATCACCAGAAACAGCAGAATGATCAGCACGGTCACGATATTGAGCTTCTTTTTCCGGTACCGCGGGGCTTGCCCGCCGTAACCGACCAAGCGGTTCTTTGAGGCGGGGTCTCCGTAGACCTTCTCCTGGTGGCCGCTGGCGATTGCTTTGCCGAGGTGGCTGTCGGCGCTGCTGGTTCCGAACGCACCGCCGCCGGGTCCCTGGGCATGCACCGCGCCCTGCGCCCCTCTGGCCCCTGATCTGGACGCTCCTGATCGGATCGGTGGCATCCCACGCATCAATCGAACAAAGTTCTTCAATTCCCTGAAGATCTTTCTAACCATCGTTGGACCCCTGTCGGGTGCGGCGTGACCCGCAACTGCGTACCGGTGACCTTATCACGGCAGCGACAAGGCGGATTTGCGGATCGTCCGCGTCCCGGCACGGACCGTGGGGAGCTTAGAATGCGCTGATGCGGGATCGCTACGACTACGTGATCGTCGGTGGGGGTCGGCGGTCTGTGCTTTGGCGAATCGTCCGTCGGCGGATCCAGCTGTCTCGGTGCTGGTCTTGGAAGCAGACTGGCGCGACTGGCAGTCAGGTTTGTAGCCCACGACCAGAAATATAGCTTTGACTTTATATAGATCAAACCTTATAGTGTGGGAATGCCATGGAAGGTCAACGGTACCGATGAGTTCGCCGACTGGTTCGGCGGCCTTGCTGAGTCCCACCAGGACGAAGTGATCGCTGTCGTTGAGTTGCTAACCGAGCAAGGCCCTGAACTGGATCGGCCCTACACCGATCGGATCAAGGGCTCGAAGTATCACAACATGAAGGAACTGAGACCACGAGGTCGTGCAAAGCACTGCCGAGTGCTGTTCATCTTCGATCCGCGCCGTCAAGCGATCTTGTTGCTCGGTGGTGACAAGAGCGGTCAGTGGCAGCGCTGGTATGCGAGAGCGATACCCCGAGCGGAAGAGCTCTATGAGGAGTACTTGGCCGATCTTGCGGGCGATGATCTACACGAAGAATGAATAATTACAAGAAGAGATGAAGAACAAGAAAAGAGAGAGCAATCATGGGACACAGAACGTTCGCTGACATTGTCGGCGACCTCAGCCCCGAGCGCCGCGAACGCATCGAAGCCATCAAGAACGAGGCCCGAGCGGACACGATCGCCTTCAACCTCGCACAACTGCGTCGTCATCGAAGGCTCACACAGTCCGAACTGGCACAGACGCTTGAACGGACTCAGGCGTCGATCTCCGCGATGGAATCCGCCGACGACAACCGCTTGTCCACTTGGCGCAACGTCATCGAAGCCATGGGAGGCCGCCTCGAACTCGTCGCCGTCTTCGACAACGAACGCATCGCGCTCCCAGAACCCGATACGGCCAACCCTCCCTTATAGAGTCGGCAACCTTTGAGGGGGTCGGTTGGTGCCTGCGAGCGATGTCGCCATCGCGCTTCCAACTGGCGTGCATCGTGCGGTGGAGCCCTGAGTTTCCTCATGGAAGTACAACAACAGCGGCATGATTGCCGTCTGATTTGCGGGATGGCAGGGGTATAATTTGCGGGATGGAATTGGGATATGCTGCTCCAGACGGTTATCTGCCGCGGGTCCTAGACCAGCAGATGGACCGTTGCCTGAGATCATCCCCTGCGGTGGTAGTGGAAGGCCCGAGGGCGTGCGGCAAGACTTGGACGGGCAGGCGATTCGCCAACAGTGTTGTCCGGTTCGACGAACTGCCGACCACCCAGATCAAGCTGGAAGCCGATCCCACCGCTTTTCTCGTTGGCGGCACCCCACGGCTGCTCGACGAATGGCACCTGGCCGACGGTGTATGGAACGCGATGCGCCACGCCTGTGACGACCGCGCGCTCAACGGCCAGTTCATTCTGGCCGGGTCGGTTCGCCCGACCCACACCTTGACTGACCACAGCGGAGCAGGGCGGGTGGCGAGACTGCGGATGCGCCCGATGTCGTTGTTCGAGTCACACAACTCAACCGGCAGCATCTCATTGAGCGCACTCCTCAACGGCGGAGCGTGCCACGCCGACGCGCCGGAATCGGATCTGCACCGGGTGGCCGAGTTGGTGTGCCGGGGCGGCTTCCCCCGCTTCATCACCCTGGACCCAGCCGATGCCGGCGACCGAATGGGCGATTACCTCCGGGACATCGCGATGCTCGACATGCACGGCGGCCAAGTGTCTCACGATCCGCTGAAGATGCTGGCACTGATCTCGTCGCTGGCCCGCAACGAGGGCACCGCGGCCTCGGCCCGAACGCTCATCGCCGACACCGCCGGAGCAGGCGGACCGTCGGACCGCGATACCGTTCGCAGATACCTGGACCGCCTCGTGGAATCCTTCGTACTCGAGCCGCTGCCGGCATGGTCCACGCACCTGCGCAGCAGCGCCACCTTGCGCTCCACACCGAAACGCTACTTCACCGACCCGGCCCTACCCGCGGCCGCCCTGCGAGCCACACCCCAGGGGCTGCGCGCAGACTTGCCCACGCTCGGACTGCTGTTCGAGTCGCTCGTGATACGAGACCTGCGCGTCTATTCACAAGCGGAGAGAGCCGAAGTCCGGTACTACCTCGACAGCAAGAACCTGGAAGCCGACGCGATAGTTACCCGAGGCCCGGGCGACTGGGCGGCCGTGGAGATCAAACTCGGCGGATCTCACGCCATCACATCGGCCGTGGAGTCCCTGCGGCGAATCCGCAACAGAGTAGACACCGACCGAACCGGAGAACCTTCAAGACTGATCGTGGTGACTGCCGTCGGACCAGCCTTCGAGACGGTTGACGACATCGCCGTCGTGCCCATCACCCTGCTAGGCCCCTGAGCCGTTCACAGACTGATAATTTCCCGTTCTGGCGGTGCCATGCATCGGTTTCCGACGCATGGCACCGCCAGAACGGGGTGTCGAGCGCCGGGACACGGGTTACGCATATCGTGTCTCGGCGCGGACGGTGGGGGCGTAGAATGAGCTGATGCGGGATCGCTACGACTACGTGATCGTTGGTGGGGGGTCGGCGGGTTGTGCGTTGGCGAATCGTCTGTCGGCAGATCCGGCGGTCTCGGTGCTGGTGCTTGAGGCTGGTCGGCGCGACTGGCGCTTCGACGTGTTCATCCACATGCCCGCAGCGTTGTCGTTCGGCATCGGCAACCGGTTCTACGACTGGATGTACGAGTCGGAACCGGAGCCGGAGATGGGTCAGCGGCGCGTCTACCATGCCCGGGGGAAGGTGCTCGGCGGTTCTTCGAGCATCAACGGGATGATCTTCCAGCGGGGCAATCCGCTCGATTTCGAGCGCTGGGGAAGCGATCCGGGAATGCAGTCATGGGACTACGCCCACTGTCTTCCCTACTTCAAGCGGATGGAGAACTGCCTCGCCCCACAGGACGGTTCGGATTATCGAGGTGACCAGGGCCCGCTGGTTCTGGAACGGGGACCGGCAACGAACCCCCTGTTCGAGGCCTTTCTCGAGGCCACCGTGCAGGCCGGCCATCCCCGCACCACCGATGTCAACGGTGAACGCCAGGAAGGGTTCAACGCCTTTGACCGCAACGTCCACCGCGGTCGCCGCCTGAGCGCCGCTCGGGCCTACCTGCATCCCGTGTTGTCGCGCAAGAACCTGGATCTGGCTACCAAAGCCTTCGTCACCAAGGTTCGTTTCAACGGCAACCGTGCGACCGGAGTCGAATTCGAGCACAGGGGCCGCGCCCGCTCGGTGGCAGCCAACGAAGTCATCTTGTGCGGCGGTGCGATCAATTCGCCGCAGCTCCTTCAACTCTCGGGTGTCGGGCCCGCGGCGCTACTCGAAGGACACGGCATCGAAGTTGTTGCCGATGTGGCTGGCGTGGGGCAGAACCTCCAGGACCACCTCGAGGTGTACATCCAGTACTCATGCGACGAGCCGGTCTCGCTACAGCCCAATCTGGCCATGTGGAGACGACCCTGGATCGGCTTTCAATGGCTGTTCCGCAGAGGCCCGGGGTCTTCCAACCATTTCGAGGCGGGCGGGTTCATTCGCAGCAACGACGACGTCGACTACCCGAACCTGATGTTCCACTTCCTGCCCATCGCCATCCGCTACGACGGAAGCACCCCCGAGGGCGGCCACGGCTATCAGGTGCATGTCGGTCCCATGTACTCCGACTCGCGGGGGTCCGTGGAGATTCGCAGCAGCGACCCGAAGACGAAACCAGCGCTGCGCTTCAACTATCTGTCCACCGATCAGGATCGCCGAGAGTGGGTCGAGGCAGTGCGTCACGCCCGAAATCTGTTGAACCAGCTGGCGATGGAGCCGTTCAACGGAGGCGAGATCTCCCCGGGTCCCGGAGTCGAGAGCGACGAGCAGATCCTTGACTGGGTGCGCCGCGATGCCGAGACGGCCCTGCACCCGTCATGCACAGCCAAGATGGGAGTCGGCGACGATGCCGTGCTCGACCCGTCGACAATGCGGGTCTACGGCACGGAGGGGCTGCGGGTCATCGACGCATCATCGATGCCCTATCTGACCAACGGCAACATCTATGCTCCCGTCATGATGCTCGCGGAGAAAGCCGCTGACCTGGTTCTCGGCAATCAACCCCTGGCACCCGAGTACCCCAGGTTCTATTCCCACCGGACCGCCGCGCAATGATCGAACCGGAATTCCTGAAGTTCGACACGCTCAGCCTCCACGCCGGCCAGCAGCCGGACCCGAGCACCGGTGCGAGAGCCGTGCCGATCTACATGACCACCTCCTATGTCTTTGACGACAGCGACCACGCGGCGGGACTGTTCAACCTGGAGATACCGGGACATCTCTACTCCCGGCTCACCAACCCCACCGTCGCGGTGCTCGAAGAGCGGATCGCGGCTCTGGAAGGCGGCGTCGGAGCGGTCTGCACTGCCAGCGGCCAGGCCGCTTTTCATCTCGCGGTAGTCACCCTCATGGGACAGGGCGGCCATATCGTCGCGAGCCGCAACATCTACGGCGGTACCCACCAGATGCTCAACGTGACGCTGCCCCGGTTCGGGATAACTGCCACGTTCGTCGACCCCCGAGAACCCGAGCAGTTCGAGGCTGCGATCACCGACGACACCCGGCTCGTGTTCGCCGAGACGCTCGGCAACCCCGGGATCGAAGTGCTCGATCTCGGCGCTGTCGCCGAGGTGGCCCACAACGCCAGACTGCCCCTCATGGTCGACTCGACCTTCTCAACGCCCTACCTGATCCGGCCGATCGAGCACGGCGCAGACATCGTGATGCACTCGGTCACCAAGTTCCTCGGCGGTCACGGGGTGGCGCTTGGAGGAGTCCTGGTCGACGGCGGACGCTTCGATTGGGAGGCCTCGGGCCGTTTCGAGACCATGACCGAGCCCTATGTCGGATATCACGGGATCTCCTTCGCTGATGAGTTCGGTCCGGGCGCGTTCATTACCCGCGCCCGAGCCGAGGGTCTGCGTGACTTCGGAGCGGCGATGAGCCCGGCCAACGCATTCCAGCTGCTCCAAGGCATTGAGACACTGCCGTTGCGGATGCGCAAGCACGTCAGCAACGCCGAGGCCGTTACCGAGATGCTGGTCGGCCATGATGCAGTCGGGTGGGTCAAGTACCCGAGCGCGCCCACCCATCCTGATCGGGAACTGGCCCAGCGGTTGTATCCCGAAGGCGCGGGCGCGATCTTGAGTTTCGGGATCAAGGGCGGCCGTGAGGCGGGCCGTAAGTTCATCGAGTCGGTAAAGCTGGCCTCGCATCTGGCGAACGTGGGCGACGCCAAGACCCTGGTCCTTCATCCTGCGAGCACCACCCACCAGCAGATGTCTGCGCGGGACCTGCTCGATGCGGGTGTGAGCGAAGACCTGATCCGGGTGTCTGTGGGGATCGAGGACCCTCGAGACATCATCGACGACCTGGCCCGGGCCCTTCGGGCCTCGCAGCGCTAGGAGAGGGCGGTCCCAGCACGATGCAGATCCAGCACGACGGTCGCACGGTGCGATACGCCGACGGAGGCAACCCAGGCGACCCCGACGACCCGGGCGTGGTGTTGATCCACGGTTCGGGAATGAACCGGACGGCCTGGCAGCTGCAGACCCGGTTCCTGGCCCATCACGGCTACAGGGTGGCGGCGGTCGACCTGCCGGGACACGGCGGCAGCGACGGTCCGCCGCTCGACAGCATCGAAGCGATGGGTGACTGGGTAGCGGAGATAGTGGGAGTTCTGGGCTTCGGTTCAGCGCATCTTGTTGGCCACTCAATGGGTACATATATCGCCTTGGAGACCGCCAAGCGTCACCCTGACGCAGTGTGTTCGCTGGTGTTGTTGGGCACCGCCGCGGCGATGCCGGTCCATCCTGAACTCCTTGACTCGGCCATGAACAACATCAGCCATGCTGGCGGCCTGATGACTTCATGGGGATACAGCAGCCGAGCCCATGTCGGTCACCATGCCTCCCCGGGGTTCTGGATGCTGGGAGGGTCGCGGGCGCTGATCGAGGTGTCTCCCGACGGCGCGCTCGGCACGGACATGGCCGCGTGCGAGAGCTATGGGGGTGCGGTCGATGCCGCGGCGTCCGTCACCTGTCCCGTATCGGTGATTCTGGGAAGCGACGACAAGATGACACCGGTGCGCTCTGCGCAGAAGTTGTTGGCAGCGTTCGACTCGCCTGCGCTGAACGCGACTGCGCCTGCGGTCAACGTGACGGTGCTCGACGGCGTCGGTCACATGATCCAGTTCGAAGACCCCGACCGTGTCCGAGCCTGTATTGCCGAAGCGCTGCGCGCCGCGGACCGCTCAATCGCTGCTGACGGCGGGGACCGATGAACCCTTGAGCACCCGTGCCGGAATCCAGCCGCGCACGGAGTTGATCAACCAGACCGAATCGGCTCGGTCAAGATCCGCCATGGTCACGGTTGCCTCTTGGATCCGGCGGTTGGCCAACAACTCCGCTCGCAGGGTGCCGGGCAACAGGCCGCTGGATTCCGCTGGGGTAGTCGCAACGCCGTCGATTTCCAGGACGAGGTTGGCGACCGTGGTCTCGGTCAGTTCCCCCCGTTCGTTCCACAGCAACACATCGTCGGCGTCCGGGTGACGCTCGAGGGCCTGGTCGTAGCGGTCGCGCCGGGTCGTCTTGAAACGAAGGAACTCGTCTTCACTCGATACCGGCCGCGTGTCTACGGCGATGTTCCAAACCGGGTTGGCTGCGGGTGGTGACATCTCCTCCACCTGTACTTCGATGGCACCGTCGGCTGAGACGAGGACGCGTACCCGCTGGGTCGTATCGGCACGTATCGAGTCGAGTCGGCGCCGGACCTCGCCCGGGTCCATGTCGAAACCGAAATGCTCGGCGCACGCGGTCAACCGCCGGAGGTGGCGATCAAGCAGGATCGGACCTGCGCCGGGTTCCCACGCCAAAGTCTCGAGCAGCCGCAGGGGCCGGGTCGCCCGGTGCAGAACACGGGCTTTGTCGTGTGCTTCGTGCCACTCCTGTGTGGGAACCGAGTCCCAGACGATGCCTCCACCGACACCGTAGACGGCGCGCCCGACCCGTTGATCGATCCAGGCCGTTCGAATGGCGATGTTGAACTCGGCATCGCCGCCCGGTTCCACCACGCCGACTGAACCGGTGTAGACGCCGCGCGGCTCTGCTTCAAGGTCGGCGATCACCCGGCTGGCGGCGACTTTGGGAGCGCCGGTGATGGAAGCCCCCGGGAATGTCGCCTCCAGCAGTTCCCGCAGGGTTGCGCTGGTCTCTGCGGTGACTGTCGAGGTCATCTGGTGCACGGTCGGGTAGCTCTCCACGGTGTGCAGCTTCGCGACCCCGACGCTGCCGATCTCGGCGATCCGTCCGAGATCGTTGCGGGCCATGTCGACGATCATGGTGTTCTCGGCGCGGTCCTTCTCGCTTCGAACGAGTTCGTTTGCCAGTTGACGGTCAATCTTCGGGTCGGGGTGACGGGGTCGCGTTCCCTTCATCGGGCGGGTCGCAACTGCGGTGCCGCGGCGGGAGATGAGTTGTTCGGGTGAAGCCGAGCAGACAGCCACCGTGCCGAAATCGAGGAAGGCGAGATGGTCGGCTCGTTGCGCACGGCACAGGGCCGCGAACAGCCCTTCGGGGTCGCCCGAGAAGTCACTGTGAAGCCGGAGCGTGTAGTTGACCTGGTAGGTCTCGCCAGCGGCGATCAGTTCACGGATCGACTCCACAGCGGCTTCGAACGTCGGTTGGTCGGTGTCGGGTGTCCACGCTGTCGTGGAGAAGGCACGGCCGGCGGGTCCTCTCGACGGGCGGGGTTCCTCGAAAGCCGCGAATGCTGCCAAGGGCACGGTCCGGTCACGGAGACTGCACAGAGCTTCGTCGAAGGCCGGCGCGGCGTCGTAGCTGAGGAACCCGACGAGCCAGAACCCCCGCTTCGCCGCCGCTTCCACCGCATCGATGGTCGGGCCGACGTCACTGAGTCTGTCTGCCGTCAAATGAGCGACCGGGTCGCGGAACTCCAGCCATCTGCGCCCTTGCTCCGAGTCGTGCCGAACCAGAGCGCGCCGCAAAAGGATCGTCTCCGAAGCGTTGCCGGAAGGGGGCACAGAACCGGTGCCTGAAAGATGGTCGGACATACCGCTTGAAAGTATGCCAACAACAAGGTGGGTGTGCTGCTGTAGTGGGTACGCTCGGCGGTGGTGAGGAGCGGCTCGTGCCATTGACCCGATACGCGCGTATTGAGGAGTCGCCTTACTTGCGGCGCGCCCTCGACCACGCCGATCCGGACTCGTCTGCGTTGGCGGTCTACAACCACATGTACCACCTGCTCCACTACGGCGATCCGGTGGCTGAGTACTGGGCGCTCGTCGACGGGGTGACCCTGTGGGATGTGGCGTATCAACGCCAGGTCGAGATCCGCGGTCCCGACGCCATGGCGTTCACCCAGATGCTCGTGCCGCGAGACCTGTCGAGCCATGAGGTCGGCCAGTGCAAATACGCTTTCATGACCAACTCAGACGGCGGAATAATCTGCGATCCCGTCATCTTGCGGCTCGACGAGGACCGTTTCTGGCTCAGCGCCGCCGACGCAGACGTGCACCTCTGGTGCCAGGGGCTCCTGCACACAGCGGACTTCGACGTTGAGATCACGGTTCCCGACGTCGCCCCGGTGCAGATTCAGGGTCCCCAGGCGAGCGCCGTTATGGCCGACCTGTTCGGCGACGAGATCCTGGACCTCGGGTACTACCGCCTGGTTCACACTCGCCACGGCTCCCTGGAACTGGTCGTCTCGCGCACCGGATGGGGAGGCCTCTCCGGTTACGAGGTGTATGTCTGCGGCGCCCGCAGCGACGACAACGCGGCGGCCGAACAGTGGTGGGACACCGTCATGCGTGCCGGCGAACGACACGAGATCATGGCGGCCGCCCCCAGCCATGTGCGGCGGATTGAGGCTGGAATGCTGGCGTTCGGTTGCGACATCGACGACAGCACCAACCCGTTCGAAGTGTCCAACGGCTACGACTGGATGGTCGACCTGGAGCAGCCCGACGATTTTGTCGGCAAGGACGCCCTGCGTCGCATCCGCGATGAAGGCCCTGCGCGGCGCTTGGTCGGTGTCGACATCAGTGGTCCCAACCTCGGAACGTTCACCGACGGTGCGATGCCACGCGTGCTAGCGGTCAATGTCGGTGATGTCGTCGCAGGGGAGCTCACGTCGGCCTGCTATTCGCCGCGGCTTCGCAAGAACATCGGGTATGCGATGGTCGGAATCGACCATGCCGAATTGGGACAGGAGTTCGTTGTGCACCATTTGGTCCATGGCTGCCTTGAGGCGGTGGCGGTCAAGAAACCCCACGCCAAATGACCGGCCAATCCCATTCCGGCGGAACAGACATCAACGACGAAGCGGGAATCGAGGGCGGTCCGTTCATCTCGGTAAACCCGGTGGTTGCGGCTCGCGGCCTGCTGCTCGGGATTGCCCTCTTGATGGCCGGCAACGGCCTTCAAAGGTCTCTGTTGGGGGTCCGTTCTGAATCCGAGGGCTTCAGCGTGGTTGCTATAGGTGTGGTGATGGCGTCTTATTTCGCCGGGTTCTTTCTTGGTGGTCTGTACGTTCAGCGGCTCATCACGCGAGTAGGCCACATCCGGGTGTTTGCGGCTTTGGCATCGCTGGTCTCGGGTGCTGCGCTGGTGTACGTGTTGTTCATCTCGCCGGTGTCATGGGCGGTGATGATGTTTGTGACCGGAGTGTGCATTTCCGGCTTGGTGGTGGTCGCGGAGTCGTGGCTCAACGACATGGCCACCAATGCCACCCGCGGCCGCCTCCTGGCGATGTACATGGTCACAACGATGGGCGGGATGACTGTCGGCCAATTCCTGCTCGAGACCGCAGACATTGACGGTTTCAAACTCTTCGTGCTTGCCTCGCTGCTGGTCTCGGCTTCTTTGGTTCCGGTGACCCTCTCGGCCTCGAGCAACCCGCCACTCGGTGTTCCTGAACCACTGTCGACCCGTGAACTGGCGCGCAACGTTCCAACGGGAGTGATCTCGGTTTTCTGGGTGGGGACCTCAGCAGGTGTACTGATGGGGCTTGGTGCTGTCTACGCGGTGACGGTCGAGCTTCCCGCGTCGCGAATCTCGTTGTTCCTTGCCGCGCCGCTGCTCGGCTCGATCATCATGCAATGGCCGGTCGGTTGGCTCTCCGACCGGGTCGGCCGTCGTCCGGTCATGTGGTGGGTCGCCGCTACTGCCAGCGCCATAGGTGTTGCCCTGGCCTTGATTGATCCAAGATCCTGGCTGGTCATCGTCCTGATGTTCGGCCTCGGAGGGATGACCTTCTCCCTGTACTCGCTGACGATCGCATACACCGCGGACTGGCTTCCCCAATCCCAGCTCACCGCGGCCTCGGCGTCGTTGGTACGGATCAACGGTGTGGGGGCGGTGGTCGGCCCGCTCGTCGTGGCCCCCGCCATGGCCTACGCCTCCGCTCAGGCCTACTATTGGGCGCTGGTCGTGACCCACGGTCTGATCGCGGCCTACATCGGTTGGCGCGTGTTGTTCCGCAATCCTGTGCCCAAGGAACTGCAGAGGGCGTTCGTCGTCTACCCGGCCAGGGCCTCCGCGGTGGCCTCCAACCTGATCGGTCGCCGCCGCCGCGTCCACGACTCATCTTAGCCGTAGCCGTTTAGCCCCTTCTGGCGGTGCCATGCATCGGTTTCCGACGCATGGCACCGCAAGAACGGGGTTGGACGGGGTCAGTAGGCGGCGTCGGGCATTTCTGATTTGCGTCTCGCGATGTAGTCGCGCAGTTCGGCGTCGATGGCGTCGTCGAGCGGCGGGGCCTCGTATTCGGCCAACATCTGCTTCCACTGCGTGTTGGCCCTTTGTGCGGCGCTGAGGCTTCCTTCTGCCTCCCATTGCTCGAAGCTGTTGTTGTCGGCGATCGATGAGCGGTAGAAGGCGGTCTCGAAATTGGCCAGCGTGTGGGCATTGCCCAGGAAGTGATCACCGTGGGGGTTGGTGTAGAAGGCGTCCATCGCCTGACCGTTCTCCGACATGTCGATGCCCCGGGCATACACGCCCATCATCCCGAGCTGGTCAGCGTCCATTATCAGTTTCTCGTAGCCGAGCGTTAGCCCTCCCTCAAGCCAACCCGCGGCATGCAACACAAAGTTCACACCAGCTTCAACCGTGGGCAGGATGGTTGAAGCGGACTCGTACGCCGCTTGCGCATCGGGCGCTTTGGACGACGTGAACTGGCCGCCGGAGCGGAACGGCACGCCGACGCGCCGCGCCAACGCAGCCATCACGTTGATCGCCTGGCCTGCTTCCGGCGTGCCGAAAGTCGGTGCACCGGTCGCCATCGACATCGACGAGGCGAAGGTGCCGAAGATGACCGGCGCTCCGGGACGCACTAGCTGGTAGTAGGCCATTCCGGAGAGAGCCTCAGCCAGCGCCTGGGTGCACAGCGCGGCGACCGTCACCGGCGACATCGCTCCGGCGAGGATGAACGGCGAGATGATTGCCGCCTGGTTGGCACGGGCGTACTCGGTGGCCGCGCCGAGCATCGTGGAGTCCCAACGGAGCGGCGAAGAGGCGTTGATCAACGATGTCATCACCGTCCGGTCGTTGAGATCGCCGCCGAAAGCAATACGCGACAACTCAATGGAGTCGGCTGCGCGTTCGGGTGCGGTAACCGAACCCATGTAGGGCTTGTCGCTGTAGGCGATGTGGGAATACACCATGTCGAGGTGCCGCTTGTTGACCGGAACATCCACCGGTTCGCAGACCGTGCCGCCGGAATGATGCAGGTGGGGAAGAAGATACGTGAGCTTGACCGCGTTCTCGAAGTCGGTGAGCGTTGCGTAACGCCGACCGGTGTCGAGGTCGGTGACGAACGGCGAACCGTAGTTGGGAGCGAAGACGGTGGTGTTGGCTCCGATCTTGACGCTCCGCTGCGGGTTTCGGGCGTGCTGGGTGTACACCTCCGGAGCGCTGCTCGCCAGAATCTCGCGGCACATGCCGCGGGGGAACCGGACCAGGTCGCCGTCGACGTCGGCGCCGGCATCGCGCCACAGCTCGATGGCTGACGGGAAGTCCTGAAAGGCGACTCCGACCTCGGCCAGGATCGTCTCGGCGTTCGCTTCGATCTGAGCCAGACCCTCCTCGTCGAGCATCTCGACTGGGGGTAGTTTCCGCTCAAGGTATGCCACGGTCTCGGCGGTTGAGGCGGCCCGGGCCGCCTGTCGGCTGGCGCGTCCACCTCCGCGCCGTCCTCGCCTCTGGCCGTTGCCGGGATTCGAAGCGGTGCTGGGCTCGGTGTCAGTCATGTTGCCTCCGTGCTGGGAGTCTTGGCGCTGGGTGTGCGTCGTCGGCGGTTGCGGTGTCCGGCAGCTGTCGATGGTTGGCGTTCAGGCAGTTCGACAACCTTGGACAGTTCGACCGACGGCGCGGACTGGTGGGGGAAGGCCATCGCCGCCACGAACAACTCTTGAAAGCGCGGTTCGGTTGCCGTCTCGATCTTCTCGATGCGGCTGACGGTCTGAGCGATCTCGCGGCGTTGCGCTGCTGACAGCAGCATCCGCACTGCGCCGGCGCCTGAGGCGTTGCCGACAGCTTTCACTGCGCTTGGTTCGCAGTCGGGAACCAGGCCCAGTACCAGTGCGTAAAGGGGGTCGATGTGGGCGCCGAAGGCTCCCGCGAGCCGGATGTCGCCGACTTCGGTGACTGAGGCGTGTTCCATCAACAGGTCGATCCCGGCGCGCAGAGCAGCCCCGGCCAATTGGATCTGGCGCACATCGTTCTGGGTGATGAACAGCGGAGCGGGCCCTGAGCGGATCACATAACGGAAGGTGCGTCCCTCGGGCTCGACGTGCGGTGTGCGCGTCGCCAGCGACTCGCCGATCACCCCGTTGCTGTCGCACACACCCGCCAGGAACATCTCGCCGATGACCTCGATGATCGCTGAACCGCACAGACCCGCAATGTCGAGATGTGCGACGTCTGCGGCGAAACCGGGATCGTCGTTCCAGAGTTCAGAGCCGATCACCTTGTAACGGGCCGCAAACGTCTCGCGGTCGATGCGTACCCGCTCGATTGCTCCCGCTGTGGCTCGCATCCCGCAAGATATTTGGGCACCCTCGAAAGCGGGCCCGGTGGGCGAAGAAGCCGCATAGGTCTTCGCCGGCGTTCCCAGCACGATCTCGGCGTTGGTGCCGACGTCGACCATCAGCTGTGGCGCGGCGCTGCGATGAGTCCCCTCGTTGAGCACCGCGGCCGAGGCGTCGGCTCCGACATGGCCGGCGATGCAGGGGCCGACATGGGCCCGCGCAAAACGCAGCGACAGTCCGAGTTCGTCGGCTCTCATATCGACGGGTGCGCTGACGGCGAGGGTGAACGGGGCAGCGCCGAGCGGGGTCGGGTCGATCCCCAACAGCAGGTGGTGCATGACCGGGTTCCCGACCACGACCAGGTCGTGGATCCGGGTTCGCAGCTCCCCGCCCGGTTCGCTGATCTCGTCGGCCAGGTCGTCGATCAGCCCGTCGAGCGCCGCCCGCACCACCGATGTCAGCTCCTGGTCGCCGCCCGGGTTCATCATCACGTAGCTGACTCGGCTCATGAGGTCTTCACCGAAGCGGATCTGCGGGTTCATGGTCCCGGCGTGGGCAACCACATCACCGGAGGCGAGGTCCACCAGATAGCCGGCGATCGTGGTGCTTCCGACATCGATGGCGACGCCGTAGACCGCCTCGTCGAATCCGGGTCGTACGGCCAGCACCGTGCCGTCGCGATGCACGATCGCGGTGATCGCGCGCTCGCCGCCGGTGACCGCTGGTCCGAGATCGGGGAGCACCCGGGCATCGACTGTGGCTCCGGCGATACCCCAGTCAGACTCGAGTGAGTCGGCGAGCAGGTCGCTCAATGCCCGTTCGTCGCCGAGCACCTGCGCGGGTACTTCGACGTAGCGCGCGGTGATCATCGGGTCGACGGTCAGCCCCTCGAGGTTGATCTTCTTGCGGACCACGGGTCTGTGCACCTGACTGTCGGTCGGCACATCGATCACGACTCCGGATCGCACGATTGCCTGACATCCCAGGCGGTTGCCCGATGTGATCGCGCGGCGCCCCCTGTAGTCGTCCTCGCTTTGAGTCCAGGCGTTGAGGGCCTCCGCGGTGGAGGTGACGTTCCACTTTGCGAACTCGCCGAACGAGGGGGTGACTTGGCAACGCCCGCAGAGTCCGCGGCCCCCGCAAGTGGAGTCGAGGTCGATCCCCCCAGAGCGGGCGGCGTCGAGCACGGTGGTTCCCAAGGGCACGGTCACCTGCCTCCCCGTGGGCATGAAGATCACCGCGGCGTCTTCGCCTGAAGATGCGGGTTCCGCGGGCATTGCAGATTCAGGCGATCCTTCGACGGTTGGTGCGCCGCCGACCTCGTCCCTCTCCCTCTGTTGCCGGGGCCCGGTATTCGCGAATCCATGCCGCGCAGTCGCGGTCGTGGCCTGCGAGCACATCGGCTGCCATGACCGCTGTCTTCACCTCGGGATGCATCGGGTTCATGATGGCTGAACTCATGCCTGCGCCGATGCCCATAGCCAGAAAGGTACCGGTGATTGCGTGGCGGTTGGGCAAACCGAAACTGACGTTGGATGCGCCGCAGGTGGTGTTGACCTTCAACTCATCGCGTAGGCGACGGACCAGGGCGAAGACCTGCCTGCCGGCGGTCCCCATGGCTCCGATCGGCATCACCAGCGGGTCGACGACCACGTCGGAGGCGGGAATCCCGAAGTCCGCGGCTGCATGAACGATCTTGCGGGCTACTTCGAACCGCACGTCGGGGTCTTCGCTGATTCCGGTTTCGTCGTTGGAGATCGCCACGACTGCCGCTCCTGCTTTGGCCACGAGCGGCAGCACCCGTTCCAGGACTTCGTCTTCGCCGGTCACGGAGTTGATCAGCGGTTTGCCCTCGTAGACGGCGATTCCGGCCTCGAGCGCTTCAATGATCGAGGAGTCGATCGCGAGGGGGACGTCGGTGACCGACTGCACCAGTTTGATGGCTTGACTGAGCAGCGCCGGTTCGTCGGCCAGCGGAATACCGGCGTTGACGTCGAGCATGTGGGCGCCCGCCTCGATCTGGGCTATGGCATCGGCCTCGACCCGGCTGAAGTCCCCGTTCTTCATCTCTTCGGCCAACAGCTTGCGGCCCGTGGGGTTGATGCGTTCACCGATCATCACGAAGGGCCGATCAAAACCGATTACCACTTCCTTGGTGGCGGAACTGATGACGGTTTCAGTCATGGTGTGGAGTCGCTTTCTCGCTTTGGGGTTCAAGACCGCCGTTGGTGACTAAGGCCTCGAGCCGTCGCGGGTGGTATTCGCTTTGGATGCCTTCGGCTGCGGACTGCGCGGCGGCCGTGGCGTCGCCGGATACAGTCGTGGTGACACGACGCCACTGCTCGATGTATTTCTGGGTCTCGGTGAGCCCGGCTACGTGCGCGGCGCGGTCGATGGCGTGCTGGAAGCGGGGGTGGAGCATGATCTTGGTGTCGTGCCCGTTGGTTGTGGTGGCGGTGATCTGGGCGGGAATGTCTCGCCAGTAGATGGTTGCGACTGCGGGGGTGCGGCTGCGTCGTCTGCTCATAGCACGGTCGTCTGTCTGCGGGCGAAATCGAAGATCTGACTCTCGAGCTCTCCGTATCCTGTACTGAGCCTCTCGTAGGCGAGACCGAGCCGGTTGGCGGCGGCGAGGGCTTTTTCGTCGAGCACCGGATCGTCGGTCTGGGCCAGGTAGATCAGCTTGGTGTAGTTGCCGAAGTACATGTCGCGCAGTTCGGGGTGGGCTTCGATTCCCAGTCCGCCCATGATGATGCGCTCGAAGTGCTTGACGAGATAGTCGGTGAGGTAGAACGCGGTCGGGTCGTCGTCGTGCATCGTGGCGAACCGCTCCCCACCGGCGAAGAACTGGTAGCAGTGGGCGCCGGGCATCATCTCGATCTCGGTGCCGGATTCCCGGTACTCGTGGCAGATGTCGACGAGTTCACCTTTGGTGCCGCAGTCTGCGTACCCGAGCAGGATCCGTTCGTATCTGCCTCTGCAGCGGTTCAGACGCTGGCGGACGGCTTCGCCGATTCTCTCTGGTCGGTTGTGGAGGGAGGCGGGCAGGCATTCGAGCGTGACGTTGTCGAGTTGATGAAGGCGCGAGACGTCGCGGATCTCTCGGGCCAGTGCACCGCAGGCGAGTATCAGCACCTTGGGAGCGCCGATGGTGGTGCCCGCAGGGTTCGTCGAGCCCGCGGGGTTGGTCATGCTGCGCGGTGGGAGGCAACTAGCGACGAGGCGACTTCGGATGCCACCGCGGCGTCGCGGCAGTAGGCGTCGGCACCGATGGCCTCGCCGAATTCTTCGTTGAGTGGCGCTCCGCCGACGATGATGATGTAGTCGTCCCGCATGCCCTTCTCGACGAGTGTGTCGATCACGACCTTCATGTAGGGCATGGTGGTGGTGAGCAGGGCCGACATCCCCAGAATGTCGGGCTTGTGCTCATCGAGGGCGGCGAGGAACTCGTCCACATCGGTGTTGATGCCGAGGTCGAACACTTCGAATCCGGCGCCTTCGAGCATCATTCCGACAAGGTTCTTGCCGATGTCGTGTATGTCGCCCTTGACTGTGCCGATGACGATGCTGCCGATGGGCTCGGCGCCTGTCTCTGCCAGCAGGGGCCGCAGGATTGCCATGCCCGCTTTCATCGCCTTGGCGGCGAGCAGCACTTCGGGGACGAAGAGGATGCCGTCGCGGAAGTCGATCCCGACGATGCGCATTCCTTCGACCAGGGCGTCGTTGAGGACTTTGTCAGCGGGCCAACCACGATTCAGCAGAATGCGAGTGCCTTCGTCGATCTCCTCGTCGAGCCCGTCGTAGAGGTCGTCGTGCATCTGAGCTGTCAAGTCTTCGTCGCTCAGCGCGTTCAGATCGATCTCATCGAAGTCTGTGTCTTCGCCGGGGGTGTCGGGGTCGTTGGTCATTCGGACGGCTCCTAGGCGTGGCTTGGTCTGGGGCATCCACGGAACGGTTGTCCCGCATTGTGGAACAGTACCGTATCATGAAACGTAGGGGTTTCTGAACTGTTTGTCGCAGAGAACGTCGCGACACTAGCGGCTCTCATCGAACGGTAGCCTTTGGGCCATGTCGAACCCTGAGACAACGCCGCCGCACCGCTACGACGCGCTCATGGCTGACGACATCGAAACCCGCTGGCAGACGCATTGGCGAGAGCAGGGCACGTACCACTGCCCGAACCCCAGCGGGGCGCTTTCGGCCGATCCGTCGGGGCTCGCGGACCGGCCCAAGCTGTTCATCATGGACATGTTTCCGTACCCCTCGGGAGTGGGTCTGCACGTCGGACACCCGCTCGGGTTCATCGCAACTGATGTGTACGCCCGTTTCAAACGGATGACGGGGTTCAACGTTCTGCACACGATGGGGTTCGACGCCTTCGGTCTCCCCGCAGAGGAGCATGCCCGCCAAACCGGTGAGCACCCCCGGGTGAACACCGAACGCAACATAGTCAACATGTCCCGGCAACTCGCCCGACTCGGACTCGGCCATGACGAGCGACGCTCCTTCGCCACCACAGACCCCGACTACTACCGCTGGACGCAATGGATCTTCCTGCAGCTCTTCGAGGCCTGGTTCGACCCCGAAACGAACAGTGCCCGCCCCATCAGCGAGCTGATCAGCGAGTTCGACTCGGGAATCCGCACGCCCAAAGGGGGAGAGGACTGGGCGGCCGCCGATCAGTCGGAACGGCTGAAGATCCTGTCGCAGTACCGGCTCGCCTATGTGGACGAGGCGCCCGTCAACTGGTGTCCAGGGCTCGGCACGGTGCTGTCCAACGAGGAGGTCACCGCCGAGGGCCGTTCGGAGAGGGGCAACTTCGCGGTCTTCCAACGGCCCTTGAAGCAGTGGATGCTGCGGATAACCGCCTACGCCGACCGGCTCCTCGAGGATCTGGACCTGCTCGACTGGAGCGATTCAATCAAGACGATGCAGCGCAACTGGATCGGACGCAGCCAAGGCGCATACATCGACTTCGGGCCGATCAGAGTGTTCACCACCAGGCCGGACACGGTCTACGGCACGACGTTCATGGTTCTCGCTCCAGAACATCCACTGGTTGACGAACTGACTGCGCACGAGTGGCCGGAGGGGACCGACGAACGTCTCAGCGGTGGCCACCCGAACCCTCGGGCGGCAGTTGCGGCTTACCGCGACAGCGTGGCCGAGATGACCAGACTCGACCGGCAGGACGACAGGGAGAAGACCGGCGCCTTCATCGGCACGACCTGTCCGGTTCCCGTCAACGGGCGGGAGGTTCCGGTCTTCATCGCCGACTACGCGCTCATGGACTACGGCACAGGCGCCGTTATGGGCGTGCCGGGCGAGGATCAACGCGACTGGGAGTTCGCCGAGAAGTACGGTTTGGACATAATCCGCACGGTTCAACCGCCGGCTGATTTTGCGGGCCAGGCCTACGTGGGCGACGGACCCGCCATCAACAGCGGGTTCCTCGACGGAATGGAGAAGTCCGAAGCCATCGATGCAATAATCGAGTGGCTTGAGACTCAAGGACTCGGCGAAGGCGCAGTCACCTACAAGTTGCGGGACTGGCTGTTCAGCCGTCAGCGCTACTGGGGCGAACCCTTCCCGATTGTCTTCGGCGACGACGGCCAGGCCCGTGCGGTGCCTCTCGAAGACCTTCCGGTGCTGCTGCCCGATCTCATGGACTGGGCGCCCCGGTCACTGGACGAAGACTCTGAACCCGAACCTCCCCTCGGACGGGTGACGCAATGGCGGGAGGTCGAGATGGACCTCGGCGACGGCGAGGGCCTTAAGACGTACCGACGTGAACTCAACACCATGCCCAACTGGGCAGGCTCATGTTGGTACTACCTTCGTTACCTCGATCCGGACAACGACCGGTGCATTGTCGACCCGGAGGTCGAGAAGTACTGGATGACCGTTTCTGCCGGTGGTGTCGGCGGTGTCGACCTCTATGTGGGTGGTGTGGAACACGCCGTACTGCATCTTCTTTACGCCCGGTTCTGGCACAAGGCCCTCTACGACCTGGGTCATGTGTCAGGCCCCGAGCCGTTCAAGCGGCTCATCAACCAGGGCTACATCCAAGCTGCCGCTTATCAGGACAGCCGTGGCACCTACGTGCCCGCGGAGGAGGTCGCGGGAACTCCCGGGACGGGTTTCACCCACGATGGTGGGGAGGTGACACGTGCGTTCGGAAAGATGGGCAAGTCGTTGAAGAACGCCGTCACTCCCGACGACATGTATGAAGCCTATGGGGCCGACACGCTGCGGCTGTATGAAATGTCCATGGGTCCGATCGACCAGGACCGGCCCTGGGAGACTCGTTCGGTGGTCGGTTCCCACAGGTTGCTGCAGCGCGTCTGGCGCAACCTCGTCGATGAGGAGACCGGTCAACTGAGGGTGGTCGACGACGAAGTTGACGACGAGCTCCGGCGGTTGCTCCACAGGACGATCGACGGGGTCGGTGCCGACATGGACAGCCTTCGTTTCAACACCGCGATCTCCAAGATCACCGAATTGAACAATGAGCTGACGAAGCGCGGTACTGCGACTTCCCGACAGGTCGCTGACGCGTTGGTGCGAATGTTGGCACCGCTGGCGCCTCATGTCGCCGAGGAGCTATGGCAGCGGATCGGCGGCGCCGGTTCCGTCACCCGAGCGTCGTTCCCTACCGCGGATCCTCGCCTGTTGATCGAGGACATGATTGAACTGCCTGTTCAGGTCAACGGAAAACTCCGCGCCAAGATCTTTGTGGCGGCCGATGCCGACGAAGCGACTGTGCTTGAGTTGGCTCTGGCTGAGCCCAACGTATTGGCCCATGTGGACGGACGGGAGCTGCGAAAGTCGATCCTGGTCCCCAGCCGCATGGTGAATTTCGTTGTCTGACCCCCCGGGCCCGAGCGGCCCGGTGAGTGGAGCGAACAGGAGCGGGAGAGCGGGCCCGAGCGGCCCGGTGAGTGGAGCGAACAGGAGCGGGAGAGCGGGCCCGAGCGGCCCGGTGAGTGGAGCGAACAGGAGCGGGAGAGCGGGCCCGAGCGGCCCGGTGAGCGGGAAACCGGTGAGATTGTCGCGGGCGCGGGCGCGGCGCATCTGTCTGGCTGCTCAGGGTTTCAGCGATCCCCGCCCCAAGGGCCGAGTTGATCGGCGTCATCTGCGCCGGGTGATGTCCAGGATCAACCTGCTCCAGCTCGACTCGGTGCCCGTTGTGATCCGCACCCAGTACATGCCCCTCTTCTCGCGCCTCGGGCCGTACCGACCGGAACTGCTCGATGAGATCGCCTACCGCGACGACGAGTGGTTCGAGGCGTGGAGTCATGAAGCGTCGCTGATGCCCGTAGACGATGAACCGCTCTTGCGCTGGCAGAAGGAGCGGGCCCGCAGAGGGGAGACGTGGGGCCAGCTTGCGGCGTTGGCTCGTGAGGATCCCGGCTATGTCGAAGAAGTTCTAGAACAGGTGGGAGACAGTCCCCTTGCACCCAAGGAACTTCGGGAACCGCGTCGACGCAGCGGCGAATGGTGGGGTGACCGCTCCGACGGATCGATTGCTCTGGACTGGCTCTTTCGTATCGGCGAGGTTGGCATTCGTCGCCGCCCAGGATTCGTGAAGGAGTTCGATCTCCTTGAGCGGATTGTGCCGAGAGAAGTCCTCGCGCTTCCCACGCCGAGCGAGCATGAGGCGCACCGTGAACTGCTGATGCGCGCGGCGTCGAGTTTCGGTGTCGGCACCGCCTCTGACCTCATCGACTATTACCGACTGCCCAAGGTGCCCGCCAAGGCCCGGGTTGCGGAACTGGTTGAGGATGGGCGGCTGCTAGAGGCCGACGTCGAGGGTTGGGACCGGCCTGCGCTGCTGCATCCCGACGCTGCCACCCCGCGCTCGATTGATGCCTGCACTCTGCTTTCTCCGTTTGATCCGGTTGTCTGGTGCCGCGAACGCGGAGTGCGGCTGTTCGACTTCGAGTACAAGATCGAGATCTACACACCGGCTGCAAAACGGATCTACGGCTACTACGTCCTGCCGTTCCTGTTGGGTGACCAGATTGTCGCCCGGGTCGACCTCAAGACGGACCGTCGCTGCGGGGTTCTGTTGGTCAAAGGGGTGTTTGTGGAACCGGGTCATGACCGCGACAAGGTTGTCGAGGGCTTGCGACAGGCGCTCAACGATCTGACCGTCCTTGTCGGTTGCGACTCATGGCGGGTCGTCGGCAAGGCCGGTGACCTGATTAGCAGCCTCTGATTCCGCGAGGGTCAGGCCGAGTCCGACTCGTCCGACTCGTCCGTCTCGTCGCTGTCGTCGGTCTCGTCGTCACCGGTTTCCGGGTAAGTGACGGGAGGCGATGTCGGGCCGGTGGTCGGGTATCCGTCCGGCCCCGTGACCGGATACTCGGGTGCGGTGGTGGTGGGCGCCGCGGTCGTAGTCGGAGCGGCGGTGGTTGTGGGTGCCGCGGTCGCCGGCGGTGCCGTCGCGACGGGTGCCGCGGTGGTTGTGGGTGCCGCGGTGGTTGTCGGTGCGGCGGTGGTCGCGGGCGCACGAGCCACGGTCGTGGTGGTGGTAGTAGTAGTCGTCGTGGTCGTGGATGTTGTCGATGTCGTGCTCGTGGTCGTCGCGGGAGTCGCTGAGGGAGGCGCGGGGTCGTTCTGCAGGGCGTAATACCCGATCAACATCCCCGTCGCGAGCAATACCGGTAACCACCACTCAAGTCGCATCGGATGAGATGTTATCGCGGGGACCTGCCCGGGTGGCGACATATGCTGATATGAAGGCGTCGCACTAGGATCCTCTCGTGCCGTTCACGCTTCGTCGTCCCGCTGCCCGTTGCATTCTCCTTGATCGAACGGGACGGATCTTTCTGATTCGAGCCGAGGATCCGATCGATCCACAAAAGCCCGAGTGGCTGGAGATTCCTGGTGGAGGGATCGGTTGGGGTGAGGATTCCGCTACCGCCGCGTTGCGGGAACTGTATGAAGAGACCGGAATCCCCGATGTCGAGATGGGGCCCTGTGTCTGGGTGCAACAGACCGAGTACGACTTCGGTGGATACCATTTCGAATCCGACGACTACATTCATGTGGCCTGGTGTGACGGCGGCGAGTATCGGCCCAAGGGACTTGAAGCACTTGAGGCCGCGGCTTTCCTCGGCGCCCGATGGTGGGCACTCGAGGATATTCTCGACAACGACATGCCGACCGTTCCCGCCCGTCTGCGCGAGTTCCTTCCAGCGATCGTTGCCGGTGAACTACCTTTCGAACCGGTCGACATAACACCGTCCGCCGACCAGGGCGGACGCGTTTGAGTTGTCTTCCGATCTAGTTCGCTGCGCTCGGCTCCCGCTCTTGTTCGCTCCGCTCACGGGCCGCTCGGCCGCGGGCGGGCCGTTCGGGCCACGGTCTCGCTCCGCTCACGGGCCGCTCGGCCGCGGGCGGCCGCTCGGGCCACGGCCTCGCTCCGCCGCAGCCGTGTTCGGGATCAGTTCGCCCGGCCTCTAGACCGGCCTGCCGTGCTCGATGTCGTCGCGGACGGCGGCCTTGACCGCGTAGCCGGCGATGATCGCCGGGGCTAGAACAACTGAGCCTGCTATGACTCCAGAGATCACGATTCGTGAGACGGCGTCGCTGAAGCCGACAGTCAACCCGAAGATGAACACCACGATGGAGAACGCGAAGAGGAGGTAGCCGAGGCGCTGGCCCAAGGTGGCCCAACGGGCCGCACGGGCACGTTGCACGAGTACGGGATCCGGCGTCGGCTCAGTTGCCATGACGCTTCACGGTAGCCAACCGGCGTCGTCGAGCAGCGCGGCTATCTGAGAGGTCATCACCGGGAGGGAGAGATGCTTGACCGCAACCTCGCGGTTTCGCTCGATCCGCTCGCGGTCGCCGTCGCGCAGCGCCGCACTGAGCGGTTCGGGATCGTCGGTGGGGTACCACTCGAAGCCCAGGTTTCGAAGTTCAGCGGCCACCGGATAATCGGCGACCGCGGCCGGCACTCGATGGATCGACGCCTCGACCGGGGGGTTGCCGAATCCTTCCCAGGTCGATGGAAACACCACAGCGTCCGCGGCTTGGTACAGGTCGACTGCTGCTTCGTGGTTTGTGCCGCGGACCACACGGCAGCGAGCCCCGGCGAGAAGTCGTTCGAGTTCGTCGTCGTAGCCGTCTTCGGCGGGCCCCCACAGCCAGTACACGCCGTTGAGTTCCTCGCTCAGGGAAATAGCACGCGCAACGTTCTTTCGAGGAATAGCCCGAACCGGGTGCGCTATCACGAGTTCGTCTTGTGCCAAGTCGAGTCGCCGACGCACACCGGAGCGGTCGCCGACTCCCGTAGTGGTGGAGAATCCGTTGTAGATGCAGGTTGCCTCAAAGCCCCTGGCCTGCATCTGCTTTCGCGTCAGTTCGTTGATTGTGACGTGACGCCAGGCTGCGTCGTCGATCGGCAGTTCGGTGATGTGGGCGAAACGCTCCCGCTGCCAAGGCGGGTCGTGGTGGTGCATTATTGTCGGCCGTCCCCGCAGAACCGCTGCGGTAGTCCGAGCCGACTCGAGGTTGAGCGGAATGGTGCACAGATTCTCGACGACGACAAGGTCCGCCCCTCTCAGCGCATCAGCAAGTTCGGTTCGTGTTGGGGGATCTGTTGCGGTGATCGACAGTCCGGGTACTGTCCGGTCCATGGGTCCCTCGCCGGCGACGGTGATCACCTCGAACCCCAACTGCTCGATCGCTCGTTGCCAGTTGCGGGCCACAACCGATACCCCGTCGGCCATTCCCATCCGAAATGAGATGAATGCACACACGGCCATGCCCGACACGATGCCCGCTCAAGCGATGATCCGCACGCGAGGATTGAAAGCGCCTTGAGTAGAAAGCGCCGTGAGTTGAACACGTCCCAGGAGCTTCGACAAGCCGTTGCGTCGGCGATGGATCAGGCGTGGGTGCCTCTCGGTTACACCGCCCCCAACCCGACCGCGTACCCGTGGATGTGGCTGTGGGACAGCTGTTTTCACAGCTTGGTCTGGCAAGCCCTCGGCGACGATGAGCGCGCCCTTGTCGAGCTCACGTCTGCTCTGTCGGCCATCGACAGCACGGGGTTCGTGCCGCACATGGGTTACCAGCTGGATCCGGAGCGCTCCGTTGAATTGTGGGGTCGTCGCGCGATGTCGTCGATTACCCAACCGCCGATGTACGGGCATGCGATCGCCGAGCTGAGCAGGGCCGGGGTTGCCGTTCCTGAGGAATTGTCGGATCGAGCCCGCAGGGGGCTCGAGTTCCTGCTGAAGCGGCGTGTCCGTGATCGCGGATCAGAGTTGATCGAAGTGGTGCATCCTTGGGAGACCGGTTGCGACGACTCGCCCCGCTGGGACGACCTTGCCGGTCCGGGGAGTTTCGAGCTCGATCGCTGGCGCAGACGCAAGAGCGACCTTCTCAGAGACATTGAGAGAGGTTCCAGCGGAGAGCCTCTCTCCAATCCGCACTGTGGGGTTGCGCCGTGTGGTTTCAATGCGCTGGTGGCGTTCAACGCGGCGGAGTTGGCAACGGTCACATCTGATCGAGAGTTGTCTGCGGCGGCCGGCGAATTGACTGAAGCGTTGGATCAGCGGTTCGACCCACAGCTCGGCACCTGGGTCGACGCGGGCGTCAACAGCGGCGGTTCGGGACGGATTCGGACCGCGGACGGTCTCCTGCCGCTCCTGGTGAGTCGCAGTGAATCGGCCCGGCGGCGGGTGATCGAAGAACTGGCGGACCCAGAGGCGTATTGCGCAAGGTATGGTCCGCGTGGGGTTCATGTCGGCGAGCCGAGCTACAACCCGACTGCATATTGGCGCGGGCCTGTATGGCCGCAGCTCAGCTACCTGCTCTGGTTGGGGGTCGGCGGAGGTTCAGAGGAGACGTCGGCTACCGCAGCACTTCTCGGTACGCACACGACGAATGGGGCGATGATTTCGGGTCTCGCCGAATATTGGGACGGCGACAGCGGGACTGGACTCGGCGCAATCCCTCAATCCTGGACGGGACTGGCCCTGCTGCTCGACCCGGGCCGCTGACACTGACGCGCTTATCAGTCGAGTCTCAGGTTGTGGGGTTCCATGGAGGCTCGGACCATGGATCCTCCGGATCTTCTGGATCTTCCGGCTGCTGGGGTTGCGGAGCGGTCGGAGCCGACTGTGGATAGACGGTCGGCGACTCGGAATACTCGTCGTACGACTCGGGGTAGACGGTCGCCGACTCCGTGTAGCCGGATTCCGACTGCGGATAGGCGGTGGGAGGGTCCGAGTATTCGGCTCCCGACTGCGGATAGGCGGTGCCCGTGTCCGAGTAGTCGGTCGCCGGATCTGCATAGACGCTTGCCTGCTCTGAATAGACACTGGCCGGTTCTGGAGTCTCAAGATCCAGTTCGATGGGGATCTCGGCCTCTTCGCCTTCGAGTTCGGTTTCCGCAGACTCATCGCTCTGCCAGAACTGGCCGTATGTGTACCGTCGCCTTTGGTTGCCGAGCATCAGGTTGCCTGTGACATTGGCCAGACCGACCAGGAAGATGAGATCGCCTATCGAGACGACTTTCTCGCCCAGACGGATCGGGAAGGTGTCGCCGAGGATGTCGAGCACTGTGTCGCTGTCGGCAAGCTCCACGTGTCCCGAGATGTTCACGCCCCGTTCAAGTTCTTCGGCCGTGACGATTTCTGCCTCCACCAAGGCGTTCGGTCGAACTGGCGTCTCGAGGTTGAGTATGAAGACGAACAGGTTGAGGGCGAGGCCGATCGAGATTATGACCATGCCGACCAGATGGAGGTTCATGAGCGTGAAGGCGAAGGCGCCGACCAGTGCGACAAAGGCGATGACGCCGTCTGAATCTATGTCGGTCGCGCTGACGACGAATGCACAGACGATCGAAGAAGCAAGAAACTCTGGATGGTAGATCCGAGTACCGAGGATTGTGGGGAAGCCGCCTCCGCGGATAACACCAGCTATAAGACCAATAACCACGGCCAACAACAGGATCCAAATTGTCATGTCGATCCTCCCGACTTCGTACACTACCGAGCTGGTGGTTCAACACTAGCCGTGTCGGATGCACAACCTATTCATCCTGCGGATTCGCTGCAGATTCCTGGCGGACTGCTGATCACCAGCCTGATTGGTGGGCGTCACCGACGAGCGGTTCTCCGTCGAGGCGTTCGACCCAGCAGTGGATGGAACGGTAGCGGGACGCGTCGTCCTCGAAATTTGCCTGCGGTGGTGTGATCACACCGATGTCCAGTTCCGATGTCTCGTAGTCGTTGCCCACCCACTGCGCGAATTCGCGGTAACAGGACTGGACGGCGAACTCGTTCATGACCTTGTCGCCGGGATAGATCGACGGGTGCGGGGCCGGATAGTCGAGCAAGTGGTAGATCTGGTGGTCGTGGGGCAGGTCGCAGTCGATGAGGCTGGTGATGACCGTGGATCGTTCGACGGCGAGCTTCTCCAGTCGGTTGAAGCAGTCGCCGACAGCGAGCGAGAATCGACTAATCACCGAGCCGCGTATCTGGGTCGGGAGTGTCGTTGTCTGGCCGGGGTCTGCTGTGGAGTCCGCATCGGGCGCCCTGGGTTCTGCTTCGGTGGCGTCGAGCCTCTCTGAAACGAACTCTGCGGGGTCTTCCAACGTGAGCGGTTCCACGGTGTCGCTGGAGCACGCGGCCATGAACAGCACCGCGCCGACCACAATGCGAAGCAGGACTCTCATTGCCGGAAGGCTACGCCCTCGCGCAGGGTGTGGGTTGTTGCGGCTCTGGTTGTGCTCGGCGTTGGCAGGGTGTGGGACCGTGGTGCCAGGGGTAGCGGGCCCGACCGCTGGGGGTATCAGGCGGTAGCGTCTTGTTGTGTCCATCGTTGCGTTGCGTGATGCGGTCGTGCTGCTTGGCCGTTTTCCGGCTCTGTCGGGAGTCGACCTTGAGGTTGGCGCGTCTGAGGTCGTGCTGCTTCAGGGTCCTAACGGGGCTGGAAAATCGACCCTGCTACGGCTGTGTGCAGGGCTTTTGCGTCCACATTCGGGGCGTTCGGTGGTGCTGGGCCACGATCTGAGCAAGTCTCGAGCTGCGGTTCGCCGCTCGGTGGGGCTTCTTGGTCACGACACTGCCCTCTACGATGACTTGACAGTGACCGAGAATCTCCAGTTCTTGGCAAGGGCTTCGCGAATCGAACTCACAGCGGTGGGCTCTGCGCTTGAGCGTCTCGGTGTCTCTGCGCGTCTGCACGATGTGGTCGTGGGCCGACTCTCTGCGGGTCAGCGGAGGCGAGTCGCGCTGGCGGGGGTGGCTCTACGTCGCCCCGAACTGTGGCTGCTCGATGAGCCTCACGCCGGACTCGATCAGGGCGGTCGGGACCTTGTCGACGGACTCGTCTCGGAGGCCGCCGCGGACGGGGCCACTGTCCTGGTTGCGTCGCACGAGCTTGACCGCACGCTTGAACTCAAGACCCGACGCGTCACGATTGCCGGAGGAACGATCATCGCCGATGTTGCCGATTCAGACGCTGCCGATACTGACGCTGCCGATTCAGACGTGGCCGATTCTGACGCTGCCGATTCAGACGTGGCCGATTCTGACGCTGCCGATTCTGACGCTGCCGATTCTGACGCGGTCGATACAGACGTGGCGGGTGTGGCCGGTGGACGGGGAAGTTGATGCTTGCCGACGTCTGGCTTGTGACCCACAAGGAT
The DNA here is from genome assembly GCA_951812975.1 of uncultured Acidimicrobiales bacterium. Classification (GTDB taxonomy): domain Bacteria; phylum Actinomycetota; class Acidimicrobiia; order Acidimicrobiales; family Aldehydirespiratoraceae; genus VXYK01. Next base: position 52,416 of record CATOTC010000005.1, on the reverse strand, counting down.
CTTCGAATCGAATGGCGTTCGCGCGTCACCTTGAGCCAGGTCGTTCCCTTTGCGTTGACCGTCCTCGTGCTTTTCGGTTTTGCGCTCGATGCCAACCGTGGAGTGCTCAACGCGGCCACTTCGGGCTTGTTCTGGTTGACGGTCCTGTTCGTGACCGTCGTTGCTGTGACGCGGTCTACCGCCATCGAGACCTCCGACGGTGCCTGCCGGGCCCTGCTGCTCGCGGGCATCGAGCCTTCTGCGGTGTTCTTCGGCAAGACCCTCGCTGTGGCGGTGCAGATTCTCGGGGTCGAGATTCTGATGGTGGGCGGCGTGTTGGTGTTCTACGGCGCCACGGTCGAGTCGCTGCCGCTGCTGCTTGCGACCTGCGCGGTGGCGACCGTCGGTATCGCTGCCAGCGGCACGCTTCTGGGCGCCCTGGTGGCCGGCGTCAGGGCTCGCGAGACGGTGTTGCCGGTGCTGTTGCTGCCGGTGCTGGCACCGGTGCTGATCGCCGCTTCGAGAGCGTTCGACGACGCGCTCGGAGTCCTCGCTGTCGACGGCTGGTCCTGGCTTGGGCTCTTGGCCGGTTTCGGCGTCGTCAATGCCGCGTTGGGAACCTTGGCATACGGCCAACTGTTGGAGGAAGCATGAGCCCAGTGGAGACGAGCCGAGCGCAACGGAGACGACATGAGTACTGACGCTGCGACCACCGGCAGCCGAACCACGCGCCTGTTGGGTCTTGTTGTACTCGTCGGGGTGCTGGCGCTGATCCTGCTCGGTTTCTTCGGTGCGCCCGAAGATGACGAGCAGCGCGATGCGGTGCGGATGATCTTCGTTCACGTACCTTCGGCCTTCCTCACATACACGGCCTTCCTGACGACAGCGGTCGGCTCTGTGATGTGGTTGTGGAAGCGTTCGCGCTGGTGGGACATCGTGGCCCACTCGGCTGCGGAGATGGGCGTGATCTTTTGCGGTCTGACTCTGTTCACCGGCTCGGTCTGGGGTCGTCCGACCTGGAACACGTACTGGGACTGGGGCGATGTGCGCATCGTCACCAACCTGATCCTCTTCTTGATGATGGTCGGCTATCTGGCTCTTCGCGCTGCGGGGGGCGATGAGAATGCGGTGGCGACCCGGGCCGCGGTAGTGGGCCTGTTGGCGGCGGTGAACCTGCCGATAATCAATCGGTCCGTGGAGTGGTGGGCCAATCGTACGCTGCACCAGAAGTCGTCTTTGACCGACGGCAACCTCGAGGATCTGACCCTGTTCACGCTTTTCGTGGGGGTCGTCGTCTGGGCGTTGTTCTTTGTCTGGGCGATGATTCACCGCTTCCGGATAGGTTGGCTCGAGCATCAACTCAGCTCCATTGATCTGGAGGCGGCGCTGGTCCAGCGCCGTGCCGAGGCAACCGGAGAATCGGCCGAGGAGGCGAACTTGTGACTCATCTCGGATATCTGCTGGTGGGTTGGGGTGTCAGCCTCGGGTGCGGGGCGCTGTACGCGATCCGCTTGGTGCTGCGGGGCCGCAGGCTGTCGGCCGCGGTCCCCGTGGGGCAACGTCGTTGGATGACCAGTGACACCGCATCGGTTGAGGAGGCAGGTACGTGACCGGGGAGATGACTCCCCGGGCGCCGCGGCCGCTGCGTGCTCGCAGGGCACCGTGGATCGGGGTGGTGATTGCGCTGGCGCTTGCGGCGGCCGTGGTTGTGCTGGTCCTCAACCTCTTGGAGGACTCGCTGTATTTCTACAACGCGGACGAGGCTGTCGAGGAGCGGGAAGAAATCGGCAGCAAGCGCTTCACCTTGCAGGGTGCGCCGATCGGTTGTTCGATCGTCGAGGGTTTCAACGGCGACGAACCGGTCGTTGCGTTCAGTCTGTCCTTCGGCGGCGCGGCGATTGACGTTGTGCACCACGGCGACCCTGCTGAATTGTTCCAGCCGGATGTGCCGGTTGTGCTCGACGGCGCCTGGGTCGAGGAGACACCATTCGTCGAGGGATTCGGCGGCATCGCGAACGACGGCTGGCACTTCTCGTCGGATCGGATGCGTGTCAAGCACGACAACGATTACATCAACGATGAAGAATACGACGAGCGGTTGACCCTCAGTGATGAAGGTGCGGACTCAACCGGGGTGGTTTGCGAGGCGTGAGCAACGCCACCCTGGGGTCACTGTTCGTTGCTCTGGGGGCGGCCGGCGCGCTGGCCGGTGTCGTTGTAGTGGTCCTCGGGCTGCTTGGTCGGCGCCGCGGCTGGTGGCGTGACTCTGCGATGTTGGTGGGGGTGATGATGGCCGCGGCGGCCGGTGCGTTCCTGGTCATGGAGCGGGCGTTGATCACCCGCGACTTCACGGTCTCGTTCGTGGCGTCCCACGGTTCGTCGCGCACGCCGACACTGTTCAACTTCGCCACCCTTTGGTCTGCGTTGGAAGGTTCGATCCTGCTGTGGACGCTGGTGCTCTGCGGTTACGTCGTGGCGGTTGTGATCAAGTTCCGCGGCCGCGGCGACGACCCGATGATGGCCTGGGTGATGCTGACCCTCTTCGTCGTGTGCTCCTTCTTCTTCCTGCTGATGGTCGGCCCGGCGAGGCCGTTCGTCTCGTTCGACCCGCAGCCGTTCGCCAACGGGCAGCCCTTTGACGGGCCGGGCCCCAATCCGCTGCTGCAGAACCACATCCTGATGGCGTTCCATCCGCCGATCCTCTATCTCGGCTACGTGGGGTTCACGGTTCCCTTCGCCTTCGCGATGGGTGCTCTGGCGACGGGCAGGGTGGGGGAGGGATGGCTGCTCGCCACGCGGCGCTGGACGGTCATGGCCTGGGGTTTTCTGACGCTGGGGGTGATGCTCGGCGCTTGGTGGAGTTACGAGACTCTGGGCTGGGGCGGGTACTGGGGTTGGGACCCCGTGGAGAACGTCTCGTTGCTTCCCTGGCTCACCGGCACGGCCTTCATTCATTCGGTGATGGTGCAGGAACGGCGGGGCATGTTGCGGGTCTGGAACCTGTCGCTGGTCATCGCGACTTTCTCGCTCACCATTCTCGGCACGTTCGTGACGCGGTCCGGCGTGCTCGAATCGGTGCACGCGTTCGTGGAGTCGGGTATCGGACCGTGGTTCTTGACGTTCTTCGGGCTGATCGTGGTGGTCTCTCTGGGTTTGATCGCCTGGCGCGGTGATGAACTCCGGGCGCCGGGGCGGATCGACTCTCCGCTGTCGCGGGAGGGCGCGTTCCTGATGAACAACGTGGTCTTCGCGGCGTTCGCTTTCGTGGTGTTGCTGGGGACGATCTTCCCGTTGATCGTCGAGGCCTTCGACGGGCGCACGCTCACGGTGGGCAGCCCCTACTTCGAGCGGATGACCATGCCGATCGGTTTCGTGCTGCTCTTCTTGATGGCTATGGCGCCGGTGCTGCCGTGGCGCAAGGCCTCTGCGGGCGTCTTGAGTGAGAGGCTTATCTGGCCTGCTTGGGCGGGAGTCGGAGTGATCTTGTTGAGCGTGTTGTTCGGGGCCCGTGGTTGGGCGCCTCTGCTGGCGTTCGGGCTCGGGGGTTTCGCCGGCGGGGCAGCGATGCGTCAGATCATTCTGGCCACGCGCCGTCAGGGTTGGCGCGGGGTGGTGGGCCGCACCAACGGGGGCATGATCGTGCATCTCGGTGTGGTGCTGATCGCGGTCGCGTTGGCTGCCAGCAACGCATATGTGCGTCAGGAGATCTTTGAGATGACACCCGGTGAGACCGTCGAGATGTCGGGTCACACGTTCACCTTCCTGGGTACTGAAGTGGTTGAGTTTCCGAACAGGGTGGAACGTCAGGCTGCGGTGCGTGTCGATGGTGGGCAGGTGTACGAACCGGCGATCGCCGTCTACGACTTCGCAGGCCGGCTGATCGGCATTCCCTCGGTTCGATCCACTCTGACCGACGATGTGGCCCTGTCGATCACGGAGTTGTCCGACGATGGTCAGACGATCTTCTTGAGGGTGACGATTCAGCCGTTGATCGTGTGGCTTTGGATTGGCGGGTTCGTCATGGCCGCGGGCACGCTGCTGGCGATCGTGCCCGGCAACCGCCTCTCGCCCACCGCGCCGGTCTCGGCCCGGGCCGACAGCGCTTCTGGCAGCGGGACACGGCGTTCAAAGCAGCTTGTGCCATGACTGCTGAGACTCCGAGGCGTACGGTTTGGATCGTCGCACCGGTCGCGGTGGTGTTGCTGCTGTTGCTCTTGTTGTTCGCGACACGCGAAACCGGACCGAACCGTGATACCGGGGTGGTGGACAGGGGCGGACTGGCACCGTCGATAGTCGGTGAGACGGTGGACGGCGGCGTGTTCGACCTCGACGATCAACGCGGCCGTTTCGTGGTGGTCAACTTCTTCTCGACGACCTGCGTGCCCTGCATCCGCGAACACCCGGAGCTGGTCAGTTTCCACGAGGCTTACGCGCCGAGCGGATTCGCCGAGGTCGTGTCGGTGGCCTTCGACGACAGTGCTTCCAACGTGGCCGGGTTCTTTGAATCCAACGGAGGAGACTGGCCCGTGATTGCGCGTGACACAGGATCGATTGCCGTGGCCTACGGCGTGGCGCTGGTGCCAGAGAGTGTCATCGTTGCCGACAACGGCGAGGTCGTCGACAAGCTCATCGGTGGAGTCACTCGGGCCCAGATCGAGAATGTGATCGGCGCCTACATCGAGGAGTCCCGAGCATGACCCGCGGCGCCGGCTCGGCGATGGGTTCCAGGATCACCCGCCGTCTGTTGGCCTGGTTGGGTGTTGTGGTGGTCGGCGGATCAGCGTTCCTGTTCGGGGCTGTTGATGAGGGTGCTCCCCGTACCGACGCTGACCGTGTCCACTCCTTGGCGCAGAACTTCGGCTGCCCGGTGTGCGACGGCCAGTCGGTCGCTGAATCGGACGCGGTCGTGGCCCGCAACATCCGCCAGCAGATAGCCAGGCGGGTGGACGAGGGCCGCAGTGACGAGTCCATCATTGCCGAGCTCGAAGCTGCTTTCCCCGGTAACGACTACACGCCCGCCGCCTCCGGGTTGTCGAGTCTGGTGTGGATACTTCCTGTGGTTGCGGGTGCCGGCGCGCTCGCCGGCCTCGTTGTGGTCTTCAGGCGTTGGCGGCGCGAGATCGAGGCAGGAGCCACTCCAGCGGACGAGCGACTGGTCGCCGATTTCCTCAGCGAAACCGACGCCACCAGCGCGCAGCCCCGTGCCGAACCGACCGAAGCCTCTGCCGATCCGACGCAGGCTGATCCCACGCAGGCTGGCCCAACGCAGACTGATCCGACACAGGTCGATGAGCGAGGCGATGGCTGAGAGCCGCGAAACCGCCCTGGAGCGTGAGCGGGACTTCCTTCTGGGGTCGCTCAGCGACCTTGAAGCCGAACACGAGGCGGGCGACCTCGACGAAGGCGACTTCGTTGAACTGAGATCGCATTATGTCGCCCGCGCGGCGGACGCGATCCGTGCGCTCAAGGGCCGTGGCGAGGCCAGTGTCCGAACCGAGCGGCCCTGGGCCAGGATCGTGCTCTGGGTCCTGGGCATAGGGCTGCTGGCGACTTTCGCAGGCGTGGTGTTGGCCGACCTCTCGGGCAGTCGCGGAGCGAACGACCAGATCACCGGCAATATTCGAGAGTCGGTGCGATCCCGCCTCTTCGATGCGCGCGAGGCGATGGGAGACCAGGACCTGGCGCGGGCGATCGAGATCTACGACGACGTGTTGGTCGATGAGCCGTCGAACGCGGAGGCGCTGACCTATCGCGGCTGGCTCACGAATCTCGCGGGCGACCCTCTGGTGGCCCGCGACTTCGTCGAGGAGGCGGTCGCGGCTGACCCGAGCTTCCCCGACGCTCGGGTCTTCGCGGCGTCTTTGACTCTGGAGGCGGGCGAACCGCTGGCCGCCAGCGATCATCTTGGGGCGCTGGACCGGATCGACAGCCCGGCCTTCATCTCCCAGTTGGTGCAGTCTCAAGGGCTCGACGTGAACGTTGCGACCGCTGCGGGCACTGCAGCCGTTTCGCTGGCTGCTCCCGTGCTTGAGGGAGCCGCCTACGATCCAGCCGAGGTCCCTGTGCGCTACATGGTCCTCGCCGCTGAACACCTAGCTTCCACGGATCGGCTCAGCGAAGGCTTGGTGCTGTTCGACGCGATGCTCTCGAGTGCGGGGGACGATCCCGACGTGCTGGTCTCGTTCGCCTGGTTCGTCGCCCGCGCCTCGGTGGGACTCACCGAGGGAATGACCACCGCGCGCTCCTACCTCGATGCGGTCCTCGAGGCCGACCCGACCCGTGCCGATGCCCTGGTCTACCGCGCCCTGGTCCGTTTCCAGTTGCAGGACCTCGCCGGGGCTGCGGCCGACCTCGGCGCCTACGACGAGCTTGGAGTCCTGCGTAGGGATCTGGACCGGTTGATCGCGGACACCGAATTGCGTGAAGTGTTGGCCTGACGCCGACGTTATGCTTCGCCTGACGTGATGAGTCGCTTGCGAAACCTTGATCTCGGCCGTGTGGCGATCCTGCTGGTGGTGGTCGTCGGCGCAGTGGCGCTGTTGACCAGGAACCAGTGGGACTGGTTCTTCGGCTCGGACGACCCCCAGACCCAGGATGTAGTCGCTGAGCAGATTGAGATCGAGGAAGTTGATCCGGTCACCGAGCGTCTGTATCGGATCAGCCCCGACAACGGTTCCGAAGTCAGCTATCGGGTGCAGGAGCGGTTTGGGGGTGTCTCCCGCACGGCTGTGGGCACGTCGACGGTCGTGGCCGGTGACATCAAGATCAATCTCGTGGACCCGAGCCTCTCGGAGGTGGGCGAGATCGTCGTCAACGTCGAGATGTTCGAATCGGACTCGAACCTGCGCGACAAGCGGATCCGCCACGATTTTCTGGAGTCGACCCACTGGCCGTTCGCCCGTTTTGTGCCGACATCGATTGAGGGTCTCGACGCGGCCTTTGCAGACGGCGACAGCGCAGACGGCAGCAGCTACGAGGTCTCGATCACCGGTGATCTGACCGTCAAGGAGACGACCCTCGAGCAGACTTTCCACGGAACTGTCACGGTCGGCCCCGCTCGGCTCACGGCGTTGATGACGGCGACCGTGCTGAGCAGCGACTACGACGTCGGTCCCATCAACATCGCCCGGCTCACCCATACCAGCGACGAAGTCGAGTTGGTCTTCGAACTGGTTGCGGACCGGGTGGAAGTCGATTCGGACACCCGAACTGATCTGAACCGTCAACTGCCTGCGGTCGAGGTTGCTTCGGGTGCCTTCGCCGCCCATGTCCAGCCGATTCTTGAAACCAAGTGTGTGTCGTGCCATACCGTGGGTGGTCCGGGTTGGAGCACGCTGGCCTTCGACACGGCAGGGCAGGCCGCCGAGGTTGCCGAGGACATCGCGCTGGTCACGGAGATTCGTTTCATGCCTCCCTGGCTGCCGTCGGATCTCAGTCCTGCCTTCGAACACGACTGGTCGCTGAGCGATGAGGAGGTCACCGTGATCAGGGACTGGGCGAAAGCCGGCGGTGGCCTTGACGTCGCTGTCGACACTCCCTTGGTCGCGCGGGTTCAGGCGGTGCTGCCGATCGAGGAGGACCAAAAGATTGCGCCTCGTGACGGGCTCTACACGGGCTACTCCGATGCCGACGGCAACCCCGTGAAAGCCGATGACTACCGTTGCCAGGTCCACGAGGTGGCCGATCCGGAGGGCGACGGCAACTGGGTCAAGGGGTTCGAGTTCCGGCCCGACCAGACTTCGGTCGTACACCACGCAATCGTCTACAGGGTGCCTGCCTCCGCGGCCGCCGAAGTCAAGGCCAAGATCGCTGCGGAGGACAAGATCGAAGCCGACTCGGGTTTCTCCGATGAGCCGGGCTGGACCTGCTTCGGCCTTTCAGGCCTGTCGTCGCAGGGCGTCTATTCGATCCAGGGCTGGGCGCCGGGGCAGTCGCCGACCGTCTACCCCGACGGCTACGGCATCTATCTGTACCCCGGCGACATGATCGTCAACCAGATCCACTATCACTACGACCACGACACGCCGGCGGACGGTTCCTGGATCATCCTCGACACGGCCACGCCGTCTGAGATCGCTGCGGGGATGACCCACATAACCGGGTCCTCGTATCTGACTCCTGCTGAAGTGCCCTGCACACCGGAGGAGATGGCGGTTGCGCAACAACGGGCCGCGACCATCGACGGATACTCGAACCTGTGCATCCGCGAGAATGTGCTGAAGGACATCGGCGAGAAGTACGACCTGTTCGCGACCTTCATCCCCGATGCCCTGCTGCGAGACTGTGATGGAACTGTCGACGACTACGACGATCTTGTCGGGTCGGTCGGCTACAGCTCGTGTGACATGAGAGTTCGGGACGCGGGCACGATCCACACGGTGCTGGGGCACATGCACGAGTTCGGTGCGGCATATCGGATGACCTTGAATCCCGACACTCCCGAAGAGCGGATACTGCTCGACATCCCTGTCTGGGATTTTGAGTGGCAGCTCAACTACGCCCCGATCGAGGACATCCGCATCGATCGGTCCGACATGGTGCGGTTCGAGTGTTGGTGGGATCGCTCGCTCAAGTACATGCCCGAGCCCCGCTACATCACCTGGAACGAGGGAACAGTCGACGAGATGTGCTTCTCCTCGATCTCGGTCTTGCCTGACTAGCGTCGCTGCCCGCTCCGCAGGGCGGCCGGCCTTTCAGTTCAGGCGGAAGCGCGGTTCAGGCGGGAGCGCGGTTCAGGCGGGCGAGCCCCGCTTTGAAGAAGCCGAGGGCGGTCTGCACGGCGTTGTCGGGTCCAACGAGCGCGGCGTAGGGGAGTGAGGCGCCGTTGAAGCTGGTCTCGTTCCAGTAGGGGTCGGCGCGGTCCACATCGCCCCAGGCACCCACGTACAGGTAGGGCTCGTCGTGGGCTTCGTCGCCGGGAGAGCAGCCGTAGGTGGCGCGTCGGCCTTCTTCGGCGCTGCCGATTGCTGCGGCGGGGTCGAAGTGGCCGGGCCAGAGCTGGGTGCGTTCGGCATCAACCGCACCGGGCGTGATTCGCAACTCTTCGAGCACGGCCCAGGAGAATCCGAACCAGTCACCGAGGAAAGCGCCGGTCTTGGCGGTGGCCCGGAGGTCCGAGTCGATGTCGCCGAGGGGTGGAGAATCGTGCTCGGCTGCTGCGGTGCCGGGCTCGACACCGACGAATTCCGCTGCTGCCCGAAGGCTGGTGATCTCGCTGGACCTCACCGTTGAGCCCTGTTGCACGACGAGCAAGCCCTCCTGCACTCGGACCTGCTCGTCGTCGCCGAAGAAGGGTGTGCCGAAGCCGCCTCTTGTGTATCGCAGGCCGAACTTGGTGTTGGCGCAGCGACGGGCTTCCGCGACCACGGCATAGGCGAGCCGGTGGTAGGCGTTGCGAGCCTCGGGGTAACCGGCGGGCACCGGTTGCAGTGGTCGGTTGGCGGTCAGCCAACGTTCGGCGGCCCAACTCGACAACTCGGGTCGTTCGGCGACCACCTCGCTCCAGGTCCGGTCTGCGGCACTGGTGGGACCGACGGTCTCGGTCGCACCTGCCGGGATCGCAGTCGGGTCGTCTGCAAAGAACGGTTCGGCCCGGTCGGCCGGAGGCGAAGGCTCCAACACGAGGGCGGTGACGGTGCCGCCGAGCTTGGTGTTGGCTTCGGCGGCTGGGTTGTGGTGTCGGATTGTCATGCGGATGGTCCTTTCGCACAGGGCGGCGTTCGGCTATGGCTTGGCTGTGTAGATCCCCTCGGTGATGACACCGTTGTCGACTCTGAGCTCCCACACGCTGGCCTTGGCGCAGCCGCGGTCACCGGTCACTTCGAGACCTGCGCGCAGCAGACGGTTGAGAACCCCGGGAATGACGTCGCCGTGGCTGGACAGTATGAGGTCGTCGGGTGCTGCAGCTTCCTCGAGGATCAGTTCCAGAAGGTGCCTCGAGCCGGCTCCCTCGTAGAGTTCGGCACGGATCTGGACGTCCACACGGTGAGCTGCGGCCACTGGCTCAACGGTCTGCGCGCAGCGTGTTGCGGGGGACGACCACACGGCCCGAACCGTGGAGTCAACGAAGAAGTCTGCGATTCGCAATGCTTGTGCACGGCCCCGTTCGTCGAGCGGTCGCTCCTTGTCGCTTAGGTGCCAACGGCTGCGATCCCCAGCAGAGGCGTGACGAACGAGAAAGATGCTCACTAACCCGAAAGCTTACGTCACGCGCAGAGCAACCTTGCTCGCAACATTTTGTCGCAGGTTGCGCAACATTCGGCACCTTTGGTGCATCGTTGGTGGTAATGGATGCGCATCAGCGCCGTAGCGGCGCGCTTTGGTCGGTGATTCCTGATGACTGTGCTGATTTGTTTGAGCGTGAGCAGATGCCGATGCTGCGATTGGCGACCCTGCTGGTGGGCTCCGCGGAAGTTGGTGAGGAGATAGTGCAAGATGCTTTCGCGTCGGTTGTCGAGCGTTGGGGGTCGCTGGACAATCCGGGTGGGTATCTGCGCACTTGTGTGGTGAACGGGTCTCGGATGGTGCTTCGTCGGCGGGATGTTGAACAACGGGTGGCGCAGGAGCGCCCGCTCATGGCGGTTGAGCAACCGATGGCTCTGCTGGAGTTGCGCGATGCGCTCGGGCGTCTCGGTGAGCGGCAGCGGGTGGTGGTTGTGCTGCGCTATTTCGCAGATCTGCCGGATGTGGAGATTGCTGAGGTTCTGGGTTGCAGGCCGTCGACGGTGCGCTCGTTGGTGCGTCGAGCCCTACGGGTGTTGCGAAAGGAGTTGGAATGAGTTCAATCGAGGAGCGGTTGCGTGATGAGCTGGGAGAGCTTGCATCGTGGTTGATCGACAAGCGAGCTGAGTCCAGTTCTGTCGAGCAAGTTGATTCTGGCGATGATTCGATGCCTCGCCTGGATCTGGGCGCTGACCCGGCGCGTAAGGGCGGGCACCGCCGTTTGTTCCGTGTCGCCGCTGCGTTGTTGTTGATTGTCGGGGCAGTCAGCGCCAGCAGACTACTCAGCGAAGACGCCCCTTCAGTGGTGACCGCCCCCGCAGACCCCGCAGACCCCGCGACCCGGACCCCCGCCGCTAGCGTCCCGACCACCAGTGTTTCACCCACCACAACCGTTGATGATCCGCGTACCGATGACTCGTACACCGAATCGTCGCTGGAGGACCTCGCGCCGGAGGTGAACCCGGAAGTACCACCGAGTGAGGCTTTCGACGAGACGAGCACAGAAGCGGAAAAATGGCGGTCTACTCCGTGGTTGGTTCCCTGGGGGGATGGCTTCTTACAGATCGGATACTTGAACACGAGCGAGGAGGGTCCTACCAGACAGAACTTGTTCGCCCAGACTTCAGACGATGGTCTCGACTGGGGGCAACCGTTCCAGTTGAACCTTCCTCGAGAGCATTTTGGAGCCTTTGAAACAGATATCGAGTTACAAGCAACCGCTTACCCCTCGATCATCAGATCGAACGGCGAACATCTGGTTGTGGTCTCACAGTGGCCTAGCAATAGCCTATATTCTGAAGGGTCTCAGGCTGTGTTTCATCAGCAAAATGCTCCTGCTAGCGCACATATCGAGCAAAGAGTCTTTGTTTCAGTTACGGAAGACCTCGATAGTTGGAAGCTCTACGAGTACCCTCTGCCACCTCCCGATCATATTCATGAATTTCTAGGCACCAATGTAGTCGCGCAAGATTTGGTTGTCTCTAACGAGGGATGGATAATTCCAATATCAACATTGGCATATATGGATATAGGTTTGTTGGTCCCCACTGAAATTCAAGAATCTGCCAGAGAAATCAAGTGGATTGACTATGAGGATGGTGAGTATATTGATAACGATGGCCTGCTTGTTGAATGGAGTACTGCGGATGCTAATTCAGAATCGGTTGAGACTCACAGAAGGTACTTTACATGGCAAGAGTTAGGCATTACCGAAGACATATATCTTGGTTATGGTCTCATGGGCAACAGACCTTATCATCCTGAACGGCGTTATTCAAGTTCTGTGCTTGTTGGTAGATGGGGAGAAGAAGCAATTCGAGCAGAACTGCCCCTGCAAGGAAGTTGTTGCGACATCGTCGCTACTGACGGAGGTTATATCGGCATCCTGAATCCTAGACATCCTGGCCATGCTCCAGGGTCCTTCCCAGGTCTATATGGTTGGGGATCTATGATATTTTCTCCAGATGGGTTGCTATGGCAGAGTGTTAACGCGCCTGTTGATGGACTGTTTCGGGGTCCAGATGATTGCGACATATTATGGGTACCCTCGATTCTCGCTGTTGAAGATGGTCTTGTGATGTCTGGCTCTGAATCATGGCAGTATAGAAGTTCTTGTGTTTGCAGTAGCGAACGATTTCTATCGGATTTGGTCCTTGTTGGTGATGATCGTGGGCTAAACTGGGAACCACAGAATATCTCGGATAATTCCTGTCATGAGACCTATCACACCGTCGATAGTGCCGGGAAAGGGGTGCTTATCGATATTTATGTACCGTTGGATTATTCGGAGGACCCGGAAACCTGGGATGAGCGCTATCACAGCACGGTCGTGTCGATTGATGGTAAGAATTGGTTCACATTCTATGAAGAGACTGATCCGGATTGGGCCGGGGTGGCGTTCAATGGGAATGTCGCGGTGAGGGTTGACAACGCTGGCAACTACTACCGGTATGAGTTGCCGTAGTCGGCAACCGGGGAACTAGAGGGTCACGTGGGTGACGCAGATTTCGTCGCCCTGGGGTTTGGAGGAGGCGGTGGAGGCGTCGGCTGGGCCGTACAGATGGCTGAGCATTCCCTGCACCATCCCTCGGTCGACAGCGCAGATGACAGGATGTTCCACGACCGCGTCGCCGAAGGGGCAGTTCTGGGCGACGATCTGGTACTTGTCGCCCTCGGCGCGCTCGGCTCTGGCTGCGAAACCGTGGGCTGACAGCGCGTCGGCCACGGCGTGCAGGGCGCCCTGGTAGCTGCGGTGCGTCTCGCCGGGATCTATAGCCGCGGCCATCGCCTTGCCGTACTCGACCCCCACCTCCTCGGCCATCTCCTCAGCAGCATGGGAAGGCAGCATCGCCAAGGCCCGCCCCAGTAGGGAGACCAGCACGTCGTCGTGGCGGACGTTCACTTCCAGGCGCACCTCGGTGTGAACCGGCCGGTAGTGCTTGGAGGGGCGTCCGACTCCTCCGTCCGGTTTGGCGACCTCGACACCGAGGTGGCCACCGGCAGTCAATTTGTCGAGATGGTGGCGCGCAACGTTGGCGTGCAGGTCGAACTCCTCGGCCACTTCGCTTGCGGTAACGCCGTCGGGGTTCTGATGGACATGCAGATAGATGTCCCGGCGGGTGATGTCACCAAAAGCCGCGGTAATGGCAGAGACCGTCGAGGTGAACTCTGTCGGGCTGAGGTGCTGGGCGTCCACACCGCTATTCTACGCATATATGACCGCCACCGAAGCCGAAGTGATCGAGGCTCTGCGTCCGGTCGAGGATCCAGAACTTCATCGCAGCATCGTTGATCTGGGCATGGTCCGCTCCACCGTGATCGACGGCGGCCATGTCGAGATCGGCATTGATCTCACGATCGCCGGGTGCCCGCTGCGCAACGAGATCCAGAATCGGGTCTCCGGAGCAGTCACTGCTCTCGATGGTGTCAACGTGGTGACGATCGACTTCGGTGTGATGACCGATGAGCAGCGGGCGAAGGTCCGGGGGATGCTCCACGGCGATCCCGCGGCGACAGCGGGGTCACAACCGGCCCACGGCCACGCGGAGGGCCGTGCGATTCCGTTCGCCCAACCGGGCAATCGGACCCGCACGCTGCTGATCGCCTCAGGCAAGGGCGGAGTGGGAAAGTCGTCGGTGACCGCCAACCTGGGCATCGCTCTGGCTCAGAGAGGTCACAGCGTGGCTGTTGTCGATGCGGACGTCTGGGGTTTCTCGATCCCGCGGATGCTCGGCGTCGAGCAGGCTCCGACGGTGATCGACGACATGATCATCCCCCCCGAGACTCACGGTGTGCGTTGTGTCTCGATGGGTTTCTTCGCCCGGGAGGACCAGCCGGTCATCTGGCGGGGCCCGATGCTGCACAAAGCGCTCGAGCAGTTCCTGACGGACGTGTTCTGGGACGACCCCGATTTCCTGCTCGTAGATCTCCCGCCCGGCACGGGTGACATCTCTTTGTCGCTGGCGCAGTTCCTGCCCCGTGCGGAGGCCTACGTCGTCACCACCCCCAACCCGGCGGCGCAGAGGGTTGCCCAGCGTTCGGCGTTCATGTTCGACCAGGTCAAGATAAGGGTGAAAGCCGTGATCGAGAACATGTCGTGGTTCACCGGCGACGACCACAAGAGGTACTACCTGTTCGGCGCTGGAGGCGGAGCTGAGCTGGCGAAGCGCCTAGAGGTCGATCTCATCGGTCAGATTCCGATGTCGATCGCCCTGCGTGAGGGTTCGGACCAGGGTGAGCCGATCATGGCCTTCGACCCCCGGAGTGAGGCATCGGCTGTGTTCGGGGAGATGGCCCGGTGGATTGAGACCCACAAGCCGTCGAAACGTTCGCACCCGGAACTGATAATCAACTGACCGGTCCGCCCGCCACGCTGGCTGTCCTGTAATAATTCGCTTCAGGCACTGGTTTCGTGGAGTGCGGTTGAGCCAACTGAGGAGAACAGACAAGTGGATGTCCGCATTGGAGTGAGTGACCACGCCCGTGAGATCGTGGTCCAACTTCCCGACGAAACCGACCGTTCCTCGGTCAAGAACTCGATTGACGAGGCGATCAGCGGTGCGACCGCAACGCTGTGGTTGACCGACGAGAAGGGCAGGGAAGTGGTGGTGGCGGCTTCGAAGATCGCGTTCGTTGAACTGGGCCCCGAAGGGGGCAACCCGATCGGCTTCGGCTGAGGAACGGCGGTACGTTCGGTGGCCAGCCTCGCGGAGATCGCTCGAGCGAAGACCTCGCTCGACTCCGCGGCGATTGCCCATCTTCAGCGCTTGGTCAGTTCATGGTCGTTGCTGAGCGATCTGTCGTTCAGCGATCTACTGCTGTACGTCCCAAAGAATGGGTTGCCGAGTGAGCGCGGCAAACCGAATATTGCCAATACGGGCGAATTCGTTGTTTTGGGCCACACGCGTTCGGTGACCGGCGCGACGGTCCACTACGGCGACCCGGTCGGCCAGACCGTCTCGGTTGTCGACAATCCGCTGCTGGCGCGTGCGATGACGGAGCACAAGAGGCTTCAGGGCTTGATCACCAGAAGCGACCTCCACAGCCCGGACCATGATCAACTGGTCGAGGAGGACATCAGGATGCCGGGCGCGGGTGCGCAGATCGCGGTCGAGTACATCCCGGTGCGCGGCGACGGCGAGATCTTGGCCGTGCTCACAAGGGAGGCAGAGTCGGCTTTCGTTCGGCATAGGAGCCCGGTCGAACGCCCGTATCGAGCTGTCGGGGAGCGGTTGGCTCAAATGATCGCCGACGGAGCCTTTCCGTTCGCGGAATCGGAGCGGGTCGGTGAACTGCGTGAGCCGCGTGTGGGTGACGGTGTGGTTGTTCTGGATCGTGAAGGGCGGATCGAGTACGCCTCGCCGAACGCAGTTTCGGCGATGCATCGCCTGCGGGTGCTCAGCAACTTGGAGGGCAGGCGACTGCGGGAGCTCGGCATCGACGAGTCGGCCGTGCGTCGGGCGTTCTCCTCGCGTCACAGCACTGTCGATGAGTTCGAGGAGGCCGAGGATGCGTGCGTCGTGGTCCGTTGCCATCCGCTTGTTGAGCACGGGAGAGTGACCGGTGCCGTCGGTCTGCTGCGCGACATCTCTGAGTTGCGCAGCCGGGATCGACTGCTGATCTCCAAGAACACCACGATTCGTGAGATTCACCATCGTGTGAAGAACAACCTGCAGACCATCCAGTCCCTGCTCCGTCTTCAGACCAGGCGTCTCTCATCCCCCGAGGCGATCGCCGCGGTTGAACAATCGGCTCGCCGGATCGGGTCGATCGCTGTGGTTCACGAGACCCTGACCGCCGATGCAGGCGACATCGTCGACTTTGATGCCGTGGTCGGCAGGCTGGTTCGGATGGTCGAGGAGGGGCTCGGCGCACCGGAACGCCCCGTGAAGATCGAGGTGAGTGGCAGTATCGGGGAACTCGGCGGTGACGTCTCGATGCCTCTGGCCGTGGTGGTCACCGAGTTGTTGCAGAACTCCATCGACCACGGTTCCGGATCTGAACATCCAGTCAGTGTTCGACTCGGCGGTGACAGCAAGGAGCTGTCGATCTGCGTGCAGGACCACGGCCCGGGAGTTCCTGAGGGATTCTCACTTGACCGCGATGCAGGACTGGGCTTGACGATCGTTCGCACTTTCGTGGTGTCGGATCTTGGTGGACGGATCACCTTCGCCCGTCGAGACGCCACAGCTGACGGCCCCGATCGTGGAGGTTCGGCGGGTACCACCGTCGATGTGCGGGTTCCGCGCCCGGGTCCTGCCCTGCCGTTCGGTTAGCGAAGGACCGTCCGGTCAGCGCGGGTTGGTTTGCGCGGTTCTCGGCGACGCTCAGGTGCGGGTCTTGGCGAGGGCTGCGGCGGCCCGCAAGCGCCGACGGATGACTCGGCGTTCCTCTTCAGAGGTTCCGCCCCAGACGCCGGTGTCCTGGTTGGTGGTGAGCGCGAAGTCCAGGCACTCGTCCTTGCATTGGCATGAGAAACAGACCTGTTTGGCGGATGCGATCTGATCGACCGCCGGCCCGGTGGTTCCCACCGGAAAGAACAGTGCTGGGTCTGTGTCGCGACATGCCGCTTCAACTCGCCAGTCGAGTGCGGATGCGAAAGCGTCGGCTGTGAGGGCCACGATCATCCTCCTAGTGCGCTATTTTCTGGGCGTCTTCGTGTCGCTGGTCTCCCGGCGATCCGGCAATAATAGGAACAGGTTCTCCTTCCCCGCAAGGGTTTTTTGAAACTTGTTCTGTTTTTTCTGAACCGACGAGCCGCAACCGCTGTGCACGGACGGGCTCAAAATCCGCGAGACTCTGGCTGATGACCCAAGTGATCGCACACCGAGGAGCGTCGAAAGCAGCTCAGGAGAACACCCTGGATGCGTTCCGGTTGGCGCAGACGATGGGTGCTGAATGGGTCGAACTCGATGCTCGGCGCGCCGCCGACGGTGTGGTCGTGGTCCACCACGACGCCCACCTCGCCGACGGACGGATCCTGGCAGAAGTCTCCAGTGAGGAACTGCCCGACTACATTCCGAACCTTGCAGAGGCCCTTGAAGCCTGTGAGGGGACAAGCGTCAACATCGAGATCAAGAACCTCCCCAATGACCCCGACTACGACGAGGACCACCTGGTCGCCGACGCGGTGGCGGGCTTGGTACAGGCATATCTCGGACCCGAACGAGCCCTGATCACTTCGTTCAACATCGACGCGGTGGACCGGATCCGCGCTGTCGACCCGTCGATCCCGTGCGGTTGGCTGCTGTTCCAGATGACCGACCCGGCCAGCGCCATCGGCCGTGCCGTCGCCCATGAAATGAAGACGATCCACCCCTGGGACGTCCTCGTCGACATCAATTTCGTCAATCGGGCCCATGCGGCAGGACTGTTGGTGAACGTCTGGACCGTCGACGACCCGCAGCGGATGGCTCAGCTCATCGAGATGGGAGTCGACGGAATCTGCACCAACGTCCCCGATGTGGCGCGCGCGGTCATCGACGCCTGAGCGGCACGGCTCACCGAGACTCGGGCATCAACAGCGAGAGCCGCTCAGGGGTCCAGGTGAACCGCAGACGTTTACTCGCGCCCAGGTAGTCGCCGTCAACCTGGTACGGCGAAGGGGGGTCGCACTCGATCACCAGCGACCGCATGTCGGTACGGAGATCGACATGGCGCTGTTCGCGCAGGTCTCTGCCCCGCAGCGCAGCTGCCAACACCGGGCCGAGGGCCCTCAACCGGAGCTCTTCGAGGGTCACCACCGCGAGGGGATCGGTGAGGGTGAGGCCCGGAACCAGGTCGATGGGACGGCTTCCCAGATAGGTGTAGGGATTGGTGTTCATGACCACCGTCATGAAGCCCTCGGCGAGTTCGTCGCCGGTCGGGCCGATGACTCGCAGCGGAGGGTTGCGGCGGTCGACCCCGCGCACCCAGGTGTCGAGTGCCGCCCACACGAACAGGGGATGACCCGCCCAGCGTTTCCACGGTCCGCGAGTCTCGACCTGCTCCACGACCGCGGCGTCGAAACCGACACCGCAGTGAAACAGGAAGTAACGCCCCTCCACCGCTCCAAGACCTATGCGGTGGATCGAACCCCTGTCGATCGCATCGAGCAGCACCAGGCAGGCATCGGCTGGATCGTCGGGAAGACCGAGGATCCGGGAGAGGACGTTGGTTGAGCCTCCGGGAAGCGTCGCCAACGCGGTGTTGGTGCCGGCGAGACCGTTGGCGGCTTCATTCACAGTCCCGTCGCCGCCGAGCACGACCACGAGGTCGTAGTTGTCGTTGGCGGCGGACTGGGCGAGGCGCGTCGCATGTCCCGGACGACTGGTCTCGGCCAGGGTCACGTCATGGTCAGCCGAAAGAATCTTGTAGATGATGACTCGGCGGCGGGCGGTCACTGAGGAGGCGACCGAATTGACGATAAAGAGGATGCGCAAGAACATTAAAACTATCCGCTCAACTCAGATAGGCATTCGGCAACGTCGCTGGCAGACTCGTGGGCTATGAAAGTTGTTGTCTGCGTTAAACAAATCCCGGACCCGGCCGATCCGGGTGCGCTCGATCCGGAAACCAACACACTCGTGCGTGATCAGAAGCTGATTCTCGACGAATCCGACAGCTACGGGGTCGAGATGGCCCTGCAGCTCGTCGACACTGCCGGCGACGGTTCGGTACACCTAGTCTCGATGGCTCCGGACAATCAGGTCACCGGTCTGCGCACTGCGCTGGCCATGGGTGCCGACAGCGCCACGCTGGTGAGCGACGAGGCACTCAAGGGATCCGATGCGCTCGGAACGGCCAAGGTTCTGGCCGCGGCGATCGCCCGCAGTGAACCCGACCTGGTGTTGGCTGCGACCGAGTCCAGCGACGGTTACACGGGCACCGTTCCTGAGATGGTGGCCGAGTTGTTGGGCCTTCCGTCGGTCACGTTCGCAAAGGCAGTCGCGGTCGACGGCGGCACAGCCAAGGTGCAGCGCCAGACCGAGGCGGGCTACGACGATGTCGAGTGTCCGCTGCCGGCGGTCGTATCGGTGACCGCAGGAGTGGTCGAACCCCGATACCCGTCCTTCAAGGGGATCATGTCCGCGAAGTCGAAACCGGTCGACGAGCTCGGGATCAGCGATCTCGGAATCGACGCCGGTTCTGTCGGCTGGGCCGGAGGCTCCCAGGAGATTGTGAGCGTTGCCGACGCCCCGACCCGTGAGGCGGGCGAAGTGATAGAAGACGAGGGAGACGCCCACGAGCGGATCGTGGCCTTCCTCGACGAACTCAAGGTTCTGTGAGGGAGGACACGACATGGGACTCGAGAAGATCTGGGTGTTCGGTGAGGCCAACGGCGATGCCGTCGCCACGATCACCCTGGAGATGCTGGCGAAAGCCCGCGAGATCGCCGACACCGTCGAGGTGTTCATGGCTGCCGACGGCGACGACCACGCCGAGGAGTTGGGTGACCACGGCGCGGAGACCGTCTACAGCACGGGTGACCTTGACGGGGCCATGCAGGGCGTTTCGGTTGCCTCCGCGGTCGCTGAGGCGATCGACAGCGGCGATGTGGACGCACCGGAGGCTTTCCTGCTCGGCACGACCCAGGACGGTCGTGACGTCGCCGCGAGGCTGTCGGTGAAGCTCAACTCGCCGGTCATCACCAACATCGTCGACCTCGTCGTGGACGGTGACGACCTGTTGGGCAGCGAGCCGATCTTCGGCGGCGCGACCGATGTTATGACCAAGAACACTTCGGACAACCCGGGGATCTTCCTGGTTCGCCCTAAGTCGTTCGCGGCCGAACCGGTCGGCGGCGCGGAGGCCGACGTGGAGGACCTTGCTGTCGGCGACCTGGGAGCCGCAGGTGCAGCGCGTGTCGTTGCCACCTTCGCAGAGGAGTCGGTCGGCCCCAAGCTCGATGAAGCGAACATTGTTGTCTCGGGTGGTCGTGGACTCGGCGACTCAGAGGCGTACTCGATGATCGAGGACCTGGCCAAAGCGGTGGGAGCCGCTCCCGGCGCCAGTCGTGCCATCGTCGACGCGGGCTGGGTTCCCTACAGCTATCAGGTCGGTCAGACCGGCAAGGTCGTCAAACCGACGGTCTATATCGCCTGTGGGATTTCAGGAGCAACGCAGCACCTTGTCGGCATGAAGGGATCGAAGAACATCATCGCCATCAACAAGGATTCCGAAGCGCCGATCTTCGCGGTTGCTGATCTGGGCATTGTCGGCGATGTCCACAAGGTTCTGCCCAAGCTGATTGAAGCTCTCAGCGGCTGATCAACAGCAGAAGAACTGGGATCTTGCGCCATTCTCGGCTTTTGTGATTTTTCACAAAATGCACAGACTTATCCACACCTGTTGAGTAGCGGCAGGTTGACGCTGCGCTCACACCAGCGGCCAAGGCCAGCGGTGTCGGTTGCTGTCACCGTGCGGGAAGGCTCTGTTGATGGCCAATGCCTTGGTTCGGGTGAGCATCGCGTCCTGTTCCAGGGGGTCGAGGAGTGCCGCGATCGGCTCCGGAATCCCCCGGTCGAGAAACGCCCAAAGGTCGTCCTGCAGCTGTTCGGGCAGTGGCTCGCCGGCGAAGTCCCAGATCACCGTGCGGAGTTTGAACTGGTGGTGAAATGCCAGGCCGTGGTCGATCGCCCAGATTCGGCTGTCGGTTCCCAGCAGACAGTGCCCCGATTTCCGATCGGTGTTGTTGATGACCAGGTCGAGCGCACAGATCTGGCGGAAGGACCCGTCGTAGCGGTCGCCGGCCTCGTGCATGGTGAAGTAGTGCTCCTCGTACTCGTGGGGAACGAACAGTTGCAGCGCCCCCGTCTGGAGTGGCGCGTCGTCGCGTACGACTGTGGGAGGGACCACGTCCCAGCCGAGATCATCGGCGACTAGGAAGGCTGCGACCTCTCGTCGGTAGAGGCCGTCGGGGAAGTCCCACAGCGGACGTTCCCCTTGCAGCGGCTTGTAGATCGCCTGGGCCCGCAGTCCATCATGGGAGACGTTGACGAGAAAGGTTGCGTTGGAGGAATAGGGCATCCGTCCGACCAGTTCCAGCTCCCCTTCGGAGAGCAGTGCCAACGCACGCTCGGTGGCGACCGGCTCGCGATCAAAGAACGGCGATTCACCCCCGCTCATCCCACCGCTCCGGTCACGCCCAACGCCCCGCGGCTCGGGCTGCTTTCGGCACTGCCGCGGCTCCGGCCACGCCCGGCAACAGCACAGTGCCCGGCGCTAGCACAGTCAGTTTCGGCACGGGCACCAGTCGCCGTTGCGGGCTTCGAGTGGTTGGCCGCAATATTGACATGGTGGACGTCCTGCCGCCACCACCGAGCGGGCACGGTCGATGAGTCCGGCCACGTCTGCACGCTGTAGGAAGAACCGGGCCTGGAAGGGTTCGTCGTCTTCGTCGTCGACGAAAGACTCCGCCACGACAACGAGGCGGTCGAGTTCTTGGGCGTAGGCGATGGCGAGGCTGGCGACCGTCCACTCCGTGACAACCGGTTCTCTCAGGTCGAGGTCTGACGGGGGATCGCCGATCTCACCATCGGGGAGTTCGCGCAGGACCCGGTCCAGGTACTCCGCGAGGGCGGCTACCTGCTGCTTCTCCACCTTCAGCGAAACCAGCTGACCCTCGCTGCGGGCCTGCAGAAAGAACTCGCGCTGACCCTTGGGTCCGAGGGTTCCGACCGTAAGAAAGTCGAGTTTTTGAAAGTCGAAGGATCGGCTCATGACGGCACCAGTGTTGTGAGGTCGTCGCCCGTGGAGTTCACGGTCAGAACGATCGGTCCTCCAGGCGTGTAGAGGATCGCGGTTATGGAGCAGGGAGACACCACGATGCGTTGGAAGAGGTCGAGGTGGGTGCCGGTCGCCGACGCCACGACTGCTTTGATGACGTCAGCGTGGGAGACAGCCGCGATGGTCTCGCCAGGATGGGCGGCGACAAGGCGGTGGACCGTGTCCAGCGCACGGCTCTGCATTTCGGAGAACGACTCACCTTTGGGGAAACGGAATCCGCTCGGATAGCGCTGCACCTGCTTCCACTCGGGTTTCTTGCGCAGATCATCGAGCTTGCGGCCCGTCCACGTTCCGAAGTCGCACTCGATCAGCCCGAGGGACTGTCTCACACGCAGTTTCAGCGCTCGAGCGATCGGCTTGGCCGTTTCGCGTGTTCGTTCCATCGGTGAGGCGTAGACGGCCGCGACAGAGTCGAGAGCGGCGATTCGCTGAGCTGCGGCGGAGGCCTGGGCGATCCCTTCCTCGGCAAGGTGTAGACCTGGTGCCCTGCCAGGAAGCGAGGCTCCGGTCGTGGGTGTTTGTCCGTGGCGCACAAACAGCACCAATGTCGGTTTGGGGGCGTCTGATCTACGGGCCATGACTGCTGCACAACGTACCCTGTGAGTGATGCAATCACCCGATCCGAGTTCCACCGTTGCCGATACTGCGAACCGTGCCGCGGCCCTGCTCAGTCAGATTGAGAATGAGGTGGTGCAGTGTCGTCTCTGTCCGCGGCTGGTCGATTGGCGTGAGCGGGTCGGGCGGGAGAAACGGGCGGCTTACAGGGATCAACAGTATTGGGCCAGACCGGTCCCGGGTTTCGGCGACCCCGAAGCTCGTCTGTTGGTGCTCGGCCTGGCACCGGCCGCTCACGGTGCCAATCGCACCGGTCGGATGTTCACCGGCGACCGCTCGGGCGACTGGTTGTATCGGGCCCTGTGGCGCGCAGGTTACGCATCCCAGGAGTCGTCAACGAGCCGTGACGACGGGTTGACGCTCGACGGCGCCTGGATCACCGCGCCCGTGAAGTGCGCACCTGTCGCCAACAAACCGACTCCCGATGAGCGGGACAATTGTCAACCTTTCCTGGAGGCCGAGTTGGCGGCGCTCGACTCGCTGAGGGTGATCGTGGCCCTGGGAGGGTTCGCTCACAGCGTGGCGTGTCGACACTTCGGTCTGCGGCCCCGTCCCAAGTTCGGGCACGGCCGAGAAGTTCCCCTCGGCAACGGCCTGACCCTGCTGTGCAGTTTTCATGTGAGCCAACAGAACACGTTCACCGGCCGCTTGACCGAACCGATGCTCGACGCGATATTCGCCCGCGCCCGTGAACTGGAGGCATCGAACGGATAGATGCACAATCTGCGAGTTCAACTTGCGGATTGTGCAATCCATTTGTCCGGGTGGCGTCACCGAAAAGCGCTGAGCAAGCGCTAGCCTCGCGGCGGAATGACTTGTGGAACGAAATCCCAGGCGCCTCGACGGGTGGGCGTGATCAGTGTCGTGGTGGCCTCCTTGGTTCTGCTTGCTTCGGGCTGCGCTGCCAACAACGATCCTTCCAACTGGGAGGAGGCTGAGGCTGACGGCACTCTCGAGGAGAACTTCATGCGCTCCTGCCAAACCGCCAACGAAGAAGGCGGTCTGACCGTATCGGAGGCCGCGTCCTACTGTGAATGTGCCTTTGACGGGCTAGCGCAGCGTTACGCGGATGACTTCGACGATTTCAAAGACGCCGAGAAACGGCTGCGCAACGACCCCCAAGACATCGACCCGGCGATACGCGCGCTCTTCGAGAGTTGTCTGCCGCAATAGCCCGGTGGTCAGTCGGTAGCGGTTCTGGTGATCGAGACGGTGTGGGTGGTGTCGGTGCTGGACTCCACGGTGATCGTGTACCCGTGGATGGTGACGCTCTCCCCGTCGGTGAGGATCGGGTAGCGGTCGATTTGCCGATTGCCGGTGTCGCCGGCGATCACGAGCGGTAGCCGGCCTGAAGACCGTGATGCGTCGACGGTGTAGACAAGCACGCCGTCGGTCGGCAGAGCAGGAAAAGTCCCGATTGTGCCGTTGGGGTAATGGTGTTCGCGAGGAAGGTCGTAGCCGAGTTTGCGTCTGTTTTCAACGACGATCACTTCGGTGCTCGACAGCGGTATCGCAGCCATTGCTATGCCGTCACCGGGTTCAGCTATCGGCTCCAAGTCGACGACCGATTCGGTGTCGGTGACGCATCTGACCTGTTCGGAGTTGAGCCAGCCGAGTTGCCAACGACTCCAAGCCAGCATCTCTTCGGCCGCTAACAACGTTGTGTAACCTACGGATTGAGAGCCGTTGGGATAGAGCCAGGTTTGCGTCAGGCGTGGATCTTCAGGATCTGCTGGGAAATGGACCCGTAAGCCCATAGGGCCGAAAGTGGATCTGACCAGAGTCTTGCCCGCAGGCGCGTCAACGATGTCCAGGCTGGCGTACGGGTACATGTCCAGCAACCCGAGGTTGTGGATAAGCTCATGTGCCGCGACGTCACCCCACCGGTAGGGTTCTCTGGGCTCCTCAATAGGACGGCTGTTGATCAAGGTACCTCTTGAAACGAAGCCTTCGCGAGTCTCAAGGGATCCCGTTGCAAAGCCGCCGCCGAAGTGTGAGGAGGGCAGCACAACCATGACCGCGTCGATTCTGTTGAAATCGAAATCGGGGTCAGCCAGTCGCACTGCCTCCGCGGTAATCGAGTTTCCGATCGTGATATTCCCCACAACGTTTTCGTTGTGATAGTGCTCGTGGTCGTTTCCGGCTCGTAGCCAGCCGTGCAGGGGTACAAATTCGACATCCAGCATCTGGTAGCTGGATGCCTCCAGGTAGGCTTCGGCGTAGGGAAGGCCGAACTGGGCCTCTGTCAGGGTGGAATGGGACGCCTCGGCGTTGGCGAAGTCGACGAACAACACCGCCACACGCGCGGTACCCGTCGAGTCGACCCTCCCTGACGGCAGCGGGAACCCCGCCGTAACACCGTGGGCGCCGAACGGCCTACACACAGCTGGGTCCGCTTGCCCGTGTCCGACGAAAGGCTCGACCCCGGGTGGAGCCTGGACTGTCGCCACGCCGTTCCAGCATGAGATGGTTGCATTGGTTCGCAACCCGCACGACTGCTGGGTGCCTGCGCTGACGCTGGTGAACGAACCGGTTTCCGCGTTGCTGTGGCGACCCCAGCAGACGACAGCTCTGTCGGTGTTTGTGCCGCAGGTATGTTGTTCGCCTGCACTGATCGCGGTGAATTGTCCGATGGGTACGTTGACTATGCCGAAACCGGCGCCCCAACATGTGATTGTAGCGTCGGTGCGTATTCCACAGGAGTGAAACTGCCCCGCGCTGATCGCGGTGAATTGTCCGACTGGTGTGTCCGTTTCGCCATTCCAGTTCGCACCCCAGCATTCGACGGTGGCGTCGGTGCGTATCCCGCAAGAATGGTGATTACCTGCACTTATGGCGGTGAATTCTCCGGCTGGTGCGTCGGTCTGGCCGACGCTGTTCGTACCCCAGCACTCGATGGTGGCGTCGGTGCGTATCCCACAGGAATGGGACCGTCCTGCGCTGATGGCGGTGAATTGTCCGATGGGTGCGTCGGTCTGGCCGACGCTATTCGTGCCCCAGCACTCGATGGTGGCGTCGGTGCGGAGCCCGCAGGTATGTTCTGTTCCTGCGGTGACATCGATGTACCGGCCAGAGGGCGGATAGATCCTGCCGCTGATGTCGTAGCCCCAACAGGTAATGGTCCCATTTGCACTTAGAGCGCAGGCGTGTTCATCTCCCGTTGTGACTGCGGTGAATTCGCCATCGGGTGTCTCGTAGTGTTCAGCCCAGTCCCTGCCCCAGCAGGCGATGGTGGCGTTGGTACGCAGAGCGCAGGAATGGTGACTTCCTGCGCTGATGTCGGTGAACGACCCTCCTGGAGCATCTGTTTGTCGATGCCTGTCCAAGCCCCAGCAGGCGATCGTGGCATCGGTGTGCAGCGCGCAGACATGACTCTGACCCGCGCTGATGTCGGTGAACGACCCTGTCGGGGCGTTGGTCTGACCGCTGCCGTTCCAGCCCCAGCAGGTGATGGCGGCGTTGGCGCGTATTCCACAGGAAAAGTCGAGTCCCGCGCTGACCGAGATGAACTCTCCTTCGGGCGCATCCGTTTGGCCGTCTTTGCCTCGGCCCCAACAGCTGACCGTGTCGTCGGTGCGAATTGCGCATGTGTGGGCATCGCCGGCGCTGATTGCGTTGAACTCTCCTTCGGGCGCATCCGTGCGGCCATCCGAGGTCGCTCCCCAACAAGTGACAGTGGCATCAACAGATATCCCGCAAGAATGATGGGCACCTGTGCTGACCGCGCTGAATTGTCCCTGCGGAGCTTCGAGTCTCCCGTAGTTGCGGCTGCCCCAGCAGGCGACAGTGTCGTCGATGCGTACACCACATGAACGTGAGGTGCCTGTCTCAACGGACTTGAACAGCCCGTCCAAAGGAGTGGCAACGCTGAGGTCGTTGCTGCCCCAACAAGCAATTGTTTGGTCGGTGCGCAGACCGCACGAATGCCGAGCGCCGGCGTCAACGGCGGTGAATCTGTCGCACCCGGGCACCGGGTTGACTGTCACCTCCGGGCTGTCCTGGTAGCGGTACAGGAACGTGGCCAGCTGAGCGCGGGTCACGGGTTCGTCTGGTGCGAAGGTTGTGGGGCTGGTGCCGGTGGTGATTCTGTTGGCGACCATCCAGGCGACCGGCTGTTGTTGCCATCCCGCAGAAACATCAACGAACGGATGACCCGAAGCAGACGGCTCGCCGGCGAGTCGATGCAAAAACGCCGCGACCTGGGCCCTGGTCAGCTGCTCGTCGGGCGCGAAGGTCGTTGGAGTGGTGCCCGTTGTGATCTCAGCGCCATACAGCCACGACACCGCTGGTTGCTGCTCATCGTCGGCCACATCGTCAAAGGGATGCGGCGGGGCGTCGGGCCGGCCTTGCATGCGCCACATGTACAGGGCGGTTTCGCCGCGTGTTGCTGGAATGTCGGGTCCGAAACACGCCGGGGTCGTGCCGGTGACGATGTTGTTGTCGGTCACCCACTGCACGGGCCTCGTGTAGTACCGCTCGCCGTCAACTTCGACCAAGCCGTCCTGAGCCCCCGCTGGTGATGCTGCCAACAACAGACCGGCAAACATCCCCACGACAAGCAGACAAACCGAGCAACACCGCGCCCAGACCCGCACACCGCGCGGTAGTCGACCCGAAAAAGCAGAGACCGCAGCGTTCACGCAGAACTCGGCCACCGACCCACAATAACCCAAACCCCGACGAAGGACCTAGACCCGCACGGCTAGGGGCGGCTGCCGAACACCGGGCGTTCGGTGCGGGTGCGTTTCAGTTCCCAGAACCCGTCGATGCCCATCATCGTGACAAGAGCGTCCCACATGGCCAACGAATCCTCGGTCGGCGGGACCCGGGTGATGACAGGACCGAAGTAGGCCTGCTTGTCGCCGTGCCGGTTGTCGAAGGCGATGATCGGGGTTCCCACATCGTCGCCGCAGAGAACCAGACCTGCATCGTGGCGCTGCGCGATCTCGGCGTCGAAGGTCTCTGCGTCGTAGGCGGCGCTGTGTGAAGCGTCGAGACCGACGCTTTCGAGCGCTTCGGCCAGGTCGAAGTCGAACTCCTCGTCGTGGTGGATGCGTCTGCCGTACTCCCAGTAGAGGTCGAAGACCGCGTCCTCGCCTTCTGTCGCACGCACCGATTCCATCACCCGCAACAGGCGGTAGGTCCGCTTCGTCGGTTCGTAGAACGGCGACTCCGGTTCGGGCTGGTTCTTCAACAGGAGGCTGATCGGCTGCCAGGTGATGTTGAGGTCACGGGCGGGTTTGATCTCGTCGACGACCCAACGGGCCGTCACCCAGCACCACGGTCAAATTGGGTCCACCCAGAACTCGATATCCATGTTGTCACCCTGCTGGCTTGGTCACTCCGCTGACTCGGTCACTCTGCTGGCTTGGTCGAAACGGTTACCTTAGCGGCGGGTTGAGCCCATTCCGGCCACCGGTCGCGGCTCTTCTGGGCCAGTTTGTGCATCAACGCGATCGCTCCGGGGTCGTCGTCCCCGGGCCTCGTTTCGATCACGCCGTCGGCCACCATCGCGCCGATCACGGCGCGTCCGAGCTCGGTGCGGACGATGGTGAGGGTCCAGTCGGTGAGTTCCCCGATGCCTCCCGTGGAGATGTCGGCGTGTTCTGCGGCGAAGTCGGGGCACAGGTGGCAGCCCTCGCGGGTCCAGGCGTGGCATTCCTTGAGGTTGATCTCGTGGTAGCCGCCGTCTTTGGTCCAGATCTGGAAGACGCCCTTGATGTTCATCTTCGAGATGTTCTCCTTGGCGAGGCCGTACTTCACCTCGAACAGTTCGTCGAAGAGGGAGTCGTCGAACGATTTGGAGCAGAGCAGACCGAGGTTGAGCTTGATCGGTCTGGAGACCTTTCCGACTTTGCGGTGCCACATCACTGGCGCCACTGACGTTTGACAGCTCATGCCGACGAGTGCGAGCCGTTCGAGGCCCTTCTCCTTGGCTTCGGGGAAGGCCATCGTGTTGGCGGAGTAGGTGTAGCGGCTCCCCGCGCCCCGCAGCACCTCCTCGCGGTTGGTGGCGACCATCGGGAACGCTTTCCAGCCTGGTTCTCCGTTGGGCAGGTTCTCGACGCCGCTGGTGAGGGCCCCGTCGATGATGTCGTTTTCGATGCACCAGATGAGGATCGCCGACACCAGGCCGCCATCCTGGCCGGTCTCGTAGACGAAGTCGTCTGTGGCGCGGGTCAACAGGATGTCGGAGTAGACCCCGGACACCTCTTCGGGTGTGCGTTCACGACCGAACAGGTGCATGTCGGCTTCTGGTTCCCACATGCGGAATCGGGGGCATGCCCGGGTGCATGAGGTGCATCCCTTCTGCCCGTGGACGCAGTCGTCGAGACCCAGCTCCTCTTCGAGGTGGAATGGTGTGTATGCGCCCGGTTCGTGTTCGTAGCCGATCACATCGTGCGGGCAGGAGATCACGCAGCCGGCGCAGCCTGTGCAGAGCCCGCTGGTGATCACCTCGTCGAAGAGCTCCTTCCACTGGTATGTCCAGCGGGGTTTCTTCGCCGGGGGAGACTCGGTGACGGCCATGCGTTCAAGCTAGCCGCTGAGTGGTCAATGGGCCGAGATGTGAGTTCGATCGCATTCCCCAACCGGTCTGCGGACGCCGACGGATTTGGTGCTCCTGTGAGTCTGGAGAGTTAGGTTAAAGGCCATGATTAATTGGCTCGGCATTGACCATCTCTTCGAACTGTCCGGTGGTGAGGTGGTGTTGGGTTTCCTCACGCCACTGTTTGTATGCGTCTTTGCCTTCGTGGCGCACATGATCCTGCCGGCCCGGCGGGTGACCGGTTATGTATCCGGCCGTGAGACCGGCAAGCCCCGCAGCTACCGCCTGAACGGACTGTTGGTGTTCGTACTGGCACACATTGTCTGGGCCCTCGAACCTCTTGGGATTCCCCGCGACTGGTTCTACCGGTCGACCATGTATGCGATAGCCGGCGGTTTCGTCACCGCCGTCGTCGCCAACTCCATCCTGGTCTACACCCAGCCGGAAGGTGAACAGAAGAACAAGTTCCTGGCATTCTGGTTCGGCCGTGCGCAGGAACTGCAGTTCTTCAACAACCGGTTCGACGTCAAGATGTACTTCTACATCGTCGGCGGCACGATGCTGTCGCTCAACGCCTGGTCCGCAGCGGCTTGGCACAGCGACAACGTGGCCGACACCAACCCCGGCCTGTTCCTTTACGTGGCAATCAACTCCTTCTACGTCTTCGACTACTTCGTCTTCGAGCGGGTGCAGCTCTACACCTACGATCTCATCCACGAGAACATCGGGTTCAAGCTCACTTGGGGAGGCCCGTTCGTGTGGGGCTGGATGTTCCTCGTGCCGATCTGGGGTCTGGCGCCGGTGGCCGATCCGGGTTTCTCGACTGGCTGGACGTATTTCTGGTTGATCGGCGCGGGCTTGCTGTTCCTGGCGGGCTGGGTGATCTCCCGGGGCGCCAACCTGCAGAAGTACACGTTCAAGCGCTGGCCCGAACGCAAGTTCCTGGGCATCATCGAACCGGAGATCATCGAGGCGGGCGACCGCAAGATTCTGTGCAGCGGGCTCTGGGGGGCGGCGAGGCACTTCAACTACTTCGGCGAAGGTCTGTACGCGCTGTCCATGGGACTCGTCTGGGGTTACTTCACCAATTTGTGGGCTTGGACGTACGCCATAATCGTTGTGTCGATGTTCGTTCCCCGCCAGATCGAGGACGAGAAACGCTGCGCAGAGAAGTACGGTGCCGAAAAGTGGGCCGAGTACCAGGCACGGGTCCCCTACAAGATCTTTCCCGGCATCTACTAGCGGCCGGCGCCACTGAGCCGGAGGGCGAGATCAGCCGCTGAGTGGTCGACGGGCCGAGATGTGGGTCGGTGCGGAGTCTGTGGCCAAAACTATTGCGCTTTATACTGGCACTAGTCTAGGCTTGCAGCAGTGCCGTACGACGAGGGGGAGTTCGTACCATGTCCAGATTTCACAGAATTGCTGCTGGAGCGCTCGTAGCGCTGCTCGTCACAGCCGGATGCTCGGGCGACTCGTCTGATGACGGGGTGCCTTCCGCTGACAGCGGAGCTGACGAGACGCCCGAAGTTGATGAACCGTCGACCACGCAGTCCGCTCCGTCCGACGAGACGCCCGAGGATGCCGAAGAGACGCCGGACACCGTCGCACCGGACGAACCCGAACCTGAACCCGAGCCCGAGCCCGTCGAGCTGACCGCAACCGAACACCGGGGTCAGCGCCACGACGATCAAGATCGCCGCTGTGTTCCCCGACCTGTCGGTGCTCAACCGACAGCCCGGCGATATCGAAGCGAAGTTCCAAGTCGCCATTGATGCCGTCAACGAAGCCGGAGGAATCAACGGCCGTCAGCTCGAAATGGTCTTCTCGCTCTACCATCCGCTGCTGAACGTCGAGATCGACGCGCTGTGCGTGAGCAATGTCGACGATGAACAGGTCTTCGCAGTGGTCGGCATTCTCATCCGCGAATCCGCCCTGTGCTACACGGAACTCAACGACACGATCGCAGTCAACACGTTCGCCATCTCCCCCGAGCAGTTCGAGCGGTCCCGAGCGCCGCTGATCGGCGTCGACCCGATCCCCACGCGACTGGTTGAAGTCAACATAGACACGCTGATCGACACAGGACACCTGAGTGCCGGCATGCAGATCGCGGTGCACGGCATAGCGTCGAAAGAGGGCCTCCACAACGACTACGTTGCTGTGCTTGAAGACCGTGGTATCGAGGTTGTCTCGAACACGCTCCGCACCATCGACAACGACATCGCCGGCGCCGAAGCCGAAATCCAAGTCCTGGCAGAGCGCTGGGCAGCCGACAACGCCGAGGTGATTCTCGGCAGCGCGCCGGAGAGCGCCCAGGACATTATTGCCTTCTATGACAGCGCAGGGCTTGATATGCCGATTCTGCTGCCGGAAGACACCCACGTCTCGTTGTCGCTGATTCAGGAGACTCTCGGATACGACCTTTCGGTGTTCCACAACGCGGTGGCGCTGCTGCGTGAGACCGACGACGCCACTGCGTATCAAGAGAACATCGCGGGGGTGGCCGACTGTGTCGATCGATTCCAGGAGGCAACAGGTGAAGTCGTTGACGTCGACCCCAGCACCGACGGAATGGACAACCTGGGACCGACCATCGGCGCATGTCAAGCGATCGATATATTCGCGGCCATTGCGCAAGCAGCCGGCCCGGAACTGACCACCGAGTCGTTCGGAGCCGCGGCGGAGAATTACGGTCCCATCCAAGTCACGGGAGTCCCGCTGGGTTCTTTGGGTCCGGGCAAGTTCGACATCTCCGACGCACCGGCTGAGCTCGGACGCTACGACCCCGACACTCTGGCTTTCGTCGCCTCGTAGCCCCGCTCCGCTTCCGGAAACCGGCTCATCCAGTTGACGCCAGTCTGTTGAGCGCCCTCGGCAGGACTCGAACCTGCGCACACGGCTCCGGAGGCCGATGCTCTATCCTCTGAGCTACGAGGGCTTGACCCTAAGGGGTCGGCCAATGCTACCGCTAGGATCAGGCGCTCCCAGCCACGTTCCAGCTACGTTGAGGTCCGGCCCATGGATGTGCGTCAACATCTTCGCTCTGCGCTCGCCGCGGCTCTCGATGGCGCGGGGATCGGTACCGAGCCCGAACAGATAGGAATCGAACGGCCGGGCAACCCAGCCCACGGCGACTGGTCGAGCAATGTTGCCTTGGCGACGGCCAAGCGTGCTGGTCGCAACCCCAGGGAGCTGGCCCAGGAGTTGGCCGACACGCTCAACGCGGATCCTCCCCGTCATGTCACTGCTGTTGAGGTCGCGGGCGCTGGATTCGTCAACTTCCGTCTGGCTCCGAGCTGGTTGCACGACGTGCTGGCCGGCATCGTCGACGCAGGTGTGGGCGAGTTCGCCCGCTCGGCTGTCGGCGCGGGATCGTCGGTCAACATCGAGTACGTGTCGGCCAACCCGACCGGCCCGCTGCATGCGGGGCACGGTCGTTGGGCGGCCTACGGCGACTCGTTGGCCCGCCTGTTTGAGCGCTGCGGCTATGAGGTGACCCGAGAGTTCTATGTGAACGACCGGGGGACGCAGATGTCGTTGTTCGGGGCGTCGCTGACGGCCCGCAAGGCCGGCGAAGACCCTCCCGAGGGCGGCTACTTCGGGGAATATGTCGTTGAGTGGGCACAGGAGATGCCCGCCGACGCTGATCCGGTCGCCTGGGGGACCGAGCGCGCCCACCTCGACCAGGTTGAGGTGCTGGCGTCGATGAACGCCGAGTTCGACCATTGGGCGTCGGAGAATCGTCTGGCGCAGTCGGGTGCGGTCGAGGCGGCCCTGGCCGAGTTGACCGAAGGCGGGTTTGTCTATGAGTCCGAGGGTGCGACATGGCTTCGCACCACCGACTTCGGCGACGGTCAGGACCGGGTTCTCATCAAGTCCGACGGACAGCCCACGTACTTCCTTCCAGACATCGCGTACCACCAGCAGAAGTACTCCCGCGGCGAGCGGCTGATCGACATTCTGGGCGCTGACCACCACGGTTACGTCTCGCGGATGACTGCGGCGATGCAGATGCTGGGTCACCCCGCCGACAGCTACGAGGTGCTCATCGGTCAACATGTGACGCTGATTCGAGACGGTGCTGAGGCGCGGTTGTCCAAGCGCGCCGGCCAGATGGTGGAGGCCCGCGACCTCGTTGAGCTGGCCGGTGCCGATGTCGCGCGCCTCACGTTCCTGTTGCAGTCGATCGACACGACCCAGACGATCGACGTCGATCTTGTCGTGGCGGAGTCGAGCGAGAACCCGGTGTACTACGTGCAGTACGCGAATGCCCGGGTGCATTCTCTGGCCCGGCAGGCCGCCCGGCGAGGCGTCGCGCTGTCGCCTCTGGCAGAGGTCGACCTGTCGGTTCTCACTCACCCGCGGGAGCTCGCCCTGTTGCGCGTGCTGTCGGAGCTCCCGGACACTGTTGAACGGGCGATGCTGGCGCGTGCCCCCCATCAGGTCACGACCTGGGCCCGGGAATGCGCTGCAGCGCTTCACGGTTTCTGGCACGATTGCCCCATCTTGCGAGACGACATCGACGAAGAGGTGCGTCAAGCCCGGATGTGGCTGGTGGAAGCGACCCGCATCGGACTGGGCGTGAGCCTCGACCTGCTCGGCGTCTCCGCGCCCGAATCGATGTAGCCATGTCTCCGTTGCCCTTCCGCCTGCTGCCCGACTCTGCTTCGGTCGTCGACGGGCGACTGCAGATCGGCGGTTGCGACGTGCTCGATCTGGCCGACGAGTACGGCACTCCCTTGTTCGTCTATGACGAGGCGCACCTGCGCGACCGTTGCCGCGAGGCGGTGGCGGTGTTCGGAGACGGCGTGGCGTACGCGACCAAGGCCTTCCTGTGTGCGGAGATGGCGCGGCTCGCCCATTCGGAGGGGATGCACCTCGATGTGGCGACCGGCGGTGAGCTCCATGTCGCTCTTTCGGCCGGCGTTCCGGCGGACCGGCTCGTGATGCACGGCAACAACAAGTCGACGGCCGAGTTGACCGCCGCTCTCGAGGCGGGTGTGGGCCGAATCGTTGTTGACTCGTTCGACGAGCTCGACCGCCTCGACGACCTCCACGCTGCGCTCGGCGTCCGCCCCAAGGTGCTGTTGCGCCTGACTCCGGGGATAAAGGCGGAGACCCACGAGTTCGTGGCGACGGGTCACGACGACACGAAGTTCGGTTTCACCGTTTCCACTGGGGCGGCCGATGCCGCGATCGAACGGGCCCGCGCCTCGCAGTCGGTGGAGTTGGTGGGTGTTCACGCGCACATCGGCAGCCAGGTGTTCGCGCTGTCTTCTTTGGAGCGGACCGTCGCGGTGATTGCCGAAGCGGCCGCGGGATACGACCTTGAAGAGATGAGCGTCGGCGGAGGGCTCGGCGTCGCTTATGTGACCGCCGAATCGGCGCCGACGATCACGCAGTGGGGGGAGGCTGTGATCTCCACGTGCGCTGACCTGGGTGTGACGGCGCGGGTGTTGGCCGAACCGGGCCGTTCAATCGTGGCGGCGGCTGCGGTCACGCTCTACACCGTGGGCACGATCAAGCGGATCGACGGGGTTCGCACCTATGTGTCTGTCGACGGTGGGATGAGCGACAATCCTCGTCCCGTCCTCTACGGCTCTGGGTATGAGGCGTTTGTGCCTCGTGCGGTCGAGGCTGATAGGCCGATGACCGTCTCTGTGGTGGGCAAGCACTGCGAGTCCGGCGACTTGTTGGTGCGCGACGCGCAGGTTCCCGCTGATCTGGAGGTGGGCGACATTCTGGCCACGGCGGTGACCGGGGCGTACGGCCATTCGATGGGCTCCAACTACAACAAGGTGCTGCGTCCCCCGGTGGTGTTCGTCGCTGACGGCACCTCCCGCCTGGTGGTCCGCCGAGAGACCTTCGAGGATCTAACCCGTCTGGACGTCTGAGGGTCCCCGTCGTTTCTTGACCGGGGCAGTCAGTTCGGATTGTTTGTTGCGGAGTCGCAGCGTCCACTTCCGGAGCGTTCGTTGGATGGAGTCTTGCCAGCCCGCGGGCTCTGGAGGCTGGTTCAACACCTCTGTTGTGCTCGGCAGGGGGTCGAGACCGGCGATGACCGTCGGTTCGAAGTCGATGGTGGGCGTCGGGTCGTTTCCGGTGCGGACCTCCGCAGCGCTGGGAAGCCGGTCCTCGGGACTCCCGAGCAGTGCGGCCACGCGACGCAGATCGGTCGGGTCGGCGAGGACCGCGGCAAGGTCACCGGCGAGGTCGGCGTTGCAACCGAGTAGAGCGAGAGCCGGCGCCGACCACTCGACGGTCGGGTCGATCACGATCCCTGTTGCGCACTCGGCCACAACCAGCGCCACACCGACGATGTCGTCGCTGTAGTCGAGGGTGGAGTGGTTGACCAGGCGCTGCGGTGTGCCCCTCGAGCGAGGGCTCGACACTGGCCCGGCTGCGTCGAAGTCGGCGATCCAGAGGTCTCCGTCGGGGGCCATCACGATGTTCGCGGGCTTGACGTCGCCGTGGACCACGCCGCGCCCGTGGATCTCTGCGAGCGCCGCGGCGATCCGAGAACCGACCCCGCGACACTCCGGCTCGCTGAGCCGACCCCGCTCCGCCAACACGTCAGCGAGGCTGCCGTCGCCGGCGACGGTCTCCACGACCGCAGGGTCGCCGCCGCGATCCGGCGGGTCCGGTGTGGGGACCACGCCGGGGCCCTGCACCAGACCCAGGACAGCGCGCTCAAAGGCGGCCCGGCTGACAGGAGACACTTTCCGGTGGTTCGATGACATTACAAATCACAGAATAACAATAAATGCATTCAACCACATGACGAAGTTGACCGCGCGGTGTTCGACTCACAGGCAAATCACCGCTTGAGGCCTCCGGGCGTAAGCTACGCTCGTCGCCCGTGAAGCAGGTATCGATCGGTCTACTCGGATGCGGCAATGTCGGCAGTGCGTTCGTGTCGTTGTTGGAGCAGCGACGGACCACCATTTCGGCGCGCACGGGTGTTGAGCTTCGGGTGACACGCGCAGCGGTCCGCTCGCTCAACAAGGACCGCGGACTCGAACTGCACACAGATGTGTTCACCGACGACGCTGCGTCTGTGGTCGAAGATCCGGACGTCGACATCATCGTCGAGTTGATCGGTGGGGTCGATGAGCCGCTGGAACTGCTCCGCCGCGCGGTCGAACTTCGAAAGCCGGTGGTCACCGGCAACAAGGCTCTGCTCGCGTCCCACGGCGCTGAACTGTTCGCGGCGGCCGACGCCGCCGGCGTCGATTTCCTCTTCGAGGCCGCAGTGGCCGGTGGGATACCCCTGATGCGACCGCTGAGGGCTTCGCTCGCAGGTGAACCCGTCCGTCGGGTGATGGGGATCATCAACGGCACCACCAACTACATCCTGACCAGGATGACCGACGCTGGCATCGACTATCGCACCGCTCTGGGCGAGGCGCAGGAACTCGGCTACGCAGAGGCCGATCCGACCGCTGATGTGGAGGGGTACGACGCCGGCGCAAAAGCCGCGATCATCGCCTCGATCGTCTTCGGCTCGGTGGTGCAGTCAACCGACGTGTACCACGAGGGGATTTCGAACATCACCGCCGAGGACATCTCGGTGGCGGACCGGATGGGATTCGCCGTCAAGGCCATTGCCGTCATCGAGGCGTTCGGGGACAACATCAGGAACCACCCG
This sequence comes from uncultured Acidimicrobiales bacterium, assembly GCA_951812975.1. Classification (GTDB taxonomy): domain Bacteria; phylum Actinomycetota; class Acidimicrobiia; order Acidimicrobiales; family Aldehydirespiratoraceae; genus VXYK01. Next base: position 15,640 of record CATOTC010000005.1, on the reverse strand, counting down.
GAGATAGCGATCCGGGTCCACCCCGCGCTCGTCGTCAAGTCACACCCCCTCGCCGCGGTGCGCGACAGCTTCAATGCCGTGTTCATCGAGGGCGAAGCGGTCGGTGACCTTATGTTCTACGGGCGAGGCGCCGGTGGTCGACCGACAGCCAGTGCGGTCCTCGGTGATGTGGTCGACGCCGCCACCAACATGGTTCACGGCACACCGGGCCGGATCGGCGCCCTCGCACCCGCCCGGATCCGACCACTGGACGCCCTGAAATCGGCGTTCTACATGAGCCTCGCCGTCACCGACCGGCCGGGTGTTCTGGCCCAGGTCGCTGATGTGTTCGGCCGCCACGGCGTGTCGATCCAGTCAATGGAACAGCAGGGCCTCGGCGATCGTGCCCGTCTGATCTTCATCACCCACGACTCGGTTGAAGCAGCCGTGAAAGCGACCATGGCCGAGCTGCGGCACCTCGATGTGGTCGTCGACGTCCACTCCGCAATCCGGGTGATCGGTGGCGAGGGCTGACCATGGCCGTGCTCTACGGCAGTTCCCGCGGCAGAGCGCCGGAACTGGGATTCGCTGACGTCCTCCTCACCGGGTTGGCGCCGGACGGTGGTCTGTTCCTGCCAACCGATTGGCCGACTCTGCCCGCACACACGGTCTCGGCTTCGTCGTCATATGTGGATCTGGCCGCTGAGGTGATACAGCCGTTCGTCGGCGGCGCGCTCGGGCGTGAAGACCTCCAGTCGATCCTGGAGGACGCATACGCCACGTTCGACCATCCCGACGTGTGCCCCCTGGTGCAGCTCGACGACGGGCATCACCTCATGGAGTTGTTCCACGGACCGACCCTGGCGTTCAAGGACATCGCCCTGCAGGTTGTGGGAAGGCTGTTCGACCACGAACTCAAGCGCCGCCGGCAACGGGTGATGATCGTCGGCGCGACCTCCGGCGACACCGGCTCAGCGGCGATGGAGGCAGTGCGCGGCAGCGAACACGTCGACATCGTGGTGCTGTTCCCCCACGGCCGGACCACTGAGGTCCAACGTCGCCAGATGACCACCCTGAAAGACGCCAACGTTCATGCGGTGGCGGTCCAGGGAACATTCGACGACTGCCAGGACCTGGTTAAAGCGATGTTCGGTGACGAACCCTTCCGCGAGCGGCACGGTCTGGCTGCGGTCAATTCGATCAACTGGGCACGGGTGATGGTGCAGATCGTCTATTACGTGTGGGCTGTTCAACAGCTCGGCCGCGGCGCCGCCACCGACCCAGCGCAGGCAACTACGTTCTGTGTTCCCACCGGCAACTTCGGAAACGTCTTCTCGGGTCATGTGGCGGCGCGGATGGGCTTGAACGTCGACCGTTTCCTGATCGCATCGAACCGCAACGACATCCTCTCGCGCCTCATCGAGACGGGAGAGATGCGCGCGGAGGAGGTGGTGCCGACTCTCTCACCGAGCATGGACATTCAGATCTCCTCGAACCTTGAGCGCCTGCTGTATGAACTGCTCGACGGCAACGGTGCAGCCACAGCCGAGTTGATCGCCGGGTTCCGGGACCACGGCCGTGCCGCGCTCACCCCGGCGCAGCATCAGCGCCTGACCGACGAGTTCTCCGGTGACCGGATCGACGACTCGGAGACGCTCGCCATCATCAACGAGATATACCAAAGTCACGGCATGCTGGTCGACCCCCACACAGCGGTCGGCATCGGGGTGGCCCAGCGTCATCGCAGAGCCGGCGAGCATGTTGTTTCGCTGGCGACCGCGCACCCCGCGAAGTTCCCCGACGCGGTGGAGCAGGCGACAGGCGTCCGCCCCGAACTGCCGCCTCACCTGGCCGACATCTTCGATCGCCGCGAAGATTATGCGGTGCTTCCCAACGACCTTGCGACCGTTGAGGACTTTGTTGACGGGCTCCGCGTGGACGGGCTCAGCTAGTGCGCGTTCGGGTACCGGGTTCTTCGGCCAATCTCGGCCCGGGGTTCGATGTTCTGGCGCTTGGGATCGATCGCTACTACGAACTCACTGACGAGCCTCTCGACGGCTTCGAGACGGTTGGCCCTGACGATCTTGTATGGACCGCGTTGAAACGCACCGGGACCTCCTTTGATCGATTGTGGTCCCGCAGCGAACTGCCGATCGGCAGAGGCATGGGTTCGAGCGCGGCCGCCTGTGTCGGGGCCGCGTACCTCGGCTTCCGCACGGACGGGCTGGACCACACCGCCGCGCGCCAAGCGGCGTTCGCGGTGGCCGATGAGATCGAGGGCCACCCCGACAACGCCGCGGCATCGGCATACGGCGGGTTGAACCTCGCGGTCGGCGGCCGTATCCATACCGATGTCCCGTGCCTGGAGCCCGGTCAGTTCTATATGTGGATCCCTGCGGGGGTGTCTTTCACTGCCTCTGCGCGCGCAGTGCTACCTGAAGCTCTCGACATTGTGGATGTGGTTGCCCACGCTGCTTGTTGTGCGGCGGTCTACGCCGGGTTGCTGAACGGATCATGGGATCTCATAGCGGGTGCCAACGGAGATCAGATCCATGAGACCGCCCGTCTGAGCGCGCTCCCAGACTCAGCTGAGGTTGTCAGTTGGCTGCGAGGTTTGGGCCATGCCGCGTGGCTGAGCGGTTCTGGTCCCAGCGTGGGAGCGCTCATTGAGTCTGGTGGTGAGCGCCTTCGTCCCGAACCGTCCGGTGACTGGGTGCCCCTCGGCATCGACACCGACGGTTGCGTCGAGGTCGGCTAGCCGCCCCTGATTGCTGCGTTCCACTTCCCGCTCTTGTTCGCGTGGTCGCTCGGGCTGCATGCAGGGGTCGGTTGCGGCTGCGGTTCTGCGCCCCTAACCTGTTGTGCGCTGTTCGGTTGCCGACGACGAGTCGTATCTCGTACGACCCTGGTCGTTACTTGCCGGATGCAGCACCACTCACGATCATGAGGAGACGAATCCGTGGAAACCGCGGAGATGCGCCGGTCGACCCTTCAACGCAAGGACCGCGAAGAACTCACCGAAATCGCCAGCACGCTCGGGAAGAAGCCGCCGACCCGTGCACGCAAGGGCGAGATCATCGACCTGATACTCGATCTGGTAAGCGGGGGAGACGGTGACTCCGTCGACGCTCCGCCCGCGGCCGAAACCGAGTCGGCCGCGGAGGGCGCCGATTCCGCCGATTCTGATCCTGGGTCCGGTGAGGCTTTCGACGGTGAGGAGGCGGCCGGCGCGAAGAAGTCTGAACCGAAATCGGCGGACAACGGTGAGCCCGGTTCGCAGGCGCCGGAGGCTGAACCAACAAACCGACGTCGACGCCGCCGAGGACGCGAGCGGGAGAACAACAAGGACACCAATGAACCGTGGAACGGTGATGTGGTGCCGGTTGCGGGCTATCTCGAACTGCGTCCCGAGGGTTACGGGTTCCTGCGAGTCGACGGAGCGCTCCCGTCGAAGGACGACGCCTACGTGCCGGTGAAGATGGTCCGGCAGTACAACCTGGACAAGGGCGTCCACCTCAGCGGCACGTCGCGCCCCGCCGGACGCAACGAGAAGAACCCGGCGATGGTAGAGTTGCTGACGGTCAACGGCGGCCCTCCCGAAGCCGCTACCGAGCGCGTGGCCTTCGATGAACAGGCACCGGTCTTCCCCGACGAGCGCCTGGTGTTGGCGGGTTCTCAAGAACCGAAGGACCCCACGGCCCGGATAGTCGATCTGCTGACCCCGTTGGGGAAGGGTCAGAGGGCGTTGGTCGCGTCACCGCCGAGAGCAGGCAAGACGACGGTGCTCAAACACCTGGTCCGGTCGCTCGAGGTCAACCACAGTGATGTGGAGTTGCTCGTCCTGCTGGTTGACGAGCGTCCCGAGGACATCACCGACATGAGCCGCTGGGTCCAGGGCGGTGAGGTGATCGGCTCCCCGTTCGATCAGCCCACCGATGAGCAGATCACGATCGCGGAGATGACGATCGAGCGGGCCAAACGAATGGTTGAGGATGGCAGGGACGTGTGTCTGGTCGTCGATGGCATCACCCGTCTAGCCCGCGCCTACATTCTCGAAGCCTCCCACGGTGGCCGTTCGGGGTCGGGTGGCATCGACAGGTCGGTGGTCCATGCATGCAAGCGATTCCTGGGCGCTGCTCGCAACATCGAAGGGGGCGGTTCGTTGACGATCGTCGGCACGATCGTCGTCGACAGCGGGAGTTCGGTCGACGAGTTGATCTATGAGGAGTTGGCCAACACCGCGAATCTCGAGTTGCGGCTCTCGCGGGCCTTGGCGGTCCGCCGGATCTATCCGGCTGTTGACGTCGTCGCCTCCGGGACCCACAACGAGGAGATCCTCATGTCTCCCGCTGAGCTCGAGGAGTCCCGCGAGTTGAGACGACGTCTGATGGCTGTCGCTTCGGGTGATGAATCAGCCCCCGGTGATGATGTGCTGGCGCTGCTGAACGAACTGTCGGTTGAAAACGCAAACTGACGCCCGCCGACACCAACTAACGCCGACGCGCAGGTTGTAGGCCGGAACTGGAGTCGTAGACTCGTGGGGCTATGAAATCTGACACCCATCCCGAGTACCGCGCCGTCGTATTCCAGGACACCTCGGCGGGTACGTCGTTTCTCACGCGGTCCACGATCGAGACGAGAGAGTCGATCGTCTGGGAGGACGGCAACGAATATCCGCTCGCCAAGGTGGAGATCTCCAGCGAGAGCCATCCGTTCTACACCGGCCAGATGAAGATCGTCGACACCGCGGGCCGGGTCGAGCGCTTCGAGAAGCGTTACGGAAGACGCAAGAAGCTCGACTCCTGAGGTTGGCACCTTCGACGCTTACCAATAGATTGTGCATCAATTCACGAGCGGGCACCGTCGGCCCAACTCGCGCCGTCGGCCCAACTCAAAGGGGTTTACCGTGGAAGAACGGGAGCAACGCGAGATGCGCAAGGGCGCGGGTGATGCCTTTGCGGCAGCCTTTGAGATGATCGTCACGCCTGCTCTGTTCGGCCTGTTGGGCTGGTTCATCGATTCCCGTCTCGGACTGTTCCCAGTCTTCACGTTGCTTCTCGCAGGGATTGTGCTCGCCTATGAGACTCAGAAGCTGTGTGCGTCCTACCGCCGTTCGCTCGACGAGGCACTGCAACGGCGTCGTGCCACCTACGGGCAGGGTCCGCAATGAACGCTCGAGCCAAGGATCGCATGACCTCATTCCCTGCGGAGGTCTCGGCCAGTGCGCCTGAGCGCGAGATAGCCCGTGACCTCGCCGTTCGCACCTTGTTGGTCGCTCCGGTGATGCTGGCGGTCGGTGCCGTGTTCTGGGGTTGGTCCGGGCTCTGGTCATCCGGCTACGGCCTGGTCATCGTGGCCGTGAACTTCCTGGTGGGTGCCGCGATAATCACCTGGTCCGCCAAGATCAGTCCGGCAGTGATGTTCGGAGCAGTCATGTTCGGCTTCATCGCCCGCCTCGGAATCATCACCGCGGCGGTACTGCCGATCCGCGGCAGCGAGTGGTTCGAGATTGTACCGTTCGCCATCAGCCTGTTGGTCACCCATATCGGTCTGTTGGCCTGGGAGACCCGCCACGTTGCGGCTTCGTTGGCGTTTCCCGGTCTGAAACCAGGCGCAGCAGTCCTGTCGTCCAAGGGCGACCCAGTTAATTCAAGCAAGACAACCAACGATTCGACCGCGGAGCACTCAGCATGAACCTCCTCGCTCTAGAGTTCCCGCCTGTAAACCACTTGTTCGACTGGCCGAGCATCTGGTTCGAGGGAACTCCCTACGCGATCAACAAGACCGTTCTCATCTATTTCGGTTCTGTGGTTGTGACCATGATGATCTTCGGTCTGGCGGGTCGACAGCGAGAGTCGCTGGTGCCGGCCGGTGTCCAGCATGTCGCCGAGTCGGGCGTGAACTTCATCGAAGAGTCCGTGGTTATGCAGACCATCGGACCGGACGGCAAGAAGTTCATGCCCTTCCTGACCACGATGTTCTTCTTCATCCTCTTCTCCAACATCACCGAGGTCATCCCCTTCATCCAGTTTCCGGCCAATTCGCGGATGGCGATGCCGGTCACCCTCGCCCTGGTCGTATGGGTGATCTACAACTTCGTGGGAGTTCGCAGCCAGGGTATTTTCGGTTACCTGAAGAACTCGCTGTTCCCGCCGGGTGTTCCGAAAGTGCTCTACATCATCGTGACGCCGATCGAATTGGTATCGACCTTCCTGGTTCGGCCCTTCTCGTTGGCGATCCGGCTCTGGGCCAACATGGTCGCCGGCCACCTGCTGCTCGTCACCTTCGCCGTGTTGTCCGCAGCCATGTGGGGTTCTGGAGGCATCGGCTATGGCGGCGCGCTGATTCTCTCGTTCCCGATGCTCATCTTGATGACAGGGTTCGAGATCCTCGTCTCGGTACTCCAAGCCTTCATCTTCACCATTCTCACCGCTGTCTACATCGGTGGATCAATGCACCCCGAGCACTAAAGCTCAACTGGCTGCCATACCCGTCCACCAACCTTCCAACCAACCCGAATTCTCAATAACAACAGGAGAAAGCAAGTGTTCAACCTTCTAGCGCAAAACGCAACCGGACCTGGAGAGGTCCTCGAGGGGCTCATGGCGATCGGTGCAGGCCTCGGCTACGGCCTCGCCGCCATTGGACCGGGCATCGGCATCGGCACCGTCGTCGGCAACGCCATCTCCTCGATGGCCCGTCAGCCCGAATCGGCCGGCATGGTCCGTACCACGATGTTCCTCGGGATCGCATTCACCGAGGCCCTCGCCCTCATCGGTTTCGTCGTCTTCATCCTGCTGCTGCCGTAGACAACGGCCCGCAATTCAGGCAGCACCCCAAGCAAAGGTTCAACTATGACAGCAACTATTCGGCGTCTGGCCGGAGCATTCGGACTCGTCGGGGTTCTCGTAGTGCTGGGCGCGGTTCCCGCGGCAGCGGTCGGTGAGACTACCGGTTCCTGCGTGATTGAAGAGGTTGGTCGTGCCGAGGACAAATATGGTTCGCTCGATGTCCTTGAGGAGACCCACCAGGAAGACAAACTCAAGAAATTTGGAGAGGACCTTGAGAAGTGCGTGGAGGCACCGAGTCCGATCATTCCTGAACTCGACGAGATCATCTGGGGTGGCGCCGCCTTTCTGATCCTCTTCGGTTTCATGTGGTGGAAGGGATTCCCTGCGGTGCAGAGGGCCATGCAGGCACGCTCCGAGAAGATCGCGGCGGACCTCGACGCAGCTGAGCAGGCCAAGACCCAGGCGACCACGGTTCTCGCCGATCATGAAGCGCAACTAGCGGGCGCCAAGGCAGAAGCTGCACAGATCATCGAGGACGCCCGTGCCCAAGCAGACCTGGTGGCCGCGGAGATTCAGGCCCGCGCCAACGAAGAGGTGGCGCAGATGCGTGCCCGGGCCGCGGCTGACATCGAGTCGGCACGCTCCCAGGCCGTCTCGGACTTGCGGGGTGTCGTAGCCGACATCGCGGTGGGCGCGGCCGAACGGGTCATCCAATCGAACCTTGATGTCGACACACAACGAGCCCTCGTGGACGCCTACATCGACGAGGTGGCCGGCGGCAATGCCTGACGAACGGCTCGACGGCTACGCAGAGGCGCTCCTGGCGGTCGCTGCCGCTGAGGGTCAGTCGACGCTGATCGAGGACGAACTGTTCCGCATCGGTGAGGCCCTGAGAGCCAACGACGAACTGTTGGCGGCGCTGTCCGACAGCCGGTTCCCGATCGAACGGCGCCAGGGCGTGGTCGAGGACCTGCTCGGCGACAAGGCGTCTGCGGTCACCACGGCGCTCGTGTCGATGGTGGTCGGTACAGGACACGGCGGCCACCTTCCCGACATCGTCGATGCCATGGTCGCCCGGGGTGCAGCTACCCGAGACCGGGTCCTGGCCAAGGTGCGGTCCGCAATCGAACTGACAGAAGACCAGAAGACAAGACTGGCGCAAGCCATCAAATCGTCCACCGGCACTGATGTCGAGATCCGTGTGATCATCGACGAGAGCGTGCTCGGTGGCCTAGTAACCGAAATCGGCGACGACGTAATCGACGGCAGCGTGCGACACCGGCAGTCGCAGCTCCGAGAGAACTTCGGCTGATCAAACACTTCGCCCGCACACTTCGCCCGCACACTTCGCCCAACAAACAGGGACAGAGCAGAAAAGACGAGAAATGTCAGATCTCACGATCAACACCGCCCTAACAATCAACACCGACGACATCGCCGCCGCGATCCGCGGCAACCTCGATGAGTTCACACCGAGCCTGGAGCAGACCACCGTCGGTCGGGTGCTCGAGGTCGGCGATGGTATTGCACGGGTCTCGGGCCTACCCGGCGCGGCCGTCAACGAGATGCTCCGCTTCGAGAACGGTCTGGTGGGCTTGGCCCTCAACCTTGACGAGGAGTCAATCGGCGCGGTCGTGCTCGGCGACGTGGAGGGCATCGTTGAGGGCCAGGCGGTTGTGGCCACCGGCGACATCCTCTCGGTTCCGGTGGGTGACGGCCTGCTCTCACGGGTGGTCAACCCGCTCGGCGAACCGATCGACGGAAAGGGCCCGCTCACCAATGTCGAGCCCCGCCGGATGGAGATCCAGGCCCCCGGCATCACGGGCCGCAAGCCCGTGCACGAGCCCATGCAGACCGGCATCAAGTCGATCGACTCGCTGATCCCGATCGGCCGCGGCCAGCGGGAGCTGATCATCGGCGACCGCAAGACCGGCAAGACCACCGTCGCCCTCGACACGATCCTCAACCAGAGGGGTCAGGGCGTGAAGTGCATCTATGTGGCGATCGGGCAGAAGGCCTCGACGGTCGCCCAGTCAGTCGCCACCCTCGAAGAGCTCGGAGCCATGGAGTACACGGTGGTGGTCAACGCCCCGGCCTCTGATCCGGCGCCGTTCAAGTTCCTCGCACCCTACGGCGGTTGCGCCATCGGCCAGCACTGGATGGAGAACGGTGAGCATGCGCTGATCGTCTACGACGACCTTTCCAAGCAGGCCGAGGCCTACCGTCAGGTGTCTCTGCTGCTGCGCCGTCCCCCGGGGCGTGAAGCGTTCCCCGGCGACGTGTTCTACCTGCACAGCCGGCTCCTGGAACGTGCGGCCAAGCTCTCCGACGAGCGCGGTGCCGGCTCGTTGACCGCACTGCCGATCATCGAGACAAAGGCGGGCGACGTTTCTGCGTTCATTCCGACCAATGTGATCTCGATCACCGACGGCCAGATCTTCCTGCAGGACGACCTGTTCAAGTCTGGTATCCGGCCTGCCGTCGACGTCGGCATCTCGGTTTCCCGTGTCGGGTCCGCTGCCCAGGTCTCAGCCATGAAGGCGGCTACGGGCACGCTGAAGGGCGACCTGCAGCAGTTCCGCGAGCTGGAGGCCTTCGCGGCTTTCGGTTCGGACCTCGACGCCGTCTCGTCTGCCCAGCTCGAGCGCGGCTATCGTCTCACCGAGTTGCTCAAGCAGGGTGTGAACTCGCCGTATCCGGTCGATGAGCAGGCTGTCTCGATCTACGCGGGCACCCGGGGCTACCTCGACAAGCTCGAAGTCGAGGATGTGATGCGTTTCGAGTCGGAGCTGCTCGACTGGTTCCGGACCCGCCACCGCGAGGTGATGGCGAAGATCCGCAGCGAAGGCGTCATCGACGACGAGGAGGCCTTCGAGGCCGCTATCGCCGCCTTCGCCGACCAGTTCGCCGGTTCTTCAATCGATACCGCCGAACCCGAAGCCGAGGCTCAGGGCGAGGCGCATTCGGACATGGTCGATTCCGAGACCACCCTGCCTGAAGAAGAGATCACCCGAGACGAGATCTGAGCGATGCCCGGGGGTAAGGAGCGCGAGCTTCGCCGACGCATATCGAGCGTCCAGTCGACGAAGAAGATCACGCGCGCCATGGAGCTGATCGCGGCGACCCGGGTGGTCAAGGCGATGCAGCGCGCCGATGCCGCCCGCCCCTACGCCCGACGGATCACATCGGTGATCGAGAACCTCGCTGCCAGCGGCGCTGAAGTCGATCATCCGCTGCTGCGTGAGGTCGGCGACGTCAAGCGGGTCGGTTTCATTGTTATGGCAGGTGACCGGGGTCTCGCCGGGGCCTACAACACCAACCCGATCCGCGCCGCGGAACGCCAGCTCATGGCCCACCAGAGCGAGGGCAAGGACTATTCGCTGTTCACGGTCGGCAAGAAGGCGGCGGCCTACTACAAGTTCCGTCACTACCGTGTGGACCATTCCTATATGGGGTTCACCGACAACCCCAGCTACGAGGACGCCCGTCGCATCGCCGACGATGTGGCGGAGTCCTTCTCGGCCGGCGAGATAGACCAGGTCGAGCTGATCTACACCGAGTTCGTGTCGATGGGGACCCAACGTGTCTCTGTGCGCCGGTTCCTGCCCCTGGAGGACACCCGGGTGATGGCCGAGGTCGGTGGTGGCTCGGCGGAGGCGATCTCCTCGTTCGAGTTTGAACCGTCGCCCGAGGCTGTGCTCGAAGCGTTGCTGCCCCGCTATGTCGAGGCGCGCCTGTATGGCGCCCTGCTCGACTGCGCAGCCTCTGAACATGCCAACCGGCAGCGGGCCATGAAGTCCGCGACCGACAACGCCGAAGAGCTGATCACCAAACTGTCGCGGGAGATGAACGCAGCCCGCCAGGCCGCGATCACCACCGAGATCATGGAGATCGTCGGTGGGGCTGAAGCGTTGGGTGCCGAGGTGCCCATCGACGACTTCGCCGCGGCCTTCGCCGCTGTTTCTCCCAGCGCTGTGTCTCCCGCTGCCGCGGCTTCCACCGATTCTCATCCCCTTACCGAGACCTGAAAGCACCCCTAGATATGACTGTCACCGCTAGTACCTCCTTTACCGAAGGCGCAAATAAGTCCGGTCGCATCGTCGGCATTGCCGGCCCTGTGGTCGACGTCGAGTTCCCGCCCGGCGACCTGCCCGAGATCAACACCCAGCTCGAGTTCAACGTCGAGGTTGACGGCGAGACGATCAACGTGCCTGCCGAAGTCGCCCAGCAGATCGGCGAGAGCCGGGTGCGGGCGATCGCCATGAAACCGACTGACGGCCTGACCCGCGGCGCTGAGGTGCGCAACACCGGCCACGGCGTGCAGGCGCCGGTCGGCGACGACACGCTGGGTCACATCTGGAACGTGATGGGCGACTGCCTCGACGAACCGGGCCGCACGACAGCCGAACGCTGGGACATTCACCGTCCGGCACCCGCATTCGACACCCTCGAGCCCTCAGCGAAGATGTTCGAGACCGGCGTGAAGGTGATCGACCTGCTCACGCCCTACAAGGAGGGCGGCAAGATCGGCCTGTTCGGCGGTGCCGGCGTCGGCAAGACCGTGCTGATCACCGAGATGATCACCCGCGTGGCTTCCAACCACGGCGGCGTCTCGGTGTTCGCAGGCGTGGGGGAGCGCACCCGTGAAGGGACCGACCTCTTCATCGAGATGGGCGAGACCGTGATGGGTGACGGCGAGACCACCGTTCTCGACAAGGCGGCTCTGGTGTTCGGCCAGATGGACGAGCCTCCCGGTGTGCGTCTGCGTGTGGCGTTGGCGGGTGTGACGATGGCGGAGTACTTCCGTGACGTCCAGAACCAGGATGTGCTGTTGTTCATCGACAACATCTTCCGTTTCGTCCAGGCAGGCTCGGAGGTGTCGACTCTGCTCGGCCGGATGCCCTCCGCAGTGGGCTACCAGCCGACCCTGGCTGATGAGATGGGTGAGCTGCAGGAGCGGATCACTTCGACCCGCGGCAAGTCGATCACCTCGCTGCAGGCTGTGTACGTGCCCGCCGACGACTACACCGACCCGGCCCCGTTCACGTCGTTCACGCACTTCGACGGCACCACCGAGTTGAGCCGTGACATCGCTGCGCTGGGCATCTATCCGGCTGTGGATCCGCTGGCCTCGAGTTCGACGATCCTTGACCCTCAGGTTGTCGGTGACCGTCACTATCAGACGGCACGGCGGGCCCAGGAGGTGCTGCAGCGATACAAGGAGCTACAGGACATTATCGCCATCCTGGGTCTAGACGAGTTGTCTGAGGAGGACCGCATCACGGTCGACCGGGCACGCAAGGTTCAGCGCTTCTTGTCGCAGCCGATGTTTGTGGCCAAGGCTTTCACCGGTCAGGACGGCATCTTCACGCCGGTCTCCGAGACGATCGAGTCGTTCGAGGCGCTGCTCAACGGTGATCTTGACGACCTGCCCGAGCAGGCGTTCTACATGGTCGGCGGTGCTGAGGACGCGCAGCGCAAGGCCGCTGAACTTCAGGCACAGACCTAGGGTCGAGGATCCATCTGATGTTCAACGTCGAAGTTGTCAGTCCGGAGGCCGTTTCCTACACCGGTGTTGCCGACATGGTCATCGCCCGCACGGTCGAGGGTGGCGACATCGCTTTCCAGGCCGGTCATGTGCCCTTCATCGGCACTCTGGCGGTGTGGTCCGTGGATGTCGTCAAACCCGATGGCGGGCGTGACGTGTTCGCCGTGCATCGCGGCTTTGTGCAGGTGCACGGCAATCAGGTCACGATCCTGTCAGACGTGTCCGAAGCGGCAGATGACATCGACGTGGCCCGCGCCCAGACTGCACTCGACAACGCCAACGCAGCCCTGGCCGCCGACTCCGACGATTCCGAAGCCGAAGCCGCCAAGGTCCGCGCCGAACTCCGCCTTAGAGTCTGTGCGCTGAGCTAGTTCCGAGCGTAACCGGAGCCCGGGAGTCTGTGTGCTTTGTTGGTTCCGGGTGTAACCGGAGCCCCGGGAGTCTGTGTGCTTTGTTGGTTCCGGGTGTGCCCGGAACCCCTGCCGCGGCTCAGGCTGCACCCTGAAATAGCACAGCACCGCGCTACTGGTAGTCGATGCTTGAGAACTCGGCGAGCTTGCCGATCTGATGGTGGGCTTCGACCTTTCGCACCGTGCCTGAACGGGAGCGCATCACCAGCGAATCGGTGTGGCATCCGTAGCTGTCGAAACGCACACCCCTCAGCAGAGCCCCGTCCGTGATTCCAGTGGCTGCGAAATAGCAGTTGTCGGTCTGGACGAGGTCGTCGGCGGACAGCACCCGAGTCAGGTCATAGCCGGTCTCGTCGGCGAGCTTCCGCTCGCGTTCGTTGCGGGGCCAGAGTCGTCCCAGTTGTTCTCCCCTCATGCATTTCAGCGCCGCGGCGGCGATCACGCCCTCTGGAGTGCCGCCGATGCCTAGCAGCATGTCGGCACCGGACTCGGGCCAGGCGGTAGAGATCGCGCCGGCGACGTCGCCGTCGGGAATCAGACGGATCCTAGCGCCCGCAGCCCGCACTTCGTTGATCGTCTCGGCGTGGCGGTCCCGGTCGAGGATCACCACGGTCAGGTCGCGCACCGACTCGCCCTTGGCCTCGGCCACCGCAGCCAGGTTGTCGGCGATCGAGTTCTCCATGCTTATGCATCCGGCGGCCTCGGGCCCGACAGCGATCTTCTCCATGTAGACGCACGGGCCCGGATCGAACATCGTTCCTCGTGGCGCTGCGGCGATCACCGCGATGGCGTTGGGCCTGCCGAGCGAGGCGAGGGTCGTGCCGTCGATCGGGTCGACTGCGATGTCTGTCTCGGGCTTCGACCCGTCGCCGACGGCTTCGCCGTTGTACAGCATCGGAGCTTCGTCCTTTTCTCCCTCGCCTATGACCACGATCCCGTCCATCCGCACCGATTGGAGCACGATCCGCATTGCGTCCACGGCGGCACCGTCGGCACCCTCCTTGTCACCACGGCCCATCCAGCGGGCCGCGGCCATCGCTGCAGCCTCGGTCACTCTCACCAACTCCAGCGCGAGGTTTCGGTCCGGTGCTTCCTGAGTGCTCATAGGCGCGACGGTAGCAGTTTCGCCTCCGCCATCTCGCAATCGTGCAACTCGTGGCAACATGTCGGTCGTGGCATTCCGATTCGGCTCTCGACAAGACGACGACACTGTGGATGGCGACCCCTCTGAGGCTCCCGAAGATGCCGTCGATGACCCAGCACTCGATGACTCAGCGTTGGAGGACGACGAGGACGGGGAGTGGCTGGCCATCGAACTCCACGAGTGGGCGTCGGAGACTCGTTCCATGTTGGCGCAGCTGTTGTTGGCAGACGGAGTGGTTCATTCGTGGCAGGGGACCACACTGCTCGCTCACGAGTCGGTTGAAGAGGCCGTTGATGCGCTGATTGAAGAGGTTGAGTCCGCTGAGGCCCGCGAGCTGGACCCTGACCGGCCACAGTTGGCTTTTGAGATGACAGGTTGGTCCGGGAGGCTCCAGGCGCAGCTGTCCGAACGGCTCGGTTCGGCGGGTGTGCCCCACGAGTTCGATTCCGAAGGCGACCTGGTGTGCCACGAGGACGACGAGGAACACGTCGAGCTGATCATCGAGGATATCGTCGCCCGGGAGGGGGACTCCGGGCTCACCGAACTCGACGGTCTCGAGGCCAATAATCTGTTGAGTGCCATGTTCGAGTCAACGGACCGGCTCCGCCGTGATGTGCACGATTCCAAGGGCGTCCTCGGTGTGGTCACCCATGGTCAACGTCTGGTTGCGACGGCGACCCCGTTCGGGTTCTCGGCCACAGCTTGGAGTGCCCTGCGTGAAGCTGCCGATCAGCTGATCGGTTTGATCGAGTCGGAGGACTCCTCAGATGTCGAGATCAGGGATCTGGCCATCCGCCTCCGCGACACCCTGCAACGCTTGGTGTGAAAGGCCCCCTATGACCGCTTCAGGTGCCCGATGCTGCTAGCCGAGCTTGAAGTGTGCCATTCCCGGCCTATTGCGCCGACCCGTCGGGTTGCGCTCGGCCGCACGTTCCTGCGGTGTGATCCGCCCCCCGGGTTCGGTGGTCTGCTGCTCGGTGGCGTCGTGGCTCGTTTCGCCCGGGACATGGATCCCGAGGACGTCGGCGAGTTGCTGACGCTGATCTTCGACCTGGACGCCGGATGTCGGATCGCTCAGCCGCGTCTGCGTCACCGTTTCCAGGCCGACCGGGTCGGCTTGACACGCAGTCCGCACCGGCTCTACCGGGTCGATGACCCCACCGGCGAACTGCGACTCCAGTTCACGGCCGACTCCGGAGCGCCGTCCCAGCATGTCCTGGGAGCGGTGTACGCCGCGGGAGCGCTGCCCCGGGAGCTGAGAACGGGCGTGTTCGCGACCATGCGCCGCGCCCTCGCGTGGCGTGGAGAGATCGATGGCGAGTTCCTGGCTTATCTTGCAGCCGGGGTCTCCTCGTCGTTCTTGAGCACCGCGATGCATGACCCTGCGAAGGGTGACAACGTCGGCTGGGCGAAACGTGTCCTCGGCCTTTCCGCTGTTGCCGAGCATCTCGACAGGAGCCTGATCCAACAGGGCTACCGCGACGCTCTGTTGACGGTGCACCCGGACCACGGCGGTGAGGTCGACCGTGCCGCTGAACGTATCGCTGACATTGCCGAGGCTCGTCGAATCCTACTGGCTCAGAAATGACCGCGGCCGAGCAATGACCGTTCCCTCAGCGCTGCTGTTGACGCACGGCGCGGGCGGGCGATTCGTCGCACCGCTTGCTGGTGGTGCTCCAAGAGCAGTTGGAGCTGCCGGTCTGGCGCATGGACTTCCCTTACCGCATCCAGGGTCGCAGGTTTCCAGACCGCGCCCCGAAACTGATCG
>CATOTC010000004.1 GCA_951812975.1 uncultured Acidimicrobiales bacterium | reverse complement strand
CGACAACCGACGAGGCGCTCGAATGCTTGGCTCAGGCGTACGCTGAAGAACCGTTCGTGGTCGTCGACGAGCGGTCCCCGTCGACGAAGGCGACGCTCGGATCGAACACCGTCCATCTAACAGCCAGAGTCGACCAGCGGACTCAGACGGTGATGGCCATCGGCGCGCTCGACAATCTGGTCAAAGGAGCATCGGGACAGGGAATCCAATGCGCGAACGCGATTCTCGGGCTTCCCGAACACACAGGTCTGCCCGCTGCTGGACTGTTCCCCTAAGCAACCCGCCTTGAGAACCCCGAGGACACCCCCGATCGATTATGCCTGAATCAGTTTCGCCCCTGGCGCCCGAGTCGTTCCCCGACCTTCCCCCCATCGCGGGAGTGCAACTGGCCACCTATGCCGCTGGAATCAGCTCCCAGGACCGAGAGGACCTGTTTCTCGCCTCGCTGGCCGAAGGCACCACCGTGGCCGCAACGTTCACAAGTTCGAAGTGCCCGTCCGCGCCCGTGGAATGGTGTCGGCGCATCTTCAGCGAAGGAAGCCGGACCGCGCGGGCGGTGGTATGCAACTCGGGCAACGCCAACGCCTTCACCGGAGCGGCAGGAACCGCCAGCGCGACGCTCACCGCGCAGACCGTGGCACAGGCTCTGGGAGTTGACGTCGACCGGGTCTACCTGGCATCCACCGGAGTCATCGGTGAGCCACTCCCAGACGACCTCTTGAGCAGCAGCCTTCCGCGCCTGGTCGACAATCTCGACGTTGCCGATGCAGCGGCGTGGGCCGACGCTGCCGCGGCGATCCGCACAACCGACACCTTCAGCAAGGGCTCAGCGGCACGCATCGAATCAACCGCCGCGCACATCGCCGGAATCGCCAAGGGCTCCGGGATGATCGCCCCCGATATGGCCACCATGCTGGCGTTCGTCTTCACCGACCTCGCAGTCGCTCCAGAGATTCTCCAAAACCTGCCTCGCGAAGTCCGTGGCGGCGAGTTTCAACCGCATCACCGTCGACTCCGACACGTCCACCAGCGACACTGTGCTGCTGTTCGCCACAGGTGAACAGATCGACGACGAGATCAGCTCACCGCAGGACTATCGGCTCGATGACTTCCAAACCGCGCTCGACAGCGTCCTGTTGGATCTGGCGCACCAGATCGTGCGTGACGGCGAAGGTGCCACAAAGTTCGTGCAGGTGACAGTGAGCGGGGCGCAGTCCGACGACTCGGCACACAGGATCGCACGGTCGATAGCCGACTCACCGCTGGTATCGACCGCCGTGGCTGCTGAGGACGCCAACTGGGGGCGGATCGTGATGGCGGTCGGCAAAGCCGGCGAGAGAGCCGATCGCGATCTGCTCTCGATCTGGATCGGCGATGAACTGGTCGCCTCGGACGGAGTGCAGCATCAGGGCTATAGCGAGGCGCGGGCCACCGAGCATCTGCAACAAGACGAAATCGACCTTCGGGTAGACGTCGGCATCGGCAACGGCTCAGCAACGGTCTGGACGTGCGACCTGACCCACGGATACATCGAGATCAACGCGGGGTACCGCTCATGACCGAACCAGCAGTTCCAGAGCCCATCCTGGATCGGGGCTTCGCTCCAAAACGGCGCGCCGACGCGCTGATCGAAGCGCTGCCCTACATCCAACAGTTCCGCGACGCCGTCATCGTGGTCAAGTTCGGCGGCAACGCCATGGTCGACCCCGAACTCTCGGCCTCCTTCGCCCAGGACGTGGTGCTGTTGCGGTCGGTGGGACTGCGGCCCGTAGTAGTACACGGGGGCGGTCCCCAGATCGGCGCGCTGCTGAAACGCCTCGGAAAGTCATCGGAGTTCGTCGACGGCCTGCGGGTCACCGACGCCGAGACACTCGACGTCGCCAGGATGGTTCTGGTCGGAAAGGTCGGTCGGGACATCGTCGGAGCCATCAACGTCCACGGCGCCTTCGCGGTGGGGGTCTCGGGTGAGGACGGCGGCCTGATCACCGCAGAACCGGCCGACGAGGCCCTCGGTTTCGTCGGCTCCATCGCATCCGTGCAGCCCGGGATCCTCGAACGGCTGTTGGCCGAACGGATGATCCCGGTGGTGTCGACGATCGGCGCGGACGAGGCCGGCCAGGCTTACAACATCAACGCCGACACGGTCGCGGGTGCGCTGGCGGGTGCGCTCGGCGCAGAGAAGGCGGTCTATCTCACCGATGTGCCGGGCCTGCTGACCGATCCCGACGACCCCTCCTCGATCGTGCCGCGCGCCACCGTCTCCGAACTTGAAGCGATGATCGCCGACGGAACGATCTCAGGCGGAATGATCCCCAAGGTCCGGGCCTGCGTCGGCGCTGTCAATTCTGGTGCTGCCTCTGCGCATCTGCTCGACGGCAGGATCCCCCATGTGCTGCTGCTGGAACTGTTCACCGACGCCGGTATCGGGACGATGGTGACGTCATGACCCGCGCACAGGCCCAAGCATGGGGTGCCGCGGGTGACCACAGCCCCCTGATGAACAACTACGGCTCCCCGCCGCGCATCTTCGTGAAGGGCCGGGGTGCCGAACTGTGGGACAGCGAGGGCCGGCGGCATCTCGATTTTCTCTGCGGACTTGCGGTCACCTCGCTGGGCCACGCCCACCCGGCCGTGACCGCAGCAATCGCCGCGCAGGCCGCCACTCTGACCCACACGTCGAACCTGTTCGCCAACGAGCACCAGGCGCCGGTTGCCGAGCTGATCAGCGACTTGATCGATTCCGGTCCGGGCCAGGTGTTGTTCCAGAACTCGGGTGCGGAGGCCAACGAAGCCGCCATCAAGCTTGCGCGCAAGTATCAAGGTCGGGGCCGTCATGTTGTGGTGAGCGCGCTCAGGTCGTTCCACGGTCGAACCCTGGCGACCCTCGCGGCCACCGGACAGCCCGAGAAGCACGAGCCGTTCCAACCGTTGCCCGAAGGGTTCCGTCACGTCGTCTTCGACGACGTCGCAGAGTTGGAGCGCGCGCTCGGCCCTGAGGTGGGTGCCATCATGCTCGAAGCCGTCCAGGGCGAGGGCGGAGTCAACCCCGCCGACGACGCGTACCTCCAAGCCGTACGGGAAATCTGCGACGAGCGGCAGATCCTGCTGATCATGGACGAGATCCAGACCGGGTTCGGGCGCACCGGCACCTGGTTCGGCTACCAGCGCAGCGGGATCACGCCCGATATCGTCACACTCGCCAAAGCCATCGCCAACGGCTTCCCCGTGGGCGCGGTGTGGGCCCGCGATGATGTGGCCGCCTGCTTCGGTCCCGGTGACCACGGTTCGACCTTCGCCGGCCAGGCACTGGCTCTAGCGGCCGCGAAAGCCACGATCAACAGCTACATCAACATGGACGCCCCCGCGGTGGTGCGCAACAGAGAAGCCGCGCTGCGGGTCAGGCTCGCGGACGTTGCCGGAGTAGACCACGTCAGAGGCCGGGGCCTGCTGCTGGCCATTGAACTCAGCGATGAGAGCCGCGGCGGACGGACCGGCGCTGAGATCGCCAGGGCCTGCCTCGACCATGGTCTGATCCTCAACGGGATCACTCCCACGGCGCTGCGAATCGCCCCTCCCTACACCGTCACCGACGCACAGATCGACGAAGCGGTCTCAATCGTCGAGCGGGTGCTGGGAGTTCAGTGATGCGACACTTCACCGAAATCGACGATCTCTCAGCGGTCGAGCTCGCTCGGGTGCTTGAACTCGCCTCGGCTGCCGCGTCACCGACGCTGTTGACAGGCAGGGGCATGGCCCTCATTTTCGAGAAGCCGTCGGCACGGACCCGCAACTCAATGGAGATGGCGGTGGTTCAACTCGGCGGTCATCCCGTCTACATCAGCGACGATGAGGTCGGGTTGGACCGGCGCGAGTCGGTGGAGGATGTCACCAGAGTCATGGCCGGATTCCACGCGGCGATAGGCGCGCGGGTCTTCAGCCAGTCTGTTGTGGAGCGGATGGCCGCGGTCGATCTCGTTCCAGTGGTCAATCTCTTGAGCGACCGGGGCCACCCGATGCAGGCTCTGGCCGACCTGCTCACCATCAAACAGGAGTTCGGCGGGTTGGCGGGTCGCAGCGTCGCCTTCGTCGGCGACGCCAACAACGCGGCGTTCTCGCTGGCGTTGGGCGCCGGTCTGGCTCAAATGGAGTTCCGTATCGCCAGCCCAGGGGGCTACGCCTTCAGCGAATCAGACCTTGAGCGGATCGCCATGGTCAACGCGCCGAAGGTGTTCAAGCGGCCCGAGGAAGCCGTCGACGGTGCCGATGTGGTGTACACCGACACGTGGACCTCAATGGGCCAAGAAGATGAGGCTGCACAGCGCAGACGCGACTTCGAGGGCTTCAGGGTCGATGAGAAGATGATGGAGGCGGCCTCGACTCAGGCCATCTTCCTGCACTGCCTGCCGGCGCATCGAAACGAGGAGGCCACCGACGCCGTGCTTGACGGCCCCGACAGCCGGATCTGGGTGCAGGCCACCAATCGGATGCATGCTGCACGGGGTCTGCTCGTCTGGCTCCTCGGGGAGGCGAACCGATGAGCAAAGCACGTCGACAGCACCGCATAGCAGCACTGCTCGGCGAGCACGCCGTGAGCAACCAGAGCCAACTCGTGGACCTGCTGCAACATGAGGAGATTCGAGCCACGCAGGCAACGGTGTCGCGCGACCTCGATGAGCTCGGCGCGGTCAAGGTGCGCGTGGCCGGCGGCGAGACCGTCTACGCCATACCCGAACACTCAATGGACCGAATCGCTCCGGAGGATCATCTGCGCCGGGTGATGGGGGACTGGGTCGCCGGCATCTCCCACTCGGGAAACCTGGTGCTGCTGCGCACGCCGCCGGGGTCCGCCCACGTTGTTGCGTCTGCGCTCGACCGTGCCGGGATCGAAGAGATACTCGGTACGGTCGCTGGAGACGACACCTTGATGGTGGTCGCCGCCGAAGAAGTCGGCGGTGCCTGCCTCGCCTCACGCCTGCGAGACCTGGCTGGCCTGTGAGAGCCGTGACCGAACCGAACGAACCGAACGAACCATCCGACGAGAACCGAAAGATCTGCTGACATGAAAGTCGTACTGGCCTACAGCGGTGGGCTCGACACGTCGATCATCCTGCATTGGCTGCGGGAGAACTACGACGCCGAAGTGATCACCTTCACCGCCGACCTCGGGCAGCAAGAAGAGGTCGAACCGGCGCGCGCCAAAGCGCTGTCGATGGGTGTGCCGGAGGAGAACATCCATATTGAAGACCTGCGCGAAGAGTTCACCCGCGACTTCGTCTACCCGATGTTTCGGGCCAACACGATCTATGAGGGCGAGTACCTTCTGGGCACCTCGATCGCCCGGCCGCTGATCGCCAAACGCCTCGTCGAGATAGCAGCAGAACATCAAGCCGACGCAGTCAGCCACGGCGCTACGGGCAAGGGCAACGACCAGGTCCGCTTCGAACTCGGCGCCTACGCGCTCTCACCCGACATCAAGGTCATCGCGCCCTGGCGGATCTGGGATCTGGGCTCCCGGGAGTCGCTGATGGCCTACGCCTCGGCCCGCAACATTCCCATCGAGATGACCAGAGGCGCCAAATCGCCGTTCTCGATGGACGCCAACCTGCTCCACATCTCCTATGAGGGCGGTCCTTTGGAGGACCCCTGGACCGAGCCGCCCGCGGAGATGTGGCGCTGGTCGGTCAGCCCCGCCGAGGCGCCCAACGAGGCGACCTACGTGGATCTCACCTACGAGTGCGGCGACATCGTCGCCATCGACGGCACAGCCATGAGCCCCGCAGAGGTGCTCACCCGTCTCAACGACCTCGGTGGCGCCAACGGCATCGGACGGCTCGACATCGTCGAGAACCGCTACGTGGGGATGAAGAGCCGCGGCGCCTATGAGACGCCGGGGGGGACCATCATGCTGCGCGCCCACCGGGCTATCGAGTCGATAACGCTCGACCGCGAGGTGGCCCACCTAAAGGACTCGTTGATGCCGAGATACGCCGAGCTGATCTACAACGGATACTGGTGGAGCCCTGAACGGGAGATGCTCCAGGTCGCGATCGACCACAGCCAGCGCTGCGTCAACGGCGAGGTCCGGGCGAAGCTCTACAAGGGCAACGTCGATATCGTCGGCCGCGCCTCACCGGACTCGTTGTTCGACGACAAGATCGCCACCTTCGAAGAGGATGAGGGTGTGTACAACCAAGGTGACGCTGAAGGCTTCATCAAGCTCAACGCGCTGCGGTTGCGGAACCTTGCACGGAAGCGGGGTTGAGTCATGGCGACGCTATGGCAGGGAAGATTCTCGACAGACCCTTCGCAATCGTTGCAGGCGCTCAACGACTCGCTGCACTTCGATCAGCGAATGTTCCCACAGGACATCGCCGGCTCGCGCGCGCACGTGCGGATGCTGTGCGAGGTCGGCCTGTTGGCGGACTCTGAACGTGATGAGATCCTTTTGGCCCTCGATCAAGTCCTTGCAGAGCTCAGCGACGGTTCGTTCGAGTTCGCTGAGAGCGACGAGGACATCCACACCGCCGTTGAGAGGCGGGTCTGCGAACTGGCGGAGTCGGGAGCGAAACTCCACACCGGTCGGAGCCGCAACGACCAGGTGGCCACCGATCTCCGTCTGTGGACGAAGGGCGCCGTCGATGGGGTCGTGGCGCTTGTGCAGGGACTGCAGCGGACACTGCTCGAATCGGCCGAGTCGGTCGGTGACGCCCACCTTCCCGGATACACCCACCTCCAGCAGGCTCAACCGGTCCTGCTGGCACATCACCTGTTGGCTCACGGCTGGGCATTGGCCCGCGACGTGGACCGCCTCGTTGCTGCCAGGGCACGGCTCGACGTCTCTCCGCTCGGCGCCGGCGCGCTGGCGGGCTCGTCGCTGCCGCTCGATCCCCATATGTGTGCCGACGATCTCGGCTTCGCGGGCGTATTCGACAACAGCCTCGATGCGGTCAGCGACCGCGACTTCGTGGCCGAGGTGCTGTTCGCTCTGGCCCTGTTGGGCGTCCACCTGAGCCGGATCGGAGAGGAGCTGGTCCTGTGGGCTTCGAGCGAGTTCGGTTTCGTCGCCCTCGACGAGGCCTTCTCGACCGGTTCGTCGATGATGCCGCAGAAGAAGAACCCCGACATTGCCGAGCTCGCCCGCGGCAAGGCGGGTCGCTTGATCGGTCACCTGACCGGGCTTCTCGCCACCCTCAAGGGGCTGCCGTTGACCTACAACAAGGACCTTCAGGAAGACAAGGAGCCCCTGTTCGACGCCGTCGACACGGTGCAACTCACGGTTTCGGCCCTCAACGGAATGATCTCGACCCTCGAGTTCAACACTGATCGCATGGCCGAGGCTGCGGCCTCCCCCTATGCCGCGGCGACAGACCTTGCTGAGTGGCTGGTGTCGCGGGGCATGCCCTTCCGCCAAGCACACGCGGTGGTCGGCGACCTGGTCCGGCGGTCGATTGACGGCGAGGGTGGCTTTGTCGAACTGGTCGCGGCCAGCGACGCCCTCGGGCCCGATGCGGCGCGGCTCGCAGCACCCGGCGTGTCCGCCACCCGCCGCAACACCCACGGCGGCGGCTCTCCAGCAGCGGTCGCCGAACAGATCCGACGTTTCCGGGCGTTACTGGGTCTGGACCGGCTGTAACGTCGAGACCTCAATGCCCCAAGGGTGGATCACGGCGAGCGATGAACGTCTGCAGTATTCGGCGCGCCTCGGCGACGTCTCTGAGACGATCGAGCCGTTGGACAGCCCGGATCAGACCGAGGCGCTCCAAGCCATGCGTCTGCTGCTCGCGCAGCGTCCGGCACCACTGGACCGTCGGGAACGGCCGGGCCATTTCACCGCGAGCGCTCTGTTGGTGAACGCGGAGCGGGACCGGATGTTGCTTCTGCATCACACCAAGCTCAGGATCTGGGTGCAACCGGGTGGTCACGCAGACGGCAACGCCAACCTCTTGGCCGTAGCGCTGTCAGAGGCGACCGAGGAGACCGGTATGGCCGGCATACGGATCTGGCCCGCTGCCATCGACCTCGACGTCCATCAGGTGGACCCCCCGAATGAGGACGCTCACCTCCACTACGACGTGCGGTTCCTGGCTCTGGCACCAGGCGCGGCCGTGGTCGACGCAAACCATGAGTCGACTGCCCAGCGTTGGGCGGCTCTTGAGGAATTGGAGTCTCTGGGAGTTGACCCTGGACTTCGACGGATGGCCGAAACCGGCCTGGCGCTGGCCCGCAGACTCGATTAGCTGCGTCCTGCTAGAGGTCGAGGGGTGTGTGGCAGCTTTCCATGTCGTTCACGTTGGCGAGACCGTCGATGCGGCGGGTGTAGATGCCGCCTTCTGCCCGCTCGGTGAGAATGAACCGGAGATCGGAACCCTCGGCGGATTCACCGAGTTCCTGCAGCTTGGAGACATGACGCCAACGATCCTGAAGATACGCATCCCAGTCGGCGAACCAGGCGTCGAGAATCAGCAGATCGTGGCTGTCGGTCACGTGCGTGTCGACGGCACCCCGCAGGGCTGCGACCATTGTTGCGGTCAGCTCCGTGCCCGCGATTATCTGTTCGGTGCGTTCGGCCACGGTGTCGACATCGCGGCCGGTGGGCAACGCGTTGATCTCGGTCTGCAGCGGCAGGCAGACGGCTTCGGCATCAGCGGCGAATTCCCTGCTCTCAAGGCGGTCTGGATTGTCGCGGGGCGCGAACAGGTAGATCCAGACCCACATGGCGACTATGGCCAGCACCACCAGGGTCAGTGCCACCCTGGTCGACACACGTTTCAGCCTCGCTGGTGAGTCCATCGCTGGTGTGTTAGTCGTTGGTGTTTCCATTACAGGTCTTCTGATCCGTCCCGCGGGTTGACCCAGATGGTGGCGATCTGATCGCCTGCATCGGTCGTGCCTGCAACCGGGTTCTGGGCCCAGACCCTCCCGGGCCGAGTCTCGCCGTCAGGATCCGGATTCTGGATGATCCGGGTGTTGACGCCGAGTCCGGCGCTGGTCAGTGACTGCTTGGCTTCGCTCTCGAGCAGGCCGACGACGCTCGGGACCGGGTCGGTCTGGGGTCCGACTGCGATCTCGACGGTGATGATGACGCCGCCGGGCGCCTCGGATCCCGCCGCGGGAACCTGCATGAAGATCGTTCCGGACTCATAGTCGGTGGTCACCCGCTCAACGACGGTGATGGTGAAGAACTCCTCTTCCATCTGGAGTCTGAGCTCCTCGTCGATTGCGCGTCCGAACAGGTCGGGCACCACGATCAGATCGGGCGCATTGGGCAGCGTTGTGGTGGTCGAACTCGTCGGGGGGGTCTGAAACTCCTCGACAGGCAGGCCGTCGTGCATCTCATCCATGACCTCTTTCCAGATCAACGCTGGGAAGGTGCCGCCGGCGACCGGACGCCCCCCGAACTCGTTGGTCATCGGCACCTGCCCGACGGGATAGCCGACCCACACCGCGGCGGTGCGATGAGCCGTGTAACCGACAAAGGTGGCGTCGGCGTTGTTCTGCGACGTCCCCGTCTTGCCCGCGGCCGTGCGACCACCGTCTAGTTGCGCTCGGGTGCCGGTTCCGTTGACGATGGTCCCCGTCAGCACCCAGGAGATCTGGTTGGCGACCGATGCGCTCAGAACCGGTGCGGGGTTGGGGGCCGCTTCGTACAGCAGTGTCCCGTCGGGGTTGGTGATGTGGGTGACCATAATCGGGTCCACCCGTACCCCGGAGCGTTTGAAGGTGGAGAACGCGGTGGACAGCTCGACCATGTTGACGTTCTCCGTGCCGAGCACCGCGGCGCACACTGGTGCGATCCGGCCGACTCCGAAACCCAGCTTCTCGGCCATCTGCACGAAACTGGGGGGACGGATGCGTTCGATCAGTTGTGCGTAGACCGTGTTGATCGACCAGCGGGTCGCGTCGATCAAGGTGATGCTCTCATCGCCGGCTCCACCCTCCACTTCCCAAGGTTCACCGCAGACCGGGAAGTTGTCGATCTCGATCTCGCTGGGAGCCTCCCAGACGCTGGTCACGGGAATGCCGCCCTGAACCGCAGCGGCGAGGCCGATGGGTTTCATGGCCGAACCGGCTTGGCGCCCCGACCCTGAGGCCAGATTGAACTTTGCGTCCTCGCGGTCCCCGAAGAAGTCTCTGCCGCCGAACATGGCGAGGATGTGGCCGTCGTCGCTGGGGGTCGTGCCCATCACCACCGCGGCCGCGTCGGGGTTCTCTCTGCCGTCCTCACGGAAACGGGGGAGTGCACGCTCGACGGCCGCTTCGGTACGCGCTTGAAGTTCCAGGTCGATGGTGGCGTGGATGGTGAGCCCGCCCTCGAAGAGGAGGCGTGCGCGGTCGTCGCGGGTCTCGCCGAACGCCTCGTTGTCGAGGAACCACTGCTTCACGTCTTCAACGAAGTAGGCAGCCGGATACTGCTCCTCGAGGATTGGCACGTCGTCGACCAGTTCGATCGGCTCCAGTCGTGCGAACTCGTACTCCTCGAGTGTGATGTACTCGTTCAGGTACATGCGCAACAGCACGAGGTCCCGCCGGTCTCGTGCCTCGTCGGGGTTCAGATAGGGGTTGTAGCGGCTCGGCGCCTGGATGAAGCCTGCCAGGGTCGCGGCCTCGACGAGAGTGAGTTCGGTCACCTTCAAGCAGTCGTCGCCCACAATGCCCTGGAGCGCGCAGTTCGGGGCGCCGAAGTACTGGCGGGCGGCGGCTTCGATGCCGTATGCACCGTTGCCGAAGTAGATCCAGTTGAGGTAGCGCTCGAGGATGAAGTTCTTGGTGTAACGCTGCTCGAAGCGCAGGGCCATGAATAGCTCTTCGATCTTGCGGCTGCCGGTGTTGTCGCTGCGATCGAGGAACACGTTGCCCACGTACTGCTGAGTGATGGTTGAACCACCCTCGCTGATCCCGCCGGCGCTCACGTTGGACCGCGCCGCGCGCATGATCGCTTTGAGGTCGATGCCGTTGTGGTCCCAGAAACGCTCGTCCTCAATGGCGATCACCGCGTTCTGCACGACTTCGGGGATGTCCGCGATGGGCACGTCGATGCGGTTCTGTTCTCCCCGAAGGCTTGTGATGAGCCTGCCGTTGCGGTCGAGCACGACCGAGGACTGTGCCGTTTCGAGGTCGCCGACGGAGAAGTCGGATCCGAACAGAGCGTCGAAGTCCTTGGTTTCGAAGCTGCAGCCGCTAGCGATCACGGCGATTGATATGAGCGCTGCCAGATGGCGTCGAACGGAGCGTCGAGGGCGGCGCATGGTCCTCATTCTGCTTCCAAACGCCGCCTTATCCTCACCACTGAATTTTTTCACGACCTGCCGTTTGATCTCCTATCGTGGTGCTATATGACTGGAGCGGCTGTTGTCGACGATCTTGGGTTCCGCGGTCTGCTACAGGATCACACCGAAGAGGCCGCTCTGAGGGATCTGCTCGAGCCGGGCGGCGTCAGCCTTTACCACGGAATCGACCCGACAGCTCCCAGCCTGCACCTCGGCAATCTCATCGGGGTGTTGGTCCTTCGTCGATTCCAGGACGCCGGCCACCGACCGATTGCGCTGGTAGGCGGCGCGACCGGGATGATCGGCGACCCCAGTGGCCGCTCGGGTGAACGGAACCTGCTCGACGAGGCTGAACTTGCCACCAACCTGGCCGGGATCAGATCCCAGTTGGAGCGATTGCTCGACTTCGGTGGTGCCGGCGGAGCCGAGCTGGTCAACAACTACGACTGGACGCGCGATGTCACTCTGCTTGAGTTTCTGCGGGACGCGGGAAAGCACATCACGGTCAACCAGATGGTGGCCAAGGACTCGATCCGCTCAAGGATGACCTCCGATGCGGGCATCTCCTTCACAGAGTTCAGCTACATGCTGCTGCAGGCTTTCGATTTCTGGTGGCTGCATGAGAATCGCGGGTGCAGCCTGCAGGTCGGCGGTTCCGATCAGTGGGGCAACATCACCGCTGGGATTGACCTGATCCGCAAACGCAGTGGCGCTCGGGTCCACGGCCTCACCTGGCCGCTGATGACTCGGAGCGACGGCAGCAAGTTCGGCAAGACTGCGCAGGGCGCCGTCTGGCTGGACCCGGCCTTGACGTTGCCTTATGAGTTTCATCAGTACTTCCTGAGGGTCAGCGATGCCGACGTGGAGCGCACTCTGCTGCAGTTGACACTGCTCGGTGTCGGGGAGGTCTCTGAGATCATGCGAGCACATGTGGAGAGCCCCGAGCATCGCCTGGCTCAACATGAACTCGCGGACTCGATCACAGCGCTGATTCATGGTCCGGTGGAGTTGCGCCGAGCCAAGCGAGCCGCGGCGGCGTTGTTCGGCGGTGGCGACCTCGACTCCGAGGGGTTGGAGTCGCTGCGCGGGATCGTTCCTGAGTCACTCGTGGCAGCTGATTCGGTCGGTTCGGACGAACCGGTCGTAGACCTCCTGGTTGCGACCGGCGTGTGCGCTTCTCGAAGCGACGCTCGCCGCTCCGTCAAGGGCGGCGGGATCAAGGTCAACGGCCAGGTTATGGCCGCGAATTCGGATTCGTTCGAGCCGATCGGCGGCCGTTTTGTTCTGGTGCAGCGTGGTAAGAAGCAGCGACATTTGGCGGTATTCGGTGACTAGAGGCCGAGCGGATTGACCCCGAACACGACTGCGTCGGGCGAGACCGTGGCCCGAGCGGTCCGCCGCGGCCCAGCGGCCCGTGAGCGGAGCGAACAAGAGCGGGAGTCGAGCGGAGCGAACAAGAGCGGAAGACAACTGGTGTCCGCGAGACGCTGTTCATTCGGCGCACGTTCTGATCTGTTCGGGCGCCTGCCGGAGGGGGCCGATCGGGAAAATAATCGACTCGAACGGGTTGCCGCACCCAGGCTCGTTCGGTAGTTTAGGGACTCGCCTCTTCCGACGCTAGGTCTGACGAGCGCGTAGCGAGGCATCAACAGGCCGATCCATCTGGTCAGTGTGCCTGGCACTTCGGTGCTGAGTGCTCCTTGAAAACGGAAGAGACGGACGCAAAGCGAGTGCGGGTGACGTTTTGGATTTCGCGATCTGAAACGGCATCTGTCAATTCAATGCCGGGGTTCTCAACGGCCCCGGTGAGCCAGTTCGTTCAGCCTCGGTTGGACGAACGAACCTTCTCTGGGCACCGCAAGGTGGTCGGAGGGGAAAACTGGTCACTGCAAGCCAGCGGTGACCGGCTCTACGTAAACGCTGGGTGCCTTACGCGACCACTTCGGTGCTATCACCTGAGTGACTGAGGCATCCGCAACCCGATCTGAAGACCGGTTTCGACTGGTCGGAGATCTCGACGGAGAGTTTGATCCTGGCTCAGGACGAACGCTGGCGGCGTGCTTAACACATGCAAGTCGAACGAGAAACCGGAGCTTGCTCCGGTGGAAAGTGGCGAACGGGTGAGTAACACGTGAGAAATCTGTCCTAGAGACCGGGACAACCATCGGAAACGATGGCTAATACCGGATACCCCCGCCCGGTCGCATGGCCGAGCGAGAAAATGCTCAGGTGCTCTAGGAGGATCTCGCGGCCTATCAGCTTGTTGGTGGGGTAACGGCCTACCAAGGCATCGACGGGTAGCTGGTCTGAGAGGACGATCAGCCACACTGGGACTGAGACACGGCCCAGACTCCTACGGGAGGCAGCAGTGGGGAATATTGCGCAATGGGCGAAAGCCTGACGCAGCAACGCCGCGTGAGGGATGACGGCTTTCGGGTTGTAAACCTCTTTCAGTGATGACGAAAATGACGGTAGTCACAGAAGAAGCTCCGGCCAACTACGTGCCAGCAGCCGCGGTAACACGTAGGGAGCGAGCGTTGTCCGGATTTATTGGGCGTAAAGAGCTCGTAGGCGGTTTCGTAAGTCGGATGTGAAAACTCAGGGCTCAACCCTGAGACGCCATCTGATACTGCGATGACTAGAGTCCGGTAGAGGAGCATGGAATTCCTGGTGTAGCGGTGGAATGCGCAGATATCAGGAGGAACACCAACGGCGAAGGCAGTGCTCTGGGCCGGTACTGACGCTGAGGAGCGAAAGCATGGGGAGCAAACAGGATTAGATACCCTGGTAGTCCATGCCGTAAACGTTGGGCACTAGGTGTGGGGTCTTCTAACGGACTCCGTGCCGTAGCTAACGCATTAAGTGCCCCGCCTGGGGAGTACGGCCGCAAGGCTAAAACTCAAAGGAATTGACGGGGGCCCGCACAAGCGGCGGAGCATGTTGCTTAATTCGAGGCAACGCGGAGAACCTTACCTGGGTTTGACATGTACCGAAAAGCTATAGAGATATGGTGTCCTTCGGGGCGGTACACAGGTGGTGCATGGCTGTCGTCAGCTCGTGTCGTGAGATGTTGGGTTAAGTCCCGCAACGAGCGCAACCCTCGTCCTATGTTGCCAGCACGTAATGGTGGGGACTCGTAGGAGACTGCCGGGGTTAACTCGGAGGAAGGTGGGGATGACGTCAAGTCATCATGCCCCTTATATCCAGGGCTGCAAACATGCTACAATGGCCGGTACAGAGGGCTGCAAGACCGCGAGGTCGAGCGAATCCCACAAAGCCGGTCTCAGTTCGGATTGGAGTCTGCAACTCGACTCCATGAAGCTGGAGTCGCTAGTAATCCCGGATCAGCAACGCCGGGGTGAATACGTTCCCGGGCCTTGTACACACCGCCCGTCACACCACGAAAGTCGGCAACACCCGAAGTCAGTGGCCTAACCCTCAGGGGAGGGAGCTGCCGAAGGTGGGGTTGGCGATTGGGGTGAAGTCGTAACAAGGTAGCCGTACCGGAAGGTGCGGCTGGATCACCTCCTTTCTAAGGAGCTCCTCTCGATGAACTGGCTCGTTTGAGTCAGCCACTCGAGTAGGTTCCCAGTTAGGCACTCGTTTATGGCTGTCGTCGTCATGAAGCAATGCTTCATAACGTGACGGCCGGTGTTCGTCTCTTCCGCTTTGAGGGAGCAGTCCGAGTGCTTGCACCCTGCGACGCACTGCGCTGTGAGCAGCGAATCGTCGTGTAATCGCCTCTTGAGAATTGCATAGCGAGCACGAGCATCTTTTATAGATGATCAAATGATCAATTCAATTTCTGAAATGTAGACAACCCAAGCTACGAAGAGCCAACGGCGGATGCCTTGGCACTGACTACCGATGAAGGTCGTGAGAGGCTGCGATAAGCCGCGGGAAGCTGCCGACTAAGCGTCGATCCGCGGATGACCGAATGGGGAAACCCAATACCCGTAATGGGGTATTACTTCCGTCTGAACACATAGGACGGATAGAGGGAACCGGGTGAACTGAAACATCTAAGTAACCCGAGGAAAAGAAAGCAACAGCGACTCCCTTAGTAGCGGCGAGCGAAACGGGATCAGCCTAAACCGGTGTGGTGGAAAGCCTGACGGCGTTGCCACATGGGGGTTGTGGGAACCGATAGGACCAGCGTCAGATGGTCCACGGAGTTACAAAGCAAGGATGTAGTGGAATGGTTCTGGAAAGGCCAGCCGCAGAGGGTAAAAGCCCCGTATACGAAACGTCTCTTGCCTCCGATCGTGTCTCCCGAGTAGCGCCGGATCCGGGAAAGCCGGCGTGAATCTGCGAGGACCACCTCGCAAGGCTACGTATATGTCAGTGACCGATAGTGAACAAGTACCGTGAGGGAAAGGTGAAAAGAACCCCGGGAGGGGAGTGAAATAGTACCTGAAACCGTTGGTTTACAATCAGTCAGAGTGTCGCCACAGAGTGTTTACACTCAGTGGTCACGATGGCGTGCCTTTTGAAGAATGAGCCTACGAGTTACGGTGTGTGGCAAGGTTAACCCGTGAGGGGAAGCCGGAGCGAAAGCGAGTCTGAACAGGGCGTTCAGTCGCATGCTGTAGACCCGAAGCCGAGTGATCTAGCCATGGGCAGTGTGAAGCGGAGGTAAGACTCCGTGGAGGCGCGAACCCACTTCGGTTGAAAACGGAGGGGATGACCTGTGGTTAGGGGTGAAAGGCCAATCAAACTCGGTGATAGCTGGTTCTCCGCGAAATGCATTTAGGTGCAGCGTCGCACGTTCAGTCATGGAGGTAGAGCACTGGATGGGCTAGGGGCCCCACAAGGTTACCAACCCCAACCAAACTCCGAATGCCATGACTCCAGAGTGCGGCAGTGAGACCTCGGGGGATGAGCTTCGATGGTCGAAAGGGAAACAGCCCAGATCACCAGCTAAGGCCCCTAATTCTGTACTAAGTGGTAAACGATGTGGGATTGCACAGACAGCCAGGAGGTTGGCTTAGAAGCAGCCACCCTTTAAAGAGTGCGTAATAGCTCACTGGTCGAGTGGTCCTGCGCGGACAATGTAACGGGGCTCAAGTACAGAGCCGAAGCTGTGAATTCCTACCTAGTAGGAGTGGTAGCGGAGCGTCGATCTCGCGTCGAAGCGCCGGTGTGAACCGTCGTGGAGCGTGGTCGAGTGCGAATGTAGGTATGAGTAGCGAGAGAGGGGTGAGAAACCCCTCCGCCGGAAGTCCAAGGGTTCCTGGGTTAGGCTTATCCGCCCAGGGTTAGTCGGGAGCTAAGGCGAGGCCGAAAGGCGTAGTCGATGCACAACTGGTTAATATTCCAGTACCACCACATTATGCGCCCATGTCAAGGCGATTTTGGTGAGGGGATGCCTCAGGCCATTGTGGCTTGAGGACGAACCGATCCAGGTCGTTGAGGCAAGCAATGCGGGGACGCAGGAAGGTAAGTGATCCCAGGCGATGGTAGTCCTGGGGTAAGCGTGTAGGGAGAGGTCCAGGTAAGTCCGGCCCTCATAATCCTGAGACGCGACGCCGAGCCGAATCAGGCGAAGTCACCGATCCTATGCTGCCAAGAAAATCCGCTAGTTAGCACATGTGGTGCCCGTACCCCAAACCAACACAGGTGGACAGGTAGAGAATACCAAGGCGATTGGGAGAACTATGGTTAAGGAACTCGGCAAATTGCGTCCGTAACTTCGGGAGAAGGACGACCTTGCGATGGTGACGGGATTTACTCCCCGAGCTTGAAGAGGTGACACAAACCAGAGGGAAGCGACTGTTTACTAAAAACACAGCAGCGTGCGAAGCCGTAAGGCGCTGTATACGCTGTGACTCCTGCCCGGTGCTGGAAGGTTACGGGGAAGGGTTAGCCTTCGGGCGAAGCTCTGAACCTAAGCCCCAGTAAACGGCGGCCGTAACTATAACGGTCCTAAGGTAGCGAAATTCCTTGTCGGGTAAGTTCCGACCTGCACGAATGGAGTAACGACTTCCCTACTGTCTCAACCATAGGCCCAGCGAAATTGAAGTACGAGTAAAGATGCTCGTTAGCTGCAGAAGGACGGAAAGACCCCGTGGACCTTTACTACAGTTTGGTATTGGTTTTTGGTCTGAGTTGTGTAGGATAGGTGGGAGACTAGGAAGCATGGGCGCCAGCTCGTGTGGAGTCAATCTTGAAATACCACCCTTCTCATGCTGGAAATCTAACTTCGGCCCGTTATCCGGGTCAGGGACAGTGCCAGATGGGTAGTTTGACTGGGGCGGTCGCCTCCTAAATGGTAACGGAGGCGCTCAAAGGTTCCCTCAGACTGGTCGGCCATCAGTCGTTGAGTGCAATCGCACAAGGGAGCTTGACTGTGAGACTTACAAGTCGAGCAGGTACGAAAGTAGGAGATAGTGATCCGGCGGTTGCGTGTGGAAGCGCCGTCGCTCAACGGATAAAAGGTACCCCGGGGATAACAGGCTAATCTTCCCCAAGAGTCCATATCGACGGGAAGGTTTGGCACCTCGATGTCGGCTCATCGCATCCTGGGGCTGAAGCAGGTCCCAAGGGTTGGGCTGTTCGCCCATTAAAGCGGTACGCGAGCTGGGTTTAGAACGTCGTGAGACAGTTCGGTCCCTATCCTCTGCAGCCGGAAGAGATTTGAGGAAAGCTATCCCTAGTACGAGAGGACCGGGATGGACGTAGCTCTCGTGTGCCAGTTGTTCCGCCAGGAGCATGGCTGGTTGGCGACCTACGGGAGGGATAACCGCTGAAAGCATCTAAGCGGGAAGCCTTTTCCAAGATGAGATCTCTCACCGGGTAAACCGGGTAAGGCCCGTGGCAGAACACCACGTTGATAGGCCGGAAGTGTAAGCACAGCAATGTGTTGAGCTGACCGGTACTAATCGGCCGAGGGCTTGGTTTTTCATTTCAAATATTGATAGCTTGTGCTCGCTATGGAGTTCTGAAGAGGCAGGAGTCCACCGACTCCGCTTCGTTTTCTGCGCAAGCAGAGGACTCAACAGTTTCGGTGGCGATAGCGACAGGGTCACACCCGTTCCCATTCCGAACACGGAAGTTAAGCCTGTCAGCGCCGATGGTACTTGGGTGGTTACGCCCTGGGAGAGTAGGACGCTGCCGGATTTCTCAATAAGGTCGAGCCCCGCCTGCAGGCGGGGCTCGACCTCGTTGTAGGACCCTGTTGCTAGAGTCGACGGCCATGGGTTCTGTGGCATCTTCGTCGAAGCGAGACCTGCCCAACGCTGAGGCTCTTGCCCGCAGCGCGTCGGCCGCGGTCGGCCGTGCCCGGTCACCGTCTGCGCGCATACGCAAGCCCCTGCAGAGACGCTCCCAGCGGGTCGAAGATCCGGCGGACGTGCTGAGACGGGCGGTCGACGCGCCCCGCGACCGGGTGCTGTTGAATCGCTTGCGCAGAGCGGCGCGGGACTTCGAGGCTGAACGGTTCAACGATGCGCGCAAACAACTCCAACCGGTGGTGCGCGAAGCTCCCGAATTGGCCGATGGCCGAGAACTGATGGGGATTGTCCTGTATCGGCTGGGGCGCTGGTCCGAAGCGATCGAGCAGCTCGAGAAGTTCCGCGAGCTGACCTCGTCGACCGAACAGCATCCAGTCCTCGCCGACTGCCATCGAGCGCTCGGGCGCTGGGCTGACGTTGAGGAATTGTGGGCTGAACTGGGTGCAGAGTCGCCCCGTGCTGAGATAGTCACTGAAGGTCGAATCGTGCTTGCCGGCGCCAAGGCGGACAGAGGCGACATCGCCGGTGCGATCGCCACCCTCGAACACCGCTGGAAGAAGCCCAGCCGCCCTCGTGCAGACCAGCTTCGGCGTGCCTACGCGCTGGCGGACCTGTACGACCGTGCCGGCAAGACCACACGGGCGCGCGAGCTTTTCAAATGGGTGGCCCATCACGACTCCGAGCTCGCCGATGTCGCGTCCCGGGCCCGGGCGCTGAGCTGAGCGTCGACCAGTTGTTGACCAGTTGTCGAATCGAGCGCACGCCCGGCGCGTCGGCTGTGCCGATGCACCGATATCGGGGCCGACGGGAGTAACCTCACTGGCGGTTCATCTCGCTACACTCGAAGTAGCCAAGGGGGCACTGTGATCAATACCGAGGAGCTATTGCCCGAGGTCCGCGAGGTCGAGCGGATAATCGTTCGATTCGCCGGTGATTCTGGTGATGGAATGCAACTCACAGGAGATCGCTTCACTTCAGCGAGTGCTCTGTTCGGCAACGACCTCGCCACGCTCCCGGAGTTCCCCGCCGAGATTCGTGCCCCCGCCGGCACGCTTGCGGGGGTTTCGGCCTTTCAGGTCCATATCTCCGACCACGACATCACGACCCCGGGAGACGCGCCCAACGTACTGGTCACGATGAACCCAGCGGCGATGATGGCGGAGTTGCCGCGTCTGGAGTCGGGCGGCACGATCATCGTCAACACAGATGCCTTCAACGAACGCAACCTCGCCAAGGCCGGTTACCAAGTGAACCCGCTTGAAGACGGTTCGCTGGACGGCTACTCGGTCATCACCGCACCGATGACCGACCTGACCAAGCAGGTCTGCAAGGATCTCGGCGTCAAACCCCGTGATGCTGAGCGGTCCAAGAACTTCTTTGCATTGGGCCTGGTCTCGTGGCTGTTCAGCCGTCCCACGGATCCGTCGTTGCATTGGATCCGGGAGAAGTTCGCAGGGCGCGACGCGGTGATCGCGGCCAACGAGGCGGCTTTCAAAGCGGGGCATGCCTTCGGGGAGACCGCGGAACTCTCCGCGAGCCGTCTGGCCGTGCGACCAGCCCGCTTTGATCCCGGCACCTACACCAACATCAACGGGAACACCGCGCTGTCATGGGGTCTGATCGCCGCTTCACAGAAGGCCGGCATACCGATCTTCTTGGGTTCATACCCGATCACGCCCGCGAGCGACATCCTCCACGAACTGGCGAAGCACAAGAATTTCGGGGTTCGTACCCTGCAGGCCGAAGATGAGATTGCTGCTATCGGAGCGGCGCTCGGCGCGTCCTACGGGGGGCATCTCGGCGTTACCGCGACCAGCGGCCCCGGGTTGGCCCTCAAAGGCGAGACTCTCGGCTTGGCGGTGAGCCTCGAACTGCCGCTCGTGGTCATCGACATCCAGCGGGGCGGCCCCTCCACCGGGCTGCCGACCAAGACCGAGGCGGCCGACCTGATGATGGCCCACTACGGACGCCACGGGGAGGCGCCGCTTCCGATCGTGTCCGCCAACTCGCCGTCGGACTGCTTCCGCGCCGCCTTCGAGGCCGTGCGGATTGCGGTGCGTTATCGAACACCGGTGATCCTGTTGTCCGACGGCTACCTGGCCAACGGAACCGAGCCCTGGCGTCTGCCCGTCGCAAAGGACCTTCCGAACATCCCGGTCGACTTCGCCTCCTCGGCCAATGCGCTCAACGAGGACGGCGAAGAGGTCTTCTGGCCGTACGTGCGCAACGACGACCTGGCCCGGCCCTGGGCGGTTCCGGGAACCGAGAATCTGATGCATCGCATCGGCGGGATCGAGAAGGAGGACGGCACGGGCAACATCAGCTACGACCCGGAGAACCACGGGCGGATGGTCGCAATCCGCGACGAGCGGATCAAGAAGGTGGCCGACTCCTACCCGCCCACGGTGGTGGAGGGCGATTCGGACGCCGATGCGGTCATCGTCGGCTGGGGCTCGACTTGGGGGGCGATCACCAGTGCCATCGGACGCATGAGGCGCGCAGGCGACAAGGTCGCCCGGGTGCACCTGACCAACCTGTATCCGCTTCCCAACGATCTCGGCGATATTCTCCGGCGGTTCGAGACAGTGATCGTGCCTGAGATGAATCTGGGCCAGCTCTCGAAGATCTTGAGAGCCGAGTATCTCGTCGACGCCAAGTCCATTTGCAAGGTGGAGGGGCAACCGTTCACCGCGGCAGAACTCCATCAACAGTTTCGGGAGATGACCCAGTGAGCGACAGCGCTGTCACCACCAAGAAGGACTGGACCAGCGACCAGGAGGTGCGTTGGTGTCCGGGTTGCGGCGACTATTCGATCCTCACGGCAATGCAGCTGCTCATGCCCGAGCTCGGCACTCGTCGCGAGGACACCGTCTTCGTCTCGGGAATCGGTTGCGCGGCCCGCTTCCCGTACTACATGAACACCTACGGACTGCACGCCATTCATGGACGGTCGCCGGCAATAGCCACCGGGCTGGCCATGGCCCGCCGCGACCTCGACGTCTGGGTGGTCGGTGGTGACGGCGACATGCTGTCAATCGGCGGCAATCATCTGATCCACGCGCTGCGCCGCAATGTCAACCTGACGATCCTGCTGTTCAACAACCAGATCTATGGACTCACCAAGGGTCAGTACTCTCCGACCAGCGAGGTCGGCAAGGTGACCAAGTCGACCCCGATGGGTTCGCTCGACACGCCCTTCAATCCCATCTCGGTTGCGCTCGGTGCAGAAGCGTCGTTCGTGGCGCGCACACACGACATGGACCGCGCCCACATGCAGGAGGTCTTTCGCAGGGCCCACAACCACCGCGGAGCCGCGATCGTCGAGGTCTACCAGAACTGCAACGTCTTCAACGACGGCGCCTTCGCGGCTCTCACCAAGAAGGACGCCCGTGCGCACATGTTGATCCCCCTGGTGCACGCAGAACCCGTCCGTTTCGGCCCGGACGGGGAACGGGGAGTGATACTCGACGACGGCGTCGCCCGCATCGTGTCGGTTGACGAAGTCGGCGTCGAAGCACTCCATGTCCATGACGAGACCGCGGAGGACCTTTCGGTTGCGTTCGCGCTGAGCCGTCTGGCCGACGACCGGCAGAGCCCGACTCCCATCGGTGTCTATTGTGCTGTGGACCGGCTCGAGTACGGCGGTGGGATCGACGCCCAGATCGCTGCGGCACAGGCTGACCGCGGGCCCGGCGATCTTGATGCGCTGCTCCACAGCCTGCCGACCTGGGAAGTCAACTGACTGCCTGGGCGATCGATCTTGACGGTGTCGTCTGGTGTGGCCGACGCGCCGTCCCGGGAGCACCGCAGGCGGTAGCGCAGCTCCGCGCCGACCATGAGCGGTTGGCGTTCGTCACCAACTCGGCTGCCCGCTCGCCGTCAGAGGTTGCCGAGAAGCTTGCCGGGCACGGTATTGCTGATGCGGAGGATCTGGTTGTCACTTCTGCGATGGCCGCCGCGGCTATGGTCGGGTGCGGCGTTCGGGCATATGTGATCGGGAGTGCGGGCCTGCGTGCCGAGTTGCAGCTCCGCGATGTCGAATTGGTCGGTGGTGGTGCGCCCGTGGATGTCGTCGTGATCGGGATCAGCGCGGATTTCGACTACCAGGCGATGGTCGACGCGATGCGTGCGCTGCGCGCCGGTGCCCGTTTCATCGCTACCAACGACGACTCGACTTTCCCTGACTCCGACGGCCTGCTCCCGGGTAACGGCGCGATCGTTGCAGCGGTTGCGACAGCTTCGGGAGTTCAGCCTGAGATCGCCGGGAAACCGCATCGACCGATGGCTGAACTGGTGCGTGCCAGGTTGGGTCCCGGCGGGATCGTCGTGGGTGATCGTCCAGAGACCGACGGCATGTTCGCCAAGGCGATGGGTTATCGCTTCGGGCTCGTCCTGAGTGGTGTCACCTCCAGCGAAGACCTGCCTGTCGAGCCTGTGCCGGACGTAGTTGCCGACGATCTGTCCGAACTCGTCATGAAGGTGCGGGCGTGAGAGCCTCGACTTGCCTGAAGTCGGCGCAGAAATCGGCGGATCACTCGATGGAGTGGTGATGGTCCGACGCCGGCTCGATTCTGAACTGGTGAGGCGAGGCCTGGTCGAGAGCCGAACCCGCGCTCAACAGGTCATCGCAGAACGGCGCGTCACCGTAGGCGGTGCTCTCGCTGAGAAGGCGGCGCGACTGGTTGATCCGGGCGAGCCCGTCGAAGTCGCGGGCGATACATCCCGTTTCGTGTCCCGGGGCGGTCACAAACTCGTTGCTGCACTGGACCGGTTCGCGCTGGATTGCAGTGGTCTGCGCATCCTCGACGCAGGCTCGTCGACCGGTGGGTTCACCGACTGCGTGTTGGGTCGTGGCGCGGCGACGGTGGTGGCGATCGATGTGGGACGGAACCAGCTGCATGAGTCGCTCCGTGCCGACCCTCGGGTGGAGGTGCATGAGCAGACCAATGTTCGCCATGTGCACCCGGGCGATGTCGGCGGGGTCGCTGACCTGGTGGTCGCTGACCTCTCGTTCATTTCGTTGCGAACGGTTGCAGAAGCACTGGTCGGACTGGTTCGTTGCGGAGGCGATCTTGTGGTTCTGGTGAAGCCTCAGTTCGAGGCAGGAAAGGCGGAGGCCGACAGGTGGCGCGGGATAATTCGCGACCCTGCGATCTGGCGTCGAACACTCAGCGAGGTCTCTGACGCGCTAATCAACCGTTCAGCGGCCATCATAGGAGCTATGGCTTCTCCGATAACCGGCGGTGACGGCAACGTTGAGTTTCTGTTGCATGCGCGACGGCTGGAACCTGACGCGAGGCGTGAGGGGGTCGACTCCGGCCTGCTGGACGCAGCGGTGGCCGAAGCGATGGCGCAGCGAGGGCGGTCGTCGTGAGCGCCGTCGGGCTGATTGTGCATCTCGGGCGAGATCAGGCTGCGGTGCATGCCCGCGCTCTGGCGCAGTGGCTCATCAGCGAAGGTCACGAGGTGAGTGTGCCCCTCGACGCCGCTGAGCTGGCCCTGGACCCCGGAGTCGTGGCGGTCTCGGAGTTCGGTGAGCGCCTTGACCTGGTTGTGACCCTGGGTGGAGACGGTTCGATCCTGCGGGCCGTGGAGTTGTTGGAGGGGGAGTCGATCCCGATCCTGGGCGTGAACCACGGCCGGCTCGGCTATCTGACCGAGGTCGCACCAGACGACGCACAGGGCGCGATCGCCAGGGCGCTCGAGGGCGACCACGACATCGAGGAGCGGATGCTGGTGCGAACCACCCTGACGGTCGACGGTGGGACCAGCAC
The DNA here is from genome assembly GCA_951812975.1 of uncultured Acidimicrobiales bacterium. GTDB lineage: Bacteria > Actinomycetota > Acidimicrobiia > Acidimicrobiales > Aldehydirespiratoraceae > VXYK01. The sequence continues at coordinate 111,707 of CATOTC010000004.1, read as the reverse complement.
GCATCTGGCCCTGAACGAGGCGGTCATTGAACGGACCTCCGAAGCCAACACGGTCCGGCTCGCGGTCTGGATCGACGGTGAGTTCTTCACCACCTACGCAGCCGACGGCCTGATAGTTGCCAGCCCGACGGGTTCGACGGCGTATGCGTTCTCGGCTCGGGGACCGATCATCGACGCAACCCACCGAGCGCTGCTGCTCACGCCCGTGGCACCCCACATGCCGTTCGACCGCGCCCTGGTGCTCTCGGCGGAGACCAGGCTGCGCTTGTCCATCGACGGGCACCGCCTTGCAGCGGTGTCTGTGGATGGTCGGAGGCTGGCCGTAGTCGGCGACGGTGATTCAATCGAGTGCACTGCGGCCGATCAGTCTGCGCGGCTCGTGACATTCGGGCCACGGAGATTTCAGCGGGTGCTCAAAGCGAAGTTCGGCCTCAATGACCGATAGAGCGGGTCCCTGGTGCCATCGCGGAAACCGCTGCGGATGCTGATATGAATGTCTGTGTCCATGGCTGCTGTGTCGATGTAGGAATTGTTGAAGACGCAGAACCCGAGGCGGATTAGGCGGAGCGGAATTGTGTTGACAGAACTGGTGGTACGCAATCTCGGCGTGATCGATGAAGTGAACCTGCTGCTCGGGCCTGGGATGACGGCGGTCACGGGTGAGACGGGCGCGGGCAAGACGCTCATCGTCACCGCGATCGATCTGCTGACCGGTGGCCGTGCCGATGCAGCGCTGGTCCGGCCCGGTGCCACAGAAGCAGAGATCGAGGGTCGTTTCGTCGACGGCGACAGGGAACTCGTCGTGCGCCGCGTCGTCCCGCGTGACGGCCGTTCCCGCGTGTATATCGACGGTCGGCTCGCCACGGTCGGTGCCTTGGCCGACCACGGCGTCGATTTCGTTGATCTCCACGGACAACACTCGCATCAGTCTCTGCTGAAGGGCCCGGTGCAGAGAGCGGCGCTGGACCGTTTCGGTGAGATCGACACGGCCGCTGTGGCGTCGTTGCGGGATGATCTGCGCGCTGCTGAAGCAGCGCTGGGGGAGTTGGGCGGTGACGAACGCGATCGTGCACGCGAGATCGACCTGCTCGCCTATCAACTCAACGAGATCGAGGCTGCCGACATTGCCGATGAGAACGAGGACGCCCGCCTCGACCGGGAGGAAGACCTCCTAGCCGAGGCGGGCGCTCATCGTGAGGCCGCGGCGAGGGTGAGCGTCCTGCTCGATGCCGACTCCGCGGCGCTTGAAGCGGTCTCCACGGCGCTAGCGACGGTCCAGAACCGCGGGCCGTTCGCTGACCTCGAAGAACGCCTGGGGTCGGTTGTCGCAGAACTGGGCGACATCGCCGGAGAGGCGCGGTATCGTGTCGAGTCGATTCAAGACGATCCCGAACAACTCGCCGTGTTGAGACATCGACGGGCGCTGCTGCGAGAGTTGCGGCGCAAGTACGGTGCAGATCTGGCGGAGGTCACCAGTTACGGCCGTACCGTCGCTGATCGCTTGGAGGTGCTGCGATCCCATGACCAGCGAGCCGCGGCCCTCGACCAGCGTTGTGCTGTGCTGCGAGAGGAACTGGCTCAAGAGCAGTCGAGGGTGTTGCAGTCTCGGCGCGGCGCGGCGCCACAGCTCGCTGCCGCGGTTGAAGTGAACCTCGCGGGTCTGGCGATGCCTGGCGCGAGGCTGGAGGTCAGGGTCGACGGTCCCGCCGGCGATGATGTGTCGCTGTGGCTCGCGGCCAACGCGGGCCATGACCTTGCGCCGCTGACCAAGGTTGCCTCGGGCGGTGAGTTGGCCCGAGCCATGCTGGCGCTGCGCATGGTCCTCACGGTGGGACCTCCGACTCTGGTGTTCGACGAGGTTGATGCGGGTATTGGTGGAGAAGCCGCGAATACCGTCGCTGAGTCTCTAGCGGCGTTGGCGACGGACCATCAGGTGCTGGTGGTGACCCACTTGGCGCAGATTGCCGCGGTTGCCGACCAGCATCTCAGAGTCAGCAAAACCGAGGTCGACGGCGCGACGCGCAGTGTCGCCCAATTGCTCGACCACGAGTCGCGAATCGTCGAGTTGAGCCGGATGCTCTCGGGCTCTCCAGACTCGGATGCGGCTCACAGCCACGCAGTTGAACTCCTCCATGCTCGCAACCGCTGATGTCGTCCCCGACTCCAGCCGCGGCTCCGGCTGCGCTTGGCGATGGCACAGCCGTTGATGCTGCCGCGGCTCCGGCTGCGCCCGGCGAAAGCACTCCATGCGCGCCTTTCGGTCCGGATTTGGATAAGTTGAGTTCCCGATGACGAAGCACATCTTCGTGACGGGAGGAGTGGTCAGTGGGCTCGGCAAGGGGCTCACCGGAAGTTCCCTCGGCCGCCTTCTGAAGGCCAGAGGTCTCAGGGTCACCATGCAGAAGCTCGACCCGTACCTCAACATCGACCCCGGCACGATGAACCCGTTCGAGCACGGCGAGGTGTTCGTCACCGACGACGGCGGAGAGACCGACCTCGACCTCGGCCACTATGAGCGTTTCATCGACGAGAATCTCACTCAGGACTCCAATTCCACCACCGGGTCTATCTACTCGTCGGTGATTGCCGCGGAACGGCGTGGCGACTACCTGGGTCGAACCGTCCAGGTGATCCCCCATATCACCGATGAGATAAAGAGGCGGATCACACGGCTCGCATCCGATGAGGTGGATGTGGTTATCACCGAGGTGGGCGGCACGGTCGGCGACATCGAGATACTCCCGTTCCTTGAAGCTGTCCGGCAGTTCCGTCTGGACGTGGGCCGTGAGAACGTGCTCTACGTCCATGTCACACTGGTTCCGTTCATCGGCCCGTCCTCGGAGCAGAAGACCAAGCCCACGCAGCACTCGGTGACTGAGCTTCGCAGTCGCGGCATCCAACCCGATGCGATCGTGTGCCGCTCCGACGACCCGATCAGCATCGATCTGAGGCGCAAGATCTCGAACCTCTGCGATGTGCCGCTCGAGGGTGTCGTCAATGCGGCCGACGCAGCGAGCCTCTATGAGATCCCCGTCGTGCTTCACGAGGAAGGGCTCGACGACCATGTCTGCAGACTTCTGGGGCTCGACGACCACACTTTGGACTTCGAAGCTTGGAATCAGCTCGTGGCCCGGGTGAAGGCGGCTTCCACACCGGTTCGCATCGGTGTCATCGGCAAGTACGTCAGCCTCCCCGACGCGTATCTGTCGGTGGTCGAGGCGCTCAACCATGCGGGGATCCATCATGGCGCCGAGATAGATCTCGAATGGGTGCAGGCTGAAGAGGCCGAGGGCCTGTTGGCGGCCGGGCGATTGAGGGATCTCGACGGCATCGTCATCCCCGGAGGGTTCGGAGAACGGGGCATCGAGGGCAAGATCGCGGCAGCCGCTTACGCACGCGAGCACAACGTTCCGTGTCTGGGTCTGTGCCTCGGAATGCAGGTGATGACCATCGAGTACGCTCGCAATGCGTTGAACCTCACCGGCGCGAACTCGACCGAGTTCGACCCCCGGACCCGTCATCCGGTCATCGACCTGATGGAGAGCCAGCGTGACGTGACCGATATGGGGGGCACGATGCGGCTAGGTGCCTATGTCGCCCAACTTTCCGCAGGTTCGAGGGTTGCACTGGCCTACGGTGAGGAGGTGGTGTCTGAGCGGCATCGGCATCGATACGAGTTCAACCCCAAGTACCGCAAGCGCTTCGAGCAGAGCGACCTCACGCTCAGCGGCGAGTCTCCAGACGGCCGGCTCGTTGAGTTCATCGAGTTGGAGAACCATCCGTATTGGATCGGTACTCAGGCCCATCCCGAGTTCAAGAGCCGCCCGGACCGCCCTGCGCCGCTGTTCCGCACCTTTGTCGCAGCGGCTCTCGACCGTGCTGCAGGTCGGAATCCGCAACTGCCCAATGTTGTTGAATCCATTATTGATGAACCCAATGTTGATGGGCCCGGGGTCGACGCCGACTTGGCAGCCGCTGAGAAGTCGTGACCGGTCGCCGTCCACGGTCCCCATCGGGATTTCGTGGATTGAGCGAGCGGGTCGTTTACCGCGGGGCGCTCGTCACGGTCGTTTCCGGAGAGTTGGAGACCCCCGACGGCGGGGTGGTCCAGCGCGAGATCGTGCGCCATCCCGGCGCCGTGTCGGTCGTGCCCGTGATCGGCGAAGAGGTGATTCTGGTCCGGCAGTATCGACCCGCCGCCGACTCCGAGATGTTGGAGATTCCTGCGGGGAAGCGGGATGTTCCCGGTGAGTCCCCCGAAGCGACCGCGGAGCGCGAACTGATCGAGGAGATCGGTTACTCGGCCGGTTCGTTGGTGCAGCTGGCGACCTTCTACAACTCGGTCGGCTTCTGCGACGAGTACTCGTACGTCTTCCTGGCCTCCGAGTTGGAGAAGGCACCGATCGATCCCCAGGGTCCCGAGGAACAGCACATGTCCATTGAACGTCTGGCGCTCGACGACGTGGTTGCCGCCGTGTCCTCCGGGGAGATTCAAGACGCCAAGACGGTGATCGGGCTGATGATGACACTACGCCGTCTGGGCCGGTGACCAATGGCCTCGCCGAGCGTCGGAGGGGCACCCAGCACCGCTGAGGATGTGCAATCGGTGGTCCTCGAAGAGAACGCAGAGGATTTCCTAGCCTGGCTGGTGGTCGAGAAGGGCCGTGCCGCCAACACCCTTGAGTCCTATCGCCGCGACCTGCTTCGTTATCACGCCCACCTCGGCCGCCGGGGTGTGGACATGGCGACGGCCACCAGCGACGACATCGTGGCGTTCGTTCATGTGCTGGTCGGGTCGGGGTTGGCGTTGTCCTCTGTGAAGCGAACCCTGGTCGCGGTGAGGGGTCTGCACCGGTTCCTGGTTGCCGAGGAGAAGCGGCTCGACGACCCTGCAGTCGATGTGGAGATCCCCCAGGTGCCCCGAGGGCTTCCCAAGGCGCTGACCGTTGCCGAAGTCGCTTCGGTGATCGACGCGGTCGTGGGTGATGATCGGGTGGCGCGGCGCGATCGGGCGATCCTCGAGACGCTCTACGGCACTGGGGCACGGGTCTCGGAGTTGGTGAGCCTGTCTCTGGCCGACATTGATCTGCACGACGGACTCATGCGTCTTGTGGGCAAGGGGGGCACCGAACGCATCGTGCCGGTCGGACGACACGCGGCTGCGGCACTGCGGCAGTGGTTCGAGCCTCAGGGACGCCCGGAAATGGAACCGGAACGCTGGGCTCGTCGCAGCGATGCCGATGCGGTGTTCCTCAACCGGAGAGGTTCTCGACTGTCCCGTCAGGGCGCCTGGGGGGTTGTGCGCCGCTACGCCACAGAGGTGGGCCTCGGCGCAAGACTCTCGCCCCATGTGCTGCGCCACTGTTGTGCCACGCACATGTTGGATCATGGTGCAGACATCCGGACTGTCCAGGAACTGCTCGGCCACGCATCGATCTCCACGACCCAGATCTATACGAAGGTCTCGATCGAGCGCTTGATGAACGTGTACCGCGCGGCTCACCCGCGGGCCACTGGTGCGAGCTGATGGGCGAGTTGACGCATCTGGTTCGGCGGTTCTTTGCGTCGGTGCAGCGAGGCGGACCGACCGAGGTCGACCGCGCCTGGGTCGAGGCTGTCCTGTCACGCAGTGAGTACGAGTTGTGGGCGAGGCAGTATGCGCCTGACCGTCGGCACAGTGCTTCGGTAGCCCGCCGAGTTGAGCGTGAGCTTGCCGGCGAGGAGTTCATTGAAGGCGCACCGATCAACGAGGACACGAGATGGGTGCTGGCGTCCGCACTGTTGCACGACATCGGCAAGATCGAGTCGGGTCTCGGCACCGCGGGCCGGGTATGTGCCACCGTTGTAGCCAAGGTTCTCGGTGCTGATCGTGTCACCGGTTGGATCGACCGCGACGGCTGTCGGGGCAGGGTGGGCCGCTATCTCAACCATCCCGAGTTCGGCGCGGAGCTGCTGCGCGGAGCGCGAAGCGATCCGCGCACGGTCGCCTGGGCGTCTGAGCACCACAGGCCTGCGGACTCCTGGACGCTGCCGGCAGAGATCGCCCGGGTTCTCCACGAATTCGACAACGACTAGAAGACAATGACTAGAACCTGCGCGGATTGCGCTCTACCCCCGCTCTTGTTCGCTGCGTTCTGCCTCCGCTCTTGTTCGCTGCGCGCTACCCCGCTCTTGTTCGCTGCGCTACGGGCCGCTGGGCCACGGGCGGGCCGCTGGGCCGCAGGGTGCTGCTCAGTCCTCGGGGAGGAAGCCGATGTTGGATTTGGCTCTTGCCAAGGTCGCGGCGGCTATGGCGCGGGCCTTGTCGGCACCGGTTCTCAGTAGTCTCATGGTCTCTGCGGGGTCGGCCTCAAGTTCGGCGAACCGGGCCTGCACCGGGGCGAGCAGAGCCGCGACCGCTTCAGCAGTGTCTGCTTTGAGAGGCCCGTACTGGTGGTACTCGTCGGCCAGGTCTTCGGGACTGTTGTCGGTTGCGGCACCGAGTATCGACAGGAGATTGCTCACTCCGGGCTTGCTGTCGATATCGAAGCGAACCTCCGCGTCGTTGTCGGTGACCGCGCTGCGTATCTTCTTTTGAATCTGGGCGGGGTCGTCGAGCAGATCGATCGTTCCCTTGGGTGAGTTGAGAGACTTGGACATCTTGTCGTTGGGCCTTTGGAGGTCCATGACCCGCGCCCCGGCACTTGGAATCACTGCGGTGGGCAGCACGAAGGTCTCGCCGTAGCGGTAGTTGAACCGCTCGGCGATGTCGCGGGTCAGTTCAATGTGTTGACGCTGGTCGGCTCCTACCGGCACTTCGTTGGTGTCATAGAGCAGGATGTCGGCCGCTTGCAGCGCCGGATAGGTGAACAGGCCGGCGGAGATGAACTCCTGGCGGTCGGACTTGTCCTTGAACTGGGCCATTCGGGAGAGCTCCCCGAACGACGCGGTGCATTCGAGCAGCCAGGCGCATTCGGTGTGTTCGTGCAGGTGGCTCTGCACGAACAGGGTGCAGACGTCGGGGTCCAGACCGGCTGCTATCAACATCTGGGCGAGCCGCAGCGACTCTCTGCCAATCACGCCGGATTGTTGGGGGATGGTGATCGAGTGCAGGTCGACTATGCAGAAGAAGGCGTCTGTGGAGTGCTGCATCCTCGCCCAGTTGCGAACGGCGCCGAGGTAGTTGCCGAGATGGAGCTGGCCCGTGGGCTGGATGCCGGACAAAACGCGTCTCATAGGAGCGCAGGCTACGCGCCCTGACCGCCTTCGCCATGTCAACCGCCGGTATAACCCGCTGTTCATTCCGTTCGCGTTCTAAGCTAATTCCGATGCCGTACGAGGTGCAGACTCCCGTTTTCGAAGGCCCGTTCGACTTGTTGCTGCATCTGATCCTGAAGCAGCAAGTCGAGCTGTACGACGTCAACCTGAGCGAGATCGTCGATGCCTACCTGCAGCAGATCGAAGCCATAGAGCGGCGGGACCTCGAGGTGGCGACCGAGTTTCTGCTGATAGCCGCGACGCTCGTGGAGTTGAAGACTCGTCGCCTGCTCCCCGAGGACAGCGCGATCGACCTCGACGATGAACTCGGCCTCTGGGAGGAGCGCGACCTGCTGCTGGCACGGTTGATCGAATGCAAGGTGTTCAAGGATGCGGCTGCGGTTCTGCGCAGCCTCTCCGCTGATGCCGCGCGGTCCTATCCTCGACGTGTCGGGCCGGTTGAAGACCATTTCATCGGTCTCGCCCCCGACCTGTTGCGCAACACCACCCTCGAGGATCTGCGAGCCGCCTATGGCCGGGCAACAGCGCCCAAGCCGGTGGTGCGAGTCGACCTCTCACACATCAGCCCGATCAAGATCACCGTGGCGAAGGTGGTGGGCGAACTGGTGGAGGAACTTCCTCGGCACGGTCGCATGACTTTCCGTCAGATCACCTCCGAACTGGTTGACCGCATTGAGGTGGTCGTCTACTTCCTGGCGCTGCTGGAATTGTTCAAACGTGGGATCGTGGAGCTCGAACAGTCCAAGACCTTCGGAGACATCTCAATCGTCTGGCAGGGTGGAGCGGCTGAGTCGGTCGGTGTGATCGGCGTCGACGACTATGAAGGCTGATCAGTTGGGAGCGGGTTGACAATGGCTGAAGATCACGTCCCGGCTGCGGTCGAAGCGATTCTGCTGGTTGCAGAGGAACCCTTGCCGCCCGAGTTGCTGGCCCAACTCGTTGGGTCCACGCCGATCGAGATCGAAGCGTTGTGCGGCGACTTGGCCGACCAGTACGAGGCGGAGGGCCGCGGCTTCGTCCTCAAGCGGGTGGCTGGTGGATACCGCTACCAGACTGCAGTCGAGCAGACCCCCTATGTCGAACGCTATGTGCTCGAGGGCCAGTCGTCGCGCCTGTCCGCGGCTGCGCTCGAGACCCTTGCCGTCGTCGCCTACAAGCAACCGGTGTCGCGCAATCAGATAGCTTCGATCCGCGGTGTCAATGTCGATGGCGTGGTGCGAACCCTGCAGGTTCGGGGTTACATCGACGAGGTGGCCCGCGACCCGGGACCTGGCCAAGCAGTTCTGTACGGGACCACCCCGGCGTTTCTTGAACGGATGGGCATCGACTCGGTGAGCGAGCTGGCGCCGCTCGGGGAGTTCTTCCCGACCACCGAGGTGGTCGAGGCCTTGGAGCGGGGCCTTCACGTAGTGCCCGAGGACGAACTGTTCGATGATCCTCGACCGACCGGCGAAGACGATGAGACCGGTGGAGCCGACGGGGGCTGAGGGGGCTCCGGAGCGGCTCCAGAAGGTGTTGGCCCGGCACGGGTTCGGCAGTCGGCGGGCATGTGAGGAGCTCATCGCGCAGAGTCGTGTCACTGTGGACGGGGACGTGGCGGTCCTGGGCCGCCGAGTGGACGTGAATCGTGACGAGGTTGCTGTCGACGGTGTGGTCGTCGGGGTGCGTCCATCTCTGGTGCACTACCTGTTGAACAAACCGGCCGGGGTGATCAGCACCGCGCATGACCCGCAGGGCCGCCGGACTGTGATCGATCTGGTCCCTGGCGAGCCGCGGGTGTTCCCGGTGGGTCGCCTCGACGGTGAGACCGAGGGTCTCCTGCTGTTGACCAACGACGGGGAGATGACCCAGCGGTTGACCCACCCGTCCCACGGCGTTGAGAAGGAGTACCTGGCACACCTTCGTCACAACCCCAGCCGTTCCGCGCTGCGCCGTCTGCGTGAGGGCGTCACCCTCGACGATGGTCCCACCGCGCCGGCCCGGGTGGTCCGCGTTGAAGCAGACCTCGTCAAGATCATCATCCATGAGGGACGGAACCGTCAGGTGCGAAGGATGTGCGAGGCGGTCGGTTGCCCGGTGGTTCGCCTGGTGCGCACCCGGATCGGACCGTTGGTGGATCGGTCGCTGGCGCCGGGGGAGTGGCGGGAATTGTCCCCGGCGGAACTGAGGAGCCTGGAAGTGGCGGTCGGCACCGCCGATGCATAGTCGTTGAGGCCATGTTCGGCCCGACCTCAATTTCGTCGCTGAACCGCGGACGCTACGGGTAGCATCGCGGTCCGTGAGCGAGAAGCGGACCGCGATTGTCGTCGGCGTGGGGCTGATTGGAGGATCCGTGGCGCTGGCTCTGCGTCGTTCGGGTTGGCATGTCATAGGCGTTGATTCCGATGAGGCCAACGCTTCGGCAGCATTGGCCGCTGCGGTGGTGGACGAGTTGGGTGATCTGGGCCCGTGTGATCTGGGAGTGATCGCCACGCCGGTCAATTCGATCCCGGAGCTGGCCCAGGGCGCGCTGGACGCGGGCGCGGCCGTGGTCACCGATGTCGGCAGTGTCAAGGCGCCGATAGCCGCGGCGGTGACCGACGGGCGTTTCGTCGCGGGGCACCCGATTGCGGGTAGCGAGCAGGACGGCGTGTTCGGGGCGACAGCTGACATGTTCAGCGGTGCGGCCTGGGTGCTGTGCCCCACCGCGGCCACCGACGATGCTGCTTTCTCGCAAGTCTCCGATGTGGTTGCCGCCACAGGAGCCCAGGTGGTCGTGGTGTCACCTGAACGCCACGACTCCCTGATCGCGGTTGTCTCCCATGTGCCGCACCTGACCGCGGCCACACTGATGCGGGTGGCGGTCGGGCGCGCCGAGAAGCAACGCAACCTGCTTCGCTTCGCGGCGGGCGGATTCCGTGACATGACCCGCATAGCAGCAGGGCAACCCACGATCTGGCCGGCGATCTGCGCGCAGAACTCGAATGCGATCGTGGGTGTGCTCGACGACCTCATTTCAGAGTTGGGTTCATTGCGCGAGATCGTGGCTGACGGCGATGAACTGCAGCTGCTCGCCCATCTCGAGGGTGCGAGGGTCGCGCGCCGGAATCTGCCGACGACCGCACCCGACGCCGAGGCACTGTCGGAGATGCGGGTTCCGGTATTGGATCGTCCCGGCGAGTTGGCGGCCATTGCCATGCTGGCCACCGAGCTCGACGTCAACATCTACGACCTGGAGATCGCCCACTCCCCCGAGGGGCCACGCGGCGTGGTCGTGCTCCTAGTCGAGTCCGAAACAGCCCGGAGGCTGCAGGCCGCCTTGAGCGGGCAGGGCTACCGTCCGTCGATTCAGCCGTTGGGTTGACATGGTGCACCGAGAAGCGATGCTTAGCGCCATGCCTGCTGATCCTCTGCCCATCGAGCCGCTGGACCGCCCGCCGGATGCGACTGTGGTGTTGCCGGGGTCGAAGAGCATCACCAATCGCGCCCTGGTGACCGCAGCCTTGGCCGACGGCGTGACTCGTCTCTACTCGGCGCTGTTTGCCGACGACACCCTGGCGATGATCGACGGTCTGGGTGCCCTCGGCGTCAGCTGTGTGCCCGACGGCGCCGACGGCTCGATCACGGTCGAGGGTTGCGGCACGGGGTTCGCCAATCCGGGGTTCGGCGACGCAGCCGAGTCCATTGAAGCAGTCGTGAACGCTCGACGTTCTGGCACGACTAGCCGTTTCTTGATGCCGGTGGCGGCTCTGCGAAGCAGTCCGACGGTGATCGACGGCGACCGGCAGCTGCAAGCTCGCCCCATGGGCCACCAGATCAGTGCCCTGCGCGAACTGGGCGTTTCTGTGTCCGAACTCGGTCGGCCCGGTCGTCTGCCGGTTCGTGTCCAGGGCCCGATCACGGGGCGAGTCTGCGGTATCGCAGGCGATGCCAGCAGTCAGTTCGCTTCGGGCCTGCTGCTCGCCGGGGGAGCGGCCGGGCTCTCGGTCAAGCTCACCCCCGACCCCGTGAGCTGGCCGTATCTGGAGATGACACTCGCGGTCATGGATGCCTTCGGCGCCACAATTGATGTCGCCGAACCGGACAATTCCAGTGAGGGCAGGGTTGTGACGGTCCGAGGAGATTATCACAGTCCGGGTACCTACAGGGTCGAACCGGATGCCAGCACGGCGTCGTACTTTCTGGCGGCGGCGGCCATCACCGGTGGGCGAGTGCGAATCGAGGGCCTCGGCCGCACGTCCATACAAGGCGATGTTGCTTTTGCCGACGTCCTCGCCGAGATGGGCGCGGATGTAATCGTCGGCGACGACAGCATCGAAGTCTCCGGCGGGTCTCTGCACGGTGTGGATGTCGACCTCGAAGAGATCTCCGACACCGCCCCGACGTTGGCGGTCGTTGCCGCCTTCGCTTCCGGAACCACGACGGTGTCGGGGATCGGTTTCGTGCGGAACAAGGAGAGCGACCGTCTCGCCGGGCCGGTTGCGGAACTGAACCGCTGCGGGATCGACGCCACCGAGACCGAGGACGGGTTCGTGGTGCGACCTTCGAGACTTCCGGTACCCGCAGCGTTCGAGACCTACCAGGATCATCGTATGGCGATGGCTTTTTCTCTGATCGGATTGGTGGTGGAGGGAATATCGGTGTGTGATCCCGGCTGCGTGGCCAAGACGTTTCCTGGTTACTTCGGCGCGCTGGAGCAGCTTCGATGATGGTTCTGTCGTGAGGGTGATAGCCATCGACGGACCGGCGGGGTCGGGGAAGTCCACCGTCGCCCGCGCGGTCGCCGATCGGCTCGGCCTCGAGTATCTCGATACGGGCGCGATGTACCGATCGGTGGCGTTCACAGTCCTGAGCGCTGCGGGCGACCCCGATGACCTCGAGTTCGCGGCCATTGCTGCGCGTGCCATGGAGCTCAGTCTCAACGACGACCGGGTCGTGGTGAACGGGATCGACGCCACCCTGCAGATTCGCGGCCCGGAGGTGACCCGGGCGGTGAGTGCGGTTGCTGCGAATCCGATGGTGCGACGTGAGATGGTCTCCCGTCAACGCGAGTGGATCGAGCGTCGGGGTGGTGGAGTGCTCGAGGGGCGTGACATCGGCACTGTCGTGTTTCCTGAGGCCGAACTGAAGGTCTATCTCACCGCGGATGCGAACGTGAGGGCGCAGCGTCGAGCCAAAGAGGTGACAGATCTCGACTATCAGACCGTTGCGGAAGATCTCAGCCGGCGCGACACGGTCGACTCCACCAGAGACGTCGCCCCGTTGACCGAAGCCGATGACGCGATCATTATTGACACCTCAATGCTGACGATTGAAGAGGTGGTGACTCGGATCGTGGAACTGTTGTCGAGCGGCGACGCGAAGCGGTGACAAAGGTCGATGAGCCCAAGCAGACTATGAACACAGAGGCTGCCTACGGCTCCCAGAGCGGCGACACCCCGGCCCGTAGTCGGCAGTCGTGGCCTGGCCGCCTGCTGTATCGATGCTTCTGGGTGGTCGTATACGTTCCGATCAAGCTCTTGTTCCGCCTGAGGGTTGAGGGCAGAGAGAATCTGCCGGACGGTCCGTTCATCTTCTCGGCTGTTCATCGTTCGTTCGTCGACACTCCGATCGTCGGGGTCATTACTGGGAAACGCTTGCGGTTCATGGGCAAGGAGAGCCTCTGGGACTCGAGGCTGCTCGGCGCGTTCTTGACGGTGATGGGTGGTTTTCCAGTTGAGCGGGGCTCGGCCGATCGCACTGCGCTGCGGGCAGCGCAGGACGTCTTGGCCCTGGGTGAACCGCTGGTGATGTTCCCTGAGGGCACCCGCCAACACGGCCCTCGACTCGACCGTTCGCTGGTGCTGGACGGTCCGGCTTTCGTGGCGGCTCGTGCGGGCGTGCCGATCGTGCCGGTCGGCCTCGGGGGAACGCCCAGCGCGCTTCCGGTGGGTTCGAAGATCCCCCGGCCCGCCAAGGTTGTCGCCATCATCGGTGAGCCGATCCAGCCACCGCGCAAGGTTGAGGGCAAGGTCCCCCGCCGAGCCGTGCGAGAACTCACCGAGACCCTGTACCGCGAACTCAGCGACCTGTTCGTCGAAGCCCGGGTAGCCGCCGGCGACGAGCCGCCCCCAGCCGACTAGACCTCGCCTGCAGCGTGTTCTGCGGCCACCTGTTCGTCTTGTGGGGTGTCGGCTGGCAACACTCGGCTCGCGGGGACTGGTTGCCGGCGTCACGGCCAGGCTGTGCGGGTGTAGAGGGTGATGGCCGCGATCTCGGCGGGGGTGAGGACCTTCGCGAAGGCGGGCATCGTGTTGCGACCCTCAGCGACCACGGCCGACTGGTCCGCTGGATCCGGATAACGGGGGACAACCACACCTGCGAGGCGCGTTCCGACGCCGCCGCTTCCATCGTTGCCGTGGCAGTCGGCGCAGTGCTCGGTGTAGAGCTCCTGCGCGTCGATCAAGGCCGTGGGCAGGGTTTGTCGGGCTTCGGCGAGAGGAGCGGCGCCTTGAAGCGTGAACAACATGACCACTGCCGTGGCAGCGGCCACTCCGACGATGTACTGGACCACAGAGACGGCGCGTGCCCAATTACGGTCCGCAGTGTCGAGTGGTGCCCGTCTGCGGTCGTCGGGCCACAGCGCGGCGACGACACATCCGTATGCAATGCAGCCGAGGATCGAATGCAACGTGGTCATGGGGCTGTCGCTGCCGAATCCCAGGATCCAGACACAGTGGAACGCGACGGGGAGAGAGAGACCGACAGCAGCCGTGGCGATCAGGCGCCGCAGATCCGAAAGCCACGGCCTGTCGGCCGGTCGAATGCCGAACAGTCCAGCCAGTTTGAAACCGATCGCGGCCTGGACGACCAGGAGCACAGCGACGACGAGTGTGAGCGCGTTCTTCCACTCAGCCGAAGAACCAAAGCCGTAGAGCACGAAGTCCCGGCCGGCCGGTTCGTGGAGCACGCTGTATGCCCCGAGTGCCAGCGCCGCCGCGGCACCGGCAGCGAGCCCCCGAAACGGCACTCGTCTCGGAGGCTGTCTGTGGCCGCTCACGCGTCGCTTACGGCGGCCGGCAGTGACTCGAGCACCTCGCTGGCGTCGATGTCGCGGTCGTCGAGAGGAAGCCGGTCCTCGGCGAGTCCGAGTGTGACCGTTGCGGCCGCGTCGATGGCTCGGAGCAGTTGGCGAAGGTTCCGTGGAGGCGGGAAGTACTCGTCTTCGTCGGTTACCCGCACCTCGGAGACCCCGTCAGTCGGGGCGAGCCGGTCGATCACCGACAGCACGAGGTCCTCGGGCGCCGAGGCTCCCGCGGTGACCCCGACCGTGCCGGACAGGTCGTCGGGCAGTTCGCCCGCGGAGTTGATGCGGTACACATTCTCGCATCCTGCCTCTCGGGCAAGCGCTGCGAGAGCTTTGGTGTTCGAGGAGTTGGATGAGCCGATCACGATCATGGCGTCGACTCGGCCGGCGATCTTCATCAATGCTGATTGACGGTTGGTGGTGGCGAAGCAGAGGTCGGAGCGTTCGGGCTGCCAGAGTTGCGGGAAGCGCTCCCTTGCCGCTTCGAGCACCCCGGCCCATTCGCGGTGCGACAGTGTGGTCTGGGCCAGAACGGCGATGGGGGAGTCGAACTCGGGCAGGTCCGCCACGTCTTTAGCGGTCTCGACGCGGTGGATGGCCGCGGGCGCGACTGCCATCGTCCCCACCGCCTCCTCGTGTCCCTCGTGACCGACATAGACGATCTGGTAGCCCTTGTGAGCCCGAGTCTTGACCTCATGATGGACCTTGGTGACCAGCGGGCACACCGCGTCGACCACGTACCCGCCCCTGTCGATGGCCGCGGTCACGACTTCGGGGGCCGAGCCGTGGGCCGAGAGCATTATCGGGCGGCCTGCGGGCACTTCGCTGATGTCGTCGACGAACACCACGCCCGAAGCCTCGAAACGCTGGACTACGAGCTGGTTGTGGACAATCTCGTGGTAGCAGTAGACGGGAGGTTCGAAGGCTCTGACCATCCATGCGAGTGCCTTGATGGCCATCTCCACCCCGGCACAGAAACCTCGTGGAGCTGCCAGCAGGACCTTCTCGACGTGATTGGTTGCGACTTGATCGGTCGGCACAGTGCAGAGACTAGCGCCGGGGGCACCCCTCGGCGTCGTTGACACGAGGCGAATCCCGGGGTGGAGCCGGTACCCTTGGCTGGTACAGTTTCGTGTCCAGTTTCGCTCAGGAGTCGTGCACGATGTCCAAGATCTGCCAGGTCACGGGTCGCAAACCCCGCTTCGGCAAGCAACTCTCGCACTCGCACCGCCGGTCCAGCCGTCGTTGGGATCCCAACGTCCAGACCAAGCGCTACTACCTCGCGAGCGAACGGCGTTGGATCAAGCTCGAAGTCAGCGCCAAGGGCATCAAGACGATCGACAAGCGCGGCATCGAAAGCGTTGTGGCCTCGATGCGCCGCGACGGCAAGAAGGTCTGAGTCGAATGGCCAGCGACAAGCGTCCCATCATCAAGCTCCGCTCCACCGCGGGTACCGGTTACACGTACGTGACCACCAAGAACAAGACCAACACACGCGAGCGCATCGAGATCAAGAAGTACGATCCGGTCATCCGCAAGCACGTGGTCTTCAAAGAAGAACGCTGAGCACTGGCGCCGGGTTCGCCTGCGGCGGCCGAGGCTCTGTGGGAACAGCCCGATCGCTATCGCAACGGCAGCGCGCCGAGGGTCTTAGACTCGTGGAATGACGCAAGACCGGCGCGACCGCCCGATCGCTATGTTCGATTCGGGGTTCGGCGGGTTGACGGTCACAAGGGCGGTCATCGACCTTCTGCCGGCCGAGAACATCGTCTACTTCGGCGATACTGCCCGTTATCCCTACGGGTCGAAGGGTCATGACGAGGTGGCGAAGTTCGCGGCCCAGATCACCGACCTGCTGATCGAGAAATACGATCCGAAGATGATCGTGGTTGCCTGCAACACGGCATCGGCGGTGGCACTCGACGAGTTGGAGGCCCGGGTCGACGTCCCGGTGATCGGGGTGCTCAGACCGGGGTTGGAGTCCCTTTTGAAGGTGACGATCAACTCGAGGGTCGGGATGATCGGCACGGTGGGCACGGTAGCGAGCGGTGCCTACCAGCGGTTGGCTGCGCAGATGGCCCCGGGAGTCGATTTCCGGTGCGCTGCCTGCCCGGGCTTCGTCGAGTTCGTTGAACGCGGTGAGACCGGCTCAGACCAGGTTCGTGTACTTGCTCAGCGCCTTCTGGCGCCGCTGATTGAAGCCAAGATCGATGGCCTGCTTCTCGGTTGTACCCACTACCCGTTCCTTGCCCGCACGATCGCCGAGGTGATGGGACGCGATGTGGTCCTGGTGTCGTCTGCCGACGAGACCGCGTTTGAAGTGTGGCGTGCCCTTGAAGCCTCCGACGATCGCCGTGTGGGAGCATCGCGGGGTGTGCACCGCTTCGTGTCCAGCGGTGATGTGTTGGAGTTCGCCCGCCTCGGAAGAGATCTCTTCGGTCCCGAACTCAACGACGTCGAATGTCACACATGGTGACGAACCTGAACAACATGGTGCCAGACAAAGCGACAGACAAGGTGACAGGCAATGTGGCAGACTCCCTGAGCCTCTCAGTGACCCGGCGCCGAACCGTCCAGACTTCCGCAACCCCTATGGAGCTTCCATGACCATCTCCCGCCACGACGGACGTGCCTTCGATGAGTTGCGTCCGTTGTCTTTCGTGCGCGACTACACGAAGATGTCGATGGGCTCGGTGCTCGTCTCGTTCGGTGAGACCCGAGTGCTCTGCACGGCGTCGGTCGCGCCCGACACGCCCCGCTGGATGCGCGACAGAGGAGAGGGCTGGGTGACGGCGGAGTATTCGATGCTTCCGGGATCCTCACCGGAGCGGATCCGGCGTCGCACCTCGGGTCGTGACCAGGAGATCCAGCGGCTCATCGGACGGTCGCTGCGCTGTGTGATCGACTTGGCGGCGCTCGGTGAGCGTTCCATCACCGTTGACTGCGATGTGCTCTCCGCTGACGGCGGCACTCGCACGGCCTCGATCTGCGGAGGGTATGTGGCGCTGCACGATGCCTGTGAGCGGCTCGTGGCGGCGGGCGAGATCCCGGCCAACCCCCTGACGACTGAATGCGCTGCGATATCGGTGGGGATCATCGATGGTGAGGTTCTGCTCGATCTGCCCTATCGGGAAGACTCGATCGCGGATGTCGATTTCAACGTTGTGATGACCGGTGAGGGGGCTCTTGTCGAGGTTCAGGGCACCGCGGAGGGCTCGGCGTTCAGCCGCGGAGAACTGTCCCGGATCCTTGACCTGGCCGCCAAGGGGGCCGCTGAGATAAGAGAGGCTCAACGAGCAGTGCTGCGCACACCTCCAGAGCCGCGCACCACAAGCTGAGCCGATGCCGGATCTGCCTCGGTTGGTGTGCGCCAGTGCCAATCCCGACAAGGTTGCGGAGATGGCTCTGGTGCTCGAGGGGATAGTCGAGCTGTTGCCTCGCCCGCCGGGGCTGGCCGAGGTTGTCGAGGACGCCGACGATTTGGAGGGCAACGCGCGGCTCAAGGCGGTTGCGGTGTGTGCTGCTGGCGGCGCGCCGGCGATCAGTGACGACACTGGTCTCGAAGTGGATGCGCTCGCCGGTGCACCGGGCGTTCATTCGGCCCGCTACGCGGGCGCCGAGGCGAGCTACGCCGACAACGTCGAAAAGTTGCTCTTCGAACTCGAACGGGTCGGCGCGGCCACCGCCGAGGATCGCACCGCACGGTTCCGCACTGTGGTGATGGTGGTGTGGCCGGACGGTTCCGAACTGTCGGCGCAGGGCACTGTCGAAGGTGCGATTGCCGAGTATCCCAAGGGAGCAGGCGGGTTCGGTTACGACTCGATATTTGTGCCCACAGAAGGTGACGGTCGCTCCTTTGGGGAGATGGGCGATGAGAAGCATGTCATCAGCCATCGCGGCCGTGCCCTTCGTGCTCTGGCCGAGGCACTCGGTGCTGCCGCTACAGGACCGCGAAGGGCCTGACGGTGGCCGGAGGGCTGAGGTTGCATGGCCGGAGCCGTGGATGGCTCTATGCGGCGGGCGGGATGCTGGTGGTCTCCACGGACTCGTTCTTCGTGCGCTGGTCGCGCGCCGAGGTCTGGGATCTGGTTTTCTGGGTTTCATTGATATCGCTTGTGACCTATTTCGTGACTGGCTCGCGGAGCGAGACGATGAATCCGATCCGGTCGTGGCGCAGCTTTCCTGTTCCGTTGACGGCGATCGCCGTTCTCTCAACGGTGAGCCAGGTCTCCTACATCACCGCGGTGACCCGCACCACGGTCTCCAACGTCGTCGTCATCGTCGGTGCCTCGCCGGTGCTGGTTGCCCTGGTCGGCCGCATCTTCTTCAGTGAGAGGGCTTCGCGGAGAGTTTGGACGGCTATCTTTCTCACCTTCACGGGGATGACCGTGATCGTGGCCGGTTCGGTTGGTGAGCCCAATCTCGACGGCGACCTGTTGGCGGTGGCCGCGGTCCTGGCGTTCTCGATAGGCGTGAACATCTGGCGGCGCTGGCCTGAAATGAGCAGGATCGTCGGACTGTCGATTTCGGCGGTCCTGTCGGTCGCTGTTGCGTCGGTCTTCGCGGCGCCCCTGTCTTTGGACGGACGCGCCTATCTGGCTTGTTTGGGGATGGGTGTGCTGAATCCGCTGGGAAGGTTGTTGCACACGAACGCGCCCCGTTATGCGCCTGCGGCTGAAGTGGCGCTGTTCACGCCGGTCGAAACGGTCGCCGCTTCATTGTGGGCCTGGTTGGCGTTCTCTGAGGTGCCCGAAGTGGGTACCGTCGTCGGCGCGGTGATCATTGTCGCGGGCGTTCTGTACGGCACTGTCACCGCCCGCGCACGGGAACTTTGACCATCGCGCCCGCTGGGCGGGACGAGCGGCGCTTGATGTGGGGTGCGCGTCGGGGACTCGCGTGCTTGAGGTCTGCGCTCAGGTACGGTTAGGGGGTGAGGCAGCTCATTACCGACGCCCTTATCGTCATCGGCGACGGGGTGACTGAGCCCTATCGCGGTGACGTGCTGATGGCGGACGACCGGATCGTGCATCTTGGACGGGTGCCGCGAAGCGATGCAGAGGACGCGGACCGCACCATCGATGCGGACGGACGGGTGCTCGCCCCCGGGTTCGTCGACACCCACAACCACGGTGCCCTCGGCGGCACTCGAATGGGCGCGCACGGCATCCCGTTGAGTTGTGAGATGGCGCTTCGGGGAGGCGTCACCAAGCGCATCTGCGGCGTGGACGGATTGTCTCCCGCTCCCGTGACGGCTGACCAACGCGCCGAGTACGCCATGCAGCTCGCCCCCCTCGACGGGTCGATCGGTCCGCCCCGTGGAGACACCCGCACGCCCGACAGCGATGATCCGGCCGGAGGCGCGCAGTGGTCCTGGACCACGACCAAGGAGTTCCTGGATTGGCACAGGGGCCGTACGGTCACCGACATGGGCCTGCATCTGGGGCACAGCGCGGTGCGGCGTGTGGTGATGGGCAACCTCGACCGTGTCGCTGACGACCAGCAGATAAGGGAGATGGCAGAGGTTGTGCGCAGGGAGGCACCCTGGTGCCTGGGGCTGTCCACAGGCCTCGTCTACAACCCGGCGGTGTACTGCGATGAGCGTGAGATAACCGCGTTGGTTCGAGCCTTCAACGATGTCAAAGCCGGCGCGCTGTACCCGCATCTTCGCTCGGAGAGCGACGACATCGTGGATGCGTTCACCGAAGTGATCACCGCGGCTGCCGATGGCGGCGGCGCCTATTGCAGTGAGCACACCAAGATTGCCGGGCGCCGCAACTGGGACCGGTATGAGCAGGTGGCGGCCCGCCTCGACGACGCAGCCGGCTCCGTGCCGACGATCGGCAACATGTATCCCTACACCGCAGGCAGCACCACCGCCGACGCCTTGTTCCCACCTGAGGTGCGGTCGGGCACTCGGGCTGAGTTCATGGCCCGGTTGGGCGATTCCGATGTGCGCCGGTTCGCCTTCGAGAAGATTCACGGTGACGGCTCCGGGTGGGACAATTTCGTGGCGTTCTGCGGTGGTCTGGAGGGGATACAGATAGCCGGTGTGCTTGAAGGGGTGGGCGACGAGTTCTTGGGGAAGCGCTTCTCGGATGTGGTGCTCGCCGCCGGCGTCACCGATATGAGTTCCATGGATGCTCACGACGCAGTCTGCGATTTCTTCCTTGACAACCGCGGTGAGGTGTCGATCATCAGCCATTACGGCAATGAGGCCACCGTGGAGCGGTTCTTTCGTCGCCCGAACATGGCGGTCTGCACCGACGGCCTGATGCCCGGACCTGGCCAGAAGCCTCATCCCCGCCTGCTCGGTGCTTTCCCCAAGTCGCTGCGCATGGCCCGGGAACTCGGTGTGTCGCTAGTTGAGATCGTGCACCGGATGTCGGTGCTGCCGTGTGAGTTCATGGGCCTGCCGAGCCCTGTTCTGCGGCCCGGCGCCGACGCGTCGGTGGTGTTGTTCGACTGGGACCGGGTGACCGAACGCAACAGCTACACCGAGCCGCTGGTTCATCCAGAGGGAATCGACGCCGTCTGGGTTCACGGCGAGCTGCTGCATTCCGAGGGCCGAATCCACGCCCCCGAATCGTTCGCCGGACGCCACCTGCTCACACCCCCGAGGACGGGGAGGCCCCGAAGGCCAACAAGATTCAGGGGCTAGGTGTAGTGGACTTAGAGGTTGGTAGCTCCGTGGTGGGGTGAGCCTCCTGTAAGTGTGGGGTTGTCGACAACTCACACGAAACACAGGAGGCTCGTATGTCGCACGCTAATGCAAGGTTGACGCCCGCTGGGCGTTTGTTGATGGTCTGTCGGGTTGAGGCGGGTATGCCCCAGGTTCATGTGGCGGCTCAGATGGGTCTTTGTTGGGGGACGGTCGCGAAGTGGTGGCATCGTTATGTTGTTGAGGGTGAGGCTGGGCTCATGGACCGGTCCTCGAAGCCTAATCGGTCGCCGAGGCGCACCCCGGCCAGAGTGGAGGAGCGGGTTTGTCGGCTGCGGACCAACGCGAGGCGCGGGCCGGTGTATCTGGGGGCGCGTGCGGGGGTGCCGGCGTCGACGGTGTGGCGGATCCTGTGTCGTAACGGGTTGAACCGGCTGGGCTGGATCGATGGGGTATACGAGAGAACCTCCATCGTCTACTTCGATTGGCGCACCAGATTGCTGAGGGGTGCCAATGCGCGTTCAGCACCAGCTGCTACGGGTGTCTCCGCACATACCGAAATCAAGAATTTCATGACCAACTGTCAAGGGGTGGCGCGGCAGCCGCCCTAAGATGCTCGTCGTTCCTGAGGGCTAGAGTCGAGCGAGCGCTTGCTGGCCGCGGATTCCTACGGTCCTTCGCCTTTCTTGAGACACTGCTGCGAGTCGCGGCTCCAACGACAACGGCGGTATCAACCACATCCGATGTACCAGCGTTGGCACACGCCGCTCCTGCAGCGCGTCCCCGAGCCTCATCGAGACGTTCGATTCGGTACGCCGACAGGAACGATGAGGCGTTGCCTCGCCCCTATCCATTCGGTGCTGTAGCCTTGACCTTGGCCGATGGGTGGCCAACCCCACTCCCCGAATTGACCTAGCAGGATGCTTGACCCCGACACGCAGCAACGCCTCAAGGAGTCTGTCGAGCACCAGATCGGCCAGGACATGGAGGTTCTCGACAGGTTGCGCGAGGAGATCGGAGCGCTGCGTCGTCTAACGAAGCAAATTGAGCCGATCTCGACTACATCCATCTCGCTCGTCGGTACCGACGGAGGCAACAACCAGATCCGATTTGACCCGTTCTTGGTGCAGGTCGTGCGCGTCGTCGACTCGAACAATAACGAATACTGCGTAGAGGCAATTACCCCAACGACGGATGTGACGAAGCTCAGCTCTGAACAGTTCGAAACCTCCGGCGAGCCTCGTACGGCGTTGGGAGCGATGATGGAAGCGCTCGATGTGAAGGACTTGACGAAGTTGAGCCACATGATCCGACGCAACGACGACGGAGAACCAACGAGTTCATCTTGGGTGCAGGTCTACCGTGAACTGGTGGAGTGGGCGGTGCTGTTCAAGGTTCTGCGGGAGTTGCACTTTGCCAGTGACACGATCATCGTGTGCGACGGCCTCCTACGTAGCAAAGTCTTCGCCCGCGACCTGTTCGCGAAGCTCCGCGGCCACTTTGGTGAGCAGATCGAGCGACAGAAACGCGAGCACAAGCGGAACGTGTATCTGGTTGGTGTTGCCAAGCATTCCAAAGTCCTAGACCGCTACAGACTGGCAATGTCACTAGAGGGGATCATGCGCACGACTTACCCGGCTTA
The DNA here is from genome assembly GCA_951812975.1 of uncultured Acidimicrobiales bacterium. GTDB lineage: Bacteria > Actinomycetota > Acidimicrobiia > Acidimicrobiales > Aldehydirespiratoraceae > VXYK01. The sequence goes on along the minus strand of CATOTC010000004.1, from coordinate 89,105 downwards.
CGCCGAGATACCCAGAGAAATCGAAGAGAGAGCCTATGCCTGGTCCGAGTACGCCAGAGGCAGTGACGAGGCGATGCGAGGCGGCGAAGCCAACAAGTTCGTCGCAGGCAAGATGTTCTTCGTCAAGTTTGGTCCCCGAGAGGACGACCCGATCTGGCCGGTGGATCTGTTTGAATCGCAAGTCGGTGAAGCCCCAACGATATTGGGCGGTCTTCTCGCCGACGCGACAAGTGGATTCCCGGTTCCGTTCTATCCGCTGTGCCTACAAGCGGCCCACGAGCACGCCGCTCTCGTCGACTTCGACTTCGACGTAATCCAGGATCTGGTGTTCGACGGAATCCGTACCCAACTTAGAGACGAGGTCCAAGTGATGGACGAATTCCAGCTGCAAATGGCCGATCCAGCCGGGCTGAGGTACTAGACGATGAACCGTCTCGAACTGTTCCCAAAGGACCAGAAGGTCGGTGTGTTTCGAGGGCTACGCGACGGAGGGATGGAGTTTCACGCCGACTTGACCCTGCCGTACCAGCAGGAGTTCCAGAACATTCCGATGCACGGACAGTTCGTGCTTATCCAGCTCGGCACGCCGGACGAGGCCATCTTGGGCCGGATCGCGACACTGTCTTCCGACGGCAAACTGTCGGCAGGGTCCGGCGAGGAGTACAACATCCGCGCCCTGCAAGATGACCGTCCGGTTCCTGCCGACTTGCGTAAGCGGTACTTGAGGTATCGGGTCAACATAAGAGTGCTCGGGGTGTTGAGGTCGCACGCACAGGGGCTCAGATTCGTGGCATCGCTAAGGAGGCTGCCGCCGACCGGTAGCGCTGTTGCGTTTCCGTCAGGGCCTGTGCTCCAAGAGATCACCGGCCACAACCGTGAGGGCGCGACCATCGGCTATCTGGCACTGGGCGAGTTTTTTTACGGACCCTCCGAAGAGGAAGAAGACTGGATGCAGACCCAACCCGAACAGGCCAGGGTTAAGTTTCCGGTCGAGAATCTGGTAGCGCGCCGTAGCTTCATCTTCGCGCGCGCCGGGTTCGGCAAGTCCAACCTAACCAAGCTTCTCTTCAGCAGTCTTTATGAGGACACGCCGACGATCACCAAACGCAATGATCGCAAAGTACCTGTCGGAACGGTCATATTTGACCCCGATGGCGAGTATTTCTGGCCCGACGATAAGGGACGCCCCGGTTTCTGTGATGTTGAGGGCATGACCGACAAGCTCGTCGTGTTCACTTCCCGCAAAGCCCCGAGCGATTTCTACGGGTCCTTCGTGGCGGGCAGAATCCTGCTAGATATCCGCCGGTTGTCCGCCGCCGATGTGGTGGGGACATTTTTGTCGCCGGATCGCCAACAACAGCAAAACGTCGTCAAGATGCGCGGTCTGAACGCCGATGATTGGCGTCGATTGGTTGACCTGGTGCACGAGCACGGAAACGACGCGGATCTCGAAACGATCCAGAACATCTTGAAACTCACATCCAGCCAAGAGATGGAGTCTCTCGCGGCCCGGGCCAACGCCACACGGATCGTCCGGGCCTTGCACGATCCGTCCAGCCTGTTGCTCGACATGCTCATGACCGGCCTCAAACAGGGCAAGTTGTGTGTCGTGGACGTCTCTCAAATGTCCTCAGAACAGGCGCTCGTGTTGTCGGGGCTGATCTTGCGCCTCATATTTGATCACAACCAAGAACAGTTCACAGCAGCGGAGCCCGAGACGATCCCGACCATCGCCGTCGTCGAGGAGGCTCAGGCGGTGCTCAACGATAGGGCCGCCGCGGCAGCGCCCTACATCACCTGGGTCAAAGAAGGTCGCAAGTACGATCTAGGGGCCGTGCTGGTCACCTAGCAACCCGGCAGCATCCCCAGAGAGATCCTCAGCCAGGGTGACAACTGGTTCTTGTTCCACATGCTGTCAGCAGGTGACCTCAAGAACGTAAACGCCGCCAACGCACACTTTGGAACCGACATCTTGGCCTCCCTGCTCAACGAACCCATCCCAGGCCAGGGCGTCTTTTGGAGTTCTGCTGGTTCCAGACAGTACCCAGTACCAATGCGTGGCCGATCATTCGAGGCTCAACACCCACTCCAAGACCCCGACTCCAACCGAGACGCAGTCGCCACCTACGCGCAAGAACTCCGAACCAGGATGCGTTCCATTGCCACGACACCACAGACTCCATCGGCGGCACCAAGCAATTCGGGTCGTCCGAAATCATCCGCGGCCACAGCCGATGCCGAGCCCCAAGCCTCAGAGGGCGACGTGTCCCAGCCTTCAGCCAGCGACAGCGACTCACCCGACGGCGTAGACGTATTACAAACCATCCAGAACGCCGCCATTGAGGCCTTCGCAGCGTCGCAGGTCTACGAACGGGTGCAAACCGACGGCGCAGCGTGGGGCTCAATCAAGGCGTTCTTCCTCGATGGGCCACTGCCAAAGGACCTTCACGACCGGGACCAAATCGCCTTTGACCTTGTGCGTCCGGCACTCGACAAGGCATTCGGCGAGGAGGGCTGGAAGACCTTCAAGAAAAACAACACGACATGGGCGAAAGCTATCGACGGATCATGAACATAAAAGTGCCACTGAACGCCGTGTGCCCCTACTTCACTATGTTCCCGCTCGGGTTTCCTCTACAGGTGCTGGCACGTGCCACGGAGGCCCACGAGCCGGTGCTTGACCCCTTCTGTGGCCGGGGAACCACCAACCTTGCCGCACGGCTCCGTGAAATGCCCAGCACAGGCATCGACACACACCCCGTCGCCGCGGCGGTCGCTCAGGCCAAGCTCATCGCCACGAAACCCCAGGCAATCGCAACGTGCCTCGACGAGATCCTCGGCAGTGAACCCGAGTGTGCGATGCCTCGGGGTCCGTTCTGGCAACTCGCATTCCATCAAGCCACCCTCCAGGACATCGCCCGTGTGCGATCGGCGTTGGTGCGTGACGCTTCCACACCTGAGCGTCGGGCGTTGCAGGCGGTCTTGCTGGGTGCTCTTCACGGTCCGCTAACCAAGTCCTCACCTTCGTATCTGTCCAATCAATGCCCCCGGACCTACGCACCGAAGCCGCGCTATGCCGTTACCTACTGGCAACGACACGGGCTGAGCGCCCCACCGGCAGACATCCGAACAGTGGTCAAACGCCGTGCTGAACGCTACTACACCCAGGTGCTGCCGGTGCCGGATGGCTCGCGGGTGCTGCTTGCGGACAGCCGAGATCCCGAAGTGTTCAGGCAGCTTCGAGATGAGCAATTCGGATGGATTGTTACGTCGCCGCCCTACTACGGCATGAGGACATACCTACCCGATCAGTGGCTCAGACTGTGGCTGTTGGGAGGTCCCGAGACCGTCGACTACGAGCAGCGCGTGCAAGTCTCACATGGTTCACCCGAGGGCTTCATCCAGCAACTCCGGGACGTATGGACCAACTGCGCAAGTGTTTGCCGTCCACATGCTCGGCTCGTGGTGCGTTTCGGCGGGTTCCCGCAATGTCGCCAGGATCCAATGCAACTTTTGCGAGAGAGCCTCACAGGGACTGGTTGGCGAATCCAGACGCGCCGTGACGCCGGTCCCGCGCCAGCGGGGCGACGACAGGCCGACCATTTCGGTGTGACCTCCACGCCCCGCAGCGAATTCGACTTGTGGGCCGTACGTTCGACCTGACGCTAGCGGTCCCCAGAGGCGAATATCACCGTGCGCAGATGTCAGCATCCATGCCCCCGAGTCCTTCGGCGGTCGCCACCTGCTCACACCTCCAAGGACGACCTGAGGGGTTCGGGTTCTCTCAAGTTGTTTCCGAACTCTTCGGTGGAGACGGCGGTTTCCGGTCTCGGTGTGATGCCCTTGGGATGGTGGGGTGGACAGGCTGTCAAGGAAGTGCCTGATGAGAGTGTCCCGTTCTGGTGGGAAGGGGTGTGCCCCTCGTCCCGACTGACAGACAACAGCACGTGGGTTTCTACACCGAGGGCCTGCATGATCAAGACCAATGCCTCCGTGCTCTAGCTGGGGTAGATTTTTCCTTCGCTTTGGTGCCGCTCGACGAGGTGGGCCAGTTGGCGGACCTGCTCGTCTAGGAACCAAGTCAGGCGCTGATGCACCGCGTCGTTGTTGCGGGCGCTGGAGAACGCCTGCACCATCACGTCCTAGTCTTGTCTCCGATCAAGATGTTGACGTACCAAGCGGAAAGGAGCTCGACCAGCGGCAGTTCTTCAATGCCTAGTTGCTTGACCCTCTCGTCGGGCAGAATCTTCTGGAAAAGGTGGTCGACTGTGGCGGCCATCAGCTGAGTCTTGTTGGCCCATCGGCTTAACACCGCGCCTGTGGTCATCCCGGCGCGGCGCGCGATGTCGGCGACAACGGCTTTGTCGTAGCTGTGTTCCACAAACACTTCAGCCGCGGCATCCAACAACCGCGTCGTCGTCTCATCGGAGTCTCGGCGCCGCCGGTTGTTTTCAGGCATGCGCACACTCCACGGTTCGGAAGAGCCAACGCTACAGGTATATGGATTTTCTGGTTGGGCAAAGGCGGCCCCGAGACCGCTTCAGGCCGGCCCGGCTGTCCCGATACGAAGTGCGGAGAGTCGCAAGCGACGAATCGCCGGGCAGCAGGTGGTGGGTTGTTCACCACTTAGGGTTTCGCTTGGCGTTGCAACGAAACCACAACCCTCAATAACCGTCTTCCCAATTCAAGCGGCCCGTGTTCCCAATTCACAGTTGAACCGCCACCCTGTGCAGGTCGGGGGTCTTGTGACCTGCTTTTAGCTGCGGGTTCGCGCGGTGCCGGCAGGTTCCCCATATTCACGTTGGGGGTTCCCCATATTCGTTGGGTAGGGACGCGCTCAGAACAACACATGGAACGATGCTGCCGGGTTCGAGAGCAGAGGCCTTCTGTCCTCGTAGCACCTGGAACGGCGACGAGATGACATGGCACAGCGGCGAACGGCGCGCAACTGACGCCAGGAAGACCGCCCTGACGAACGGTTGACGCCGAGCCGTGTCACACGCTGGTTGTACCCTGAGGTGCTGTCCGGCAAACAAGGAAGGAACCCGATGATCGAGGATCGTTTCGTGGGCAGTTTCAGGAGCATAAAGGAACCCCTATGAGCGATGTGCTTGCTGTCGTTGAGCAGCGCGACGTGCGTCAGACATTTGAGAGCGCCGGGGATGGCCCGTGGACGGTGCTCTACGAGTCGGCCAAGGACGGCGATCTGGATGTGCTCCACTGGTGCCTGCTCGCACCCAAGGGACGCAGACACGACATCATCGACGACAACTGCCACCTCCCGCTCATCGACTTTGGTGCTCCCGGGTTCTCGTACACGTATGGCGTTAGCGGTATTGAGCAGATCGAGTATGAGAGAGCAGTCACCGACGGTTACGAGCCGCTTGTGATATTTCAGGACCACTACGGGGTGCGCCCACCCATGAAGCCGCAGCTCAGCGAGGAGTTCCGGCTGTACCACAACCTGTGGGTCAACGACGCAGGGACGGAGTTCATCAAAGTCAACGACGACGGCTCCGAGGATCTGGCTGCTGAGATAGGCCCCGCGAGCGTGCGGGTTCGTACGAAGTTCATTCGACAGTTCCAAGCAGGCAAGCAACTTGACCTAGTGCTGCGCATCAGCTCGCATCAGTACGTTGACGACCCCGATGAGATAATCCCGCTCCTTGAAATCGCCGTGCCTAAGAGCCGAGACGACATGAGCCTCAGCATCCACATGTCTGACGCGTGGGGAAGGCAAAGACCTTGCTCCGTGCTAGACGGCCGCAAGATACTGGAGGCACCACCGCGGGAGAAGGCAGGCATCCCGCCGTTTGACACCCAGACACCGGAGACCTACCACGAGTTCATCATCGACGAAGACGCTGACGGTGAGCCCATCAGGCACACATGTGAGCCGGAGCAGCTCGCCGACTACTTTGGCAAGAATCCAGACGTTCCCCACTATCTGACGCCGGTCCACTTTCGGCGCGAGGTGCTGCAGCGCTACTACGAGCAGCCTGAGAAATACTCCATAGGAGACGGCCATCTGGACTGCGGCGGCCTATGGGGGCTCCGCGTAGACAACGACCATCCTGACCATGTGACGGTCTTCCTCGGAGACTTGGGGCGCGACCTGCCTGAGTCTGAGCGCACCTACTGGCTGACCTTTAACGTGGTCCCGACGGGGGGTCTGAGCCAAACTCAATTCCAGCGCGCATTCCTAGGACAGTGGGCTGGCCCGGACTCGCCTGACCTGTGCTTCAAGTCGGCGTATGGCCGGTTCAACCGCAAGTGGCGAGAGCGATTCGGCTGGGTGCTGTTCAAGGAGCCCGAATCTGATGACGTCCATGTCCTGCAGCGTCTTCGTATTCCGCTGAACAACAGCCAGCCCGAGTTCGAGCACCAAGTGATGGGTTTGGCAAAGGTCATAGTTGACGCCATCAACGAAGCATCCATCCAGCAGCAGTTGCCCACCAAGGAAAAGGGCGAGAAAGGCATCGGCAAGCTGGAGCGGTGGATGATCCAGGAGCAGTACCCGACGGTTGAGCGCGACATCGAGTATCTGAGGCGGGTTCAACGGCTCCGCAGCAAGCTCACAGCACACCGCAAAGGCTCTGACTACACCAAGGTGCTAGCTGACACGGGAGTCAACGACGACTCAATCCAAGAAGTCGCCACAATGCTCCGCCACGCTGAACGCCTCCTGTACGACCTCGCTTCTCACTTCGGAATCGACCTAGACATCCTCTAGCCCCACGGTTTGGGATGGCTTCTGACGGTGCTCCTTGCAAAGGAATAGAGAAAGGACACAGCGTGGATACCCACGATCAGCTAGTAAGGGATATTGTTAAACAAGCGGTAGACCTGATGAAAGAAACAGTTGAGGCACTTGGCAACGTTTCTGACGATCCTGAACACTCCCTGTTTGCTTATGAAAAGGACATATCAGAGGAACACTTAGCGTCTCCCGTCAGCCTTATCAGCATTCCTGACGTGGACCTTCAGGTAAAGAGTTGGCTAGAGATAGCCAGAAGTCACTTGGCTTCAACATGCACCATTCTAGGTGTTCCTCAAGCGCACTTTCCAATACCATCAGTTCTAGTTCTGTCCAGAGTTTCGTTAGAGGCTTGCGCAAGTGCTTGTTGGGTGCTGTCTCCCAAGATACGTTGGGATCACCGTTTGCAGCGATTCGGCTCCGTCCTCCTCAGAACCTTTGAACGGTTCGACAAGGACTTAGGTGACGATACATTGTCAGGGCGAGATCGTGAGATCGTTGAGTCAGTGTTTGAGAGACAGGGGTGGCAACGTTGTAATGTTCCTTGCTATAGCGATTTGGTGTCAAACCTTTTCGACGAAATGTTACCCTCTGACTCGAATATGAACGTGTATGGTGTGTTGAGTAAAGCTGTTCATGCGGATCTAGTGTTGCCGCCATCGCATTCCTCGTCTGGGAGCCTGGAAAGAAATCGTGAAATGGCTTCCGTGTATTTCTCCATCTCTCTAGCTCTGTGGGTACAAGTGTGTTCGCTGCTAGCTAGCTGGCATAAGCTCAATTTTCCCAAAACAATCACCGAAAGTCTCCTTGGTCTAGTGAACTTCGACATGGAGTGGGATGGTTCAGAGTCTGACCTTCTACTTGAAGAGGGTTTTAGTCAAGAGGTCATCAACCACTATTACGAAATACGAAACCGTGCCCTGCAATAGGCACGGTGTGCGGGACATATTCCCATCCGCACCGAAGAGGCAATCCAGCCAGATGCTGCGCCGTGACTGTAACCGACGCAGTGCTCACGAAACATAGACAAAAGACAGCGAGAGTTAGCTACTTTGGGTCAGCCACCGGGACCATCCGATAGCACCAAATCGCTAGGACACCGACACAACCGAGGTGTGACAAGATGTCAAACACGCTATCGCGAACATGACTTATCGCGGTACCTAGGGGCCCATCAGCAACAGCTTGCCGAGAAAGTTGCCTCACTACCAGAGGAACGGGTTCTCCAAACATCTCATTCGTTGCTGTGTGAGTACTTCTTCTAAAGTTTCACGATAGATGCGCTCGTAATCGACGAAGACTGAATCAGGATAACCAGCGACGATGCGATAGTGGATGTACGTCACCACGCTGATCGCTACAGACGAGACAGAAGCCGTCCCGCCTTGGTAGGCGGCAGAAAATTACGTACTTTGTCCGATTGCCAGTGACTACCAGTCGTTCACAACCTCACCAAACTGTGAACGACACCGACATCGACGCGGGCACCCGCCACGTTGGTTCTCCCCCAAGCGCCACCAAAGCCAGAGCGAGCCGAGCACCCCCATAGCCCGGCCCGCACCAATTCGGCGTTGAAGCTGACGGGCTAACCACCCGTCAGCTTCAACGCGCCCAGCCACAGCCCACCGCATCACGACGAACCCCCACAACACCCCCGAAACCGCAGCGGGCCGAGTCAACACCACCAGCAACCACGAAAACCGGGGGCTACCCTCTTTTCCCGGTTTGGTGTTGAACACAAACAGCCGTAGACGTTGAACAACCCGAGGGTGCGGACGGGGGGAGTCGAACCCCCACACCCTTTCGGGTACCAGGACCTAAACCTGGCGCGTATGCCAATTCCGCCACGTCCGCGTGGGCGGCCCAGCCTAGCTGCGATGATTGAGCGCAGCTTGGCGGCGGTAGCCTACGTGCGATGACTCAGCCCCCGAACCTGGCCACCACCAATCTCGTCAACCCGCAGGCCGACATCTTCCATCGACTGCTTCAGGACCGCATTGTCGTGCTCGGCACCGACGTCAACGACGAGATCGCCAACTACATCACCGCTCAACTGCTCTACCTGGAGGGCCAGGACAAGGAAAAGCCGATCTGGCTCTACATCAACTCTCCGGGAGGTTCGGTGACCGCCGGAATGGCCATCTACGACACCATGCAGTTCGTCGAGCCTGAGGTCGGCACCATCTGCATGGGCCTGGGGGCCTCCATGGGCCAGTTCCTGCTGTGCGCCGGTGCGCCGGGCAAACGGTATGCGCTTCCCCACGCGCGGATCATGATGCACCAGCCGCTCGGCGGGGTCGAGGGCCAGGCGACTGACATCGCGATCCAGGCCGAGCAGATGGCCTACACCAAGCGCCTGCTGCAGGAACGCATCGCTCAACACACGGGTCGCACGTACGAAGAGATCGAAGCCGACTCCGACCGCGACCGTTGGTTCACCGCGGAGCAGGCCAAGGATTACGGCATCATCGACCACGTGATCGTCAAGCGTGGAGAGATGCTCTAGGCCGAGCGCAACAGGCCCGGGTCGAATTTCAACGGGGCATCGCGACGCTAGCTGCGGGCGGCTTCGGCGCAGGCGCGCAGTTCGCTTACACCCGCGGCGCGGTCGTCGTATCGGAACAGGGCGGAACCGCTGACGAAGACGTTGGCGCCCGCGGCTGCGCATTCGCCGATGTTGTCGGCATTGATCCCGCCGTCGACTTCAATGTCGATCTCGTAGGAGCCGGCATCGACCATCGCTTTGGTCTCGGAGATCTTGTCGAGCAGCCGAATATAGGTCTGGCCGCCGAAACCGGGGTTCACGGTCATTATCAGGATGTGGTCGGTTTGCTCTAGGACATTGGCGATCGTGCATGCCGGTGTGTGGGGATTGAGGACCACACCGGCTCGGGCCCCGAGGTTTCGAATGTTGTTCAGTGAGCGGTGCAGGTGTGTGCACGCCTCGGCGTGAACCATCACCGTCGAGCAGCCGGCTTCGACGAACAGCGGCGCGAACTCGTCGGCATTGACGACCATCAGATGGGCTTCGAAGGGAATCGTGAGATGGCTGCGCAGGCTCTTCACGATGTCGGGGCCCATGGTGATGTTGGGGACGAACACACCGTCCATCACATCCCAGTGGATGCGGTCGACGCCGGCGTTCTCGAGATCGGTGCACTCCTGACCCAGCCGTGCAAAGTCGGCGGGAAGTATGGACGGAGCAATTTCAATCGGACGACGCACATCCGCGACACTAATCGCGATGGCGCCGATACCGTTCCATTATGAGATTGCGCGTGACCGCCACGGCGCGGGACGGCGCCGGGGTAGCCCGGGCCGACAACGGAAGAATCGTCTTTGTCGAAGGTGCGCTTCCCGGCGAAACGGTCACCGCTGAGATCTTGCGGATCGACCGGCGCTGGTCTCGAGCACGAATAATCTCGGTGATTGAGGCGTCGGCGGATCGGGTGCCGGTGCGCTGCTCCCACCAGCTCGAGGGTTGCGGCGGTTGTGATCTGCTGCATGTGGCGCCCGACGCGCAACTGCGAATGAAGCAGTCGATGGTTGTCGACCAGCTGGTGCGCGCGGGGGTGTCCGCCCCCGACCCGTCGCTGCGTTCGCTCGACAACGACGAGGGACGCACGACTGTCAAAGCGGCGGTGGTCAGGGGTCGAGCCGGTTATCGGGTCCGATCCTCCCATGACGTGATCGTGCCTGACGTGTGCGATGCGGTTGACCCCGCGGCTGAACAGCTGCTCGTCGATGGACGTTTCGGGGAGGCCGACGAGGTCACGATCAGGATCGGCAACCGCACAGGCGAACGCATGGTTGTCGTGAATGGCAGCGATTTCGGGGTGTCGGTTCCCGACGACGTCGGCGTGGTGACGATTGCTGAACTTCGCGGTGGCAGACGCGCCTGGATTCACGAGGAGGCCGGTGGTCGTCGCTGGCGCGTCTCGGCCCGGTCGTTCTTTCAGAACCGTCCGGCCGGAGTCGACGCCCTGGTCGACGAGGTGACCACGATGGTGGACGATCTGGCCGACGACGGGGTCATGGTGGACGCCTATGCGGGCATCGGGATCTTTGCGGGCACTGTCGGAAACGGGCGCAAGGTGCATGTGATCGAACGGACGAAGGACTGCACTGCCGATGCCCGGGTGAACCTCAATGGCAGCGATGCGCTGGTCATTACCGCCCCGGTCGAGAACTGGCGTCCATCTCCGGCGGCCGTGGTGGTTGCCGACCCGGCTCGGGACGGCCTGGGTGCGCGCGGCGTGCAGTCGCTGCTTCGAGCTGAGCCCGATCTCTTCGTGTTGGTCAGCTGCGATCCGAGTTCATTCGCCCGTGACGCGAAACTGCTGGAAGACGCAGGTATGAGCCTCGACCGCTACACGGTGATCGACATGTTCCCGGGAACCTCCCATGTGGAGACAGTCGCCGCTTTCGTCGCCTAGAGGCCGAGCGGGCGGTGGCGATTCGACATGATTTGGACCGTGCGCTCAGCGAGGCCGTGGCCCGAGCGGCCCCGTGAGCGCAGCGAACAACGGCGGGAAGGACAACGCCGCACAGCGAGGCGGCATCTCCTACCCGCACACCTGCTCAGGACGAACCGGTGAGCGACGATCCGGGCGCACTCGGCAGTCCGCTCCGCGACGGGCTGGTAGTTGCTGCACTGCTGGTCTGCACCAACGGCCCGGTGATGTATCTGGCGTGGCATGTCCTGCACGGTGCACCGACGTGGGAGGACCCCGCTGTGCGTTCGATCTTCGCGGCGACTGCCGCAGTGTCAGTGCTGGCGGTGCTGCTCGACTCTCAACGGGTGTCTGGTCGACGCCTCCGTAAGCCGTCGCGCCTCGGCGGTGCCTCGGTGGTCGCGTTCACCGCGGTCATCGTCGCTTCAAGTCTGTGGAGTGTGGACCCGTCGGTGACCCGAGCAAGATCGTTCGCCTATATCGGCTTGGCCGCTCTGGCGTGGATCGTCGCGGATCTGGACCTCGCCCGTTTCCGTCGAGCGTTGACGGTGACGGTCGCGTTGGTGCTTGCGGGGAGCCTCTTGGCCGTGGTGCTGTCGGAGTCGATCGGTCGGGACCAAAACGGCGACTGGCGAGGTTTTTTCGTCGATCCCAACGAACTCGCCTCGCTGGCCGCGTTGGGGTTGCTGGTTGGCGTTCCGGCTCTGTCGGGGACTCGTGGCAGCGGCCGGGTCCTGCCGGTTTCGCTGGGTGTGATGGGGCTGGCGGTGTTGGTGGGCAGCGGGAGTCTCAGCGCCTGGCTCGGCCTGTTCGGGGCGGTGGTCTGTGCTTCGTTGCTGTGGTTCGCTTCGGTTGGTCGTGTCCGGTTCGGTGCTCGGGCTGTGCAGTACGCGTCGGCTGTCGCGGCGTTGGTTGCGGTGGCGACAGCAGTTGTGGCGGCTGCGGTATGGAACAGCTCGACGTTGGCTCTGCGTCGTGGTCTCTGGGAGTTCGGATGGGACGGGATCGTCGAGCGTCCGATCGTGGGGTACGGCTGGTTCACTGTCTGGGACACCATCGATTTCAGCGGCACTGGTGAACTGTGGGCAGTAGGCAGTGCCCACAACAGCATCCTGGGGGTTTGGCTTGGTGCCGGGCTGCTTGCGCTGATCCCCTTCGTGGCGGTCAGCGCGACTGCGCTGTGGGGATCGGGCCAGGCTCTGTGGCGTGACCCGAGCGCAGACTCGTGGACCTTCTTCGCGGTGGTTGTGTTTCTGGTCGCGGTGAATCTGACGTTGAGCTATGTGCTGTTGTTCTCCTACAACTGGGTCCTGCTCATGAGCGCGGCGCTTCGACCAACCGGATCCACGCAGCAGGCGAGACCCTCGCACACGGCCGGCAACGCACGGGGCCGGGGTGCCGCTCAAGCACCCGAGCCGTAACGTTCAGCGCAGTTTGAGTCGGCGGGCGACCGCACGGGCTATCCGAATAATCGGGCTGCGACCGAGTTCAACTTCAAGCTCTCGGCTGTGGTCACTGAGCTGTTGGTTCGCGTCGTTGATTTCTTTGTTCCGCGCCTCCAGGTCGGCTACCCGCTCAGCGAGCACCTCGGCTCGGCTCTCGAGTCCGATGTTCAGATCGCGGAGCCGCAGTATCTCCGCACGAAGTTCGGCCTCATCGACACTGTCGATCGGGTCGGACCCGTCGGGAGTCACAGACTGTTGCGGCACCTTGAAAACCCTACGTCAAGTGATCGCTGATGCGTGGACGATGGACGCCGACCCTGATGGCCGTGTCGCGCGGGTCGCAATGATCGTGGTGTTCGGCCGGTTTCAGATGGTCTGCGTTGAGACGGAGATTCGTCGGATCGTCGGGTCGTCTGTAACCGGGGTGATACCACGGGTCGCTCACCTCGCCCCATCGCTCGATCCAGCGTTGCCATTCCCACTCAAAGATTCGCGCCACCCGGCTGAACGACTCGCGGTGTAACAACGTCGCTTCGGGTTCGACGATCACCCGATACCCCGATCGGCGCATCTTCAAGCACAGATCAACATCGTTGAACGACAGTGGGAAGTCGGTCGACATCGCGCCGAGGGCCAGCAGCAACGATCGACGCGACATGAAGCAGGCACCGGTGACAGAGATCACGTCGCGGGCGACGGTGCCGCCGAATCTCTGGGAGTCCTCGGTCGACCAGCCCACGAACGGATGCAGGGGGTGGGCGTTGTCGATGACCATTCCGGCGTGCTGGATCGTGCCGTCGGGGTAACGCAGCAACGCTCCGACACCGCCGATCTTCCGGTCGCCGAAATGGACGGCCATCGCGTCGATGGCACCGGTGTCGATCTCGGTGTCGTCGTTCAGCAGAAGCACCAGTTCGTTGCGTGCGGCGAGGATGCCCTGATTGCAGGCGGCGGAGAAGTTGAACGGCCCGGGCGGTCGCCGCTCGATCCGTACCGGCAGGCCGGCGTCGGCGATCTGGGAGGGGTCGCCCCGGTACTCCTCGCCTACGACCAGGATCACTTCGAGGTTCGTCCGGGTGCCCGCAGCGATGCTCGCCAAGCACCGCTCCACGGCGAGTTCGCCACCGTTGCCGTCGCTGAGAGCCTCCCCGGCGGTCGGGATGACTATCGAGACCCCGGGTCGGTGGGACGGGTCGGGCACCAGGCGGAACCGACCCGCCCGATCGCCGTCGATGACGGTGGCCGCGATCCCCGTCTCCGCCAAGTGAGCGTTGACCGCATCCGAATCGGCTCCGGGAATCTCTTCGGCGTGTCTGCTCAATACTGCGGGAATGTGCAGTACCATCGACTCGCTCCGTGCCAACCGCAACGGCAATGCCGGGTCTGTGATGCCGCAGCCAAGCTCAGCAAGGATCCGACAGCGCACCGCCAGAGGCGCACACGCGTTGGGTTCTGCGAGCAGGCGCGTCGGTGACCAGGCACTTCGGCGTTGAATGGTCCCTTCAATCTCAATGTCGCCGTACACAGCATCGGCGTCCGGGCGTTGCGAAAGAGCATTGAGTATGGCGCTCTGCGCGATTTCGGTCAGCCGCCCCGCGGCGCTCAGATAGATGGCTGCGCCGTCGCAATCTTGGTCACATGGCGAGGCGTCGGTAGGCGAGGAGACGACATGAAGCAAGCGCATGGGTTGCGGCGACGATAGCGTGCGCGGCCATGGCCAAGGTTTTCTCGGCTTCAAGACTGCCTGGCTTAGTTGCCGTCGGTGTGGTTCTTTTTGCTTTCTGGCCAGCGCTTTTCGGAGGTGGAAGCCTGATCACCGGCGATTTCGTCTACAACTACGCGGCGCCGTTCGACTTCTACCAGTCGGAGGATTTCTCTTTGGAGACGGGTTCAACGGATCCGATCAATATTCACTCTCATTGGGCTCCTCTGGCTGCCGAGGTCCGCTCCGGCGACGTCGGCTGGTGGAATCCGGACCTCGCCGGCGGTCAACCCACGATGAAAGGCGGTCTGCCGGTCTTCAATCTGGGGTACCTGGTTGCACCCGGGTGGTTCGCACCGGGACTGGTAGCGGCGATCCGCGCCCTGACGGCGATCGGCCTGACCTACGGATTCGCAAGGTCGTTGGGCCTGTTGCGAGTGTCCGCTCTGGTGGGCGGAATCGCCTTCGCGTTCTCCGGATTCATGGTGGGCTGGATGAACTGGCCGCAATCCTCGATCGCCGCTCTGGCGCCGGGGTTGTTGTGGGCGCTGGAGAGACTGTTGCGCGACCCGAAGTTGTGGCGGGCCGTGCCGCTGGGAGCTGTGGTGGCAGCGATGGTCTGGTCGAACTTCCCGCAGGTCACGATATATGTGCTGTTGGCAGCCGCAATCTATGCAGCCTTTCGATTGTCGGCCGAGTTGCGGACCACTGAAGGCAGGCGCACCGCTGATCTGGGGTCACTGGCGCTCTGCGGGTCCGCGGCCGTGCTGTTGGCTGCGTTGTTGGCATCGCCGCATCTGATCGGGTTCGTGCAGTATCTGGATTGGATCGACACGAGCGACCGCATGGGAAGCGTTGATTCTTCAGCGGGCGTCAAATACCTGCTCACCGCGGTTGCGCCCGCGATCTGGGGCCACGGGGCGTTCGGTCCGGGCTGGTTCGGTGAGGTCAACTGGACCGAGCACAATGCCTATGTCGGGGCTTCGGTGTTGATGCTTGGAGTCGTCGGGGTGGTCACGGGCCTTGCGAACGGTGATCGGCGGCAACGCTCCGCCGTTTCTGCTTTCGTTGCGATCGGAGCGTCGGGGCTGTTGATCGCCTACATCGGTGGTCCGCTCTCGGTTCCGGCACGAGAGTTGACGGGTGCTGCGAGCGGGGCGATGACCAGAGGCAAGATCCTGTGGAACCTGGGGGTTGCCCTCGTAGCGGCCTTCGGTGTGGAACAGATCGTGCAACAGGCGTCGGCGGCGCAGAGATGGTCGCTTCGGCGGGGGATCGGTGTGTCGTCGGCAGTCGGCGTGGTGGCGATCCTGGCGTTCCTGCCGTTTCTGGGCGACTGGCTGGACGCGGCCCAGTCCCACGACGCACTCCGCGCGGTGCTGTCGGTCTCGGTGGTACCGGCGTTGTGTGCGCTCGCGGTGGCCGTCGTGATCCTGGCCCGGCTTCGTGGCTGGTTGATTCCCGCGGCGGCCGGTTGGGCGTTTGTGGCCATCGTTGGTTTTGAGCTCTTGAGTTTCGCGATGCCCGTGCCGACGATCGTCGAGGAAGCCGAGCAGATCACGGCGACACCGGCTCACGCCGAGGTCGAGAAGTTGCTCGCACCTGGTGAGCGGCTCAGCGGTGAAGGCTGGACATTCTTCCCTTCGACGACCGCATTGTTCGATATCGACGATGCCCGCGGGCAGTTGTTCAAGTCTCGGGGCTACAACGCCCTGCTGCGAGCGGAGGTTCCCGACGCGATCACCCTCGGACAACAGCGGGGCTCGGTGACCTGGCCCTACATTCCCTTCGATGCCGATATTGCCTCGCCGGTTTGGGACGCAATGGCCGTCGGGGTGTGGGCGCAGTTCCCCGACAGTCGACCACCCGGCACTCTGATTGCAGCGACACCAGCCGCTGAAGGTTCTGATCCGTCGGTAGCACTGCTTTGGACCACCTTGTCGTCCCCTGCCGGGGGTCTGCGCGCCGTATTGGTTGAAGTGGTGTCGAATACCGGTGGCGTGGTTGATGTCCGTATCGAAGCCGGCGGCCGGACCAGCACCGAGAGCCGTTCTGTGCCGCCCCGGAGCACGAGCGTGGAGTCGTTCGCATTCTCCGGGGAGGACCTCCGCGTCGGAACGCCCGTATCGATCGAGGTCACGTCCCCTTCACCGAAGGGCGGGTTGCTGGTCGGGGTGGACGGGTCTGGGGAGTTGACGGCTCAGATGGTGGCCGGGGACGACGAGTTCCGTCTCGCTCGGACCGGCGACGTTCTGCTGATTGAGCGCCCGAACGCGGCATTCGTCCGGCTCGCGGACGCAACTCTGGTCGAGGCTGATCCGCAGACCGCAGCGGAGGCGGTTGCGGCGCGTGAGGTTGGTGAGCGGTCAGCGGTGGTCGACTCTGATCTGGGACTCCCCGCAATGCCCGCGCAGGACGCGGACCTCGAAGTGGTGAGCGTTTCGCTCGGACGGGACCGCGTCGACACCGTAGTGCGCGCCGACCGGGCTGCGGTGGTGGTGATCTCGGTGTCCGACTATCCAGGCTGGTCCGCAACAGTCGACGGCCGGAGCGCCGAGATCGTCACCGCGGACGCGGCGTTCATGGGGGTCGCCGTGCCGGAGGGTGAACACTCGGTCACCTTGAGATTCCGCCCGCGTCATCTGGGAATCAGCCTGCTCTTGGCAGTGTTCGGGGTTGTGCTGGCGACGGGGTTGTTCTTTCTTGGAGGGTTTCGCCGACACCGCAGGGCAATCCGCTCGGGCCCTGTTCCTCGCTAGGCTTCTGCGCGTGCAGGATGACGCAACGGCTGCTCGCGAGTATGTCAGCCGCATTCAGGAGGAGATTCAAACCGAGGCTCACCAGCGCAGGGAGAGCAACCCGGCGCTGGTGATTCAAGAGCGGGAAATCTCTCAAGCGTGGACACGGTCAGTTCCAGGTGCTGCTGCGGTCAACTGGGACACAGACTCACCAGCGGATCTGAAGGCGAACGCGGAGCATCTCCTCGGTTGCGTCGACAGTCTGTCGCTGCTCGACGTTGACGCTCCTGTGGGCAGCCGTCGGGGAGTGCGGCAGGTCAAGAACACCGTTCGTAGGCTCACGCGCTGGTATCTGCGGTATCTGGCCGACCAGATCAACGCCTTCAACCATTTCTTGGTCAATCTGTTGCGCTCGACGGAACAGCGCATTGCACGACTCGAGGGTGGTGCCCGTGCCGCGGAGATTCTGGGGGGATTTGTTGATCCTGTTCCAGAAGCGGACGCACCCCTGGGCGAGGCCGTGGCCGACCTTCTCGCCCGCTGCGACGGGCCGGTAGCGGTGGCGTCGTGCGGCGGTGGTCAGATCGTTTCGGCGTTGGTTCGCGCGGGAGTCGCCGCGCATGGTGTCGATGAGTCGGCTGGGGTGATCAGCGATGGCGTAGACGAAGGCTTGGACCTTCGGGTGGCAACGCCCTTCGAGCACCTGGACAGAATCGCCGATGGTTCGCTCGCTGGTGTGGTGCTCACGCGTTCAGTTGAACGCCTCGGACCCGTCGAACTGTCAACGCTTATCGACGAAGCGCTGCGCTGTGTCGAACCGTCGGGCCGGATCGTTGTAGCGGTCGCGGATGTTCTCACCCGCTCAGGCCCCGAAGCAGAGCTGTTGCGTGGCGTGGGTCTGTCTCCTGGGACATGGGCCCATCTGTTGGCGAATCGCGGTTGCGTTGTCGAGTTGTCCGAGTTTGACGGGTCACGGGTGACCACTCTGGTCACGGCTCAGCGACAGTGAGCCGACGACCGATTGTTCACCAGTTCATACCCTCACTGGGCAGGCGCGACGCGGTGGGTTTCCACACTCTCGCAGTTGATCGGATGCTGCGCGAACTTGGTGCCGTCTCCACGATCTATACGGCGCACCTCAACGCAGAGACGGTGGATCTTGCGCGTCACTATCGACACCACGCCAAGGATCCGAACCCCGACCTGGTCATCTATCAGGCCTCGATCGGTTCTCCGATGGTCGACTACCTTCTGGGCCGGCCAGAGCCACTGATGTTGAATTACCACAATATGACTCCTCCAGAGTTCTTCTACGGTTGGGAGCCGACTCTGGGAGCGGAACTCGCCTTTGGGAGGCGTCAGCTGGCCGGCTTCTGCCGGCGGGCGGTTGTGGCGGTTGCTGATTCGGATTTCAACGCTCGTGAACTCCTGGAGTGCAGGCGCGTCGAGGTTATCCCGGTTCTGACCGACGATGCCCTCTTCCCGGTCGACGGATCACAGGCGAGCGCCGCAGACCGGGACGACTCGGCGTTGACCGTGTTGTTCGTCGGTCGGTTGGCACCCAACAAGTGTCAGCACGACCTGTTGGCTGCGCTGGCAGTGCTGCGTCAACAGATCCCGACCGCTGAGCTGGTATTGGTGGGTTCGGCGACTTCGAGCAGATACGAGAAGGCGCTGCGGGAGTTCGCAGCGGACCTCGGAATTGCGGACGCCGTGTCTTTTGAAGGTTCGGTTCCGGTTCCGGAGTTGATGTCGTGGTACCGGCGAGCAGATGTGTTCGTGTGTCTGTCTGAGCATGAAGGATTCTGTGTGCCGATTCTGGAGGCGATGGCGTGGGGGGTGCCGGTTGTCGCCTTCGACGCCGCAGCAGTGCCGAAGACCGTGGCCGGCGCCGGGCTGGTCCTCGACGACAAGTCGCCTGCGGTTGTGGCCGCGGCGGTGGAGCGGATCATCGGCGACGACGCGCTGCGCGAACGGTTGGTTCAACTCGGTTCGGACCGGGCCGAAGAGTTGCGCACCGGGGCGACCCGCCCGCAGTGGCAGGAGTTCTTAGCGGACCTGCTCAAGTCGGACCTGCTGAAGGCGAAGCAGCGGCTGCGATGAGCGACATCACCTTCGTCGCGCCTCGCTACGGAGCCGATGTTGTCGGCGGGGCCGAGCTGGGGGCCCGAGCGTTGGCAACTCGACTCAGTGCCGAGGGACTCGACATATCGGTTCTAACTTCACGGGCACGCTCCTTTGACACCTGGGTTGATGAATTCCCCGAGGGCACCACGAACGAGGAGGGTGTCTCCGTCTCCCGGTTCAGCGTCGACCATCCCCGTTCCCCCGATTTCGCGGCTTCCTGCGATCGGCTCCTGCGGAATCCGGAACAGGCCAGCATGGAGGACGCCCGGCAATGGATCTCCGAGCAGGGCCCCACCAGCACCGACCTGCTCGACGCCGTTGCTGAGGTCCACAGCGGGGTGCTCGCGTTCACTCCGTACATGTACCACCCCGCGGTGCAGGGTGTGACCCTAGCCCGTGTACCCACGGTTTTGCATGCTGCTGCCCATCCGGAGCCACCGTTGGGGCTTCCGGTCTTCGACGGGCTGTTCAACTCGGTGTCGGCTCTGGCGCACTACAGCCGCCCCGAACAGCGACTGGTGTCGGACCGCTTTCCGTCGACGGTGCTGACCCCGCAGGTTGTAATGGGCCTTCCGGTCGAGGCGCCGGACTTTGAGATTGATCCGCAGGCGGCGCGTCGGACCTTCGGTCTTGGAGACGAACCGTTCGTGGTGTTCCTGGGCCGGGTACTGAGAAGCAAGGGCACGCATGAGCTGGTCGACTTCTTTGCCGCGACACGAGCCCGGCGCGGCGGCGGCAAGCTGGTGATCGTCGGGCCGGTGGTTGACGAGGTGTCTGAGAGAGACGGGATCGTGTGCGTCGGCCCGGTGTCTGAAGAACACAAGTTCGGCCTGCTCGCGGCGGCGGACGTACTCGTCAACCCGTCACCTCTGGAGTCGTTCTCGCTGGTCGTTCTCGAAGCCTGGCTGGCGGGAACACCCGTGCTCGTTAACGGTTGGTGCGGCCCGACACGGGATCACTGTGCACAGTCGGGCGGGGGTCTCTGGTACAGCAACTTCGTCGAGTTCGAGGTGTCGATGAACCGTCTTCTGGACGACGCCGAGCTCCGCTCCAGACTGGCCCGGGCGGGTCGGTCGTACGTGGAGCGCTCGTTCAGTTGGCCTGCAGTGCGACAGCGCTACCAATCGCTGCTCTCCCAGATCAGCTAGCAGCGGGGCCCGGTTAGGGAGTCTCCTCGACATCGCCTGGCGGGATCAGCTTCGTCGGACGGTTCAGCCTCACTACCAGGTCTGCGAGGAGTCCCACGACGAGCACCTGAAGCACTGCGAACCCCAACAGCAGAGTGTTGGCGGCGGGTCGGAAGTCCTTGCCGACGATGTCGTATCCGAGTTTGGCGGTGAACACGACCCCCAGAACCGACGCGATCGGCAATGCCACCCGCAGAGGGTCGTAGGTCAGGATCATGCGGATGACCTGCAATACATAGCGGCTGGTGTCGCGGAACCAGTGGAACTTGGAACGACCGGCACGCTGGTGGTATTCGATCGGCACGTACCGGACTTCGTAGCCGTTCATCAAGAAGGACATGGTGATGGTGGTGACACACGAGAATCCGGTCGGCAGCTGTTGGGTGAACTGGAGGCCGACGTCACGCCTGAATGCCCGGAACCCTGAGTTGAGGTCCGGGATCCTGGTACGCGTCAGATAGGAGGCGAGACGACGGACTGCCCACTTCGCCGGCACTCGGAACAACTTGAGCGTGCCCTGTTCGGAGGTCCTGGCACCGACGATGTGGTCCCCGTTTCCGAGTTCTGCGACCAGCTTCGGAATTTGGTCGTTGGGGTACGTCATGTCTGCGTCGGACCACACCACGACGCGTCCCCGTGCGGCCTCGGTGCCGAGACGCCGCGCAGCCCCGGAGCCCCGGTTCCGCGGCGTGGCGAGGACCCGGACCTTGGGGAGGCCCTTGCAGACGTCAGCTGATCCGTCGGTGGAACCGTCGTCGACGACGACGAGTTCCCAGGAGTATTCCGAGGCGTCCATGGATGCGCTTATTCGGGCCAGTTCGTCTGCCAAGTGCCCCGCTTCATTGTGGACGGGCAGGACGATGCTGACGTCCAGAGGCTCTGCTTCTGCTGCGGGCGGTGCCGCAGATCCCCCGATGCCAAGAGCCGGTTCAGCGTGCTCTGCTTGCGCTGCGGACGGTGCCGCAGATCCCCCGATGCCCAGAGTCGGTTCAGCGGTCACGGTGAGAGTTTACTTCTTCAGGTTGCGGTAGACGTGGGCCATCTGCTGCGCCGCGGTCTGCCAGGTCATCGCAGAGATGCGGGCCTGAAGCTCTGTTGCCACCACTGATGGCGTTGATATTCCCGCGTGAAGCTGTTCGATGAATGCCGCATCGTTGTTGTCGGGTACCAGCGTTACTTGGTCACCGATCAACTCTGGTAGCGCCCCGACCGAGGTGGCCACGACAGGAGTGCCCACCGACAGTGCTTCGAGCGGGGGCAGTCCGAACCCCTCGTAGCGGGACGGGAAAGCCAGCACTGTGGCTCCCCGCAGCAGCGACGCCCTCTGGGCGTCAGTGACCGTGGGGAGCCTCACGAACCTCCGATCACCGGCCGCGGCGCGCAGTGTCGATTCAGCGTTTCCCGGCGGCCCGGCCACCACGAGGCCCACATCGTTGGGAAACGAGCTCAGCGAATCGGCGATCAGGGCGACGTTCTTGCGATGTTCCACGGTTCCCAGCACGAGAACGTACGTGTCGTAACCGGCGAGTCTGCGCCCGGTCTCGGCGTCCCCGGCGACGATGGGGCCGACTCCGTGGGGGACCAGCGCGACCCTGTCTTCTGGTACTCCGAGATGTGCGTGCACCTCCTTGGCGACAGCGCTTGAGGTAACGTGGACCGTCGCACCGGCGGCGACAGCGGCTCTCAACGGTTGAACCATGGCGACCACTTCGGGTCGACACCATTGCGGATGGTGAAGCAGCGAAAGGTCTTGGACTGTGATGACCGAACGCTCGGTCGGTGGAGCGGTGAAGTTCGTTCCATGGACGACGTCGACGGATCCGACGATCAGTCGGTCCAGTCCGCATATGTTGCGCTGCCACAGTTGATGGGCGACTCGGGCGGGCATTCGCGACCGACGGACCGGAACTTCTATGTCCGGCCGGTCTCCGCGGAGGGTCAAGAGCCAGCCTCGGACATCGATCCCGTCAACCACCCCAAGCGCATTCACGAGGGCCCGCGTCGTCTGGTGGATTCCGCTGGGCGGTCCGACCAGGGCAGTGACGTCAATCCCGACGCGGGGCCTGTCTCCGGACGTGGCCGGAGCTGTGCTCTTGCCGGGCGTAGCCGGAGCTGTGGCAGCGCGGGGTGTTGTGCTCTTGCCGGGGGTAGCCGGAGCCGTGGTAGCGCGGGGCACTGTGTTGTCTCCGGGCGTGTCCGGAGCCGCGGCAGCGCGGGGCGCGGGGTTGTCGTTGTGTTCAGGGGACATAGGTGCCGTTCAGAGCCAAGATCGTCAAGGACGTCATCGCAACAGCCGAGACCGTGGGCAGCCAACGTCGGAGCATCGAAGTGTCGCTCACGATCCCCGCAGCGATCACGAGTGGAAAAACCGCCAACGCGTAGCGTTCCATCGAGTTCAGGTTTTCGGCGGCGAATAGCAACACCGTCGAGGGAACCGCGTACACCCACAAATCGGTCGACAGCTTGCGCACCGCAACTACCAGCAGAAACACCAGGATCACTGCGGCGCTCCCATGCAACAGTTCGCCCGCGTCACCACGAGCGCCGTCGACGAGCGCTCGGCTGATCCGGGTGATCGGCTCAACAGCGGAACCCCTGAGTTCTTCCTGCGCGTCGATCGGGACGCGCCAACCCCCCTGGGCGCGTTCCGCCCACCCAAGAAAGCTGAGAGTGCCCAGCGGTGCCGAAGCAACGGCAAGCCAGGCCGTCGGAGAGCGTCGGTCCTCTCTGGCGGCTCGCACCGCAGCGGGCAGGGCCAGCAGTCCCCCGATTGGTCGTGTCAGACCGGCCAGGAAGCCCAACAGGACTGTGGCCCACCAGTTGCGTGAGCGGGCGCAGAGGACGAAACCCAGAGCCAAGGTCACAAAGAGCGCCTCGCTGTAGCCGAGAACCAATACGAAAGCAGACGGGAAAAGTGAGAAGATTCGCACGACGTGTCTGGAGGTCTCCGGGTCGTCGGTCTCCTGCAGAGCCACGCGGTGCATCAGCATGCCCGCAACCAGAGCGAGCAGGTTGGCCGCGACCACCAGGGCGATGTCGGGTCGGTCTCCAACGGCCCCGAGGGCTCGACCCACCAGGGGCCACAGCGGAAAGAAGCGAATTCCCTCCTCGAGCCCGGGTGAGTCGTAACCCCCGCCCGCCAGGTCTCGGTACCAGGTACCGTCCCAGGGGATCAATCCGTCGTCGACGGGAGAGAAGGCCGGTGAGGGCTCGAGGCGGTCGACGATCGCCAAGGTGGTGACATAGGCCGCAGCCACATAGATCCTGGCCTCGATCCAGCCGGCCAGAGCCGCGGTGAAGTCCCGCCGCCAGTTGAGCAGGACGGTCACTGCAGCGCCTCGTAACGGGTGAGCAGCATCGGTTCAAAGACATCGCTGGGAACCAGGAGTCGGTGTGCCCGGCGATCTCGTCCCAACTCGTTGATCACGGCTTCACAGCGGTCGTCGAAGTTCTTGTAGCCGAATCCGCTCACCAACCAGACATCGTGGTTCCGGGCCTCGGTGAGCACGTCGCTGACGAAGCGGTCGACCCCAGTATCGGCGATCGTGTCGGCGTAGTCCTGCCAGTCGACGAAACGACCGTTGCCGCGGGGATACGCGAACGAAGTCACAGGCTCGGAAATCTCCCGAAGGGTCGCAGGCCCGACCTGGTCGGGGCAGAAGACGACCACGTCCCCGGATTCGCGCTGTTCGTCGATCAGTGCAGCGACGTCTGCACCCTGGGTCCGGTCGCGGCGCGCCTCATCGACGCTGATCGCGAGTCCGAGAGCTACGACCACCACCAGCACCACCATCCTCGGCCTCGCTGGGAGCATTGATATTCCCCTGGCGGCCAGGACCAGCAAGGATCCCACCACGACCGCGGCGTAGCGTGCCTCGAAAGCGCCGGCGGTCAACGCTGCGGCACCTCCGCCGAGCCCGAGCGTCAACACGACGCACAGCGCGGCGCGGTCGATTCTTCCGGTGCCGAAACGGAGCACCAGATCTCGCCCGCCGATGCGGCAGGCCAGCACACCCAGAATCGCGGCCACAGCCAACACGACCCCCAACAGTTCTCCCTCGAACCGGTTGTTGCCTCCGATCGCTTGAATCGTCTCAATAACGACTTCCGCGGGTCGTGCACGGTCGGCCCACGGCGTTCCGGTGGTTCGAAGCTGTTCTCCAAACACGCTCAACCAGACCAGCAGGGTGGCGCCGCCCGCGACGATCGCAGCGCCGATGCGAACCGCGGCCGCCCGCGTGCCGTCGTCTCGAAAGACGATGTTGTAGGCCGCGACGGTCAGCGCCGCGCCGATCAGGTAGAGACTCCAGTAGTGCGTGTGTACGAGGGCCGCGACGGTGAGTGTCAAGAGCATCAGCCGAGCAGGCGACGGACGCTCGATCGCCCGCTCCACACACAGCCAACCGACACAGCACAGCAGAACCAGAAGGGCATACATCCGAGCTTCGGTTGCGTAGCGGATCAGGAACGGCGACGCGGCGGCAACCATCAGAGTCACCTGCGCGGTTGTGGCTCCGTATCGGCCAGCGATTCGGTAGAGCACCCAGACTGAGAGGAGCGAGAACACGCCGGACAACGAACGCACAGCCAGATCGCTGTCACCGAAGGCGTCGATCCACCAGCCGAGCAGCAGGTAGTAGAGGGCGGGGTGGCCGTCGTGTCGGAGCGCCTCCACCATCTGGTCGAAGTCCAACGCCGCGATGTTGACCGAGAGCGCCTCATCGAGCCACAACGGCGAGGGGGCGGCCAGACGCAATGCGACTCCCGCGGCCACGGCGATGACAGCGAACGTCAGAGCCGTCCGGTTCCAGCGCAGTGGCGCAGGCGCGTCGTCGCAATCGGTATCGAAACCGAGATCAACGCCGGGGTCAGCTTCTTGCGCGGCGGGTGCCACAGCCGCTGAATCTAGCCGTCAACGGCGACAGAGCCCCATGCGGTGGCCGTTGGGGCTCCAGCACGCCTGGGGCGAACCCAGAGTGGAGCGAACCCCGCTTTGAGCCCACAACCCACCTCGCGACAGGTAGCATTTCCGTTTGATGACGACTCGCATGGTGATTATCGGTGGGGGTCCCGCGGGCAACAGCTGCGCCACCACAGCAGCACGATTGGGCGCTGAGGTGGTGCTGATCGAGCGGGACACGATAGGCGGAGCGGCCCACCTGTGGGACTGCATCCCTTCCAAGGCGATGATCGCAGCGGGGAACGCCCGATCGTTCGTGCAACGCTCGATGCGCATGGGGCTCTCTGAGGTTGCGACCGATGTCGACCTCGACCAGCTGCGGGAACGGCTGTCGACCCTCGAAGGGCGCCTTGAAGGCCAGATTCGAAGCCTTTTGGCCAGCCAGCAGGTTCAGTTCGCCCACGGCACCGGCACCCTGATCGATCCCCACACGGTGCGCGCGACCACCGCGGACGAGACGATCGACTTCGAGGCCGACGTGATCGTGTTGGCCACCGGAAGCCGCCCCCGCCTGCCTGATTGGGCGCCGATTGACGGTGTCCGCGTGCTCACCACCCGGGATGCCTATCCACCTCCGACACTGCCGGAGCATCTGGTCGTGATCGGTTCGGGTGTCACCGGCGTGGAGTTCGTCCACATGTTCCAGTCGATGGGGTCTGAGGTAACCTTGATCGTCAGTCGTCAACAGGTGTTGCCGGCCAAGGACCCCGAGGTTGCGGCTGCTCTGGAGGAGGATTTCCTGCGTCGAGGGGTTCGGCTGCTCAAAGGGGCACGCGCCGTCGAGATACGCAGGGAGGGCGACGAGGTCACCGTCGACTGCGACGACGGTCGGGTGGTGACCGGGACGCATGCGCTGCTGGCGATCGGTTCGGTTCCCAACAGCGAGACTCTCGGTCTCGACAGGGCCGGGGTTCACTCAGAGGACGGATACGTGCCGGTGGATGTGAACCTGCGTTCCAACATCGAGCACATATATGCCGCGGGAGACCTGAGTGGACGCCTTCCGCTGTCTTCGGTGGCGAGCATTCAGGGTCAGAAGATCGCTGAACATGCTCTCGGTGCGCTTTCGGTGTCTCGGCGCCGAGTTATCGATTACGACAAGGCGTCATCTGCGATCTTCACCGAGCCGGAGATCGCCGACGTCGGTCTTGCCGAGGCGGACGCGTTCTCCGAGGGGCGCAAGGTCCGGGTCACCAAAGTCCCGTTCGCTGCTTCTGCCAAGGCCCAGATCAACGACGATCCCCGCGGTTTCGTGAAGATCGTCTCGGACCCGGCCACCGGGGTTGTGCTCGGTGGTTCGATCGTCGGTCGCCACGCGGCCGAACTGATCTCGGTCATTGCCGTGGCGGTCAGCAACGGCCTCACCGTTGCTGACATACACGAGAGCGCGCTGGTGCATCCGACTCTCGCCGAAGCGCTGCGTGAAGCTGCCGAATAGGGCGAAGCCGCCGAATAGCGCCCATCCGACTGGCCGCAGCGCCGCAGAGGTGCTACTCGATCACTGCGACGATGTCCCCTCCGCCGACGGAGTCACCCTCGGCGACACGGACTTCTTTGATCGTTCCCGCCTTCTCGGCGGTGACGTTGTTCTCCATCTTCATCGCCTCCAGGACAACGACGACGTCGCCCGCCTCGACAGTGTCGCCGACGCCGACGAGGACCTTCACGATCGTTCCCTGCATCGGCACGGTGACGTCTCCGCTGCCGGATCCGCCACCGGTCGCGCCTCGGCCTGATCGGCGGGTGCGTGGAGCGCTCGGGGAGCTCGGAGCACCAGCGCTCTCGGGAACCCACATCGACACCGAGAATCGCTTGCCGTTCACCTCGACGTCGACGTTGCGCTTGACCTTCGGCTCGTCCGAGTCTTCGACGTCGGCGAGCGCGGCAACGCCCACCCCGCTTAGATCGACGCTCTGCTCCAGCCACTTGGTGCTGTGGTCGACCGCGGCAAAGTCGTCTGACTCCAACACGACGATGGCTGCTGGAACAGTGGTGGCGACTCCCTCGACGGTCGTTTCTTTGAGCGCTCGAAGAGCCCGAGCGATAGCGGTCGGGCGGTCCTTGCCCCAGACAATGAGCTTGCCTATCAGGTTGTCGTAGTACTGGCTCACCTCGTCGCCTGCCTCGTAGCCCGTGTCGAATCGAGTGCCGAAGCCGTCGGCTGAAGTCAAGGCGGTGATTGTCCCCGGTGATGGCAGGAAGGCCCCTCCGGCGGGGTCCTCCGCGTTGATCCGGATCTCGATGGCGTGCCCGCTGATCTCGATGTCGTCCTGGCTGAACGGCAGTTCTTCACCGGCGGCGACGCGGATCTGCGCTTCGACGAGATCTATTCCGGTGACCATCTCGGTCGCCGGGTGCTCGACCTGGAGGCGAGTGTTCATTTC
The DNA here is from genome assembly GCA_951812975.1 of uncultured Acidimicrobiales bacterium. Classification (GTDB taxonomy): domain Bacteria; phylum Actinomycetota; class Acidimicrobiia; order Acidimicrobiales; family Aldehydirespiratoraceae; genus VXYK01. Next base: position 61,351 of record CATOTC010000004.1, on the reverse strand, counting down.
CAGGTAGTGGAAGCTGCCGTCCTCGTACAGGAACTCGACGGTTCCCGCGTTGACGTAGTCGCAGCCGCGTGCGACTTCGACGGCCGCTTCGCCCATCGCGGTGATGATGTCGGGGTCTATGTCGGGAGCGGGTGCCTCTTCGACGAGTTTCTGGTGTCGGCGCTGGACCGAGCAGTCGCGGGTTCCGAGGTAGAGGCAGTTGCCGTGCCTGTCGGCCAGGATCTGGACTTCCACATGGCGCGGATTTGTGAGATAGCGCTCCATGTAACACTCGTCGCGCCCGAAGTAGGCGAGAGCCTCTCTCTGGGCGGCTCCGAGCTGCTCAGCGACCTCCTCGGCGCTGTTCACGACCTTCATGCCGCGTCCGCCGCCGCCGTATGCCGCCTTCACGGCCACCGGCCAGCCCTGGGAGTTCCCGAAGTCGATGATCTGGGAGGGGTCGGTGATTATCTCGGTGGTCCCGGGGACGCCGAATACGCCTACCTTCTCGGCGGCTTCGCGCGCAGAGATCTTGTCGCCCATCACTTCGATCGCTTCGGGATCGGGCCCGATGAAGGTGACTCCGCGCTCGGTTATGGCGCGCGCGAAGTCGGCGTTCTCGGAGAAGAATCCGTAACCGGGGTGCACAGCATCGGCACCGCTCCGATCGATGACATCGAGGATCGCCTCGGTATTGAGGTAGGACTCGGCGGTGGTCTTGCCTCCCAGGCTGAAGGCCTCATCTGCGAGGCGGACGTGCAGCGCGTCGTGGTCGAGATCGGAGTAGACCGCCACGGTTCCTATGCCGAGTTCGCGGCAGCCGCGAATGATCCGGACCGCGATCTCGCCGCGGTTTGCTATAAGTACTTTGGAAAACACAGGGTAATGGTTAGTCGAATGAGCCATGAGGTTGCGACATCGAGGGGAGATCTGTTGGCGGCGAGCAGCCGCGTTGCCGACGCTACGGGCTTGGGACCCCTGCGCCACGTAGAGGTTACAGGGTCCACGAATCTTGACCTCGCAGCTGAAGCGCGTGCCGGTTCCGTGTCGCCGGCGGTGCTGGTTGCCGATCACCAGAGTGCGGGCCGGGGCCGTTTGGGGCGCCAGTGGGACGATGAGCCCGGGAAAGCGCTGTTGGTGAGCATTCGTCTGCCTCTGGATCGTGTTGTGGCGAGTCCGGATCGTGCTGCGAGCGTTGTGGCCGCGGTGGGTGCGGCGGCGCGCTGTGCGGCCGATCAACTGACCACCTCGACCGTATTGACGAAATGGCCCAACGACCTGGTCGTCGTTGATGGTCCCGCTCCGGGCAAACTCGGCGGCGTGCTGGCCGAGTACATAGCCGAGCCGGCCGAATCGGTGGTGGTCGGCGTCGGGATCAACGTCGGCGCGATCAAGCTCCAGCCGGGGGCGACCTCGATGGCAGCGACCTCAATGGTGGAGTGCGGGATGGTTCAGCGGGGGAGTCTCGAGGACCGCGACCTGTTGTTGTCCAACTTGCTGACTGAGTTGGCGTCCCGGTTCGCTGATCCGACCTCGGTCCTCGAGGAACTTCGCAACAACTCGGCGACCCTCGGAACCAGGGTCAGGGTCGAGATGGCAGGGGACCGATTCGTGGTGGGGGAGGCGACCGGGCTCAGCGACGAGGGCCACCTGCTGGTCCGCTGCGATGACGCGACGAACATGACCATCACGACCGGAGACGTGATCCACCTGCGATCCGACACCTAGCCGCTGTGGAGCATCGCGGTCGGCTCCGGCACCACTACGCTCCGCAATGTGTCAGAGGTCCCGACGCCGCCCGTCAACCAACGAACGCCCCCAACCCAACGAAGGGTCGTACTGCGCCGTTCCTGGCCGCAACGCATCGTCATGGTGTTGTGTCTCGTCGTCATCGTCTCCGCTTTCGTCGCAGCCTGGGTCATCGGGAACATCCAGGACGCGGTGTCGGGTTTCGGACGCGTTGAGATCTCCGGTGAGATCCTCATCACCGATACCGAGCCGGGCGATCCTGTCAACTTCCTGTTGATCGGCAACGACAGCGCTCTGGGAATCGATCCCGACGACCCGATACACATCGGGCGGACCTATGACGCCCGCGGCACATTCAACGCCGACAGCATCACCATCCTGCGGGTTGATCCGACGTCTGGTCAGGCGTGGATGTTGTCGATCCCGCGTGACCTGATCACCGACCACATCCCCGGAGCAGGCACGTACCGGATCAACGCGGCATTGTTGATCGGCGGTCCCGAGACCCTCGTCGAGACGGTGACCTCGCATTTCGGCGTCGAGATCAACCACTACGTAGAGATCGACTTCCTGGGCTTTCGTGAGTTGGTCGATGTTTTGAACGGTGTTCCGGTCTGGTTCGACCGGCCCGCCCGCGACCTCAACTCGGGTCTCAATATCGTCGAGGGCGGCTGTCATGTCCTCGACGGGGCTTCCGCACTCGCCTATGTGCGGTCCCGCTCCTATGAAGAGTTTGTCGACGGCCGCTGGGTGTTGGTCGGCAACTCCGATTTCGGACGCATTGAACGCCAGCAGGACTTTCTGGTTCTCGCGCTGAGTCGTGCGGTCAACCGGGGTGCCCGCAATCCCACCGCCCTGGCCGGTCTGATCGAATCGGGGGCGAGCAGCGTGGTGCTCGACAGCGAGCTCACGCCACTTGAGTTGATCGACCTGGGCAGGGTGTTCAGCGATTTCAACCCCGAGAACCTCACTCGGCTGGAGCTCCGGGTCCACACGATTCACGATGAGGACGGTGTGTATGTGGGGGAGGAGCTTGTTCCCGACGTCAACGAGGAGCTGTTCGACATCTTCAGGGGAACGTCCGGTCTGAGCCGCCCGAGTGATGTGGTCTTCGATCTCTACGCAACCGACGAGGTCCTGCTCGACGAGGACGGCGACCTGCTCGCCGGCCTCGGGTTCAATGTTTCCTCCAGGTTCCTCTACGGGAGCGGCCTCAGAGCCTCCGTGGTCGTGTATCCGCCGGGTCATCGGTCCGAGGCTGAGGCTGTTGCGCGTTACCTGATTCCCGTCCCGGCCCTTGTGGAGGATGCTGCATCGAGCGGCATTCGTGTGGTGCTCGGTGCCGACCATGAACAGATCTCGTTCCTCTTCCCGCATGATCTCCAAAAGACGCGGACCGAAGCGGCCGCGCACACCAACGTGACCGTCCCGGACCTGTCAGCCGCGGTTCCCAGTTCGACAGGCTCTGCGTCGGGCGCTGGGTCGAGCGTGGCTACGGATGCTAAGTCGGCGACGGACGCGCCGAGCGCCGGTGACGGGACCTCCGCGGAACCTGATCGCGTCATCGGTCGGCCCCCAGAGGGACAATCATGCCCCTGAGATCATCCAGACCCCGGCTCCTCCGGCACGGTTCGCGACCAGGGCACTCCTCCGGGTTTCGGTGGGGCTCCGGTTACGCTCGGCGACAAGCAACGCCCGGCGACAAGCAACGCCCGGCGACCGGCACCGCGCGGCCTGTGGGGCTCCGGTTGCGCCCGGGGACCAGCGACGCCCGGCGACAACACAGCACCCCCTCTACACTTGGCGTTCCATGAGCAGGATCGCGGTGATCGGAACGGGGTACGTCGGCCTCACGACCGGAGCCTGCTTCGCGCATCTCGGCCACGATGTGGTGTGCGCTGACATCGATGTCGACAAGGTGCAACGTCTGCGAGCCGGTGATGTGCCGATCCATGAAGCCGGTCTCGCCGAGTTGGTCGCGGAGGGCCTCGAATCTGGGCGTCTGTCGTTTGTTGTGGGTGGCGCCAATGCTGTTGGTGAAGCCGACTTCGTCTATCTCTGCGTACCGACGCCTCAATCCGATGATGGTTCGGTCGATCTGAATTATTTGAAGGCAGCCGCGGCAGAGATCAGCACGCACGTAAAGCCCGGCGCGGTCGTCGTCAACAAGTCGACAGTTCCGGTCGGCTCGACGCTGCTGGTGGAACAGGCGATGGGTCGCTCAGACATTGCGGTTGTGTCAAACCCTGAGTTCCTTCGCGAGGGATCCGCGATAGCGGACTTTCTCAACCCTGATCGAGTGGTGATCGGTGCGGACGATCCGGCCGCGGCTGGTCTCGTTGCGGAACTGCACGGTGGTATCGGCGCCCCGGTCATGATCACCGACCCTGCTTCGGCGGAGACCACCAAGTACGCGGCCAATGCCTTTCTGGCCACCAAGCTCAGTTTCGTCAACACGATAGCTGCGGTGTGTGAGGCTGTTGACGCCGATGTCGCCGACGTGCTCGCAGCGATGGGCTGTGACGAGCGGATCGGCAAGGGGTTTCTGCGTCCGGGCCCTGGTTGGGGTGGTTCGTGTCTCCCCAAGGACGCGGCGGCGATCATCTCGATGGCACAGGACGCGGGATACGACTTCTCGCTCATGCGAGGAGTCCTCGAAGCCAACGACGAACAGTTCAGACGTGTCGTCGGCAAGGTTGCGTCCGTTATCCCACTGCCGGGAGCCACTGTCGGCCTGCTCGGTCTGGCCTTCAAAGCCGGGACCGACGACACCCGCAACTCGCCCGCGCTGGAGGTGGCGAAGCTGTTGTTGGCACGGGGCGCCAAGGTCCAGGCCTACGATCCCGCCGTCACTACCGTTGACATTGACGGGATCGTCGTGGTCGACGATCCCTACGCGGCCACAGAAGCTGCCGAGGCCCTCGTCGTGGCCACCGAATGGGACGAGTTCTCCCTGCTGGACCTTGACAAGGTCGCAGAATCCATGGCTGCGCGCCACGTAGTCGATGCTCGCAACATCATGGACCGCGAGGCGTTGCTCAGCCGGGGTTTCAGCTATCAGGGGATCGGGAGGAATTAGCACGGTGCGCGTGGTTGTCACCGGTGGCGCAGGCTTCCTCGGCTCGCATCTGTGCGACCGTCTGCTCGCCCGTGGTGACGAGGTCGTCTGTATCGACAATTTCGCTACCGGTGCTCGGTCGAACATCGCCCATCTCAGCGAGCATCGTGGGTTCAGGCTGGTTGAACAAGACGTTTCTAACCATGTGGACGTCGACGGCGCGGTGGACGCGGTACTTCACTTCGCCAGCCCGGCCTCGCCGGTTGACTATCTGGAGATGCCGATCCAGACCCTGAAGGTCGGTTCGCTCGGCACTCACAACAGCCTCGGTTTGGCCAAGGCGAAACAGGCCGCATTCTTGTTGGCGTCGACATCAGAGGTCTACGGAGACCCGTTGGTGCACCCGCAGGCTGAGAGTTATTGGGGCAACGTGAATCCCGTCGGACCCCGCGGCGTCTACGACGAGGCGAAGCGCTTCGCAGAGGCGATCACGATGGCTTATTTCCAGTATCACGACTTGGACACTCGGATCGTGCGGATCTTCAACACCTACGGCCCGCGGATGCGTCCCAACGACGGGCGTGTGGTGTCGAACTTCATTGTGGCGGCGCTGAGCGGTGAACCCGTCACCGTTTACGGTGACGGCAGCCAGACGCGCAGTTTCTGTTATGTCGATGATCAGGTCCGCGGGATCCTCGCCCTGCTCAAGTCCGACGAGCACGCACCGGTGAACATCGGCAGCCCCGAGGAGTTCACCGTCTCTGAGTTGGCGCAGATCGTTGTGGAGGTGACCGGTTCGTCGTCGCCGCTCCAGTACCGACCACTACCGGTCGACGACCCCAGGCGCCGTCGCCCCGACACCAACCGTGCCCGCGAAATTCTTGGTTGGGAGCCCGTGGTCACGCTTCGTGAAGGTGTCAAGAGAACCGCGGAGTATTTCCAGTCTGAGATCGTCGGGCGGTCTTAGAACGCCGGGCAGTCTGAGGTCGGAGGGCAGTCTGAGATCGCCGGGTGGTCCTGAATCCCGAGCGGGCGCCTCAACTCCGGCGGGACTCCGCCAGTTCGCGATTGGCCAGGTACCATTCGATCGTGGCCTGGAGGCCGGTTCTGAAATCTGTGTTGGCGGTGAAACCGAACAGTTCGCGGGCACGGGAGGCGTCGACGCCGCGCCTGGGTTGGCCGTCGGGCCGACTGCTGTCCCAGCGGACATGGCCCCGATAGCGGGTCAGTTCGACGATGATCTCCACGAGTTCCTTGACCAGCATCTCGCGGTCCGCCCCGAGGTTGACCGGCTCAGGACCATCCCAGTGCTCGGCAGCCACCACTATGCCTTCAGCGGCGTCGTCGACGTAGAGGAACTCACGACTCGCACCACCCGATCCCCACACCTCGATCTCCTCGGCGGCCGTTTCACGGGCGATCACGCACTTTCGAATCAGGGCGGGAATGACGTGCGAAACGTCCGGGTGGAACTTGTCGCCCGGACCGTAGAGGTTCGTGGGCATGAGGTAGGCGCCGCGCTGGCCGTACTGGGCCCGGTTGGCCTGAAGATGGACCAGCTGTGCCAACTTGGCGATGCCGTAGGGAGCATTGGTCTGTTCGGGGTAGCCGTTCCACAACGAGGACTCCTGGAAGGGGACCGGAGTGTGTTTGGGATACGAGCAGATGGTGCCCACGACCACGGTCTTGGGCACCCCGGCGATCCTGCATGCCTCGATCAGATTGGTGCCGAGCATCAGGTTCTCGACGTACAACTGGGCCGGGTTCGCCATGTTGGCGCCGATGCCACCAACTCGCGCAGCCATATGGATGACGACGTCGGGTGCGTGGCCGGTGATCGCTCCGAGGGCCGCGTCGAAGTTCAGAAAGTCGACTTCGGCACTCGTCGGGGCGACCACGTCGAGTACTCTGCGCCGAGCCAGAGCAGCTTGCACCGCCTGTCCGAGAAACCCGCTTCCCCCGGTCAGGAAGACCCGCTGATTCTCAAAGTCCGGCTGTGCTTTCGAGTCGAGGGCCATCGGTGTGATCGTAGCGTTTCCCGGAGTGCCCGCCGAACAGGCGAGGGCCTGTCGGGTGGCAGCGGTACCACTCCCGCTCTTGTTCGCTTGCGCTCACGGGCCGCTCGGGCTCTCATCCCCGCTCTTGTTCGCTTGCGCTCACGGGCCGCTCGGGCTCTCATCCCCGCTCTTGTTCGCTTGCGCTCACGGGCCGCTCGGGCTCTCATCCCCGCTCTTGTTCGCTTGCGCTCACGGGCCGCTCGGGCCGCGGCCTCGCGCCGTATGGGCCGGGCTCGCTCGCCTGTCCGCTCGGCCTCTCAGCGGAGCCGCAGCCGTTCGCGCTTCTCCCACCTGCGGCGGTGCATGAAGCTAGAGTCTTGACGGGGTTGTGCAACGCGACCACGGGAGGAAATGTGTCGAAACTCTTTCGGGCACGGAGGGCACCCAAGATCGTTGGCCTGGCCGCATTGACGCTCACTTCAGTGGCAGTCATGCCGGGTCTTGCCTCGGCGGCCGACTCCGCTGTCGACAATGAGACCCAGTTCATCTTCAACACTTTCGCGTTTCTCGTCTGGGGCGCACTGATCATGTGGATGGCCGCCGGTTTCACGATGCTGGAGTCGGGCGCGGTGCGAACCAAGAACGCATCGATGATCTGTCTCAAGAACATCGGCATCTACTCGATAGCGGGGCTCGCCTACTTCCTGGTGGGCTACAACCTGATGTATGTGGAAGTCGACGACTTCATCGGCACGTTCGAGTTCTTCTACTCAACTTCTCCAGAGGAGGTGTCGCTGCTAGACGGCGACGATTCCGCTCTGGCTGCTGTCGTAGACAATGGATACGCGGTCATGTCGGACTGGTTCTTCCAGATGGTCTTCGTGGCGACGGCGGCTTCGATCGTGTCCGGTGCCATTGCAGAGAGGATCAAGATCTGGCCGTTCTTCTTGTTCACGCTCGTGCTCACCGCGTTCATCTACCCGGTGGTCGGTGCATGGACTTGGGGGAAAGGTTGGTTGCACCAAGAGGGGTTTATCGACTTTGCGGGTTCGACGATCGTCCATGGGACCGGCGGTTGGGCTGCACTCGCCGGCGTGATCGTCGTGGGACCGCGCCTCGGCAAGTTCCGCGCAGACGGCACTGTCAAGCCGACGCCGCCTTCGAACGTCCTGATCTTCACGTTGGGCGTGTTCATCCTCTGGCTCGGGTGGTTTGCTTTCAACGGCGGGTCGCAGTTGGCGTTGGGAACCGCAGCCGACGCAGTATCGATGAGCAACGTGCTGGTCAACACCAACCTGTCGGCTTCAGCGGGCGTGCTGGCGGCGCTGGCGGTCTCACGGCCCCTGTTGGGCCGAATGGACCTGTTCGCAGGGATGAACGGTGCCATCGCCGGGCTTGTAGCGATCACCGCGGGTCCGGCAATCACCGACCACCGGTGGGCGATCATCATCGGAGCGGTAGGAGGCCTGGTCTGCACGCTGGCTACGAAACTGCTGGAGAGGTTGAAGATCGACGATGTTGTCGGTGCTATTCCTGCCCACCTCGTGTCGGGCATCTGGGGAACGCTGGCAGTGACGATCGCGGCGGGAGGCCGTTTCCATATTCAGTTGCTCGGGGTCGTCTCGATCGGCGTGTTTGTTTTCGCCGTCTCCTACGTGCTTTGGCGAGCGATGGATTCACTGTTGGGCATCCGCATCTCGGCTCAGGTCGAACGCTTGGGCCAAGATGCAGGGGAATTGGGAATCGAGAGCTACCCCGAGTTCGTACTCATGCCCGAGGAGGACTGATGGCCCGGCAGGCTTTCTTGGTTCGAACATGACATAGGTCAACAGACCCGTGTACGATTGGCGGCGACTCGGCAACGAGAGCGCCGCCAGACGCAATCCAGCCGATCGTCAGTCCGGCGATATGAGGGAATGAAACCTAATGGAATTAACAAGTGACAATACGGGTGGAGCGGTGATCGTCAAGGCGGTCGGCCGGGTTGACGGCGCCAACGCTCGTGACTTCCATGAAGGCCTGGAGGCCAGTATCGGCGCCGATGGCGAGTCGATGGTCTTGGACTTCGAGGGATTGTCGTACATCAGTAGTGCTGGTCTCCGCGTGGTTCTCCTTGTTGCCAAGACACTTCAACAAAAGAACGCCAAGCTGGCTGTCTGTTCACTGTCGGACTCGATCCGAGAAGTGTTTGAGATCAGCGGTTTCGACAAGATCGTGCCTGTGTACGCAGACACGGGCGAAGCTGTGTCCGGCCTCGGGCTGTGAGTTCCGCTTGACTTGACGGCCGCCGAAATACTCCGGGAAACGTTGCGTGCCCGAGGTTGATCTCAATAGTTGGAGCAGAACGCCATGAGCGGCATACAACCCCCCTATAAGATTCTGGTAGTAGACGATGAGCCGGACCTGCAGCCACTCGTCCAACAGCGGATGCGTCGCTACGTGCGTTCCGGCCAGTATCAGTTCGTGTTTGCTCAGAACGGTGTTGAGGCACTCGAGCGCCTGCGGGAGGACGACGAGATCGTGATCGTCCTGTCGGACATCAACATGCCCAAGATGGACGGGTTGGCGTTGCTCGACCAGATCCCCAAGGTCAATCCCAATATCCGGTCTGTGATCATCTCCGCCTATGGCGACATGAAGAACATCCGCACTGCGATGAATCGGGGGGCGTTCGACTTCGTCACCAAGCCGGTGGATTTCGACGACCTGAAACTCACCATAGATCGAACATTGCAACAGCTCCTGGAGTGGCGAGACGCCCTCGGCGCGCGTGATCGGCTCGTGGCATTGCAGAACGAGCTCAGCGTCGCCTCGCAGATGCAGCAGTCGATCCTGCCCAAGAGCTTTCCCCAGGATCCCTCCTACGAGGTATTCGCCAGCATGAAACCGGCGCGTTCGGTGGGCGGGGACTTCTTCGATGTCATGCGCCTCGAAGGAGGGGTGCTCGGCCTGGCAGTCGCCGACGTGTCCGACAAGGGTGTTCCGGCTGCGTTGTTCATGATGTCGAGCCGCACTCTGCTGAAAGGGGCCGCGATAGGCCTCGGCACGCCCGGGGAGGTGTTGAAGGAGGTCAACGACCTGTTGTGCGAGGACAACGAGACAGCAATGTTCGTGACTCTCATATACGCCGTGTACGACCCGTCGACACGCAAGCTGACGTTCGCCAACGGCGGCCACAACACTCCGGTCGTGATCGACAGTGACGGCAACGCCACCCGGTTGCCCCTCACCGGGGGTGTTGCCTTGGGTCTGGTGCCAGGCATGGAGTATGCACAGTCGAGCATCACGCTCTCACCCGGCGACAATGTGATCCTGTACACCGACGGCGTGACCGAAGCCATGAATGAGAACGAAGAGGAATTCGGTATGGAGCGCCTCGAGAGTCTCTTCTCGGAGTCCCGCCCGTCCGAGGCACGCGCCGTGAACGATTTCATCTTCGACGCGGTGATGGAGTTCGCCGGCGATGCGGCGCAGTCCGATGACATCACCTGTATGACGCTGCGAGCAGGAGGACGAGATCATTAGCGCCGTCTTGTCTCTCGAGTTGGGCAGCGATCGTGCAGAACTTGAGCGGATGGCGGCCGCGGTGGAGGAATTCGCTGAACAGCAGGGCTGGCCTGATGGAGTCGTCTTCAAGGTCAACCTCGTGCTCGAGGAGTTGGTGATCAACGTCATGACTCACGGGGGCCAACAGGGGCATGCAGAAATCGATGTGACGGTCACATCGAGCGACGATCTCATCTCGATCGCGATCTCGGACAATGGAGTGGCGTTCGACCCTCTGACCGATGCCCCCGAGCCGGAGACCACGGGATCTATTGAAGACCGCCATGTAGGGGGTCTGGGGGTGCACCTGGTGCGCACAATGATGGACGATGTCAACTATCGGCGGGAACCAGGCAGGAACCACCTGACCATGACGACTCCGAAGAGCTAGACCGATATCGAGACGGAGATGCGCAAGAATCGCTGCTCTTCGACACGCAAGCTCGCCGTTCTGTTCCTGGTCTTGGCGCTGTGCATTTCCGCTTGCTCCTCGTCGTCTGATGTCCCCGGCTCCGGTAACGGAACCACTTCTACAACCGAATCGACCGGTTCGACGCCGGACCTCGGTGAGGAGACGTCTCCTGACGACCCGGGCGGACTCGGATCGGACGCAACACCCGGGGTCCACGACGATCTTGTCGTCTTCGGTCAGTCAGCGGCGTTCACCGGTCCTGCCCGAGATCTCGGTGACGGGATGCGCCTGGGCATCGCGGCGGCTTTCGAGGAGGTTAACCGGACCGGTGGAGTCCATGGGAGACGTCTTGAACTCATCTCCTACGACGATGCCTACGAACCCGAGGCTGCCATCGACAACACCCAGCAGTTGATCAATTCGGGTGATGTGTTCGCCTTGATCGGTGCGGTCGGTACACCCACCTCGCGGTCTGCCGTGCCCGTAGCGACGGCTGCCGACATTCCCTACATCGCTCCCTTCACCGGTGCCGCGTTCCTGCGGGACCCCCAACAAACCAATGTGATCAACCTGCGGGCCTCCTACAACCAGGAGACCGAAGAAATGGTGGAACGGTTCGTCTCAGAGTTGGGTATCGACCGGATAGGCGTCATGTACCAGGACGACTCCTTCGGACGGGCGGGATACAACGGCGCGCGCGCCGCGCTCGAGCGCCGTGGGATGGAGGCGGTGTCTGTGGGCCTGTACCCGCGCAACACGACCGCGGTCAAGACGGGACTGCTGGATCTCAAGCAGGGCGACCCCGAAGGGGTGATCGTGATCGGGGCCTACCAACCGGTCGCATGGTTTATCCGCTGGGCACGCGAGATGGGAATGGACGCGGTGTTCGTCACCATCTCGTTCGTCGGCAGCAATGCGTTGGCACAGGAGTTGGGTCCCGACGGTGCCGGAGTCCTGACCACCCAGGTTGTGCCCTTCCCGACCGACGCGGATGTTCCAGTCGTGGCGAGCTACCTCGACGCCCTGGAGGCCTACAACCCGAACGGCGTGCCGGGGTTCGTCTCCCTCGAGGGCTATCTTGCGGGCCGTCTGGCCATCGCTGGTCTGCAGAGCTGCGGGGCGACCGTTGACAGGGGCTGCTTCTCGGAACGCTTCGCTTCTTCAGAACCCATAGACATCGACGGGTTCATGCTGAGTTATGGAGATCAGGACAACCAGGGTTCGGACCAGGTGTTCTGGTCGATCATCGACGAGAACGGCGAGTATCGCCCGCTCGACGCACTCACGGAGATGCCGCGGTGAGAGACTGGTTCCGACGAATCGCGGAGAGCCGTTTCCGCATCTCGACCCGCCTGTATTCGGCGATCGGCGCGGCGGTGGTGCTGACCGTCGCAGCCAGTCTTGTCGGCTGGTTCTCCATTAATCGGGTGGGTGACGTTCAGGAGCGGGTCAACGAGGGCAGTGTCCCGGCTATGGCGGTGGCGTTCAGCGTCGCCCAGTACAGCGGCGAGTTGGTTGCGGCTGCGCCGCGCATCGTCGCGGCCACGCCGGAGGACCTTGACGCCGTCGTTGAGGACATCAACGAGACGTACGCGGCGTTCGATTCGGGGCTGGTGGTTCTGGAGTCTACGGCCACGAGGCCTGGCCAGAATCAGCTGGTCCGAGGTCTCGGGGTCACCCTCCGCTCGAACATCGAGGAGATCAAGTTTGATCGGGTCGAGCTGTTCCAGCTTGATGACCTGAAGTCGAACCTCCAGGCACAGCTCGATGGACTGCGCGCTGAGATCGACGCGGCTCTCATCCCGGCTCTCGACGATCAGTTCTTCTTCTTGTTGACGGGTTATCAAGACGTCGAGGAGCCGCCCAGTTCGCGCGCTGAGCACCTTTCGGAGGAAGAGATCCGAAAGTACCGCTTCCTGGCCGAGCTGCAGGCCAACGCCAACATCTCGACCCAGTTGCTGGCGAGCGCCTTCGGATTGTCGGACGCGTCGACCATTGAGCCGCTGCGCGAGCGGTTCGAGGCGGCGGCCGGACGGATCCAGCGGAGCATCTCCCAGCTGAGGGAGAGCGATCCGCTCTTAGCCGATGATTTCGACCTGCTGTTCGAACGATTGTTCATCTTGGGGGGTGAACAGGGCGGATTCGACCTGCGCGAGTCTGAGCTTCGACTGCTGCAGTCCCAGGAGGAACTGCTGCAGCGCAGCCGAGAGGTCGCGGCAGATCTTCTCGAGAATGTGAATTCGCTGGTCAGCGCCGCGGAGGACAGTGTTCAGGAAGCGACCGCGGCATCGGAGGATGCGATACTGACCGGCCGGCTGCTGCTGTTGATAATCAGCGGGATAAGCATCGGTGGCGGTCTGCTGATCATCTATCAGATCGGACGGATGCTGCTGCGTCGTCTGGCCCGCCTTTCGGACTGGATGCGGCGTATGGCCGGAGGCAACTTGGAGCTCACCGCCGATGTGGGGGGACGCGACGAAGTGGCGGACATGGCCGCGGCCCTGGAGGTGTTCCGGCGGCACGCCCTTGAGGTTCAACGTCTCAACCTGGTCGAGAAGATGGCCGAGGAACTGCAGGAGAAGAACGCTCAGCTCGAGGAGGTGCTCGAGGACTTGCAGCGCGCGCAGGACCAGATCGTCATGCGTGAGAAGTTGGCGGCGCTCGGTGAGCTCACCGCAGGTGTCGCACACGAGATCAAGAATCCCCTGAACTTTGTGAAGAACTTCTCGGAGGCGTCAGAGGAGCTGATCGAAGAACTGAACGAGATTCTTGAAGAGATCGGCGACGGCATCTCAGAGGAGCAGAGGTCGTGGATCGCTGAGATAAAGGGTGATCTGAGCGGCAATCTCGAACGGATTCGTTCACATGGGGACCGTGCCAACCGGATCGTCACCGACATGCTCTCGATGGGCCGCGACACGGGTGAGTGGCAGATGGCCGACATCAACAACCTGCTGGAGGAGCACGCCCGTCTGGCCTACCACTCAGCTCGCGCCACCGATTCGGAGTTCCAGCTTGATCTGCAACACGACCTCGACCCGGATGTGGGTGAGATGCGGGTCATTCCCCGAGACCTGAGTCGAGTGTTCCTCAACATGGTCGGGAATGCCTGTGACGCCACCGACGAGAAACGTCGCGAGATCTGGGGTGCGACTGAGGAGGACGAACCCTATGGAGCGTCGTATTCGCCGATGCTCTGGCTCAGCACCAGACGCACAGACGAGCAGGTTGAGATTCGGATCAAGGACAACGGCAACGGCATTCCCCCCGATGTGGCCGACAAGATCTTCAACCCGTTCTTCACAACGAAACCAACGGATCGCGGCACCGGGCTCGGTCTTGCGATATCGAGCGACATAGTTCGCCAGCATGGCGGGACCATCAACGTTGACTCCAAGATCGGCGAGTACACCGAAATGCTCATCACCCTGCCTACGGGGATGCCTGAAGAACTGTCGGAGGGGCCTGCCGGCGGTCCATCCGAACAAACCGACTCGGCTGAGGCCAGCTAGACGGTGGGGGGTCGTGTCGGTGCCGTCGTCGAACAATGCTGGCATCGTGTTCCAGGAGGCACGGCTGCCTCCGCAGTCCGCAGTCTGGAGGCTTTGGCGCAGCGCACCGACTGGGAGGTTGTCGGAGTAGCTGCCGCGCACAGAGGCCCGCCCAACGTCTTGGCAGTACCGCCCGTCGAGGTTTGTCACATGGGTCTGCCCCGTGTTGTTTTGTACGAGGCCTGGCATCGGGTTCGCAGGCCGAGCATCCAGGCCTCAACAGGACGACTCGACGTTGTCCACGCAACCGGAGGGGTGGTTCCGCCGGCTGGTGATGCCGCCTTGGTCGTGACTGTGCACGACCTTGCGTTTCTTCGCTATCCCCAATATTTCTCCAAGCGGGGAGTGGCTTTCATGAGCCGCGCCTGGGCGCTGGCGAAGCGCCACGCCGGGCTCGTCGTGGTGCCGTCGCGGCATACGTTGGAGGATTGCGTTTCTCACGGCCTGGACGCCGACCGGCTGCGTGTAGTGCCGTGGGGTGTGTCCGCGAGGTCGGTCAGCGAACAGGCGCGTGACGATGTGCGGCTCCGTTACCGTCTGCCTTCGAGGTTCCTGCTGTGGGTCGGCACTGCGGAACCCCGGAAGAACCTCGAGTCTTTGATCTCAGCTGTGGCCCGAAGCGGGACGCGCCTGCCGTTGCTGCTGGTGGGTCCTGGTGGCTGGGGCCTGGATCTGAATGAGTTGATTGCCAACTCAACAGTCGAGGCGCGTCACCTCGGCCAGGTTCCGAGCGACGAGCTCAGTGTCCTCTACGACCTGGCCGATGTGTTCGTCTACCCGAGTCTCATGGAGGGCTTCGGCATGCCGGTGCTCGAGGCGATGGCTCAGGGTACCGCGGTTGTCACTAGCGCCGGTACCGCCACCGGTGAGGTCGCGGGCTCGGCCGGTGTGCTGGTCGACCCGACTGACGTCGACTCGATTGCCGCGGGCATTGATTCACTCGTGAGCGATGTGAAGCTGCGTGAGGAGTTTGGGGCCGCGGCTTTTGAGAGGGCCGGGGCCATGTCTTGGGCACGCACTGCCGAGGGTATCGCCGCGGTCTACGACGAGGTGAGCCGGTGATCTCGGTTGCTGTGAATCTCGCCTGGCTGGTGCCTGGCGATGTTGGTGGGAGCGAGGAGTACACCACCCGCCTGCTCGCTTCGGTCCTCAGCGCCGCACCTGAGGACATTTCACTGAGGATCGTCGCTTCGAAGCGTCTGACACAGAGCTATCCTTGGATGGCGACCCTGCCGTTCTCGGTTGTCGCGGGTCCTGTGGGTATCCGTGGATACCGGATTCTGGCGGAATCGACGCAGGTTCACCGAGCAACCCGAAACGCGGACGTGGTGCACCACTTCGGCGGGCGCCTGCCCGCGCTACGAAACCCGCGTGCCGTTGTGACGATCCACGACCTGCAACCCCTGGACATGCCTGCGAACTTCAGCCGCGCGAAACGGCAGTACCTCTCCTGGGCGGTGCAACGGTCCGCGGCGGCTGCATCGCTGATCTGCACTCCCTCTGCCTGGGTCGCTCAGTCGGTTGTCGAACGGCTCGGTGTCAACCCGGACAAGGTTCGGGTGGTGTCGTCCACCTGGAGTCCACAGCGGGGCGACGCCGAGGATACAGAATCGCTCGCTGTAGACGGTCTGGCGGATCGGCTCGGCTCGGGACCGGTGGTCCTGTATCCGGCTGCTACCCATCCCCACAAGAACCATCTGGTTCTGCTCGAGGCGGTCGACCGCCTGGCTGATCGCGGAGATGACCTGACCCTGGTGCTGACCGGTGGTCAGGGCCGGGCCGAGGCCCTGGTCGCGTCGAAGCTGCGCCACCTGCGGGCCCGGGTGTTGCGCCTTGGCCGCGTCAGTGGATCGATGTTGTCGGCATTGACCCGACGGGCGGATGTGCTGGCTTTTCCGTCGCGCTATGAGGGGTTCGGGCTGCCCCTGCTCGAGGCGATGCATGCAGGCACTCCTGTGATCGCCGGCGACAACAGCGCGATGCCTGAAGTCGTGGCCGGTGCCGGACTGCTGCTCGACGTCGATGACCCGGACGGGTGGGCTGACGCAATCGATGAGATCGTTGCAAACCGGTCTTTGGCCGATCGATTGAGTGCTGCGGGCCGGGTCCGGGCCGAAGCCTACGCCCCGGCTGTTTCTGCGCGACGGTTGATCGGGGCTTGGCGCGAGGCCCACAGTCGAGGCGAATGAGAGAGACTGGTCAGGTGCGGATTCAGATCATCTGTCCCCATTTCGAGCCCGATGTCGCGCCGACCGGGTTGGTGATAAGCGAGATTGTTCGTGGTCTGGTGGCACAGGGCCACACAGTCGACGTGGTCACTTCGCTGCCGTGGTACGCCTCTCATGCGGTTGATGAAGCCTGGAAGGGTCGGATCATCCGCTCCGAGAAGACCGTTTGGGGTTCGATCAGCCGCGTCTATCCGTTCCCCACGAACAAGCGCAACTTCGCCGCGCGTGCGGCGGGTTTCGGTGGGTTCACCGCGTTGGCCGGCCTCTGTTCGCTGTTCAAACGGCGCCCCGATGTGGTCTTGGCGATGTCGCCGCCGCTCACGCTCGGGTTGGCCGCCTGGTTCACTTCCCGGTTGCGTCGGGCTCCTCTTGTGTTCAATGTCCAGGACGTCTTCCCCGATGTGGCGGTGGCTCTCGGAGCGATCACGAATCGGGGCGTGATCAGACTGCTCGAGGGGCTCGAGCGGTTCGTGTACCGCCGGTCTGCGGTTGTGACCGTGCTGTCCGAGGATCTCCGCAGCAACGTTGAGGCGAAGCTTGTCGACACTGTGGGTCCGGGATCGGCTGCCGCCAGGGTCCGTGTGATCCCGAACTTTGTCGATACCGAGCGGATTCGACCGCAGGACCGCGACAACTCCTACCGGTCCGAGTTCGGGCTCGGCACTCGGAGCGTGGTCATGTATGCGGGCAATCTGGGGTTCTCTCAGCCGCTCGAACTGATGGTCGAAGCCGCCCGTGAGCTGAGTGACCGTGACGACGTCGTGTTCGTGATCAACGGTGAGGGCTCAAGGCGCCAGGAACTCGAGTCGCTCGCCGACGGACTCGACAACGTCGTCTTCGTCGACTTCCAGCCGGCGGAACGGCTCGCCGAGGTGCTTGCCGCCGCTGACGTGCATGTAATTGCGCTGCGTCGCGGACTCGCGGCATCGTCGGTTCCCTCGAAGCTCTATTCGATTCTCGCAGCCGGCCGGCCCGTGTTGGCGGCGCTCGACTCCGGCACTGAGGTGGCCAATGTCGTGGCGTCGCAGGGTGCAGGCCTCGTGGTCGCCGCGGAGGACCAGTCGCTGTTTACCGCGGCGGTGCTGGCACTGGTCGACGATGCTGATCTGGTGGCAATGGGATCTGCGGGTAGGGAGTTCGTGTCGCGGTGTGCTTCGCCGACGGGTGTAGCGGCGGCCTATGGCGAGCTCTTCGAGGAGCTGAGAAGGCCCCGCGCTACCAGGAGTCGGCGGTGGAGCCGACCCGACCGGCGAATCGGACGTTGATCGCGCCGTTCGTCGCCGCTTGAGCGCTAGCGTAATGGCTCGTGGCAAAAGCAAGTTCGTCCAAGAAGGTTCAACGCGCGGCTAGAGCCGCAGCCTCGTCGAGAGGTGCTTCGGAACGCCGGAATATCGGGTTTCCCCTCGTGGTGGCATTGGTCGTGGTGCTCGGGGTTGTGCTGGTGATACTGGCCCGCGGTTCTCGTGACCCCTTGACGTCTCCGACGACGGAGGACCATTGGCACTCGGCCTACACGATCTACAACTGTGGCCAACAGATGCCGCTATTCCAAAGCCAGGTCGACCCTGACGGCATCCACAGCCACGGGGACTCCCTGATTCATATTCACCCGTACAACAGCTCAGCGACGGGCGAGGACGCGCGCCTCGGCGTCTTCCTCGACACGATGGACGCATCCATCGGAGTTGACGGAATCTTCGCGGACAACGGAGAGTTCGCCCCGATCCTGGCTGAGGACGGTTGCGACGGCGAGCCCGGTGTGATCAAGGTGGCGCGCTGGCACCTTACGCTCAACGCCGACCCTGAGCTCATCGAGGTCTACGAAGACGACTTCGATGACATTCGCCTGCTTGAAGACGGCGAGGGTTTCAGCTTCGCTCTGGTGGCGGTCGGTGATGATCCGCCGCCTCCCGCGCAAGCTGCTGTCGGCTCGCTCATCGGTGTCGGTGCCGAGATCGAATGGCAGGGCCCCGCTCCGTTGACGACCACCACGCTGGATCCGCTCAGCGACGAAACCGGCGGCGATGCTCCCGCGGACGTTGAAGAATCTGACGGGAGCGACGGCTAGGGGAATGTCATGAAGGCCGTTGTACTGGTTGGTGGCTTCGGAACGAGGCTGCGACCGTTGACGGTGACTACTCCGAAACAGATGTTGCCGGTCGTGGACCGCCCGATGATCGAATATGTCGTCAGCACGCTGAAACGGGCCGGGGTCAGTGAGGTGGTCCTCGCCTTGGGCTACAAGGAGGATCTTTTTCGTGCCGCCTACCCTGACGCCGAATGCGGCGGCGTGTCGCTCAGCTATGCCGTTGAGCCGGAACCGCTCGACACGGCCGGCGCGGTCCGTTTCGCCGCCGATGCGGCGGGCCTAGACGAGCCGTTCATCGTCGTGAACGGCGATGTCCTGACCGATTTCGACATCGGGTCGTTGTGGGACCGTCACCACGCCCTCGGCGCGATGGCCACGATTGCACTGACCCGCGTGGAGGACCCGTCGCGTTTCGGGGTCGTGCCGACCGACGCTGAAGGCCGGGTGTTGGGGTTCATCGAGAAGCCGAGCCGTGATGAAGCTCCAACGGACTGGATCAACGCCGGAATATACGTGCTTGAACCCGAGATTCTTGAGCGGATCGCCAGCGGCCGCCGGGTCTCCATCGAACGGGAGGTATTCCCGGAGATTGTTGCCGAGCGCGGCCTCTGGGCCGTGCATTCCGATGCCTACTGGATCGATATCGGAACCCCGGCCACCTACATGCATGCACAGTTGGACCTGATCGACGGCGTTCGCGGCGCGGCGTTGCCCGCCGAATCGCCTGAGGCCAGTGTCGATGCCGACGCCGAAGTCGAGAGGTCAGTGGTGATGGCGGCCGCGACCGTCGCCGGCGGCGCAGTCGTGCGCGACAGCATCATCATGGGTGGCGCGGTGATTGCTGCCGATGCCCTCGTCGACGGTTCGATCGTGGGTCCTCGGGCCCGTGTCGGGGAGGGCGCCAAGATCACCGGCATGTCGATCCTCGGCGATGGCCAGAACGTCGGTGCCGGTCAGCTCGTCGACGGACTGAAGATCCCGATGAGCGACTGACGTGGCTGTTCTGGTCACCGGTGGAGCCGGGTACATCGGTTCTCACACAGCGGTCGCCCTCGGTGAGACGGGTCGTGACGTCGTCATCGTCGACAACTTCGTCAATTCTTCGCCCCGCGCGGTGGAGGCGGTAAGGGCGCTCACCACAGCGGAGGTCGCCCTCGTCGAAGTCGACCTGTGTGACGGCGAAGCGGTCCGCAGGGTCTTTGCGCAGTATCCGATCACCGAGGTGGTGCATTTCGCTGCCCACAAGGCCGTGGCGGAGTCCGTTGAGAAACCCGTCGCGTACTACCGCAACAACTTGGATTCGCTGCTCGGGCTGCTGGAGGCGATGCTCGACAATGGAGTCGGTAGCCTGGTCCACTCATCGTCGTGCACCGTGTACGGACAGCCAGAAGTCCTGCCGGTCAGCGAGTCGGCACCCGTGGGAGCGGAGAGTCCCTACGGTTGGACGAAGCTGATGAGCGAGCAGATCATCACCGACGTCTGCGCGGTTCGGCCGATGGACGCGATGATTTTGCGCTACTTCAATCCGGTCGGAGCGCACCCCTCTGGAACCCTCGGCGAAGACCCCAACGACATTCCCAACAATCTCGTGCCGCTGGTGATGGAGGTGGCCTGCGGCAGGCGTGAGACGCTGCAGGTGTTCGGCGGCGACTACGACACCGTCGACGGGTCTGGAGTCCGCGACTACATACATGTCGTGGATCTGGCGGAGGCCCATGTCGCGGCCCTCGACGTGCTGGTCGGGGGGCATCGGGGAGCCGTCGCCGTCAATGTGGGCACGGGCACCGGCACCAGCGTGCTCGAATTGATAGAGGCGGCCAGGCGGGCGACAGGTGCGGCGATTCCGTACGAGATCTGCGAGCGTCGAGCCGGCGACATCGCCAAAACCTGGGCGGCCACGGACCTGGCTGCGGAGCTGCTCGGCTGGCGGGCGACACGAGACATCGACGACATGATGCGGGACCACTGGCGCTGGCAGTGCCAGAACCCCGACGGCTACGGCCGCTAGAGACCGAGCGGATTGACCCGCACACGGCCGCGACCGAACGAGGCAGCGGCCCAAGGGTCCGTGAGCGCAGCGAACAAGAGCGGGAGACAACAGAGGCCGAGCGGATTGACCCGCACGGGCGCGACCGAAGGAGGCCGCGGCCCAAAGCTGCCCGTCCGCGGCCCAAAGCTGCCCGTCCGCGGCCCAAAGCGGCCCGTGAGCGCAGCGAACAAGAGCGGGAGTCAAGCGCAGCGAACAAGAGCGGGAGTCAAGCGCAGCGAACAAGAGCGTGAGTTAGCGGAACAGGTCTTCGGCGGGGGAGCGGATGATCTCGGCGACCACGCTGCTGGGTCTGAACCACTCCTCGCGGAGCCCTCGAACGATGGCCACGGGGGTGCCTTCAGCCTTGCCCATCACCAAATCGGCCGCAGCAGCGATTTCGTCTACTGCGGCGACTTCGGTCACCATCAGTTCACGGCCGAAAGTGTCGGTTGACCCGCGAAGATCGACAATGGCCGCGATCCCTGCACAGCCGATGGCGACATCGGTCACCCCCCTCCGCCAGGGGCGCCCGAAGGTGTCGCTCACCACCACCCCCACGTCGACGCCGGCCCCCGCCTTCAGTCTGTCGCGGATCCCGCGTGCGGAGCGGTCGCTGTCGATCGGCAGCAGAGCAGCCTGGCCCCGCTCGACGTTCGACAGGTCAATCCCGGCGTTGGCACACACGAACCCGTGGCTTGTCTCACTGATTATCAGATCGCCCCGCCGTCTCAGCACCCGCACCGATTCACGCTCCACCAACGGCTTGTGCGACAGCGGATCGGTGGGGTCCACCTCGACGAGCCGGTTCTCAGCCTTGGAGACGACCTTCTGGGTGATCACCAGGCAGTCGCGGTCTCGCAGGTCGGCATCTGCGTCGAGTATCAACGAGGCCAGGTCGTCGCCGGGTCGAACCTCTCCGATGCCGTTCACTGCAAAGATCTCCAGCGCGCTCACCGGGGCACTCCCGCTCGATGGCAGGTCTCGGCCAGAGCCCGCGCCACCCCCGGTTCCGACATCACGGTCGGTACCGCAATCACCCGCATCCCCAGATCCTCGATCTCGCCTGCGAACTCGGAGTCGATCTCGTCGATCACCAGCGTTGCGGCCAGTGCCTGGTAGCGGCGAGCCACACCGACGACGGTCGCCTGTTCGCCCAGTTCCCGCAGCATCCTGTCGGCAGGACCCTTCAGCGCCCTGCCGCCGACTATCGGCGAGACGGCGACATTCTGGGAGCGGCGGGCGCGCACGACGGCTTCAATCCCACCCACGGCGAGCACCGGCTGAATCGACACTGCCGGGTTGCTCGGCGCGATCACCAGCGTCTCCGCCGATTCGATCGCCTTAAGAGCCTCGGCTGAGGGTTTCGCCCGTTCTGCGCCGACGAAACGCACCGATGAGATCTCCACGCTGTGGGCGAGACGGACGAAATACTCCTGGAATCCGATCTCCTCGCCGGTCCCGAGCGTGACTCTGGTCTCGATCGGGTCGTCGCTGACGGGCAGGAGCGTTGCTCTGACTCCCCACCCGTCGCATATTTCCGCGGTCACTTCGGTCAGGGTGGCGCCTTCGATCAGTCGCTGGGTGCGGTAGAGGTGCGTGCCGAGGTCCTGATCGCCGAGCGAGAACCAGTCGAGCCCTCCGTAGCGCCTGAGCGCGGCCATCGCCTTGAAACTCTCGTTGACGAGGCCCCAGCCCCTCTTGGGGTCGATCGCCTCGGCGAGGGTGTAGGTGCAGGTGTCGAGATCGGGGCAGACGCGCAGTCCGTGCAGCGTCACGTCGTCGGCGACGTTGACCACAGCGGTGACGTCAGCGGGATCGAACGCTTCGACGGCACCCTGCAGATATCGTGCCGCACCAACCCCTCCGGCGAGAACAGTGTGTTTCAAGCCAGTCCCCGTGTCTCAAGCCAGTCCTCGAAGGCGACCCTCGAGCAGGTCGAGGTCGGCGTCGACCATGAGCCGTACGAGGTCACCGAAAGATGTCTGAGGCGTCCAGCCGAGGTCGGTCTCAGCCTTCGAGGCGTCGCCGACCAGTAGATCGACCTCTGCGGGCCGCATGAAGGACTCGTCGATCACGACATGGTCCTCCCAACTCAGACCGACGTGATCGAAAGCGAGTTGACAGAACTCACGAACCGAGTGTGTCTCCCCCGTGCAGATCACGTAGTCCTCTGGTTCGTCGCGTTGAAGCATTCGCCACATGGCGTCCACGTAGTCGGCCGCGAACCCCCAGTCCCGTTTGGCGTCAAGGTTCCCCAAGCGGAGTTCGTCGGTGAGTCCGAGCTTGATCCGTGCCACGGCATGGCTGATCTTGCGGGTCACGAACTCCATCCCGCGGCGGGGACTCTCATGGTTGAAGAGGATTCCGGAGGTGGCGTGCAGGCCGTAGCTCTCGCGGTAATTGACGGTGATCCAGTGCCCGTACACCTTGGCCACCCCGTAGGGACTGCGTGGATGGAACGGCGTCGTCTCGGTCTGTGGGACCTCTTGAACCTTGCCGAACATCTCCGAAGAGCTGGCCTGGTAGAACCGGATTTCGGGATCCACGAGCCGAACCGCGTCGAGCAGGCGGGTCACTCCCAGAGCCGTAGTCTCACCGGTCAGGACCGGCTGACCGAAGGACGTCTGCACGAACGACTGCGCTGCGAGATTGTAGATCTCAGCCGGCCGGTAGGTTCTCAGAATCTCGATCATCGACACTTCGTCGAGCAGATCGCCGGGCGCGAAGCGCACCTGGTCCTGGATGTGGGCGATGCGTTCGAAGTTGACGGTGCTCGAGCGACGCACCATGCCGATGACGTCGTAGCCCTTGGCGAGGAGCAGTTCGGCCAGATATGAGCCGTCCTGGCCGGTGATTCCTGTGATTAGCGCGCGTTCAGCCACGGTGGTCCTTGTCTCAGCGGGGTTGCGGAGTCTCGACGCCGTCGGGGTTGTGGCGCCAGAATTCGAGCAGGTCGTAAAGGGTTTTCTCGATCGGGATCTGTGGTTCCCAACCGGTTCGGGTACGAATCTTGGTGTTGTCGCCGCAAAGCACCTTCAGGTCGACAGGTCTCAGCAGTTCCGGGTCTGGTTCGAGAGTCATGGGGAATGCCGCCAAGCCTACGAGTTGTTCGGCGATCTCTCGGATCGAGCGGTCCCTGCCGGAGCAGACATGGTATGCGTCGCCAGGAGTGCCGTGTTCAATCAGCAGCCGGTACGCCCGTACGACGTCTCGGACGTCGGTGAAGTCGCGGCGGGCTTCGAGATTGCCGATCGACACGGTCGTGTTGCCGTTGCGTTCGTTGGCCGCGATCCGGCTGGCGATGGCTGAAGCTACGAAGCGGTCGGACTGTCCCGGGCCGAGATGGTTGAAACTGCGTGCCAGAACTACGTTCAGCCCGTGGCCCAGCCCGGCCTGCAGATATATGTACTCTGCGGCTGCCTTGCTCGCCGCGTAGGGGCTGAGCGGGCGCAACGGTGTCGTCTCGTCGATCGGTGGGTCCTCGGGGCCGGCCTGGTTGACATGGCCGTATACGTCTGCGCTGGTTATCCCCAACACACGTTGCGCGCCGGCGAGCCGCGCAGCATCACAGACGTTGAGCGTGCCCTCCACGTTGACTCGCAGCGTCTCGACGGGGGAGTCCCAGGATCCGCCCACGTCGGCTTGGGCGGCCAGGTGGTACACGACATCGGGTCTTGTGGCGGCGATCGTGGCAATGATCGTCTCGCGGTCGAGGATGTTGGTGTCGGACTCGATGACCTCGTCGCCGCAGGAGGCGAGGTGGGCAACCAGATGAAGCCCAACGAAACCGTTGGCACCGGTAACTAGTGCACGCATATCGGTTCCCGGTTCGCGGTGCTCGCAGCGGTCGGTCCACCGTTGTTGTTCGCCGGTCGACCGCGCATCGTCGTAGACTCTAGGCCCGAGCGGCCCGGCTCTCAACACACCCCGCCCGCGCCGTCACCCGCCGCAGCGCCAGTGGCGGTAACCTCGGTCGATTGTGGCAGACAGTACGGACCAATCTCTGCTGAGTGGTGACCAGGCGACCGGGACCGAGTCCGGCTCCGAGGTCTTGACGTCGGGCGCGCGGGACACGACCCCGTCGGTCCTTGCGGTGGTCGTCGCCCACGCCCCCGGTGACTGGTTCTCCGAGACCTTGGAGAGCCTCGCCACGCAGGACTATCCGCGTCTTGAGGTCATGGTGGTGGACGCTGCGGGTGATCCGTCGATGCCCGCTCGGGTGGAGGCGCTTCTGCCGGAGGCGTCGGTACTCGATGCGTCTGACACGGAGGGATTCTCGGCCGCGGCGAATGCGCTGCTCGACACGAATGTCGACCCTTTGTTCTTGATGATCTGCCACGACGACATCGCCCCCGAACCGGACGCGGTGCGGCTGCTCGTGGTTGAGTCGTTGCGTTCCAACGCTGGGATCGTCGGTCCGAAGCTGGTTGATTGGGACAATCCCGACCGGTTGCAGCAGGTCGCCTACATTGTCGACCGCTTCGCCGCGGCTGCCGAGGTTGTGGATCCCGGAGAGATCGACCAGGAGCAGTACGACGCTGTCGTGGACGTCTTTGCGGTGCCCTCGGCGTGCATCCTGATACGCACTGACCTGTTCAGGAGCCTCGACGGTTTTGATCCCGAGATGCCCTACCACTGTGAAGACGTGGACCTCTGTTTCAGGGCACAACTGGCCGGAGCGAGGGTGATGGCGGTTCCCGATGCCCGAGTGCGGCACCGCCAGGCACTCTCGACACGGAAAAGCACAGACGAGGAGCGCCTTGGTGCCCGTCACCAACTCCGCACCGTGCTGGTCACGTCGAGTTATCCGTCATTGTGTTATCTGCTGCCGGCAGCGCTGGTCTTCTCGTTCGGGGAGTCGATGGTCGCCCTGTTCGGTCGGCGGTTCGGCCGGTTCCGGGACATCTGGGGGGCGTGGCTCTGGAATGTCGCCCGTCTGGGGGAGATCCACTCGCGGCGCAAGGCGTTGAGACGTCTGAGAAGGACTCGCTATGCCGACGTCCGAGCTCTTCAGCAGGGCGGGAGTGTGCGGTTGAACGCGGCGATCAGGGGACGCTTCGGTCCGGACAGGGCGCACGTCGTGGGCCGGGAACTGGCGTCCGCGATGCGTACGGGCACGGCCCGGATCTCTGCTGTGGTCTTGGCGTTGATCGGGTTGTTCGTGTTGTTCGGCTCTCGGTCGCTGATCGCCGGCGGCGTTCCTGTGATCGGCGACTACCTGCCATTCGGCGGTTCAGGTTCAGAGATGATCGGCGAGTGGTGGAGCGGATGGCGGGAGCGTGACATGGGCAGTTCCGGAGCTGGGGCCAGTGTCGTGGGTCTGCTCGGATTGTTCTCGATCCTCTCGGGTGGTGCGGTGGGTCTGGTGCGCACCCTGTGGGTGCTGTTGCCGATCGTGGTGGGTCTGGTGGGGGCTTGGCGGATGCTCCGGCCCACGGGCTCTCGGCGGGCTCAGCTTGGTTCGCTGTTCGTGTACGCGGTGATTCCCCTGCCCTGGGCTGCGCTTGCTACTGCGAGTATCGCCGGCGTCTATGCCTATTCGTTGGCGCCGTGGCTGCTCGCGGCGCTGCTGAGAGCACAGTCGGTGTGGTCGACGCGTTCGTCGGACGAGACCTGGCATCGGTTGGTTCCAATCGGTGGGACCATCGGTGCGGTTGTCGGTGTGACTGCCCTGTTCGATCTGTCGGCGAGCCTGATCCTGGCTCCGATGGTCGCCGGGTTGCTGCTCGGGGCGGTTCTCAGCTTCAACCTCTCCGGAACGTTGCGCATGCTTGTCTGCGTGGTCGTGGCTCTGCCGGTGGTATCGGTGCTTGCCCTGCCCTTCCTGGTGGACCAGCTCGTCGGCGGTGCGACCTGGGAGCCGTTGGCCGGGGGGCGTGACGGCTCGGCTTCTGCAATACCGCTCAGCGACATCATCAGTTTCAACATCGGGCCGACCGAACCGGGGGTCTTTGTCTGGGCTCTCGGGGTTCTGATGGTCATCCCGATGCTGACCGGCCGTTCATGGCGGTTCGAGTTGGCGGTCCGCGGCTGGTCGGTGGCGATCCTCAGTTGGGGTCTGACGTGGGTCGCGGCTCTGGGTTGGCTGCCGTTCGGCATGCCCGACGACAGCGTCCTGTTGGCGGCCGCGGCAGTAGGGGTGGCGCTGACCTGCGGTGTCGCGATAGTTGCGTTCGAACACGATCTGCCCGCCGCGGGATTCGGTTGGCGTCAGGCATTGCTGCCGTTGGCGGTGGTGGCTGCGGTGGCCAGTTCGATTCCGGCGCTTGCGCTGGCAGAGTCCGGGCGTTGGGGGATGCCTCGCGGCGACTACGAGGACGTGTTGCCCTTCGCCGACCCGTTGCGAGACGGCAGTTATCGAGTCCTGTGGATCGGATCACCCGAAACCATCCTGTCCGAAGGCCGCCCGTTGGTTGCCGACCTTGCCTGGGTTGCGTCCATTGACGGGTTTCCGAGGTTGTCCGACCGTCTTCCGGCGGTCGAGGGCGGGGCTGCGCCTCTGGTTTCCGAGGCGGTTCTGCGTGCGCTCAACGGCGAGACGATACGTCTGGGAAGGGAACTCGGTGGGCTCGGCGTCCGTTACGTGGTGTTGCTGGACCGGCTTGCCCCGGCTCCTTTCAGCGACCCCGATGATGCGGTCTCGATACCGGCGGGTGTGCGGGGTGCGATTGCGTCTCAACTCGACTTGAGGCGTCTGGAGGGGATCAACAGCGCTGTCGAGGTGTACGACAACACTGAATGGACTTCGGTTCGCGCTGCTGCGTCTCCGGGTTTCGACAGTGGTGTCGAGCAGATCGCGGATCTGGCCGCGGTGCCCATATCGGGAACCGCGGGTGTCATGTCAGGCCGGGGTGACAGCCTCTCGGGTTCGATCCCGGACGGCACGGAGGTATTCCTGGCGCAGACCGCGGATCCGTCATGGACCTTTGAAGTTGACGGTTCTAGAGCTCCGCAACGACATTCAGTCGGCTATGCCACCGCTTTCGTGCCCCAAGATGGTGGCACCGGTGAACTGAACTACTTGACAGCGCCCTGGAGGCGATGGGTGTTGATCGTGCAACTGTCGGCGATCGTGCTGTTGATCGGCGTGGTTGCAATCCGCCCGGTGATTGGACACAGGCGGTGAGGTTGACCCGCGTGTTCGTGGCGATGCTGCTCGGTTGCGTGCTCGCGGCCGCGTTGTTGCTCGACGGGTCAGACACGCTGGACGAGATCGGCGCTTCGGAGGTTTTCGGGCGGGACATTGAACAGTTGGTGGTTCCGGCTGCTTATTCCGTCCCTGAGTCGTCCAGAGAGATCGGAACCTGGTTCTGCCCGGGAGGCTCTGCTCCCGGTGGGCGAGCCGATGTGTCCCTGGAGATCATCAATGCCTCGGTCGAGGGTGTGCAGGCCTTCGTCTCGGGGGTCCGAAGCGGGCTCGGCGCTGCTCCCACGGATGTCGTGGTGATGATCGAAGCCGGTGGGCGTACCCGCGTACGATTGGCGGACCTCGTAGCCGACTCGGAGTGGATGGGTGCCGTGGTTGAGGTCGGCTCCGCCGACGTGATCGTGGAGCAGACTTATCTGGGTGCATCGGGGACCACTGATCGGGCTCTGTGTCATACCCGCACCTCTGATCTGTGGGTGGTGGCCTCGGGATCTACTGAGTTCGCGACGAAGGGTGAGGAGATGGTGTTGTTGCTGCTCAACCCTTTCCCCCATGATGCGGTTCTCGACATTCGCTTCTATTCCGACGTGGGAGTCGACACCCTCAACGGCGTGGTGGTTCCAGCCCGACGGGTGGTTGCCCTCGATGTCACCGACGTGGTGCCGGCGGCGAGTCGGGTGAGCGCGGTGATCGATGTCGTCGTCGGCCGGATCGCGGCGTCTCGGGTGCAGTCACAGGGTCTCGTCACGCAGGCGGACCATGATTTTCCTGTCGGCTTGTCGGTTGCACCGCTTGCATCCACTACAGCTCCGGTCTGGCACCTTCTGGACCTCGACAGCAACGATCGCTTCGATGTCGTGAGTGTGGTCAACCCTTCGGCGGAGCAGACGGCCGAGGTTGATCTTGAGATCATCTCCGGGGAGGGCTTGAGCCGTGACCCGATCGAGTTGACGATCGCTGCCGGCGCCATGAGCCAGGTTCGTCTGAGCGACGTGAGCAGGCTCAGGGGACTGGGCTCGTACGGCATTACTGCGAGGTCGTTGACGGGCCTTCCGATCGCGGTGATGCACGAGAGCAGTGACCTGTTCGCCGAGACTCGCCTCGACGAAGCGGTCGACGGTGGGGATTCGGTTGATCCCGAGCCGACACAGGACCTTGGGCCGGTGAACGTTTCGGTGGCCGCAACCACGGGCCTGGACGCGAGCTCAACGAGATGGTTGGCTCCCTTGGGCAGCGGGTCGCACTCAGTTGCGATCTTCAATCCTTCCGCTGAATCGATCGCCACCGTCGAGGTGGCGGTCCTTGATGACCGGGGTCGCGATCTGGTTGCGTCCATAGAGGTGGCTCCGCTGCGGCGGGTCTCGCTGCGTGCGTCAGAACTGGGATCTGAGCGCCCGATCGTGGAGGTTGTCTCCCGCTCGCCGGTGGTGGTCAGCCGGGATCTGACCGGCGTGTCCCAGCATCAGTTGCTGCCCGGAGTCGTGGCCGCCGAGCCGCGCCCCGCGGCCGCTCCGTGATACCCAGAGACCCGGTTCGCCGTTCATGCTGCCGTGGGATCCCGGGATGGTCCCACGGCATCTTGGGTGGTGTCAGTCCCCGCCGGGAACGGTTTCGTCTGAGTCGTGTTCGTTCGTACCGCTGTGCGGTTCGCGACGGCGCGGTTCGCGAAGGTCGGCCAACGAGGCCCAGAGGTCGGTAGCGGTGGTGGGACCGACGAAAGCGCGCCGCACCGCACCCGTCTGGTCTGCGATGAGCAGCATGGGCACCGCATCAATGCCGTAGCGTTCGTGCAGGGCCGCCTCAGCGCTCAGTTCCAGTTCTTGAACGCATACTTGGCTGCTGGTGAGATGCTTGGCCCGCTCCATCACCCCGGCACAGGTTGCACAGCTCGACGCGGTGAACACGGCGACGAGCCACGGCCGATCTGTGCCCTTGAAGTCTTTGCGGTCGAGTTGTCGGGGGATCGTACCGGTGTTGGCTGCCGGCGCCGGGTGTCTCCTGCCTCTGAGCAGCGACGCAACCAGCAGAGCTATAGCGACACCACCCAAGACCAGGATCAGGCGGTCCATGCCGGGCGTCGGTCAGGAGTCTTCGGAAACAGTCACTTCAGCCGGGATCGGCCGTTGGAGGCCTGTCTCTGGCTCCAGCTCAGTCTGGGTGTTGTGCACGGTTACCGGTCCTGAACGCGCCAGTGCGATGAGGCGTTCCACTTCGTCGCCCGAGATGGTCTCGTGCTCCAACAGGGCCCTGGCTACGAGGTCGAGGCCCTTGCGGTATTCGGTGAGGATCTCCCGACAGCGATCCTCGGACTCGGTGAGGATCCGGCGGATCTCGGTGTCGACGAGCTTGGCGGTGTCGGGTGAGTAGTTCTTCGACTGCATCATGTCGGCGCCGAGGAAGACCGGTCCGCCGTCGGCCAGAGACATGGGCCCGACCGCGGGGCTCATGCCCCATTCGGTGACCATCAGACGGGCGATGCTGGTTGCTTGTGCGAGGTCGTTGGCAGCTCCTGAGGAGAACTCGTCGAACACCAGGGACTCCGCCACTCTGCCGCCCATGGCCATGACCATTCGTGACTCAGCCTCGGCCTTGTCGAGGGTGTGGCGGTCCTCGGTGGGCAGGGTCATGGTCACGCCGAGGGCCATGCCGGTGGGAATGATCGTGACCTTGTGGACGGGATCGTGGTTGTCCTGCACCGCCGCGCACAGGGCGTGGCCCGCTTCGTGGTAGGCCGTGCGTTCCAGGTTCTCCGGGCTCTGGGCGACCGACAATCGCTCGATTCCGAGGATCACCCGGTCTCTCGCAGAGTCGAAGTCCACGGCATCGATCTGGTCCCGACCGCGACGAACCGCGAACAGTGCCGCCTCGTTGACGAGGTTGGCGAGGTCGGCGCCGCTCATGCCGGGGGCGCCTCGGGCGACCAGGTCGACATCGACGTTGTCGCTGGTGCGCTTGCCCTTGAGGTGGACCGCGAGGATCTTCTTGCGGTCGTCGAGTTCGGGCAGCGGCACGACCACCTGGCGATCGAAGCGGCCCGGCCGCAACAGTGCCGGATCGAGAATGTCGGGTCGGTTGGTGGCCGCCATCATCACGATTCCGTCGGTTGGCTCGAAACCGTCCATTTCAGCCAGCATCTGATTGAGGGTCTGTTCGCGTTCGTCGTGCCCGCCGCCGAGACCGGCACCGCGTTTGCGCCCGATCGAGTCGATCTCGTCTATGAAGATGATTGCCTTGCCCATCTTGCGGGCCGAGTCGAAGAGGTCTCGTACACGGCTCGCGCCGACTCCCACGAACATCTCCATGAAGTCCGAACCCGTGACGGAGAGGAAGGGAACGCCTGCCTCGCCTGCCACCGCTTTGGCGATGAGGGTTTTGCCGGTGCCTGGAGGGCCGACCAACATCACTCCCTTGGGGACGCGCGCGCCGATCTCGGCGAATGGGGCGGGGTGTTTCAAGAACTCGACGATCTCGGTGATCTCCTGTTTGACGCCGTCGTAACCCGCCACGTCGTCGAAGGTGGTCCCGGGGCGTTCGGTCGAGTAGGTCTTGGCTTTGCTTCGGCCGACCGACATGATGTTGCCCAGTTGCCCCTGCGCTCGGCGTTGCATCCAGAAGAAGAATCCGATGAGCAGCAGCACAGGGAGCAGAATCGGGAAGATCGAGGTGAAGAAGTTCGGCTTGGGCGTCTCGAACTCGAGCTTGGTGTTCTCGCCGATCAGGTCGTGGTCGGCGTCGGGCAGCGGTGTGGGACCGGTGGTCTCGAAGTCGCCCAGTTCAGTCGCAAAGACGATCCCGCCGTCGTTGTTGTCGTAGGTGACCTCTTCAACCTCGCCCTGGTCGACGCTCTCCAAGAAGTTGGAGTAGGTGACCTGCTCGCGGGACTCGCCGCCGGTCAGGTAGTTGACGAGCATCACCGTGAGCAGGGTGCCGACGGCTATCCACAGTATGTAACGCGACCAACTCGGACTGTCGCGTCGGGTTGCGCCCTTGTCCTCGGGCTTTTTCCGGTCGCCCGAATTCGGGGGCGGTGGCGGTGGAGGCGGTGGAGGGGGGGTGGACGCCATGGGTAAAGCGTAGCCCCGCTGCGGGATATCCCTGTCTTGATCGTGTCGAGAGGGTACGGTGCCCAGCGTGAACCGTCGCTGTGCCCGACCGGGCTGTCATCAACTCGCCGCTGCGACCCTGTCTTTTCTCTACCCGCAACAGATTGTGTGGATCGATGATCTGCATGTCGAGGATTCACCCGCCAACCACGATCTGTGCACACCCCACGCTGACCGGACGCGGCCTCCGCGCGGTTGGGAGTTGAGCGATCGACGCGGTGCTGCGGTGTCGGTCCTCGAACCGCAGGTGGGTGCTGCCGTGCTGGGCGACGGGTCGGGTCGCCTTCGTCGGGCTGGTTAGGACCGGCGGTGTCGGAGCGCGCACCGACGCCTGGTCGTCGGGTGGCGCTGGCTCTTGTAGCGATTCCGACAGGGATCGTGGTGTCGGCATTGATCGGCGCCTCTGTCGTCAGTGCAGCGGGTTGGTCCTTCGACGTTCCCTCTGGTCTGGGCGACGATTTCGGCCGGGTGGCTGGGCAGGTGGCGGCCGGGCTTCCCCTTGACCACAAGCGTGTTCCGCTGGTGGCTCGAGTGTTGCTGACGGTGCCGTTGTGGTTGTGTCTGGTGGGCGTTCCGTTCCTGTTGTCCCGGCGCCGCAAGCTCGATCTGCGGCGGGATCTCGGCTGGGGAATGACGGGACGCGACGTTGGCGTGGGTCTCTCTGTGGGGATTGCCACCCAGGTTGTGCTCGTTCCGCTGGTCTATCTGCCGATGAGCCGTTTCATCGACAGCGAGTCGCTCGAGGCTCCGGCACGGAATCTTGTTGCTTCGGCTGATTCGTCTCTGGGGATCCTGGCGTTGGTGGTGCTCACCGTGGTGGGAGCTCCGATTGCCGAGGAGTTCCTGTATCGGGGTCTGCTGCATCGGGGTCTTGCAGAGTTGCTGTCTCGGTGTGGCCGGGTGGGCACCGTTGTGGCGGTGCTGGGGTCCTCGACGTTGTTTGCGGCGTCGCATTTCCAGGTTCTCCAGTTTCCGGGTCTGTTGACGGTCGGCATTGTCACCGCGGTGGCGTTTCAGATGACAGGCCGTCTCGGCACCCCGCTGTGGATCCATGTGGGATTCAACGCGACCAGCGTGGTCGTCCTGCTTGCTCAGCTTCTCTAGGGGCCGAGCGAATCGAGTCCCCGGAGCTCTGGGCCCGCACGGCGCTGGGAAGGTACGGCGCGGCTGAGGAGATGGCACAATGAAGCGCCATGAGTCCGTCCCCCGACAGTCCCATTCCGCTCGCGCGGCTGTCTGAGGCTGGACGTGCGCTGATCCAGCGCCCGGGTTGGCGGCGGTTGATCACCGATCGGTCCCTCGATGTGCAGGCGGCGTTCACCGCGGTGATTGTGGGTGGGGTCACTCTGTTCGTTGTTTGGAATCTGTCACCTTGGCTGTGGTTCACCGACACGACTCCGACCGGTGGAGACTTGGGCGCTCATGTGTGGTCACCGGCTTATCTGCGTGACGAGCTGCTGCCGGACTTCCGGTTGACGGGCTGGTCGCCCGACTGGTATGCGGGTTTCCCGGCCTTCACGTTCTACATGGTCGTTCCTTCGCTGCTGATAGTGATGGTCAACGTCGGTCTGGGCATCCCGGTCGATCTGCTCTCGGCGTTCGGGGTCGCGGTTGCGGTGTTCTTCGTTGCCGGCAGGTTCTGGGCCGAGCGGAGCTCGAGGGTGATTGTCGCTCTCGGATTCGGTGTTGGCAGTGCGCTGTTCGGGGCGGTTGCCGACGGCCGCGTCTTCGTCACGGACTGGTTGGGCTGGTCGCCGCTGGAACCCTTCACGTTCAACGACACATCCGTTGACCTGGCGATCGCTGCTCTGTTGGCGCCGGCAGCGGTCGGCGCGCTCGTATGGTCTGTCACCGCTGCGGTCGAGCGGTGGCGGGCCGCGGTCACTGCCGCCGCGTTGGTGGCGACGGTCCTGATAGTCCCCACTCCCTACGGGGTCGCCATGAAACTGGTGGTGATCGCGGGGATCGTTAGCCTGCCGTTGTCGGCATTCCTCGCGGGCCGTCTGAGCGGTCTGGCATTTCCCGGGCCCGCGCTGATGGCGCTGATGACCCTGCCATTCATTTTCGACCGTTCGTTCAACATCTACGGCGGGAATCTGATGTCGACGATGGCAGGCGAGTTCGCCTACAGCTTGGCTCTGTCGGTTGCTCTGCTGTTCATCGGTTTCGCAGCCCGGGGGTTGGCGAGCGGTTCAGACCGGGTCGTGGCCGCCGTGTTGCTGGCTCTGACCGGCCTGCTGCACCTGTTCGCGGCATTTTTCGCGCTCGTGGCGTTGTTCGCTCTGCTGGTCATTCGGGTGGGGCGACGCGAGGTCTGCTGGGTTGCGGTCGTCGGTCCTGTCGCCGCGCTGCTGTCGGCGTTCTGGGTGCTGCCCTTTGCGTGGAACGTTGCCTACCTCAACGACATGGGTTGGGGAAAGGAGCGTCGTTACGCGGCGGCGCTCTGGCATCGGGGAGATGATCTCGGGAACCAGAGCTTTCTGGTCAACGACTTGCCGTTGCAGGTGTTCGTGGTTCTCGGAGTCGTCGGCGCGTTGGTGTGCGCGCTTCGCCGGGTCCGGATCGGTATCGCCCTGGGGATCGTTGCGGCGGTCTTCGCGGTTGCTTTTGTGCTGCTCCCCGAGAGCCGGCTCTGGAACGTGCGGATCCTGCCATTCTACTACCTGTCGGTCTATCTGTTGTCCGGTATCGCGGTGGCCGAGATCAGCCGGGGCGCGATCCGAATGCTCGGGCCGGCGCCGCTGGACCCCGGCGGCTCGGGCGCGCGCGCCCCTGCTGTCTGGGCGGCGGTTCCTGCGGGTCTGTTCACTCTGGTGATTCTGATCGCCCTGGCCTTTCCGCTCCGGTCCGTTCCGTTCGCCACGACCTTCCAGAGGACCGACGCGGCCGGTGGAGTCACCACCCTCTACGGCTTCTCGAGTTTCTTCGGGATCGAGTCGATCCGGGGTTGGAACGGTCTTGCGACGGCCCAGTTCAACCAGGGTCCTGGGTGGGTGAGATACAACTTCACGGGGTACGAGCAGAAATCGGGGACTGTGGAGTACAACGAGTTGGTGTCGACCATGGTGGAGGTCGGAGAGGAGTTCGGTTGTGGGCGGTCGCTCTGGGAGTTCGACAGTGAGCGTCTCGGGACTTACGGCACGACCATGGCACCGATGTTGCTTCCTCACTGGACCGACGGCTGTATCGGTTCAATGGAGGGACTCTATTTCGAGGCGTCGGCCACGACCCCCTACCACTTCCTGTTGCAGTCGGAACTTTCGGCGAGCCCCTCTCGCGCCCAGCGCGACCTTCCGTATTCGAGACTCGACGTGGAGAAGGGCGTCGGGGGGCTTGAGACCCTCGGTGTGCGCTACTACCTGGCCGTGTCCGAGTCGGCGATTGCCCAGGCGCGCGAGCTCGAAGCGTTCGAGGAGATAGCGGCGAGCGGGCCGTGGGTGGTCTTTCTGGTCAAGGATCAACGGATTGCGGTGGGTCTCGAGCAGTTGCCTGTGGTGATTGAGGGGTTGTCAGCGGGCGGGGAGCAGTGGTTGGTGCCCACCGTTGCCGCGTGGGAGAGCACAGAGAAGATCCCGCTGATCGCAGCGGACGGACCCGCTGACTGGCCTCGCATGTCCCTTGACGACCTGGTTCTACAGGAGGCCGGGTTCGCTGCCGCGGTCCGCAGCGGCGAACGGGTGTCGGAGATGCGCGCGTTGGCGGATGTTCTGCCGGACTGGCTCGAGCGAGTACCCACCGGGACGGCGGACGTGTTCGACCTTGCTGTCGACAACGATTCGATCAGTTTCAGCGTGGACCGGATTGGAACCCCGGTTCTGGTGAGGGCCAGCTATTTTCCCAACTGGACGGTGTCCGGCGCGCAGGGGCCGTTCCGAGTGGCTCCCAATCTGATGGTGGTCGTGCCGACCGAGACATCGGTGAGTCTGAGCTACACCCGCTCAGCGGTGCAGTGGATCGGTCTGTTGGCGACCCTGCTCGGACTCGTGCTGGCCGTCGCGTTGACCCGTCGCAAACGGGATCGCCGCGATGACGGCCCGACTGCATTCCGGGATCCGACTGCGCTGACCGCGGCGGTGCCTTCGCGTTCTGCAGCGCCCGATGATGCACTCAACGCCGAGGATCCCCCTGATTCTGGATCCGCTGATTCTGGATCCGCTGACTCTGGATCCCCAGATTCGGCACTTGTTGAATCGGCACAGGTTGAATCGGCACAGGTTGAATCGGCACAGGTTGAATCGGCACAGGAATCGCCACAGGCTGAATCGGCACAGGCTGAATCGGCACTCATTGAATCGGGACAGGAATCGCCACAGGCTGAACCGGCGCTGGTTGAATTGGCAAAGGGATCGGTTGCCGAAGCCGACCCGACCGATGAATTGCGCCTGTCGGTAGT
This sequence comes from uncultured Acidimicrobiales bacterium, assembly GCA_951812975.1. Classification (GTDB taxonomy): domain Bacteria; phylum Actinomycetota; class Acidimicrobiia; order Acidimicrobiales; family Aldehydirespiratoraceae; genus VXYK01. The sequence goes on along the minus strand of CATOTC010000004.1, from coordinate 25,070 downwards.
GGTGCCGGCGTATTGCGAAGCGCAGCGGATCGCATCGACGATCTCCGAGATCCGCTCCGAGCTGGATTCTCTGGACGCCGCCGGCGATCTGGAGATCGTGGTCGTCGATGACGGATCACCTGACGACACTGCCCGACAGGCAACCGAGGCGGGAGCCGACCTGGTGATCGAACTGCCCGCCAACCAGGGGAAGGGCGCTGCGGTCCGCGCTGGCGTGCTGGCGAGCAGAGGACGGACTGTGGCGTTCACCGACGCGGATCTGGCCTACTCGCCGGATCAGTTGTTGGGACTGCTCGCCGCGGTGGAGGCCGGCTGCGAGGTGGTGATCGGCAATCGGTACGCGGAGCTCTCGGTGGCTGACCGCAGCGTGTCGGGTCTGCGCCGTATGGGCAGCCGGGCGGTGAACGTTTTTGCCCGAACCGTCTTATCCGGCCGCTACCGGGACACCCAGTGCGGTTGCAAGGCGTTTCGCGCCGATGTGGCCAAGACTCTGATGGCCGCGGGACGGATCGATGGTTTCGCTTTCGACATCGAACTGCTTCATCTGGCAGAACGCTGTGGATTTGCGGTCGCCGAGGTTCCGGTGAGGGTCGTCAACAGCGACTCCTCGACTGTTCGGGCATTGACAGACGGGTTCAGGGTTGTGCGTGACACCGCGATGATCAGTCGTCTCAGCAGACGTGGGCAGTACCCGGTGGCCGTAGACTCGTCGCATGGCAGATGACGAAAGCCCTGAGGAGACCCCCGCTGCCGCGCCGGAGTCGAATGACGGCGAAATCTCTGAGCCACCAGAGCAGAACGCCGCTTTCGACGAGACGGGTGAGTCGGTCGCGCCCTCTGTGGAGGCGCCTGTTGACCAGAAGGAGCATCTGACTCCTCATCGCGCCGCAAAGCTGGCCGGGATCGGAGTGCTCGCTGCGCTGCTGGTCGCGGTGATCGTCGTCGCCACGGTGTGGGCCGTCTCCGCCATCACCGATGAATCCGACGACGATGGCGAGCACGAATACGACGACGGCTATTACGAACGGCGGGACTCAGACGACGGCTATTACGAACGGCGGGATTCAGACGACTACGAAGATTACGAACGGCGGGGTTCAGACGACGATGACTACTACGAACGGCGGGGTTCAGACGACGGATGGTTGCAATGCGTGGAACCCTCGGAGCTCGCCGATCACCTCGACGGATTCTGGCGTGACCAACCGTACGGTCCGTTCGACTATGACCAACAGTGGGACAAGCGTTGGGAATGGGCCGAGAAGGATTACTTCGCCAAACCGTGTTCCTCATCGGAATGCGATGTCTGGGGGAGAACCTTCGGCTTTGGTGCCGGCAGCGGACCCGTAGTTGTGGTGGTGCTCGGAGGTCCCGGTGGCTGGGGCTACGCAGGGGGGTTCGGTTCTCCAGGACCGGGATTCGGCGCTGGTGCGGCACTGCCGGATTTGCTGCCGTTCGCCGAGGGTGACGGTTACTTCGGTGGACTCGGTCCCGGGTTGTTGGCTGAGTTGTTCGCTCTGGACTTGTTCGACGATCCGTCGGTTCTGGAGGGACTGTTCGGTGAGTGGGACATCGAGGTGCCGGATCTGCCCGAAGAGTCGAGTCTCGGCGTGACGGAACTGGACAACCTTGCACCTCTAGCGGTCGAAGAGTTCACTCCCACTTGACCTTTCACTTCAGGCCGGTGAGTTCACCGGACAAGATCTTCGCTGGTGAGCCGAACTCATCCGTCTTCACCCGAGACTGCGATCCTGTCCTCGGCTAGTCTTGGCAGCATGGACGAGCAGCGGACTCCCATAGAGATGGAGTCCCTCAAATCGGAACCTGCGATACCGAAGAAGATCAAGACGAAGGTCTACAACCGCGAGCTGGCCCTCCTACAGGAGGAGCTGGTGCTATTGCAGCGGTGGATCCGCCACAAGGGCCTCAAGGTGGTTGTCGTCTTCGAAGGACGTGACGCCGCTGGCAAGGGTGGAGTGATCAAGCGGATAACTGAACGGCTCAACCCCCGGGTCGTTCGGGTCGTGGCGCTCGGCACGCCGAGCGACCGGGAGAAGTCCCAGTGGTGGTTCCAGCGTTATGTGGCCGAGTTGCCGGCGGCGGGGGAGATGGTGCTGTTCGACCGAAGCTGGTACAACCGCGGTCTGGTTGAGCCTGTGATGGGCTTCTGTACTGATGAGGAGTACCGCGAGTTTCTGCGGTCCTGCCCCGAGTTCGAGCGGATGCTCGTCCGCTCGGGGATCATCTTGATCAAGTACTGGTTCTCGGTCAGCGACGCAGAACAGGAGGCCCGCTTCCAGAGTCGAATCTCCGATCCGTTGAGGCGCTGGAAGCTGTCACCGGTTGATCTGCAGAGCAGAGAGCGCTGGGTGGACTTCTCGAAGGCCAAGGACACGCTGTTCGCCCACACCGACATCAAGCAGGCCCCCTGGTATGTGGTCAACGCCGACTCCAAGAAGAGGGCCAGACTGAACTGCATTTCTCACCTCCTGTCGCAGATCCCCTACGAACCGGTCCCGTGGGAGGAAGTTGAGCTGCCCGAGAAACAGTCGGCTGTGGGCTATGTGCGGCCGCCGATGTCGGATCAGACTTTCGTACCTGAGAAGTACTGACGCCCAGCAATCTGTCGGGCGGCCGGCAGTCGAATGTCCCAAAAGGGATTTCGCGGTTTAGTTTCGTGGTGTGAGCACAGACTTCGACACGATCTTCAAGGCTTACGATATTCGCGGCACCGTCCCGGACCAGTTCGACACTGACGGATCCCGAGCCATCGGCGGGGCGTTCGCCCGATTCGTCCGGAACCGGGGCGATACCTCGATTCTCGTGGGGCGCGACATGCGGCCTGACGGCGAGGAGATGGCGGCTGCCTTCGCGCAGGGGGCGATGGACCACGGGCTCGACGTGGTCGATGTGGGTCTGTGCGCCACCGACATGCTGTACTACGGGTCGGGTCACCTGGGAGTCCCAGGGGCCGTCTTCACGGCTTCGCACAACCCGGCGGGCTACAACGGAATCAAGATGTGCCTCGCCCGCGCAGCGCCCATCGGCTCTGATTCGGGACTTTCCGAGATCAAGCAGATGGCGATTTCGGGCCCCGATCCTGTCGGCACGCGGGGGCGGCTCACGCAGCTTGACCTGCTTGCTGGATACGTCCCCCATGTGCACTCCTTCGTCGACCTCGATGCCCTGAAACCTCTGCGGGTGGTGGCCGACACGGCCAACGGAATGGGCGGTCTGGTGGTCCCTGCAGTGTTCGCTGGGCTGCCATTTGAACTCGACCACATATATCCCGAACTCGACGGCACGTTCCCGAACCACCCGGCTGACCCGATCCAGCCCGAGAACTGCAGAGACTTGATGGCCAGGGTTCTGCGCGACGGTGCCGACATCGGTCTGGCTTTCGACGGCGACGCAGACCGGGTGTTCCTCGTCGATGAGAACGCCAGGGCTGTGTCCGGGTCGTTGACCACCGCGCTGGTTGCCCGCTCCATCCTGGAGCGTCAGCCGGGCGCGACCATCGTCCACAACCTGATCTGCTCCAAGACGGTGCCCGAGGTCATTGCCGAGGGCGGTGGAACACCCGTTCGAACGCGGGTCGGCCATTCGTTCATCAAGCAGGTGATGCTCCAGACCGGGGCCGCTTTCGGTGGTGAACATTCGGGGCACTACTACTTCCGTGACAACTTTGGCGCCGACAGTGGGCTGATCGCCGCGCTCGTAGTGCTTGAAGCGTTGGGGCGGCATCCAGCCGGGCTCTCGGACCTCGTGTCGTCGCTCGGTCGCTATGCCGCGTCGGGAGAGATCAACACCAGGGTGGACGACACCGCCGCGGTGATCGAAAGGGTTGCCCGTGCCTTCGCCGGCGCCTCGGTGGACCGAATGGACGGGCTGACCGTCGATCTCGGTGACTGGTGGTTCAATCTGCGTCCCTCGAACACCGAGCCGCTGCTTCGTCTCAACCTCGAAGCAGGCACTCAAGCCGAGGTTGACGTTCGTGTCAATGAAGTCCTCGCCCTGTTCGCCTGACCGTTGTCTGTGTGCGGGCAGTTTTCTGGTTGACTGGGACACATGACCCTCGATATCCGCCTCCTTGAGATTCTGGTCTGCCCCATCGACCGCGGCCCGCTGCTCTATTTCGCCGACGAATCAGTGCTGTACAACCCGCGCCTTCAGAAGCTCTATCGCATCCATGAGGGTGACATTCCGGTGATGCTGCCCGACGAAGCAAGCGATGTGAATTCACAGGAGCATTCCCGCCTGCTCGCCAAAGCCGAGACGGACGGGGTCGCGGAGACTTCCCGGAACTGAGTGCAGCCATGCCTTCTTTGGGACTGCTCGGTGCGGTGAGCCGTCTTCCGAACCAAGTGCGTGAGGTGACTGTCGCGCCAGATGCTGGACCTGTTGGTGCTGGCCGCGGCTGTCAGCTCCGGGCTGGCGCATGACTTCACCGGTTGACGAGTCTGGGATCCGACCATGGTGTTGATCGACGGGGCGCTGAAGAACTACGACTGGGGCTCGCCGACCGCGATCCCTGAGCTGCTGGGCCGGCGTGGGACAGGTGAGCCCGTTGCGGAGGTGTGGTTCGGAGCGCATTGGGCAGGGTCGGCGGAGTTGCGCGGGTCAGGTGTCCGTCTTGATGAACACATCGACGCCGACCGCCGCGCGGCGCTGGGTGCCACGGTGGCAGACCGTTTCGGTTCGCTTCCCTTCCTGTTGAAGGTGCTGGCCGCCGACGCCCCGCTCTCGTTGCAGACGCATCCGTCGACCGAGCAGGCCCGAAGGGGATACGAACGCGAGGAGTCCCTGGGAATCGACCGGGACGGCGAGCACCGCTGTTTCCGTGATCGGCACCACAAACCGGAGTTGATCTGCGCGCTCAGCGAGTTCAGCGCTCTGTGCGGATTCCGTGAACCGACCGAGACGCTTGAACTGCTTGGGACTGTCCCGACTGTTGCTCTTGATCCGATCAGGGCGAGGCTCACTGCGGAGCCGACGCCGAATGGTATCGGCGGCCTTCTGGAGTGGCTGCTGCGGCAGGATCGACAGGCGACTGCGGATCTGGTGGGGTCTGTGGTTGCTGCGTGCGCCGCGCGGTCCTCGCTGCCGTTCGCAGCGGAACGGCAGGTGGTGGGCGATCTCGGCCGCCGGTATCGCCAGGACCCCGCTGTGCTGATCGCTCTGCTGTTGAATCTGGTGACGCTGCAGCCGGGGGAGTCGATCTTCTTCGGACCGGGCAACCTGCACTGCTATCTGCGGGGCACGGGTGTGGAGGTGATGGCCAGTTCCGACAATGTTGTGCGCGCCGGTCTGACGAGCAAGCACGTGGATGTGGGGACGCTGCTCGACATTGTCGAAACCGACCCGATGACAGTTGACGTTCAGCGGCCGTCAGCTGTTGACGGGGTGGTCAGCTACCGGAGTCCGGTCGATGAGTTCTCGTTGCAGAGGATCGACCTCAACGGCCATGCACGGATCGAGCCGGGCCCCGCCATCCTGCTGTGTACTTCAGGCAATGCGCGTTTAGAGAGTCGAGCCGGTTCTCACCCCCTCGGACGGGGCGCAGCGGCCTGGATGGCGGCCTCCGAGGGCCCTGCAAACCTCGCCGGCACCGCAACCGTGTTCCGCGCGGGGGTTGGTCCCGGCACCGACTCCGGACCATAGAGCCGGCAGGCCCTAGGGCCGGTAGGCTGGGCGTGCGGGCTGCGCAGAGATGGTGTCAGTCGACCCCCGCCCGCTGATACCCGTTGTTTCTTTAGGAGTGTTGTGCAGTGACCCTTACCCCTGACTACAAGGTCGCGGATCTGGACTCAGCAGAGTTCGGCCGCAAAGAGATCCGCTTGGCGGAACATGAGATGCCGGGCCTGATGGCGTTGCGAGGCAAGTACGCGGGCGATGCCCCTCTGGCGGGGGCGCGGATCGCCGGTTCGCTGCACATGACGGTGCAGACAGCGGTGCTCATTGAGACCCTCACAGCCCTCGGTGCGGATGTGCGCTGGGTGAGCTGCAACATCTTCTCTACCCAGGACCATGCCGCTGCGGCTGTTGTGGTGGGACCTGACGGAACCCCTGAGCACTGTCGCGGCGTTCCCGTCTTCGCCTGGAAGGGCGAGACCCTCGAAGAGTACTGGTGGGCGACCGAGCAGCTCTTCGTCTGGCCCGACGGCGCCGGCCCCAACCTGATCCTCGACGACGGCGGCGATGCCACCATGCTGGTCCACAAGGGTCTGGAGTTCGAGGAGGCCGGCGCGATTCCGGAAGCATCCGAGGACGACCCGGAGGAATGGACGGTGTTCCTGGACCGTGTGCGCGACATCGCGGCGCGGGACCCGCAGTTCTTCAGCCGGATCGCGCCACAGGTCCGCGGCGTCTCCGAGGAGACGACCACCGGCGTCAACCGCCTCTACCAGATGTTGGAGAGAGGCGAACTGCTCTTCCCGGCGATCAACGTCAACGATTCGGTGACCAAGTCCAAGTTCGACAATCTCTACGGTGTTCGCCACAGCCTGGTCGACGGCATCAACCGTGGCACCGATGTGATGATCGGCGGCAAGGTGGCGGTCGTCTGCGGTTTCGGTGATGTGGGCAAGGGCTGTGCGGAGTCGCTGGCGGGCCAGGGCGCGCGGGTGATCGTCACCGAGGTCGATCCGATCTGCGCTCTGCAGGCCGCAATGTCGGGCTACGAGGTCAACACCCTCGAGGCGGTCGTCGACAGAGCCGACATCTTCATATCGGCCACAGGCAACAAGGACATCATCCTGGCGGGCCACATGGCGAGGATGAAGCATCAGGCCATCGTCGGCAACATAGGTCATTTCGACAACGAGATAGACATAGCTGGACTCAACCGGCTCTCAGACGTGCGCAAGGTCAACGTCAAACCCCAGGTAGACGAGTACGTGTTCCCAGACGGTCATTCGGTCATCGTGTTGAGCGAGGGACGGCTCCTGAACTTGGGCAATGCCACCGGCCATCCGAGCTTCGTAATGAGCTGCTCGTTCACCAATCAGGTGCTGGCGCAGTTGGAGCTGCACGCCAATGCCGACAGCATCGAGATGGGTGTGCATGTGTTGCCCCGGACCCTCGATGAGGAGGTGGCTCGGCTCCATCTTGACGCTCTCGGCGTGAAGTTGACGACGATGAGCCAGTCCCAGGCCGACTATCTGGGGGTGCCCGTCGGCGGCCCCTACAAACCCGATCACTACCGCTACTAGCCGGGTTTTCGTCGAGTCGCCGTTGGTCGGACCGCCATGGCCGGACTGTCGATTCTGCGCGTGTCGCCGTGGCGCAGTGCGAAGTCGTCGCTGGTGTACCTACCGGGGATCCGTGAACGCTTGGTCTGCCGGTTCAAGGATTTGGGGACGAACAGGAAAGGTTGTTGTGTCTTTGCCAAATCTCAATCCCTTGTTCGTGTCGCACATAAGCCGACTCTCGGTCCTGCGCGACGAAGAGTTCTCGGCCTCTGCTGAACAGTCCCGTGTGTATGGCGTCCGGTGGCAATTCTGCGAGGGTTGAGTCCGTTCTCTGGTAGTACAGATTCCTTACATCGGATCGCTTGAACGGCGCTGGCGTCCCGTCTTCGGTGAGTCCGAGCCTGAAATAGTAGGGGTTTCCAGGCTCGCATTGGAACTCGAACATGATTGAGCCTGAGACGTCTGCGACACAATCGCCGTTGCTGTTCTGCCACTGAACGGAATAGTTAACTTCCAGTTCCTCAAGATCCCGTTCACAAGCGGCTCTGTCTGCATCTTCGGAGCAACCCACAGTCGTCAGAGCCAATGCAAGGCACAACACGCACCTCAGAAGCCGAAGGACGCTATTCGAAGACATTCCGGGTGCCACCGCTGGTGTCCGAGGACCCGGGGCCGACCGAGTTGGCTGGTGGCAGCGTGCTGTGGTCTTCGCTGGTGACGGCGATCGCGCCGCGGAGTCCAGAGAGCGTCGCGTGCCCGAAGGCTGTGCCGGTATTCACGGGTTCGTCGTTGGCGAGAGCCACCAGTGGTGAGTTCTGGCTGTCGCTCTCGAGCACTATTCCGGCATCCCCCGTCGCTAGGTAGACCTGCGGCACCGAGAAGCCGGTCAGCGTCGCCCTCGGGTCCACAACGAACAGTATGGAGTTGGGTTGTCCCGGTATCAACTCCTCCAGGTCCGCGGCTGTGGTACCTGGGGGCCTCGGGTACTCGATGCGGACTTCGGTTGCTGCGTCGGGACGCAGTTCGCCGGCCAGGGTATCTACCGGCCGGAATCGGACATACACGAACGAAATAGTTGGGCTGCCCGGTTGCTCGTCGACCGGTATCACCGGACCCTCGCTCACGCCGATGAGTCGGGCTTCAACCACAGCGTCCGAAGCTTCGACATAGTCCTCAAGGCTTTGGGCTGTGCTCGAAGAGTCTGCGAACCAGCCGGCGCCCAGAGCCGCTGAGAACATCTCCACTCCTGGCTCAAGACGTGTGGCTGTGCTTCGGCTCGCCGTGTTGTTGCCGCTGCTGCAACCGACCCCGAGAGAGGCAGTTACCAGGACCAGAGCGGCAATCCTTGTGACGCATCTTGAGAAATTCATCGCATCCCTCCTATTGGTACCTATAGGTCAGTATCGATTGTCCACATGGCCTATGTCATGCTGACTCAGGACCTTGCTTGATCGACCGGCCGCGTCAGTCTTCATGCATGAATCATCGTTGTCAGTGTGTTTGAGTCCGACGGTATGGCCGACTTCGTGGCAACCGAGTTCCTGCACTTCCGACGTAGTCATGTCGTTCATGTCGGCAATGTCGAACAGCACGTACCATCGATCGCAACGGTTGCCTAGTCCGAACAGGCCCGAACCTCGATTGCAGTGCGCGAGACCGTTATGCGTATTCCACCATGACACAGACTTGATCCATGGCGTCGTCTCGTAATCTGCATCATAGAAACAGATGTCTGTGTGGCTCTTACATGTGACGTCATCGAAGGTTTCGATATCGGTACTCGAGTCAAGTTCAGCGATGCCCCAGTTAGAGGCGGTGATCCCATCGTAGGTCAGGTTTACGCGCGCAAAATAGTGATCAGCGTTGTCGGCATAGCGACTCCCGAAGTTGTTGGCTTGCGCCACACTCCCGGCTGACAGGGAGAGGGCCAGGACGGCTAATACGCCGACGCCGACACGCCATCGGGGCTTTCCGGAACTCTTGGAGCGACGCCGGAAGATATCTTGATCAAAGTTCATGCTGCTTACGCCCCATTTCTAGTGATGCACCGCGTGGCTGCGAGTACCCTCAGAATCAACCGCCTGGTTCCCTTCTCGTGCATTTCACATGACTATCAGGCAGGTGCCGGGCGACGTCTGCCATGAACTGCCAGACTTGTGGCAGACGTATGCCAACGTCCTGGCAGGTCATGACAGGTTGAGTGACGGATACGTTTATTGTCTATGACGGGTACATTTGCTGTCCATGATGTTGCTCGGTTCGTCGGGGATCGGCCGCGTTCGTTCGTGCGCGTGGCTTGTGGGCGCATCGTCGGGTTTGCGAGGGCGATCCTCGAGGCGCACAAGCTAGGTGTAGTTGAGGGTCACCACGAACTGCCTTGGACAGCCGAATATCACCGGGATGCGGTACGCGTCTACGCAACGTCTCTTCCAGCTTTGTACCAGCTCTGCGTCAGAGATCTCTTCCGTGACAGCGCAGAGGTGATGGCGGGCGAGACGGTCCCGGGGCACCTTGTGGAGGACTGGATGATCGTCAGGAGTTACATGATCTCGGCGGGTTCTGCCATGTCGGCCCACTATGCGGCTCTCGCGTCCGTTAGGTCCAAGCCTGACGTCTCGTCCTCGGGAGAATTTGCTATCGGCGAGTCCTTGCCGATGGTAATCCGATTCGATCTGTTGGCACAGTTGACCACCAGCGAAGGCGCGAGGCGACTGGAGCGTGCGGCAGTCACCGTTCGCGACCATGTGGAGCTCTCACTACCGGCGCTTGATGATGTCGAGCGTCAGATGTTGATCCAACTGAACGCCGGAACAGCGATTGTAGATATGGCCGCAGACTTGGGCTACTCGGAGCGTTCCATGTACCGATTGCTGGCGCAGTTGTGGCACAAGCTCGGCGTGCCGGATCGCAAGGAGGGCATTCGCAGAGCAGCTGAGGGAGGCCTCCTCGACTGAGCGCAAGCACAAGCAGGAATCCGCTGTGTGAGCAGCGCCACTAGTGTCTTCACCGACGTTCCGGTGTAGACCGCACTAGATTCGCCGGATGACTTCATGTGACAGAGGTGTCTGGGTCGCTCCTGAGGGGCTGACGGGCTCGCAGGTGGCCGAACTCGGCAGGCGGGTCGAGGAGCTCGGTTACTCGACGCTCTGGGTCGGCGAGACTTTCGGACGCGACCCTTTCGCCCAGTTGGCTTCGGTCGGTGCACAGACCTCCACTCTGATGTTGGCGTCGGGCATCGCCAACATCTACAACCGGCATCCGGGCGTGATGCTCCAGGGTGCCAACACCGTGGCCGAGCAGACCGGTGGGCGCATGATTCTGGGGTTGGGGGTCTCGACTCCGGCGATTGTGCAGCGGGTACGCGGCATTTCCTACGACAAGCCGTTGTCGTTCATGCGCGACTACCTCGAGGCGATGGACAGCGCTCTGTACACCTCGGTCGCGCCTCCACAACAGGTGCCTCGGGTGCTCGCCGCGCTCGGCCCGAGGATGCTGGAACTCGCAGCACAACGCTGTGCGGGGGCCCATTCCTACAACACCACACCGGAACACACGGCATGGACCCGCGCAATCATCGGACCCGAATCAGGTCTCTACGTGGAACAGAAGGTGATGCTCACCAGCGACGCTTCGGTGGCCCGCGAAACTGGGGCGAAGGTCTTGAAGTTCTATTCCCGGGCACCGGGATACCGCAACGCCTGGTTGAAGATGGGTTTCTCCGAAGACGACATCGACGCTCTCAGCCCCCGGCTCGTGGATGGTCTGGTGGCCTGGGGTGATGTCGAAGCGATCGAGGCCCGCCTGACCGAACACGCAGAGGCGGGCGCGTCGCACGTCTGCATCCATCCGCTGCATCCCGACTCCGGCCAGGGTGCCGTCGACGATGCGGTGCTGGCCGCGCTCGCTCCCTCAGCGACTGCGAGTTGATCATGGAGCACCTGAACGGCAAGGTCGCGGTGGTCACCGGTGGAGCCAGCGGTATCGGCAGGGCTGTGGCGCTGGCGCTGGCGGCAGAGTCGATGAAAGTCGTGGTCGCCGACATTGAGCAGCCGCCACTCGACGCAACCGTCGCTGAGATCGAGTCGGCCGGCGGTGTCGCTGTCGGCGTTGTCTGCGACGTTTCCGATTGGGAGTCGGTGGACGCTCTGCGGGCACGCTGCACCGAGGAGTTCGGGCTGGCGGATGTTGTGATGAACAACGCAGGCGTCGCCGGCGGCGCTTCGATTTCCGAGGTCGATCTCAAGGCTTGGGAGTGGACCCTGGCAGTGAACCTCTGGGGTGTCATCTACGGCGTGAAGGCCTTTCTGCCTGCCTTGATCGAGCGCGGCGAAGGCCATGTGATCAACACCGCCTCGATCGCCGGTCACCTCACGTCCACGGGCATGGGCGCCTACAACACCAGCAAACATGCCGTTGTCGGTTTCAGCGAGACGCTGCAACAGGAGATGCTCGAGGGTGACACCGGTGTCGGGGTCACCTGTCTGTGCCCTGGATTCGTTGCCACCAACATCATCAACAGCGAACGGAACCGCCAGGAGCGGTACCGCGACCCTGGCCCTGATCTGGACCTTGATGCGGGGGACGATCTGGACGGCACGGCGCTGGGAGACACCTCCTCTGCCATCGCGGACCTGTATGTCGCACAGATGGACCCGGCGAGAGTCGCAGAGCAGGTCGTCGACGCGATCAAGACGAACCAGTTCTGGCTTTTCACCGACAGCTTGGCGGACGGTATGATCCGGGAGCGCCACGCCGACATCGAACGGAGGGCGACACCGACCAAGCGCACGCATCTTGTGGAGTTGATGATGCTAAAGGGAGACTCATGAAAGTTCTGGTGACGGGAGCGACGGGCTATCTGGGAAGCCTGATCACCAGGCGGCTGCTGCTCGATAGTCACGACGTACGGGTCTTTGTCAGGACCCCGGCCAAGGTCGCCCCCCTGATGGAGAAGCTCGCTGTCGACCCGTCGGATCTCGATGTGGCTCAGGGTGACATCACCGACGAGGATTCCGTGAATGCGGCGGTACAGGACTGTGAGGCCGTGGTTCACTGTGCGGCGATCGTGGCGACCGACCCGGCGCAGTCCGAGGCAATGGACGAGACCAACCTCGCCGGTGCTCGCAACGTGCTGGGGGCTGCGGTTGCGGCGGGCTGCGGTTGCGGCGGGCTGCGATCCGATCGTGCATATCTCATCGGCGGCGGCGCTGTTCCCGTTCCGGGCCGATCCGGTGACTGCGGACCATCCGGTGATGGGCAACGACGAGGCCTACGGCCGCAGCAAGGCGGCCTGCGAGCGTTATGCCCGGAGTCTCCAGGACGAGGGGAACCCGGTTGTGACGGTGTACCCCTCGGGGATCATCGGCCCCGACGACTGGACGGAGTCGATCAATCTGTCATCTGCGATCATGTGGTTTGAGAAGGGCTTTCCGATCGCTAAGGGGCTCAGTGGTAACTATGTCGACGTCCGTGATGTCGCCGCGGTCGTCTCGGCGTCGCTGGAGCCGGGTCGGGGCCCGAAGCGCTTGCTGGCGTTCGGCACCCATGTTGATGCCCGGGCACATGTGGCCGCGCTGACCGAGGCGACCGGAGCCAAGATCAAGACCTTCCCGACGCCGCGTTGGTTCATGTGGACCTGGTCCCAAATCGGTGACTTCACCAGGCGTTTCGGCAAGGACATCGTGATGACCAGCGATGGCTACGACTATCTGTTCAACTGCAAGCCCGGCGACGACTCTGCCACCGTTGAGGCCACTGGGGTGCAGTTCCGCCCGTTGGTGGAGACCTTTCGCGACATGGCTCGCTGGATGTATGAAACCGGCCGTGTGAGCGCCGAGAAGGTGGGCGACCTCGCCGATGCTTGACCTTGGCGAAGATTCGGCCTGACTGTCACAGGCCGTGCTTAGGGTGAGCCCATGGCAGTCGACGGTTCGTTGCATGAGTTGATCTCGGTCTGGCCCCATGAGGGGCGCGCCGCAGAGTTGGTGTGCAGGTTGAAGTACGGCAGGGCTACTGCTGCGGTTTCCGAGTTGGCCGCGGCCATGGCTGAAGTGTCGCCTGATGTCGACGTGGTGACCTGGGTGCCGGCGTCTCCTTCGCGTCGTCGGCAGAGGGGGTTCGATCAGGGCGAGTTGCTGGCTCGTGCGCTGGCCCGTCGTCGGCGGATCCGGGTGAGGCGGTTGCTGCGGCGATCAGACGACGATCCTCAGACCGGGCGCGATCTCGATGGTCGTGTCGCCGGGCCCGACCTCGTGTCGTGCGGGCCGCGACTGCGCTGCGAGCCCAGGGTCCTGGTCGTGGACGACGTATCCACGACGGGTACGACACTGCGCTGTGCCGCCTCGGTGCTCCGGTCTCGTGGAGCCGGCACAGTGTTCGGCCTGGTAGCCACACAGGCCACGCAGGCGGTTTCGCCATGAGAGCGCGTGCCGGTGAGGCCGCGGGCGTGCTCGCGGAGACCCGTGCAAGTTATTGGACAGGTATGGCGGCGGCGAACCGACGGGTCTCCTAATGTCGGCTTGCAACAGGGGTCCGTTGACGATCTACTATCGGACCACACCACAATCAGGAGGTAGGTAATGGACGTCTCCATCAGCGCCCGGCATGTGAATGTCACGCCGCGACTGGAGGAGGTGATCCACGAGAAAATCGGTCAGTTGGACCGGTACCTTGACGTGCTCGACTATGCGAGCGTGCACTTCGACCAAGCGCAGAATCCTCGGATCGCAGACAAGGAGTTCTGTGAGATCGTCTTGAGAGGCCGAGGTCATCATCTGCGTTGCAAGGTGCGCGCGCCTGATCCCTTCACTGCGATCGACCTGGCTGAAGACAAGTTGATGCGGCAGATTCGCAAGCTGCGGACGAAGCTCCAACGTCGACACCACGGCACCGGAGCTACCATCCGTTCGGGAACCGATGCTCCGCTCAGCAACGTGGCGGTGATCGAGGCGGAGATGCCCGAAATCGACGGTGGCGAGGAGCGGACGCCTCAGATCGTCAAGACGAAGCGGTTTCATCTCGGTCCGCTGACTCCCGACGAGGCGGTCGAGAAGATGGAGAACATGGACCACGGCTTCTTCTTCTTCATCAACAAGGAAACCGACCGTTCAGCCGTGGTCTACCGCCGCGACGACGGCGACGTCGGCCTGATAGACGAAGCCGGGTGATACCGGCTCGAAGGGCTCACACGATCGATTTCTGTCCCAATTGTGGGACTGCAGGTCGGTAGAGTCTTGGGTACCTATGAGCGTATTCAAGCGGGTTCTTCGAAGCGGCGAGGGGCGGAAACTCAAGTACCTTCAGGATCTGGTACCAGACATCAACGCCTTGGAACCGGCCACAGAGGCGTTGTCAGACGATGCTCTTCGAGCCCGCACCGCCGAGTTCCGGACCCGCCTCGACAACGGTGAAGAACTCGACAACCTGCTGATGGAAGCCTTTGCTGTAGTACGTGAGGCGGCGCGGCGGGTGCTCGGTCAACGGCACTACGACGTACAGCTGGTGGGCGGCGCCGCACTGCATTTGGGTTGGGTTGCGGAGATGAAGACGGGGGAGGGCAAAACTCTCACCTCCACGCTCCCGATCTATCTCAACGGGCTCACCGGCAACGGCGTTCACATTGTGACCGTCAACGACTATCTGGCCCGCCGCGACTCCGAATGGATGGGTCAGGTCTACCGTTGGCTGGGCCTTGAGGTCGGGCTGATCGTCCCCGGCAACCGGGACTCCAGTTTCAAACGGGTCCAGTACGCCGCGGACATCACCTACGGGACCAACAACGAGTTCGGTTTCGACTATCTGCGCGACAACATGGCCACCAGCCGTGCCCGTCAGGTCCAGCGGGGCCACCACTACTGCATCGTCGACGAGATCGACTCGATCCTGATCGACGAGGCGCGCACGCCGCTCATCATCTCGGGCCGTGTGGCCGACGCGGCCAAGCTCTACACCAAGTTCGCTTCGGTGGCCAGAGGTCTGCGCCGCGACCTGCACTACGAAGTCGACGAGGAGAAGCGCACGGTCGCCCCGCTCGAGGAAGGGGTCCATGCCGTCGAGAGGGCTCTGGGGATCGAGAACCTGTACGACCAGGTCTCGGCCAATCTGGTGCACCAGCTCCAAGCGGCGCTGCGGGCCAAGGAGCTGTACAAGCGCGACAAGGAGTACATCGTCGAGAAGGGCGCGGTGAAGATCGTCGACGAGTTCACCGGGCGGGTCCTCGACGGACGCCGCTGGTCCGACGGCCTCCATCAGGCGGTGGAGGCGAAGGAGGGGGTTGCGATCAAAGAGGAGAACCAGACCCTCGCCACTATCACGCTTCAGAACTATTACCGGCTCTATAAGCGCCTCGCGGGGATGACCGGCACGGCCGAGACCGAGGCTTCGGAGTTCGTCGGCACCTACGGGCTGCATGTGGTCCCCATTCCCACTAATCGCCCGCTCGCCCGGGACGACGAAGCCGATCTGATCTACAAGAGCGAGGAAGGCAAGTTCTCGGCCTGCGTCGAGGATCTGGCCGCTCGTCACGAGTCGGGTCAACCGGTGCTGGTGGGCACGATCTCGGTGGAGAAGTCCGAGAAGCTCTCCCGTGCGCTCGACAAGCGCGGCATTCCCCATGAGGTCCTCAACGCCAAGCAGCATGACCGGGAAGCCGAGATTGTTGCTCAGGCTGGGCGGCTCGGGGCGATCACGGTGGCCACCAACATGGCGGGTCGCGGTGTCGACGTCCTGTTGGGAGGCAATCCCGAGGGGCTCGCGGAGCGTGACGTGTTGGCCAAGGGTTGCGATCCGTTGACCGAGGAGGGCCGAGACTTCTACAACGAGCGTCTCGCACTCCATACCGAGACGACTGAGCGTGAGCGCCAGAAGGTCATCGAACTCGGGGGCCTCTACGTGCTCGGCACGGAACGTCACGAGAGTCGCCGCATTGACAATCAGCTCCGGGGCCGTTCCGGTCGGCAGGGTGATCCGGGACAGAGCCGCTTCTATCTGTCGCTCGAAGACGACCTGATGCGCCTCTTCGCTACGGGTGCGATGAACTGGGTGATGGATCGGGCACTGCCCGAGGATGCACCGATCGAGGCCAACATGGTGACCAAGGCGATCGAGCGTGCGCAGAACACCGTTGAGCAGCGCAACGCTGAGACGCGCAAGAACGTTCTCAAGTACGACGAGGTGATGAACGAGCAGCGCAAGGTCATCTACGAGCGCCGCAGCCAGATCCTCGACGGGGCCGATCTCCGCGGCGAGGCGTTCGAGTACATTCAACAGGCCGTCGACGGTCTGGTCGACACCTACTGCGGATCCGACATCTTTGAAGAGTGGGACCTCGAGGGGTTTATTACCGAGATCTCCACGTTGTGGCCCTCGAAGCTCACCAAGCTGTCCCTCGGCGGTGTTCGCGACCCCAATGAGCTGGCCGAACTGGTCTTCAGCGAAGCCGTCGAGATCTACGAGGAACGCGAGGCAGATCTGACCGAAGAGGTTCTCCGCCAGGTGGAACGGCAGGTGATGCTCCTGGTAATCGACCAGCGTTGGCGTCAGCACCTCTCGGAGATGGATCTGCTGCGCGAGGGCATCCACCTGCGTGCCATGGGCCAGAAGGACCCGGCGACGGAATGGCAACGCGAGGGATTCCAGATGTTCGCCCAGATGATGACCGCCATCTCGATCGACTTCGTGAAGTACGTCATGCATGTGCAGGCGGCCCGCCCACCCGATGATCAGCCCGCCGAACCCGAGAGCGAACTCGACGAGCAGCAGCTCGTCGGGGTCACCGAACAGAAGCAGACCGCCGACGCGGGCACTTCAGCCGCGGCGATCCCCTCGGCGGCTGCGCCGCTGGTGAAACCCAACCAAGCCGCTTCGCGCACCCCGATCGTCAAGAGCGAGCTCGAGAAGGTTGGTCGGAACGAGCCCTGCCCCTGTGGCAGCGGCAAGAAGTTCAAGATGTGCCACGGCCGGGCAGCTGCAAGGGCTGCTCTTTAACGCCGACGATGCAGGACTGGTAACTGGGACTGGTAACGATGCAGGACTTCACCGACCAGCTAGCCGCGATCAGGAGTCGGGTCGAGGAAGCGTCGCAGTACTTGAGAATCGCTGATCTTGAGGCTCGCCGCCCGCAGCTCGAAGCTGAGGCCTCGCGCGCCGATCTCTGGGACGACCAGGACTCGGCACGCAGGATCACCTCCGAGTTCGCGGCTCTCAACGAGGACCTGACGATGTTCAGCCGCCTGTGTGCAGACCTCGACGATGTGGAGACGTTGCATCAACTCGCCCGCGAGGAGGGCGACGAGTTGCTCGCCGATGAGATCACCTTGGGGACCGCAGCCCTTGAAGCCAAGCTCGACGACCTGGAAGTGCGATCATTGTTCACCGGTGAGTTCGATCAGGGCGACGCCGTTTGTCAGATCAAGTCGGGGGAGGGCGGGACCGACGCTCAGGACTGGGCGGAGATGCTCATGCGGATGTACAACCGCTGGGCGGACCGCAAGGGTTTCGAAGTCGAGATCACGGCGGTGTCGGAGGGCACCGAAGCAGGTCTCTCGAGCGTCGAGTTCATCCTGAAGGGACGCCACGCCTACGGGTTGATGCAGGCCGAACATGGTGTGCACCGGCTGGTGCGGATCTCGCCGTTCAACAACGAGGGCAAACGCCAGACAGCGTTCTCCGCGGTTCAGGTCGCCCCGTTCTTCGAGGAGGTGGCCAACGAGATCGACATCGACGAGAAGGAGCTTCGGATCGACACGTATCGTTCTTCAGGTGCGGGTGGCCAGCATGTCAACGTCACCGACTCGGCTGTGCGCATCACCCACCTGCCGACCGGCCTGGTGACGAGCTGTCAGAACGAGCGGAGCCAGCACCAGAACAAGGACCGTGCCATACAGATGATGGCCGCCAAACTCTTGGATCGTGAACGCAAGAAGCGCGAGGCCGAGATCGCCGGAATCACCGGCGAACAGGACAACGTGGGTTTCGGCAGTCAAATACGCAGCTACGTGATGCAGCCGTACCAGATGGTCAAGGATCTTCGCACCGATTTCGAGACTTCACAGATCGAGTCGGTGCTAGGCGGAGAGATCGAAGCGTTCATGGAGGCCTGGCTTCGTTGGACGAGAGCCCAGAACTCAAGCGATTGACTCGGTTTGACCCCCGGTCGCTGGTAATGTCCCGCGGTCGGCTGACGCGCGCCCAGCGTCCGAGGACCGCATCGTTCACGAACAAAAAAGACTGAACAACAATGATCAAACTCAACAACGTCACCAAGGTCTACAAGGGCACCGTTGTCGCGGTCCGTGATGTCACCGTGGACATCGCCAAGGGCGAGTTCGTGTTCCTCGTCGGACCGTCGGGATCGGGCAAGTCCACGTTCATTCGGCTCCTGAACCGGGAGGAACTCCCCGAACACGGGACCATCTATGTGGCCGGCAAGGACATCGGTACGCTCGGTACCTGGCGGGTGCCCTTCCTGCGCCGCAACATCGGCTTCATATTCCAGGATTTCAAGCTGCTCCCGAAGAAGACGGTGGCCGAGAACGTTGCTTTCGCCCTCGAGGTGATCGGCAAGCCCCGACAGGTGGTCCGCAAGCAGGTTCCCGCCATCCTCGAACTGGTCGGCCTTGCTGAGAAGATAGACAATTTTCCCCACGAGCTGTCCGGTGGTGAGCAGCAGCGTGTGTCGGTGGCGCGGGCGTTCGTCAATCGACCGCCGATTCTGTTGGCGGACGAGCCCACCGGCAACCTTGATCCGCAGACCTCCGTCGGGATCATGAAACTGCTCGATCGAATCAACCGCACGGGCACGACCGTGGTGATGGCGACGCATGACCGCAGCATCGTCGACACGATGCGTCGCAGAGTCATCGAGCTCGACCGGGGCGAGATCGTCCGCGACCAGGCCCGCGGTGTCTATGAGTAGGTCTGTGTCTATGGGTAGGTCGGTATGGCGCTGAGTCCGAGGTACGTCCTCCGTGAGACCGGCCAGAACCTGTGGCGCAACGTCCTGTCGTCGGCAGCCGCGATCATCACCATCGGTGTGTCGTTATGGCTCTTCGGCGGGTTCTTCCTGTTCAACTATGCGGTCGACAACGCCACGGCCCGCTGGGAGGGCGGGATCGAGTTCGTGGTCTGGATGCAACCCGACGCGACTGCCGAACAGGACGCGAACATCCGCGACAGCATCGACACGAGCCCGGCGATCAAGGAATGGATCTACGTCGACCAGAGTCAGACCTATGAGGAGTTCCGGGAGATCTTCGCCGACACCCCCGAGTTGATAGAGGTCGTCTCTCCGGATGTTCTGCCTCCGTCGTATCGGGTTGTGCCCGAGAACCCCGATGCCGATGTGGTCGCGGAGCTGTCGGACCAGTTTGTCGGACGCCCGGGTGTGGAGGAGGTTGTTTCCGCTGATCAGACGATCCGTGACATTCAGCGCCTCGCCGACAAGGTGACCAGGGTGTTCCTGGTGGGTTCGGTGATCCTGCTCACGGCGGCCACATTGTTGATCTTGACCAACATCGTGAGCGCGATCCGCAGTCGCGGTGCCGAGATCGAGATCATGAAGGTGGTGGGAGCGACCAACTGGTTCATTCGCGTGCCGTTCATGCTCGAGGGTCTGGTTCAGGCGGTCCTGGGGGCGATGGGGGCCTGGGTCGGTCTGCGGGTTCTCGACGACACGGTCATCAAGGGGCTGAGCGAACCGGACAGCCTCCAGCTCATGCAGGGCTTCAGGGTCGATCAGGGCGAGTTCTACTCCACGAGCCTGCTGGTCCTGGGGATCGCCATCGTGGTGTCGGGTATTGGTTCTGCGGTGGCCGTGACGCGGTATCTGGATGTCTGAGATCCGGATGTCTGAGGTGCGTCGTGGCGATTGACTTCACTCTGAGTCCGGAGCACGAGGCGATCCGGGGCCGGGTTCGTGAGTTCATCAACGAGGTGGTCAAGCCTGCGGAAGCAGAGATCGAGGGCCATGGTGGTGCTCCGGCGCTCGAGGGCAAAGAGAGGGTCGAACGGCTGATCAGCCTGCGCAAGAAGGCCCACGCTCAGGGACTCTGGCTTCCACACATGCCTGTCGAGTGGGGCGGGATGGGACTGGGCCATGTGGCATTGGCGATGGTGCAGGCTGAGGCGGCCAAGTCGTACTACGGCCCCTGGGTGCTCAACTGTCAGGCCCCCGATGAGGGCAACATGCACACCCTGTTGCACTGGGCGACTCCTGCACAGGCGGAGAAGTATTTGAAGCCTCTGTGCCAGGGAACCGTCTGGTCCTGCTTCGCGATGACCGAACCCGAGGTGGCCGGTTCTGATCCGACTCTGATTCGCAGCAGCGGCTACCCCGACGGTGAGGAATGGGTCCTCAACGGGCACAAGTGGTTCATCTCCAATGCCCATCGCGCCAACTTCGCCATCCTCATCGTGAGGACCGAGGACGACCCGGATCTTCCCCAGGCGGCGAACACGGCGTTCATCGTCGACCTTCCAACACCTGGTTGGACGGAAGTACGGCAGATCGAGACGATGCACGGCAGCACCGGGCACTCTGAGATCCTCATCGAGGATCTACGCCTGCATGAGAGCCAGATGCTGGGCGGTAGGGGTCAGGGCCACCTGCTCGGCCAATACCGTCTCGGTCCGGCCCGGCTGGCGCACTGCATGCGTTGGATCGCCCAGGCCGAGACGGCGCTGGACATGATGGTGGCCCGTTCGCTGGATCGTTACAGCCACGGTTCGATCCTTGCGGAGAAGCAGGGGATCCAGTGGATGATCGCCGATTCGGCCATGGAGTTGTATCAGTGCAAGTTGATGGTTCTGCACGCTGCTTCGAAGATCGACGCTGACGAGGATTTCAAGTCGGAGGTGTCGATGGCGAAGCACTTTGTGGCCAATTCGTTGAATCGGATCATTGACCGCGCCATTCAGGTGCACGGAGCGTTGGGCTATTCGACGGACACTCCGCTCGCTCACATGTTCCAGCATGCCCGCTGGGCCCGTTTCGCCGATGGTGCTGATGAGGTCCATCAGATGCGGATAGCTCAGCGCACGATCGCTGCCTACAAGGACCACGGCACGACCAAGTCTGCAACCGGCAACCTGCCGGTCTAGCGCGGGGAGTTGGTTGTGGGCGGTGGTGTTGGTCTAGCGCGGGGAGTTGGTTCCGGGCCGCGGAGAACCGGTTCGCGCCAGGATCTGCCTTAGTCCGGCTGGCCCAGAACCGTTGCGGCGGCCTCGGCGACGGTGGTCGACGCGAAGAAGTCGGGGTTCTGGGCGGTGAAGAGCCTCACGGGGTCTTCGAAGGTGAACTTCCGGAAGTCCGAGTGGCTGATCAGTCCCTTCTCGACCAGCTCGTAGGCTTCGGGCAGCACTTCTCGGATGTCGGGCACGTCCCAGTGGCCGATGTCTGAGGCGAAGATGGCGCGCATCGCGATACCGCCTGGCAGCAGGCTGGTCTGGTAGGCGAGCGCGTTCATGGGGTCGTCTGCTTCGCAACCGAAGTAGAAGCGGTCGCGGAAGATCTCGATCAACTCGTCGACGCTGCTGATCTGGCTCTCGGCCCATTCGTCGACCGTTGAGCGGTCCTCGTCGGGGTCTGAGAGCATGGTGAGTGCGTAGTCGAGTTGGTCGATTCGTGTGGAGTGCTCCTCGTTGCCGTGGCGCGCGAACAGGGCCTCGAGTTCCTCCCGGTCGATTCTCGCGGGGTCGTAGTGTCTGATGCCGCTCCTGTTGCGTTTCTCGAAGTGCCCGATGGCGTCGCCCAACAGGTTCGCTCCCCAGGCCACGCCGCCTTCGAGGAACGCCCAGCGGAGGTTCGGAAAGCGCATGGGGGCACCGCCGAGCAGCAGGGAACGGGCGGCGGCCTCTCCGGCTGTGGCGAAGTTCCTGATGTGGTTGTAGACGTAGTTGGTGCGTGAGGCGCGGGTTCCCCAGCCCTGCGCGGAGGCGTGGAAGGTGGGGCAGACCCCGAGTTCTTCACAGCGTTTCCATACGGGGTCGTAGTCGTGTTCGCTGTCGTGGCCGACACCGTTGATGAAACGGGCGCCGCGATGGCTCTGCTCGCCGGGCAGCGGACGGGGGATCACCCCTGAGAGCATCACGGCCCGCAGACCGAGGGTGCCGACGGCATGGTTCAGTTCGGCGAGTGCCTCCTCTGGCGTGAACATCGGGATCGACGCCACCGCGATCAGGCGGTCGCGGTACGGTTCGTAGGCTTTGGCCATGTAGATGTTGAACGCCCGGGCCATGGCCTGGCGCAGCTCATTGTCGGGGAGGGCGGTGACGGTCAGTCCGTACGTCGGGTACAGCAGTGCCACGTCGACGCCGATCTGGTCGAGGCGTCCGTAGAGCAGTTCGGGGAGCATTGCGGTTGCCCGGTCGAGTGTGTTGCGTGCGGGCAGCCCCCACCAGGCGCTGCGGGTGACGCCTGCCTGTCGTCGGAGTTCGGGTGGAACTTGGCGGATGGCGGCGCTTCCGTTGACCATCTGGTCGAAGCGCTGGGCTACGTCGTTGCCTGCGATGTCGACGACCAGGTCCCGCACCCAGGGCAGGAACTCGATGACGTGTCCGTCTGTGTCGATGACGGGATGGTCGAGCTCCTCGAGGATCCGGGTGACTTCCGGTGTCGGCCCGTAGTCGGTGGGCTCGGCGCCGGCGGGTTCGGCGTTGGTGGGTTCGGTGCTCATGGATGCGTCAGGTTGGGCGTTGTTTCGGGTTCAGGTTGCAGGTTCAGGCGGAACTCTGTTGCGTGCCGACCTTCAGGTCTTTGAAGGGGATGCCCCGGTCGACGCTGATGTCGCGGGGGAGGCCCAGCACGCGGTCTCCGATTATGTTGCGTTGGATCTCGTTGGTGCCTCCGGCGATTCCTCCCTGCAGGCTCGTGAGTGCCGCACGCTGCCAGCGTCCGTCGGACTCGTCCTCCCAGGCGACTCCCCCGGCACCGACGATCTCCATGGTGACGTCGCGCACCTGGTCCATGATGATGGTGCTGGCGAGTTTGCTGATGGATCCGCCGGGTCCGGGGGTCTTGCCGGCTTTCATCTCGGCTCGGGTGCGCATCGACACGAGCGACTGGCAGGTCTCCATCGTGTAGATGCGCATGAGTTTCTGGCGCAGCACCAGGTCGTCGATGATGCCTCGCTTGGTGGCTTCGGCGATGAGCTGGTCGGCCCGGTCGTGGCGGACCCCTCCGCTGGCTCCGGTGCCGATGGCGACCCGTTCATACATCAGCATCGCGGTGGCCATGTTCCAGCCGTTGTTGAGCTCGCCCAGCAGGTTGTCGGCTGGGATCTCGACGTCGGTGAAGAAGACTTCGTTGAAATGGGTGCCGCCGTCTATCTGGTGGATGGGGCGGACCTCCACGCCGGGAGCATCCATCGGCACGATGAACATTGAGATTCCCGCGTGTTTCGGGACGTTCGGATCGGTCCGGGCGATTATCACGCCGTAGTCGCTCAGGTGGGCGAGGGTGGTCCATACTTTCTGGCCGTTGACGATCCAGGTGTCGCCGTCTCGTTCTGCTCGGGTCTGGAGGCTGGCGACGTCGGATCCGGCTCCCGGTTCTGAGAACATCTGGCACCACACGGTGCGTCCGCTGATGTTGTCGGCGAGGTACTCGGCCTTTTGTTCGTGGGTGCCGTATTCGGCCAGCATCGGCAGGCACATGCCGTGTGAGATGGTGAGGTCGAAGGACATGTTGGGATACTGCGCGTAGATTTCGCGCCATACCCGATCATGTGTCTTGGTCAGCCCCGCTCCTCCGTATTCTGTCGGGTAGACGATGCCGGCCAGCCCTGCTTCGGCCAGTGCCCGTTGGAACTTCTTGGTGACGGCCATCCGTTTGACGCTTCGCGGGTCGGGCTCACCGTCGGACGGGAATCCGGTGGCGTGCTCGTCGAGGAAGGATCGGCAGCGCTGTTCGAACTCGGCCAGTTCATTATCGGTGACGGTGTCCGCTGACATCAGTTCTCCCTAGGCGAGCGGTCTGACGCTAAAGCTATCCCTGTGTCAGCTTCCACTGCGATTCGGCGGGCTGTTTGCCGGTTGGCGTGAGAGACTGAACAGGGTTGAGCCTCGCGCCTACGAGGATGCGGAACTGCTGCGTGAGACCGCTGCGCGCTTCCTGGCCCAGACCTGCGACTTGACGGTGGTACGGGAATGGGCCGACGACCCGGGGGGATTCTCTGCTGACTGGTGGCGCCAGGGGGCACAGCTCGGCTGGACCTCGCTGTTAGTCCCTGACGAGTACGGGGGCGCGGCTGATGGGGGCGCAGGTGCCGTTGAGCTTGCGACTCTTGCCGAACAGCTGGGCAGGATTGTTTCGCCCGGCCCGTTCCTGCCCTGCAACGTGGTGGCCTCGGCACTCGTGGCGGCGGGTTCCGAGGAGCAGCGCGCAGCGGTTCTCGGCGAGATTGTCACCGGTGATCTCGTGGCGGCCTGGTGTCCGCCGACGCTCGGAGCGGAGCCCGCAGTCGAGATGGTCCAGCGAGACGGGGGTTTCGTGCTTTCCGGTGCCTGTCCTGTGGTCGAAGCCGCAGCGCAGGCGCAGTGGTTGCTGCTGAGTTGCGATGGGGCTCTGGGACCGAGCCAGTTCCTGCTGTCGACTGACACTGCAGGGGTGGAGGTCGTGGCGCTCGACGGCTTGGACCTCGTGCGGCGGTTCGCTGAGGTTCGATTTCACGACGTTGAGGTTGGCCCCCAGTGCCTCGTGGGGGAGGTGGGAGGAGCCGCCGATTCGATTGAGACGCAGCTTCAGTTGGCTCTCGTGTTGCAGTGCGCGGAGACTGCGGGGATCGCGGACCGGGTGCTGGAGTTCACGATCGAATGGGCGTTCGACCGCTACACTTTCGGACGTCCCTTGGCCTCGTATCAGGCGCTCAAGCATCGTTTCGCTGA
>CATOTC010000003.1 GCA_951812975.1 uncultured Acidimicrobiales bacterium | reverse complement strand
GGACCGGGTGCTGGAGTTCACGATCGAATGGGCGTTCGACCGCTACACTTTCGGACGTCCCTTGGCCTCGTATCAGGCGCTCAAGCATCGTTTCGCTGATATGAAGCTCTGGTCTGAATCGATCCAGGCGACGACCCAAGCGGCAGCGGTCGCGGTCTCACAGCGGTCCGCCGATGCTGCTGAGCTGGTGCGGGTTGCCAAGTCCTATGTTGGTGACCGCGCTCTCGAGCTGATTCAAGACTGTGTGCAACTCCACGGTGGGATGGGTGTGACTTGGGAGCACGACATCCACCTCTATCTGCGCAGGGCGACGGTCAACCGCAATCTGTACGGGACTCCCCGCGAGCACCGTGTTGCGTTGGCTGCGGGACTTCTTGAGGCCACAAGGTCGCCTGTCCAAGAGTCAGCGAGCCAGGCGCCAGCACAGGGTTCGGGTCAGGGTACGGGCGAGGCGCCAGCACAGGGTTCGGGTCAGGGTACGGGCGAGGCGCCAGCACAGGGTTTGGGTCAGGGTTCTGGCGAGGTGTTGGCGCAGGGTTCGGATCCGGGGCCTGCCCAGGGGCCACCGCAAGCGCTGGATCAGGCGGGCAGCGCAGGAAGCGGAAGTGTCGTGAGCAACCACGGGCAACCGGAGCCTGAACCCTCCGACATCGAGGATGTCGAGGATGTCGAGTCCTTTCGGATGAGGGCACGCGTCTGGTTGGCTGAGAATATGCCGACGCTGGGCTCGGAGACACCCCCGGCGTCGTCGTGGGCGCTCGATCAGGCGGCGGTGGATCGTGCCCGGTTGTTGCAGCGACGGTTGTTCGAGGGCGGCTTCGCCGGACTCGTCTTCCCGCGTGCATACGCTGGCCAGGGCCTCACTCCGGCACACCAGCACGCATTCAACGAAGAGACCGTCGGCTATGAGATGCCTTCGCTGTTCAATGTTCCCACGTTGGCGATCATTGCGCCGACTCTGCTGGAGTTCGGCACTGAGGAGCAGAAGCGGCGTCACATTGCCGCGATCCTGCGCGGGGATGAACTGTGGGTTCAGTTCCTGTCCGAACCGAGTGGCGGTTCAGACCTCGCAGGCGCGGTGACCCGTGCCGAGCGCGATGGTGATACCTGGGTGATCAACGGGGCCAAGACGTGGAGCACTTTCGCCATTTTCTGCGACTACGCGATGTGCCTGGCCCGAACGGATTGGGACGTGCCCAAGCACGGCGGTTTGACGATGTTCGTGTTGAAGATCGATCAGCCCGGGGTTGATGTCGCTTGGATCAGGCAGTCCAACGGTGGACGGGACTTCTGCGAAGAGTTCTTCAGCGATGTGCGCCTTGATGCTGACAGTGTCATCGGCGAGGTCAACGGCGGTTGGTCGGTGGCGACGGGCCTGTTGAACCATGAGCGCACCTCGGGCGGGGGCTCGGTGTACGCGCATGACGGGGGAGGGGGTCGTGTCGATTCGCCGGATGACGATCTCGTGGATCTGGTCGTTCAGATGGACACGGACGACCCCCATCACCTGGACCTGCTCGGTGAGGCCCACACCTTGAGAACGGTCCATCACCAACTTTCCGCCCGTGTTGCCCAGGGAATGCAGACCGGGCATTTCTTGCCGGTAGCGGGTGCCCTGTTGAGGATGTCGAACGGGCTGGTCGCCGCCAGGCGGGCCACCATCGGCATGGAACTGGCCGCGACTTCATCGGTCGCTTGGCGAGGCGATGAGGCCACGGGTGAGTTCGGCAACGAGTACCTGTTCCGTCAAGCGAACTGCCTGGGTGGTGGGAGTACTGAGATGCAGCGCAACATCATCAGTGAACGGTTGCTGGGGATGCCTCGGGAGCGTTCCGAAGACCGAAATCGCCCATTCCGCGAAGTCCCCCGAACAGGTGGGTAGGCCCCGCAGTTCGTTGCGCCGGCCGGTGGCGTGGGGCCTGGGCGTAGACACCAGTGCTTCCAGCCTGTTGTGACCCGTCTGTGGTTTGATGGGTGTGGGGGTCGATGGGGTGAGACCGCGATCAGCTGCGTTGCGGTTTGATGGGTGTGGGGGTCGATGGCGTGAGACCGCGATCAGCTGCGCTGCGGTTTGATGGGTGAGGCGGTCGATGGCCGTGCGGTTTGAAGATTGCGGCGATCGGTGGGTGAGACCGCGTGATCAGACGCGTCGCCATGCTGACAGGAATCGGCCGTGACTCAGTGCGTGCAGTATTGTCGCCGCCCATGAACGCATGGAAGGTTGAGCCGATCGGAGGTGTGCTCGGGGCTCGGGTGTCGGGTATTGACCTTCGGGTTCCTTTGAGCGACGGCGAGCGCGCTGATCTGTACGGGCTTCTGCTGGAGCACCTCGTGCTGGTGTTTCCTGGACAGACGATTGAGGACTCCCACCAGATGGACCTGCTCGCTGGGTGGGGGCGACCATACATCCATCCGATCGGCCGGACCGCTGGTACGACTGAGGCCAAGGTCGAGCGAATCGTCGACGATGAAGACCGGCCTCCCTACCAGGACAAATGGCACACGGATGTGACCTGGGACCCCGACGCTCCGATTCTGGGCTCCCTGCGAGCGGTGGAGATGCCGACGCGGGGCGGAGACACCATCTTCGCCAGCATGTATGCCGCCTTCGACGGCCTTTCAGAGTCCTTGCAGCAGCGGCTCGCGGGCATGACCGCATGGCACGACATGGGCCCTGGTCAGTCGTTCATCTCGAAGGCCGGCGGCGAGTTGGTCGAGCGCACCCGTGCACAGTTTCCCGGCGCGGAGCGACCGGTCGTCACCACCCATCCCGACACCGGTCGGTGCTACCTCAATGTCAATCAGAATTTCACAAGCCACTTGGTGGGTTTCCACCGCGGCGAGAGTGATGCTCTGCTCAACTTCCTGTACGACCACGCCACCCAACCGAACTACACGATCCGCTACGAATGGTCCGAGGGCGACCTGATCGTGTGGGATGAGCGCTGCACTCAGCATTTCGCGGTGGCCGACCATTATCCGCAGCGCCGCGAGATGGCCCGCCTCACGGTCGCCGCCCCGGCCTGACGTCTGTCGCCCGAACCGGTAGTGAAATCAATCTGATAGTGGAGCGCGGCTGACACCCGTTGCTGCCGGACGCTGCGGCTGGAGTATTCTCAGCGCCGTGGATCCCCGCCACGTCCTGTTAGCACTCTTTTTGATGATTGCTGTCGGCTGTGCTGCCAGCGAACAATCCGTGTCACCGTCGACGACCGCGAGTGGCGCCGCTCCGGTAACCACTCTGCTATCGGAAACGAATCAGCCGAGTGTGGGCAGCGTTGAGGTGCCCGAGTCCGATCGCCGCGCACCGGAGCCGACGACTGTGGAACCGGATTCGAGTGAGCCTGTGCCGACGACTGTGGAACTGGATTCGGTTGAGCTTGCGACTACAACTACGCTCGTCGCTTCTGCACCTGAGGTCGTTGAACTAGACCAGAGCGGCGTCGAGCAGGCCGAGAGCGCTAGCAGCAGTTCAGTGTCGGACGACCTTCAAGTCACCGATCAGCCAGAATTCGCGGTCGCCGAGTTGTTGAGCCGACTCGGAGCTTTGCCGGTGCGACCCGAACAGCGGTCCGGGTATGACCGTGATCTGTTCGACCATTGGGTTGACACCGATGGAGACGGTTGCGATGCGCGTCGGGAGGTGCTGATAGCCGAGGCGGTCGTGGTCCCGCGTGTCGGGAGTTCCTGTTCCCTGTCAGGCGGGCAGTGGTACAGCGTCTATGACGGAGCAACTGAGACGGGCACGGGATCGGGTTTCGACGTGGATCATCTCGTGCCGCTGGCTGAGGCGTGGGACTCGGGTGCTTATGGGTGGGACAGCGACACACGTCGTCGCTACGCCAATGACTTGGGCTATGCGCATTCATTGGTGGCGGTGTCGGCTTCGTCGAACCGCCAGAAGGGTGCGTCGGACCCCGCTGATTGGTTGCCGCCGGATGTTTCGGTGCGGTGCTGGTATGCCGAAGCGTGGATCGCGGTCAAGACCCGTTGGGAGCTTTCGGTTGATTCGGCCGAGTCGGGGGCCCTGCGAGCGTTGCTTTCGCAGTGCGAGGACTCGCAGTTGGGTGGCGTGCCGACTCCTGCGTTGCCGGTCATCGCTCCGGCCACGACTGCGCCTCCCGAAACGACTGCGCCTCCCGAAACGACTGCGCCTCCCGAAACGACAGTGCCGCCCCAGATAGAAGCTGCTGTTGATGACGAGTGTCATCCCGCCTACATCCCGTGCTTGCCCAACTTGCCGGGCGATGCTCTGAACTGTGGTGATCTGTCGAGTGCTCAAAAGCCGGTTCAGGTGCGGACGATCGGTGTTGATCCCTACCGTCTGGACCGAGACCGGGACGGCCGAGGCTGCACCAGCTGACTCCATGACGCCGGCTGCTCCACAAGAAGCAGTCGGAGCACGCTGCCACCTTGGTTGAGGCGACGGCTAGCTGATGTGTGACCCGTTAGCATTGGTTCTGATCGACGAAAGGCAAGCCGTGGGCGATAGCCGGTATTGGTCCGCTACTGAGTGTCTGTCCGCCCTGCGTCGGGGCGACATCAGTGCCGTCGAACTCGTTGATGGTGCCATTTCGCGAATCGAGGCCTCGAATCCTCGCCTCAACATCGTGGTGGCGACCGACTTCGAACGTGCCCGGTCGAAGGCAATCGCCGCGGATTCAGCACTCGCTGCGGGCGGATCTGTTGGTCCACTCCACGGCTTGCCGATGACGGTCAAGGATTCGTTCGAGACGGCTGGTCTGGTCACCACCTGTGGAGCGCCCGAACTCCGCCATCACCTGCCGAAGACCGACGCTGTGGCCGTGGATCGCCTCACCGAAGCCGGCGCCATCGTGTTGGGCAAGACCAACGTTCCGCTGTTCCTAGTCGACTGGCAAAGCTATAACGACGTTTACGGCCTGACCAGGAACCCATGGGATTCAGAACGAACCGTGGGAGGCTCTTCGGGGGGCGCGGCGGCTGCGCTCGCTGCAGGATTCGTCCCTCTTGAGATCGGCAGCGATGTCGGCGGCTCCATCCGCATTCCTGCCCACTTCTGTGGGGTGTACGGCCACAAGTCGTCGCAAGGCATCATCCCCCTGGACGGACACCTCATGGGTCCGCCGGGGACACTGGCCGTTCCCGACCTCCTCGTGGCCGGCCCGATGGCGCGGTCACCGTTGGACCTGAGCCTTGCGCTTCAGGTGATGGCCGGTGCCGATCCAATGAACTCGAGCGGTTGGGGCTTGGGGTTGCCTCCACCGCGGGGACGCGACCTCAGGGATCTGCGTGTCGCATACTGGTTCGACGATCCCCGGTCCCCGTTGGAGGAAGCCGTACGCGCCGAACTCGAAGCAACCGTCGATGCGCTCAGGTCCAGGACAAACGTCGTGGAGATCGACATCCCCTTCACCCTCGACGAAGTCTTGGACGTCTACGCGCCACTCCTGGTGCCGATCTTCT
Source organism: uncultured Acidimicrobiales bacterium (assembly GCA_951812975.1). GTDB lineage: Bacteria > Actinomycetota > Acidimicrobiia > Acidimicrobiales > Aldehydirespiratoraceae > VXYK01. The sequence continues at coordinate 405,282 of CATOTC010000003.1, read as the reverse complement.
CCCACGTAATGTCGGCACCGGCTCGGTATCTGGCGAGAGCGGCCCGCCCCGCGCTACCCATGTTGAGACTGTGCGAGCGGTTGGGTTACAACCTCGACCCGATACGAGCCGGTGCACTCACCGGGGCGGGACTCTCGCATATGAAATGGCTTGATCTCAACGAACGCCGATCGAGACTGCGCTGGGCGTGCCGCACGCTGTTCAGAGAAGTTGACGTGCTGCTCACCCCAACAGCGGCGTTTGCAGCACCCCACCACAAAACCAAAGGCAGCAGCTACACGAGGACACTTCGGGTTGACGGTAAACGACGCCATTACGCCGACCATCTTTGCTGGATCGCACTCGCCACAATCGCCCACCTCCCCGCCACTTCGGCACCGGTGGGAGTCACCCCGGACGGTCTGCCGGTAAACGTGCAGATCATCGGCGATTATCTCGATGACCGAACGACCATCAAGTTCGCCGAACTCCTCTCGGAGGTCCGCGGCGGATTCCAACCGCCGCCGTAGCGATGGGAGTCGGCAGACAGGTGGCCGCTGAGCATGGCAACAGCATGCGTTCTGTGGTCAATTGGAGGTGGTCAATTGGAGGTGAGTGATGGGATCATGGAGCGCTGAGCACCGACGAGTTCTGGCGGGGGAGGTGTTCGCCCGCTGTTATCTGGTCGGTGATTTCACATTGAGGTCCGGGCGTTCTGCCAGCCGATATTTCGACAAGTACCAGTTCGAGAGCGACCCGGAACTCCTCAAGTCGCTAGCCGCGGAGATGGTGGCGCTTGTTCCCGACGAGACTGAGCTGCTTGCGGGTCTGGAGCTGGGCGGAATCCCGGTCGTTACGGCGCTTTCCGCGGCGACGGGCATTCCTGCAGTCTTCGTCAGGAAGGTCGCGAAGACCTACGGGACCGCTCGATTAGCGGAGGGTCCGCCGGTGGAGGGCAGGAGGGTGTTGATCGTCGAGGATGTTGTGACCTCGGGAGGTCAGATCCGACTGTCGGCCTCGGATCTACGAGAACTGGGCGCAGTCATAGTGGGGGCGGTCTGCGTGATCGACCGGGAGGAGGGCGGTTCTGAGATTCTCGCAGAAGACGGGATTGTCCTGTCGAGTCTGTTCGGAGGCGCTGAACTGGAAGCCGCTGGTGCCGACGCCCGACCCGGAACTTGAACGCTGGCAGCGGGCCGTCGACGACGCGATGCGGACTCTGAAGGTCGGCGGTAGGTTCAGTGGCTATGTCGGGTGACCCAGCTGCGCACGAAACAGGGGTTCGCCAACCGATCAGTTTGAGTGAGGCGTACTCGGTTGAGAGTCCCGAAGACAATCGTGCGTTGTATGCGAAGTGGGCCGACACCTACGAGTCCGACTTCACCGTCCCCCGGCGGTATATCTACCCCCGGTCAGCGGCCGAACTGCTCTGTGGGCGCTTCTCGGGCTCGGGGCCGGTGCTTGACGCTGGCTGTGGCACCGGGCTTGTGGGGGAGCATCTCCGAGATCTTGGTGTCGCCGTAGTCGACGGCATCGACATTTCGGTGGAGATGCTGGCCAAGGCTCGCGCCAAGACCGCCGCCGACGGCAGACCGGTCTACCGGAAGACCTTCGATGTCGACCTGACCGGCCCCGTCGACATCGCCAGCGACACCTATAGCGGCATCATCAGCACCGGTACGTTCACCCACGGCCACGTCGGACCCGACGGCATCGCCGAACTTCTGCGTATTGCTCGCCCCGGAGCCTGCTGCGTGATCGGCGTGAACGCCTCGATTTTCGAGCCGGACGGCTTCAAGGATCGTTTCGAACGCTATGCCACCGACGGTGCCATCAACGGTCTCAATGTCCATCTGCTCCAGGTGTACGAGGGTGCCAACAGCAGCGACCCCGATCAAATGGCTCAGATAGCAGTTTTCGCCGTCAGCTGATCGCCGCTCGGTCCGTTGCGGGTGTTGACCACCGTTCACCGCCAGCTGCCATGTTGTTCAGTCTGGGTTGGGTGGGGGCTTGAGGTAGAACTTCTTGGTGGCGGGGTGTTGGTGAACCTGCCAGCCCTGGTCGTGAATCTTATGGTGGCAGGCATCGCATACCAGTAGCAGGTTGCCCAGGTCGGTGGGCCCGTTCTTGGACCACCAGACGATGTGATGGACGCGGCACCACAAGGGATTGGCCTCACAACCGATGCAGTGCTCGTCCCGGGCGGTCAAGGCCATCCGTTGAGCTTCAGAAGCGGTGCGTCGGCTACGGCCGAGCCACAGGTTCTGCGTATCAGCGTCGAAGATCGAAGGCAGAATCTCGGCGTCGATGGCCAGGTCGCGCAGTTCGGTGACTGGGATGGGTGTGCCGTCAGCGAGCCGGGCATTGACCAACTGTTGTTTGATCACATCGAAGTCAGCCAACACCAGCAGGTTCGTGCCCTGCTTCTTTCTCCGCTTCTTGCCCTTTTCGTTGGTGGTGCTGTCCGTGTTGTCGTTGGGCTCGTCGCAGATCAACTCAGCCAGCGCGTCAGCCATGCGTTGTTGGGGCGTGCACCGTTGGCTCGGGTCTTCGCGGTGCCACAACTCGCGTTCCTTGGCCGTCAATGCGGTTGCAATACGGGTGCCTGTGATCCGATCGAACTGGGCCGACAAGACGAACATTCCGGTCTCGGGACTCTCGAATATCCGAGCCGACCGACGTCGACGCTGACGTTCCAGCAGCGCCTCCCCGTCGTCCCCGGACTGGTCTTGTTGATGACGTTTCACGGTCTTGGCGAACCTGTCGAAGTTCTCATTCCGGGCCGCCTTGACCAGCTCAGCCTCATCGACTCTGCCCTCAGAGGATGCACGAGCGATCAACCGGGCATGCCCAGGTGGTATCTCACCGTCAGCCAACGCGGCAGCAGTGCCAGGTAACTGTTCAAGTCGTCTGGCTGTCTCAACATCGCGTTTAGCTTCACGCTTGGACGACAACAACTCATCAGCCGCGATCAACTGGGCATCGATCGCAGAGGTGCGCCGACCCAACTCGCTGAGAATCTGAGCCTTCATCGCCGCCAACCGAGACTCACCACGCCCCACCAACTGCAACCGCGCCCGCAACCCCTGCTCAGACAACCCGCCAACATCGATCACCCCGACACACACCGCGTTGCCACACACAACACCCTCAGCGGTACCCGATGGACCAGAAACAGGAGCTGACTGCATGAACAAGAACCTACCCACCCCCTGTGACAATGACCCTCAAAACTATTCAAACAGTATGAAACATCAGTGACGATATCACCCCAGGCCCGGTTCGTTTCCGGTTCAGACACAGCGATTCAAGCTGCGCACTCCCGCTCCCCAGCGCCCGTCCAGCATGGTTTTGCGGATGACTCCCGTAGGCTTCAAATCGCCCTGAGAGTCTGAACAAGGTGGTAATCGGATGCATGGAAGTCGATGGCGGATGTTCGTCGCAGCACTGGCCGTTGTGCTCTTCGGAGCGGTGGCGTGTGGCGACGATGACGATGGCGGAGCCACAGCCGATCCGCCGGCCAAGACCGAGCGGGACGCGTACACCAAGTGGTATGTGCAGCAGGCGCTGGATCGCTACGAGGAGGCCGGCGGGGAAGCCACGATCGACTACTACAACAATGAGGCGGGCTCCGACGACCAGTGGTACCTGTTCATCATGAACGCAGACTCGGGCCTCCTTGCCGCCCATGCCACCATCCCCTCGCGGGTAGGCACCAACTCGGGTCAGCGGGTGGACATAACGGGATATGCCTATGGACCGGTGCTGATGGCCACCGATGAGGACGGGCAATGGGTTGACTACGTCTTCTACAACCCGCAGACCGACGACGGCGGCACCAAACACACCTGGGTCGTTCGACGGGACAATCTCATCTTTGGGTCGGGCTGGTACGAAGACTCCTATCCCTCGCCTGTACCCACCAAGGCGGAGCCTGGTTCCTACACGCAGGCGTTCGTCGAGGACGCAGTGTGGTTCTACGAGAGCAACGGCCGCGATGCTCTGATCGAGCATTTCAACGACCCCGACAGCACCGATCCGCCCAGTGTTGACGACCAGTGGTACGGGTTCGTCACCGACCTCGACGGTGTGGTGGTGTCCCATCCCACGTTCCCGGAGAACGTCGGTATGACTCTTCACGAACTTCTCGGAAGCACACCTGAGGGCCTGGTAGCCGCCGACGAACTGATGACCGCCACCGAGACGGGCAAGTGGGTGGACTACTCCTATACCAACCCCCAGAGCGGTGATTGGGAGACCAAGCACACCTGGATCGTCAAGCGGGACGACATTCTTATCGGTTCAGGCTGGTACGAAGCCGGCTAGCTCGGTCTGGTCCGCCCCGGCAGTTCGGTCTGCAGGGTGAGTATGACCCGCGGGCCGCGTGAGCGAGTGAAGACACTGCTGGGCAGAACGACTGGTTGTCGAGTTCGTGCGCGTCAGGGTGTCCACATGTGCGCGTCGGCGAACAGGGTGTTGCCGTCGGGTCCGAACTCGGCGCCGCCGACGACCACGATCGCGTCACCGACTGAAGCGGCTCGGCGCGTCACGAACGTCTGATTCTCGATGTCGTTTGAAATCGGGGCGGTCTGTGAGTCGAGCGGCGCGAGTTCGAACCACTCGTCGGTGGTGGCGTCGAAGAACGGGCCTCTCGTGCTTCCGACAACAAGGTCGGTGCCCGAGACGCCGCCGTAGGACGATACGTCCTTGCGGCCCCTGCCCGGTGCGTTCGGGAGCTCGCCCCACTCGTTGGCGGTCGTGTCGAACACGGCACCGTAGGGGATGCATCGGCCGTAATTGTTGGTTTCTCCTCCGTCGGTGCAGCCGAGCACCGGCGCGATCAACCGATGCCGGTCGACCAGCGCCGGGGCCGGGCCGACCGTGTCGGCGGTCGGCAACACGGTCCAGGCGCCGTCTTCGTATCGGGCGGCTCGGGTATACGACGGTCCATCGGCACCGCCGGGGGATTCGACGAGCGCCTTGCCGAACAGAAAGAGCGCTTCGCTGTTCCAGACCATCGATCGATCGAACGCGGGACCGAGGGGATCGTCGGGCAATTGGCTCCACGTCTGCTCGGCGGGGTCGAACACCCAGTCCGGTGCCGGGCCGAACTCATCCGAGCTCCGATAGAGGACGATGGTGTCGTCGGTGGAAACAACTGAGTTCCCCCCAATTGGGGCGGTTTCGTCCGGCAGATCGATCTGTACCCAAGCATCGTCGCTCACGTCGTAGGCGATGAGTTCGCCATGCGCAGCGCCGAGGCCTCTAGCGAGGGCGAACACCTGGTCGCCGAGCACGGCGGTTTGGGTCAGGAGCGTCGGAACCGGCAGGTCCGCGATCGGCCGCCACTCGTTCAACGAGCGATCGAAGGCCGCCCCGTCGGCAAAAGCGACGGAGTCACCAAAGTTGCAATCGGAGCCGATCCCGCACAGGAAGTCGGTGCCGCCGAACACGATCACGTCATCACCAACACCGACGATGTTCGCCTCGTCGCGGCCGCTCAGCGGCGGATCGGGCAGCCGTGCCCAACCGCCGCGTTCGTCCAGATTGATTGGCATGTCCTGACCGCACCCCGCCAAGCCCAGCACCACCACGCTTAGCAATCCCAGACCGAACCTTAAAGCACTCATACCAGTCTGACGATCACCGTGCACGATTGGTTCCCGAGAATCCAACGACCAACCATTCCCTTATCACACGGGGGGGTGTCCCTGTCTTGTTGTCAAGCGGCTTGAGGGAGTTTTTGGTGTTGGGTTGGTTGGTAGGGGGTTTGGGTTTTGAGCATGGCCAAGATGATGTCGCAGCGTTTGCGGGCGACGCAGATGACGGCTGCGTTGTGGCGTTTGCCTTCTGAACGTTTTTGTTGGTAGTAGGCGCGGGCGTTGGGGTCGTGTTGGGTGGCGACGAAGGCTGCGGTGAAGAGGGCGTTTTTGAGTCGGTGGTTGCCGCCTCGGGGTTTGCGGGTGGTGTTGGTGGTGCCTGATTGCCAGTTGATGGGTGCGAGTCCGGCGTAGGAGGCGAGGCGTCCGGGGTTGGCGAAGCGGTGGGGGTCGCCGATCTCCGCGAGGGTTCTGGCTCCGGTCCGCGGGCCGAACCCGCACAGACTAGAGAGGACTTTTCCCAGGGGGTGCTCCATGAACACGTTGTTGATGTCGACGGCGATCTGGTCGCGGCGGGCGCAGATCGCGTCGAGGTCACAGGCGAGGTCGCAGATGGTGTCGCCCCAGGCGGTCTCGGCTGTGACTTGTGAGACTCTGCGCGTCGAGCGCAGCCCAGATCGCCTCGGTGAGGCGTTGAGCTGTGCGCGGTGAGCGTTTGGCGATGCGGGTTCGCACCCGGGCCTTGCCCGCTGCTCGAAGCGCTGTGGGTGTGCCCCAGCGCGCCAGTGCGTCGCGTGCGCCTGGGTTGGTGGTCACCTTGTCGCCTATGGCCCGCTCCAACGCTGGTGACACCGCCAACAAGGCATCTCTGAGGCGGCTGGCGGCTCTGGTGGCGTCTGCTGCGAGGTCGGCGTCTCGGCCGTTCAAGATACGCAGCTTCGCCAGCAGCTCGTCGCTGGGGGAAGTCCAACTCAGACGGTCGGCGTTGCGGCGCGCATAGTCCGCGAGCACCCAAGCGTCTTTGGGGTCGGTCTTGGCCGCCCCCGCATACAGGTCCGCGGCGCGGCGCATCGCCAGACCCGTCACATACGCAACCGGGACCTGCCGGTGCGCGGCCGCCTCCAGCAGCAACGACGCCGGCGAACTGGTCGTGTCGATCACCAACGCCACGCTGCCATACACACCAGCATCATCGATCAACTGATCGATCGCTGCCTCGTCGTTGCGCACCGGCCGAGCCAACACCTCCCCACCAGTCGAAGTTATTGCACAGGCGTAATGATCGCCCTTGGCGACATCGACACCCACGAACACCTCAACGTCGACATGAACCGAATCTGACATGACAAAACTCCTCAGCTCTGGGATAGTTCCAAAATTCGGATGCTCCCGGAGCCTGCGCCTCAACCACTTTACATCCAGCCCCAAAAAGGCATGTCCCTGTAAGAGGTCCCAGACACCCGACCACAGCAGGCGACAACACCCCCCAAGCCATCAACGTGACAGGGGAACACAGCCCTACCCACCGCAGCGAGCAACCAACCCCGACATTGCCACACCAGGGCCACCAACAAGGTAAAGGGGGAGTCGACGACAGCGCGCCGGTTGTTCAACGCGGCGAACACGAAGGCCTCGCCGCGGATCTCGCCCGGGTCGTCGGAAGGCGCAGAAGAACTGGCGGCGCCGTCCTGAGATGCTCGATCGCTTGGGATACGGACCGGGATCTCTGGCCGGCCCGGATCTGTAGCGACCACCATTCAGACGCCGTCGCGGATCGTCCGCAGCAGGGTTACCACCCGGTCGCGCAAGGCCAAGCGCCTCAGCCTCAAAGATCAGCTGGCCGACGATCTCTCCCGACACCGCGATGCCCAGTTCCGTCTACGCAGAGGCACAAGCCAGTGTGAGGATTGATCGAGAGCAGCTGGCTAGGGCAGGGGCACGAAGACGGGGAGGGCGATCTCGTCGTCGATGGGGTCGAAGTCAACGCGCACCTCGAGGCCCACGACGAGGCTGTCACGGTCGACGCCGTTGACCCTGCTCAGGATGCGAACCGGCTCTCCTTCGGTGCCGCCGAGTTCGATCACGGCCACGTTGTAGACACCCAGGTTCTCGAAGAACTCGACGACGGGGCGGTGGGTCCACACGAAGGAGTAGACCCGTCCCGTCCCGGCCACCTCGTCCCAGTCGATGGCCAGCGACCCGCAGGCGTAGCAGGCCGGGGTGGGTGGGTGGCGGTGGGTTCCGCAGTCCCCGCAGCGTTGGATCAATAGCCGTCGTTCCCCGGCAGCGCGCCAGTAGGGCGCAGACATCGGCGACAGTCCGGGTGCCGGAAGGCCCGGCATCTGCGAACTCACGGCGTCCCTTTCGTGAGGACCAGGGCACTGGTCGGGGTGGGGCCGGCTCCGCCGACCACGAGAGCGACCTCGGCGCCGGCCACCTGATTCACTGCGGTGCCCCGCAGTTGGCGGACCGCCTCGGTCACATGGGTCATGCCGTGGGCGTAGACCTCGGCCAGGTTGCCTCCGGCAGTGTTGAGGGGCAGGGTATCGAGGCCGATCCCGCCGCTGGCGACGAACGGTCCGCTCCCGCCTACCTCGCAGAATCCGAAGTCCTCCAGTCCCATCAGCACTAGCGGGCTGAAATGGTCGTAGATCTGGGCCACGTCCACGTCGGATGGACCCAAGCCGGCCTTGGAGTACAGGTCGGCGGCCACCGTGCGCTGGCCGGCGGAGGCGAAGTCGTCGTCGCGCATGTTGTAGCTGCCGAGCAGGCCCTGCCCATAGCGCTGCGGTGCCCCGACCGAGGCCGCGGCGATGTGCACCTCGTCGGCGTCGAGGTCGGCGGCCCGCTCCGCGCTGGTGATGACCACTGCCACGGCCACGTCGGACTCCATGCAGAGGTCGGGGCGGCGCATCGGCTCGTAGACGTAGGGCATGGAGAAGTATTCGTCGGCGCTGAGCGGCTGGCGGAACCGGGCCTGCGGGTTGTTGACGGCCATCTCCCGGGCGTTGACGGCGATGCGGCAGAAATGCTCTTCGGTGGTGCCGTAGAGGTGCATGTGGCGCACCGCGGCCAGCGCGAACATCTGTCCCGGGGCCATGAGCCCGTAGGGAACGGCCCAGCTGAACGCAGACGGCAGCCGGGGGGCCTTGGCCATCGCCTGCCCAAACGGCATCTTGCCCTGGCAAATCGACCGGTACACCACGCACACGTCGGCCTGACTGGTGGCCACCGCCATCGCCGCGTGCAAGAACGCTCCGCCCATGGCCGCGCCGCCTCCCCCGTGGGTCATGGAGGCCAGGCGCACGGGCCGGGAGCCGAAAGCGTGGGCGAGGTCGCCCGGTTCGGTGTTGTCCATGCTGTAGGAGGACCACCCGTCAATGTCGGCCGGCGCAATGCCAGCGTCGGCGCAGGCCGCCGTCACGGCTTCGACGGCCATCGATAGCTCCCCCCGCTCGGTGAACTCGCCCCTGAGGCCGTGCGCAGTCGAGCCGATGCCCACGATGGCGGCTCGCCCCCGCAGCCAGTTCGCATCAGCCACCGACGACCCCCTCGGCATGAAGGCGGGCGATGCTGTCGGACTCGTAGCCCAGCTCGGCGAGAATCTGATCAGTGTGCTCGCCCAACAGGCACCCACGGCCCAGCACGGTCTGCGACCGCGACAGGTGGGCGAGCGAAGTGAGACGGGGATGGACCCCGAGAGCGGGATGCTCCACCTCGGCGACCAATCCCGCCGCCCGCCCGTAGCTGTGCTCGCTCTCGTCGAGCAGCAGCGCCTCGAAAGGCTCCAACGCCACCTCGACGCAACCGATGCCCTCGGCTGTGAGCAGGTCTTCCCAGTCGGCCGCGTCTCGGCAGGCGAAGATGTCGGCCAACTCGGCGGCCAGCGCTTCGTCGTGGGCGGTGCGTGAGGCCGAATCGGCAAACCGGGGGTCAGACGCCAGCCCACCCCCGACACCCATTGTCTTCAGGGCACGCCCTAACCGCTGCCACTCCCGGTCGCTGGAGGCGGCCAGGAACACCCAGTTGCTGGCCGCCCGGTACAGCCGGTAGCCGGCCGAAAGTCCGTACAGCTGCGAGTCTGCCTTCGGCGTGGGCGGGCGGCCCTCGTAATCCACGCAGTCCTCGCAGAGAACGTGGGCCATGGAGGTCAGCATCGAGGTCGCCAAAGTCATACCTGACGGTTGTCCGTCCCTCGGCGGGCCTCCGCTGATGCCTCGTCGGGCTCCGAGCAGACCCACGAGCATGGCGCTGCCCACGACCACGGCCGAGCACCCGTCAGCGTTGCCGCCGACCTGGGTGGCCATGCCCAGCCGGAGCGAGGCCTCTTTGACGCCCTCGAGGTCGAGCTGATCGGACGCGGCCAGCGAGGGGCCCACGTTGCGCCATCCAGCGCCGGCGCCCGCGCCGATGGTGGGGGCGAAAGCGGGTCGATGTCCACACGGCCCGCCTTCGCCGTATCCGGGCGAATTGACGTAGACGAGCCCAGGGTTGACGGCGCGCAGGGTGGCAGCGTCGACGCCGAGGCGGGCGGCCACCCCGGCTCGGTAGCTCTGCAACACGAGGTCGGCGCTGGCGGCGAGCCGGTGGACAATGGCCCGTCCCTGGTCGGAGGCAAGGTCTAAGGAGATGCTCTGTTTGCCCTGGAGAGATTTCGCTGCCCCCGACTCGGGGAAGCCCATGATCATCCGCATCGGCTCACCATCGAGGGACTCGACCTTGATGACGCGGGCGCCATAGTCGGCCAAGAGCGCTCCAGCGAAGGGGGCGGCGTAGTAGGTGCCGAATTCGAGGACGGTCACTCCGGCAAGCGGCGCATCCCGACTTGCTGTGGCTCCCGCAACTGCAGGGGCGCCTGAGAATTGCCGGGGTGCGGTGTTCCAAGAAGCGGTCACTTCGTCGCAACCCAGTGCGGGCGCTGGCCGGCTAGGACGAAGCCCGGATCCGCGAAGAGCCACCAACGGCCCGGGCTGGCGCACAGGGCCGAGCGCCGGGTCGTCGATGCAGATGACCCCTTCGTCGTGAAGGATCTGGGGGTGGTCAAGCAGTTCGTCGCCGCGGCGGAACACCTCGGCCCACACGTCGGGCTCCTCCTCGAAAATCTCCCTCCACTCGGCCAGCGTCTTGGACCCCGCCGCGGTCAGCATCTGCTCCCAGAGCCGGCGGCGGCGGTCGCGATCGTCGATCTCGGGCACAGTCGACCATTCGTCGTCCTTGAGCATCCAGTCCAGCCCCAGCACCCGCATGAACGCCGCGAACAGGTGGGGCGACGCCTGGGAGAACTGAAGCCAGTGGCCGTCGGAGCTGAGGGCCACCAGCAACCGGAACGCGAAGCTGTGATTGGGGATTCCGTCATCGCTGATCGGGGCTGCGGCCTCGTACGCCGCGGGGTACTGGCGGGCGATGAACGCCAAGAACCAGCGCCACGGGTCCATGGCAGCCATGCCCTGGGCCAACGACGACTCAACAAGCTGGCCCGCACCAGAGCGCTCGCGCTCGTAGAGGGCGGCCAGCGTGCCGTGAAGAGCAGTGTGGGCCGCGCTGAAAACAGCGTAGGGAACCGAGCAGTAGGCCGGGCCGTCCCGAGGGGTGAAGGCGCTGAACTGAACGGCGAATCCCAGCTTGGCCATGACCAGCGCCTCATAGCCGGGGATGCCGGCAGAGGGCCCCTTCGAGCCGAAGCCGCTCACCGACGTGTACACCAGCCCGGGGTTGGCGGCAAGGTCGCCATAGCCGAGGCCCAACCGCTCCGCAGTGCCCGGTCGCCAGGTCTGCACGACCACGTCGGCGGCGCGAGCCAAGCCGCGGATCTGCTCGACGTCCTCGGGCCGGGCCAAGTCGGCGACCACGCTGTGCTTGCCCCGTCCCAGGAACGCCCAAGCCGCCGACTCGCGCAAGGCGGACCCGCCGGGCGGCTCGACGCACACGACTTCTGCGCCCTGGTCGGCGAAGAACAGCCCCATATGTGCGCCGACCCAGGAACTCGACAGATCGACGAACCGGATCCCCGACAGCAGTCCTGCCTCAGCTCCGGCCGTCACCTTGGGCTACCTCTCCGACAACCACCCGGGCCGCGGAGCGTCACAGCGCGAATCCGAAGACTCGGGCCGCGTTGCCACCGACAATGGCGGCGAGTTCGTCGGTGGGCACGCCTTCGAACTGCTCGGCGCAGCGGTCCTGGCTGTTGGGCCAGGTACCTTCGGGGTGGGGATAGTCGTTGCCCCACATGAGCGTTTCGACACCGGTGAACTCGCGATTGGCGACAGCCACCGGATCGTTCATGAACGTGGCTGCACACTGTCGTCGAATCAACTCCGACGGCTTCAGCGATAACTTTGGCTTCGTCCACATCCGGTGGGCGTCATAGATGGCGTCGGCCTGCGTCATCACCCACGCCAGCCACGAAGCGCCGGTCTCCACCGTGACTACCCGAAGCTCAGGGAACCGGTCCAGCGCTCCTCCTGCGGCCAGGTTCAGCATCACCCGGGGCCCGTCTAGCTGGGCGGCCAGCAGGTAGTTGATAACCGCGCCCCCCGGACCCCTCACCACCCGTGGCTCTACACCGGTGCCCGAATGGAAGGTGAGCGGAAGCCCTATTTCACTGGCCGCGGCCCAGAAGCGGTCGTAGTCCTCGTTGTTGTAGGGCCTCGTTGGCACCTGGGCCGGCAGGAACAGCGCCCTCAGCCCCAGATCAGCCACCCTCTGCGCCTCGGCGACGGCAGCATCGATGTCGAGCATCGGGATCAGGCCCACCGCCAGGATCCGCTCGGCCCTCTCGGCGAACACCTCGACCGCCCAGTCGTTGTACGCCCGGCACATCGCCAGTTGGAAACCGGGGTCCTCGGGGACGAAGCAGGCCTGAAGCGCCCACGTCGGGAATATCACCTCCGCGACCACCCCGTCGCGCTCTTGGTCTCTGATTCGCACATCGAGGTCCCAGCCGCCCACGACCGCCTTCTCGAGCACCGCGGCGGCCATCAGCGAACGGGGCCGCAAACCCTCCATGTGGACAACCCGCTCGCCCCCCTGGCCCTCCTCGATCCACGGGACGCGATCGCGGTATTGCGCATCGACCCGTTCGCGGTACAGGTCGATCGGTTCAGTAACGTGGGCGTCAGTCGAGATGTAAGTGACGCCCCTGTAGGTGTCCGTCACCTCAGTCCTCCCATTGCGTCGATGCTACAAGTTGCTGTCAGCCTCGTCACAAGTATCTGTCAGCCTTCTCCCTGAGCATCGCCGTGTTGGGAGCGGAAACCTGGCTGGCGGTGGTCGATGCGCCCGGCCCTGCCCGTGGCCGCGGTGGGCATGGTGGCCTATCAGCCGTTGTTCTTCTCCGGTGTGGATCGGATCGGCGTGGAGGTGGGTACTCTCCTCACCATCGGGTCGGCTCCGGTATTCGTCGGGGCGTTCGAGTCTGCCCATACCCGGGTGCCTTGGAGAGACCTACCGTCCGAATTCGGCAAATGGAACTCCGCCTACAGGCGTTTTCACAGGTGGTCGGAGTCCGGCCTGTTCGCGAAGGTACTCGCCGCCTTGACCATAAGACAGCAGTTGGCTGCGGTGCGCAGCGGCCCCATTTCGGTGGCCCCTTCAGTCGTAGGTCTGCCTCGCACAGCCGCAGTGACATCTGTTTGTCGACAGGTCTAGCCTAGTACCCATTGCTCAGCATGTTTCGGGGGGAACAAGAGATGCGACGATGGATTCTGTCTATCGTTGTCGTATTGGCGCTGTTGGCGGCAGCTTGCGGGGGTAGCGACGATGACGAGTCGGGGATCGATGCCCCACAGGTGACTACCGAAGAAGCTGAACGAGAGGCACCCGCACCCCAAGACTCAGAACCGGATGAAGCCGAAACCGACGCCGAGTCCGAACCCGCAGGGTCCGAGGATGCCGAGTCCGAACCCGAGTCCGAAGGCGGGCAACCCGAGGATCCTGAACCCGAACCAGTCGTGCTCACCGCGTCGTTCCGAGGGGTAAGCGAGACCGAGATCAAGATCGGGATCGGGCTCGTCGACGTCAGCGATTTAGGCATCGACGCAGGCGACGCCCAGGCCCAGTGGCAGGCTGTTGTCGACAGGGTCAACGACGCTGGAGGCGTCAATGGGCGCCTGTTGGCTCCGGTGTTCGCCAGCTATTCTCCGGTTGACAATGCTGCAATCGAGGCGGTATGCGTGCACTTGGCCGAAGACGAGGAGGTCTTCGCGTTTGTTGGCCTCGTCCTCGGGGAAGGAGTGCTCTGCTACCCAGAACTCTACGGGATGCTGGCGGTGAACACATGGGAGATGGCGCCCGACGTCATCGGGCGAAGCGGCGGGCTGCTCTTTACCACCCAGGGAGGCATCATTGGGAGGATCGCCAGTCTCGTCAACGCCGCCGACGCCGATGGGCAGATCGACGGCCAGAAGATCCAAATCCATGTGACTGCTGATGACGAGTCCCTCCTCGAGCCGATGCACGAACTGGTAGAAGCCGCTGGTGGCATCGTGACCCGAGCCTTGGTTGGAACTGCACCCCGGGGTGATCTTCCGGCGGCTGAAGCAGAAACCAACATCTGGATCGAACGAGCAGAAGCTGACGGCGTCGATGCCATCTTGGCCTTCAACACCGCCGGCTATGGAGCGGTGGGAGGGGTAGAGCGGGCCGGGAGCGATCTGACAGTCATCACCGACTCGATCAACCGTGCGGGGTATACCGACTTAGGCTACGACCCAAGCCAGGTCAAATTGTTTGCCTACGGCTTCCCAACGCTCCATGACCATTACAAGGCTGGCACGGCCGGGGTGCCTGAATGTGTCGAGAACTATGAATCCCGCAGCGGTAACGTGGTCAACGTCGGTGGCGCCAACCCGAGGCCGACCAATTTCCCCCCGACAATCCGGGCATGTCGAGGCATTGAACTCTTCGTCGCGATCGCGACCGCTGCCGGTCCCGTGCTCACCCAAGACTCGTTCATCGAGGCAGCCCGAGGACTGAGATCATTCGACCTCACCGGCACGACCTCCGCCTCCCTCGGCGAAGGAAAGTACAGCGCCGACAATGCACCGCTCGTTCGGCTCTTCTGGGACTCCGAGATCGACGACTTCGTCAGCGGGAACTGAGCCCGGTCAACACCAGTGACGAGACCACAACGTCTGCCCCATCGTCGTTTACCACGTCGTCTACGTCTTCCACCACCACGTCTTCCACCACCACGTCTACCACTTCAGCGACGCCTACCACGTCGTCTTCTACTTCGTCGACGTTTACCACTTCACCGACGTCTACCACGTTGCCGGTTAGCCACATCGAGTTCGACTTCACCTTCGAGACCGGTACCGAGGGCTGGACGGTGGACTTTGCCGACTTGCCCGCGGACTTCGACCAGTCGATCTACGAGCTCGACAGTTCCCACCGCGCCCTTCCCCCGAACCTGGCGGGATCAGCCATATTCGTCCAGGGGCACAACCGCAGCGACGATCTGTTCATGTACCTGAAGCGGCAGGTCGACGGTTTGGAGCCGTTGGCTTCCTACGCCATGGAGGCGACCATCGACCTGGCAACGAACGTCCCGCTGGCAACCTTCGGGATTGGCGGCTCTCCCGGTGAGAGCGTGTACGTGAAGGCAGGCGCGTCCACCGTCGAACCGCGGGCGGAGCTCGACGACCTCAACTATCTGAGGATGAACATCGACAAGGCCAACCAGTCCCAGAGCGGCACGCAGATGCGGGTGATCGGCAACGTAGCCCACCCCGACGTCATCGACGACGAGTACCGGATCAAAGAGCTGGCCAGCGGGCCGGAGTTCCTCAGCGTTTCAGCCGATGGCGAAGGCCGGGCTTGGCTGATAGTGGGAACCGATTCTGGCTTCGAGGGCCTCACCCGGCTCTACTACGACCGGATCGCCTTCACTCTCACCCTCTCCGATACGCCCTAGAAGCCGAAAGCCGTCAACCCTCCCGTCAGCTGCGGGGCCGTTCGTTGGTCGGGTCATACACGGCGCGGGCGTGACGCTCCGCTGGACAGTCGGTGCCAAGGACGGTGACCGTGAAGCCCGTGGCGGTGGCGGCGAAAGGGCCTTCGACGTAACCGAGGCAGACCCGCCGGCCGGTTCGGAACCCCATGCTCGCCGATGTGACGAATCCGACCGGCCTGCCGTGTATCCGGATCGGGGCCGACGGGGCAGGGTCGCCGGGCGCGCCGTCGAGCGCACCGAGGTCGACGGTCCATATGCCATAGGACCACCCTTGCGGCCCGTCGGCGGCTGCGAGCGCCGCTTCGCGACCGACGAAATCGGGCTTGTCCAAATCTACGAAACGTTCCAACCCGGCCTCAAAGGGCGTGTACTCCACCCCGAACTCGCTGCCCCAACCGTGGTAGGCCTTCTCGATTCGCATCGCGTCGAGGGCGTAGGAGCCGAAGTCTCGAAGGCCCAGGTCCGATCCCGCGGAGTGGAGTGCGGTGTAGAGGCCGGCAAGGTCGGCGTCGTCGACGTGCAGCTCCCAGCCCAGTTCGCCCACGAAACTCACCCGCAGCGCCGTCGTCTTGGCGCCGGCGACATCGATCTCGCGCACCGACATCCAGGGCGCGGCCCCCCGAGAAAGGTCCGCGTCGGTGAGGCGCGACAGCAGTTCCCGGGATCGCGGCCCCATCACCATCAGCGTGGACGTGCGTTCGGTGCCATGGCGCAGCGTGACACTTCCGTTGGCGGGCATATGGCCCTGCAACCAGTCGAAGTCGCGTTCACGGGCCGCGGTCGGTCCCAACAGGAGGAAGTGGTCCTCAGCGAGGCGGCCGATGGTCGCTTCGGTCCATACGGTTCCGTTGGGTCGCAGCATGTAGGCGAGTCGCACCCGACCCACTTCGGGGAGCCGGGTGCAGAACATGCGGTCCAAGAATGCAGCGGCTCCGGGACCGGCGACCTCGAACCTTGTGAAGCCGCAGTGGTCCATGACGCCGACGTGGTCGCGCACGGCCAGGCACTCGCCCGCGACGGTCTCGTGCCACTGTTCGTCGCGGTAGCTGAGAGCGGCGTGGTCGTAGGGCTCGGCGCCGAACCAGAAGGCCCGCTCCCAGCCCGCGACCTGACCGAACCGGGCCCCCTTCTCGGCCAGGGTGTCATACAGCGGGCTCTGGTTCACGGGTCGTGCCGAGGTCCACACTCGATGCGGGAAGGGCTCGGCGTACTGCAGCTCGTAGAGCTCCCGGACCCGTGTGTTCGCGTAGGTGTGACGCCCGCGGCCCGTCAGGGCCCAGTCGCCGAACCGGCGGGGGTCCCACGGCCACACGTCCCACTCGGTGTCACCGCCGGTGATCATCTCGGTCAGTACCTTCCCCACGGCTGCCGCGTGGGTGATGCCTATCTGAGCGCCGACAGCCTGGTAGAAGTTCCTCACTCCCGGGGCGGGACCGACAAGCGGGTTCGCGTCGGGGGAGTAGGTGATGGGACCGTTGACGAACTCGGCCACACCGACCTCCCGCAGAATCGGCACGTGGGTCATCGCTCGCTCCGCGGCCTCGGCGATGTCGTCGGTCGAGTCGGCGAACAGCGAGGAGTCGAACGCATCGGGCAGGCCGTCCTCCCACACGGTGCGCCCCTCATGGCCGTAGTTCCCAAACAGCAGGCGGTTCTGCTCCCGGCGCAGGTAGAACATCAACTCCGGGTCGCGCACCAACGGGAAGTCCTCGGTGATCGACTCCAGTTGCGGCACTGGTGCGGACACCAGGTACTGGTGCTCGACCACCGCCAGAGGCGCGTCGATTCCGGCCATGGCACTGACTTGGTTGCCGTAGAAGCCTGCGGCGTTGATGACGATGTCGCAGTCGATGAGGGCGCGCTCGCCGTTGTGCTCGACCTGTACCCGCCACTCGGCACCGTCGCGCCCGGCAAGGACCTCGATGTCGACCACCCGGCAGTGGCGGCGGACCTGAGCCCCGAGGGTCCGGGCCCGGCGGGCCAGGCTCTGGGTGAGTCCGCTCGGGTCGATGTCGCCCTCATAGGGATCGAGCAGGCCCGCGATCACGGTCCCGTCGTCGTGCCAGAACGGGTGCATTTCCTCCATCTCGGCGGGCGACACGAGTTGGAGGTCAAAGCCGAAGCCGGTCGCTATGCCCATGAGATGATGGAAATGGTCGATCCGGTCCGGGGTGTGGCCGGGCCAGATCGCCCGGGTGTGGCGGTAGGTGATGGGATCATCGGGATCGGCCGCCAACTCCGAGTACAGGCGCCACGCATAGTTGCCGGCTCGCTGCCCGAGCCAACTGTTGGAACACGTCGGTACGTTTCCGGCCGCGTGCCAGGTGGAGCCGGCAGTCAGTTCGTGCTTCTCGAGCAGAACGGCGTCGGTGCGCCCGGCTTCGGCGAGATGGGCCAGGATTGACGTGCCGACTGCGCCGCCGCCGATCACCACGATCTCGACGCAGTCCGATTGGGAACCTGTCATTGGATCCGTGGCAGGTGGATGGGGAACCGTGACCGGATGGCCGATTCGGCCGCGGTCTCGAGGTGGCCCGGTCGGCCCGCGGCGACGATCTCGCATACCCGGTCCCGGGCCCGACTCCAGAGGCTGGGCGCCCCCTCCGTTACCCAGTCGTCGACCGATGCCCGATCGCCCAGCTGCGGGTAGACGTACTCGCTGCGCATCAACTCGAGAGTTTGGTCGTGCCCCAGGTAGTGGCCCTCGCCGGTCACCGCTTCGTTGATGATGTCGATGTCGAGGTAGTGGGACTCGACCTCCACGCCTCGCACCGAGCGCAGGATGGCGCCGCACATGTCGTCGTCGATGACGAGGATCTCGGGGCTCGCGACCATGATCGAGCCCAGCATCCCAACCGACAGTTGCACCATGTCGGCTCCCGCGTTGGCGGCGAGGGCCACGGTGTAGCCCTTCTCATATCCGGCCTGGCTGTCGGGCGCTTTCGACTCGGTGATGCCTGCGGACACGGCGTGGGGTATGTCCAGGGTCCGCATGAGTTGCGCTGCGGCCGCGCTGGCCACCGCGGCCTCCCCGCTCCCGCCGGTCATCGCACCGCTGCGGAGATCGGAGATGAACGGCATGAATGCATGGATGCAGGGGTGGCCGGGCTTGATCGAGTGGGCCAGCACGACGCCGGCCAACACTTCGGCCACGCCTTGGGCCAGGCTGCCCGCGAGCGATGGAGGGCTGGTGGCCCCGGCCTGGCCCGCCGAGCAGGTCTGCACGATCATTCCCCGGCCGATGGCTGCGGCCATGGTCTCGCAGCCGTCCGGGGAGAAGCGCAGGGGCGGGACCACGTGAACCACGACGGCCATCGAGAAAGGCTGGCGGGCGAATCGCCCGTCGCCGCCGAGTGCGGCATCGAACAGGTCGACGACCGGACCGACGCTGGCGGCCGACGTGAAGCTGGTCCCGGTCGGCTTGGACGTTGCCGCGGTGCTCGCGAACGCTGTGTTGATGTCCAGGGCGAAGTCGTCGGTCACGTCACGGGCAACGAGGGGACGCAGGCCGTAGTGGATGTTCGGGCACTCGTCGAGCACCCGCATCATCGTCCAGAGGTCGGCGAGCGTCGAGTCGCGATAGGTGCCGCTCGCGCCGTCGAGGGTGCGCACCGCGGCGCCTCCCGTGCCGATGTGCACGCCCGCCCCCCCGATCGTGACGCCGCGGTCCTCACAGAATCCCGGAAGCGACACGCTGGAGGGTGCCCGGGCGAGCGCCGCCTCCACCGTCGGGCGGGGCAGGAGCAGTCGACCGTCGTCGCGCTCGGTCGCTCCCAGTTCCTTGAGCCGAGCCGAGAAGCGATCTGGTGCACCGGCCATGCCCACTCGCTCGAGGATGGTGAAGGCGTGGTCGATGATGGCGTCTCGGTCTCGGGTCGACAGTGGTCGGTACGCGCCGCCGGCCGGCGCTGGGGTGGTGGCGGGCCGCGGTTGGTGGCTCCGGTTCCGGTCGCGGTTGCCCCGGCGCATCTACGCGCCGGCGAGCCGGTCGACGGTGGCGAGCATGCGCTCGACTTCGATCCGGGAGTTGATCTCGCCCGACGACGCTCCAGCAGGGAAGAGGCCTGCGTCGAGAGTCACCGCCGCGTGGCGGCGAAGGTCTGTTTGCCCATGGGTATGACGTCGCGCATCAGCCGCTCGTGCGGCTTCCAGGACGGTCATTCCGCAATCATGGTGCAGTCCCCAGTTGAGAGTCAATCACGCGCCATGGTCTACCCGCGAGAGTGCTCACTGGGCCCATCGTCCGTCAGTTCTCCCTCCTGCCACGAGCACAGCGGTGGAATCGACCCGCGTAATCCAGCTTTGGATCACTCGATCTGCGCCGTTGGAACTCGTGGGTCCTCGTTGGCCCCACAAGCGCTGATCTGGAGGAACTTGCTCCCTACTACGACTGGATCCCACGTTGTCGGATCGACCCCAATGAGGCCCAGATCTTCGGCAAACTCGCTCCAGCGAAGCGGTTCATTCCCTTCGTGCGCGTTGAGTAGGGCAGATTGCACACGGAGCGCAGCTTCGCGGACGCGTGCAGTCGTTGTGCATGAAGCTGCGCTGAGGACAAGTCGTGTTAACGCAGCGTCCGGGTCGAGGTCGTGAGCCTCGGTGTCGCGCTGCAGGTGGGCCACTTCGGCAAGTACCCGTTCTCGGCAAGTTGCGGCTTCTGTGCCCGGCAGCATGGCGGCGAACAGCTCCTGAGCCGGTCCGCCTGCGAAGATCGCGGACTCTCGGATCAAATCGAGTGGTTCATCGGAGGTGTGAATCAGGACGACGAGGGGTCCAGCAGCCCCGAGCAGAGACCGGAGACTGTGACGTGACCGGAACTCCGGTTGCGCCGGACCCTTGAATCGGCTCAGTCGGACGCTGGCCGGTTCGCGCAGCTCGGCAGTCGTGTCAGCGAGGACGACCAGGACGGACTCGCCACCCGTACAGATCAGCTCGGCGATCACGTTGCTGTCCGGTGTCCAACCCGACGAGCTGGCATTCCAAAGCCGTTGGACCATGTCCACCCGGAGGCGTAAACGCAGTGAGTGGACCGGCGCAAACCCTTCAGCTTCGACGAGTTCGAGACAGCAATTCGCCATTTGCCGTGCCATGCAGTCAGGCTGAAGAAGCAAGAAGGCGTGGCGACGAAGGGCGGGTGCCGGATCGTGCCCGAGTGTCTTGGCCACAGAATCGAGTCCGACCCGGAAATCTGGATCGGTCAGGTACCGCTGCAGGCTGGATCGATCATCGGTCAACAGACGCCACTGTCCCGCTAAGAGCTCTGCCGGTGAAACGATCATCGGGCATGCACGCTAACCGACGGCGTATGCGCCATCGGCGAACTCACGCAACACCCCGCAGGGCATCAAGCAAACGGTACTGAATGTCGACGAACTCTTCTGTGTCGCTGAAATTCCAATCGGGGATGACCAACTCGTTGAGTCCAGCGCGACGGCTCGACGAACTGTGTCTTCCCAGCTCCGGCCCGGGCCGAGCCAGATCGAGAGACGCAATGGGTTCTTCATCAGCGCTCCTCCCTGTTCAGACGACGCAGTGCTGGCCTTCGGGCGAGAAAACCGATATCTGGCCCAAGGGCTTGAAGTGATCAACGTTAATGATCTCCGTGACATCTACACCCAACAGCTTGCCGCCGTACGTGTCTGGGCGCAGATCGAATGCACGAGATGCTCTCTCGGTGCCTGGGACTGAACCGAGCTAGGCGGCTTCGCTGGTGTCGCCGTTCGACTCGGGTTCTGTCTGTGACGGCGATTCGATCCCGAGGTGGACCTCGATGCGTGCCAGCCGTTCACGGGCGTCACTGAGGCTGGTTACGACCTTGTCGAGCTTGCCTTCCTGCTTGTCGAACCGCTTGTCGAGCTTGGCTTCCTGCTTGTCGAACCGCTCGTCGAGCTTGACTTCCTGCTTGTCGAACCGCTTGTCGAACTTGGCTTCCTGCTTGTCGAACCGCTTGTCGAGCTTGGCTTCCTGCTTGTCGAACCGCTTGTCGAACTTGGCTTCCTGCTTGTCGAACCGCTCGTCGAGCTTGGCTTCCTGCTTGTCGAACCGCTTGTCGACATCGGCCGCAAGTTTCTCAGTCGCCCTTTCGATCAGCTCGCGGGTTTCGATGCGGGCCTGGAGGTTGTCGCGGTGTTGTAGCCGGATGGAGGTGACCATCAGCGTGGTGAGGGTGGCGAACATCACACCGAAAGCGGCGCCGAGGATCACCAGCACCTGTGTGTCTATCGCCGGTCCCGCCATCGTCTCCATGCGGCGAATCTACACCAGTGTTCAGCACAGCACAACTTGAAACAACATGACACTCATCATCAACGGCGTTTGAGCAGTTCGGAGACAAGACCATGGAACCACGCTAACCAGGCGCGGCGCTGGGTTACGCTATTGAGTAAGTTCACTCAATAGCGTAACGAGTGGGTAGTTCTTGTTGGGTCACCACCAGGCGGTGAAGGAAACCCGCTCGGTCGCAACGGCCGGTTGTGAGCGCGGGAACCAGGCGAGTTCGCGGCCGCTGCAAGGAGCGGCCGAATGGCTTGCGACGCCGTCTAGACCGGCCTGGTAAGCGGCCGTCCCGATCGGTTGGCAGACGCTGTGGGCAACAGGGTCGTCGGCGCTGTCGAGCGGGTAGGTTGTCGGCAGGCCGACCGCGGTCAACCCCTTATCGGAGAACGCGTCGAGGGCTAGGCTTGCGGGCACCTTCACGACGATCAACACCGGCGCCTCAGTCGGTTCGAGGTCCTCTGGCCCATAGGGCAGGCCTGCGAAACGGTAAACGACGTTGTTGCGGGCAGTGAGCACGTCGGCATTGAGGTACAAGCAAGCGACACCGGGCGGGTTCCAGCGCTCCCCAGGGCGCCCTGATTTGGTTCCATGTGGTGTGGTTTCAGTGGGGGTTTTGCGACCTGCTTTTACCTGCGGGTTCGCTGGGGTGCCGACGGGTTCCCCATATTCACGGTTGGGGGTTCCCCATATTCGTTGGGTAGGGCCACGCTCAGAACGACACATGGAACTGTGCTGCCGGGTTCGAGAGCGGAGACCCTCTGTCCTCGTAGTACCTGGAACGGCGACGAGATGACATGGCACAACGGCGAGCGGCGCGCAACTGACGACAGGAAGACCGCCCTGACGAACGGTTGACGCCGAGCCGTGTCACACGCTGGTTGTACCCTGAGGTGCTGTCCGGCAAACAAGGAAGGAACCCGATGATCGAGGATCGTTTCGTGGGCAGTTTCAGGAGCTTAAAGGAACCCCTATGAGCGATGTGCTTGCTGTCGTTGAGCAGCGCGACGTGCGTCAGACATTTGAGAGCGCCGGGGATGGCCCGTGGACGGTGCTCTACGATTCGGCCAAGGACGGCGATCTGGATGTGCTCCAGTGGTGCCTGCTCGCACCCAAGGAACGCAGACACGACATCATCGACGATAACTGCCGCCTTCCGCCCTTCGACTTTGGTGCTCCCGGGTTCTCTTACACGTGTGGCGTTAACGGTATTGAGCAGATCGAGTATGAGAGAGCAGTCACCGACGGTTACGAGCCGCTTGTGATATTTCAGGACCACTACGGGGTGCGCCCACCCATGAAGCCGCAGCTCAGCGAGGAGTTCCGGCTGTACCTCAACCTGTGGGCCAACGACGCAGGGACGGAGTTCTTCAAAGTCAACGACGACGGCTCCGAGGATCTGGCTGCTGAGATAGGCCCCGCGAGCGTGCGGGTTCGTACGAAGTTCATTCGGCAGTTCCAAGCAGGCAAGCAACTTGACCTAGTGCTGCGCATCTGCTCGCATCAGTACGTTGACGACCCCGATGAGGTATTCCCGCTCCTCGAAATCGCCGTGCCTGCGAGCCGAGACGACATGAGCTTCAGCATCCACATGTCTGACGCGTGGGGAAGGCAAAGACCTTGCTCCGTGCTAGACGGCCGCAAGCTACTGGAGGCACCACCGCGGGAGAAGGCAGGCATCCCGCCGTTTGACACCCAGACACCGGAGACCTACCACGAGTTCATCATCGACGAAGACGCTGACGGTGAGCCCATCAGGCACACATGTGAGCCGGAGCGGCTGGCCGACTACTTTGGCAAGAATCCAGACGTTCCCCACTATCTGACGCTGGTCCACTTTCGGCGCGAGGTGCTGCAGCGCTACTACGAGCAGCCTGAGAAATACTCCATAGGAGACGGCCATCTGGGCTGCGGCGGCCTATGGGGGCTCCGCGTAGACAATGACCATCCTGACCATGTGGCGGTCTTCCTCGGAGACTTGGGGCGCGACCTGCCTGAGTCTGAGCGCACCTACTGGCTGACCTTTAACGTGGTCCCGACGGGGGGTCTGAGCCAAACTCATTTCCAGCGCGCATTCCTGGGGCAGTGGGCTGGCCCGGACTCGCCTGACCTGTGCTTCAAGTCGGCGTATGGCCGGTTCAACCGCAAGTGGCGAGAGCGATTTGGCTGGGTGCTGTTCAAGGAGCCCGAATCTGATGACGTCCATGTCCTGCAGCGTCTTCGTATTCCGCTGAACAACAGCCAGCCCGAGTTCGAGGACCAAGTGATGGGTTTGGCCAAGGTCATAGTTGACGCCATCAACGAAGCATCCATCCAGCAGCAGTTGCTCACCAAGGAAAAGGGCGAGAAGGGCATCGGCAAGCTGGAGCGGTGGATGATCCAGGAGCAGTACCCGTCGGTCGAGCGCGACATTGAGTATCTGAGGCGGCTTCAACGGCTCCGCAGCAAGCTCGTAGCACACCGCAAGGGTTCTGACTACACCCAGGTGCTAGCTGACGCGGGAGTCAACGACGACTCCATCCAAGAAGTCGCCACAATGCTCTGCCACGCTGAACGCCTCCTGTACGACCTCGCTTCTCACTTCGGAATCGACCTAGACACCCTTTAGCCCCACGATTTGGGATGGCTTCTGACGGTGCTCCCTGGCCGCAGGATCCGCCGCCTGAAACATCCGTTACCAGCCACTCAAGGGAGGGGCTGCCCTCTTTTTTCGGTTTGGTGTTGAACACAAACAGCCGTAGACGTTGAACAACCCGAGGGTGGGTTGTTCAACACTTAGGGTTTCGCCTGGCGTTGCAACGAAACCACAACCCTCGAAAACCGTCTTCCCAATTCAGACGGCCCGTCTTCCCAATTCACAGTTGAACCGCCACCCTGTGCAGGTCACGGCATCGTGTGTTCGGCCACGCTGGTTCCCACCCACGACAGATCAGAAGGCAATCCTGGACAGAACTCAGATATTGAGTCTCGCTGGTTCGCATCACGTCACGGGCAGCAGCCAACGTCCACGCCGACGACGATTTCGTTGTGGGTTCACCGAGCACTTTGGCGCGCTGGTTGAGGCGTGTCGCGTGCTGTTGTGTCGGGTAGGCGACACAACGGGTGGGCGGCAAGCGCATATCAGCCCCGAACTGGGGTCTTAGCAGGATGTTCGCTGAGGACCCCGTTCCAACGCAACCAACTGACTGGCTTCCTCGTACAATGGATGCAGGATCGCTGTCACTTCACGCAACTTGCTCTCCGGTTGATCGGCAAGCTGCATCACACTGGTCGATATGTTGGTCATCATCCCGATTGTGAAGGCGGACATCTCCATTTGAGCACGATTCATGCGTTCCTGGTAGTTCCCTGCCTGTCGCCACATGATCGAGTCGAACACCGAGTTTTCGTGGGTCATGTCACACATGATGTTCCACTCAAAATCGGAATACTGCCCGGACCCGTAATCACGCTGGTATACCTTTTGCCCCAATTTCCGGTTATAGGAGATTGGTTCGTCAACGGCAGCAATTAGGCGCTGACGGGCATCCTCCAGATTCGACTTGATCTCAGGGTTCACGTCCCAGGTGTTCGTGGTGCCTTTCGCCTCATGGCAAGCGAGACTCGCCAGCCGCAAGATCTTGTCATCCCGACTGCACTTCGGGTCGAGCAGCCAATATGCCTTGCACAGCCCCTCGAAAGCGCGTCTCAAGGC
The DNA here is from genome assembly GCA_951812975.1 of uncultured Acidimicrobiales bacterium. Taxonomy (GTDB): domain Bacteria; phylum Actinomycetota; class Acidimicrobiia; order Acidimicrobiales; family Aldehydirespiratoraceae; genus VXYK01. Next base: position 379,784 of record CATOTC010000003.1, on the reverse strand, counting down.
CGCAAAAACGATATGGCAATCCGAGCGGGCTTCTATCGCCCCCAAAGCAGATTGTATTGACGTGCCGGATGTTCCCAGCTTGAAAGCGACACCGCCGATGTAATGTCCCACCATCGAGTCCTTGAACTCGGGAGCGGCGTACACATCCGCAAGGATCGGAGCTATGGCGGCGTCGTCTGGGTAATCACTCAACAAATCCTTCGCATAAGCGATCAATGCTGGTTGCACATGTGTGGACAGAAGCCCATCTCCCATGTGCTGCACATCCTTCGTCCAGGATTCCGTGATTCTGGAAACGCGTTCGTCGTACCCGCTCACATCAATCACCAGGTCTTGATTCCGGTTGGTCGTATTGACATGCCTGTGACTTTACGTCGCGACCGTGGACTCGCCCACGTCTACCAGGGCGACCCGCTGCACGGCGACGAGATGGGGCGACACAACGAATGTCGGGTAGGCGACACAACGACGGTCACCGCCTCACCCAGACTCTGACCGAACTCGTCCGCGAACGTCACGCACAGAACAACACATGGGACTGTGCAGCCGGGTTCGGGGGCGGAGGCCCTCCCATCAGGAACCGTCGGAGACGAACTTCCCTTGGTGCCACCAATGGCGCGCGCGGAAGGTGCTCTACACTGTCACGCTATGACGAACACCTGGGCATCTCGACGTTTTGCGGGTCGCCTAGCTGTGAGCTTGACGGTCGCGGTCGCGGCCGTGGTGTTCGCAGCGGCGTGCTCAAACGACAGCGGAACCGAACTGGCCGTCGACGAAACCACCACGACAACCACAGCCGCGCCGGTTGCCGTAGAAACATCGACCACCGCCGACGTTGAATCGGCCATAACCGTCGACGACGAGTATGGGCACACGCGCGACGAACCCGAGGTTGCCGCTCTTACGATGGAGGACCTCGCCGCGGTCATCGCTGAGACCAACCCGACACCCGTCGTCGAGGTGGTGGAAGGTTCCGCCGGGATGGACGGGCCGGTCGTTCCTACCGATGTTGGCCCCACCCCTTTGCCGCCGGTGCTGGACACCGAACCTGTGGTGGTGACCACACCCTCGACCACGACGGCAGCCCCAGCCGAAACCACGGCAACGACTGAACCGGAGCGTGAGCCGTTGCCGCCGTCCGACCCGATCCCTGAGGAGTCCGAGCGATTCTTGGTTGTCGATCCGTTGGGTCCTGATCTCGAATGGGGCGCTACTGAGCCGGTGGTGCTGCGCCCTGGCGAGTCGCTGACCACCACCGCGACGTTTGCTGGTATCCCGTTCGCGGGTGCTGAGATCATCGGTTTCGTGGATCTCAACAACTCCGCTCAAGAGGTCTTCATGTATGTCTGCATCGACAACGCTGTGCTGACCGATCCTGCGTGGATCGAAGGTGTAGACGGTTACAACGTCGTTGGTTCTTGGCGTGTAGCCGACACCGACACTCCCGACACTTACCGGCTGCTGCACGAACCATCCGCAAACGGTGGCGGGCCGTCGACCTTTGTGTTCCACCGCGAGCAATGGGAGTCGTTCGTCGGGGGCGCGCTGTCGCTGATCGACGTGAGCGGGTGTTGGTGAAGGCCCTTCGTGTCGCTGTCGCAACGATCATGGTCAGTGTGGTGGTGGGGATCACCGGCACGCCCGCGACAGACCCTGCACTGGCGGTACACGGTCCCGACTGGACACCGTGGGCTACCACGACAATCACCGTCGCGTACAACGCGCATATCACCGTCACATGGACACACGACAGCGACGGCACGACAATCACCAAAACCTGCGTGCTCGTCCAAGGCTACAACGACGAATCAGGGCAGTGCGTGTCCGGGCCGCTTCCCGGCTCGCCGTTCACGGCCCTCTTCGGTTATAGCGTCACTTCTCACAGTATCGCGTGGCACGATCCGCTGACGTTCACGTTGACGACCTGCGACCCGACCGGTGCGCTTATTGATGCTTCGGACCATCAATTCCCGTCGGGGGCACCGTGCGCCTCACCACCGGACACAACAACCACGACCACAACGACGACGTTGCCGCCGGACTGCGAGCCTGGCGAGCATAGCCATACCGGCGACGGTGTGGGCTGCCATCCGCACGACGAACCGGTGGACCCGGTGTGCGGGGAGGCATATCAAACGATCAACGGCGTAGGCCACGACGAACACGTCGTTAATTCGGTGCCGCCATGCCCCACCACGACGACAACAACCACGTTGCCGCCCTGCCCGGACGGGGAGCACAGCCACACCGGCGATGGTGTCGACTGCCACCCGCACCCGGTCCCACCGAACCCGGTGTGCGGGGAGGCGTATCAAACGATCAACGGGTCGGGCCACGCCAACCACATCGTTACGTCAGTGCCTCCATGCGAGCCGCAGCAGACCGACTGCTCGTCGGGTTTGCATAGCCACACCGGCGACGGTGTCGGCTGCCATCCGCACAACTACACGCCGTCGACGTGCGGGGCGACGTATTGGAGGATCAACGGGGTTGGGCACACGACACACACCGTTACCGCAGTGCCGCCGTGCCCCACCGTAACGCCGACGCCGACGTTCACCGGCACCGGCACATGTGTGCCAGCAAACCGCACCTGGACAGCGACATGGACCAACGGGTCTTCTACTCCCACCGTCGAAATTCGACGCCAAAGCGGAGCTACCGCGTTAGCTGTTTTGAACGACGGCGACACAGACGTTGCCGGTCGGCGCGGCGAAACGTACACGCTCAACGGCCAGACGTTGACAGTGGCTCTCCCGTATTGGCATTGGTACAACACCGCCATCACCGACTACTTCGCTCCCTACCACGCCGACGCCCCGAAAAACGTTCGCGTGGGAACAACCGAAATCATCGGCAACCTGTCCGCCCTAATCAAAACCACCTGCCAGCCACGGGTACCAGGGTGACCTCATGCAGGGGATCGCTACTGGATCATCCCTTGACCGGGGACAATGCACCGAGGCCCGGCATCTGTAGTTCTGAGCGTGGACGGACTCGGCTCGACCGTCGGCAAGGCACGCGCCAGAACCTCGATGGGTTCTCGTGCCCGTGGTGTCGTTGCGTTCACGCTTCTGTCGGGTTGTTGCGAGGCGTGGGCTTGGTGCTCAAGAGAATCGACCGCAGCACGCAAACGATATGGAACAGAATCACGTACGCCGTGCTGTCGTCCATGTCGGCTGGGTGCCCGTGGGCGTAGTTGTGGCGGAGGTTCAGCGACCATCCGTCAATGAGCGCCGCGCTCAAGTAAGCAACGGTTCTTTCGTCAAGGTGTTCGGCAAGGTCTTTGAGCATTGGACCGAGGGAACGCGTTTGGGGGAATGATGTCGCCTCCCGTGAGGCGGTAGGCACACCGTGGGCGAGGCATACGTGCCTCATGATCTGCTCGATTGCTGGCCAGAGCACAGCAACGGCACTGTGATCCTCGTCGTCTTTGAAGTGTTTGTGTGCAACGACGATTTTGTCAACCGATGCCTGTGGGATGACCGGACTGAAGCAGTCGACCAGGCCCGGTCCAGTCATGCCGTAACGTCTGTCCAGATCACGAAGGACAGCTTGACCCTTAAACCCGACCTCGAAGACGATCTTCTGTTTTCTCTGGTCGCCGATGTCAGCAGCGATCCGCGCATCGCTGCCGCTAGGAAGTCGAACGACACTTCCATCTCGTCCAATTCGCATACGAATCGAAAGCGCTTGGATCGGATATGCGTTAGTGAGATCCCGCAAGTCCTGCTCCATCGTCTCATCGCTAACGTCAGGCATGACTTGGTGAGCGAAACGGTCCAATCCATCGGACAGAGTGTCATCACCCGTGATCGGCTCCACTACGCGCTGCATCGTCTCTTCGTCGATGCTGACGCTCATTTCGAGCCGCTCCATATCGCCTTCGATGTCTGTGTCGCGGATCAGCCCGTTCAAACGGTCAACCGATTGGTTATCGCCCGCAGATGAAGCGACGCTCCGAGCATTTTCTAGGAGAGTCACACGCATCAACCCGTCCACCTGACCAGCCGCGTCCTCGAATGCTCCGGTGCGCTCCGCCTGCAACCGCGCCTTGTCGGCTTCGTCTCGCGCTGCCTCCATAGCAATCGCTCGCAAGTCGGATGCCCTATAGGGGTCCGCGTCGTACTTTCGCATCGCATCCGCCAGGATGTCTTCACAGCGGTAACCGGCATCTGTGAGAGCAACGAGCGCCCTACCGACCACGCCGAAACTGTCGTCGTCTGAGTCGATTACCGTTCGTGCGAGGTCTGCTAACGCGCTGAGCGCTGCCTCTTTGCGGACACGGTCTTGGTTGTTGGATTCTTGGCAGATCACGACAGCACGCGCAAGCATGTTCCCGCGTTCAACGATGTGAACCTGCGGTATCGCTGCACACGCCGTGTACGCATCGACAGCGACGTTGATCCATTTCCCTTGGTCACCATGCCTACGCACCCAAAGCAGGTCCGCCAGCCGAGCACGAGGTAACGGGTGCAGTGCGTCCTCGTTCGCGAATTCAACCCAAACGTCCAGCACGTCGGTTCCGACCCGTTCGAGCGGCGTAGGGAACACCCTGACGTATTGCTCGCCCTCGGGGAACAAAAACATCGGAGCGTACGGCCCGCAAGCCAGCGGATCGCTGCCGTTCATGTGATAGTTGCAGGCATAGGACAGTGCTCGCCATGTTTCGTCGTTTGGGGACTCCTTGGCGAGTGCTTGTAGGCGGTCTCCGAGTTTGGAGATCCGGCACTGAATGTCGCTCTCTCCGCTCGCCGCGACCAGATCGGAGCACAATCGGTTAGTTACATCCATGTAGTTAAGACTTTGCACGGGCGTCAGTGTAACGAGCCGACAAGAGCGGGAGCGGTGGATTTTCGGGGTCGTTCGCCGCGGCGACGAACGCGAAGATGCACGAGGTCTCAAAGCGCAGCAAAGCACCGCCCGAGACGCACACGCGCGACCGCTCATGAGAAGCCCAAAGCTGACCAAGGTGGGGCTGGGGCTGACTGTCGCCTACCCGAAACCGTGCCCCTTGATTCCAGCACGCTGGCGGAAGTGTCCGACGAGTTTGAGAGCACCACAAGGTCCGCCCTCCTATCGGACATCACGCCTCTGCGCGTCGCCAATCTGCGGTGGTGTCACAGTCTTAGTCAACGACGTTCGGTGTGGGTAACGAACACATGGAAGCGCCAAACGGTCGGCGTGCCCGCCCGTAGCGCTGTTGTCTCGGGTAGGTGAAACAACGAACCTCAGGCAACTGTCGGGTCGCACGCTGCCCTTGGAGAGAAACCCCGATCCGTTTCGCTATACGAAACATCCGTTACCAGCCACCCAAGGGACTTACGCGCCAACCCCGGCGGACTAGGTGTGCTCCGCGGGGAGGTTGTCCCGTTGGGTTGAGGCTGGTGTTGCCCAGTTGAGTGCGCCGTGGGATCTGTGGTGATTGTAGAAGTGGATGAAGCCGTTGTATCCGCGGTGGCGTTGGGTTTCTGAGGTCCAGGGCCGGATGTAGGCCCATTCTTCGAGCAGGATTCGGTGGAAGCGTTCGACCTTGCCGTTGGTTTGGGGCCGTCGGGGCCGGGTCTTTTTCGCCTTGGTGGCCGTAGCGGCGCAGGCTTGGTGCCATTGGCGGCTGCGGTAGCAGGCCCCGTTGTCGGTGATCACCCGCTCACAGGCGATCCCTTGCTGCGCGAACCAGGCGGCGGCTCGTGCCCAGAACGCAGCGGCGGTGTCGGAGCGTTCGTCGTTTTGAATCTCCGAGTACGCCAGGCGAGTCCGGTCGTCGAGGGCGGTGTGGATGTAGCGGTAGCCGGCTCCGCTATGGCCTTTGGTCGCGTCGTTGCCGCGGCCGTGGCTTCGCCAGCCGCCCCGTTGGGGATCGCAGCGATCTTCTTGACGTCGACGTGGATCAGTTCGCCCGGCTGGTCGCGTTGGTAGCGCCACACCGGTTCTTTGGTCGCTCGGTCGCCGCGGTCGAGCCGGCCCAGACCCGCTGAGCGCAGGATCGACTGAACAGTCGAGGCCGCCAGACCGGTCTCGTGGCCGATGTGGTCAGCGCCCCAGCGACGCTCGCGCCGAAGCCGCAGCACCTCGGCCCGCTTGTCAGCACCGGTCCGGTTCGGGCAACGATGCGGCCGGCTCGACCTATCGAACAACCCCGCCTCGCCCTCGGCCATGAACCGGTCCCGCCACTTCCGGACCGTCTTCGCGTCGACCTGGAACCGCTCCGCCGTTGCCTCGACTGACCAGCCTCGATCCAACACACAGCCAACCAATCGGCGTCGACCCTCGGGGGTCAACACCGCGTTCGGGTGCTGGGTTCTAGCGTATGACATTGAGCCCTCCGGTATTGAGAATGTGAGTAATGGAAGACCCACAGCCTCACTCGGAGGGCTCACCTCATTGGTGGACCACCAACCCCAAACCGCCAAGGACAACGTCCCCGGTCGTCACAACTAGGTGCGGCGGTGTTTGTTGCCCCAGAGTCGGGTGTTGAGGGTGTGTTCGAGGCGTGCGAGGGTGTCGATGTCGCACCAGCATTTGCCGTTGCGGATTTTGGAGAGGGTTGCGGGGCTTAGCCCTGCGGCGGCTGCTAGGTGCCGTGCTGATCGTGATGATTTGGGCTGTTTTGCGAGGGCGTTGTTGAGCCGGTTGGCGAGTTCTTGCGCGGCGGTTGCGGACGGGCCGGCGTCGGCGCGGAGTTTGCCGGTGGGCCAGGTTTCGCCTTCAACGAGGTAGTCGCGAGGGTGGGCGCGGTCGCTTCGGTGCGGCATCGGTTTCACTTTAGAGCACGACGGTCGGTAGGGGGTCTAGAACGCTCGTGGTGTGTTCGACCCATTTGGGCCGCGCCTCGCAAATCGTTGGAAAACGGTGTGTTGAGGGTCGATTCTAGCGGCGTGGAATCATAGGTTTTCCTGGGCCTACAGCGTGTCACACCTGCTCTGTAAGATTTCGTAAAGGATAACGCTTTAGGTGTTCGTGGGGTGACATGCAAGATAGCGCGCCAACGACATCTGGGAGACTGTCAACACACCGAACACAGAACTAGGAGCAAAAAGTAAGCAACCGCAACACCCGGTCGGGCAAGACCATTGTGTGTCGCGGTTGCTCAACGTCTTCGACATGAACGATACATCAACTTTTGCGGGTGAGCGAGTCCTATCGCGTTTCGCATCCCGAACAGCGACAGGTCGGCGGCGATGGCCGCTGTGCTGCGGCACGTTCACGGCCGCTGGGTGGGTGGCTGCTGTTTTGGTGGTGTCGCGATGAGTGCGGCGGGTTCGGCTGGAGCGGACGTTGGTGTGGCGGAGGTGTTGTCGGGTTGGCGGCCTGTTGATCCTGTCGAGGCGGGTCTTGTGGATTTGGTGTTGGGTTCGGTGCGGGGCTGGGTGGCTGCGGCTGAGCCGGTTGATGAGCATGACGCGCGGCGGTTGTTGCGTGCTGTGACTGGTTTGGCTTTGTGGGCGTATCGCACGGCGGGGGTGCTTGATGTCGAAACCGTGTTCTTCCCGGCCAATGTCGAGTTGTGGGTTATGGGGGTTAACGCGCACCGGTCCGGTCCTTGGCGCCATGTCACGCGTGGAGTGCTTCGCAGGGTTGGCCGCGCGGTAAACCCTGATGGTTGGCCGCCGGTTGCTGGTGTTGTCGGGAGGAGCCAGGTGGCGGCCCCGTATGGTCCCGACGAAGAGCGAATCTTCAAGTTGAGCGCTGCTTTGTTTGGTCGTGTCGACAGAGCAGCGCGTTTGTGGGTAGCCGCCGCGGGTTGCGGCGGCGGGCTGTCGGGTTCAGAAATCGCGGCTAGCCGAATCGGTGATGTTGTCGCTGTTGATGCCGACCGGTTGGCGGTGCGGGTTAGGGGACGCCATGAGCGGTTCGTGCCGATACGCCGCGTTTGGACCGATACCGCCAAAGCCGCTATCGAAACGGCCAGCAGCGCAGCGCTGACAGACAGCAGCGAGTCGCGGTTCGTGACCGCGCAGGGACGTAACGCTGTGCATCGAGTTGTGGAGCGTCTCGGGCCTGGTGGGGGTGTCGCGTTCTCGCTTCGGCGTGCAAGGTCTACGTGGCTTGCTGCGCACTTGGCGGCGCGCACGCCGCTTGCTGTGTTGCGTGTGCTCGCTGGGCCGCTTTCTGCGAACACGCTGGACGCGTTGGTTCGTTCAACAGCAGCGGAGGTCGGCGCTGACGATGCGTACTTGCAAGGACTCGATATATGAGCCTTCGTGCAGAGCGTCGTCGCGGCCAACGCGAACAGCAACGCCGCTGTCTGACCGTTGCTGACATTGAGCGTCTCAACGAGCAACGACGACGCCCCGACGATTATCCTTTGATGAAGAACTTGAAACCAGAACTGCCACCCAAGCGCCGCGAACTGATCGCCAAAGACATCAACACCTTTACCTACGACGACACTCGTGAACTGGTTGAACTGTTGGCTCGAAGCACAGAGTTGCAAGCCTTGACAGCGAGACTGCGCTCGCATCCAGGCCCTGCGTCGAGGTTGCATCCGATGGTGTTGTTCACTGCGGTTGTGCTCCAAGCAGTGAACAAGGGTGACTATCTTCGCACCGAAATCTGTGAGCGGATCAACGGGCTTGATTCACGGCTCTGGCACGACTACGCGATGTGTGACAGGCACGAACGAACCCCGGTCTCTTACAGCGTCGTTGAACGGCAAATCCGCCGCATCGAAGAAATCTGCGGGAACAGCGTTGACGATGCCGAGTGTGATTTCTGGTCCCGGTTCAGCAGCGAGTTGTTGGGGTTGTGCATTCCCCAAGCCCGGCTCGACAAAGCGACTGCTGTTGCGGTGGACCAGACCGCGTTCCCGACGTATTACCGACCCTCCGATTTCCGCAGGCAGGCCGATGTCGACAAGGCGTTCAAAGCCACTGGTGCGTTGCCCGACGGTGTGATCGTCGACAGCGACGGCAAACTGGTGCGATGCAAAGACCCTGATGCTCGGGCAGGGCACCGTTCTGCGAGTACAGCAGCAGGAGGCAAGGCCACGGCCTTTGTTGGTTACCAGGTGAACCCGGCGACGCTCGTCAAACCGACGCCCCGATGGGCGGGACGACCCGAAGCGGACCCCCTCGACCCAAAGGACGACTGCCCCCCGTATGTAGCGTCGCTCAGCGTTGTTCGCGCTTCTGCCAATCCCGGCCCTGCGTGCGCTGATCTTGTGTGGTCCGCGCAGCGAGTCGCGGCGGGCATCAACGATGTGTTAGCCGACCGTGGCATCACCAACTGCACCGAAACATTCAACCGTCCGCTGCATCAACAGAACATCAACGTGACGATGGATTACAAGAACATGCCGCGCACACAAGAAAGCGCAGCGACCACAATGAACCTCAAGGAAGTGGGCAAACGGAACAAGCAGTGGCTCTATGTCGCGATGGACGGGTTGTACCCGTTGTGGCTACCGGAGCGGTTCCTGAGGCTCCCTGAAGGGTCGACAGAGGACGAAGCGCGTGACTGGTACGAAAAGCGTGCCAAGTATCGGTGGGCGCTGAACAAAACGCTGCCCGGCGGTCGCAAACAGTTCTGTTGTCCCCAACACGCCGGAACCGTTGTCACCTCAGCCAAAACTCGGGGTCGTGGCCGACCACCGGCCAACGTTGTGACACTGGACGTCGACCCCGAAGAATATGAGTGGTGCTGTGAAGGCAGCGTCGTGTTGGCTGTCGAAGACCTAGACACATTTCAACAGATACCGTACGGCACGACCGCCCACGCCAAATCGTACGGCAGACGCAACCAAATAGAGAACGTGTTTTCGATTGCACGCGCCAGCGGCGGGTTCACACCGCATTCTTGTCGAGCGCGTGGGCTGGGCGCGCACCTGATCCCGGCGCTGACCATCGCCATCGCCAGCAACCGCCACTTCGCTCAACAAGACCCGCTGGCCGAAGACGCAACCGGCCACGCCAACAACGACACTCCGCTTCAACCAGACGACCACTGCGACTGCCGCGACGACACCGCCGTCTCCGACGCAACAACAGCCGACAACCGCAACGGTCGCAAACACAGAGCACCGCCCTAACCACCAACCGCTCTGAACCGAAGCTGACGGCAACCGCCGTCAGCTTCAACGCGTCCCAAAACGCGACAACATGAACCCCGGTGAACAAAACCCCGTGAACCGACCCGGCTGAAAGGCCGTTCCAACGCAAGAACCAAAAAATCACTCCCAAACCCGACGTTTTCGGCTAACTCACAAACCCAAACACCCCTAACCCACAAAACCCCCTCAGTGGAGCTGGAGGGAATCGAACCCTCGTCCGTCGGGTGGTTGCCCGCCGCGCTACGACCATTCCCGTGGGTGTGGCTCATGGCTGCCACGCTCCCGGGTGAGTTGGGCCACAAGGGCCCGCCACCGGAACTTTCTCCGGCGTCAGGGGTCTTTCCCGTCAGTCAGCGGTCTTTCCCTGCTGTCCACTACCGCTTCTGGTGCCAGGCTGCGGCAGTCAGGCCCCGCGTGCCATTGCTGGTCGCGATGATTCTCTACCTACTGACGAGTCAGGCGGCGAGAACGAGATCGTCCGTATCGGCGTCTCTGTTGGTGCCCCGTTTTGGGAGTCTGAGCAACTCCGGTCGCACGTCGGCACATCCCGGTCCCAACGTCGAAACCGATCAGCCCCTTGTGCATGTTGTCGATTGTCAAAATGCGTTCCCCGACGAGACCCTCCGAGAAGGCCTCCGTGGGGATGACCCCAAGCGTAACCCGGCCCTATGGCACATGCCGCAGAAAAAGACCAGGGCACGGGTCCCCAACAGCGAGTCCGATGCGTTACCGTTTCCACATGTCCGAGCCCACACCGGTCACCGACTGGACCACCGACTACGACATCAGCGATCCCAGCTACATAGAGGATCCTGTACCGATCTGGCGGGAGATGCGCCAGAAATGCCCGATCGCCCATACCGAGCGGCTCAAGGGCTCCTGGAACCCGACCCGTTTCGACGACATCCGCGCCCTGGCGAAAATGGTCCCCGAGCTGTCGTCGCGGGCGCCTTTGGTGATGCCGCCGGCGCCGGACTTCCCCGAACAGACGCTCTACGAGCAGCAGATCGCGGCGGCACCGATCACCGCCGACCCGCCGATCCACACCTGGACCCGGCGCATGATCCTGCCGGCGTTCTCGCCCAAGACGGTGAATCGTTACACCGACTACACCGAGGAGTTGGCGCATTCGTTGATTGACGGCTTCATCGTCGACGGCGAGTGCGATGCTGCTGTGGACTACTCACAGCAGATCCCGCCGAGGGTCATCGCCCATCTGCTCGGTGTCGATCCCGCGATGGCCGACACGTTCGTCGGTTGGGTCAACGACCTGTTGGGCGAGGGCCTGTTGGACCATGAGAAGCGAATGGCCGCCCGTGACGCTCTGCTTGGTTTCCTCGGAGTGGAGGTTCACGAGCGGGTCGAGAACCCCAAAGATGATCTGCTGACCGAGATGCTCCATATGGAACCCTTCGATGAGAACGCCGAGATCACCCCGGAGGTCGTCATAGGAATCGCGAACCTGCTGGTAATAGCAGGGATCGACACGACCTGGAGTTCCATCGGTTCGGCCCTCTGGCACCTTGGCACCAACCCCGACGATCTCGCCCGTCTCAAAGCGGAACCCGATCTGCTGCCCACCGCAGTGGAGGAGTTCCTGCGTTACTACGCCCCAGTCACGATGGCTCGAATAGCCGACGTCGACGTCGAGTACGGCGGGGTCAAAATACAACAGGGCGACAAGGTGCTGATGAACTTCCCGGCGGCATGCCATGATCCAGAGCACTTCGAGGATCCCGACGAGTTCATCATCGACCGTCAACGGAACCGCCATGTTGCGTTCGGATCGGGGATCCACCGGTGTGCGGGTTCGAACCTGGCCCGACTGGAGATGAACGTTGCCCTCCGAGTCTGGCTCGAACGGATTCCGGAGTTCCGTGTCAGCGACCGCGACTCCATGAAGTGGGCGGGCGGTCAAGTACGAGGCCCGAGAATCATGCGAGTCTCGTTCCCTGCGGGCTCGCCCCGCCAGTAGCCGCTATCAGTCGGCGCTCGAACCCGGCCCCCACCCGGGCTGCTTCATTGCGACAACCCGGTCGCCATCACTGAATGACCGGAACTGAATGACCGGAGCCAGTCCAAGAACGCGGCCACTGCCGAGTTGATGCGCCTCGTCGGAGGCGTGACCAGGTAGTAGTGCTCGCGCGACGGTTGCGACAGATTGGCCACAGTCGTGAGCTCGCCCGACTCCAGCAGATCCTCGACGATCATCTCGTGAGCCAACGCTACGCCCTGACCCGTCCGGGCCAGGTCGAGAGTGTGCAGGTAGGTCATCGACCTGTGCGTATGCGGCCAGGGATTCAACTCCATCTCGTATCCGGCGAGGAACTCGCGCCAGCCGTCGCCACCGACCACTTCGAGAAAGGTGACCCGGGCCAGGTCCGACGCAGTGTTCACCCTGGCAGCGACATCGGCGCGCGCCACGGCGAGCACTCGCTGGCGTCCCACCACGAGTTCCACCTCCTCTGAGACTGCCCCGAAGTCGATGTGCACCGACGCCCCCGTCGACAACGGCTGCTCGGCCCAGTAGCTGGTGGTCAGGTCGAGTTCGATCTCCGGATGTTCAGTGAGGAACGAGGGCAGGCGGGGGAGCAGCCATCGGGTGACGAATGTGCTGTTCGCCCTGACCTCGAGGCAGTGGTCCTGGGAGCGTGTTCGGATCAGTCCCAGCCCGCGTTCGATCTGGGCCAAGCCGTCCGCCACGGAAGTAGCCAGCTCCCGTCCGTCATTGGTGAGCCGCAACGAGGGGCCGACCCTCTCGAAGAGGTCTCGACCAAGGATCCGCTCCAGAAGCCGGACCTGTTGGCTCACCGCGGGTTGGCTTACCGACAGTTCTTCCGCGGCCCGCGTGAAGTTCGTGTGTCTCGCCGCTGCTTCGAAGGTCCTCAACAGGTGCAGCGGAGGCTCCGGGCCGGTGAATATCATTACTGGATCATAAGCATTGCTAATGATAGATCCAAGAAATTACATATGTCGGTTCCTTCCGAAGCGACTCCGCCTCGGCTTGAATGGAGTAAGGCACACCGCGCGGGCTTTCATTCACAGAGAGGATGAGGATCAATGGCCGAGGCATTCACCGTTGACTGGACGGAGATGGCTGACGGAACCGCCGAGGACTACCGCCAACTCGACAAACGGTACCGGGACCACGCTGCGGAGACGCTCGTCGAGCATCTGCTGACCACACTCCGTCTGCTCGAGGGTCCCACGCTCGGGTATCAGATCGACAGGGAGCGCCACAGCCGCCAGTCCGCCACCCGGGCGCTGCGCAACGGAGAACCCGACGAGTTCGTGGCTGCAGCCCTGTTCCACGACATAGGCGATGTGCTCGCTCCGGCGAACCACAGCGAGGTGGCAGCGGTGATCCTCACTCCCTTCGTGAGCGAAGAGACCGCCTGGGTGGTCCGCCACCACGGGCTGTTCCAGGGTTACTACTACTTTCACCACCTCGGCGGTGACCGCGATGAGCGCGACCGCTACTCCGAGTCGCCGCACTTCGATCGGTGTATCGACTTCTGCGCCTCCTACGACCAGAACTGCTTCGACCCCCACTACGACGATCTTCAGGTCGAAGACTTCGTCCCGCTGCTCAACGAGGTCTTCTCCCGAACCCCTCAGTCTTGGGATTGAATCGGCCGGTGTGATGGACTCGACCGTCTCGTACCGGGAGCAATCGCCCACTGACCCGACCCGTCCACCAGCAGCCGCACCGGGCCCTCCCGAGTCAGATCGGTGGTTCAAGGCGACGCTCCCCAGAGAGACCCTCACTCGGCTCAGTCGAAGGACCGACAGCGAAGCGTTGCGTCGCATCACTGCGTACTTCGCGCTCCTGGGCAGTTTCGGAGCGGTCTCGGTGCTGCTGTGGATCGTGGGGTCGTGGTGGTTCCTGGCGACCTATGGGGCCTATTGCCTCGTATGGTCCTTCTCCAACGCGACCGGTCACGAGGCTTGCCACTACACGCCGTTCCGACGGCTCTGGTTGAACAACGCCCTGTTGTACACGAACTCTTGGATGCAGAACTGGGAGCCGGTCACGGTGCGCTGGGTCCATGCCCGACACCACACCTACACCTCGATCGTCGGTGCCGATGCCGAGTACCTGCTGCCCAACCCGATCAAGCGGCGCGACCTGGCAAACCTGGTGCTGGGGAGCAACCATTTCTGGAACTACAACAAGGAGCTCGTGCAGCTCGCGTTCAAGCGTCCGAACGACACGATCCGCGAGGCTGTGCCGGTAGACGATCTGCCGCTCACGGCCCGCAATGCCAGGGTGTTCCTGTTCCTGTATGCGAGCGTGATCGGGTCTTGTCTTGTGCTGTGGACCCCGCTGCCGGTGGTGATGTTGATGCTTCCCCGGGTGGTGGGTGAGCCGATGCACGGCCTCCTGCGGGCCCTGCAGCACGGCGGACTCGAGACGGAGGCAGCAGACCATCGCCGCACCACCCGCAGCATGTATGTCAGCAGGCCGCTGCAGTGGCTGTACTGCAACATGAACTTCCACATCGAGCATCACATGTACCCGATGGTGCCGTTCCACGCGCTCCCCGCGCTGCACTCCGAGATCAAGGATCAACTGCCGGAGCCCACTAGGGGAGTGCGGGCCGGGATGGTGGAGATCGTGACGACGATGCGCCGCCAGCGCACCGACCCCGACTATCGGTTGCCCAGTCGCGTCCCCGTCGGCACCGGTCAGCAGACTGAGCGCCGATTGAGGGCAGGCCCGGCTGCGGTTTCCCCGGCCAGGGTTGATTCGGCTGCGGTTTCCCCGGCCACGATCGACACGGCAGTTGATGTCCTGTGCGACGTGGAGGATGTTCCGTTGGGCGATGTGGTGGGCGTGGAACGTGGGGGAGTGCGTTACGCAGTCTGCCGCACGGCCGACGGCGCGGTCTATGCAGTCGACGACACCTGCACCCACCACTCGGCGCGCCTCTCTGAGGGAGTGCTCGTCGGTTGTGAGATCGAGTGCCCGATGCATCAGGGTCGCTTCGACGTCACCAGCGGACAGGCCACCCGCCGGCCGGCCCGAGAGCCCTTGGCGACTCACCCGGTAGAGGTCGTCGCCGGCCAAATACGCCTTCGCCGGCCGCCGCCGGACTTCGCGGATGACCACGGCACTGCGCCCGGTTGAGGGTCGGCCGCCGCCGGACTTCGCGGATGACCACGGCACTGCGCCCGGTTGAGGGTCGGCCGCCGCCGGACTTCGCGGATGACCACGGCACTGCGCCCGGTTGAGGGTCGGCCGCCGCCGGACTTTGCCGATGACCACGGCACTGCGCCCGGTTGAGCGCCTTGCGCTCGTCAGGCGTCTGAGCGGCGGCGGTGGGAGCGGGTCATCTCCCTTTGCGCTTCACGGTCGGCATCACGGCGGGCGATATCCTGGCGTCGGTCGGCCTGGGTGCGGCCACGGGCCAGCGCCAGCTTGAGCTTCGCCCGCCCGCCGACGAAATAGAGCGCCAGGGGCACCAGAGCGAGCTTCTCGCCGTCCAGCCGTGAGGCCCAACGGTCGATCTCGCGGCGATGGGCGAGCAGCTTGCGGCGCCGGTCGGGTTCGTGGGCGTAGGCGGCGGCGGAATGGGAGTACGCCGAGATGTGCAGCCCGACGAGCCAGAGCTCGCGGCGGTAGATGATGGCGTAGCTCTCGGCCAACTGCACCCTGCTCTCGCGAAGCGACTTGACCTCGCTGCCGTGCAGTTGGATACCGACCTCCAGGGAGTCCAGGATCGTGTAGTCGCGGCGCGCTACGCGGTTGGTGGCCACCGCCGTCGCCTCGGCGGGAAGATCGCGTGGCTTGTTCGACTTCGCCATTCCCGCAACGCTAATGCTGCCAAGTGCGGGTCGCGCTACCCTTGGCGCGCGTGCTGGAGATCCCCGCGTCGGTTCATTCCCAGATGCTCGGCCATGCGATCGCGGGGCTGCCCGACGAGGCGTGCGGGCTGTTTGCCGGCCAGTACGGGGGTGATCGTGTTGAACGGTTCTTCCCAATGACCAACACCGCCCGTTCGAGCCGGATCTACGAACTCGACGGCGCCGAGATCCTCAGAGTCGAGCGTGCCGCTGACGACGACGGGATGGCAGTGATCGGAGTGATGCACTCCCACACCCACACGACCAACTACCCGTCGCCGACTGATGTGGCCGACGCCGCCCGCTTCGATCCCTTCGGTGTGTGGCGGTTCATCATCGTCTCGCTCAAGCATCCCGACCCGTCGTTGCGCTGCTACAGGATCTCCGACGAGCAGATCACCGAGGAACCGGTGACGGTGCTGACCAACGGAGCGGACGCGTGACCGTGTTCGGATCCGTGATCGACATGATCGGCAACACACCGATCGTTGATGTCAGCGCGTTGAGTCCCAACCCCGAAGCGCGGATCCTGCTCAAGCTCGAAGGCCAGAATCCTGGCGGCTCGGTGAAGGACCGAATCGCGCGGTCGATGGTGCTGGCCGCGGAGGCCGACGGCACGCTCAGAACCGGAGCGACCATCATCGAACCCTCTTCGGGCAACACCGGGATCGCTCTGGCGATGATTGCCCGCACCCGCGGCTACCGGGTGAAGATTGTCATGCCGGACAACACCTCGGTCGAACGAAGGCAGATGCTCGAGCTCTTCGGTGCGGAGATCATTGACTCTCCGGGGGCCGAGGGCTCCAACGGAGCGGTGCTCCGTGCCCAGGGGTTGGCGCAGCAGAACCCCGATTGGGTCTTCTTGTACCAGTACGAGAACGAGGCCAATCCTCGTGCCCACTACGAGTCGACGGGTCCTGAGATCTGGGCGGAGGTTCCCGACGTGACCCACTTCGTCGCCGGGCTGGGGACCAGCGGCACGCTCATGGGCGTCGGCCGCTTCCTAAAGGAGCAGAATCCCGACATCGAGGTGTTGGCTGTGGAGCCGCCGGTGGGTGAGCTTGTCGAAGGGCTCCGCAACATCGATGAGGGCTATATCCCGCCGGTGTTTGAACGGTGGCGCGGCGTGGACCTGCTGGACGGCAAACGTATCGTGCGTCCACGCGAGTCCCTTGAGTGGACGCGTCGCTTGGCTGAGTTGGGAATCTTCTGCGGCATCTCCACCGGAGCGTCGATGGCGGGAGCGGTTCGAGTCGCTGCGAGGATCGACCGGGGCACGATCGTGACAATCGCAGCCGACGGGGGCTGGAAGTACCTGTCGCTGGGCGCGTGGACCGACGACCTCGACGAGGTGGTCGAGAGGGCCAGGCACACTGTCTACTTCTGATCTGCTTCTGATCTCGGCTGTTTTCTGATTCTTGAGCCGCTAGGTGACGACCGCTGCTCGTTCGGTCCGCACCAGCGTCACTCGTGTGAGGTCCCCCAGAGCCGGTGCCATCACCAGATCGAGGTCCAGTGCAAGTGTCACGGAGATCTCGAATCGATCGATTACGACATCGACGATTCGTGCGTCGGGGAGCGGACCCGAGGCGATCGCCTCGGAGACGATCCGGCGCGCCGCGGCGCCGTCGATCACGGTCTCACCGGTGGTTCGCAACTCGACGATGTCGAGAGCGGCCAGAGAGTCGTTCGCCGCGGACGCGGCTACCGCTCGCAGTTCGCGCCCGCGGATCGTGGTGTACCCGACGTCGACGACGACGGCCCCCAGGACCACCATGACCATCAGCGCTGCGGGAAACATCAGCAGCACCGTGCCCCGACCGTCACGGAACCTCGGAGGTGGGGCCCCTTCAGCAGTCCGGGTATCGGTCAACATCGCGCCACTCCGGCGATCCGGTCCCGGTAGGGATCGACCACTTCGGTGAAAGACGATGCGACGGTTCGGGGCCCTCCGATTCCGCCCAGGAAGGGGACGACGATCCCAGGAACTTCGTAGCTCACCGTCACCGTCACCCGGGTGCATCGCTCGAATTGCGGCAACACGGGCACGTCGATGGAGGCGCGATCGCCGCTTCGACCGTAAGCCGTGAGCGTCTCGGTGGCGCGGGCGACCGCGGCGAGGCGGGCGCTGTTCTCGTTGTCGGACTCGCTGTAGGCCCGGGCTGCCTCCCTTGCGGCTGAGGTCACGGCCAGCTTGGTGTCGATGACCCCCCAGACGTTGACAAACATCAGGGTGACGCTGACAAAGAGCAGGAACCCGAAGGGCAGCACCTCGAATCCGCCGACCTGGCCCGCGTCGCCGCGCAGCCGCCGTGAGACAGGTCCCCGGCCGACGGCAGCGCTCATCGGCGGGACTCCGCGCGGATCTCGATCGTGCGGTCGAGCATTGCCAAAGAGGTCAACCCCGCGAGTCGCTCAGGGAGCGCCGAAGGGTGTTGTGCGACGACGCGCACCCTCACGACGTCGGGGTCGTTGCAGGTCCAGTGCAGGGTGGCATGACCCGACGTGCCGTAGTCGCCGAGCGACCGCAGGAACGCTGCTTCGGCCTCAGCGACTGCCCCGCAGCGGTCTGCGGCCGCGTCGAAACCGGCGACCTGCCGTGCTGCATCATGCGCCGCGGCGGTCACCATCGAGGTCGCATACAGGTTGAACAGGATCTGGACTGCCGCCAGCATCATCAGCATGAACACCAGGAAACCGGCGCTCGTGCCGATCAGACCGGCGCCCCGCTGTTGATCTGTCGGCCGACCGCACCGTTGACGCGAATGCAACTGCCGAGCCTCTACGGGTTGCCGATTTTGTTGACTTCTGTGGTGATCTTGGTCTCTGCACCAGTCCAGATAGTGTTGAAACCGACCCACATGGCCGCACCCAGGAAGGCGGTGATCAATACTGCGATCGCGGTACTGATAACGCCCTCGCCGCGGTCGCCGACCAGGCGACCCGTGCGCTTGTTGGCGTAGCTGACGAGCATCTGGAGTTGCATCCAGGAGATGATGTACATGTTCATGGTTGTTGTCCCTTGGTTGGTGGTTGCGAGTAGAAGTGCAATTTCGCCGGACCTGTGAGCAGTCCTGTTGACCTGATCAGAAACCCGTTGCGATGTGGTCAAGACGCCAGCAGCGGTGCCGTTCTATTGCTAGAGATTCAGTTGGTGGAGAAGAGGGTGAGGGCGTCCAGGAACGGGATGCCCATCAGCAGCAGGCCGGGGACCAGAGTGGCCGCGGTCACAGGAATCCAGACCTGCTGCGTGCGCTTCTCGATGGCTTCGATCAGCTCACGCTGGTTCTCGCGGCGGATAGCGCGGGCCTCCTCTGAAATCAGCCGCCCGAGATCGGCGGTCTCCCGGTTCAGAGCCAGAATCGAGACGAGACGCTCAACCGCCTCAACGCCGGCCAGATCGGTCCACTCCTGCAGGGCCTCTGCTTCTGTGAGGCCCTGGTGCATGCGTTGCATCACTCGTTTGAGGTCCTCGGAGCAGTTGCCGCTGCCGCGGTCCGCGACCCTGTTGAGAGCCGCGCTCAAAGACCATCCGGCCGACAGCAGCATCCCGAGTTGTTCAGCCACCACGGGCAACTCCAGAGACAACCGTCGCTGCCACGCCGATGAAGCCCCGACCACCTGCTGTTCAAGAACCAGGAATGTGAGTATCGGCGCTCCCAGGACTCCCAGGACCGCAAACAGTGTGGACAGCTCGAGACCCACAGCGACAAGGGTTCCCACCACGAAAGCAGCGCTGGCCCAGCCGAGTTGGCGGACCCTGAAGGCTGTCACATCCCAAGGTGAGTGGATTCGAAGGAGCCGGATACCGAGTTCTTCGCTGACCCCGAAACCGCGAGCGACCCGTTCGCCGACAGCCCGCGACAAAGGAGCGATCACTTCACGGAAGGAAGCGACCGAGAGCATTCCGGCGCGCCCATGAGCGGCGAACCCTGGTGCGTACGGGCTGAGCCGATCGGTCATCTTCGGCCGGCTGATCCAGCGCCGTTCAGACAGCAGCAGCGCCATACCGACGAAAGCCGACAGCGACAGAATCGCGAGTGCGCGCACGGTCAGTCCTTGAAGACCCTCTGCGGTTCCGGAAGACGCATCACCCGCCCCGCCCACATCCAGAAGGCGATGACCATGGCGATGGCGACCATCACGATGATCTGCCCGGTGCTGCTGCGATAGGCGGCGCGGCCGTTGCCGATCGACATCCCGGCAAGAGTCATCCCCGCCGGCACCAAGAACACGAACAGACGAGCGAAACGGGCGCCCGCCTGCCGGCTGTGGGCGTCCTTGCGACCCTGCACATCGGACTGGCGGTCTTCGGCCAACGCTTCTAGGCGCCCGTCGAGGTCCGCGCCACCGAGTTCGTGGGCGCACAGAAGAGTCTCGCAAGCCATGTCGGCGGTGGGGTCGGCCAGGTGGTGCTTCAACACGGTGATCGTGCGGGCGAGGTCGGTCGTGAGCAGCCACTCGCGGTGAGCAGCTTCGAATCCACCCCGCAGCTCCACTGGGCCGCGCCGACCGACCTCGAACAGCGCTTGAGGGACCGAACGTCCCAGTGACGAGGTCTGGAGGCGGATCTCCTCGATCATGCGCGGCCATGCCTCCTGTGCCCGTTGTCGCCGATTGATTCGCCGCCAGCGATAAGACGCGATCGGAAACGACGCCGCGAATGCTCCGATCGCCAGGGCCGGTACCGCGCCCCCGAAAGCTGCGTAGGCAAGCAGGAAGCCGACGATGAACAACGATGCGACCACGACCAGGAACTCCCTCTTGTCGGTGCCTTCGAGACCGGCCTGTTGCAGCCAGACATCGACATCGAAGGTCCCGACGCCCCGCCGGGAACGAGAAGTCGAGCCGATTCGGGGCCCCAGTCCCGCTCCGCTCCAACCCAGAGAAAGTGCCGAGTACATCAAGAACACTCCGAATCCGGCGGTGACTGCGATTAGAAGCGGGATCATCTGGAGGCTCCCGCCGGGTCCAGGTTGCAACGGAGGTCCAACCCGTTCTCGGCGAACGCCCGCCCGAGACGCGCCGGTATCAGTCCCGACCAGCGAAGTGGGCTGTCCAGACTGTCGCGGACGAACACATCGGTCGTCGTGAAGGCCGTGCCGTCGACCGTGCCCACCAGATCCTCGACCGCGATTATCGAGCCGACCCGCGGTCCGGTGCGGGTCCGAACACAGTGGACGACGACGTCAATTGCCTCGCTCACGAGGCTGTTGAGCGCGCTCATCGGCAACTCGTTGCTGGTATCGGAGAGTTGGCAGATGAAGCGGAGACGTGTGAGCGCCTGGCGAGCGGACCCCGCATGGATCGTGGTGTAGCCCTTGACGCCTGAGGAGAGCGTCAGCAGGAGCGGGAGTGCCTCGCGGTCGCGGACCTCGCCGACGATCGCCACGTCGGGGGCCATTCGCAAGAACCCCGCAACGAGGCGCCGGAGGTCGACCTCGGGCCGGTCCGAGCGCGCCGCGCGAGTCTGCATGCTGGCCACGTTCGGCAGGGGAATATCGGCTTCGAAGACCTCTTCGGCCACTACCACCCGCAACGACGGGTTGAGTTCCGCAACGCAGCAGTTGAGCATGGTGGTCTTGCCCGCTCCGGGAGCACCCGCGAACACCATCGTCTGTCTCGCTGCAACGCAGCCGCGGAGGAATTCGGCCGCCGGGGCCGAGAGCATCTCCCGCCCCACGAGTTCGCTGAGGTTGCGGAAGGCGATACCGGTGAACTTGCGGACATTGACCATGATGTGGCCGCCGCGGGAGACGTCGCCGTGGACGATGTGCAGACGGGCTCCGCTGTCGAGTTGCGCGTCCTGCAGCCCCTCGCTGGGATCGAGTTTGCGGTGCGCGCTGGATGCATCGTCGAGCACTTTTGTGAGCGTGCGGATCACGTGTTCGTCGTTGTGGAACACCTCGTCGTGGTATCCGCTGGTGCCTCGATGGCGCTTAACGAAGATGGCGTCTGGCGCATTGATCATGATCTCCCACACGTCGGCGTCTTCAAGCAGGGGACCGAGGGGGCCGTATCCGGTCAGATTGCGGAGCGCCCGTTCTGAGACGATCTCGGGATAGCTGAGCGGATACGGGCGGATGCCGCGGCGATGATCGTCGTTCCAGTGACGGATCTCGTCCGCGACCAGCACGGACAACGCTTGGGCGCTCTCAACCGCGTTGAGGTCGAGAGCTTCATGTTTGGCGCGCTCTTTGACTCTGGTCTCGATCTCGGCTAACGGTGTCAGGTCGTCGGTGATGGTCATGGTCGTGACAGTCAGGTCTGGTCGGTCCAGTGCCCGAGCGATCCGGGCGCTACCGGCACCGGTTCGGGGGTCTCGGCTGGGTCTTGTGAACTCAATTCGCCCACAGGCGTCCGGAGCCGGTTCGAGAGTTGCCGGTGCAACGACTTTCCTGCGTTGTTCGGCAGCCGAACGCCGTCACGAAGGGCGTCCTCGATATCGGCTCTCTCGCTCACGAAGACGGGGTCGCCGATGTCGCCGACGCTCTCGTCGCGTGCCAGCAGACTGGCCAGGGCGTCGGCGGCATCGACTTGCCGACGGGGGTTGCGAGTGGTTCGGTTCAAAACCGCGACGATCCGTTCCGATTCGATCTTCATGGCGACGAGTTCACGGATCGTCCGTGTCATCGAGTGGATTCCCTTGGTGGTGGCGAGGCCGACGACGACAACGAGGTCGGCTCTGGCCGCGACCGTTCTGGCCATGTGATTGCGGTCCTCGATGTCTCGCGAACCAGTGTCTCGCTCGCCTTCAAAGTCGTGGTCGATATCAGCTATGACCAGGCGGTAGGCGCGTAGCATCCCGTCAAGGGCCGATTCGAAGGATCGAGGCCGAATCGCCGTCCAGTCACGATGACGGCGCAGGCCGAGCAGCAGGTGGTAGCCGCGGTCGACGGCCTCGAACACGAGTGACCGCATCACTTCGACGGGCACTCTGCCGACTCGGTGCGCGTCAACGAACTCCTGCACTCCGGGGATCACTTCCCGCGCGTCGTGCAGCATTCCCTGCTCGGCGTTCAGAGCAAGGTCTGCCAACAACACCATCGAGTGGTTGCTCGGCTCTTTGGCGAACGACTGACCCGCAGCCATCGCCACTACCGATGATCCGGCCCCTCCCGGCCCCGTGACGGCGATCAGGCGACCGCGCCACGTTGAGGACACCTCCACAGGGGAGTCGCCGACGACCGCGGCAATGTTCGCGATCGGCGCGGCGTGGTCGGTGAGCGCGCCGAGCAGGTCCGACCGCTCGAATTCCTCGGGAAGGCGTGTGGCGACACCGAGTTCGTTCCAGTCCCGTTCGAAGGTGGAGCCCACGACGATGACAGCTGCGCCGGCGATGCGAACACTGTCGATCAGGTCGCGGTCGAGTCCGACGACGTCGTCGCCGACGAGCAGCGCCGAGCAGGACCTTCCGCCGTTGAGTCGCGCCAGCACCTCGTCTCTTGAGATGCACTTTATGAAGTCGACCGGGACGGCCGCAGCGGTCGACCATCGGGACAGTCTGCTGAACCATTCGGCTCTGGGGTGGCCGAGACCGAGAACGACCCAGCGATCATCGCTCATTGCATGAACTCCTCGCTGTCGGTGACGACCGCGTCGTCGGGCGGCACACCCGAGGGATCACCCTCGTTGCGCGGATCGACTCGAATCGGACCGCCGTAGTGCCCGGGATACTCGTCGTTGGCAGCTCTCGTCGTCAGCACCACGGTGAGTTCAAGAAATGACAGGTGCGCGCCGCGCAGGACGCCCTGAGGACCACTCAGCGCCAGCGTGAGACGGCCGTGCGAGCTCGGACCGATGCCGTCGCGCGACGTGCTGTAGTCCAGAACCAGCCCATCGTCAACTGCGGTCCAGGTTGTGTCGTTGCGTGAGTCGTAGGCGAGGACGGCGACCCGGTCGCCCCGTGCGAGCGCCTCAGGTGTGCGGTCCACCGGCACTGGCACGGTCAGTTCGTGTATCTCGGTCGTCTCCCCGCCGGGGACCCGGTTGGCGCCGCGCAGATCGGGAGCGAGCAGCAACGCGCCTGCATGCAGGAAGCGCAGGGCTGTCGCGCCGTCGAGGTGCCCGGTCGTGTCGCTGCGTGTCGAGGAGAAGGCGATATCGGCCAGCTCCGGGCTGAGCGTCATCGGTTCGTACGTCACATCAGCGGCGTTGACCAACCCACCGGCGTCGATGTCTCTGAGCAGGACGAGGTATTCGTTTTTGGGCCCGCTCTCGCCTCGGGTGGAGAATACGAATGCTCCTACCGCGGCGACCGTCACCAGCAGCGCGCCGATGAGCGCTCGTCCGTTGGGAAGGCTGCGGCGGGAGACTATGGATCGTTTGACACCCGCCGTTTCCGGTGCCGCCGCGTCAAGGCCCTGGGTCCTTGGATCTGTCATCGCCGTTGAAACTCCTCCGCCTTTGGCGTGCGCCTTCGTGGCGCCCGCCCCGCCGAGCCGACCAGACAGTTCCCGCTCCTGATCGACTCGCAGCGAGACCATAACAGCAGAAAAATCAGACTTCCACAGCTAATTTCGATGTTGCTGGCCTACAACCGATGTGATCGCCTCAAAAACCCTGTAAATTAGCGTAAATCACCAGGGGAATTTTCTTCTGAAGGGAGGCAGAATGCCCGAGCAACCTGCAGATGATGTGATTTGGTTGTCAACCCCGGCAGCGTCAGACCGGCTGGGCATCACGCCGAGAACCCTGTACCGGTTTATTGACGAGGGTCAGATTCCGGCTTACAAGTTCGGTCGCGTGATCCGGCTCAAGCGAGATGATGTCGACGACTTCATCGAGACCTGTCGGGTGGAACCCGGAACGATGGCGCATCTGTATCCGTCAACCGGTTAGCGACCAAAACCGGTTGCGTAATCGGTCACATCAGTTCGATCCACCGTGCACGGCCTGAACGCGGGAGCCCCGATTAGCGTTCGGATGGAGCGGGTGAGGAGAATCGAACTCCCATCATCAGCTTGGAAGGCTGAGGTTCTGGCCGTTGAACTACACCCGCGGCGCCTTTCGAGGCTAACGGGAGGTTAGCGGCCTGTGCAGAGATTGAACCGTCTCGGAGTCGAAGCGCCCAGATGACCTGAACTCGGTTGGCGAGGCTGTTGGGCAATTGAGTCGATCCCGCGTGCCGTTAGGCTCTTTCGGGTGAACAACAATGGCACTACGAGCAGTATCGAGTTCCTTGACGACAACAAGGTCAAGTTGACGGTCGAGGTTGATGAGAAGGAGTTCGACACAGCGGTTTCCGAGGCGTTCAGGCGTATCTCCAAACAGGTCCGGATACCAGGATTTCGACAGGGCAAGGTCCCGCGTCGGATCCTCGAGGTCCAGCTCGGGCACCAGTACGGACGCTCCGAGGCTCTCCGTGAGGAACTGCCCGGCTACTACCAGCAGGCTGTGGTCCAACACGACGTGGACGTGATCGACTCGCCCGACATCGAGATCGTTGCCGGACAGGAGGGGGGCGCGGTGGTCTTCGACGCCACAGTCGAGATCCGACCCGTGATCGAAGTGGCCGGCTACAACGGCCTGCGCATCGAGGTCCCGAGCCCTGACCCAACAGATGAGGACATCGACTCCGAGATCGATCGGCTCCGAGCCGAGCATGCCGTGTTCCAGACCGTGGATCGGCCTGCAACCGACGGTGATCAGGTCGGCATCGACATCGTCGGCAGCCACGGCGGTGAGGAACTGCCCGGCTTGTCAGCCAGCGACTACGACTACGAGGTGGGCACCGGTGCCGTCGTGGCGGAGATCGACGAGAACCTCCGCGGCGCCGTCGCCGGTGATGAGGTGACCTTCGAAGCTGCCCATCCGGACCCCGACGAGCCCGAGCCCCTCAACTTCGTCATCGATGTCCTGGACGTGCGCGAAGCGGTCCTGCCGGAACTCGACGACTCCTGGGCCGCCGAAGCAACCGAGTTCGAGACGGTCGATGAACTGCGCGCCGACATCAGCGAACGTCTCGCTTCGATGAAGATGTCGATGGCCCGTCGCACCGCTGACCTGAAGATCGCCGAGGCGCTCGCTGATCTGGTGACCGAGGAGGTCCCTGAGGTGATGGTCACCGACGAGATCAATGGTCGGCTTCAGGAACTGTTCGGGAATCTGCAGGAGTCTGGAGTCGACCCGAACGACTACTTCGCCCAGACGGGCCAGGACATCGATCAGCTGCGCTCTGAGTTCGCGGGGTCTGCTGAGAACGCGGTCAAGGTCGACCTGGCCCTGCGGGCGATCGCTGCGGCCGAGGGACTCAACCCCGACGACGACACACTCACCGAGACGATCGATGAAATGGCCGCGAGGGTCGGTGCCGACGGCTCTGAGCAGATGGAGCGGCTCAGAGAATTGGGACAACTCTCGTCGTTGCGTGCCGATCTCGCCAAATCCAAGGCCCTAGAGTGGCTTCTTGACAACGTTGAACTTATCGACGAATCCGGTGCTGCGGTTGATCTGCGAGCAGCGGAGTCATCCGAGGCCGCCGACCCCCAGGACGAAGCGACAGACGACGCACCGACAGACGATGGAGACGACCAATGACTGACATCAACCCCCGCGGCTACCTCGTTCCCACCGTCGTGGAGCAGACGAACCGGGGAGAACGGGCCTTTGACCTGTACAGCCGTCTGTTGAAGGAGAACATCATCTTCATCGGCACGCCGATCGACGACACCATCGCAAACCTGATCTGTGCCCAGCTGCTGCACCTGGAGTCGGAGAATCCCGACAAGGACATCAACCTGTACATCAACTCGCCGGGCGGCGACATCAACGCCCTGTTCGCGATCTACGACACGATGTGCTACATCAAGCCCGACATCACCACGATCTGTTTCGGTCAGGCAGCGTCGGCTGCAGCGGTGCTGTTGGCGGCCGGTGCACCGGGCAAGCGCCTGGCACTGCCCCACGCTCGGATCCTCATTCATCAGCCCTACGCCGGTGCTCGCGGACAGGCCAGCGACATCGAGTTGATAGCCGCCGAGATCCAGCGGATGAAGGTCTCGCTGGAGCAGGTTCTGGCCCTACACACCGGTCAGTCGGTCGAGAAGATCGCGGCCGACACGGACCGAGACTTCGTAATGACCGCGCTTCAGGCCAAAGAGTACGGCATAATCGATGAGGTGATTGAGACGCGTAATACTGTTGACAGCAGCGGTGCGATCGCAGTGATCGGCTGAATCCGTCCAGATCCGGAAAGCAGGGAAGGAACCAGTGGCCAAATTCGGCGAAGGTGGAGAACTGCTGAAGTGTTCTTTCTGCGGGAAGTCACAAAAGCAGGTCATGAAGCTCATTGCGGGTCCTGGGGTCTACATCTGCGACGAATGCATCGGTCTCTGCAACGAGATCATCAAAGAGGAGTTGGCGGAGGGTTCCGAGAACAGTCTGGGGGTGCTGCCCTCGCCGCGGGAGATCTACCAGTTCCTCGACGATTACGTCGTCGGGCAGGACAACGCCAAGCGGATCCTCTCAGTGGCCGTCTACAACCACTACAAGCGGGTGGAGTTGGGCTCCCAGCTTGACTCCGAAGTTGAACTCTCGAAGTCCAACATACTGCTGATCGGCCCGACCGGGTGCGGCAAGACGCTGATGGCGCAGACTCTGGCCCGGATGCTCAACGTGCCCTTCGCGATCGCCGATGCCACTGCACTCACCGAGGCCGGATACGTCGGCGAGGACGTCGAGAACATCCTGTTGAAGCTGATCCAGGCAGCCGACTACGACATCAAGAAGGCTGAGACCGGAATCATCTACATCGACGAGATCGACAAGGTGGCCCGCAAGAGCGAGAACCCGTCGATCACCCGCGACGTGTCCGGTGAGGGAGTTCAACAGGCGCTTCTGAAGATTCTCGAAGGAACGACGGCAGCCGTACCGCCTCAAGGCGGACGCAAGCACCCCCACCAGGAGTTCATCCAGATCGACACCTCCAATGTGCTGTTCATCTGCGGAGGGGCGTTCGCAGGCATCGAGAAGATCGTCGAGAATCGGATCGGGACTACCGGTGTCGGCTTCGGGGCCGATATTCGACGCCCCGAAGACAAGGATCTCGGAGCGATCTTCGATGAGGTACTGCCCGAAGACCTTGTCAAGTTCGGTCTGATCCCCGAGTTCATCGGGCGCCTGCCCGTACAGGGTGCGGTGGGACACCTCGAAGTGGACGCGCTCGTGGAGATTCTCACTGAACCCCGCAACGCCCTCGTCAAGCAGTATCAGAAGATCTTTGAATTCGAGAACGTCGACCTGGAGTTCACCCCGTCAGCGCTTCTGGCTGTTGCTGAGGAGGCGATCAAGCGGTCCTCGGGCGCACGCGGGCTGCGCGCGATCCTCGAAGAGGTTCTGCTCGACGTCATGTACGACCTTCCCGGTCGTGACGATGTCGGCCAGGTCGTGATCGACGAGGACACGGTCCTCGAGAAGGTCCCGCCGGTGCTGCTCGACCGCGTCGAGGACCTGCGCGCCAGCTGAGGCGACCGAGCTGTTTGATCCCCAAGCAACGGGACTGGTGACTTGGACTATCGAGAGGCGCTGAATCATCTTGATCGGCTGATCAACTACGAGGTTCAGCCGCGTGCGGGAGCGATCAAGGGTCTGTCGCTGGACAAGATGCTCAACGTCATGGCGATCCTGGGCGACCCTCAACACGCTTGTCCGGTCCTCCACATCACCGGCACCAACGGCAAGGGCTCGACCGCGCGGATGATCGAGTCGTTACTGAGCGCGATGGGACTGCGGGTCGGGTTGTACACGAGTCCGCACCTGGTCACTCCGTGCGAGCGGATCCGGGTGGGGGCCGCCGAACTCGACCAGCCGACGTTCGGTCAGGCTGTCGGCGACATCGCACGCCTTGTGGAGGCGGCTGAACTTGAACCGTTGAGCTGGTTCGAGACGGTGACGGCGGCTGCGTTCGCGCATTTCGCGAACGAGGCGGTCGAGGTGGCGGTGGTTGAGGTGGGAATGTTGGGACGGTTTGACGCGACCAACGTCGTCGATGGCCAGGTCGCGGTGATCACCAACGTCGGGCGCGACCACACCGACGGGGCGCCGGGTTGGTGGCGTCGCGTAGCGCAGGAGAAGGCCGGAATCGTCAAGGCCGGTTCAAGTGTCGTCGTCGGTGAGAGCACCGCCGAGCTCACGGAGATCGTCGCCGCACAGTCACCGGCCTCCATCGTCACGCCCGCCCTGTTGAGCAAGGAGGTGGCGGTCGGCGGTCGCCTACTGAGCATTGAAACGCCGAGATCCACGCATTCTGATGTGTTTCTCGGACTGCATGGCGCCCATCAGGGACACAACGCCGCGCTGGCTGTCTGCGCGGTCGAGGAGTTCTTCGACGCACCGCTCAGCTCAGAAGTGTTGGGGGAGGCCTTCGGTTCGGTGGAGGCGCCGGGCCGGCTCGAGGTGGTCCACCGCAGTCCGTTGATGCTGCTCGATGCTGCCCACAATCCGCCTGGAGCGCAGGCGCTGGCAAGGTCGCTCGTGGAGGATTTCGGCGGACTCAACCGTCGATTCCTGGTCTTCGGAATCCAGGACGGCCGAGATCCTGCGGAGGTGCTCGGGGCCCTCGACGCGGCCAACTTCGACCTGTTGGTCACCTGTACGGCTCCCACACCCCGCGGTGTTGCAGCGAGGGCCCTGTGTGACACGGCAGTCTCGTTGGGTGCGCGCGCCGAAGCTGTCTCAGACATCGCCCCAGCCTTGGATTTCGTCTTAGATCAGGCCGACGACGAGGACCTGATCGTGGTCGCGGGTTCGGTGACCGTTTTGGAGGTCGCACGCGAGTTCGCCGCGGAGCTGTAGCCGAGACCAAGCCCGCGTCAGGTGCGTGGTGACGTTTGAAATCGCGGTGACGTTTCGAATCGCGGTGCCGTTTTCAATCGAAGGGATAGCCTTCCAGCGCATGGACCGAACTCTCATCATCTGCAAACCGGACGCGGTGGAACGCGGTCTGGTGGGCGAGATACTCGGGCGCTTCGAACGCAAGGGGCTGAAGCTGGCGGCGGCGGAGCTCCGGGTGCTCGACGAGGAGACCCTCGCCCGCCACTATGCAGAGCATCAGGGCAAACCGTTCTACAACGACTTGGTCGCGTTCATGAGCCGGGGTCCGGTGTTGGTAGCGGTCGTCGAAGGCGTGTCTGAGACGTGGCGCGTGGCTCGCCAGATGATCGGAGCGACCGATCCGCTGGCGGCGGACCCGGGAACGATCCGTGGAGACCTCGGCAACCAGTTCACAGAGAACTTGATTCACGGGAGCGACTCCGGTGAGTCCGCGGAACGCGAGATTGCGATCTTCTTCCCGGACCTGAGCCGAGGCTGACCTCAGATGACGGCACTACCGATCGGCTCTGTTGTCCACACACCGCTGTTCATTGATGATGGGCCGCGTGCAATCGATTCTTGGCATCGGGTCGGCATTTCTGCGTACACTGGGGCGCGGGCGAACAGCACCGTGCGTGCTGGGTTATCCCGGGCCAACTTCGGATACCGGAACGAGGCAACGAGCTAATGGCTGCAGACTCATTCAAGAGCATGTTGGGTGGTGGTCTGCGGGCTGCTATGGGACGTGACATGGCAGTCGACCTCGGCACCGCCAACACCCTGGTGTATGTGCGGGGCGAAGGCGTCGTGTTGGACGAACCGTCTGTGGTCGCCATCGACACCACCGACAACCGGCCTTTGGCTGTCGGGTTTGAAGCGAAACGGATGATCGGACGCACCCCCGCCAATATTCGGGCCATCCGCCCGCTCAAGGACGGTGTCATCGCAGACTTCGAGATCTGCGAGAAGATGCTCCGTTACTTCATCCGCAAGGTTCATCAGCGCAAGTGGGCTCGGCCGCGCATGGTGATCGCGGTTCCTTCGGGAATCACCGGTGTCGAACAACGCGCCGTGCAGGAGGCAGCGGAGTACGCGGGCGCAAGCAAACCGGCCTACATAATCGAAGAGCCCATGGCTGCAGCGATCGGTGCCGGCCTTCCTGTTCAGGAGCCGACGGGCAACATGATCGTCGATATCGGCGGTGGGACCACCGAGGTCGCGGTCATCTCCCTCGGCGGTGTCGTGGCGAGTCAATCGGTCCGTGTCGGCGGCGACGAACTCGATGATGCAATCGCCCAGCACGTCAAGAAGGAGCACGGTCTTGCGCTCGGTGAGCGTACTGCTGAGGAAGTGAAGGTTCAGATCGGTTCGGCTACACCGCTCAAGAAGGAGTTGTGCGCAGAGATCCGCGGACGAGACCTCGTGACCGGCCTACCCCGCAGCATCGTCGTGAGCACTCAAGACATTCGCTCTGCGCTCGAGGAGCCGATCGTCGCTGTCTGCGACGCAGTCAAGTCGACCCTCGACCAGACCCCGCCCGACCTTGCGGCAGACATCATGGAGCGTGGCATCACTCTGGCGGGTGGGGGAGTCCTGTTGCGCAACATCGACCAGCGGCTGGCTGACGAGACGGGGATGCCGGTTCGGATCGCCCGCCAACCTCTTTATGCCGTTGCTGTCGGGTCAGGTCAAGTTCTTGAGGAGTTCGAGGCCCTGAGGGACGTAGTTTTCAGCTCCGGCGAGCTGTAACCGCAAGGCGGTTACATGGCGCTGGCTCAGCGGACGGGGCGGGTTCGTCACCGTCTGATCCTTCTCACGCTTGTTGCCATCACTCTGTTGACCGTCGATCTGCGGGGATTCGAGTCGGCGCGGGCCGCGCAGGGCTTCGTTCGGGATCTCCTCCATCCTGTCAACTCGTTGGCCACCACGATCTTCTCACCCGTTGGTGACATCTGGAATTCTCTGTTCGAGTACGACGACCTTGAAGCGGAGAACGCGGCTCTGCAGCAGGAACTCGATGCGATGCGCGGTGCTGCGATCCAGGCCGAGGCCGACAGCAGCGCCTATCAGCAACTCCTGGAGTCGCTGGACCTGCCCTACGCCGCAGACGTCGCGACCGTCACAGCCCGCGTCGAGCGGGGACCGGTCGGCAACTTTGCCAGCGATGTCGTCACGATCAACAAGGGACACCGCCATGGTCTGACCGAAGGTATGACAGTTGTGACCGGAGCGGGGCTCGTGGGCCGTGTCGAGCGGGTTGACGGGGTGACCTCCACGGTCCAGTTGCTGAGTGATCCGGGCCTGCTCGTCGGAGTGCGGCTGGTCTCCACCGACGATGTGGGTCTTGGTCATGCGGTCCCGGGTGAACCTGGGATGTTCATCATCAACCAGGGGCCGAACTGGCCCAAGATCACAGACACCGCACTGTTGCCGGAGATCGGTTCCGCGGTCGTGACCGACAACGACTCGCGCTACACCGCCGACGTTCCCATCGGACGGGTCGTCGAGGTTCGCCCCGCCGCGGACGAGTTGGCTCTGGAAGTCCTCGTGGAGATGGCGAACGATGTCGAGGATCTGGCATTCGTGTCGGTCCTCATTACTGAGCAACGCGAGGATCCGCCGCTGGTGGACGTCGTGCCGAGCACCAGCGTGCCCCTCGATCTCGACCCGGACCTTCTCGATCCCCCCGAAGAGGGCGGCGCTGGTGAGGTGAACCAATGATCCCGTTGAGGCTGGGCGCACTGATGCTTGTGGCGGTGGTTGTGCAGGTCACGGTGTTTTCTGATGTAAGGATCTTGGGGGTTGCTCCGGAGTTGCTCGTTCTTCTCGCGGTGATGTTCGGCTACTGGTTCGGGCCGCAGCGTGGACCGACCGCGGCGTTCGTGATCGGACTGTTCTGGGACGTCTACCTTCCCACTCCTCTGGGCCTCTCGGCGATCGTCTTCGCCATGGTGGCGTTCGCGGTCGCGGCCAGTGGAGAGGAACTGTTTCGAGACTCGAAGTTGCAGTTGGCCGCGATAGCGGGGGTCGGGACCTTCGCGGCGGTCGCCGGTTATGCCCTGTTGGGGGAGGTCATGGGACAACGCGGCCTCGTCGACCTGGAGATGCTGCGCGTCGGGTTGATCGCCGGGCTCGTGAATGCGGTGGCGGCGCCGTTGACACGGCCCGTCTTGGCCTGGTCCATCGGAGCTCAGTCGGGATTCGGCGGAGCGAGCCGTTCGATGATCTCTTCGGGTTGAGACGATGGCTGTCGACGACCAGTTGAAGCTGCGACTCCGGATCTTCGCGTTCGTGGCCCTGATCCTCTTCGGTGCGCTCGTGGCCCGGCTGTGGTTCCTCCAGGGAATCGAGCACGAGGTGTTGCAACGAGAGGCGCTCGCGAACGTGCTTGAACCGGTGTACGAGGAGGCACCGCGGGGCCGGATCCTTGATCGCAACGGTCGTGTCCTTGTCGACAACAAGGTCGTACAGGTCGTGACCTTCGACCGCAAGGTTCTCGAGACCCTCGATGAGGCGGAGGCTCTCGAGGTCTTCCGCAGGCTCGCTCTGGCGATCAGCCGCTCGGGCCAGCCGACCAAGGTGTCGACGATCGCCGCTGAGGTCGCTGATCTCCGCTACGGGCCGTTCGACCGGATTCCGATTGCGGTCGACGTCAACTCCAAGCTGATGGTGTATCTCGGGGAGCGTCCGGACCAGTTCCCCGGTGTCCGTGTGGAGCAGCGCACCATCCGCGTCTATCCCTACGGCACGCTCGCGGCGCACCTTCTGGGTTACGTGGGTCCCGTCACCCGAGCGGAGCAGGAACAGGCGAACGCCAACCTCGATCCCGACGCGAGCGACGCCAAGACCTATCAGCTGAACAGCCAGATCGGAAAGACCGGCATCGAGAGGATCTTCGAGCTCGAACTGCGGGGCGTTCCCGGTGTTCGCTGGTTGGAGGTCAACAATGTGGGCGAGGTCATACGAGAGCATCCCGGTGTCACTCCCAGGTCCGGCAACGACGTGTGGCTGACGATCGACATCGACCTGCAGGCCCGCGCTGAGGAGCAGCTCGCACTGGGACTGCTCAAGACCCGTCTCGAGTCGGACGAGCCGGACGTCCTGGCCCCGGCCGGATCAGTGGTTGCGATCAATCCCCAGAATGGCGACGTGCTGGCGATGGCATCGTTTCCGACCTACGACCCGTCGCAGTTCGCCACTGGAATATCCACCGAGGAGTTCAATCTGCTGACCTCGGACGACAACTACTGGCCGATTCTGAACCGGGCCATTCAGGGCTCCTACGCACCGGGTTCAACCTGGAAGCTGGTCACTTCCGTGGCGGCTGTCCAGCACGGGGTGATCGACGAGCTCTACGGCGGGACCGACGAGTTCGTCAACGACGAGGGGAGCTACATCTACCCGTTCTGCGAAACCGGAACCGAACTGGAGGGGACCTGCGCGTTCGACAGTCCTTTCGTGGGCTCGCGCCACGTCGACCTCTCCGACGCTCTGACTGTGTCGAGCGACGTCTATTTCTATCGACTCGCCGGCGAGGGGTTCTTCACCCGCGAGCGTGGGCCGCAGGGCGACGAGGGGATTCAGACGACCGCGAGGCTTCTGGGGCTCGGAGGCACCACCGGCGTGCAGCTTCCCTACGAGCGTTCCGGCGTGGTACCGGACCGCGACTACTTCGATCTCAAGTTCTCCCAGGGTGTCTTCATCCGGGACGGGGACCAGTGGTTCGCCGGCGACACCATCCTGTTGTCGATCGGCCAGGGTGACGTCCTGGTGACGCCGATCCAGCTGGCCAACACCTACGCAACGTTCGCCAACGGCGGCATACTGCATCAACCCAATGTCGCGTTGAGGATCACGAGTCCGCAGGGCGATTCGATAATCGAGTTCGGCCCGAGGGTGTTGAACGAACTCGACCTGGGACCTGAGGTGACCGACCCGATCATCCGGGGGTTGTTGGGGGTTCCCAGATTCGGCGGGGTCCGCGGCACTGCTGCCAGTGCCTTCCAGGGCGGGTCGTTTCCCATCGACCAGTGGCCGGTGGCCGGGAAGACCGGCACCGCTGAGGTTGACGGGAAGGCGGACACGAGTCTCTTCGTGGCTTGGGGCCCCAACGATTTTCCCGAGGCCGGCGTAGACGTGGACGGGCCCCCGGAGATCGCCATCGCGGTGGTGATGGAAGAGAGTGGATTCGGCAGCGTCGCCGCTGCGCCGGTCGCGGCTGCGATACTTGAGCCCATCGCACGCAACAACATGCCGCGGGCGTTGACGCTCGATGAGTCCGAACTTGAGCAGGTGGCTCGTATCGAGGCCCTGCTCGCGGCGCGCGACGCCGAATTGCAGGAGACGGTTTCGGTCAGCGGGGTGACGCAGTGACGGCCCCCGGTACGTTCACCTCGCGTCCCCCCCCTCTCGCCGAGGACGACGATCAGCGTTGGTGGTTCGTCCTGGACCCGGTGCTCATCATCACGGTGCTGCTGATCACCGCGATGGGGGCGGTGCTCGTCTTCTCCGCCACGCGCGGCTCGGCGACGCCGCTTGAACCGGTCGACCATTCGTTCCTGGAACGTCAGGTCGCGTTCGTGGTTCTGGGCCTGATCGCCACTGTGTTCGCGGCCCATCTCAGTGTCCGCTCAATACGGGCCTGGATTCCCGCGGCCTACGTCGGACTTCTCCTGCTGCTGGGCGGTCTGCTGCTGTTCGGCGAGAACGTGAGGGGAATACGCGCCTGGTACAGCTTCGCCGGGTTCAGCTTTCAACCGTCGGAGCCGGGCAAGGTGATACTCATTGTTGTTCTCGCCGCGGCCCTGTCAGTTGAGGAGGTGCGGACTAAGCGGCTGCTGGTGGGCTTGGGCCTCGCTGCTCTGCCGGCCTTCCTGATCCTGCGACAGCCCGATGTGGGAACCATCCTCGTCTATGTCGTCATCGTGGCGGCGATGATTTCCATGAGCGGAGTCAAACTGCGGTTCATTGCCGGTCTGGCCGTGATCGCGGTCGCCGTCGTGGTGGTGATCTTCCAGTCCGACGTGCTAGAGAAGTTTCAGGAGGACCGGCTCCAGACCTTCTTCCTCGATCAGGAGGAGCTCGTTGCGCTGGGTCCGGAGGCTGTCCGCGCCGCGTTCAACGTCGAGCAGTCCCAGATCGCCATCGGCAACGGGGGTCTGTTCGGCCAGGGCCTGTTCCAGGGTTCGCAGACCCGTTCGAACCTTGTTCCGGAGCAGCAGACTGACTTCATCTTCTCGGTGGCCGGCGAGGAGCTGGGTTTCCGAGGGGCGGGCCTGCTGCTGGGGCTGTATGCGTTGATGCTGTTTCGGATCTGGCGGATCGCGGTGCGCGCGACCGACTCGTTCGACCGGTTGTTAACCATCGGGGTTATGGCGATGTTCCTGTTTCAGGCCTTCCAGAGCGCCGGTATGACCATGGGGATGATGCCGGTGACTGGGATTCCGCTCCCGCTGGTCTCCTACGGCGGGTCGTCCATGCTCACGTCGATGGTGGCGCTGGGTCTGGTGATGGGCGTCTACCGCCGCCGGTTTGATTTTCTGGAGCGTAGCTGAAGCGGAGCGTCGGACCGCAGAGCGCAGTCAAACAGGGCGCAGCGCAGCTGAGCGCTGGTCTGCAGAGAGGGCGGGTAGCCTCAATGAGTGTCCGCGTCGCTTTGGCCCCGTCTTGAGAACCTGCTCCCGCAGGTACAGAAGCCGGCGCGCTACATCGGCTGCGAGCAGGGCGCGCAGACGCCGACCCACGGCGCCGGCATCGTCAGCTGGTTGCTGACCTACCCCGACACCTACGAGATCGGGTTGCCCAACCAGGGTCTGCAGATCCTCTATGAGATTCTCAATGAGCGTGACGACGCCGCGGCCGAACGTGCCTACTCTCCCTGGACCGACCTTGAAGCACTGCTGCGGCGGGAGCGGCTGCCGCTGTTCTCGGTCGACACGCATCGCCCGGCAGGCGACTTCGACGTCATTGCGTTCAACCTCAGCGCCGAACTGACCTACACGAACCTGCTCAACTGCATCGATCTTGCGGGTGTTCCCATCCACTCGGATTCACGTTCAGACGACGATCCGTTGATCGGTGTGGGCGGACACTGCACGTACAACCCCGAACCGATCGCGGAGTTCGTCGACTTCGTGGTGCTCGGCGACGGCGAGGAGGTCGTCGGCGAGATCACGGAGCTGCTGCGCGACTGGAAGCGAACCGGGCGTCCTGGCGGCTCCCGCAGTCCGCTGCTGAGGGAGATGTCGAAGATCGCAGGGGTCTATGTCCCTTCGATGTATCAGGTGGCGTACTCCGGCGGGTTCATCGCCGAGGTCACGCCCCGCTACGGCGATGTCCCGGCCACGGTGGAGAAG
This sequence comes from uncultured Acidimicrobiales bacterium, assembly GCA_951812975.1. Classification (GTDB taxonomy): domain Bacteria; phylum Actinomycetota; class Acidimicrobiia; order Acidimicrobiales; family Aldehydirespiratoraceae; genus VXYK01. The sequence goes on along the minus strand of CATOTC010000003.1, from coordinate 342,719 downwards.
CGCACGGTCGCCGACCTCGGTGACTGGCCCTATCCCAAGAAGCAGCTCGTACCTTTGACAGAGGTCGTGCACGACCGGCTGTCGGTGGAGGTTTTCAGGGGTTGCACCAGGGGTTGTCGGTTCTGTCAGGCGGGGATGATCACCCGGCCTGTCCGGGAGCGTCCCGCCGAGCAGGTTCGCGCCATGATCAGCGAGGGTCTGACCCGCACGGGATACGACGAAGTTGCGCTGACGTCGCTCTCGACCGCAGATTTCAGCGGTATCGAGCAGGTGATCGGCGAGACGGTCAGCGACGCCGGGTGCGACCAGGTGAGTGTTGCGCTGCCGAGTCTGAGGGTGGACGCGTTCACGGTCGGGATCGCGGCGCAGATCCAGCGGGCTCGCCGCACCGGTTTGACGTTCGCGCCCGAGGCGGGTTCTTGGCGGATGCGTCAGGTCATCAACAAGCTCATTCGGGAGGAGGACCTTTACGGAGCGGTCGAGAGCGCCTACAGCCAGGGTTGGCGGCGCATGAAGCTGTATTTCATGACCGGACTCCCGACCGAGACCGACGAAGACACGCTCGGTATCGCCGAGCTCGCCCGGAACTGTGTGGCGCTCGGCCGCAGTCACCACTCCTCACCGTCGGTGACGGTCTCGGTGGGCGGTTTCGTGCCCAAGCCGTTCACGCCGTTCCAGTGGTTCGGCCAGAACACTGTGGTTGAGTTGTCGCGCAAGATCGGGTTGCTGCGCGACGACCTGCGACGGACCAGGGGAGTGCAGCTCAAATGGCACGATCCCAAGGCAACCCTCGCAGAGGGCATCACCAGTCGTGGAGACCGCCGCCTGGGTCCCGTGATCGAGTATGTCTGGCGCCGCGGCGGCACGTTCCAGGAGTGGTCGGAGCACTTCAACTACGACCTCTGGCTCGAAGCCATGGCAGTCAACGGCTGCGATGTCGACTGGTACGTCCACCGTCACCGCCGCGAAGACGAGGTGCTTTCCTGGGACCACCTCTCGGCGGGGCTGCACAAGGACTTCCTGTGGCAGGACTGGCGCGACTCCCTCAATGAACTGGGCTTGGAAGACTGCCGTTGGACACCCTGCTATGACTGCGGCGCCTGCACGGGCTACGGAATCGAGCATGTCGTGGCGTCGGCCTCGCCTCCCGCGGGGGGCAGCCAGGGGACCGGAGTCGACCTGACTGGGGGCGGGGCCGTGCCGGTGGTACTGGCGCAGCGGCCGCGCGGCAGCGAAGCGCTCAACGGCGCCGACACTCGCCGTGGAGCCAGGGTGGCGTCATGAGGGTACGGATCTGCTTCACCAAGCACGGCAAGGTGCGCTTCACCTCGCATCGCGACGTGGCCCGGATCTTCCAGCGGGCGCTCAGGCGTGCGGGGCTCCCCGTCGCGTACAGTCAGGGGTTCTCTCCGCGGCCCAAGATTGCATTTGGTCTCGCCCTATCCACAGGACATTCCTCCGATGCGGAGTATCTTGATATTGACTTGGATCCCGAACGAATCAACGGAATTGAAATGGGCGATCTGCCGGCCCGGCTGACAAATGAGCTTCCACAAGGAATGGCAGTCACTGCTGCGGTGACCGTTGACCGACAGACTGCGTCGTTGCAGCAAGCAGTCACAAGTTGTACCTGGCAGATCGATGTCGTCGACATCGATGCCGATACCGTGGCCGGCGCCGTGGCTCGAGTGCTCGCCGCAGAGAATCTCGTCGTAACCAGAGAACGCAAGGGTCGCAAGGTCGTGGACGACCTGCGCCCCGGTGTGCTGAGTCTCGATGTTGAAGGGCCAATCGAAGCTGAACAAGCGAACGGTGGCGGGGTGAGGCTTATCGCTGAACTCGCCACCCAACCGCGTGCTCTACGAGTGTCTGAACTCTTGGGCGCTCTCGATCCACCGCTGATCGAGCACCGGGTGCTGAGGCTTCACCAATGGACAATGAACGAAACCGACGATCGGCAGCGCAGCAGTCCGCTGGACGCTGCCTCGTCCACACCGGTGGGGGCGACATGATCGCCTGTTCCCTGGTGTCATCAACGAAGGAACGAAACTATGGCCAAATCACAGGCCGACAACAGCGACGCCTCCGCGCGTGCGCCCAAATCCCAATCCTCTGCCAAATCTCAACCCAAAGGCGCCCAGAAACCGAAAATCGGTGATTCTCGCCCTGCGCCTGCGCCTAGCAGGCCTCCGCGCATAGGAGACACCCGGCCGGCTCCTCCGAGTGACGGCAACGCCAGGCCCTCGGGTCGCGGCTCCTCGAACGCCAAGCCCAAAGACGGGCGTGGCGGTGGTGGTGGCGGCGGCCGCGGCGCTTCCGGCGGCAAGGGTTCCGGGCGGTCAGGGTCTTCGAACCAGGGACAGAAGCAACAGGACTCCCAGGGTCAGAAGCAGCAGGACTCCCAGGGCCGCGGCCAGGGTGAGGGTGGATCGAAGCGTCGGCGTCGCAAGCGCGGCGGACGGGGCCGTGGCAGGGGATCCGCGCCCGACCAGTCCCAAGCAGATGCACGCAACAAGGCCGGAGGCTCCCAGGCTCGTCAGGGCCGTGGCCAGAAGTCCCATCGTCCGGTCGAGTCGATCATCGACGATGCGGTTGAACTCGACGAGAAGACGCTCATACAGCGTCGCGGCAGGACTCGCAAGGGGCAGGCGGTCGGCCGTTACATGATGTGCGTGTCGGTGGGTGACAAGGCGACGCAGATAGCAACACTTGAAGGGCGAAAACTCGTTGAGCATCAGGTGTCGCGCCCCGCCGACGACGTGAGCCAGATTCACGGGAACATCTACGTCGGCCGAGTGCAGAACGTGCTCCCGGGCATGGAAGCGGCTTTCGTCGATATCGGCACCCCCAAGAACGCGGTGCTGTACCGCGGGGACGTGCAGTACGACCGGGAGGACATCGAGAGCGGACCCACTGAACAACCACGCATCGAAGAGCTGCTGAAGGCCCGCCAGACGATCCTCTGCCAGGTGACGAAGAACCCGATCGCCCACAAGGGTGCGCGGCTCACCCAGGAGGTGTCGCTTCCGGGCCGCTTCGTGGTGCTGGTGCCCAACACCTCCACCTACGGCATCTCGAAACGCCTTCCCGATAACGAACGGGCCAGGCTCCGAAGCATCCTCGACAAGGCGAAACCCAAACAGCACGGTGTGATTGTCCGCACCGCGGCTGAGAAGGTCACAGCCGAGGAGATAAAGCGCGATGTTGCCCGGCTCGTCACCCAGTGGAACGAGATTGAGACCCTCGCGAAGAAGACGAATGCTCCTGCTCTCGTCTACCGAGAGCCCGAAGCCGCGGTGCGGATCATCCGAGAGGAGTTCACCAAGGACTTCCGCGGGATCGTCATCGACAACCGTGAACTCTACGACGAGGTTAGGGCGTACGTTTCCAGTATCACGCCGGCACTGGCGGAACGCGTCGAGTACTACGATCCGAAAGCCGCGAAGCTGCCGCTGTTCGAGCGCTATCACGTACAAGAGCAGTTGCGTAAGGCGCTCGATCGCAAGGTCTGGCTGCCGTCCGGTGGCTCGTTGATCATCGAGGCCACCGAGGCGCTCACTGTGATCGATGTCAACACAGGCAAGAATGTCGGCAAGTCGAGTCTTGAGGAGACGGTCTTCCGCAACAATCTCGAAGCCGCTGAGGAGGTCGCCAATCAACTGCGGCTGCGTGACATCGGCGGGATCATCGTGATCGATTTTGTCGACATGGAGATTGCCAAGAACCGAGCCGAGGTGATGAAGGTGTTCCGAGCGGCCTTGGCTCGTGACAAGACCCGAACGCAGGTGTTCGACATTTCGGGTCTCGGATTGGTCGAGATGACCCGCAAGCGGATCGGAGAGGGTCTGTTGGAGTCGGTTTCAGACCTCTGCGAGACCTGTGAGGGCGACGGTCATGTGTTGATTGATGGTCTAATCGGCTGACGGTTCCGTTAGAATCTTCGGCCTATGTACGCAGTAGTGAAGACCGGCGGCAAGCAGTACCGCGTCGAGCAGGGCCAGACCATCTCGGTGGAACGTCTGGGTGACCCCGGTTCCGATGTTGAGCTTGCACCAGTGATGCTCGTCGACGGCGACACCGTTCTGGCCACTCCCGATCAACTGAAGGGCGCGTCGGTGACCGCCCGGGTGATCGAGGAGCACAAGGGCCCGAAGATCAACGGTTTCCTCTACAAGAGCAAGTCCAATAATCGCAGGCGATGGGGGCATCGTCAGACTCGGGCCCTCATCGAGATCACTGAGATATCGAAGGGTTGACATCCAATGTCCAAGACCAAAGGCGGCGGTTCCACCCGTAACGGCCGCGATTCCAACGCTCAGCGACTGGGTGTCAAGGTTTACGACGGTGGCCAGGTTCTGGCCGGCGCGATCATCGTTCGCCAGCGCGGCACCAGGTTCCACCCCGGCAACAACGTCATGCGCGGGGGTGACGACACGCTGTTCGCCACCTCCGACGGCACGGTCAAGTTCGGTCGGCGCCGCGGCCGCAAGCTTGTTGATGTGATCCCGGCTTGATCCGCTGCCCCTAGAGGCCGAGTGGATTGGCTCTGTACACGGCTGTGACAGAGCGGGGCCGTGGCCCGAGCGGCCCGTGAGCGCAGCGAACAAGAGCGGGAAGTGGAGAGGCCGAGCGGATTGGCCCTGTACACGGCCGCGGGGCGGTCCGGCAAACGCGTCTGCCTCTGAGTCGTGCCGTACGCTGGCGGGGTGAGCACGTTCATCGACGAATGCAACCTTCATGTCACCGCTGGTGACGGCGGCGCGGGCTGCGTTGCGTTCCGACGTGAAGCTCACGTGTCCAAGGGTGGTCCTGACGGCGGCGACGGCGGCGACGGCGGATCGGTCTGGCTGGTAGCGGACCGCAACATCGCTTCGTTGCTGGCTTTCCGTGACTACCCCCATCGCCGCGCGGAGAACGGCAAACACGGTGGTGGATCCAAACGTCACGGCGCCCGGGGCAAGGATCTGGAGGTGGCGGTGCCGATGGGAACGGTCGTGCTCGACCACGAAACTCGCGAGCCGCTGGCCGATCTCGTCAACAACGGTGATCGTTGGCTCGCAGCGCAGGCCGGTGAGGGCGGCCGGGGCAACGCCCGTTTCCTCTCGAACCGGCGGCGAGCACCGGCGTTCGCGGAGCAGGGCGAGCATGGGGAGCAGCGCTGGTTGCGGCTCGAACTCAAACTGCTGGCCGACGTGGCGATCGTCGGCTTCCCCAATGTCGGCAAGTCGACACTGATCAGCCGCATCTCGGCAGCCAAACCGAAGATCGCCGACTATCCGTTCACGACTCTCGAGCCGAACCTCGGCGTCGTCCGTACTGATGACGGTTTCGAGATGGTCGTGGCTGACATCCCGGGGTTGATCGAAGGTGCGAGTCGAGGCAGGGGGCTGGGGCACCAGTTCCTTCGCCATGTCGAGCGGGCACAGGTCTTGTTGGTGCTCGTCGACCTGGCACCGTCGGACGGAGTTGCGCCGCACGAGCAGTTGCAGGTGCTGCTCAACGAACTCGGCTCTTACCAGGCTGACCTGTTGAACCGGCCGCGCCTGGTGGTCGGGAGCCGCGCCGACATGGCTCCGGGCCACTCCTTCGACGGCGGGGTGGTCTCCTCGGTCACGGGTGAGGGGATCGGCAAGTTGATCGGGGAGTTGGTGCCACTGGTTGATGAGAGCCGCGCGCAACAAGCCGAGTCGGTCTCGTCGGTCATCCATCGTCCGGTGTCGGCGGAGATTCAGCTCCGGCGTCATGACGACGGGTCGTGGGAAGTGCTGGGTCGTGCGGCTCGGCGGGCGGTCGCTCTCAGTGATCTGACTGACGACCAGGCGCTGGCATATGCGACCGAACGGCTGCAGCAGCTCGGCGTCAACACGGCGTTGGCGCGGGCCGGACTGAAAACTGGCGACGAGGTCCGCATCGGAGAGTTTAGTTTTGAGTACGAAGAGGACACATGAGCACCAACAAAACGGTCGTGGTGAAGATCGGGACGTCGTCTATCACCGACACCGACGGGGTCGTGCAGCGGTCGCGTATCGCCAAGCTGTGTGGCGAAGTCGCTGAGCTGCGCGCAGACGGATACCAGGTGGTCGTGGTGACCTCGGGCGCTATTGCCGCTGGTCTGCCCGAACTGGGTCTGGGCGGCGATAAGCGGCCCAGGGACATCCGCACGCTGCAGGCGGTCGCCACGGTCGGACAGAGTGCGCTGATGGCGGTCTACCGCGAGGAGTTCGCCTCACACGACCTGGTCGCCGGCCAGGTTCTGCTGATCCCGCTCGACTTCATCGTGCGCTCCCAGTACCTGCATGCCCGCCAGACCCTTGAGCGCCTGCTCGAACTCGGTGTGATCCCGGTGGTGAACGAGAACGATGCCATCGCGGATGACGAGATCCGGTTCGGCGACAACGACCGGATCGCGGCTCTGGTCGCCAACCTGGTCGACGCTGTGCGCCTCGTGCTGCTTACCGACACGGCCGGGGTGCTCACCGCAGATCCGCGCATCGACTCTGACGCGTCGCTGATCTCTGAGATCGTGGGAATCGACCACCAGACCGAGGCGGTTGTCGGTGGTGCCGGTTCTGCGAGGGGCAGCGGTGGTATGGCCTCGAAGCTCAATGCGGCGAAGATCGCAGCCTGGTCAGGTGTCTCGTCGGTGATCGCGGACGCGGACCGTGATTCGGTGTTGCGTGACGCAGTGGACGGTGTGGCCGGTAGCGGCACGATGGTGCACGCCCGCGAGAGCCGCCTACCCGCGAGGAAGCTGTGGATCGCCTTCGCTGTCGGCGCTCAGGGCACCATCACCGTCGACGCTGGAGCTCGCCGAGCCCTCGAACGGGGCAAGTCGCTGCTGGCGGCCGGGGTGCGCGGCGTCGTCGGCTCGTTTGCTGCGGGCGCTCCGGTCGAGGTGGTCGACGACGAAGCGGCGGTCTTTGCCAAGGGGTTGACTCGTCACGGTTCTGACGATCTGCGTGCGGTTGCGGGTCGCCGAAGTGAGGATCTGCCCGCGGGTGCGTTGCATCTGGTCATCCACGCCGACGACCTCGTGACCGTGCCTGCTTGAGGTCGAGCGGCTTGATCCCGCACACGTTCGCGACCGAGCGGCCCGCCCGTGGCCCGGGCGGCCCCGTGAGCGCAGCGAACAAGAGCGGGAAGTGGAGCGCAGCGAACAAGAGCGGGAAGTGGAGCGCAGCGAACAAGCGCGGGAAGTGGAGCGCAGCGAACAAGCGCGGAAGACGACTGGTGCCGGTTAGGGGGTGCCTGGATCGCTGCTGGTCTCGGTTATTGCTTCGGCGGCACCGGGAGCTTCGATTCCGAGGTTGGACCGGATCGTCTCGAGCCGTGACTGGGCTTCGATCTTTCGGGCGGCCTTCTCGACTTCGTACACCTGTGTCTCGACGTTGCCCTCTGTGAGTTCAGCGGCGGCTTTGGCCCGTGCGTAGCGGGCTTCGATCTTGTCGCGCACCTGGTCGAAGGTTGGGACGTCCTCACCGACCGCTTCTGACAGGGTGCTCATGGCGGAGTTGACGGTCTCCTGCATCTTGGCCTGGTCGAGTTGGCTCAGCAGTGCCTGCCGCTGCCCGAGCTTCTTCTGGAGCAGTCCGGCGTTCTGCTCAACTGCAGCCTTGGCTTGGTCAGCGGCTTCGGAGGCTTGGAAGTACAGACCTTTGAGGCTCTCGATCTCCTCTTCGAGGATCAGGATCCGGTTGGCGAAATGTTCGGCCGCGTCGGTGTAGCGCTCCAGGTTCTCGGCGTGTCCGGTGCGGGTGGCTTCGTCGGCCATCTTGACGGCTTGACGAGCGTTGCCGCTGTACCGCTCGAGTTCCTCGATGGCGCGGTTGAGCCGAAGCTCGGTCTGCTTCTGGTTGGCGATGACGTTGGCCGCTTGCCCGCGGAGACGGTTGTGTTGGTCTTTGGCCTCGCTGATGGCCTGTTCCAACTGCACCTTGGGGTCGGCGGACTCCTCGAATTTCTGGTTCGATCGGGTGATCAGGTAGTTCCAACGCTTCTTCAGATACTGCAGCATGGTTCAATCGTAGTGGCTGGCGGTGCCACTAGTCAGCGCGAGCGCGAGAAGGCCTTGCGGACCGGGTCCGACAGCAGCCGGGTTTCTTCCACGCCGATGCGGGAGGCGATGGCCACGTAGCTGATCACCGCCACGCCGACGACCACTGCAGCTGTGATCAGCAGCGAAAGGTCCGGGAGATAACGAATGTCGGGGAGCATCGGAATGTCTGGGAGTACCAGCCTGGTCGCGCCGGCGAGCACGAAGGCTCCGGCCGCGGCTGCCGCGGGCCGCCCCAGCGTTCGCACTGGGTTGGTCATGGCGGGCAGGTGGCGGCGCGAACGGACCGACAGGAGCAGCAGTTCGACCCAGGCGCCGACCGCAGAAGCGGCGGACAGGCCGACTGCTCCGAGGCGCACGGGTCCTTCGACCGCCCGCAGACTCTCCGCCAAGGGCACCGAGGAGATCCAGCCGCCGTTCGTCGTCAATCCGTCCGTCGTGACGATCACACGGTCCAACGAGAACATGATGAGCAGCGCCACAGACGCCGAGACGACCACTCGAAGCCCCGCAATACGGGCCGGCCCCCGGGTGTCGCCGACGGCGTAGCAGGTGTTCTGAAGCAGGCGACTGGCGCCGATGGCGGGCAGTCCGATTGCGTAGGCGCCGAGCACGAACCACACCAGCACCGCGTCGGTCTGGCTGAATTCACCGCCTTCGAATAGAACCCGGATTATCAGGTCACCGGCGACTATCGACACCATCGATGCCATGAGCATCCAGAAGGCGATCTGTCGAAACCCCCGCTCGGAGCGGGACGCCAGTCTCAGCGGGTCCCCGACGAGCCGTGACAGCTCCGGGAGTTCCGCTGCAGCCACACTCATCGCGAAGAGGCTCACAGGGAGCGTGTACAACAGTTGCGCCTTGATCAACGCGGCGATCGCGCCGGTCGCCAACAGTGTGGCCAGCATCAGGTCCAGGTATGCCGATACCTGCACGACGCCGCGCCCGAGCAGCGCAGGCACGAAGCGTCGTCGAATCTCCAGCACGGACGGGTCTCGTCCGTCGGGTCGAAACCTGATGCCGGAGGCCAGGCGCAGCACGGTCGGCAATTGGATCAGCAGTTGCAGCAGACCACCGACGGTGACCGCCAACGCCAGGCCCCTCGCGGCGTCGACGAGGTCCCAGTCCCGGGCCCACATCAGGTAGAGGGCGACTATCTGGCAGGCATTCCAGATGACCGGCGCAGCATAGGGGAGAAAGAAGCGACGATGGCTGTTGAGCACGCCGAGGCACCACGCCGACATGACCAGGAACCCCATACCCAGGGCCATGATCTGGACCAGGTCGACGACGATCTCGAACTTCTCGCCGCTGAGACCGAATGCCAGCACCGATGTGATCGGCCGGGCAGCAAGAACGAAGATCCCCACGCAGATGCCGGTGATCGCCAGAAGCAGCGCCCCGACCGCCCCTGCGACACGGCTGGACTCCTTGGGATCCTCGTCGTCGAGGAGTTTGCTGTAGACGGGCACGAACGATGCCGAGAGCACGCCCTCACCGAGCAGGTTCTGCAGCAGGTTGGGGATCTGCGAAGCGGCAGAGAAGGCGTCGGCGGCGAGTCCGAGGCCGAACACCCGGCTCGCGACCAGTTCGCGCAGCAGTCCCGACGCCCGTGAAACGCCGATCCCCAGGGCGACCAGTACAGACCCGTTTCGTTTCGGTGCCGACACTCCAGTTGGTCCCTTCCACCGATTGAACTGCCTCGACTCCCGTCAAGACTACTGTGTGGGCCCGGTACGCTGAGACCGTGACCGGTCGGACCACTCCCATCCCAGAACTCGCGGCGCGCGCCAAGATCGCATCACGCGCGTTGGCCGTTGCCAGCACCGAATGCAAGGACGCCGCCCTGCATGCCGGGGCCGACCTGCTAATGGCGAACGCGGAGTCGGTGTTGGAGGCCAACGCTGTGGATGTGGCCGCTGCGGTCAGCGCAGGTATGGCAGCGCCGCTTGTCGATCGGCTGCGGCTTGATCATTCGCGCATTGAAGCGATGGCCAACGGCCTTCGGAAGGTTGCGTCTCTAGCGGATCCCGTGTCCCGGATCAGCGACGGCTGGGTGCGGCCCAACGGGCTGCGCATTGAACGGGTGCATGTGCCGCTCGGTGTTGTGGCGATCATCTACGAGAGCCGCCCCAACGTAACCAGCGACGCCTTCGGTCTCTGTCTCAAGTCTGGAAACGCCGCGTTCCTGCGTGGATCCTCGTCTGCGATCAATTCGAATCTGGCTGTGTCGGCCGTGCTGCGTGAGGCGCTCACCAAGGCGGGGCTTCCTGCCGACGCCCTAGTGGTAGTCGACGACACGCGTCGTGAGGCCGCCGTGGAGTTCATGCAGCAGAACGACTACATCGACTGTCTGATCCCCCGTGGGGGTCCGTCGCTGATCCAGTCGATCCTCGACAACGCCACAGTTCCCTATGTCGTTGACGGGGCCGGCAACTGCCATGTCTATGTTGACGCTGCCGCCGATCTCGACATGGCAATCGAGATCCTCGTCAACGCCAAGACCCAGCGAACCGGGGTTTGCAACGCCGCGGAGTCCCTCGTCGTTCACCGCGAAATCGCTCCGGAGTTCCTTCCGAGGATGGTGGTCGCGCTCGAGGGGGTAGAGCTGGTCGGTGACGAGGAGTCGTGCCGGGTCTCCCCGTCGATCGCTGCCGCTGCGCCGGCGGACTTCGAGACCGAGTACCTCGACATGAAGATGAGCGTCAAGGTGGTGGATGATCTCGACGAAGCGATCGCCCACGTGTCTGAGACTTCGACGGGGCACAGCGAAGCGATTGTCACCAACGATGTCCGCGCTGCGGACCGTTTCGCCCGTGAAGTCGACGCCGCGGCGGTCCTGGTCAACGCATCGACCCGTTTCGTCGACGGTGAGGAGTTCGGCTTCGGTGCCGAGATCGGTATTTCGACCCAGAAGCTCCATGCCCGCGGTCCGATGGGGCTCGAGCAGCTCACCACCTGCAAGTACGTGGTCCGCGGCGAGGGCCACGTCCGCCCTTGACCCGGGCCCGAGCGGCCCGGTGAGCGCAGCGAACAAGAGCGGGGTATCCGGCGCAGCGAACAGCGATACGGGTACCGCAGTCAACGGCCGCTAGCCTTGATCCTCTATGTCATTTCGTTTCAAGGATGTCGCCTCTCTCAAGGACGGCCTGCAGCGGGTCGACTATCTGTCCGACGAGGGCATCGCCGGGGTGGTCTACCTCGCTGACCGGTTGCAGAAACCGGTCCTGGTAGAGGGACCTGCAGGTACCGGCAAGACGCAGCTGGCAAAGAGCGTTTCGGAGGTGCTCGGCACCCGGTTGATCCGTTTGCAGTGTTACGAAGGGCTCGACGAAGCCAAGGCGCTGTACGAATGGAACTACAAGAAGCAGCTCCTGAGGATTCAGAGTGACGGAAGCGAGGGCCATGACTGGGACGGCCTCTCAGACGACATCTTCTCCGACGAGTTCCTGTTGACACGGCCGCTCCTCGAGGCGATCAGCGCAACCGATCCCGTTGTGCTGCTGATCGACGAGGTCGACCGTGTCGAGGTCGAGACCGAGGCTCTGCTGCTCGAGATCCTCTCGGACTATCAGGTCTCGATCCCTGAACTAGGCACTATCGAAGCCTCCCAGATTCCGCTGGTGTTCCTGACTTCCAACAACACCCGTGAGCTTTCTGAGGCTTTGAAACGGCGTTGTCTGTACCTTCACGTCGATTATCCCGACCTGGAGCGCGAGAAGGAGATCGTGCTCACGAAGGTCCCTGAGATCACAGAGAATCTGGCCGATCAGGTCGCCCGGGTCGTGCGTTCGATACGTCAGATCGAGTTGAAGAAGGCGCCGTCGGTGTCTGAGACGATCGACTGGGCCCGCACGCTTGTGCTGCTCGGGGTCGAGAAGATCGAGGAGCAGACTGCGAGCGACACGCTCAACATCCTGCTCAAGTACCAGAGCGACATAAAGAAGGTCGCGAAGGAACTGGTGACCGCCGACGGTGTGAGCGTCTGACACTGCGATGACCGCGATCAGCACCTCTGAAGGGAACGGTGCGGGCACGCAGGCGGTTCCTCTGGAGTTGGGTGACGCCATCCTGGAACTGCTCAACGGATTCATCATTGAGCTGCGAGCCGCCGGGTTGCCAGTGAGCCTCACCGAGAACCTCGACGCGCTCGAAGCAGTGAAGCATGTGCCGATCGGTGACCGCGAGTCCTTCAAGTACGCGCTCGGTGCCACGCTGGTCAAGCACTACAACCACTGGAAGGCCTTCGAGACGGTGTTCGAGGTGTACTTCTCCTTGCGGGGCAAGGAGTACGTCATCGCCGAGGACGACGAGTTCGGCGACCTCGATGACGACGAGCTTGACGGCGATCAACTCGGAGACCAGCAGGGTGGCGGGGGCGCGGGCGAGAACCTGAGTCCCGAGGAACTTGCCGAGATGCTGTTCCAGTCGTTGATGCGCGGTGACGCGCAGATGATGAAGGGCGTCGCCCGCCAGGCTGTGCGCCGGTTTGCGGGTATGGAACCGGGCAGGCCGGTCGGGGGCACCTACTACCTCTACCGGACGTTGCGCAACCTGGATCTCGACGGCGTCCTGGAGCGTCTGCTGCAGCAGGCCCAAGAGACTCAGGGGGAGTTCTCAGAGTTCGACCAGCGGCTCTGGCGCGACGAGTACCAGCAGCGGATCGATCAACTGCAAAAGGAGATAGAGGCCGAGATCCGGAGGCGGTTGGTGGCCGACCGCGGTGTTGAGGCGATGGCCAAGACGCTCCGCAAGCCCCTGCCAGAGGACGTCGATTTCATGCACGCCTCGCGCGAGGAGATGGCGAACCTGCGCAAGGCGATCTACCCGCTGACGCGCAAGTTGGCGGCTCGTCTGCAGCGCAAGCGCCGCCACGGACGGCGCGGTCCCCTAGACTTCCGGCGCACGGTCCGCGCCTCGTTGAGCTACGGCGGGGTCCCGGTCGAACCGAAATTCCGCAACCCCAATCCACACAAGCCCGAGATCTTCGTTGTCGCCGACATCTCCGGTTCGGTCGCTGCGTTCGCCCGTTTCACGCTGCACCTCGTCTACGCCATCTCCGGGCAGTTCTCCAAGGTGCGCTCGTTCGTGTTCATCGATGGTCTCGACGAGGTGACCTCATATTTCGAGGGAGTCGAGGACATCAACGAGGCGGTTCATCGGGTCAACACCGAAGCCGATGTGGTCTGGGTCGACGGGCATTCGGACTACGGGCACGCGTTCGGCGTGTTCTGGCAGAAGTACGGTAAGGACATCGGGCCCCGCACGTCGATAATGATCCTCGGCGACGCCCGCAACAACTACCACGCCGCGGAGAGCTGGATCGTCAAGGAGATGCAGGACAAGGCCCGTCACGTCTACTGGTTGAATCCAGAGCCTCGCAGCTATTGGGACACCGGCGATTCGATCGTCGGCGAGTATTCCCAGCACTGTGACGGCGCCTTCGAGGTGAGGAACCTCCGCCAACTGGAGGGTTTCGTCGAGAACCTGGTCTAGAGGCCGAGCGGATTCACGCCGCACACGACTGCGACGGAGCGAGGGCCGTGGCCCGAGCGGCCCTGCCGTGGCCCGAGCGGCCCTGTGAGCGCCGCGAACAAGAGCGGGAAGTGGAGCGCCGCGAACAAGAGCGGAAGATTCAGCGTCCCAGACCCGGGGTGATGTCGGATTGCAGCAGTTCGGCCACTCGGAATGCCAGATCGACCGATTGGCGGCCGTTCAGCCGGGGGTCGCACATGGTCTCGTAGGCCCGATCGAGGTCCTGGTCGACGAGGTCGTCGGATCCGCCGAGACACTCGGTGACCCGGTCGCCAGTCAACTCGACGTGGACTCCGCCGGGATGGGTTCCCTCGGATCTGTGAGCCGCGAAGAAGCTGACGATCTCGCTGAGCACGTCGTCGAAGTGGCGGGTCTTTCGTCCGCTTTCGGAGGTGTAGGTGTTGCCGTGCATCGGGTCGCAGGCCCAGACCACGGGATGACCGGCGTCGCGCACCGCCGCGAGCAGCGCGGGAAGACCGTCCGCGATCTTGTCCGCACCCATGCGGCTTATCAGGGTGAGCTTGCCGGGCACGCGGTCGGGGTTCAGAGCCTCGCAGATCCCGAGTACTTCGTCGGTTGTGGCGGTGGGCCCGATCTTGCATCCCAGGGGATTGCCGACACCGCGCAGGAACTCCACATGGGCGCCGTCGAGCTCTCGGGTTCGCTCACCGACCCAGAGCATGTGCGCGGAGCAGTCGTACCAGTCGCCGGTCAGGGAGTCGCGTCGGGTCAGAGCCTCCTCGTAGTTGAGCAGCAGGGCTTCATGACTGGTGTAGAAGTCGACCTCGTGAAGGGCTGGAACCGTGGTGGAGTCAAGCCCGCAGGCGGCCATGAAGCGCAGCGCGCGGTCGATCTCGTCGGCCATTCTGGCGTAGCGCTCACCAGCGGGGGAGGAGGCTACGAAGTCTCGATTCCAGCTCGACACCTGATGCAGGTCTGCGTATCCGCCGCGTGTGAAGGCACGCAGGAGGTTGAGGGTGGAGGCGGCCCGGTGGTAGGCGGTGAGGAGGCGCTGCGGGTCCGGACGCCGGTCGTCTGAGGTGAATCCCACATCGTTGACGATCTGGCCGAGGAAAGACGGCAGTTCGGTCTCACCCTGCGTTTCGGTCGGATTGGAGCGGGGCTTGGCGAACTGCCCCGCGATGCGTCCGACCTTCACGAGGGGAGTGCCGCCGGAGTAGGTGAGCACGATGGCCATCTGCAGGATGACCCTGAGTCGGTCCCTGATCGAGTCGGTCGAACTGTCGAAAGACTCGGCGCAGTCGCCGGCCTGGAGCAGGAAGGCGTTGCCCTCGGCGACCTTGGCCAGCTGGCTTATGAGGTTGCGGGCTTCACCCGCGAAGACCAGGGGCGGCTGGTCGGCGAGGACCTTCTGGACCTGTTCGAGTTCGGCGTCGTCAGGCCATGACGGCTGATGCTTGGCGGGGAAGTTCCGCCAACTGTCGGGGGTCCAGTCGTTGCTCACGTGACAAGTCTGCTGTGGCCGAGCTGAAGGTTCCAACTAATTTCGCGACAACGCCGACAACATCGCTCAAAAAGACAACCGGGACCCCCGCCGATCGGCGAGAGCCCCAGTGGGTTGTTGGGTTGTTCGGACAGGATACTACGCCACACCCACCGCGTCTACACTATTCGCGGCGTGTTCCCGAACGGAGTTGATGGCCCGTTTGACGAGGCGGCGGGCAGCTTCAGCGGTGACGCCGAGATCCTCACCGACCTCTCGGTACGAGCGCTTGCGTCCATCGCCGAGGCCGAAGCGTTGCTCGACGGCGTACTTTGCACGTTCATCGAGGATGTCGAGAAGGCCGGTGACCATCTCCTCTTCGGCTTTGGCCATGACCTCGACCTCGGGGCCGGGATTGGAGTCGGGGAGCAGATCAACGAGTTCGTTGGAGTCGTCGTCGCCGATGGTCCGGTCAAGGCTGGTGGGGGTGGTCAGCCGATGCAGACGGGCGTGCTCGTCGTCGAGTTCGTCGCCGTCGCCGGAGACTGCCCGCAGCGCAGCACGCAGGCTTGCGGAGCGGTCACCAGGGAGGCGGACCAGGCTCGCCTTCTGGTCGAGCGCACGCCCGATCGCCTGACGGATCCAGAAGGTTGCGTAAGTCGAGAACTTGAAGCCCTTGCGCCAGTCGAACTTGTCGACCGCGTGCTCGAGGCCGAGGTTGCCTTCCTGGATCAGGTCGAGCAGTTCCATGCCGGGGGGCAGTGGATAGCGTCGGGCGACGCTCACGACGAGGCGGAGGTTCGCCCGGATGAAGCGGTCTTTCGCAGCCGCTGCTTTGCGAATGGCTCGGTCGAGTTCTACGCCGGACTCGCCGTTGTCTTTGCGGGCTTGGGCTTCGGTGCCTTTTTCGATGATCTGCGAGAGTTGACGCTCTTCTTGCGCGTTCAGCAGACCTACTGCGCCTATTTCGTTTAGATATTGTCCTACGGAATCACTCATGAATCTTGAATCTCACTCGATGGGATCGGCGCACGCGCTCTTCCCGGTCGTGCAGGCCGGGGGCTTGGCCTGGGGGTTGTATTGGGGCGGGCTGAGGTACCGTCTGTTCGGGATCTTGTTGAATCCGCGCGACTTTCCGGCCTAGCCGTAAACTATTAGACACCATTCAGGCCGAGATGTCACGAGGTACTGATATGACTTCTGTCACGTCTGTCGTGGACCGCAGTTTGGTGACCCGACTACGGTCGGCGGGCGCACAACCCTAGACTCTGGGCCGTGGAGCAGGATACACCTCAGCGAATCGGGGTCTTTGGTGGAACGTTCGACCCGATTCATTTCGGTCATCTGGCGATCGCGCTGGAGGTGCGTCATCAGCTCGAACTCGACCGTATGCTGCTGGTCGTCGCCAATGATCCCTGGCAGAAGACTGTCTTCAACTCCGTGACGCCTGCGGGGTTTCGCTTCGAGATGGTCGAGGCAGCGGTGTCGGCGGTCAACGAGACGGTCGGAGCGACTGTGCTGGAGGCGAGTGATCAGGAGATACGGCGCGGTGGGGAGACCTACACCGCCGACACGCTCGCCGCCCTGGGCTCAGAGAGTGTCGGTGCTGAACTGTTTGTCGTCGTGGGCTCTGACATCGCTGCGAGCCTCGATACTTGGGAGCGCCCAGAAGAGGTTCAGCGACTGGCGACGACGGTCGTGGCAGAACGCGGGGGAAACGCCGGTGGCCGGCCTCCCCAGGGTTGGGAGCATGTCGTGGTCGAGGTGCCTGCCCTGGAGATCTCCTCCACGGACATTCGCAACCGCTTCCGCAACGGCCGGCCGGTGCAGGCACTGGTCCCACCCGGGGTGATCGACTACGTGATGTCAAATGGGCTCTACGGGAGTGCTCGGTGAGCTCGGCCACCCGGACAGCGGACCCAGAACCGCAGCTGCGCGAAACGACAACCGACCAACCGGATCCAACCCCCAAAGTCCGCACCAGCGGAAAGCGGCCGGCGCCGAGTCCGCACCCGTTCTGGGGTCTGGTGTTTCCCTTCCTGGTTGTAGCCGCCTCGGCCCTGGTGTTCGCGGTGTGGAGCGACGGAACCAGACTCGTGCTCGACTCCAACGGCGGTGAACGGATCGAGACCATAACCGACCCCACGGCACCGGGCTACCAAGCGTTCGTCAATCCCACTCCGACGATGCTTGTCGCCCATCTCAGCGACGGCGGCGACCTGGTGGGAATCACGGTTCTGGCGCAGACCGTGTTGGACGAGGGCGGCACCGCTGTGCTGATCAGCGCCGAGTCCCTCCTCGAGCCCAACGACGACCCCGCCGACGCGGTATTCGTTCGCGAAGTCTATGAGACGTCGGGGATCGACGGCCTGAGCAGGGTGGTGGGTGACCTCTTCGGGTTCGGATTCAGGGAGACGTTGGAGATCAACACATCGGAGTTGGGCGGTTGGTTGCGCTTGGTTGAGCCGCTGCCGGTTGTGCTTGATGACGACCTCGTCTCGGTCGATGCCCAGGGGTTCGTGGAGACCGAGTATCGCGCGGGGGTCCACCAGCTGAGCGGAGCGCAAGCCGCGGAGGTCTACGGGTGGCTCAACGACGGCGAGTTCGACTCGAACCGCACGCAGCGTCAGGTCGAGTTGTGGGAGGTGTGGCTCTCCCGGGTCGGCGGCGCTGATGACCTTGTTGGCGCCACACTGCCGTTCGAGGACGGGTTGTCGACGTATCTGCGTTCGTTGGGTACGGGCACCCGACGCTTGGAGGTTCTGCCTCTGGTGGCGGTGTCGTTCGGAGGCGACGATCCTCCGTTCTATGCCCAGACCGACGAACAGAAGGCGCAGTTGGAGATCCTGGCGCGTGAGATGGTGCCGCTGCCGGTCGGTTCGCATCTCGGTGCGCGCCCCTCGGTGAGCCTGCTCGACGGCACCGGCACTGGGGTGGGAGACCAGATGCTGCCCCTGCTTGTTGATGCAGGCGCGGAAGTCACCGTACTCGGCAACGCTCGAGTTTTCGGGGTGGAGGAGACGACGGTGGCCTATCACCTCGCCGACCACCAGCAGGACGCTTTCGAGTTGGCTGATGCAATCGGAGCCTCCGCCAAATTCGTCGAGGACTTGAACCGGCTGGCTGACCTGACCGTCACCGTCGGTCTGGACTGGGTCGGTTCGTGAGCCGGAGCAACGAGGACCATCTCAGATGGGCACGGTTGGCCGCGGTTGTTGCCGACGACCGCAAGGCGGTCGACACGCTGATCATCGATGTGGGCGATGTGCTTGCGGTTACCGACCATTTCGTGATCACCAGCGCTGCCAATCCTCGTCAGGTGAATGCGGTTGTTGATGCGATCGAGCACGAGGTGAAACTCGCCGGGGGTCCTTCTCCGCTGCGTGTCGAGGGCAAGGAGGAGCGGGAGTGGGTGCTGATGGACTACGGGGCGTTCGTGGTGCACGTGTTCGGTTCGGAGCAGCGCGACTTCTATCAGCTCGAACGTCTCTGGGGCGACCGCTCGCGCCTCGACTGGGCCGGCAGTGGAGCTAAGGGGAATTGAACCCCTGACCTCTTCCATGCCATGGAAGCGCTCTACCAACTGAGCTATAGCCCCGTGTTCTCCAGAGCAGGAGCGTAGCAGTCGCACCAGCCCCTCCCACTACAGAATGCGCGTGGCGCGTAACGTCTTGGCAGTGACAGCCGCGTCCACGAGAATCGAGCGCAGAATCCTGGCAGCAGTGACCGCGTTGCATGCCGTTGTCGGAGGTTGGGTTGCCATGCTCACGCCGGGCCCGCTGCTCGTTTCCGACGACCTCGCCTACCTGGGGATGGCCCGGACGCTGGCGGGCCAGGGGGCGGCGCCGCTCGCGGATCAACCCCCTTACGGGGTGCTTTACCCCGTGCTGCTGGCGCCCGGTTGGGCCCTCGGGCTCGACGAGTCGTCGATGCTGTTCTGGGCGCGGATTCTCAACGGGCTGCTCGGCGCCGCCCTGGTGCCAGTGCTCTATGCGGTGGTGCGGCGGCTGACCGGAGCCTCGCCCCGATGGTCGCTGGTCGCGGCGGTGATCGGCGCGTCGCTGCCGGCTCAGATGACGACCGCCTCGATCGTCTGGACCGAGCGACTGCTGCCTCTGCTGGTGGCGCTGAGCGTCCTGTGCCTGATCCGGTTCGTGGAATGCCAGTCGTACCGCCGGGCGATCGCGGTCGTCGGGGTGGCCGCCGCGCTGTTCGCAAGCCACCCGCGGATGGGTGCGGCCGCGCTGGTGATCGTTCTGGCTGTCCCCTGCATCGCCCGATTCGACCGCCTGGTCAGACGTTGGCGGATCCGCACCAGCTTCGCCGCGCCGCCCGACGCCGTCGACAGCCGAAGCGAGCCGGCCCTGTCCGGGGCGGCCACGCTCGTCGTGGGAGGAGTCGGTGTGCTGGGCCTGGCCGCAGTCGAAGGAGTGCGCCGCGCCGTCGCGAGCGCGGCGTTCGCCAGCAGCGGCACCTACGACGTGGTTGATCTGGCCGGCCGCCGGGGCCTGGCCGAAGCCCCCGAGATGCTGCTGCGTGGTACCGGCACGGTCGCCTACCTGGTGCTCGCCACCGCGGGGTTGGCCGTCGTCGGGTTGGTGGTGCTGCTCCGGTCACCGCCGGTCGGGCCGTGGGTCTTTGTTGCCGGACTCGCCGTGGTCGTGGTTGCCGGGTGGTTCCTCACCGGTGTCGGACGTGCCGACGCCTACCTCCACGGGCGCTATATCGAGGTCCTGGCCCCCACCCTCGTTGCGTTGGGGATCATCGGTTCAACGAGAATGCGTGCGTTCCGGGCAGCCTTCGCCTTGACCGTCGTCATTGTGGCCTCGGGAGTTTGGGGTGCATGGGCCGGTGGGGGTGACAACTGGAGCAACTCCCGGTCTCCGATCATGATGCTCGGCGTCGAGGCCGGCGGCGCGCCGTTCGGCAATGATGTCTTTGAACCGGGCGCGGCCGCGTTGGTGGCGGTGCTGGTCGGTGTTGTGCTGCTCATGGCGTTCAGGTTGTCGCAGCCCTGGCTGGGATGTTGTCTGGCGCTGGCCGCGCTGTCCCTCGGAACCGCCTCGGACCTCGAAGCGCTCGATCAACTGTTCGCCACGGCCACTTTGAGCACTGTTCAAGAGGCGCTGGAGGATGTCGAGATATCCCAGATCGCCGTCGACACGCGTGGGTTGTCTGCAAACCTGACGGGTGCGGTCGCCTGGGAAGTCGGGTTCGACAACACCTCAGTCGAGGTCGCCCTGGACAAGATCAGCCCGGAGACGTCCCATCTGCTGCTGCGAGCGGACGCAACCGCACCCCTAGGCGCGCAGTTGGTTGGAGATGTGGGCCAAGGGAAGCTCTGGGCCCTGCCCTGATAGCGGTATTGCCCCGATAGGACGATGCGGGACGGCAGAGACGCTGGTGGGTCAGATCTCGCGAATTGATGCCGCGACCGGACCCCAAACCTCCGGGTGGTCGGTCGGGACCGAGAATTGAACTCGGTCCATCAGGCCGCCGAACCGAGCCTTGATCCTGCCTGCCAGTTCCTGCGGCTCTCCCACGATTGCGAAGTGGTCGAGCATGGTGTCGTCGATCACGTCGGCCATCTCCACCCACTTGCCCTGCTTCGACAGCCGGTTGAGTTCGGGTTGTGCGTCACCCCAGCCGTGGTGTTCGAGAACCCCCTTGTAGGCGGGGGTTGAACCGTAGAAGGCGATCTGCTGCTTCGAAGCTGCCCTGCGCGCGGCCATTTCGGCCTCGTTGAGTCCGCTGACGACGAACAGGGGACAGGAGAGTTCTATATCGGAACGACCGCGCCCACTCTCGGTGAGTCCCTCCGTCAGTGCCGGAAGGGTCACGTCCCGGAGATAATCGGCGGTCTGGAAGGCGTGAGCCATGAAACCGTCGGCAACTCTGCCTGCGACCCTGGTCATCAACGGCCCGACAGCGGCGAGGGCTATTCGGGGATTGCCGTGAGGGTTGGGGCCGGGGCTGAACATCGGGGTCATCAACGTGTGACGGTAGAACTCACCGCGGAACCCCAGAGGCTCGCCGGTCTCCCAACAGTCCCAGATCGCGCGGATCGCTTCAATCATCTCCTGCATCCGCGCGGCCGGTCGCGACCAGGGCATGGAGAACCGTTTGGTGATGTGGGGTTTGATCTGCGAGCCGAGTCCCAGAACGAAACGGCCGGCGGAGAAGGCCTGCAGGTCCCAGCCGATGTTGGCCAACAGCATCGGGTTGCGGGCGAAGGCAACCGATATTCCGGTGGTGAGGTCAACCCGCTCAGTGTGTTGAGCGGCGAGCAACAGCGGAAAGAACGGGTCGTGGTCGATCTCCGCTGAGAGCAGACCGTCGTATCCCAACGCCTCCATTTCAGCTGCTGTCTGAGCGATGCTGTCGAGCGGGCCCATGAGCCCAGCGTCGAGTTTCATTCGGGGTCCCCGTCGACAACGTCTCCCTCGCTGGGGTCTGGTGTGGCAGCGTCGTCCTGGTCGCGCAGGAACCGTTCGAACTGGGCACCGAGTTCTTCAGAGATGGCAAGCGTGCCCTCAGCGCTGATCCCGCCCGAGTCGAACTCGTCGTGATGGCGTTCGAGTTGGGCGATGGTCTGGGCGTGGTCCTCGTCTTCAGCAATGAGAGCATCAAGTTGGTTGCGGATCGTCAGGGCATGTTCTGAGAGGTCGCCACCGTCGATGCTGATCCCTGCGGCGTCGTCGAGTCCTTCGATGAGCGACAGCGCGGCAGCGGGGTAGGGAGCCGCGGCGATGTAATGCGGGACCTGCGCCCAGAGGCTCAGAGAGGCGATACCGGCGGAGGTGAAGGCCGCCTCGATCGCTGCGGCCATGCCGGCGGGCACCTCGAGGGTTGCTCCGGCCTGGTTGGCGCGCACGAGTTCAGGAGTGGGGGAAGTGATAGTCAGGCGGGTGCTGCGGGTGTGGGGGACAGCGGCCGGGTAGGCCCCGAGGCTCACCAATCGACGCACGCCGAACCGCTTGCCGAGTCCGACCACAGCTTCAACGAACGATCGCCAGTTGTGGTCCGGTTCAGATCCGCTGAGGATGAGCACGTCTCGGTCGTCGCTGTCCCGGCCTGCAGCAAGTTCGATGACCGGCCAGTCGATGTCGGCGTTGATGCCGTTGACGATGTGCAGCGTCGGCCGATGCGCCCGATAGTCGAGCAGGGACTCGGTGTCGAACTCCGCCAACTTCTCGGCGCCGGTGACATTGCTGATATGGCGGATCGCGGTTCTGGCACCCCGCCCCGCGTCGACCCAGCCGTCGAAATGGACCAGCAGCACGGGATCGACGACGTCAGGGGTCCGCAGCACTCGATACAACTGCTCAGGGTCGATGGCAGGACTCATGGGTTCTGGTTGCCTCCGGGTCGGTGGGAGCGTGGGGTTGTGCGTCGGTTCCACATGATGGCCCGAAACGGGCGAGGGAAGGGAATCGACCGCGGTCGCGCTACGTTGCACGACACTATGGCCGACGTAACCGATTCGACATTCGACCGCGATGTGGTGCAGCGCTCCAAGACGATACCGGTCGTTGTGGATCTGTGGGCACAGTGGTGCGGACCGTGCAAGCAACTCACTCCGATACTCGAGAAGGTCGTCGCCGAGACCAACGGAGCGGTCGAGCTGGCGAAGGTCGACATCGACGCCAACCCTGCGGTGGCACAGGCGTTCAAAGTCCAGTCGATTCCCGCCGTGTATGCGATGGTCGACGGGCAGGCCGTCGACGGTTTCATGGGTGCCCAGGGAGAGGCCCAGGTTCGTGAGTTCGTGGCGCGCCTCGTGCCTGCGCCGGCCCAGAGCGAGGTTGAGAGGCTGGTGGCGATCGGTGACGAGGAGTCCTTGGTCGCGGCGCTGAAGCTCGAGCCCGACAATCCCGCTGCCGTCACGGCGCTCGCGGAACTGTTGGTGTCCCAGGGTGAGGTTGATACCGGACTGGAGCTGCTCGAGCGCATCCCGGAGTCGGCTGAGACCCGCCGGATCACCGCATTGGCCCGCACCGGCGGGATAGGCGACGACGTCGAGGAGACCCTCGCCGAACTGTTGGCGACGGTGAAGACCGACGACGAAGCACGGCGGAAGTTCCTCGACCTGCTCGAGGTGCTCGGCCCCGACGATCCCCGCAGCGCACTGTGGCGTCGCAAGCTGAGCGCTGTGTTGTTCTAGAGCACGTGTTGTTCTAGAGCAATGTCTTGTTGACGCCTTCGTCAGGCGTCACCGAAGCGCCGGCGGCGGGCTCGCACAGCCAAATCTCGGCGTTGAGGCCGCTCTCGTCGCGGTAGCGCTGTGCGACAAGCGCTTGAAACTCGGTCGCCGCCTCTGCCGCCACAAGCGCCACCGCGCAGCCTGCGAACCCGCCGCCGGTCATGCGTGCACCGAGGCAGCCGACGCTGTCCCGGGCAATCTCGACTATCTGGTCCAGAGCAAATCCTGAAACTTCATAGTCGTCGCGCAGGCTGTCGTGACTGGCGTTCATCAGTGAGCCGAGGACCGCGGCGTCGCCGACTGCCATCGCCTGCGCAGCATCCAATGTGCGCCGGTTCTCGGTGATCACGTGGTGCGCCCGGCGCCGTTCGGTCCCGAGTTCGGCTCCCATCCGGTCCAGGTCGGCCAACTCTGCGTCGCGCAGCGACTCGACGCCCATGGCCGCGGCCGCTCGGATGCATGCCGAACGGCGGTCGGAGTACTCGGAGTCGACCAGCTGACGGCGGGTCTTCGTGTCCATCACCGCCACGACTGAATTCTCCGGAAGCGGGTAGGGCTCGGTCCGCAGCGAGCGGCAGTCGATCAAACAGGCGTGCCCTGCCAGCGCCGAGGCCGAGATCATCTGATCCATGATTCCGCTGGGAATGCCCACCAGTTCGTTGTCGACACGTTGGCACAGTCGGGCGATCTGCGCGGCGGACCGTTCGCTTTGGGCCAGGTGCAGGATGGTCGACACGACTGCCACTTCAAGAGCTGCCGACGAGGACAGCCCCGCACCTGCGGGAATGTCGGTGGCGATGGTGGCTTGCCACGGCCCGGGACGGAAACCCTCGGCGTGCAGCAGCTGGTGGATGCCGTGCAGGTAGACGGCCCAGTCTGTCGGGTCGATCTCTGCGGTCGACGGCGCCAGTACAGCGTGTCCGAAGTCCTCTGAGAAGACCTCGGTGCTCGACCCTTCGGGTGCTCGCCGCGCGGCGACGGCGGTGTCGAAGGGCAGCGCCATCGGCAGCACGAATCCGTTGTTGTAGTCGGTGTGTTCACCGATCAGGTTGACCCGGCCGGGTGCGCGGCCCACCACTTCGGGCGTGCCCCAGCGCTGCCGATGGCGCAGTATCGCCCGGTCCATTGCACGCAGGCCGCCCCGGCGGTCCAGGTTCGCCATGTTCACGCTGCGCCGCATTCGGGCGCCGGCCTGGAACTCTCGATCATGTCGATTCCCGCACCACGAGTTGCACGGGCAGTACCAACGGGGCAGGGTTGCTTCCCGGAGCCTCGATCAGATAATGGAGGACTCGGATCGCCTCCGCGCTCAGCCGCGGGCGGTCGAGTCTGATGGTGGTCAGCCTGGGGCTCACCAGACCACTCATCTCGATGTCGTTGCAGCCGACTATGGCCAGATCGTCGGGGACTCGGTAGCCGGCCGACTGTGCTTCGCGCATGGCGCCGACGGCCATGGAGTCGTTGAAGGCGAAGATCCCGTCGAGGTCGGATCGGCGCTCGAGCAGCCTCTGCAGCCCGTTTGATCCGCCTGTCACCGTCGGCTGTACGCGGACCAGTTCCGGGGGCGCCGTACCCGTTGGTGCGTTCTCGAACGCTTGGAAGAATCCCCGCTCCCGGCGTCGGTTTCGGGGAACCGTGACCTCCGAGCTGATCATGCCGATCCTGCTTCTGCCAGTCGCAAGAAGATGTCGGGCCGCCTGGTTGGCGCCGTCCTCGAGATCGAACGACACCGAGGCCAGATTGGGGAACTCGACGATGTCGTCGACGATCACCAGAGGCATCCCCCCTCGGGCGTAGGCGGCGAGCTGTTCGACCGTTCCGGGGGCCGGGAACACGATCACTCCGTCGACCGCGTGCGACAGCAGCGACCTGAACACTTCTGCTTGGCGTTGGGGGTCGCCGTCGTTGCTTGCGAAGAACATTGTGCGGCCGGTCTCGCGGGCCTCGTTCTGGATGCCCTCGGCCATCGCGGGGAAGAACGGGTCGGTCATGTCCACTCCGACGAGTCCGACAGTGCCGCTGCGGCGGGTGATCAAGCCGCGGGCCAGCATGTTCGGCTGATATCCGAGGTCCTCCACCGCTTCGAGCACCCTGGTCCGGGTCGCCTCGGAGAACCCGCCCTCGTCGTTGACGACTCGGGACACCGTACGAGGCGACACTCCGACCCTGTTGGCCACGTCTCGTAGGGTTGCTCCTGTTGGCATCTCGTTCTGCGTCTTTCGGTGTACGACGATGCTATCTGTCTGGCTTGTGGATTTCGGGTGCGTGGAGTCGGCGGCCAGCAGAAATCACTGGATCAGGTCGACTTACGTCAACGATGGCGTCAACGTTGACGTAAGTCAAGAATTGTTCTATGGTGAGCCGACCAACCACGGGAGAGAAGTTGGCCAAAGTCGCATTCATCGGAGCGGGCAGCACAGTATTCGCCCGGAACCTCCTCAATGACCTGCTCGGTTACGAGGATATTCGCGACCGCCTCGAATTTCGGCTCCACGACATCGACCCGCAGCGCCTCGCAACCTCAGAGGTCGTCGCGCAGAAACTGGTCGCCGGCCACGAAGCCCGAGCACAGGTCACCGCCGACACCGACCTGCAAAAGATCCTCGACGGTGCGGACTATGTGATCACGATGTTCCAGATCGGCGGCTTCGAACCGGCCACCGTGCTGGACTTCGACCTGCCAGAGCAGTACGGGCTCCAACAGACCATCGCCGACACGATCGGAATCGGCGGGATCATGCGAGGCCTGCGCACCGTGCCGCCCCTCGTCGGAGTCGGCCGAGCCATGAACGAACAGTGCGCCGACGCAGTACTGCTCAACTACGCGAACCCGATGGCGATCAACATGTGGGGACTGGCCGAACTCTGCGAGGTCGAGGCCTACGGGCTCTGCCACAGCGTCCCCATCACCGCAGAGCAACTGGCAGGCGACCTGGGGCTGCCGACAGAGGAACTCGACTACACCGTGGCCGGAATCAACCACATGTCGTTCTTCCTGCGGCTCGAGCACCAGGGGCGGGACCTCTACCCCGAACTCAAGAAACTCCACACCGACCCCGCCGACGCGCCAAAGCGGAGCGAGTCGCAACTCCGAGACGCAGTCCGCTACGAGATGCTGCGGCGGCTGGGCTACTTCGTCACCGAGTCGAGCGAGCACTTCGCCGAATACACGCCGTACTTCCTCAAGCAGGGTCGCCCGGACCTGATCGAACGCTACGAAGTCCCAGTACGCGAGTACGTGCGCCGCTGCGAGAGCCAGATAGCCGAGTGGGACGAGCTGCGGACCCGCCTCGAGACCGGGGTGGAACTCATGGAACTCCCGAGGAGCAACGAGTTCGCCCCCCAGATAATCCACAGCCTCGAGACCGGCAAAGAACGCGAAGTGTACGTCAACGTTGCAAACCACGGGTTGATCGACAACCTGCCCAGCGGCTGCATAGTCGAGGTTCCGGCCACCGTCGACGGAAAGACCATCACCCCCTCGGTGATCGGAAAACTGCCTCCGCATCTGGCGGCGCTGATCGGCACCAACATCGCGCCGCAGCAACTCACCGTCGAAGCCCTCAAGACGGGCCGACGCGAACACGTCTACCACGCGGCGATGCTCGACCCGCACACCGCGGCGGAACTGGATCTTGAACAGATCTGGTCGCTGGTGGACGCACTGATCGAAGGACACGGCGAATTCATCCCCGAGTCCCTGTGCACACACGGAGAGCCGGCCTGACCATGCTCGGAGCTTCTGAAGAACCCAACAACAAACCTGGAAACACCAGAAACCCTAGGAGGGGAAATGACCAAACCAACTGAGAGTTCACCGAAGCGCCGCGGCGCTGGATTGAACCGTCGAGACTTCATGATCGGAGGTACCGCAGCCCTCGGCGGCGCGGCACTGCTCGCATCGTGCGGCGATGACGACGACGCGGCACCGGCGGCGACGACGACCACCGCCGCGCCGACAACCACAGCCGATACAGGCCCCGGCAGCACCACGCTCGGCTCGAACTACTCCGGTGAGAAGAACCGCGAGGCCCTGGCCGCGGCGGTCGCCGCCACCGGCGTGGAGACGATGATCAACACCATCGACCACAACACCTACCAGGAGAACTTCAACACCTACATCCAGCAGCCCGACGACGTCGTCTCCTGGTTCGCGGGCTACCGCATGCGCGCCTTCGCCAGCAAGGGAGTGCTCGGCGACGTCTCCGACGTCTGGAGCGGCCTCAACGGCATGTCCGACGGTTTCCGCAGCGCTTCATCGGGCCTCGACGGCAAGCAGTACTTCGTGCCGTTCTACTTCTACCCGTGGGCAGTCCACTACCGCAAGAGCCTGTTCGCCGACAACGGCTACTCGATCCCCACAACCTGGGACGAGTTCAAGGCGCTCTGCGACACCATGCAGGCCGACGGCATCACCCCGCTGAGCGCAGCCAACGACGGACGTTGGCCTCAGATGGGCATGTTCGACATGCTCAACCTGCGCGTCAACGGCTACGACTACCACGTCAGCCTGATGGGCGGCAACGAGAGCTGGGAGAGCGCGGAGGTCAAGAACATCTTCTCGACCTGGTCGGAGATCCTTCCCTACTACCAGCCCGCCGCGAACGGGCGCACCTGGGAGGACGGTGCCGGTGCCCTGCGTGAGAAGGAGACGGGGATGTACCTGATCGGCACCTTCCTGACGTCGCAGTACACCGAGCAGGAAGTCCTCGACGACATCGACTTCTTCCTGTTCCCCGAGGTCAACCCGGAGCACGGCCAGGACGCCATCGAGGCGCCGATCGACGGCTTCATGATGGCCGCGAGCCCCGACAACGAGACCGCTGCCAAAGCACTCCTCGGCGGCATGGGGTCAGCGCCTGCCATCGATGCCTACATCGCGGTCGATCCCTCGGTCGTTGCCGCCAACAGCAATGCCGACACCAGCGGCTACAACGCGCTGCAGCAACGCTCGGCTGAAGCTGTGGGCTCCGCGAAGTACATCGCGCAGTTCCTCGACCGCGACACCGACCCGGACTTCGCAGCCAACGTTGCCGGAGTCGGCATTGCCGACTTCCTGGGTTCGCCGGACAGCATCGACACGATCCTGGCCGACATCGAAGCCAAGAAGCAGACCTACGACTTCGAGTGATCCAAACGAGAGACTAGGTTCCCCTCCATGGAAGCGACGGCGGCGTCCCCCTCCAGGTCCGACCTGAAGGCGCGCCGCCGTCGCTCGTCCACGCTCACCGGCAGAGACCGGATGTGGCTGTGGCTGATGGTGGGGATCCCGGCATTCCTCCACATAGCGCTGGTCTGGGTTCCCGCGGGGTTGACCGTCGCCCTGTCGTTCTCAGAATGGGACAACCTCGCCCCGCTGAGCGATATCAGCGCGACCGGTTTCAGGAACTACTGGATCATCTTCACGATCTTCGAAAGCGACCTCTTCGGGGCGCTGTTCAACAACTTCGTGCTGATCATCTGGTTGACAGTGTGCTCCGCGGTCGGGATGCTGTTCGCCTACCTGCTCGACAAGAACGTCCGCGGCAGCAGCATCTACCAGAGCATCTACTACTTCCCGGTGGTTCTGTCACTCGCCGTTGTCGGATTCATCTGGAAATCGACGATGTTCTCGCGGGACCGCGGCCTGCTCAACGAGATCTGGCCGGGGGGCCCGGTCGACTTCGTGGGCGACGGCAGCAAGCTGTTCTCCTTCGACATACCGTTCCTGGACCCGGCGCTCGGGCTCTCCAAGAATTTCGCGGCGTTGCTCGTGGCGATGGCCTGGCGGCACATCGGCTACATCATGGTCATGTACCTGGCCGGGTTGAAAGCGGTCGATCCCTCCCTGCGAGAGGCAGCCCAGATCGACGGCTGCAATGAGTGGCAGTCCTTCCGGCGGGTCGTCTTCCCGTCTCTTCGGCCGATCAACGTGATCGTTGTGGTGATCACCGTGATCGAGGCTCTCCGGGCCTACGACATCATCGCTGCCCTCAACGAGCCGCGTGGAACCGACGTCATGGGAACGCTGGTCACCAAGAGCCTGCTGGGTGAGGGCGGTGGCCGCGTCGGGTTCGGATCCGCCTACGGCGTCGTGCTGCTGTTGCTGTGCCTCGGATTCATCATCTGGTATGTGACGAACCACTATCGAGAGTCGGATATATGAGCGCAGTGACCCTCGACGGCCCCTCGGGCTCAGAAGCGGCGAGCCTCGACACCGACCTGCTCGACGAGGTCCGCCTCCGTCGTGCTCAACGGCGGGGCTCGAGGGTCAAGCCGATGCGGATGCTGCTGCACGGCTTCCTGATCGTGATGGCCATCGGCTGGCTCGTGCCGATCGGCACCGCGATCTACAACTCGTTTCGCGACTACGCGACCGACACCCAGCCCAACGGCCCCTTCGCGCTGCCCGAGACGCTCACGCTCGACAACTACCGTGCTGCCTGGAACGTCGGAGAGATGTCCAAGACGTTCGGCAACACTGCGTTCATCGTCATCCCCGCACTGTTCCTGACCCTGCTCATGGCGGCCATCGTCGCCTACGTGTGCACCCGCTACAGCTGGAAGTTCAACATCGTCTTCCTGGTGCTCTTCACGGCGGGCAATCTGATGCCGCAGCAGGTGCTCTTCCAGCCGCTGTTCCAGTTCTTCAAGTACATGCCCTGGCCAGACTTTCTGTCCGACACCAATACGGGCAACCTCCTGGGCACCAAGATCGCGGTGATCCTGGTCCATGTGGCGTTCCAGATCGGCTTCTGCACGTTCGTTCTGTCCAATTTCATGAAGACGATCCCCAAGGAGATCAGCGAGGCCGCCGCGGTGGACGGTGCCGGCGTCTGGCGGGGGTTCTTCCAGGTGATCCTGCCGCTGACCCGTCCCGCGCTCGCGGCGCTAGGCACCTTGGAGTTCACCTGGCTCTACAACGACTTCTTCTGGGGGTCGGTACTGCTCAACCAGGGCGACGAACGCCCGATCACCTCATCGATCGCGGTGCTCAACGGCCAGTACGGGAGCGACTTCAACCTGGTGGCTGCAGCGTCGACTTTGATCGCGCTGCCGACGTTGATCGTCTACCTGATTCTCCAGAAGCAGTTCATCTCGGGCCTGACGCTCGGAGCCAGCAAGGGCTGAGCGGGGCCGGCCGGCTGGGCCGGCCTCAGGCGTCGGCCAGGCGAGCGCCTGTGGCGGTGTCGAAGAGGTGGACCGTGCGGGGCTGGGGAACCAGGCTCACCCGCTCGCCCGGCTGTGCGGTGCTGAGGCCCTCGGTTCGCACCACGACCTCCCGGTCGTCGATCCCGTCGGCAGTGCAGTACAGATACGACTCCGAACCGAGCTCCTCCACGAGATTGACACCCGCGTCGAGCCCTCCTTCGCTCGCCGTGATCCAGTTCTCGGGTCGCACCCCGATGGTGACCGCAGCGGAGGTGAGCATCTGCGACTGCTCAGCGGTGAGCGGAACCTCCAGAGAACCAGCGCGGGCGGTGCCGTCGCTGACGGTGCCGTCGAGCAGGTTCATTGCGGGCGAGCCGATGAAACCGGCAACGAACAGGTTGTCAGGATGCGTGAACAACTCGCGTGGCGTGGCGCACTGCATCAATATGCCGTCCTTGAGCACCGCCACGCGGTCCGCCATGGTCATGGCCTCCACCTGATCGTGGGTGACGTAGACGGTGGTTACCGAGAGGCGCCTCTGCAACGCGGCGATCTGGGTGCGAGTCTGAACCCGCAGTTTGGCGTCGAGGTTGGAGAGCGGCTCGTCCATCAGGAAGGCCTGGGGCTGTCGCACGATGGCTCGGCCCATGGCGACCCGCTGACGTTGACCGCCGGAGAGCTTCGCGGGTTTGCGATCGAGGTATTCGGTCAGGTCGAGCATCTCTGCCGCCTCGGCGACCCGTTTGGCGCGTTCGTTTCGGTCGACCTTGGCGATCTTGAGGTGGAACCCGATGTTCTCGGCGGTGGTCATGTGCGGATACAGCGCATAGTTCTGAAAGACCATGGCGATGTCGCGGTCCTTGGGCGGCACGCTCGTGACGTCCCGGTCGCCGATGTAGATCTCGCCGTAGTCGACCGGTTCGAGACCGGCGAGCATCCGCAGCGTCGTCGACTTTCCGCATCCCGACGGGCCGACGAGCACGAGGAACTCGCCGTCCTCGATCTCGAGGTCGAGACGCTCGACAGCGGGCCGGTCCCCGTCGCGGTACACCCTTGTGGCTTGATCGAATGTGACTGTGGCCATGAATCCTCTGTTCGGTTGTCCCGGGTCAACACTACATGACCGGAAGCGAATGGGCGCTGCTGAAACGGGTCCGGTCGAACCGGTCTGCGCGCTGTCATTGTCGGCGTGGGAGTAGGTAGGGTGCGGTAACGCCTCGGCGTGGCGCTTCCCCCGCAGAAGACCTCACAAAGGACGGCGTGTGGCGGGCAGGGCCGAGGCGATTCAGCGGTGGGCCGATTCGGTTGCGGACCGTCTCGGGGTGACGGTCTGGGGATTCCTCGCGGGTGTCGCGGCGATCGCCGCTGCCGCGGTGGGCGGCTGGTGGGCGTTGGCGTCGCCGGAGGTGACTCCGGTGGAGGAGGTGCTGCCCAGAGTTGCGACCGCGCAGGGTGCTCCGGCGACGGTCGAGTCCGTTTCCGGTCCGGGCGCGCGGATCGTTGTGCACGTCGAGGGAGCAGTCGTGTTCCCAGGCGTGCACGACCTCGCCGAGGGATCCCGTGTTCACGATGCCATCGACGCCGCGAACGGGTTGACAGCCGACGCGGACCGTTCAAGGCTCAACCTGGCGGCGCCGCTCGCGGACGGTCAACGGGTCTGGGTGCCTGTGGTCGGGGAGCCGGAGCCGCCGGTGGTCGGTCCGAGCGATCCTGGTGGCGGCAGCCTCGGCGGTTCCTCCGGTGCTCGGGTGAACCTCAATACCGGTGACCTCGCGGCCCTGGAGACGCTGCCGGGGATCGGGCCCAGCATCGCTGCTGCGATCATCCGCCACCGTGAGCAGCACGGGGCGTTCAGCCGTGTGGAGGCCCTGCTCGAAGTCCCGGGGATCGGTGCGGCCAAGCTGGAGCAGTTGGCTTCGTTGGTGTCTCTGTGACCGCGCACCTTGTGGCTCTGGCAGCGGCGCTGGGGGCATGGTCGATGTGGGCGGTCTCGGTCCCCGTTCTGGTGGGGATGGTGCTGCTGGCGGGTTGGCGGAGGCACATCGTGCTGATCGTGCTGGTCGCCTTCGTTGCCGTCGGCACCCGTGGGGCGGGCGAACTCAACGCTCTCGATCCTCCGCAGGCCGATGCGTTCTCTGGTTGGGTGACCCTGCTCGACGACCCGCGGCCGCTGGGTCCGGTCGGTGTGATCGCCACGGTCCGCCATGACGACAGACGCGTCAGCGCGGTGGCCCACGGCGCGGTGGCGGCGCGCTTCGACGACGCATTGGCGGGGGAGAGGCTGTTGCTCAGCGGACGGATCGCGCCGGTGGGCGCCGAAGACGACTTTGACCTTTGGCGTCATGTGGTGGGCAGGCTCACGGTTGATTCAGTCGATGGCCGCGAACCGGGATCGCCGGTCTTCAGATTCGCCAACACGGTGCGCCGAACCCTGGTGCACGGGGCAGAATCGTTGAGTCGCGGCGACAAGGCAGTCTTTCTGGGGATGGTGATCGGTGATGACCGGGGCCAGACAGCAGTGGTCGCAGACGACTTTCGCGCCGCGGGTCTGGGCCACCTGCTGGTCGTCTCGGGGCAGAACGTGGCATTCGTGTTGGCGGTGGTCGCCCCGTTCGCCGGGCGTTTCCGTCCGGCATTCCGGGCGCTGTGGCTCTTCGCGACCCTTCTGCTGTTCGCGGTGATCACCAGGTTCGAGCCCTCGGTGATGCGTGCGGTCGCGATGGCCGGCACGGGGATCGGCGCGTCGGTCATGGGGACTCCGATCGACGGGAAACGGGCCCTGTCGTGGGCGGTCGCGACACTGTTGCTGATTGATCCGTTCCTGGTGCGTCTCGTGGCGTTCCAGCTCTCGGTGGCCGCCACCGCGGGCATCGTCTGGTGGTCGGGTCCGCTGGCGGAACGGCTTGTTGGTCCTTCATGGCTGCGGGTTCCGATGGCGACCACGGCGGCTGCCCAGCTGGCCGTTTCGCCGGTGTTGCTGGGGTTGTTCGGGCCGCTGCCGCTGGCGTCGCTTCCGGCCAATCTGTTGGCGGGTCCGGTGTCGGGAGCGGTGATGGTCTGGGGCTGCACCGGTGGAATGTTCGCGGGGCTCTTCGGTGGTGTCGCAGCGGAGTCTGTGCATATTCCCAGCAGGGTGATGCTCTGGTGGATCGGGGGTGTGGCCTCGCGGGCTGCGCTCGGTCCTCAGGCGACACTTGGGATCGTGTCGATCCTGTTGCTCGGGTCCGCAGCGTTGCTGGCGGTGTCGAGGATCCGGTCGTTGGCGGTCGCGGCCGGGGTGCTGGCATCGCTGGTCGGTGTTGCCGCGTTGATGGCCGCCCCGAGCCTGGGACCGGGAGAGCACCCCTTGGTCGGAGAGTCGCGGGCGTTCGTGTCTGGGGGTGGTGACCTGGTGCTGGTGCTCGACAATCCGCCGACACGGGGACTGATCGAGTCGCTGAGGCGCAGTGGCGGCACCAGACCTGATCTGGTCGTGGCCCTCGACGGCGACCGCTCCGACGCGGAGGCCGTGCTGGCGCTCACCGAACGGTTCGGTGCCCTCGCGGTGGCGGCCCCGCCGATGCACCGCGTGCCTGGCGGACGAACCGTGCAGGCAGGCCAGACCGTCGAGTTCGACGACTTGTTGCTGCGGTTCGAGCGGGTTGCGCCCCGGCTGGAACTGAGCGTGAAGCATGGACCGCCTGAGCGCCCGCCTTGAGCGCCTGTCCTGAGCGGTATTGGGGGGCGGTGCTTGTGTCGTAGTCCGCGTGTAGGGTCCGGTCGATGTTCGTTGAGTTGGGCGACACTCGTTTCGATGTGACCACTCGGGCACTCGTGATGGGCATCCTCAATCGAACTCCGGACTCCTTTTTCGACGGTGGCCGGTATTGGGACTTCGACGGTTTCTTGCGCCAGGCGGAGCTGCTGGTCGACCAGGGTGCGGACTTTCTCGACGTTGGCGGTGTCAAGGCCGGGCCCGGGCCTGAAGTGACCCGAACCGAGGAGATCGATCGTGTCGTTCCGGCCGTCGAGGCGCTGCGAGAGCGTTTCGACCTGCCGGTCTCGGTCGACACGTTCCGTGCATCGGTTCTGGAGGAGTCGCTCAGGGCGGGGGCGGTGGTCGGGAACGACATCAGCGGATTCGCTGATCCCGACTACCTTAGTGTCGCCGCGCGCCACGATGCCTCGGTGGTGGCCACCCATGTGCGGATCGGCCCTCGGATTCCGGACCCGCAGCCCCGCTACCGCAACGTGCGAACCGAGGTGGTCGAATTCCTGCGAACACGCGCCGAGGCGGCAGTCGCGGCCGGTATCGACCGCCAGCGGATCATGGTCGACGCGGGACTGGACTTGGGGAAGACTCCAGCCATGTCGGCCGAGTTGATGCGTCACAGCGATGATCTGGTCCGACTGGGCTTCACGGTGTTCCTGTCGGCGTCCAACAAGGGTTTTCTCGGCGAGTTGACCGGTACGACCGTTGACGACCGGACGCATGCGACCCTGGGCGCCCACGCCCTAGGCATCGCGCTCGGTTGTCGCGTGCTGCGCGCCCATGATGTGGCCGGCAGCCGTCGAGTGGCGGACATGGTGAGTGCCCTGCTGGCGAACCGGCGAACCGATCTGAGCGGCGCGGGCAGCCGAGCCGTGCCGGCTGGCCCGACGAACCGGACCGGGAGCTAGGCGCGATGGCTCTGCGACTCATTGTCGGTGATGATCCGGTGCTCGTGGGTGAGTCTGTCAGCAGGGCAATCGACGAGTTGGTGGGCGACGGCGACCGTTCCCTGATGCTCGAGACACTCACCGAAGCGGACTACCGCAGCGAGGACAACACCTTTGAGCCGACGCGCCTGATCGACGCGGCCAGAACCCCGCCGTTGTTGACCGACAAGCGGGTCGTGGTGGGGCGACACGCCAGCCGTTGGGCAGGCAGGGAACAGCTCAGCGCGGTCACCGACCTGCTCGGCGAACCGTTCGAGTCCACCGATCTGGTGATCGTGTGGGAGCGCGGCGTCGACCCCAGAGTCGACAGGATGCCCTCGCTTCCCAAGGCGCTGAAGGTGGCGGTGGAGGTTGCCGGTGGGACGGTCCAGCAGACCGCGGTTCCGAGGGGCAAGGGTGCAGCGGTCTGGTTGCGTGACCACCTGGCCGAATCGGGTCTCGAGTTCGACCGTGGTGCGGTCGGGGCGGTGGAGACGCTCATCGGCGAGGACCGGGGCCGGGTCGTCGGGCTGTTGCGCACCCTGGAGGGAGCTCTGGGCACCGGCGCATCGGTGACCGCCGACGATGTGGCGACCTACGGGGGGGACGACCTCGGCTCAGCGGTCCCGTGGGCGCTCGATGATGCCATCGACGGCGGCAACATCTCAGCGGCGCTGAAGCTGCTGAGGAGACTCATCCCCTATGAGGGCACTCAGAGCGACCGCAACGGTGCAGCGTTCCGCCTGCTGGGAATGCTCCACAAGCGCTACTCCAACATGTTGCGCCTCGACGGCGCGGGCGTCCGCGACGAAGCCGAGGCGGCGAAACTGCTGGGAATGAAGGGATCGACGTTCCCCGCCAAGAAGGCGATGCAGCAGAGCCGCAGGCTCGGGACCGAGAGACTGGCTGGTGTCATCGACTTGTTGGCGACCGCCGACATGCAGCTTCGGGGCACCGTCGACTGGCCTCCCGAGCTGGTGATGGAGGTGCTGGTCGCCCGGTTGACCAACCTCAGCCGTCGTTCTCGGCGTTGAGCCTGCGAACGAGGCGGCTCTTGTTGCGTGCCGCGGTGTTGCGGTGGAGCACGCCCTTCTGGGCGGCCTTGTCGATGCGCTTGACGGCGAGGCGCACCGCCTCGGAAGCGTCCGGGGCGTCGTTGTCGATGGCTTCGAGCGCTGTCCGGGTGCGGGTATTGATCTCTGAACGCACGCCCCGGTTGCGTTGATGGCGTTTCAGGTTCTGTCGGTTGCGCTTGATCTGCGACTTGATGTTGGCCACGGTTACCTGCTGGTGATCGGTTGAACGACCGACAAGCGTATCGGCCCCGCTCGCCGGATCGCACCACCTGCTGTTCGAGTCTGTTTGGAACTGCGGCGGCTATCGTTCGAGGCAGATGGAGCTTGAGCGCATACGCAACACGTCGATCATCGCCCACATTGATCATGGCAAGTCGACACTCGCCGACCGTCTGTTGGAACTCACCGGCGCGGTCGACATCCGAGACATGCGTGCCCAGTACCTCGACTCCATGGAACTGGAACGCGAGCGGGGGATAACCATCAAGCTCCAGTCGGTCCGACTCAAGTGGGGCGACCACATCATCAACCTCATCGACACGCCGGGACATGTCGATTTCGGTTACGAGGTCAGCCGTTCGCTGGCCGCGTGTGAGAGCGTGATTCTGGTGGTCGACGCAGCACAGGGGATCGAGGCCCAGACCCTGGCGAACTGTTATCTGGCGATGGAGAATGAGATGGAGATAGTCGCCTGCCTCAACAAGATCGACCTCCCAGCTGCCGAGCCCGACAAGTACGCAGCTGAGATCGAGCAGGTGCTCGGCATACCCGCAGAGGAAGTCCTGCACATCTCCGCGAAGACCGGCGAGGGAATCGCCGAGCTTCTGGACGCGGTGGTGGCGACCACACCGTGCCCGCAGGGCAGCGCGACCGAGCCGTTGCAGGCCCTGATCTTCGACTCCCACTTCGATCAGTACCGCGGTGTCGTGTCGTCGGTCCGTGTGGTCAACGGCGTCATGTCGTCGAAGTCCAGGCTGCGGTTCATGCATGCGGGAACCACGCACGACCCCGACGAGATCGGTGTGCGCACTCCGGACAACCAACCGGTAGACGAGCTCGGTCCCGGGGAGACCGGTTACCTGATCGCGGGCATCAAGGACGTCGGCGAGGCCCGCTCGGGCGAGACGGTGACCACCGACAAGAACCCCGCTGGCGAGCCCCTCGACGGCTATGCGGAGCCCAAACCGATGGTCTTCTCCGGGTTGTATCCGATCGAGGGCGACGAGTTCACCGACCTTCGAGAAGCGCTCGAGAAGCTGCGCCTCAACGATTCGAGCTTCACCTATGAGCCTGAGACGTCGGGCGCCCTGGGCTTCGGGTTCCGCTGCGGCTTCCTGGGCCTGCTGCACATGGAGATCGTCCGTGAGCGATTGGAGCGGGAGTTCAGCCTGTCGCTGATCTCGACAGCGCCGTCAGTGGAGTACCGCGTCACCCGCAGCGACAACAGCAGCGTCGTCGTGTCGAACCCGTCGGACCTTCCGCCGGCCGGCGAGATCAGCTCCATCGCGGAGCCGTACTTGAGGGTGAGCGTGTTGACGCCGTCGAACTACACGGGCGCGGTCATGGACCTGTGCCAGGGTCGTCGAGGCGAGATGGTGAAGATGGAGTACCTGTCGCCCGAACGTGTGGAGATCATCTATCGGCTGCCGCTCGGGGAGGTCGTCATCGACTTCTTCGACCAACTCAAGAGTCGGACGCAGGGTTATGCCAGCCTCGACTACGAACCCGACGGATATGTGGTCAACAGCCTCGTGCGTGTGGACGTGCTGCTGCACGGGGAGGCTGTCGACGCCTTCAGCACCATCGTCCACAAGGACAACGCCTACAGCTACGGCAAGAAGATGGCGGAGAAGCTCAAGGAGTTGATCCCGCGCCAGCAGTTCGAGGTGCCGATCCAGGCGGCGATCGGGGGGAAGATCATCGCCCGCTGCACGGTGCGTGCTTTTCGCAAGGACGTCACGGCCAAGCTCTACGGCGGTGACGTCACCCGCAAGAACAAACTGCTGGCCAAGCAGAAGCGCGGCAAGAAGCGGATGAAGTCGATCGGTCGCGTCGACATCCCTCAGGAAGCGTTCATCTCGGCCCTGCAGCTTCACGACTAAGGGTCGTGGCGCAACGACGGTACAATTCTCCAATGGTCGATGATCGGCGCATGGTGTTCGACAACCGCAAGGCAGCGATCCTCTCAGCCGTTGTCCAGCAGTACATCGAAACGGCACAACCGGTGGGTTCGGGGCGGATCTCGAACGCGCCCGGTGTCGCCGTGTCGCCCGCGACGGTGCGGCACGACATGGCAGTGCTCGAAGAGCAGGGGTATCTGACCCAGCCGCACACTAGCGCGGGGCGAATACCGACCGACAAGGGCTACCGGTTCTTCGTCGACACTCTGCGTAGACGTGAACCGGCGCTGGTCGGGGCCGACCGCGGGATGGTCCGCCAGTTCTTCGCCGATGCCCACGGAGAGCTCGAATCGGTTCTGGCCCGCACCTCTGACCTGCTCATCTCGCTCACGGACTGCGCGGCCGTGGTGGTGGGGCCCAATGTCGACATCGCCCGGGTGCGCTCGACACAGTTGGTCGACCTCTCGACGCATGTGGTGATGGTGGTGGCGGTCATGTCCAACGGAGTGATCGAGAAACGCACCATCGAGGTCGCCACCGAACTCACACCGCAGATTGTTCAAGACGCCAACCGGCGCCTGGCCGAAACCGTCATCGGCAAGTCCCTGATGGAGATAACACCCGAGGCGCTGGACGACGATCCGCTGCTGAACGCAGCTGTCGAGGCGTTGCGGGCCGCGGCCCATACCGCGGAGATCGTCGTCGGCGGGGTCTCCCGTGTTGCGGCCGCGTTCGAGGCGGTGGAACAGATCCGAGACGTGCTCTCCATCCTCGAGCAGCAGATTGTGGTCGTGTCCTTGATCCGCGACGTGCTCGACCGCGGCATGCGAGTCGCTATCGGCGGGGAGACCGGCGTCGAGCCCCTGGCTGACTGTTCGCTGGTCGTTGCGCCGTATTCGGTCGAGGGAGAGACGACGGGGATGATCGGCGTGTTGGGCCCGACGCGCATGGACTACGAGCAGGCCCTGTCCGCGGTGGCGGTGGTGAGCCGCCGTCTTGGCCGTGCGTTGAGCGAGAACTGATATGGCCGATCACTATCAGACGCTGGGAGTGGAGCGCGACGCCACCGACGAGGAGATCAAACGCGCCTACAAGAAGCTCGCTCGGCAGTACCACCCCGACATGAACCCCGGAGACGCCTCGGCCGAGGCGCGGTTCAAGGAGGTGGCCTCCGCCTACGAAGTTCTCGCCGACCGCGACCGACGAGCCCGCTACGACCGTTTCGGAACTGACGCGCCGGGCGCGGCGGATCCTTTCGGTGGGGGTTTGGGCGACATCTTCGAGGCCTTCTTCGGCAGCGGATCAGGTTTCGGCGGCCAGGGTCAGGGGCGGGCGAGTAGT
This sequence comes from uncultured Acidimicrobiales bacterium, assembly GCA_951812975.1. Classification (GTDB taxonomy): domain Bacteria; phylum Actinomycetota; class Acidimicrobiia; order Acidimicrobiales; family Aldehydirespiratoraceae; genus VXYK01. The sequence continues at coordinate 303,136 of CATOTC010000003.1, read as the reverse complement.
CCCCGAGGTGAGGACATCGAGGCCCATGTGGACCTTGACCTTGAAGATGTCGTGTTCGGCGGGGAACGCGAGATCACAGTGCGCACAGCGGTTCGTTGCGAACCTTGCGACTCCTCCGGTGCTGCGCCGGACACCCGCCCCGTCGTCTGCGACGAGTGCGGTGGGTCCGGGCAGGTCCGCCGGGTCCGCCAGTCCGTGCTCGGGCAGATGGTCACTGCGTCGGCCTGTCGGACCTGCGGTGGCGCGGGGGAGCGGATCGAGACGCCGTGCGACGAGTGCGGAGGTCTCGGCAGAACGATCGAGCAGCGGACCTACAAGGTCGAGGTGCCGGTGGGCGTGGACGACGGGACTACTCTGCGGCTCGGTGGGAGGGGTGCCGCGGGGATGCGCGGCGGTGCCCACGGCGACCTCTATGTGCATGTGAGGGTGCGGCCCCATCCGATCTTCCATCGTGACGGCGACGATCTCGTGCATGCCCTCTACGTGCCCTTCACCCAGGTGGCCCTGGGTGCGGAACTGGAGTACGAGACCCTCGACGGGGTCGAGGCCCTGGTGATTCCCCGCGGCACGGAGAGCGGCACGGAGTTTCGGTTCCGCAACAGGGGAGTGCCCCATGTTCACGGCCGGGGTCGTGGGGACCTGCGTGTTGAGATCGTCGTTGATGTTCCCGACGAACTCGACGAGCATCAAGATGCGCTCCTGCGAGAGTTGGCCGAGGCCCGCGGTGAGGAGGTCGCTGAGCCTGGCCAGGGTTTGTTCTCGCGGATCAAGTCGGCTTTCACGTGAGCGCCGAATACTCCAAGAGAGTGGGGGAGACGCTTCGCGCCGTCAGGCGTGCGAAGAAGATGTCGTTGCAGGAAGTCGAGGGTCTGTCGAACCAGGAGTTCAAGGCCTCGGTTCTCGGGGCCTACGAGCGCGGCGAGCGTGCCATCTCAGTTCCTCGCCTGTGGCGACTGTCGCACTTCTACGGCGTTTTGGTGACGGAACTTCTTCCGGTCGACGAACCCGCGCATGCTGAAGACGGCGGCGACTCGGATGAGACGGATCTGCGGTTCGGCGACCTGCTCGAATCGCTGGGTCTGTCGCATTCTGAGGCTCAGATCCTCAGACGGGTCGTCGCTAGGGTTGGGGCGGCACTGGAGGCAGGGTCAGGACCATCCCCGGATGAATCAGATCAGGGTTCCCGTTGAGTGCCTCGCTGTTGAGGTCGATTAGCTGTTGCCAGTAGCCGACGACTGCGGCGGGCTCAGTCGAGTGGCCGTGATCGCGCAGGGTTCTCATCGCGATCTTCCAGAGGTGGTCTCCCTCGCTGACGGTCCAGAGTCGGGAGTCCGAGGCGCTGTGGGGTTCTGGGTCGGTCGGGGCGGTACTGGCGGCTTCGGCGAGTCTGGAAGCGGTCGTGTCGGAATTAGGGAGGATCATCGTCGCTGGTTCCGAATCAGCGGACATCTGGACCGTTGCCGGACCGAGGTCGCTCAACACTGCGGTGAACCTTGCTGGTTCAACCTGTTGGCTCGAGTCTTCGGCCATCCCGAGATCCTCCAACACGATTTGTGCCTCGGCGGCTTGGTTACCGGCCGCTGCGACCGCCGGAGCCGAGAGCGTGATGGTGATGGCGCTTGCGGCGAGGATCTGCCTGAACGAACCGGGCGTGATGCGGCGCCAGACGCCGGGCAGCAGACCGCTCGGCCGGATCGACGCCAACAGACCGGCGGTGCCGATGAATATCCCCCAGCCGGCGACGGTGATGCCACCGATGCGGAGCAGGGTGATCGCGGCGGTGGCTGTGCCTAGCCTCTCCCACCAGTCGAGGAATGCGCCCGGATCTGTTGAGGGCCAGGCTGTGGAGCTGTCGATTTCGATCAGCAGCGCTGCACAGATCAGCGAGAGCAGCACCGTCGCGGCGCAGCGCAGAGGGTCGGGTCGGTTGGTGTTCATGAAAACTCCGCTTCTATGAGGGTTGATCCGCCGGCGTGGGTGACTCGAAGTTGGTCGCAACCGCCCGACGGGTCGTTGCGAAGGTCGGTGGCCCCCTCGACCACGGTCACGTAGTCGGCTTCGAGACGTTGTGACGGCGCAGGCCAGCCTGCGAACACTGCAATCACTCCGGTGTTCGGCCGGAGTAGCGCCAGCGTGGGGTTTCCGTCGCAGCCCCAGTCGCCGATCAGCGCTTTGTCGCCCGGCCGACCGACCCCGTATCGGCGGCCGCGATGGTCGATGATCACGCGGTCTTCGTCATTGACTCGGATTTGGCTCCCTTCCGAGGGGTCGGTGTCGGCTGCGGTGATGGTCGCGGCGGTGCTCGTGCCCGGCACCGCACCGGTTGGTGCGGGGCCCGCCGGCGTTGAACTTGTCAGTGTTGCATCGGCAGGCCCCGCACCGGTTGGGCCCGCATCGATCGGCTCCGTGTTGAGAACCGCATCCGTTGGCCCTGTGCCGGCCGGTACAGAGTCGGATGGGACCGTGCTGGGCTCAGGGCTGCTGGTGCCGGAGCCTGCGGATTTGAGTACTGTCCAGCCCAGCACCGCGACCCCGAGCACTGCGGCGGCGGTGATTGAGGCCCGTATGGACGGCCTGGGAATTGCCGGCCCGGGAATTGTCGGGCGCGAGCGTCGCCTGGAGCGATTGCGGGGTCCACCGTGGAGCCGGTCCAACTCTGCGGTGACATCGCCGGCCGTGACCGAACCCCGCTCGGCGCGCCGGGCCAAAGCAGCGAGTTGGCGCCGTTCCTTCTCCCCGCAGGCCGCGGCGAGATGATCGATCAGCGCGGCGAGTCCGGCTAGGTCGCGTGCGCGTCCCGCCTCAGAGGAGGTTGTGGCGTCGGCCAGCCCGCACAGGACCGGCCGCTTGTCGGGTGCCACGAGCACATGTTCGGGACACAGCGCCCCATGCACGGTCCCGAGTCTGTGGAGGTCAGCGACCGTCGACGCCGCGGAGGCGAGCGCCTCGATCGACTCAGCAGAGGTAGCGGGTGGCTGAGTAGCCCATGAGTCGGGGCCCACGAACCCCAGGTACAGCTCCACCGACGACCCTTCGACGAAGTCGACGAACTGCACGACCCCAGGGTGCTGGAGGCGTTTCAGCAGATGAGCCTCGTGTCGAATCCTGTCCGACTCCTCTGGTCTTGCCGATTTGCAGGCCAACAGGTTCCCGTTCCTGCGGGTTACTGTGATACCGGTCATGAACTATGATAATACATGAAAAATATCTTATTGCAACGACGAGTCGCCTCGGCCTGGTAGTTGATGGGAGCGGTAGCCTTGTCGGGATGTCGTCGCCGCGCGTGGTCGCCTTGGAACCGGGGTCTCCGGCCGAGCAGGCCGGGCTCATGGTGGGTGACGAGATCTTGATGATCGACGGCGAAGTCCCACGCGACGTGATCCGTTGGCAGATTCTCACCGATGATCCGGTAGTTCCTCTGCTGGTGCAGCGGGAAGTAGCGGATGGAGGGGCCGAACAAACGCAGTGCCTCGATCTGGTGGTGTCGAAGCGCCAAGGGGAGCCGCTCGGTGCTGAGGTGCATGCGGCGGTGTTCGACAAGGTGCAGACCTGCGACAACCACTGTGAGTTCTGTTTCATCCATCAGTTGCCCCGCGGTATGCGACGTTCGCTTTACCTGAAGGACGACGACTACAGGCTGTCGTTCCTTTATGGGAACTTCACCACGTTGACCCGTTTCTCTGAACTGGACATGGAGCGTGTCATCACAGAGCGTCTGTCACCGCTCAACGTCTCGATCCACGCCACTGACCCGCAGATCCGTGCCGACATTCTGCGCAACCGGCGGGGGGCGGTGTCGCTGCGATGGCTGGGGGCGCTGTTGGAGCATGGGATCGAGGTGCACGGCCAGGTCGTGGTGTGTCCCGGCGTCAACGACGCAGACGTGCTCGAAGACACCCTCGCGGGAGTGCTCGAACGTTTCTCGGCGTTGGCGACGGTCTGTGTGGTGCCTCTGGGGGTCTCCCGTTTCAACAAACAGGCCAGGATGAGGCCCCACACGCTCGCTGAGGCGCAGCGGGTCGTCGATATCGTCAGCGACTGGCAGGAGGTGTTCCTGAGCGCAGTGGGCCGTCGGCTGGTGTTCGCCGCCGACGAGTACTACCTGATGGCCCGCAGACCGTTTCCCGAGGCCGACAGCTACGAGGGATTCCCGATGCATGAGGACGGGATCGGCATGGTCCGCACCCTCGAGTCGGAGTTCCTCACCCCGACCGGGCAGCCGACCCGCCCCAGATCCGGGTTCTTCGCCTGGGTCGACGGGGCGCCTGCCGACGGCTACCGCGCCCCTCGGTCGGGTTCCCCCGCCGACTCCGTCGGCGAACCGCCGTCTGGTGGGTCTGGCGGGTCTGTTGGGTCGAACGAGTCGGTCCGCGCTTCGCGGGCGACGAGGGTGTCGCTCGGAGCGCCCAGGAGTGCTCCGGTCGGGGTGCTCACGGGGTCGATGTCGGCACCGGTGATCGAGTCGCTGACGAACTCTCTGGAGCGCTCCGACGTGCGGGTCATACCGGTGCCCAACGAATACTTCGGAGGCAATATCGGCGTTACGGGACTGATGGTGGGGGAGGACCTGGCCAGGGTGCTGGCCCGTGAACCGGAGGGCCATCGCTATCTGTTGCCCGACGTGTGCCTCAGCCGCGGGGTGTTCCTCGACGGCTCGGTGCCCGAGGATCTCCCTCGGCCCGTTGAAGTGGTCCCGACCGACGGTGCGGCCTTGCGCCGTGCCTTGGACTCTGACCTTGGCGTAACGGCCTCTTGGGTGGCCGCGGGCACAGCCGGGGTTGCAGTCGAGGTCGGATCATGAGGCCCGCCGACCATTCTGAAGGTGTCCGCCGAGTTCGGGTCGCAGCCGGGGTCCGAGCATGAGCCTGCCTGTCGTTGCTGTCGTGGGCCGTCCGAATGTGGGCAAATCGACGCTGGTCAACCGCATAATCGGCCGCCGGGAGACGATCGTCGAACCACGTCCGGGAGTCACCCGGGACCGCAAGGTCGTGGAAGCGGAATGGCTCGGTCATCATTTCTCGCTGCTCGACACCGGTGGCTGGATCGCGGATGGAGATGCGCTCGACGACAAGGTCACCAGACAGTCCGAGATGGCGATGGCGCAGAGCGACATCGTGCTGCTGGTGCTTGATGCAGCGGTCGGCACCACTCACGAAGACCAGCTGGTGGTCGACCGGTTGCGGCGTTCCAAGGTGCCGGTCCTGGTGGTGGCCAACAAGGTCGACGATGCCGCTCACGAGCATTCGATCTGGGAGATGATGGGGTTGGGTCTCGGCGACCCGTTCCCGGTCAGCGCCCTGCACGGTCGAGGTACCGGCGATCTTCTCGACGAGGTGGTCCGCCTGCTGCCCAACGACCCGAGCGACACGCCTTCGCCCGCCGAGGGGGACGACCCCAACATGTTCGCGGTGGCGGTGGTGGGGCGACCCAACGTGGGCAAGTCGACGCTGTTCAACCGGCTGATCGGCGAGGAGCGCGCGATCGTGCACGACCGGCCCGGGACGACGCGCGACGCCATCGACACTGTCGTGGAGACCGACCACGGTCCGATCCGGTTCATCGACACCGCCGGCATGCGGCGCAAGGCGCGGATAGCCGAGGACACCGAGTACTACTCGTTGGTTCGGGCCCTCAAAGCGGTCGACAGCTCCGATGTGGCGCTGTTGGTGATCGACGCCACCGTCGGGGTCACCCACCAGGACCAGCGTCTCGCCGAGCGGGTGGACGGAGCCGGTAGCCCGATCGTGATCCTCCTCAACAAATGGGACCTGCTCGGTACTGCGAAACGCACCAAGATCGCCGAGGATGTGGAGCGCAAGCTCGGCTTTCTGGGCGAGTCGCCGGTTCTGCGTATCAGCGCCCTGTCAGGCAAGGGCGTGAATCGTCTGTGGCCGGCGATCCAGACCGCCGTTGTGGAGTACCGGACCAGGATCCCGACCCGCGACGTCAACAAGGTGATCCGTTCGGCGCAGGCCGCGCAACCCGCTCCCCGCGGCGCCCGGGTGCTGTACGCCACCCAGGGCGCGACCGATCCGCCGACGTTCGTCCTGTTCGTCAATCGGGAGCTTCCGAAGACCTATATGCGCTATATCGAGCGTCGTCTGCGGGAGGAGTTCGGGCTGGGTGCGACCCCGATCAAGCTGCGGGTTCGCCGCCGCAGCGACTGAAATCGTCGTGACGGGCACATTTGCCGGGGTATAGTTGTGCTGCTCGGCCGCTAAGGCGAGTTCCTGGAGGGGAACCGGCTCAACGCAATCGGAGCCACGATGACAACTATCATTCTCGGAGTTCTTGCCGTTGTCAGCTTGGCGACATCTGTCGTCTATGCCCGGTCGGCTCGTAGGCGGTTGAGGCTGGCGCGCCTGATCGAGACCGACAGCGCGGATGATCGGGAGGGGCATTCGCTGGCCTTCGCGTCGTATCGCAAGGAGGCCCACACCTCGGCGATCTATGCGCTGATTGTTCCTGCGGCGGCGGTGGTGGCGGTGTTCGACGGATCCAACGTCACCTCTGCACTGTTCGGTCTGCTGCTCTTCCCGGCTGGCGCCTCTCTGTGGTGGTCGCGCACGCTGTCTCGTGAGGCTCGGATGGCACGCAACCGCTACGACATTGAACGCCGTGCCAGCGAGGCTCTCGAGCAGGAGCAGTTGGCACCCAAGGCATGGGCGGCCCGTCTTGCCCCCGAGCAGGTGCCGGACTTCGCGGGTTTTGAGATCGGCCGTGTCTATCAGGCCGGTTCGGGGCTAATGGCGGGGGACTTCTTCGATGTGCACCGCGTGGGTCCCACCCGGGTTGCGGCGGTCATCGGGGATGTGGCCGGGCACGGCATCGAGTCGTCGATCACCGCTTTCCAGGCGAAATATCTGTTGAGGGTGTTCCTGCGGCAGTTCCGTGATCCGGCGCAGGCCTTCGAGGAGCTCAACAAGCAGCTTGCGTCCGGTGACCGGCACGAGGAGTTCATCTCGGCTGCGGTGGTTGTGTTCGACACCGAGGCCGGCACCCTGCGTTGTGCGTCTGCGGGGCACCCGGCGGTGTTCTTCTTCCAGGAGGACGGGGTGAAACCGCTGCGCTCCACTGGCCCGCTGTTGATGCTCGACTCCAACGCAACCTATTTCTCCCGGGAGATCCCGATGGAGAGCGGTGACATGATCGTCATGTACACCGACGGTCTGGCCGAGGCCCGTGCGGGGGGTGCGCTGTTCGGCGAGGACCGCATCATCAAGACCGCGGAACGTGAGTTGAACGCTCCGCCCGACGTGTTGTGCAAGGCCCTGCTCGACGCGGCCAAGGACCACGCCGGCGGGATCATCGACGACGACACGGCGGTCATGGCCATCCGCCGCGACTGAGATCGACAAGCGTGCCGTAGTCTCGATTCTGATGCCGTGGTGCGCCCCGTGTGAGAAGAACTGGACGCCTACTTCGTTGACCTCGGCCGGCACCTGCCCCGATTGCGGCGAGCCCGTAGAGCCGACCCCCGGCGTCGACCACGCCCCTCAGATCTACCGCCCCCCCTGGCACTTCTGGCTCGGTCTCGCCGCCGCGACCATCTACCTGGGCTGGCGCGCCATCGACGGCCTGTTGCTCCTGTTCTGAGGGGAAGCGGTTGTCTCCCAGTGCGATTTGGCCTAGCAGCCGAGGGCGTAGGTCAGATAGCGGCAAACGCTGAGCATGGTTCGGTCGCCTCGTGGCCCAGAGGCAGATCAGGTGCGGCGTTGGTAGGCGGTGGCTTGTTCGGGGGTGAGGGCATTGAGCTGTTGGTTGTGGATGTGTTCGCGGTCGGTGCGGCGGGGGAGGTTGACGCCCTCGCCGATCACCGGCTCGCTCTTGTCGCATACGACGTAGCGGCTGATCCGCTGTGCGTGGGGCGACAGGGTCGTCCAGGTCTCATAGGACATCGACCTGATGAGTGCTTCGCTGCGGAACCAGGGGGCCATGTACTCGATGCCGGGCATCGCCCGTATCTTCCTCGACAGGTTGGGCGTTCCCCCGTGCCAGCAACGTGCGTCGCGGATGATCGCGGAGCCGGCTGGGAGCGGGCAGACGGTGCTCAGCCGCATCCATTCGGGCTCGTCGGCGAGCGTGGGGATCGGAGCGCGCGACCGGTGGCTCGCCGGGATGAACCTGGTGGGTCCGTTGATCGGCGTGAGATCTGTAGTCGGGAAGTTGACGGCGAGGACCGGGGTGGGGAGGTCGCGCATGGTGACGGCTCCGAGCGGGTCGTGGATCTCGCTCCACACCGAGTCGGAGTGCAGGCCCTGGTACTCGATCGCTCCGGGGAGCACCAGGTCGCCCCCGCAGCCGTAGACGATGTAGTCGGGGCTTCCGAAGATCGCCGACAGGATCGGGGTTGTCGTGGGCAGGTCGATCAGCTGGGACCACTCCGGCCGGTGGAACATGTGCCGCGACACCGAGGTCCCGCCGAAGGAGTAACGGTGGGGGAGACCTCCGGCCCCGCCGCCGACGGCCCCGTCGGGGTCCGCTTCGAGCAGGGTGGCCGTGACCTCCTCCGCGCCCCGACGGAGCTCTTCGAGCTGCTCGGGTTCCAAAGCGTCTGCCACGGCGACGAACCCGTCTCGATGGAAGACGGTCGCCGCCCGTTCCACGTCGCTGCTCTCGACGACCTCGAAGCCCTCGATGCCGTTGCGTTCCCGGAGCCGCTCGCGCAGCGCGACCACATTGGGATCGTCATAGCAGCGCGTCCAGCCGACGCATCGGGGGTCGCCCGTCACCAGGTTGCGGTGCTCGGGAGTGGTCTCGATGTCGACTTCACCGACCGGTGAAGCCAGCCCGAGCGGGTTGTCGTTCGACTCCGGCGACTCGGCCTCGGCCCGGTTGTGGAACCCGTTCGGCGGCACCGCCTCGTTCCATCCAGGCGACATCGCGGGCCTACTGAGTATTGCGGGAGCGGCGCATCGAGATGGCCGCTCCGACAACCAGCACTATCAAGCCGATGATTATTGCGAAGGTTTCCATTTGAGAATGTAAGTGTCGGGATCGTTCTACTACAGGATCTTCCCGACATCGTATGCCAAAACCGACGGTCGCTTCGAGGTCGGCTAGCGAGCGGGTGCTGACCGTTACCCTGGTAGCCCGACACGAACTGAAATCGAGGACAGCATGAGTTTGCGAGCGGTGATCGTCGGGACATCCTTCGGGGGTCGGGTACACCTTCCGGCCCTGCGCGCTGCGGGTTTCGATGTGGTCGGCCTCGTCGGAAACGACCCCGACCGGACCGCAGCGCGCGCTGAGGCCTTCGGGGTGCCCGTTCACGGCACGTCGATCAGCGGTGTCGTATCCGAAACCGGGGCCAACGTTGTGACCGTGTCCACGCCACCGGCGGTTCACCACGCATCGGTGATGGAAGCGGTGGCAACGGGTGCGCATGTGCTGGCAGAGAAGCCTTTCGCCTTATCGTTGAGCGAGGCACAGGAGATGGTGGATGCCGCGAGCGCGTCCGGCTCGGTTGCCATGGTGTCGTTCGAGTTTCGCTGGCAGCCCGCAGAGGCCCTCGTCGCTCGGGCCATCGCGCGCGGCGACATCGGCGAACCGAGGTTGGCCACGTTCGTCAGCCACAGCGGGCTGGTGGCGAACGGGCTGCCGCGCGCTTTCAACGATGCCTGGTGGGGAGACGCTTCTGCGGGTGGGGGAATCCTCAACGCCGCGGGGGTTCATGTTCTCGACCGCCTCCATACCTGGCTCGGCCCTGTTGTGTCGGTTTGCGGTGACCTTCGCCAGGTCTCTCCCCTCAAGGGAGGGGCCGAGGACACCTACGGAGCACTGATGCGCACAGCCGACGGTGTCGCCATCTCTGTGCAGCACTGTTCGGGTGCAGTCGGTGAGGGTGTGAGTATCTGCAAAGTGATCGGCACTGAGGGTTCGATCTGGCTTGACGGAGGCAGCGTCGGTCTCGCCGTCGGCGACGGGACGGTGACGCTTGACGTGCCGGAGGAACTGAAACCTGGGCCAACGCCCGAGTATCCGAGCGAGGATCCCAAGCATGCCTTCACTGGATTCGAACTGCCGCTGTTCATTCGCCTCTCCGAGCGGCTCCGCGATGAGATCACCGGTGCCGACATCGCAGAAGACCAGCCCCCGACACCGACATTCGCCGACGGTCTGGCCGCGCAGCGGGTGATCGACGGTATCCGCCTGTCGTCGCAGGAACCGGGAGCGTGGTTCGATCTGCGTGAGTTGTCGTGAGCATCAACCGGCTTCTGTGACCTCGAACCCAACTGCCGACCGGCTGCTAGAACCGCCGCTGGTACTGTGCAGTGGTTCGCTCGGCGACGCCCCGCTCGAGGCTAAATGGCGAGCCGCGGCAGCAGCCGGTTTCGGCTGGGTCTCGGTTTACGGCGCGGAGTACCACGACGCCGTTGGCCGGGGCGTGGATTGCCGGGTCCTTCTCAACTCGCTCGGGTTGCGTGTGGCGGAGGTGGACGGTGTCGCCAACACATTGGGTTCCGAGGAGCGTTTCGACGAGGCGTTGGCCATTGCAGTGGCCCTTGATGCGCGCTCGATCACCGTGGTCGAGACTGGCCGCTACGACCCCGACGATGCGGCCCAGCTCGCAGACGCGGCAGCGGCTTTCGCCCGCCACTGCGACTGCGCCGACGAGCACGGCGTGCTCGTGCACATCGAACCGTTCGCCTGGTCGCATCTCGGTCGAGTCGGCGATGCCGCTGCCGTGGCTGCTGAGGCGGGTCGTCGCAACGGTGGCGTGTTGGTGGATCTGTGGCACCTCGTTCGTGGCCCTGATCAGGGTCTCTTGCCAGAATTCACCGATGAGTTTCCCGCCGAGTCGATTCTCGGTCTGCAGCTCGCCGACACTGGCCCGGAGCCGTGGCCGGCAGTGCGCGATGAGTGCATGACCGACCGTCGGCTCCCCGGGGAGGGTCATGCTGATCTGGTGGCCTACATTGCGGCGCTGGCCGCGGCGGGGCCGGTTCCCCCGGTGGGGGTTGAGGTTTTCGGCCGGGCTCTCGCAGGACTGGCACCTGTCGCGGCGGCCCGACGGTGCCACGCCGCCGCGCAGGCGACACTCGGAGCTGCTGCTCAGTCGGGTTCGTTTCGCTGACGGGTCTCAGCGGGTTTCGTCGTTGCGCCAACCTGCGGCGATGACGATGCCTTCGCGGTCGACACCCCAGATTCGCTGACGAAAAAACATAAGAGATCACGTCTTTGGGCGCAAGCATCCGTCGCCATCTGTCCGACACTGGGGTTGCGGGTCGCTGGTCGCGGTTGTGCCATAATGACGGCACCGACCAACGAAGGGATACTTGCTCATGGCCGAGTGGCTCGGAATCGAACATCTATTCGAGTTGTCAGCATCGGAAGCGGTCTGGGGGTTCCTCACCCCGCTGTTCGTGTTCATCGCTTTCTTCGTGGCGCAGCTCATCCTGCCTGGTAGGAAGGTTCCGGGCTATGTCGTCGATGCTGAGACCGGTGAGCCGCGCTCGTATCGACTGAACGGCATCCTGGTGTTCGCGGTGGCGATAGTCGTCTGGGCTTTCGAGATCGGGGGCTTGCCGCGTGACTGGTTCTACCGGTCCTCGGTGTATGCGGTCGCGGGTGGAACGGTCCTGACGATCATCATGACCACGATCGGGGTGTTCAGCTATCCGGAGGGCAAGGTCAAGAACCGTTTCCTGGCGTGGTGGTTCGGGAGGGCCCAGGAGATCCAGTTATTCAACGGGCGCTTCGACGTGAAGATGTACTTCTATGTCGTGGGCGGGACGATGCTGTCGCTGAACTGCCTGTCCGGCGCGGTGTGGCACTACCGGGAGTTCGGCGACGACGCCAATCCCGGCGTCTACCTGTATGCCGGGTTCTTCACCTTCTACGTGCTCGACTACTTCGTCTTCGAGCGGGTGCAGCTCTACACCTACGACCTGATCCATGAGAACGTCGGTTTCAAGCTGTTCTGGGGCGGCCTGATCGTCTACGGCTGGCTCTACATCATGCCGTTGTGGGGTATGGCTGTTCACGCCGACCCGGGCTTTGAGGGCTTCTGGCGGTGGGTCTGGTTGATCGGTTCGCCGGCGATGTTCTTCTTCGGGTGGTGCATCTCGCGTGGTGCCAACATGCAGAAGTACACGTTCAAGCGCTGGCCCGAGCGCAAGTTCCTGGGGTTCTTGGAGCCTCAGTACATTGAGGCCGGTGACCGCAAGATCCTCTGCAACGGCTTTTGGGGTCCGGCCCGCCACTTCAACTACATGGGCGAGGGGTTCTTCTGCCTGTCGGTCGCCTTGGTGTTCGGCCACTTCACCAATCTGTGGGCGTGGACCTACTTCGCCTGCATCGTCTCGCTGTTCACATACCGTCAGCTCGACGACGAGAAGCACTGCGAGGAGAAGTACGGCGCCGAGAAGTGGGCGGAGTACAAGGCACGGGTCAAGTACAGGATCATCCCCGGTATCTACTGAGCGGGTGTGAGGCCGGGCGCTGCCCGGTATTGTCACTGAGTCGCGGGCTGTGGCGCAGCTTGGTTAGCGCGTCGGTCTGGGGGACCGAAGGTCGGAGGTTCAAATCCTCTCAGCCCGACAAATCTGGTCAGGCGCTTGCTCGGTGCGAAAGGTGGTGCACTGCGCGGGGGTGGGGGCGTGCAACGTTACGACTTCGGTGATCGTGTCTCGCGATAGATGTCAAGAACTTTCTCTACGACTCGAACACCGGGACCGCGAACCAGGACGCCCAGTTCGAGGTTACGCCCGGCGAGGCCTGCGCCAGTGACGTTCGCACTACCAATGTATGCGGTTGCTGCATCCGAGCTTAGGACCTTCAGATGTGCCCACGGTGCATCAAGCCGGAGGCGCGATAGCTGGAGGTGATCGTACGATCCCGTACGAATGATTGAAGTCTCAAGCTCGTTGAGTGCCTCGTCAGCCCGAGAGGATCGTGTAGGCAGGAGAATCTCAAGTTTCACGCCGCGGGTCGTAGCAGCCGTAAGGGAATCGCCGAGAAACGACAGCCCTGGACGGTCGATGAAGGGCGCTGCGAGTCTCAAGGTCGACTTAGCCTCCACGACGAGCTGCACCATGGTTTCCCCAGTCGTCCGCTTGAGTCCGGGCGGCAGCGACGTCCCACCTGGTAGGGACGCAACTAGGTCCCATGGTTCCTCGACAGTTACAGATCGTCGCCCGAGTACCCACGCTGCCCCTTCTTGACACACGGTTGCAACGCGGCGTGGGTCGCGGCCTAGGCGAGAACGCAGCACATCGACCAATTCCGGGTGCAAACCAGCACGGATTGCTGCCGCGTGATCGGGAAGTGGGGCGAGCAACAGGTCGACCAGTTGCTCAGCCGCTTTGCGGGGATCGAGTGCCTCATCGAGCACTCCACCTACGAGTTCGGCATCGTCCAACTCAATAGCTCCCCTTGAGGAATCCTTGTGATCCGAACAGTTGGGAGCGGTCCAGAAAACGGTTGAACCAGCGGCACGATGGTTCACCGAGGTGAAGGCAGGCCATACACGCACCTCCTCCGCTCCGACACCCTGGATCGAGCGCACATCGCGACTCACCTTCTACCAGATCTTGAAGGAACCGATGCAGACTCGTTTCGAAGACTGCTTGAAGGCCTCCGAGAACAAAATCTCCTCGTGACGCGGCGTAAACGACGAAGGCGAGATGGTGCGGAAGCAGGTACTCGGCGAGTCCGTCTCGCTCAATTCCGGCGAACGAGGCCAAGCGACGGATTGTGCGGTGAGCGTACGAGTGAACGAGTCGCAACACATCGCCCCCCAGTGGTTGCGGTTGCTCCTGTGTGGGGTGAGGAACTTCAATGCCTTGCAACAACGCAAGCCGCGCAGCACGGCGATCACCTGCGTCTGGAAGATCGTGCCCCGCTTGAACGAGGTGATCGTATACGGACAGAGGGTCGAGTCGAAACAGCAACGCCTCCGTACGCGTAAGCGACCCGTAAGCCCGAATCTGGCCGCGCTCACGGAAAGGGACCAGCCGTGCTGCTCCGGGCGCCAGATCGCCGCGTGTGTACGCGAACGCGAGCGTCGCAACGGGGAAGTTTGCAAGCAAGTCTACGCTTTCGAGGCGTGAATTGTGAATTGCGTCGTGGTACGCACCTTCGTACAGCGTCCGAAGTGGCGGTGTCGTGCCTTGCACCATGTCGTTGACTTGCGTTCGACCACCACGAACCGCCGACGCCAAACTCAAGGCCTCCTCCTGTGCGTGGGCGCGAACCAACTCAGGAAGCGCTAGGTGCTCCCCACCGCTGCCGACTTCTACCTCACCCGTGTCAACCGCGTCCTGAGCGAATTTCCGTGCGGACTCGTCGGATAGACCTGCTTGTCGAAACGTCTCCACAAGGCCAGCGAGGGTCTGCCGCCCAGAAGTCGGATCGTCTGTGACCATACCGTCCAGGACCCACTCGAGTGCCCTCGCTCCTCCCCCGGCGGCCCGCAATTGGGCGGCATCCGCGGGATCGGGCGGGTTGACGAGCACAGCGAATCGCGGCGAGAAGACGACGGCCGCTCGATGCACCGTGACAAGTCTTCCGCCCTCGCCGCAGGGGCAATGTTGGAATGGGAACCCCCCAGATGTCAGAGTGGTGTGGCACTGTGGGCAGAAGAAGCGAACTTCCCGTGCTGTCGCGGTTCCGGGCAGTTGAACGGCAACGGCGCGATGAAGCTTGCAACGTTCGAGCCGCGGTGCTCCCGAGGCGCCGCAATTGTGATACGTGACGAAGTGCATCTGGGCGCGCTCAGCTCCTCCACAGGAACACCGTTCGTCTCGCTTGGAGGCAATGGTTCCGCACTGCTTGCAGCGCCACTGCTCCGGAAATGCCTCAACGAGCACCCCTCGGTCCATGTTGAGACCGACGACGTCCACGGTTGTGCGAGCGTGTAGCTCGCTCGCAAGACCGTCATCCATTCCTGTTGCTGCCCACGGCGCAATGGCGCTTTGCAGGGCGGCACGTACCGCACTTGGATCGAGCCGAATTGGTATTGGGTCACGCCAGCGAACGACTTTCCAAATTCGCCCTTCCAAGTCAGCGGTTTGACCGGGCAGCAGCCCAAAGAGTACCTGGGAGGCGCCGCGTTCGACCCTCACGGCCTGCCCCCTCTTGAGAACACGGGTGCCTGCTCTTCGACATCCCGTAACGAACGCATCGGCTCACCTGTCGGAAAGAGCTCACTGACCCACTCTGCATCGCTTGCCGGATCGTGGAGTGCTCGATAGAACTCGCGCAGGTACGAGCGAATGTCCTCTCGCAAGTTCTCGTCCAACTGTCCATCGAAGCCGAGCATCTCGATTAGTGCGCGGAGTTCTTCGGGTTCCGGAACCGGTAGTTGAGTGAAGGCGCGCCTGACCGGCGCGGGTTTGGTCAGTTGCCGTAGTCCCGCTGCGAGGGCTGCCGGTTCGTGGATGCCGTAGATTCGGGCCTGTACCAGACCGGCAAAGGTCAACTCCAGCACACGGCGGCTTCTTGCCGTGATGGGTACGGGGTCAATGAGCCGCTCGGCGTGTGCAACGAATGAGGGGAACGTTCGATACACAGCCGCATCGCGTTCGCGGCCTATCTTGTGTAACACGATGACAAGCCCGGGATGGGTTCGCCCTACACGCGATGTTGTCTGAATGAACTCCGCGGTTGCTAGCGGCAGGCCGAGCATCACGAGGACATTAAGGCGATCGACATCGACCCCGTGTGACAGCATCGACGACGCTGCGACGAGATGGATCCGTTCATAGAAGTCCTGCTCGGGGTCGACCAAGCGAGCGAGAGTTGTACGCACTTCGTCAAGTGGGGTGCGCCCAGTGAGTGTGGCGGCATTCACGGGTCGGTCAAGCTGGATCTGAGAGTCGAACGACCTTGCCACGGCCTCGACATCCTTGAGATTGGAGCCATAGACAACGTCAACTCCATAGTTGAGCACCAGCTCAGGCATCTGCGCGAGTTCGATGCCAATCTCCAATGCAACCGCTGCCGGGTCTTCGACAGCTCGTCGGGTCACGCGCTGTAGGGACTCGGTTAGCTGATCCGTGGCGTACTCAAGCGTCACTCCTCGCGGCGCCAGCCCTGCGAAGCGACGAGCCAGGACCGGCGTGTCACAGGTCCAGAAAGATCGGCCGGCGCGCGGTCCAGGACGAGGGAAGGTGCGGCCTTCTCGGCGATACAGCGCGGCAACCTGCTCTTCATGACCCGCGAGCGTCGCGGAGGACGCGATGATCTTTGGTGTCGATCCGTGATGATCCTGCAAGTTGTCGAGGAGCGCCTCATAGTGTGAGTCCACAGCGCCAAGACTGTCTCGCAAGAGATGAAGTTCGTCCTGCATTCGAATAGTGGGCGCGTACAGACTGGCTTCCTGTTCTAGGGGCTCCGAATCCATGCTGCAGCCAGGGAATAGGCATCCTCCGGCCGAGCCGCTTCGTGGAGCGTAGGTGAAGCCGTGCGTGTCGACGGAACAACGGCCGGAAGGCGCACCGTAGAGGCCGCGCATCGCAGCTTGCATTGAGACGCTTGCGGCCTTGTCAAGGGTCCCGAGAACGATCGTTGGGAGTGAACGGTAGATCTCCTCGTCGACGATACGAAATGGCAACTGCCGACCACCCCATGGGCAATCCGGAGCGGCACATAGGTGGTCTAAGGCCCAGCGTTCATGATCAAACCTCATTCGAAGGTCGACACTTCCGCAGAAAGGGCAGTGCAACAAGACCTTGCAGCGAGTAGGCATATCCGGGTCATCGGCGTCGGACATGCCCGGGCGAAGGTCTGAGCCTCGTCGGATCTTGTTAGGCGTGCCGCCGGACCCCACCAAGAATCCCAGGGAGAATACGCTTCCTCGGATTTGATTCTCGCGTCGTACGAGTTCGGCGGAAGCAAGCACATCCGCAAAGCGTTGCGTCTGCTGGAGCGAGAGCATTCGCAGCGGAAAGCGACCCCATGAAGTAACGCCTTCGCGTTTGCCGCGTAGTCGGTCAAAAAAGGCGGCTGTGAGCACGAAGAGCAGATATGTCTCGGTCTTGCCTCCACCTGTTGCGAACCACAAGGTGTCGACGATGCGACGATTTCCGCCTGGAGTGTCGTCGACGATGGATACGGCGTTTGCAAGTAGAAAGCCGAGTTGGAATGGCCTCCACTGCTCGTGCCGAACAAGCGGGGAACGAGCGAAGGCTCGATTGGCAAGCTGGAAACTTCTGCGGAGCATCTCATTGGCTTCGAGAAGCTCCAATCCCTGCTGCAATCTCGCAAGCTCCTCAAGAGACATTGCCGCTTCCTCATCAGCCCTTGCGCGCATTTCGTCGTCCCAGGCTTCATCCTCGGCACGCTGAAAGAGAACTGTTGGAGCCCAATGCTCCACACTCCATCGCTCGTAGGCATTAAGTAGATCCCGGAGAGCAGGAATGGGGTCGTCCCCGAGTTCCCTAAAGCTAATGTTCGGTGCTGCGCCAACTTCGTCATCCCAATAGGTGGGTCGCGGCTGGTCATGGACAGCGACATCGGTCGTTCGATGAGTCGTTCCGCGTATACTCTCTGCGCCGCCGTTGACGCCGTAGGCCGCGACTCGCCGGTCGTAGCGGAATGAGTCTGGGAGGTTGTCGAGCGTGAACGGCAGAGTTGAGCCGGAATCTACAATGAGGCTTGCTTGATAGACGTTCGTATCCCAAAGCAGCAGTTCCGCACGCGAAACGTTTACCAAAGTGACGACGATTTCGGGACCTTCTTTGCCGGACTCGAACTCGGCATGAAACTCACACGCCATTCCATCCGCACCGATTGCCGTTAAAGCAGCGGCGAAGTCGTCACGCCCCGCAGAGTTGATCGTGCCTATAGAGCGTGGCGTCGTCAACTCGGATGTTACTTCAATGGGATCGCTCTTACGCCACTTTGGCGAGCCGGGGTCGTCTCCGCCATCGAACTCGCTCCACACGACGATACGCCCGGTGCATCGCACCGCGCGGCCGTCCACCTCGCTCAGGCGCAGACGCACACCAACCTCGCATGGCTCGAGCCTCTCGCTGCGTTCACCAAGGTGGCTTTCTTGAACGACCACTTGCGGAGCGAGACGCCCTAACCACAACCTCCCTCTGGGAGCGACAGGCAGCGTCTGCATGTCATCGCCGCGTGCGTCTGCGACCACACCCTCGAGCATCCAGGAGATGAAAGCTCCTTCGCCAGGTGTATTGATTTGGGCTACCACGACTAATCCTCCAGTCTTCCGAGGAGTGTCAGAGGAACCGGCTGTTCGCATGGCGCCACTTCGATGACGGTGGCTTCGACGACTGCCTCTCTCAAGTCCGCAATTGAGAGTCCCGTAGCCTCATCGACTCGATTCTCGTCGAGCACAACGGTTGCGTCCAACGCCGCGTTCGCGAGAATTCGACCAGCAGCTCGCCGGAAACCGCGGCGACGTTTCACGCCGGCGAACAGCTCGCTAAGTTGCACCGGTGACAATCCTAGAGCGAGGGCATCGTTCAGCTTCTCAAGGTCTGAGAACCGCTGAGGGGCCATGGTTCCTTCAGTCACCCACGAGCGGACGGCCGCGCTGGTTCTTCCACAGCCGCGTTGAACGAGTGCACGATGAAGTGACTCGATCGTATGTCCCGACTTCTGGAAGCGGGATCGGACGAGGCGGTGGTAGTGATCAATGAGGAACCGAGCGGCCAGTAGATCAGGTTTGTCGCCCAGACGCTCCTCAAGTGCCTCAATCAGGCCAACGCGTCCCTGCCGTCGTCCCACGAGAACAATTTCACCTGGCTCCAGAAGTTCGGGCCGTCGTTCGATGATCTGCGGTCCCTCCTGCACATCAACCAGTTGTCCGACTTCAAGAAAAAAACGTCCACGATCGGTTGTCACCGTAACCGCATTGGCTGCAGCTATCCAGCATCCGCTTTCCTCTTCTCGAGCAAGGGAGGTGCTCAGTCCCTCCGCATTGAAGTCGAGTGGGTCGAGGTTGAAGAGAGTTGAGAGGTCACCGAATGGATCTGGCTCAGCGACGTATTCGGCGCCGTCGACTACGAGGATCGGGTTCGTGGGAACTAGCGCAGGTTCAGGAATCTGAGGAGGATTTTGTCCCGTGAGCGCTCGCCACGTTCGACCGCGAAGTTCGCCGCTGCCCCAGTGGTCTCTAGAAGTCTCGACGGATGTGATCGAACTAATGCAGCTACCTGCTGATTCTTGCCCGAGGGTGAGCACCTCTACGTTTGGAGAGAGGCCACTTAGCAAACGGTGCCAGTCCCACGGCGGCGGCTCACCGATCATGAGTACGCGAGACCATGTCCCTTGACGGTGGATTCTACGGATTGACTGGACAGTAAACGTAGTGTGCTGAGCGCTACTGGCCGTGTGGCCAAGCAGGTCTAGCAGGGCTTTAGCTGCTGTCGCGGTGCGCGTCACAACGAGTGTCTCGATGCGGCTCTCAAAGACTTCGCGTAGTGTCTGCTCGAAGGGATTGCCAAGTTCGAGCGATTCACGCAGGTCAGCAATGTCGCTCGCGAGAATGCTCGCTACTTCGGCGAACTCTCCACTCAGAGTACGGGCCCACGCTGACAACTCGGGTTCAAACGCTCGCGTGGACCGCGCGGCTATCGGTGGCAAGCTCGCGAATCGGTCGAACTGAGACGGTCTGCAAGGAAGTGAGGAGAGTGTCGAGAGGTGGTGCCAGGCAGCGGAAAGCCCGCGCTCAAGATTGCGGTCTTTGCGGTCAGGTGCCATGGATCGAAGGACCCGTAGGTCCTCGCGGGCTCGTTTGATCGCCGCTTCGGCATCGGGATGGATCGCGACGCGCAGTTGGAGATCAACGCCTGTGGCGAGGGTGTCGAGCCGTTCGGAGGCCACTGAAAACGGCGTGGCGTAGTCAGTGCCGTCTTTTATTTGGTTGGCAGCGGCTATGCCTGCTTTGGACCACCCCCAGATGAGTCGCTCCTCCCGCTCTGCTCGATGGATTGAGGGGTCGTTGGGATCGGCGAAGATCTCGATCGATGGTTGTGCGGTTTTGACTCGAACGAGACCTGCCAAGTGGTCTACGACCAAGTGGTCGACAGGCCAATCCAGGCACTTTTGTCCGATGATGACACCTTGCAAGCGGTGGCTACCGCCGGGGCTCTCTCCATCGGGATCAGCGCGATATGCAGGGAAGACTTCGGAGACCGGCTCGCGCATCCCGGTAGTAGCAATCCGCAGCGCATTCCACGTTCTTGTCGCCATCGTGGTATCGGCAGTCACCACTCCAACTGACGATTCGCGATTACCGTGCACAAACTGATCGAGCAGAAGCTGGGCAGCGAGCAGAACTCCAACGTGGCCAGCTGGCGCCGGGTACACGATCGTTAGACCGAGGCCGCGTGATTTGGCCAATGCAATCAACACCAGCACGACCTCGTCCACCCAACATAGCTCAACTCTTCGGGAGCCGTGACCGTCGTCAAGCATGAGCCGCCGTTCCCGGCCTATGGAAACCAAACTGGTACTATCTGCGTTCTCAAGCAGGGCAGCGTCCAAGGAACGTACGTTATGTGGTTCCCTGCGGGACCGGGGACTTGAGCGAGAGAAGTCGGGTGGATTCAACATGGTTGATTCCTGCGCGCCTACGCGGTGTGCATTCTGTCGTCGTGTAGTCTCGGCCAGCCTTCCACATTCCCGCTGCCCGCGACCCCGGGACGGGGAGTGGCGTGAGTCAGTGCACACAGTAGAGGTTGGATTAGATGAAGGCCGAGGAGAGGGGGCACTGCATTACCGATCACCCTCGCCCAAGTCCCACGGCCCTTATGAGCATCCAGGTCAAAGAAGTCAGGCAACGTCTGTAGGCGCGCCGCTTCGTGGGGCGTAATCGTGCGGGGCTTTGCAGGATGCACATACCTGCCCTGGCCCATCGAACCGAACCCGGTTGTAATGGTCTGTGCGGGTGTATCCCACTTGAGCCGACCATACATCGAGCTATAGGTGTGAGCGCCGTGATGGCACTTGGGCCGCATGTTGTTCGGTAGGTTGTACTTGTCTTGTCGGATCAGCCACTGCATACGTTTGAAGTTGACTGGACTCGGCCTTGAGGCGGCGTCGGGTCCGGATTCCGATGTCTGGTCTACGAGATCTTCAATTGCCCAACGCACAGATCTGTAGTCGTGTTCGCAGCGCGGCGCGCGCATCTGGAGGATGACGGCAGGGTCGATTCGCTCGTCCGACGACGCCAGCAGGATATGGCGTCTGCGGCGTTGAGGCACGCCGAACTTGACGAGGTCAAGCACGTGATCTTGGACCGAGTATCCAGTGGCCTTGAGAGCTTGAGTCGAGACTGCGACGACACCGCCCTTGTCGTGTCTCACCGCCGGGACATTCTCGACCAATACGAAAGTCGGGTTGAGTACTTCTGCGGCGCGGACGGCCCGAAGGTACAAGGCGTTCCGGGGATCCTCACGGCGGGTGTGATTGTTGAGGTCCGAGTGTCCCTGACATGGAGGCCCAGCTACTAGGAGGTCGACGTGCCCGACATCGTGTGCAATCCTCGCTTCCGAGGTCGTGGGGGAAGTACCCAGTTCACCGTCAAAGAGGGACTCGACGTCAGAGCGGATCAAGTTCACGTTCTGGAAATTCAGTTCGTAGACATCAGCGGCGTTCTCGTCGTTCTCGACCGCGAGTACAACTTCCGTCCCACGCCCGTTCCGTCGCGCTGCTTCCGCTGCCCCAACGGTGAGACCGCCGCCCCCGGCGAACAGGTCAACGAGTTTCACCGGATTTGGCGTACCCCCATAATCCGGTCGTTCCTTGGTCTTTAAGAATGCGCGATCGGCGTCACACAAGTCACAGGCACTGGGTCCAGAAGCCCGGACCCTTTGCGGTTGCTGATTGTGTGTGTTGGGGGAGGCGGCATTCATGTCTGTGATTTCTTCCTCGCGGCGAGCCCTACGGTGACCATGGCCGCATCAAGTTGTGCCAAACAGCGGCCCCACATTCAGACATTCTGCACGTCATCGCCATGCCCGCGACGGTACCCCCGACTCGCTTGAAGCGTCGTCGCGCTGTCTCTACCCGCGCGGTCAAGCGTCCGCTGAACAGTGGTCAGCGGTCTCGGAGTCGGGGACCTTCGTCCACATACTTCTGATGGTGAGATACTCGCCACCCTCCTTCCATCAAGTCGAAGCCACAGACGCAGTGAAACTATATGTTCAGACTTCCGGGAGCCACAATAGTCTCCTGCCACGAACATCTTGATGAGCGTCCGACGGGCCTGCGCCCGCGCCTGAGCGTCGTCACCGCCCATCCGTCGGGACGGATCGAGCAGTTGGTGTCGGACGACGGGGGACACCTTGCGCTCGGAGCGATGTACCGCGATGGAGCCCAAGTCACCGTCACGGCGCTCCGTAGTGCCTCAGGAGCGCTATCGAACGCGGCGGCGAGGCAGATGGTCCATCACCTCCGCACCATCGCGTCCGCAGACGGTCCGGCCACCATCGTGGTGGAAGATCAGACCCGTTCACCCGTCGACCAGGCATTGCGCGACGAGGGATTCAGATCTGAGGGGTCGGGATGGAAGGCAGCAGTTAGAACTGGCGTGCTCGGCCCCGGTGATCCATTGCCGCAGGAACTGAAGCACATCGATTGGGACCGGCTCACTGTGCATCTTGCCCGCGACTTTGAACTGTACGCGTGGCCGCTAAAGATCTTCACCGGTGGCGTTCCGTGCTATGTGGTCCCGATCAAGCCTGAATTCGCTCGCGTGATCCTCGGGTATGAAGAGCCCCAACGACAGCTGTTCGAACAGCATCGCCGGGGAGCGGCCGCTCGTGACAACGTCTACTACATGTCGCCACGTCGCTCCATTGAAGCGCCCGCGAGGATCATCTGGTGGGTTTCCGGCGGAGGGTCTCTCGGGGGCATGAGAGCCATGTCCTGGTTGGACGAAGTCGAGACGGGACACCCGCGTCGGCTCTACCGCCGCTATCGCCACTTCGGAGTGCTTGACGAACACCAGGTGATCGGAACCGCCAAACGCTCAGCGCAGAACGGTCGTTCGGAGGCCACCGCATTGGTCTTCAGTCAAACGGAGATGTTCACGGAACCAGTCTCGATTGCCCGTGCACGAGAGATGTGTGACAGCATGAACCAAAATTCATACTTCATAACAACACGCGGAATTGATGAGAATACTGTCCGCGCTTTCTACGAGGAAGGGATGGGGCCGCAATGAGCAACAATCTCCAGGGGCTCGACCAAGACCGGATGGTCGTGCTGTCGCTAAGACCCAGATTCGCGGAGGCCATCCTCGCGGGCGTCAAGACTCTGGAGCTGCGTCGCACCGTGCCGAAGATCGTGATTCCGACGCGGGCTCTCCTGTATGCCGCGTCGCCGGTGCGAGCGCTCGTTGGAACATGCGTCATCACCAGTGTCCGGACCGCTGATCTCGCCGCCCTTTGGGAAGAGCACGGCCCACGATCAGAGTTGTCCTTCCATGAGTTCCAGCAGTACTTCGAGGGCGTGAACACAGGCACCGCTCTGACGCTCTCCGAGCCACAAGCACTCAGCCGGCCGATCCCTCTCCAAGACCTCCGGGAGAAACCGAGGAACTTCCGACCGCCGCAGAGCTTCGCCTACGTCGATACCAAGACCGGGAACCGGCTCATGAGAACGGCTGCCTAACCCAAGACTCGACAACGGAGAACACTCGGAGGGATGCACCGGAGGACTCCCTGTCGTTTCGGCTCCAGCCACGCAGGGTCGCGCTCGGCCCCCAAGAGCATGATCACAGAGCCGGGTTAGTCAGCTGTTATGAGTGAATTTTGGCCAGAAATTGGCTTTCATGCCTCTATCTGACCACTAGTTATGATCACTAAATCGGAAAAACGTTCACTTTGGACGTTCTCGGGGCGATATTGTTCAGATATGGCACCAGCTTCTCTGCGCTGGCCTACCGGGCCGTGCACGATCTTCTTCGACGACGTCGCTTCACGTACCACGCTGTCTAAGGCTGTCGGCGACGGTCGTATCCGGCGGATCGCGCCGCGCATCTACACGGCTGACCTCAGATCGGAGCTAGCCGAGATCGTCGGGGCGAACTGGTCCGAGCTCTGCAACCACTACCTGCCGGGAGCTGTCATCGTCGACAGGTCCGCGGCGACCCACGGAGTGATTCGAGACGGCACGCTCACGGTCGCGGCTGACACAACCCGCACTTCGATCAAGCTCCCAGGTCTCGAAATCAGAATCCGACGAGGAGCCCCCTACGAATCCGACCTGCCTTGGAGTAACGGGCTCTACATGTCCAGCCCGGCACGCGCACTCCTCGACAACCTCGAACCGAGCCGAAGCCGAAGCGGTCGGCCCTCGCGAACCCTCTCGCTGAGCGAGCTTGAGGACTGGATCGCCGGCAAGTACATCGCTTGGGGTCCTGAGCGCACCGACCGATTCCGAGCCGAGGCCCGCGATCTGGCCGAAACGACGGGACGCTCCGAGCGCATTGCGGCGATCGACTCCCTGTTCGAGCAACTCACCGGGGTAGAACCGCTGAGACCAAGTGCTGGCCAACTCTTCAGAGCCGTCACCGTCGGCGAAGCGTGGGATGAGCGACGCCTGCGGCTCTTCGACGCCGCAATCGAGTCCCTCCAACGGATGGCGCCTCCAGGAGTTCCCGAATGGCTCCCCGGAATCGACCCCACTGGTGAGCTTCCCTTCTACGAGAGTTACTTCTCCAACTACATCGAGGGCACGACCTTCACCGTTGACGAAGCGCGCCGGATCGTCGAAACGAACACTCCGCCGGCCGAGCGCCCGGCCGACGGCCACGATGTCCTCGGCACGTACCGCTGCGTCGTTGATCCGATCGGCCGTGCAGCCACATCGACTGATCCCGCCGAACTGATCGATCACCTCATCGCTCGCCACCAAGAGATCATGAGCGGACGCCCCGACCAGCGCCCAGGTGCCTGGAAGACAGAGAGCAACCGCGTCGGTACCTACGAGTTCGTCGCGCCGGACCTGGTCGAAGGCACGCTCATCAAGGGGCTCGAGCGCATCGTGGAACTTCCGGAGGGCCTTGCCCGCGCCCTCTACGTAATGATCGTCGTGACCGAGGTTCACCCGTTCGCAGACGGAAACGGCCGGGTCGCTCGCGTGATGATGAACGCCGAAATGTCAGCCATCGGCGCCGCTCGCATCGTGATACCCAGCGTGTATCGCAACGAGTACCTCACCGGGTTGCGAAGCGCCTCGGTGAATGACGGAGACCTGACCGCATACATCAGAGTCATGACCCACCCATGGCGATGGACAGCAGCGATGCCCTGGAACGACCTCGTCGCCACCGACGGCCAACTCATCGCAACCAACGCCCTTATGGACTCGACCGACGCCGAGATAGCCGGCAAACGGCTCGAACTGCCCTAGGCACAGCGCATTGTGGCGGGGGCTCAACTTTGGACTACTGGCGGTTAGGTCGAGTCTGGGTTCTTGATGACCCTGGAGAAGAAGGACTCTTTGGGCAGTGTTGGGACGGTGAGCTCCCAATTGGTATGGGGGTCGTTGCCGTCTCGTTGTTCCTCAGACAACGGCTGCTGCAGAAGGTGGCTGGTGATGAGCGTCTCAAGAAACGCCGACTCCTCCTCGTCTGAGGAGCGCAGGTGCCCTTGCGCCGTCGCCGGAGACGAACGCCGACTCGATGACGTGTCCGCCCTCAGTGGAGGCGAATGTCGCCTCGTAGATTCCGAATCCGGTCCAGCTGCGACGCGCGAACAGGCGGTTCTGTTCCATGAACATGAACCACTTCTCCTCCATCATGTGCGGGACAAATCCAAGCCGAATCGAACCCATCTCCTCATCGGCCCAGACCCAGTCCGGCGCAGGGATCGGGTGCAAGTCGGAGATCGGCTCCGTCTTTTAGCTGTCCCTGCTCGCCCTATTGCTCATGGTGCTCCCATCTCCGGCACGCCCGACGGCGGCAGCCTTGCCAGATTAGTGACGTTAGACGGGGACTACGTCGATGCGTCGATTGCTGGCGGCGGCGAGGATGGACAGGTCGCCCGGGTCCGAGGTGATGATCTGGTCGCCGTGGTCAGCTAGCGCGACCAAGGCGGCATCGATTGCGTCGGAATGGCCACTGTCGGCGATCAAGACTCCAGCGTTTCGTCCAAGCTCTGCATCTAGGGGCACAACCTCCACGGCTTGCAACGCAACGGCGAGGCGCGCCTGGCGTCCGGTGCCGCCGCGCCAAACCTGGGCAACTACACCCCCGTGCGTTCGTGGCGGGCTCTCGGCTTGAAGGGCCCCCTTGAACCGTCGCCACATCCGGCGGTCGTCGCCCTCCAGTGCGATGAGCGCACCAGAGTCGAGAATATCGGTCATCCCGTCTGCCGGAATTCGGCTCGATACGACCCGGCCGCGTCGCGATCCTGCTGGGCCTGCTCGGCGATCTCCTCGTCGCTGATGAAACCGTGCTCGGCCTCGTACTCCTCGATGAGTCGCCGCATCACGGCGAGCCGCGCGTCTTTGTCGCGCCGTTGGGCCATCGCCTCGCCTACCCACTCGCTTACAGATCGGGCGAGTCCCTCGCTCACCGCGCGGTTGGCCGCCTCAAGCAACTCTTCGTCCACGGTGACCGTGACCCGGTGTTTCTGCATACATTTATCATACACATTGATGCGGTATTGCATACAACACTGTTCAATCAGTTGCGCGGCATCCAGGACCTGAGCCGGGCATTGGTTCCGATCAGGGCGAGACGGTGAAGGAGCGGCGTCGGTCCGAGCCGAATCTGTAGATGCGGAAGTCTTTGTCGAGCGTGATCGCATCGTGGATACCCAGCCGTCGCATGACAGCCCAACTGGTTCGGTCCGACAATGAGAATCGCTGGTCAGGGAAGGCCGTGTCTATGGCCGCGGCGACCTCCAGGTCGGCCAGACCCGATACTTCGACCTTCGCTATGCCCCCGCGGATGCCGTTGATCAGACGCTCAGCCGGCTCGAAGCCATGGCGAAAGCGCATGACGGTCCATGTTTCGTGCAACACATGATCGCTTGTGACCAGACGCCCCCGACGGTCGCCAAGCGCTGCGACGACACGCTCATGTGATGCCTCGGCACTGTTGGCCAGCGACACCCAAGCCGAGGTGTCTACATAAGAGTAGTCCACGCGTCAGCCGCGCCTGTGCGTCAGCAGGGCGTCGGTGGCTTCACCAATGAGCCGCTCGCCGTCATCGGCCATGTCGTACGCAGGGCCGGTCACTATCCCTCGAATCGAGTCGATGTCTCCTTGAGGATCGGTGCCGACCAGTTCCTGCTCAAGAAGACGCCGCGTGAACTCCGCGAAGCTGATTCCGAGTTCTGAGGCGCGCTGCTTGGCAAGTTTGTGTATGTGGTCAGGCACGGTCACCACTGTTCGCATAGGTGATATCATAGCATCACTTGATCACTTGGTCGCTCGCCACGAAGAGATCACGAGCGGACGGGCTCGCGAAGGCTACGTGCGGTGATTCGGATCAGGGGTCGATGAGGACGCCGGGGTTGAGGATGCCGTTGGGGTCGAGGCGCGCCTTGACGGCGCGGACGGACTGAGCGAACAGCTCGGGCCGTTGGCGGTCGTAACCGCCTGGCCGGTGCATGCGCCCGACCGCGTGGTGGTGGGTGACGGTGCCGCCGGCATCGACCACGGCCCGGTTGGCCTCGTCCTTGACGGCCCGCCACTGAGAGATCTCACTGCCCTGCGCGCCCATGCCCGACCAGGTGTAGTAGGGGGCCGGGCCGTCGGGGTAGACGTGGGTGAACCGGCACGACAGCGAATGGTGCGACCCGAACGTGTCGTTGAGCACGGCACCCACCCGGCTGCGGACCTCGGCGTCGAACTCTCCCCAGCGATCCCAGGTGACGGCCGTCTCGAACGTGTCGACGACCAGGCCCAACGACGTCTCCACGCCGTTGCCGACCCCGATGAAGGCGTCGCGCCAGGCGCCCACCGCCCCGCCCCGACCCGTCGGTGCGCCCGTCCCGTCATCGACGCGGACGTCGTCGCCGGCGATGCTGCCGCCGCAGTCCCGGGCGATCTCGACCGCGGCCGCGATGTTGTGTCGCTGGCTGAGCTCCGCCGACTCGAACGACACGATCACCAGAGCCTGCTCGCCGTCGAGTCCAGCGGCACGGCTGGCCTCCGCGGGGTCGAGGATACGCAGGTTGGCCGGCCACAGCTTGGCCTGCACGAGGTGGCGGACGGCCTCGCAACCCTGGTCCCAGGACCCGAACGTGACACCGGCAGTGGCCCTGAACACCGGCCGGCGCTGGATTCGCATCCAGGCCTCGGTGATGATCCCGTAGATCCCTTCGGAGCCGACGACCATCCGGTCGGGGCTGGGACCGGCACCGGAGCCGGGCAGGCGGCGCGACTCCCACCAGCCCGCCGGGGTGATCATCCGCACCGACTCCACGAAGTCGTCGATGTGGGTGTGGTTGGTGGCGTAGTGGCCGCCTGAGCGGGTGGCGATCCAACCGCCGAGGGTGGAGAAGCGGAAGGACTGCGGGAAGTGTCGCAGGGTGTGGCCGCTGGGCCGCAGCTGGTCCTCGAGGTGGGGACCGAACACTCCGGCCTGGATGCGGGCGGCCCGAGACACCTCGTCGATCTCGAGCACCCGGTCGAGCCGGTCCAGCGATATCACCACCGTCGGCCCCAGGTCGTCGTGAGGCGTGACCCCCCACACCACCGATGATCCGCCGCCGTAGGGGACCGTCACATAGCCGTTGGCGTCACACCAGTCGAGGGTGGCCTCCACCTCAGTCTCGTTTGAGGGGTGGGCCACGACGTCGGGCGGGTTACCGAAATCGAGGTTGAAGGCTCTCACACGCTCGGTGAAGTGGGCGCCGTAGGCGTAGCGGGCCCGGTCGTAGGTAGTGGTTGAGCACCAGTCGGCCACCGAGTCCGGCACGTCGATGCGGGGGGCCCGCAACTCGGCGTTGCCCAGCGAGGGCACCGGCTTGGCAGTGATCTCGGTGCCGTACCGCTTCGACAGCTTGGCCGCCAGCGCAGCCCGATCCGCGTCGGAGGGCTCCTCAGATTCGAGGCACCACGCCCAGAAGGATTTTCGGTCAGCCAACGTCACTCCTCCGGCATCGAGGCGGACCCCGTCACCGTATGCGTGGCGGATCAACACCGCCAGCCAAGCCTCCGGCGAGATCTCGACCCCTTCGAAACCAGGCGCGGTGCCTCAGTTCGCCGATCTCTCGGTTCTGACCCGGAGCGACGCGATCAGCGGGGAAGGCTCGGGGGCTCGGCTGAGGTTCGGGTCTAGAAGAAGGCTCGGGGGCTAACGTGCGGTCGGCTCGGCTTTGGGGCCCTGACCGTTGTTTGAACCTCTGGCCCAGGCGAGCCAGAGTGCGGCGGTCCAGGTGAAGTGCTCTCCACCGACGGGGCCACCAGTCAGAGGATCGAAGCTCTCGGGCATGCCGCTGAGCGTGATCAGCTTCGACGTGTCGGAGCGGAGACGCTCGGCCCAATCGGGCGCGCCGAACTCAGCCAAACCGGTGGCGATCATGTAGTTGACCATGCACCAGACGGGTCCGCGCCAGTAGCGCAGCGGTTCGAAACTGGGGTGGCGGGGATCGAAACTCGGTACCAGGTACGTGCATGCGTTCGACCATGCTTCGAGTTCGTCCAACAACCGGTCGCTGTGTTCGTTGATGCCGCCGTACGGGGCAAGGAAGGACGCTGAGGTTGCAGCGTCAGCGTGAACCCCGGTCCGCAGATCCAGCGAACAGTAGGCGCCGACGGCCGGATTCCAGAACTGCTCAAACCCTTCGGAGAGTCGATCCACCCTCCGGTGAGTCTCGATGGTGTCAGCGCCTATGGCCTCACCGAGCCAGACGAGGTCGCGCTCGGCTCGTAGCAGCACGGCTGTCAGGCACGGGTCGGCGACCCAGAATGGGCTCTCTTGCGCTATGGCCGCATCGTCCCACCCCTTGGATGCACCGTAGGCGACTAGGGCGAGGTAGCGTTCGTAGTCGTCGTTGTGGGGACGCATGTCCGGGTTGACGTGGTCGAGATCACGTCGTTCGTAGCCGTCTATGAGCGTTGGGGTGACGCGCGAAAGGGGAAGATCCCAGTCCGGGAGATTGTCGCGCCCCGACTCCCAGGGATGAGTGATAGCGATCACTCCCCGGCCTTCGGGATCGCGGGCACGGTGCCACCACTGGTGCCAGCGTTCTATGCGCTCGTACAGCGACCGCGGTGGCAGTCCGTGCGTCTCGGCCAGTCTCCTTACTATCGTGGCCGCCACCGGTGGCTGCGAGATCCCTGAAGTTGGAGGGGTGGAACCGTTGATCTGCCAGACGTCGGGCCCCGGGAAGTAGCTCTCGGACTCAGACCAGAACACGATGTGGGGGACCATTCCCGAGGGCCATTGAGCTTCAAACAGCGTCTCTATCTCGGTCCAGGCTCGGGCCACGTCGAATTTGGCCCAGCCGAGCGCCGCGAACAACGAATCCCAGTTCCATTGGAACGGATAGAGGTGTTGAGACGGCACCGTGTAGCCGCCTCGATCGTTGTTGCGAAGTACAGACACGGCCTCAGTTGTACGGTCTGGGCCGTCTAGGTTCGGCTTGGGGGTCATCGCTTGTAGAGCACGCTCTCGGTGGCAGGGTCTATCCATCGGATCTGATCAGCGGGCAAGCGTATATAAACCTGTTGTTTCGCGGCCACATCCAGGCTCGGATGGGTCGAGACCTTGAGCCGGTGCCCTCCGATCCTTGCCGTCAGCAGGTTCTGCGCGCCCAGAGGCTCGACGACCTCAATCGTTACGGGGACGGTGTCAGACGACGGTGCGGCGAGTGTCTCCATGTTCTCGGCCCGAATACCCAGCGTGATCCGATCGCTGCTGAGGTCCCGGATCAGTGGTTGCAGCGCTTCGGGGGGCGAGAATTCGTGTTCGCCGACAGCGACAGTCACGGTGTCGCGGTCACGTTGAATCGTCCCCTCCATGAAGTTCATGGGCGGGTTGCCGATGAAGCTGCCGACGAATTGGTTGGAGGGCGACTCGTAGACGGTGTTGGGTGCGTCGCACTGCTGTATCTTGCCGTCGAGCATGACCGCAACCCGGTCGCCCATACTCAGGGCTTCGATCTGGTCGTGGGTGACGTATACGGTGGTGGCTTCGACATCGGCCAGCAGCCGCTTGAGTTCAGCTCTCATCTCCAGTCGGAGCAGTGCGTCGAGGTTGCTCAACGGCTCGTCCATCAGGAGCACTTTGGCTTCCATCGCCAGTGCGCGTGCCACTGCGACTCGCTGGCGTTGTCCGCCGCTCATTGCACTTGGTCTTCGGTCGAGCAGGTTCTCGATGTGCAGGAGTTCCGCAGCACTCCTTACTCGGCGGTCGCTCTCGGCTTTGTCGACCTTGTTCATCAAGAGGCCGAAACCGATGTTCTGGTGCACCGTCATGTGGGGAAAGATCGCATAGCTCTGAAAAACCATCGAGATCTGGCGCTGACCCGGTGGCAGATAGGTGACGTCTTGCCCGCCGATGGATATCCGGCCGGAGTCGGCCATTCCGAGACCCGCGATTGCCCGCAACAGAGTTGTCTTGCCGCAACCGCTCGGTCCGAGCAGAACCAGAAACTCGCGGTCTTCGATAGTGAGGTTGATGTCGTCAATCGCGACGTTGTCACCGAACGTTTTGGTGACATGCTCGATTCGAATCTCAGCCATTGCGTCCTACTTTCACTTGGTGACCTGCCCCCACATGTTGAACAGGTAGCGGCGGATGAAGAACATGAACACGATCGACGGGACCATCAGGAAGAACCCGCCGGCGAACTGGAACGCATCAGGCGAGTTGGCCAGCGAGCTCAACACCAGCGCAGGCAGCGTTCGGTTGTTGATCGTGAGGATGGCCGCGGCGAAGACTTCATTCCAGGACAGCACGAACGAGAAGAGCCCCGACGCGGCGATCCCCGGCAGCACCAGTGGCACCACGATGTAGCGGAACGACTGGAACGGGCTCGCCCCGAAGACTTTGCCCGCCTC
This sequence comes from uncultured Acidimicrobiales bacterium, assembly GCA_951812975.1. Taxonomy (GTDB): domain Bacteria; phylum Actinomycetota; class Acidimicrobiia; order Acidimicrobiales; family Aldehydirespiratoraceae; genus VXYK01. The sequence continues at coordinate 271,192 of CATOTC010000003.1, read as the reverse complement.
CTCAAGTTCGTACGGGACGCTGGCGAACACACTGGACACGACCAGTATTGAAGTCGGCAGAGCGAGCGCAGTATGCATCAATGCCAGGCTGTAGAGGCTGTCAAAAACACCGATCCGCAGGTACAGCACGGCGAGGGGGATCGACAGCACCACGATCGGGAAGGCACGGACGGCAAGCACGGCCAGCCGGAACAGGTCGCGGCCCCTGAACAGATAACGGGCGATCGCGTAACCGGCCGGAATCGAGATCAAGGTTGACAGGAACAGCGTGATCCCAGCCACGATCATGCTGTTCCACAGGCTCTGCAGGACACCTTCCGACTCCAGGAAGAAGCGCATCGTATCGGTTGAGAAGGGGATGAACGGAAGGAAGTTCTTGGGGTAGGAGCGGACCGTCTCCTGTGTTGTGAACGCCATCGAGAACACGAAGAAGATCGGCACCGCGATCCACAGTGTCAAGATGGCGCCCGTGATGTACGCGGTCAGCCGGCCGCGGCCGCGGCGCCGCCGCATACGCCGGTGCATCTTCTCCACCTCGGGAGAATCGAGCGGAGGCAGCACTGTTGGAAGCCCTGCACCCGCACCGGTGCCGGCCGAGTCATCGGGAGCGGTATTGAGACTCATGTCGGACGGGCCTCCGGCTCGGATCGAACCGCTCGCAGGTAGAAGAATGCGCTTGCCATGGACAACAGGAGGATGAACACGGCATAGGCCGACGCGACATTGTTGTTGCGCAGGCCGAAGTACTGGCGGTAGGACTCGTTGGCGAGGACGGTGACGACATCGCCCCCGCCCAGGGCGATCACAACCGCAAACACCTGGAAGGCAAGGATCGTGCGCAGGATCAGTGCCACCTGGATGCTCGGACGCAACAGCGGCAGCATGATGTGGCGGACCCGCTGGAAATAGCTGGCTCCGAACAGTTCGGCCGCCTCCAGAGTCTCGTCAGGGATGGCCTGGAGGCCCGCAACCAGGATCACCATGACGATCGACGTCGCTCGCCACAACTCGGCGAGCACGATGGCGAAGATGATCCAGCGGACCGTATCCGCGGTCAAGAACGCATATGGCCCGTCGATGATGCCCAGAGCGTCGAGGATGCTGTTGAGCAGTCCGTTGCCGGTGAAGATCGAGAAGAAGAGGATTCCCGCGGCGAGATCGCTCATGCCGATGGGCAGTGAGAAGGCGTACAGGAAGCCAGTGCTCAAGCGGGTCCTGGCATGGATAACCAGAGCCATGACCATCGCCAGAACGAGCTGGGCCGGAATGATCAGCACCATCAGCAACAAGGTGGTCCGAACGGCGGGACCAAAGAAACGGTCATCGATCATGCGTCGGATGAACGCCGTGGTGAACTCGCCGTCGGTTCCTCGGTGTACTCGCCCGTTCTCGCCGTCTTCGAACACCTGCAGGAACCGCGACGGCGCCCAACCCGCCGCCGCAGAAGGGTCGTCTGCCGGCCGTACCTGGAACCAGACCTCGAGCAGCGCGACGTCGGTGATCTCCACAGGTGCGCGTTGTTCGAGCTTGCCGATCACTTCGCTGCGGTCGTTGGGTGCCTCATACACATCGGTTAGAGGATCCGAAGTGGCGGCGAGCCTCGGGCGGACTGTTCCGCTCACAGGCGCGCCTGCGGCATCTTCGTCGCGGACCCGGATCCGAGCCTCAGACACCCACCCGGTGATGGGCGATCCGGTGGGATCGTCGGCGGTCACCTGATACCACGGGTCCGTGAGCGCGTCCGGGTTCTCGTCGCCGACAACTTCTTGACTGCTCCGATCCACTATTGCCAGCGCCGTGCCCTGGGGGATTTTCGAGACCTCGCTTCCGTCGAGGTTCGGTTCGTCGCGGGTCGGTAGCAGAGCGTCCTCGTCGTAGACGGCCAGAACGAGACCCTCATACATCGGATACGCGAAGAACATCGCGAGGTAGACGATCGCCGGCGCGATCAACAGATAGGGGACGACGCGATACCGCCACGTCCTAGCCTTTGAGGCGGACGTGGCGGTATCGGGTGTTGTCATTAGGCTCCCTCTTGGGGTGAAAGGGACCTGGTAGCGCTTCGGAGGCTCAGCCTGCCGGGTTGACTACGCAGGGCCCGTCGCTGGCCGGGTCTGGCGACCAGCAGGGTGCACCGGTCTCGTTGAGGAGAGCTTGGAGGGCGTCACCCTCGTCGTCAAGCACGGTGGCGATGTCGGAGCCGTCCAACACGACTCGGTCGAAGGCGTTGCGGAAGATCTGGTTGATCTCACCGCCCCGTTCGCCCAGTCCGACCGGCAACAGCGCGGGAATTGCGTCTGCAGCGTTGGCGAGCTTGTCGACCGCCTCAGCTTCGAGCGCCACACCAGCCGGCAACGAGGACGTGTCGACTCCCTCAACCACAGGGAAGAAGGCCAACTCGGCGAGAATCCGACCCTGTACCTCGGGGCGGGTCAGATACTCGATGACCGCGTATGCGTGATCAGGGTTCGGGGCGTCCGCCGGAACGCCGAGACCGACGATCACTGGCATGAATCCTCTTCCCATAGGACCTGAGGGGGTCGGGAAGGCCACGAATGTGTCCGGGTCAGTCTCGAAGGCGTTGACCAGTCGAGCGACGTGGTCGAATGCCACCCAGACCTCGCCTGACAGCAGTGGTTCCTGCATGAAGTCGTAGTTGATCGACTCGGGGTGCATTGTCGGCCACAGCGAGTCGCGTGCCCACGCCAGCATTTCTTCAGCCTCGGAACTGCGGAACTCTGAGACCATCCCGCCGGTGAACGAGGGCCAGAGATACCCCTCAAGGAAACGGTGGAACAGACCGGCCTTCGGCAGGCCGCACAAGGGCTTGCCTTCACCTTCCATGATGGCCTGACACCAATCGGCGAGGCCGTCCCAGGTCAGGTTGTCGATGTCGGCTCCGTCCGGGAGGTAGGCGAGCGCCTGCTCGTTTGCCGCCATGATGTAAGTCGCCTGGGCCCATGGGACGTAGGCCAAGAAGTCTTCCGAACCGAGCAGGCCGGCTTGGACGAACGATGGAGCGAACGAGCGGTCGGCGCTCAGATCGTCGTACACGTCGATCATGTTTGTGAGGGCGCCTTCATTCGCCAGTGGTGGGAATGTGCCGTGCAGCGCTCCGAGCACGTCGATGGCTCCTGCTCCGGCGAGGATCTGGTCGACGGTCGGCCCCGCATCCACTCCGGTGAAGTCCAGACCGGCGTCTGCGAGGATGTCCCGAAGCTTCGCAGCTTCTTCGACCGGCACGAACTGTGTGCTGACGAACTCCGCATCGGAGCCGTCGGCCATTTCATCCATGTCCTCCTCGTCCATGTCGGAGTCGTCTTCGTCCATGTCGGAGTCGTCTTCGTCCATGTCCTCTTCGTCCATGTCAGAGTCCTCGGAGCCGGTCTCCGCGGGTGCGGCCGTCGTGGTCGTGTCGGCAGAGTCCGCGGGGGACGAGGTGTCATCGTCGTCATCTCCGCAGGCCGTGGCGATCATCGCCAACACAATCATCACGCAGGCCAGCTGAGTTCTCCACCGTCCTTTCCTTTGAGGTGACTCTGTTCGGTGCATGGTTTCCCTCCTACTTGCCCAGGGGCGGTTGTGTCGGCAGTTGTTGACCGAATCCGAAACGTTTCGGAAATCGGATGCAAGTACGCTACAATTCTGTTTGCCCGCTGTCAAGCAAAAGTTTAGATAGTCACCGCCACCACTTTCGAGCAAGACCAAGGAGCAGCCTTTGAGACCTAAGCGACGCCCTACACTTCGCGATGTAGCCCGAGAGACGGGCGTCTCCGTGACCCAGACGTCCAGGGCACTCAACGGACACGATGACGTGTCCGCACGTACTCGCGAGCGTGTTGTTGAGGCGGCGACGAGGATCGGATACGCACCGAATCTTGAGGCTCGACGCCTGAAGATGCCCGAAGCGCGAACGAATTCGCTCGGACTGGTGCTGGTAACCAAGAATCAGCGCTTCTCGGATCCGTTCTTCGGCGAGTTGCTGACCGCGCTGGTAGACGAAGCAGCTCACAACGGCTGCGAAGTGCAACTCACCACACCGCTTGCCGACGACGATCCGACTGCGTCTTACGAACGTGCTCTTGCGACCAAACGGGTAGATGGATTCGTCGTGTTGCGAGCCGTCCACAATGATCCCCGTGTTGAGTTCCTCCTGGAACATGCAGTGCCTTTTGTGACTTTCGGGCGCGTCGGCGACACCGGTGGGCATCCGGCCGTGCAGGAACCGATCGGCTGTCTTCATCCGGCCGTAGATCATCTCGTTGCGCTGGGCCACCGCCGAATAGGCTGTCTCGCCGAACCGCTCGAGCATGCCATCGCAACACAACGCAAAGCATCGTTTCATCGGGCGCTTGCTGACCAGGGGCTGGAGGCTCAACCCCGCCACATCGTGGTGTGCGGCTTCAGAGAGGAAGAGGCTGCAGAGGCAACCGCCCGATTGCTCGACGGCCCGGATCCGCCGTCCGCGCTCGTGACTTTCAATGATTTGCTTGCCATCGGAGCGCTCCGCGCTGCGGCATCGCGCAATATTGATGTGCCTGGGGACCTGAGCGTCGTCGGTTTCGATGACGTTCACGCGGCCAGCCACACGACACCCCCGCTTACCACTCTCCGGCATCATTCCCAGGTCCTAGGACGCCACTTGATCCTCCAGTTGCTTGCGGCGATAGAGGATCCCCGGTACACCGACGATGTCTACATCACCCCCGAACTTGTCGTTCGCGAGAGCACCGGCCCAGCGCCCCAGAACTTGTAGAGGCCGGTTCGGACTCCGGTCGGCGTTGACATCGGGCCTGTCGGCTTAGGTCGGTGTGTTCCCGGTTACACGAACAGGGATTCGCAGCCGCTGCCGACGAGGATCTTGTCGACGCGGGTGCGGTCGGCTGGGGTGAGTGCGTTGTAGTCGTCGCGGATCCAGGCGAGGCACTTTCCCTGGTACTTGAAGGGGCCCTGGCGATACTGGAGTCCGTCGATCTCACTCGTCGGCGAAGTCCTCGATCAGGGCGTCGATGAACGCCAGCGCAGGATCGCCGGGCACGACACTGCGGCCCCCGTACTCTCGTTCGAGGCGCATGATCTGGGGCGACGAGTCGACCATGGCCTCGCCCCGGCCCTCATCACAGCGGCCGTCTGCGTCGGGGAACACGATCACCGGGACGATCCGCACCGGCACCTCTGCAAGGTCGTCCCACTTGGAGTCGCGCAACACCCAGCGGAACGGGATGTGCCGGTAGCGCAGCACGGCGCGCATCTTGCGCGTGTAGGGCGACTCGTACCCGCCGGCGAGAACCAGACGATGATCGGCCATGGCTATGGCAGTTGCATCCAGCAGGCGTCGTGGATGGCGGCCGCCATCGGCACAGGGCCCCTGGCCGTCATCTCCGGGTTGAACACCTCCGCGGCCACGAACGGGTTAGAGCCGATGTCGTCGAGCGCTGACCAGATTGAGGCGTAGTCGACCGTTCCCGCACCGGGGAGCCGGCGGTCCGTCATCGCCTCGGCCTCCAGGTTGTCGCCCCGGGTCGGGCCCGGGTCACACATCTGCACGTACGCAATCCGGTCGCCGGGAACCGAGCGGAGAGCATCGAGGTCGGGGCCGCCAGGCTGACGGATCCAATGCCAGGCGTCGAGCAGGATCGTGGCGTTGTCGGCACCGCTGGCGACCACCAGATCATTGGCGGCAGAAAAACTCGGTACCCCGGTCCACGGCAGGAACTCCAAAGCGATCACCATGTCAGCAGAGGCCGCCACCTCCGCCAGCATCGCCACCCCCTCGGCTGCCGCGCCCTGATCGTCGACCGGCCCCAGACAGGCCGCGCCGACAATGTGGGCACCGAACTGCGAACCCGTCTCGACCAGACCGGCGACCTCCGCACGCGCCGCATCAGTCGGGCCGGCGGTCCAACTGATCGCAGCCTCGACCGCTTTCACCGACAGTCCCGAATCGATCACGACGCTGGCCGCCTGCGGGCCCGCGAACATGAGATGGAAGGCCCACAGACTCACCGAATCGAACCCTGCCTGCGCGGTGGCGTTGATGTATCCCCTGAACGAGTCGGCATCGACGCGCATCGGGTCGGACAGCAGCGTTGACGGACAGTTGCCGAGTGAATCGATCTTCATCAGAGGAGTCTCCTCAATTGAACGGCGCTTATCCAATCGGCAGTTGCACCGGAAGGGAGGCCAATGTGCCCCGAGCCCGGCAATCAGACAGAATCAAGGCGTGACCGAGAAGCTGATTCTGGAAATCGATGGTCCTGTGGCGACCATCACCAACAACAACACCGCAAAGCACAACGCGTTCGACGACGACATGGACGCCCGCCTGTTCGCCATATTCGACGAGCTCATCGCCACCCCCTCAGTGCGGGCTGTGATCTGGCGCGGCGAGGGCAAGAACTGGTCCTCTGGCCGCGACGTCGCCGCGATCGGCACCAACGTCACCGACATGACCCACCACGAATTGATGACCCGGGGACACAAGGGGATTCAGAAGATCTGGGAACTGGAGGCACCGATCATCGTGGCGATCGGCGGTTGGGCCATCGGCGGATCCTTCCAGCGGGCCTTGATGTGCGACATCCGCATCGCCGCGGAGGGGGCGCGTTTCATGCTGCCCGAAGTGAACTACGGCGTGATCCCCGACACCGGCGGGATGGGAGTGCTCTATGAAATGTGCGGGCACGGCCTGGTCAGCGACATGGTCCTGACGGGACGGGTACTCGATGCTCAAGAAGCACTCGCCCACGGCATCGTGAGCCGGGTCGTGGCGCCCGACGAACTCGACAGCACCGCCAAAGAGATGGCCGACAAGATCGCAGCGTCGCCCGCGGTGACGGTGAAACTCGCCCGCCGTGTGATCAGCCACCTGTCACGGCCTCCGGTCCGCACCTCGATGGAGGACGAGCTGATCTACCAGACCTTCCTCAACAAATCAGAGGACTTCGCCGAGTTCAGAGCCGCCCGCGCCGAGGGCCGCGAGCCGAACTACAGGGGATCGTGATGAGCAACGACGACGGACCACAGGGGCTGCCTGCGCCGCCGCCGCTCGGGTCGTCAGCACTGTCGGCGGGCACCTTCGACGGAACCGCCGTGCTCATCACCGGCGCCGGCACCGGTCTGGGCAAGGGCATCGCCGTGGAGTTCGCCCGGCTCGGCGCGAGCATCGTGATCGCCAGCCGCAAGCAGGACAACCTCGACGCCGGCCGAGCCGCGATCGAAGAGCTCGGCGCGCCGGTAGAAACCGTCGTCTGCGACATCCGTGACCCCGACTCGATCACGGCCATGGTCGGTGCGGCCTCCGAAGCGTTCGGACTCCCTCGGGTATGCGTCAACAATGCGGCCGCGAACTTCCCGGTCCCGGCCGAGGACATGTCGCCCAACGCCTGGCGCACTGTGGTCGACATCACGCTCAACGGAACCTTCTTCGTCGCTCGCGAGTTCGCCCGCCGACACCTCGCGGCCAACACGCCGGCGAGCATCATCAACATCGGGGCCAGCTACGCCTGGACCGGTGGTCCCGGTTTCGCCCACTCCGCAGCCGCAAAGGCGGGCGTCAAGAACATGGTCGAGAGCCTGGCGGTGGAATGGGGGCCCTACGGCATCCAGGTCAACGGTCTGGTGCCCGGCCTGATCCCCCATGAGGACATGACCGCCGACATCACCGCCAACCTCCAACGAGCCGATCCCGAAAAGGACCTGCTCCAACCGGCCATGCGGGTGGGCACCCGCCGAGAGTTCGGCTGGGCGGCGACCTTCCTGGCCAGCCCCTACGCCCAGTTCATCTCCGGTCACACGCTCGTCGTCGACGGCGCCAACTGGCAGCGCCGCTTCATGACGAACCCCACTGTGGTTCCCGTCCGCCAACAGATGAACCGGGGCCCCTTCAACCCCGATCCCTAGACACGCGGCCCGACCTTCGTCCTGCGGCCCCGGACGGCAACCCCGACCAGCGCCCTCAGGGCCGGTGAGAAGGGCGCAGTTCGGGGCCGGTGAGCGGGGCGTGGTGAGCGGGGCGTAACGTAAGGCGCATGGAGGCCATCCATGTCGTGCTTCTCCTCGGTGGTGGTTTCCTGGCAGGAATCATCAACACGATGGCTGGTGGGGGCTCTCTGCTGACAGTTCCGCTGCTGGTATTCGCCGATGTGCCCGGAAACGCCGCCAACGGCTCCAACCGGGTCGGGGTGCTTGCGGGCTCAATGAGCGCCACGGACACCTTCCGCCGCCTGGGAGTGGCCGGATGGGCCGGCATCGGCCGGATTCTCGTGCCGACGGTGGTAGGAGCACTCGTCGGTTCGGTGCTCATCTCGCAGTTGACCGACGACGACTTCGAGCGTGTCTTCGGTCTGGTGATGATCCCGATACTCGCCCTGTCGCTGATCAGACCCGATCCCTCCAAGCTGCAAGACCGGCCCCAGTGGTCCTGGTGGGTCACCACGCTCGTCTTCTTCGCGGTCGGTATCTATGGGGGATCGATCCAGGCAGGCATCGGGTTGATTCTGATCGTGGCGCTCACCCGAGCGGGCATCGACATTGTGACGACCAACCACATCAAGGTGATCGTGACCTTCGTTTACACGGTCTTCACGTTGCCTGTGTTCATCGTCAACGGCGACGTCTACTGGCTGCCCGCGATAGTGCTCGCGGCAGGTCTGGGCGCCGGGTCCGTTGTCGGCGCACGCGTCACGGTTGCAGGCGGTGAGAGGGTCGTCCGTCCCGTGCTCGTGGTCGCCGTCGTGGCGATGTCCGGCCATCTTTTGGGCCTGTACTAGCCCTGCCCAAGTGACGGCAGGCGGGGTGCGGCACCGTGGACCGATCAGATCGGATCCGGTGTGACCGCAGAGCCGTCTCGAACTACCGGGAACTGGCGTTCGGGAGCATCGCAGGAGACCCGTCCCGTCGGCGGACCCGAACCGGGATCGCCGGTCAGCACCTCAGCGCCCCGCGGCGCGTACTGCAGGATGTAGGACTTGCGGACCTCGTCGGTGGTGTTGGGGCCGGTCAGGTGCGGGGTGAGCGAGGAGAACACCACAGCCCCGCCCGCGGGTACCGGCGCAGGCTCTGCGTCGTCGAATCGCTCGAAGCACTCGAACCCCAGCGGATCGACGTAGTTGTGGGCCAGAGTGCCCCGCCGATGAACACCGGGGGCGACCCACGGACAGCCGTTGTCGACCGTGGCGTCGCTGAGGGCCAGCCACACTGTGAGGTACTGCTGGGGTTCGACATAGGTGTAGCCGTTGTCCTGATGCCAGGGGAACCGTCGGGGTTTCTCGGGCTTCTTGTAAACGGCCTGGTCCCAGTACAGGTTCACGTCCGGGCCGATGAGATCAGCACAGAGCGCGCCGATGCGGGGATCAGCGGCCAGCCGCCGCAGAAGGTCCGACCGGGCGACCAGATGAGGAGAAAAGGTGATCGCGCCAGCTTCGCCGATCATCAAGCGCTCGTCCTCAAAGGAGCGCAGCGCTGCTTCGGTTTCCGCTTCGATGGCGTCGATCTCCTCGACAACCGTATCGGTGGTGTCTGGATCGATCAGGTCCTCGATCACAAAGAACCCCTCGTTGTCGAACGCGTCGGTCTGCCCTGTGGTGAGCGCGGCGGGCGACGCGGTGACCGAACGCCAGACGAAGTCCCGGTTCCACGGATGCGCGCTGACCGCCGAGTTGCTCATGGGACCACCAGGGTGACGTGGCTGTGGGGCAAAAGGGTCAACTCGTCGGCCAGGGGAGAGTCCGGCTCGAAGATGCCCCCGTAGACGGCGCGTCCCATGTTCTCGATGAACTGTCCGTAGACACGGTCGTCGATCGGCCCGGTGGTCCGGCGGGGATCAACGAGCACCGCGGCAGTCGGAGTGCTCATTGCAGCCGCTCCGATCCGCACAGAGTCGACCCGGGTGGGTTGTCGGGAGTCATTGCGGTGCTATCGCCAGTTCGCCGTCGCGCAACAGGGCGGTGAACCTGTGAATCGGGCTCTTGAAGTAGTCGTACTGCTCAAAACCGAGGTCGACGGTGCCCGCCGCGCAGCAGTGGAACACCATCGCGGCCCGGATCCCTTCCGAGAGGTTGTCGATCGAGCAGTGCATCAAGTGGCTGTCGAACACCAGAAGGTCGCCGGCGTCCATGAGGACGGGTTGCTGGTCGGACATGTCGTGGTCGACGATCTCCACGTATCCGAGGTTGGCATTGGGCCGCCTGTCGGGAACGTGGGTGTGGACCGGTTCGGTGTGGCTGCCGGCCAGGATGTGCAGGCAGCCGTTCCCGAGTGTGGCCTCGGTCACCGCCAGCCACAGTCCGACGATGGGCCGGGGTGGATCGAACGGGAAGTAGTAGCTGTCCTGATGCCAGGGCTGGCCCCAGGCACCGGGGTTCTTGAAGATGAACTGCGACGGGAAGCAGTCCACGTCGGGCCCGATCAGATCAACGAGCAGCGCGGCGATCCGCTCATCGTCCAGGAACGATTTGAAAGCACCCCGATCATGGAGGGTGAACACCTTGGAGACGGTGTCCTCGGGGTTGACGCCGACCATGTCCTCCTGCGTCTCTGAAACGATGAGCATTCCAGGCGTCGACGACACGACCTCATCGGGGTCGCGGACGATCTCGATGACGTCGGCGAGCATTTGGTGGCCGACGTCAACGCCGCTGAACCCGTCCACGATGAAGTAGCCGTCGTCGCGGAAGCTGTCGATGGCCGTGGAGGACACGCCGGAAACAATCGCCATACGTCGAGAAGGGTATGGGTTGCCTACTGGGGCTGTCGACTTATCGCCCCTTGGGACATGGCGTTAGTGTCGGGCCGAACTCAAGCAAGAAGGACTCGACACATGGGACGAATGGACGGACGGGCCGCAGTAGTCACCGGCGCAGCCGGCGGGATCGGTTGGGCGACAACGAAGCGTTACGTCGAAGAGGGAGCGAAGGTAGTTGCGGCGGACCGCGACACCGAACGAGGGGAGGCGCTCGTAGACGACGTCGGACCGGACGTGACCTTCCTCGAGTGCGACGTGTCGGACCCTGAGCAGGTGCGCGCCGCGGTGGACCGCTGCGTGGCCGACCACGGACGCATCGACGTGCTGTTCAACAATGCAGCCACCTCGACCGGAGGGTACGTCGCCGATCTCGATCTCGACGGCTGGGACGACAGCATCAGAGTCATGCTTAGCGCTCCCCTGTACGGAATGCAGGCGGCGCTGCCGCACATGGTGGAGCGCAGGAGCGGTTCGATCATCAACACTTCCTCGGTGTACGGGCAGGTCGCCTCGGCGGCCAATGCGCCGTACTGCGCGGCTAAGGCAGGGCTGATCAACCTCACCCGGGTGACCGCCATCGAGTACGGCCGCCTGGGTATCCGCTGCAACGCCGTCTGTCCCGGAGTGGTGGAGACCCCGATGTTCGAATCGGTTCTCGGGATCGGCCTCACCACCCGCGATGAGATCGCAGCGATGCACGCCATCGGACGCACGATCCAGCCCTCGGAGATCGCCGATCTGGTTCTGTTCCTCGGGTCTGATGAGTCGACAGCGATCACCGGCCAGGCCATCACCATCGACGGCGGCCTGCTCTGCGAGGTCAACCTGACGGGAGTGCCGCCGCTGAGCTGAATCCCATCGGAACTGGGCGCGCCGGCCGCCGAGGTCCACAGGCCTACAAGCCCAGGAAATTCGCAGGTATTGTGGGATGATTGCAACGGTAACTACGCGCTTGAAGGGTCTTGAGGACGATTGGTATGACGAACCCGGCCTAGCTGCGAAACTGAACCGCCACTCTCTGCTGACCGGCATCGTGATCGGCCTGGTGGCGCTGTGGGCCGGAGTGTGGCGGATCGGCACCACGACGATTCTGTTCGACGAGCCGATCTATGCGTCGCTCGGACGCGACTACCTTGCCGGTGACCTGAGCGACACGGCGGGACACCCCCCGGTCGTCCCCTATCTGTTCGGTTCAGCGCAGGTGCTGCTCGGGGATGGAGTCACCGCTGCCCGCGTCGTGTCCGCGCTCGCATCGGTGGTGATCGCGTTGGCGCTGTGGCGCCTGGGCACCGCGATGCTGGGTCCGGTCACAGGCGTCGTTGCGGCCGCGCTGTGGGTGGCCCTGCCCCGTTCCATCGGCTCCATCGAGGCAGGCACACCGGGCGATCGACTGGAACGCTTCGCCTACCTTGAGCCGGTCACGGCGATGTTCATGCTGTTGGCGTTGTGGTTCGGTTGGCGTCTCAGCCAACGTGCCGGATGGCTCGACGCCGTCGGGCTCGGGGCTGCGATCGGTCTGGCCACCGGATCGAAACTCTCCGGAGTCTTCGTCGCTGTTCCGATAGCGGTGTTCCTGCTCGCCGTCCATCGGCTGCGCATCGTCGCCCGCCTGGTGGTGGCCGGTGTGGTCTCGGCCGTCACCTTCCTGGTGGCGTACGCCCCCTTCGGGCGCGATGCCGATGATGCGATCTCCTCGATGATCGAGTTTCAACGTGACCACGCCGATGCCGGCCACCTGGTGTTCGTGCGGGGGGAGTCGACTTTGCATCCCCCCTGGTACACCGAACTCTGGTACCACTTCGACGCGGAGGGGCCCTGGCTGACAGCGGCAGCGATAGGGCTGGTCTGCCTCGCCTTCGTTGATCCGCGGCGACGCCGGCCCGTCGTCTTCTGCCTGTCGGCGGTCGCGGGGATATACCTGTGCCTGTCGCTTCTGCCAGTGGAGATACGTCACTACCGCTTCGTCGTATGGCCCCCTCTGGTGCTGTTGTTGGCAGCGGGTGCAACCTCGGTGTTCGGAGCGGTCCCGAAGTTCTGGCGTGTCGTGGGTGTGGCGAGTCTGGCTGTGCTGGTCGTTGCCGGGGTGTTCTCTCTGGTGCGACTCGCCACATTGCAACCCCAGGACTACTCCGCTCTCGAATCGGAGCTCCGTGAACGCGGCTTCGACTCCGAAACCCGTATCGAACTGTTCGGACCGCTCCACATAGCGTCGCATCATCTTCCAGGTTGGGACCTGGTCGAGGGCGACGATCCAGTGACCCCCGACGACGCCGACATTGTTCTCGTCGACTCGTCCTACTCAGTGCGTCTGGGTGACCCCACCGTGGAAGACGTTGCTGAGATGTTCGAGATGGGGCGGGTCAGCGTGTTCGTCTTGGACGGTTGACCAAACAGCTGTTCAACCCGGTTCTCGGGGGTCTTGTCCGGCGGCTGTGAGCAGGGCTTTCGCCACGTCGAGCCAGTCGCCGGCGGATCGGGTTGCAGCGAGGGCCAGTGCGTCGAGGTCAGCCGCGGCCCGTTCGACGGCGTCGAGGAACGACTCGGCGTCCACGGCCTTCGAAACGGTTCCGTTGACCCCGTCCACAACTGCCTCTGGGAGCCCGCCGACGGGGGTCGCGACCACTGGACGACCAGCTGAGAAGGCCAGAGGAACGAGGCCGGACACGGTCGCTGATCGATAGGGGGCGATCAGCAGATGATGGGCGCAGATTAGGGCCTCTACCTGATCGTCTGGGACATAGCCGGGTCGCAGTGTCACTGCATCGTTGAGCCCCCGGGCCGAGAGCTCCGCGAACAGAGGTTCTGGAGGCTCCCAGAAGTCCCCGGCCACCGTCAGCTCGAGTTCGACCCCCCGGCTGACGCCGAGAGCGACCGCGTCGAAGGCCAGATCGACACCCTTGTAGCGCCGCACGAACCCCAGCATGAGCAAGCGCAGCGGCGGAGCCGGGGGCAGCGGAGCCTGATTGATCCTCAAGTTGGGCGGATGGGCCGTGACCTGGACCGAGGTGGCTCCGGTGAGCTCGCGGACCCTGTCGGCGACGGCCTCACTGTGGACAACCACGCCGCGCATCCGCCGCAGCAGAACCTTGAGCAGCAGTCGGGAGAACGGCATGGGCTCGTGCGGCTCGGGGTTGTGGAGCATGGCGACCGCGGCGGTGCCGCCGCTGGCGCCGGCAAGCACCCGCAGGGGAACGGCGTGAACCGGCGCCGCCCAGCTCACCACGATGAGATCGGCGTTCCGCAGCGACCTGCCCGCGGCGATCCAGCTCAGCGGGTTCCACCACTGAAGAGAGAAGCGTGACCGGGCACGATCCGCAGCGGTGATCCGCTGCTGTTGGTGCTTCACGAGCAGCCGCGGGTAGAGAGCCCGCCAGGAGACCACTTCGACGGTGTGGCCGCAGGCGCGCAGGGCCTCGACAGTTCGTTGTCCATGCTGGGCGATGCCCCCTCGATGGGGCGGCACGGGACCTACGTAGGCGATGCGCACAGAGGCGAGGTTACAGGCGGGCGTCGAGCCCGTTGCCCGTCACCCGTTCAAGAGCCGGAGCGCGCTTCGGTCTGGGATTTGCACGACGAGGCGATCAACTTGAGCAGCTGAGCATTGAACAACCGGGGCGGGTGCGGGCCCAGTCGGGCCGCTTGGCGGCGAAGCGCTCGTGCTCGGGTTGCTCGTCGTACGGGTTGCGCAGCACATCGAGCAGTTCGTTGGTCAGCCCGAAGTCACCCTGGTCAGCGTCGTCGATAGCCAACTGCGCCAGATAGTTGCGCAAAACGAATTTGGGGTTCACCGAGTTCATGGCACGCCGGCGCGCTGGATCGGCCTGGCCGCCCGCAGCGATCCGCTCGCGGTAGCGCCGCAGCCAGGCGACCGTGTTGGCGCGGTGGTCGCCGCTGAACTGATCGGCGACGTAATAGGCCTCGACCAATGGAGCGACCAACTCGTCGTCAGCGATCGTGGCCGACGCGGTATCGACATCGGCCAGGCCCCGGAAGAACAAGGTCATGTCGGTCTCTGCCCGGACCAGCAGTTCAAGGAGTCCCTCGATCAGCGACTGGTCCGACTCGGGATCGAAATCGACGATCCCGAGCTTGTCGGCCATCATCTGCGGCCACCGCTCGTTGAAACGGGTGACGTAGGAGTTGAGCGCGTCCTGAAGCGGTTCAACCTCCTCGACGAGCGGGTATACGGCGTTCGCCAGACGCTCGAGGTTCCAACTCGCAATGTGGGGCTGGGCGCCGAAGCGGTAACGCTTCATCGAGGCGTCGGTCGTGTTGGGCGTCCAACCGGGGTCGTAGTCCTCAAGCCATCCGTAGGGCCCGTAGTCGATGGTGAGCCCGTGAATCGACATGTTGTCGGTGTTCATCACCCCGTGGACGAAACCGACACGCTGCCAGTGAACGATCATGTCAGCGGTGGTTCGGGCGACCTCGGCGAGCCAGTCCACGTATACGTCTTTTGACACCGGACCCGCCGGTGAGTCGAGGAGTTCTGGGAAGTGCGTCCGGATCGTGTAGTCGGCGAGGCGGCGGAGGTTGTCGATGTCACCACGCGCCGCGAAGATCTCGAAGTTCCCGAAACGAATGAACGAGGGAGCCACCCGGCACACCACCGCCCCGCGCTCGAGAGCCGGACGGCCGTCATAGAACATGTCACGCATGACCTTGTCGCCGGTGAGGGCCACGGTCAACGCCCGCGTCGTCGGCACGCCGAGATGATGCATCGCCTCACTGCACAGGAACTCGCGTATCGACGAACGCAGCACCGCCAGGCCGTCTGCCGTGCGGGAATACGGCGTGGGACCCGCTCCTTTGAGCTGCAGTGTCTGACGGCCGTCGGACTCCGTGAGCACCTCGCCAAGGGTGATGGCCCTGCCGTCACCCAGTTGACCGGCCCAGTTGCCGAACTGGTGGCCTCCGTAGCACATTGCGTGCGGGTCCGTGCCGGCGATGACGGAATTGCCGGTCATCTCCCGCACGAACCACTCGTCGTCACCGATGTCGGCATCAAGACCGAGCATCTCCAGCATCTCAGTGGAGGCGGACACCAGCGTCGGCGCTTCGGTCGGGGTCGGCATGACCCGCGAGTAGGCCGCTCCGTGGACCTGGCGCACGCGGTTGGCGGTGTCCTCGTCGCCGGGAAGCTCGCGGGTGAACGAATCGTCCCAGACAAGTTCAGCAAGTCGCGTCACGGTCATCAACCTCCAGCCTAGGCTGGGCATATGGAAACCGAAGTTCGCTCGGAACTTGCGGTTGATGGCATGACCTGTTCGGCGTGCGCGGCCTCGATCGAGCAGAGCCTGAACCGTCTCGAAGGCGTGGCTTCAGCCCAGGTGAACTTCACCACCAGCAAGGCCACGGTGTTCCACAGCGACGCGGTCGGCGTCGAGGCCTTCCGCACTGCCATCGAGTCGCTCGGTTACTCCGCTCCGGCCGAGATGGACCGGGACGCGGCCGAAGCAGCACGTCAAACCGATCTGTGGCTGCGGTTTCGACTCGCCGCGGTGCTCACGGTCGTCGTCGCAGCAGTCTCGATGATCCGTCCGCTGCGCTTCGACGGATGGGAGTGGGCCGCGTTGGTGCTGGCCACACCGGTCGTCTACTGGTCGGGCTGGCGATTCCACCGTGTCGCCGTCGGCAACCTGCGACATCGCCTTGTCACCATGGACACGCTGGTCTCGGTCGGGACTCTGGCGGCCTGGACCTGGTCGGCGGTGGTGCTGCTGGCCGACGTCGACGCAGAGGTCTACTTCGAGACGAGCGCGGTGATAATCACCCTGATCCTGCTCGGAAAATGGCTCGAGGTACGTGCCACCCGCCGGTCCGGAGAGGCGATCCGATCCCTCGCGGACCTTGGCGCCCGCACCGCCATGCTCGAAGACGGCACCGAGATCGCCATCGACGACCTGGCCGCGGGTATGCGATTCCGGGTGCGGCCCGGTGAGAAGATCGCCACCGACGGCGTGGTGCTCGAAGGGCACTCTGCCGTCGATGTGTCCATGGTCACCGGCGAGCCGGTACCGGTCGAGGTCCGAGCCGGCGACGAAGTCATCGGTGCCACGGTCAACGCCAACGGCTCCCTGCTGATCGAGGCCACGCGGGTGGGTGCCGACACAGCGTTGGCTCAGATCATCCGCCTCGTCGACGAGGCGCAGGGCAGCCGTGCCCAGATCCAGCGACTCGCCGACCGCGTGGCGGGGGTTTTTGTGCCCGTCGCCATCGCCATTGCGTTGTCGACGCTGCTCGGTTGGCTGGTCCTGGCAGACTCCGGAACCGACGCATTCACCGCCGCGGTCGCGGTTCTGATCATCGCCTGCCCCTGTGCTCTTGGACTCGCCACCCCGTTGGCCATCCTCGTCGGAACCGGTCGGGGAGCACAGCTGGGCATCATCATCAAGGGAGCGGAGGTGCTCGAGGACAGCCGACGGCTCGACACCGTCGTGCTCGACAAGACCGGCACGGTCACCCACGGCCGCATGGAACTGGTCGAAGTGATCGCCCCCGACGGCGACGGCAACGAACTGCTGGCGCTCGCCGCGGCCCTCGAATCACGCTCCGAACACCCCATCGCCCAAGCAATCGCCGCTCAATCAGTCACTGCTCGATCAATAGGCGACGCTGTCGAACCCGACCGCTCCGTGACCGATTTCGAGAACCGCCCCGGATTCGGTGTGGTCGGCTCGGTCGACGGAACTGCCGTCGTCGTCGGTCGTCGGGACATGTTCAGCGAGATCGGTCCCGAGGTCGAACAGCTTGCAGGCGAGGCCGAAGCGCAGGGCCGAACCGTGGTCTTCGTCGGACGCGGACCGGTGGGACGCGGACCCGTCGCTGAAGCGGCGCTGGTAGTCGCGGACCAGATCAAGCCGTCTTCGGCAGAAGCGGTCGCCGCGCTTCGGCGACAGGACCTCGACATCGTGCTGCTGACCGGCGACAACGAACGGACCGCACGAAGCGTTGCCACCGCAGTTGGAATCGAACAGGTGCGAGCGTCCATGTTTCCCGACGCCAAGGCCGCTGAGATCGCTCGACTTCAGAGCGAAGGACATCGGGTCGCCATGGTCGGCGACGGGATCAACGACGCTCCCGCACTGGCCCAGGCCGATGTCGGCATCGCAATGGGCAGTGGAACCGACATCGCCATGGAAGCCTCCGACCTCACCGTGTTGCGAGGGGACCTCGTCGCCGTCGCCGATGCCGTGGCGTTGTCTCGCAGAACCCTCAGCACGATCAAGGGCAACCTGTTCTGGGCTTTCGCCTACAACGCAGCAGCCATTCCGCTGGCGGCCTCAGGCGTGCTCAACCCCATGATCGCAGCCGCAGCAATGGGACTGTCCTCGCTGTTCGTCGTCAGCAACAGCATGCGCCTGCGACGGTTCCGAGGCCAAGCGGATTGATCCCGCGCACGGTAGCGACCGAACGAGGCCGTGGCCCGAGCGGCCCGTGAGCGAAGCGAACAAGGGTGGAGCGCCAAGCGGATTGATCCCGCGCACGGCAGCGACCGAACGAGGCCGTGGCCCGAGCGGCCCGTGAGCGAAGCGAACAAGGGTGGAGCGCATGCTTCTGAGCGCTGAACGCGGCCGGGTTACGTCCCGCGACAACACACGGCCTAGAGTCCGCGCCCATGGAATTCGCGCTGTTTCTCAACGGGTACATACCGGGACCGGCGGCGCATGACCCCGAACTTGAGCATCGAATGCTCATGGAGCAGATCGAGTACGGGGTCCTCGCCGACAAGCACAATTTCAAGTACGCCTGGCTCGGCGAGCACCACTGCCTGACCGAATACAGCCACATGTCCGCACCCGAGGTCGTGATGGGAGCCATCGCGGCCCAAACCGAGCGGATACATCTCGCCAGCGGCATCACCAGCCTCCCCACCACCAAGGAACATCCGGTCCGGATCGCGGAGAGAGCGGCGATGCTCGACCACGTGACCGAGGGCCGCTTCGAGTTCGGGACCGGCCGGGGCGCCGGCAGCCACGAGGTCGCCAGCTTCAACGGCACCTTGACCAGCGAGACCAAGGCGATGTGGCACGAGGTCGTGCGTGAGATCCCAAGGATGTGGGAGCAGAAGGACTACGTCTTCGAAGGCGAGTTCTTCAACGTGCCCACACCCCACAACGTCCTGCCCAAGCCGTACCTGCAGGGTCATCCGCCGATCTGGCTGGCCTGCGGGAACCCCAGCTCTTTCGTAACAGCCGGTGAGATGGGAATCGGCGCGGTGGCGTTCAACTTCAAGCCGATCCACGAGATGGGTCCGCTCGTCGACACCTACAAGGACGCCGCAGCCGAGCCCAAAGAGGTCATCGGCCAGTTCCAAAACAACAACCTGATGCTCACCAACGAGGTGGTCTGCCTCAACGACCGCGAAGAGGCCCGTCGAATAGCCACCGCCCGGGGCAACGGCTACCTGATCACCCTGCTGCACCTGTACCACGACACCTTCCCGAAGATGGGCAACGGCACAACCTGGCCGTCTCCCCCCGACATGGGCGTGCCCAACGAAGAAGTCCTCGACACGGTGATCAAGCACGGAGGCATGCTCTGCGGGACGCCCGAGGACGTCTGCGAACAGCTGGAGGAATATCAGCGGGTCGGTGCCGACCAGGTGGCGTTCTCATTCCCCAAGGACGGAATGAACCATGAGCAGGCCCTCGAGTGCATCGAACTGTTCGGATCCAAGGTGATTCCCGAATACGACCGCGATCCGGTGCACCGTTCAACAAGGTTCCGTCAACAGGCTGTACCCAAGTTCCCGATGTTCGCCGGTGAAGTGCCCGAGTTCGACATCGAGGTGCTGCCGCAGGGACGCATGCAACGGGGCTGAAGAACCCGCAGCGAGCCGACAGAGGCGGCCCCGGGCGCACAAGATCAGCATTTGCCCCAGAACGGCGCGCGATCGGCGTATTCTGCTCGCATGTCAATCAGCTACCGCGCAGTCCGCGTCCTGCCTCAGAGGGCAAGGGCGCACGTATGGATCGTCACCTCAGAAGCCGTTACCAGCGGGCTCGAACAGGTCGACAGCAGAGACCTCGACAACGCCGACTTCAGCGGCCAGGTCGGCCAGACCTACACATGGCCCGTCAACGGCCGGGTCGGTGCTCTGGTGGGGGTCGGCCCCCGTGCCGAGGTGGACGCCGACCGCCTCCGCCGTGCCGGAGCTGCGATCGGGCGGAGGTTGGGCAACCACACCTGGGTCGGAGCTGCTCTGCCGGACGTTGACCTCGACGGCGCGATCTGCCGCCGAGCGCTGGTCGAGGGGATCTCGCTCGGCAGCTACAAGTTCTTGACGTACAAGTCCGAAGGCGAACCGGTGAAGTTGAACCGAGTCGACGTCGCCGGCGGAGTGGGTGCAACGAACCAGGGAGCGCTCGATCTGGGCAGGGCTGTGGCCGGTGCGCAGATGCTGGCCCGGGACCTCGTCAACGAGCCGGGAGGAATCCTGACCGCACCGGAGTTCGCGGACCGTGCCGCCGCGGTGGGGCGCGACCGCGGATTGACGGTCAAGGTCTGGGACGAGACCGAAATAGCCGAGGGCGGGCTCGGCGGCCTCCTCGGCGTCAACCGCGGATCAACGCTCCCACCCCGGCTGGTTGAACTGACCTACGATCCGCCCGGGCCCAAACACGGCACTCTGGCGCTGGTCGGCAAGGGGATCGTGTTTGACGCAGGCGGTCTGTCGATCAAGACCGGCCAGGGCATGATGACCATGAAGTACGACATGGGCGGGGGTGCAGCCGTGATCGGCGCGATGTCGGCCATGGCAGAGATCGCGCCCGCCGCGCAGGTCCGGGCCTTCGTTCCGATGACCGACAACATGCTCGGCGGCGATGCCACCCGCCCGGGCGACGTTCTGAAGATCCGCAACGGCAAGACCATCGAAGTGCTCAACACGGACGCAGAGGGTCGATTGATCCTCGCCGACGCCCTCTCGCTGGCCAGCGAAGCGGAGCCCGACGCGATCGTCGACTTGGCGACGCTCACCGGTGCCTGCGTGGTCGCGCTCGGCCCGAAGATCGCCGGACTAATGGGCAACAACGACGAGTGGATAGACGCCGTTAAGAACGCGTCCGCGGTCTCGGGCGAACGGGTATGGCATCTGCCGCTGCCCGGCGACTACACCAAACAGATCGAGTCGTCGGTCGCAGACATGAAGAACATCGGCAAGCCCCAGGGGGGTGCGCTGACGGCCGGACTGATCCTCAAGGAGTTCGTGGCGGAGGGAATTCCGTGGGCCCACCTCGACATCGCCGGACCGTCCTGGAGCGACTCAGACGATGCGGAGATCACCAAGGGAGGCACCGGATACGGAGTGCGACTGCTGATCGAATTGGCTCGGGACTTCGAGCCGCCGGGAGGCAACTCAGCCGCAGAATCGGAAGAGTAGTCTGGAGACCTGATGACCGACGAGCGGAACCTCGCGCACGGAGACGGTGAGAGGGCGCGCTCAGCAGAGGCGATAGCGGTTGTGGGCATGGCCTGCCGGTTTCCCGGCGCCGACGACCTCTCGGAGTTCTGGAGACTGCTCGAGGCGGGGGAGAACGCCATCAGCGAGGGAGTCCCGGGATCTAGTCAGGGACGGATCGGCGAGTTGTTCCCCAACCCCGAAACGCAGAACACCTCTTGCCGGTTCGCTGGATTCATCGACGGGATCGACCAGTTCGACGCCACGTTCTTCCGGATTTCGCCAGTTGAGGCCCAGTTTCTCGATCCTCAGCAGAGGTTGATGCTCGAGACCAGTTGGCAGGCACTCGAAGACGCAGGAATCGACGCCGATCAGCTCAAAGGCAGCCGCACAGGGGTGTATGCAGGCATCAGCAACAACGACTACCGCGGGCTGATCCTCAATGACAGCGCAACTGCGGAGGCCGCGGTCAGCCTCTACTCGGTTAGCGGGACATCGTTCAACACCGCAATCGGTCGGGTGGCCTTCGCCCTGGGGCTGCAGGGACCGGCGTTGGCAGTGGACACTGCCTGCTCCTCGTCGTTGGCAGCAGTACATCAGGCGGTGTCGGGTCTTCAGCGCGGTGAGGCCGATCTGGCCCTCGCGGGAGGGGTGCACGTGATCCTGTCCGCCCGGCTCTTCGAACTGCGGGGCAACGCCGGGATGTTGGCCCCCGACGGACGGTGCAAGACATTCGACGCGAGCGCAAACGGCTATGTGCGAGGCGAGGGATGCGGCATCCTGGTATTGAAGCGATTGGCCGACGCCGAAGCGGACGGTGACCGCATCTGGGGAGTGATACGGGGAACCGCCCTGAACCAGGACGGCGCCAGCACGGGGTTGACCGTGCCGAACGGCGAGGCCCAGGAGCGGGTGATCTCCGATGCGCTGAAGCTGGCGGGGATTTCGCCGTTGCAGGTGGACTATGTGGAGGCGCATGGGACGGGCACGCCGGTCGGCGACCCGATCGAGTTGACCGCGGTAGCGGGCGCCTACTGTGGCGAACGCGAAGATGACCAGCCGCTCCTGTTGGGGTCCGTGAAGACCAATGTCGGCCATCTTGAACCCGCCGCGGGAGTCGCCGGGCTGATCAAGGTGATGCTGTCGATGAAGCAGCAGACGATTCCCAAACACTTGAACTTCGAGAATCCGAACCCGGTGATCGACTGGGACCGGCTGCCGTTGAAGGTCCCCACAGAGACGACTCGGTGGCCGCGCCGTCCTGAGGCCATGCCGCTCGCCGGTGTGAGCGGGTTCGGTTGGTCGGGGACCAATGCCCACGTCATCGTTGAGGGCCATGGGACGCTGCAGGACGATCCCGCTCAGCAGGGTGAGCAGCGCTGGCCGACAGGCCCGGAACGCCTGGTGGCGGTCTCGTCGCCAGAGACGGCCGCGGCGCACCACAGCGCAGACGAGACCGTGTCGGACCGCCCGGCGAGACTGCTGGCACTGTCGGCGAAGTCGGACCAGGCGCTCAAGGAGTTGGCCGGAAGCTATCTGAGCTGGCTCGACGAGCACACCGACGCCGTTGCTGGTTCAGACAGTGCTGGTTCGGACAGTGTTGGTTCCGACAGTGCTGGTTCGGACAGTGCTGGTTCGGACCGTGCTGGTCCAGACAGTGAGCTGCTCGCCGACATGGCCTGGACCGCCGCGGTGGGCCGCAGCCACTTCTCGCATCGTGCCACAGCGGTGTTCGGTGACGCCGACTCGCTGCGCCAGAGACTCAACGATCTGGTCGACTCGGATGAGGCGGTGCCGGACGCCGGCAGCGCCCAGAAACTTGCCTTCGTCTACACGGGCCAGGGCAGCCAATGGGTCGGCATGGGAGAGCAGCTCTACCAAAGCGAACCGGTGGCGCGCGCCGTGTTGGACCGCTGCGATGAACTGATCCGCGAAGCACGCCAGACATCGCTGCTGTCGGTGATGTTCGGAAGACCCGACGCGGCCGGAGACCTCGACGACCCGGCCTGGACACAACCGGCGATCTATGCGCTGGAATGTGCGCTGACAGCACTGTGGTCGAGTCTGGGCATCGAGCCCGAGTTGGTAGTCGGGCACAGCCTCGGGGAGATCGCAGCCTCACACGCCGCTGGTGTGTTCAGCCTCGCCGACGGCCTGCGCCTGGCCATGGGCCGTGGCGAGCTCATGTCGAACCTGCGTGAACCGGGCGCGATGGCCGCGGTGTTCGCTCCAGTGCCCGAAGTTGCAGCCGCGGTACGCCAACAGCACGAGGAGTCGGGCGACCCCAGGTTGGCGATCGCTGCGGACAACGGGGCCCACCTGATGGTGAGCGGACCCTCCACCGATGTTGACGCACTGCTGGCGCGCTTCGAATCCGAAGGAGTTCAAGTTCGTCGGTTGGAGCGCAGCGCCGGATATCACAGCGCCATGCTGGACCCGATCACCGACGGCGTTGAAGCCGTCGTGTCGGAACTCAGCGTCGCGACACCGTCGCTCGCACTGGTGAGCAGCATGACCGGACGGGTGCTCGAAGAGGACCAGCCGATGGACGGGTCCTACTGGCGCCAGCAGGTCCGTCAACCGGTGGAGTACCGCCGCTGTGTGGAGACACTGGCCTCCCTCGACGTTGACCTGATCATCGAGATCGGCCCCGGCACGGTGCTCGGCCCCATGACCGTTCTGGCCTGGCCAGAGCAGCCCGACAACACCGAACCTGCCGTGCTCTCGAGCATGAGACGCCCATCGAAACGAACCCCGGCGCCGGCCGACGGCAGCGGATTCCTCGATGCGGTCGCAGGCGCCTATGAGGCGGGACTCGATGTCGACCTTGGAGCGCTCTTCGAGGCAGAGACCCGACGCCGAGTCTCGGTTCCGAGTTACCCGTTCCAACGGCAACGGCACTGGGTCGAAACGCCGCGGCGCCGCCGTTCGAGCGCAGACCATCCGCTGCTCGGCATGCGCCACGAGTCCCCGCGCGGCGAGATCCTCTTCGAGACGGAGATGGACGCAAGCGATCCGGCATGGCTCAACGACCACCGCGTCTACGGTCAGGTGATAACCCCCGGCGCGCTGTACGCATCGATGGCCGCAGCCGCGCTCCATGCCGAATCGATGGGCTCCAAATCAACGGGCGCCGGATCAACCGGGGCTCGGTCGATGAGCCGTGGGGCCGAGAGGGTCGCAGTTGAAGACCTCCAACTGCACAGCCCGATGGCGTTCGTGGAACCCGAGGCCGATGCCAGCGCAGGGTCAGGGGTTCGCCGGGTGCAACTCGTGTTCGACGACACCGACGCGAATGCAGCGGCGCGATTCGAGATTTACAGCCGAGGTCCCGGCGAAGACGGATGGACGCTGCACGCTGAGGGTCGAGCGGCTGTCAATACCAGAAACGCTGAAACCGCAGAGCGTATCGACCTCGAAGATCTGAAGTCCGGCTTCGAACCCCGAGACGTCTCGGAGTTCTATCAGGCCCGTTCAGAAGCGGGGATCGACCTGGGTGCGCCGTTCCGCACGCTGAATACGCTCTGGGGCTCAGACGGCGAGGCGGTCGGTGAGCTGTCGCTGTCGGAGTCGATTGACGGACCCGGCGCTGACGTCCACCCGCTGCTGCTCGACGGGTGCTTCCAGGTGATGGCCCAGGCACGCAGTGCCATCGGAGCCGGGGACGGGGTGGCCTATCTGCCGTTCGGATGGGAACGGCTCTGGCTCAACGGTCCGCTGCCGCAAGAGTTGATCTGCCACGCCCGCCTGCGCGACGATCCCGACGCCACGCTCCCAGCAAGCGCACCACCTGAGATCCTCACCGGAGACCTGCTGTTCTACGACGGGCGCGGCACCGTGATCGGAGGACTCGACGGGTACACGGTGAAGCGGGCGACGAGAGCCGCGCTGTTGTCGGCTGCGGGAAGCCTCGACGACCTTCTCTACGAGATTGTCTGGCGGGACCGACCGCTTCCGCCGGGGATTCTGCCTGCGGACTTCCTGCCGAGCCCCAACAGCGTTGCCACCGGTTCCGAACCCTTCTCCCAGTATCTGTCGGCCGAGGACGTGGGACCTGAG
Source organism: uncultured Acidimicrobiales bacterium (assembly GCA_951812975.1). Lineage (GTDB taxonomy): Bacteria > Actinomycetota > Acidimicrobiia > Acidimicrobiales > Aldehydirespiratoraceae > VXYK01. The sequence continues at coordinate 245,987 of CATOTC010000003.1, read as the reverse complement.
AGCAGAGACTCCCTGCTGTCCGACCTCGAACGGCTGGCCTGGTCCTATGCGCGCCTCGCCATGGCGCGGTTGGGTTGGGAGATGGTCCCGGGCGAATCGGTGGAGTCCGAGCAGTTGCGGCATCTGCTCGGGGTGCTGCCTGAGCATCAACGGGTGTTCCGCCGGATGCTCGAGATGCTGACCAGCGCCGGAATGCTGAGCGAAGCTGGCGACGGATTCGTGGTAGAGGTCGGGTCAGACGAGCCTCCGCCCGAACAACTGCCGGGGGACCCCGACGAGTTCGCCCAACAGATGGAGGGTCTATACCCGCACGGGGCCACCGAGATCGGCCTGTTCAGGCGCAGCGGCGCAGCGCTGAGCGATGTGCTGGTCGGCGAGGCCGATCCGCTGACGCTGCTCTTCAGCAGCGGCGAACCCAGCGCAGCCGACCTGTATCTGAAAGCGCCGGTCGCCCGAGCCGCCAACCAGATGCTTCAGGACGCGGTCCGAGTGCTGCTGGCCGATCTGCCGGAGGGTCGCAGGCTGCGAGTGCTGGAAGTGGGGGCCGGGACCGGTTCGGCGACAGCGTCGGTGCTCACCGAGCTTCCCGAGCAGCGTTTCGACTACACCTACACCGACATCTCCGCCGGTTTCTTCGCCGAGGCCGAGGAGCGCTTCGGTGGAGCGGAAGCCTCAATCGACTATCGGGTGCTCGACATTGAGATCGATCCCGTCGAAGCGGGATTCGACCATCACGGTTATGACCTGGTCATTGCGTCCAACGTCCTGCACGCCACTCGCTACTTGAACGAGACCCTCGAGCACTGCAGAGCGCTGTTGGCGCCGTCGGGCTACCTGGTGGCACTGGAGAACCTGCGCGGCCAGGGATGGTTGGATCTCACCTTCGGACAGCTGGACGGCTGGTGGCGGTTCGCCGACGACTACCGCCCGCACCATGCCCTGGCCAGCCCCGAGGTCTGGCAGACCGCACTGGCCGACGCGGGCTTCGTCGAGTCTGACGTTCTGGGCGTCGACCGCTCCGATGCCGCGCGAGAGCCTGACCGCGGTGTGATCATCGCCCAGGGTCCGTCCGAGGTGGAGGAACTGCCCGGCGTGTGGATTCTGGCGGCCGACTCGGGAGGTTCCGGCGAATCGCTGGGCCACCAGTTGGCAGCACAGAACCAGACCGTTGTGCTCGTCAGCGACGCCCCGACGGCTGATCCTGCATCCATCGACCCAGCATCCATCGACAGAGGGCCTTTGGTGCACGACCCCGGAGTCACGACGACCACCCTCGACATGAGTCGTCGTGAAGCGTGGCAGGCATTGTTCGAACGGCTATCTCCCGAGACGACGCTGCGCGGTGTCGTCCACCTCGTCTCGCTCGACGGTCATGGTGCGAATGTCAGCACCGAGCAGTTCGCACAGGACGTGGAGCGTTCAACCACCAGCGCGTTGGCCCTGCTGCAGGGAATCACCGACGCGGACACGGCCCCGACCGTCGGTGTATGGCTGATGACCCGCGGTTCGCAGGTGCTCGAGCACGAGCCCGCCGAGGGAATCGCCGGCGCCCAGCTATGGGGCTTCGGCAAGGTCATGGCCCGAGAGGCGCCGCAGTTGAGAGTGCGGATGATCGATCTGGACCCCGCCTCCTCGGCGCCGCTGCCCGATCTGGCCAACGAACTCCTCCACCCCGACGCCGAGACCCACATCGCCTATCGGCTGGGTCTGCGGCAGGCGGCCCGACTGGAGCGTGAGGGTGCCGGATCCGGCAGGCCCCGCCTGCCCGACCCGGCGGGCGAGGTGAACTGGCTGATGGAACCCGACCCGAGCGGAGCGCTCGACGGACTCGGCGTGGGACCCTGTCCGGTCACTGGGCTCGAACCATCGGAAGTTCGGGTGGCTGTCGAGGCGGCCGGACTCAATTTCTGGGACATGTTCCGCGCCCTGGGTGTGATCGAGGAGGGGCTGCTCGGCGGAGAGTTCTGCGGGCGGGTGGTCGAGGCGGGCGAGGATGTCTCCGACTTCTCGGTGGGTGACCGGGTCGTCGGGCTGGCATTCGGCACGTTTGGGTCAGAGGTGGTCACCAGTTCCGCGATGGTCGCCCACGCGCCCGAGGGCATCGCAGCCGCGGCGCTGGCCACCATCCCGACAGCGTTCGTCTCCGCGGCCCTGTCGTTCGACCTGGCCGAACTCAAGGCACCGGAGCGGGTGCTGATCCACGCGGGAACAGGCGGAGTGGGCATGGCCGCAGTGCAGTTGGCGCAAGCCGTCGGTGCGGAGGTCTTCGCCACGACCAGCGCCCCCAAGCAGGCCTACCTCCGGTCGCTCGGCGTCACCCATGTGTACGACAGCCGTCGAACCGATTTCGGCGCACAGATCCTCGAAGCCACCGGCGGTGAGGGGGTCCAGGTGGTGCTCAACAGTCTCACCGGCCCGGGTTTCATCGACGCCAGCCTCTCCTGTCTGGCCGAGGGCGGCCGCTTCGTGGAGATGGCGAGAGTCGACATCCTCTCCAAAGAGGAGATGTCGGCGGTGCGCGGAGACGTGGCCTATTGGATCCTAGAACTCGATGTTCTCAAGGAGAGCGACCCGGCGACACCCGGCGACGCGCTGCGGCGCCTGATGGGGCAGTTGCGCGCGGGCGAACTGTCGCCGCTGGTCCACACCCGCTGGTCGCTGGCCGAGGCGGGCAACGCCATGAAGTACATGCAGGCAGCACGCCACATAGGCAAGATCGTTCTGGCAAATTCCCCCATTGAGACCGGGCAGCTGCGCGCCGACCGGACATACCTGGTCACCGGCGGCCTGGGAGGGATCGGGATCGCTGTCGCCAACTGGCTGGCAGACCGGGGAGCGGGTGCCATCGTTTTGAACGGTCGTCGGGAGCCCGATCCGGAGGCTGCCGAAGCGATCAGCGAACTGCGCGGGCGTGGAGTGGCGGTGAGCGTGGAGTTGGCTGACGTGACCGACTCGGCCGCGGTCGACGCGATGCTGGAGAGGATCGACGAGTCCCTGCCACCGCTGGCAGGTGTGGTCCACAGCGTCGGCGTGCTCTCAGACGGAGCTCTCGGCAATCAGAGTTGGGACAAGTTCCGAGAGGTTCTCTGGCCGAAGATGCTTGGAGCCTGGCATCTGCACCGGGCGACCGAGAACCGCGACCTGGACCTGTTCGTGCTGTTCTCGAGCGTCGCGGGCGTGATGGGCAACCCCGGACAGTCAAACCACGCTGCGGCCAACGCATTCCTTGACCAGCTCGCCGGCCATCGCCGGGCGCTCGGGCTTGCCGGGCAGTCGATCGCCTGGGGAGCCTGGTCGGGCCTGGGTGAGGCGGAGGAGCACCGGGAGAGGATCGAACGGCAACTCGAGGCCGCAGGCACCGGCTGGATCACCCCCGAACAGGGGATACGCGCCTTCGACCACCTTGTCCGCCAGGACGTCACCATGGGCATGGTCGCGGCGGTCGACTGGAATGTGGTCTCGCAGGGTCCCGAGGCCGACTCGCCGCTGCTCGCTGACCTCTTGGCTGCGACGGTGAGCGCTTCAACCGGCGAGCCGGACTCCGCAACCGACATTCTGGCAGACCTCCAGGACGCGGCCGCCAACGAACGTGAGCAGATCCTCGCCGGGTTCCTCCAGCAGGAGCTGCGCGCGGTGATGCGGCTGCCGGAGCTGCCGTCACCCTCGGCGGAGTTCGCCGACTTGGGGATGGACTCGTTGATGGTGGTGGAACTGCGGAACCGTCTGAACCGTGCCTTTGAGGGTGAGTGCACGGTGTCGAACACAGCGGTTTTCAACTATCCGAACGTCACGGGCCTGGCCCGTTTCCTGGCCGGAGAGTTCGGCCAGCCGGGCGAGGCAGAGGCGCTGGTCGAACCGGAAGCCCAACCCGACATTCCGCGGCTCCTGTCCACGCCTGATGCGCAGAGCGGCATTGCGATTGTCGGCATGGCCTGCCGGTTCCCCAAAGCAGAGGATCTCTCGGCGTACTGGCGGCTGCTGGCGGACGGTGAGAACACCGTGACCGACGGGCGCCAGGACGGAGGTTCCTGGGACGGGGTTCCGGGCGACCCGGACTCACCCGACGCAGCCCACAGGAGGGGATCGTTCCTCGATGGAATCGACCTGTTCGAGCCTGCCTTCTTCCGGATCTCGCCCTCCGAGGCCCTTACCGTCGATCCGCTGCAACGGCTGTTGCTCGAAACCTCCTGGCAAGCGATCGAGGACGCGGCGATCGACCCCGACCGCCTCAAGGGCAGTCGCAGCGGAGTGTATGTGGGGGTCGGAGCGAGCGAGTACCGCAGCCTGATCGACAAGAGCGGGCTGTCCGGGGTGCACCTCAATACCGCTGGGAGCGTGACCGTGGGAAGGGTGGCGTTCACGCTGGGCTTCGAGGGTCCGGCGGTGCCTCTCGACCTGGCGTGTGCATCGTCGTTGGTCGCTGTGCACCAGGCCTCGGAGAGCCTTCGCCGCGGCGAGATCGACCTCGCGGTGGTTGGGGGAGTGAACGTAGTACTCTCGAGCGGGATCACCGGGGCTCTCGAGGAGTCGGGGATGCTGTCATCGACGGGCCAGTGCCGCTCCTTCGACGCCGCCGCCGACGGCTATGTGCGAGGCGAGGGCTGTGGAGTGGTGGTGCTGAAGCGGCTCGATGACGCTGAATCCGACGGTGACCGCATCTGGGGCGTGGTCCGCGGCTCTGCGGTCAACCAGAGCGGAACGGGTCTGGCGCTCACGGTGCCCAGCGCGCGTGCTCAGGAGCGGGTGATGACCGAGGCGTTGGCGCGCTCCGGCGCAGACCCCCACGACATCGACTATGTCGAGGCGCACGGAGCCGGAACGATCGTGGGCGACGCGGTCGAGGCAGGAGCGGTTGCCGCCGTCTACGGAAGGGGACGCCCACAGGACCGTCCACTGTGGATGGGTTCGGTCAAGACCAACATCGGACATCTGGAGACTGCATCGGCGATCGCCAGCCTGATCAAGGTCGTGCTGGGCATGCGCTGGGGCGTGGTTCCCAAGCAGCTTCACTTCGACGAGCCGAGTCCGGAGATCAATTGGGACCGGATCGCGGTGAGAGTTGCATCCGAGACGATGGACTGGCCGGGCTCTGCTGGCCGGCTACCGATGGCCGCGGTCAACTCGTTCGGTATCTCCGGTGCCAACGCGCACGTTGTGGTTGAGGGGTACAGCGCGGTCGAGGGGCACAGTGTGGTCGAGGGGTCCAGCGTGGTCGAGGGGTCCAGCTCAGCCGCAGACGATCCCTCGGATTCGGAGCGGTCGTGGCGCCCGGCGGGATCGCCCCAGGTCGTGGCCTCCGATGACCCTCAGGCTGATGCCCCTCAGGCTGAGGACGCCCAGTCTGATAGCACTCAGTCTGATAGCACTCAGTCTGACAGCACTCAGTCTGATGGGGAAGCGGACGGATCAACCCCCAGACTGCTGCCCCTGTCGGCCAAGACACCCGAGGCACTGAGGGAACTGGCCGGCCGGTATCTGCGCTGGCTCGACGACCGCGCCTCGGAGCTGTCCGAGGCCGGCGCGGCGACCGACCCGTTGCTGTCCGACATGGCCTGGACTGCGAGTACGGGACGTCGACACTTCGGTGAGCGAGCGGCGCTGGTGTTCGTTGACGCAGAATCGCTGCGTCGACAACTGCGTGCGCTTGTGGAGGTCGAAGAACCCGAGGATCTGCTGCCCGAACCCGTCACGGCGAGTGCACAAGCCCGCGACGATCTCATTCGTTCCGCGGCAGCCGACTATCTGGCTCGCCGTGCTGTTGCGTTCGAGAGCCTGTTCCAGACAGAGCAGCGACGCCGGATCTCGCTGCCCGACTACCCGTTTCAGCGGCGGAGGTTCTGGGTCTGACGACTGGCCGCCAGGTGATTGACATACGATTGCCCCTTGCTACACTTTGCACGCTTTCAGTTGGCCCAGAGGAGTAACCGATGTCTTCGACCGAAGAACGCATTAGAGCAATCGTTGATCAGACCGTGGAGATTGAGGGACGGGATCCGGGTCAACCTCTGGACCTGACCCGCAATGTTGCCGAAGCGGGCGTTTCGTCGGCTGACATCGTGGCGTTCTGGCGAAAGGTGAACGAGGAGTTCGGTACCGACATCTCTGCTGAAGAGTTCGCCGAGTTGCTGACTCCCCAGGATCTCATCAACCACCTCGACGGCTGATTGTCCAGACGGTTCGGGGTATTGCTCCCGGGAGCAGTCTCGGGACTTGATCGACCAGAGCTGGACCAGAGAAGGTCAGTTCGAACTGTTGGCTAGTCCGTCGAGCGGTCCGTGGTGCTGGTCCCAAGCCCAGCGAACTGCGTCCGCGGCTATCGACGGATGAAATCGCCAACGACCCAATTGGAGTTCGGCGTCGTCGAGCGCGTCGCCGCACTCCACCAGACCCAGCGCCAAGCGCCGCGCCCGGCGCTTGATCGCCTCGTTGTTCAAGCGAAGTTCGCCCTCAACAAAGGCGGTGTGTTCGTGTCGGCGGTGCGGCGACAGACGATTGACCTGCGCGAGGTTGAGCGGAGGAATCCGCCGCCGCACCTCGACCGCCGTGGGCGACAGTGAGCGAACGACGCTGAAGCGGCAGGCCCGCTCAAAACTGCGCGTCAGCGGGCCTGCACGCCCGACCTTTCGCCCCAGTCCGAGCGCCGAGGCCGTGGCTTTGAAGTCGAGGTCGAAACCTTCCGGGGACTCCTCGAAGAACGCCGCACAGTGCCTCAACAACAGAATCGTGGTAGGACCGAGCACACCGAGCCAGAACTTCTCGACATAGAGGGACCTGGGATCGTGACCGAGCCGGTCAATTATCGGATCACTCCAAGGGGTGACCCGAAGCTGCTTCAATGAGGTGGCCAACACCAGTGTTGGTGGTTCCATGTAATACTCCCGCCGTTTGTATCGCGCCCGTTTGTATAGAGCCCGTTTGTATCCAGCCAATGCATCGCCAGCGGCAGTATAACTCTATTTGATTGTATGTCAATCTATTTCGTTCGAGGCATTGCTGAAGTGCCCGGGCGTTGTCGGTTGCCCGTGTGACCTATTCTTGAACGATGGTCGATTCAACATCTGACGCCCCCACCAATCACCGCGGCATCAACCGTGCCCGTGAGATGATCGACGAGGCGGGCGCGATCGCGGTCCTGACCGGAGCGGGGATTTCCACGGACTCGGGAATTCCCGACTTCCGAGGTCCGCAGGGACTCTGGACCAAGAACCCCGAAGCCGAGAAGGCATCCAACATCCGCTACTACGTGAGCGACCCGGAGGTTCGCAGAGTGAACTGGGCGCGCCGCGCCGCTGGTCAGCTTTGGGCCGATGTCGAACCCAACATTGGGCATCGAGCACTTGTGCACCTTGAGAGCAGGGGGAAGATCCACACGCTGATCACCCAGAACATCGACGAACTGCATCACAGGGCGGGCAGCGACCCGTCCAAGGTTGTCGAGATACACGGCACGACGCGCAAGGCGGCGTGTCTGTCGTGTGACTGGCGTGCGGAGATGGAGGTGGTCCTGGACCGGGTCAGAGCCGGCGAAGAGGACCCGCCCTGCCCGGAGTGCGGGGGAATACTGAAGTCCGCGACCGTCTCGTTCGGACAGGCCCTCGATCCGGTCAACCTGCACCGCTCCGAGCAGGCGGCGACGGCGGCAGACCTGTTCTTGGCGGTGGGGACTTCGTTGACCGTCCACCCGATTAACCAGACTGTTGCGATCGCCCACAGCAACGGCGCCCGGATCGTGATACTCAACGCAGAGCCGACGCCCTTCGACGGCATCGCCGACATCGTGCTGCAGGAATCGATCAGCGATGTGCTTCCCGTCATTGTCGGAATGTCGGCACCGTCAGAATGATGGGAAATCCCGACTGAGTTGGTAGGGTTTAGCCATGGCCAGTTTCCGTCAGCTTCTCACCCAAGCGAAAGCGTCGATCACCGAGGTCGACACAGCCGGCGGGCAGCAACTCCTCGACCAGGGATACCTGCTGCTGGATGTGCGCGAGCCCGACGAGTACGAACAGGGGGCGATTCCCGACTCCCTCCACATTCCCCGCGGACAGCTCGAGTCCAACATCGAGAACCGCGTGCCCGACCGCCAGACTGCAATGGTGGTCATGTGCGCAGGCGGGGTGCGTTCAGCCTTCGCTGTGCAGACCCTCGAGCACCTCGGATACCCCAACACCGTCTCAATGGACGGCGGGTTCAACAAGTGGAAGGACGAGGGGCGCTCCTGGACCCGCCCCCGCACGCTCACGCCCGAACAGCGCAGTCGCTACCAGCGGCATCTGCTCGTCCCCGAAGTCGGCGAGGAGGGCCAACTGAGACTGCTCAACTCCAAGGTGCTGCTGCTCGGAGCGGGAGGGCTTGGTTCGCCCGCCGCGTTGTATCTGGCCGCAGCGGGCGTCGGGACCCTGGGCATCATCGACATGGATGTCGTCGACGAGTCGAACCTGCAACGGCAGATCCTGCACAACACCGACCGGATAGGGGAGCGCAAGGTCGACTCCGCGAAGAAGACGCTCACCGGCCTCAATCCCGACGTCGATGTGGTCACCTACGACGTTCGTCTCGGTGCGGACAACATCATGGAGATTCTTGCAGGCTACGACGTCGTGGTCGACGGGGCCGACAACTTCCCGAGCCGCTACCTGCTCAACGATGCCAGCGTGAAACTCGGGATCCCAGTCGTCCACGGCTCGATATTCCGGTTCGAGGGCCAGATCACCGTCTTCGACCCGCGCCAGGGACCCACCTATCGGGACATGCTTCCCGAGGCGCCCCCGGCGGAGATGGCACCGTCGTGCGCCGAGGCGGGTGTGCTCGGGGTCTTGCCCGGGATCGTCGGGAGCATCCAGGCACTTGAAGCCCTCAAGCTGCTGCTGGGAGTGGGCGAACCGCTGCGAGGTCGGCTAGTTGCATTCGATGCCTTGGAGATGAGCTTTCGCGAGTTCAAGCTGCGGGTCGATCCAGACAACAAAGTCACCTGGGAGAACCGGGACCGGATAGAGGTCACCGAACTCGACGGGCTCTGCATGCCCACGTTCACGCCCGGCGAGAGTGGCTGAACGCTGATCGAACTCCATGTGCGACCTCAGCGGGACGCGCAGATACGCTTCTGCTTTCCGTTGTACCCCGCGTGAGTGAATTCAGGAGCTTCCCATCCGTAATATCTTTGCGAGCCTTCGGGACCGCAGCCCACTTCCCGAAGGTACAACAGCCATCGGTGTCGGCTTGGTGGTCAACGGAATCGCCACTTATGCATTCCTGGTAGTCGCCCGACGCGCGCTCGGCGATGCGGCCTACGGGGGTCTGGCCGTTCTCTGGGGGCTGGTCTACATCCTCGGTCCGGGCCTGTTTCAACCACTCGAGCAGGAGATCGCGCGCGCCACCGCGAATCGTGCGAGCCGCAACGAAGGCAGCGGACCGGTTCTTCGACAGGCGACCCGCATCGGCCTTGTGCAACTGCTGCTTGTCGAGGCAGCGGTCGTGGGGGCCTGGCCGTTGGGCCTCGACGGACTGCTCGATCACAAGATTTCGCTGCTGGTCGCGCTGATGTTGTCGCTGGCGTGCTTCATGGGTGCCGAATGTGTTCGAGGTGTGCTGTCGGGTCGCCACGAGTTCAATCGCTACAGGTCGTATTTCGCCGCAGAGGGCAGCACCAGATTCTTGTTGGCCGCTGCGCTCGCGCTTGTCGGAGTCGAGGCAGTGGGGGCCTATGCGACAGCGATCGCAGTCGCCTTCGCGGTGGCCGCAGTCGTGGCGGTCGGGTCACTGCGTCCGTTCGTGAAGCCGGGGCCCCCTGCTCCGTTGGGTGAGGTCACACCGGCGCTGGGTTGGCTGCTGGGTGCCTCGTTGTCGGAGGCTTTCCTGCTCAACGTCGGTCCTGTCGCCTTGGAGATCATCGGCAAGGATCTGGGTGAGGAGGTACCTGGCGTGTTTCTCAACGGATTGATCATCTCGAGAGTCCCGCTGTTCTTCTTCCAGGCGGTTCGTGCGGCGCTGCTTCCCAACCTGGCCAGTCTCGCCGGCGACGACGATCTCAACGGATTCCGAAACCTTCAGCTCCGACTGGTGGCTGCTGTGGTCGGTGTCGCAGCGCTGACGGTGGTGGTGATGGCTCTCGTCGGCCCCTGGCTGGTGAACTTCCTGTTCGGCGACGAGATCGGTTCGTTGGACATGGCTCTGCTCTCGGCCAGCGGAGGCGGGCTCATGGTCCTGTTGTCGCTGTCGCTGGGGCTCGTTGCACTCGACCACACTCGTCTGGCGGTGATCGGCTATGTGGTCGGCGTGGCGATGTTTCCGGTGGGGCTCCTCTTCGCCAATGAGCCGTTCCTGCAAGTCGAGGTGGCGCTGGTCGCCGCGGTCACCGCCGGAGCGGTCGTCACCGCAGGGCTGTTGCGCTACGAGTACGCGGTGCACGCCCGTGCAGGTCGCCTTCCCGAACCAGACACCGACGACTCGAACCTTCGCTGATCCGCCGGGTGTTGAGTGGGCGGGTATCGCAGCATCGCGGGCGACCGGTACGATGCGGTTGTGGGCCATCTCCAGGCAATCAGCGCATGAAGGGTTTGATTCTCAGTGGTGGCGCCGGCAAGCGCCTGCGCCCGATCACCCATACGAGCGCCAAGCAACTGGTTCCCATCGCCAACAAACCCATCCTGTTCTACGGGATAGAGGAGATGGCGGCGGCCGGGATCACCGACATCGGCATCGTCATCGCCCCGACGACCGGCGAGGAGATCCGACAGGCCGTCGGTGACGGCTCGCAATTCGGCGTGCAGGTGAGTTGGATCACCCAGCCCGAACCGCTCGGGCTGGCCCACTGTGTGCTGATCGCACGCGACTTCCTCGGTGACGACGAATTCGTCATGTACCTCGGGGACAACATGCTCGAAGCCGGCCTGTCGGCTTTCGTCGAGAGGTTCGTCTCCGAACGGGCGGCCTGCGGGACAGCTGGGGGCTCCAGACCGCCTGCCGCCCAGATTCTGCTGGCAGAGGTGTCCGACCCCGGTTCGTTCGGTGTCGCCGAGATCGCGCAGGACGGTCGGGTGGTTCAACTCGTCGAGAAACCGGAGCAGCCCCCCTCGAACCTCGCTCTGGTCGGCGTGTACCTGTTCGATCACACGATCCATGAGTCCGTTGCGAACATCGAGCCCTCCACACGGGGCGAGCTTGAGATCACCGACGCCATCGACTGGATCATCAATGCGGGTCACCGGGTGGATCATGAGGTGCTCAACGGCTGGTGGATCGACACCGGCAAGAAGGATCCGCTGTTGGAGTGCAACCGACTGGTTCTGGACACCTTCGGCCGCCGCGTCGACGGCGACGTCTCCGGCGAGTCGAGCATCGAGGGCCAGGTGGTTCTGGAAGCGGGAGCGAAGGTCATCAACTCGATCGTGCGAGGACCGGCGATCATCGGCAGCGGCACCACCGTCGAGAGCAGCGAGATCGGCCCCTACGTGTCGATAGCGGTCGACTGTCGGATCAGTGGCAGCGAGATCGACAACTCGGTGGTTCTGCGTCGCAGCACGGTCACCGACATCATTCGACTCACCGACTCGCTGGTCGGTCGAGACACCGTCCTATCGAGATCGGCGCACGGTGGCGAGGACCGCGGCCCGACATGCCTGAGCGTGATGGTCGGCGACCATTGCCGAGTCGAGATCGAATAGCCGCGCCGTCCCGCAGGTGCTTGGATAATCCTATGGCCTCGATCACTCCGGTAGACAGCATCGAAGGGGTCTTCGTGGTGCGCCCGGACATTCTCGAGGATGAGCGGGGCGCGTTCCTCGAGACCTATCGGCGTTCGTGGTTCAGCGGCCAGCGGGAGATGATTCAAGCCAATCGCAGCGACCGACGGGCCCGAACACTGGTGGGGCTCCACTACCACCTGCACCAGAGCGACTACTGGTACGTGCCGTTCGGGCACATCCGTGTGGTGCTGCACGACCTCAGGGAGGGGAGCCCGACTGACGGAGCGACCTTCGAGTACGACCTGGGGACGCGCTCCGACGGCTCGCACTGCCACGACGGGATCTACATCCCGCCCGGGGTGGCCCATGGCTTCGCGGCCTTGAGCGACTGCACGCTCAACTACCTCGTCGACGCCTACTACAACCCCGCCGACGAGCTTGGCGTGCGTTGGGACGACCCCGAGATCGCAGCCGACTGGGGCCTCAGCGAGCCGATCCTGTCGCAGCGGGACCAGAACAATCCACTGCGCGGCGATCTGCCAGCGAACCGGCGACCCCACTACCAACTGCGCGCCACGTAGGGGGCTGTCTGCCATGAGAGTGTTCATCACGGGGGCGGCGGGTTTCATCGGCAGCAACTACCTGCGGCATCTGCTGGCGACGAGTGATCACACGGCGGTCGCCTTCGACTCCTTGACCTACGCCGGCAACCTGGACTCGATCAAAGACCTGCTCGGCGACCGGGTCGCGTTCGTCCACGGCGACATCACTGACCGCGCCGCGGTCGGTTCCGCTATGGAGGGCTGTGAGAGGGTCGTGCACTTTGCTGCTGAATCACACGTCGACCGCTCGATCACAGGTCCCGACGCGTTCGTGCACACCAACTGTTTCGGCACCAACGTGCTGTGTGACGTCGCCCGTCAGATCGGCGTCGAGCGGTTCGTGCACGTCTCGACCGATGAGGTCTACGGATCGGTTGAACAGGGTTCTTCATCGGAGACGGACGCGGTCGCGCCCCGATCCCCGTATTCGGCTTCCAAAGCAGCCTCAGACCTCATCGCCCTCAGCTACTACAGCACCCACGACCTGCCCGTCATAGTCACCCGAGCGTCGAACAACTACGGCCCCTACCAGTTCCCCGAGAAGGTGATCCCCCTGTTCGCGACGAACCTGATCGACGGGGCCCGCGTGCCTCTCTACGGCGATGGACTCAACGTTCGCGACTGGCTCCATGTGGCCGACCATTGCACGGCCATCGACACCCTTTCGAGCAGGGGCGTCAGCGGAGAGATCTACAACATCGGCGCCGGCAACGAGATCACCAACCGTGATTTGACCGACCGGCTCATCGAGTTGTGCGGACGCGACGAGTCAGCCATCAACTATGTTCCGGACCGGCCGGGGCACGATCGGCGCTATTCGCTCGACTGCTCCAAGCTGCGCTCTCTCGGCTGGGCTCCGGCACAGGACTTCTCGGTGGGCCTCTCCAAGACGGTCAAGTGGTACACGACGAACCGCCGCTGGTGGGAGCCGCTGAAGAACAGACCGGGTCTGCGGGCATGAGGATCTTCGTCACCGGGGCGGGCGGACAGCTCGGCACCGACCTGGTCCGCCTGCTCGACGGTCACGAAGCGATAACCCCTGACCGCGGCGAAGTAGACATCACCGACGGCCGCAGCGTCGTCGGCGCCCTGCAACAGACGAGGCCTGATCTCGTGATCAACTGCGCGGGGTTCACCGACGTGGACGGTGCGCAGACCGACGTCGACCGCGCGTTTCGTACCAACGCGACGGCGGTTCGGATACTCGCGGAGGGTGCTGGTGAGGTCGGCGCGCATTTCACGACGATCTCAACAGACCATGTGTTCGACGGCACCAAGAGCGGCCCCTACACCGAATCGGACAGTCCGTCGCCGGTCTCGGTCTATGGACAGTCCAAGGCCGAAGGCGAACGCCATGCCGGTTCCGACGCCACGATCGTTCGCACCTCCTGGCTCTGCGGAGAGACCCGGCGCAACATGGTCAAGACCATCTTGAACCTTCTCAAGAAAGACGACCCTTTGCGGTTCGTGGACGACCAGATCGGACACCCGACGTTCACTGCCGATCTAGCGCCGATTGTTCTGGAGCTCTCGCTTCAGCGTCGCTCGGGCATCTTTCATGCGACCAATCAGGGTGCGGTCTCCTGGTTTCAGTTCGCCCGCGCCGTCGCGGTGGCAGCGGGTGAGGATCCGACGAGGGTCACCCCCTGTTCAACCGCTGACCTGCGTCCGGTCCGGCCCGCTCCACGACCCGCCAACGGGGTTCTCGACAACGCCGCGCTGCGGGCCGCTGGGTTTGAACGAACCCGTGATTTCCGAGAGCCTCTGGCCGAACTCGTGGACCGGCTCACGTGAAACGCGTTGTCTGAGAGCACCTCGCCTCAGAGGTCGGCTGCGCCGTCGTCGGAACCTCGTCGAATCAGTACCAGCATGCTGCTGGCGACTGCCAGGAAGCTGAGCCAGACCAGACGATCGACGGAGCCGAGGAGCACGCCGGTGTCGAACTCGAGACCGATGAGCGGACTGAGTCCAGCGAGCAGCGCTTCGCGCAGTCCCAAACCGCCGGGGAAAAAACCGATCGCAACCGTCAGCGCGCCAGCGACCGACAGGGCGACTGCTTGAGTCGGGCTGATTGAGACGCCGAGCGCGGTCACGGCCAGACCGAGCCTCAGTGCGCTGATGAGCAGCCAGCCCGCCTCGACGGCGATGATGGAGACCGCTAGCCAGGCCGAGCGCTCCTCGGGTGCTGTTGTTCGGAAGAGCTTGGTCGCCGCAATCCCTGCAACCAGACCCCCGACGATGGTGACCGCGCCGAGCACCGCCGGGCCCTCGATGGCGATTGCAGTTCCACCGACGAGGCCTGTTATCGAAAGCCAGCTCAGACCGGGTACGGCACCCGCGGACAGCGCTGAACCGTAGCTACTGCCGTTGACGGACAGCGATCGCACGGTGACGATCATCGATCCCGGCAGCGGCAGCAGATTGGCCGACGACGAGATCACGGCGACGCTGAGACTCCTGGACTGTGTGGGCTTCTGTGAAGCGATCCGCGCCGATAGCTGATATTCGGCTGATTTCAGACCTAGGCTCGCGGGAGCCGTCACGAAGAAGGCGACTGCCAGGGGCCACCAGGAGAGTTCGGCCAGCGTCAGGTCAGTAGACTGCCAAGCCCAGACCGTCGCCCCGGTGACCGCGACCGTTGCTGCGATTGTGATTGTGGTCTGCAGCGTTCTGTTCAGGGGCTGAGCGCGTCGTTCACCGAGGCGACGCAAGGCTCTCGCGGCGGCCTCGAAGAGGCGGTCCCCAAGGCGTGCGCGGGGCGCAGGCTGCATCGCTCGAACCTACCCGAGCCGCTAGGGGTTCGGCAGTATTCGCATCTTGGGGGGAAGTACCGGCAGGACCCACGGGGCGAATGCGTCGGGGAGGCCGGCCAGACGCCAGATGAACGTGACGACTTCTGCCCTTGTCAGGGGGCTGTTGGGAGAGAAGGTCGTCGGCGAGGTGCCCGTGGTGATGCCGTGCTCGAGCATCCAGCGAACCGCGTCGCTGTAGTAGGAGCCTGCAACCAAGTCCTCGAAGGTTGAATCGACATTCGGCTCAGGTCTTCCGGCGAAACGCCAGAGGAAGGTGGATGCCTGCGCCCTCGTCAAGGTCATGTCCGGTGAGAAAGTCGTGGGTGAGGTTCCAGTGGTCACTTCGTATTCCGCCAGCAGGTCGACTGCATCGCGGTATGACGCATCCTCGGTGACGTCCTCGAAGTTCGTACGAGTGTTCGGCACGGGGCTTCCCTCGAACCGCCAGAGAATCTCGGCGAACTCAGCCCGACTGATCTGGTCGTTAGGCCCGAACCGCTGTGGGGCTGCGCCTGCGGAGATCTCCTCGATGGCCGCCCAGAGGACCGGCTCGTAGAAGTACTTGTCAGGAGAAATGTCGCTGAACTCGGGGACGGGTACCGGTTCGGGAGCGGGTTCTTCGGGTACTTCAGGCTCTTCGGGCTCCTCAGGTTCTTCGGGCTCTTCGGGCTCCTCAGGTTCTTCGGGCTCTTCGGGCTCTTCGGGCTCCTCAGGTTGTTCGGGCTCTTCGAGTTCTTCAGGCACGTAGTTTGCGGGCCATTCAATAGAGAACTGAGAGCCGACGGGTGGATGGCAGCCTTGAGCAGTCATGCAGCCGTTCAGGATCGCAAAGAACAACCAGGCGCCGTACGGCTCGCCGTCCCGGGTGAGCGTTACCGACCTGTCCCCATCATGAACGGTGACCTCGGCAAAGAGGACATGCCCCGACATGGGGGCATTGGCGATGTCGATCCCTCGCAGGGAGGTGATGTTCAGTGGTGCTTCGCCGCGAACCGTGTAGTTGTTGAGCCAACGCGTCAGATCAGCGACGGAGTAGGAACGAGTCCAAGTGGCATTGGGATTGCGTTCGCGGCCTGTTTCGGGATCAACAGCCGCGTCGTAGGGATCCGGCTTGGGTATCAGGTACGACAGGTCGATTCCTCCGGTCCAGATGTCGGACGGCTTGGCGGTGTGTCCACCGTTGCTCGAAGAGTAGAAGGCTTGAGCGATTCGAGGCTCATAGACAACAGTGGTCTCAGCGTCTTCGGTCTCACCGTCTTCTGTCCCGTCGGTGATCTCTTGGAGTCCGTCCTCGGTCCCTGGATCCTCGTCGGTCTCAATCTCAGCCTGATAGACGATGACTTCACCTGCGGTCTCGTCGACTGCGTCACACCATGAGTGCCAGGCACAACCCGATTCGCGGGCCCAACCGGTGAACACCTGGTCGACGGTCGAGTCGTAGAGGTTGAAGGGCTCGTCGACCCAGTCGCTAGCCGCCGCACGGTTCACGACCGTGGCTGCTGCGTAGCTGCGGGCTGCCACCGCCTGTGCCTTCAGTGCTTCCTGGGGCCAGTGCGTCGGCACTTCCTGGAGGCCGTAGAGGTACTTCTCCATGTCGAGCTTGGCGACCACAACGCAGAACTTGCGTCCCGTTCCGCAGCGATCGGGTGTACTGCCGTTAAGCGATACTCCGGCAGGGTGCAGCAGGTAGCGCGCGCCCGCATACGAGCCGAGGTTCGGCCCGTCTTCGTACTCTTCGACCACGGCCCTGGTACCGACCGTCTGGACAACCTCGAGTGCCGTGTTCAGACAGCGTGAGTCGTTGTCGCAGATATCGGTGGTGACCCCGGTCGACTTGTCGGTGTATTCGGCATGCCAGCGTGACCCGTCGTAGTGGGTGGTGAGCGGCAGCGTGCTCACGCCGATCACCTCACCACCCGACTCGACACTGAGTTCCCATTCTCCCGGTCCGAGTTCCTCGAGAGGAGTGGCGATGGCAATCGCCTCCCGAACCCCTATAAGAACGTTGAGACTGCCCGCTTGTACCGGCCTGAGGCGCGAATGGGTGATACAGAACTCGAGTCCCGTGCCGCAGTCGTCGGGTGTGCTGCCGTCGACCGCCACGCCGGCAGGCCACAGGAGGTATCGCCCTCCGAAATAGGAGCCGAGGTTCGGCCCGTCCTCGAACTCCTCGACCACCGCGCGGGTGCCGATCGTATGGGCCACCTCGAGCACGGTGTTCTCGCAGAGCGCCTGGCCGTCGCAGATATCGGTGGTGACCCCGGTCGACTTGTCGGTGTACTCGGCATGCCAGCGTGCCCCGTCGTAGTAGGTGGTGAGCGGCAATGTGCTGACGCCGATCACCTGGCTGTCGACTTCGACCGACAGCTCCCACTCTCCGGGACCGAGCTCGTCGAGCGGTGTGGAGATGGCGATCAAATCCCGGACGCCGACGCCGACGTCGACGGTTTCGGGAACGTGGTCCGGGTCGAACTCCTTGAAGTCGGTTATCGGCTCGAGGGTTGTGCTGTCGTAGTAGAAACTGAGGATCTCGTCGTAGGTATGGCCCGCGAGGGCGCGTCCGTACGCGCCGTACTGGCTCAGCCCGACCGCGTGTCCGAAACCGCCGCCGTGCAGTACCACGAGGTTCGAGTCGCCGCCTTCAGAGTCGTCGTTCCCGTCGCCATGGGCATACGCCGGTGAAGCCGCCAAGCAGAAGGCGAGCAGACAACACAGCAGTGATCGTGAGAAACTCAATAGCGACTCTCAATGGTGTCGTGGCTAGGGGGCGCGCCAACAAAAGCAGCCTCAATTCTAGCGAATGAGGCTCCTGTTCAGGGTGACCCTGCCGATGGGCGGCGGCTGCGGCGGCTCACGACTCCGTACTTCACGATGCAACCGAGTGCGGCCACGCCGTCACGCCAGTTGATCTTCTTGCCCTCCGCGTAGGTGCGCCCCGAGTAGGAGATCCCGACTTCCCAGATCCGCCAGCCTCCGGCGGCCACCTTTGCGGTTATCTCGGGTTCGATGCCGAATCGGTTCTCGCGTAAGTCGAGACTCTGGACCACCTCGGTACGAAAGGCCTTGTAGCAGGTCTCCATGTCGGTGAGGTTCAAGTCGGTGAACATGTTCGAGAGCAGGGTGAGAATACGATTGCCGATGGAATGCCAGAAGTACAGGACCCGGCGGGGGCGACCTGACTGAAAGCGACTCCCATAGACGACATCAGCGGATCCGTTGAGCAACGGTTCGAGGACGATGTCGTAGTCGCGCGGGTCGTATTCGAGATCGGCGTCCTGGACGATCACGAACTCCGCCGACGCGACCTCGAAACCGCGTCGGATCGCAGCGCCCTTGCCGCGGTTCTCGGGTTGCAGCAGGATCTGGACCCGGGAGTCGTCGAAGCCGTCGAGGAGTTCGCGGGTCCCGTCGGTCGAGCCGTCGTCGACGATGACCAGCTCCGCCGTGTGAGGGCTCGCCAGCACTCGCTTGACCATCTCCGCGACGGTCGCGGCCTCGTTGTAGCACGGCATGACGACGCTGAGGCGTGCGCCGAGGGTTTCGTCCATGGGCGAGTAACGCTAGCAGTGGCGCTAGCGTCCGCCTCATGATCGCGAGCGTGTCCGACCCGGGAGTTGGCACCGCTCCTCGTATCCTGGTCTGCGGCTGGTCAGGTGCAGGCAACGTCGGTGACGAACTGCTGATATCTGCTGTGGTCGACTGTTTGCGTTCCGCTGGGGCGGTCCCGGTGGTCGTCTCACGGGATCCTGGAACCACGTCGCTCCTGCACGGCGTTGAGACCGTGGCTTGGGGGCCGCGGGGATGGCTCCACGCTCTGTCCGAAGGGCGCGGCTCTAAAGGTGGGGCGAGCGGCGGGGGAGCGCCGATAGACGGCGTGTGCGTCGGCCCCGGTGGGATCATCCAGGATTGGAGCAGCATCTGGAGCCTGCCGGGACACCTCCTGGGACCGCTGCGTCTGCGGAGGCGCGGCAGGCCGGTGGTCGGCGTGGGACTGGGCGCCGAACCATTGAGGCGCGGCTCGTCGCGACGGATGCTTCGATCCGTGCTTCAAGGTGCACCCGTGGTGGTGCGCGATCCTGCATCGGCTTCGGCGATGGCTGCTGCGGGCGTGGACGCCGTGGTCGGCGCCGACTTGGTGTTCGGTCTGGACCTTGACGGGTTGCAGCGGCGGCCGGAGATCGTCGTGGCCATGGGTTCCGACGTTGCCCCCGGGCGGTTTCGCCCCGCGGTCCGTCGTCTGACAACTGAGGATCCCTCACTGGTCGCTGCCGCGCTCGGCGCGCTCGCCGAAAGAGTTGGTGCATCGATTGCCCTGGCCTGCTTCCGCGGCGGGCGCGACCTGGAGTACGCGCGGCTTCTGGCCTCGTGGATTCGGCGGGACACCGAGATTCTGGGACCCGGTATCGAAACCCAGGTGGATCGAATCCGCTCAGCTCGACTGTTGGTCAGCAGCCGCTACCACCCTGTTGTGATCGCTGCGGGGAGCGGCACTCCTGCGATCGTCTGCTCGAATGAGGCCAAGCTCGACTCACTTGTCGCCCAACTGGACAGTCCGCTGGTGGCGAAGCTCGACGACTGGTCGAAGCTAGCGGCCTGCGAGTTGGCGGAACCGGGCGACCCGGTGGTCCCTCAGGGGGTCGGACTGCACCACGATGCTCTGCGCCGGTTGGTGGCCGACAGCGCCGCGGGCTGACCCGGCCTGGACCGGGCTCATGTCGCACCCAGACCCGAACAGCCTCAGATGTTGCGGGTGTTCAGGGTGTTGTCGGTCGCATCGACATTCGCCAGGTAGGCCGAGACCACATCGTCGGGAGCACCGACCTTGAGCAGTCTGCCGTGGTCGAGCCATCCGACCTGGTGACACTCGGTCATCAGGTCGGTGTTGTGGGAGACCAGCACGATCGTCGTGCCGTTGTCGCGGAGCATGTCCATGTGCTTCAGGCACCTTCGCTGGAACTCTTCGTCACCGACCGCCATCACCTCGTCGATCAGCAGGATGTCCGGTTCGACGTTGACCGCCACCGCGAACCCGAGCCTTACATACATGCCGCTCGAATAGATCTTGACAGGCTCGTCGACGAAGTCTCCGATCCCGCTGAACTCGATGATGTCGTTCATGGAAGCGGTCATCTGTCTGCGGGCGATCCCCAGCATGGCGCCGTTGAGATAGACGTTCTCACGACCCGTCAGATCGGGGTGGAAACCCGTCCCGAGTTCAAGAAGGGCTGACAAGCGGCCCGTTGCCTCAACTGAGCCGAGGGTCGGTCGGTGGATCCCGGCCATGAGGCGGAGCAACGTTGACTTGCCGCTGCCGTTGTGGCCGATGAGGCCGAAGAAGGAACCCGCCCCGATATCAAGGTTGATGTCCTGCAGAACCCAGAACTCGTCGGTGTCTCGCGTCCGGCCCATGCGCAGGATCGCTTCCTTCAGCGAACTCGGACGGTTTCGTTCAAGCCGGAAGCGCTTCGAGACGGCGTCGACACTGATCGCGCCGATGGTCATGGTTCCTCGCTGATCGACATGCTCTGCCTGCGGAAGAAGACCCAGCCGATCGAGAACGTTGCGACAGACCAGGCCAGCGCCGCCAGAAATCGATTCCAAAGTGGAACCTGCAGGAAATAGACGGCATCGCGGGAGATCTCAATGAACAGGCTCACCGGATTCCATTCCACGAGGATCCGAGCGATTTCCGGCACCGGCAAGTCGTCGCGTTTGATGAGTTCCGGGGTGTAGACGATCGGGACCGCGAAGAATGCCACGTTCAACACGATGCCGACCAGATACTTGACATCTCGATAACGGGCGTTGAGCACAGAGACGATGAATCCGAGCCCCAGACCGAACCCCAGCGCGAGTGCCATGGCAACCGGGAGGAACACGAGCGTCCAACCGATATTCGAGAGCGCGGCCATGATGACCAGCAGCACCACGACTTCTAGGCTGCTCTGCACAAGGTTTGAGGCGGCACCGCCCAACAGGGCCGTCTCTGTCGGGAAATAGATCTTCTTGCGCAGGTCGCTGACCGAACTCAGCCACTCCATCGAACCGTCGACCATGCCCGTGAACAGGGTCCAGATGATCAGACCGGTGAACAGGTACAGGCCGAAGCTCTCGGCGTTGTGGTTGCTGGTTTCGGGCGGCGCGGCCCCGTAGATCGCACCAAAAACGAACCAGTAGACCCCCACAGTCACCAGCGGATTCAGGAACGACCAGAACCAACCGAGCACGCTGCGCTTGTAACGGGACTTCGATTCGCGTTCAGCGAAGTGGTAGATCAGGGTGATGCTCTTGCGAACCGAAGGCGACAGTGAGGGCATGAGGCGTAGAGGCATAAGGGAAGGCTGCACGGGCCGTTGGGAGCCTATCCAGCGTGACTCTGCCGGGCAGCAATTCCTGCTGCGAGTTCACGGGCCACGGTTTCCAGCGGCTCATCGACTGTGACCACCCGGTCGGCGTGTTCCACTGACGGCTGGACGAATCTGTCATGCATGGGCGCGACAGTCGCCCAGAACTGGCGGTGTACATCGTCCACATCCCGGCCGCGTTCACGCACATCGCGTTGCGCTCGCCGCTCGAGGCGCACTTTCTCGTCGATGTCGATGAACACCGCCAGATCGATCAGATCCCTGAGGTGTCTGAAGTACAACAGCAGGATGCCGTCGAGAATGACGACCTCGTTGGGATCCACCACTGTCACCTCGCCGGTGCGTGTGTGGGTGGCGAAGTCGTACTTAGGGATCTCGACGGCGTAGCCCCGGCGCAGCTCCTGCAGGTGTTCGATGAACAACTCATGGTCGAGCGAATCGGGGTGGTCGTAGTTGACCTCCATCCGCTCCGCCATGGTGATGTGCGACAGGTCCCGGTAGTAGGAATCGAAGGCCACCGGTGAGGTTCGGTCCCTGCCCAGGTGGCGGATCAACTCGTTGACGAGGGTCGTCTTTCCTGCTCCCGAGCCGCCGCAGATCCCTACGATGATTCCCAC
The DNA here is from genome assembly GCA_951812975.1 of uncultured Acidimicrobiales bacterium. Classification (GTDB taxonomy): domain Bacteria; phylum Actinomycetota; class Acidimicrobiia; order Acidimicrobiales; family Aldehydirespiratoraceae; genus VXYK01. The sequence continues at coordinate 223,927 of CATOTC010000003.1, read as the reverse complement.
GACCGCACACCGTACCCTGGTTGAATGGTCGCCATTATCCACTGGTCGCCATAAACCATGGGCGTGCCAGATTCCCTGGACGTTCCAGAATCGACGAATATGCCCCCAGCCGAACCAGCGCAACACCACAAGACCATCGTTGACGGGCCCACAGGCCCGATCGAGGTCACTGAACGAGGCGAGGGCCCGCCAGTGGTGCTGATCCCGTCGCTCGGACGCGGTGCGGACGACTTCGAACTGCTGTCGGGGCAGCTCGCAGATGCGGGCCATCACGCTGTTGCGCCCCAACCCCGCGGGATAGGCGGATCCGTCGGCGACCTGAGCGGACTCACGATGGCTGATCTGGCTGCCGATGTCGCCGCTGTGATCGGGGCGCTGTGCGCCGAGCCGGTGACCATTGTCGGCCACGCGTTCGGGAACCGCGTGTCGCGCATGGTTGCGACGGACTTCCCGCATCTGATCGACAGCGTCGTGCTGCTGTGCTGCGGTGGTCTGATTCCGCCGGCCCCGCAGCACACATCGGCCCTGCGCCGGGTCTTCGACGTCGAGCTGTCCGATGACGAGCATCTCCAGGCGGTGAGCCAAGCGTTCTTTGCTCCCGGCAACGATGCGTCGGTCTGGTTCGACGGCTGGCACGGGGTCGTGGCGGCGGTACAGGGAGCGGCGACTGCGGCACAGCCTGTCGAATACTGGTGGAGAGCAGGCGGCAAAGAGGTTTTGGTGGTTCAACCAGAATATGACCTCATGGCTGTACCTGAGAATGCGCTGCGACTCTGCGCGGAGCTCGGGAACCGGGCGTCGATGGTGACCATCGCCGACGCGGGACACGCACTGCTGCCCGAACAACCCGCCGCGGTGGCCGATGCCGTTTTGAGTTGGCTCACCGAACGGAACACGACCGGACCACAACGTTGAACCTACGAAGGGCAATGCCATGACCACTGACTATGACTCCTATGAGACGATCATCGTTGAGATTCGCGATCATGTGGGGTGGGTCACCCTCAACCGCACCGACGCCTACAACGCCTTCAGCCCGACGATGGAACGGGAGATACACGACACCTGGAAGGCTTTCCGTCGCGACGATGATGTTCGCTCGATCGTTCTGACCGCGGCGGGGGAGAAGGCGTTCTGCGTCGGCATTGACCGCGACGAGGGCGAGTTCACCGCTCTGGACGACTCACCCGGGTTGTACGGCACATCCAACAACTTCATGTACGACGACCCCGGCGACAGTCTGGGCCCCAAGTCGTGTGACCTCTGGAAACCGGTGGTGTGCGCGGTAAACGGGATGGCCGCCGGTGGAGCGTTCTACATGCTGGCCGAGGCCGATGTGATCATCTCCGCCGAACACGCGACATTCTTTGACCCGCATGTGACCTACGGAATGGCTGCGGTATACGAACCGATGAAGATGCTCCAGCGCATGCCCCTCGGGGAGATTCTGCGGATCTCGCTGTTGGGTAACCATGAGAGGATGAGCGCGGCCACGGCCATGCGGATCGGTCTGGTCAGCGAAGTGTGCGCCGCCGAGGACCTGCTTTCGAGAGCCGCTTGGATCGCCGAGGCGATTGCTTCACAGCCGGCTTGGGCCGTGCAGGCGACGTTGCGCGCCATCTGGGCGGCCAACGACATGGGACGCCTCAATGCCATCGCTGTCGCTCCGGCCATCCTCACCACCGGATTCGACAAGGCGGCCATGGAGGCAGGCGTCGACTCGTTCAGCGGCAGTCGACGCATCAAACCCCAGATCCGCTGACTGCGGGGTTCGGCTTGATTGGGGCTGCGCGCGGGTCAGGCTCCGAGGCGTTGCCGTGCCGCGGCGCTCATGTCGAGGAGCCGTTGGGGGATCGTCACCCCGTTGACCTGGACGGCACCGCCGACAGCGCCTGCGCCGACGGCGGGAGTGTCGGAAGGATCGGGTGCTTCGGCCGCCGCCTCCGCGGCTTGTTCTGCGGCCTCTATCGCTTCGAGTGCCTCGCGCTCGCGGGCCGACAGGAACTCTTCGTAGTCGCGCCGCTTTACGAGGCAATGGTGGTCGACATGCCCGACAGCGGTGCCGTCGTCGAAGCGAACCCAGTAGCGGGTCCAGGCGAAACCGTTGGCCACAGCGATCTTTCCGGTGCTGCCGGCCGGGTAGCCGGGTATGTCGTCGACGAGTCTGACCTTGGTGCCTCGAACGAAGGGTTTTGCCTGAAGTTGCGCAGTGCTGGACACGAGTACACAAGTTAGCGCTGCGCGCGGCGTTCGCGAGCAACGCGAGCCGATCTGTGCTCTGCGGTCTCCTAGCGCTACCATCTCCAATAGCGCAGAACACCGCGGGGAGCGGCAATGACTTCAGAGAATCTCGGATACAGGCCCTTCGACGCCGACAACCACTACTACGAGGCACTCGACGCCTTCACCCGGCATGTTCCAGCAGAGATGCAGCCGCGGGTCGTGCAGTGGGTCGAGATGAACGGACGCAAGTACAACCTCGTCGGCGGGACGATCTCCCATGCGGTGGTCAACCCGACATGGGACCCCGTGGCGATGCCCGGTGCGCTCAACGCCTTCTTCAAAGGCAACCCCGAGGGGAAGAACCCCATGGACATGCTCAAAGAGCGTGAGCCACTTCCCGACTACTACATGCACGCCGAAGCCCGCGGGAAGGTGATCGATGAACAGGGGCTCTCAGGAGTCTGGCTGTTCCCGACCCTCGGTGTGCTCTACGAAGAACTGATCCGAACCGACATCGAGGCTTGCACCGTGATGATGCAGGCCTTCAACCGCTGGCTCCTCGAAGACTGGGGCTATGCCTACGAGGACAAGATCTTCGGCGCTCCGTACCTGTGTCTCGGTGATCCGGCCGCGGCAGCAGCTGAGGTTGAGAAGGTCGTGGAACTCGGGGCTCGGGTGGTTGTCATGCGCCCTGCGCCGGTCACGGTCGCAACCGGCAAGATCTCCCCGTTCTCGGCGACCTTCGACCCTGTATGGTCGGCCATCAACGAGGCCGGAATCACCGTTGTCGTTCATGCGGCGGCCAGCGGTTACTCGTCGATGGGTTATGTGGCCGACACCAAGTTCACTGCAGGTTCGCTCAGCCGCAACGGCGGATACATGGGACCGAGCCTGGCCAGCTTCGCCATTGAGCGGGCTGCCCAGGACTGGTTGATCCAGTCGGTTTTCGAGAAGCTCTACGACCGTTTCCCCCGTGTGCGGGTGGCCAGCGTCGAGAACGGCTCGGACTTCCTGGCGCCGATGTTCCGCAAGTTCGACCAGACGGCGAAGAAGAGCTTCAGCTGGTTCAAAGACCACCCCGTCGACACCTTCAAGGAGAACGTGTGGGTGAATCCGTTCTGGGAGGACGACGTCAACGAGGTCTCCGAGCTGATGGGTCCGGACCATGTGATCTTCGGTTCCGATTGGCCCCATATTGAAGGGCTGCCGCATCCCCTCGACTATGTCGTCGAATTGAAGGCTTTCGACCAACAGGACCGCAGGAAGATCCTCTTGGACAACGTCAGCTACCTGAACACACCTCTGCCCGCTTGATCGGAAACGGACCAATGAGCACCCCGACCGCGGAGGAAGTCCGGCTCGAACTCGAGGCCTGGCTCGACGAGAACTGGGACGAGGACCTCACGGTACGCGAATGGTGGCAGCGCATCGCCCCCACCGGTTACGCGCATCCCACGCTCGCAGTGCATGCAGGGGGCAAGGGTTGGGGGCGCGACCTGGCGGGGGTGGTCAACACGGTGATGGCCGAGAGGGGCGTGATGGGTCCGCCGATCGGAGGCTTGGGTTGGATGCTGGCGGCGCCGACGATCGCGGCGCACGGCACGCCCGAACAGATCGAGCGACTCGTCCCGCCGATCCTCGACGGATCGGTCGGCTGGTGCCAGCTGTTCTCGGAGCCCGGGGCCGGATCGGACCTGGCCGGGTTGGCCTGCAAGGCTCAGCGTGACGGCGATGAATGGATCGTCAGCGGACAGAAGGTCTGGACATCGGGCGGACAGGTCGCCGACTGGGGAATGCTGATCGCCCGAACCGACCCCGACGCCCCGAAACACAAGGGCATCACCTGGTTCGCCCTGGAGATGGACCAGCCGGGAGTCAGCGTCCGACCGCTCAAGGAGATGACCGGCAGGTCGATGTTCAACGAGGTGTTCATCGATGAGGCCCGGGTGCGCGACGCCGACATCATCGGCGGGCTCAACCACGGTTGGGCCGTGGCGAACTCGACGCTGCGGTTCGAGCGCGAGTCGCTGGGATCATCGGGCCGCAAACCCCGAACCGCGACGCCCGGGGCTTTGGGCAAGTCTCTCGACCGCCCGGTCTCGGACTTCGCCACTCCGGCGACGAGCGAGGGGGGTGTGCCGGCGGTCGGTCCGGGATTGTGGCAGTTCGTTGCGGAGTTGGCCGCCAAGTCGCAGAAGAACGAGGATCCGAACTTCCGTCAGGAACTCGTGAAGCTCTGGTCGTTGATTGAGATCAACCGCCTGGGGGCTCTACGCGCCAAGGACCCCAACCAGCGGACGGGCGCTGAGCCGAATATCGGAAAACTTCACGTGAGCGAGATGTTCAGGTCGTTCCGTGAGGTCGGCCTGTCGGTTCTCGGCGCGGACGGGATGCTGAGCGGCGAGGACGACCGGACCAGCAGCGGGCTTCTCGGCGAGATCGCGATCTTCTCGCCCGGCCCGTCGATCTACGGCGGCACCGATCAGATCCAACGCAACATCATCGGCGAGCGTGTGCTGGGCCTACCTCGAGAACCAGGCCCCGCGAAGGACACCCCCTTTAGGGACCTCCCCAAGAACTGAAAGCGCCCTCGGTGCGCGAGCGCTCCGGGAGGTTCAGGGGTTGAGGCTGAACTTGGGGTACCTAGTCTCGACCATGGCGATATAGGCCCAGACTCTGTAGTAGTAGTTGCTAAAGCGAACCAGGAAGTCACGCATCCCGCGTGGCCACCTGCCCAGAATCAGCACCGCGAACCAGCCGAGGACCAACACCACGTACGCGCCGATACCGAGTATCCACATGAACGCGTAGTGCGGGATCGCCAATACCCAGTTGAACAGGTTGCGCCGCGGCGTGCTCGCCGGTGGCGTCGGCAGGTTGAGTGTCACGGCGGGGTACTCGTTGTCGTCATCAGGACCAGTCTTGAAAGAGAACGGCGGGTAGCTCGCGCAGTACCCCAGCAAAAACGCCTCGGCACGAACGCTGTATCGCTCGAGCATGGCGAGAAATCCGTACATTCCCGGGTTGAGTCTTCCGGTGAACAGCAGGACCCACCAATAAAAGAAGATGACAACCAACGCCACATAACTCAAGACGGCGACGATCACGCTGTGAGGGATCACCAGGAACCAGTTGACGAGTGGCCGCCAACGGGCAACTTCGTAGGGCGAGTCCAGAACGTAGGGTCTGTTGCTCTCAAGCGGGGTGTCTGGTTGCATGGTTCTCTCAGTTCTTCAGATCGGGTCCTGGACAGAGGGTACCGCTAACCGAATAGACAGCGGGTGAGAACTTGGTATGGACTTGCGGTCCTTGGCTGCATCGCCCACTTCAATCCGCAGTGATCCGAATATTCCTTACTACGTGGTCACCGCGGTGTTGATCATGGGCTACGGCTCGGTGTTGACGCTGCTGGCGGAATTCAGAAGCCGATTCGGATTTTCCGAGAGCGAACTGGGCGTCATCACGGCTGCCGGATTCCTGGCGGGATTCGTCGCGCAGATCGCTCTCGCTCCGCTCGCTGATCGGGGACGAACCGCGCAGATGATTCCTGTCGGAGTGGCGCTGGCGGCAGTGTCGATGTTCGGCATGGTGTGGGCCACGGAACTCTGGGCTTTCGTTCTGGCGAGAGTCCTGTTCGGGTTCAGCGCGGGCGCGGTGTCGCCGGCGATGCGGCGTCTGATCATCGTTCGCGATCCAGAGCAGGTGGGACAGAACCTGGGGCGCTTGACGGCCGTTGAGATTTCAGGTTTCGTTCTAGGTCCGGCGTCTGCGGCGGTGATGGTTGAACTGGGTGGGCTCAGACTGCCTTTCATCGCTCTGGGCGTCGCCAACGCCGCGATGCTGGTGTGGATAATCCGCCTTGATCTTCGCACCGCCGCCAATGGCGGAACCAAACACAAGACATGGCCGCTGCTGAAGATGCCGAGGATTCAGGCTGCCCTACTGGCCGGGGTCGCCTTTTATCTGACTATCGCCTACTTCGAGACGACCTGGGCAGTGCTGCTCGACGACCTGGGTGCGCAGACCTGGCTCGTCGGCACTTCGCTCAGTGTGTTCACACTCCCGATGATTGTTCTGGCACCGACCGGAGGCCGTTTGACGCAGAAACTCGGTCATTCGGCGATCGTCAGCAAGTCGATCACCGCGGCTGCGGTGTGCACAGCGCTGTACGGATGGATCGACCTGTTGTGGCCGGTGCTGCTGATCTCTCTGGTTCACGCGGTGGCCGACGCCTTCACGCTGCCGGCCAACCAGGTAGCCATTGCCACAGCCAGCCCTCCTGAACAACTCGCCGCTGGTCAAGGTTTGTTTTCAGGGATTGGAACCCTGGTATCGGGAATAGTTGCCTATGTAGCGGGCGTGCTCTACGAGAACAACGGACCAAAGATCCTGTACACGACCGCGGCGGCGGCGATGTTGGTGCTGCTCGCCGTATCGCTCATCTTGGACCGCGCCGAGTCACGGTCGCGGCAACATCTGCTGTCTGAATGACCGCTTTGGTTTCGTTGTTTGTGCGATGATGTCGCGCGAGCAGACAACTCAATGACAGGAGACAGCGGATGCAGAGCCACGAAATCGACTACCAGATCCACGGGGACGATCTTCAGTTTGTGGAGATCGAACTGGATCCCGGCGAGGTGGTGATTGCCGAGGCGGGCGCGATGATGTACATCGACCAGGGCATTTCTTTCGAGTCCAAGATGGGCGACGGTTCGGACGCCGATGAAGGCAAATGGTCGAAATTCAAATCGGCCGCCAAGAGGTCGATGACCGGAGAATCCGTATTCCTCACGCATTTCACCAACAGTGCCCCGTCGGGCCGCCAGAAAGTGGCGATGGCGGCTCCGTATCCCGGCAAGGTCCTGCCGATCGACCTCAATGCCGTCGGCGGTCAGATACTCGCTCAGAAGGACGCGTTCCTGTGCGCGGCCTCGGGTACCAAACTCGACATCGCATTCAACAAGAAGTTGGGCACGGGACTGTTCGGGGGAGAGGGATTCATCCTCCAGGACATTTCCGGCGACGGCCTGGCCTTCCTGCATGCGGGCGGGACCATTGTGCGCAAGCGCCTGCAGGGGGAGACGTTGAGGGTCGACACCGGCTGCCTCGTGGCCTTCCAGCCTCAGATTCAGTACTCGATCGAGCGGGCAGGCAATCTGAAGTCGATGGTGTTCGGTGGTGAAGGCATGTTCTTGGCCACGCTCACCGGCGTGGGCGACGTCTGGCTCCAGTCCCTGCCGTTCAACCGTCTTGCCGACCGGGTTCTGGCCAACCTCGCGCCGGGCGGTTCCGACGGCGAGGGATCGGTGATCGGCGGCCTGTCCAACATCTTCGAGCGCACCTGACGCGCAGAGGCCGAGCGGACTGCTCCCGAACCCGGCCGCGACCGTCGAGGCCGTGGCCCGAGCGGCCCGTGAGCGCAGCGAACAAGAGCGGAAGACAACTGGTCTCAGCGCGACCCCTTGTTTCGATCCGCGCAGGTTCTAGGAGCGGCGGGAACCGAGGTGGATCTCGCCTGTGCCTTCGTGCACGGTGCCGATGGCCGCGGCGGTGTGACCGGTTGACAACAGCGAGTCGAGCGCGTTCTGGGCCTGTGCGCGGTCGACGCCGAACACGAGCCCGCCAGAGGTCTGCGCGTCGGCGAGGAGCGTCACATCCAATTCGCTGACGCCGCTGCCCCGGTCGACCCGGTCGTTGATCCAGCCCAGATTGCGGCCCGTACCCCCGGGTACAACACCCGACGATGCCAGTTCTCTGGCACCATCGATTATCGGAACGTCGTCGACGATGATCTCCAGGTCGACAGAGGACTCCTGCGCGGCCCGCCCGCCGTGACCGAGCAGACCGAAACCGGTTACATCTGTGGCGCCCGTGGCTCCGCAGGCGACCGCGATTTCGGCAGCGGCGGCGTTGGTGGCAATCATCGAGGCCACTGCTGCGGCTACACATTCGGCGCCGGCGCGGCCCCATTTGAGACCGGTTGTGATCACGCCGATCCCCAACGGTTTGGTGAGGACCAGTGTCTGGCCGGCAAGGAACCCTGCGTTGGTCAGCATCCTGTCCGGGTGTACCTCACCGATCACTGCCATCCCGTATTTCGGTTCAGGATCGTCGACGGTGTGTCCTCCTGCGACGACGAAACCGCATTGGTTGGCGATGTCGTGGCCGCCGGCGAGCACTTCTTGAAGCTGTTCGCCGGACAGTTCATCGGTGTTCCAGCACACGAGGTTCAGTGCCAGCAGCGGGCGGCCACCCATTGCATAGACGTCGGAGACCGAGTTGGCGGCGGCCACCCGGCCCCAGTCGAACGGATCGTCCACGACAGGGGTGATGAAGTCAGCGGTGACGACGAGGGCGCGGTCGTCGGTCAAGCGCCAGACGGCGGCATCGTCGCCGCTGAGCGCCCCGACCAACAGATCAGGGCTTTCGGTATCAGACAGTTGGCGCACGACCTGCGCCAGCTCGCCGGGAGCGAGCTTGCAGCCTCAACCAGCTCCGTGACTGAACTCAGTGAGTCTCCGAGTCATCGACAGCCCCTTTCCGGGTGAACGCCAATGTGCGTACCTTACGCCTCTTTGGCCCTAGGGTGGCCGAATGAAATCAGAGATGTCGGATGGTTGTGATCGTCGTCTCAAGACTGCCGCGACTGCACTGTTCGGGGTCGAATATCCGATAGTGCAGACGGGCATGGGTTGGGTTGCGGGACCGTCGTTGGTGACTGGGACCGCCAATGCCGGCGGTCTGGGCATCCTGGCGGCGGCCACGATGACCCTCGAGGAGATGAGAGCGGCCATAGCTGAGGTGAAGTCGCGCACCGAGCGGCCCTTCGGAGTGAACCTGCGAACCGATGCCGCAGACGTCGAACAGCGGGTCGATCATCTGATCGCAGAGAACGTGAAGGTCGCCAGTTTCGCCCAAGCCCCCCGGCCCGACATGGTAAAGAAACTCAAGGACCACGGTGTGGTGGTGATGCCCACAGTCGGGGCCCGCCGTCATGCCGAGAAGGTGGCCGAGTGGGGAGTGGACGCGGTCCTGTGCCAGGGAAGCGAAGGCGGTGGTCACACCGGGACGGTGCCTACTTCGCTGCTGCTCCCGCAGGTATTGGACGCGGTCGACATTCCAGTGGTCGCGGCCGGCGGATTCCATGATGGCCGTGGACTGGCGGCGGCGTTGGCATGGGGTGCTGACGGCATCGCCATGGGCACACGGTTTCTGCTCACTTCCGACAGTCGGGTGCCCGACGAGGTGAAGGCTGTGTATCTCGACACCGCGGTGACGGGCACGGTGGTGTCGACCGCCATCGACGGAGCTCCGCAGAGGGTGATTCGCACAGAGGTGATCAACAACCTTGAACGCAGTGGAATCCTCAAACTGCCGCGTGCCGGAATCAATGCTCTTCGTTTTCGTAAGCTCACCGGCACAGCGCTCCCGGACCTGTTGCGAGAGGGCTTTGCGATGAAGAAGAACCAGGATCTCACCTGGTCGCAGGTTGCCATGGCTGCCAACGCGGCGATGTTGACGCGGGCCACGATGGTTGAGGGGCGCCTTGAAGTGGGAATCCTCCCCACCGGGCAATGCGTCGGAGTCGTAGAAGACCTGCCGAGCTGTGATGAGCTGATCTCACGGATTGTGTCCGAAGCGCTGGAGCGGCTTGATGCCTGCGCGTGAGCCGCAGAGTTGTCTGGTGAAAGCGATCTCGATCGAGGCGCTCTCAGCCCGCTTGGGCAACAAGGATGTGTTGACCAACGTCGACCTCGAACTCGAGCGGGGTGAGTGGCTCAACGTCATCGGCGCGAACGGGGCGGGCAAGACGACACTGCTGCGATGCATCCTCGGTTCGGTCGACTACCGGGGAACGATCGACATCGACGGCCTGGACCCCGCGGGCGGCGCGACCCGGGCCCGGATGATCGCCTATGTGCCCCAAGTACCGGTGATACCACCCGGCATGGCGGTGATCGACTACGTGCTGCTCGGCCGGACCCCACATCGCGGAGCCTTCGCGGGCGACAGCGAGTACGACCTGGCCGTTGCCTCGACGGTGCTCGACCGGCTGGACCTCCACGGATTCGCCGACCGCGAGGTTAACACCCTGTCTGGAGGTGAACGCCAGCGCGTGGTGATGGCGCGGGCCTTGGCGCAACAGACCCCGATCCTGCTGCTGGATGAACCGACCACTGCCCTCGATCTGGGACATCAACAGGATGTGCTCGACCTGATCGATGAACTGCGCCGCGAGCGAGGCTTGACGGTGCTGGCCACGCTGCATGACCTGACTCTCGCAGCCCGTTACGGCGAACGGATCGCCGTGCTGTCCGACGGTGGGGTAGCTGTGACCGGCGAACCTGCGGAGGTCCTGACCGTATCCTTGATCGCGCAGCATTTCCGCGCCAACGTTCGCATCATCGACGACCCGGCCGGCCCGGTGATAGTGCCGGTGGCCCACCGACCCGCAAAGGAGGCACCATGACTGAGACCGACAGAGCCGCAGAACCGCCGACTGATGATCCCCGCCCTGATGGGCTGCGCGTGGCGAAGAGCCTCGTCGTGCTGAATACCGGTGACGGCAAGGGCAAGTCGTCGGCAGCCTTCGGGGTGGCTCTGCGCGCACGGGCGCGGCAGTGGCCGGTTGCGGTAGTGCAGTTCCTCAAGTCCGAGGATTGGGTGACCGGGGAGCAGATGATGGCTGAGTCGCTCGGCATCGACATGTGGTCACTGGGGGAGGGTTTCACCTGGGACAGCAACGACCTGAGCAGGGATGAGGCCGAAGCCAAGGAAGCCTGGCGCCACGGCAGGCAGATCGTGGAGTCGGGCCGATACCGGCTGGTGGTGTTCGACGAGATCACCTATCCGCTCAACTGGGGTTGGCTCGATGCCGAGGAGGTTGCCGCCACCTTCGAGAACAGGCCAGCGGGGGTCTCGTTGGTGCTCACCGGACGCGATGCGCCTGACTGGATGGTCGAGTTGGCCGACACCGCCACGGAGATGGTGAAGACGAAGCACGCCTACGACTCGGGCGTCGTCGCCAAGAAGGGCATCGACTTCTGACCGGCCCACTGCTTGGCGCAGTCGTCGGTCAACCACCGCTGACGAGTTGTTCGGCACCCGCACCCAGGACCGGTTCGTCGTCTCGATCGTCGAGCCACCCCTGGGGCAGATGAACGTTGCGCGCAGTGCCGTGGTGCCCCCGGACCAGGCGCATGCCGCCTTCGGGGAAGGGCAGTGTCGGGTCCAGACCGTCGAGCAGTGACCTCAACTCAGCCAGTGACCCGACCTGGTTGAGCCTGCGCCGGACCTCGCTGCCGACCGCGAAACCCTTGAGGTACCAGCCGGCGTGCTTGCGGAAGTCGCGTATCGCCGATGGTTCACCCATCCAGTCGCAGAGCAGTTCTGCGTGTTCAACCATGCCGTCGACAACCTTGCCGAGGTTGGGGCGGGCTGCCACAGGCCGTCCTTCGAAGACACGTGCCAGGTCCTCGAAGATCCAGGGTCGGCCCAAGCAGCCGCGGCCCACGACGACACCGTCGGCACCGGTCGTGCGCATCATTGCGAGTGCGTCGTCGGCCTCCCAGACGTCGCCGTTGCCGAACACCGGAATCTCCGTCACCACAGACTTGAGCTCGGCGATGCGCCCCCAGTCGGCCGCTCCGCTGTAGAGCTGGCTCGCGGTCCGGGCGTGGAGCACGACGGCGCGGCAGCCCTCGTCTTGAGCTATCCGAGCAGTGTCGGTGAAGGTGGTGGTCGAGTCGTCGATACCGACCCGGAACTTGAGCGTCACCGGCACGTCACGCGCCGCACGGACCGTGGCTCGGACGATGGAACGGCACAGCGACCGTTTCCAGGGGAGGGCCGCCCCGCCTCCGTGTCGGGTCACCTTCTTCATCGGGCAGCCGAAGTTGATATCGATGTGCTCGACTCCCTGATCGTCGATCAGTCGGCGGGTCGCCTCTCGCATCGAATCGGCGTCGGTCCCGTACAGCTGGATGCTGCGGGGCCATTCGCCGGGGGCGAACGCAGCCATTCTGAGGCTCTTGGCGTTGCACTCGACGATCGCCCGGGCGGTGATCATCTGGTTCACGTAGAGCCCCGCTCCGTAACGGCGGCAGAGCGTGCGGAACGGGGCGTTGGTGACTCCGGCCATGGGGGCGAGCACAACCGGCGGCCACACTCTCAACGGACCGATATGGACGGGCGCGAACTCGCCGTCGGCTGCGGGAGGCTGAAGTGTGGCTGAAGGAGCCGTGGAGGTGTCGGTCATGTCGGTCGGCGGGATTCTCGAAACGCCAGCAGATCAATGTCGATCTGGGCGCAGAGGCGGTCGGTCAACGGGAGTGGAAGGCCGACCACATTACTCACCGACCCTTCGACATGATCCGCGAATATCGAACTGGAACCCAACAGCGCGTAGCTTCCTGCCTTGTCGGCGTACTCGCCGACTTCGAGGAAGGCGTCGATCCTCTCCGGAGGGACTTCTGCCATAGTTACCCTGGTGATCTCGATGCCCGAGGCCCAGCGGCGCTCAGCGTTGTTCGGCATTGCAACCACGGCAACCCCGGTGTACACCTCGTGGGTACGGTTCGCGAGCGCTGAGAGCGTCGCCACGGCGTGTTCACGGTCGTTGGGCTTGCCCAGTATCTGGGAGTCGATCACCACGACAGTGTCTGCAGCGATGACGGTGGTGCCCGCCGCGGCGAGCGCTCCGGCCTTCTCCTCGGCCAGACGCTTCACATACTGCGCGGGTGCCTCTGAGTCTCTGGGCGTCTCGTCGATGTCGGCAGGACACACCGAGAAGACCAGGTCGAGCCCTCGGAGCAACTCCCGACGACGCGGCGAAGCCGACGCCAGCACTAAGCGCATCTGATCCACTTCGTATTCCATCGGCACATTCTGCCAGCGACAGATGACACCAGACACCCGCCTTGCGCGCCTACCCTTCGGGGATCGACGAGAAACCAGACTCCGAGGCGGGCGCCAGCGAGAAACCTCCCTCCGAACGTCCCGCCAAGCCGGCAACTTTCGTGGCGAAGGCGGGCTTCATGCGCGCCGGGCGGGGCCGACGGGTGGTACCGACCGTCGGTGAGGGTCCGGTTTGGAGCTATGAGGAGTCCGACCGCCGCGCCCATGAGTTCCTACTGGCCGTGGCAGGGAGTCGAGACATCTACGAATACATCGAGGACCCTGTCGAGCATGCGCGGGTGAACTCCATGATGCTGCTGTTCAACGAGGAGGTCACCGAAGCGTTCGAGACGCTGTTGGCGCGGATGCCCGAGCCCCGCGCCCTTGCGTGGCGCGACCTAATTTCCGGCGGTGTCAGCGCGGAGGTCTTCGGCCCGCTGACCTTGCAGGAACAGCTCGATGAGCGTCGCATCGGAGAGAACCTCCGGGCCGCCCGCAACGGCCGGATCATCTCGGCAGCTGTGACGGTTGTGGTGCTCGCCGCTCTGGCCGCAGGTGTTGCAGCACTCTGGACGACCTTCGTCGAAGGCGACGAACGCAAGAGCGGACGTCTCGACTTCGGGCAGCTGAGCGGGGTCTCGAACGAAGCAGCCCTCGTCGGCGGTCCGCCCGCTGTCGAGGGATCGCTCGTGGCCACCCTGTCGACGACGGTGGCGCTGTTGGCCGGCGACCTGCCGGTATCTGAGCGGATTACCACCGCGCCCGCAGACAGTCTCCCGCATCCTCCCGGTGCGTTGCAGGCGACGGTCTTCCAGTACGCGGGCAGCGGTCATGTGCTGTTCGCCGGCCCCGATGGATTCGTCGAGGACAGTTGCCTGCGAGCCAGCGTTGTGACCGAGGATCTTCGGCCCCTCGATGTGGTGACCACCGGACCGTGTGAGGACCCCGTCGGACGTCCGGCCACGATCGGTTGCGTCGGTCCCACGGCGGTGCTTCTGGACTTGAAGGTGCCCAGTGGAGTTGTCGAACTGCCCGAGGGGGGCAGTGGGTTCGCCGAGGAGGTGAGGGTTCAACTCGTCGGCCACGATCCGCGTTATGAGACACTCTCGCTGCGCGCGACCATCGGGGTGGGAAGCCGCGACGAGGTTGTTGTGCCCCGGTTCGGAGCGGCGCCCGGGGAAGTACTCCAGTTCGACTTCGGGTCCGGCCGCGTCGACACCTGCACTGTCACCGGGGATCTGCCGCGGTAGTTCCGAGAGTTACTTGACAGCACCTTGGTGGCCTGCGGCCGCCAACCCTTCAGCGATCTGTGCGCGCAGTCGGTCGAGGTCTTCAGGATCGGGCGAGGTGTCTGCTCTGGAGAAGTCGAGGTTGGCCATTGAGTTCATCGGCACGACATGGACGTGCACATGGGGGACTTCGAACCCCGCGATCATGAGTCCGATCCGCATGGGGCTCAGCAGCGTTTTCTGAACGTTGCCGACGGCATGGGCGACCTCGGTCAGGTGTGCGACCCGGCCTGAGGGGAGATCGGTCCACTGGTCGATCTCGTCGCGGGGCACGACAAGGCAGTGGCCGCGGGCCAGGGGACGAACGTCGAGGAATGCGACACAGTCGCTGTCGGAGTAGACGAATCGCGCCGGGATCTCGCCGTCGATGATTCGAGTGAATATGGTGGGCATCGCTAGATCGTAGGCTGGCGACGGAACAGATATGGATGACGCTGACCAGACTGGAGGGCCAGAGCCGCATGTCGGGATCTTCGAAGACCGGATTCTGACTGTTCCGAATCTGATATCGCTGCTGAGGCTGGCGGGTATTCCGGTGTTCCTGTGGCTGCTGTTCGCCAACGATGACCGTTGGGCGGCGGCTTGGTTGTGGGGTGCGATCGGGGCCACCGACTGGGTCGACGGCTGGTGGGCGCGCTCCTTCGATGCAGTCAGCGAACTCGGCAAGCTGCTCGATCCGGTGACCGACCGTGCGGTGTTGATCGTTGGGGTCGTGGCGGTGGGCATTGACGGGGCGGTTCCGTGGTGGCTCGTCGTGTTGACCCTTGCGCGTGAGGGGGTCGTGGCGGTGGCGGGAATTGCGCTGGGTGCGCTGGGCGCAAGGCGGATTGATGTCACCTGGTGGGGAAAGTGCGCAACCTTCGGCTTGTACTTCTCGTTCCCGTTCCTGTTGGCCGGCGCTTCGGGGGTCGGGGTGGCCGACTGGTTCTGGTGGGCGGGATGGATCTGCGCGGCGCCTTCTCTGCTCTACAGTTACCTGTCGGCGGCGCAGTACATCCCGTTGGGCCTCGAGGCGCTTCGCGACGGTCGTGCAGACAAGGGAGCGTGACTCCCTCGCGGACGCGTATCCGCGATAGGTTTTCGCTATGAACATTCCCGACGATCTTCTGTATTCCAAGGACCACGAATGGGTCTCAGTCCAAGGCGATGCCGCAAGGGTCGGAATCACCGACTACGCGCAGGATGCGCTCGGCGATGTCGTCTATGTCGACCTTCCACGGGTCGGGGACCAAGTCGAAGCCGGTTCGTCTTTCTCTGAGGTCGAGTCGACCAAGTCGGTTTCGGAACTCTACGCACCGGTGTCGGGCACGATCACCGAGGTCAACGATGAGTTGGCCGACACTCCCGAAAGGGTGAACGAAGACCCCTACGGTGAAGGTTGGGTCGTCGTCATAGAGATGTCATCTCCAGTAGAGCTTGATGCTTTGCTCGACGGCGCCGCCTATGGTGCTCTGATCGAGAGTTGAGCAACCAGTGTGACTGACCGAGCCTGCACCAAATGTGGACATCGCAATTCTGATGACGCCCGTTTCTGCTCGTCGTGCGGAGAGTCGCTGGCTCTTGAAGAGGTGACGACGGATCATGTTGCGATTGATCTCGATGGAAGCGGAGTGAGCATCGACCGCTCGGCGTTCGGGACCCATGAGGGACTGTTCGTTGTGCTTCACGGACCCAAGGCGGGGGCACGCTATGCACTGGATTCAGATGTGGTGACGGTGGGGCGGCACCCCAACAGCGCGATCTTCCTCGACGACATATCGGTCTCGCGGCGCCACGCTGAAGTGCAGCGGCTCGGGTCCCGTTATGTGGTGCGCGACGTCGGCTCGCTGAACGGCACCTATATTGAGCGCAAGCGTGTCGATGAGCATGAACTGGCCGACGGCGAGGTGTTGCAGATCGGCAGGTTCAAGCTGGTGTTCGTGCACGGCACCGGAACGAATTGAAGGTAGGGAGGCAGGGGATTGGCTGCGCAACCGCATCACTCGATCGGTGAGGTCTTGAGCTTGCTCCAGGCAGAGTACAGCGATGTCACGATTTCGAAGATCCGTTTCTTGGAGAGCCAAGGGCTGATCGCCCCCGAGAGGACCCCGTCGGGTTATCGCAAGTTCTATCCGAGTGATATCGCTCGGTTGCGTTGGATCCTGGCCCAGCAGCGAGACAACTTCCTGCCCCTGAAGGTGATCAAGAAGCGCCTCGAGGAACCTGGACTTGAAGTTGAGCTTGAAGCTCTGAAGGGTGACGAGGCGGCGGTTGCGGAGCCCACGCTGTTCGCCAATCGAGACAAGCCCGCTGCTGAGTCCAAGGCTCCTGCAGCCAAGTCCAAGCCCTCAGCGAGGCGTCCGGGCTCCGGTGCGGCCGTCGAGCCCGCAACGAACAAGCGCGCAACGAAGAAGCAGGCAGCGGCCAAGAAGGCAACCAAGAAAGCAACCAAGAAGGCAAGACCCGAACCAGAGGACGAGGCAGTCGACGAGTTCAAGGAGCCGATTGACGGCCTGTCGGCAACTGATCTGGCCGAAGCTGCCGAAATCGAGGTCGGGCTCGTCAGGGAGCTCGACCGTCTGGGCCTGATCGTGTCGATCGGGCGCCCCGGCAGTGCCGTGTACGGCCCGGAGGCCCTGGAGATGGCCAACGCTGCAGCGGTGTTCGGCCGTTCTGGGCTGGAACCGCGGCACATGCGCATGTACAAGGTCTCAGCCGAGCGGCAGGCAGGCCTTCTGGAACAGATCTTCTCGCCGCGTCTGGCCAGGGGAGGCGACTCGATGCAGCAGGCGCGTGATGAGCTGAACGAGCTTGTGCGACTGGGCGAAGTGCTACAACGCTCGATTCTGCGGCGGAGTTTCGGCGAGAGTCTTGACGGTTAGCAATATCGAACCCCTCCAAATTCACGGTCTAGGGTAGAAGCATGCAGGAAATGGAACTCATCGGTGTTCGCGTCGAGATGCCGACAAACGCACCGATGGTCCTGTTGCGCGAACGCGCTGGTGAGGATCGGATCATCCCGATCTATATCGGTGCTCAGGAAGCCACTGCTATCGCTCTTGCACTCGACGGTGTCGACACGCCGCGCCCGATGACCCACGATCTGATGCGGGACCTGCTCGAGGAGTTGTCGGTCGATCTGGTTCGGGTGGTCGTGACCGGTCTTCACGAGAAGACCTTCTTCGCCGAGTTGCATCTCTGTGTCGCGGATCAGACCCATGTGGTGTCGAGCCGCCCGTCTGACGCAATCGCTCTGGCGGTACGAACCGACACACCTATCTTCGCTGAGGAAGCCGTCATCGAGGAAGTCGGGTTCCGTGAATCGGACCCCCAGGAGGCTCCGCAGCCCGAGGAAGTCGTGGAAGAGTTCAAGGAGTTTCTCGACAACATCTCCCCTGAGGACTTCGAAGATTGAGCCCTCGACCGACACGGCGTTGACCTTGCCGCGTCGGCACCGTAGAGTTATCCACACTGACATCTGCGTAATTCCGTTGGTGTCATGACGATTGGAGGCACAGATGAATGAGCAGGGGTTCAGCTCGAAGCGCACCGCAGAGATCGCCGGAATCACATATCGACAGCTTGACTACTGGGCTCGCCGCGACATCGTGCGCCCCTCGCTGACCAAGGCGAGCGGTTCGGGCAGCCGCCGCCTGTACAGCTACCGTGATCTGCTCGAACTCAGGGTGATCAAGACCCTGATCGACTCGGGCATCAAACTCCAACAGGTCCGCAAGGGACTCGACTATCTGCGGGACCAGCTCGGTGAGGATGTCACCACAGCAAGCCTCGTCATCAGCGGAACGAATTCGATAGTGGTCAACACCGAAGGCGAACTGATCGAGCTGCTCCAGAACGGTCAGGGCGTGCTCAACGTGCTGCCTCTGGGAAGCGTGAAGGACACAGTTGACGCCTCCATCGTCGACCTCTTCCCTGAGGGCGACGACGTTGATGAAGCCGTGCCCGACAGCGCAGCCGCCAACTGATCACCACTGGAGCCCCTCTCGGTCGCAGGATCGAAGCTGGAGAATCGATGACTGACTTACGGCACTCGCCCCTCGGTGACGTCCATGTGGCGCTGGGGGCCAAGATGGTGCCCTTCAGCGGCTGGGAGATGCCCCTGTCCTACCCCGGAGGGACCTTGGCAGAGCACCTGGCATGCCGTACTGAGAGTGTGGTGTTCGACGTATCGCACCTGGGCACGGTGCGGGTCAGCGGCCCGGGGGCGTTCGGTGCCATGCAATGGGCCTTCACCAACGATCTGAACCGCATCGGAGTGGGTCGCGCCCAGTACACCCACCTGCTCGACGCAGCCGACGCCTCCGTCCTCGACGACATCATCGTCTGGTGGGTGGACGACGAGCGTTTCGACGTCATGCCCAACGCCTCGAACACCAGTCGGGTCGACAAGGCGCTCAGAGATGCTCCGACGCTGCCGCGGATCGAGGATGTGACCAGCACTCGCGCGGTCGTCGCCGTGCAGGGGCCGAAAACCCGTGAGCGTCTCGCCACGGTCGCCCCAGAAGCGGCCGCGGTCGGCCGTTTCCGGGTTGCCCGAGTTGACATCGCCGGCTGCGAGGCCACTGTGGCCGGCACCGGTTACACCGGCGAGGACGGCGTGGAGATAGCCGTCGACGCCCAGGCCGCGCCCGCCATCTGGGACTTGATCGTCTCCGCGGGGATCACCCCGGCGGGTCTCGGAGCGCGCGACACGCTGCGACTCGAGGCCGGTCTGCCCCTGCACGGGCACGAGTTGGGCGCGGGAATCTCTCCCTTGCAGGCCGGGCTCGGTTGGGTCGTGCGCTTCGACAAGGGCGACTTCCGGGGCCGCGAGGCGCTGCTCGCCGAACAGCAGGCACGCCCGTCCCGACTCTTGCAGGGATTGTTGGTGGAGGGTCGCCGGCCGCCGCGTGAAGGGCAGACGGTCTGGCGCGACGGCACCGAGATCGGGGTCATTTCCAGCGGCAACTTCTCACCGATCCTGCAACGTGGGATCGCGCTGGCGTTTCTGCATCCCGACATCGCGTCGGGTGACGAGGTGACGATCGATGTGCGCGGCTCAGAAGTGCCCGCGGTGGTCACATCGGTGCCCTTCGTGTGAACCCACGGTCCTGAACCCTGACGGGGCGGCTACTGTGCGTTGCGGATCGGGGTGATGACCGTCTCGCCGAATTCGCTCAGGGTGTCTGGGGCTGCGAAGTCGCTCATCCACACGTAGATTCGTTCGATCCCCGACGCGGCTCGCAGCGCGAAGTGCTCGATCAATTCTTCGGCGGTTCCGGTGACGTGGCCGACTCCGCTGAAGCGTCGCGCAGCGGTCTCTGAAACGGCGGCTCTGTCAGCGCCCTGGGGAATGAACGTCACCCGCTCCTGAATTGAACTGCGGGCATCGCCGATCCGCTCCCGCATCTCGGGGTAGCGGTCGAGTCGGTGCAGCGGGCAGTTCCACCAGTCCGCGAAGCGGGCTACAAGCTCCAGTGTGCGGGGGCCGCTCCCGCCGATGATGATCGGTATGCGACGCGTCGGCACCGGCAGCTGCTGGGCCTGGTCCAGTGAGTGGTATCGGCCCGAGTAGAAGACCTGTTCGCCGGACCAGAGCGCCAAGATCACCTCCAGGGTCTCGGTGAGTCGGTCGACTCGGGCCCGCGCCGCGGTGTCGCCGATACCGAAGGTCTCGAACTCGGTCGGGACGCTGCCCCAACCGATGCCGAGTTCGAAACGGCCCGACGTGGCGTGGTCGAGGGTGACGGCCTGACGGGCCAACACTGCGGGATGCCGGAACGAGTCACACAGAACCAGATGGCCGACGGTGCCACTGGTGTTGGCGCCGAGCCATGCGGCGCTGATCATGGCGTCCCACATCGGCTGGTTCTCAGCCAGCGGTGGTGCCAGGTGGTCCATCAACGCCACGCCCCCGAACCCGGAGTCGACCGCAACGTTGCAGCGTTGCGTGATCGTCGGCAGATCCATCCGCATCTGCGGCAGGAAGAGTTGGAAGTCCATAACGACCCGACAGCCGGCTCAGGGCCGTTCGTCGAGCATCGGCAGCACGTTGATAGCGTGTTGGCGCAGGAAATGGTCTGCCAGGGTCAGCAGCACCATCGCCTCGACCATGGGCACCGCGCGGGGCAGCACGCAGGGGTCGTGCCGTCCTCTGGCTGCGAGCGTCGTGGCCTCACCGTCTCTGGTCACTGTCGCTTGTTCGCTGGCGATCGTGGCCGTGGGCTTGAACGCCACGCGGGTGACGATGTTCTCGCCGTTGGAGATCCCGCCCTGGATGCCACCGGAACGGTTTGCGGCGGCTCGGACCCGATCGGTGGCGGTGAAGGGATCGTTGTGGGTCAGACCGGTCATCAGCGTTCCGGCGAAACCGCTGCCGATCTCCACGCCCTTGGCGGCCGGAAGCGACATCAGGGCGCCTGCGAGGTCTGCGTCGAGTTTGTCGAACACGGGCTCGCCGAGGCCCGCGGCGACGCCTCGGGCGATGCATGTCACGGTTCCGCCCAGAGAGTCGCCGTTGTTGCGAGCCGCCTCGATCGCCTCGCTCATCGCTGCTGCCGCGGTCGGGTCCGGGCAGCGGGTCGGGTGGCTTTCGACATCGTTTAGGCTGACGGCGGCATCGTCGACTTCGGCTTCGATGTCGTTGACGCTCTGCACCCAGCCGAGCACCTCGATTCCCGCAGCGACCGCCAGGAGTCGACGTGCGACGGCGCCAGCGGCCACCCGACCGATCGTCTCGCGTGCCGATGCCCGGCCCCCGCCCTGCCAGTCTCGGAATCCGTATTTGGCGTCGTAGGTAAAGTCGGCATGGGAGGGCCGGTAGACGTCCCGCAGGTGTTCGTAGGCACCGGGGTTGTGGTCGGCGTTGCGGACCAGCACCGCGAGCGGCGTGCCCGTGGTGTGCCCGGCGAACACGCCCGAGAGGATCTCTGCGCGGTCAGCTTCGTCGCGTTGAGTCACGATGCGGCTCTGGCCCGGGCGACGACGGTCGAGGTCGTGCTGCAGGTCAGCGGCGTCGAGTGCCAGGCGCGGCGGGCAGCCGTCGATCACGACTCCCACGCCGGGTCCGTGGGACTCGCCGAACGTGGTGACGCGGAACAGGGTGCCGAATGAACTGGACATTACCGCCGAGTGTACGGCCCCCGTCCCGCCGACACCGTGAATTCGAGGCGCTCAGCCGATGGTCTCAGCGGAATGCGACCTCGCCGCGCGCGTGCACCGTCCCCGGATGCTCAGGCGTCGTTGAGTCCGCGGGTGTCTGCTGCACGGCGGCGCAGGCTGTCGGCGGTGCTGTCGTCGGGCGCCGCGTTGGCGGCCCGTTCGGCCTCCACCCGTTCGTACCAGCGTTTCACCTCTTCATCTTTGCGCTGGTCGCTCCAGTGGAGTTCGCGCGCCATCAATGAAGCGACACTCTCGGCTGCCAGGTTTCCCCGCTGTTCGTCCTCTATTGAGATCCGCAGACGACGGGCCAGCACATCGTCGAGGTGCAGCGCGCCCTCATGGCGCGCCGCATGCACCACCTCAGCGGCGATGTAGGAGCCTCCGGGGATTCCGGTGGCGAGTGCGGGCTCGTGCTCGGCGATCTCCAGGACGTCGACTATGCGGTTGCCGTGGCGCCACAGCAGGCGTTCAACGATGTCACGGTCCAGACCGCTGCGCTGGGTGAGCGCATTGGCTTGTTGGGACCAGTGCTGCCATTCGTCGCTGCCGAGGAGCACCACCTCGTGGCTGACCGACGGGGGAACCGGCTTGTCAAGACCGACGACTGCGGCGTCGACCGCGTCGGCGGCCATGACCCGATAGGTGGTGTACTTCCCGCCTGCGATCGAGACGAGGCCGTTGATCGGCTCTGCCACTGCGTGCTCGCGGCTGAGCTTGGTGGTGTCGTCGTCGGAGGCGTCGAGAAGCGGCCGCAGGCCCACGTAGACACCTAGAATATCGGCTCTGGTCAGTTGTCTCTGGAGCGCCGCGTTGGCGTGTTCGAGGATGTAGTCGATGTCTGCGCTCGATGCCGCAGGGTGGGCGCGGTCGTAGTCCCACTCGGTGTCGGTGGTGCCGATCAGCCAGTGGTCACCCCAGGGGATCAGGAAGAGCACGCTGCGAGGGGTTCGCAGCACGATCCCGGATTCGCTGTCGATGCAGTCTCGGTGGACAACGAGATGCACTCCTTTGGCGGCGCGCACACTGAGGCCGGCGGGGCAGGCCATGTCGTGGATGTCGTCGAGCCAGACGCCGGTGGCGTTGACGACCTTCGTGGCGCGGCATTCGTAGTCGGTGTCGGTCTCGAGGTCGCGGAACTTGGCACCGACCACCGTTTCAGAACCGTTGCGCGTCTCGATGAGCAGGCCGGTGACGCGTGCGCTGGTGACGATCGAGGCTCCGTGGTGACAGGCCGTTCGGGCGATCGCCAGGGTGTGTCGGGCATCGTCTATCTGAGCGTCCTGATAGATGATCGCACCCCTGATCGACGACTGTTTCAACCCCGGTGCCAACTCCAGCGTCGCTCTGCGTCCCAGGTGACGGTGGAATGCCAGCGGGTGGCGCCCGGTGCGGGCCAGCAGGTCGTACAGCAGGACTCCCGCGCCGAAGTAGATCCGCTGCCAGAACCGGCGGGTCAACGGGATCATGAACGAGACCGTGCGAACCAGATGCGGTGAGACGGTCTTGGCCAACAGGCCGCGTTCGTGCAGTGCTTCGCGCACCAACGCGAAGTCGCGACTCTCGAGGTAGCGCAGGCCACCGTGCAGCAGTTTCGACGAGCGGCTCGATGTGCCGCTGGCAAGGTCGCGCTGTTCGACGAGTCCGACACTGAGCCCGCGGGCAGCTGCGTCGAGGGCGCAGCCGACGCCTGTGACACCCCCGCCGATCACCAGAATGTCGAGTTGTTCGTTGGCGAGGCGTTCGATGTCGAGCTCCCGCCGCTTTGGGCTGAGCGATCCTGGAACGGGCGCGGAACAGGTCCGGGATTTCGATGTGTGCGCCTCCATGCTGCCAGCGTACGCTGCTGTGAATATGACTCCGCGGTTTGCCGACGCGCTCAATTTCGCAACGATCTGGGAGGGAATCGCCGAGGCCGTTGGTGAAGCTCCGGCGATTGCCTATGGTCCGGAAACCCGCGACTGGCAGACCTTCGAGAACCGTGCAGCGCGTCTTGCAGCTGCGTTGAGTGACTCTGGGATCGGCAGCAACGACAAGGTGGCGTTCTATCTGTACAACGGGTTCGAATATCAGGAGGCCCAGTTCGCGGCCTTCAAGGCGCGGGCGGTTCCCTGCAATGTCAACTACCGCTACATCGCCGAGGAGTTGGCGTACCTGCTCAACAATGCAGACGCAAAGGCGGTCTTTTTCGACCGTTCGCTCGCTGATCGAGTGGCCGAGGTCAAGGACCGCTGCGAACACCTGAGGCTGCTGGTCCAGGTTGGCGGCGGTGAACTGATAGACGGTGCGGTCGCCTATGACGACCTGATCGACGGCTTCGAGCCGGCGCCGCCTGTCGAGCGCAGCGGCGATGATCTGTGGTTCCTCTACACCGGTGGCACAACTGGGAGCCCCAAGGCTGTGATGTGGCCCCACGATCAGATGATCGCCAACATGGGCGGCCACTACCGGATCCTGAAGCGGGAGGTGCCGCGCGGCGCGGCCGATGCAGTGGACGCGGCGCTCGAGATGCACAGGCGCAGGCGCACGACCCGCCTGTTGGCCTCTGCTCCGTTGATGCACGGAACTTCGGGGATCAACTCGCTGCATGTGCTGACCATGGGGGGAATGGTGGCGACACTGGTCGGTCGCAGCTTCGATCCCGAAGAGGTGTGGCGCCTGGTCGCGCGGCATCGTCTCACGATGCTGGTGATCGTCGGCGACGCGTTCGCCCGTCCGTTGCTCGAGTCTCTAGATGCGGCTGAGGCCGCCGGTGAGCCCCACGATCTGTCCAGCGTCTATCAGCTCTTCTCTTCAGGCGTCATGTGGTCCGCCGAGTCCAAGCAGGCGTTCCTCGAGCACAAGTCGATGACCCTGATCGACAGTCTCGGTGCCAGCGAATCGATCGGTCAGGGCTTGCAGACGATCCGCGGCGACGGGAGCGAGAAGATGTCCACCGGGAAGTTCGTGTTGGGTCCGACCACCGCGGTCATCGGTGACGACGGCAGTTTCGTCGAGCCGGGGAGCGGGGTCATCGGCCGCCTCGCCAACCGTGGCGCCAACCCGATCGGCTACTACAAGGACGAAGTCCGCACGGCGGAGACGTTTCCGTTGATCGACGGGGTGCGCTGGTCGATCCCGGGCGACTACGCAACCGTCGAGGCGGACGGCACGGTGACGTTGTTGGGCCGAGGCTCGGTCTGCATCAATTCCGGCGGGGAGAAGGTCTTCCCTGAAGAGGTTGAGGAGGCGCTGAAGAGCCACGAGGCGGTGCTCGACTGCAATGCTGTCGGGCTCGCCGACCCGCGATGGGGGCAGACGGTCAACGCAGTCGTGTCGATCGCGGACGGGGCCGAGGTGTCCGACGACGATTTGATCGCACATTGTCGGACCCGGATCGCTGCATACAAGGCACCGAAGCGGATCTTCCGAGTCACCGAGTTCGTGCGGAGTCCCAACGGGAAGTCCGACTACCGGTGGGCCAGAGCGACCGCCGAGTCGATGGCCGAACTCTGATCACAACTCCAGCAGTGCCTGTTCGACCACTTCGGGCAGCGCCGGGTGGATGTAGTACTGCTTGGTTGCGATGTCGTCGACGCTCAGGTCGAAGACCATCGCCTGGATCAGCTGCTGGATCAGCGTGGAGGCTTGGGGTCCGAGTATGTGGGCGCCCAGCAACCTGCGGGTCTGCGTGTCGACGATGAGCTTGCAGAAGCTCTGCGTGTCCTCCATGGCCCAGCCGTAGGCGGCTGAGGCGTACTCGTTGAGGGCCACACGGTGGGGGAGTCCTCCTTGAATGCACTGCTGCTCGGTGAGGCCGACGCTCGCTACCTGGGGATGGCCGAACACCGCCGCGGGAATGAACCGATGGTCGACTTCGGTCGGGTTGTCGGGATTCAACAGGTTGTGCGAGACGACCCTTGCTTCATGGTTGGCGACATGTTTGAGCTGGACCGGGTTGGTGATGTCACCCAGCGCCCAGACCCCCTCCACGTTGGTGCGGCGCTGCGAATCGGTGATTACGTAGCCGTCGTCGTCGGTTGCGACCCCGGTGGCCGCGACATTGAGCTGATCACCGTTGGGCACCCGACCGGTGGCCACGAGTAGTTCATCGCAGCGGTGCTCCCCCTGGTTGGTCTCCAGCACGATCTCATCGTGGTGTCGACGGATCCGGCCGATGCTGACGTCGGTGCGCACATCGAACTTCTCGGCGTAGATCCTGGTGAACCGTTCCCTGATGTCTGTGTCCTGGGATCGGAGCATCGTGTCGCCGCGCAGCAGGAAGGTCACCTCGCTGCCCAACGAACCGAACACGTTGCCGAGTTCGGCGGCGATGTAGCCGCCGCCGATCACCGTGAGACGCTTCGGGAGCACGTCGATGCGCATAACGGTGTCGGAGGTGTGGTAGCCGGATTCGGCCAACCCGGCGATGTCGGGAACGGTCGCCCTAGCGCCGGCGGCCAGCACGATCTTGTCCGCGGTGATGACCTCGTCGCCGACCTGAAGCTGTTTGGGGCCGACGAAAGCGGCGTCCACCCCGTAGACGGTGACGTTGGGGAGGTTCCTTCGGTACTGCTCGCCACCGGCCGCGATCGGGTCTATGCGGTTGAACACGCGGTCGCGGATGGCTGGCCAGTCGGCTCCGACGAAACGTGTGTCGAGGCCGTAACGCCGACCGTTTTGCGCCAGTTCCGCCAACTCGGCGGTGTAGACGAGCATCTTTGAGGGGATGCAGCCGACGTTGAGGCACGTTCCCCCGAACAGGCCGCGCTCGACGACGGCGACATCCCAGTCGTCGAAGTCTTCTCCGATGATCGAGTTTCCGGACCCGGTGCCGATGATGATCAGATCAAACGAGCGCATCGGCGCAGGTTATCTTGCTGTCGGTTCGTCTAACCGTCGCGGTCTGGCGTTGCGATCCAATCGTTGCAGTCTGGCGTTTCACCCAGGCGTCGCGGTCCGGCCTTGCGTTGCTTGCTGCGGCCTATCGGGCGTTGCCGTCTGGCCTTGCGTTGCTTGCTGTGGCCTATCGGGCGTTGCTGGTAGCCAGTTCGGCGAGTCGTGCGCGGAACCGATCCACATTGCGGAGCTTGACGGACTCAAAGCCGCGCACCAACTCCGCTGTCTCGGCGACCTGTCGGGTGTGCGCCAGGTCTCCGGCGTCGAGCGACGCATGCAGAGCAGCCAGATATTCGTGGGGCAGAGCCCGTTCGATTCGGCGGACCCTAGCCCACCCGAAGAAGTCCAGAGGTGTCCCGCGCAGGCGTTTGGCGGAGGCCAGCAAGCGGAACATCGGACGCCACCGAACCGAGAAGCTGATCTTCCTGGAGTATCCGAGGACTCGCAGCGATGGCGGGTGCAGCAGCCATGCAACCTTGTCGCTGGGCCCCGCCACTTCACGCACCGCCTGATGTCCGTCAGCGTCGAGCATGAGGCGAGCGACCTCGTATTCGTCCTTGTATGCCATGAGTTTGAACAACCCGCCCGCGGTGACGCTGGTGATGTCGCCAGCGCGCTCGGGGTCGACGGCCGCGGCTCCGGAAGCTATCTCGTCGAGTCGGTCGAGGTACCGGTGAGCGGTTCTCGAGTTCTGGAACGCGATGAGTTCAGCACTGAATCGGCTCAGGTCCTCGGCCAGTTGAGAATCGTTGCCGGCAAGTGACTCGACCCGCCCCTTCAGCGCCGAGCAGAGCTCAGTGGCACCAACGTGGGGGTCCTGGGCGCTCACCGCAGCGGCCACCATCGCCGGATCAGCGATCTGCCAACGCCCCCATCGGAAGGCTGCAAGGTTGAGATCAACGGCGACCCCGTTGAGTTCGATGGCTCGTTCGAGGGATTGCTCCGAGATGGGAAGGAGACCGGATTGCACGGCCATGCCGACAACGAAAATGTTTGCGCCCACTGCGTCGCCGACCAGAGCCGCGGTGGTGGCAGCAGAAGCAGCCCAGTGACATGAACCGGGCCGGGCCATGTCACTGATACGCCTGAGCAGTTCGGCTCGGGACGGCATGTCGATCTCGGGATGCGCTGTCTTGATACCGGGCGGTGTCAACTCGAACGAGCCGACCACCGCGGTGCGGCCGGGGTCTGTGGCGCTGAGACCGGTCCACGACGATGCGACCAGAAGATCGAAGGCCAACAGCAGGTCGGCCTGGCCGGCCGCCACGCGGTTGCTGCCGGAACGCTGAGTCGAGGAGATGCGAATGTCGCTAACCACAGGACCGGCCTTTTGCGACAGCCCGGTTTGGTCGAGTCCGGCGACCTCCGAACCCTCCAACATCGCTGCGGTGCCGATTATCTGGGACACAGTCACGACGCCGGTCCCCCCGATACCGGTGATGTGGACGTTGAGGTCTGTGTCGGTGCACGGTGGCGGATCAGCAATGCCCTCAGGCACGGCGGGAAACTGCGATTCGGCCGAATCGGTTCTGCGCCGCCACGGTCGGTCCGGTTTCCTGGTGATTCTGATGAAAGCCGGACAGTCTCCCTTGATGCACGAGAAGTCGAGGTTGCAACTGTGCTGGTCGATGGTGGTCTTGCGGCCGAAGGGAGTGTCGATCGGCTGAACTGACAGGCAGTTGGAGACCGCCGCACAGTCTCCGCAGCCTTCGCAGACGCGATGGTTGATGACGACCCTTGTGTTCGGTGGCTTGATCCGCTCGCGCTTGCGGTCGCGGCGCAGCTCCGCGGCGCAGCGCTGGTCGTGGATCAATACGGTGACCCCCTCGATCGCGCTGAGGATTCGCTGCGCTTCGGGTAGCCGGTCGCGGTGCCACACCTCGACCTCGACCGGCAGGGCGAGCGAGCGGGCACGTTTGGGGTCTTCGGAGGTTATCATCACCCGCCGCACGCCCTGGGCGAGGAGTTGGTGGCATACCCGGTCGAGATCGATCTGCCCGGTCGGGTCCTGTCCGCCGGTCATCGCCACGGCCCGGTTCCACAAGAGCTTGTAGGTGATGTTGGTGCCGCTCGCAATGGCTGCTGTGACCGCCAGCTGCCCGGAGTGGAAGAAGGTGCCGTCACCGAGGTTCTGGATCACATGGTCGGTCTCGACAAAGGGTGACATGCCGATCCACTGAGTGCCTTCAGTACCCATGCAGGTGATCCCGGAAATGTCTCCGTAGCGGAGTTCTCCGCCCATCATCACCATGGCGTGACAGCCGATACCGGCGCCCACCAGCGTGCCTTCGTCGACGACGGTGCTGCGATTGTGTGGACAACCGGAGCAGAAATACGGGGTGCGGGCCACATTCAGGGCGATACGTTCACGTTCTGGTGTCGCGGGGCGCAGACGATCGCCTATCCGGGGCGCGAGACGCTCGCGCAGTGCGGGCACGATGTTGTCAGAAACCAGTGCGCCTCGACTGGGAACCAGTGGATTCCCGGCTTCGTCGTTGCGACCGACCACGGCGGGATGATGACTGGCGTTGTAGAGGGCGTCCTTCACCTGCAGCTCCACAGTCGGGTTCTTCTCCTCGACTACGAGGATCTGCTCGAGCCCCGCCGCGAACGACCGCACAGTCGAGGTGTTGAAGGGGACTGGCATGTTGAGCTTCAACAGGCGGATCCCCGCCGATTCGACGTCGCCGTCGGTTTCAAGGCCGAGCGCCCGCAGAGCCTCTCGCAGCTCGCGGTAGGTGTTGCCCGATGAGACGATCCCGATCCATGGATCCGCTGGGTCCACGGTCAGCCGGTTGAGCCGGTTGAGCGCCGCGTACTCGAGAGCGAGGGGTTTGCGGACTTCGAGGATCTCGCGTTCGATATCGAGTGTGTGAGGGGTCAGGAGGTTGCCGTCCGGGCGGTGGAAGTACGCGCCACCGTCGACAGTGGGCAGCACCGGGGTGATCCGATAGGGGTCCAGATCGACTGTGCCGGATCCGTCCGCCACGTCGACAACGATCTTCAGGCCCACCCACAGACCAGTCGCCCTGCTCAGAGCGATGGCGTGACGCCCGAGATCGAGTGCCTCGGCGGGATCAGCGGGGAACAGCACGGGCATGTTCAGGTCGGCGAGGACCCCGGCCGACGATGAGGGGATGGTCGATGACTTGGCGGCTGGATCGTCGCCCGCGAGCGCCACCACGCCTCCGAGCGGATCCGTGCCGGCGAACGTGGCGTGGCGCAGCGCGTCGGAGGCCCGGTCGACTCCGGGGGCCTTGCCGTACCAGATGCCTACGACCCCGTCATAGCGTGCGTCGTCCCGCGTGGTTGCGAGTTGGCTGCCCATGACCGCGGTGGCGGCGTACTCCTCGTTGACCGACGGTCTCAGGTGGATCGGCAGTTCCGGAGTCTGCGCGACTGCCTGCGACAGTGCCCCGTCGATTCCCGCCAGGGGAGAACCGGGGTATCCTGCCGCGAACGCCGCTGTCCGCAGCCCGTTGGCTCTGTCGACACGAAGTTGCTCGATCGGGAGGCGGGCGAGGGCCTGTATACCGGTCATGAACACGGTTCCCTCGTCTCGCGTGTAGCGGTCGCTCAGACTGTACGTGTCCGTTGTAGACATGTTCGTGCATTCCCGTTGTGGGTTCCCCCGATCATCACACCCTAGTCATGATGGGTTCTGCAAACCCGTGCGGTCTGCCTCGAGCGGGGTGTGCCACAAACAGTTTGGTTGGTCTTGGCGGTTGCGCTTGCGTTGTGCGTTTGGGACTAGCCGGAGCTCAGGGATCGCGACGGTAGACGGCCAGCGGGTCACCTAACGCGGTCACATCCGGGACCGCTCCGATTCCGGGAAGCTCCGGGGCGACGGTCCAACCGTGGCGGTTCACTGCGCCGGCGTCTACTGGATTGCGGGTCAACTTGTCGAAGCACAGCCAGGTCGCTCGCCTGAACGGTTCAGGCGTGGACTGCGCCAGATGCACTGCGGCGGTTGCCTGCAGGGTGGTGCCCCCTGTGTCCTCGATGTTCATCGAGATCCCCGCCTCGATGCACAGGTCGCGGATTTTTCGGGCTACCGACAGCCCGCCGACCCTGGTGAGTTTCAACCCCACCACCTCACAGGCACCGGTTTCGATGATGCGCAACAGGTCGCCCAGCGTCTTGAGCGATTCGTCGATGGCCAACGGCTGCGACACACTGCGACGCACCTGAAGATGCTGCTCGATCGTCTCGCAGGGCTGCTCGACCACACGGTTCAAGTCACGATTGGTGTTGAGCACAGCGATTGCTTCCGACGGCAGCCAGGACCGGTTGCAGTCGAAGGTCAACTCCTCACCGGCAGCCATGTGCCGGTCGATGCTCCGCATGCGCTCGACGTCACCGTCAGGATCACCACCGATCTTCACCGAATGGAAGGAGTATCCCTGGTCGCGGGCGATCTCAATCTCGTCTGTGATCTGCGCGGTCGTGCCCGACGGAATCGACGAATGCAACCGAACCTCACCGGCGGTACGACCACCGAGCAGATCGCACAGCGGGCGACCGGCCGAGAGTGCAGCGAGATCCCAACAGGCCATATCGATCGCGGACTTGACATAGGGGTGACCGGGCAGCGCCCTGTTCATGGCCTGATAGACGACCTCGGTGCGGCGAGGATCCTGGCCCAGGATCGCGGGTGCCAGTTCCTCGATGCCCGCTCGAATCCCCCGGGCGAAGGCCGGCAGATAGGTGGAGCCCCACGGGCAGGCCTCACCCCAACCACTGACCCCCTCGTCGGTGTCGAGCCTCACCAAGGTGGAGTCCAGACGATCAAAGTGCAAACGGCCGCCCGAAAGCGAATAGGGGCGCGCCAGAGGCAACTCCAGAGCCCAGACGTCGATCCGGTCAATCCTCATGCTCGTGCCCTTTTGATCCGGGCTGCGGCGCCGTTGCGCTGTGTGGTGTATTCGCCTGGGGTCAAGCGGTCGCCCAGTTCGGCAACTCGCAGCCCGCGGGTGGTTATGGGGTGAACCCCAGCGTCGGCCAGGCCCTCATAGCGGGCCGCCAGAGCAACCTTCTTACGGACCTGGTGGGGTTGCATGTCGTCGAAGTCACGCGGGCTGATCGTCTCGCCGAGTACCAGGCAGCCGTCGCGATGGGCACGCTCAACGAGCGACTCGCCGTAGTCGCTGCGCACGATGATGCCGCTGAAACCCTCGTCCTCACCGGTCGGGGCTCCACCGGGCCAGACATCGGCGACCGCTACGTCGGACGCCTCGCCGAGCGCGTCGGGGCAGATCTTGCAGCGGGTCTCGACATCCCAGGTCCCTTCGTCCTCCCACATCTGCAGATAGCCGATCTCGAACACTTCGCCTCCGCTGGTCTCCACCCGGGTCGGCCCTGGATTTCCGTGGCCTCGATATCGAAACATCGAGACTTCGGACTCGTCGACGCCCAGCTCCTCCAGCAGCAGTCGTGACTTCGACAGCCGTGACTGACCACCGCAAACCATGGCCAACCGCGCCACCACGAGGCGGTCTATGCGGGGATCGAGCGAACTCAGCCGGTGCAGCGCTCCGAGATCGCAGGGCTTGGCGATCACTGCGAACGGTTCGTTCCGCTCGAGGGCAAGCTCGATTCCTGCCAGCGGGGCAGTGGGTCCGTACCTCGATCCTGTGTTGGCCTGAACCTCCTCTGGTGTCTCGCTGATCACCCATCGACTCCTCATCGGTTGTGCCGGGTCGGCGCCGGTGTGGAAGACGAAAGCCGCCATCTGTGAGTGCAGCAGATACTGGCCGAGCGTTGTGAGCACGCCAGCGGTGGCGGCCTCGAATCGCACCGAAGGGTTGGCGGCCCAGGCGTACCGCATGGTGCCGTGATGCCCCCAGACGGGGTCCAGTGGCAAGTGCGGCGCA
The DNA here is from genome assembly GCA_951812975.1 of uncultured Acidimicrobiales bacterium. GTDB lineage: Bacteria > Actinomycetota > Acidimicrobiia > Acidimicrobiales > Aldehydirespiratoraceae > VXYK01. The sequence goes on along the minus strand of CATOTC010000003.1, from coordinate 191,631 downwards.
GATCGAGCTTCGGCCACGACACCAGGGCAACTGGCGATGATCTTTGCTTCTTCAGGTGCGCTGAAAGCGTCCACTGGAGTCGGGCGCAGAGAACCGTCGGGGGTCATCACCATTCTGGCCCGCCCCTCGCTGACCGCTTCACAGAGTCCACAGCCCACACACAGGTCGTTGGCGACGATTTCAGCAACCGTGGTCATGACGACCCGATCCGATGCGCCAACAAATGTTCGTAGTGGGGGCGCATCAGCCCATATACCCCACGGACTCGGCTCGGTGCGTCAGCTATGTCGATCGTAGTCCGCGACTGGGATTCCAACCCCCGGGAGTTGCGCAGGTTCTCATGGAACGAGCCTCCGTCCCACCAACTCACCTCCTCACGTTCACCGGGAGCCCAGTGCAATGCGTCGGCGATGAAGGGGATCCCGACGGCCTCGCACCAGGCGGCGACAACTTCGGCCGGGTCCTCCAACAAGTCGTCGCTGTCGATCACTGGTGGCGTTCGGCCGTGTCTGGCAGTCAAGTAGTCGAAGAGTGCGCGCTGCTCTGCGAAACCGGTCTCGGCGATGTGGAAGTCGGGCCAGTGCTTGTAGATCGAGGTGATGGTCTTGGCGGGGTCGCGGATCAAGAAGCTGTGGGTGAAGCAGTCGAAGAACGAATCGCTCCACAAAGCGTCGAGGTAGTGCGGGAAGTCCTTGATGAACACCGGGCCCCGCCTCGCGGCGGCCTGTACCTGTGCCCATGCCGATTCGTAGGTGAGTCCGGGCGTCCGCACACTGTCTGCTTGAAGCCTGGGCCAGTCAGGCGATTCACCCTGGTACCAGACCTCTCCGAAGGGCTCATGGAAGCAGGTCATGTCGCCGCGCATGCGCATCATCCACTCGAACGCGGTCGAGGTTGATCTGGGCACAGCCCAGAGCGCAAGGATCTTCTGTGTCACAGGCACTCCGACATGAGCACGCCGTAGCCGGGATTCGCCTGCAGCCCCAGTTCCTGAAGCATCGCCCAGTAGAGCGCTGCGTCCGAGGCCACAACCGGCTTGTTGGTGAGCCCCTCGACCGTGTCGATCACGCCGAGCATTCGGAAACCGGCTCCGGTCTGGACGATGGCGTCCGCGTGTGGAGCGCTCTCGTGGGCCTTGGCAGCCGCGGCCACCATCAAGTGGTTCGGATAGTCCCACAGGCTCGCGGCTTCGATCGCCAGCTTCTCGTCCTGGTCCGAAACGAGACCCTGATCGATCAGGTCACCTGCGTAGAGGATCTCGAAACCGGCTGCTTCGAGATAGCCGTTGATCCCCGCGGACCAGTCGGGCCGGAAGTACCCATTGGCGATAGTGATGGTGGAGGCACCGATGGCCCGGAGCCCTTCAACTAGGCACTGACCAGCCATCAAGAAGCGGGCCCCGATCCGGGACGACAGCTCGTCGCAGAAGGCGACGATCTCATCGGGGCCTGTGGTGCCCTGGCAATGAACCCAGTTGGAGCCGACCTGGCCGATCACCTGACAGTGGGACTGGGCCAGGCAATCGGCTGCTTCTTCGAGCAACCCGAAGTTGTCGGCACGATCTTCGAGGTTGAACTGGTAGTCGGGGACGTGAAGGACGCGTTGCAGGATGCCTGTTGCCGATGGTGCAACGTCGAGGAACTGTTGGGGACTGTCATCGAAGTAGCGAGGTGTGGTGACGAAACCGGTGTAGGCGTCGTATCGCCGGTGTCGGGGGTTCGTTGCGGTGGTTGGCATCGTTCACACTCCGTTCTGTCACATGCGCAATCTCGCGCTGGTGGGATCGTAGATTGGTTTGTCGAGCACCCGCGCCCCGCGGAGTTCGCCCACGACCCGCACCTCAAGTTCGGTGCCTGGCTCCGCCGTTTCAGGGGCGAGATAAGCGAATCCCAACCCTTGCCCGACGTGGTGTCCGTGGGCGCCGGTGGTGATCAGACCGACCGGTCTGCCGTCGGCGTAGACCCCGTCGCTGCTGTGCACGTCGGCGCCGTCGGTGTCGACCGCCAGATATGCGAGCTGCCATCGGTAGGGTCGTCGGCCTGACGCGGCCTGCTCCCGCTGATCGAGCAGTGCCTCGCGGCCGACGAAGTCGCCCTTGTCGACCTTGACGAAACGGTGCAGGCCGGCCTCGTCCGGGCCGACGTCGTGGGTGAGGTCGCGGCTGATCATGTACTGCTTCTCCATGCGCAGCGAGTCGAGCGCATGGTTGCCGACATTGGCGACGCCGAGATCCGCACCGACCTCCCACAACGCGTCATAGAGCGTCCCCAGATCGTCGGTGGGGGCGTGGAGCTCCCAGCCCAGTTCGCCCACGAAGCCCACTCGAAGCGCCCGCAGGTCGACGCCGGCGACGGTGATGTCGGCTGCGCTGAGCCACGGGAACGCCTGGTTGTGAAGGTCGTCGTTCGTGCACCTCGACAGCAGCTGGCGGGCCGCGGGTCCGGCGATGGCGACGACTCCGAGATCGTTCGAGCGCACACGCAGGTCCGCCCTGGCGCCGGCGGGCCAGTGGGTCTCGAAGTATTCGCGGTCCTTCTGTTCGCCCACTGCGGCCGACACCAGATAGAAGTGGTCCTCAGCGAGGCGGGTGATGGTGGCCTCTCCTTCGATCCGCCCCGTCGGCGTCAGGAAGTAGCTGAGGGCGATCCGCCCGAGCGCGGGCAGCGTGTTCGTTGTGAGCCGGTCGAGCACCGCCGTGGCGTCGGGCCCGACGAGGTCGAACTTGGCGAAGGCGGTGCTGTCGAGAATGCCGACACGTTCCCGCACGGCGCGGCACTCCTGGGCAACGACTGAGAACCAGTCCGTGTGACGGAACGCGACGACGTCTTTCTGTGCCAGACCAGCGACGGTCGGGTACCACTTGGGCCTCTCCCACCCGTAGACCTGGGTGAACACGGCACCCTTGTCTTCGAGCCGCTCATAGAGGGGGGTGGTTCGGTGGGGCCGGGCGGCGGGGTGTTCGAGTCCTGGCAGCGGGGTCTGGTGACGGTACTCGTAGTCCTCGGTCCCTTTGATGCGTCCATAGCGCATGGCGTCTTCGGGTGCCACGAAGCCGAAGCGTCGGGCGTCGTAGCCCCGCACGCTCACCTCGGTCTCCCCGTGCACGATCCAACGGGCCAGTTCGCGGCCCAGGCCGGGGCCGTCGGCGATGCCGACCTGCACTCCGGCCATCATCCAATAGTTGGGGACTCCTGACGGCCCGAGCAACGGCTCCCCGTCGGGGGTGTGGGCGATAGCGCCTCTGATGACCTGCTTGATGCCCACGGGTTCGAGGATCGGCACTCGTTCGAAGGTGCGCGCCAACCAGAAGCCGATCCGCTCGTAGTCAGCGGCGAAGAGGGGGTTCTCGAGCGACCAGGCGGGGCCGTCGTGCCAAGCGGCCTCGGCGTTGTGCTGCTCGTAGATGCCGATCAGGCCGGACTGCTGTTCCTGGCGCACGTAGCCGGAGATGTAGTCGTCGCGCATCACCGGGAGTTCGTGGTCCAGGTCTGCGAATTCAGCGACCACGTCTGTGATGAGGTAGCTGTGGAGGGCGTTGGCCATGGGAACCGACAGGCCGACCATCTGCGCCACCTGATGGGCGTAGCATCCTGCGGCGTTGACGACATGTTCGGCGCGGACGGTGCCCTTCTCGGTCTCGACGTCGAACTGCCCGTCGGGGCGTCGCTCGATTGCGAGCACGCGGTTGCGGCGGCTCAGTTGCGCGCCCCTGTCTCGGGCGACCGCAATCATTGCGTTGGTCGCTCCGCTGGGGTCGACGTGGCCGTCGTCGGGGGTCCAGACTGCGCCGACGATCTCATCGACGGCATAGAAGGGGTGCCGCTGGGCGACGAAGTCTCGATCGACCCATTCCATGCTGTTGCCCACATAGTCGGCCACGCCCAACTGGCTGCGGAGCCAGTCGACCTCGACGGGTTCGTAGGCCACCCGCAGGCTCCCGCTGTTGTGCCAGGAGGTGGCGACACCGCTCTCGTTCGTCAGTGAGGCGTAGAGTTCGCAGCCGTACTTCCGGAAGTGGGCGAGGGTGTAGCTCGAGACGGAGTGGGTGATCTGACCGGCTGCATGCCAGGTCGACCCGGAGGTCAACTCTGCCTTCTCGATGAGCAGGGTGTCTGTCCATCCCTCATGGGCGAGGTGGTAGAGAAGGCTCGCGCCGCAGATGCCCCCGCCGACGATGACCACCTGAGCCGATTCGGGAATCACCATTAGCAACAAACATACCATATTTGGACAATTATGGTACAGTTGTTGCCAATGATCGGGTTGCCTGTCCTGCCGAAACCAGACATCGATTTCGATGCGCTGCGGGCCTACCGACTCGGCCGTGTACTCGAACAGATGGACAACGCAGACGTGGACCTGTTGGTGTTGTTCAACCCCGTGAGCCTGCGTTACGCCGCGGATTGGCGGGAGTACCAGTTGTTCCAGTCGCGGATCCAGATCTTCGACCTGTTCGTGCAGCGCGACGGCACGATGGTGCTGCACGGTGGCTACGGCGAGCCGCCACCGGCGAACGTCGAGCAACGCCCGGGCCACGCGTTGAACTGCTTCGACGGTGGACTGGACCTTGAAACGCGCGTCGCTTGCTTCGCCGCCGACGTGCAGGCGGTGACCGACATGGGCGCGCGTATCGCAGTCGAGCAGGCCAATCCGTGCGCAATCGGCGCCCTGCGCGATCTGGGTCTGCGGGTCATCGACGCCGAACCGCTGATCGAAGCAGCGCGCTACGTCAAGTCCGCTGAGGAGATCCAGTGCCTGAGGCATTCGATCGCGGTCGCAGAGGCAGCCATCGGCTTGATGCAGTGCGCATCCGAACCCGGAGTCACCGAGAACGAACTGTTGGCCCTGCTCCATCAGGTGAACATCGCCAATGACGGTGAATGGATCGACGCGCGCATGCTGAGCAGCGGACCCCGCACCAACCCCTGGTACCAGATGGCCACCGACCGCGAGATCGCAGCCGGTGACTTCGTGGCGATGGACACCGACATGATCGGGCCCTTCGGCTATTGCGCAGACATCTCCCGGACTTGGCTGGTGGGCGAGTCTCCCACGGAGCAGCAGCGTGAGTTGTATCGGCTGGCGCACGCCGAGATTACCCACAATGCCATGCTGCTTGAGCCCGGACGGACCTTTCGGGAGGTTTCCGAGAAGGCCTACAGACACGATGAGGAGTTCACGGCGCACCGGTACACCTGCCTGTCGCACGGTGTCGGGATGACCGACGAGTACCCGAAGATCGCCTATCGACAGGACTGGGAGAACGACGGCTACGACGGTGAGATTCTTCCCGACACTGTGATGACAGTCGAGAGTTTCGTTGGCTCTGACCGCGGTGGACCCGGTGTGAAGCTCGAAGACATGTACCTGGTGACCTCCGACGGTCCACAGCGTCTGTCGGGGTACCCGTTCGAGGAGGCCCTGCTGTGAGTTCCGCGCACCCGATCAATGCTGTGACTCTGGACGATGCGGTGTCGTCGGGCGATCCCACGCCGATTCTGCAGACCCTGACGAGTGCGCTCGAAACGATGTCGCCCCAGGTCCGCCAAGCGGCGACCTATGTCCTGAACCACCCCGGTGAGGTGGCGGTGGCCTCCATGAGGGCGATCGCCGAGGCTGCCGAGGTGAAGCCGAACACCCTGGTGCGGATGGCTCGAGCGGTCGGTTTCGACGGCTATGAGGACTTCCGTTCCCCGTTCCAGAAGCAGGCGGCCGACGGCACGCCCTCATTCCCTGACCGGGCGCGGTTCCTGCAATCCATCAACAAGGGGGGTCGCCACGGCACCCTGCTGGCCGACATGGCTTCTGCGGCTCTGGGCAATGTCGAGTCGCTGTTCTCGGAGGTTCACACCAGCGACCTGAAAGCCGCCGCCGACCTCATCGACGCCTCGCGCCGCACCAACGTGCTGGGGGTGGGGACGGCAAAGCCGCTGGCGGAGAACTTCGCATATGTCGCAAACATGGCGCTGAGCAACGTGACCGCCATTCCGACCATCGGGCTGGCGATCGACGACGTGGTGCGGATGGGGACCGAGGACGTGCTGGTAGCCATGACCTTCAGCCCCTGTCGAGTGGAGATCGTTGAGGCCGTGCGCATGGCCGTGGAGCGGGACGTTCCGGTGATATCGATCTCCGACAGCTGGGCTGCCCCGATCATGGCCTCGGCGACCATGGCCTTCGTGGTCCAATCCGACTCACCGTTGCCGTTCTCCTCCAACGTTGCTGCGGTCGCCCTGTTGGAGGTCCTGCTGGCTTTCATGATGGCCGACTCGCCCGACGATGTAGTCGGTGCGATCGACTCCTTCCACGCCAACCGCCGCTCCGCCGGCGTCTACACCGACTGCCTCCAATGACCACGAAAAACCTCACCCCGCCCACCCCCGGCAACTTCTACGTGCCGGGGTTGGCTAGTGAGTATGTGGCGGAGCGGTACGGGATCGCCTTGGCAGACATCGCCAAGCTGGGTTCGGCAGAGAACCCCCACGGTGCTTCCCCCAAAGCACGCGCAGCGGTGGCCGAAGCAATGGACCGGTTGCACCTCTACCCGTCATGGACCGCCGAGCCGCTTCGCCAGAAAATCGCCGACACCTACCAGTACCAGCCTGAACAGGTGATCTGCGGCGCAGGCGAGACCGAGATCATCTCGCTGATCATCAGAGCCTTCAGTGGACCGGGCGGCAGGATACAGATGCCCGGGCCCTGCTTCCCGATCTACCACCTGTTCGCGGAGGCGGAAGGGCGCGTGCCGGTACTGGTGCATGAGGCGACCGACCGCACCTCGATGGCGCTCGACGTCGACGCCTACACCGCGGCGATCGACGCCGACACGCGCATCGTCTTCGTCACCAATCCACACAGCCCGTCGGGCACCTGGCTGGCCGAAGCAGACGTCCGACGCATCATCGAGGCGGCACCCCACGCCCTTGTCGTGCTCGACGAGGCATACGTCCACTACTCCAACACGGCCGGCTACATCCATCTGGGGAGGGAGTACAGCCATGTCGCGGTGCTTCGCACGTTCTCCAAGGCATACGGTCTGGCGGGGCTGCGCGTCGGTTTCGGCGTGGCCGCCCGTCCGATCATCGACGCCCTGCTGGCGGTGAAGCCCACCTGGAACATGGGGCAACTGCAGATCGCCGGCGGCATCGCGGCCCTCGACGACGACGAGCATGTGGATCGCACGGTGGCCACCATCACCGACGCCAGGCAGTACGTGCGGGGCCGTTTCGGTGAACTGGACAGGTTCCGGATCGTGCCCGAGAGCCGCTCCAACTTCTTCCTCGTGGAGATACTCGATCCCGATACGAACTCGACCGAGGTGTTCAACGGGCTGCTGGAGCGGGGTGTGATCGTGAAGGACGGGGCGGCATCGTGGAGGGGGCTCGACGACCGCTTCCTGCGCTGCGACGTGAACCTCAAGGAACGCATGGACCAGCTCGTCGACGCCCTGGCAGACTTGGATTAGCGGTGTCGGCCTGCACTGACGGGGGAGGCGCTGGATGGAGGAGGTGACGATGGGGGACACCAACCACAGGGGCATCGACGCCCGCTACTACACGGACCCCGAGATCTTCGCCCGCGAACTCGAGTGCATCTTCGCCCACAGTTGGCAGCTTGTCGGGCATTGCACGCAGGTCTCGGCGCCGGGGCACCTGTTCACCGCCCGAGTGGGCGACGAGAGCGTGATCGTGGTGAACGACGACGGTGTGATCCGCGGTTTCTACAACGTCTGTCAACACCGGGGCCACCAGCTCGTTGCCGCTGACGCGGCCGAGGTGTCGAGCATCACCTGTCCGTATCATGCCTGGTCATACAACCTGTCCGGGCGCTTGACCAGTGCCCGCGGAGAGGACGTGGGTGAGCTGTGCGTGCCTGCGGTGCGAGTCGAGTCGATGGCGGGATTCCTGTTCGTCAACCTCGACCCCGACGCCCCCTCGCTGGAAGCGACAGTCCCCGGGATTGCCTCGGAACTGCAGGCGATCGCGCCCGATTCCACCGAACGGATGCTGACCTGGAGGCGCACGCACCTGGTCAAGGCCAACTGGAAAGTGGCCGTTGAGAACTACAACGAGTGCTACCACTGTCCCAACGTGCACAAGACCTTCACCGCCGGAGTGGTCACGCCCGGGAGCTACCGGATAACCCCGAGGGGTTTCACGATCCACCACACCGCGCAGGGGCCGTCGCCGGAGCGCTCGGCCTACACCCGGCGGGCCGACAGCAGCGAGTACGGCGCCTTCTACACCTGGCCGGTCTCTTCGATCCAGTGCTACCCGGGGCGTGTGCTCAACACTTTCCGGTGGGTTCCCCTTGCTGTCGACGAGACCCTGCTGATCCGTGAGTGGTGGTTCGACCGGGCTGAGCCGACGCCGGAACAACTGGAAGTGATCGAACTCGACTGGGACACGACAGTCAGCGAGGATTTCGACATCATGGACTCCGTTCAAACCGGCGTGGCCAGCCGCGGCTATCAACCGGGGCCGCTCATCGTGGACCCGAGCGGCACAGCGAGCGTTCACGCCGAGAACGCCGTGCCTCATCTCCATGCCCTGTTGCTCGAAGCTCTCGGGGACCACTAGTGGCCCAGTCCGAGTCGCTGACCCGCGACCTTGCAGACTTCCTCGCCGGACTGAGCGGCCGAGTTGACCAAAGGCTGTTGGGCCAGTCCGTCAACGCCTTCATCGACACCCTGGGATGTATGGCGTTCGGTTCCTCCCAACCCTGGTCGCAGGCCGCGGCCGCTCATGCACTGGCGACGGGAGGGGAGGGCACGGCGACGGTGATCGGGCACTCAGCCAGGACCACCCCGGCGATGGCGGCGTTCGCCAACGGCGCGTCTGCTCATGGCTTCGAACTAGATGACGTGCACGAGGAGGCCATCAGCCATCCCGGCGCGGTCGTGGTCCCGGCGGCACTGGCGCTCGCCGAGGAGTCGGGGGCGACGAGTCTGGACCTCAGCGAAGCGATCGTCATCGGTTATGAGGCAATGGGTCGAGCGGGGATCGCAGTGGGACCGGCAGACCACATGCTGTCGGGGTTCCATCCAACTTCGATGTCGGGGGTCTTCGGATCGGCTGCGGCGGCCGGCCGACTGCTTGGTTTCGACGCAGAGAGGTTGAACCATGCCTTCGGGGTGGCGGTGTCGTTGGCCTCGGGGACCATGGAGTTCGCCTCCTCGGGAGGGATGGCCAAGCGGATGCACGCCGGACGTGCCGCTGAGGCAGGCCTGTTGGCGGCATCGCTCGCGGCCAACGGTTTCGAAGGTTCCGCCGACGGCATGGCCGGCAGGTACGGGTTCTGCAATGTGTTCGGCACCGCCCCTGAACCCGAACTGCTGACCGACGCACTCGGCAGCAGGTGGATGATCGACGAGATCACCGTCAAGCCTTACGCCGCCTGCAGCGACATTCATCCGCTGATCCAGGCCACCGCCGAACTGCGGGCCGAGCATCGACTGACCACAGACCAGATCGATCGAATCGAGGCCGAGGGTCCCACCAAGGCGGCCACCCAGAACAGCATGGACGGAACGACATCGGTCATGGCCGCTCAGTATTCGGCGCAGTTCAACATCGCTGCGGCGATCCTCGCCGATCCCGCCGACCCGGCAACCTATGGGCCTGAGTGGATCGCGAGCCCCGCAATCGCAGATCTTCAAGCCAGGGTGGTGTCGCTGCGCGCGGCGGAGCAGTTCGACGACACGTACGCCAAGAAGATGGGTGGCAGGGTGCGGATCTTCCTTGGGAGCGGCGAGGTCCTCGAACGGACGGTCCACGGTCAGCGGGGGTCGATGCACGACCCGTTGAGCCCACAACAGATCGACGCCAAGTTCGCTTCGCTGGTCTCGGATTCGGCACCGTCTGATCTGGCTTCGAGGCTCCGCAGCCGCCTGGCCGATCCGTCGGGCCCGGTCAGCGGGATTTGTGAGTTGCTGACATCGGCCGGTTAGGTTCGGGGGATGGCTGTTTTGATCGGAGGATGACAGTGAACGCGGAACAACTGGTGGAGATTGAGGCGATCCGACAGCTCAAGGCCCGCTATTTCAGACTCATGGACCAGAAACGCTGGGATGAACTGCGTGACGTCTTCACTGCTGACGTGGAGGTTCGCACTCCCGATGACACCGGCGATGAAACGCCCATCATCGGCAACGACGCATTCGTCGACATGCTGATGTCGATGATCGGCGAGGTGACGGCGGTGCATCACGGCCACATGGGCGAGATCTCTGTCGATGGCGACGAAGCGTCCGGAGTCTGGTCGATGGAGGACCACCTGTGGTGGCCGCCGCAATTCGGTCTCGGTCACATGTGGGGGTGCGGATGGTATGAGGAGACGTACCGCCGCGATGGCGGCCATTGGCGGATCGCCTCGATGTACCTGCGCCGGATACGAGTCGAGTCCGATTCCAAACAGCTGTTCCCCAGAGAGGGAGTGCCGTCATGAGACAACAGAGCGTCGGGAACCAGAGCGTCAGACAGCACGGCGTCAACCGGGTCGTCATGGCTGTACGGGACATCGAGGCCGGTCGGGAGTTCTATGAGCGTTTGCTGGGATGCGAGTTCCATCCCGGCAACGACGAAGAAGCCGCCGCTTTCGGCGTCAAGATGCTCTTCTCTTGGGACGGCGGTATCGAACTCGTTGCGCCCATTGAAGGCAGGGGCAGCTACATCGAGAAGATCCTCGACGAACGCGGGGAGGGGATTGTCGGGGTGGTCTGGGCTGTGGCCGACGCCGACGCCTCGAAGTCCGCCGGCGAGGAACTGGGCGTGTCGACCTACTACACACTCGACTACTCACAGTCCGAGATCGACCAGAATCTCCAGGGTCACTTCACGCGCTACTACGAGCACTTCATGAACGGCCGAGGCACTCCGCTGGGCAACGCGTCAGTGCTCATCGGCGAGTTCGACCTGCCCAGCGATTGACGGGCCTCCGTTTCGCTAATTCGAAGCGCGAGTGCAACGCTGGAGAGATGAACGAAACGCAATTCACCAGACCGGCGCCTGTGCGGATAACGGACCTTGTTGCCCCGGAGTATCCCGACGAGATCAAGGCTGCCTTCGAGATGGTGGCGCCGATGGCCGAAATGCTGGAATGGTCCTCGGAAGCCGTCTTGAACCAGGCCGCGGCGGAGACCGGACTCGACAATTTCGGCGACGACCTCCATGTTGAGCCGCTCGGAAGCCTGGTGAGGGCCATGCCCACCGAGGGCGACCTCTCGACCCTCGGGCAGCTGAGCAACCATTCGACGCTGGTCGGCTACGCCAAACAGAAGTTGTTGGTTACCGACCTGCTGAAGCGGCATCCGGAGATCCACGACATCGAGATCAAGCGCCCGGTCGTGATCGCCGGCCAGGGCCGCACCGGGACCACACATCTGCACAACCTGATGTCGTCGGACCTGAGTTTCCGCACGATGCCCTACTGGGAGAGCCTGGAGCCGGTGCCTCCGCTGGCGGAACAGGGGATCGACCATGGCCCCCGTGACGAGGACGATCCCCGTTTCGGGCGTTGCGCCGAGGGACTCGCAGGACTCAACGGGGCGCTGCCGTACTTCAAACGCATGCACGACATGACTCCCGAGCACGTGCATGAGGAGATCGCCCTGCTCGCCATTCCCTACGGAGGGATGGCACCGGAGACGATGGCGGTAATGCCGTCACACCGCGACTGGTATCTGGCGAGCGACCAGACCCCCTACTACGAATACCTCAAGGCGTTGCTCAAGGTCCTGATGTTCGTGCGTCCCACAGGCGCTGATCGTTGGCTGCTCAAATCTCCCCAGCACGTGGAGCAACTCGGGCCGCTCATGTCGGTGTTCGGAGACGCAACCGTGATCTGCACCCACCGCGATCCGGTCGCGGTGGCCAAGTCGATGTCGACGATGCTTACTTACACGGCTCGTATGAGCCGAAATCCTGCGACGATCCGTGAGGTCGGCCTCTACTGGATCGACCGTATGCAGCGGATGTTCCGGGCTATGGCGGACGAGCGGGAACTCGTGCCGGGCGCGCAGTCGATCGACGTGAAGTTCCACGAGTTCATGGCCGACGACATAGCGACTGTCCAGACGATCTACGAACTCGCCGACCATCCGTGGTCAGCGCAGACCGAGGCGGCCATGAACGACTACATGGCACTGCACCCCCGTGGCGTCCACGGCAGCGTCAGCTATCACGTTGAAGAGGACTTCGGCGTCGACCTCCAAGGACTGGCAAGCGATCTGCAGTTCTATGTGGACCGCTTCGGGGTCCAGTCCGAGGGTTGACAAACCGACTACCGGTCGTACCGCACCGCCGACTCTGTGCCCTTCGGCGCCGCGAACGACATCGACCCAGACACAGGTTGTGGGTCCCGCAGCCATCCCAGTCCTGTTCGTGTCCAACCAGCCCCGCCTGCGCGGGTGGGACGGACGAACGCCTATACATCCACTCCAAGAAATCGATTGGTGACGCTGGGATTCTCGATAAGTTCCTGGGTAGTCCCCGTCCAGACGGTGCGACCCTTCTCGATCACTGTGTTGCGGTCGGTCAGCGTCAGCAGTTTGCGCAGATGAGCGTCGACGACGAGGATGCTTTGACCCTCGTGCTTCAGGAGCTGCAGGGCAGTGAAAATAGTGGCACGGACCGGGGGTGCCAGTCCCTCGGTTGCCTCATCGAGCACTAGCAGTCTCGGGTTCATCGCCAGCGCTCGACCAATCGCCAGCATCTGCTGCTCGCCGCCGGAGAGCTGTCCTTCACGAGTGATCTGCAATTGGACGAGGACGGCTTTGAGCGCAACATCGGTCATTGGGTTGAGGACTTGGGCATCGCCGGCCTGTTTGTCGGCGGTAAGCAGGGCGAGTTCTTCTCGATGAGCGTGAAGGAGCGGAAGCGGCTCTTGGAGGTTGCGGTGGAAGCCACGCGCGGGCGAGGCCAGACGATGATGTCGTGCTCAGATCAGAATCTCGACGTGGTGCTCGACCTGGCTCACCATGCCCAGGAATCGGGCGCGGACTACATCGTGGTCCACGCACCGATGCTCCACTTCTTCGAAGAGCACGACGAGACCGTCTTCGGGTACTACGAGACGGTGTCTCGGGAGGTCGACATCGGTATCGCCCTGTGGAGTCATCCCGACAGCGGCTATCTGATGTCACCGGAACTTTGCAACCGACTGGCCGATCTGGACAACGTTGTTGCGATCAAATACAGCGTTCCCCGGGCGATGTATGCCGAGCTGACCGCATTGGCTTCTGACCGCATTCAGGTGAGCACTGCGTCCGAAACGGAGTGGCTGGACAACATCGTGGAGTTGGGCTGGCAGTTGTACCTGTGTTCTTCGCCGCCGTTCCTGCTCCAGACCGCAGACGACCGGCGCATGCATGACTACACCCGAGCGGCGTTGGCTGGAGACGTCACCGCGGCGCGCCGAATGAGCGAAAGCTTGAACCCAGTACGTGATGCGCTGAAGCGGACTCGGCCCGCCGAGAAGCCGCACGCGCACCAGAAGTGTTGGCAGGAGTTGCTCGGACAGGTCGGCGGGCGAGTCCGGCCACCGTTGTGCGAGCTGACCGACAGCGAGAAGTTTGCTACACGGGAGGCTTTTTTGCAGTGTGGTCTGGAAGCGCCCACGAATTCCTGAAGGAGAACAGAAATGGCCAATCGGCTCACAGCGTTCAGCTTTCGGACTTGGATTGACGAGCACCGCGACCTGCTCAAACCGCCGGTAGGCAACCAGCAGATCTGGGAAGATGCCGATCTCATGGTCACGGTGGTGGGTGGACCCAACCGACGTACCGATTTCCATGACGATCCTGTCGAGGAGTTCTTCTACCAACTCGAAGGAGACATGGTGCTCAAGGTCGTCGATGGAGGCATCCAGTACGACGTTCCGATTCGCGAAGGCGAGATCTTCCTGTTACCACCCCATGTGCGGCACTCCCCGCAGCGACCCCAACAGGGATCAATCGGACTGGTGGTGGAGCCCAAGCGCCCCCTTGGGGCGTTGGATGGTTTCGAGTGGTACTGCTTCGCGTGCCAAGCCCTGGTGCATCGTGTCGAAGTGGCCCTTACCAGTATCGTGACCGATCTGCCCCCATCTATGAGAGCTTCTACCGAGATGAGCAACCGCGAACCTGCTCCAACTGCGGCGCACTGCATCCTGGCAAAGAACCCCCCCAAGGTTGGGTCGAGCTGACGGACACCTGAGGAGCTTTCGGTCAGCCCCGGGCGTCGCGTTGGTCGATGAGCGTCTGCAGCGGCGAGAGGTCGAAGGGACCTCCGCTCATCAAGATCACGTGGTCGGCACCGACATCGGAGTAACGCTTGATGTCGTTCACGTCGTCGGCTTGGATGGCGACCGTTCGCTCGATCTCGCTGGGGTCTCGACCGACCTTGGCGCACCAGTCATCGAGGATGCCTGAGAGCCGCGCGAAGTTCTCGGGTGGACCGAAGGTGTTCCATGAGTCGGCGTGCTCGGCTACGAGTCGCAGGGTCACCTTCTCGCCGCTGCCCCCGATCATGATCGGCATCGCGCCCACCGGTGGGGGATTGAGTTTGGCGAGGCGGTCCTTCATGCGGGGCAGGTCGGCTTCAAGCTGGCGCAGGCGACTGCCGACAGTGCCGAATTCGTAGCCGTACTCGGTGTAATCGCGTTCGAACCAACCGGCGCCAACCGCCAAGTACATTCGGCCGCCGCTGACATGGTCCAGGGTGCGTGCCATGTCGGCCAGCAACTCGGGGTTGCGGTAGCTGTTGCCTGTCACGAGCGTGCCCAACTGTGCTTGGGAGGTGTCAGCAGCCATCGTCGACAGCAGCGTCCAGGCTTCGAAGTGGGTGGCGTCCATATCTCCGAACAGGGGATAGAAGTGGTCCCAGATCCAGATCGAGTCGACTCCCATGTCGTCGGCAGCCTTCCAGGCGGTCCGCATCTGTTCGACGCTCACGCCCTGCGGCTGAATCTGGATTCCGACCTTCAATGTTGCTCTATGGTGTGTCATCGGGTTGTTCTAGCAGCCAAAGCAAAGATCTCCGCAGGCAATCTATTCCTGAGCGGGCCGGACCGTGGCAGGCAGCGCCAGATCAAGTATCAGACGGAGATCGGGAACGCCGGGGGCACAGCCGCATCGACGACCGGGTCGATGTCGCCGTTGAACACCGGGAACTGGGGCTTGGCGTTATCCCGGTAGCGGGTGGTCGAGTGGACGGGGTCGTTGTCGAACTCGGGGATCACGTACTTGCCGAACACCTCGATCATCTCGAGGGTCTGGTCATGGGTGTAGCCCTCGTCGGGGGTGCCGAAGCAGACCTGGTCGCATCCCACATCCTGGTACGCCACCACCTGTTCGCAGACCTCCTCGGGGTTGCCGCAGAGCATGAAACCACCCTTGATGGCCATGTCGAGCGTCTCGTCGTCCATCGCATAGCGCTGCACGGCGTTGGGCCAGACGACGGCATCGGGGCTCTTGGGCATGGAGTCGTGGTACATGTTGACCATGGTGACGCGGTAGCCGCGGAGGTTGCGCTTGGCCATGGCCCGGGCTTCGTCGCGGTCCTCGAGACAGATGACTGCGTTGGTCATCATCACGTTGTTGTTCTGGAACTGGCCGATCTGGTCGGTCACGTTCTCCGATGCCTCCTTGTAGGCCTCGACACGCCCCTTGAGGTTGTGGATCGGCTCGAAGTTGAAGGCGATGGCACCGATGCCGTGCGCGCCGGCCTTGGCGAAGGTCGCCGGGTTGCCACAGGCCACCCAGATGGGTGGGTGCCCCTTGCCGTAGGGCTTGGGCAGGATGTTGTGCGGCGTCGGCACCGAGAAGTGCTCGCCCTGGTGGCTGTAGTCCTTCTGTTCCCACATGCGCGGGATCTCATGGGCCACTTCGTCCCACATGGCCTTGGTCTCGGAGAGCACGGTGCCGTTGAAGGTGGCGACCTCGTGGCTGCCCGCGCCGCGGCCGGTGCCGAACTCGAAGCGGCCCTCGGTCAGGTGGTCCAACATCGCGGCCCGTTCGGCGAACCGGACCGGGTGTTCCTTGGTTGTGGGGAACGAGGTTATGGCTGAGCCGAGGTGGATCCGGTCGGTCTTCGCGGCCACGTACCCCATGAAGGGATAGGGGGCGGACATGTGGCTGTACTCGGTGAGGCAGTGGTGTTCGCCACACCAGGCGTACTTCCAGTTGTATTTGTCGGCGAGGATCGCGTATTCCGCTTCGCGCATGAGCATCAGGTGCTCTGACTCGGTTTCGTGAGCCGCCGGACCGGGCAGGTACCCGTTGAAGAAGAGGCCGAACTCCATTGTGTTTTCTCCTGAAGTGGATAACTAGAACAAGTTCTAGAATTGAATCTAGGCGACGGTCAAAGGGCGTGCAAGATCAGGTTCCGGTGAAGTTGGGTTTGCGTTTCTCGGCGAAGGCCTTGGGGCCCTCCTTGGCATCGTTGGAGGCGAAGACCGCCTGACCGTAGTCCCATTCGTGGCGCAGCGCCTCGTCGAGTTCCATCCCGTCACATTCGTGCAGAGTGCGAGTGATGGCCGCGGTTGCCAGCGGCCCGTTGGCCGAGACGACCTCGGCGATCTCCATTGCCTTGTCGAGCGCGGCACCGTCGGGGACGACATGGCCGATGAGGCCAATTTCCTTCGCTTCAGCAGCGCTGATGTGTTTGGCGGTGAGAAGGATCTCAGCGGCCTGCGTGTAGGGGATCTGGCGGGGGAGCCTCACCGCCGATCCGCCCATCGGATACAGCGACCAACGCGCCTCGCTGACACCGAAACGAGCGCTCTCACCGGCCACACGGATCTCCATCGCCTGGAGCAGTTCGGTCCCTCCCGCTATCGCTACACCCTCCACCGCAGCGATGATCGGCTTGGTCGGACGGTAGTGGCGAAACAGCGCCTTGTAGACGATGTCGGGGTCCTCGGCCATGCGCGCCCTGGTGTCCATTGGATCACCCTCGCGGCTGTCGCCGGCCATGGCCCTGAGGTCGGCCCCCGAACAGAAGTTGCCGCCGGCGCCGGTGATCACGATGCAGCGGACGTCGGGATCGGCGGAGGCTTCCTGGTAGGCGTCGTACATGCGGATCAACATCGCCCCGGTGATCGCATTGAAACGCTCCGGACGGTTCATGGTGAGGACCATCGCGTGGCCCTGCCGCTCAACAAGGAGATCGTGCTGTGGATTTGCCATCCACCGAACCTAATCCGGCGTCGCCGTGAGAATCGAACTCGCCACGGCCTTGATCAGCCGCTACGGGTCACTGCTCGCTGAGCAGATCCATCGGAGGGCATGAGCACATCAGGTTGCGGTCGCCGTAGACACCGTCGATCCGGCTCACCGGGGGCCAGTACTTGTCGGCGCGCCCCCAGCCTTCGGGGAAGGCGGCTTCCTTGCGCGAATAGGGATGGGGCCAGGAATCAGCAGTCACATCACTGGCGGTGTGTGGGGCATTGACGAGCGGGTTGTCGTCTGCGGGCCAGTCTCCGGCAACGATTCGCTCAGCTTCGGCGTGGATGGCGATCATGGCATCACAGAATCGATCGAGTTCCTCGAGGCTCTCCGATTCCGTGGGTTCGACCATCAACGTCTCGGGCACCGGGAAAGACATGGTCGGGGCGTGGAACCCGAAGTCGATGAGGCGTTTCGCTATGTCGTCGACGCGTAGTCCAGCTTCGGCGCAGATGATCCTGGTGTCGAGGATGCACTCGTGTGCCACCCAGCCGTTTGCGCCGCGGTAGAGCACCGGATAGTAGTCCTCGAGGCGTTTGGCGATGTAGTTGGCGTTGAGGATGGCGGTCTCGGTGGCCTGACGCAGGCCTTTCGCTCCCATCATGCGTATGTACATCCAGGGAATCGCCAAGATTCCGGCCGACCCCCACGGTGCGGCCGCCACCGGCCCAGGGCTCGTCGGCGGGCCCGCGACGGGCGTCGACGGATGGTTCGGAAGGAACGGAACCAGGTGCTCTCCGACGCCGATCGGGCCGATTCCGGGACCGCCGCCGCCATGGGGAATGCAGAAGGTCTTGTGCAGGTTGAGGTGCGACACGTCGGCACCGAATTTTCCGGGCTGGGCCAGACCCACCATGGCGTTGAGGTTGGCGCCGTCGAGGTACACCTGCCCGCCCGCGTCGTGGATCATTTCGCAGATCCGGCGCACCTCGACTTCGAAGACTCCGTGGGTGGAGGGATAGGTGATCATCAAGGCGGCGAGCTCATTGCGATGCTCGCTAACGAGCTTGTCGAGATGAGCGATCTCCACGTTGCCCTCGTCGTCGCAGTTGACCACCAGGACGCGCATTCCCGCCATCACCGCGCTGGCCGCGTTGGTGCCGTGCGCCGACGACGGGATCAGGCACACATCACGCTGCGCCTCGCCGCGGCTCCGGTGGTAGGAGCGGATCGCCAAGAGCCCCGCCAGCTCTCCCTGGGCCCCGGAGTTCGGTTGAAGCGAGACCGCCGCGTATCCGGTGATCTCGGTCAGCCAACGTTCGAGTTCGTCGATCATCCGTTGATAACCGACGGTCTGACCCACTGGCGCGAAGGGATGAATGCGTGCGAGTTCGGGCCAGCTCACCGGCTCCATCTCGGTGGCCGCGTTGAGTTTCATGGTGCAGCTGCCCAGCGGAATCATCGATCGATCCAGAGCGATGTCGCGGTTGACGAGTCGGCGCATGTAGCGCACGAGGTCGGTTTCGCTGTGGTATGCGGTGAAGATCGGGTGTTGCAGCGCGGGGGTGTCACGCCGGTATTTGACCGGTCGCGGGTCTCTGACATGGACGTCGAGGTAGCCGACGTCGCCGTCGATGCCGAAAGCCGACCAGACAATCTCAATAACGTTCCGGGTTGTGGTCTCGTGGAGTGTTATTGAGACGGTGTCGGCGTCGACCCGACGCAGGTTCACCCCCTGTGACAGCGCGATCGTCAGAACCTTGTCGGCGCGGCCGGGCACACGCACGCAGACCGTGTCGAAGAACTCCTCATGCACCACGTCGAGCCCGCCGCGGCGCAGTCCGTCCGCCAGCACGGCCGCGAAGCGGTTGACCCGCATGGCGATCCGACGCAGACCGGTCGGGCCGTGATGAATGGCGAACATCGAGGCCATCACCGCCAGCAGCACCTGTGAGGTGCAGATGTTGGATGTGGCCTTCTCCCTGCGAATGTGCTGTTCGCGAGTCTGCAACGCCAGCCGCAGAGCCCGCCGGTCCCCGGTGTCGCGGGAGACTCCCACGAGCCGGCCGGGCAGCGAGCGCTGGTGCTGCTCACGCACCGCGAAGTATGCGGCGTGCGGGCCGCCGAAACCCATCTGTATCCCGAAGCGCTGAGTGCTCCCAACAACCACATCGGCACCGAAGTCTCCGGGCGGTGCCAGCACGACCAGGGCCAGCGGATCAGCAGCCACAGCCACGAGGGTGTCGTTGGCGTGCGCCCGTTCGATGATCGCCTCGAGGTCTGGGACCACGCCGGTGGTCCCCGGGTACTGCACCACAACTGCGTATACGCCGCTGAGGTCCGCGCTCGCCGGGTCGCCGACAACGGTCTTGAGGTCGATCGGTTCTGCTCTGGTCTCCACCACCGCGATCGTCTGGGGATGGCACTCGGCATCGATCAGGAAGCAGTCACCAGTCCTTCCCCGACTGACCCGATGCAGCATGGTCATGGCTTCAGCAACGGCTGTGGCTTCGTCGAGCAGCGAAGCGTTGGCCAAGTCCATCCCGGTGAGCTCTGCCACCATCGTCTGGAAGTTGAGCAGCGCTTCGAGGCGGCCCTGGGAGATCTCAGGCTGATAGGGAGTGTATGCGGTGTACCAACCGGGGTTCTCCAAGATGTTGCGTCGGATCACCGGGGGAGTGATGGTCTCGTGGTAACCCATCCCGATCAGCGATGTGCGGATCTGGTTGGACCGGGCGATGGCTCGAAGGAGATTCTGGGCGGCGGTCTGCCCGACGCCGGAGGGGAGGTCCAACGGTTCAGACATTCTGATGTCTTCGGGCACCGTGGCGTCGATCAGTTCCTCCATCGAACTGACGCCGAGAGCAGCCAGCATCTGGGCTTTCTCGGCTTCGGGGGGCCCAATATGGCGACCCACGAAGGCTTTCTTGCCCTCAAGATCTACGAGCGGCGTCCAATGGTCGTGTGCGGTCATGGCGACAACTTTAGACGGGGGACTGTCGGCGAACGAAGGTTGAGGCTATCACGAAGCAGTTTTACAGGGTGGCAAGCAGAGCAATCATGGCCGTGGAATTGAGATAGATGTGGGTTGCGATGCACGAACCGATCCTGCCCGTTTGGATTCGTCCATAACCGAGCGCGAGGCCGAGTACGAACAGAATCGGGAAGCGGGTCGGTTCGAGATGCACTGCGGCAAAGATCAGGCTGGTAACGACAAGTATTGCTTCCTCGCGCATGCCTCGTTTCTCGAGCGCGCTCCAAAGCAGCCCGCGATAGACGATCTCCTCCATGACGGGTATGAGGAGAGCGACAAGTACGGCCAGCACCACGATCCCGCCGGTTATGCCCGTAGCGGTGCCGTCGCCGTCCTGGATCATGTCGACCAGAGCAGCAGTTGGAGAGATTCCGAAGAGCACTTCCATTGCCACAGTCACCAAGACGGAGAGCACGACAGCGATCAAGAAGAGCACTAAGCCGATAGCCAAGTCGACGGGTTTGAAGCGCCAGCTGAGGTCTGCTGCGAGACCTCGGCCCTTGTGTCGAACAGCCAAGATCACATAGCTGACCTGTACCAGCGGGGGTATGACGATCAGAGCGACAAGCCAAGCGTCGCTGATGGTGGAAGCACTGCTGGAAGAGAAAATACCGCGATCGTCGAGGAGGAGGATCACCCCCAACACGATGCTGACGAGGAGGTAGATCCCGCCGGCGATCCAAAAGTCTCCGAGGCCCCACCTCAACCATTCTGGATATCTCGGTGGGGTCCGTCCCGAGAACCGCCCCGGTTTCGCGCGGTTGGCAGGTGGGGGAGGAGGGGGCGGCAACGAAGAAACCGAGGCAGAACGCGAGCCGGGCGGTGGTGGAAGTGACGAGGTCACAGTGCCGACGTTACTTCCCGCCCTCGTTCACCGCGCTCGACCGGCCGTCACGGCCCGGAACGGGGGCTGCGGGGTGAAGCTTAAGAGACGTTGCTCAAGAGACGCTGATCGGGCGACGCTGCTTATGGGAACAGGTCGCCGACTTCTTGCAGGTTCAGCTTCTCGAAGGGGCCGAAGAAACCGTGCTCGTAGAGGCCGTATCCGGTGTTGCCGTTGTAGCTGAACTGCCCGACCGAATCGACGACTCCGTACTGGGCCAGCGCAGCTATCTCATCAACCTCGTATTCCAGGGCTTGGACGACTTCGCTCTCGCCCTGCCACATGCCGTGGCGCCAGTCCGCGTCCATCCCGTAACCGGTGCCCAGTGAGATGAAGTTCGTGACCAGCGGCCTCGCCTCGACGGTGATCGGGCCCTCCGGCGCTTCGGGGAAGCTGATGCGGCTCCCCGACAGCAGGCGGGTCCCGCTGACCAGGTCGTGGGACCACTCCGGCCGACCCAGCCAGTCGTGGCCGCGCGCCTCGTCGTGCCACACTCGGACTCCCTCCTCCAGCGGGCGGTTCCCGGAGGGTTCCTCGTGGCACATGTAGATGATCGAGTGGTCCTCGAAGTCCATCGGCATGTAGTTCCACATTCCGGCCATCACCGAGATGTTCTGGCGGATGCCGTCGGGTTGCTGCTCGCCGACTGGGCGCACGCCCCAAGAACGGTCCCGTGACCCGCCGCAGTTCTCAGGTGACACGGCGAAATCCTCGCCGGCAATGTTCAACGTGCCCTCCCATCGGCCGAGTTGGGCGAAACGCTGAGTGTCGAACACCACGGTCCCCTTGGTGCGCAGATACTGACGCGGCTCTTCGAAGGCACGGTGTGAAGCCGTCCAGGTGACGTCCATGGCGATGTCTGCGTCGTTGGGATCGACCACGACCCTGAGCTTCTCGAGGGGGTCGATGATCTCGATCCGCAACGGCCCGACTGAGATGTCGAAGCGGTCACTCAACGGTTTCGACGCTCGCATGACCCGCTGGATGCCGCCCTGCGTCACCGCCAGGAAGGTGTCGGTGGTGCCGAGGTTGGGGTACTGGCCCAGTCCGAAGATGGCGAAGTACTCGTCGCTCGAGGGATGCAG
Source organism: uncultured Acidimicrobiales bacterium (assembly GCA_951812975.1). Classification (GTDB taxonomy): domain Bacteria; phylum Actinomycetota; class Acidimicrobiia; order Acidimicrobiales; family Aldehydirespiratoraceae; genus VXYK01. The sequence goes on along the minus strand of CATOTC010000003.1, from coordinate 169,486 downwards.
GTTGAAGTAGTAGCGGTCATAGAAGTTCCGGTCCGAAGTCGCTGCGTGGCGGATGTACTCCGACGTCTGGTGCAATGGAAAGTCATCAGCACTCGAGATCGACCGTTGGGGGTTGGGGTTCTCTGCGTTCATACTCAGGCAAGGTAACCGGTACTCTGGCTGTGCGTCAGATCAGGAGATCACAATGACCCCGGACAGTTCCGTATCCGTATCCGCATCCGAAGGCGCCGACACCGCCGATACCGGCGACGAAGGCGCACGGGTCAAGTCCCGGGTGCCTGTTGTGGAGGGGATGCACACCACCGAGGGCGAGCCGCACCTGATCGGGGCCAAGCTCTCCGGCCGTCAGACCTACTTCTTCCCCAAACACCTTGCCGGCGGCGATCCGGCCGTCAACGGTCCACAAGATCTTGAGGAGGTGCTGTTGTCGCGGCGCGGCAAGGTCTGGTCTTACACGACGAGCAACTACCAGCCGCCTCCGCCGTTCGTGGCTGCGACCGACCCGTACGAACCGATCACCATCGCCGCAGTCGAACTCGAGAAAGAGCAGATGGTGATCCTGGGGCAGTGCGTGGCGGGCGTCACTCCCGATGATCTCAGTGTCGGCACAGAAGTCGAGTTGGTCATCGACACCCTCTACGAGGATGATGAACACGAATACATGGTGTGGAAGTGGAGACCTGTAGAGGTGCAAGCGTGATGGAAGGGTTGAGCTGATGGAAGAGATCGCCATCCTCGGTGTCGGCATGCACCCGTGGGGAAAGTGGGGCCGCAACTTCGTCGAGTACGGCACGGCCGCGGCCAACGAGGCGCTCCGCGACGCCGGTGTCGACTGGAACGACGTCGGTTTCGTTTCGGGGGCGATCACTGTTCGCTGCGGATACCCCGGTTACGTTGCAGGCTCGACATTCGCCCGGGCCCTGGGTTTCAACGGCGCGCAGGTGGCGTCGTCCTATGCGGCCTGTGCCTCCGGCGCCACCGCTCTGTCGGTTGCGCGGGGGCAGATTCTCTCGGGGGCGACCGACGTGGCACTCGTGGTGGGTGCCGACACCACTCCCAAGGGCTTTCTGGCGCCGAATGAAGGTGACCGTCCCGACGACATGGACTGGCTGCGCTTCAAGCTCGTCGGCGCGACCAACCCGGTGTATTTCGGTCTTCAAGCCCGACGCCGAATGGACCTCTACGGCGCCACCTCCGAGGACTTCGTCAGGGTGAAAGTCAAGAACTCCCGCCACTCGGTTCACAACCCCAGGGCTCGGTTCACCAAGGAGTACGACATCGACGATGTGGCGAACTCTCCGGTCGTGTCCGATCCTCTGCGCCTGCTCGACATCTGTGCGACCTCCGATGGCGGAGCGGCGATGGTGGTGTCGTCGATGGACTACGCACGGGCTCACGGCGTGAGCGACCCGGTGCGGGTCGCGGGCATCTCGACTGTCACGCCGACCTTTCCGGACACCGTCATCGACCTGCCCTATCTGGCCACAGACTCTGCGGGGGAGACTGCGCCTCCCGACCGGGGCTTCAAGGCCTCGATCGGAGACCGTGTCTATGCCGAGGCCGGCCTCGGTCCCTCCGATGTCGATGTGGCCGAGGTCTACGACCTTTCGTCTGCGCTGGAACTCGACTGGTATGAGCAACTCGGGTTCTGCGAGGTGGGCGAGGCGGAGAAACTTCTGCGCGACGGCGTCACCACGATCGGGGGCCGCCTGCCGGTGAATCCCAGCGGCGGTCTCGGTGCTTTCGGGGAGGCGGTTCCCGCCCAGGCGATCGCCCAGGTATGTGAGCTGACCTGGCAGCTGCGGGGTCAGGCGCAGGCCCGTCAGGTCGAGGGAGCGAGGGTCGGGATAACCGCCAACCAGGGCCTGTTCGGCCATGGTTCGTCTGTGTTGGTGCGCCGATGACCATTCACGAGTCTCTGAGCGAGGACGGTGTCCTCGAGTTGGTGATGGACAACCCGAAGGTCAACGCCCTGCCGATTGCCGACACGGACCGACTAGCGGAGATCCTGAACGGCATCGAGCACCGCAGCGAAGTGTCGGCTGTCATCCTGACCGCAACCGGACGGGGATTCTGCGCCGGGGTCGACATCAAAGAGATGCAACAGATGCCCGGCAACTCGGGCATCATCGAGGTCAACCGGGCCTGCCTCGGCGCGTTTCGAGCCGTCTACGGGTGCGCGGTGCCGGTTGTCTGCGCGGTCAACGACTTCTGCTTCGGCACCGGCATCGGACTCGCCGGAAGCGCCGACATCGTGGTGGCGGCAAGGGGTGCGCGTTTCGGGCTCCCCGAGATCGACAACGGCGCGCTCGGGGCAGCGAGCTATCTGGCACGGCTGGTACCCGAGAAGCACCTTCGCTGGATGCTCTACAGCTGCGAGCCGGTGGCGGCAGAACAGCTTGAGCGCTGGGGGACCGTGCTGCGTGTCGTCGATGCGGCCGAACTGATGGACAATGCCCGTGAGGTCGCCTCGGTCATCGCATCGAAGCATCCGACCGTGATGCGGGCGGCCAAGGCGTCCCTGATTGGCATCGATGATGATCCCAGCCGCAGCTACCGCTTGGAGCAGGGGTTCACGTTTGAACTCAATCTGCACGGCTTGGGCGACGAAGCCCGCGACGCTTTCCTGCGGGGCGAGCGACGCAGCAGCTCGGCTAAAGACTCGGTCTGAGCTGAGCGCTCGGGGCGCCTCTGGAGGCCCTTCAGGCGGCGTTTTCTGAGGTTGTGTAATTTGGCCTCAAAGGTGGGCAGTAAACGGAGATCCCTGTAGTTTCAAGGGCTGTCGAAGCCACGCGAGTCGGCAAATGCTTGACATTGTTGAGGATTTCGGCTCGCGTGTTATTCGTTTGACCGCGAGAGTCGCGGGCAACCATCAACAACAAACGGAGCAATCATGAACAAGGGCGAACTCGTTGCAGCCATGGCCGACAAGGCCGGCGTAAGCCAAAAGGACGCTGGGGCGTGTCTCGACGCCATGATGAGCACGATCGAGTCGGAGATCGGCAGCGGAGGGGAAGTTGCCATCACGGGGTACCTCAAGTTTGAGCGTGCCGACACCAGCGCCAGGGTGGCTCGCAACCCCCAGACCGGCGAAACGATCAACGTGCCCGCCGGTACTCGCTGCAAGGTGTCCGTTGGGGCGAAGCTGAAGGCCGCGGGCAAGAGCTGAACCCGCGATCTCGCGACTTGCTGAATCGCCGCAACTTTGCTGTATAGCTATGAGTCTGCCGAAACCAGTTGAGGTACTGCCTCACCGATCTCCGTTTCTGTTCGTAGACGAGATCAGTGCCATCGTCCCGGGCGAATCTGCTGTCGGGACATGGCGGCTCACTGGTGACGAAGCTTTCTTTGCAGGTCATTTTCCAGGCCGCCCAACGCTCCCCGGAGTGCTCATCTGTGAGGCGATCGCACAGGTGGGAGCGTTGGCGGTACTGACCGATGAACGATACGAAGGCAAACTCCCCCTGTTCGGAGGGCTCGACAAGGCACGCTTCAGGCGGCAAGTGGTGCCCGGCGACACGCTGACGATCGAAGTGCAGATGACCCGTTTGTCTGCACGCGCCGGCAAGGGCGAGGGACGCGCCACCGTTGACGGCGAACTCGCAACCAGCTGTGAGCTGATGTTCGTGATCGTTGACGCCGACGGCGATTAGGAACGTGGAGCCCTGAATTCAGCCGGGACCGATTACCAGGGTTCCGTTGTGCCCGCCGAAACCGAAACTGTTCGACAGTGAGGGTCCCGGAACCCACGCCCTGGGTCCATTGACCACAACGTCGATGTCGGGCATCTCCGGATCGAGGGTCTCGTGGCCCGCAGTCGGCGGAATGAGTCGACGGTCCATTGAGAGCAGGACCGCGACTGCTTCGAGAGCTCCGGCACCGCCCAGTGCGTGGCCCGTGACGCCCTTGGTGGAGGTGATGACCGGCCCGGGGGTTCCGAAGATCTTGGCGATGGCGGCCGCCTCGGCGGCATCGTTCTTGTCCGTTGAGGTGCCGTGTGCGTTGATGTGAACGACATCGTCGGCTGAGAGACCGGCGTCCTCGATAGCGAGGCGCATGCAGGTGATGGCGCCTGTCCCTCCGGGGGCGGGCGCGGTTATGTGGTGGGCATCGGCGGTGGAGGCCGAACCCAGGATCTCTCCGAGGATCGTGGCGCCGCGCGCCTCTGCGAATGACCATTCCTCAAGCACCAGGACACCGGCGCCCTCCGCCATGACGAATCCGTCTCGGCGCGGGTCGAATGGGCGGCTCACCCCACTGCCCGAGAGTGCGGTCATGTTGGTGAAACCTGCAACAGCGGTCGGCGTGAAGGGTGCCTCGCTGCCTCCGGCGAGCACCGCGTCGCAGATTCCGTTGCTGATGAGGCGTGCCGCGTTGCCTATGGCGTGGGTTCCCGCGGCGCAGGCGGTGACGGTGTTCTCGCACGGACCCTGCCAGCCGTGTCGCATCGACAGGGTGGCCGCGGCTGCGTTGGTCATCATCATCGGCACCAGGAAGGGCGAGACGCGGCGTTCGCCCTTGTTGAGGCGAGTCTCAATCTGCGTCTCGAGAGTCTCGATTCCGCCGACGCCGGTCCCGATGAAGGTGCCGCGGCGCGCCGGGTCGACAGTCAGTTCGCCGGCCTGGGCCAGAGCCTCGGAGGCGGCTGCAACCGCGAACTGGGTGAAGCGGTCGCTGCGCCTGACCTCTTTGGGATTCTCGAAGTATGGGGAGGCGTCCCAGTCTTCAAGAACACGCGGCCCGACTGGTGCGGCGGAGCAGAGACCGTCCCAGAAGGCGTCGGCTCCGATTCCGCACGGGGCGACGACGCCGATGCCTGTGACTGCTACGCGGCGAGTTGGCATCAGAGCTTGGAGAGGATCAAGTCGTAGGCAGCCTGAATCGTCAAGACGCCGTCAAGCTCCTCTTCTTCGACGTTGACGTCGAATTCCTCCTCGAGAGCCATGACCAGTTCGACGAGGTCGAGACTGTCGGCGTCGAGAGACTCGAAAGTTGCGTCCAAGACGACTTGGTCGGCGTCGACCGACAGTACGTCTACTGCACAATTCGTGAATCGTTCGAAGTTGTCACTCACTTGCTTTCTCCATTGCTATGTGGGTACTAGGAGGCTATCCAGCTTGAAGCGATTAGCCCATGGACGATCGCCCGTGGACGGTCAGCCCATGGAAAGGCCGCCATCTATCGGAAGCACCGTACCGGTCACGAACCCGGCGTCCTCCGAGGCTAGGTACTCGATCGCCGCGGCGATCTCAGCAGGCTCTCCGAGGCGCCCGATCGGCACCATGTCGAGCATCGCGGTCCGTTGGGCGTCGCTCAGGGCTGCCAGCATGTCGGTGTCGATAGGGCCGGGTGCGACGACGTTCACGGTGATGTTGCGCCCGGCGAACTCCTTGGCGAGTGAACGGGCCAAGCCCGTGATCCCGGCCTTCGACGCGGCGTAGTTCGCCTGACCGGCCTGCCCTCCGAGACCGACGACGGACGAGACGAAGACGATCCGCCCCCAACGCGCCCGCATCATCTTTTTGACGACCCGCCGGGCTATGCGGAAACCACCGGTGAGGTTGGCGTCGAGCACCTCGCTGAAGGCGTCGTCGGCCATGCGCAGCACCAGGCCGTCGCGGGTGATGCCGGCATTGCTCACCAGCACTTCGACGGGACCCAGCGACTCCTCGACCTCGCTGACCGCGGCATCGACAGATTCGCTGTCGGTCACATCGCATTTGACGACGAAGAGCCCATCAAGGTCATCGCCGGTACCGGAGCGGGAGGTCACCGCGACCTGATGCCCGGAGGCTTGGAAGCGTTTGGCGGTTGCCAGTCCGATCCCTCGGTTGCCTCCCGTTACGAGGACAACTCGACTCACCAGCGCACCACCAGGGTCGCCCAGGTCATCCCTGCACCGAACCCGGACATCAACACGATCTTGCCGGGTTCGAGGACACCGGCCGATTCGGCCCGTTCCATCGCCAACGGGATGGTGGCCGTGGAGGTGTTGCCGGTCGTCTCAAGCACATTGTGGGTCTTGGACATCGGCAGCGATGTGCGGGCGCAGACAGCTTCGATGATCCTGATGTTGGCCTGGTGCAACAGGACCACGTCGACGTCGTCGGGGGTCAGGCCGGCCTGTCCGAGGGCGGTCTTGATCGAGGCGGTGACCGCTCGCACGGCCCGCTTGAAGACTTCGCGTCCTGCCATGTGGATCGTGTCGCCGTGTTCGCAGTAGAGGATCGGGGCGAGGTTGCCGTCGGCTCCGAGGTCGAAGGCCAGCAGCTCACCCTGGTCGTGGCGTTCCATGACGCATGCTCCGGCGCCGTCGCCGAACAGGATCGCAGTTCCCCGATCCTCCCAGTCGACCAGGGTCGACAGTGCGTCGCTGCCGATGTTGAGGACCCGGTCCGGGCCGCCGGGCAGCATCATCATGCCGTAGGCGGCCACGTAGCCGTAGGCGAACCCGGCGCATGCGGCATTGACGTCGAAAGCGCCGCAGTCCAGGCCGATACCTGCATGGATCTGGGCTGAGGTTCCCGGAAACCGTTGATCGGGGCTGCTGGTTGACAGGACCAGCAGATCGATGGCATCGGGCGTGAGGTCTGCGGCTTTGAGGGCATTGTTGCCCGCTTCGACTCCCATCTCGGAGGTGAGTCCGCCGACATGGCGGGAGGCGATCCCGGCACGCTCGCGGATCCATTCATCGCTGGTGTCCATGATTTGCGCGAGGTCGTCGTTGGTGAGGACCTTGGAGGGCAGTGCCGTGCCTATTCCGGCGATTCGGATCGCCATCAGTTGACCCGCAGCCAAGCGATCGGTTGCCGTGAAGTCACGCGTTCTCCCTTGAGGGCAAGTACCCCGACTATTTCTCCCGCGAAGGAGCTGAGGACTTCTTGATCCCCAACCGTACCCAACACCTCACCCACGGACACACGGCGACCCGGTTCGCAACCGGGGGCCAGGCTGAAGATGCCGGCGCCGGGCGACACCACGAGTCGTTCTGTGGCGAAGAGGTGCTCTCCTTCGAGGGCGGGGGTTTCGGTGCTCAGTTGAACGGCCAGCGACTCCAGCAGTCCGTCGAGGTCGGCTGGTGCGGCGACGTTGACTCGGTTGGCGCCCTTGAGGGTCCGTTTCACGAGGCCGGTGAGCACGTTGCCCGGTCCGAGTTCGACGAAGGTGTTGAATCCGTCTTCGGAGAGCGTTCGCAGGGTCTGACGCCAGCGGACCGGGGAGCAGAGTTGCGCCCCGAGCAGTTCAGGCCAGTCGCCGGGTTCATGGTGGGCGGTGGCGTCGAGGTTGGCGTACACGGGCTGTTCTGGCGGCCGGAACTCGACCTGGTCGATGGCTTTGCCCAGACGGCGTCGTGCGGGTGCCATGAGAGGCGTGTGGAAAGCTCCGCCGACGGGGAGCCGCATCGCCCGTTTGGCGCCGGCCTCCTTGGCGATCCTGCATGCCTCGTCGATGTCTTCGGGGACCCCGGCGATGACGACTTGGCCGGGGGCGTTGTAGTTGGCGATCCAGACGTCGCCGGCGGTGCGGCGACAGGCGATGTCGGCCTGGTCGTCTTCGAGTCCCAGCAGTGCGGCCATGGTGCCTGTCTGTTCGTCGGCCGCTGCCTGCATGGCGTCGCCGCGTTCGTTGACGAGGCGGACGGCGTCGCCGAAGTCGAGCGCACCTGAGGCGGTGAGCGCTGAGTACTCTCCGAGGCTGTGCCCGGCATGGGCAACCGCTTCTGCCCCTAGGCGGCTGACTGCGTCGAGCACCACCATAGAGATGACGAACGTGGCGAGTTGGGCGTTGCGGGTCATTGTCAGCTCGTCGGCGTCGGCGTCGAGCAGCAGCGCAGCGACGTGGCGGTCGACGGCTTCGGAGGCTTCCTCGACGAGCTCCCAAGAGGGGTGCTCAGCCCATGGCGCACCCATACCAGGGCGTTGTGAACCTTGTCCTGGGTAGGTGAAGACGATCATCTGGTTCGAGGCTCCCGCGGTGGCCGGATAACAGGGCGCGTTAATTTCTGTGTCTGAGAGGGATATACGTTATACGTGCTGTTGGGTGTCTGACTCACGGGCACACCGCAGGGTTTCACTACTTCCGCGATTTGTGCTCCGGTGAGGTTGAGTCTGGTCTGCTCGGGCCGGTCAGAACGGTTGGGGAGTGTGCGGCCAGTCGCTCAGGTCCTCGATGTGTCGCCGGATCGATGTTTCCCGCAAAATCACGAGCACAACCAACGCCGCGAGCACCCACACAAGACGGGGTGAAGGGAGAGGGAAACGAACGCCCGACAACATATCGTAGAGGCTACGCTGCGCCTACAAGGTCAAGACGCCTTGGCGTGATCATCCGGCCCGGGTGGTGGAATTGGCAGACACGGCGGACTCAAAATCCGTTGCTTTACACGAGCGTGCGGGTTCAAGTCCCGCCCCGGGCACAACAAGCCCAACGACCGCCTCCTGTGCACCTGTTGGTTGTCAGGCGTGTCGGGAGAGTCAGTTGCTCTCGATAACGCCGCAGGCGACGCGGTCGCCGGCGCCGGCCTCGGAGCCGTAGGTGTCCGGCTTGGCGTGGATGATGAAGGCCGACCCGTCGGAGTCGAACACGGAGGTCTCGGCATCCGCGGCGAGGGTGACGAGGTCGGTGAAGTAGTCCGCCCGGGCGGTGCCGTCACCGGCCGCATGAATATTCGGGAGGTCGCCAGCGTGCAGTCCGTCGGAATGCATGAATCCGTGACCGTGTCCGCCCGGCGCGAAGTGGCCTCCCGCCGCGCTGAAGTCAGGCGTGCATGCTCCGACGGTGTGGATGTGGAACCCGTGGGCGCCAGGGGTCAGACCGCTGACGTCTGCGGAGACCAGAACACCGTTCGGCCCCTGCTCCATGGTGATGGCGCCCATCGACGATCCGTCCGGCCCGTGCATCTCCGCAGTCGCCTTCTGTCCAACACCGGCGATGCTGCTGCTGTCGTCGTCGCCGCAGGCTGCGAGTCCCAGTAGCACTAGCGACACCGTTATCGACACGGTGATCGTCCTCTGGAGGCGCATGCTCATTCCTGTTCGCTGATTCTGCCTTGATCGCCGATCACGGTAGGCCACGAGACCGGCGGGTTCAAGCGGCAAGTCTCGCCCCCGGTTCGGTCCGCCTGTTTGCGGCTTCGGCTGATTCGTTACGGGGTCGTGCGGCGGTGTTTCTGGCCGATTGTGCCGCGGCTCAGTCGGGGATCCAGTCCTCGGTTTCGAGGCCGAGCCCGTCCGCGATTCGGTTGGCGTATGCGTAGTAGGCGACGACTTCGACGATGTCGAGGATGTCGCGGTCGCTGAAGCCGGCTTCGCGCAGGGAGTCGACGTCGGCGTCGCTGGTTGCGGCAGGAGTCTCGGTGAGTTTGACGGCAAAACCCAGCATGGCATTGCGCGTGGGGGACAGCGGGGCGGTTCTCCAGTCGCGCTCGACGGCCGCGACGAGGTCGTCGTCATTGATGAGTCGGCGCAGACCGCGCCGGTGGTGGACGATTCAATAGTGGCAGTCGTTGGTGAGGCTGACGACCAGGGCTATGAGTTCGCGTTCGACCTTGCGCAGCGTGGCGGTTCCGCTCATGGCCGATTCGTAGAGGCTCTGGTGTGCCGCCATGCCACGGGGGTTCAGCGAGTGGACCCCCAAGATGTTGTCGACCCGCCCCCAAGTGCGGTCCACGACCCGGGAGTACATCTCAGCGAGTTCGCCCTCCCATTCGTCGTCAGGAACAACCGTGATCCGCGCCATCCCCCACCTTGACATACTGGTTGTCGAGTCGCGGGCGATCGGCTGGTCGGAACCGACGCATCAACACCGCTGAGAAATCAGCCATGCCGGGCGTTTGGAGATCTGACGAGGCCGGTCTTTCGGGCTGAATTCGGGGGTTGGGGGGCTGGGGCTCTACAGTTGGGGGTTGATGTCGGAAACGAATCCTCAGATTGAACGTCGGTTGCGGCGTGTGGGGCAGCAACTGCGCCTGTTGCGTGCCGATCTGCAGGTCACTGAGGAGCAGCTCAACCAACTCCGCGACGAAGCCTACGACGCACGGGTGCGAGCCCTCGTGTCCGAAACGCCGCTGGCAGAACGGGAGCATCGCCGCTTGGCCCGCCATGTTGAACGCATGACCCGTCATCGTGACCGGGTCGTTGCAAGGATCGCAGAGCTCGACGCCACCCAGGACACGCTTCTCGATCATCTCAGCGCCTCGTGAGCGAGGATGCCATACGCATCGTCGTAGCCGAGGACGAGCCGATAATCCGACTCGACCTCGTCGAGACCCTTCGCTCGGAGGGCTACGAAGTCCCAGGAGACACGGGCCGCGGCGACGAAGTCGTCGACCTGGTCAAGACCCACACCCCCGACTTGGTCCTGCTCGACATCAAGATGCCCGGCCTCGACGGAATATCCGCGGCCCAGGCGATCAGCAGCGAGACCCGAACCGCAGTCGTGATCCTCACCGCCTTCAGCCAGCGTGAACTGATCGAGAGAGCAGTCGAAGCGGGGGCGATGACCTATTTGGTCAAGCCCTATCAGCGCAGCGACCTCGTCGCAGCCATAGAGACCGCCCTCGCACGGTTCCGTGAGCATGCGCTGCTCGAAGACCAGGTGAGCGACCTCGCCGAACGACTGGAGGTCCGCAAACTGATCGACCGGGCCAAAGGCCGGCTCATCGACGAGCACAACATGAGCGAGAACGACGCCTTCCGGTTCCTGCAACAGCAGGCCATGTCGACACGGCGAAGCATGGCCGAAATCGCCAGCGACATCCTCTCGGCCCAACAGCCCTGACCGGAGTGACACGGGGAGGTCCGATCGCGCGCCAGATCCCGAAATCTGCGCGTTCAACCACATCCAGTGTGGCTCAACGCGCAGATATTATTGGCGCGTGCGGACCCTCCGCACGGTTGCAGTAGGGTCCACGGCGATGGCCAAGCTGATGCTCATCGACGGGAACTCGCTCGTCTACCGCGCCTTCTTCGCGCTGCCGACCGACATGGCGACCGCCTCGGGCCAGGTGACCAACGCCGTCTACGGCTTCACCTCGATGCTCATCTACCTGCTCAGAGAACACGAACCCGACCGCATCGCGGTCGCCTTCGACCGTGCCGAGCCCACGTTCCGACACGAACTGACCCCGACCTACAAGGCACAGAGGGAGTCCGCCCCCGACATCCTCTACCAACAGATGGGCCTGGTACGCGAAGTACTCGGGGTGCTGGCCGTGCCGGTCCTCGACAAGGCCGGCTACGAGGCCGACGACATCATCGCCACCCTCGCCACCCGGGGCCGCGACAACGGCGACGACGTCATCATCGTCACCGGCGACCGTGACAGCTACCAGCTCGTAGAGGACCCGCACATCAAGGTCCTCTACAACAAGCGGGGCGTGTCCGACTACGCCCTCTACGACGAGGCCGGAATCAAGCAGCGCACCGGAGTGGCACCGTGCGACTACGTGCAGTACGCAGCGCTGCGCGGCGACAACTCCGACAACCTCCCGGGAGTCCCAGGAGTCGGCGAGAAGACCGCCGCCAAGCTCATCAACGAACGCGGCGGCATCGACGGCATCTACGCCTCACTCGACGACCTGACCCCCAAACTGCGAGAGAACCTCGGCGCGCACGAGGCCAATGTCCGCAACAACGTCGAGATGATGAGGCTGCTGAGGGACCTGGAACTGCCCGTCGCGATCGACGAGCTCGCGATGGGCGAGATCGACCAGGCGGAACTGTCGAGACTCTTCGAGTTCCTCGAATTCCGAAGCCTCCAGGAACGCCTGAGCGAAGTCCTCGACGGTCAGGTCGCCCCGCCGGAGGGCCACCGAACCCAGGTGCTCGAAGCAGAGATCACCGTCTACGAGACGCCCACCGAAGCAGCAGCCGCCCTGAATGCCGCGCGCGACGGAACCGGCGTGCTGGCCCTCGCTGTGCCCGAGCACGGGATCGACGACGGGCTCGCCTTCGTGACCGACAGCACCAGCGCAGAAGTCGGATTCGTGCCGGGTACGGTCCTTCAGAACGACGAAGTCCTCGAAGCGCTGCGTCTGCTGCTCGGCAACGACGGACGTCAAGTGGCCATGCACGGAGCCAAGGCGACCGCGCGCCGCTTGCTCGACCACGGCGTAGACATGCGGCGACTCGTCTTCGACACCCGTCTCGCCGCATACCTGCTCAACCCCGCAGAAACCGCCTACGACCTCGGAGAGCTGCTCAAACGCTACACCGAGTTCGAAATGCCGGAATCGGCAGCCGCGTTGGGGCAGCTCGATCTCGACGGAACAGACGAAGACCTCATGGACGAGCCGGCACGCCACGCCCTGGCCGTCGACCGGCTCACCGAACCGATGGGCGAGGCCCTGAGCGCCCAGGGACTCGGTGAACTCAACGATGAACTCGAAGTTCCCCTCGTTCGGGTGTTGGCCCGGATGGAACAGTGCGGGATCGCGGTCGACCGTGAGGCGTTGGTACGCATCCGCGATGAGCTCACCGCCGAGACCGAACAGTTCCGAGCAGCGGTGATCGCCGATGCGGGGCACGAGTTCAACGTCAACAGCACCAAGCAGCTGCGTGAGGTGCTCTTCGACGAGCTCTGCCTGACCCCGTTGAAGAAGACCAAGACGGGATACAGCACCGACGCCCAAACGCTCGAGAAGCTCCGCGACCAGCACCAGATCGTCGAGAACCTCCTACGTTTCCGCGAGGTCGAGAAACTGCGGTCCACCTACGGAGAGGGGCTCGTGGCCGAGACCGGGCCGGGCGATCGGATCAGGGCCACATTCAACCAGACCGTGGCCCGCACCGGCCGTCTCTCATCTGACGCCCCCAACCTGCACAACATTCCGGTTCGTTCCGACAGGGGCCGGGTCTTCCGTACCGCGTTCGTCGCTCCGGCTGGCCACAAGCTGCTCGTGGCCGACTACGACCAGATCGAACTGCGCTGCATAGCCCACCTCGCCGAGGATCCGGGCCTGATCGAGGCCTTCGAGGCCGGCGACGACATCCACACGGCCACAGCCTCGAAGGTATTCCACATCCCCCCGAACGAGGTGGGCATCGAAGCGCGCTCGAAGGCGAAGATGGTCTCCTACGGCCTCGCCTACGGCATGGAGTCGTATGGATTGGCTCAGCGGCTCAATATCGGGGTCCCCGAAGCCGCGGAGATCCTCGACTCTTACTTCGCGGCGTTCCCCGCGGTGAAGCAGTACATGGACGACACCGTGAAGCTTGCGCGCGAGCGCGGCTATACCGAGACACTGTTCGGGCGTCGCCGCCAGATACCGGAACTGTCGGCATCGAACCGTCAGGTTCGCCAGGCGGGGGAGCGTCAAGCGATGAACGCCGGCATCCAAGGCCTGGCCGCCGACATCTTCAAGGTCGCCCTGGTCCGCCTCGACGAAGCGATCGAGGCTGCCGGCATCGACAGTCGCATCGTGTTGCAGGTACACGACGAGATAATCGTCGAGTCCCCCGACTCCGAAGTCGAACGGGCCAAGGAGATGACCACGTCGACGATGCGCGACGCATTCGAGCTCCGGGTCCCCCTCGAGATCGACCTGCAGGTGGCGACAACCTGGGCCGGCGCGAAAGGCTGACGGCAGAGCCGACGGGCGGCGTTGTTCAGCAACTGGGTGGCGAAAGTCTGGTAGGGGTTTCAACTTGGTAGCGTTTTGAGGCTGTCCTGACCGACAGGGCACCACGGTCCGATACCGCGGCGTCACCTCTATCCGACAAGAGCAGAATGCAAACCGACACGACCGTCGAGACCGAGTCTCGATTCGGAACCTTCGATTCCGATGGAAACTACACCCCCCGCCAGATCATCGACGCAGACCTCGGGGGGGTGGATATCGAGGAGGCGTACACCTCCGCCATGGTTGTTGTTGAAGACGGCCAACTCGTTGAAGGCACGGTCGTGCGAGTCGACCAGGACGAGGTTCTGCTCGACATCGGCTACAAGTCTGAAGGCGTGATCCCCAACCGTGAGCTGTCGATCCGCAACGACGTCGACCCCAACGAGATCGTCTCGATGGGTGAGACCATCGAAGCCCTCGTCCTCACCAAGGAGGACAAGGACGGACGCCTGCTCCTGTCCAAGAAACGCGCCCAGTACGAACGGGCCTGGGGCGAGATCGAAGGCATCAAGGAAGCCGGCGGAATGGTCAAGGGCCTGGTGATCGAAGTCGTCAAGGGCGGTCTGATCATGGACATCGGCCTGCGGGGATTCCTGCCGGCCTCTCTCGTCGAGCTGCGCCGCGTGCGGGACCTGCAGCCCTACGTCGGCCAGCATTTCGAGGCCAAGATTATCGAGCTCGACAAGAACCGCAACAACGTTGTGCTGTCCCGCCGAGCCTGGTTGGAGGAGGCCCAGAAAGAGCAGCGCGAGGCGTTCCTCGACAATCTCAAGCCCGGCGAGAAGCGCACCGGGGTCGTGTCGTCGGTGGTCAATTTCGGCGCTTTCGTCGATCTCGGCGGGATGGACGGACTGGTCCACGTCTCGGAGCTCTCCTGGAAGCACGTCGACCACCCGAACTCCGTGGTGAGCGTTGGTGACGAGATCGAAGTGCAGGTCCTCGAGGTTGATCTCAGCCGTGAGCGCATCAGCCTCTCGCTGAAAGCGACCCAGCAGGATCCGTGGCAGGAGTTCGCTTCCAGCCACCGTGTCGGCGAACTGGTCTACGGTCGAGTCACCAAACTCGTACCGTTCGGCTCGTTCGTCCAGGTGGGCGACGGTATTGAGGGTCTGGTCCACATCTCGGAGATGTCCGCACACCATGTCGACCTGCCCGAACAGGTCGTCACCCCTGGCGAGGAACTGTGGGTGAAGATCATCGATCTCGACCTGCAACGCCGGCGTATCAGCCTCTCGATCAAGCAGGCCGCTGAAGGTGGCCAGGTTGCAGCCGAGTATCAGGAGCACTTCGGCGACCACGCCTACGACGAGGAGGGCAACTACATCGGTGGCGACGAGAATTCCGAGGGTCAGCAGGCTTGGGAGGAGTACTACGCCGAGGCCGGCGACCACGCGGTGGCCGGTGTGATCGAGACCGACGAGGACGGAACCGAGTATGAGTACGTCGAGGTCACCGAAGAGGTCGAGGTGACTGATGAGGCAGCGGTTGACGAAGACGAGGCTGCTCCAGACGACGTCGTGGAAGACGAGTACGTCAAGGCCGACTAGTGATTGAGATCGCGCTCACCGGCGGGATCGGCTCGGGAAAGTCTACGGTTGCGGACGCATTCGTGGATCGCGGCGCGCTCCTGATAGACGCGGACCGGATCGTTCGGGAGTTGCAGGAACCCGGCCAGCCCGTCTTCGAGGCGATGGTGCAGCGTTGGGGCGCCACGATTGTCGCCGAGGACGGAACCCTCAATCGTGGCGCCGTCGCCGAAAGGGTCTTCAATGACGCCGACGAACTGAAGGCCCTGGGCGAGATCGTCCACCCGGCGCTCTACAACGAGATCGAGCGGCGGCGTGGCCTGAATTCGGGCAGCGATGCGGTGGTGATCCTCGATCTGCCGCTGCTTGTGGGGGCCGACGGAACGTCCATCGCAGACCAGTTCGGGGAGATCGCGGGAATCGTCGTGGTCGATGCCGACCCCGAGATCACCGTTGAGCGCCTTGTTGCCAATCGAGGTTTCGACGAGGCCGACGCCCGGGCCCGGATCGCCAACCAGGCCAGCCGTGAAGACCGCATCGCAGTAGCCGACTGGGTCATCGACAACTCCGGCGACCTGGCTGCCTTGGAAAGCAACATCGACCGTGCATGGGAGTGGATCGCCACCCTCCCACACTCCGACCCCGGCTGAACCGCCTCCTCGCGGTAACCGGTCCTCCCATAGATCGACAGTTGGATCTTGAGAGCAAGCAGGCTTGTACCGGCCTAGGTCGTTCGGGAAAATGGTGGATTCCGGTGGTGTACGGAATATACTATTTACCCGAACATCGAAGCGAGGGTCGGTCATGGCAGAACTCGAAGCACCAGAAACTGAAGCCGAAGTTATGCGTCGTGGGGTCGCGCTGCTTGAAGATCGTCTGCCATCTTGGTGGCGCGTACGGCTGACAGCTAAGCCCGACAGGCAGATTGGCGCCCTGGTTGAGATAAGCGACGCTGGCGAGGACCCTGCCACGCTGATCGTTGAGGCGAAGCGTGTTGTCCAAGGGAAGGACGTCAGCCGTCTTCGTGAGAAGTTTGATCTGCTCACTCGGCGGTTCCCGAGAGGACAGGGCTTGGTCGTAGCCCGCTACCTGTCGCCACCGGTTCGGGAGAGACTCACTGAGGCCGGACTCTCGTATGTTGACGTCACCGGAAATATGCGCGTTGAGGTCGACAACCCTCGTCTGTTCATCTCCGACCGTGGTGCCGATCGCGACCCTTGGCGAACGCGGGGTCGGCCTCGTGGGACATTGAAGGGCGAACCGGCGGCCAAGATCGTTCGTGCGCTCTCCGATTTCACCGGCACTTGGACGGTCCGGGAGTTGGTGGGAGCGTCCAAGGCGTCAACAGGCGCGACTTATCGCGTTGTGGAGTTCCTCGAACGCGAGGGCCTGGCCACGCGTGGCGACCGAGGCCGAATCAACGTCTTCGACTGGGTTCAGGTGCTTCGCCGTTGGAGTCACGACTACGGCTTCATGCGTAACAACGAAGTGACCCGCTGGATTGCGCCACGAGGAATTCCGGCGCTCATGGAACGGCTCGCTTCTTCAGCGGAATCCGAACGGTACGCGGTGACGGGTTCATTGGCGGCGGCTGAGTGGGCGCCTTACGCGCCTGCGCGGCTCGCGATGATCTATGTCTCCGACCCCAAGAAGCTGAGCACCCAATGGGATCTGCGCCCTGCGGACGTTGGTGCCAACGTTATGCTCGCTCAACCAGAGTACGAGGTCGCCTTCGAGAGGTCAGTCACTAACGCTGGCGGAGTGGCTGTCGCCGCGCCATCCCAAGTTGTTGTGGATCTGATGACAGGGCCCGGTCGAAACCCGAGCGAAGCAGAGGAGTTGCTCGAATGGATGAAGCGCAATGAACAGTCATGGCGAACCTGACGAATTGCTGGTTCGAGCGCGCTCGGCTCTGCTCGACGCCTTCGAAACCCTCGCCGAGCACCGCGACTCCGTCATTGTCATCGGGGCACAGGCGGTCTACCTGCGTGCACAGAACGCGCAGGTTGCTGTCGCAGAGGCCACCAAGGACAGTGACCTTGCTGTCGATCCACGCTCGCTGGGTGACAGCCCGTTGATCCAAGAAGCGATGGACAGGGGAGGGTTCATTCGGGACCCGATGAAGAACCAGCCCGGCGCGTGGTTGAGTGCGGCCGGTATTCCCGTAGACCTCATGGTCCCCGAGAAGTTGGCAGGTGGAGGAGGCAGTTCAGCCCGAGGCGCGAGGATCCCGCCCCACGACAAGCACGCTGCGAGGCGAGCACGAGGCTTGGAAGCGGCGGTCGTCGACAACGATTGGATGGTTGTGGCTGCGCTCGATCCGGCCGACGAGCGCTCCTATGAGGCAAGGGTCGCTAGTTCGGCCGCTCTGCTGGTCGCGAAAGCGCACAAGATCTACGAGCGGGCAACGGACGCGCCCGAAAGGCTCGTCGACAAGGATGCACACGACATCTACCGCCTCCTTGTCGCTACCCCTACCGAAACTCTGGTCAGCGGTATCGCTCACCTGCTGGTTGACGAGCTTGCGGGGGAGACGACCATGCAGGCAGTTGATTTCCTACGGGACGACTTCGCTGCGGGTCCGACCGCCCTCGGTCCGATGATGGCGGGTCGTACCGAGGAAGGAGTCGGTGCGCCTGAGACGGTTGCGCTTCAAACCTCAATCCTCGCTTCGGATCTAATGAACGCCCTTGGATAGCAGCCGACTCCGGTTGCGTCTCACCGAAGTACGGCCGAGAACCGCGGCTCGGGCTTCGGTCGGGGCGAGCGCCAAGACTCCCGCGGCTCCGGCTGCGCCCGGCGAATGCACCGTGTCCGGCGTCGGCACCGCGCGGGTAGGTTGAGAGCGTGCCACCTGCGACGGTTCCCAGTGACCGCACGGCCTTGAAGGTCGTGTCCGGGTTTCAACCGAGCGGAGACCAGCCGGCAGCCATCGAGGCGCTCGCCGAGGGCATCGAGCGGGGCGACCGCTTCCAGACACTGTTGGGCATTACCGGCTCGGGGAAGAGCGCCACGATCGCCTGGACTATCGAGAAGGTCCAGCGCCCGACACTAGTGCTGGCCCCCAACAAGTCCCTCGCCGCACAGCTGGCCAACGAACTCAAGGAGTTCTTCCCGGACAACCGTGTCGAGTACTTCGTCAGCTACTACGACTACTACCAGCCCGAGGCTTATATGCCCTCGAGCGACACCTACATCGAGAAGGACTCGTCGGTCAACGACGAGATCGACCGACTGCGCCACTCGGCCACATCGGCGCTGCTCACGAGGCGCGACACGGTGGTGGTCGCGTCGGTCTCGGCGATCTACGGCCTGGGTTCACCAGAGGAGTACGAGAACCAACTGCTCGTGCTGCGCACCGCGGAAGAGTATGACCAGCGGTCGATACTCCGCCGCCTCGTCGACCTTCAATATGAACGCAACGACATGAACCTCATCAGAGGCAAGTTCAGGGTCCGGGGAGACACCATCGAGATCCATCCGGCATACGACGAGACCGCGGTGCGGGTCGAACTGTTCGGCGATGAGGTAGAGCAGATCACGGTGGTCGATCCCTTGACGGGGGAGCGGCTCAAGTCGCTGGAGGAACTGGTCGTGTTCCCCGCCACCCACTACGCCACGAGCCAGGCGACCATGCTCGCCGCCATGGAGAGGATCGAGGTAGAGCTTCGGGAGCGGTTGGCGCTGTTCGAGAAGGAGGGGAAGCTGCTCGAAGCGCAGCGGTTGCGAATGCGCACCGAGTACGACCTGGAGATGATGCAGGAGTTGGGCTACTGCAACGGCATCGAGAACTATTCGGGCCCCATCGACGGTCGCGGCCCCGGGGAGGCGCCCTACACCCTGCTCGACTACTTCCCTGAGGACTTCTTGATGGTGATCGACGAGTCGCATGTGGCCGTGCCGCAGCTGCACGGGCAGTACGAGGGGGACCGGAGCCGCAAGGCAACGCTCATCGATCACGGATTCCGGCTTCCCTCAGCGGCCGACAACCGTCCCCTGCGTTTCGACGAGGTTATGGGGCGCATCAACCAGGCGGTGTTCCTGTCGGCCACGCCCGGTGCTTATGAACTGGAGGTGTCGTCGCAGGTCGTCGAGCAGATCGTGAGGCCCACAGGGCTCATCGACCCCGCCGTGATCGTCAAACCCACCAAGGGGCAGATCGACGACCTCCAGGAGTTGATTGCCGGCCGCGTGGGCCGCGGTGAGCGGGTGCTGGTCACCACGCTCACCAAGAAGATGGCGGAGGACCTCACCGACTATCTTCTGGAGCTCGGTGTTCGGGTCCGCTACCTGCACAGCGAGGTCGACACGATCCAGCGGATCGAGATCCTGCGTGATCTCCGCATGGGGGAGTTCGACGTGCTGGTCGGCATCAACCTGCTGCGGGAGGGCCTCGACCTTCCCGAAGTGTCACTGGTGGCGATCCTTGATGCCGACAAGGAGGGTTTCCTGCGCAGCGACACGTCGCTCATCCAGATGATCGGGCGGGCGGCTCGCAATGTCGCCGGGGAGGTGGTGATGTACGCCGACCGGGTCACCGACTCGATGCAGAGGGCGATCAGCGAGACCATGCGCCGCCGGCAGTTGCAGCAGGCGTACAACGAGGAGCACGGGATCGACCCCCAGTCGGTGCGCAAGGAGATCACCGACATCCTGTCGATGATCCGTCCGCAAGAGGAGCTGACCCCGGTCCCGGAGGCATTGTCCGAACTGGGCCGCAAGCGCCGGGCGACCGATGAACTCAGCGACCTCCCCGAGGACGAACTGGTGCGGCTCATCGGCACCCTCGAGAAGGAGATGCACGACGCAGCCGTCGACCTGCGCTTCGAATACGCCGCCCGCCTACGCGACGAAGTCAAGGAACTCCGCCGCGAACTCCGCGACATGCGCCGCTAATCGCTTACTCGTCCTAGCCGACGCCGGGAACAGATCTGGAGTCCAGAGTAACTGAGAATGGTAGGCCAGTTGCCTGTTCGAGCAGGGCTTCGAGTGCTTCGGCTGCACGCGGCAGGTCCAGAGACTCGATCGGCCGTTCCGCAGTTGGGACAGCGTCGTCGATAGGGACTGGGGGTTTGTTGCGGTCGATTGCAACAACGATGCTGTTGGAGTGGATATCTATATCTGTGTAGGCAATGCGGTCACGCATTGAAACAGGAATCGATTCACGATCCACATTGTTCTCTAGTGCTGTTGCGAGTTCATCGAGCGTGTGTGTCGCTCCCAATTCGATTAACAGGTCGCTGTGTTGGGCAGCCAACTGTTTTGTGAAGGCCGTGGGTTCAGCGTCGCCGACGAGGTAGACCCAACCGCCGAACTCCGGGTCATGCACGAGCCCCCAGCCAGCCACCCTCCCGGTTTCGGCCGCGACGATTTCCTGGACCATGGCCTTCAGTTCGTCGTCGCGGTCGAATCTTCTGAGAGCTTCGTCTTCGGAGACCCCGAAGTCGCGCGCGTATTGTTGCACCTCGAGTTTTATGCCGACCGGGTCCAGGTTCTCTTCCTCAGCGCTCTCTACAGTTCCTTGGCCACTCGCAACGGGTTCCGCGATGACCGTCGACTGGTCTCGCGTGAGAACGAGAGAGCCGTCGGCTCGCTTTATGATGTCGATACGAGCCCCGGTACTGAAGAACGTATCCAGGTAGCGGTTCTCGCCGCCAGCCATTCCCGCGTTGGTTGTGGCGCCTTGCGCGGTGACGGTGAACCCAGACTCGTTCCACTTGATTGTGCTGCTCGACCAGTTGACTCCGTCATAGTGTCCGAACCACTCGCCTTCGTCCTTGAATCCATCCTCCAACCCTTCCTCGGAGAAAGTCATCGAGCCTTCAGCAACGTTGTCGTCTGGAAAGCCCGCCATTTCGACGATTTTCCACATGGTGCCCGCAAGTTCGCTCCGCAATGAAGTGCCGACGAGGTCGTCGCCCACCGGAGTCTGAACCTGGGTCTGAGTCTGAGTCTTGTCGTTCCCGCACGCACCCACGAGGATGCCGAAAAAGATCAGGAAAAGCAGCACCGCCAAGCGACCGGAGCCGTGTTCATTCTTCCCTGTAGCGGTAGCCGCAGTCATGTCGTGGCCAACTCCAAGTCCAGGTCGCGCAGGACATCGTCCATCGCGGTGAAAATGGCGAAGTCGGTTCCCTCCACGGTGCAATCGCCACTTTGGTCGGAGCCGCTGTGGACGCCGTAGGCGGTTCGGCCTTTGAACCATGGGCCGCCGCTGTCTCCGCCGCAGGACTTGAGCGTCGAACCCTCGACTTTGACCCACCTGTTGTCGCAGCCAAGCCACCAGCCGCATACATCGTAGCTCGGGTCAAAATTCGTCGACACCACGACGCCGCAGGAGAAACCGGATGCGACACCAAAGTGACATACGAAGTCGCCTTGCATGTTGGCTCTCGATTCATAACCAGTCACATCGCGGGTCTGGGTTGTCGAGATATAGAAGTTGTCCGACTCCCATTCTGATGTGGTGTACCACGATGAATCGCCATCATCGCCCCAAACTGTGTCTTGATGGGTCGCGGCGTAGTTATTTCCCTGTTGCACCGAGGTGCGTGATCGCCAATGCGATGTTATGACATTGCAGTGTCCGGCGGAAAGCATGCCTCGGGTGGTGCCGTCTAAGACTGCAAACGCGCTCGTGCATGAGCCACCGTTATTGGTGACGACGAGTTCACCGCCGTGGATTGAGTTCGGTTTGCTGGCAGAGCCCAACGTTACAGAAAACGGCAACCTCGTGTCTTGCTCCAGGAGCTCTTTGAGAGCTTCGGCTGCCCGCGGAAGATCCAGGGACTCAATTGGACGTTGAGAGACTGAAACAGTTTGATCGGTCAGTGTCGGGGGCTTGTCGCGGTCGATCGCCACGACAAGGCTGTTGGACCGGAGATCAATGTCTCGATAGGCGATACGATCGCGCATCGAATCGGGAATGGCCTCGAAGTTCGATCGGTTCGACACTGCTGCCTTAAGCTCAGCCAACGTATATGTCGCTCCGGTGTCGACGACGAGGTCGCTGTACTGGGCTAGCAGGTCGCGTGTAGCGCGCGTCGGCCTAGCGTTGCCGACAAGGTAGACCCAGCCGCCGAACTGCGGTTCGTGCACGAGTCCCCAGCCAGCGACCCTTCCATTTTCGGTTGCGACGATCTGCTGAACGATCCCCTTTAGGGCGTTGGCGCGGTCAAGCCTTCTTTGAGCCTCATCACCAGTGACTCCGTACTCGAGTGCGTATCGTTCAGCCTCGAGTCCGAGGCTTGCAGCGACTGGTTCGGATTGACCGGTGTTGGTATTCGGGGAGCTTGCGGCGGCGGCCGACGCCGCGCAAATGATCGCCAATGCAAGTACAGCTAACAGTATCCGTTTCATGACAACCTCCGAAGTTGTGCGGGTTCAGCAACTACTTGTCGGCTTTGATGCTTTTGTTGCACAACTTTTCAAGATTTCTTGGAAATTCCTGCGGGACACAAACAGACCCCGGACGTTGCGCCGCACCCGCCAGGCAGCAGAGGAGCAAATAGCTGCAGTATCAGCATGACCGTCACGGAGTGTTCCACGACGCGGAGCAAGCGGCGGTGTTTCCGATGATAGGCGTTGAGACTGGCTGCTGATAAGCCGGTGCGGCCGTCGCCCGCAGTTGCCTAGGGTGCGGGGCGGTCTCGTTTCGTCAATCTGGGGTGTTGAGCACTGACTGTGCCGAAACGCGAGAGACGTAGATCGCCGAGGCCGATCCTGACAGTGCGGCGGCGGTGAGTGTTGCTGCGGCGATGGTCAAAGAGGGCCAATAGTTCGGCGAAACAGATCCATTGACGAGGGCGTAGGCGACTGCGCCGACAGTGCCCGCAGCCGTGCCGAACAACCCGACGACCGCGACCGTGGTGAACGATTCGGTTGCGGCAAGCTGGCGTATCATCGGCAATTCGGCGCCGATGCCGACTAGGCGAAGTCGGGTTGCTGCGGATTGCGAGGCGTGGGTGATCACCGACAGGAGCAGTGCCGCGAACGCGCCGGCGGCCGCTATCTGCATGCCGCTGATCAACCAGGGGACAACACGTGACTCGTGGCGTTGCTCGTTGCGGGTGGCCACGATGATGCGGTTGAGATAGTTGTTGACTGCGTATGAGCGAAGGACTGCTTCGGCGCGGTCACCGTCGAGGGTGACAAAAAGACGACCGTCCAGGGTCGCATTTGAGGGTGCTCGCGTGCTGCTTGCGCCAAGCCACGCGAACGCGGGTGCCGCGGCGGCTTCAACGATGATCCCGTTGGGACCGCAGCGATCCAGAACCATATAGGGCGCAAGCGATTCGCAGTCAGCCACCCATGTGAACGTCGCCGGTATGCGGCGATCTTGTGATTCGGTCGCATAGACGTCAACGAATACGCCTCCGGCATCTTGTTCCAATTGGCTGAGGGTCGCGTGGTCGAGTCGACCGTTGACCGTTATCGTCTGGACCGACGACGGTGGCGGGCTCGGATCGCTAGCGCGAGCCGTCGCGATGAACGAAGCACCTGCGGGAACCAAGACCGCGACCGCAGCCAGTGCCAGCAAAGGGCGTGAGGAGCTTGCCGCGTTGCTGCTCAGGGTTCGTCCTACCAGCAGACTCAGGGTCGATTTCTTTCTTGCCAGCGCATTGCCGAGCAAGTAGATGAGCACTGGCAACGCGAAGGTGACGCTGAGACACGCCGCTATCAGACCGGCCAGCAGTGATCGAACGGCGCCCGAACCAGATTGAGCAGTCGAGTAGACGATTACGGCCAGCGATGCCAGCAGCGGGATCACACGCCACAGCGCGGGAGGGGACGGCACTCGAGACGAAGGCCGCGAGCCGATGTGTTGGTACGGCCTCGTCAACGCCACCGCCGCGGTCAGCGCAACGACACCGAAAGCAACAACAATTGCAAGCAACAGCGGGATCTGCAGATCGCCCTTGAGCACTTTTTGGCCGACCAGCGGGACAGACTCAAGGCTCGGCGCGATCAGGTACCAAGCCACGGCGGACACCGCTGCTGCGGGAGCACTAACGATTGCGCTACTCGCCGTGCTGAGCATCCACAGCGACGGTCTCGTCGCTCCGAGGGCAGCCAACAGGCTGAGGCGACGTGCAAGGCCGACACCGATAGGACCAAGCGCCGCCCGCAAGAAACCGATACCCAAGACAACGACAAGCCCTGCCCCGGCAAACGCCACGATACTGCCGTCAATACCGGCATTCCAGCCAATCCAATCCGTGCCTGGAACATCGACAAGCCGCCCGCGGAGTTCGACCTCCGGGCCCACGAAGCGGTATGCGACCAGTTCGTCGGCCGATCCGACACCTTCGTTTCCTATCGTACGAGCATTGGGGAATCGGTCCTCCAACAGCGGTTCGTGTTTGATGCGTCGGGCTAGTTCGGGCGACACGAACCAGTCGCCGGTTTCGGCGTCTGGCGCGACGCCGGGAATCACGACCCCCTTTGTCTCGATGCGCCATAAGTAGACGAAGATCTGTTCACCGTTGAACGAGTCGTACTTCGCATCTTGCATGATGTCTGCGCTTTGATTGGGCGCGGCGGGTTGAAACGAGCGAAGCTCAGAGCGCTCGTTGACCCGCGCCGCCATCAGCGCGGCGCTGACAGCGGCGCAAGCCATCACCGTGACTGCCGCTACCGAAAGCGCCAACACGACACTGCGCAATTGCGCAGAGCGATCGCCGCGCCAGGTGACCGCCAAGGCAATCAAGCGAATCATCGGACTTCAAGGGGTGTCAACTGCCCGTCTTCGATCACGAGGATCTCGTCCAGTTGCTCCGCCACGGACCGGTCGTGGGTGGACATGACCACCGTCGCCCCCGTTTGTCTCGCTGCATCGCATATCAGACTGACCACCTGGTCGGAGTTGGCCCGATCAAGCGAGCCCGAAGGCTCGTCGCAAAAAATGACATCGGGCGCCGTCACCAGCGCCCGCGCCACCGCCACTCGCTGAGTCTCACCCCCAGACAACTGGGCAGGCCAAGCACCGCTATCCGTCAACCCAACAGCGTCCAAGACCCGCTCGACGTCTCCGGCACGGGGAACATCGCCCCTGATTCGCAACGGCAGAGTGACGTTCTCACCAACCGTTAGCTCGGGCAAGAGCTCACCGAACTGAAACACCATCGCCACCTTGTGCTGACGATGCTTCGCCCGCTCTCGTGCCGAGGCACCGCCAACGTCGAGCCCTGCCACCACGACCTCGCCCGAAGAAGGCTCGACGATTCCAGCCAAGATATGAAGCAGAGTCGTCTTTCCCGAGCCGCTCGGACCCATCACTGCCACATGGCGCCCTTCGCCCACGTCGAGGTCCAAGTCACGAAGCACGAAACGCTCACCAAAAACACGACACAAAGCCCGACAGGTGACCGCGAGCTTCGGACCCGTCGAGATGGTCCTACACGTCAAGGTGCCCCCACCTCCTGCCAATTGCCGCAGTCATCAGGCCAAAACGACCGGTACTCGCATGTCTTGTGGCGATGGATATCCCAACCCATGTTCGCAGTTGCACAGATGCCGTTGTTGCCATCTACGTCTTTCGCAGCATCGTATCCAGATCCCCAGTGGTCATCATCGGCCTTCGACTTGACCTTGGTGCTGTCGCTTTCCTTGTCACACGTCTGAATACCTACCGAGGAGTAGTCCCAGGAATAGTCATCACCATTCCAACTGTAGACAGCGACGGCGATCCCTGAGATCGACAACACAATGAACGACACGAGAATTACGAAGAGACTTCGTGTAATCAATTTCATCATTACCTCCATTTTCGAGTTTCCTCATCAATTGAGTGGATAGATCACATACGTCAGATGGATTGTTGAAATCGTCGGTCGTGTGACTCCACCTACGTACTTGTCGGCTGGGGCGTTCGCGTTGCACAGATTCTGGAAATTTCTTCGGATAGATCATTCGCTGGTGGTCGCGGCGCGCCGCGCGGGTGTCCAATGAAAGGCTGTTTTGATGTTTTCGGGATTCGCGTGCAACGGTTCGTGTTGAGAGGGCAAGTACATGGTGAGCGCCGGGGGCTGTCCTCGGTGCTGTGAGTTGAGAGGGGCTTGCCGTGAGCAGCACCAGGATTTACGGGATCGCTGCGATTGCAGTGGTCATCGCTAGTGGGATTGTCTTCGTAGCCCAGGCCGGCGCGTCGACGCGGCCCGGGGCAACTGAAGAACACTGTGTGATTGAAGTCACCGGGGTTGAAGACGGAGTATTGCTCACCGGGCCTGAGGTCTGCTTCGGATCCCAGACCGAAGCCGTGATTCATGCCGCGTCGACGTCCTCCGCGGTTAGCGGGCAAGGTGCGCTCGCGTCGGGCAACAACACGATCGGCACGCACTACACGTCCACCTCATATGGCGGGTCATCCGTGCGAATAGTGGGGACCACCTGCGGTGGCGGTGTCTGGTACCCGACCGGCGCTTGGAACAACAACATCGAGTCGTCGCGCCACCACTGCGGAAGCTCGCCCACGACTTTCTACAACTCCTCCAGTTGCGCCGGGTCGCCTCACCGGATCCAAGGAGCGGTGCCCTCGCTCGGGCAGATGAACAACCGGGCATCATGCGTCCGGTACGGCTAGCTTCGCGGGTCTGCACAACGCATCGTTGGCGCGATCCAGGGCCCTTGATACACCCTGTTATGCGAACTCGACCACCATTGGTTCGCCGAGCAAAGCGAATTTGCGCGAACGCGACCGTGAGACGTGGTCGCTACGAAATGTGTCGACTGCGGTTAGTCTCGCCGACAATGGCGAAGCCAAGGTCGCGTTCGACGGGGTGGCGCGATGATCCTCGTAGCGATTCAGAGCTCTTGGTTGATGCCCGCCGCGATCCGGAAGCGTTCGGCGAGTTCTATTCGCGCAACGTCCGGCCGATGATCGCCTATTTCTGGTCTCGTACACGAGACCACGAATTCGCTTCAGACCTTGCGGCCGAGACGTTCGCTGCTGCACTGTTGAGTGTCGAGCGATACGACCCGGCAAAGGGTTTGCCGCGTCAGTGGCTGTACGGGATCGCCAACAACCAGCTCAAGAGGCTGTGGCGCAGCAATAGAGTCGCTTCGAACGCGCGGCGGAGACTCGAAGTGCGGACGCCTCCGACCGCGGACACAGGTTGGGAGGAAATCGAGGCTGCCGATGCGGGACTCGACGCCGACCGGCTGACCGAGGCTTTGTCCCGGATCCCGGCCAGGAACAGAGAAGCTGTGCGGTTGCGAATCATCGAACAACTCGGTTACGGCGATATCGCCGAACGGTTGGGTTGCAAACCTGTGACGGCCCGAAGCCTGGTCTTCAGAGGACTTCGCCGCCTGAGAGAGGAATTCGACCCGCTGCCGCACGAGGAGGACACGCCATGACGCAAGACCTCTCCGATTTCGAACAACAACTCGGCGAAGAGTTGAGAGCAGCGGCCTATCGTCGCATCGAAGCCCGTAATACGAGGCCCGTCGCCCAACGTTGGTTCGCTGTCTCTGCGACCGGGTTGGCCGCGATCGTTGTGTTGGCACTGGCCGCCTTTGTGATCGCAGACCTTCGCCCTCAGCCGGTGAGCGCCCACCCCTTCAAGATCATCCGTCTGGCGAACGAGATTCACCTGGAGATCATCGATCTGGTGAAAGACCCCCGAGCAGCCGAAGAAGAACTCAAAGAAGAACTCGGAATTGAGATCGAATTCGTGGCGGTGCCCGCGCCCCCTGAACTGCTCAACGAAGTTCGCGCTGTCATCAGTACCGGAACCACCACCGCGACAGTCATCTTCGACGAGGCGGGCAGGAGCGAGCGGATCATCCTGCCCAAAGAAATCGACGGCAAGCTCATCATCCAATACGGTCGCGAAGCTCTCCCTGGCGAGCGATACCTTTTCAACGTCACCTCGCCGATATGTCGCGAACTGTGGGGTCAAACACCCCTCGAGTCGCTGGCGTACATCGACACGCTCGCTCGCGATGTTCGATACGACACGGTCAATTCCGACTACAACTATCGCTTCGACATAGCCCCCGAGGACATCAACGCCGAATACCGCCTGATCGACACGCTGTTTCTGTCCAGAGAGGAACTGTTAGTCGTGTAGGCCGCACATCTCGACACGCTCGGCGCAAACCGCCCAAACTGCGGATGGTTCAACCCTCAGAACTGAAGCGATTTCCGAGGGTTTTGGGGCATCAGCGGGTGACCCCGGCACGCGGGACTCCCTTCGATTCCCAAAGGCGGCCTTTATCGAACGAATGTTCGTGTGTCGGGTATGCGGCGGCGCTAGAGTGCGGGCGTGGCTGATCGGTTATTCATCTCGGGGGCACGCGAGCACAACCTTTGCGATATCGATCTTGAGCCGCCGCGGGACCAACTGATCGTCTTCTCCGGAATATCCGGTTCCGGCAAGTCGTCGTTGGCCTTCGACTCGATCTACGCCGAGGGACAACGTCGATACGTCGAGTCGCTCTCGGCATACGCACGGCAGTTCCTCGGCCAGATGGACAAACCCGACGTCGACTTCATCGAAGGACTGTCGCCTGCCATCTCGATCGACCAGAAGAGCGCCTCTCGCAACCCGCGCTCCACGGTGGGCACCGTCACCGAGGTATACGACTACCTCCGGCTGCTGTACGCCCGAATCGGCATCCCGTCAGATCATCGAGGGTTACATGCGTCAGGTGGCGTGCCGCGAATGCGACGGGTCGAGGCTCAACCCGTTGTCGCTGGCGGTCACCATCAACGACCTGACGATCCACGAACTCTGCTCGCTTTCGATCGCCGAGGCCGCAAAGCGACTCGCTGAACTGGAACTATCCGAACGGGACTCGATCATCGCGGAGCAGGTCCTCAAGGAGATCAAAGCCCGGCTCGGCTTCCTGCTCGACGTGGGCCTCGACTACCTGACCCTGTCGCGCGGTGCCGCATCGCTGGCGGGTGGCGAAGCTCAGCGGATCCGTTTGGCTTCGCAGGTCGGCTCCGGGCTCGTAGGGGTGCTGTACGTGCTCGACGAGCCATCGATTGGCCTGCATCAGCGGGACAACCACCGCCTGATCGAGACGCTGCTGCGCATGCGGGACCTGGGCAACACGGTCCTCGTGGTCGAACACGATGAGGACACGATCAAGGTCGCCGACCATGTGGTCGACATCGGACCCGGCGCCGGTGAGCACGGCGGCCGCATCGTCCACTCCGGAACTTACGAGGACCTGTTGGAGAACCAGGAGTCGATCACCGGCCAGTACCTCTCACGGGAACGACAGATCGAGGTCCCCGCCATGCGCCGTGTCGGCAACGGCACGCACCTCACCGTCCGCGGGGCTCGGCAGAACAACCTGAAGAACATCGACGTCGATTTCCCGCTCGGCAAGTTCATCTGCGTCACCGGCGTGTCGGGTTCGGGGAAGTCCTCGCTGGTCGAGGAGATCCTGCACCGATCCCTGATGCAGCACATCTACACCTCGAGGCTCCCACCGGGGCTGCACACCCGCATCGACGGCATCGACAACCTCGACAAGGTCATCGCCATAGACCAGTCGCCGATCGGGCGCACGCCGCGTTCCAACCCGGCCACCTACACCAGCGTCTTCGACCACATCCGCAAGCTCTTCTCGCAGACCAACGAGGCGAAGGTCCGGGGCTATCTGCCGGGTCGCTTCTCATTCAACGTCAAGGGCGGGCGCTGCGAGGCCTGCCGGGGCGACGGCACGATCAAGATCGAGATGCACTTCCTGCCCGACGTCTATGTCCCGTGCTTCGGCGGGGCGAGAAACCACATGACGTACCCGACGCTGGATACGGTAAAACCAAGCTCAGCCGCTGGAACTGCGGCACGCGACCGTTCGCTCGAGATTGTGTGCCTACGCAAGAATTCAAAAAAATATTTGGAAAAACGCGCAACGCAAACCTCCCAGCAGGCAAGTAGCTAGATGAAGCCACACGACCGATGGTGCCAACAGTCATCTGACGCATGAGCTTCATCCACCCAACCGAGAAAGGCAATCCAATGAAACGAACAATAACACGCCGACGCATAACGCTGGTCACGGTACTCACGCTGGCGATGAGTGCCGCTCTGAGTATCGCAGTGATTCAACAAGCCTCAGCGCACGCGTGCCCAGACAGGTAGTTATGCATCTACGATGCCGAAGGCACTCAGGGCAACCACTATTTTACACAACTGCTGAACATGTCACACACCAACATCGATCTCAGTAACGGCGACCCGCTACGGAACAACGCCGAATCAGTGGACAACAAAACCAACTGCGATGTTCGCATCATCGATGATCGAGGTTGGTACCCCGATGACTGGCAGGACATCGCACACAAGACTAGCGCCGATTTGATTAGCAGCGTGGACGATGAAAATGACCGACACGAGCGGCGAACCTGCCATCAGGAATTGCTAGCAGGGAGTTGATACAACGAGAACGGCGCGCTCGAATCAGCCGCCGACTGTCTCAAAGTGGTGAATCATGCCGCAGAATGTCTCCAGGATCGTAGCCATGCTTCTGTTCGCTTTACCCGTATCGTGCGGCGCTCAAGAGTCGCAGAGCACGTACTTCGGATTTGAGCACGAACTTGAGCAGCGCATGGCTACGATCGGAGATGACTACGAACGACTGGTAGCTTCGTGTGTCTCGGCCTCTGGGTATATTGAACTAGAAGAGGTGAGACAACCAGGAACAGGCTCAAACACAAACCCCGCCGCCCACAGCGGCATGGTGTTCTGGCATCCGTTAGAAACTGGCCCCACTACGATGGCTGAAGCCGAAACATTCGGGCTTCGAGGTGTATCGTTGGCGTTCCAACAAACCTCGGGTGATGTCATTGTCGGCTCCAACCTCGTCTACGATCGAACGCTGAGATCATGCCGAGAATCCGTGGACAAGAAGACCAATCCCGCAATCACCGAAACTCTCAAGAAATGGGTCGGAGACTACTCCAAGGTAAGAAAGTCGTTTATAGACCGGATAGAACCTGTCGCAAAACCAGTGTTAGAAACACAACTATTGTGTTTCGCGCGTGAAGCAGGAATCGCCGAGGATGTCGTAATGCTCTTGGATCGTGATGCAATGCTTGACCACATTGGAATCGGCTCTGGACTCTTCAGCCAGCAAGTACCGCCGGAGTTGCCAGCCAGCGAAATAGCTATCTACCCGCGTTCACCAGCAACATATTCGCCGCCAGCAGCCGAGATCGACCTAGCCAAACATTTCGTGAACTGTGCACAGAGAACCAACCTCGTAGAACGAATTCTTGAAGTGCAACGGGTACCTCGGAAGGAAACTCTCGCCGAGTTCGAGGACCTCTTAACCAGCTACCGAAACTGGGCTAACGACGCAGAGACAGCGTTAGCGGCAGCCATACCAGAAACGGGGCTCAATGATGCCCGAAAATGAAAATATGAGTGAGCAGCGTGGCGATGGTGATTTCGGCCGAGAGGCGCCAATGCCAGTTTTGTCGTGCGAAGGGTTGCATCTGTCATATGGTTCGACGCTGGCATTGCGCGGTGTGGATTTGAGAGTTGGTGCTGGAGAGTCGGTGGCTGTGGTGGGGTCGTCGGGTTCTGGTAAGTCGACCTTGTTGCATTGTTTCGCCGGGTTGAGGGTCCCGGATCGGGGTGAGGTGAGGGTGGGTGGTGTGTTGCTGTCGTCGTTGTCGGATCGAAGGCGTAGCAGGTTGCGGTTGGAGCGGATGGGCGTGGTGTTCCAGTTCGGTGAGTTGTTGCCGGAGTTGACTATGGAGGAGAATGTCGGACTTCCGCTTTGGGTGACGGGCCTGTCGCGTTCGGCTGTTGCGGAGCGGGTTGGTGAGGTTCTCGATGATTTCGGAATAGTTCATCTCGCCGATAGTTACCCCGGTGAGGTCTCCGGTGGTGAGAAGCAGCGGGCCGCGGTGGCTCGTGCTTTGGTTCATGACCCGCCGATTGTGTTGGCAGACGAGCCGACGGGTTCTTTGGATTCTGTTAATGCCGACAGGGTCATGTCAGCGCTTGTTGATCGCTCGTGTCGCTATGGTCAGGCGCTGGTGTTGGTCACCCATGAGATGCGTTTCGCGGAGCTTTGTGACCGGCGCTTGACGATCCTTGACGGGGAAATCGCTTTGCCGAGGTTGCGGCCGTGAGAGCTGTTTGGCTGGGGTTTCGTTTGTTGAGACCTCGGGACGGCAGGTCGGCGGTGCGGATCGTTCTCATGGGTATGGGAGCGATGTTTGGGGTCACAGCAGTGTTGGGAGTGTTGAGCATTCCGAGCGTCGTGCTTGCTCAAGCGGGTCGTTTGGGTGCTCAAGAAGTGGTGTGGAACCAGGAACGCGGCACCCTGCCCGGTTACACGACTCCCGTCGGCGCCCGATTTTGGGGTCAAACGAGCAACCGGTGGATCCCCAGCGCTCAACGAAGCTTGGTTGTCCATAGTGTGGGGGCTGTGCCGTCGGGCACGTCTATACCGTTGTGGTTGGACCGGTATCCCGAACCCGGCGAAATCGCGGTCTCGCCGGAGTTGGCCGAACACCTCGGAAACGAACCGGGCGGGTTTGGTCGGCGGTTCCCCCAAGAGATCATCCAGATCTTGCCGGATGAAATCTTGGTCTCACCTGATCAGCTCTTCGCGGTTGTGGGTGTGGGGGTAGATCCGCTGGCACCGCAGAACTCCGGTGTGTTTCCCATCAAACAACTCGGCGGGGACGAAGCGAACTATCAAGGCCCTGGCTTTCGCGCGGTGAGGGTAATGGTGGTCATGGGGGCGATCTTTGTGTTGCTGCCGATGCTGGTTTTTGTGGCGACGAGCGCCCGGTTGTCGGCTCGGACACGGCAGCGCCGCTTGGCGGCGCTGCGTATCATCGGCATGACCACACCGCAGGCCGCTGCGGTTGCGGCGTTCGAGGTGGCGTTTGCTTCCTTTGCTGGTGCTTTGGCGGGTGTGGCGTTGTGGCGTGCGCTGATCCCGTTGTCAGAAAAGGTCGGGCTCGGTCCGCTGAGATGGTTCGCGTCAGATGTTTCGGTGCCGTTCAACAACATTGTGGTGTTGGTGTTTGCCGTGGTCTTGTTGTCCACAGCTGTGGCGTTGGCGGGTTCGCTGCGAGCATTTTCAAACCCCTTGCAAGAACGTGCTTCGGCTGGGCCGTCAGCATCTGTGGGTCTTCGACAGCTTCGGGTGCTGCCGTTGGGTGTCGGCATCGCGTTGCTGGTATGGGCGGCTGCGGCGCCAACCGAAACCAATGTGTGGTTCATGATCTTCGCTGCGGGAAACATCGTGGTCGGGATCGGCGTCTATACCTTCTTGCCGGTCTTAACCTCGACCCTGGGCAGACGTCTGGCAAAGCGCGCCCACTCCCCAGCCATGCGCATAGCCGGGCGCAGGCTCAGCCACGACCCCGCCGCAGCGGCCCGCGTCGTTGTCGGGGTTTTGACGCTGGTACTCATCGTCGGGTTCGGCCAAATGCTCATGGTCGTCATCGAATGGGGAGCCACCCGCAACGACCCATCACTCGATGCTGGCACCCCTCAATCAGTCTCGATCCTTTACGCAGACACGGACACAGAATCGATAAGGTCAATAGATGGCGTGAACCTCGCATTCCCCATAGTCGGGTCACGTACCCGAGGATCAAGAGTGCTGATCGCTAGCTGTTCGGAGATGAAACAAATTGCCGCTGTTTCGAGCGAGAACTGCGACGACAACAAACTCCAACCGCTGAACCGCAGCGGCGACTCTGAAGCAATCCATGATCTGATACCCGACATCGCACTCGCAGACCGATTTGATTTTGAAACCAACGGGTCATCCCGTCCGGAAGCGCATTACCGCATCCACCCCGACCTGCTCCCCCGAACAATCGACGTTCCCCACTCGTGGTACATCGAGTTGAATCAAGACAAGGAGTCTTTCGTCAACACCATCGTCGGCATGTCGCCAACAGCCAACATCAGAGAAACCGCAATCCACGACCGAGGACGACAAGCATCAACTTATGGCGCTTTGATCAACGCAGCCACCATTGTCGCTCTGCTACTA
This sequence comes from uncultured Acidimicrobiales bacterium, assembly GCA_951812975.1. Classification (GTDB taxonomy): domain Bacteria; phylum Actinomycetota; class Acidimicrobiia; order Acidimicrobiales; family Aldehydirespiratoraceae; genus VXYK01. The sequence goes on along the minus strand of CATOTC010000003.1, from coordinate 135,349 downwards.
AGCCTGGGCGCCACCCTCACAGTTCTTACAGACCGCTGCCTGGAACGACGCCGAACATCAAACCAACTCCTAGCACTCGGACTCGCGCCAACCACACTTCGGAAAACAGAAGCAATCTGGATAACTACCCCACTTGCTAGCGGCTTAACCATCGCCGTGCTGCTAGCCCTGTTCTCAGGCTTCGCCGGCCTGAGACTCACAGGAGAGTGGCTAGCCGTCCCCACACAAGAAATCGCCACTGTCGTCATCATCGGCGCAACCTGCGCAGCCTCCACAGCACTCACCGCAATCCTCGCAACCCCCACCCGCCTATCACACCACATCCAATCCGACGCCTAACCCCGACGAAGCTCACGACGAAAAGATCAGATATCCGGCTGTTCGGAAATGCGGGGGAAGTGAGAGACCGCAGGTGAGCCTTGAGAGCCTACTGGAGTCGTAGCGTTAGCAACTTCTTGAAGTTATTGTGAATTGAGTGCAACGGATTGACTCTGGGCGGCAAGTACTTGGTGGACATCGGGGGCTACGTTCTGATCGACGCGTTGTTCCTTAATTCAGACGATCTGCTGGTCGTCTTTTCGGCGAATCTCGACGCCCTCGGCGCTAACCGCCCTAACTGTGGATGGTCCGCCGCTCAGAACTGATTCGGTTCAAAGGCGAATCTGGACACACTTGCCGATGTTGCCGGTGTCACTTCTAGGCGAATTTACGAACGAATGTTCGTGTGTCGGGTAGGCGGGGGCGCTAGAGTGCGGGCGTGGCTGATCGGTTATTCATCTCGGGGGCACGCGAGCACAACCTCTGTGATATCGATCTTGAGCTGCCGCGGGACCAACTGATCGTCTTCTCCGGAATATCGGGTTCCGGCAAGTCGTCGTTGGCGTTCGACACGATCTACGCCGAGGGACAACGCCGGTACGTCGAGTCGCTCTCGGCATACGCACGGCAGTTCCTCGGCCAGATGGACAAACCCGACGTCGACTTCATCGAAGGACTGTCGCCGGCGATCTCGATCGACCAGAAGAGCGCTTCTCGTAACCCGCGCTCCACGGTGGGCACCGTCACCGAGGTATACGACTACCTCCGGCTGCTGTACGCCCGGATCGGCATCCCCCATGACCCCGAGACCGGTGAGGAGCTGGTTCGCCAGACCCCCCAACAAATCGTCGACAAGGTTCTCGCACTGCCTTCGCAGACCCGCTTCCAGGTGCTTGCACCGATCGTCCGCGGACGAAAGGGCACCTACGAGACCCTGCTCTCTGACCTCGCCCAGCAAGGCTTCGCCCGGGCGATAGTCGACGGGGGGCTGTTAGAGCTCAGCGAGACCAACGAACTCGATCTCGCCCGCTACGAAACCCACAACATCCAAGTCGTAGTCGACCGTCTCGTGCTGCGCGAAGGAATAGAACGGCGCCTCACCGACTCGATAGAGACCGCACTGACGCTCACCGGAGGAATCGCCGAGATCCAGATCGTCCCCAGAGAGGGCGACGGACCCACCGAGACGATCGTCTTCAGCCAACACCTCTCACGCCCCTCCGACGGCAAATCATTCGAGGAGCTGGCGCCCCGCAACTTCTCGTTCAACTCTCCCTACGGGGCCTGCACGCATTGCGACGGGCTCGGCACTGTCTTCGAGGTCGACGCCCAGTTGGTGGTGCCCGATCCCGAAGCGACCATCGCCGAGGGCGCGATCAGCCCCTGGGCGGGCGGCCGCAGCCGCTACTTCTCCAGACTGGTCGAATCAGTGTGCAAGGTCTACGAGATTCCTCTGGACGAACCCTGGCAAGACCTGACCGACAAGCAGCGGGAGCTGCTGCTGATGGCCAAAGGCGTGAAGGACCGTGTGCAGGTCCGCTACAAGAACCGCTACGGCCGTTCCCGCGTCTACCACGCCAAGTTCGAGGGCGTGGTTCCCTACCTGATGCGCCGGCACAGCGAGTCCGAGAGCGACGGGGCCCGCCAGATCATCGAGGGTTATATGCGCCAGGTGGCGTGCCGCGAATGCGACGGGTCGAGGCTCAACCCGTTGTCGCTGGCGGTCACCATCAACGACCTGACGATTCACGAACTCTGCTCGCTTTCGATCGCCGAGGCCGCAAAGCGACTCGCTGAACTGGAACTGTCCGAACGGGATTCGATCATCGCGGAGCAGGTCCTCAAGGAGATCAAGGCCCGGCTGGGGTTCCTGCTCGACGTGGGCCTCGACTACCTGACCCTGTCGAGGGGCGCCGCATCGCTGGCGGGTGGCGAAGCTCAGCGGATCCGCCTGGCTTCGCAGGTCGGCTCCGGGCTCGTAGGGGTGCTGTACGTGCTCGACGAGCCATCGATTGGCCTGCATCAGCGGGACAACCACCGCCTGATCGAGACGCTGCTGCGCATGCGGGACCTGGGCAACACGGTCCTCGTGGTCGAACACGATGAGGACACGATCAAGGTCGCCGACCATGTGGTCGACATCGGCCCGGGCGCCGGTGAGCACGGCGGCCGCATCGTCCACTCCGGGACTTACGAGGACCTGTTGGAGAACCAGGAGTCGATCACCGGCCAGTACCTGTCACGGGAACGACAGATCGAGGTCCCCGCCATGCGCCGTGTCGGCAACGGCACGCACCTCACCGTCCGCGGGGCTCGGCAGAACAACCTGAAGAACATCGACGTCGATTTCCCGCTCGGCAAGTTCATCTGCGTCACCGGCGTGTCGGGTTCGGGGAAGTCTTCGCTGGTCGAGGAGATCCTGCACCGATCCCTGATGCAGCACATCTACACCTCGAGGCTCCCACCGGGGCTGCACACCCGCATCGACGGCATCGACAACCTCGACAAGGTCATCGCCATAGACCAGTCGCCGATCGGGCGCACGCCGCGTTCCAACCCGGCCACCTACACCAGCGTCTTCGACCACATCCGCAAGCTCTTCTCGCAGACCAACGAGGCGAAGGTCCGGGGCTATCTGCCGGGTCGGTTCTCATTCAACGTCAAGGGCGGGCGCTGCGAGGCCTGCCGGGGCGACGGCACGATCAAGATCGAGATGCACTTCCTGCCCGACGTCTATGTCCCGTGCGAGGTCTGCAAGGGCCTGCGCTACAACCGCGACACGCTCGAGGTTCGATTCAAGGGCCGCAACATCTCCGAGATCCTCGCCATGTCCTGCGAGACCGCCCTCGACTTCTTCGCCAACCAGCCGGCGATCTCCCGCCACATGCAGACCCTCGTCGACGTCGGACTGGGCTACGTGCGGTTGGGTCAACCTGCCCCGACACTGTCGGGAGGCGAGGCCCAGCGCGTCAAACTTGCCAGTGAGCTGGCCAAACGTTCCACCGGCCACACCATCTACCTCCTCGACGAACCCACCACGGGCCTTCATTTCGAAGACATCCGCAAGCTGCTCGGAGTGCTCAGCCGCCTGGTGGACCAGGGCAACACCGTGGTCGTGATCGAACACAACCTCGATGTCATCAAGACCGCGGACTGGCTGATCGACCTCGGGCCTGAGGGCGGGTCGGGCGGTGGGACCGTGGTAGCGGTCGGCACGCCCGAGGACGTGGCCGCCGTGCCCGAGAGCCATACCGGAGCGTTCCTGGAACCGATGCTGTCCGGATAGGGCCATGATCTCGCGACCTCCCAGCGGCTCGATCCCCGACACACCCGGTTCGTACCAGTTCAAGGACCAGCACGGTCGTGTGATCTATGTAGGCAAGGCCAAGAACCTTCGTTCGCGCCTCTCCAACTATTTCCAGAACCCCCGCAAGCTGCCGACCCGCACCCGTCAGATGGTCGAGACAGCCGAGTCGGTCGAGTGGATCCAGGTGGCCAACGAAGTCGAGGCTCTGATGCTCGAGTTCTCGCTGATCCAGCGCCACAAACCGCGGTTCAACGTCCGTTACACCGACGACAAGTCGTACCCGTTCCTGTGCCTGACGATGGTGGACGAGTGGCCCCGGGCGATGGTCATACGCGGCAAGCGCAAGAAGGGCAACCGCTACTTCGGGCCGTACGGCCACGCCTACGCCATCCGCGAGACTCTCGACCTGCTGCTGCGCACCTTCCCCATTCGCACCTGTTCGGACAACAAGTTCCGCAGGCACGAGAAACTGGGCAAGCCGTGCCTGCTGTACCACATCGAGAAGTGCGCGGGACCGTGCGTCGGCGAGGTCGACAAACAGACCTACGACGGGATGGTCGGCGAGCTCATCAGCTTCCTCGCTGGTGACACCGATGAGGTGATCGCCAAGCTCACCGAGCAGATGCACGAGGCGAGCGATGCGCTGGCCTACGAGAGGGCTGGCTACTTCCGGGACCGGCTCACATCGGTCCGCAAGGCGGTCGAGAAGCAGCAGATGGTGTTCGCCCGCAGCACTGACGTCGACGTGGTCGGCGTGTTCGACGACGAACTCGAAGCGGCGGTCCAGGTCTTCTTCGTGCGCAAGGGGAGGGTCATGGGGCGCAGAGGCTTCGTTGTCGACAAGGCCGAGGAACTCGACGAGCCCGAACTGATGAGCCGGGTGCTCGAGCGCCTCTACTTCGACGACAACCCGATCGGCTGGCCCAAGGAGGTGCTGGTGCCGCGGTTGCCGCATGATCCGCAGCTGTATGAGGAGTGGATCAGCGAGGCGCGGGGCACCAAGGTGGAGATCCGTGTGCCGCAGCGGGGCGACAAGCGCCGCCTTCACGAGACCGTGACCCAGAACGCCGAGGAGACCTTCAACCGTCACCGGCTCAAACGCACCAACGATCACAACAGCCGTGCCAGGGCACTCAACGAACTGCAGCAGCACCTCGATCTGCCGTTGGTGCCGTTGCGGATCGAGTGCTACGACATGAGCCACATCCAGGGAACCGACTACGTGGGGTCGATGGTGGTGGTCGAGGACGGCCTGCCCAAGAAGTCCGACTATCGACGCTTCCGAATCCAGTCAGTGCCCGGCAACGACGACTTCGCAGCGATGGAGGAGGTGCTCACCCGGCGGTTGTCGGCCTATCTCAAGGAGCGCGAGTTGCCTGTCGAGGAACGTGAGGGCCGCTTCTCGTACCCGCCGCAGCTGTTGGTGGTCGACGGCGGCAAGGGGCAACTGGGTGTGGCTGAGCGGGTTCTCGCTGAACTCGGCCTGACCGAGGAGATCCCCGTCGTTGCGCTGGCCAAGCAGTTCGAGGAGGTGTTCGTGCCGGGGCGCAGCGAGTCGATCCTGTTGCCCCGCCAGTCCGAGGCGTTGTACCTGCTCCAGCGGATCCGCGACGAGAGCCACCGTTTCGCCATCGCCTATCACCGCCAGTTGCGCGACAAGCGCATGACCCGCTCAGCGCTCGACGGCATCGCGGGACTCGGTCCCGCCCGCAAGAAACGCCTCACCAGGGAGCTCGGGGGCGTGAACGCTGTGAAACGTGCACCCCTCAGTGATCTCAAGGCGCTGAGTTGGCTCCCCGACGAGGTGGCCGAGAACGTCTACACCCATGTCCACAGAACCTGACCGCGGGTCTGCGGTTCCGTCCGCAGCGGGTGGCGATTCGGGTGTTGGCGCCGGTGAGTGCGGGTCTGCGGTTCCGTCCGCATCGCAAACAGAGTGGGACGGGCATGCGCGGTGGTGGCAGGAGAAGTTCACTGACGGCGTCGACCCCGAGTACACCGAGCAGATCATCCCGATGGTGATGGAGCATCTGGCCGGCCGTGAACGGGTGCTCGACATCGGCACCGGAGAGGGACAGATCGCGCGAGCCTTGGCCCAAGCAGGGGCCGAGGTCGTGGGGCTCGACCTAACCATGGCGCAGATCCGCACAGCACATGAGCGTGCCGGCGGACCGGTCTATGCGCTGGCCGGCAGTGACCGCCTGCCGGTGGACAGCAACTCATTCGCCGGAGCGGTCGTCTGTCTGGTCTATGAACACATCGACACCCTCGAAGAGTCGCTTGCCGAGGTTGCGCGAGTACTGCGCCCGCGCGGCCGCTTGGTGCTGATCCTCAACCACCCGTTGTTCCAGACTCCCAACAGCGGGCTGATCGTCGACCACATGATCGATCCCCCTGAGACCTATTGGCGTGTGGGCGCCTACCTCCATGAGACCGCCACGGTCGAAGAGGTCAACAAGGGCGTGCATGTGCGATTCGTCCACCGCCCGTTGAGCCGCTACGTCAATGGGATGATCGCCGCGGGGATCGATCTGGTCGCAATGCTCGAACTCTCGCCGCCTCCCGGGTTCGTGGCCAAGGTTCCCGAGCATGAAACCGACGTATTGGGCAACACCCCGAGGCTCCTGGCCCTTATCGGCGACCGCAGGCAGTCCACTGGCTAGCATCGGCCCATGAGCGATCTGGTGGTCATCGCGGGCCTGTCGGGGGCCGGTCGCACGGTGGCGGCCGACAATCTCGAGGACATGGGCTGGTTCGTGATGGACAACCTCCCTCCCGCGCTGATCCCCAAGGTCGCTGAACTGGCCGACGGCTCATCAAGCGCCGGCGACCGGATGGCCCTGGTTGTCGGATCCGGGCAGTACCAGGACAGGATCGCCACGTTGGTGAGCGCACTGCGGACAAAGTTCACCCGGGTGCAGCTGGTGTTCCTCGACGCCTCCACCGAAGTGCTGGTGCGCCGTTACGAGTCAAGTCGGCGTCGGCACCCCTTCGACGATTCCGACGGCGGGACGCTCGGCGAGATCATCAACGCCGAAAGAGTCGCTCTGGAACCGCTGCGAGCTCTGGCCGACCTGGTGATCGACACCTCGGAACTGAACGTGCACCAACTGCGCGAGCGCATGGCCGAAGCCTTCGGGGACGGGAACTGCCGGCACACCATGCAGACGACCGTCTCCTCGTTCGGCTACAAGCACGGGCTTCCCATCGACGTCGACGTGGTGATCGACTGCCGTTTCCTTCCCAACCCGCACTGGATCGAGGAGCTGCGCCCCCTGACAGGCCTTGACCAGTCCGTTCGCGACTATGTGCTGTCGCAACCGGTCACAGAGGGTTTCCTGGAACGCCTCGAGAGGCTTCTAGAATTGATCCTTCCGTTGTATGAGCAGGAGGGCAAGTCGTATCTCACAGTCGCATTCGGGTGCACAGGTGGTAGACATCGTTCGGTCGCTATTGCCGAACGAATGGCCGTGGTATTCGAGGAATTGGGGATCACGCCATCGGTGGTGCACCGCGACCTCAACATCTGACGGCCAGAGGTGCTTGTCTGCTCAGAGCAACGATTCAAACAACCACGACAATCACACAACCAGTAACAGGGGAGAACCTTAAATGACCGTACGCGTCGGAATAAACGGTTTTGGCCGCATCGGCCGCAACTTCTTTCGGGCTGCCAAGGCCCAGGGCGCTGACATCGACTTCGTCGCCGTCAACGACCTCGGCTCGATCGACACCATGGCCCACCTGCTCGCCCACGATTCGGTGCACGGGAGTCTGGCTGCCGAGATCGCGGTGACCGATGACGGAATCAGTGTTGACGGTGATGTCCTGCGGGTTCTTTCTGAACGCAATCCTGAAGATCTCCCATGGGGCGACCTCGGCGTCGATGTGGTGGTCGAGTCCACGGGCATCTTCACCAAACGCAGCGGCGCGGCCATGCACCGTAGCGCAGGTGCCCCCAAAGTGATCATCTCCGCTCCCTCCGGCGACAGCGACGCAACCTTCGTGGTCGGCGTGAACGACGACACCTACGACCCCGAGACACATCACGTGGTCTCCAACGCCTCATGCACGACCAACTGCTTCGTGCCGATGGTGAAGGTGCTAGACGATGCCTTCGGTGTCGTACAGGGACTTATGACCACAGTGCACGGCTACACGGGCGACCAGGCACTGGTCGACGGTCCCCATTCCGATCTGCGCCGGGCGCGCGCAGCGGCGATCAACATCGTGCCCACCTCAACGGGAGCTGCACGCGCCACCGGCCTGGTGATGAGCGAGATGCAGGGGAAGCTTGACGGCACTTCGATGAGGGTGCCGATTCCCGACGGATCGATCACTGATTTCACTGGCGTGTTGAACCGCGACGATGTCACGGTCGCTGAGATCAACGAGGCCTTCAAAGCGGCAGCCACCTCTGGCCCCCTCAGTGGTGTGCTGGTCTATTCGGAAGCGCCTCTGGTGTCTTCGGACATCATCGGTTCGACCGCCTCTTGCGTATTCGACGCCGGACTGACCATGGCGCAGGGCTCGCTGGTTAAGATCTTCGGCTGGTACGACAACGAAATGGGCTACTCGAACCGTCTGGTCGACCTGACCCTGGTCGTAGGCAACGCCTAGACCCGCCAGAAGTGAATTCCGTTCCCCGACTCGAAGACCTCGGAGACCTCGCGGGCAAGTCGGTCCTTCTGAGGGCCGACTTCAACGTGCCGGTCGCTGACGGGCAGATCACCGACGACCTGCGGATACGCGCCGCTCTGCCGACGATTCGCTGGTTGACCGGCCAGGGCGCGTCGGTCACCGCCTGCACTCATCTCGGACGGCCCCGAGGCGAGGCGAACCCGGCCTATTCGGTTGAACCGGTACGCGAACGCCTGAGCGAGTTGGCGCCGGGTGTCGAGTTGTTGGAGAACCTTCGTTTCGATCCCAGAGAAACGGCCAACGACACGTCGTTCGTGGAGGAGCTGGTCGAGGGGCACGACGCCTACGTCAATGACGCGTTCGGTGCTTCGCACCGTGCTCATGCCTCGATCGTCGGTCCGCCCCGTTGTCTGCCGTCGGCCGCGGGCCGGTTGCTGCACCGTGAGGTCGAGGTACTAGGCGGGTTGCGCACGAATCCGCGGAGACCTTTCGTGGCGGTCATGGGCGGATCGAAGGTGAGTGACAAGCTCGCGGTCATTGAGGCCCTGTTGGAGTCGGTCGATTCGTTGATCGTCGGTGGCGGGATGTGTTTCACCTTCCTGGCCGCGAAGGGCCACCCGGTGGGCGCCTCCCTGTGCGAGACTGACATGATCGACACCTGCGCGTGGCTGCTCGACGGCCCCAAGACGATTCATCTGCCGTACGACATCACTGCTCTGGGCCCCGGCGGCGAACTGATGGCGCCCAGCGCCGGGGGAGACGTGCGCCAGATGGGCACGAACCTGCCCGACGGTTGGATGGGTGTGGACATCGGTCCGGGCAGCGCGGCGGCGTTCGGTGACGTCATCCACGAGGCAGCGACGGTGCTGTGGAACGGACCGATGGGCGTGTTCGAGGATCCCCGCTTCGGCGGCGGGACCGGTGCGGTCGCCCAGGCCATGGCCGAGACCAGGGCGTTCACGGTCGTCGGTGGCGGTGACAGTGCTGCGGCGGCGAAACTGTTCGGTGTTGAACACGAAATGGATCACGTCTCCACCGGTGGTGGGGCATCGCTGGCCTTGATCGAGCAGGGTGACCTGGTCGGCCTCAAGGCCCTGAGAGGAGCCTCCTATGTCTAATGAAGCGGTGACTGATGAGTCTGCGCCTGGCGCACGCAAGCCGCTGATCAGCGGCAACTGGAAGATGAACCACAACCACTTCGAAGCGATCCAGACGATCCAGAAGCTCGCCTACGCCTTGAACCCGCGCGACTACGACCATGTGGACGTCTCGGTCCATCCGCCCTTCACCGACCTGCGGTCTGTGCAGACGGTCCTGCAGGCCGACGACGTTCCCATCTCTCTGGGCGCGCAGAACGTGCACATGGCGAGCCACGGTGCGTTCACCGGTGAGGTCGCTCCTCCAATGTTGTCGAAACTCAACGTTGAGTATGTGATTGTGGGTCACAGCGAACGGCGTGAATTATTCGGTGAGACCGATGAAGTCGTCAACGAGAAGGCCAAAGCCGTGCTTGCCGCGGACATGACACCGATCGTCTGTGTCGGCGAGACCCTGCAGCAGCGTGAGGCTCAGGAGGCGGAGTCGACTGTGTCCCAGCAGATCTCGGGCAGCTTGGCCGGCCTGTCGAGCGATGTCGTGGCCGCGATCGTGATCGCCTATGAGCCGATCTGGGCGATCGGGACCGGCGTGACGGCAACACCGTACGACGCCCAGTTGATGTGCGCCCATATCCGCTCCCTGTTGCGCTCCCGCTGGGGTGATTCAGCGGCCGACGCGGTGCGCATCCAGTACGGCGGCTCGGTCAAGGGCGGCAACGCCCCGGAGTTGATGGCGCAACCCGATATCGACGGTGCCTTGGTCGGCGGCGCAAGCCTCGATCCCGACGAGTTCGCCCGCATCGTCAACTTTCGCCTATACCAGGCCTGAGCGAGACGCTGTTTGACCCATCAGTATTACTAACATATTGTTGGTCGACAAATACGCAATGCGTCGAACCACGAAAAGGCGTCTCCCGATGCGTGACACCCTGCTGACCATCCACATACTGGCCTCCGGTGTATGGATCGGCACCAACGTGATGGGGTTCGTGGTCAACCCGCGAATCAACCCGCGAGCATCGGAGATCGCTTCAGACCACTGGCACCGCACCGTGGTGGGGTTCAAGTACTACCTCTACATACCGGCATTGGCGACCATCCTTGTCACCGGGATTCTGCTCATCACCGCGGTCGACGATTCGCCCTACGAGTTGTCCGACACGTTCGTGCTGGTCGGGCTTCTCGCAGTCATCTTCGGATCGGTGCTGGGCACGATCTACTTCCCGCGCCAAGGAGGGAAGGCGGCAGCGGCCTACGATGCCGACGACATGGTGGCGGTGAAGTCGATCGAGCAGAAGATCGCGTTCTGGTCGCTCCTCGACATGGTCGTTATCGTGGTTGCCGTGGTGGCCATGGTCAGCACCTGGGGCGTCTGACCGGTTGTATCCCAGTTGACGTATTAGTAGGACTGAAATATTATTTGTCATCACCATCATCGGACTGAATACCCTGCTCTTCTCCAAGGAGGTCGACGCACTCCACACCGCGATGCGCGACGTATTCGACCTCCCGCACGAGAACGACGATCGTGACTTCATTTGCTACGATTGCCCTCCGACGAGGATGGAGCTTCATCCAGGTCCGCCGGATTTCGGTGTCCCGGCCGCTGGAGAGCCAACCCACGCCGTTTCGTTGGTGTGTGACGACATCGAGGCGACGGTCGAGGAACTGCGAGCCAAGGGCATCGGGTTCCGCGGCGAACCGAGAGACGAGGGCTGGGGCAAGGTGATCGTGATGGTGTTGCCCGGCGGGGTCGAAATGGTCGTCTACGAACCCAGCGACTAAACCGGCCGCTGAACACGACGAAAGGAAGTCTCTATGTCAGAACCTGTTCATGTGTACAAGGCCTATATCGGCGCCGGTCTCGACGAGGTCTGGCGCGGCATCACCGATGGCGAGTTAACCTCTCAGTACCGCGGACCCTGCCATCCCGATCTCGGCATGGCTGAGTACGGCACCGGTGTTCGATCTGATTGGACGCCGGGTGCGTCGGTCGAACACGTCACCCGTGACGGCGAGGTTGTCGCCGACGGCAAGGTGATCGCCATCGACGCACCGAACCGGCTGGAAGTGACATTTCACGCTCACTGGGACCCTGAGCTCGAGGCTGAGGGTCCGGTGCGCGAGGTGTACCGGCTCGAGGACGAGAAGATGGGGCTCACCAAGATCACGGTCGAGCTCTACGACGCCCCTCCGGACAGCAAGAAGCTGGCCGACACCGTCGACCACATACCCTTCATCATCTCAGGGCTCAAGACGCTGCTCGAGACAGGTAGGCCACTGGTGCACTGAGAGGCCCGGGCTCCACCTGCTCCTCGGAGCGAATCGCCAGTTGTCCTGATCCTCGGTGGAGTAGAGGATGGTGTGCAGTCCAGTGATCGCCATATGCAGCGTTCCTTTCTGTGTCGGGTCGGTCAAACGCCCCAAGTGTCGACCATCGCAACCATGGTCACCACAATGACAGCCATGTCGACGAGCGACCACATGGCGATCCTCTGTTCGATCGACCCCGCAGCCTCGGTGTCGCCTGCGTCGTAGGCCGCGCCGACCCTGGCGCCCTGGCGCGCGAAATAGATCCCGCTCAGTACCGCCACGACGAGGGCGAGGAAGCCGATCAACACGAAGGCGTCGGTCATCTTGTATGGCGTGTCGTCGACTGCGATCAGCAGCAGCACACCCGTGATCAGGACCAGTAGTTGGGCCGGCGTATAGATGTACCGCTGTTTGATTCTGACGACGGTGTGGTGCCAGTTGTCCGTAGCGATCGCGTGTGCTGAGGGGTTGATCCGGGGGTTGACCAGGAACCCGACCACGTTGGCGCCGAACCACGCGCCGGCGGCCAGAATGTGGATGCTCAAGAGGGTGTCACGCATCTGAGGGCCTTTCGTCGATCGACGGATCAGCGCCGTGGACGCCAACTCGCCATCGCGAACGGGACAGTAACAAACCAATTGAAGTTTGTTGTGAGGAAACAGGCGCCGGGGGAGAGGCGCCTGCTCGAGTGGGTCGAGTCGAGAACCGGCTAGAAACCGATGCTCTCGTCGATGAACTCGTTCGAGACGATGTCCTCGGCGGTGATCCCCTCGACGATCTCAATGTTGATCTCGGGGTTGGCGAACACCGGTATCATCTGTTCGACGAGCGTCTGGACACGGTCCATGTCGAAATTGCCGACTGTGTCGTCAGGACCGTTGCCGATCAGGCCGAGGCGGCCGAACTCCCTGTTGGCGAATTCGGCGAGACCGATGCTGTAGACCCAACCGTCGTCGTATATCTCGTTGATGTCGATGATCGCCTGATTGGTCTCAGCACCGTCGTTCACGTAGTCGACAGCAGCCTGCTGGCTGATCGGGACGAGCAGTTCGAGGCAAGCCCTGTCCTCCTCAATGCGTTCTGGCCGCACACCGAGGTTCTGCGAGTACGTCTGGAAACCCATGTCGTGCAGGAGCTCGTACTGGACCGCTTTGCCGTACTCCGGCGTCTCGGACTCGTAGATGTAGGGCTCAGCCGACGCGTAACCCTGTTGCCCGAAGGCACCGTCCTCAGCGACGAATCGAGTCACGCCCCCGTCGTAGGACCCGTCGATCTGGCCCGCGTCGACAATCCCCGCGTCGATGAGCCAGTACAGGTAGTGCGCCCCGAAGAAAGCCACGATGCTGGTGTCGTCACCGAGGTCCGCAACGCTCTCGACACCCGGGAACTGCTCGGGGTTCCACATGATCATCTGCGGGTTCACCTCGAGCAGGCTGACGAGCGAGACGATCGGCTGGTCCAGTGAACTCCCCACGGAACCGTCGGTGCTGGAATAGCCGAAGAAGATCTCGGGATCTTGGTACATCTGCGATGAGACCTGCTGCCAACCGATCGCTGGGCCACCCTCGCGGATCTCGATGTCGATACCGGTGTCGACCTCGCCGCTGGCGACAAGCGTGCCTCTGACGGTGCCGTTGGCAGCCTCGTAGTCCTGGCCGAGCAACTCGTAGGTGGGGCCGTGTTCGGCCTGTGCGTGCCAGTCGGTCTGGACGATGAGCGGGTCCGGACACACGCCGGCGAGCACGCCTTCCAAGGAATCGTCCTCGTCCATGTCGTCGCCCATGTCGTCAGCAGCATCGTCAGCGGCATCCTCGCCCATGTCGTCGCCTGTGTCGTCACCGGTTTCAGCGGCGTCGTCGCCAGTGTCGGCGGCATCGTCAGCACCGTCGTCGTCGCCGCAGGCGACTGCGACAAGAAACAGCGTTAGCAGCACCGCCAAGAGTTTGAGTATTCCCCTCGGGCGGTGCATTCGCCGATTTCGCAGCGTTCGGCTGGATGTTCCGCAGTACTTCGTATTTCTAGTGAACATTGGTGATGTTCCTCCCCCTCATTGGACCAAGCGGCCCCAGGCAACCTAAGTTAATGCATAGAATGCGGTGTGTACAATACCTAAACCAAAATTAACAACTGCGACCGACACCCGTACTAGGGTTGCGTCGTCGCTGGAAAGGCGAACTGACAATGGCCATCACTGGACTGCACACCCTGCTCTACTCCTCCGAGGTCGATGCATTCCGCGCGGTGATGCACGACGTGTTCGAGTTCCCGCACGTGGAGTTCGACAATGGCTTCATGCTCTTCGATTGTCCTCCGGCGACGATGGAGCCACACCCCGGTCCCCCCGACTTTGATGTCCACCGCGGTGATCGGATAACCCACGAGGTGGGGTTCGTGTGTGACGACATCGACGCGACGGTTGCGGAATTGAGGAACAAGGGGATTGAGTTCCGAGGCGAACCGAAAGACGAGGGCTGGGGCAAGGTGATTGTGATGGTGCTCCCGGGCGGGGTCGAGATGGTCGTGTACGAACCCAGCGACTAGCCGGCCGGCCAAAGAAATCGCGGCGCGGCTAACCCGGAATATCAGACGATTCGTGCCACTTGCCAGTGACTGCCTTGGTGAGAAACCCGAACCCCGAGAACACAACATAGCCAAGAGCTCCAGCGAGGATAGTGGCGGCGTAGAGGCGGGGGAGCGTCGTTGTCCGCGAAGCGTATTGGTCGATGAGGATGCCAATACCCTTGTCGCCCTTGCGGAAGAAGAAGTCACCGACGATCGCACCGACCACTGAGAGTCCTGCCGAGATGCGAAACCCGGCAAATATGGCTGGTGAAGCGGCAGGGAGTTGCAGCTTCCACAGCCGCGTCCAGCGCGACGCGTTGTGAAGCGTTAACAGGTCGTGGTGTCCCGACTCCACCGACTGGATCCCGAAAAGCGTGTTGTTGATGATCGGGAAGATCGCGATGATTATGCACACCAGCACGCGAGCGTTGAAGTTGTAGTCGAACACGATGCCGATGAGGGGGACGAGAGCGAGGATCGGGAAGCTCTGGAGCGCGACCGCGTACGGCCATGCGGAGCGTTCGACCCATCGAGCCTGGCTCATCAGGATCGCGAGCGTCATTCCCAACACGATGGCGATACCGAGTCCCCAGAACGCGACCTGGGTCGTAAGCCACAAGGCGTTGAGCATTATGGAGAAGTTCGTCCAGTCGAGGAAGCCCTCCTGGACTACCTCATGGAGCGGCGGCACCAGGAACCTCCGGTTCTCCGACATCCCGAAATAGCTCAGCCAGTACCAGCAGCCGAGGGACACGGCAAAGATGAGCGTCGGACCCGCCACATCGACCAGGGTGATCCGTCGTCGCGCTGCTGGGGTGGCGACCGAGGCTCCTTCTGCCACGTCGGCAACCGCCTCCTCCATGGCATGGTCGGGGACCGGGATCTCGCTCACGTGTACGCTCCGCGGAGGGCCTTCGACACCTTGCCACTCAACTCGGCGAACTGAGGGTCGAAACGGAGACCGGGTTTCCGAGGAAATTTGAAGGGAACGTCGAATTCGGCGACCAGTTGACCGGGCCGGGCCGACATCACCAGCACCCGTGTCGACATGAACACCGCCTCAGGGATCGAGTGGGTGATGAACAGGCCGGCAAATCCTTCGTTCTTGAAAAGCTCTTGGGTCTCTTCGTTCAGGCGCTCCCGGTTGATCTCGTCGAGTGCGCCGAAGGGCTCGTCGAAGAGGAAGACGGGTGGTCTGAGAGTCAGGGTCCGGGCCAGAGAGACGCGCATCTTCATACCGCCCGACAGCGATTTCGGG
Organism: uncultured Acidimicrobiales bacterium; assembly: GCA_951812975.1. Lineage (GTDB taxonomy): Bacteria > Actinomycetota > Acidimicrobiia > Acidimicrobiales > Aldehydirespiratoraceae > VXYK01. The sequence continues at coordinate 119,853 of CATOTC010000003.1, read as the reverse complement.
TAGTGCTTCTCAAAACCGTTGAGCCCGACCAGATCGATGACGGCCTTCGTGAGCGCTTGTCGTTCGGTTTTCTTGTAACCGTGCAGTTCAGGTATCAGCTCGACGTTGCCCTGGACGGTCCGCCAGGGCATGAGGGTCGCGTCCTGGAACACATAGCCGATCCGTTCCTGGTCTACTTCGACCGAGCCGCTGGAGGGATCGAGCAGCCCAGAGGCGATTCTCAACAGTGTCGACTTGCCGCAACCGGACGGGCCGACGATCGTGACGAACTCGCCCGGTTCGACGGAGAACGAGACGTCCTGCAGCGCCTCGGTCCCGTCGGGGAACACCATCGACACTCGGTTGAACTCCAGCGCTGATCCATCCATGTCGGCCAAGACCCTCTCGGACCGCACGCTCTCCATACACAGAAAGCTAACACACAGCATGTGGAGTGTACGAAGCCTAAACAAAGTTAGGAATGGTGCACAATCACGTGTTGTTCGTCATCGAACGGCGACGACCGCGACCTCCAAGAGCCATGCAGGCTGAGCCAGTTCCGGCACGGTGACGAGTGTGGAAGCGGCGCGGTGGTCTCCCAGGGCAGCGTCACGGGCGGCCATGACCGGATTCAGATTTTCCCCGGCGACGACGTAGGTCGTCACCGAGACAATGTCATCAACGGACATCTCGGCGTCGGCCAGGATCGCGTGGAGATTGGCCCACACCACAGCGGCTTGCTCGGCGATACTGTCGGGCACGCTTCCGTCGGGACGGACGGGAACCACGCCCGAGGTGTGGAGCAGTCTCGACGGGTGGGCACTCAAGACCGCGTGCAGGTAGTTGGCGGCTGGTGGAGCGATCTCGGAGGGGGACACCGCGCGATTCATGTTGACACTCCTTCATAGGATTATAACGGCGATCATATATGCCAATTTCTGTTCGGTGAGACTTAAGTACCCGGCTACACTGCGGTAAGGCATGCTCGCACCGACGCTCCTGGCCCAGTCATGAGGGACGACCCCGACGGCGGACCCGACACCGGCAGGGGCACCGGCATCTGGTCGAGGGTGTACCTGCGGATCACCGTCGCCAACCTGACCATCGCGGCGGTCGTCGGATTCGGCGGGCTCTCCCTGGTCGCCGCCCTGTCGACAATCGCCGAGGATCTCGGTCAGGTGGCCTTGCTGCCCTGGGTGTTCACCGGCTACTTCGCGACATCAGCCATCGCAGTCGTGGTCGCCGGCCCGGTCATCGATGCCGTAGGGGTGCGTCGGACCTTCCGCTTCACTGGGATCTGGCTCCTGCTGTTCACAGCCGCGGCCGCGGCGGCACCGTCGATGCCGATGCTCGTACTGGCACGCACGCTCCAGGGATTCGGCGAAGGATTCGTATTCGCGGTCTCGACCGCGACAATCGGCTTGGCCTATCCCCACAAGCTCCGCCCCCGCGCCTTTGCAGCGCAGTCGGTGATGTTCGGGGCGATGGGCCTCGGTGGCCCGGCTTTGGCCGGCATCATGCTCGCCCTCGGAGGGTGGAGGGTCGTCTTCATTGTGCAGCTGCCGCTGATCATGGTCGCGTTGGCAACCGGTTGGGTGACATTGCCCACGACCCGCGACCGCCCGGCCCGGATCCAGACCGACTGGAGGGGAACCGGACTGCTCGTCCTCTTCATTGTCTGCTCGTTGACGGCCGTGTCTCAGGTCGGGGCGCGCTGGTGGGCTGTTGCTGCGGCGATGGCTGCGACCGCAGTGGTGGCGAGGATCTACTGGCACCACAGTGGCCGTGTCGATGAACCGGTGCTGGCCCGCGAACACCTGACCCGGTTCCCGCTGCTGGAGATCCACACGATTTCTGGCCTTGCGATCTTCATTGCGATCGCATCAGACAATTTCCTGCCCCTCTACGTCCAGACCGCCCGTGGTCGGTCGGTGGAGTTCGCGGCCTTCACGCTGGTGTTCCTGGCTGTGGGTTGGACCTTGGGGTCACTCGCATACAGTCGACTGCTCCACGACTGGCGCGGATCCGAGGTGATCCGGCTCGGTTGTTGGCTGCTGATCCCGTCGCTAGTCCTAGCCGGCACCACCGTCGCCCTCATCAGTTGGCCCCTGCCGGTGTTGTTCGTGGCCCTGACATTCATTGGCGTGTCCCTCGGTCTGGTGAGCACGGCAGGACTCACGCTTCTCCAAGCCCATGGTGAACAAACAGAGATGGGCCGTCTGTCCGCGGCCCATGAGTTCGTCCGACAACTCGGCATCATGTACGGCGTGGCCCTTGCGGGTGCTGTCCTTCTTCTGGTCGTCGACCTTCAGGTCGGCGACGTCGAGGCGGTGCGCGACGTCATCGCCGGGGAAGACGTCGCTCTCGGCGCCAAGACCAACGACGCGATCCGCCACGGTGTCGTGTGGGTCTACGCCGTAACCGGGACGATCGCGGTGGGAAGCCTGCTGGTGGCGAGGTCCCTGGTCCGTCGGGCCCGGCGGCTGACCGTCTGACTCCCCCCTGCAGGGTTGGCGCTAAGCCCTTACAACTGCGGTGGCGTCATCATGCAGATGAACGTAGCCGTCTTGTCTGTCGGGTTGGCGACCTCGTGGAGCCGGCTGCTCTCGAAGTGGATCGCGTCGCCCTCTCCCAAAACGAAGCACTCGTCATTGGTGAGGGTGATCTCAATGGCTCCTTCCAGCACGTAGTACCACTCCTCGCGGGCCCGCTCGAGACGGACCGCTGGGACCCGTTCGCCCGGCGCCATTGTGCGGTGGAACGGCATCATCTGCCAGTCCCGATAAGGCGTCAGCAACACGGCCTCGACGCCGGTGTCCATCCACGGGACCGCAATCCGCTCGTCAGCGCGCACGACGGGATTGCTGGCATGGGTGCTCAAGAGCTGGAACAGTGGAAAGCGCAGAACCTCAGCGATGCGTCCGAGAGACTTCAACGAAGGCGACACATGGTCGTTCTCCACCTGTGACAAGAACCCGCTCGTCAACTCGGCCTCTTCGGCGAGTTCTCGCAGTGTCATGCCGAGTTCGTTGCGCCGTCGGCGCAGTGCGGCCCCTACACTCATGCTTGAAGTCTCCCTTGTTGCTTGCTGGGTGTTAGCAGTATTCGCTCACTGTAATCCACCTGAGTATGGCGGCTGCGCATCGGTTCCGGCGCGTTTCGTGCGTGTCATCGGCCGAAGTCGAAGGTCTTGACCTCCCGCATCGCTTCGCTCAGCACGGCCACGGAATGCTCGAAGAGTTGCTTTCCTCGCTCGGCGGTGGCACCGGTCGGGTCTCCGATATAGCCGTCGGGGTTGAAGTCGTTCGACAGCCAACCGAATGAGACCGAACCTCCGAATTTCACATGGGTATTCTCGGCGAGGGCCTCCGGTACCCGCCTGGTTGCCTTGTCGAGTCGGACCTGGTCTGGTCTGAGGTGCATGAAGACCGATGTCTCGTCGAGTCCGCCGTGAATCCCCATCCCCAGTTCGTTCTCGGTTGACGCTCCTCCGTAGGCGGGAGGGAGAAAGGGGTGCATAAGAAACGTTTTCAAGCCGAACTCGTAGCGAAGCTCCCGGAGAGCCGTCTCGAGATGGCTGGTGTTGCCCCCGTGGCCGTTGAGCAGCACGAGCCGCTCGGCATCCGTCGCACTGATTGAGCGGCTGATGTCCCGCAGCATCGCCAGCAGCGTGTCGGGAGAGAGGGAGAGCGTGCCCGCCGACCAGGCGTGCTCGTTCGATTTGGAGATCGAGATAGTGGGAAGCTGCCAGATGTCGAGTTCGTCGCCGCATTCTTCGACGATCGCGGTGGCGGTCTCGTGGGCGATTACGTGGTCGACAGAGAGGGGGAGGTGGGGGCCGTGTTGTTCGACAGCGCCGACGGGCAGCAGGAGAATGGAGGAAGCCGAGACGGCATTGGCGATCTCCGGGCCGGTCAGATCCTCGTAGCGGCGGCTCACGATTCGGACGGTTGTGGGTTGACTTGGAAGAAGTTGAGTTGATTTCCGTGGGGGTCGGCAAGGAATACGCTTCGGTGCCCCCAGGGCATGTCGGCAGGCTCTTGTGGATCGGCTCCCGCGGCCACCAGTCGGGCGTACTCGGCGTCGGCGTCGGCGACCTCTATCGCCAGTTGTGTACCGGATTCGATCCAGTCCCCTTCGTAGAACTCGACGAGTGTTCCCTCCCAAGCGAACAGACATCCCCGCGCTGTGGGTCCGCCCCAGGAGTCGGCTATGTCGAGCCCGAGGACGTCGGAATAGAATGCCACGCTGTCGTCGTAGCGGTCGGTCTGGAAAACGACCCGGAGTTGGCGCACTTCGTGACTATAGCACGGGGTAGCGATGTTTGCTAGTTGCAAACTTTGCTTGGTAGAGTAGTTTGTTCGGCTACGGGGAAGCATGACGAAATTGGACGCGAGGAACGAACAGGCACCGAATGGCTGACGCAGATGTCATCGTCGTTGGTGCCGGCCACAACGGCTTGATCTGCGCGTCCTATCTGGCTCGAGCGGGGCTCGACACACTGTTGCTGGAGTCACGGCCAACAGTGGGCGGGTGCTCTTCAACCGTGTCAGCGCTGGGTGCCCGCTTCAACATCTGTGGATGTGAACACTCCGTGATCCGGTCGATGGACGTGATCGACGAACTCGGCCTCGTCGACCACGGACTCCACTACCTCGAGGCCGAGGCAAATTCTGTGAACGTCTTCCACGACGACTCCGAGCCATGGGTCCACTTCCACGACGCCGAGCAGACTATCGACGACCTCTCGGCAACCTACCCGACCCAGGTCGACGGCTATCGGCGCTACCTCGCTGACGCCATGCCCGTTGCCGAGTTGGCACTTGAGATCGCCCGGACCCGCCCGTCAGCGCGGGGGATCTCCACCGTGCTCGCCAAGCGGGGACGGGCCACCGCTCGCTTCATGAACTGGTCCAAACGCAGCACCAATGACGTCATGGCCGACTACTTCGACGACTGGCGAGTGTCGATGCCGTCGATCTCCCACGCGCCGACCGCTTGGGGTCTCGGGCCCGACATGAAAGGCACCGGGCTCGCGGCTCTCAACTTCGCCTCCTACCATCTCATGCACCAAGGTCGGCCCCGCGGCGGCAGCGGGGCATTGGGCGACGCGATTCGGGCCAGCTTCGAAGCCGCGGGTGGTCGTGTCCGCTGTGACAGTCGCGTCGACCAACTGATCGTCCGCGGTGGCGGGATCGAGGGTGTGCGGCTCTCAGACGGGACGGAACTCGTCTCCGACGCAGTTGTTGCCTCCTGTGATCCGGACCTTGTCTTCCTGGAGTGGATCGACGAGCCTCCTCCGGCTGCGCGTCGGATGGTGAAGCGCTGGCGAAACCGATACATCGACCAAGGCTGCGCATCGAAGCTCGACGCGGTCCTGACTGGACTGCCACGCTTCAAGGGCGCGGATCGGTTGGAAGCTCGCCACCCGGCGTTGGACATTCACAACCCGGCCATGATCGTGTCTCTGCGGCCCGACGAGTTGGAGACTGCCAATCGTCAGCGCGAGGAGGGGTTGGCGTCTGATCGACCGACGCTGGCGATGAACTATCCGTCCGTGCTCGATCCCGAGATGAGTCCGGGGGACGGCCGCCACGTCCTGAGCCTGGAGATTTTCTTTACTCCCTACTCCGTGCCCGGTGGCTGGTCCGACTCGAAGGAACCGGAGCGTTGGCTTGAGCTGTGGGCCGAACTCATGGAACCGGGCGCTCTGGACCTGGTGGAGTCGTGGCGGGCGATGACGCCGGACCGGTACGAGGCCGAGTTCTCGCTGCATCGCGGCAAGACACCCTCCTACGACGGTTCGCCGCTGGCGACCTTTCTGGGGAAACCCCGTGAGACGACCCGCTACCGTACGTCGATCCCCGGCCTGTATCTCTCGGGCGCTGCCACGTTCCCCGGATCGGGGGTTGTGGGAGCCCCGGGACGCAATACCGCCGACGTTGTGGAGCACGACCTGAAAGGACCGTTCGGTAAGCGAATCAACTCGATCAGGCGACGCCGGTCGCGGCTCAAACGGTAGCGAAACGAGCTTTCTGCGATGAGGAAACCCGAAGGGATCCGAAACACATGACCCAGAGCGAGGTGTACGAGTCCCTCGTCGATGGCGAGCTGGAACGAGTCGAAGCGGCCTCGGAAGCCGCCTACCACGACGCATGGATTGAACACGCGCTTCCCCGGGAGCCTGATCTGTTTGCAATGGCTCTCAGCGGCGGTTTGATCGCGGATCGGATGGCCTGGGTGTTCGTCGCCGGCTATCAGGCCGCATGCCGACATGTGTTCCCCACAGCGAAGCTGCGGTCATGGGTCTCCTACGCGGCGACCGAGGACCGTGAGAACGACCCGCCGCTTCCCGGTGTCCGCCTCACTGGACCGCCTTCAGCCGGAACGCTCTCGGGACACAAGGCTTGGATCGCCGCGGCAAGAACTGTGGGCCAACTCGTGGTCAGGGTCGGGACCGGACCAGAAGCAACGTACCTCGTCATGGATCGTGATCGACCCGGCCTGAACATCGAACCGAAGCCGCGAGACTTTCTGGCCGGTCTGAGCCAGGGCCGGGCCAGCTTCGATGAAGTCCCGGTGACCAGTGCCGATGTTGTCGACGGGGACCGCATCGCACTGCTCAAGTTTGTGGAGCCTCTGTACGTCTACGCAGCATTCTGCGGGTTTGTGCTCGGTGGTACCACCGAGCCCGACCTCCTGTCGGCATGCCATGCTTGCCGGCTCGGCGCCGAATCGGCCCTCGCCGCCTTAAAGGCCGGCGAGGTCGACACGGTCAAGCAGGACAACGCCGATGCGCTGGCCCATGATCTGCTCGTTCGCCTCGATGGGAACCGGGCGGGGGCTGCGGGTGCCTGGGAGACTGATCAAAAGATCGTGGCGATGTACTCGAGCGACGTTGAGCTCGACGTCCCCCACTGAACTGCCATCGGTCATTGGACTCGTTGGGCAACCGGCCGGTCAGTCGGGTCGAAGGACCTGAGTCCTCTGATCGGCCGACGCGACGAGTTTGCCGCGGTGGTAGACGCGCCGCGACATCGGTGCGTCGGCAATGGCCTCGCGGCGTGACGCGGCATCGATCACCAGCAGATCGGCGGGCGCACCCGCGGCGATGTCGATCCTCGGCAGGCCGATGCCCTCGCGGGCGTCGTTGCTGACCATCCGGTAGGCGTCATCGGGGAACTGATGGCCGGCCATCACCAGCAGAGCGGCGGTTTCGAGTGGATCGCTCCGGCCAACCTCGTTGTAGATGTCCTGCACGTTGTCGGCGCCGGCCGCGACCGCCACTCCGGCGTCGCGCAGGGCGCGAAGCGCAGTCAGGCCGCGGGGCGTGCCCGACGGGTGATCGCGGCCCTGAAGATAGAGGTTGGTTTGGGGAAGGGGGAACACCGTGATTCCAGCTTCGGCTATTTCTGAGGCCACTTCCGACTGGGTCTGCGGGGTCTGCATCCCGAGGCTCACGCAATGGCTGGCCGCTACGCCGTGTTCGAAGCAGCGCTCGATTACCTGGCGAGCGAGTTCGCGAACGTCGAGCGATGAGGGGTCGAGCGTCTCGTCAATGTGGAGATCGACCCCGATCCCGGCGTCGGTGGCCGCGTCGAGTGCGTTGCGGATGAAGCCGGCGGGGTCGGGATCGAAGTTGGGAGAGCCGCCGACGAGGTCGGCGCCCGCCTCTATGGCTTCGGCCAGCGCGGCCCGGTTGGCAGAACCGGCTGTGCCTGTGGTGGGGGTGAGGGTGAGCGCCACGAGTTGAATATCGACGAGTCCCGCGAAGTGCGCTCGGGCTTCCTGCATCGCCAGCACATTCCCGATGCCGAAGTCGCCGCCGACGTTCACGTGACTGCGTATTGCAGTGACGCCGTGGACCAGCAGCAACTCGATCGCCTGGATCGCCCTCGCGACCATGCCTTGGTGGGTGAACTTCCCGGCCTGCATGGCGGTGGTCCAGGCCTCGTAGCCACTGTCGAGATCACCACGGGGGTTCGGGACCAGCTCAGCGGTCAATGCCTTGTCGAGATGGGCGTGAGGTTCAGCCAACGCCGGTAATACCAGCCAACCCCTCAAGTCGTCGACAACGGTGTCTGCAGGCGCCGCCGACGCGTCGCGCACCGCGTTGATCAAGCCGTCGGTTATCTCGATATCGACCAGGTTGCCGTCTGCCAGTCGGCCGTTGTGCAGGAGTCGATCCATCCTCAAGAGAGCGTAACGACTGGACCGTTGCCATCGAGGTCGAAGGCCATGAAGAACTGCATGCTGACACGGCCCGAATCTCCTGATGTCGCAGGCACCTCGTGATATTGCGTCGGGTTGAACACATAGAGGTCCCCGGCCGCGGCTGAGTAGGAGGCTGACTGAGCCCCTTGCACTACCCGCGGGTCCCAGCCCTTGGCTCCCTTGTTCTTGAACTCCGCATCGTCGCTGGGCTGCCATCTCTGTCGGTACACAACCAGTTCTCCACCGGCTTGCGGGGGTTGAAGCATCAGCACCGCGGAGAACTGTGCATCCAAGGAGGCCACGTTCCATCCGGCTGCATCCACCGCTGCTACATCGCGGTGAACCGAGGATCCTGCGCCGGGTCCGTGTATGCGGAGGCTTCCCTGTCCGTACTCTCGGCCGTCCGGGTTGGTCGCGGCCACGACGCGGCGGTTCAGGCGCGACTCGAACATGAGACGGATCCTGTCGCGCACATCGCCTCCTTCGAGCTTGAGCACAGAGGCGATTGCCGGCTCGAGTTCGGCGGCTCTGGCGAAGTACGCATTTGGATCGTCCACGGCATCGGGCAGGTAGACGCCGAGTGATGAAACGTATGCGTCGCCGGACTTGAAGGTAGTCATCGGTGCTCGTTCGAGGGCTTCAACTACTTCCGAGCACTCCGAAGCGTCGAGAAAGCCGGGGAAGAAAGCGTAGGGAACAGTTCCGGTCCACAGGTCCTTGAGGAGCGTTCCGCCCGAAGATCGGGGTTCTGCCAAATTGGTGGGCAACCAGTCTTCGTCCTCTGTAGGACCACCCCTTGCAGGTCCGTGTGGCATCTCAGTACGCTACTTGATAACAATCAAAGTTTTCAACCAACAAACTATCCCGCGGTCTGACGACCTCATCGTCTAGGGGAGTTGAGGGGTCACAACATGGTCGAGTATGCAATCAAGACTCCACCCCAGCACGCCACATGGCAAGAGTTCCTCGACGTCTGGCGCGTCACAGACGAGTGTCAGGCGTACGCCCAAGCCTGGAACTTCGATCACTTCTACTCGCTGGGCGGCTCCATGTACCCCCGGAGCGGTGACCCGTACGGTCCCTGCTTGGAGAGTTGGACGATGCTTGCCGCGCTAGCCCAGGCGACGTCGCGGATCCGCATCGGCTGCATGGTGAACGCGATGCACTACCGACACCCTGGTGTCACCGCGAGGATGGCCGCGACGCTCGACATCATCTCCGGGGGCCGCCTCGATCTCGGGCTGGGTGCCGGCTGGCACGTCGAGGAATCCGCTGCCTATGGCATCGAACTTGGCACGGTGACGGACCGTCTCGATCGCTTCGAGGAGGGTGTCGAGGTGATCGTCAGGCTGCTGTCGCAGGAGGTCACCGATTTCGATGGCCGGTTCTACAGAATCACCGACGCCCGTTGCGAGCCCAAGGGGATACAGCGTCCTCATCCACCGGTGTTGATCGGAGGAGGGGGAAGAACCCGCACTCTCGGGATCGTCGCTAAGTGGGCTCAGAAGTGGGACGGCGGGTTCCGGTCGGTGTCCGAGTGGCAGGACACCAACGAGGCTCTGGTCGGGCATTGCGAGGCGCTCGGGCGCGATCCTTCGGAGATCTTCCGCACCGTGCATGTGGGTTGGGAACCCGGGGCCGACCCAACACGGCTCGGCGACGAAGCTGCCGCGTTTGGCGAGGCAGGTGTCGATCAAGTTATATTCAACATGCAGGGCCCACCCTCAACGACAGAGGTCGAGAAGCTCGGGGTCGAACTCAGTGGACGGTGATCACAGCGATGTCGCGAGTGTTGCGTGACGGCCGTCTTGTAGACGGTCGGCGGGTCGATATCGAGATAACCGACGGGTTGATCAGCGGAGTTCACGACACGGGTACGGCATCGCGCGACCTGCCATTCGAGGACTTGGGCGGCTGGCTCGTGCTGCCTGCGTTGGCCGAGCCTCACGCCCATCTCGACAATGCCTTGATCGCCGAGACGGTGCCGAACCTCCGTGGCGATCTGCAGGGGGCGTTCGAGGCGGGCGACGCGGCCGCAGCGGCCGGCAAGATCACCCACGAGGGCATTGTTGCGCGAGCTGTTCAAGCGATCGAGTTGCTGCTGGTCCACGGTGTGACGGCCGTCCGGAGTCACGTTGCTGTCGGCGGAAGGTTCGGCGTTGACCGGGTGGTGGCACTGCAGGAGGCCAAGTCGCACTTTGAGGGGCTGATAGACATCCAACTCGTGGCGCTGACGCTCTCGCCGATGACCGGGACCGAGGGTGCTGAGAATCGGGCCGCGTTGGAGGCGGCCGTTGAGGCCGGCGTGGACCTCATAGGAGGGTGCCCGCACCTCGATCCCGACGGGTCCGGCCTCATCGAGAATGCCATCGCTGTGGCGACTGAGGCGGGCCTCGGGATCGACTTGCACGTCGACGAGACGCTCGACCCGACAGTACTGACGCTGCGTGATCTTGCCCGTCAAGTGCAGAAGGGCGGATTCGAGCACCCGGTAGGGGCAAGCCACTGCGTGAGCCTCGGAATGCAGACCCCCGAGGTCCAGGCTGAGGTCGCCGAGGAGGTCGCCGCGGCCGGCGTGAGCGTGTTCTGCCTTCCCCAGACGAATCTGTTCCTCCAGGGCCGGGAGCATTTGACTGCCACACCTCGGGGCCTCACCGCGGTGCAGGCGCTCCAGCAAGCGGGAGTGCTCGTCGCCGCTGGTGCGGACAACGTGCAAGATCCGTTCAATCCCGTCGGCCGCAGTGATCCACTCGAGACGGCGGCGCTGTTGGTGATGGCGGGTCATCAGACTCCCGACGATGCCTACCGGATGGTCAGCAACGCCGCGCGGGAAGGGATCGGTCTGCCTCGGCTGAATGTTGAGGTCGGGTCGCCGGCCGACCTGCTGGTCATCGACAGCGAGTCGACACGAGAGGCCATCGCCGACCAACCGATGTCTCGTCGGGTCTACCACCGCGGGGAGCTTGTCGCCTCGGCCGATCAGCGGACAGTCGTTCATTACTCGCCCTGAATGAACTCGGTAGGGGTGGGACGTGACGTCGAGCGTCTTGTATAGGTATAGTGAATGTTGTAAGGTTTAAGTATGCGAACGGGTATCTTCCTTTTCGGGGGCGTCGAGATGGACGACGCCGGATCCGGCCCGCCGGCACCGACTGACCGTCGCTACGACAACCAAAAGATCTGGGAGACCACAGAGCGGGTCATCGACATGGGAGTCGTGTGCGAACAACTCGGCTTCGACTCCTACTGGCTTGCCGAGCACCACTTCCAGTACGAGGGATACGAGGTGATCCCCAACGGAATCCTGATCGGGGCGATCCTCGCCGAGAGAACCGAACGGATCAAGATCGGGATGGCGTTCAACGTCGTCCCACAATGGCATCCGCTGAGGCTCGCTGAGGACTTCGCCACCCTCCACAACATCTCGGGGGGCCGGGCGATCCTCGGAGTGGGACGGGGAACCGTTCCGCGTGAATCCGAACCCCTGGGCTCAAAGATCGGCAGTTTCGACAACCCGGACAAGGCCACGGCCGATCAGCTGAACCGTGAACAGTTCGAGGAAGCGATGCAGGTCATCAATATGGCGCTCGAACAGGAGACCTTCTCGTTCCACGGCAAGCACTACGACTTCCCGCCGCCGGGGATCCCCGACCGCGGTGGTCAGGTCGAGGAACTCACGCTGGTGCCACGACCGCTGTATCCATACGAAACCTGGCAGGCGATCACTTCACCGCCGACACTCGAACTGGTTCCCAAGTGGGGCTGGGGAGGCGTCTGGTGGAATCTCAACCCCAGCTTCCTCAAGACGTTCTGGGAACGCTATGGGGAGATCTACGAGGAGACCCATGGCCGCACCCTGGCGCGTGGTGAGAACCGCATGCTGGTCCTGTGCACCCGGGTTGAGGACACCCGCGAGGAGGCGATCGAGGCGATCCGCCCCGGACACGACGAGTTCTGGAAGTTCCTCGGCCCCTATGGATGGAGCAAGGGCTACATGGGCGCCGACGGCAAACCTGCGCCCATGGGGTTGGTGCCCACCCTTGAGGAGACGCTTGATCAGAAGATCTTCGTGGTCGGCTCGGCTGAGGACGTTGCAGAGCAGATCGCCTCCTACGACGAGCAGCTCGGCCTCGAGAACCTGCTGCTGTTCCCGGGCATGCCTGGTGACAGCTACCAGGAGATCGAGGAGCAGCTCGGCCGGCTCGCCACTGATGTGCTGCCTGAGCTTCGTCACGATGAGAACCCGACATGACCAACGTGATCATCACTTGTGCCCCGACCGGTTCGATCCACACTCCGTCGATGTCTCCCCATCTGCCGGTGACCCCCGAAGAGATAGCAGAGGCCGCGATCGGAGCGGTTGCCGCGGGGGCGGCGATCGCTCATCTCCATGCGCGCGACGCCGCGACCGGAAAGCCGACTCAGGACCCGGCCGTGTTCACCGAGTTTCTGCCAGTCATCTCGGAGGCCAGTGACGTGGTGGTGAACATAACGACGGGCGGGAGCCCCCACATGTCACTCGACGAGAGACTGCAACCCGTGATGGAGTTCGCGCCCGAGATCGCCTCGCTGAATATGGGATCGATGAACTTCGGGCTCTTCCCCATGCTGGACCGCTACCCCGAGTTCAAACACCCGTGGGAGCGCGAGCATCTTGAGAACAGCCGCGACCTCGTGTTCAAGAACACATATGCCGACATCGAACGGATTCTCTCAACCTGCAGGGACATGGGGACGCGTTTCGAATTCGAATGCTACGACGTGTCACACCTCTACAACCTGGCCCACTTCCTGGAACGGGGACTTGTTGAACCGCCGCTGTTCGTGCAGACCGTGATGGGGATCCTCGGAGGAATCGGACCCGATCCCGAAGACCTGATGCACATGCGGCGAACCGCTCAGCGCCTCTTCGGGTCCGACTGGGCATGGTCGGTACTCGGCGCGGGCGCTCATCAGACAAGACTCACGACCATGGGACTCACCCTCGGATCGCACGTTCGGGTCGGGCTTGAGGACTCCCTCTGGGACGGACCCGGCACGCTCGCTGAGTCGAATGCTGATCAGGTGCGACGCATCCGGGCTATCGCCGAACTCCTGCATCACGATATCGCCACTCCGGACGAGGCTCGCAGCTTGCTGGGCCTCAAGGGCCGCGCCTAGCGGAGTGCCGATGAGACGATTCCTGTGGATTCTGATCGCGGGGACGGTTCTGTTCGCCGGTTGCTCCTCGGACGCCGTGGACGTGCCTCTCGGCCCCGACGGAAAGCCTGACCCTGAGCTCGTAGTTGGTCGCGACGTATGGTCGCAGAGCTGCGCCCGCTGCCATGGCAACGACGGCGGCGGCGGCAGCGGCCCGAGGCTGAGCGACGGCAGGGTGAGCGAATCGTTCTCGGATCCAGCCGATATGGGACAGCTGATACTCGACGGCAAGGGTGCCATGCCGTCGTTCTCCGGGAAGCTCAGCGATAACGAGGTCGCAGCCGTCGTGCGCTACACGCTCGAGGTGCTCGGTTGAACGAACTGTTGAAGCTGTTGAGATGCCTATATTGGACTGCCGCTAGAAATGACCCCTACTACCGCTGGTACATCGCGAGAAATGTGAGCTGACTATGGCCATTACCGGAGCCCACACCCTGTTCTACACGACCGAGCTCGACGCCTTCCGTGCGGTGATGCGCGACGCGTTGAAACTCCCGGTCGTGGCTGAAGACGGTGGCTTCATGATTTTCGGTCTTCCTGAAACGACGATGGAGCCTCACGCCGGTCCACCGGAGTTGGACATTCACCCCGACGATCGCGCCACGCACGAGGTGTCGTTCATGTGTGACGACCTCGAAGCGACGATTGAGGAATTGCGGGCCAAGGGAGTCGAATTCCGGGGCGAACCGCGCGACATGGGTTGGGGTGTCGTGATCATCATGGTTCTGCCGGGCGGGGTCGAGACGGTCCTCTACGAACCGGCCGACTACTAGCTCAATAGCGGACGTCGAATTCCGCCGGCATTGTTGACAACAGTTGATAACATGGGCACAATGATGGCGTGAGTCGCAACACGATGAGCTTCGCGCTCCCAGAATCTCTACGGGACTACATCGATCAACGTGTTCGAACTGGGGACTACGGCAATACCAGCGAGTACCTTCGCGACTTGATCCGACGCGATCGACAAGACGAGGCTGCCCGCCGTTTTCGCTTGTTGATCGCTGAAGGAATTGAGTCTGGCGAGGGTCGTCGGTTGACTGACGATGCCATTGATGAGTTGCGCGATCGCGCGCTCGGCACCGTTTTGTGATCGAAGTTCGCCTTCGTCCACTCGCCGAAGCCGACCTGATAGAGCGGGTCCGGTACTACCGACACGAGGGTGGCGACGAACTGGGCGAACGTTTCTTCGACACGGCAATCGAGTCGTTGCGAACGATTGAGCGGATGCCCGGGACGGGCTCCCCCCGAATCGGCGAGTTGTGTGGCGTTCCGGGTCTGCGTTCCCACCGGTTCGCAGGGTTTCCGTGCGGATGGTTCTACTTCGAGCGAGACGACTACGTCGATATCGTCCGACTTCTCGCCTATGCCCAGGATCTTGCAACGATCCTCGGTGAGGTCGACTAGGACAGGAAGCAGCCCGTATTAGGGCGGTGATCCGGTTAGGCTGATGCCATGGTTTGGATCGTTGCCCCCCTCTGGCTCGTCTCGGCGTCGACGTTGATCCTGCTGGTGCTGTTGCACAGCGGCAAGGGTGGGGGACTGTCCGACATGTTCGGCGGTGGTGCCGGCGCTGCGGCCGCGGGTTCGACGGTTGTTGAGCGCAACCTCGACCGGATCACCGTGGTCGCCGCGGTGGTCTTCGGGTTCTCTTCAGTCGCCTACGCGCTGATCTTCTGAACCCCCGGTTTCGCCGTGTGAATCTGAGTGTGGCGAGGTGCGCACGGCGCTAGGATCGTGCTTCGCATCCACACCTTGGATGGCCACGTCGGAGTGGCGGAATTGGCAGACGCGCTAGCTTGAGGGGCTAGTGCCCGTTATGGGCGTGGGGGTTCAAGTCCCCCCTCCGACACATTTTGTGATGGCAGACCTCGATCAGCGCTGATGGATTTGGCGGGCGAGGCCGGCGGAGGCTGCGCTCATGGCTGATACGACCGCGGCCCGGTCGCTGGTCAGGATGTAGTTGAGGATCGCCCGATTGTGCTCGCCCACAATGTAAACAGGTCCGCTGTGAAGGTTGGAGAGGCCCTCTATTGCGACATCATCGGGGTCCATCACGGTTTGGTCGCTGAAGTCGACGCCCATGCGCTGGTGGCTTGGAGT
Organism: uncultured Acidimicrobiales bacterium; assembly: GCA_951812975.1. Lineage (GTDB taxonomy): Bacteria > Actinomycetota > Acidimicrobiia > Acidimicrobiales > Aldehydirespiratoraceae > VXYK01. The sequence continues at coordinate 104,358 of CATOTC010000003.1, read as the reverse complement.
GTCGGTCGCTCCGAGCACGAGGATCAGCGCTTGGACTCCGTCGGGGCCCAGTTCCTGCCACAGGCCTTCGGCCAGCACCCAGTCGAAAGCCTTCGTGGCGTTGTAGATGCCGTGGTGGGAAGAACCGGCGAATCCGGCCATCGAGCCGATCAGCACGATGGCACCGCGTCCTCGACGGCGCAGGCCTGGCGCGAAATGGTGCGCAGCCAGCGCCACCGTGTGGCAGTTCATGTTGATCATGGCTGCGAGATCGCCTGCGGGCCAGTCATAGAAGGAGTCGAAGCGGGTGGTTGCGCCAGCGTTGAAAAGCACCATCCCGACGTCAAGGCCAGCAGACAGCTCGACTAGTTTCGCGGGCGCATCGTAAGAGGTCAGGTCGACGCTGGCTGTGCGAGTCTCGATGTCGTGCTCAGATTCGAGTTCGGAGGCCAGCGCGTCGAGCGGGTCCGGGCGCCGCGCCACCAGCAGCAGGTTGATTCCCTGCTGGGCGAGGCGTCGAGCGAAGGCTGCGCCAGTTCCCTCGGAAGCGCCGGCGATCAACGCCCAAGGGCCGTACTGTCCGGCAAAACCCTGTGGCGCGTTCCAACTCATCTAAGCGACGACCAGTTCGAGGATGTGGTCGTGGGAGTTGGCGCGGTCGACGAAGCGTTGCTCGTCGGCTGTGGCGCGCTCGCCGATATCGGTCGACATCGCAGCGGTGAAGAACGATTTCAACTCGGCGATGTCCAAAACCGAGATGCTGTCGTAGGGGCAGCCGCCGATTCCCAGACGCTCACATGCCGCCGCGGTGGCTTCAAGGTTCGCATGCCATTGCGTGTAACCCTCGATTCCGGAGGTGTCCAGTCCGAATTGGCTGTGGATGTCGCGGTAGCGCACCAGGTAGTCGTCGTGGCTGAAGTCGTTGCGTCGGCGCATGCAGTACCAGTAGCGGATTGGCGGCGTGGCTTCGCTCGGTATGAAGATCAGCCGGTCACCAGCCAGGGCGAAACTCCCTTTAAGGTCCACTCGATCAGCGAGCCAGGCCAGATCGCGTTCTGCGGCATCGACAGCTTCTGCTGGTGACTGGGTGTATTCGAGTACGCAAGTGTGGGGACCAGCGTTGACGATGCCAGTCATATGGCGTCTCCAACGTTGGGCGGCGGTAGGCAGCGAATCGATACTGGCTGCCAAGTCCTCGGCACGGCCAGCAGCCGGTAGCAGATGCAGGGCCAGCCCTTCAGCAAGACCAAAAGCGGGTGTAGCCATGCCGGGCACCCTAGCGGTCGCCGACTATTGGCACATTACCGTGATGGCCTCAAGTTCGGGCGAGAGACCGCGACAACCCATCCGCTTTCGAATAGTTGTGCCGCGCGGGTTAGATACGTATTATACGTACGTCCATGAAGGGGCCTTACTGGCGATCGGGAACGAGAACTCCGGCTGTCAATCAGTTGGCTTCGTCGCCTCGATATGGCGATCGGCGAAGTCCACGACCACGGCGAGCAGATCGGAGAACGCCTCTGGCGTTTCGTCGAGGCCTTGGCTGGCTCGCCATGCGGCCCATCGTGACTGAGCGATCTTGTCGTAGCCTGGCAGTACGTCGCGAAGCGTCGCAAGGTTGGCGTCGCGATGTTCAGCGACGAGGGTGATCGACCCGCGAAGCACGGCGTCGTCGATGGAGTGGGCGGCAAGGCGTGAGATGTCGACGAAGTCGCGCCAGCGTGTGTTGGCGGTGCCGCGTTGTATGGCGGTGACGATCTTCTCGGCGAGTACGAGTTCGACGGAGTAGCCAACGATCGAGATTGGGTCACCGCCGAGGAGCCGGGGGATGGCAACCGTTCGTGGTTTGGGCCAGAGGGGGTCGCCGTTGTTGATGTCGACGTGGAATCGGATCTGTGCAGTCGCGAGTGTGGCGCTGATCTTGGCGCGAAAGCCGGGGTAGAGCTCGTCGTCACGGATCGGTTCGAGGGCGGTTTTGGGGATGTCGAAGGTGAGTCCGTCGTCTTGGTTGGTTGCGAGCACGTCGTCGATCACCTGTTGGATGTGTTCGGCGTCGCGATAGATGGTGACCGCGGCGAAGTCGATGTCTCGGGTGGGGCGCCGGACATCGAAGGCTGCGAGAAGGACGCCGCCTTTGAGGACGAGGCCCTCGTTGTGTGGTGAGGCCGCAAGTCGTCCGAGGAATCCTTCGAGGGCGTACAGCTGAATGAGCTCGTCGGTGGGGCGTCCATCGGCGCGGGCGAGCTTTCGAAGATCCAGGTTCGCCGCACCCGCGGGGTCGTTGCGCGACGGGTTCGGCGTCACAGCAGGGTTTGGAGGGCGCCGCGAATCGCGGGGCTGGCCTTTGGGAAGCGGCGTGCCATGTCGAGGAGCTCTGATGGCTGGTTGCCGCGCATCTGGAGCCAGCGTTTCAGGGCGTCGAGGGCTTGTTCGGTCCCGTAGAGGTGACGCAGCCGATAGGCATCGACGATCGACCGGGCAGGCGAGTAGAGCCCGATCGAGAGCCCATCGCTGATCGCCAACTCGGTCCGGCCCAACTCAAAGGTGGCGTTGCCGAAGCGGTGCCAGGTGGCGGGTGCTTCGGTCCGCGGCGGCCGACGTGTTCGCGGCAACGCGACATGGATACTCGAGGGGATCTCGTCGGTGAGGTCGTGACAGGCCAGCGCAGAAGTCAGGCACACGGTTGCGTCTGGCGCCCGGATGACGATCTCGACAAGGTCTGGGTCGGCTGTCAGTTCTGGTTGGGCGTAGATGCCTCGGGCAAGGCGCTCGATGTCGCCACGGTCGCGCATCGCGTACAGGTCGCGGTCTGACCAACCGGCGCTGCGTGCGTCTGCGTGCGTGAAGATTTCGGGGAGGTCAGCAAGCCGAGCCGATGACATGTATGAAAGTATAGCCAAGTGGGCGTGCTGTGGTTACATGTTCATACGGTTGAGGCCCATCATGACCTGCGATTGGGCCAACGGGATCGAAGCCATCGCCCAGGTTGATGGTCGATGGGTGTCAATCACCAAGCGAGAACGCATACCTACAAGATGATCAGTGCACCGGCGATGATTTCATGAGTGCGCCCGCGACTTGATGAGATGCATGTCGTCGTTACGTATCGCGACGGAGGCTCCGTCGAACCAATCTGCCGAAAGAACGATTCTCACCGGCAAAGGCTTACCACGGGACGGCTAGTGGGTTGAGCGGAGGGGATCTTGGTTTCTCAGCCGGTCACAATGATGGCGGCACCGGCGACGATCATGAGCGCGCCGGCGACTTGGTAGAAGCCGTGGACACGGTCGCCCCAGAGGAGTCGCGAGCGGGCGACAAGGAGTCGGTAGAGGCCGAAGTTGGACTTGGTGCGACCCCAGACGATGAACAGCACGCCGACGCCGGCGATGATCAGGCCCCAGACGATGTGCATGGCGTCCTCCTGCGCGAACAGACTACGGCTCGGTCAGGCGTCGTGGGCGGTTGGATCGATGGGGCCGCGACCGCGCTTGGTCTCGGAACGGCGGCGCTTTGCCTGCAGCCGCCGGGCCTTGGCCGAACGTGACGGCCGGGTCGGTTTCCTCGGCTTGGCAACGGTCAACCCGTCGCGCAGCCGTGATTCCAGGCGGTCGAGAGCGATCTCACGGTTGCGGGCCTGCGATCGGGTGTCGTCAACGACCACCCGCAACTCGGCACCGAATTTCGCAACCAGCCGCTTGCGTACCTCGACCTCAACGTCGCCTGCCGTCGTGAGATCGATCACGGCTTCGACTCTGGTGCTCGAGCGGTTGGCGTGTTGACCCCCCGGACCGCCGGAGGGATCGAAGCGCCATGCAACCTCGGCGGCCGGCACCGCCCCTCCGGGAAACAGGAGCAACCGGTTCATGCGGCCAACCCTACATGCCGCCGTAGCCGGAAGGACTTGGCGAGGCTAGGGTGCCCCCAGACCCCAATAAATTGCCAGAAAGAGTGGCAATATATTACGGTGAGGATGCCTGAGGAGGAACGAGACATGCCGGGCTACGGGAAGATAGATCGGGACTACGCCATCAGACTCGCCACCACGGCACCCGAGGACGACGGGCCTGTGTGGATGGTCAACCTAATGCACTACAAGGAGCGAGCCGAGTACACCGACGGCCGCGAGACCACACTCACCGGCCGTGAGGCCGACGACGAATACATGCCAGTCGGTCCGTTGGCGGCGGTGGGAGCCGAGATCGTCTTCGTCGCCGACGTCGAGGACCAGTTCATCGGCGACGAACCTGCCTGGGACCGGATCGGAGTCGTGAAGTACCCCACCCGAACGTCGTTCATAGCGATGCAGGAGCGAGAAGACTTCCAGAAAGCGCATGAACACAAGGAGGCCGGGATGGACCAGACCTTCGTGATCGGCTGCCAGCCGATGAACCTGCCGCAGGTCGAGAATCAAGTGGACTGGGCCGACGTGCCGCACCCGCCCAGCGACGACGACGGGCCCTACACGATGCTCCACGTCATCCGCTTCCACGATGCGGCCGGCGCAACGGACACGCCTGACCACATGCAGTCCTACCAGCAAGTCGCCGGATCAGTGGCCGTGCCGAACGGGGTACGGCTCGACGCCTGGTTCTCTGTGGAGGGCACCATCATCGGCGACGGACGATCCTGGCACCAGGTCCGGTTCAACACCTTCCCGAGCCGCCGCGCCTTCATGGAGGTAGCGCTCGACCCCGACCGGACCGAGGCTCATTCCGAGCACCGCGACACCGCCATAGCCGACACCTACGCGCTCGGCATCCGGGCCTCGGTCAACAATCTCGCCGGGTCCATCGGTGGCGTCGAGTGAAGGTCCTGCGGACTCCCGACGAGGCCATCGAATCGGTAACCGGCTATCCGACCCAACGGCGCTGGATAGAGATCCCGTCTGGTGACGGTCAGAGGCTGCGTGTGCGTCTGGTCGACTCCGGCAGCACGGACGCGCCCGTCGTGGTCATGCTGCACGGCAACCCCTCATGGTCCTACATCTGGCGTCACCAGATACCGCCGGTGGTCGACGCCGGCTACCGGGTGATCGCCCCCGACCTGATCGGTATGGGCATGTCCGACAAGCCCTCTGAACTCGGCGACTACACCGTCGCCCGCCATGTCGAATGGATGCGGTCGCTGCTGGTAGAAGAACTGGAACTGGCAGACGCGACGTTCGTGATGCACGACTGGGGAGGGGTGATCGGCATGCGGCTCGCGGCGGAGAATCCCGGCCTCGTGAGCCGCATGGTGATCTCCAACACCGGGCTGCCCTGGCGCGATGTCAACGAGCCGCTGCCCGAGGTGATCGAGACCAACGGCCCCTACGCGGAGTTCCAGGAGATGGCCCGCAAAGCCCCGGTATGGGAACCATGGACGTTGCTGCCGATGGTGATGGTCACCGAACCCTCAGCCGAAGTCCTCCACGGCTACCAAGCGCCGTACCCCGACCCGGCTTTGACGATCGGCAGCCGGGCGTTCACCCAACTCCTGCCGACCCGGCCCGACAATCCGATGTACCCCGCCAACTACCAGGCCTGGGAGATCCTTGACGAGTGGACTGACCCTGTCCTGACGATCTTCAGCGACAGGGACATCGTTGCCCCCCACGGCTGGAAACCGATCGTGGACCGAATCCCCGGCGCGGCAGGTCAACCCCACGTGATCCTCGAAGGCGGCGGCCACTTCCTCCAAGAAGACATCAGCGACACCTACACCGAAACCCTGCTGTCCTGGCTCGTCACTTAAGTTCCCGAGGTTCCGCACTTCTCGGGTGTTGCCGCAACCGTGCATCTAAGTCGAGACCGAGGGCGAGAAGGCCGGTCAAGCTGCGGCAGTCAGCAACCGGCACGGCAGAAAAGGAAGTGTCGTTCCCGGACGTCTTGCTCGCATCAGCCTGGGAAGTAGAACTGAAACAACCAAGGCTGTGCGTTCCGACGGGCCGCGAGAACGCAGCCTGAGCGATGCCAATCTGCTAGGTGGCCTATTCTCTTGTAAATATTGGAACATTCCAATATTATACAGACATGGCTTCAGACCTGCTTTCGCTCGCAGACGCGTCGGCGCTGCTCGGTGTTTCCTCCGAGCGTGTTCGCCAACTCGTGGTGGCAGGAGACGTTCCGGGCGTAAGGTTCGGAAACGCTTGGGCGGTTTCGCGGGGGTCGATCGATTCGCGCCGACAGTTGTCGAACAGTCGTGGGCGCCCGCTGAACGCGGCACGTGCGTGGGAGGCAATCGCCTTAGTCGAGGTGGATCTGTCCAATGTCAGTAAGTACCGCAACCGGGGAGCGATTCATCGCTACGAAATGAGCCGTGCGGACCTCGAATTTGTGTTCGAGCAGGACGGGGCCTTGGTCAGTGGCGCGGTCGCTGCGAACGGCTACGGCGAACTGCTGCGAGGCGACGACGCAGTGGCCTACCTCTACGTTTCAGCCTCACTGAACAATGAGATGGGTGCGCTCGTAGCTGCGGTTCCAGATCAGTTCGGCAGTGTGATCTTTCGTGTGGTGCCTGATGACGTGTGGCCTTTCGCTGAGAGTGCCGCAGTCGATCAGGGTGAGGCGAGGGAGCGTTTAGCGCCCCGTGCTGCGGTGGCGTTGGATTTGATGGACTCTGGTGACCCTCGCCATTGGGTCGCGGCGAAGAACCTTGTCGAGGCGAGTGGCTGAGTCTTCTGTGGTTGTCCTGGCGCCGTTACTCGGCGGACAGGCGGAGTCGTGGTCGGCTCTGGTCGAACTTGCTCCCGCGTTTGGCGCAAACTGGTTGCTGGTTGGCGGCCAGATGGTGTTTCTGCACGAGGTGGAACGTAAGGCGACTGAAGTCCGGCCGACCCACGACGTGGACGTAGTAGTTGACCTGCGGGCTGAGCCGGTGGGTCTAGAAAGGATTCACTCGACGCTCGTCAACTCTGGGTTCGCCCAGGATTCGCCCGGGCCAGAGGGCACGGCTCATCGCTATCGACGGCAGGCAGCGATAATCGACGTGCTTGCCCCCGACAACGTTGGCAGAAGGACTCGGCTCCGTCTCGGAACAGGCCGGACAATTGAGGTACCGGGAACGACCCAAGCCTTCGGCCGTAGCGGAGTGGTCGTTGTGGAGGTCGATGGCGTTACCGGTCAGATTCGCCGACCAGACATCGTTGGAGCACTGCTCGCCAAGGCCGCCGCGGTCACGAAGATATCCTCGCAATCAGCGGCAAGTCGAGAAAAGCACTTACGGGACTTCGACTCATTGGCCAGGCTTCTCGGCGTGGCCGACCGTGAGCGTGCTGGCCTGACAAGGAGCGAGCGGCGAACGATCGCCACTCTCACCGAGGCGCCAGGTCTCTCCGAACTCGCTGTTGCTTCGCTGCGACTGCTCGTCGTTGGAGAGTCCTCCTGAGCAGCGAGCGCGAGGGGCTGCACCTCGCTCGTCGATCTTGAGCGTGTAGTTCGATTGGTCGTGGTGGATGGTGGAACCGTGGGGAGTGGCGCGAGACTGTGCGCTGTGCTGCCGATCAATCTGAGGACCGAATATGAGCGAAATCCGCTCGGGCTTGGGGTGGGTAAGCCCCGATTCTCGTGGCAGCTCGAATCCGAGAACTCCAATGGGGTGCAAGACGCATACGAGATTGAGGTGGTGACGCACGACGAGATTGTTTGGGGAACCGGCAGGGTCGACGGCTCGGCTCAGGTCTTGATCCCGTACGCGGGGCTGCCGCTGAAATCTCGACAGCGGTGCTCGTGGCGAGTTCGGGTCTGGGACGGTGGCCTGGAACCGGGGGACTGGAGTGAGTCGAGCACTTTCGAAATGGGCCTGTTGGATTTCTCCGACTGGCATCGCAGCGTTTGGATTGGTCCGCCGGAGAGCCCAGAGAGCAACGGTGGCCGGCCGAGCCCGATCCTTCGCCGGGAGTTCGACGTCACAGAAGTGGGGGAGGCCCGTCTCTACATCTCCGCACTCGGCGTGTACGACGTTGAGGTCAATGGCGTCGCGGTCACCGACGATTGGTTCCGCCCGGGATTCACGGCTTACGAGCACCGAATCCAGTACCAGACCTATGACGTGTCCGCCCATCTTCGCCCGGGACGCAACGCAATCGGGATCACTCTGGCTGACGGCTGGTGGCGCGGCCGGGTCGGCGTGTCCCGCAAGCCCAACAACTGGGGCAAGCACGTTGCGGCCATTGCCCGGATCGAGATCGATGGCGAGCCTGTCGTCACCACCGACACATCGTGGACCTGCAGCGAAGGCGGTGTGCGAGCCGCATGCCTGTTTCATGGCGAGATCTGCGACGCTCGCCTCGAACCGGACGGATGGTCCGAGGTCGGTTTCGTCGACGACAGTTGGAGCCGAGTCCGAACACCCCAAGGGCCGACGGACCGGCTCTGTGCCCAAACTGGTCCCAGCGTCCGGGTGATCGAACGTGTCGGTGCGCAACAGATCCTCGTCACCCCGTCCGGCGAAACCGTCGTCGACTTCGGCCAGAATCTCGCGGGAGTCGTACATTTCACCGTGAGCGGTCCATCCGGATCACGAATCCAGATCACCCATGGTGAGACCCTCACCGCAGAAGGTGAGTTCACCGCCGACACATTCGGGCACTCCCGCCAGCAGGTCAGCTACACCTTGGCGGGTCGTCCAGAGGGCGAGGAGTACGCAGCGCGCTTCACCTATCACGGGTTCCGCTACGCGCGGCTCGATGAGTGGCCCGGCCCCTGCGCACCCACGGTCGACAACTTCACGGCGCTGGTCCTCAGCAGCGATTCTCCAAGGGTGGGACACTTCGAATGCTCCCATCCCGGACTGAACCAACTCGTCGAGAACATCGATCGGTCGCAGCTGGCGAACTTCGTTGACATTCCAACCGACTGCCCGACGCGCGAGAAGGCCGGGTGGACCGGAGACATCGCCGTTTATGCCCGTACCGGAGCGCTCAATCGCCACATCGCCGGTGTGCTCACCAAATGGCTGGGTGATGTTCGCGAAGATCAACTTCGGGACGGACGCATCCCCTGCGTAGTCCCCGTGAGCAAAAGCTATGACTCGTTCTACATGCGCCCCACCCACGGGGCCGCCGCTTGGGCCGACGCCTGTGTACTCGTCCCCTGGACGATGTACCAGTTCTACGGCGACCGCCGAGTCCTAGAAGACAACTACGCCACGATGAACCGCTGGGTGGACTACCTCGAGCGACGGGCCCGTCGGGATCCGTGGTGGGAAGTGCTCAAGCCGCGACGACGGCGTGGTTGGCAACATGAACACATCATCGAGCAGGGGTTTCAATGGGCCGAGTGGCTTGCGCCGGGGGAGACCCTCACCAGGAACTGGCTGCGAGGCCTGCTCCGGCCCGATCCTCTGATCGCGACCGCCTATTACGTCAACACCCTGGCGATCGTGGCCGACATCGCCGCGCTGCTCGATTTCGACCATGCCGCAGAGCGACTCACCGACCGGCACCAGCTCGTCGTCCACGCGGCGCGCGACCGACTCTTCGACACCGACGGTCTGCCGAAGCGTCGAGACCAGATCGGACTGGTCGCATCGCTCGCCTTCGGGTTGGTCGCCGGGGCGCACCGTGCCGCCGCAGGTGAGGCGCTGGCCGACGCGGTCAGGGCGAACGGCTCAAAGTTGTCGACAGGGTTCACCATGACACCACTGTTGTGCCCGACCCTCGTAGACACCGGTCATACCGAACTCGCCTACGACGTGTTGTTGAACGAAGAGGTCCCGTCGTGGCTGTACCCGATCTCGAAGGGCGCCACGACCATCTGGGAGACATGGGATGCGATAGCGCCCGACGGATCGGTCAGCGACGTGTCGCAGAACCACTACGCGTTCGGCGCCATCGGTGAGTTTCTGCACCGTTACGTCGCCGGAGTCGACACAGACCCTGAACGCCCCGGATACGAGCACATACTCATTCGTCCCGTACCTGATCCCGCGAAACGGATCTCACGGGCGCGAGCTGATCTCGAAACCGCCCGCGGACTGGTCTCGGTTAGCTGGGAGCAGCACGACGAGCAACTGGTCCTGGACGCGACGATCCCAGTCGGCTCGACGGCAACGATCTCGCTCGGGTCCACCGAGACCGAAGTCGGCCCCGGAACACACCAAGTCACCGGATAGCGACCACGCCTGCCGTGCGTCACCGATTCTCAGCCTGCATGCTCCAACAGACACAGGACGGCGTCGTGGACCGCACGGCGGGTCCGAACAACGCGTGGATCGAGCACCAGCGCCAGTCAGCTGGGCGGATAGTCGACCGCGATTTCCTGCAGCGACTTGCGGTCGAGATCGGGGACGACCGACCCGGGTTCCGGATAGCCGATAGGAAACAGGATCGAGGGGCGCTCGTTGTCCGGCCGTTCCAGAAGCCGCGAGAGAAACGCCATGGGCGACGGTGTGTGGGTGAGCGTGGCGAGGCCCATCGTGTGCAGCGCCGCGATGAACATGCCGCACGCGATACCCACGCTCTCCTTGACGTAGTAGTTGTGACGCTTCTCTCCAGTTGCTGTTCGCTGAAAGCGTTGCTCGAAGACGACAACGATCCATGGGACCCGTTCGAGGTAGGGCTTCTCGGCTGTGGTGCCGAGCGGCTCGAGTGCTTTTCGCCATTCCTTACCAATTCGGCCTCCCTCATAGTTCTGTTGCTCCTCGGCTTCGGCTGCCTCGCGGATTTGACGCTTGGTCTCCGGGTCGCCGATGACGACGAAAGTCCACGGCTGATGGTGCGCTCCCGACGGAGCGGTTCCAGCGGTCTGGATCGCGAGGTCGATGAGTTCGCGCGGCACCGGCTCGTCACTGAACACGCGAGCGCTGCGGCGACCCTTCATCGACTCGTAGAATTCGGTCGCCCGCTGATGCATCTCGTCGGGCGGATACCTTTCGAAGTCGAGTTCGACGAACGAGTGTCGTCCCGCAATGTCCGGCGGCGGATAGCTATAGGTCACCAACTGGGCTCCAATCTCTCATCCGAGATGGTGTCGTGTCGCTGATACTCGGTCAACCCGCAGCCCATACCATCTTCACGGTGTCCTGCTCTTGGATCGGTATTGGACGCCCCCTCTGTCATGCCATCAGAATCATCGCGGTGTCGACGAGAGTAATCGGAGGATTGAGATGGCTGCGCTAGATGGAATTCGCATCGTAAGGATCACCACGTTGGTCACAGGTTCGCTTGCCAGCCAGATGCTCGGTGATCTCGGAGCCGAGATCGTCAAGGTCGAGAAACGCGACGGAGGTGACCCCTTATGATCGTGGCGAAGCGGCACGTACTCGGGCCACTTCGCCGTGTTCAATCGTAACAAGCAGTCCGTAACCGCCGACCTCCAGTCACCGGAGGGCCGCGAGATCGTGCTCAAGCTCGTGGACGCCCCGGGTACGAGCACATACTCATTCGCCCCGTACCTGATCCCGCGAAACGGATCTCACGAGCGCGAGCTGATCTCGAAACCGCCCGCGGACTGGTCTCTGTCCGCTGGGAGCAGCACGACGAGCAACTGGTCCTGTACGCGACGATCCCAGTCGGCTCGACCGCAACGATCACGCTCGGGTCCACCGAGACCGAAGTCGGCCCCGGAACACACCAAGTCACCGGACAGTGACTTGGTTGCCACCGACCGCGGAGGTGAAGTCGGCTCGGGCGTGAAGGAGAACCGCGGCGAGCACGATGATGGCGCCGACGATGCTGGCGAGTGGTGGGGTTTCGCTCAGGATTATCCAGGCCATCGCGATCGCTACGGGCGTTTCCGCCGAACCTAGCAGTCCCGACTCGGCTGCGGGCATGAGTCTGGTTCCTTCGATCCATAGCACTGTTGCGGCGGCGAACACGAGACCGAAAACTAAAAGGAGAACTGCGTCGGCGTTGGTGACATTGAGGGGGTCTGTGAAGAACCAACCGGCGGCGAACAGTTGGACTCCACCGGCTGCTCCAGCGAGAACGGAGTCGGTGTTGGGGTACGCACGGATGAGGACCATGTACAGCGCGTTGAGGCCGACCATTGCGAGTGCGACGACGTCGCCGTCGATGTTCGGTGACCCGAGGCTTCCAGAGACGATTATCAACACGCCAACGATCGAGGCACCGGCCGCTTTGATGGTCCGCGCCTGGATGGGTTCTGCGAGAATCAGGCGCTCGAGGAGCGCTGCGACGAATGGGATAGCGGCATAGATCACCGCGACGTTGGCGACGAAGGTGTTCTTGAACGAGACGATGAACGTGATGGACCCGACGGCGCCGACCGTGGCTACGAGCCATCCGTGACGGCCGAGTCGGAACGCGTCCCTGATCGGCAGGTCTCTGTTGCGGGCCCAAACGTAGATCCCTATGCCGACACCGCCGACAAGTCCACGCCAGGTCAGGATCGTCCAGCTTCCGGCTTCGATGGCTTTGGTCAGCACACCTGAGAAGCTGAACATGACCGCAGAAGCTAGGACTAGAGCGGGTCCGTGCCAGCGACGAGGCGAGGCAGCTTTCGATGAAGTCATCGGGGTCCTTCAAGTGAGCATTGAGATATGCTGGTTTCGAATACCGTACGGTCCTGAAGACCCATTCAGGCGAACGTTGTTTGAGACCAGAAATACAGAAACCAAATGACTAATTTCGATCGCTTGCTGCCCCCGCTGGCCACGCTCGTCGCGTTCGAAGCCGCGTACCGGCATCGGAGCTTCACGCGTGCGGCAGAGGAGATATACACGTCGCAAGCCACGGTGAGCAGACGAGTTCGTGAACTCGAAGTGGACCTCGGAATCAGCCTGTTCGACCGGCATCGCTACGACGTGACACCAACGGCAGCAGCGGAGACACTAGTGGCATCTGTTCGACTGTCACTCAGTGAACTGTCCTCCACCGCTAACCATCTTAGACGGCGAGGAAGCGAGAACGACTCGCTGACGATCCTCGCCAGCCTTGCGCTGACATCAACGATGGTGGCGCCGGTGGTGAGCGAGTTGCAGCGCAAGCACCCGAAACTGAACGTCAGGGTCCTGTCGTGGTGTGAGCCGATCGAGAGCACACGCGAGGACTTCGACGTCGCCGTGCAGTACGGCCCAAGCGAGTCGAGCAGGTACAACGTCGAGTTCATCGCCGAGGAAGCCGTGTTCCCCGTGTGTTCACCCTCCTTCGCGGCTCGACTGCCGCTCCGAGTAACTCCCGACGACCTCGCTCGCCTCCCGCTGTTGCACGTCGAGTATGACGATCCCAGCTGGACGACTTGGCCCGATTTCCTGGCAACGGCCGGCGCGCAAGACGCCGAATGCACCGGCGCGCTTGTGTTCAGCTCATACCAAGTCTGTCTCGATCTGGCTGAACGGGGTGAAGGCGTTGCGTTGGGGTGGGAGCGGTCAGTCAGCTCCCGGATCGAGGCCGGAACTCTCGTGCGCGTCCCGGGTATCGTCATTCCCGACGCCGGGATGATCAACGCCTACCTGCCGAACCATCCAGCAGCGCACAGGCACGCGTTGGAATTCCTTACGCTCCTCAAAGGCGCTCAGACCGCCCAGAACTCCTACAGCGGCCCGTCGTCGCCTCGCGTGAACCGAACTCTTCGGCGGGGACAGAAGCCAGCGTCGGCTGCGTCACGCTAACAACTCCATCACCTGGCGCAAGAACGACGAAGCCGACGACTGGGAGGTGACCATCGACACGGATAGAAGACGGTCAGTCTGCGGCGGTGGCCTCGATCTCGACCATGAGTCCTGGGACGGCGAGCCTCGTGACGCCTAGCAGGGTCATTGGGGGAGAGGCACCGACGGGTCCGAATCGGGCGGCGAGCACCTCGAAGTTCGCAATGGCTTCGTCCACATCCGTGGCGTAGACATTGAGGCGCGTGACATCGCAGAGCCCCATGTCGGCAGCGCGGAGTACTGTCTCTAGGTTGTCCAGAGCGAGCGTGATCTGGTTCCGCATGTGACCTGGGTGTTGCGGGTCGCCCTCGGCATCAACGGAGGTTTGACCAGCGCAGACCAGTTGACGCTTGGTTCCCTCGAGTATTTCGGCCTGGTTGTAGCCGAATCTCAGCGACCACGACCAGGGATTGACTGGTGTTCGGTTCATCGCAGGTGTCCCCTCGCCGGGTCTATTGCATCAGCGTTACTCATGTGTGTCCTCTCGGTGTTCTCATACGCAGAGGGTAAAGGGTATTGACGACATGATCTGTCAGTAATTTGTCTAAAATGCGCGAATGCCCCTGCTCGAGCGCCAAGATGATCTGATTCGACTCTTGCGCCTTCGAGCTGATTGGCGCACGGAAGACCTTTCGGTAGAACTCGGCGTCTCGACCCGGACCGTCCTGCGGGACCTCGACCGGCTCCGTGACCGCGGCTTCGAGATCTCGACGATGTCAGGACCAGGTGGCGGAGTGCATCTTGAACCCACTTCGGTACTCGTCACTTCCCAACTCGACGGGGAGGAGGTTGTTGCCCTGATCCTGTCAGCGGCGGTCGCTAAGGCGTTTCCCTGGATGCCTTTTTCATCGGGAGCGAAATCGGCTCTCGCCAAGATCGAGGCGTCGTTGCCCTACGAACGGGCTCGCCAACTCCAAGCGCTGATGACGCGCATCCTGGTCGGCAACCCGCTGAAGTCTCCGGTCAGCCGGGAGAGATCAATCAGCCCGCTGCTGGCGCGCCTGTTCGAGACGGCGTTCAACGAAGAACGCCTGTTGGCTTTCAGCTACCTGGATCGAGTCGGGAAGGAGACGCGGCGGGTCGTGGAACCCCAAGGCCTGTTGGTACGAGCACCACTGTGGTACGTGATTGCGTGTGACACCGCCAATGACGAACTTCGCCTCTTCCGAGCGGACCGTATCGGCTCGCCACACGTCCAGGCTCAGAAGTTTGTTCCCCGCCCACACGAGGTCATCCACAGTGTCCACCCCGATGCTCGCCCGGTGGAGTCCCTGAACAGCTGATTTTCGGACCGGGGCTCTCTGACGGGCAACGATTCGACAAACAAATGTAAATTAGATCAAGTCTAAGATTGGAATTAATCTAAACATTTGTTACAATGCTTCCATGTCCTCCGGAGACTCGACCTTGATCGCTGAACAGTTGCGGGAGCGTGGTGTTCATGTCACTGCGCAGCGTCTGGCGGTCATGCGCGCTGTGGCGTCGTGTCCTCACGGGACTGCCGACGACGTGGCCGAGGTCGTCCATGGCGATATTGGCGCCATCTCCAGGCAAGCGGTCTACGACTCGCTGGCGATGCTGTCCGAGAATGGCCTGATCCGGCGGATCCAACCGGCGGGGTCGCCGGCTCGGTACGAAGACCGAGTGGGTGACAACCACCACCACCTGATTTGTCGAACATGCAACCGCATGGTCGATGTCGACTGTGCGGTGGGGTACACCCCCTGCCTCACCGCCAGCGACGACCGCGGGTACGAGATCGACGAGGCGGAAGTCATCTACTGGGGCCGATGCCCCAGTTGCAGTGCCGCCGCGCCCGTGCCCGCGGTCCAATAACCAACCAACAAACAACCTGAATCCCCTAGGAGAAACCCATGTCTGAGAGTGCGAACCAGTGCCCCTTCTCGGGTGCCAACACTGTCAAAGGCACATCGGCCACCGAACAGTGGTGGCCCGAGCAACTGAACCTGAAGATCCTCCATCAACACTCGCCCGAAGCGGACCCGATGGGCGGCGACTTCGACTACGCCGCCGAGTTCGAGTCCCTCGACCTGGCCGCGGTGAAGCAGGACATAGCCGGCGTGCTCACCGACTCCAAGGATTGGTGGCCCGCCGACTACGGACACTACGGCCCTTTGATGATCCGCCTCACCTGGCACGCCGCGGGCACCTATCGGATCGGCGACGGCCGCGGTGGCGGCGGCACCGGAAATCAGCGGTTTGCCCCGCTAAACAGCTGGCCCGACAACGCCAGCCTCGACAAGGCACGTCGGCTGTTGTGGCCGGTGAAGCAGAAGTACGGCCGCAAGCTCTCCTGGGCCGATCTGCTGATCCTCGCCGGAAACGTGGCCCTGGAGTCGATGGGTTTCGAGACCTTCGGCTTCGGAGGTGGCCGCGTCGACATCTGGGCACCCGAGGAAGACACCTACTGGGGTTCAGAGGACGAATGGCTCGGCGACAAGCGCTACACCGGGGAGCGTGAACTGGAGACCCCGCTGGGAGCAGTGCAGATGGGCCTCATCTACGTCAACCCCGAGGGCCCCAACGGCAACCCCGACCCGGTCGCGGCGGGAATCGACATCCGCGAGACGTTCGGCCGCATGGCCATGGACGACGAGGAGACCGTAGCTCTGATCGCCGGGGGCCACACCTTCGGCAAGGCCCACGGAGCCGCACCCGACACCTACGTCGGCGCCGACCCCGAAGGAGCCAGCCTCGAACAACAAGGCTTCGGATGGCACAACACCTACGGCTCCGGTGTCGGGGCAGACACAATAACCAGCGGTCTCGAAGGTGCTTGGACCAGCGCTCCGGCCATCTGGGATGACGGCTTCTTCGACAACCTGTTCCGTTACGAGTGGGAACTTACCGAAAGTCCTGCAGGTGCAAAGCAATGGCGCCCTACCGACCGTGCCGCAGACAACAGCGTGCCGGATGCGCACGATCCATCCAAACGGCACTCACCGATAATGTTGACCACCGACCTAGCGCTGCGATACGACCCGATCTACGAACCGATCTCGCGCCGCTTTCACGAGTACCCCGGTCAGTTCGCTGATGCCTTTGCCCGAGCATGGTACAAACTCACCCACCGTGACATGGGTCCGGTGTCGCGGTATCTCGGGCCCGAAGTCCCCAATGAGCAGTTGATCTGGCAGGACCCGGTCCCCGTACCACCAGCGGAACTGATCAACGCAGCCGACATCGCGGAGCTCAAGACACGGATCGGAGCCTCCGGACTGTCAGTGCCACAACTGGCAGCGACCGCCTGGGCTTCAGCCTCGACCTTTCGGGGCACCGACAAGCGAGGCGGCGCCAACGGAGCCCGTATCAGGCTGGCCCCACAAAACGGTTGGGACGTGAATGTCGCATCAGGCGTGGCGGAGGTGCTGGCCGTGCTTGAGCACATCCAGGGCGAATTCAATTCAAGTGGCGGCACACAGGTCTCGCTGGCCGACCTGATCGTGCTGGGCGGTTGCGCTGCGGTCGAGAAGGCGGCTCAAGACGCTGGCCACGAGGTGGCCGTCGAGTTCTCGCCGGGTCGCACCGACGCCAGCGCCGAGCAGACCGATGCTGAGAGCTTCGCAGTGCTGGAACCCACCGCCGACGGCTTCCGCAACCATCTGGCCGACTTCCACAAACGACCCGCTGAGGAGCTGTTGGTGGAGAAGGCATTCCTGCTCAACCTCTCCGCACCGGAGATGACCGTTCTGGTCGGTGGGATGCGGGCGCTCGACGCCAACGCAGGTCAAACCCGACACGGCGTGCTCACCGACTCACCGGGCACTCTCAGCAACGACTTCTTCACCAACCTGCTGAGCATGGACACCACCTGGACCGTCTCGACCGACGAGGCCGGCGTGTACGAGGGGCGCGACCGCGACAGCGGCGAACTCCGCTGGACCGCCACGGCCGCCGATCTGGTGTTCGGCTCGAACTCACAGCTCCGTGCCATAGCCGAGGTCTACGGCTGCGACGACGGCGAGCAGAAGTTCGTCAACGACTTCGCAGCGGCATGGGCCAAGGTCATGAACCTGGACCGCTTCGACCTGACCTGATGCCCTCCACGGCCGAAGGCACAGAATCCGAGGTTGGCAGCCCGACCGCGGAGGCTGAGACCTTTCGGCAGTGGCTGGCAGACCATCACGACGAGTTGGCCCACCTGCTGGTGCTTCACGCCGACGCGGACGAGCGGGTGAAGGTTCTCAAAGAGCTGCAGGCGCGGCTCTATGACGCAGGATGGGCTCGACTCGGCTGGCCCTCGGAGATCAGCGGCAGGGGTGGGAACATCCTGCACCGGGCCGCTGTCTACGAGGAGCTGGCCAATGCCGGTTATCCGCCTCGCTTCGTGTTCGAGCACCTCGAGGTTCTGCTGCCGTCGCTGGCACGTTTCGGATCCCCGGACCTGATGGCCGAGTTGTTGCCCCGTCTGCTGAGCGGTGAGGAACTATGGAGCCAGGGGTTCTCTGAACCTGGAGCTGGAAGCGACTTGGCCTCATTACGGACCCGCGCAGCCCCCGACGGAGACAACTGGATCATCAGCGGCCACAAGATCTGGACGAGTTGGTCGAAATGGGCCAGACGATGCTTGGTGTTGGCCCGCACTGGAGAAGCTGAGTCCCGACACCACGGGCTATCGGTGTTCGTGGTTGATCTGCAGGCACCTGGAGTCACCGTCGCGCCCATCAATCAGTCGAACGGGTCCCCTGAACTCGCCGAGGTCTTCTTCGACAACGTGACTGTCGAGTCGAACGCTCTGGTCGGCGAGGTCGACGGCGGGTGGACCGTCGCCATGTACCTGCTGTCCTGCGAGCGGGGCTCATTCGCCTGGCAGCGCAACACCTTCCTGACCCAGCGCCTTGCCGAGTTGGCAGATTCCGTGAACGAGCCGACCGACATCGAACGACTCGGCAACAGCGTCGCCGACGTCTTCGCAATGCGGGTGCGGTCGTGGTCCACAATGCTCGAACTGGCCGCCGACGGTTCCCCCGGACCTCAGTCTGCTGTCAACAAGGCACTGTTGGGCGATGCCGAGCAGTACCTGTTCCAAACCGCGGACCGTATTCATCCCGGCGGGTTCATGTGGGCGCACACCCAGCGCGAGGAAGTGCTCCAGGAAGAACTGCTGTTTTCGCATGCCACCTCGATCTATGGGGGCACTCGGCAGATCCAGAACATCACCGTCTACCGCCAGCTCGTGGCAGGCCACACCCGAACCGACACCGACGAGTACGTCGAGGCCGCGATGTCGGCCATGCTCGATCCGGCCGGCGCCGACGCCGGTCTGGACGCGCTGGGATTCGATGAAGTGGTGGCCGACCTCGACGACCCCGACAACCGCCGAGCGGTGGCAGCGGTCTTCGAAGCCGCAGGGCGAACCGCCCGGCCTTCGACGGCCCTAGCGCGACTGCTGGGGTCAATGGTCGGTGCCGGGACGACGTTGGCAGTCGCGACTGAGCAGTTGACTGGGACCTTGGTCCACCTTGTAATTGATGCAAACGAAACGCCTTCTTCGCGCATCGTTGTGGCGACGCCGAGCGGCTGGGGCTCGGTACTCAGCAGCGATGTCACCTGGAACGATGAAACCCAGTTCCTCGCACCAGGAAACATGATTGTGGGAGTCGTCGACATCGCTGGGGCTGTTCCCTTCGATGCCGCGGCTGCCGAGAGGGCCCAAGCATTAGGACGGTGGGCGCTCTCCTGCGAAGTCCTCGGCGCGGTCGACGCGATGTTCGATGTTGCTGCCAATCACGCCGCTGATCGAGAGCAGTTCGGTGCCACGCTCAACAGCTTTCAAGCCGTGCAGTTCATGCTGGCCGAGTCCCACATCGCCCGCACTGCACTACGCGAGGCGTGCACGGCCACCGGTCGAACTCTGAGCGCTGAGGCTGCAATGATCACCAAACTGCTGGCCGGTCGGGTCGGACGCCGGGTGGGCGCTGAGACCCTCCAGGTGCTCGGCGCGATCGGTTTCACCCAGGAGCATCCGCACCACGGTTGGTTCCACCGAGTGTTGACGATCGACGCAGTGCTGGGCAGATCGCCGGCGCTGGCCCGAGAGCTGGGCACCCGTCTGGTTCAGACCGGAAAGGTGCCTCTCGGAATAGATCTGGGCGAACTCCCAGGTGCCGATCACACGGCCTGAGACATCGGCAGATAGATCAAGAGGTCGTAGCTGAGAAGGGCAGGTATTCGTAGCGCCGCACGAAGGGGCCCGCCGCGAACCGGCCGGCCGAGGCGTCGACCTCGAAGTCGCCGAAACGGCTGAGCAGCTGTTCGACGGCCACGCGGCCCTGGAGCCGTGCCGCGGAGGCCCCCAGGCAATGGTGCGGGCCGTAGCCGAGCGACAGGATCCTCTTGGGTTGGCGTCGGACGTCGAGTTGTCCGGCCGTGGGTCCGAATTCCCGCTCGTCGCGGTTGCCCGACGCCCAAAGGAGCATGACCTTGACCCCTTCGGGGATCGTCTCACCGTGAAGCTCGATGGGCCGTGTGGTTGTGCGGGCCAGGTTCTGCACTGGTGAGACCAGCCGCAGGAACTCGTCGATGGCCCCACCGATGAGTTCAGGTTCGTCGATCAGAACCTGCCGCTGGTCGCGGTGCTCTGTCAGCAACTCCGCCGCACCGCCGAGCAGGCCGGTCATCGTGTCGTTCCCGCCGGTGATCATCGTGAAGACGAACCCGACTATCCACATCGGCGATGCCAGTTCCTCGCCGACGGCCACGAGGTCCGATACGAGGTCGTCACCGGGCTCGGAGCGGCGCCACTCGATCAACTCGCCCGCGTACTCGAAGAGTCCCAGAGTCGCTTCGAAGGCGTCTGTGACGGTCCCCTCAGCGGCAGCTTGCACGATTGCGGAGCTCCATTCGTCGAACTTGTCTCGGTCCGAGAGCGGAACGCCCAGGTAGTGGGCGACCACGAAACTCGGGAGCGGCTTGAAGAGCGTCTCGACGATGTCGCCTTCACCTCCGTTCTCCACGAGGAGGTCGAGGCGTTCGTCGACGAAGTCACGGACCGCGTCCTCGATCAACAACACCCGTCGCGGGGTCATGGCCCGGCTCACCAGCCGTCGCATCGTCGTGTGGTCGGGAGGATCCATCATCACGATCGGCGCAGCCTGGTCCTCGAACATGGCCATGGCGTCGGCTTCGAGCGTGAGGCCGTGCGCCGACGAGAACGTCTCGGTGTCGCGTGCCGCGTCGAAGATGTCCGCGAACCGCGAGAGGACGTAATACTCGGAGCGGTCGTCATGGGTCGCCCGGTGGACCGGTGCCTCGTCGCGCAGACGGGTATAGGTCGACCAAGGATCACGCCAGTCCTGGCGACCTCGCAGGAAGTACAACGGATGCTGGTCGGTGATGCTCATTGACCCAGTCAGTCTAGGTTGACTCGCAAATACCCGATCACTCGAAGAGCGACGGTGGGAAGCCGCCCTTGCTGATCGGCCCCCAGCGGGTCGGCTCGATCATGATGACCGACTTGCCCTGATCGTCCATGGCTTGGCGGTACTCGTCCCAGTCGGGATGCTCCCCGGAGATGCAGCGGTAGTACTCGATCAGGCCTTCGGCTGCCTCGGGCATGTCGAGCACCGTGGCTGTACCGTCGATCTGCACCCATTCGTGGTTAAAGTCGTCGCCCATGACCAGTACCGAAACCATCGGGTTTGCCTTGGTGTTGCGCACCTTGGCCCGTTCGGGATAGCTCGAGACAGCCAACTGGCCGGTTGCGGTCATCCCGCCGGTCACCAGACTCATCTGGGGTCGCCCATCAGATCGCGTTGTGGACATCACCCAGCGGTTCCTGCCCTCAACGAACTGGCTCAACTTGTCGCGCGAAACACGCCGGTCGCTGGACTTGTACATCGCTCGCCGGTCATCGTTCGGAATCTTCTTCACCATCTCTGGTCTCGCTCGTCGTGAGAATGCCGCACTATCTCAGAGGCCGAGCGAATAGGCAAAACGACACGGTAGCGACCGAACGAGGCCGTGGCCCGAGCGGCCCGTGAGCGCAGCGAACAAGAGCGGAAAACGCAGCGTTGCGCCGCGAGGTCGGTCACCTATTTGCGCTCGCTCATAGGGTCGTACCTGTGTGATCCTGAGCGTTCCGGATTCTGGAGGCCGGGTGCGTTGCTACTCGAAAGGGATGGCGTGGGTTTGGCGGTAAAAGGAGAAGGCCTCGTCGATGACCTGCTCGCTCAGTCCGAAGTCGGCGAGACGGTAGTTGTGCGTCCCGAAACGGTTCTGTGGATTCGCCTGCAGGTAGCGCGTGGCCGCGCGCTCGGCACCAATGTCGAATCCGATGCCTGCCAGTTCGCAGATCCGCCGCAGTTCGGCGATCGGATCTTCGAGGAGTTCGTAGTAGGAGACGTCGGCGAATCGATCGGTGTTCGCTTCGGACCGTGTGCGCATAGCTAGATCGACCATCCTCTGCGTCTTGCGGCACCAGTGCCGGCCGATCTCGGCGGGGTCGACGTCGTCGGAGAAGATTCCGCAGCTGTGGGCGACCATGCTGCAGAAGGAGGCAACAGCAATCCGCGGATCCCGATGGGTCTGCGCGATCGTAGCGTCGGGAAACACCTTGAGGAACACGTCGAGGTACTCGAGGTGTTGCGGGGTCTTGAGCACCAGGGCACCCGCAGGACGCTGCCAGCAGAGCACCTTCAGGACCCGGCGGAAGTACTCATAGGTCGACGTGTGGTCTTGACCCTCCAGCCAGCGGGAATAGGTCGGCACGCGCATCGTCGCCTCGGGTGACTGGCTCTTGAAGTCCAAGTCCATAAGCAGGACGTCCTCTTCGGGCTCGCTGGGGTCGATCTGATGGATCGACATGAAGTCAGGTGCCAGATAGGAGATGGTCTTCTCGGCGAGAACTGCGCGCCGTCTGCGTACCCTCTCGACGGGTTTCGACGTGTCAGTCGCCGGGACGGGGACCAGCCCTTCGCCCCCTGAGACACCCCGAACCCCCGGAAGCGAATTCAGCAAGCGCTGCAGCAGGGTGGTGCCGGTGCGCTGCAGCCCAGTGACCATGACGACGCTCGGCAGGTCCATCGAGTCGATCTCGGGATGGCGGCGGATCACCTCTTCGATCCGCAAGCGGTAGACCAGAGCGCCGATGAGCCTTGACTTCTGTATCACCCTGCCGGTCGGCGTCAGGCGGGCCTCGTCGTTGATCGACTCGACTAGCACTTCCAAGGCGCCCAGAAAGCCGTCGTCGCCGAAGTCCGACAGGCCGGTTTTCCGTTGGGCTGCGTCAAGCAGCGCGTCGGCCTCCAAGCGCCCCGACACTCCCAGACGCCGGCCCGCGCTGCCGAGCCGGTTGAAGAGCCTGACCGGAAAAGGCCGATACGGGTTCTCGTAGTCGGTGGAAGTCACTACACGATCCGGCCTTAGGAGGTGCGCAGACGATCCACGGCGCTGACGAAGCGGGAGACTTCCTCGTCTGTGTTGTAGTAGTGCAGCGAGGCACGCACCAGGGAGGGCAGGCCACGGTGCGGCAAGTCGAGGCGGGCATGGCCGGCAGGGGAGACGGTCGTGTTGATGCGCTGCGCCAGCAGTCGCGCCTGCACATCGACGGGATCGACGCCGTCGACCGTGAACGTGACGATGCCGCCTCGCGCAACTCCCTTGTCGTGCACCGAGACACCAACGAGTGCTGTGAGCGAGTCGCGCAGGTTCTGAGCGAGTTCGCAAAGCCGCTCAGAAGTCACCTCGACGCCCAACTCGATGGCGTAATCGACGGCGGCACCGAGGCCCAGTTTGCCTGCGTAGTTCCCCTCCCAATTCTCGAAGCGGCGAGCGTCGGGACGGATCTCGTAAGTCGTGTCTGCAGTCCAGGCTGCGGCATGGAGATCCAATAACGGTGGCTCGATCCGCTCCAATGCCCGTGGTCCCGCATACAGGAAACCGGTGCCACGCGGGCCTCGCAGGTACTTGCGTCCAGTCCCCGACAGAACATCGCAACCGATGCGGCCGACATTGAGCGGCACCTGCCCCGCGGATTGACAGGCGTCGAGCACATAGAACGCGTCGTACTGCTTGCAGAGGTCGCCCACCGCCTCAGCGGGATTGATCAAACCTCCGTTGGTCGGCGCATGCGTCAGGGCCACCATGGCCGCGCCCCGGGCCAGTTCAGTCTCCAGGTGTCGAAGATCGATCTGGCCGTGCTCGTCGTCCTCGATGAGCACCACCTCGATACCGTGGCGCTTCTGCAACTGCAGCAGGGCGATGACGTTGCTGACGTACTCTGCTCGACTGGTGAGCACTCGGTCGCCCGTCACAAAGGGGTAGCCGTAGACCGCCATGTCCCAGGCGCGGGTGGCGTTCTCGACCACAGCCATCTGGTGGGGTTCAGCCCCGATCAACCTTGCCAGCGAGTCGTATACGGCTTCGAGACGGTCGCTCGCCTCCCCAGCTGCCTCGTAGCCGCCGATCGTGGCTTCCCGCTCAAGGTGCTCGACAACGGTGGTGAGCACCACCTGGGGTGGCAGTGCAGCGCCGGCGTTGTTGAAATGCAGGACATGGTCGACTCCAGGAGTGTCCATGCGGATCTGGTCGAGCGGCAACCGCGAAATCACCGGCTCAGGCTACAGTCGCATCCGCGAGCAACAAGAGGTGTGTGTTGAGTCCCGAGCGAGGCTTTCCGGCCGAAGAGTTCTCTGAGCGAACCCGGCGCTGTCAAGCACAGATGGCCGAACTCCAAATCTCCGCGATCCTGGTGTGCACCGAACCTGAGGTGCGCTTCTTCACCGGATTCCACACCCCGTTCTGGCAGAGCCCGACGAGGCCCTGGTTCACGGTCATCCCCTCCGCAGGCAAGCCGATCGCGGTCATTCCCAGCATCGGCGAGGCCACAATGTCCCAAACTTGGATAGACGATGTCCGCACCTGGTCGTCGCCATGCCCTGACGACGACGGTGTCACCCTGCTGGCCGACTGCATCAGAGAGGTCGCTCCAACGGGCCCGGTCGGCTTGCCGATGGGGCCCGAGACCCATGTCCGCATGCCCCTGCGCGACCTGGACCGACTGCGGTCGATGGTGGGCGACTTCGTAGACGTGACTGACATCATTCGCGGCCTGCGCATGGTCAAGAGCGAGCGCGAGATCGAAAAGCACCGTTACATCTGTGGCGTTGTGTCCGACGCCTTCGACGAACTGCCCGAACTACTGTCTACGGGGATGACCGAGCGTCAGGCGTTCGCCGCGTTCCGCGCCGAGATCTTGCGTCAGGGCGCCGACGATGTTCCCTACCTGGTCGGCGCCACCGGCCCGGGCGGCATCGACGACATCATCCGGCAACCGACTGATCGCCGGATCGACGACGGTGACATGCTGATCTTCGACACGGGCTCGACCTTCGACGGCTACTTCAGCGACTTCGACCGGAACTTCGCCTTCACCACCGTCAGCAGCGGTGCCCGAGATGCCTATCGGGCTGTCTGGGAGGCCACTGAGGCCGGCCTCGAAGCGGTTCGGCCAGGTGCCACCACCTCTGACGTGTTCACCGCGATGAACGAGGTGCTGAAGGCCAACGGCTCGTTGGGCAACGACATCGGACGCATGGGCCACGGCCTCGGCACGCAGGTGACCGAATGGCCGTCGCACACCGCCGACGACGACACAGTCATCGAAGCGAACATGGTGCTGACCCTGGAACCCGCCTTGATCTGGGAACCCGGCAAGGCCATGGTGCACGAAGAGAACATTGTTGTACGCTCCGCCGGCCCCGAACTGCTCAGCCGCCGCGCTGCGCCCGAACTACCGGTCATCTGATGTCCAACAAAGTTCTTTGTGCCGCCGAAATCGAAGCCTACTGGGCCAACGGCTACGCCTTCGTCGAGAACGCTTTGAGCCCGCCACAACTCGCGGCGATCCAGGGCGACTTCGCAGCCTGGGTGGAAGAGAGCCGCGGACACTCCGAACCATACGGCGACACGCCCGCCGATCGACCCCGCTTCGACCTCGAGGTCGACCACACCCCGCAGCGGCCCGCTCTGCGCAGGGTCGCGTCTCCCGTCGACGTCTCCGACGCCTACCTCGAAGTGATGCGCAACAACCGGGCCCTCGATGCCGTCGCTCAACTCATCGGCCCGAACGTCGAATACAACAACTCGAAGATCAACGCCAAACAACCTGGTTCCGCCACTGAAGTTAGGTATCACCAGGATTTCATGTTCCAGCCCCACACCAACGAAGACCTCATCGCTGTGCTGTTCTTCCTCGACGACGTCACCCTGGAGAACGGGCCTCTGAAGGTCGTGCCCGGCACCCACCGCGGTGACCTGTTCGACCATTGGCATGACGGCGTGTACACCGGCACCGTGAGCGCCGAGGTAGAGGCCGCGCACGTTGGCCGAGCCGTTCCTGTCTATGGGCCCGCAGGCTCGGCGTGCCTGATGCACACCCGTCTGCTGCACGGCTCGGCCCCCAACAACTCAGATGCGCCCCGAACGCTGTTCATCTGCGAGTACCGGGCCGAGGACTCCAAGCCCCTGCAGGTCAACCACCTCCCGAGCCGCCACGAGGGTGAGGTCGTGCGCGGCGTCCGCACCAACCGCGTCCGATGCTCCGCCTATGAGATGGAATACCCCGAGGTGCCCACCGGCGCGTCCTTCTTCTCCCAGCAGGCCAAAGCCGGCGGAGCTGCGAGGTGACGGCTCCCGAAGTGGTGCCGTTGTCATTCGAGACCGACGAGGGCTGTGGACCGCGGGCACGCATCGGCCTGATCGTGTTGCAGAGCGATCAGACGATCGAGGCCGAGGCAAAGATGATGAACATCGACGGCGTTGCCTTCTATCACTCGCGAATTCCCAACGACACCGAAGTGACGCCACAGTCGTTGACCGACATGGAACAGCGTCTGCCCGTCGCTGCGGGACTGCTGCCACCGGACTTCCGGTTTGATGCCATCGGTTACGGCTGCACCTCGGCGGCGACGCTGATCGGTGTGGATGCGGTGACCGCTGCTGTTCGCACCGTGCATCCCGGTGTGGCCTGCACAACCCCGATATCCGCGGCCGTGGCGGCCTTTCATGCGCTGGAGGCCAGACGAATCGCCGTGGTCACGCCGTACACAGCCGAAGTCACGGCGCCGATCGCCGAGCACTTCGCGGATGCGGGGATGACAGTCACCGCGCTCGGATCGTTCCTGGAACCCAGTGACCTGGTCGTGGCCCGCATCTCCGAGACGTCGATCATCGATGGGATCCGTGCCGTGGCCGACGCTGACAGCGAAGCGGTGTTCGTGTCGTGCACGAGTCTTCGGGTCCTCGCGAACGCGGCTCAGATCGAAGAGGAAGTGGGCGTCCCGGTCGTGTCGAGCAACATTGCCCTGTTCTGGCATCTGCTCCGCCTGGCGGGCGTGGACGACGAGCTCGAAGAGTACGGGCAGCTCTTCACTCGACGACTCGCGCTCTGAGCGGGCTCACCGACGCTTGTAGACCTTGCCGTCCTTCATCACGAAGGCCACCTGCTGGGTGACTGTGATGTCGCTCAGCGGGTCACCGGGGACCCCGACGATGTCGGCGAGCATCCCAGGGGCAATCCGCCCGAGGTCGGGGGCATCGACCAGCTCGGCGCTCACAACCGTGGCAGCGCGGATGGCCTGGAGAGGCGACATGCCCCGCTTAACGAGCACGACGAGCTCCTCGGCATTGCGACCGTGCCAGATAGCGGGAGCATCGCTGCCGGAGGCGATCTTGACGCCCGCCTCGATGGCGTTGGACAGCGACTCTCTCGACTTCGGGAACACCTCCGCGGCGCGTGCTTGAATCGACTGGGGGTGAGCCGAGACGTCCCAGTTCTCAGTCAGCGCGTTGGTGGAGACCAGGAAGGTGTCGGTGTCGACCAGCCGCTGGATCGTGTCGCCGGTGATCATGAAACCATGCTCGATGCAGTCGATGCCGGCGTCGAGCGCGGCGTTGACTGCAACGTCACCGTGGCAGTGGGTCGCCACCTTCAAGCCGCGGCGATGGGCCTCGTCGGCGATTGCAGACAATTCGTCAGTGGAGTACTGCTGGGCGCCGGCCGGTCCGGAATCGGTCATCACCCCGCCCGATGCGCAGCACTTGATTAGATCGACTCCGTGCTTGATCTGGTAGCGCACCGCCTTGCGCACCTCGTCGACCCCGTCAGCGATTCCCTCTTCGAGCGTCAGCGGCATGATGTGGGGAGCAAGCGAACTCTGGGCGCTGGGATCGAGATGTCCACCGGTTGGAACAATGGCATGGCCGGCCGCGAAGATCCGTGGGCCGTCGACCCAACCGGCGTTTATGGCGTCGCGCAGGGCGACGTCGAGCACATACCCACCGGTCTTCACGAACAGTCCGAGGTTGCGGACGGTCGTGAACCCGGCGCGCAACGTCCGCATGCCGTTGCTGACGGCCCGCAGGGTCATCTTGGGTGGGTCGAGCCGAACGGGATCGTTCAACCCGGCCCCTGGTCCTCCCAGCACGAGATCGACCTCCATGTCCATGAGCCCCGGGATGAGCGTCAGCTCAGGAAGCTCCATCAACTCATCGGCATCGCTCGCGGTGCTGGAATCGGTTCCCACCGCAGCGATGCGGTTGCCCTCGACGCGGACGTAACCCGAGTCGATGACCTCGCCGCTGTCGATGTCGAGCACGCCCCGTGCGTGGAGAACGGTCACGGTCGGTTCGGGCATCTTGAGTCCTTTCGCAGTGGGTTCACCGTACGATCAGGCGTCACCGCGCAGCAAC
Organism: uncultured Acidimicrobiales bacterium; assembly: GCA_951812975.1. Taxonomy (GTDB): domain Bacteria; phylum Actinomycetota; class Acidimicrobiia; order Acidimicrobiales; family Aldehydirespiratoraceae; genus VXYK01. Next base: position 76,077 of record CATOTC010000003.1, on the reverse strand, counting down.
ATCACACCTGACGGAGTTCCGCCACCCGTCGCCACGACAGCAGTTCGGGCGTCGGCCACCTGTCGTTCGCCGGCCGCTTGACGAAGTTGCAGCACAGCCTCGTGGATGAAGCCGAAGCCGTGGGTGCGGCCCTCGGAGAGCTGTCCACCATGGGGGTTCAGAGGGAGGTCACCGTCGAGCGCGATGCGGCTGCCGTCGCCGACGAAGTCCTGAGCCTCCCCGAAGCCGCAGAAACCCAGCCCCTCGAGCCAGCTCACACAGTTGAAGGTGAACCCGTCGTAGAGCAGCGCCACATCGATGTCGTCGGGCTGCAGTTGAGTCCGGGTCCACAGGTGCGCCGCCTGGCCGAGCACTTGGGGTTCATGGGTCAGCGTGCCCTGGTCCCAGGAGACCCGCTCGAGGATCTGGGTACCCACGGCCTCGACGCGAACAGCAGGATTCGGGAGGTTTCCCGCAGTGTCCGCGGCCGACACGACGACCGCGATCGACGCGTCACAGGGCACGTCGCAGTCGTAGAGCCCGAAGGGGCTGGTGATCGGACGCGCTGCGTAGTAGTCGTCGAGGTTCATGGGGTCGCGGTAGATCGCCGACGGGTTCCTTGCGGCGTTGCTGCGGGCATTGACAGCGATTCGGCCGAACAGATCGCGGGTGGCGCCGTAGCGGTGCAGGTACTGGTTGGCGTTCATGGCGATCCAGTTCGCGGCCGAGGTCGCACCGAAGGGCATTCGCCACTGCATCCAGTCAGAACCGCCGGCCCCACTCGAAGCGCCCATGCCGCCGCGGGCCGCGAAGGTCGTCTCCCAGACGGTCCTAAAGCACAGAACATGCCGGCAGAGTCCGGCCGAGACAGCGAGCATTGCGGCGATCAGCGCGCCGCCAGGGCCTGGGATGTCCCCGCCGCCGTTGATCCACGTTGGCTGTAGACGCAGCGCCTCCTCCACGGCGGTCACGCCGCCTTCGCTGAAACCCATGCCGGCGGGACCCGGGTATGTGGAGAGGCCGTCGATGTCCTCTCTGCGGAGCCCTGCGTCGGCTATGGCTGCGAGGCAGGCGTCGGTGGTGAGCGACAGCGGATCTCGCATCAAGCGCCGACCGATCTCGGAGCGGCCGATGCCGGACAGCACCACCCGGTGCTCGAAGCGCTCGCTGTAGGGTGCCGGCCGGGGAGCGGGAAGACGCGTTTCGGGCACGGGATTCTCGCGGGTCTCACCAGTCGGGGAGAAGAGCGGAACGAAGACGCCGTCCTGCTCCTCGAAACACACCTGTACCTCCTGGCCGATATGGACGTCGTCGGCATCGCAGCCGACGATATTGGTGGTGAGCCGCACCTCAGGCGACTCATCTAGGGCGACGACTGCGATGACGTAGGGCGGGTCGAAGCCCGGGATCCACTGGTGGGAGTTGATGGTGTAACCGGCCACCGTGGCTCGCCCGGACACCTCGGTCGGTTGCCGATCGCTGCTGCCGCAAGCTGGGCAGACGGGTGCAGGAGGGTGCACCAGGACCGCACAGTCGCGACAGCCTTGGATACGTAGGCGACCGTCGGCACCGGAGGTCCAGAACCACTCGTTCTCGGGGTTGAGCTTCGGCAGAATACGCATGGTCGAACAAGTCCAAGGACGCACTAGTACTAGCACGCGATGCTCGAAACGAGGGTCTATGGAACTTGTCGGCGACGGAACCGAAGCGGTACCGTCGCTCAGCAGCCGCGACGGAATCCCCGTCCAGGATGCAAGGAGTGGTCCATGAACCGGGTCTGTTCGAGGGTGGCGTCGTGAACGGGGTTCCCGCATGGTCGGGTCCCAGGACCGCCATAGTCACCGGAGGCGGTCGCGGGATCGGACTAGCCGTCAGCCGACGCCTCTGTCTGGAAGGAGCGTCGGTCGCGATCTTCGAACGCGACGGGGACCTTGCCGCTGCCGCCGCTGAGGAGATCGCAGGCGAGGGTGGGCGGGTCGTCGCCTACGAGGTCGATGTCGCGGACCGGCAGGCTGTCGATGAAGCGGTCGCTGCAACACGCCAAGAACTGGGTCCAGCCACGATCCTGGTGAACAACGCCGGGATCTCGCCGTTCAAGAAGTTCCGCGAGATCACACGGGAGGAACTCGAGCAGGTGTTCGCAGTCAATGTCTACGGCACGATCGACTGCTGTCAGGCGGTTCTGGGCGACATGGTGACCGCCGGCTGGGGGAGGATCGTCAACATTGCGTCCTCGAGCGCGCAGACCGGCAGCGTCCTGCAGACGCACTATTCGGCCAGCAAGGGAGCAGTGATCGCCTTCACCCGCTCCCTCGCCCGTGAACTCGGCTCGAAAGGCATCACCGTCAATGCCGTGCCTCCGTCGTTCATTGACACACCGAGCCTCCAGCAGGCCGAGGAGAGCGGCTTTCTGGGTTCCGGCGTCGAGGTTCTGCTGCAGAGCATGCCGATCAGGCGTGTCGGTCAACCAGATGACATTGCCGCTGCGGTCGCCTACCTGTGCCGCGACGACGCCGGCTTCGTGACCGGTCAGGTGCTAGGCGTCAACGGCGGTCGGGTCATAGGTTGATCCGACGTCTCGGAGCGCGGCGGCGGCCCGGTCAGAAGGACTCGTACTCCACGGTCACAGAGCGCCCGTGGGGGCGGGATTGACACGTCAGGATCCACCCTTCGTCGATGTCCTCGGGGGTCAGGGCGTCGTTGTTGCGCATCGTCACGTGTCCCTCGTGGAGCATCGCCATGCAGGTGGCGCAATTGCCCGCCTCGCACGAGAAAGGTGGATCCAAGCCACCGGCCCGGGCCGTTTCGAGGATCGTGTCGCCTGCGCTGTAGGCGATCTCGGTTCGCCTTCGATCAAGGATGATGACGACCGTTTCGGTCTGCTCGTGCTCTTCGTGTCCAGAAACATCCATCGTGTCAGTCGGTCCAGTCGATCTGGTCTTGGCGGTTGGGTTGGCGGCCGGTGCGGAACGGGCACAGCGGTGCCGCGACGAGCAGGATCCGCTGCCAGTCGGTCGTGATGCTGCGAGCCTCGGACCGCCAGGCGAGCAGCCCAGGGTCGCTTCGTTGAGCGGTCTCGGCATCGGCCCAGGACTGCCAGTCGGGCAGCGCCCATAGCAGGATCGCCTCGTCGTCGTCACGCATGGCCGTGCTCCAGGCACCCACAAGGGCCCACCCGAACTGTTCGTATGCGCTGGAGGCTGATGTGTTTGCAAGGTCCAGCAGTTCGAGAGCCGTGTCGGGTCGGCACTTCAACGTTTCGTGGGCGAACACGGTTGCCCGGGTGCCAGCGGACAGGGACTCTTCGATGGTCGGCATCCACGGGGCGGGCAGGAGGATCCGGTCGAAACCGCCGCGGCGGAACTCAGCCGCTTTGTTCCACCAACGTTCGAGCCGGGGATTCTGGAGGCCCGATCCGACCGCCTCTCGTTCGAAGGAACTGGCCAGACCGGCGAGCCCGGGTTCCTCCCAGATGTTGCAGACCTGCGGCCAATGGCCGGTGCTCCCCAACACGGCCCACATGCCGAAGAGCAACTGGTTGCGCTCCTGTTGTGCTGCGGGGCTCCAGTTCGCGGCCATGTGTTGCATGTAGTCGGCCCGGTGAGCTCCCCGGATGTCGATGAACTCGTGGATGTAGGCGCGATCGTTCACGGCACCTCCAGAGCGTTCCAGTGCATCTGCTTCAGTTCACGCAAGAGACCTGAATCGTGTTCGGCCACAGCTGTTGCCATCTCAGTCGCTCGTTGACGCAGCACCGCTGAAGGCACCACCTCAGAAACAATTCCCAACTGGCGCGCTCGTAGCGCGCTCAGCCTCTCGTGAGCGCCGAGCAGAGCCATCCTGCTCACCGGCTCCATCGGTGCCTTCTTCAGCAAGCCGATGGACTCGAACGCCGACACCTGACCGACAGATACGTGCGGGTCCAGAAAAGTCGCGCTGTCAGAAGCGATGACCAGATCGGCATCGGCAACAAAATGAAGGCCTCCACCAGCGCAGACCCCGTTCACAGCGGCGATCACGGGTTTGCTGACACCGCAGTGCCACGAAGTCATCCGCAGGGTGAAGTCACGGGTCTGGCGTGAAGCGGATCGAAGCGCTTGCGGGTCGTTGGCGAGTTGTTCGACGTCCAAGCCTGTCTGGAAGGAGTTGCCGTTGCCGGTGTTGATGATCACCTTGACCTTCGGGTCGGTCTCCAACTGTCGCCACGCCGCCTCGAGTTCGGTGAACATCGCAGCATCGATGGCGTTGCCGGATTCGGGCCGGTCGAAGATCAGCCAACCGATTGGCCCGTCGTGATGCACCTCGAGCGTCTGGTGGTTCACGGTTCTGGCGCCTCCTGGAGCAGTTCTAGGACGTTGCCGTCGGGATCGATGACAAGCGCGTAGCAGGCACCGGGCCGATGGTGGGTCACATCGGTCAGCACCGCTCCGCCGTGGGACAGAACCTTCTTCACCTCCGCTGCCGCATCATCCACGTGCAAGGCCGCGTAGGCCCAACCGACGCGTTCGTGCCAGACATCCGGAGTCGGCGTCGGTTCGCGCTCACCGTTCGGTTGGAAAAGCTTGAGCTGGGCAGCGCCGCGAACCAGCCGATACACCTCGCCCTCCGCGAAACTCAACTCCCTTTCGACCGAGAAGCCCAGAGCTTCGCAATAGAACCGCACCAGTGCGGCAACGTCACCGGTCACAATGCCGGCTTCAAGACGAACCTCAGACATCACAGGCTCCCGGCCAATTCTCGACGCAGTATCTTCCCGGCATCACTTCGGGGCAGCTTCTCGACTCGCACAAAGCGTGCCGGAACCTTGTAGGGGACCAGATGTCGGCGACAGACCGCCTCAAGATCCTTTCGGGCTTCGCCCACGACGAAGGCGACCGGCAACTCTCCGAGACGGTCATCGGGCACCGCGACCACCGCGGCCTCGCGTATTCCAGGCACTGAGAGCAACACCTCTTCAACCTCCGTCGGGTACACCTTGTTGCCGCCCCGGTTGATCATCTCGCCGAGCCGTCCCTCGATCCATACGAAGCCCTCCGAGTCGATGCGGGCCAGATCACCGGTTCGAACATACCCGTCTTCGGTGATCCGGTCGCTGAGGCTGCTGCCGTCTGCGTAACCGTCGGCGCGGCTCGGCGGGAGGACCAGCAACTCGCCGACGCCCGAATCGTCGGGTGAATCGATGCGGATCTCCACGCCCGGATGAGGGCGACCGATCGCCCCGATCTTGTCTGGATGCGCCTTGGCATCGGCTGCGGTCCAACCGATCACCTCGCCGATCTCCGCTTGTCCGTAACCGTTCAGCACGACGACTCCGAACCTCTTGTTGAAACGGCGGGCACCGAACGGCGACAGGGGAGCCGTTATCGAGCGGACATACCGCAGAGGGGAGAGAGAATCAACCATAGTGTCGTCGTTCAGCATCGCCATCGCCGCAGGTGGGAGAACAGTCGAACGAATCCCGTGCCGCGCGACCAGAGTCGCAAAGTCAGTCGTGGAGAAGCGGTCCATCAACACCAGCGGAGCACCCGCCCGCAGCCCGAAAAGAACGTTGTAGATGCCGGCGTTCAGAGCGAGGGAGACGGGGATCAGGTTCGGCGACGGAGCGGCATTCGGATCCCGAGGCCTTGACCGCAACGGCTCAAGCACCCGGTCGATGATCTCAAGGTACGACTCGTGGGTGTGCAGTACCGGTTTGGGTCGGCCCGTGGTGCCAGAAGTCCACAGCACGAAAGCGACTCCAGGCTCGTGTCGGCGGTGGTTGTCTCCGAGCGCGACCCCAGCGGAGCTGACCACCGCGGCGGAATCGAAATCGGGCCGGGGACTGCGGGGACTGAACGGTACGAAGACCTGGTTGTTCTTCCACACTGCGAACATCCCGACCAGCATGTCGATCCCCTCCGCGACCACTGCGACCGTTGTGCCGGCGGGGTTGGTCAACTTCCCGGCCAGGCGGTCCACGCGATCGAGGACTTCGTCCTTGCACAGCGTCCGGTGAAGATCGTGTACCAGCGCATCAGGGCCTCGGGCAGGGTGGTCGCGCAGCAGCGAGAACAGGTTCGGCTTCACTTCAGCAACTCCCAGTCGGGTTCGCGTCTCTCGGCGAAGGCCTTCGGACCCTCGGTTTGATCGGGATGGCCCCACATCGACACCAGGTGCTCAGCGCCCTGTTTGCAGGCATCGGTGAGCCCGGCTTCGAGCGCGCCCCAGAGCGCCTTCTTGGTGGCGGCCATCGCAGCAGGCGAGTTCTTGGCGATCGTCTCGCCCAGTTCTTGGGCGCGTTCGCGGAGTCTCTCGGGAGGGTCGACGATCTCTGAGATCATTCCCAGCTCGTATGCGCGCTGCGCGCCCATGCGTTCGTACTTGCCCATGAATGCCATCCGCATCACGGCCTCGACAGGCATCTTCTTGATGAGTCCGATGGCCTCCACCGCCACCACCTGACCGACCGATGTGTGAGGATCGAAGAACTGCGCGTCGCCGGCCGCGATCACGATGTCGGCGTCGGCCACCCAATGGAAGCCGCCACCGCAGCAGATGCCGTTGACAGCGGTGATGACAGGCTTCCAGACCCCTTGGTGCCATGACGTGAAGTGCACGTCGAAGTCCTCCATCGACTGACGGTACCGCTCCATGCCGATGCCGTCGGAGGCCAGTTCACTCACGTCGACGCCCGTCTGGAAATCACGGCCGTTTCCGGTGTGCACGATGACCCGCACGGCCGGGTCCTCATCGAGTTCGGTCCAGGCGTCGGCGAATTCGTCGCGCATGGCCGAGTTCATGGCGTTGCGGACTTCGGGACGGTCGTTGATCAGCCAACCGACCGGACCGTGACGCTCGACGATCAGATGCTCGTAGGTCATCTCGGGGTGTCCTCCCAGCCTGCTCCGTGATAGGGATCGGGCTCCCGTGGAAGTCCCAGCACCTTCTCGCCTATGACGTTCTTGTTCACTTCAGTGGTTCCGCCCTCGATCGTGTTGGCGCGGCTCCGCAACATCCCGGAGACCTCGTAGGGGAGAGCGTCCTCGTAGCGTTCGGCCGCGCTGAACGCCTGCGCTCCCAGGCCCAGCATGTCGCAGGCGAGCAGTTGTAGCTGCTGATTGAGCGCGCCTTGATGGACCTTGCCGACCGAAGCCGCAGGTCCCGGGGTTCCACCGGCAGACACCGTTGCTCGAACCCGCTGGTTGGTCCAAGCGCGAACTCTCTCCTCGGCATACAGTCGGGCGAGGCGATCGCGCATGATCGGTTCAACGGCGTTGACCCTGGCCCTCTCAACCAAGCGCAAGACCCCGCTGCCGCCGATGCGATCGACCCCTCCTGAACCCGCCCCGGCCACCATCTGGCGTTCCCCGGCAAGGGTGGAGCCGGCCACTCGCCAACCGTCGCCCTCAGCACCCACCCGGTGACAATCCGGGACCCGTACCTCCTCGAGCCACACCTCGTTGAAGTCGACGGCGCCGCCCATATGGCGCAGTTCCCGGATTTCGACCCCCGGACACCGCAGGTCGACCAGAAAGTAGGTGATCCCTCTACGTTTGGGCAACGACGGGTCGGTCCGCGCCAGACAGACGGCGAACTCGGACTGATGTGCCCAGGTGCTCCAGACTTTCTGGCCTGAGAGCACCCACTCGTCTCCGTCGCGTTCGGCGCGCGTCGACAATGAGGCCAGATCTGATCCCGCACCGGGTTCGCTGAACATCTGACACCAGCGTTCGGTGTTGGCCACCATTGGCGGCAGGAAGCGCAGTCGTTGATCCTCGGTGCCGTGGGCGAACAGAGCGGGCGCCATGTTGTGCAGCCCCAGCGGGTTGAGACGGCCGAGATTGAACGGAGCCAGACGCTGCTCAGCCAGCCGAGCCTGGCGTGGTTCCAGACCGAGGCCGCCATAGCCCACCGGCCAGGAGGCAACCACCAACCCGGAAGCAGCAAACCCGGGGTACCAGGCTGTGTAGTCGGCACGGCTGCGCACAGAGCGAATCGTTTCTCGTCCCTGCTGAGCGGCGACACGCCAAGGCTCGGGAACTTCCGCTTCGATCCAAGCATCCACCGCGGCGAGAATCTCGGCGTCGCTGGAGTCCGGCCCGATCGCGATTCGGTTTCGTATGTCCACTGTCGGTCCTGTTCTGGAATTCGCTGACCCGCCGCCTGTCGTGAAATGGTTCGGCGCTATGGCTGACCGTACAATACGCTCGCGATGGTCGGACACCGAGACGAGACGCTCAACGATGGTTGAACAAGCGGCGATCACCGACGAACGAATCGCCCGGCTCCGCGCCCGGATCGGTATAGCACATCCTCATCCTCTGCCGCCCTGGTATCGCAGCCCGAACTCAGATGCCTTCCGCCATGTTGCTGAGGCATATGGTGACGACAATCCCCTCTGGTGTGACCCTGACTACGCCACCAGCACCCGCTGGGGTGGACCGATTGGTTCTCCGTGCATCAATGGCGGCGACACCTTGATTGGTCACAACGAAGTGCTCGAGTTGGGCGACGACACAAGAGCCCTGCTCAAAGGTGACCCTCTCAAAGGCGCGCACGCCTACTACTCGGGCAGTTTCCGCGAGTGGTGGGCGCCGCTTCGCGAGGGGGACCGTGTTGTCCGTCGCAGTGCTCTGGTAGGCGTTCTCGACAAATCGAGCAAATTCGCGCGGCGCACCGTGCATGAATGGACCGCTGAGGTCTTCGCAACCACCGACCGGGTTCTTTCCGCGCAGCACCGGTTGATGATCCGAACGGATCGCGCGCAAGTCGAAAGGGAACACCGTGACGGTGATACTTCTTTTTCGGTTGACCCCTACAGCGACGAAGAGATTGCCGACATTCAGGCTGCAGCAATACAAGAAACGACCCGACGCAGGGGTGAAGAGCCTCGCTGGTGGGAGGACGTTGACGAAGGCGATGAAATGGCACCTTTAGTGAAAGGCCCGATGAGAGTCACCGACATGGTCGTCTGGCACACCGGGATGGGAATGGGACTGTACGGGGTCAAGGCCCTGCGGCTCGGGCATCAACAACGACAGCGCGTGCCAGGGTTCTTCCGTCCCGATGAACTCAATATTCCCGACGTTCACCAGCGGGTGCATTGGGACCCTGAATGGGCCAGGCGTTCTGGGGCCCCGGCAATCTACGACTACGGACGAATGCGCGAGACTTGGTTGATTCACCTCTGCACCGACTGGATGGGCGACGACGGGTGGCTTGCCTCGCTCGATGTTGAGTTCCGCAAATTCAATTTCGTGGGGGACACTCACTCAATGCGTGGCACCGTGACTCGAAAATACCTTGCGCAGGGGAATCGTCCCGCTGTGGATCTGGACGTCTGGGGCGAGAACCAGAGGGGTGAGACCACCTGTCCCGGTCATGCGACGGTGCTGCTCCCAAGTCGGAAGTACGGGCCTGTGCTGCTTCCCGAACCACCGGACGGGGCCAGCAACTGTTCGGAAACCCTTGAAGCGTTGGTGGCCCGTTTCGCTTCCCAGGACCAGTGAGAGGACCGCTCATGAGGGATTATCCCGACGAAGTGGAAGGGCTGGAATTCACGAACCGCGAGGGTGTGCTGTCGTTGACGCTTGATCGTCCCGAACGACGCAACGCGGTCACCGATGAGATGGTGTTGGGCCTGATCGACCTGGTGGAAGTAGCAGGCTCAGATGATTCGGTTCGGGTGCTTCACCTCACGGGCCGCGGTGAGCACTTCTGTTCAGGGTTTGATCTGTCGTTGCGTCGTGAGCCGGAGACCAAACCGCGCGCCGGGGCAACTCAGAGGCATCTTCGCTGGCATGTCAACCGGTTGATCACGTCGATGCTCAGAACGCAGACTCCAATAGTCACCAGCGTGAAGGGATGGGCGGTTGGTCTTGGTTTGAATCTGGCGCTGGCAAGCGATTTTGTTGTTGCTGCTGACGACTGTCGCTTCTGGGCACCTTTCACATCTTTAGGTTTCACTCCTGATGGAGGGTCGTCGCGGTTACTCCCACGCCTGGCCGGGCTTGCCCGCGCCAAAGAAATGATCTTGCTCGCTGAGAAGGTCAGCGGAGCGCAAGCCTTCGAGTGGGGTTTGATCCATCGCTCGGTACCCGTCGACGAGGTAGAGACTGAAGCAGCGGCCCTGGTTCAGAAATTGGTATCAGCCGCGACCGTTTCCGTCGGCCTTTCGAAGATGCTGGTTCAGCGGTCACTCACATCGGACCTTTCTCAACATTTCGAACAAGAGGCGTTGGCCCTTGAACTCTCCAGCCGATCCGACGACTTTCACGAGGCCAACCGCGCCCGCAAGGAGAAGCGCGACCCTGATTTCAAAGGCACATGAAAATCTCGTATCGGAACCAGCAACCTGGAGGCACCGCGACGCCATGACGATCACCGTCAGACCGATCGCTGGTGCGATCGGAGCTGAGATCTCCGGAGTTGACCTCTCGAGGCTGAGTGACGACCTGGTCAGAGAGATCCGCTCCGCTTGGCTCGAACACCTGGTGTTGTTCTTCCGTGGGCAACCGTTGAGCAAGGCCAACTTCCTGGCATTCGCCGAAGCCATCGGTGAACCGGCCCGTTACCCGTTCCTCCCGAGCCTGGAGGGGTTCCCCGAGATCATCGAAGTCAAGAAGCTCGAGTCTGAGACCACGAACTTCGGCGGGATCTGGCACAGCGACACGGCGTATCTCGATGAACCGCCGATGGCATCGATGCTCCTGGCGAGGGAGGTCCCCCCGTTCGGCGGCGACACGGAATGGGCCAACATGTATGCCGCCTATGAGGCTCTGTCGGACAATCTCAAGGTGTTCCTCGACTCGCTGAACGCGGTACACAGTTCGGCGCTCGCGGACGTCTCCAAGACCCGCGAGGATCGTCTCGTCGAAGCCGGTGACGACGATATGGCCGGCCAGGTGTTCGAGTCGGTGCACCCAGTGGTGCGTACGCACCCCGAGACTGGACGCAGAGCGCTCTACGTCAACGTCGCGCACACCGTGAAGTTCGAGGGAATGACCGAAGCAGAGAGCCGGCCACTGCTCGAATACCTGTTCGCGCACCAGACGCGGGCGGAGTTCACCTGCCGATTCCGCTGGGAGGTGGGGTCAATTGCGTTGTGGGACAATCGCTGCGCAATGCACAACCCGATCAACGACTACCACGGCCACCGCCGCGTTATGCACCGGATCACGCTGCGCGGCGACGTGCCGCGGTGACTGCTGTCATGGTGACCGCTGGAGTTCGGCGATGAACTGGGTGAGCATCCCGGCGACAGTCCTCGCGACCATCGACCGACTCGGCGATGCGGAAGCGGCCGTGCACCGCGGCGAGCGGGTCACGTTCAGCCAACTCGGTGAGCGAATTCGGAGCATGGCCGCGGCCTTGATCGCCAGTGGTGTCTCCCATGGTGATCGAGTCGGGATCTGGGCACCGAACAGCATTGACTGGGTCGTTGCAGCAGTCGGCCTGCAGAGCGTCGGTGCAACTCTGGTGCCGATCAACACCCGCTACAAGGCCACGGAGGCCGGACCGATCCTGGCCCGCACAAGCACAACCACGCTGTTCACTGTCACAGGCTTCTTGGACATCGACCCGGTTGCGATGTTGGCCCGAAGCGACGCCGATCTGTCGAAGTTGACCGAAGTCATCATCTTCGACGGTCCCGTGCCTGACAACGCCCTGCCTGACAGCTCGGTGCCTGACAGCATGGTGCCCCTTGACCCAGTGCCGCTGGCCGAGTTCCTCGAGCGGGGGAGCGGCGTTGCCGGATCTGTCATGGAGGCTCGCTGTGCCGCGGTCGGGCCCGAGGACCTGTGCGACATCATGTTCACGTCGGGAACCACCGGCGTCGCCAAGGGCGTGATGATGAACCACGGTCAGACCCTCGAACAGTTCGACGCCTGGTGTGACTTCGCCGATCTTCGAGAGGGCGACCGCTATCTCATCGCAAACCCCTTCTTCCACATGTTCGGCTACAAAGCAGGCTGGCTGGCGTGCATGCTGCGGGGAGCGACCATGCTTCCAATGGCAGTCTTCGAGGTCGAAGAGGCACTGAGGCTGATTTCACAGGAGAGGATCACGGTGTTCCCGGGCGCGCCGACGCTCTACCAGATGATCCTCGACCATGAGGCCACGGCAACGGCTGACCTCTCCTCCCTGCGGGTCGCGGTGACTGGTGCGGCTGACATTCCCGTTGAACTCATCTCCCGGATGCACACTGAGCTTCCGTTCGAGGCGATCATGACCGGTTACGGCCTGACCGAGGCATGCACTTGCAGCGGGACCCAGCCCGGTGACGACTTCGAGACGATCGCCACCACATCAGGCCGGCCCGCAGCCGGCGTGGAGATCCGCATCGTGGACCCCGACGGTACCGAAATGCCGCGGGGTGAAGTGGGGGAGATCGTGGTGCGGGGCAACAACGTGATGCAGGGGTACCTCGACGACCCGGTGGCCACCGCCGAAACGGTGGACTCCAACGGTTGGCTCCATACCGGCGACCTCGGGACGATGGACGAGCGCGACTATCTCAAGATCGTCGGACGGCTCAAAGACATGCTGATCGTGGGCGGCTTCAACGCCTACCCAGCCGAGATCGAGAACATCATGCTCGCCCACCCGGCAATCGCCGCGGTGGCGGTGGTCGGCGTGCCCGACGAGCGCCTCGGTGAGGTTACGTGGGCCTTTGTTGTGACCAGTCCGGCCGGCGAAGGCGACGAATCGGAGATCATCGCCTGGTGCCGCGAGCGCATGGCGAACTTCAAGGTGCCGAGATCAGTTCGATTCCTCGACGAGCTTCCCTTGAACGCCACCGGCAAGGTCATGAAAGAGCAGCTTCGTAAACAGCCTTGAGTTTGCGGCGGAGCACCTTTCCTGACGGCAGGCGGGGGATCGAATCGACCACCCAGAGGTCTGCAAGCCGTTTGTAGGTTGCCAGCGTCTCGGCCACCAGGGCCTTGAGTTCTTCGTCCGACACCGACGCACCGTCGCGCAGTCGCACCGCGGCAATCACGGCTTCGCCGGCAGCCTCGTCGGGAACGCCAAACACCGCGCAGTCCGCGACCTCGCCGTGGCCGTGCAACACGGCTTCGATCTCGGCTGGGGCGACTTGGAAGCCCTTGACTTTGATCATCTCCTTGACACGGTCGGTGATGTGCAACCAGCCCTCGGGTTCGACCCAGCCGACGTCGCCGGTGCGGTACCAACCATCGGCGAATGCCTCGTCGTTGGCCTCGGGGGGCAGATAGCCCGTCATCATCGACGGCGAGCGAAGTTGGATCTCTCCAGTACTGCCGGACTCCAGGGTTGCGCCTGTCTCCAGATCCGCTATTCGCATCTCAAGATCGTGAATCGGCAGACCGGCAGAATCGAGACGCCAACAGTCGGGAGAGTCAACCGGGTTGCTGGTGATGACCGGGACCTCGCTGGCCCCGTAGGCTGCCAGAAAGCCGACTCCCGTGCGCTCGGTGACGCGTTGCGCGACGCTCTCGGTCACCGGGGTGGCGCCCCACATGATGTAGCGCAGCGATGAGAGGTCGAAGGATTCCAGGTCGGGATGGTTCGCCATGGCCAGGGCTATCGGCGCGACCGCCATCTCCAGGGTGATCCGGTCGGCCTCGATACAACGCAGCAGCTCGTCGAGGTTGAAACGGGGATGCAGCCTCACCGACGACCCGGCAGAGACCGATGCGAACATGTTGAGCAGACCGAGAATGTGGAACGCCGGTGTCGCGATCTGGAACCGGTCGCTCGCAGACAGTCCCAGCGCAGAGACCCAGTGGACCGTGGCTGCTCCAAGGGATGCGTGGGTGTGTCGAACTGCTTTGGGAAGCCCGGTAGTGCCGGAACTGAAAACCAGTACGGCCTCGGTGTTGTCCCAGTCCGCTTCGGAGACCTCGCGAGCGTTGGCAGCAGGCGGATCGTCGTTGTCGAGATGCAGGATCTGACCCGTGAAGGACTGCGCCACACGCTCATGGGTGTCGCCGTCGCAGATCAGCAGAGCCGGTTCGGTGAGGTCGGTGGCGTGGGCGATCTCGGTCGCCTTCCAAGCAGGACTGATCATCACGACCGATGCGCCCACCTTGAGGATGCCGTACAGCGCAGTGAAGAACTCCGGCCGGTTGGAGGCCATCATGGCGACCCGGTCGCCGAACCCTACTCCCCGTTCCTCCAATGCTCCCGCATAGGCGTTGCTGAGAGTCTCGACTTCGCCGTAGGAGAGCGACTCGTCGAGGAAACGAATGGCCGGTGCGCTCGGATCACGGTCCGACGCTGCTGCGAGGCTTGACTGGATGCTCTGTCCAACGGGGTACTCAAGCGGCGCAGAACCGGGCATGCGAACTCCTGAATTGTGTGTGAGAATGACGTTCTCTCACAAGATACTCCCCATGACCTACGGAGGCCCCAATGCCCGCCGTTGACCCCTCCACTGTCGCCGACCGGCTCGAGATCACCGATCTGTGCGCCCGTTACGCCATGCATCTGAGCCGTTTCGAAGTCGACGAACTCGTCGAGCTGTTCCTTCCCGACGGCACCTACACCGCCTTCGGCGAGGTCTACGGGATGGACCTCTTCGCGAAGCTCGTCTCAAGCGCCCCCCGAGGGCAACTCATCGTCAACGCGCCGGTGATCACCCTGAACGGCGACGATGCCGGCGGTGAACAGCACTACACGTTCACTGACCAGAAGACCCATGAGGTTCGACTGGCCTGGTACAGCGACCAGTACCGGCGCACCGCGGATGGCTGGCGATTCGCGAACCGCTCGACGACTTTCCTGCGGCGCGGCGGCGGATATGACAGCGGCAACACCCATGACCCGCCACGGAGCTAACGGCTGGATGCGATACCACCAAGGATGAATCCCCACATCTCCTCAGCGCTGGCCTCGTGAGCCTCGGGGTCGCCACCGACGATCATGCTGTAAGCGTTGAACATCGTGGTCTGCAGGATCAGTGCGGCGGTTCGGCGCGGGTTCGCCAGAGTCAGCGCGCCGGCTTGCGCGGCCTCTTCGAGCAGGTCACAGAGCAGATCGAACAACGGCGCGCTGGCGCTGCGCGCCTGCTCGCGATCAGTGGCGAGCAGACCCAACAGGAAGTCGGCCATCGACCGTACCGCCAGGTGTGCTGCCGGAGGCGCCTCGATGGGGTCGGCGACGCTCCACTTGTAGAGGGTCGTGACGAAGAGCCGGATTCGTTCCATCGGGTCGGACTCCGATGCCAGCGTTTCGGCCAGGGTGACCGAGGCAGCGTGCATCGACCCCTCGTACACGGCAAGCAGCAGGTGGTGCTTGCCGTCGAAGAACTGGTAGAAGCTGCGCAGCGACTGGTTGGAGCGCGCGACCACGTCCTGAACTGTGAAATCAAGGCCGCCGTTCTCCCGGATCAGTTCGACGGTGGCGTCGAGGAACCGTTGCACGCGCTCTTCCGCGCGAGAACGGGCACCGTCCAGCGAGCGGGCCACGGCGCGGTCGCGCCACGGGGCTCGGGAGCTGAAGTCTGGTGCGTGGGCGTCGGCGTTGGTCACAAGCTGTCGAGTGTAGTGGTGTTCAGATCACGGGTTCGTCTACGAGGTCGAGGTACGCCGCTCCAGAGTCCGGAACCCGGGGCTGCTTCCAGGATTCGACCGGGAACGAAGCGTTGACCACCGAGAAGAACAGTCTCATAAGGTTGCGGGCGTCCTCAGGGAGGTCTTCGAGATCGAACTGGTCGAGATAGTCGAGGGCATCGGCCATGCGCGGCAGTGCAGCGTCGTACAGCTCTTGCAACTCGGGCATGGAACTGGCAAGTCGTGCGGTGTATCGCTCCCGCTCGGTGGCAAGGCTCCAGCGGGCCGCGAAACATTCGAGATCGGCAAAATCGTCGGGCAGCATCTGTGACACGACTCCTCCTAGTGGGCGACCACGACGGCGGTCTCTGTTGCGGCTCGGTGTGCTTGCACCCGGTCGGCGACGGTCTTGTGCAGGTTGCGGGGCAGAATCTCCTGATCACAGAGCGGGAACTCGGTGGCGGCGCGCGACTTCAGACTCCGCTGGGTCGCCTCCAGAGTGTTGCCGTCCTGGAGCGCGTACTCCTTGAAGGTCACCGCGGCCAGTTCCTGACGCATGCGGTCTGTGGCGTTGCGTGGGGGCGCGAAGTAGAGGCGCCCCTCGAAGAGGTGCTTGTCGTAGGCGAGCGGCCAGTAGTGGTAGGTCAGGTACCAGCCGCGTTCCCAGACGAGGATGACGTAGTTGGGAAAGACCTGGAAGGTGTCGGCTCCCCAGGCTCTGTGGCGAGCGGGGTTGAGCCCCGGCGGCAACTCGGAGAGGTCGATGCCCGGCGGCTGGTCCCAGGGGCCGAAGAGACCACTGCGGAGGATCCGCTCGATGGGTTTCACCATCTCCAGGTCCTTGGGCGGCGACATGCCACCCCAAGTGGAGACGATGCCGTGGCCGCTGTCGCCGAAGAGGTCGTAGTGCAGCGCCTCGAATCCGAACTGTTGCAGTTTGGCGGACTCCGACGCGACCGCCTGGTTCTGATGGAGTATCGGAGCGTGGTAGAACTCCGAGAAGGCGTCGTTGAAGAGTTTCCAGTTGGCACCCACGACTGCGCGGTAGCCGAAGGTCTGGGTCATCTCGCCGAAGGGGTAGCCGCTCAACCCGGTAGCGACCTCGCCGAGAAACTCGAGCAGCGTTTCGGAGGGCTCGGTTGCGAAGTTGACGAAGATGAAACTCTCCCAGGTCTCGCAATGGACCGATACGAGCGGATAGTCGGCTTTGTCGAGATCGAAGAACTCGCTCTCCTGTTGAACGAAGTTGAGTTCGCCGTCCAGGCCGTAGCGCCAGCCGTGGTACTTGCAGGTGAACTGCCGACAGGTACCTTTGACCTCCTCGTTCGGGTAGTCCTGCCAGACGAGTTTGTTGCCGCGGTGACGGCACATGTTGTGGAAGGCCCGCACCGCGCTGCGGTCCCGCACGACGATGATCGAGGTGTCGACGCAGTCGAGTTCCCTGGTGAAGTAGCTTCCAACTCTGGGCAGCTGTTCGACCCGCCCGACGTTGAGCCAGGTCTGCTTGAAGATCGCGGCTTTCTCCAGTTTGTAGTATTCCGGCGATATCGAATCCTCGTAGTTCACGGGTGCAGTGCCGAGTTGGGGGAAGTGCTCAGTCCAACTGCCCTCAGCCGGCTTCGGAAAATGTGCCATCTCGTCACCTCGTGATTTGCTACCGCTCAACATAGCCGCGTTCGGAAATCACATTCTCTTTGTGTGCAGACCTAGTTCTCCGGCTGGACCATGGGCGGAGTCGAGTCCCGCAAGTCCTGGTCGACTTCAAGGCCGAAACAGTTGAAAGCGACGGCGAGGGTGTCGTAGGCGCCGACAGTGAACAGCAGATCAATGATCTGGCGGGTATCGAAGTGGTCCTTCAACTCGTTCCAGGTACCGGGACTGAGATTCGAGTCGTGTCGAAGCTCGTCGACGGCTCGGAGCAGCAGGGACTCAGATGCAGGCAGCCCCTCTGCATCCCCACCGGCGGCGACCGCTCGAATCTGCTCGTCGGAAACCCCGAGTTCCCGCGCAACCGCGGCGTGTTCGGCCCATTCATACGCAGAACCCCGCAGCACTGCCACTCGCAGAACAACCAGTTCCACAAGGCGCTCGCCGAGAGTGTTCTCATAGAGCACATGGCGGTTGAAGGAGAGGAATGCTCGGGTGAGGTCAGGATGATGGGCCAAGACCGCGAACGCTCCGGCAACCCGTTTCCCGCCTGACTCCCGGTTAGCTCGTCGTGTTGCGTAGACGGAACCCGGAGGCGGCTTCATCACGGCAAACGCCTCAACGAGATCATTTCGCCATTCCTGCACAGGCAAGGGTGGAATATGAGGGCTTTCGGGGGAATCACTCACCACGGTCTCCCAACACTCTCGAAAGGCTCGCACTGTGCTGCTCGGTCATCCCAGGAGTTCTGCACTGTTGTAACCGTAGTCTCGTCGGGGTCAGCGGGGAAAGTAGCCTCTCTGCTGTTGAGAATGTTGTTCCCACCATCAATGACATAGTGTCAGGCAATGCGAATGGGCCTCATGATTGGACCCGAGCGACGTCGTTACGACACCAAGGTGAAGCGCCTCCTCGACGACGCCCGCTGGGCTGATCAGGCCGGTTTCGCCACAGCCTGGATTCCGCAGATCCCCGATGAGTTCGACGCGATGACCGCCACGGCGCTGATGGGACGAGAAACGAGTCGGATCGAACTGGGCACCGCTGTGGTCCCCACCCAGACTCGACATCCAATAGCGCTGCTGCAACAGGCACTTTCGACCCAACTGGTCTGTGAAGGGCGTTTCACCCTGGGTCTGGGCCCCTCCCACCACTGGATCGTCTCCGACATGCTCGGCCTCAGTTATGAACGCCCGGCTGCCCAGGTCCGGTCCCTTCTCGACGTGCTCGACGCGGGCCTCGCGGGGCCCGGGACGGTCGATGTCGACAACGAGCACTACGCGGTCCACAACCCGCTTGAGGTGACCGACAAGCCCGCCACTCCGGTGCTGCTCGCGGCGTTGGGGCCGGTGATGCTGCGTCTAGCCGGCGAGCGGACCGACGGCACGATTCTGTGGCTGGCCGACGAGAAGTCGATCGACGAGTTCATCGCCCCCCGCATCGTTGCCGCGGCGCACGCCGCGGGACGCGCAGATCCCCGAGTTGTAGCAGGTGTTCCAGTCTGTCTGTGTGCCAACAGCGAGGTCGACGCGGCCAAGGAGCGGACAAACCGGATCCTGTCCGAAGCTGAGATCTCCCCCAACTACCAGCGCCTCCTCGATCGAGGCAATGCGATGTCAGTCGCAGACATTCTGGCCGCAGGTGATGAAGCAGCGGTGCTCAACCGATTGCGGTCCTTCGCCGATGCGGGCGCGACCGACGTGTCGATCCGGGTGGTTCCGATCGGCAACGGACGAGACGAACTACTGGCATCGAGCCGCCGTACCCGAGACTTTCTCGCTGACCTGGCACCTGAGATCCCGTGATGGACCGGTTGTGCACCGAACAACGGATCAGAGAATTCTGATATGTCTACGCCCGCGCCCGCTGTCTACTACGACCCCTACGACTTTGAGATCGACGCTGATCCGTATCCCGTCTGGAAGCGGATGCGCGATGAGAGTCCGCTCTATTACAACGCTAAACACGACTTCTATGCGCTCACCCGCTGGGACGATGTCGAGGCCGGGTTGAAAGACCACAGCCGGCTCATCTCAAGTCGGGGCACGGTACTCGAGTTGATCAAGGCAGACATCGAGATGCCCGCAGGCATGGTGATCTTCGACGATCCTCCCAGCCATACGGTCTATCGGGGTCTGCTGTCGCGGGTGTTCACTCCCAGGCAGATGAACGCGATCGAACCCCAGGTGCGCCGCTATTGCACCGACGCGCTCGATGCCCTGGCCGGAGCGGATCGTTTCGACGTGGTCGAGACGATTGCGGCCAGCATGCCGATGCGGGTCATCGGCATGCTGTTGGGCATACCCGAGGCCGATCAGCAAGCACTGCGGGAACAAACCGATGAGGGTCTGCGCCTGTCAGAGAGCGGCGAGCCGGACGCCAGAGCCTTCGCTGATATCGGCAATGCGGCAGCCGAAGGGAATTTCGGCGAATACCTCGACTGGCGGCTTGAGAACCCCTCAGACGACATCATGACGCAGTTGCTGCAGGCCACCTTCGAGGACCACACCGGTGAGACCCGCAACCTGACCCGCGACGAGGTGCTCGGTTACATCAGTCTGCTGGCCGGGGCCGGCAACGAAACGACGACCAAGTTGATCGGTCATACCCTCCGAACACTGGCTCTGCATCCACAACAGCGGGCCGAGATAGTCGCCGAGCCCGAACTGGTCCCACAGGCGATAGAAGAGTCGCTGCGGTTTGAAGCGCCATCGCCGGTCCAGGCCCGCTATGTCGCCCAAGACATCGAGTGCCACGGCCAGACCGTGCCCGCGGGCAGCGCGATGCTACTGGTCAACGGCTCCGCCAACCACGACCAGCGACAGTGGGGTGAGACCGCAGACGATTTCGACATTCATCGCAAGATCGGCCACCACCTGTCGTTCGGTTACGGCGTGCACTTCTGCCTCGGCGCGGCCCTTGCCCGCCTTGAAGGCCGCGTTGCTCTCGAGGAGATACTCAGACGATTTCCTGAATGGACCGTCGATGAGGCAACCTCAGAGCGATCCCACACCTCAACGGTTCGCGGTTGGGACAGACTGACGCTTGTCGTCGATTGACCGAACCCCACATCTCTTCAGCAAGGGAGTCCACCATGTCACTGTTCGATCTGTTCCGTTTCGACGACAAGCGCGCGCTGGTCGTCGGAGCAGCCTCCGGCATGGGCAACGCCGCATCTCGTCTGCTCGTCGATGCCGGCGCCGAAGTAGTTGCTCTGGACTTAAAGGACATGGATATACCCGGGGTTGCCGCCACCGTGAAGGTGAATATGGCCGACAAATCTTCGATCGAAACAGCGGTGGCTGCCTGCGCTGGTCGAGTCGACGCCCTGCTGTCGTGTGCAGGCGTCGCCGACGGCACGCCTGGGATCGAGAAGATCAATTTTCTGGGTCACCGCCACATGATCAACTTGATGCTCAAGAGCGGAATGCTCGGCCACGCCAGTGCGATCGGCTTCATTTCCTCAGCCGCGGGTGCCGGGTGGGAGCGCGACGACAACATGGCATGGATCAACGACTACCTCGCTGTCGAGGACATGGACCAGGCATCGGCATGGGCCATTGAGAATGGCAAGGCTGACTATTTCAGCAGCCAGCTGACGGTTTGCATGTACGTCGCCAAGTCGGCTTTCGAGTTGCTCAAGAGCGGCGTTCGTATCAACGCGATCATGCCCGGATCCACCGACACGCCGTTGGCACAAGCCAACAAGGAAACCTGGCTCGGTTTCGGCAGCGACTACCGCTCCGCTCTCGGTATCGAAGTGTCGTCACCGGAGGAACAGGCCTACCCATTGGTCTTCCTCTGCAGCGACGCTGCCAAGGCGATCACCGGCATCACGATCGCCAGTGACCACGGCTACATCAGCAGCGGACTCTCTGAGTCGTATCCGGCGGCGAAAGACATCGCCAACTTCCTGACCGGACGATCCTAGGCGTATGTTCCCTGCCTGGGGGCATCTGAAAGGTAAACACAACCATGGTGTTCTGGAACCAAGAGAATCAACTGCTCATTGACGGCGAACTCGTCGCCGCCACGGGCGGCCGAACATTCACGTCGAGCAGTCCGGCGACTGAGGAGGTCATCGGCGAGGCTGCCGACGCCACTGTCGCAGATGTCGAGCGGGCGATCCGAGCGGCACGGCGTGCGTTCGATGAGACCGGCTGGTCCACTGACACCGGCCTCAGGGTCAAGTGCATGCGCCAACTGGCTCGGGCGATGCGCGACAATCTCGAGGATCTGCGCACGTTGACAGTCTCTGAGGTGGGCGTCCCCATAGCCATGACGAGCGGCCCGGCCCTCGAAGGTCCGATCGGGATCCTCGACTACTACGCAGATCTGGCCGAGACCTACGAGGGGACCGTCGATCTCGGTGTGGCTGAGGCGTACGGAGGCATGCACCATCGTTGGATCGAGCGGGAACCCTACGGAGTCGTCAGTGCCATCTCCGCATACAACTATCCGACACAGTTGAACCTAGCGAAACTCGGCCCGGCACTGGCCGCCGGTTGCACCGTCGTGCTCAAGGGGGCTCCAGACACCCCGCTCATCAACCTGGCCCTCGGTCGCATGATCGGCGAGCACACCGACATGCCGCCGGGGGTGGTGAATGTGCTCGCCTCTAGCGAAGTGGAGACGGGTGTGGTCATGACAACGGACCCGAACGTCGACATGGTCACCTTCACCGGATCGACCGCGGTCGGCAAGTCGATCATGGCTGCGGCGAGCTCAACGCTGAAGAAGGTCTTCCTCGAGCTGGGAGGCAAGTCCGCGATGCTGGTGCTCGACGAGGAGAACGTTGACGGGGGAGCCTTCGGCTGCTCGATGGCCGCCAACTCCCATGCCGGGCAGGGCTGTGCGATCACCTCGCGTCTGGTCGTGCCGCGAGCACACATGGACCGCGCGGTCGCGTTGGCGAAAGAGATCTTCGAGGGTCTCGGCGTCGGCGATCCATTCGATCCGACCAACTATGTCGGCCCGCTGATCAACGCCAGACAACGCGGCAAGGTGCAGGGGATGGTCGATCGCGCGGCCCAAGACGGCGCCACAGTGGTGACCGGTGGCAGCGCCACACAGCACGACAAGGGTTTCTTCTTTGAACCGACAGTGATCGTGGGTGCCGACGAGAACAGCGAGATCGCTCAGGAGGAGGTGTTCGGACCGGTCCTGGTGGTCCTGCCCCACGACGGCGACGACGACGCGGTGCGTGTCGCCAACAACTCGAAATACGGTCTGTCCGGTGGTGTGCTAGCAGCCGACCGTGCCCGTGCACTGAGTGTGGCCCGACGGATTCGCACCGGGACCCTGAGTGTCAACGGCGGAATGTGGCACGCCGCGGATGCTCCCTTCGGTGGCTACAAGCAATCGGGGATCGGGCGCGAGAACGGTGTCGCCGGCCTCGAAGAGTTCCTGCAGACGAAACTGCTGGCCGAACCGGCATAGCGCTCAGCGAAAGTAGGTGGTTCTGATGACCAAGATCTTGGACGGGGTCAGGATCCTGGAGGTGGCCGAGCACACCTTCGTCCCGGCGGCCTCTGCGGCGCTGGCGGACCTGGGTGCCGAGGTGGTCAAGATCGAGCACTTCGAACGTGGCGACGCCATGCGCGGACTCGTCATGATTGGCGTTGCCGATATCCCAGACGAGGTCCATGCCCTGCTCGAGCATTCCAATCGCGGCAAGCAGAGCATCGGCCTGGACCTCGGCAAACCCGACGGGCTCAAGATTCTCTACAAGCTCGCCGAGACCTGCGACGTGTTCCTCACCAACAAGCTGCCGAGGGTGCGCCGAAAGCTGCAGATCGACGTCGACGACATCCGAGCCCACAACCCGGACATCATCTATGTCCGCGGGTCCGGTCAGGGCGAACGGGGACCCGACGCTGACAAGGGCTCCTACGATTCGCTCGCGTACTGGGCTCGTGCCGGGGTGGCGATGGGGGCAAAGCCACCGGGGTCTGAGACTGTGCCCTCGCCACCGGCGCCGGCGTTCGGGGACTCGATCGGCGCAATGACGATTGCAGGCGGAATCATGGGCGCTCTGTTCCATCGTGAACGAACCGGTGAGGCGACCGAAGTGGACGTCTCGCTGTTCGGCACGGGCCTGTGGTCGATGGGCGCAGCAATGGCGTTGTCTTTGGCGCTCGACTCCCCGTGGTTGGCGCCACCGCTGGGCCGTGTCGGCCGAAACCCGTTGGTCAACAACTATGCGACGAGCGATGGTCAGTGGATTGCGCTGACTTGTCTGCAGGCGGGAAAGTACTGGGCCGAAACGTGCGAGGTTGTCGGTCAGCCCGAACTGGGCAATGATCCCCGTTTCGAGGGTGAGAAGCTGATATCGAACAGCGCCGACGCCATCGCGATGCTCGAGGAGGCATTTGCCGAAGCGACCCTGGACACTTGGCTCGAGCGCCTTGAGAGCTAC
The DNA here is from genome assembly GCA_951812975.1 of uncultured Acidimicrobiales bacterium. Classification (GTDB taxonomy): domain Bacteria; phylum Actinomycetota; class Acidimicrobiia; order Acidimicrobiales; family Aldehydirespiratoraceae; genus VXYK01. The sequence continues at coordinate 52,521 of CATOTC010000003.1, read as the reverse complement.
AGCGGACAGTGGGCGGTGGTGCAAGACACGCTGCAGGCCGCTGAGGATCCCCAGGCGCTGGCGAACGGCTACATCCAGAGCGCGCAGACAGCCGCCGGACTGCCGTTTCGCCTGGTAGCGGTACCGGTGCAGTACGACGGAGAAGCTGCCGGAACCTCCCGAGCCCCCGAATTCAACGAACACGGCGACGCGATCCTTGAATCGCTGGGCTTCGACTGGGAGCAGATCATCGATCTCAAGATCCGCCAGGTAGTCGTCTAGCCGACCAGTGGTTCCGTTCCATCTTGCTGCTTCATGAAGCGGGCGACGTTGGCCTTCAGTTCGGGCGTGTCGAAAGACCGGTGCTCAGCACTCGCACACAACTCGATCAGGCCCGCCGCGGCCCGCTGCAGGTGTACATTGAGCGCCTTCTTGGTGTCCTGAACGGCCTGCGGCGGCAGTTGCGCCAGACGTTGGGCGAAGGCCACCGCGGCGGAGAGTCCCTCCCCGTCGGGAACGACACGGTTGGCGAGACCGAGGCGATGCGCCTCGGGAGCCGGGATTCGGTCACCGGTGAGAATGTACTCCTTCGCCGACAGCAGGCTCATGGCGAGCGGCCAGGTGATGGCGCCACCGTCTCCCGCGACCAGGCCGACCGGAACGTGCGGGTCGGCGAGGTAGGCGCTCTGCTCCATGAACACCGTGTCGCTGAGCATCGCCAGACTGCAGCCGAGACCCACCGCGGGGCCGTTGACAGCAGCGACCAGAGGAAGGCGGAAACCGATCATGTCGCGCATGATGCGCTCACTCTCGCCCAGGACCCGATCACGCGTTTGGAGATCCTCAGACATCAACTGCAGCAGACCCATGTCTCCGCCAGCGGTGAATGCGCGGCCCTCGCCGGTGATCACCACGGCGCGGGCCTCGGGGTCGCTGTCGAGCTGCTGCCATATGTCGGTCAGGGCCGTGTGGAGCGCTTCGTCGATCGCGTTGAGCGCCTGAGGGCGGTTCAACCGCACAATGCGTACCGGTCCGTCTTCGCTGACGACCAACACATCGCTGGCCGCTGATCCTGCCGTCATTGCCGTCTCCTCGTCGCGACTAGCGAGTCTGACACAACCAGCTCGGGCCGTTCGAACCCGGATTCTCCAATGTCGACCATTCTGAGGTTCAACCGGCGGTGCTGATGAAGCGCACTGAGATCTCGGGACTGGGCTCGAATCCGATGCGGTCGGCGCGGGCATGAAGCGTGAGCGATTCACCCGGCTGCAGCGCTATCGGTCCGCAGTAGAGCAACCAGCGCGGGTCGTCGTTGAGCCGGTACTCGATTGATGCACCCTGGGTGCCGGAGTGAAGCTGCAACAGCGCCGGTGCGTCGATTTCCACTGGCGGATTCTGTTGATCTGTCGGGTGATCGTCAGGTCGAGCCGCCGCGGAGGCCGAAGCAGCGAGTTCCCCGTCAACGTCCGTTTCAGAATCTGCCGGATCCTTGCGCATGGCGAGTATCGCTTCGACGAGTGCGTACTTCTCGCCATGAACAGCAGCACTGCCGGGGTCGTCGGGGGTGATCGGGATGATCAGCGGAGCGGGAACCTTCGGGACTCCGTCGGGGAACCATGTGGCAACCATCCGGGCCTCTGAGATCTCGCCGAGATCACCGACCTCGTCCAACCATCGATCGCATTCGTCCCGCAGACGCTCGAGGGTCTGGTCGTGTTCGGGATCGCCCGAGAGGTTCTGCGTCTCGTGCGGGTCGTTGACGCAGTCGTACAGTTCCTCGACAGGACGGGTGTTCGACAGGAACTGGCCGGGTACCGAGTCGAGCTCCCCGAGAACGTGGAGGCGCATCAGCTCGGCCATGATCGGATGGGCGTTGCGAAACGGAATCCAACTCACGTAGGGCTGCTGCGGGTAGTAGTTGCGCAGGTACTTGAACCGCTCGTCCCGCACGGCGCGCACCCGGTCATAAGCGCTGTCGTGGCGGTCACGCGAGGCGTGGATGTACCGCCGCGGCGTGCCGGCGTTGTCGCCGAGGAAGGCTCGGCCCTGCATGTGCGAGGGAATCTGGATCCCGCAGGACGACAGCATGCTCGGTCCGAGGTCCATGCTGCTCACGAGTTGATCGCTCACCACACCGGCGTCGACACGGCCTGGCCAGCGCACGATCATCGGGATGTGAATGCCGGAGTCATACGGCCAGCGTTTGCCGCGGGGGAGAGGTCCGTGATCGGACCAGTGCACGACAATGGTGTTGTCGGCCAGACCGTCGTCGTCGAGTTGTGCGAGCAGATCCCCGAAGTATCCATCGGCGATCTCGATCTGCGTGTACATCTGTGCGAGCGACTCTCGCACTCTCGGGGTGTCGGGGAACGTCGGCGGCACGACTACGTCGGCGGGGTCGAAGGTGATCTCGTCGATCATTCCGGTCCACATTCCGCTCTCGTGGGTGTTGTGCGGATTGAAGACCGCGAAGAAGGGCTGCTCGGGATCTGAACGGTTGCGCCAGTGGGCCGTCTCGGAGCATTCATCCCAAGCGCTGCGCGGCTCGTTGAACTGGTAGTCGGTCTTCCAGTTGTTGGTGCAGTACCAACCCTCGGCACGCAGATACTCGGTGAAACACTTGACGTGGGGCGGCAGCAGCGCCGAGTAGGGGGTCGGAAGTTCGGGAACCGAGGGGTTGGTGTGGCTGGTGCGCATGTGGTGGGTCCCGATGGAGATGGGGTACATCCCGGTGATCACCGCCGAGCGTGCCGGAGCGCAGACTCCCGCGGTCGAGAATGCCAAGGGGTAGCGGGTGCCTTCGGCCGCCAGTTGATCTACCACCGGTGTGCGAGCGACGGGGTCGCCGTAGCAGCCGTAGAAGGGGTTGGTGTCCTCAAAGGAGACCCACAGAATGTTCGGTCGCATCGGGTCGAGGCTCATCTGGGCGGCATCTCCTGGTAGCCGGGTACAGCGTAGGACCCAATCGCGCATTGACGGACATAGAGCGCACTCGTAGCTTCGGGTGGATGCTGAAGTGGCTTCGACTCTTGACTGCGAGCCTTGCGATCATCCTGGTCGGCCTTGCTGTTTCGTGCAGCGCTGAGTCCTCTGTGGAAGCGCCTCCGTCGACCGCTGCTGCCACTACCGACGCGTCCACAACCAGCGTTGCGCCGATAACAACCGCCTCTTCGACGACGAGTACAACGATGGCCTCCACAACAACAGTGACGACAACGTCCATCGTTGCGCCCGATCCTCGTGCGGGGCGTCCCTACGGGGTGTCGACCAGTCAGATCACACTCGTCGACCCGACGCGTCCCACCCCGGCCACCGGTTATCTCGCTGCCACTACCGAGCGAACGGTCGAAGTGTGGTTGACGCTGCCCGACACGGACGAGGCTGCTCCGATGGTCGTCTTCTCCCACGGAATGTCAGGCCACGCCCGCAATTTCGAGGATCTACACCGAGTCTGGGCCGAGGCCGGTTACGCGGTGGCGGCGCCGGTCTTCCCGTTGAGCAACGGTGACGTTGAGGGTTCATGGGGCAATATTCACGACGTTCCCAACCAGCCCGGTGACGTCTCGTTCGTGCTCGATGAGTTGCTGGCACTCTCCGCTGACGCGTCCTCAGAGTTTGCTGGACGCTTCGACTCCAGCCGTCTCGGAGCCTCGGGTTTGTCCGCAGGCGGTTTCACTACCTACGACGTCGCAGTCGACGCGGAGTGGCGCGATCCACGCTTCGTCGCTGCGGTGGTCATGTCTGCTCCGCTCAACCGGAACGCGGAGCTGTTCGATCCGACCGACGACTTTCCGCTCCTGATAATCCACGGCGACAGCGACCCGCTGATCGGCGTCGAGCAGGCCCATATCGCGTACCGCGCGCTGAGTGCTCCGCGGTACCTGATAGTCCTGCTCGGCGGTGGCCATGCCGGCCCGTACGTGGATGCTCCAGAGGCATTCGAAGCAAAGGTCCCCGGCCACGACGAGTTGATCCACGCTTCCACGGTGGCGTTCTGGGACCGTTATCTGCTCGGCGTCGAGGAGGCCGAGGCGGAGTTGCTTGAGGCCGCGACTCAAGACGGCTTGAGCGCGGTCACGTCCGAGGTCGGCTGGCGGGTCGGCTAGGTCCAATCGAAGACCGTGTGATCTGTTGGTCGGCATTTCTCGTCCAACGTCAAACGTGGGATGCTCAGGGGCGGCGTCGACTCATCTCGGGTTCACCGACCGAGTCTGGAAGTCAGATTGTGACAGTCTCGAACAACACGGCACCGTACTGGGACCCCTACGACAACGAGTTGCGTCGGTCGCCGTATGAGGCTTGGCGGCGACTGCGCGATGAGGCGCCGCTGTACCGCAACGACCGCTACGACTTCTACGCGGTGAGCCGATTCGACGACGTGATGGCCGTGTCACTGGACGTTGAGAATTTCAGTTCTGCCAAAGGGATCACACTCGACTCGATCGGTGAGGAACCCCAGTTCGCGTCGATGATCGAAATGGATCCGCCACATCACGACGTCCTGCGATCCGTGGTTGCCCGCTGGTTCACGCCCAAGGCGATGAGCCGGCTGGAGGACCGGATCAGGAAGCTCTGCGCGGGGTACCTCGACCCGCTCGTAGGGCAGTCAGAGTTCGAGATCGTGGATGCGTTCACCGCGCGCCTGCCGGTGATGGTCATCTCGTCACTGCTGGGCTTCCCCGAGGAGGACCACGACAATCTGCGCATCTGGAGCGACGCACAGGTGCATCGGGATGAAGGTGCCCAGACCCGAAGTGCTGAGGCGGTTGAGGACAGCCGACGGCTCCAGGAGTACTACTGGAACGTGGTCCAGGCTCGTCGCCAAGATCCTCGCGACGACATGGTGTCGCAGTTGATCCAAACCGACCTCACCGACGTCGACGGCACTGTTCGCAGACTGGGCGACATCGAACTGATGGCGATGATGATGTTGATCAACGTGGCCGGCAACGAGACCGTCGCCCGACTGCTCGCCTCGGCCGCTCTGGTGCTCTCGCAGTGGCCCGATCAACGCCGCGAACTGGTTGAAGACCCGGCACTCTGCGTCGGAGCCGTCGAGGAACTGCTGCGATTCGAGGCACCCTCACCGACGCAGGGCCGTTATGTGGCCCATGACGTTGAGCTGCATGGCGAGGCAGTACCTGCTGGTTCGAAGATGCTCCTGTTGACCGGAGCGGCGGGGCGAGACGAGCGCCACTACGAACGGGCGCACGAGTTCGACTGCACACGAAGGATCGACCGTCACCTGAGCCTCGGCTACGGGGCACACTACTGCTTGGGCGCAGCGCTGGCGCGACTCGAGGGCAAGGTCGGCCTTCAAGAGATGCTGGCGCGCTTCCCGGACTTCGAGGTCGATCCCGACGAGGTCACTTACGTCCAGACCAACACGGTTCGCGGGCCGGCGACCTGTGTGGTCAAACCGACTTCTTCATGAAGCGCAGGTGTTCGATGCCCCTCGAGCAGCGTGTCGTCCCGAGCGCCAAGCACGGGGTCCGGTGTTATGCTCAGGCCATGAACGGCGGTGGAACCAGGGATGATAGGGTCGATCATGTTTAAGAGTCGTGTGGTGTTGCTGCTGGTTGTGGCGCTGTTCGTGCTGGGTTGTGGCAAGGGGGACTCCGAGAGCACAGTCACCACGGCCGGAGAGTTGGGTGCGGCGCTCGCTGAGACCGCGGAAGTGGCGACATATCGAGTGTCGCTGTCGGCCGCTCAGACGATCAGTCTTCCTTTCGGTGGTGTTGACACGACACAAGATATCGATGAACAGGCACCAACCATGGTCGGCGAGGTCAGCGATGCTCGCCAACATTTCGTTATGGACCTGGGAGCACTGCTGGGTCCCATGGTCGGTGAAGAACTCGACCTGAAGTTGGAGATGTGGATAGACGATGAGCGTTTCGTCATCGACACACGCGACTACGAGCAGCTGCTGGATGGCAATCCCGGTGCCCAACTCGGGCCGTTCGAACCCGGGATCTCCTTCATCGACCTGTCCGACCTTGAGGCGGAGGGCCCCGAGATGCTGGCCGCGTTCGGTGGTTCCTCCCTCCCAGACTTGAAGGAGCTTGCCGAGAAACTTCCCGCTGCGCTCATCAGCGTCGAGCAGACCTCCTCAGACCCGCCGACCTACACGGGCACGGTGACGTTCACTGACCTGATCGAGGCGCAGGGTCAAGACATCGAAGTGTTATCCCGCAGCACCTCAGCAGGGCTTGCTCTGAACTCCTCGATGCCCGTCGACGCGCTGACCAGGTTCTACGTCGATTTCTATGGCTCCACGGAAGTCGAGGTGACTATCGAACTTGACGAGCGCGGCCTGCTGCACGTTCTGGCAACCCGCGCAGACCTGTCGAATCTGTACAGAGCCATGTTCGAAACTGAAGGCCTGCTCCCGGACATCCCGGACAGCGAACGCCAGGAGGCGCTCGACGAGATCGACGGAGCCGTGCACATCCTCGAAACCCGCACCGTATACGAGGTTGACGGCGACCTCGAGGTTCCGCTGCCCCCCGCAACAACAGACGACCGAACCGAACTCTGGAGCGACTTCTTCGCCAACGCGGGCTTCGTCTGATACTCGCCGACGCGCTGTACCTGTTGTCAGTAAAGGAACATGGGTTTTCCGGCCACTTGGCGGAGCAACGGACGGTACTGCTCGATGTCGTAGAGTTCGTCGACGTCGACACGCCTGGCTCCCTCGCCGGTGACCGACACGTCAACATTGGTGTAGACACCCTTCTGAAGGGCGACCATCTGTCCAGAGACGCCCTCAAGTGCCAGGTTCGAGGCCATCACCGCGTAGTTGGAGGCGACCATGAGGTCAAGGCTGTCCGGGCGTCCCGAACGCATCAGATAAGCGACCTCCTGCAGAATGATGTCCTCACCGGTGCGCTCCTTCAACAGGGTGCCGGTCGTCGCGCCGATCCCCCCGAGCTTGCGATGTCCATAGGCGTCGGCCTCACCCGAAAGGTGCACTTCACCGCCCAGTATGGAGGCGCCCTCAGAAACCGTGATCATCGCATAGTTGGAGGGATTGCCCGCCTTGTCCTTCATCACCAGTTCAGCCAGCCTGTCGATGTCGAAGGGGACCTCTGAGATCAGTGCGCGGTCGACACCGGCGAGATAGGCGGTGATCAGAGAGGTCTCCCCCGAGTAGCGGCCGAACAATTCGACCACCGCTATGCGTTCGTGAGAGCCGGTACTGGTTCGCAGGCTGTGGATGAACTCGACACCACGGCTGATCGCAGTGGAGAAACCGATGCAGTAGTCGGTTCCGTGCACATCGTTGTCCATGGTCTTGGGAATCGCGATCACCGGCACGCCCTCGTTGTGCATCCTCAAGGCATACGACAGAGTGTCGTCACCCCCGATAGCGATCAACGCGTCGACGCCGAGCGCTTCCAACACCGCGATCGCGTTCGAGGTCAGGTCGTGGGGCCCCTCCCCGCTGCATTCTGAGCGCAGGAACGGCGGAACATCGGCGTTCGGAACACGCCCCGGGTTGCTACGCGACGTGTGCAGGAACGTGCCGCCCGTGCGATCAATCTTACGGACCACCCGGGGTGTCAAGGACACGGTGTTGGAGGCGAGCGACGCTGGGTCGTCGGGATCTGCGTTGAGCAGGCCACCCCAGCCGCGGCGGATCCCGACCACCTCCGACCCGGCGTCACAGATCCGGTTGACCGCCGTCTTCAGGCAGGGATTCAACCCGGGGACATCTCCTCCACCAGTCAATACAGCAATTTTCATCTTAAGTTCCCCCCGAGCCGGAGCGTAGACGACAACCGGGGCATGTTATCTTCGCCTGTGATGACTCTTGCTGAAAGAACCGAATCGGACCCCGAAAGCCCAACTTCGAGCCGGCTTTTGGAGCCGGGTCTATGAGGGGACTCGGCCGGGACTTCACCTCCGAAGACGCCTGGTTGTTCAACGGAGGAACCCACACCGCCGCCTACGAAGTGCTCGGCGCCCACCGCGCCGGCGAAGCATTCTCGTTCCGTGTCTGGGCTCCGGGCGCTCGGTCCGTGCAGCTCATCGGAGATTTCAACGACTGGCGATCCAACAGGGACTTCGCGCTCGACCCTGATCCTTCCGGCGTGTGGCGTGCAACGTTCGCGGTGGAGCCGGGCGAGCGCTACAAGTACCGGATACACCCCGAAGAGGGCCGCGCCTTCGACAAGGCCGACCCGTACGGCTTCGCGTTCGAGGAACCCCCGCGAACCGCGTCAATCGTCACCGACCTCGACTACGACTGGGGAGACGACGATTGGATGGCAGGACGCGGATCCCGGCTGGACCTCGATGCAGCGGTTTCGGTCTACGAACTGCATCTCGGTTCCTGGCGCTACGAACCCGGCGGCTACCGCGCAATCGCCAAGCAGTTGATCGACTACATCGCAGAGACGGGATTCACCCATGTCGAACTGCTGCCGATCACCGAGCACCCGTTCTATGGATCGTGGGGCTATCAGACGACCGGTTACTTCGCGCCCACAGCCCGCTACGGCAGCCCGGTCGATTTCATGGCCATGATCGATCTGCTCCACCAAGCCGGAATCGGGGTGATCCTTGACTGGGTCCCGTCACACTTTCCGACCGATGCCCACGGCCTGGGCACCTTCGACGGCACGCATCTGTACGAGCACGCTGACCCCCGTATGGGTTTCCATCCGGACTGGAGCAGCTACATCTTCAACTACGACCGCAACGAAGTCCGCAGCTTCCTGCTCTCGAGCGCCCACTTCTGGGTGAAGCAATACCACATCGACGCAATCCGGGTCGACGCAGTCGCCTCCATGCTCTATCGCGACTATTCACGCGCGGAGGGGGAGTGGATCCCCAACGAACATGGAGGGAACGAGAACCTCGGGGCGGTGAGCTTCCTGCAGGAACTGAACCGTTCGCTCTACAAGGAGCATCCCGGGGTTCAGGTGATCGCTGAGGAGTCCACGGCATGGAGCGGGGTCACCACCCCAGTCGACGCGGGCGGGCTCGGTTTCGGTTACAAGTGGGACATGGGTTGGATGCACGACACCCTCGAGTACTTCGGCCGCGAGCCGGTCCATCGTCGCTATCACCACGGTGAACTGACTTTCCGAACGGTCTATCAGTTCTCGGAGAACTTCCTGGTTCCGCTCTCCCACGACGAAGTCGTGCACGGTAAGGGATCGTTGTTGGCGAAGATGCCGGGCGACGAATGGCAGAAGCGCGCCAACCTCAGGCTCCTGCTGGCTTATCAGTGGACGGTTCCAGGCAAGAAGCTGCTGTTCATGGGGGCCGAGTTCGGTGTGGCCCAGGAGTGGGACCACGAGTCAGAACTCGATTGGGCGAGCCTCGCTGATCCCACCAAAGCGCAACTGAAGGATTTCATGTCCGCTCTGAACGGGCTCTACCGCTCGCATCCGGCCCTGTACCGCGGTGATTGCCGAGATGACGGGTTCGCCTGGATCATCGGCGACGATGCTTCCAACAGCGTGTTCGCCTTCCTGCGCAGCGCGCCGGACGCTCAGCCGGCCCTCGTGGTCGCCAACTTCACGCCAGTTCCCCTGCACAACTACCGCGTCGGCGTGCCGCTCGGCGGTTCTTGGAGCGCTGCGCTCGACTCTGACTCGGTCACCTATGGCGGCAGCGGTGTGACCAACGACGACCGCTCCACCGAACCGGTCCCGAGCCATGGACATGACCAGTCAGTCGTGTTGACCCTCGGCCCGCTCGCCGTCAGCGTCCTCGTCTTCAAGCACTCAGAACCCCGAAACCAGGAGTAGACCCGTGCCCTTCCTCGATCATCGTCCGAAGGTACTCAGCATCATCCTGGCGGGTGGTGAAGGAAAGCGACTGGCACCTCTCACCCATGACCGAGCCAAACCGGCAGTGCCCTTCGGTGGGCACTACCGGTTGATCGACTTCCCGCTCTCGAACCTGGCCAACGGCGGCTACCGCAAGATCGTCGTGCTGACCCAGTACAAGAGCCACAGCCTCGACGTCCACCTGTCACTCACCTGGCGTATGAGTGCTGTGCTGGGAAACTACGTCACCTCGGTTCCGGCACAGATGCGTCGAGGTCCCCGGTGGTTCTTGGGCTCGGCCGACGCCCTGTTCCAGAACCTGAACCTCATCGACGACGAGAAGCCCGACTTTGTCTTCGTGTTCGGCGCCGACCACATCTACCGGATCGATCCCGTTCAGATGCTCGACCACCACATTGATTGCGGGGCCGGCGTCACAGTCGCAGGGATAAGGGTTCCCCGCGACCAGTCAGACCAGTTCGGCGTCATCAGGCTGGGCGAAGGATCCGACATTGAAGAGTTCCTCGAGAAGCCGCCGAGCGACGAGACCCAGGGACTCAACGATGAACCCGACAGCATCCTGGCGTCGATGGGCAACTATGTCTTCACCACCGACACTCTGGTCGATCTGCTGCACGAAAACGAGAAGGCGGAATCAACTGGTCACGACGTAGGGGGAGACCTGATCCCGATGATGGTCTCCAAGGGAGAAGCCTCAGTCTACGACTTCACGCAGAACCGAGTCCCAGGCCAGATAGGCCGCCCTCACTACTGGCGTGACGTGGGGACCATCGACAGCTACTACGAGGCGCACATGGACCTGGTCGGCCATGACCCCGCGTTCAACCTATACAACAGTGAGTGGCCCATCTACACGCTGGGTCGCACCCTCCCTCCCGCCAAGATCGACGACCACGGCGATTATGGCCCCTCCGACCTGCGCCGTTCGATCATCAGCAACGGAGCGATCGTTGTGGGGGCCGAGGTCAGCGACTCTGTGCTCTCACCGGACGTCGCGATCGGCGCGGGGGCAGTGGTCGAACGCTCGGTGCTACTCGACGGAGTGAAGATCGGCGAAGGTGCACGGGTGCGTGGCGTGGTCCTCGACAAGAACGTGGTCGTGCCCCCCGGCGTCACGCTCGGATACGACCTCGAACACGATCGGGAGCACTACACGGTCTCTGAGGGCGGGGTCGTGGTCTTGGCCAAAGCGCAGCCGGTCGTGGTTTGAGCGGGCGCTCAGGCGCGTTCGTCGAGCAACTCCTGATACAGCTCTATGTGTTGAGAGGCAGGTGCGTCCCACGACCAGTCGATCGACATTCCTCGGGACTGTATGGCCCGCCGACGATTCGCGTTGCGCAGCGAGCGCACGCCTCGATGGAGCCCGTCGACGATCCCGCTGACACTCACGTCGGTGACGAAACCGGTTCCGTCGGTGTGGGCATCGGCATCGACGACGGTGTCGTGCAACCCGCCGACATCGGTGACCACCGGCAGCGATCCGTAGCTCATGGCCTGCATCTGTGCCAGACCGCACGGCTCGAATCGACTGGGCATCACGAACAGGTCCGATCCCGCGAAGAGGGCGTGGCCGAGTGCTTCGTCGTAACCCTCGGTGAAGAAAACGCTCTCGGGATGCGCGCTCGCCAGTTCGTGCAGCGAGGCGGCCAGAGAAGCGTCCCCAGCGCCGAGGACGGCGAGCCGAGCCGGCATCCCCACGAGATAATGGGCTGCCTCGACCAGCAGGTCGATCCCTTTCTGGTCGACCAGACGGGTGACCGCGGCCACAATCGCAGGTTTCGGTGCCGACCAGCCGGCGAGTTCGATCAGCTCGTCGCGACAGACCACACGCCCGGAGAGATCAGTGGTGTCAAAGGGGGCTGCGATGAGTGGGTCTACCGCGGGACTCCAGGTTGCGGTGTCGATCCCGTTGCGGATGCCCACCAGGCGGTCTCCGATTGCTTTGAGTCGCCCGTCCAGACCCATACCACCCTCGGGAGTGACGATTTCGCGCGCATAGTTGGGGCTGACCGCGATTACCCGGTCAGCCAGGGCGATCGCGCCCGCCAGCGGATTGCATCCCTCATACCAGGAGAAGTGATGGGTTCCGACCGGCAGGTGCTCGAGCCAGGAACGCGGGGCGTGGCCCTGGTAACCCAGGGTGTGGATCGTCACCACCGTCGGCGGCCGTTCCGGGAGCATCCCCAGTGCGGCCGCGCTGTGCCAGTCGTTGAGGTGCAGGACATCGGGGTTCCGATGTCTGGTGAGGGTGGCGACAGCCGCGGCGAAAGCCATGAAGCGGTGGTCGTTGTCGGGCCAGCCTTGGCCATGTTCGTCGATGTAGGGATGGGGACGGGCCATGCCTGTCACGTCGACCAGAGTGAGGTCGCCTGCGGCGCGGTGACGCCCGCTGCGCAGGAGGGTCGGACCGGTCCACCAGGGAGACTCGAGCTCCGTCTCTGATTGGCGTTGCAGTTTCACGTCGCCGTAGTCGGGCAGCACCACCTCGACCTCGACGCCCTGGTCCCGCAGCGCCCGCACGAGGCCGCTCACGGCTTCGGCCAGTCCGCCCACCCGGGCGACTGGAGCCATCTCCGCGGCTGCCAGCAGCACTCTCATGTCGGCTCCTCCCTACGGAGCACCATCAGCGCCCACGCGCCGACCTCGATCCTAGAGTCCGAACGCACTGGTCCCGCAGCGCCGGACTCTGCGGTGTCGATCTCTGCGGTGTCGATCTCTACAAGCCAGCGGAAATCGCCGAGGCTGGTAGGCAGCGTGAAGTTCACCGGGTTTGGCCTCGAGTTGAACAACATCAAGAAACTGTCGTCAACCACCCGCTCGCCGCGCGGCCCTACGGCGGTTATCGCTTCACCGTTCAAGAACACGGCTACCGAGAGATTGTGGCCGGTCTCCCAGTCATGGCGGGTCATCGCAGACCCCTGCGCGGTGAACCAGATCATGTCGTCGATTTCGTGGCCGTTGACCGGCTCGCCCTTGAACCAGTGCCTGCGGCGGAACACCGGATGGGCGGCTCTGAACGCGATCAGTCGTTTGGCGAAGGCGAGGAACTCCTCGTCGACACTGTCCCAGTCGTACCACGACACCTCGTTGTCCTGGGCATACGCGTTGTTGTTGCCGCGCTGGGTGCGTCCCAGTTCATCGCCGCCCAACAGCATCGGAACTCCCTGTGACAACAACAGGGTCGCCAGCATCGATCGTCTTCGGGCATTGCGAACCTGCAGTATCGAGCAGTCCTGTGTCGGGCCCTCCACCCCGGAGTTCCAGGACCTGTTGTGGGACTCCCCGTCGCGGTTCTCCTCACCGTTGGCCTCGTTGTGCTTGTGGTCGTAGGCCACGAGGTCGGCGAGGGTGAATCCGTCATGGGCGGTGATGAAGTTGATGCTCGCGAAGGGGCGTCTCCCTGATGCGGCGTACAGGTCGGAGCTGCCGGTGAGGCGGGTAGCGAGGTCGGGAAGGCTCTCGTGTTCGCTGCGCCAGTATTCACGGACGTCGTCGCGGTACTTTGCGTTCCACTCCGACCATTTCGGGGGGAAGCCGCCGACCTGGTAACCGCCCGGTCCTACGTCCCATGGTTCTGCGATCAACTTGACCTGGTTGATGACCGGGTCCTGGTGGATGAGATCGAAGAACGAGGAGAGGCGGTCCACCTGATAGAGGCTGCGGGCCAAAGCAGGCGCGAGGTCGAAGCGGAAGCCGTCGACGTGCATGTCGAGGACCCAGTAGCGAAGGCTGTCCATCATCAACTGGAGCGACTGAGCATTGCCCATGTTTAAGGTGTTCCCCGTGCCGGTGAAATCGACGTACTCAGCCTGATTGTCGGGGTTGAGATGGTAGTAGGAGCGGTTGTCGAAACCCTTGAACGACAGCAGCGGACCGAGGTGGTTCCCTTCGGCGCTGTGATTGTAGACCACGTCGAGGATCACTTCGATCCCGACCTCATGCAGCGTCTTGACCATCGCCTTGAACTCGACGACCTGCTCACCGGTGTCGCCGCTCGACGAGTACGGCCCGTGGGGCGCGAAGAATCCCAGCGTGTTGTAACCCCAGTAGTTGCTCAGGCCCTGTTTGACAAGCGTGTGTTCCGACACGAAGTGGTGGACTGGCAACAGTTCAACGGCCGTGACGCCCAGCGAGAGCAGGTGTTCAAGCACCGGTTCTGAGGCCATCGCCGCGTAGGTGCCCCGCAGGTCTTCGGGCACGTCGGGATGTGTGACCGAGATTCCGCGTACGTGGGTCTCGTAGACGACGGTCCGGTGGAGCGGAGTGTCCGGCGCGCAGTCGTCCCCCCAGTCGAAGGCCGGGTCGATGACCACCGCTTTGGACATGAACGCGGCGCTGTCGCGATGGTCGGGCGCTCCGGGCTCCTCGGAGTAGAAACCGTAGACCTCGGGGCCCCAACGGAGGTCCCCGGTGATGGCCTTGGCATAGGGATCGACCAGCAGCTTCGCCGGATTGCACCACAGCCCTCGGCTCGGATCCCAAGGACCGGACACCCGGAATCCGTAGCGTTGGCCCGGTTCAACGCCGCGGACGTAACCGTGGTGGACGAAAGCTGTGACTTCTGCGAGCCGCAGGCGCCGCTCATGTCCGTCGGGGGAGAAGAGGCAGACCTCGATGTGGTCTGCCACCTCGGAGTAGACCGCGAAATTGGTTCCCTGACCATCGAAAGTCGCGCCGAGCGGGTACAGACGACCGGGCCAGGCGCTCACAGTGGTCGGGCCTCGTCGAGCGCTGGCTGGTACAGCCTCCGTTCGTATTCCGAGACCATCCGTCCGGCAGTTACCTGGGTGCCGAGCGTGCGCCACCCATGGCGCATCCGCTCGATCCAGAGTGTCGAGCAGGGTTGTCCGCCGTCGAAGAACTCCGGGACGATCTGATTCTCGAGAAGTTCGAGGATAGCTGCTGCTTCGGCACCGTCGCGCGCCTCTGGGTCCGGGTCATCGCTCGACTCGATAGTCCAGCCGTTGCGGCCGTCGGCCATCTCGTCCCACCAGCCGTCGCTGATCGAGAAGTTGAGTCCTCCGTTCAGCGCCGATTTCTCGCCGCTTGTTCCGCAGGCTTCGTGGGGACGGATCGGGTTGTTGAGCCAGACATCACAGCCCGCGTACATCGCTTTGGCGACAGCAATGTCATAGCCGGGGATGAAGACGAACCGTCGCTTCGAAACCGGAGACTGGCTGAAACTGACGATCTCGTGCAGAAGCTGCTTCCCTTCGTTGTCGGCGGGATGGGCCTTGCCTGCGAACACGAACTGGACGGGTCGTTCGGCGTCTGCGAGCAGGGCGCACAGACGATCGAGTTCGCGCAACAGCAGGGTGGCCCGCTTGTAGGTCGCGAAGCGGCGAGCGAAACCGATCGTCAGAGCGCTGGGATCAAGTCGGACGCCGGCACGAGCGCGCGTCTGCGCATCCAGCAGCCCGATGCCCGTGTAGCGCAGAGTTCGGACGGCGCTGTCGTCCAGGTCTTCGATCCGCTCCCATGCGGCCTTGTCGCCGTTCTCCCAGTCGGGGCCCAGGACCTTGTCGAAGGTCTCCTGGGTTTCGGGCATGACCCAGGTGCGGGCATGCACGCCGTTGGTGATCGAACCGATTTCCTTGCCGCCGGGGATGGAGGCGAACAGCTCTCGGCTGACCTTGCCGTGGAGCTTCGACACTCCGTTGGTGCGGCCGGCGAAGCGCAGGCACAGTGCCGCCATGTTGAACTGCTCACGCTCATCGTCAGGGTCGTGGCCGAACGCCCTTACCGTCTCCACCGGGACCTTCCAGCGGTCCGCCCAGTACTTCAGCAGCGGTCCGATGAGCTCATTTCCGAACCGGTCGATACCCGCAGGAACAGGTGTGTGCGTTGTGAAAACCAACCGCGGCCCGATGGCCTTGGTTGCCTCGTCGAGGGTTGCGCCTGTGCGGACCTCCCGGTCGAGCAGTTCAAGAATCAAGAAACCTGCATGCCCCTCGTTGAGGTGGAGCACGGGGACGTTCCATCCGAGCGCGGCCAATGCTCGCATTCCGCCCACCCCGAGAACGACCTCCTGGGCCAGCCGGTGCCGTCGATCACCGCTGTAGAGGCGATCAGTGATTCTGCGGTCGGATTCGGTATTGCCGTCGACATCGGTGTCGAGGAGGATCAACGGAATCCGACCGACGTTGATACGCCATACGCAAGCCGCAACGTCGCGCCCGAAGAGGGGCACGGTGACCACGATCCCGGTATCGGTGGCGCCGAGACTCTCGGGATCCTGCCGCTCGTAGTGTTCGCGTTGGGACTGCTTTGTGATCTTCTGGCGGAAGAACCCCTCGCGATAGAACAAGCCGACTCCGCACAGCCCGATGTTGATGTCGCTGGCCGCCTTGAGGTGGTCGCCCGCGAGAATGCCGAGACCGCCCGAATACTGTGCCAGCACATCGGTGATACCGAACTCGGGAGAGAAGTAGGCGACATCGGGAGTAGAGGTCGGATCAGTTCTCAGCGCGGCGATATCCCTGCTCACCTGCGATGTCACCGCAACCGTTTCGGCGTCTTCGGCGAGTCGAGCCCAGTCGGCGGGCGTCATCCGCTCAACAGCAGTCAGGGGATGGTCAGCAGTCTCGGAAGTCGGGAGTCGGTCGAACAACCGCACCGCTTGATTTGACCAGGTCCAAGCGTAGTTCTTGGCGACAACCGAGTAGGCGCCTTTGAGTTCATCAGGCAACAACGGCCAATCCTCTTCGTATTCGTCTGCAGGGAGCCACCGGAGCCTACTAGCGCCGTATCGCCTACAACGACCGCGAGCCGCGATGCGTGATCGTGACGGGACAGCAGTGGCTAGGGGAGGGAGGCTCATTTAGCGACGCCGGTGAACCTGCGCGAACATGCACTTCGAAGAAGAAGAAACATTATGACGATTGACGACATGGACCGAGCGTTGTTGGTGTCGGGAGATTCCCACGTGGGGCCGGCCCTTGAAGCTCTAAGGGAGTACTGCCCGAAGGCCCACCGCAATGCTTTCGACGACTTCAGGAACAGCCCGAGAGTCGAGACGATGCGTGCCGAAACTCGCAAGGGTCCGGGGAAGTACCTCAAGACCAAGGGTCACAACGACCCCGGCTCGCGCCTAGCCGACATGGACCGCGACGGCATCGCTGCGGAGATCATCTTTCACAACAGCTTCAACGGCGAGCCGATGCCGTTCGACGACATCGGTTGGCCCGAACCGGACGATCCAACGATGGCAGCGGTGGGATTCTCCATCTACAACCGCTGGCTGGCCGATTTCTGTGCGACAGCACCCGAACGATTCATCGGAGTAGCGCACCTGCCGCTGTGGGATCTCGACACGTCGATCGCTGAGGTGCGCTGGGCCGCCGACCACGGGTTCCGGGCACTGAACTTTCCCAACGCCCGTCCGTTCTGGCCCCAGTACAACGAACCGCACTGGGATCGGTTCTGGGCAGCGGTCGAGGAGACCGGGTTGGTGCTCGTGACTCACGCTGGCGCCGCCACCGATCCCGCGGTGCGAGCCGTCAACGGAACACCGCTGCTGCTGATCGAAGCAGTTGGCGCCTTCAATCGCCGGATGATCGCCCGCATGATTCTCGGGGGAGTATTCGAGCGCTTCAGCGGACTCAAGCTCATCATGACAGAACAGCCGGGGGTGTGGATCCCTTCAACACTGGTCGACCTCGACTCAGCGGTCATACCTCCTCTGCAGAGCAACGGGCAGCTGACTAGGAAACCGAGCGAATACTTCAAGACCAACGTCTTCGTCGCCGCCAGCTTCGTTGCTCCCTTCGAAGTTGAAGCCGCAGTGCAAGACTGGTGGTGGACGAACCTCATGTGGGGCCGGGACTACCCGCATCCTGAAGGCACCTGGCGCTACAGCGAAGATCCTGAAGAGACGCCGATGACCCACCTTTCGCTGCGCCACGCAATGGCTGGAGCACCCCAAGACAAGGTGCGGGCGATCGTGGGCGCCAACGCAGTGGGCGTCTACGGGCTCGACGGGGAAAAGCTGACGACGATAGCTCAAGACATCGGACCGACTTTAAGCGAGATCACGACTCCGCTCGACGAGGTGCCGGAACTGTACGGCCCGGAACGCCAGGGGTACGGCTACTTCGCCTTCAGGACGGACGGGCCATACGCCTGAGACAAGCGGGTCTCAGGCGAGAGGGCCGGCAACAGACTCGACCGCATCGACGAGGGTCTCGGAGGCAAGCAACTGTTCGGCTGCTTGCAGCTCCGGTGACAACCAGCGGTCAGCACCGGGCCCGGCAACTTGGGAGCGCAACAGCGTTACCGCCACAGCAGTGGCGTCTGCCGGATCGAGCGGCTTCCACAACTCGATTGCCCGGGCCGCGGCGACCCATTCGACGGCGAGGATACGACGGAGGTTGTCAACGACGCGGCGCAGTTTGCGAGCGGCGCCCCAACCCATAGAAACGTGGTCCTCCTGCATGGCCGAGGTCGGCAGAGAGTCAACTGAGGCGGGGGCGGCCAACCGACGGTTCTCAGCGCACATGGCCGCAGCGGTGTACTGCCCGATCATCAGGCCGCTGTCCACGCCGGGATCGTCGGCCAGGAACGGCGGGAGACCATGCGAGCGCGCCGGGTCGAGCATCCGGTCGAGTCGCCGCTCGGCGATCGCGCCCGTCTCGGCTAAGGCGATCGCTAGATAGTCCGCGGCCATGGCGACGGGAGCGCCGTGGAAGTTGCCGCAGGACTCGATCCGTCCGTCAGGCAGCACCATTGGATTGTCGATCGCCGAAGCAAGCTCGTGGTCAGCGACCTCGCTGACGAACCGCAGGGTGTCGCGTGCAGCGCCGTGCACCTGGGGTGTGCAGCGCACCGAGTATGCGTCCTGTACCCGGTCGTCGTCGTGGCGATGGCTGGCGACTATTGGTGAACCTGACAGCACCGCTCGGAGGTTCGCCGCGCTCGCTTGCTGGCCCTGATGGGGTCGCAGCGCCAAGAGGTCCGCAGCGAATGCCCGATCGGTGGCCAACAGTGCCTCGACGCTGCAGGCGGCGACTATGTCAGCCACGTTGAGTAGGTGCGAAGCGTCGTGGACCGCAAGACACAGCATCGCCAGAATGCCGTCGGTGCCGTTGGTCAGCGCCAAACCCTCCTTCTCTGCCAACTCCAAGGGCTCAATCCCGGCTTGGATCAATGCCGTTGCGCCGCTGATTGTTCCATCGTCGGTGAGTACGGCGCCTTCGCCCATGAGTACCAGCGCGGCATGGGCCAATGGGGCGAGATCGCCGCTGGCACCAAGCGATCCGTGTTCGGGAACCAGCGGAACGATGCCGGCGTTGATCAGTTCTACCAGTGTCTGGGCGACCAGGGGCCGAGCACCTGAAGCTCCGAGCGCCAAGGTCCGAGTTCGCAGGAACATCATCGCCCGAACGACCTCGGCTTCGACTGCGGGACCCATGCCGGCCGCGTGGGAGCGAATCAGAGCGCGTTGCAGATCGGCGCGTCGATGGGGCGGGATCGCCGTGTTGGCAAGGGCACCGAAACCGGTGGACACCCCGTATGCGGGGTCACCGTCGGCGAGACGTTCAACGATGCCACGCGACGCGGTCATCCGCTGTACCGCCGTTTCGCTCAGTCGGACTCTCTCGCCGCGGCGGGCGACTGCCACGACTTGAGGGATCGTGACTCCAGCCCCGTCGAGTTCCACGGTCATCGTGAAGGTCGATCAGGCGAAAAGAGAGCGAGTGATATATCTACCGCGACATCCGCAATTGCCTCAGATGCTCGATGCAATCGTTCGTTTGCGAGGCGATCAGCGGGCCCCAGCAACGACAGGGCGCCCACAACCTGCGACGGGCCGAAAATCGGTGCCACTACGGCTGTTACGTCGGGTTCGATGGCTCCGGTATTGAAATGCAATTCGGGTCGTGATCCAGGTGTCTCGGCGGACGCAAGGAGTGCTTCTCCAACAGCGGTTCCGTCCAATGGAACCGATCTGCCCACCCAGCCGACGTGGCGAATAGCTCGTCGACTCTCGGCGGTGGCTATGTAGACCGCCTCGGTACCGTCTCGAACAGCCAGATACGCAGATTCTTCGGTGTCCTCGACGAGTCTCTCAAGCCCAGGCTGAGCTAGTGCAGTCAGGCGGGCGTAGGGGCCCCGCTGATGCGATGCCAGCGCCATGCGTACAAAGGCCGGTCCCACTGAGTACAAGCCTTGGTCGTCTCTGATCAGGTAGCCCCGATTCGTCAACAGGCGTAGGTGGCGTAACGCCGTGCTCGTGGGTAGGTCGGCCTGGGCGGCAGCAGCAGTGAGACTGATTGCGCCGCTGCTCGCCACAGTATCGAGGAGGTTGAGCACTCGTTCAGCAGAGCGCGAGCTGTGCAGTGTTGAAGAAGAGCTCTTGTCAGATGGGACACGAGTTGAGATCATGATGATTTCAATAACTGAAACTAGATGTTATTAGTTGGCAGCTTAGCAAGTTGTTGCTACGATGCAAACGCCTCAGTTGCAGACCGACAACAACAGGGAACCGCGATCGCATGAACATCACCCAAGGGCCGAGTTCAAGGGCACCGCTATCAGGTGTGGCGGCACCGACCGGTTCTGCGTTGACTTGCCGCAACTGGCCGCAGGAAGCAGCGTTTCGGATGCTCCAGAACAACCTGGACCCCGGCGTCGCCGAACGCCCCGACGACCTCGTCGTGTACGGGGGCACCGGTCGCGCCGCGCGCTCATGGGACGCCTACCACGCCATGATCAAGACACTCACCACGCTCGGCGACGACGAGACGATGTTGGTGCAGTCCGGAAAGCCCGTTGGGGTGCTGCGCACGCACGAGTGGGCGCCGCGGGTCCTCATCGCAAACTCGAACCTCGTTCCGCAGTGGGGCACATGGGACGAGTTTCGACGCCTCGAACACCTCGGTCTGACTATGTACGGACAGATGACCGCCGGTTCTTGGATCTACATCGGAACACAGGGGATCCTGCAAGGCACCTACGAGTGCTTCGCTGCGATCGCCCGCAAGCGTTTCGGCGGTTCGTTGGCAGGCACCCTCACGGTCACCGCCGGACTCGGTGGAATGGGAGGTGCCCAACCACTGGCGATCACCATGAACGACGGAGTAGCGCTGTGTATCGAAGTCGACCCTGAACGTGCCGCGCGACGAGTGCAGACCCGTTACCTCGATCTCGTCGCCGAGGACTACACCGAAGCTCTGCGAGTCTGTGAGCAGGCCGTCGCAGACCGGCGGCCGCTATCGGTCGGGTTGGTTGGCAACGCTGCGGACATCGTTCCGAGACTCCTGGCCGACGGTGTCGCCGCCGACATCGTCACCGATCAGACCTCCGCCCACGACCCCCTGTCCTACATCCCCAACGATCTGGCGCCCGAAGCAGTCGAGCAGACGCGCAACACCCAACCTGAGGAATTCATCCGCCGCTCCCGAAACGCCATGGCTGCCCATGTCGAGGCGATGGTCGGGTTCCTAGACGCCGGTGCAGAGGTGTTCGACTACGGCAACAGCCTTCGAGCCGAAGCAGCCCTTGCCGGGTGCGACCGCGCCTTCGACTACCCGGGATTCCTCCCCGCGTACATCCGCCCGCTGTTCTGCGAGGGGAAGGGCCCGTTCCGCTGGGTGGCACTGTCGGGCGATCCAGCCGACATTGCAGCAACCGACTGCGCCGTGCTCTCTGAATTCCCCGAGGACGAGGGTTTGGCCCGTTGGATCAAATTGGCGGCCGAGAGGGTTGCCTTCCAGGGTCTGCCCGCACGAATCTGCTGGTTGGGATACGGCGAGCGCCACCGCCTGGGTCTCCGCTTCAACGAAATGGTCCGTTCCGGTGAACTCCGCGCACCGATTGTGATCGGTCGGGACCATCTCGACTCGGGTTCGGTCGCCTCGCCCTACCGAGAGACCGAGGACATGGCAGACGGCAGCGACGCTATCGCCGACTGGCCTCTGCTCAATGCCCTGGTCAACACCTCCTCAGGGGCCTCTTGGGTGAGTATCCATCATGGCGGTGGTGTCGGAATCGGTCGCTCGATCCATGCAGGGCAGGTGAGCGTCGCCGACGGAACCGACCTGGCCGCGCAGAAGCTGGAGCGGGTCCTGCTCAACGACCCCGCCACCGGAGTGATGCGGCACGCAGACGCCGGTTACGACCAGGCTCGAATCGTGGCCGCCGAGCGCGGCGTGCAGATACCCATGTCCGACCAGTCGCGGCACCTGTCGCCGAGTTGAGGACACACCTGCAATGACCGTTCGAGAAATACTCTCCATCGGACATCCGCTCCTGAGAACTCCGGCGCTCGACGTCGCGCCCGACGAGATTGCCTCCGAGCGGGTGCAGGGCATCGTCGACGACCTGATTGACACGATGCGCGACGCCAACGGCGCAGGACTCGCCGCCAACCAATTAGGCGAGACCTGCCGGATCGTGGTGCTCGAGGTGAACAGCAATCCCCGCTACCCCTACAAACCCTCGATCCCTCTGACGGTCGCCATCAATCCGCAACTCGAAGTGATCGGCGACGAGACGGTGGTCATCAACGAAGGGTGCCTCTCGGTCCCGCTGCGCGGCGAAGTCGAGCGCTCCGTCAACCTCGGTGTCCGCTACTACGAGCGCGACGGAACGCATCGATCCATAAAGGCTCGCGGTCTGACAGCGGGCACCTGGCAGCACGAGTGCGACCACCTCGACGGAACTCTGTTCGTTGACCGGGCCGACCCTTCAACGCTGAGCACCTGGGAAGAGTTCGAACGCCACCACCGAGACGCCTTCATCGAGCGCATCTCCCGATTCGTGGCAGAGACAAGCGAATGAGCAGGCTTTACTGGTGCGAACAGGCCTGGTTGGGCGGGGCAAGGGTTAACTCCGGTGTCGTGCTCGAGGTCAACGGCGACCGCATCAGGGCGCTGACATCTGGGGTATTGTCGCCCCCTGCCGGATCGCTGCGTCTCAGTGGCCTGACCATTCCAGCGCTCGCAAACGCTCACAGCCATGCGTTCCACAGGGCACTGCGCGGCCGTACACACAACGCCACGGGCACTTTCTGGACATGGCGCGACCTCATGTACCGGACCGCCACAAGCCTTGATCCTGACAACTACTACCGCCTGGCCAGAGCAACATTCGCAGAGATGGCTCTGGCGGGAATCGGTGTGGTGGGAGAGTTCCACTACCTGCACCACCAACCCTGCGGACGCCCCTACGCGAACGCCAACGAGATGGGGAGCGCGGTAGTGGCAGCCGCACAGGACGCCGGCATCAGACTGACACTGCTAGACACGGTCTATCTGCACGGTGGCATCGACCCCCAGACGACCGACGGATACCTGCCGTTGGGCCCCGAACAGGTTCGATTCAGCGACGGAGACGTCGGATGCTGGGCCGGCCGGGTGGATGAGTTGTTGGCGGCGGTGTCGAGCCCGACCGTGAGAGTGGGGGCGGCTGTGCATTCAGTACGCGCAGTAGACCCGACTTCCATCGAAGCTGCTGCAGCATGGACTCGGCACCATGATGCCCCGCTCCACGTCCATGCCTCCGAACAGCCCGCAGAGAACCAACAGTGCATCGCACTGCACGGCGCCAGCCCCGTCGAAGTGATACTCGAAGCGGCGGGAACGGGCGAGAATGTGACTCTGGTTCACGCCACCCACGCGAGTGATCATGATGTGGCACTGCTGGCAGAGGCGGGAGCCGGTTGCTGTCTGTGCCCGACCACCGAACGCGACCTGGCCGATGGCGTGGGTCCTGCAGAGACCTTGGCCAACGCTGGGGTCGGGTTGTGTGTGGGGTCGGACTCCCATGCCGTCGTAGACATCCTTGAGGAGGCCCGGGCCGTTGAACTCGACCAGCGCACGTCAACGCTCAAGCGGGGGGTCTTTGATGTCGTTTCGCTGGCCACGATGGCCACATCCGGTGGATACCGGGCGCTCGGTTGGGAGGACGGGGGAACCCTGGCGCCAGGATCGCTTGCTGACTTCGCCACCGTGAGCCTCGACTCGGTGCGCCTTGCGGGCACCGATGCAAAGAACGTGCTCGCGTCAGTGATCTATGCCGCCACCAGCGCGGACGTGACCCATCTGGTAGTCGCGGGCCGACCCGTGGTCGTTGACCGAACCCACACGTCGGTTGATGTGGAGGCCGAACTCAGCGCAGCCGTCTCGGAGGTGACCGCGTCATGACGCTCGTAATCGACAACATCGCAGAGTTGGTCACCAACGACCCGGAACTGGGTTCCGGACCGCTCGGTATCGTCAGTGACGCCTCAGTTGTGGTGGACGGCGGCACCGTGCTCAGTGTGGGTCCCGCAGGGGCTCAGGCCGAACGGCGAATAGACGCCGGGGGTCGCTGCGTGCTGCCAGGTTTCGTGGATTCTCACACGCATCTTGTATTCGCAGGCGACCGGTCCGAGGAGTTCACCCGACGCATGGCCGGGGAGCCCTACGACGGCGGAGGTATTCAAGTCACGACGAACGCGAGCCGCGGAGCCGGGCGCGAAGCTCTTCGATCAGCGCTGGCGCATCGCCTCGTCGAAGTCCACCAAGCCGGCACCACCACGGTGGAGATCAAGTCGGGTTACGGCCTGTCGGTTGACTCCGAGGCCGAATTGACCGCGCTGGCCTCCGAGGTGAGCAGCGAGAGCACGTTCCTCGGGGCCCATCTGATACCCGGCGAATATCAGGGTCGAGCCGATGAATACGTCGATCTGGTGTGCGGACCGATGCTGGAGGCCGTGCGCGGCCATGTCCGCTGGATCGACGCGTTCTGCGAGACAGGAGCATTCGACGCCGACCAGTCCCGAACCGTATTGGAAGCCGGTCGCAAAGCCGGGTTGGGACTGCGGCTCCATGCCAACCAACTGGGTCATGGGCCAGGCGTGCAACTCGGTGTGGAGATGGGCTGCGCCTCGGTAGACCATTGCACCTACCTGTCCGACGACGACATCGAGGCGTTGGCCGCAAGCGACACGGTCGCCACCTTCCTGCCGGCGACAGACTTCTCGACCCGTCAGCCGTACCCGAACGCTCGGCGCGCCATCGACGCAGGCGTGAAGGTCGCCATCGCCTCGAACTGCAATCCCGGGTCGAGCTACACGACTTCGTTGTCGTTCTGCATCGCCCTGGCGGTACGTGACATGCACATGACCATCGACGAAGCGTTGGCCGCGGTCACCACCGGCGGAGCAGCAGCCCTACGACGCAACGACGTCGGCAGAATCTCTGTCGGCGGACCGGCACACCTGACGATTTTCGACGCTCCAACGCGCCACCACCTCGCATACCGACCGGGCGTCCCGCTGATATGGCGAACACTCGGCGCCGACTACCTACTCCCGAACCCTTACGAACAACCCAATCCTTATGAACAACCGAATGATTGAACCACAACAGGAGAACATATGACTTTCAATGTCCCCAACCCGCCAGTCCCAAATCCGACAGGGCACAACCAGTGGTATCCCTTCGCCAACCGCCCTCTGCCTCCCGAGGTGGAGGGACACGCCGCGAACCCTGCGGTGATTCCGGTGTTCGACACTGTTGGACTGCCGGAAAGCGCACGGTTCGTGGTGGTGGGCGCCGGTGTCCACGGACTGTCGAGCGCCTACCACCTCGCCATGTACCTTGAACGCTCCGGCAAGGGCAGGGGCAGCGATGTGGTGCTAATCGACAAGCAGGGCCCCGGCGCGGGTGCCACCGGCCTGGCCTGCGGCTGCATCCGCAACCTCTACATGACCGAACCGTTGCATGCCATCCTGCGCGCCAGCGTGGAGGTCTGGGAGTCCGACCCTGTGAACTTCGGTTTCCAACAGGTCGGCTACGTGTCTGTGGGGGAGGCCAACCAGGAGGCCGACTACGTCAAGCTGCAGGCCTCGCAGGCCTCCAGCGGCTACCCGTCAGACCTGTACGTCGGTTCGGAGGCCCACGCCTTCCTGACCGGACTCTGGCCCGATTTCAAGACAGAGAACTGCGATGTCGTGCTCCACGAGATCCGATCCGGCTATGCAGGCACCCACATGGCGGTGTGGGGACTCGACCAGAAGTGCCACCAGTGGGGAGTGCAACGCGTCTACGGTGCCAGCGTCACCGGCTACACACTCGACGCCTCCGGTTCGGTGACCGCAGTGGAGACCGATCAGGGGTCTGTCTCCTGTGAACAGGTCGTCGTCGGTGCCGGTGCCTGGACTCCCCAACACTGGGAGTGGCTCGGCGGACCCTCCCAGATTGATGTCGCATACCCCGACGGCCACGTCGAGCCGCAGATGGACATGTGGACCTACTGGCGACTTCTCGAAGGCGAGGTCCTGCTGCCCGAGGGTGTGGACTTCCGGACCGCCGGTCACCGGGACTCGCCCGTTCTGCATGTCGAACTGATGAACACGCCGGTGTACGGCGACGACAACCAACTGCTCAAGGACAACTTCTACTCGTACGTGCGCTACGCAGCCGAACGGGTGGGAGCCCCGGGCCTCCAGGGAGGTACCATCCCGGTGAAGATCGGCCCCGAAGCGGCTGTCGAGCCCTACGGCCATCTCAACGACGTGTACCAGGCCGAGCAGTGGTTCGCCGACTACTACTGCGCCACCCTCGGGATGCTCTTCAAGCGCCTCGAGAACCTGCGACCCTACTTCAAGGAGCGTCGCAACGGCGGAATCGGCGCATTCACGCCCGACAACGTGCCGGTCTTCGACCACGTGGCCGACAACGCCTGGGTCATCGCCGACTCCAACCACGGGTTCAAGATGATTGGTGTGGGCAAGCTCACTGCCCAGATGCTCGTCTACGGTCAGAAACCAGACGAGTTGAAGCCGTTCACCCTCGACCGCTACCGCACGGGCAACGCCTACGGAGACCGGAACTCCAACTGCCCCTGGGTCTGAAACTCGCCTCCCGGCGGCTCTAGTAAGGTCACCGTCAATGGGAGGATGATGCATGACCCGCTAGTGGACCTGGCCGTGGAGGCGATATCGCTCGTCGATGGTTGGCTCGCCGAAGCCGACGCGCGACAGACCACAGCAGAACGAAAGTCCATCCGGCGGATGGCAGGTGTGGTCGCCGACCCCGTCGGCATGAATTTCACGATGCGATTCGTCGACCGGGTTGTGCGCCCCGATGCTCACCGTGCCGCCGCTCAACAACTCGCATCGCTGGTAGCGCAAGGCAACCTGCCAGACTTCTTGTCACGACTCGACCGAGGACTGCTCAAGGTTGGCGCGAAGCTCGCGCCGCGGCTTCCCGCGGTGGTCATGCCCCTCGCCGACCGGCGTATGCGTGCACTAGTTGGGCACCTGGTCGTCGACGCCGACCCCGAAGCTATGACAAACCACTTCGGGCTCCGCAAGAGACAGGGCTTTCGTCTGAACGTCAACCTGCTCGGCGAGGCTGTGTTGGGCGAGAACGAAGCACGAGCACGTCAGGCCGAAGCGCTGAGACTCTTGGACGAGCCCGACATCGACTACGTCTCGGTGAAGCTGTCATCAATCGTCGCGCAGCTCAACTACTGGGACTTCGACGGATGCATCCTGCGGGTAGCCCAACGGCTCCGTCCGATACTCCTCAAAGCCGCCGAAACCACCCCTGCGACGTTCGTGAACCTCGACATGGAGGAGTATCACGATCTGGAACTCACGACGGCTGTGTTCATGGAACTGCTCGATGAACCCGGGCTGCACTCCCTCGACGCAGGCATCGCCGTCCAGGCCTACCTTCCGGATTCGGTAAGCGCACTCGAGGAACTGGTGGCCTGGGCAACCGGACGCGCGGCTCGAACAGTCGATGGCCGAGCGGGCGGGACGGTCAAGGTGAGGCTGGTCAAGGGAGCAAACCTGGCGATGGAGCGAGTCGAAGCGGCGATCCATGGCTGGGAGCAGGCCCCGTATCGCAGAAAAGCCGAGACCGACGCCAACTACAAGCGCTGCCTTGACTGGCTGTTCCGCTCCCAACGGTTGAGCGCGGTGAGAATCGGCGTCGCCAGCCACAACCTGTTCGACATCGCTTTCGCCAAACTGCTCGCCGACAAGCGCGGTGTTGCAGAGCGCATCGAGTTCGAGATGCTCGAGGGGATGGCGCCGACCCATGCACGGCTCATTCGGGAGCGCCTCGCAAGCGAGGAGCAGTCGGCGCTGCTCCTCTACACGCCGGTCGTCGATGCAGAGGACTTCGATGTAGCCATCAGCTACCTGTTCCGTCGACTGGAGGAGAACGCCGCAGATGAGAACTTCATACGGCAACTCCTGGTAATGACAGCAGGTGGCCCGTCGATGAGAACCGAAGCCGAACGGTTCCGAACTTCGGTACGTGAACGGTGGTCGGTCTCCTCGGCTCCGCGGCGGACCCAGAACCGGCTCGACGAAGTGCATCAGGGCCCGGCACCGGTGTTCACCAATGCTGCCGACACCGACCCTGCTCTGAAGGTGAACCGTCTCTGGGCCCGCTCGGTCGTGTCTCAGCCACCGGCACCGATCAACACGGAGCTCACGACGAGTACCGCCGAGGTCGACCGGATCATCAGCCGAGCCGAGACGGGTCGTGAGCGATGGCAGCGTCTGAGCGCCGCGCAACGACGTCTGCAGCTTCACAGAGTCGCCGACGAACTGGCTGCGCATCGAGGCGACCTCGTTGCGGCAATGGTCCACGAAGCACGCAAGACCGTCGCCCAAGCCGACCCGGAAGTAACCGAGGCGATCGATTTCTGTCGCTACTACGCAGACCGGGCCCTGGACCTCGAAGCCTTCGCGGGCGCCACCTTTGAACCGTTCGGCGTCGTCTGCGTCGTCGCGCCGTGGAACTTTCCAGTGGCGATACCCACAGGCGGAGTCACAGCAGCTCTCGCGGCGGGAAATTCGGTCCTGCTGAAACCCGCACCCGAGACCGTGCGTTGCGCCGAGATCGTGGCGCAGTGTTGTTGGGCTGCTGGAGTCGGTGAGGATGTGCTGGCGCTCGTGCGGGTTCCGGAAGACGACCTCGGACGCTGCCTGATAGCCCACGACGGCGTCGATGCGGTGGTCCTCACCGGGGCTTATGAGACTGCCACCCTGTTCCGAAGTTGGCGCCCAGCGATGCAGATTCTTGCGGAGACCTCAGGAAAGAACGCCATTGTGATCACCTCCAACGCCGATGTTGATCTCGCTGTTGCGGATCTGGTCTCATCCGCGTTCGGTCACAGCGGCCAGAAGTGTTCGGCGGCGAGCCTGGTGATATGCGTCGGAGACGTCTACCACTCAAAGCGATTTCGAACTCAGTTGGTAGACGCAGCATCGAGCTTGCATGTCGGTCCTGCAACAGATCTGGCAACAACGATGGGACCGTTGATCCGAGAGCCGGACACCAAACTGCTGCGCGGCTTGACACAGCTCGACGGCAACGAGAGTTGGCTGCTCGAACCCCGCCGGGTGGGACCCGCGACCTGGACGCCGGGGATCCGCATCGGTGTGGAGCAAGGCTCGTGGTTTCACCGCACCGAGTGCTTCGGGCCGGTTCTCGGGATCATGCATGCAGCGACCCTCACCGAGGCGCTGCATCTGCAGAACGGCACTCCCTTCGGTCTGACAGGGGGAATCTTCTCCCTCGACGACTCTGAGATCGCCTATTGGCTCGATCACCTGCAGGTCGGCAACGCCTACGTAAATCGCCCGATTACCGGCGCGATCGTCCGGCGTCAACCCTTCGGCGGTTGGAAACGATCGTCGGTAGGACCCGGCGTCAAGACCGGCGGCCCCAACTACGTAGGCCGGTTGGGCGTATGGAAACCCCGCGAGTTGAACCTCAACGATGGTGACTGGCTGGCGCGGGCAAGGGCCAGCGACGACGAAGCGTGGCGGAACGAGTTCTCCATCGAGCACGACCCGACCGGGCTCTTCTGCGAGTCGAACCGTCTGCGATATCGTCGGATTGCCCGGGTGGCTCTGAGGGTCGAGTCCGAGGCTCGTGATGTGGAACGTGAGCGGGTCCTGGCTGCGATCCAGTGCTGTGGTGTCGAAGTCGTGGTCTCAGACGGCTCCCTGGAGTCGGCTGAGGAGTTCGCGGACCGGTTGGCTGATCTGAACGTCGAGCGGGTGCGCTTGCTCGGCAGCGTTCATGGGGCGATACGAGATCGTGCCAACAGCCTGGGGATCCATGTTGCTGCAGACCCCGTCACGGTCGAAGGGCGGATCGAACTGCTCCACTTTCTGCGCGAACAGGCGATCAGCGAGACGACCCACCGCTACGGCAACCTGCTCTGAAGCGGCCTAGTCCTCCACCCAGACCCAACGGCCGGAAGGTGCAGTCGTCCCGGATGGTCGCTCCATGCACTGCACGTCCAGATGGATCGGCAAAAGGTGGCGCACATAGAACGCGTGGACGGTGATCGTCGGCGTGACCAGATCGTCGTAACGCTTGATCTCCACCCGGGGGTCCTTCTCCTGCCACGCTTCGCAGCGGGCCAGCACGGCGCCCACCTCGGCGCGTGTGTCGCACAGCACGCCGAGATGGTCGAAGGGCGGCGGAGTCATCGGCTGGCGATGCTCCAGCAACAGAATGAACTGACTGGTAGAGGCGTCAGTCGACAACAACAGGCCCGTTTGCTTGAGAATCTGGGTGTCTGTTGCCGTCCACCCGAAGACGTCACCGTAGAACTCCCGAGTATCAGCTCGAAACTCCTCGGTCAGAGTGCCAGGTGGAAGCGTCAGTTCCATGTGGTTGAACCGCATATTGCCCATACCGCACCCTAGCCATGTGGACAGTCCCAGTCATCTGCGGACCTGGATGGAACAGAGACCCGGGATTTCCTTGAGTTGCCGGGACTGCCCGCGATAGCGGCGCGTTGGATTTAGTCGTCACCGGTGACGGTGATGGCGTCTTCGGGGCAGTTGGCCGCACCGAGGAGCGCTCGATCCTTGAGTTCCAGCGGAACTGGGGCGACCTGCTCTTGGCAGTAGCCGTCGTCGTCTGGTTCGTACACGTCTGGCGCGAGCGTGTAGCAGCGGCCGTGTCCTGTGCATCTGTCGCTGTCGACGACGATCTCCACTGGGCCTCCTACGATTGTCCGGTGCCGAACATGTGGCTGACGACGGCCGCTATCGGAGGTGCCACAGCGTTGGTCAGCGCTTCGAGGGTGAACTCGACCTGGGATTCTTCGGGGTTTGAACCCGCTACGACTGTGGCCATGAGTTGGCAAGGCACAGAGTTCAAGGCGGTGAAGGTCACTTGCATGATCCCCGCCTGGGGGTCCAGGTAGCTCAACTCGCCCAGTCGCTGGCCCAACTCGCAGAGGCGGGCGAAGACATCACCCGGTGGTAGCAGCAGCACGAGCCGCTCGTCGCTCGGGGCCGCCTTTGACGTGCGTGGGGAGGCAACCGAGCCCGGCGCTGAGTGCTGCAACCATGCGTACGCCTCGGTGATCCGGGCGGCCACCGCGGTGTCGCCGCCCACGTCCGGATGAGCCTTGCGAATCAGTTTGCGGTAGGCCGCGGAAATGTCGTCTTTGTGCGCGTCATGCTTCAGTCCCAGTGTCTTGAGCGCCGTGTCGCGGTTCACCCGCCCAGCCTAGATCTGGCCCAACTCACAAGCCGAGCTTCTCGATCTCGGTGACCAGTAGGGGGAGGACCTCCTGCCAGTCGCCGACGATGCCGGCATCGGCATGCTCCCAGGCGGGCGCTGCTGGATCGTTGGTGATTGCCAGCACGCAAGAGGCGCCCCGGACACCCACGGTGTGGTTGAATTTTCCGCTGGCGCCGATCATGACGAACAGCCGTGGTGTGATACTGCGTCCCGTTATGCCAATCTGGCGAGCGTGGGGCATCCAACCGTTGTCCGTGACTTTGCGGGTGCAGCCCAGTTCAGCATTGAGAAGTCTCACCAGAGGATCAAGCTTCGGATAGTCGGCGGGATCAACTCCCTGTCCCACTGCGATGACCGACGCGGCATCGGCCAGGATGTCGATGTCGTCGTCGCGGCGACGGTTCGTCAGCTGGACCCGGCCCCTCGGGACAACCTCGACGGTCTCTTCAGAGGGCACTCTCAACTCGCCGGGGGCGAGGCCCTCCGGCGCGGGCAGCACACCGGCACGCACTGTCACCAACTGCACGGGGGTACGGGTGTGAACCGCAACAATGAGCTGCCCGCCGAAAGCTGATTTCCAGGCCACGAGGCGTCCGTTCTCCACGTCGAACTCCACGGCGTCTCCGACCAAGCCCGCGGTGAGGTGGGCGGCCACCCGTGAAGCAATCTCCCGGCCGCTGGAGGTGCCGGGTGTCAATATCGCCCAAGGCAGGCAATCACTGGCCCAAGTTGCCAGACCAGTCGCGATGTCTTCTTCAATCGCTGCTCCGGCGAGGCGGACGATGTGGTCGGCTCCGTAGGTTGCCAGGAACTCTGCACCGATGACGGGACCGACAGATGCGTTGTCCATACTGTCGGGGAGCACCACGGCGGTTGAACCGTTGATCTCGCCTGCCAACAGCCCCGCGGCTCCGAGCAACTCCCGCAACAGCTTGTCGCGTCCGGGTTCAGCGAGAACCGCCACCACCCCGCCGGGACCTCTAGGAGAGCGGACAAGCCTGGGCTCGGTTGGCTTCTTGGACGTGTCGAAACCCCCCTTCTGGTCGATGATGCGCACGGCGCGGCGGACCTGGTTCGCCAGAGGCAGACCTCCTTGGACGTAGCGCTCTCGGTCCACTGCCAGCATTCTGGTCTTGCCGACCCAGGTATGACTCCCGGCTTGGCCCCAGGGTCCGGGGCCCAGCGCTTCGGCGTCCACGAAACGAACCCGCTCAGCGGGCACCAGAGCCCTGTCGGGTGGGGAAACCTTGCTGGGCTCGCAGAGCCGCTCAGCACAGGACAGCACCGCCGGAAGTGTGATCTCGCAGTCGACCCACTGGTCGTCGAATTCACATCCGAGGACCAGGCGGCCATCGTTGAGCGCAAGGGTCTTGACCGCTGTGGCAAAAGGCAGGTCGAGCAGCTCAGCGATCTGTGGCGGGACCTGACCCGTGTCGGCGTCAACAGAGTTCTTGCCGCACAGAATCATGTCGAATCGGCCCTCATTGTCGAGTGCCGCCGCCACCGCTCGAGCAGTTGCAAGCGTGTCTGATCCAGCGAACGCCTGGTCGGTGATCAGCACGGCGTCAGTCTCCACGTCTCGGTCGAGCCCCCAGGCGACTGCCTCGCGCAGTACCTCCTCGGCGCTCGGCGGGCCCAACGTGAACACGGTCACCGAGCAGTCAGGTCTCTGTGAGGCGAGCTCGACAGCTTTGGACACGGCCCGGCGACAATAGGCGCTCATCTCCAATTCTGTGCCTGAGCGAATCAGCCTTCCATCCGGACCCAACGCCATCTCTTCAATGGCAGGTACTTGCTTGACGAGCACAGCGATCCGCATAAGTTCGTCCACGGTATCCTGCTGGCGATCGGGAGCTAGAACCAAGCGGGAGCTTCGGATAGTTGGGACAGCGCGATCAGTACGGCCAATTCGCCGAGTTGTTCCGTGGCACCCAGGACATCGCCGGTCAAGCCGCCGAAACGACAATGGGCCAGCACAGCCATCGCCATGACGACACCGAGGACGGCACCGGTCGCTACGAGTCCCGACACGCCGATCAGAGAGGTCGATGTGAGAAAGACAACCACTACCGATGCCACCGAACGCCGCGGGAGATGTGCGGTGTAGACCGCACCCAAACCGGCTGATCGGACCCTTGTTCCGGCCAGCATCAGTGCCAGCGCTCCGGTCCTCCCCAGTGCGTGTGCGGCGATCAGGGCAATCAAGCCGTCGGTACCGCTGAGGCTTTCAAGAGCGCCGACCTTGCCGAGAGTCACCATGATCAACGCCAGCGCACCGAAAGTGCCGACGCGGCTGTCGCGCATGATCTCCAGACGGCGTTGCATGGTTGATCCGCCGAGGGCGTCGCTGGTGTCGGCCAACCCGTCTTCGTGAAATCCCCCAGTGAGCATCGCGCCCAGCGCGACCGCGAGCAGCGCCGCCAGGAACGAGTCAACGAACTCGACCGCACCGAGATAGGCCGCTCCGGTGACTGCGCCGACAACGATGCCGACAACCGGGAACCAGACAACGCTTGTCGCAATCTTGTCGTCACTGTCGGGGTGGAGGCCTCCTCTGAAGCGGGTCAGAAACGCCCAGGCGTATCGAAAGCCGCTCATGGCTCAACTGCTGTGGCGGCCCCGGAGTGTTCTGCCCATTCCTCGAAGGTCGCCACTTCGACCACCGCTGCCGCGGCCATACGAATCAGAGGCACAGCAGCAAGGGCTCCCGTTCCTTCGCCCAGTCGAAGGTCCAAGTCGAGCAGTGGTTCAAGCTTTAGATGTTCGAGGAGGCGGATGTGCCCCGGTTCTGCAGAGCGGTGACCGGCAATGCAATGGCCCAACGCGCCGGCTGCTGCCGCCTCCAGGGGCAGCACCGAAGCGGTGGCGATGAAACCGTCGAGGACCACCGGTATCCGGCTTCGCCGAGCGGTCATCACTGCTGCCGCGATTGCCACGAGCTCGGCGCCGCCGAGCCTCCGTAAGACCTCCAAGGGATCTACCGATCCCACCCGCTCAAGCGCATCCTGTATCACCCTGGCCTTGTTTGACAGAGCCTCTCCAGACACGCCGGTACCCGGTCCGACCCAGTCGAGAGCTGTTCCTCCCAGCACCGACGCTGCCACTGCGGCAGCGGGCGTTGTGTTGCCTATCCCCATTTCACCTACGACCAGAAGGTCCGCAGCGCAGGCCTCGACAGCATCAATGCCTGCCCGTACGGCCGCATCGAAGCGCTGCGGGGTAAGGGCATCGGTCGTGCGGATGTTGCCGGTGGGATCTCCAACTGCCACATCCACGACTGAGAGAGTGGCACCAACCTGGCCCGCCAGTACCGAAGCGGTGGCTCTGCCTGCTCTCAGGGCCGCCACCATCTCTGCGGTGATTTCTGGGGGGTATGCACTCACTCCATCGGCTGCGACTCCATGGTCTCCGGCGAACAGAATCGCGTGGGCGCGTTCGACAACGGGCCTGTCAGTGCCCTGCCAGCCGGCCAGCCAAGCAGCGACACGATCAAGTCGCTCAAAAGCCCCCGTCGGGCGCAGCACATGCGCCGAGCGGGTCCGCACGGCCATTGCCGCCGCTTCGTCAGGGGCGGTCAAGCCCTCCAGCAGTCGGCTCAGTTCGTACTCAGACATCGAAATCTGCGCTTCGTTCGAGCGTTAGTAGGCGACCGGCAACGCACAGGTATGCGGCGTCGGCTCGCTCGGCCATGCGTTGATTGATGCTGCCGAGAAGATCCCGGAATCTTCGGGTCATCTCATCAGCGGGGACGATGCCGGACCCCACTTCGTTGCTCACCACATATACGCGTTCGCGGCGTGCGGCCAGCAGATCAGCGAGCCGCAGAGCCTCGTCAAGTACCTGCTCCGGTTCATCGGTGAGCCTGTTGCTCGCCCACAATGCGAGGCAGTCGACGATTATAGTGTGGTCGGGGGCCGCCGATGCCGCCGCCTTGAGCAGGTCGACCGGTTCTTCTATCAGCGACCAGTGTCGGGGTCGCTCGCTCTTATGGCGGGCAATGCGTTGTGCCATCTCTGCGTCTCCCGCTGTGGCGGTCACAATGACGGTCACCGGTGTGCGTCGTTTCGCCGCGGCTTTCACCGCTATCGACGATTTGCCGCTGCGGGCTCCACCGCTGAGCAACACGAGCATTCCAGTCACCAGACCTCTCGTCGACTGGTGCGCAGCACGATCGCAAAGAAGGGCGCCCCGATGAACGCGGTCACAACACCAATCGGAAGTTCCGCCGGCTGCAGAATGGTACGGGCGCTGAGATCGGCCAGAACCATGAACGCCCCACCGAAGAGGATCGACAGCGGGATCAGCACTCGATGGCTGGCTCCGAACACCAGGCGAACCGTGTGCGGAACGATGATCCCGACGAATCCGATCAGTCCGGTGACAGACACAGCCGCAGCTGCTCCGAGTGAGGCGGCGATCACCACGATGCTGCGAATCCGGCGCGGGTTGAGGCCGAGCGAAGCTGCCTCCTCGTCGCCCACTGAAAGAACGTCGAGGGCACGGCGGTAACGCAGCACGACCACTGCCGTCAGCACGAAATATGGTGTCATCAACGCCGGCTCCGACCACCCTGAGGTGGCGATGCGGCCCAGAATCCACGAGTAGACCTCTCTGATGACGTCGGTGTTGGACTGCAGTACGTAGGTCTGGCAGGCGGTGAGGAAACTGGCAACCGCGACCCCTGCAAGCACCAGTGACACCGTCGAGTGCCCGCCCAGGTGGCCGGCAAGATATGAGGCCCCGACTGCTATCAGCGCCCCGGCGAAAGCAGCCAACGGGACCGGATCGGTCAGCCCGGCGCCGTCACCGAGTTCCCGGGTGATGGCGATCGTCGCGCCGAGACCTGCGCCCGCCGCGATTCCGAGAAGGTACGGGTCTGCCAGAGGGTTTCGAAACGCGCCCTGGTAGGCCGCGCCACTGAGGGAGAGTGTCGCCCCGACCAGCAGGCCCAGAACCACACGCGGCAGCCTGATCTTGTCGATGATGGCCTGATGGGGCTCCGACAGTCCGGAGTCGACACTCAACCCCGGAACACCGTCGAGCAACTCCTTGACAACGCTGTCGAACGCCAGGTCTACGGGTCCGACCGTCAGCCCCAGCGTGACCGCGACAATGATTGCACCGAACCCCGCCGCCGTCGCTCTGAAGCTGAGCCGCGAGCCCGCAAGGGCCTGCTGAGTGCTCGCGAGCGACGGCGACCGGTCAATTCT
Organism: uncultured Acidimicrobiales bacterium; assembly: GCA_951812975.1. GTDB lineage: Bacteria > Actinomycetota > Acidimicrobiia > Acidimicrobiales > Aldehydirespiratoraceae > VXYK01. Next base: position 16,026 of record CATOTC010000003.1, on the reverse strand, counting down.
CAACACCTACAGGTTCCTGATCGCTTCGGAGATCGCGGCTATGAACTCGACGATCCGCGGCCCCCAGCGGCTGGCTATGTCGTCGTTCAGCTCAACTACGTTGCCGTTCCGTACGGCTCTCAACTGGTCCCAAGCAGGACGTTCGGCCACAGTGAGCGCGTCCTGTCGGCAGCAGAGCGTGTCGGCGAGGAAGATCAGGTCCGGGTCGGTGTCGACCAGGTATTCGTCGCTGAGCTGTGGATAGCCGAAGGCGGACCCGTCCGCATCGGCGGGGTCGGCCACATTCTCCAATCCGAACAGAGCGTAGACCGCACCGACGAAAGTTGAGCTGGTGACCGAATACAGAGTCGGGTCCAGTTCGTGGAAGTAGGAGAGGCCCGTTCCGTCTGGAGCGTCGGCGACCAGCGACTCGATCTCGGTCTGCATTCGGCCGACAAGGGCTTCGGCGTCGTCCGAGTGGCCGGTCACATCGCCGATTTCGAGGATCTGCGCGTAGGCGTCGTCTAATGAAACCGCTGTGTCTTGAATGACGACTTCGATACCGAGAGATTCCAGACCTGCCTTTACGTCACCGCTTGACTGCATGACGACGATGTCGGGCTCATAGGCCGCTATGGCCTCCACGTTCGGGCTGAAGCCGTCCAGGTCGGTGACTGGGGCCTCGTCGGGGTAGTACGAATACTGGTCGACGGCGACTACCAGATCCCCGGCGCCGACAGCGAACAGCATCTCGGTGGCCGTGGGTGATATTGAGACTATCCGCAGCGCGGATTCGGGAGTCTCGTCGGTGCCGGAGGCAGCTTCCTCGTCACGTTTCTGACCGGTGCCGTCGTCATCGACAGAAGATTCAGCGGGGCTGTCGTCAGTCTGTTCGCTTGCGACCTCATCGTCACCGCCGTCGCTGACGGCGTCGTCGCTGCAGGCTGTGCTGAACAACAGCAGTGCCAACAGTGCGGTAGATATTAGCTTCATTCGGGTCCTCCTTTTGGCTCGAGGTCGTGGCACGAGCGACAAGAGGATCCGGTCGCACGAGCCGTCCCTTCCTCGAGGGTCGGTTCGTTGTATTCGCTTCGAGGCGTCCGGACTTGTCCTCCCCACCGGAGTGAGGCGACTTCACCGTTGCGGGACAGTGCCGGATTCGAACCGGGCTTCGCTCTGACGAACAGGCGTATCCTACGCGCGATCAATGCGTCTGCGCGGCGATCGGGCAGGCAATTCTCTTGCTTGGATCAGGAGACGGTGAGTTGCAGCAGCAGCCGCCCGGAACCTTCAAGCTCGACTTCGAACACGCCTGGGATATTCGCAGCAAAGCTGAAATGCAACGGTTGGCCCGGCGAGACCGCGTGGAGTATGTCGTAGCCGTGAACGTGTACTTCCTCGGCGTGGTCTGAGGTGACCGAAATGGCGACTTCGGAGTTGAGATCGACCTCGACGCGCTGGTGCCCGCCGACCGGTTCGCCGTCGACAATCTCAATAGAGATGCCCTTGGGGTGGTTCATCCCGTCGCTCGAGTCTGCACCTTCTGAATCCATGTCGGACATGTCATGTTCGGTCGAGTCCTGGGTGTCCATGGAGTCGTCGGTCTCGAGGGTCGCCTCGTCTTCTGAGACTTTCAGAGTCACCGACTCGTAGGGCTCCACCGCTGGCGTCGTGGCGGCACCGTGAGTGTGTTCGTGAGCGTTTCCATGGCCGTCCGTGGCGGAATCATCGCTGCTCAGCGTCGTTGTCGTATCGGGATGGTCCTCGTGTGCGCCTTCGGCGGTGCTGACTGGATCGGTGGTTTCGGTGTCGTCACCGCATGCCGCGGCGAGGACCACCACCGCGACTGCCAACGCCAACCATCGCTTGTTGCGATCGCGCATCAGAGTAAGCCTTTTGGCAGTTCGCCGGCCAGAAGAGGAGCGATTCATGACCGTCAAGGCTAGGCACGCCGGACTTCAATCCCTAACCGGATCATCCGCCGGAATCTGTCAAGGACCTGTGCGGGGTTGGCCGAATTGATGGGCGCGTCGCATCGGGTGCTCGGTACGGTTGGGGGATGGATCAAATCGAGCCCCAGCGTGTGTTGCTGGCGGGAGACACCCACGGGAACGGCAAGTGGGTGGGCACGCTCTGCAAGCTGGCGAGCCTCCACGGATGCGACGCGGTCCTGCAATTGGGGGACTTCGGGTACTGGCCCCACACCGACAAGGGTCTGCGCTTCTTGGACCAGGTCGACTGGCACGCAGAACGCTACGGGATCAGCTGCTTCTACTGGATCGACGGCAACCACGAGAACCACGAGATGCTCGCGGGGCTTGAAGCAGACGAGGACGGCTTCGTGACGATCGGTGAGCGCTGTCGCTACGCGCCGCGCGGCCATCGCTGGCGCTGGGGCCGAGTCGACTTCGGGGCTCTCGGTGGTGCCTTCTCGATGGATCATCACTATCGAGTCGAAGGCGTGAGCTGGTGGCCCAACGAGATGCCCACCGACGCCGATGTAGCGAATCTCGGCGACGCGCCACTCGACGTGCTGCTGTGCCATGACGCGCCCGAAGGCGCACCGATTCGCAACTTCGAGCTTCAGCCCCGCGATGAGATGCTGTGCTCGCTGGTTCGCGAACGAGTCCTGCAGGCTGTGAAGGCCACCCGGCCCGAACTGGTGGTCCACGGTCACTGGCACCGGCGAACCAGCAGCGAACTGAGTTGGCCGACCGACTGCGACGGCGAACTGTCCTGGGCCTCCACCCAGGTGGAGGGTCTCGCCGCCGACAAACAAGGCGACCATCGTGCCTGGGCGGTGCTCGATGTCGACCCGCTCAAGTTCATCGACGGCCAAGCGGAAGTTTCGTAGGCGAACCTGAATTACCGACCGAGACGACTGGGCGTGCCGCATGCACCAAGATTCCGCATAGGGTCGCGTCGGCGTTCCGACTGAGCGTGGTGCCGAGTTGTCTCAGGGACTGCTTCTGCTCGCGTTCTCGGTGGGCTCGGTCTCGTTGTTCGCAGCCGTTCTGCGGTTGCGATTCCTGTCGCGTCCGGAGGTGGCCGAGACTTCAGTCGGCGCGCCGAGTTGACTTGAGGGTTTCGCTCAGAGTTTGGTGATCGGGTCCCCGCTGCGGATGGTGCCGGGGTGGACTACTCGGGCGTTGATGCCTCTGAGTTTGAGCGCCATGCCGGTCTCGGAGTTGACCCAGCGCAGCGCGTCTCGGCCGTAGCGGGATCTGAACTTGTCGCAACCCAGGTGCGGTGCGGTCGTCACCTCGAGTGTGGCGTCACCGACTCTCAGGCGGGTGCCCGCCGGAGCGTTGGCCTCACTGATGTCGAAATCGGCGTACAGCTGGTCACCCGCAGCGGGCCACTGCTCGGTGGGTCCCGCGATTAACTCGAGCACACGCGAGTTCATGATCGTGACCTGCCGAAGAGGATCCGCGCTGCCGTCCTCGGTATGGCGGTCGCCTCTGGCGAGCCAGTTGTCGCCCGCAAGACCGCTCTCCAGGGTGAGTTCGCCTTCCTCGACGATCTCGCGCTCATCCACTGCGGTGCGCGCCACGATGAGCCGAAGCGTTCCCTGCTCACTGGGTGCTGTTGCGATCTGCGCCAAACCTGCTTCGAGCTCTTCGATCGTTCGGTGAGTCATGGATGCAGTCTGCACCTTGTCTTCTGCAACTACTCCCTACGACAAAAACTAACTCTTTGCTGCCGCACGAGTACCTGTAGCGCGGCAAATTCGGGGCGCCGACCCGGTCGGCGATCGCCTGGCTTGAACGGTCCAGGACGATCACCGTCTTCACGATCGCGAATTCGACCTTGAACCCGATGCCCACGCCGCTGTTCTTGACAGCGGAGACCGTCTCGAACCCGAAGAGACGCTCGGGCAGCGGAACTAGGGACCGCAGTCGACGCAGGACACATCTTCGATGGGTGCGTTCGCGGCGAGATACTCGGTCAACCAATCAACGAACACGACTCCCTCGACTTCCAGGGAGTACATCTCGTCGCGCCCGAGAATCGTGTGATCCTCGCCCGGCGCCAGATAACTGCTCACCGGGACTCCGGCGGCTTCGATCCTGACTTCGTTGGATCTGATCAGCTGATCCATATTGCTCGCGTCGAATCCAGCCAGTTCTGCAAAGCTCAACTGCGTGCTGTCGAAGGCGTTGTCGAAGCGAGCGAAGCGAATCTCGGGATCATGGAGGCCGGCCTGGATGAACATCTCGGGAACCCCCCATTCCTGCGGAGTTATTCCCTCGTTCACCGGCCAGTCGGGGACAACCGAGAAAGCACCCCACAGTGAGCCGATCGTGGCGTTGATAACCGGGTTGCTCGGATAGGCACCCGAGGCGTCGGCCACGACAGAAACCTTGGCGTCTGGATACAGGTCCGACACCAACCCGCCGAAGAAGGGCGCAGCAACAGAACCAGCGCTGGATCCGGCTACAACGATTTCGGTTGCGTTCGGGAAACGCGCATGAAGTTCCGCCAATGCTCGAGAAGCGTTCACGAATCCGTTGTGGTGAACGGTCAGATCGTCGCTGTATTGGTGGACGTTGTTGCCGATATGAACATCGCCGGTGCAGTAGGGCGCGGCCACGTACGAACTGCCGGACAGGGGATTGGCGGGATTGGAGAAGTCGAAGATGCCTCCCGCTCCGGTCGGGTCGTCGCTGTCGCCGGTGGTGACCGAGTAGGTGCCGTCGGTGAACGAACAGGAAGCGGCACTGAAGCAGGCACCACCTCCCTCAAGGTAGAACACCACACGTTCGGGATCGGCCTCTCGGACCCAGAAGCTGTAGTCGCTGCCATCAGCGCATTTGCACTCGTCGCCCCCGGCAATCTGTTCCCAGGGCCCCGCGGGCGGCACAGTGGTGGTTGTCGTGGTGGTTGCGGTCGTTGTCGTGGTTGTCGTTGGAGCGGCGGTCGTGGTGGTGGTGCTCGGAGCCGCCGTGGTTTCTGGAGCGGTCGTCGCAGGTGATTCGGCCGGTGTCGACTCTTGTTCGCCATCGTCGCCACCACCGCAACCTGCTGCCAACAGCCCGACAGCCAGCCCCAACACCCCGAGTCGAAACAGCAGAGCAACACCGCGTCTTGTCATGAGGCACCTTACCCCCACCGCCCGGCTTCGGTTGCGCCCGGCAACAACACAGTAGGCTGGCCGCACTGATTGTTGAGACGGGAGGGGCGACCATGACAGACACCCAACAAGACCGTGACCTTGAGAATCTTGCTCGTGTGCAAGAAGAGTTCTCGTTGGACCTGCCTTGCCCCGCCGAGGACTTCGAAACCGAACGTCAACAGCGCAAGGAGTCCCTTGCTGCCGGGTTGAGGGTAATGGGTCGCCTGCACCTCGCAGAGGGTGTAGCGGGTCATGTGACGGTACGAGACCCGGAACACCTCGATCACTTCTGGGTCAACCCCTTCGGGCAGAACTTCAAGTATATGACCGTTTCGGATCTGATCCTGGTCAATGACCACGGCCAAGTCGTCGAGGGCGACCGCCCGGTCAACACCGCAGCGTTCGCCATTCATTCACAGATACATGCGGCACGGCCGGACGTGGTCGCCGCGGCGCACTCACACTCGATGTACGGCAAGACCTTCTCGACGCTCGGCCAGCCACTCAAGATGATCAGCCAGGACTCCACGATGTTCTACAACGATGTGGCCCTGTGCGATGCCGGCAGCGGCGCGGTGGTGCTCGACATCGAGACCGGCCGTCAGATGGCAGAGGCGCTCGGCGACAAGAAGGCCCTCATCCATCAGAACCACGGTCTCATCACCTGTGGTGGCAGCGTGGATGCGGCGGTGTGGTGGTTCGTTGCGCTCGAACGCTGTTGTCAGAGCCAACTGGTCGCCCAAGCCGCTGGTGATCCGATCGAGATCCCTGAGCACCTCTGCATCGAGGGTTACCGCCAGCAGGGTTCGGACCTGGCGGGGTGGTTCCAGTTTCAACCCTGGCGCGATGAACTGATGCGCGAGGAACCCGAATTCCTCAACTGACCAGCGATTGTGTCGCGTCACCAGCTGAACGTTCGTCCAGTAGGCTGAAACATGGACGAGCGCCTGAACCGGTCTGAGACGCAGGAACAGATTCTCGACGCGGTCGGATCGGTGATCCTGCGCGAAGGGATCGGCGGGGCCAGTATGCGAACCGTGGCAAAGGAGGCCGACGTTTCGGTCGGTCTGCTCAGCTACCACTTCGACGACAAGCAGACGCTTATCCTGGCGGTGTTCCAGAGAGCCACGGACCGACTGTTCGATGCCTGTGCCAGTGCCGCTGAAAAACAACAGGACCCGGCAGAAAAGTTCCGGGCGTTCCTGCGCGGCGCGTTCAGCGATGAGTTCCTCAACGGCAGCTACCTGGCGTTACGCATCGCCCTGTGGGCATTGGCACTCACCGAAGACGGCGTGGCGGCGCTCGACGCGGAGTTCTACGAGCGCTACTCGTCGCGTTTTTGCGAACTCGTCGGTGCGGCTCGCCCGGAACTGTCCGAGACCGTGGTTGCGGACCGCGTACAAGACCTGATCGCCAGCTCCAACGGGCTCTGGCTGAACTGGGCCCGCTGGCGGGACAACGACGCTCTCCAGCGAGGACTCGGCCACTGCGAAGACCTCACCTTGAACGGAGAAATTCGCGCCCGCGTCCAACGCTGAACCTGCTTCACGCTGCTATACATGCCACTGCAAACGCCGCGTTCGGCTTCAGAACGCTTCTCGGCAACTCAAGGACGCTCATGGGATTTCGGATGGCAAATGTTGCCGGGCGGGCGGCGCTCGTCGACGGCGACAACTACTACGACATTGAGTCGACAAGTGCTGGGGCAATCCCTTCAGATCCTATGGAAGCACTCACGATGGCGACCGAAATGGCCGATCTTCAGGCGATGCTCAACGATCGAGAAGCAACCGGAAGAGTCGCCGACGCGACCCTCGACGCGCCGGTTCCACGGCCTCGCAACTGCTTTGGAATCGGCCTGAACTACGCAGACCATGCAGCCGAATCCGCTATGGAACCTCCCAAGAATCCGTTGGTATTCACGAAATTCCCGTCGTGCATCGTCGGCCCGACAGCCGATGTGGAGATGCGCAGCGATGGCGTCGACTATGAGGTGGAACTGGTGGTCGTTATCGGTGTGGGCGGAAAGGACATTGCCAAAGAGGATGCCTGGAACCGCATCGTTGGTCTGACTGTCGGACAGGACATTTCTGATCGTCCGATGCAGTTCTCAGCGACCCCACCCCACTTCGATCTGGGTAAGTCTTTCGATACCTTCGGACCGATCGGACCGTACCTGGTCTCACCCGAACTTGTTGCCGATCCTTCCAACCTGCGCCTCAGCACCAAGATCAACGACGAAGTGCGCCAAGACGGCACGACCTCACAATTGATCTTCGACGTTCCGGCACTGGTGTCGTACATTTCCCACATCACCACGCTGACCACGGGCGATCTGATCTTTACCGGCACCCCCGACGGTGTCGGCGTGTCACAGGGGAAGCTGCTACAACACGGAGACGTGATCACCTCGGAGATTGAAGACATCGGAACAATGACCAACCGGTGCGTACGAATCAGCGACTACGCGACTCCCTGAGAGGCCCCGCCTCTGCATCCCCCAGGATGATCACCCGGCGTTGGAGCCCTTCAATTCTGCTGTCAGGCCTTCGTCGTTGGCCGGACGGGTGCGTGACAGGAACGCTCCCGCATCAGCGAGGATGAACTGGCCGGTGATGCAACGGGCCAGGTCGCTGGCAAGGAAGGTCGCCAAACGGGCGAGTTCGTCATGCTCAACCATGCGGCGCAAAGGTGTTGCCGCCACGATCGCTTCGATGCGTTCGTCGGTGAAGGCAGCAGCGACGGTCTCAGTGAGGGTCGTGCCGGGAGCGATCGCCAGAACTCGAATTCCCGACGGGCCCAGTTCCACGGCCATCGACGTCACCAGGTGATTCAGCGCTGCCTTGGCCGCCGCGTAGATGCTGTTGTAGGGCGAGGGACGGGTCGTCTCACCGGAGGTGACGAACAGGATCACTCCGCCCTCACCCGAAGCCACCATCGCCGACGCTTCCGCACGACCGCAAAGAGCCGCGAGCACCAGGTTCTGGTCGAGGATGTCGCGCCAGTCCTCACCGCGGTAACTGGTGAACGGCTCGAGTGTTCGACCCGGTGGCAGCATGCCGATGTTGTTGACCGCGATCTGGAGGCCCCCGAGTCTGCCGACGACCGTATCGACCATGTCGTCGACGGCGTCATCGTCTCGGCAGTCAGCGATGAAGGCGTGACCGTCACCGCCTGCCGCGGTGATCTCCGCAACCACCGCGTCCGCGTGGCTCGCACGTATGTCGTTCACCGCCACGGTCGCGCCGCTGCGAGCGAGCCACAAGGCTGTCTCCCGGCCGATCCCCGCTCCGGCCCCGGTGACCAGTGCGACCTTGCCCGAGTGATCGATCGTGATGCTCATGGCTTGCCGAAGGAGTTCATTGGGTCAGCGTTCGGATCGTTTCCTCGACAACACTGTTGGCACGCTCCTCCACGGCGGCAGCATCGATCCCACCGAGCGGATGCGCAACCTCAACGACACGGGCGTCCCCCATCCCCAGATTCGCTGCGACCTCCTCGGTGAGGGTCCGGAACTCGCTGGTAGTGACGACCACTGTCGGAATGCCTGAGCGCTCCAAGCGAACTGTGTCGTGGACACTCCACGACGTGCAGCTGCCTCAATCAGCAGAGCCGGTCAGGACCGCCTCGACTTCTGATTCCAGACGAGCGATCACCTCATCGGGTGCGGCCAAAGCCGCATTCTTGGTCTCGACCAGCCTCAACTCCGCACCAGTACGGGCGACGAGGCGTTGAGCCAGCCCCTCGAGGAGCGCGCCCGCGTTCGGTTTGGTGTTGTCGAGAATCCCGATGCGTCTGCCGGTCAGCACCGGCAATGACGGTGCGGGTGAAACCGCGGGCGAACCGACTGCGCCGTCGGGTGCGTATACCTTCATGGCTGCTCTCCTGCTATGCGTCCACCGCTACGGTGACGCTCTTGGTCATTCCCCAACTGGGTATTACTGAACTGTGCTTTCCCGCCCCTCCGATGACCACGATCCGGATGTTGTCGGGGTGTTCGGTCATCGACATCCGATCGTCGTCTGCCAGTGTCTGCTGCCACGGCGCCCAGGCCCGAAGATCGAACGCGCGGCGTAACTCCGCGACGGGCAGGGTGGCCCGGTTGAATAGATAGGAGGCAATATGGGCTCGGGTCCAACCTGCGCTCGCACACGCGGCCGCATGTTCCGGACACAACGCGACGAAGTACTCTCCGCTGCTGATCGGCGCGTTGTTCTGGCCGAGCGAGGTCATGGCCGAGGCGACCTTGTCGAGGATCGGCGCGGGTTCCAAGGACTCCATGTCGTGCACGTTGTGCGGCGCCTCGCCGCAGTGGAGCGTCACCGCCGAGGCGGCATGGACACCTACGCTGGGTGCATACCCGCCCCACGGAGACTGCGATGTGTTCTCCGCGACACAGAAGGAGTACTTGGCCGGCCCTCCCTGGGTCGAGGCGTCACCGGGGCCGGGTCGGGCGCCGCAGACATGCATCAGAATGAGGCGCACCGCGCGGCCAGTCGTAGCATTGGCCCGGTTCCCCGGACCGAAGGCTCCAAGACCAGAGTTGTAGCCGCCTGTCTTCGCCACCTCGCCGTGCACGATCAGCAGCGGGGCGACGCAGTGGGTTGTGGCGTTCACGCCGACCAGGTTGAGTTCAGGAGCCGCCAAGGCCCCGACCGCGGCGACGAGCACCGGCAGATGGCGCGGTTCGCAGCCCGCGAGGACCGCGTTGACCGCGATCACATGACGGGTGGCTATCCCCGAACGCGGGGGGAGGACAGCAATGACCTCGTCGGGGTCTGCTCCTGCCAGCATCTCGTCCACACGTTGCGGTGTGGGCGGAACCATGGGCAGCCCGTCACCCCAGCCGTGCTGTTCATACAACGCCGTCAATGCCGCTGGGTCATCGTCGGCCAGGTCCAGCATTGCACGGGCGTCAGCGGTCATCGGTGTCAGTATGCCCCAACGCGGTGCCCGGGTCTGAAACCCACGACGGAGGCCGTTTCTCAACGAACGCTCTCATGCCCTCGCGGCCCTCGTCGCTGGCGAACAACTCAGCCGACAACTGCGACGTCCATTCGAAGGCTTCTTCAAGCGACATTGTGGAGACTTTCCGGGTGAGCGCCTTGCAGGCGGCCAGAGCCTGAGGTCCGCCGAGCATCAGGTCCGAAACGATCTCATCCACCTTCTGATCGAGTCGGTCGGCCGGTACCGCGGCGTTGATGATCCCCATTCGGGCAGCCTCAGGGGCCAGGAAGCGGTTGCCGCGGAGAAAGGCCTCGCTCGCCTCAGCCGAGCGCATCTTCGGCAGGCAGAGGACTGAGATCATTGCTGGAGCGACCCCGATGCGAACCTCCGTGAATCCCATCTTGGCGGTGTCGACGGCCACGGAGATGTCCATCGCCGCGGCGATGCCCATGCCTCCCGCAACGCAGTGGCCGTTGATCCGCCCGACGAACGGTTTGGGTGACTCGGCGAAACGGCTGAACAGCTCGACAGCAGTGGGCACACCTCGGCGTCCAGTCGAAGGCGCCTTGAGATCCGCGCCCGCACAGAAGACCCGACCCCGGTTCGTGAGCACAATGACGCGTACCTCCCGGTCGGCGTCGGCAGCGTCGATGGCAGACAGCAGTTGTGCGATGAGGTCGCTGCTGAGGGCATTGCGGTTCTCTTCGTCTGCGAGGGTGATCGTCATCACACCCTGGTTCTTGGTTGACTCGACAATCATTGTTTCGCCAGTGTTTGATTCGACAGTGCTCATCGCACGCTCCTATCGCTCTGGTCCTGTGGTCGGAGGGCCGGCGAACACCTGTGCGATCTTCATCCATTCAAGCGCGGCCTCGCCGGTGACCGTCAGACCTGCGCCTTGCAGGCTGCGCCTCTGGGTGACGACCAGACAGAAGTCCTCGGCGTAGCCGACAACGTTGCATTCGCTGTCGGCAGGACCCCATGTCCACCGCTCACCTGAGGGACTCACCAGATCCAGGCGGATCTCAGCCTCGGGCATTTCCAGTTGCCGATTCGCGTAGGCCCAGCCACGGGTGATGAAACCGAGTTGTGCAATATGGCGCAGACGGTCGGTGGCGACACGCGATGCGCCGACGGCGTCGACAATGTCCTGGCCGTGCGCCCAGCATTCCATCAGGCGCGCCGTTAGGAAGGACTTGGCACCCATTGAGGGCCCGTACCACGGCACTCTGGCATCGTCGCGCAGTTCGACTGCAGCACACTCCAGGTCGGCTCGACCCGCGCGCCATGCGTCCAGGCGTTGGCCGACCGGGAGGTTCCGCACAGGATCGAGAGTGTGCGCATCGACCCCGAGATCGCCGTCAGCGGCGCTGTCCCACAGCGCCTTGGTCATCACTGCGAAGCCCTCTGCATCACGGATCGCGGTTGCCGCGGCATGATCGAAGTAGGTCAAGTGAGCGACCTGGTCGGTGACGTTCCAGCGGGGACTCGCGGTGGCGAGGGCCCATTGGGACTCGGTGAGCCCGCTGAGCACCTCGTCGAGCGCGGCCGCCTCAGCCAGCAGATCAGCGAGAAGCTCAGACACGTGCATGATTCTCCTGTTGTGTTTCTGCGCCTGGGGCATGGCCGCAGGGGACGGAACCTTGAGCGAGACCGTTGAGAATTATGTCCAGGACCTGGTCAGCAGCGTCTTTGGGTGAAACGGTCAAGGAGGCCACCACTTCGGGCTCGCTGAACTGCCGGCCGAGGCCGGCCAGTGCCCGGGCCACCACGGCGGTGTCGACCGCGGCTGTCTCGCCCTGTTCGACAGCCATGTCGAGAAGCTCCCGGGTCACATCGACCAGATAATTGTTGTGTGCGGCGAACAATTCCGGTCCGCCGACGATCGCATTGAGGTCGCGGGCGAACGCCGGTGTGGTGCGCGACACCGCCACATTGGCTGCCAGCAGGTAGACGCGAATGGCTTCAAGAGGCCGATACGACTGTCGGGTGAGCGCTTTGGTGGCCCCTCTGCCGATGTTCCAGAGATTGCGGTCTGTAGCCATCAGGACCAACTCGCCACGGCTCTCAGCCAAGCCGTAGAGGGTGCGCAGCGAACAGTTCAACTCTGTGGCAAGATCGGCCATGGTGAGATGACTGAAACCGTCACGCACCAGTTCCGTCAGATCGTCGAGGATCTCACGCTGGCGGGGTGTGAGCGATTCGCTGCGCTCACGGGACAGTTTCGGCTTGGGCCCGCGTACAAGGCGGATCCGGCGCTCGAGATCGCTCACAGGGGTCTCGACTGCTGTCATTTCCGCCTCGTCTCCACCCAGGTCATTCCCTTCTCCACGTTGGGCTCGCGGGGGAGACCGAGGACCATCTCGGCGACGATGTTGCGTTGCACGGCGAAAGTCCCTCCGCCGAGGGTCAACGCAGGCGAGAAGAGGAAGCCGTAGTGCCAGATCCGGTCGACTCCCGGAATCTGGCACTGTTCGAAGTTCACCTCGGTCGCCCCGCCGCGCATGTTCGCGGGTATCTCACCGCTCGGGCCAGATCCCTCCAGCAGACCCTCAGTTCCGGCGAGCTCTTTGGCCAGTTCCAACACGTGCTGGCCGTGTTCGTCACCCATGATCTTCTGGATTGAGGCTTCCGGGCCCGGCGTTCTGGCGTTGAGTCGGGCGCTGAGCGTGCGCAGGCGGTTGAGCCGCAGCACTTCGGCCTCGACGTGCAGCGCAGCGGCGCGCTGCCGCATCACCGGGTCGGTCAGTGGGCCATTCTGTTTGATCAGCTCGATCAAGATCTCGGCGCTTGGTCCAGCGCCCCACAGCGAACCTGCGGAGCTGAGCGACACCCGTTCGTTGGCGAGGGTGACCTTGGCCAGTCGCCAGCCGTCGTTCTCGTCTCCTATGCGGTTCTCTGCGGGGATCCGGACATTGTCGAAGAAGGTCTGGTTGAAACTGTGCGCCGTGGTCATGTCGACGATAGGCGTCATTGTCAGTCCCTCGAGGTCGGTCGGGCAGACGAAGTAGGAGATGCCCTTGTGCTTGGCGACGTGGGGATCGGTACGGGCGATGAGGATCCCGTACTTGGAGTAGTGCCCGCCGCTGGTCCATGTCTTGGAACCGTTGACGACGTACTCGTCGCCGTCACGGACCGCGGTCGTGGCGAGGGAAGCCAAGTCGGAGCCGGCGTCGGGTTCTGAGAACATCTGGCAGTAGATGTCCTCTCCGGTCAGCAGGCCGGGAAGGTAGCGGGCCTTCTGTTCCTCGGTCCCCGCAGCGAGGATCGTGGGTCCGGCCCAGCCGATTCCGATGGGGTTGTCCGGGCGCCTCACTGCGGCGGCCCGCAATTCCTCGTCGATGATGATCTGATGCATCGGGTCGGCGCTGAGACCGTAGGGCTCGGGCCAGTGGGGGACTATCAGGCCCCGCTCGAGGAGTTGGCGGGGTGAGGGGTTGCGGTTGGCTTCAAGCCATTCTCGAACCTCGAGGCGCCGGGGATCGTCTTCGGGCGGAAAGTCAAAGTCCATCGCCGTCCCGTTCCGGCCCTGCGGTCCCTGGCAGCAGCGAGGCGGGGATGTCGACCTGGCGGGCCCGGAGCCATTCGCCGAGTCCCTTGGCCTGCGCGTCCTGGCGAATGGAAGCGGCGACCCCCTCACCGAGGATGCCGTGGATGACGAAGTTGATCGCCAGGATGTTGGGCAGCGCGAACCGGTCGATCCTGGCGTCGCGAGCCTCGGGCATGAGTCGGCGCAGACGCTCGACGGTCAGGAAGCCGTCGAGCCATCCGTACGCCTCCGCGGAACGGACGAAGACCCCGAGGTTGGCGTTTCCTCCCTTGTCTCCGGAACGAGTCCCCGCGAGCGTTCCGAGAGGAGCCCGGACAACCTCGCCGCCCGGCGACGCAGGAATATCGACGGCGACCGGGGTGACGGCAACCCCCGTCGACGGGACGTCGGAGTCAACGACTGTGCGGTCTCCACCCAGCAGCACCACATGCTGCGGCACCAAGTCACGGGCCACGAGGCCTGAGGTGTGGACCCCGAACGGCTTGCCGACACCGCCGGTCTTCAGCCCGAAGAACCCTGGAATGCTGGCCAGCGCCAGATTGTTCATCGCCGAACCGATCGAGGCGGTCTTGCGTTGGTCTCGATCCTTGACGGTGATCCGCCACGAGGCCACAGCCTCCTCGTTGGTGGCGGGATCGGTCTTGTCTGTGCGTACAACCCTGGTGGCGACTTCGGCGAAGTCTTCGCGCTGGTACTCGCAGTTGCGCCAGAAGGCCCTTTCGACGAGGTCCGCTTTGGCCTCTATGTCGATTCCGGTGAGAGCGACGGCCATGTCGCTGCGAAAGCCGCCCCAGGAGTTCATTGAGACCTTCAGGGTCTCGGGCGGGTCCTCTCCGCGCACTCCTGAGATGCGAACCCGGTCGTTGTCCGCTTCGATGAGTCGAATGGTGTCGAAACGGCTGGTGACGTCGGGGCCGAGATATCTGGGACTGTCGATCTCGTAGAGCAGTTGGCTGGTCACGGTTCCGATGTTGATGTTGCCGCCGGTTCGGGGGTGTTTACCGATTGTCGAGGAGCCGTCCGAGGCTATTTCCGCGAAGGGAAATCCCGGATGCTCGAGTCCGTCTATCTCTTCGAAGAACGAGTAGTTGCCACCGGTCGCCTGGGTTCCGCACTCGATGACGTGCCCGGCGACGACGGCTCCGGCCATCGCATCGAGGTCTTCGCGTGACCATTGGTGGTGCCAGGCGGCCGGTCCGCAGACGATGGCGGCATCGGTGGTGCGGCCCGTGACGACGATGTCGGCACCGCGGTTCAGCGCCTCGACGATTCCCCAGCATCCGAGGTAGGCGTTGGCGGAGATGTACTCGACGTCCGCCACAGGCTCATTGGTCTCATGGTCTACCAGCACGATCCCCTCTGATTTCAGTTCCTCAAGACGAGGCAGAAGGTTGTCACCCTCGACATAGGCGATCGTGGGGTGCAGGCCCAGCTTTTCGGCCACTTCGGCGACCGCTTCAGCGCAATGGGACGGATCGAGTCCGCCTGCGTTTGAGACCACTTTGATTCCCGAGTCGACGCAGTGGCCCATCACCTGTTCCATTTGACGTATGAATGTGCGGGCATAGCCGCTGTTGGGTCGTTTGGCTCGGGTGCGGGCCAGTATCAGCATGGTCAGTTCCGCCAGCCAGTCGCCGGTCAGCGCATCGATCGGCCCGCCTTCAACCATCTCCGCAGCCGCGCTCAACCGATCCCCGTAGAACCCGCTGCAGTTCGCGATCCGAATCGGCTCAGCCATCCCGGGTCTCCTTCTGCCCGCCGCCTCCGCGGGCTCCGCCTCCGGTAGTCGGGGCTCCAGTTGCGCCCGGCGACAACTGCTCACCACTAGCCTCACCGTCTCCGGGGGCTCCGGCTACGCCCGGCGAAGATACAGCCCCCTCGATGACCATCAGCAGTACGTCTTTTTCTATTTGGTCGCCTTCTGAGATGAAGATCTCGGTGACGGTGCCTGCTTCGGCGCTTCGCAGGTGGTTCTCCATCTTCATTGCCTCGATCACTGCGACCACCTGCTGTGCTTCGACGACATCACCGACGTCCACTCGAAGTTCGATCACCTTTCCGGGCATTGGTGCTGTGACGGCGCCGCCGACCATCTCAGGTTCAGGGGCTGAGAATCTCGGAACACTTCGACCTGAACTCCTCCACCTGCGCCGGTCAGGTGGAGGTTGGAGCCGTGACGCGCCACTGCGTAGCGGCGTCGACGCGAATCGATCTCGACGTCGATATGGCGCTGCGAGCAGCTCCGCACCCGCGCCGTGCCCCCCTCGCCCTCTGATCCGAGGACGAACGCCCCGTGTCGATCGGCCGAGTAGTGGACGGTCACCTCAGTACCGGCGATCCGCAACTCGACGCGTTCACGAGCCAGGCGCCCAATACGGAAACCGGACGGCAGTGAAGCGAGAACTCTCGCTTTGGCACGGTTGTCGTGCTGTAG
>CATOTC010000002.1 GCA_951812975.1 uncultured Acidimicrobiales bacterium | reverse complement strand
TTCTGGAGATGATCGTCCGAGAGGAGATCCGCCAGAACTCCACCCTCCAGTTGATCGCCTCAGAGAACTTCGCCTCCCCGGCAGTGATGGCCGCAACCGGATCGGTTCTGACCAACAAGTACTCGGAGGGCTACCCGTACAGGCGGTACTACGGGGGCAACATGGTCATCGACGAGATCGAGGACGAGGCTCGACGCAGGGTGTGTGCGCTGTTCGGTGCCGACCACGCCAACGTTCAGCCCCACGCCGGGGCGATCGCCAACATGGCCGTCTACCAGGCAGTGCTTGAACCGGGCGACACCGTACTGGGCATGAGCCTCGACCACGGCGGGCATCTGACCCATGGCTCGCCGGTCAACTTCTCGGGGCAGCAGTACCGCTTCGTCTCCTACGGGGTGACCACCAGCGACGAGCGCATCGACTTCGAGGACATGGCCGCCAAGGCCCACGCTGAGAAACCGAAGCTGATCGTCGCTGGTGCCACCGCATACCCGCGCATCATCGACCCGAACCCGCTGCGGGAGATCGCCGATGAGGTCGGAGCGTTGTTGATGTTCGACGCAGCGCACATTGCGGGCCTGATAGCGGGTGGAGTCCACCCCAACCCGGTCGGTATTGCCGACATCGTCACCTTCACAACCCACAAGACCCTGCGCGGCCCTCGAGGCGGGTGCATTCTGAGTTCCGAGCGGTACGCCGCAGCCATCGACAAGGCGATGTTCCCCGGAATCCAGGGCGGACCGCTCGAGAACGCGATCGGGGCCAAGGCGATCGCTTTCGGCGAAGCGTCGGCCCCGGAGTTCTCCGACTACGCGGCTTCGATCGTCACCAACGCCGCGGCGTTGGCGAAGGCACTCGCGGGGCATGGTTTCAGGCTCGTCAGCGGCGGTACCGACAACCACCTGCTGTTGATCGACCTGCGGACGTTCGATCCCGACCTGACGGGCAAGGAGGCTCAGGCCGTGCTTGACACCGCCGGGATCAGCCTCAACAAGAACACGATCCCCGACGACCCGCGCTCACCGTTCGTGACCTCGGGGATACGGGTCGGCACACCCGCTGTGTCCACACAGGGGATGGGGCCCAATGAGATGGGCGCGATCGCCGAGTTGATAGCACGGACGCTGCGCGGGCGTGATGATGCCGCCGTCGTCGATTCGGTCAGAGCCGATGTCGGGGATCTCTGTTCAAGGTTCCGCCCCTACCCCGGTCTCGGGGCGTGAACAGCGAACTGAGGTAGCGGAGATGCCGGCGCCGTCGCTGTCGGCATACCTCCCTGTTGCGGCGGTGGCGGCTGTTATCACATTTCTGGCGACGCCTGTGGTGCGGCGCCTGTCGATCCGTCTCGGAGCGGTCGCGGCGCCCGATGAACGCCACGTCCACACGGAGCCGACCCCGCGAGGCGGCGGCGCGGCGATGCTCGTGGGTCTCATCGGAGCATTCTGTGCGGCTGCACTCATGGATGACTTCGCCGATGTCATGTCTGCCCGTACGGAGATGCTCGGTGTGGTTGTTGCCGCGGCGGTGATCTGGAGTGTCGGGTTCGTCGACGACGTGCGAGAGATCTCCGCACCGGCGAAAGTTGCCGGAATGGTGCTGGCAGGAGGGGTCCTGTCTATGACGGGCGTGTCGATCCTGGTGTTCCGGGTGCCGTTCTTCGACCTGCTGTTCCTGTCGGCCGACTGGTCGGCGCTGGTGACCGTCCTGTGGGTCCTGGGAATGGCCACCGCCGTCAATCTGATCGACGGCCTCGACGGTCTGGCGGGAGGCACCGTCGCGATCGCCTCAGGGACCTTCCTGCTCTACGCGCTGCGTCTCAGCGACGCCGACGTGATCAGTGCGAACAATCCGGGAGCGTTGTGGGCCTGCATCACCCTGGGCGTGTGCGTCGGGTTCCTTCCTCACAACGTGCACCCGGCGAGGATCTTCATGGGCGACGGGGGAGCGCTGCTGCTGGGTCTGTTGATGGCGGTCTCGACGATGTCGGTGGGAGGCCGGACCACCCAGGAGTTCTCCGGTCAGGCGTTCTTCTTCTTCGCCCCGATCTTCATACCGCTGGTGATACTCGGGGTGCCGATCCTCGACACCCTCTTTGCGGTCGTCAGGCGGGCGGCGCGCGGCGGTGCCCTCCACGCGGCGGACAAGGAGCACCTTCACCACCGCCTCATGCGGATCGGT
This sequence comes from uncultured Acidimicrobiales bacterium, assembly GCA_951812975.1. Lineage (GTDB taxonomy): Bacteria > Actinomycetota > Acidimicrobiia > Acidimicrobiales > Aldehydirespiratoraceae > VXYK01. The sequence continues at coordinate 252,768 of CATOTC010000002.1, read as the reverse complement.
CACGGCCACGGGCGGGCCGTGCTGATCCTGTGGATGTGGACCGCTCTGCTGTCGGCCTTCGTGCTGTATCCGACCTACACCGGGGAGGGCGACGCGGTCGTGCCGATCGGCATCGCCGCATTCGCACTCGCCCTCTACACGGTGCTGCACCCCCGTTTGGGGCCCGGTGTCACCGAAGTCGACGAGACCGAACTCGAAGCCCTCGAAGCGTTGAAGACCTCGACCAACGGCCGCCTCAAACCGCCCCGCCACCGCTGAGCCCGCAGCGGTCAGGCGTCTTCGGGGTTGATCTCCTCGAGTTCCAATCCGGCGGTCTCTGGGAAGCGGGCGAGGATCAGCCAGGCGACGATCAGCGGACCGGCGGTGAGAATGGCGATGGCAGGCCCGACAGCAGACATGCGATCCGAGAGATGGCCGACAAAGAGCAGTCCGAGGGCGCTGCCGACCACGCCCAGCGTCACGATGGCCCCGTTGGTCCGCCCCCGGCTGTGAGTGCCGAACAACTCCGGCCCGTACACAGCCAAGGCCGGAATGGCGAGTGCTCCGAGAACGCCTCCCAGCAGGGTGGCCGACCACAGCGCGATCCCGTCGAAGAAATACGAAGCGCTGGTCAGAGTGGTGCCCAGCACGATTCCCAAGGCTCCGACGCGGCGGCGACCGTGCCGTTCGGCGAGGTAACCGCCCAACAGGAGCCCGATACCGATTGGGGTGGCAGTGGTGATCGTGAACAGGGTGATGTCGGCCCCGGAGAATCCCTGTTCGTCTTTGAGGAAATCGTTGCGGAACCCTGATGCCGGAGCCAAGAACATGGCAAGCAGGAAAGCCGAAGTCGCGAGCAGCGCGAAGCGGCCTCGACGCCGCGCCCGCAAGGAGTCAGTGGGAGCCGCGATGGGTGCGGTCTCAATGAAACGTCGGCTCTCGGGCAACCGTCGGCCCAGCAGTGCCACAACCGCGACGCCGACAATGGCGGCGAGATAGATCGCCCGCCAACCCCGTTCGCCGAGATCAGCCACGGGCAGAATCCACACGGCCATACCCGAACCGAGCCCGGCACTGAGGGTCAACACCGATGCAGCCCAAGCCCTCGACCTGTAGGGCATCTCCTCGACGGCCACTATCGCAATCAGAATCCCCAGCGCGTTCGACAGGCCCCGCGCCACCAGCTGCGATCCTCCCAACACCCACAGGTTCGGTGACAGTCCCCCGAGCACAGTGAATGCACAGCTGGCGATACCCGCGCCGATCAGCAACGAGCGGCGGCCCCGCCTGTCGGCCAGCGCGGCGGTGACCAGCGCGATCAACACACCCACCCGAACCACGCTGAGCACCCAGCCCTGGGCCTGGTTGCCATGGCCGAACTCGTCAGCGGCGAAGGTGATCGTCTGGGTCAGAACCGTACCGAGGTACCCGTCGACAATCTGTATCCCCGCCAGCAGGGCGAGCACGGTCGCAGCCCGCTGATCGAGCCGGTCAGGCGGTGCCCACCAGTAGCCGTAGCGTTCTCGCCGATTCTGCAGGGCTCGGCGTACCGGAAAATGAAACAGCCAGGCCCATACCGGAACAGCCAGCCCGTATGTCGTCGTCTCGGTGACCAGGTACTGGTCGTCGCCGTCTGGCCGCGCCTCCAAGGTGCGTCTGTACTGGCGGAAGGGTCCTTCGAGACAGCTCCACTGATCGGTGCCGCTCAGCGTCTCGGCGACGATATCGCTTCGGGGTTGTCGAAGCTGTTGCAACTCGGCGCTGTCACATACCGATGTAGTCGAGATGGTCGTCATAGTGGGCCGATCGGAGAGTCTACCGTCGTCCGCGGAGACGAACTCGAGCGTCTATTCTTGGGGTTGTGCAGACACCTGACCACGTGGGAGACGGGCAGCTTTCGGCGGCGGCGGTCCGGTTGCTCCGTCGACCCCGGCCGCGCTACCGCGGCTATCTTCACCGTTGGGCGGCGTTGGCCTCGATTCCGCTCGGAGTGACCCTGACCGTGTTCGCGGAGGGGACGCGGGCACAGTTCTCGATGCTGCTCTATTCGCTGGGAATCACCGCGATGCTCGGGGTGAGCGCGGTGGTTCACGGTCGGGACTGGTCTGCGCGCAGAGTGGAACTTCTGGTACGGATCGACCATTCGGTGATCTTCCTGATGTTCGGAACCTGTGCCACGCCCATCGCCCTGCTGGGCTTGGATCCGCCGGTCTCGGTGCTGTTGATCGCCGTCGCCTGGACCGGGGCGTTGCTGGGGATCGCCGCGGAATGGCTGCCGCTGCATCCCCGCGCAGGGGTCATGAACGGCGCCTACCTGGGTTTCGGCTGGTCGATGGTCGTCTTCGCCCCGTGGCTCATCATGTCCTTGTCGATCCCGGAGTCGATCCTGCTGTTCGGTGGGGGGGCTGCTTACACCGTGGGAGCGGTCGTGGTCGGCGCCCGTCGTCCCGACCCCTGGCCCGACACGTTCGGCTACCACGAGATATGGCATGTGCATGTCGTCGTGGCGATCGCCTGCCACACCCTTCTGGTGGTATCGCTCGCCTACTAGTGCCGTTGGACTCGGCGCGGCCGTATAGTCGCCGGTTATGAAGTTCGGGATCTTCTATGAACATCAACTGCCTCGACCGTGGGACGAGCGCAGTGAGGCCGACCTGCTGCGTGATGCCCTCGAACAGGTTGAACTGGCCGATTCGCTCGGTTTCGAATACCTCTGGGAGGTGGAGCACCACTTCTTGGAGGAGTACTCGCACTCGTCCGCGCCCGAACTCTTCCTGGCAGCGTGTTCCCAACGCACCCGCAACATCCGTCTGGGACACGGCATCTGTCTGACCGCGCCCGCGTTCAACCATCCCGCGCGGGTGGCGGAACGGATCGCAACGCTTGACCTGCTGTCCGGTGGGCGGGTGGAGTTCGGCTCGGGGGAGTCCTCCTCGGAGGCCGAGCTCGGTGGTTTCGGCATTCCTTATGAACGCAAACGCGACGCCTGGCTCGAAGGCCTCGAAGTGTCGCTTCGTTGCCTGACCGAAACGCCCTTCGGCGGCCACGAGGGCGAGTTCGTGTCGATGCCGGCCCGCAATGTCGTGCCCAAGCCCGTGCAGTCGCCCCATCCACCGCTGTGGGTCGCGTGTTCGCGCCATGAGACCATCAAGCTCGCGGCCCAGAAGGGCATCGGCGCGCTCACCTTCGCATTCATCGACCCCGAGGACGCGAAGGGGTGGGTCGACGACTATCGCCGGATCATGGCCGAGGAGTGCGTTCCGGTCGGCAGGGCAGTCAACCCGAACCTTGCCTGCGTCACCCCCATGATGTGCCACCCCGACGAATCGGTGGCGATGCGGATGGGGCTCGAGGGAGGCAACTTCTTCGGCTACTCGTTGGCCCACTACTACCTCTTCGGAGAGCACCAGCCGGGCGCGACCGACGTATGGCGGGAGTTCCAGCAGAAACGCACCGAGCACGGCTACGATCCCGACGCGGCCCTGGCCCAACGGGGTGCCCTCGCCGCCAAGACCGCATCGGGCGACCGTCAGGGACTCCGCGGCGCGGTGGGCACGCCGGACCAGATCCGCGAGTTCTGCCGCCGCTACGAGGAGGTTGGTGTGGACCAGCTGATATTCGTGATGCAGGCGGGCAAGAACCGCCACGAGGACATCATGGAGTCGCTGCACCGCTTCGGCACGGAGATCCTGCCCGAGTTCAAGGAACGGGACTCGGACAACGCGCCCGCGTTGGCGGCTTCATGGGAACCGATCATCGAGGCGGCTCTGGCAAGACGTGGTCCTGATCCCGAACCGGTGGCTGACGACTATCGGATCAAGGCCATTCCCAAACAGATCGTGGACGCCGGACTCGGCGACACTTTCGGGGTCACTCAAGAGATGCTCGACGAGGCAGCGCGGTCCCAAGCTCTCGGAGAGCCACGCGGTCAAGGCGGGATTCTGGGCTGATTCCTAACCGCTGCTCGGCAGTGTCCCAAACCCTCGGCGCCTAGAACTCCATGGAGAAGGTCTCGGGCCAGGCGTCGGCTCGCAGCAGGGCGTCGGTGCCGCCGTCGACGAAGATCACCGAACCGCAGGCGAAACGGGCGGAGGGGGAGAGCAGGAAGACTATCCAGTCCGCCAGCAGTTCAGCGGTCGCCGGTTCGCCGGCGGGGACTGGGAAACCATCGAGCAGCGGGCCGAAGTCGTCATCGTCCTTGCCCATCTGAAACAACGGCGTCTGCACAGGGCCCGGAGCGATCACGTTGAGCGTCGTTCCCTGGCCGATCCAATCGTCGCTGACCGCGGCGCGGCGGCACCAGCGTGAGACAGCGAGCTTGGCGGCGCCGTAGGCGATCGCGCTGTCGAACGGTCTCGGCGTGAGGTTCACCAGACGGACTGATTCCTCCTCATCGCCGTTCAAGTACGCCTCGACGAGTTCGGCGGGCAGGTTCGGCGATGTGGTCGAAGAATTGGAACCGATCTGCACCGCCTGAGCCTTGTCGGCCCGTGCCAGCGCCGGTCGCAGACCTTCGAGCAGTGCCACAGATCCGAAGTAGTTGACCCGGGCGATCGACTCCCCGGGCACGGGTGGCCCGAGACCGGCCGCTGTCACGAGACCGTCGAGAGCGCCTTCGCACAGCTGAATGGTCTCGCTGACCGCGCTCGACCTGCCTTCATTGGTGGAGAGGTCAGCGATGACTTCAGCGTCCCGCAGATCAATTCCGATCACCGTATGACCGTCGTTTTCCAATTTTTTCCGGGTTGCTGCGCCCATGCCGGATGCGGACCCGCTAATCGCGTATGTGCTCACGGCGCACGATGATCCTTCAATCACGCCACACTAAGCAAATGGACTCTTCGCATTCTTCTGCCTCGGTATCGTCTATGGACCCCTCATACCGGATCGCTCGCCTCGCTGAGGAGGGGCAGAGGTTGATTGTCGTTGCCTCCCGTGACCTCAGCGCCAGGGTCCCGGCCTGCCCGGACTGGACCAACGAGGATCTGCTCTCGCACATGGGCGTTGTCTGGAGTGCTGTCGCAGCGCAGGTCGACCGGACCGCCGGAGCACCGATCGCTTGGAAGGACCTCCCCAAGCAGTCGCCCCAAGAAGCGTTGACCCAGGTGGTGGAGGTGCTGAGCGAAGCCGATCCCAAGACGCGACTGTGGACTTGGGGAGCCGACCAGACAGTCGGGTTCTTCATCAGGCGGGCTCACCTTGAGACGGCCATCCATCGTGTCGATGCCGAGCAGGCGGTCAAGGACCCGACGCCGGTTCCCGCCGCCGACGGCATCGACGGCGTCGATGAGCTCTTCACCGAGGTGCTTGCAGGCAGGGAGCGGACACTTCCGTCGGGTTCGTTGCACCTTCATCAGACCGACGGCGACGGAGAGTTCATGCTGCGAGCAGTCGACGGATCGATCTCAGTGACCCATGAACACGCCAAAGGAGACGCCGCGGTCCGCGCCAGTGGCGAGGAACTCTTCTTGTGCGCCTGGGGTAGACGGACCCTCGACGGACTCCAGATCTTCGGTGATGCCGAGGTCGTTGCCCAGTGGATGGCCCTCTCCCCGTGACCGGCGAACACGCCATGGCTGAAACCGGTCCCGAAACTGAACCGGGCGTCGACACTGATTCTCGCGAGAAACCTGCCCGAAAGAAACCGCGATTCGTTGGAGGCGGCACCCTGGACCAGACGATGCCGGTGCTGTTGTTCTTGGGGTTCTACAACGTGGTCAGCATCGAGGCGGCCGTCGTCGCTTCAACCCTCTGGTCGTTAAAGGCCGCGGTGAGCAGGCGCCGCCGGGGACTCAACATCGGGCTGATGCTGCCGACCATCACCGTCTATCTCATCGTGCGCAGCGCCGTGTCGATCGCCGCGGAGCGTGAACTCGTCGACTTCGGGGTCAGCACTGAGGCGGTGTACTTCGGGATCGGCTTCGCGACGAAGATCCTGGTCGGCGTGGTACTGGCCGTCACCATCCTGCGTGGCCGGTCGTTCATGGCATGGGTCTCAGAGAGGCTCCTGCGACTGCCGGACGGCATGGCCCAGGACCAGCGTTTCGTGCGCACGATGGCGATGGCCACCTGGTTCATCGTCGCCTTCGAGATCCTGACTGCAATCTGGGACATCTACCTATACAACAACACCGGAGTGAACCTCTTCGTGCTCACCCGCTTCGGTGTCAACTTCACCCTGGGCTTCATCTGCATCACTGCGGGCCTGATCTACATCGACCACCGACTCCAGCCGATCCCCGGCTATCCGGGGCTCACCGAGCTGCTCCAGAAGTCGGCGGTAATCCCCGACAAGTCGAAGACGAAGAGCGAATAGCGCTTGGGACCGCGGCCGTCAGTCGGTGGCCATCAGTCGGTGGAAGCGGCGAGGCTGTCGAGGGGGTCGGGTCCGAACTCTCGCAACAGCGTGCCGTAGTCGGCGCCCCGACGCAGGTTCTGCCCACCGTCGACCGCGAATGCCTGTCCGGTGATCCATGAAGATTCAGGTCCGATCAGGAACCGCACCATGTCCGCGATCTCTGAGGGTTCACCGACGCGACCAAGCGGAATCGCCGGCAGGTAGTTGTCGAGCAGCGCGCCGCCGCTGGTTATCGGAGTCATCAACTCAGTGGCCACAATGCCCGGCTGGATCGAGTTGATCCGTATCTGAAAGCGGCCCATCTCATCGGCACTGACCCGACACAGATGATCGAGGGCGGCTTTGGCGGCGCCGTAGGCACCGAGGCAGCGCATCGAGTCCTGACCCGCATGTGACGAGCAGCCCACGATTGATCCGCCTCCACCCTGTCGAGCCATCTGAGCGCCGCCGGTTTTGAGGCACAGGAAAGTGCCTATGTAGTTGAGTTCCATCGTGGAACGGATGTCGTCCACGTCAGTCAGAACCAACGGACCCATGCAGGTTGAACCGCCGGCACAGGCGAACAGCCCGTCGAGTCGTCCGGTGATCCCCGCCGCGGCGGCCACCGCCGCCTCCATATCGGACTCGGAAGTCACATCGGCGACTATGTGCTGCACCGTGACTCCCTCTGCTGCCACGCCGGCGATGCGGTCGACGGCGTCGAGCAGTTTCTGCTCGGTGCGCCCGCAGATGGTCACGTGTGCCCCGTCAGCTGCCAGCCTTGCAGCCGACGCCTCCCCGATACCGCTTCCACCACCGGTGACGAGAGTCGCAAATCCTTCGATTGATCCCATGCGGCGGCACCTTAGCGGCCTCGCCGCGCCATATTCACTTCGAGTTGTGCAGTCACTTCGAGTTGTGCAGTCACTTCCGAGCTGCGCGAGCCCGACCGAATCCCGGTCGGAATCAGAGCTGTCTGAGCCGGATGGGGGTCACCACCGCGCGGTCTTCGAGGCGTGACGCCTCCAGGTCGACCTCGGCCTCGAGCACCCACTCCATGTACCCCTCGGGATCGCACAGCGTCTGTGTGGCCAGACCACGCGACAGGTCGATGGTCACCCAGCGGCTGCTGCGAGCCTCGGCGTCGATCTCGACGGCATCGTGGGCGCGGAAGTACTCCTCGACCCCCTCGATCTCGGGAGTGAGCCGGCGACGGGTCGCAAGCGATGTGACCGACTGGAACAGCTCGTTGCGCACCAGCACGCCGAAGGCCCGTTCGTTGGCGGTGATGTCGTAGCTCTCGGGAGGCGTCGGTTCGGTCTCGGCGACTTCGGGGTTGCGCAGGCGTTCCCACTCGTCAATGAGGCTCGAATCGACGCGACGGATCATCGCGCCGAGCCATTCGACGGCGTCGGAGAGATCATCGGTAAGCGCGCTGGAGGGCACGGTCTGGATCAGGGTCTTGTAACAGTCGGTCAGATAGCGGAGAAGCTGACCCTCCGAACGCTTGATCCCGTAACGGGCCACGAACTGGTTGAAGGTCTCAGCGAACTCGAGCATCTCCCGGACCACACCCTTGGGGCTGACCGTGTCGCGCCCGACCCAGGGATGGTGGCGGGCGAAGATGGCGAAGGCGGGCTCGATGAACTCGGCCTCGGGTTTGGGCCAGGTGACCTCGTCGAGGCGGTTCATCCGTTCCTCGTACTCGATGCCCGCCGCCTTCATCTCGCTCACCAGCGAGTCCTTCAGCTTGTCGCGCTGGGCCAACAGCACGACCATCGGATCCTCCAGAATCGACTCCACCAGGCTGAGCACCTGGAGATGGTGGTCCGGAGCCTCGGGATCGAGTGCCTCGACCGCCTCGACCACGAACAGCGACAGCGGCTGATTGAGGCGGAAGTCGTCCTGCAGGTCGATGTTGATGCGGAGCGGGTCGAGCTCCACTATCTGGGCCTGGAGAAGTGATCGATACACCGCGACGGCGCGGCGAATGTGTCGACGTTGGGCGCTGCGGGGCTCGTGGTTGTCGGTGAGCAGGCGTTTCATGGCCGCGCAGCCGTCGCCGGGGCGGTCGAGCACGTTTAGCAGCATGGCGTGGTTCACCGAGAAGCTCGACTTGAGCGTCTCGGGCGTGCCCCCGCTGAGTCGGGCGAGGGTGTCGCCGTCCCAATGGGCATAGCCGCGTTCCGGGGGCCGCTTCTTGACGAGCTTCTTCTTCTTTTTCGGATCTGTGAGAGCCTTGGCCTCGGCCCGTTTGTTCTCGACCACGTGCTCGGGGGCCTGCACGACGATGCTGCCGGCGGTGTCGAAACCACGACGGCCCGCCCGGCCCGCGATCTGGTTGAACTCGCGCACCGACAGCACCCGAACCTTGCGACCGTCGTACTTGCAGAGCTGGGTGAACAGCACGGTGCGGATCGGCACATTGACACCGACCCCCAACGTGTCGGTGCCGCATATCAGTTTGAGCAGACCCTGCTGGGCGAGCTTCTCGATGAGCAGCCGATACTTGGGCAGCAGGCCGGCGTGGTGGACCCCGATCCCGGCGCGCACGAAACGCAGCACGTCCTTGCCGATCGGAGTGTCGAAACGGAAACCGCCGATCGCCTCGTTCACAGCCTCCTTCTCCTCTTTGGAGAGGACGTCGAGGCTGGTGAGGCTCTGAGCGCGCGCGGTCGCCTCGCGTTGAGTGAAGTGGACGATGTAGACGGGAGTCTTGCTGGCCTTCAGAAGATCGGCGAGCGTCTCCAACAGGGGAGTCTCGCGATATTCGAAGTCGAGGGGCACGGGCCTCGGCGCTTGGTCGATCAGCACCGTGTCGCGGCCGGTGCGGGCGCTGAGATCGGCGCGCAGGTCACTGGTGTCGCCGAGCGTGGCCGACATCAACAGGAAAATCGGATTCCCCAGTTCCAGCAGCGGCACCTGCCATGCCCAGCCGCGGTCGCGGTCGCCGTAGTAGTGGAACTCGTCCATCACCACCAGGTCGACGTCGAGGTCCGACCCCTCGCGCAGCGCCCGGTTGGCCAGGATCTCAGCGGTGCACACAACGACGGGTGCACCGGCGTTGACGGCCGCGTCGCCGGTCACCATCCCCACATTGTCGGCCCCCAGCTCAGCGACGAGTTCGAAGAACTTCTCGCTCACCAGCGCCTTGATCGGCGCGGTGTAGACCGTTCGCTTGTTGTTGGCGAGCATGGCGAAAGCCCCGGTGACGGCCACCAGCGACTTTCCCGAACCCGTCGGGGTGGCCAGCACCACGTTGTCTCCGGCCAACAGCGACAGGATGGCGTCCTCTTGATGGGGGTAGGGCTCCACACTGCGCCCGTAGGCCCACTCCAGGATGGCCTCGAGCAGCGATTCCGCGTCGGGTTCCGCGGGTGTCAGTTCGATGAGCCCAGCCGATTCACTCACTGCCACCCAACCCTACGCTCCGTCGGAGCCGAAGCGCGGGCTACCCCAAGCCGGAGAAGTCAACCTGTCCGGTGGCCAGGATGGCACTGAATCCGTTGTCGGCGATCGTGTTGTGGCCGTTCATGGCGACTGAGGCGTCGCTGCCCAACATGACCAGCGTGCGGGCGATGTCGTCGGCTGTGAGCATGGAGCCGCCGGTTTGGTCGATGGTCCATTGGATGACCTGCTCGGTCATGGTCTTGATGAAGTCGGCCATCAGCGGCGTGTCGATCGGACCCGGGCACACCGAGTTGGTGCGTACCCCGAACTCGTTGCGGGTGCGGGCCGAGCTGTGCATCGTCCACACCTGTGCGAGCTGCTTGGAGAAAGCGTAGGAGTCGGCGCCGACCAACTCATCGTTGTCGGCGATCCACCCGAGCGCTTCGTCCCAATCGTCGATGGCGATCAACTCAGAGATCTTGGCCAGGTTCTCTGGCCAGCCCTGTCCTGCTATGGAGGCGGTGTTGACGATCGCCCCTCCGCTGTTCATGGTGGGGAGCAGGCCCTCGGTGAGTCGACGGGGGCCCAGATAGTTGACCCGGATCACGAAGTCGGCAGCGTGGGTTGCGGCCACTCCGGCGTTGTTGAACAACACGTCAACGCCGCTGCCGATGTCGGCCACGGCTCTGTCGATAGAGGCCGGATCCGACATGTCGGTGGGGATGTAGCGGGTGGCGGGTCCTGTCGGCTCGGCGATGTCGAGCACGGTCAGGTCGCTGCAACCGAGTTCGGCGAGCAGTTCCGCGGCCGCGGCCCCGACTCCGGTCGTGCCACCCGTGAGCACCACCCGTTTTCCGGCATAACTGAAGAGGTCAGGCATGCTTACGGTCTACTTCAGCACCCGAGTTCAGGTCTATTTCAGAGCGCCTTCTCTATTAGCAGTGCCGTGTCTACTTCACAGTAAAGGCCATGTGGGCCTCCTTGAGGCCGAAGACGAAGGCGTTGGGCATCTCGACGTGAGGCAGCTCCGGTATCCGTCTGAGATCTGAGACCCGGGCCACCAACTGTTCGAAGAAGGTCTGGATCTCCAGGCGCGCCAACGACGCCCCCAGACAGAAGTGGGTGCCGAAACCGAAGGCGACGTGGTGGTTCGGGGTGCGGGTCACGTCGAACGACTCGGGCTCGTCGAACTGGTTCGGGTCACGGTTGGCTGCGGTGTAGGCGAGCACCACCTGCTGGCCGGCGGAGATGGTCTGGCCGTGCAGCTCGTGGTCCTGTGCGGCCACCCGGCACATGTTGTGGATCGGGGTGACCCAGCGGATGAACTCCTCGGTGGCGACTGTCATGTCGGCACCGCCTTGGAGTGCCTCCCACTGCTCGGGGTGGTCGGCCAGCGCAAGCAGGGTCCGGGCGATCACCGTGCGGGTCGTCTCGGCCCCACCGTCGAGCACCAGCAGACAGTCCGAGAGGATCTGGTCGTGCCCGAAGGGTGCACCACCGACTTCTCCGCCGTTCTCCTGCTCGACGCCGACCCAACGCGACATGACATCCTCAGCCGGGCAGCCCTTCCGGTCCTCATAGAGTTGCGAAGCGGCGCCCGCGAAGTCCAAGGCTGATTTGAAACCTTCCTCATTCGCGTAACGGGGACCGCCGCCGAGCGCGATCGTCGTCTCCGACCAGTGCTGCAGCTTGGGCCACAGCTCGTCGGGGAAACCCAGCAGCAGGCCGATCATCTTGGCGGGCAGCGGCGCCGCGAGCTCGCCCACAATCTCGGCCTGCCCCTTGGCGAGGGCGGGGTCGAGCAACTCGTTGACCGTGTCAGTCACATGGTCTTCCCAACTTCGCACCGCACGCGGAGTGAAGCGACGGGCGATCAGCAGTCTCCGGGTCTGATGAAGCGGGTCGTCGAGGTTGATGATCGAATTGTCTCCCGGGATGTTGGGCCGGGAGCCGCCCTTCACCTTGTCGGAACTGATGAAGACCGTCTTGTTCTTCTCGATCTCGACGATGTCGTCATAGCGGGTCACCACCCACAGTTCGTTGACATCGTCCCAGTACAGCGGCGAATGCTCGCGGAGCCAGCCGTAGCGCGGATAGGGGTCATTGACATAGAAGTCACCGTCGAGGATGTCGAGCGGACGCGGATCGATGAGTTCCATGGCCGTACCCTATGCGCGGCCCCTCGGGAGGGGTAATCGGACTAGTCGGGGTAGTTCGAGCCGGTCGGCATCCCCTTTGAGATCAACGCGACGACCAGCCCGTAACCGATGAGGACCCCGGAGGTTGCCAGCAGTGTCGGCCTCACGCCGAGGTTCAGGCCGTCGGAGTCTGCCATGGCCCCGAGCATGAGCGTGCCGATCCAAACCACGCTACCCCAGGAGATGACGAACAGCGACATGACACGCCCCCGCGCCGAGTCGGACACAACCTGCTGCAACAGTGTCTGCAACGTCGTCATCGTGGTGAAATAGCAGAAACCGACGCCCATCTGCCATGCCATCGCGGTCTCGAGCTGCTCAGAGGCCGTGAACCCGACCAGGCAGACCCCGTAGACCAGCAGCGATATCGAGGCCTGCCGGAGACTGGGCTCGGTCTTGCTGTAACCGACCGTGAGGGCCCCGACGATGGCACCCAGACCGGTGGCCGCGACGACCTTGGCGAACTGCCCGGGCTCCTGTTCGAGGACCTCGCGGGTGAAGCTGGGGATCAGGGCCGTGTGAGCGACGCCGAACACCGATGCCACGCCCGTCGTGGCTATGGCCAGCAGGGCCGGTTTCCGTTCGCGGGCATGGCGGAAACCGTCGCGGATACGTGAGAACACCCCCAACCCGTCCATCTCCACATCGTGGGCGTCGACGACGACTCTGGTGATCATCAACCCGGCCAGTGCCGACGCCACCGCGAATCCGGTGAACCCGATGTGGAAACGACCAGAACCGATGACCTCAACGGCCATGATCGGGCCCACCACGCGGGTCAGGTTCTGGACTGCCGCCTGCAGCGAGATGGCGCTCTGCACCGCCTCGCTCGATACCGAGTTGACCACCAGGGCTCCGGCCGAGGGGCCCAGCAGGGAGAACGTCGTCCCCAGAATGAACGCGAGCGTGTAGATCGCCCACAGTGGGGGAGCACCGTTGATCCCGGTGAGCAGAGCCAGGCCCGCAGCCGAAGCTGCGGAAGCGAAGTACGACACAGTGACGACCAGCTTGCGTTCGACACGGTCGGCGAGAACACCCCCGAACGGACCCACGAACAGGGCGGGTACGAAGAGGGCTGCGAACAGCGCGGTGATCGCCAGGGTGTCGCCCTCGCTCCGCTCCTCGATCAGGCCCTGCAGGGTCAGGTGGCTCATCCAGAAGCCGATCTGCTGGATGACGAAGCTGGCGAAAATCCAGCAGTAGGCCTTGTGTCTGAACGCGATGAACCCGCGGCCCATGTCCGAGCGGATGAAACGGGCTGCGAGACCTGTCGGGCCTAAACGGACCCGATCTGGAGTTTCAGTCAGTGCGCACCCTCGTGTCCGTTCACTCCAAGAAGGGTACCGGGCGGGTCTTGGGTACGGTTTGGCGATGGGCGATCCCGATGGAGACCTGTTGGCCGTGAACCGTGTGCTGGACGCACATCTGCATGCAGTCGACCTCGCGACGTGTGTGGACGACCTCACGGGCAACCCCAATGCCCGCTGGTGGGAACAGCTTGACTGCGCACCGGAGGCCGTGGCTGCGCGAGTACAGGCCGCTGGCGTTTCCGGTGGAGTGCTGGTGCAGGCAGTGGGCGCGCACGGTTTTGACAACTCGCTGGTTCTCGGAGCGGCTGAGGCGCTCGGGGACGACTGGCGGGCCATGGTCGCGGTGGGTTCTACGGTTGAAGACCCGCTGAGCGTGCTGGACCGAGCGGTGGCGCTGCGGGCTACGGGGCTGCGGCTTTTTTCGATCCCCGACCCGTGGCTCAGCAGTGATGTTGCCGTGGAGCTGGTGCAGCGCTGCGCAGACTCAGGTGTCGGCCCGAGCGTCTGCTGTCGGGCCGAGGAACTTCAGGCGGTTGCCCGTATCGCCGCGGCCGTTCCCGACTGCGAGATAGCGCTCGACCACTGCGGCTTCGTGTCTCTCGGCGGCGATGATCGGGCTCTGGTCGATCTGGCCACTCGCGAGAATCTTGTCGTCAAGCTGAGCACCGGAGTGTTCGATACCGCCCCTGTTGCCCCGCTCTCAGTTGTCTCCCGGCTGTTGGACCTGTTCGGCGCCGAGCGCATCGTCTGGGGTTCCGACCACCCCCAGGTGCATGATCGTGCCTACCCCGAACTGGTCACCCTTGTCGGCGACGCGCTCAGAGGACTCGACGCAACCACCCAAGCAGCCGTCCTCGGCGGAAACGCCGCCCGCCTCTGGTTCGATCATTGAGCGGCGGGTGGTGCAGGCCTGCTCGGGTCTAGCCTGAGCAGGTGAGCGAATCGACCGAAGTCGACAGTACCGACCCTGATTCCGGGGTGAACCCTTCGGACTCTGACACGCAGGGCCAGCGGCGCTGGGTGTCGCCGGGCACGGTGAGCTTGAAGGGTGCTATACGTGAAGCCGTCCACGCCCCTCCGACGGTCTATGAGGCAGTTGGAGGGCAGCGCTTCTTCGACGAGTTGGTCGACCGGTTCTACGACGCGGTGGAGACCGACGCGCTGCTCCGGCCGATGTATCCAGCCGACATGGGTCCGTCGCGCCTGCGTCTCGCCGGCTTCTTGGCGCAGTACTGGGGCGGGCCCGCGCACTACAGCGAACAGCGCGGCCATCCCCGTCTGCGGATGCGCCACATGCCCTTCGTCATCGGGGTGGAGGAGCGCGACGCCTGGATGAAGCACATGACAGCATCACTTCGTGCCGCCACACTCGCCGACGGTACGGACCGCCCGTTGCCGGCCGAGATAACCGACGCCATGTTCGACCACTTCGACAACGCCGCCACCCACCTGATCAACCGGCCCGCCGACTGAACCCCGCGTTGTCGGCGCCTGACAGTTGTGGGCGCCTAACAGTTGTGGGCGAACGTTGAGAGGTCGCGCGCTGAGGCCGCGTACACCTCGGGCAGGGCACCGCGGAAGATCACATCGCCGGCGTGGCAGGTGCCGTTGACCGTGCGGCTGTGGGCCGCCACACCCGCTTTCACGAGTTTGCGGAAGTAGGCCAGACCCTCGTCGCGGAGGGGATCGAGTTCGTTCACAGAGATCACGTGCGGGGGCAGACCCTCAAGGTCTTCGATCTCGGCGTTCAGCGGCCAGGCCAGCGGGTTCGCGAGGTTCTCGCCGCTCGGGTCGTAGGCGCGCACCATGATGTCCATCATCTCGCTGCCCAGGAAGTACCCGTCGTTCTCGTGGAGCGAGGTCAACTCCATGGGCGGGTTCCCGTAGGCGCCGGAGATGTATGGACACTGCGCGTAGACGCCGTCGATCATGTGCAGGCGCCCCTCGCGACTGGCTCTGAGCGTCGTGGCCAGCGTCAGGTTCCCCCCTCCGGATTCGCCGGACACCACGATCTTCGACACTCCCAGTTCAGCGGCGTTGGCATGCACCCACTCCAGCGCCGAGGTGCAGTCGTTCAGTCCCGCCGGAAACGGGTGGGGGCCCAGCGCACCGCCGGCATTGCGGAACTCCACTCCGACGACCACAAGATCGAGTGCCGCGAGTTCGTCGCGCCATCGCCGGTAGGAGGCGCCGGAAGCCTTGAGGATCACCATGCCTCCGCCGTGGATGTGCAGGATGCAGGGCCGCGGCTCGCGGCTGCCGCCGGCCGGCCGATGGATGTAGAGGTTGATATCGTTGCCGTCGACCCCGGAAATGACCTCAGTGTGCGACTCCACACCCTCCACAACCGGAAGGTCTGCGTAGATCATGTCGAACAACATCTCGAAACCCGGCTCGATCACCGCGGTGAATTCGTAGATCTCGGTAGCCGATGCGTCAGCGGTGAGCGGCAGCGGCTCGGGCTCACCCGCCATCCCCAGCTGTGCCAACGTTTCCACCATGCGTGAGTCCGCACGGGGATCTGTTCCCAGGGTTCGGGTCGGATCACCGAGCTTTCCGGGTAGTGCAACATTCTCTGACATGGTTGTGCCCTCCTGTGCGCAGCTTGTTCAGTTCAGTCGTTCCACGATCATCGCCATTCCCTGACCGCCGCCGACGCACATCGACTCCATGCCGATGGTCGAGTCGGAGTCTTCAAGGCCGTTGAGCAGGGTGGTCATGATGCGGCTGCCGGTCATTCCGAACGGGTGGCCGAGTGCAATCGCTCCACCGTTGGGATTGAGGATGTCGAGATCGATGCCGAGTTCGTCGGCAGAACCGAGAACCTGCACGGCGAACGCCTCATTTATCTCCACGTGGTCGATGTCGTCGATGGTCATTTTGGCACGACCCATCGCCTGGCGGCAGGCGTCGATCGGTCCGAGGCCCATGATCTCGGGGTGTAGCGCCGACACGCCGCTCGAGACGATCCGGGCTAGCGGCTCGATACCCATCGCCCTCGCCTTGGTGTCGCTCATGACGACCACCGCGGCCGCGCCGTCGTTCAGGGGGCAGGCGTTGCCCGCGGTGACTGTCCCGTCGGGCCGGAACACCGGCTTGAGCTGGGACACCTTCTCAATGGTCGTCTCGGCGCGGATCCCGTCGTCTTTGGCTACCACAGTTCCGTCGGGCAGCGTGTAAGGGGTGATCTCACGTTCGAAGAAGCCGCGGTTGAGAGCGGCTTCGGCCCGATTCTGGGAACTGACACCCCATTCGTCCTGGCGTTGACGGCTTATCCCGGTCGCTTGGACCACGTTCTCGGCAGTCTGGCCCATGGCGATGTAGATGTCGGGCAACCCGTCTGGCGGTGTCCAGGTTGCTGACCCCTCGCCAGTGCGGGAAGCGCTGCGTTCCTCTGCGGAAGCAAACTTCTTGTTGTGAGGGCCGGAATCGGCGGCGCCGTAGAGGTAACGGCTCACGGTCTCCACACCGCCTGCCACGAAGCAGTCGCCTTCGCCGGCCTTGATCGCATGGGCGGCCATGCGAACGGTCTGCAGTGAGGACGAGCAGTAACGATTGACGGTGACACCGGGGATGTCGAGGCCCTGCATGGCAGAGATGACCCGAGCGATGTTGTAGCCCCCCTCGCCGCCTGGTTGGCCGATCCCCCAGATCACGTCCTCTACGTCGGACGCTTCGACTCCGGCCTTGCTCATGACATCGTTGAGGATGAACGACGACATGTCGTCGGGGCGAACCTCGGTGAGCGAGCCCTTGTTGGCCCGACCGATGGGGGTGCGGGAGGTGGCGACGATCACTGCTTCAGACATTGGAACTCCTTGAAACGGGAATGTGGATATACGGGCATGTGGATATACAAGCTGAGTGCCGGACAAACGTTGATGACGAGGCTAGACGTGACGACCCGCTGTCACGACATCGGGGAGCGGCACGACATCGGGGGCAGACGGCGGCCATGCCGAGGAATTCGCACGCATCCGGTGGTACTCGCTTAGGGGTGCGTTCGGTGGCGCAGGTAACGTTTGTGGCCATGAGCATGATTGATGTCGACAAGAATTGGCGGTTGTTGATCGACGGTGAATGGGTCGAAGGTGGTGCCGGGCATTACGACATCGTCGATCCGCACACCACCAACGTCGTCGGACGGGCACCCGAAGCCACCGTCTCACAGGCGAACGATGCCGCCGCGGCAGCCAGAGCGGCGTTCGGAGCCTGGAAGAGACTCAGTGCTCCAGAGCGGTGCGCCCTGATCGGACGACTCGGCGACGAGATCGAGAAACGCTCACCGGACTGGGTCGCGACCGTACAGGCTGAGACTGGTGCCACGATCGGAACGACCGAGACCCTGCAGGTCGGAGGCCCCGCGGTCGACCGCTTCCGCTACTACGCAACACCCATCGACCTCGATGAGAGCCTGTCGCCGATCCCGACTCCGGCGGGTCCGCTCGGGCCGGCGGGGTTGCTGAGCGCCGAAGTGAAACGCCAACCCGTCGGTGTCGTCGCCGCCATCACGCCGTACAACTTCCCTGTCACCAACGTTGCGGGCAAGATCGCGCCGGCGCTGGCCGCGGGATGCACCACGGTCATCAAGCCTGCGCCTCAGGACCCGCTCGGCATCCTGCTGTTGGGTGAAGCCGTGGAAGCGGCGGGTTTCCCCCCGGGCGTGGTCAACATCGTCAACGGTTCGGCTCCTGATGTGGGTGCCGCGTTGGTCGATTCGACCGATGTCAACATGATCTCGTTCACGGGCTCCTCGCCGATCGGTGCCAAGATCATGGCCAACGGCGGCAAGACCATGAAGCGTCTGCTCATGGAGCTCGGGGGCAAGGGCGCCGCGATCGTCACCGAGGACGCCGACCTCGGCACCGCCGCGCAGTCGATCGCCACGGTCTGGGGTTTTCACGCAGGGCAGATCTGCACTGCGCCGACACGGGTGATCGCCCATCGCGACGTCTGCGACCAGCTGATCGATACGCTCAACACATTCTCGGGCTTCATGAAGGTCGGCGACCCGACGGACCGGTCCACCATCGTCGGCCCGGTGATCACCGAAGTGCACCGCGACCGTGTCGAGCAGTTCATCGCGTCGGGCATCGACGACGGGGCCAGGCTGGTCTGCGGTGGTGACCGCCCGGACCTGCCGGGGTACTTCATCGCGCCGACCCTGCTCGCGGACTGCACTCCCGACATGCATGTGGTGCGCGAGGAGGCGTTCGGCCCGGTCATCGTGGTTCTGCCCTACCAGGAGGACGAGGAGGCCGTGCAACTCGCCAACGACTCCGACTACGGCCTCTACAGCTACGTCTTCTCATCTGACACGAAGCGTGCCTACAGCATTGCGGGGCAACTCGAATCGGGTTGTGTCGGGCTCAACGTCATCCAACCCCACATGGAGGCACCGTTCGGCGGTTTCAAGATGAGTGGCGTGGGTCGGGACCGCGGCAAGTGGGGGATCGAGGCCTACAGCGAACTGCAGTCGATCAACTGGATGGCTTGATGACCGTCGCCGGAGGCGCAATTGGGGATGTCGATGACCCCGCCGCTTGACGGTTTCCGGATAGTGGAGGGCTCGGCTTTCGTCGCGGCCCCTTCGGGAGGCATGGCCCTGGCCCAGCTCGGTGCCGATGTCATCCGTTTCGATCAGATAGGCGGAGGGCTCGATGCACGCCGCTGGCCTCTCACTGTCGAGGGTGAGTCGCTGTACTGGGCTGGTCTCAACAAGGGCAAACGCTCAATCGCGGTCGACCTGCGCTCCGAGCGTGCCCAGGAACTGCTGACCGAACTGATCGGCATAGTGGGAACCTTCCTCACCAACTTCCCGGCGCGAGGATGGATGTCGTATTCGGCTCTGCGGCAGGTTCGAGCCGATCTGGTGATGCTGGCGCTGACGGGCAACCGCGACGGGTCCACCGCGCTCGACTACACGGTCAACGCGGCCATGGGATATCCGCTCGCGACCGGCCCGGTCGACTCGACAGAACCGGTCAACCATGTGCTGCCCGCCTGGGACCTGATCTGTGGTCAGACCGCCGCGCTGGGTCTGTTGGCTGCCGATCGACGCCGTTTGCTTACCGGGGAGGGCACCTTGATGAGCTTGGCTCTCAGCGATGTGGCCCTTGCTGCGGTGGCAGCCCTGGGCCATGTGGCAGAGGCACAGATCAACGGCACCGAGCGCGGGCGTTTCGGCAACCATGTCTACGGCGCCTACGGAGCCGAGTTCACGACCGCCGACGGCGTGCGGGTCTATGTGGCAGGAATTAGCCCGAAGCAGTGGTCGAGCCTTCTCGAGGCGACCGAGTCCAGCGACGCGGTGGCAGCCATCGCCGAGGCTCAAGGACTCGACTTCGACGACGAGGGAGACCGCTTCGCGGCCCGCGTTGAACTGTCGGCAGCGATCCGACCCTGGATCGCGAGCCTCACGATCGCGAAGGTGGCCTCTCGTTTCGATGAACTCGGCGTGTGTTGGGGCCGCTACCAGACCTTCAAGCAACTTGTGCAAGAGGACCCTCGCTGTTCGGTCGACGGTGGCCTGTTCCGGGAAGTGGACCAGCCACAGATCGGCACTTACCTGGCCCCCGGTTCGCCGCTGGCCTTCGACGGAATGCTTGCGGCAGAACCGGCGCCGGCACCTCGTCTGGGCGAGCACACCGAAGAGATCCTGGCGGACGATCTCGGGTTGACGACCGCTGAGATCGGTTCCCTACGAGCCAACGGCACAGTCGCCTGAGCAGGCAACTCGGTTGATATCGGCCTGTCGGGGAGACTTGGTGCTCAACAATTGGGATTAGTGCGGTAAATTGTCGTGCCTATGTCACTTTCATGTTCGCGTTTGACGGCCGGGTTGAGCCGGGCCGGGTTCGTTGTTGCGTTGATGGCAGCGTTGTTGGCAGCGTCACCGTCACCGGCCGGGGCTGTGGCGGGCTATGGCGACGTGCCCGAGGGCACTTGGTACACCGATGCGGTGCAATGGGCCGTTGACAACGGGATCACCGGTGTTTCAGGGCCTTGTTTCGGACCCGATGTTCCCGTGTCGCGTGGTGAGGCAGCGGTGTGGATCTACACCATGGAGGGTCAGCCCGATCCCGGGGACCCCCATCCATTCAACGATGTGACCGAAGCGTCTCAGAAGGATGCGGTCTCGTGGATGGCCAACACTGGCATCACCACTGGTACTTCACCGACCACGTTCGCACCTGATGAGACGCTGAATCGCGGTCAGTCCGCAGCGTTCCTGCATCGTCTGGCCGGTGAGCCCTCAGCGCCGCCGCACGGCTTCAGCGATGTCGTCGCGCCCTGGCAACAGGCCAGTGTGTCCTGGATGGCCCAGAACGGTATCACCACCGGTACCACACCGACCACCTTCGCACCCGATGCCACGTTGACGCGTGGCCAGCTGATCACGTTCCTGTACCGCTATTTGGGCGAACCGGACGTGACCGTCGACCCCGCAACCCCACACTGCGATCCAACCGACGACGAGGGCGAGTCCGAGCCGGTCGTTGTCGAATGCGAGGACGCCGAAGCTGCAGACGACGAGGCGACAAGCACCGAGGACGGTCTGCTGCCGATTGACCCGGCGGTTCGGATCGGCACGTTGGACAACGGCCTGACCTACTACCTCCGCTGCAACGACAGCCCCGGAAGGAGCCTGGAACTGCGTCTGGCGGTGAATGCCGGTTCGCTCCATGAGGCTGAAGCGGGCAGCGGTGTGGCCCACTTCCTCGAGCACATGCTGTTCAACGGCACCGAGAGGTACCCGGGCAATGAGCTGACCACAGTCCTGCAGGGCATCGGTGTCGAGTTCGGCCCCGACATCAACGCCTACACGAGCTATGACGCGACCGTTTATGAACTTGCGTTGCGCTCCGATGTTGAAGAGGACGTGAATCTCGCGTTCGACGTGTTGGCGCAGTGGGCGCACGCAGCCACGATCAACCCCGACGACGTCGAAGATGAACGCGGAGTCGTGCGCGACGAGTACCGCCTCGGATATGAGACCGCCGAAGGCGTCGTGCGTGCGGCATTCCCCCGCGCCTACGACGCGGGGACACCCTATGAGGGTCGCTTGCCTATCGGTTCGATCGAAGGCATCGAGGGGATCACTGCGCAGGACCTGCGCGACTTCTACGAGAAGTGGTATGTGCCCTCCAACATGGCGGTGATCGCTGTCGGTCATCTGCGGCTCGACACGCTGGAGGATCTGGTCGAGAAGCACTTCGGCGCCATACCCGAGGGTCAGGACCCGACCGCTCCCGACACGTTCTCAGAGCTCGACCCCGAACCGAGGTTCGACATTGCCACCTCCCCGGGTCAGGGGTACTCCTATCTGTCGTTGGACATCCGCCTGCCGTCCTGGGACCGCGACACTGTTGAAGGCGAACGACAGCTGTGGATGGAGCAGCTCATCGCGATCATGCTCGGTAACCGCCTGCAGGATGCCTACGAGCAGGGTTATCTCTCACAGACAGACCCGACCCATTGGAGTTCGTTCACCCACACCCGTGGTCTGCGCTTCTACGGCACCAACCTGCGAGCCGTCGATTTCGAGACCGCGCTCAACGACTTCTGGTCGATGATGTTGACCCTCCAGGCAAATGGTTTCGTCGAGGCGGACCTTGCTCGGGCGGTCACGGCGATCAAGTCAGGATTGGAGTTCGGGGTTCAAGCCGCTGCCACGACCCAGGACAGCAGCTACGCCGGCCTCTACGTTTCACACTTCCTGGCTGGAAGCGACATCGGCACGGCCACTGACCGGCTGACACGGGTGTCGGCCCTGTTGGACGAAATCACTCCGGAGGAATTGAGCACCCGTCTCGAAGAGATAGTGGACCAGAGCGGCCTGTTGGTGATCGGCGTTGCGGCCGACCCCGCCGACCTGCCCACGGTCGAGGAACTGGCCGCCGCGGTTACGAGTGCGGAAGTAGGTGAGTTGCCTCCTCTCATCGCCGACGCTGACGAGTTGCTGACAGTGCCCGACCCTGTCGAGCCGCTGGAATCCGGTGAACTCGACTTCCTCGACAGCTCGGCCGAGATCTTTGGCGACAGATTCGGCGACACGTACGAGTGGACTTTCGCCAACGGCGCCCGAGTCATGTTCGTTCGCTCTGACATTGCCGAGAACCAGGTCAGCCTCCAGGCAGTCTCCCAGGGTGGCTGGTCCGCTGGAGAACCGGGAGACCGTATCTTGACCGGCAGGCTGGCCCCCCGAGCGGTGCGCCAGAGTGGACTCGGGAATCTCAGCCCCGCTCAGTTGTCTCGTTACATCGACGGCATCAGCGCCTCGGCGCAACCGTTCATCGGTGAGACGACCCAGGGTGTGACTGGCGCAGCCAGCACCGCCGACGTGGAGACGATGTTCCAGCTGATGCACTTGTTGTTCACCGCGCCCCGCGTGGACGACCAGGCCTTCGCAGAAGTCGTCAGCGTCGGTGAGATCATCCTCAACTTGTCTCTGGTCGATCCTGGCTGGAAGGCATGGGTGGCATACAACCAGGCCCGCTACGGCGACGAGTACGAATGGTTCAACCCGGTCGCGTCGCAGGAGACGCTCGACGCTCTCACTGCGGAGTCTCTGCTCGAACGCTACAAGCAGCGCTTCGCCAGCGTCGACGATCTGGTGGTTGTCGTCGCCGGTGACGTCGACCGCGAGACGATTGAGCGGTTGGCTCGCACCTACGTGGGAACCCTGCCTGCGGGAGAACCGGACAGCCATGTGAACCGTCGCCCGCCTGCACCCGAAGAGACCGTGCGCCGAGAGGTGGAACTCGGTCCGGACTCTCGAGCCACCGAGCTCGAGTTGTACCACGAGGTGCTGATGGACATAGACCCAGCCGTGGAGGTCGCCCTCGATGTTCTCGAAGTCGTTCTGGACGCCAGAATGACCAACGACGTCCGCGAGGACATCGGTGCCACGTATGCGGTATCGGTGGGACTCTCGTCGTACTTCACTCCTGAGCAGGGCGTACGGTCCTCGCTCACGGCTTCGGGCGATCCCGAACGGATGGATGAGATCGAAGCAGAGATCTTCCGCATCCTTGCCGATGTCGTCGGCGGCAATGTCCTCGCCGACGAATTCGAAAGAGCGGTTGAAGTGGTCCAGTTCAACTACACGGGGCTGGGGAATGCCGATATTATGCGTTCGCTGGCACGAAGGGCTTACGCTCCGGACGATCAACTTCCGACTCCGCGGCGTCTCTTTTTGGAACTGGCGCGGTTGGAGCTCGCTGATGTGCTGGAGTTGGCCGCGGCGATCTACGACCTGGATCGATACATCAATATCGTCAGGGTGTTGTCGCCGACAGACGGGTGACTCGGATCGCCGTTGCCGTGCGGGATCAGCCCCGTAACCGGCTCGTTGTCAGGCAATAGTCGGCTATCTGTTTCAGCGATAGCTCCCACCGCGAAGAATTATCAGACTTCGTGCGACAATCGCCGGCTGGTTTCCTAAGTTGAAATCGCTAGCCGAAAGGGGCACCTGAAGCCGCATCCTCGCATGGGGCCAAGGGCTCCATCAAAGCGGGTGATTATGCTTGACATGACTCAACTATCTGAGAACTTGGCCGGCCCGATCGGGTCGACTTCGTGGATGAGCGATCCGGCGTGCAACGGTCACGGCCATCTGTTCTTCGCGCCGTTTGCCGAGCGCCCTGAGGCGAGGGTTCGTCGTGAGTCCGCGGCCGAACGAATCTGTGATTCTTGTGTGTCGCTCATCGAGTGCCGCGACTACGCCCGGAAGAACCGGGAACTGGGTTTCTGGGGCGGCGAGAGCGAATCGGAACGGGCGGCTGCGGGGTTCGCTCCCACGACGCCGATTATCGGCCGCAAGCGCGTGGCCGAGCAGCGGGCTCGCGACGCCATGAAGAGCGCTTCCTAGCCGGCGCGTATCAGGCGACACGCACAGCGGTATCGAACGCCATACTTGACAGGTGACCGACGATGCCTGCTGTACTCCTTCGCGTGCCGGTGAGGTGGAACTGGGTGATCCGGGTGGGCCCGGTGTCGGTGACGGCCGCGGCGTTTGCGGTTCGCTCCCGCAGATGGTCGACATTCCGGCCGGTTCGTTCCTTATGGGCACCGCGGACGCCCGCTTTCCCACAGATCGCGAGGGCGCGGTCCGCGAGGTCCCAACAGAGCGATATCTGATCGCTTCGCACCTCGTTACCAACGATGAGTTCGCGGCTTTCGTGAACGCCGAGGGGCTGACCACACTGGCCGAGTCTGACGGCTGGTCGTTCGTGTTTGCGGGGGTGCTGCCCGACGACTTCTGTGACACCCGGGGAGTGGTCGGCGCGGAGTGGTGGCGAGTTGTCGAGGGCGCGGACTGGCGGCACCCTTCGGGTCCGCACAGCAACCTCGAAGGTTTGGGTGAGCATCCTGTCGTGCACGTGACCTGGTACGAGGCGGCGGCCTATGCCGCCTGGGTCGGGGGCCGCCTCCCCACTGAAGCCGAATGGGAGCGGGCAGCCCGCGGCGGACTCGAGCAGGCAACCTATGGCTGGGGCGATGAACTCACACCGGGCGGAGTCCATCAGTGCAACATCTGGCAGGGCACGTTCCCGTCGAGCAACACACTCGACGACGGATGGTATGCGACGTCTCCCGTCGGCAGCTATCCGCCCAACGGCCTCGGCTTGCATGACACTGCCGGCAATGTCTGGGAATGGTGCGCCGACTGGTTCGACGAGGGGCGTTCCAGAGTGATCAAGGGCGGGTCGTACCTGTGCCATGACTCCTACTGCAACCGTTACCGCGTAGGTGCCCGGTCGTTCAACACGCCCGACACATGTACTGCCAACATGGGGATCCGCGTCGCCGCGGATCCCACGGCCTGAGCCCCCATTTTCGCGCGGACCCCCTTCGCCCGCTCCGGCTGCGCCCGGTAAGTGCACTGCGCGGCTCCGGCTGCGCGCGGTAAGTGCACTGCGCGGCTCCGGCTCCGCGCGGCGAAGACAACGCTTACAGGCCGAGGTAGCGGCCTCCGTCGACGGCCAGAGTCTGTCCGGTCATGTGGCGTGCCAGATCTGATGCCAAGAACACGGCTACCGGTCCGATGTCTGAGGTTGGATCACCGATGCGGCCGAGCGGGGTCCGCCCGATCAGACGGGCTTCCAGCGTCGGGTTGGCCTCGGTGGCTACGTCCATTGCCGGTGTCCACGCCACGGGTGCAATGGCGTTGACCCTCACCCCGTGGGGTCCCCATTCGCGGGCGAGGCTCTTGAGCATTCCCCGCTGGGCGCCTTTGACAGCGCCGTAGAGAGGCAGATGCCCCGATCCCTCAATACCCGACGGCGAGGTGAGCAGAATGAGCGTCCCGCCATTGGTACGAAGCTCCGGGAACGCCGCCTGGGCACAGTGGAACGTGGCTGTGGTGCTTGTCGCGATCTGTGAGGCGATGGTCTCGTCGTCGACTTCTTGAATCGGGCGTGGTGGTCCCGGCGGGGAGACCGCGTTGTGGACCATCGCATCGAGGCGTCCCCAGTGTTTCAGCGAGAAGGCCACAGCAGCGTCCACATCCTCGCGTCGGGTCACGTCACAGCGGCAGAACAGTGCTTGGCCTCCCCGGTCGCGGATCGCCTGCGCCGCAGGTTCACCATTGGCGGAACGGCGAGCGGCGATTGTCACCCGGGCACCGGCTAGCGCCATAGCCGTCGCAATACCTTCGCCGACCCCCTGACCGGCACCGGTAACGATCGCCACCTGGTCTTCAAGTAGTCCGCTCATCCCGGCATCCAGAGTCCGCCGTCAACCACCAGAGAAGCACCGGTCAACACACCGAACGCGTCGCTGGTGAGGGCATCGACTACGAGGGAGACCTCGTCACTGAGGTCGGGGACTCGCCCGAGGGGAGGGTCGTGCAGCGAGTTGGCCTCAGCCATTCCCGCAGCGTCGTCCGGTGCCAGGAAAGCGCTTGGATCCAGGGTGATGGCGTGGGCGCGGATGCCGTCTGTGCCCCAGGTCTTCGCCAGCGATTTGGCCAAGACGCGCAGTCCTTCTGCTGCTCCCGCGAAGGGAGCGAATCCGTCGCCCCCGGCCGAGGCCATCAGCGGTACCAGGTACACGATCGTTCCCTCCGCTGCGCGCAGCGGTTCATACGCGCCGCGAGCCAGGCGGATGCCTGCCTCGAGTGGTTCGTCACAGGCTGCGTGCCATTGTTCGGCCGTCAAATCGGTCAACTCCCGACTCTGTCGGCACAGAGCCGGATAGCGGGCGTGTACCACCAGGTCCAGGTGCTCCAAGGTGGGGAAGGCCACGGCGACCGTGTCGTCGTTGATCGGATCGTCACCCAGCCGCAGGAGGCTCCAACCCGCGGTCAGCAGGCCGACCCCAACCGAGTCAGCGGGATCACCGCCACCGACGACCAGCGCAGTACGAGACGTCTGCGGCGCCATTCAAGCCACTCCGGTCATTCCATCTCCACTCATGGAGCGACTCTAGAGGGCAGGTCGCGCCATGAGAAGCCGAGACGTAGCCGACAGTCTCTCAGGGGCCGAGGCTGGACAAGGGTACGACCGACACGCCGTCGCTTCGTTGGTAGGCGTAACCGTCCGCAGCAGTGATCACCACCAGCGCGGCGGGTTTCCCCATTCGAGTCTCGTCTATCTTCTTGCTGACCGCGAGCAGGGACCGTGCCCCGTGGTCGACTTGTTCGTCGTTGTCGAGTTTGACCTCGACGGCTATCCAACGGCCGTCTCCGGCGTCCACGATGGCATCGGTTTCCGCACCGGCAGCGTCGGTGAATGAGTAGACCTCGGCGTCGGTCGCTTGGGCGTAAATCCGCAACTCTTTGACGACCAGCGATTCGAAGAACAGCCCGAGAGCCTCCGGGTCGGCCAGCAAGGCCTGAGGTGTCGCCCTCAGAGCCGACACGGCCAACGAGGGATCGCAGAAGTGGTGTTTGGGGCTGGTGAGCAGTGGTGAGCGGGAGCGCAGGTGGGTCGGCCACGCTGAGAGGGGTTCCAATACATGCAACCGCTTGAGCGCATCCAGGTAGGAGCGGACGGTGTGGCGCCCCAGCGGAGCATCGGCACTGGCCTCTCTGGCGAGTTTGTTCAGGCTTGCTGCGGTGGCGACGTTTCGTGCAAGTGACCGGATCAGAGCTGACACTCGTACCGGGTCGCGCTCCACGCCGTCCACTTGGCGGATGTCTGTGCGTGCGATGTCGTCGAGATAGCTGCGCAGGAACCGGGCGGTGTCAGCGACCGGTATCCGAGGGTCCAAACCAGGCCAACCGCCTCGGCACAAGGTGTCCACCATCTCAGGCAGGTGTTGGCCGCTCGGCGAGGCGTCGCATGGGATCCCGTTCAGTAGATCGGCTAAAGACACGGCTTGTGAAGAAAGCCCCTGTTCGGTTAGCGACATTGTGCGCAGGGCGAGGCGTTGCACTCGCAGGGCCCCCGAATGCCGGGTGAGGTCATCGGTTGGAGCAGCTGATCCCGTGAGTATGAACTGGCCGGGCTCAGCCCGCCTGTCACAGGCCCCCCGGATGGCGCCCCACAGTGCGGGAGCGCGCTGCCATTCGTCGATGAGGCGTGGTGTGTCCCCCTCAAGCACCCTGTCGGGCACCGCTTGGGCCAACGTAAGCGCTGCGCGGTCCTGCTCGAGGAGAACTTCGCTGTGGGCGAATCGTTTGGCGAACCAGGTCTTCCCGCAGCCTTTGGGGCCTTCCACGAGCAATGCTCGGGCGACTCCGAGAGTTCGCTCCGCCTCCGTTTCGGCGATTCGCTTCCGATAGCCGACAGGTGTGAGCGTTGTGCGGCGACTCTCCGGGGGTTCGACGTTCATAACAGCAATCTACCATTTTCGGTAGACTTAATCTACCAAAAATGGTAGATTGACTATCCAGATTTTGGCTCTTGAACCAGACGGGGAGTCATTCGAGCCACGTCGGCCAGTTTTGGGAGATCCTCAAGGTCCAGTAGGGATCGCGTTTCTCCATGAACGACATCACGCCTTCTTTGGAATCAGCGGTCCCCATCAGATGCAGGTGCAGTTCACGCTCCAGGGTGTTGATCTCCTCAGGCGTAGGCGCAGACATCCACAGGAGCCGCTTGGATACGCCGACCGACAGCGGCGCGGTGTTGACTGCCAGATCGCGGGCCAGTCCGGTCGCCCGCTCGAGCACCTCGGATGCCGGCGCGCTATCCGACGCCAGACCCCATTGTGCTGCTTGGGTTCCGCTGAACATTCGGCCCGTGAGCATCAGTTCGGTGGCGCGGGCGTAGCCGACTAGGCGGGGGAGCGTCCAGTGCGAGTGGAGGTCGGGCATTATTCCCCGTCGGACTTGAACAATGCCCAGTTTTGCCTCGTCAGCGACTATCCGGATGTCGCATTGCAGGGTCATGGTCAGGCCGATCCCGACTGCGTGGCCGTTGATTGCGGCGATCACCGGTTTGCGAACGTCCCATGGATGGAAGTCGTCGAGCGGGTCTGAGGAGAAGGGCGGCTTCTTGTTGCCTGTGGTGTCGGTGCTGTCGGGCGTGCCGAACACTCCGGCGCCGCCTGAGAAGTCGGCTCCGGCGCAGAAGGCCCTTCCCTCGCCGGTGATCACGACCACGCGTACCTCGTCGTCGGCATCGCAGGCGCGCAGAGCCGTGGTGAGCGAGCGGCCCATCGCCGAAGAGAACGCGTTGAGGTTCTCGGGCCGGTTGAGTGTCAACACCGCTACGCGGTCGCGCAGTGTGGCTGTGAGGTCCACGAGCTCGGCGGATTCGGCCAGTTCGGCGACGCTCACCGGCGGTAACCCCCGGGGTGGGGCCGGGTGCCGTCGAGGCTCATGACGGTGATCTGTTCCCGTTCGAGAAGATTGAGGCTCGACTCGATCTCGCCTGTGTGGTCTGCACCGCAGTCGCACAGCCAGAGGATCGCCTCACACATCGCCTCCATCGACTCGATCTGGTCTTCAGACAACATGTGCCCGACTATCTTGTCGGCGCCCTCGGACATGACCGCAGCCGCCGGCTCGACGGTGTTGAGGCGGATGCCGGTGCCGTGCAGTTCCGAGGCCATCGCGGTGGTGACCCGGTTGAGCATTGCTTTGGACGCCCCATAGAAACCGTAGACCCCCTTCACTCCGCTGAGGTCGTAGGGCGGACCCTGGGGATGGTTCGACGTTGCGCTGGAGAGGTTGATGATCCATCCCTCACCGTGTTGGCGCATTGACGGGATCACCGCTTGGGAGAGGTCGACAGGGCAATGGACGTTGAGCTCGACCATTAGTCGCCGCCGCTTCAGCGGGTAGTCCTCCATCGGCTGGTAGATCGCCCCAGCGGCGTTGTTGACCAGGATGTCGATCGGTCCACCGAGCGCGGCGGTCGCCTCCGGCACGACTCTGGCACGGTCGGATTCATCGGCGAGGTCAGCGACGATCAACGCTGCCTCGGCGCCGAGTTGTCCGCATCTGTCGGCCGTTTCGTTGAGCGAGCCCGGCAGGGTCGGATGCTCGTCGAGAGTGCGCGCCACCAGCGCCACCGCAGCGCCTTCGGCTGCAATACGCTGCGCCGCACCTGCCCCGATCCCTCGACTCGCCCCAGTGATGATCGCCCGCCTGGAGGCGAGCCGCTTCGTTTCTGCCATGCGCCGACTCTAGAGGCCGAGCGGTTCGGCTACAGAATCCGGTCCTGGGACTCACCCAGATCAAGATCCTCGGGCGCGCACAGTGTCCATTGATGTGTGATGCTGACGGGCTTTTCTTCAGCGGCGAGGGAAACCACCTGCCCCTGTGTCCAGTTGGGGTCGGCGATCCGATCCAGTCGCGGAAGCGACGCATGACGCGCGTTGCCCAGCTTGACTTCTACAGGCCGCACCCGGCCTCCGCTTTCGATGAGGAAGTCGATTTCTTGGCCGTCTCGTGTGCGCCAGAAGTGGATTTCAACTTCCCTTGCCCGGTGGCGGAACTGTTTCAGGATGTTGGTCAGCACATGGGTCTCGAACAACGGGCCGCCCATGGGTCCAAGCATCGCTTCCTCCGCGCCGCGCCAGCCGCCGAGCCAGGCGGCGAGTCCGGCGTCGAGGAAGTACAGTTTGGGGTTCTTGGTCATGCGCTTAGTGCGGTTGGTGAAGTAGGGAGAGAGCAGCTTGATCAGGAAGCCGTCCTCGAGCAGGCTGAGCCAGTCCTTGACCGTTGCCGGCGACACTGTTGCGTCGCGTCCCAGGTCGTGGTAGTTGACGACTTGTCCGGTGCGCAGGGCGCAGAGCCGCACGAACGTTTCGAACTCCCTGCGCTTCTCGACTCTCGACAATTCCCGAATGTCCCTCTCTATGTAGGTCTGCAGGTAGGAAGACAGGTACAGATCGCGGGCTGCCCCGTCGCTGACGCCGTGCAATTTCGGAAATCCGGTCTCGATGAGCGATTGGAAGTATCGCCGCGGGGCGAGGCGTCCCGGTAACTGCTTCTCCTCGTCGGAGAGCCCGAACAGATTGAGGATCGCCACGCGCCCGGCGAGTGTTTCGGTGATCCCCTCCATGACCTGAAAATTCTGTGAGCCCGTGAGCCTGATCGAACCCGGTGGCAGGTTTTTTGAATCCACGAGTTGTTTGATCGGGCTCAACAGCTGAGGTGCATACTGGATTTCGTCGATCGTGAACGGGGGTTGCAGGTCGCGCATGAACAGAAGCGGGTCGCGGTTGGCTCGTTCCCTGATTGCAAGGTCGTCGAGGTCCACATGCACATGCGCCGGACTGCACTTTTTCAGCAGCGAACTCTTGCCGACTTGCCGGGGGCCGAGTAACAGCCATACCGGAAAGAGTTGCAATTGAGCAGCCGGTACCGTGAAGACCGGCTCAAATGTCCTGGAAATCCAGTTTTCTGGCATATCAGAAGTCTACTTCACATCTGCCGGAACGTCGACTGTGTGATTGCAGGGTGCATACGCAGCTACTGTATTTCGACGGATCAAACGGCCCGCTCCGACAACTCCCAGACGTTTGCAGCCTCAAATTCTCGTTATTGTGACCCAGGAGATTCGTACATCTACATAGATCCACAATCGGGCATGCCCGGGAAAATTAGGAGGCGTCCGCATGGCATCCGGACAGAGGCGACCCCAAGAGGCGACAGCGTCCGCTGTGGAGGACGGCAACGGCGGGGATCGTGGTCGGGCGGTTCAGTTGAGCGCGGCCGACCAACATCGACGCCGGGCCGTCCGGAGACGGTTCGGCCGAGCCGAGTTCTACGAGGGTTTCATTGAGCGTCCCGGCGACATTCACTCGTTCTGGTTCGAGGCCACCGGGGGCGAGACCTACCAGATCGATGTCGAGCCGGTGACCCTGGCCGACTCTATCGCGGTGCTGTTCGACGAATACGACGCGGAACTGGCATACAACGATGACTACGGTGACTCCTTTGCGTCGCGCATCGTCTGGGTGGCCCCGGTGTCGGGCCGCTACTACGTCGAGATCCGCACCTGGGGCGAAAGACGCCGGTAGCGGCTCGAACACTTTGACCTTCACGCACACGGTCGTTGAGCCGAACTATTCCTCTCAGGGCATCGCGGTGCTCGCTGACGGTCTGGTGCTCAACGGCGGCACCATCCAGTCCGGCGGCGTCGACGCCGGCCTGTCCCATACCGGCCTGGGCCACGACGCCAATCACAAAGTGAACTGGCACCTGCCACAACAAGACGACCAATCCGGCACCTAAACCGGCGCGGTCGTTATCGCAGGGAGCATCCGCAGCCGCCGTATTCCCGCGAAGTGTCGCTGAAAGTCATTCGTCGAGCAGGTGGGTGGTGACGGCCACAGCGACAGTGCCGACGACCGAGGCGATGACCACCGCCACCCAGGCGGGGCTCGGGGGCAGGTCCAACTCGAAGTAGTCGCGTGGGAACGACCAGAAGAGCGTCAGCAGGTAGACGCCGGTCATCACCATCGGCAGGGCGATCTTGGCTGGTGTGAGGGGCAGGCTGACGAGCACTAGGATTACCAGGACGATCGCCAGCAGAGTGGCAGTGGAGGCCGTTCGGGCCTCGGCCAGAGACACCTCGTCCATGCGTCTCACCACCTCGTACAACACGTAGGTCACCGCGCCGGCGATGAACCCGGCAGGTAGCGAGAAGCGCAGAACACGTCTCAGAAAACCGGGGCGGACGAGCGCATCGTTGCGGGCCAGAGCCAGGAAGAACCCGGGGACGCCGATCGAGAACGTGCCGATCAGGGTGAGTTGGCGGGGAAGGAACGGGAACGGCGAGCCGGCGATGCTCACCAGGGCAGTGAGCAGCACCGCGTAGGCGGCCTTGGTGATGAACAGGTTGGCGACCCGCTCGATGTTGTTGATGACCCGGCGGCCCTCGGCCAGCACCCTCGGAAGTGTCGAGAACTTGTTGTCGAGCAGGACCAGCTGCGCGACGGCGCGGGTCGACGACGACCCTGAACCCATGGCGATGCCCATGTCGGCGTCCTTGAGCGCCAGAACGTCGTTGACGCCGTCGCCGGTCATTGCCACAGTCCGTCCTCTCTGCTGCAGCGCGTGGACCATCGCCCGCTTCTGATACGGGGTGACCCGGCCGAACACGGTGTTGGCCTCGAGGGCATCGGCGAGGTCGGCACCTTCGCTCGGCAGCGAGCGCGCGTCGATGAAGGAGTCGGCTCCGCTGATCCCGGCGCGGCGGGCAACCGCAGCAACTGTTGCAGGGTTGTCGCCGGAGATGACCTTGAGCGCAACCCCCTGATCACGAAAGAACGCCAGTATCTCCGGGGCATCGCTGCGCACGGTGTCCTCAAGGTGCACCAACGCCACACCCTCGACAGTCGACGGCAGGGACTCGTCGTTCCAAGATTCCTCCGAACGGGCCACGAGGAGCACCCTGGTTCCGCTCGCGGCGATCTCGGCGGCCCGGTCTCGGCCGGCGGTGTCGCTGTCGTTGAAGACGATGTCGGGAGCGCCGAGGAAATAGCAGCCGCGGTCTGCGAACGACGCCGCAGCCCACTTGCGGGCCGAAGAGAACGGCAGACTCTCCGTCAGCTCCCAGTCCTGCGGCTCCGGGTGGTCCGCGGCGATCGCGGCGAGAGTCGCGTTGGGCGCGGGATCGGCCGCTGCGAGCGCCCCGAGGGCATCGGCGACATGTTGCGCGCTGAACGAACCGAGCGGCTCGACCGAACCCAGAGAGATCTCGCCGGTCGTGATCGTGCCGGTCTTGTCGAGACACAGTGTGTCGACACGAGCCAGCAACTCAACCGAGGCAAGCTCCTTGGCAAGCGCCCGGCGACGCGCCAGCGCGATCACGCCGGTGACGAAACTCAACGAGGTGAGAAGCACAAGACCGTCGGGAACCATGGCTACAGCCGCGGCGACGGTTCCCTGCAGGGCGTCCTGCCAAGCATCGAGGGCAGCCAGCTGACGCGCCAGCAGCAGCAGCGCCGTCGGCGGGATGATGAACGACAGCCAACGCAAGATGACGTTGACTCCTCGCCGCAACTCGCTGTGCGCGAGTTCGAAACGGCGAGCATCCTCAGACAACTTGGCAGCGTAGGAATCCGCCCCCACCCGGGTGGCCCGGTAGATTCCCGAACCCGCAGAGACGAACGAACCCGACAGCACCTCGCTCCCGGCGGCCTTTTCGACCGGATCGGCTTCTCCAGTGAGCAGCGACTCGTCGATTTCCAGGCCCAGGGCGGAGATCACCTCACCGTCGACGACGACCTGATCACCGGGTGCGAGTTCCAGCACGTCGTCAGCCACCACACCACTGATCGCAATCTCGGAGCTCTCTGAATCACGGCGGACCCGGGCCTTGGGAGCCGACAGCACAGCCAGAGCGTTGAGGGTGCGCCGGGCCTGCAGTTCCTGGGCGATACCGATCACGCTGTTGCTCACCACCACGCCCGCGAACAACGCGTCAGCGGGGAACCCGGCGATCAGAATGAGCGCGAGCAGTGTGGCGATGATGCCGTTGACCGGTGTCAGGACGTTGGCCTTGACGATCTGGGAGAATGTTCGGACAGGGGCGTCCGGTACGTCGTTGATGAGTCCTTTGGCGACCCGCTCCTCGACTTGGGCAGTGGTGAGTCCACTGATCACGGTCTCAGAGTCTCCGCATCTTGTTGTGGTGTGTCCTGTTCGAGCGTGTCCTGTTCGAGTGTGTCGACGTAGCGGTAGCCGTCGGGGAACATCTCGAGTCGATGCCGGGGGCCCTGCATGGTCACATCGTGGGCCTCGTAGCCGGCATCGCCTGCCCACATGGCGATGGGCCCCTGCTCAGAGTTGCCGATGCGGGTTGCATGGTGCCTGGGCGGACGAGCTTTCAGGTGGGCCAAGGCCGATTGCGCGCTGTGGTGGCCGCGAAGCGTGGCGAGGGTCACCCAAGTCGGTGGTGCGAGCTCGATCTCGCCTTCGTGATGCTGTTGCAGGCAGGCTCCCGGAGTCATCCATTCGCCCTCGACGATCTCTCCCTCATCGATCTTCACGTCGCCCTCGTTCTCGCTCCTGTCGTTTACATGGGCTGCGAAGAACCAGGTGGCATAACGTTTCGGCGCGACAGCAGGTGGAATCCAGTGAGCGAAGATCACCATGGAACCGGGATCGACTTCGATCTCGGCCTCCTCGTGGGCCTCGCGGGCTGCAGCATTGCGGGCAGCAGCCAGATCGTCCAGGTCAGAACCGTTGGCGCCGACGCGGTCACTGTCGTCTATCCGCCCGCCCGGAAAGACCCACATGCCCCCGAAAGCGATCCTCGAGTTCTTGCGCAACATCAGAGTCTCGAGGCCGTCGTCGCTGTTGCGCAGCAGCACGACCGTGGCCGCGGCTATGGCCGGGGAGTCGCCGTGCTCGTGGGCGAAACGGGCCCATTCACGAAAGCGGGCGCGGTCCGCAGCAACTCGGTCGTCGGTGCTCATCGGGCGGTGCTAGTCAAAACGGTGCTAATCAAAACGGTGCTCATTGGATCACACCGGCCTCGCGTAGTTCGGCGATGCGGTCCCCCCAGCCGTACTCGGTCAGGACCTCGTCTGTGTGGGCACCGAGCACGGGTGCTTCGGGCGAACGGATCTCCGCGGGGGTCCCGTTGAACCGCGCCGGGGGACGCGGCTGTTGAACTTTCCCCAACAGCGGGCTCTGGTGGGTCACGAAAGTCTCGTTGTGCACGACCTGGGGGTCGTCGGCGACCTCGTCCACGCCGAGCACCACACCGAAGGGCACATCGTTGGACTCCATCGCTGCAGTCGCCTCGGCCAGAGTGCGGGTTGCGGCCGACGCGTAAACCTCCCGCATCAACGCGCTCATCTCCTCTTTGTTCCGCACCCGGTCTGCCATCGTGGCCAACAGTGGATTCGATGAGTCGACGTCGAACGAGGCGGCGATGCCGTGGAACTCGGCATCGGTCACCGGCGTGACCACGATGAACCCGTCGAGCAGCCGCATCGCCTTCTGCTGCGCCGAGAAGGACTGCGACACATGGGGCATGTCGTTGTCGAGCAGTATCTCGTGGCCTGCGGCATCGGCGAACAGGAAACTGATGACCGAGTCGAGCATTGAACACTCGACCACCTGGCCACCGGCGCCGCGTTCGCGGGCCAACAAGGCAGCGGTTATGGCCTGACAGGCGGTGTAGGCGGTGATCTTGTCGGCCGCGACCTGTCGAAGGAACGCCGGTTCATCGTCGTACAGTCCCATCTGCGAGGCGGCCAGCCCCGCTTGGGCCTGCACCACCGAGTCGTAGACGCGGCGATGGGCATAGGGCCCGGTCTGGCCGAATCCCGACAGCGCGGCGATGACCAGATCAGGGTTGCGGGCGTGCAGGTCGGCGGCGCCGAGGCCCATCCGATCCAGCGCACCGGGTCGCATGTTCTGCACGAACAGGTCGGCGTCGGTCACCAGGTCGAGCACGATGTCGCGCCCGCGCTCGTCGTGGGTGTCGACCGCGATCGCGCGCTTGCCCCGGTTGCAGACCTGGTACATGGCCGAGATGCCCGCTTTGTTGACCCCCACGTAACGGCCCTGGTCGCCGAAACCCGGTAGTTCGATCTTGATCGCCTCGGCACCCTGGTCGACGAGCATCCCCACAGCCAGCGGCCCGGTGAGGGCCACCGAAAGCTCAACGATCTTGATGCCGTGCAGCGGTCCGCTCATTGGGGAGCGGTGAGGTTGGCCGGCATACCGGAGAAGTAGGCCGATTCTTCTATGAGCTTGCGGCTGCGCCAACCCTCGGGAGTGCGGACCAGGTCGTGGTGGTACCAGCCGCCGGTCTGCCAGGCTGATTTGTCGGGCATCACCATCGGATTGTGGAACATGACCTCGGCCGTGGCTTTGTCGCCGTCGATGTTGATGTCGAAGTTGGCGACCAGGTGCTGTGTCGCTGGAAACTGGCTCAGCGCCGCATCGAGCCAGGTGACCATCTCCTCCACCCCACTGGCAGTTCCACCGGCAGACGTGTAGTCGATGAAGGCGTCGTCGGTGAACACTGAGCGGTACAGGTCCCAGTCCTTGCGGTCCACTGCCTTGCCGTAGCGTGTAACCAGCGTCTGGATTTCGAGGTGGTCAGAGATTTCTTGTATGTCCATCCTCGCAGGGTACGCGATCACGCGTGCATGAGCACTACTGAACGTGCGCGGGCAGGGGCAAGCCGTCACGTCGGGGCGGGGTCTCTCCCGCTCTTGTTCGCTGCGCTCACGGGCCGCTCGGGCCACGGCCTCGCACGTATGGACCGAGTTCGCTCGGCTACTCGCTCGGCCTCTTGGGCTCATCGGGTATTTCAGGCGTCGACGCTGACCTCGACGGCGCTGCCCTGCTCGATCGATTTGTGGGCGGCGACTCCGACTGCCACGGCCCACATGCCGTCCTCGAGGCTCACTGCAGGATCTCCTCCCGACCGGATCGCCTCCAAGAAACCGAGATGTTCGAGATAGGACGCGCCGTGGTGGCCGCCCGTGTACTTGATCCTGGAGTCCACAACGGTCTCCTCCTCGACACCTCCCACCCAATGCTCACCGCGGCGGCCCACGCGTATGGTCGAACCCGGGAGCATTGATTCAACCTTGCCGGCGTCTCCCACCGCCACGACTTCTTCCTGGTTCTTGGTGGCGTCCGCGAACATGCAGAGATCGACCATGCCGCGCACACCGTTGGCGTAGTCGACGATGACGAAGGCGTTGTCGAGAATGTCGGAGCGCTCGCCGCCGTAGTACTCGTCGAGGTGGTTCACATCCTGGCCCCCCGATGCAAGGACCCGGGTCGGACGCTGCCGGACCAGCAGGTTCATCAAGTCGAAGTAGTGGCAGCACTTCTCGACGAGGGTGCCGCCGGTGTTGGCACTGAAACGGTTCCAGTCGTCGACCTTCTCGAAGAACGGGAAACGATGCTCGCGTATCGACACCATCTTCAACTCGCCGACGGTGCCTGAGCGGACCTCCGCCACGAGCCGCGCCACCGGCGGCATGTAGCGGTATTCCAGGCCGACCCAGGCGACTGCGTTGTGCGAGCGGCCGGCCTCGACCACAACTCGACAGTCGTCGAGCGTGGAGCAGAGCGGTTTCTCGACCAGCACATGCAGGCCGGCGGCCATAGCGTCGAGCAGGGGAGCGACATGGCGATGGTTGGGTGTGGCGATCACGACAGCGTCGCACAGTCCACTGTCGATCAGTGCCCGATCGTCGCTGAACTCGGCTGGACCCTCGGTGCCGTTGCCGGCGGCGGACGCGGCCTGTCTTGCTCTTGTTAGCGAGGGTTCATGAGGATCACATATTGCCGTGACCGCGGCGCCGTCAAGAGCCGCGATATTGGCGATATGTTCACAACCCATCATTCCCGTACCGATCACGCCATAACGAACGACGTTGTGGTCTCGGTCTAGTGCAGGGCGGTTCGTCGCTTCTGTCATCGGCTCATGCTAGGCAAGGTCTATGAAAACTGATTCGAGATTGTTACCCGACGGACGAGGGGTCGGCCCCTTGTCATGGGGTTGTTGGCGTCTGGTCACCGACGACGTCTCCGAGGCCCGGCGCCGTATGGAGACGGCGTTGTCGCTGGGAATGAACATGATCGACACTGCCGACGTCTACGGACTCGACTGGGGCGGCACCAGTTTCGGGCTCAGCGAGACGATCATCGGCCGGGTGCTGGCGCAGTCTCCCGGGTTGCGTGACGAGATGGTGCTGGCCACCAAGGGCGGCATAGACCCCGGCGTGCCCTACGACAGCAGCCCCGCCTATCTCGAATCAGCGATCGACGCTTCGCTGAGGCGACTAGGGGTTGAGCGCATCGACCTCTGGTACGTCCACCGGCCCGACATGCTCGCCCACCCCGCCGATGTCGCAGACACGCTCGCCGGGTTGGTGACCAAGGGCAAGCTGGCAGCCATCGGCGTGTCGAACCACACCGTCGCCCAGGTCGACGCCCTGATGGCACATCTGCCCGCCGAAGTCCCAGTGGCCGCCAACCAGGTCGAGTTCTCCGCCGCTCATCTGTTGCCGTTGCGCGACGGCACCCTCGACCAGTGCATGCGCGACCAGCGCATGGCGGTGGCCTGGAGCCCTCTCGGCGGTGGTCGCTTGACGGCTTTCGGCACCGAGGTTGAGGGGACTGAAGCCGCCTTGATCGCTGTGCTCGATGAACTGGCTGAGAGCCGCGGCGTGTCGAGGGCGGTGATTCTGGTTGCCTTCGTGCTGGCGCACCCGTGCTCGCCGGTGGTTGTGATCGGCACCCAGAACACGGACCGCATGGCCGATCTGGCCGGTGCCGCAGAGGTGTCGTTGAGCCGTGCCGAGTGCTACCGGATCATCGAGGCGTCCGAAGGAGTTCCGTTGCCATGAATTCGACGACTGCCGGTCAAGAGCCGATCGAGGTCGCATGGTTCTCGGCGCTGTGCGACGACGACTACGAGTTCTTGGGAGTTCCAGACCCGACTCTGCAGAGTTCATGGGACCATTGCGCCTCGATTGTCACCACCGCTGATCGGCACGGCTACGACAATGTCCTGTTGCCCTCGGGCTATGCGCTGGGGATCGACAACGCCGCTTTCGCCGCGGCGGTAGCCACCCGCACTGAACAGATCCGCCTGCTGCTCGCCATTCGCATGGGTGAGTTCGTAGCCCCCCAGGTCGTCCGCCAAGCGGCGACGCTGCAGCAGATCGCGGCCGGTCGTTTGACGATCAACGTCATCAGTAGCGACCTTCCCGGCGAGACCATGGCCTCTGAACCCCGCTACCGCCGCAGCACCGAGTACATGCACGTGATCCGAGAGCTGCTCGACGGCCGCCCTGTCGATTTCCACGGCGAGTTCCTTGATCTGACCCTGGATCCGCCGCGGATCGCCGTCGAGGGTTCAGGGTGTCCGGCGTACTACTTCGGGGGACTGTCCGAGGCGGCGCGGGAATGCGCGGCCCGCGCTGCAGACGTCTTCTTGATGTGGCCCGACGTCGTCTCCGGCGTGGAGAGGGTGAAGGCCGACATGGACGCCCGTGCAGCGGCATATGGGCGCACATTGGCCTACGGGTGGCGCTCCCATGTGATCGTTCGGGAGACCGAGGACGAGGCTCGGGCCGCGGCACGGCGTCTTCTGTCCAAGCTTGATGATGCAACCGGTGCCGAGATCCGGGCCAGGTCCCTCGACTCGAAGAGTGCCGGTGTCGCCCGTCAAGCAGAACTGCGTGAGGGTGCCGACGAGGAGGGGTATGCCTCGCGTCATCTGTGGACGGGAGTCGGCCGGGCCCGTTCCGGGGCCGGAGCGGCAATCGTGGGCGACCCTGATCAGGTGCGCGACACGATTCTTGAGCTGGCCGAGGCCGGAATGGGCGCCTTCATTCTGTCGGGTTACCCCCACCTCGTCGAGTGTGACCTGTTTGCCCGCTACGTGTTGCCTGAGCTCAATCATGGGCGGCTGGAAATCGAACCTCAGCCGGTAGTGCTCAACTCCTGACTCTGCTGGTTTTGGAGGCCGGTTTGCTGGACCGGTTCGGCTGGGCCGGGAGGCTGCAGCGGTTGCAGAACACGAACATATGTTCGATACTGAACTGATGGCAGCAACAGCAACCGCAGAGTCACAAATTGATCGTCGAGCCCGTTTGCAGCTCGTCGCTGACAGGGTGGCACCTCTGGCGTTGGCGCACCAGCGCACATTGCCGCTTCTTCCGGCCGTCTCCGAGCTCTTTGTCGGTGGGTCACTTCAGCGTGGGACCACGGTTGCGGTCAACGGCGTTGGTGCGACATCGCTGTCTCTGGTGCTGGCAGCGGGTCCCTCGCAGGCCGGCTCATGGACTGCTCTTGTGGGAGATGAGGGGCTGGGGCTTGCGGCTGCAGCTGAGGCGGGAATCGCCCTTGAACGACTGCTGGTCGTCAGTCCTGTTGATCCTTCGACCAACGTCGGAGTCGTGGCGGCTCTCATCGGTGCAGTCGATGTGGTGATGGTCGGGCCGGGTCTGCGGTTTCGGCCCGCTGATCTTCGTCGTCTGTCAGCCCGTCTTCGGGAGAGCGGATCGGTGCTGATACAGATCGGGTCCAGTCAGATCAGCTCCAGCAGAGGGCCGGGCGTTGATGTCGGGGTTCGGGTGGTGGCGTCGCAATGGTCGGGGCTCGGATCCGGCCATGGCCTTCTGCGTTCAAGGAGGGTGGAGGTGTGCACTCAAGGACGTGGCGCGGCCGCAAGACCAAGAGCTGTCTCGTTTCTTCTCCCCGGTCCCGATGGTGCGCCGATGCGCCTTGATTCGCCGACGCACTCCGATGTGCCCGTGGACTGCGATGTGCCCGTGGACTGCGATGTGCCCGTGGACTGCGATGTGCCCGTGAGCTGCGATGTGCCCGTGAGCTGCGATGTGCTCGTGAGCTGCGATGTGCTCGTGAGCTGCGATGTGCCCGTGGACTGCGATGTGCCCGTGGACTGCGATGCGCCGGCGGTGTGACCGTGGCTGTGCGGACTCTGGTGGTGTGGTGCCCTGATTGGCCGGTGGTTGCTCTGGGCTGCCCGCTTGACGAACCGGTAGCGGTGGTGTTCGCCAACCGGGTCGTGGCTGCCTCGCCGGCGGCCAGAGAGTGTGGAGTTGTCCGCGGGCTCCGTCGGCGGGTGGCGCAGGCCCGCTGTGTCGAGCTCAAGGTTCGTGAACGTGACCTGGACCGCGAGGCGCGGACCTTTGAGCCTGTTCTTGGCGCACTCGACGATGTGACGCCGGGGGTCGAGGTCACACGTCCGGGTACCTGTGCGTTCGTCACCCGCGGTCCGGCCCGATATTTCGGAGGTGAGGCCGCGCTGGCTGAGTTGGTCCTTGCCCGAGCAGGCGAAGTCATCGCTGGGCTGCTCGCAGGTTGTTCAGAGGATGCGCCTGCAGGTGTGGTCCGTGTTGGGATCGCTGACGGGCCGTTCGCCGCTCTGTTGGCGGCGCGGTCCGCCGACCCGGCACGAATTGTCGACCCCGGCCACAGCCCTGAGTTTCTGGCGCCCATGCCGATCTCGGTGCTGGGTCGTCGAGAGCTCAGCGTCGGCCCCGGGCTGTCCAGCGGCTCCGGGTCAGCTGACGGCTCCGGGCTGACTGAGGTCTTGGCACGGCTCGGCCTGGGCACTCTCGGAGCTTTCGCTGCTCTGAAGACAGCAGATGTCCTGGCCCGCTTCGGCAACGAGGGGGTGAGCGCCCATCGTCTCGCCAGAGGCCTCGACGAACACTCACCGCAGGGACGGCTGCCACCACCCGACTGGTCCGTTGCCAGCGATATCGACCCTCCGGCAGACCGCATCGACCGGGTCGCCTTCTGCGCCCGTTCGTTGGCTGACGAGCTTCATCAACGCCTCAGATCAGAGGGGGTGGAGTGTGTCCGTATCGCGATTGAGGCAGAGACCACCCACGGCGAGTCGATGGTGCGTGTCTGGCGCCATGTAGGGGCGTTGTCGGCAGCGGTGATAGCGGACCGGGTCCGATGGCAGCTCGATGGTTGGCTGAGCGGACGGGCAGGTGGTTTAAAAGACCGGCCGACCGGAGGCATTGCCCGAGTGGTTCTGGCACCTCAGGAGGTGGTTGCGGCCGGCGGCTGCCAACTCGACTTCTGGGGCAGCGGCAGCGCGAGCGAGACCGACAGGCGGGCAGCGCGTGTTGCGGCTCGGCTGCAGGGGCAACTGGGTGCTGAGGCGGTTCTGGTGCCTGTGTACGGCGGCGGCCGCCACCACAAGGAGCAACTGAGGTTGGTTCCGTCCGCTGAGGTCGAGCTTCTGGGCAGGTCGGTGACAGCGGCCGACACACAGCGGTCTGCTGGTGCCGATGGTGTCGCCCCCTGGCCCGGGGCTCTGCCGGCTCCTTCACCTGCTCGGGTGCTGTCGTCACCTCGTGTTGTGGAGCTGCTCGACGCTGACGGCTCAGCAGTTGCGGTCAGCGGCCGCGGACGGGTGTCGTCGCCTCCCCATCTGCTGGTGGTCGACGGCCGCTCGTGTGAAGTTGTGGCTTGGGCCGGTCCGTGGCCAGTCGATGAGCGGTGGTGGGATGATGAGCGGAGTTGTCGCCAGGCCCGTTTCCAGCTTCTCACTGATGACGGCCTGGCACGTCTCGTGGCCCTCGAGTCGGGCCAATGGAGTGTTGTGGCCATCTGGGATTAGCGTTGCCGGAAGTGGCTAGTGAGGATTCATTGAGCAGCGTCGAGCTTGAGCGGGATCGTTATCGCACCGAACGTTGGTTCATACGCCGCGGGCTTCCGCATCTGATCGACCACTATTCGGTTCGTGAGGACGTGTTGACCCGGATGTTCCCCTTCCTCGCTTTTGTGGTGTTTCTGGAGCTGTTCCTGGCTTTCGGCGACCGCTGGGCCGGCTGGGGGCAGGCAGCGGTCTTCGTCGGCTGCGTCGCTGTGGGGGTTGCAGCGTTCGCCCTGCTGAACCGGGTTCGCGGACGTCGGCTGGTTCAGCTGCCAGACCGGGTGGGCGTATTGGAGATAGTGCTGTATCTGGTCCTGCCCGCAGTCCCGACTGCGATCGGTTCGCAGAACGCGGTAGCGGAGAACGTGCTGGTCGTAGTGGTCTTCAACGTGCTGGTCCTGCTTGTCGCCTTCGTGGTGACCTCCTGGGGGCTGCTGCCCATGATCCGCTGGTCTGTCTCGCAGTTGAAGACACAGATCGGCGACATCGTGAACCTGACCATGAAGTCGTTGCCGATCCTGTTGATCTTCTCGGCCTTCATCTTTCTGAACGCCGAGATGTGGCAGGTGGCCAACGACTTCACGCTGCCGTATTTCGCGGCTGTTGCGGTGTTGGTCGTGGCCATCGGTTCCGGTTTCGTGATGCTCTCGGTGCGGAGGCTCACGGTCGATCTGGCTCGTTTCGAACGCTGGTCCGATGTGCGGGTGCGCAGCGTCGACACGCCGGTCGAACAGATGGTGCCGAGCGATGAAGATCCCGCTCCCGACGCGCCGAGGCTGCACCGTCGTGCCGAGTACAACGTTTCGCTGCTGTTGTTTGCGTCCCAAGCGATTCAGATTCTCTTGGTGGCGTTGGTTATAACGGCCTTCTATTTGTTGTTCGGTCTGTTGACAGTTCGCGAGGACACGTTGTTGCAGTGGACCACGGCGACAGAGTTGACAAGCAGCGCTGACTGGGCGTCACGTTGGTCGCTGTGGGGCGCTGAACTGATATTCAGCCGACAGTTGGTGCTGGTCTCGGTCTTTATCGGGCTTCTGTCGGGTCTGCAGTTCGCGGTGCAGATCGTGACCGATACCGCGTATAGAGCCGAGTTTGCTGAGGAGATGACCGGCGAGATCCGCGAAGCGCTCGCGGTTCGCGCTGTCTACTACCGACGGTTGGTCCCCGATCGATCCGTTTAGGGCCTGATCGTTCTGGTCAGCGAACGTCCGGTTGTCCGAGCGCGTCCACAGTTAGGGCGACACCGGACATGGCGTGCTGCTGGTCGTCCATGCGGGTGACGTCCTCGGTGAACCAGGCACCCTCGACAACATCGGGCCGCGCATAGGGCGCTGCGCGTTCGGCGTCGTACTGGCGGGCAACGAGGATCCCCGCGCCGCAGAGGAGGTCCTGGCGCAGCTGCGGCTCGAGGTCGGCCATTCCGGGGTCTTGTCGACTCAGGCGCCAGAGAGCCGAGAGAGCCTCCACAGTGGTGCCGAAGGCGGCCCCCCGGGACTGTCGAACCGACTCGCGCGGCGGCTCGGTTCCGTCACCCACCCGGGATGCCTCGCGTCGAATCTCGCGTTCAACGCGCTTGTGGTACGCCTCGCTGAGCGAGCGGACATAGGCGAGTTCAGCTTCGGCAAGGTCTCCCCAGGTCCGCATCTCAGAGAATCCGTAAGAAGCCCATTGGTCGGCCAGCGGCGGGTTCTCGATGCCTTCTTCAGCGTCTCGTGCGGTTGCGAGATAGTGGGCGACTTGTCGGGCCGAGTCGTCCCAGCCTTCACCTGGGAACTGGTTGGCCAACAGTCCGAATCCCCAGAACGCCTCGCCGGTGTAGAAGGTGGACGTGCGCCCGACCATCGGTTCGAGTCCGTCGGTGAACGCTCCGAACCACATGCCCCCGTCGGGACGCAGCAACGACTGCATGTAACGCCCCATGGATCGCAGCAGATCGTCGTAAGAACCGTCGTCGGTGGCGATGCGTCGATGCACCAGTCCGTTGACGGCCAGCGCGGTCGATCCAAGATCGGTGTCGCGTCGATAGTCGTCGAAGGCAGTGATGTCGCCGACTGTGTTCAGGTTGTCGAGGATGTATTGCAGGCCGCCGTCGGCAGTGTCAAGCACGCTGCTGTCGCCGGTTGCGGCCACCTGATAAAGCGACATGACCACCCCGGCGTGGCGCACGTCAAAGTAGTTGC
Organism: uncultured Acidimicrobiales bacterium; assembly: GCA_951812975.1. Taxonomy (GTDB): domain Bacteria; phylum Actinomycetota; class Acidimicrobiia; order Acidimicrobiales; family Aldehydirespiratoraceae; genus VXYK01. The sequence continues at coordinate 207,840 of CATOTC010000002.1, read as the reverse complement.
TGGCAAAGGTGTCGGTGCTGCGGTCGTACTCGTACCAGAACCGGTTGTTGGGTTGGAGCGCGCGTTCCATCCACGCGGCGCTCGAAGCGACCGTCTCATGCAGTTCCGCTGATGTCGGGAGGTCGCACGGCGGTGGCGGCGGCTCATCACGGAACACATAGCTGCCGATCCCCGCCGCGACCCCGAGGAGCAGGGCTGCCACAATCGCGAGACTCAAGAAAGTAGGTTTCACGCTCACGTCCCGGGCGGTCTCCTCAGCTATACAGACTGATCTGCCGGCACTTTGAGATTGCGCTGGAGATTGCGGTGAGCTTGATACACGTACGCACTGTTCTCGTTGGCGCACACTCCGCTGCTCACGAGTTCCTCAGCCGACTCCCTCAAGCGTGGAAGATAACCGAACTCGTACTCCTCGTAGCTCATCTCCTTGCGCTGCGCCCGACGTTCGAACAAGTCCACGAGCTCTTCCTGGGACAGGGTCCCCTGCGAGTAGTCCACATAGTGGTTGCCGATGAGAGTGTCGAATCGGCCGAGCATCACCAGAACAGACAACTCCAGGATCGTGGTGTTCTCGAAGACAGATCCGTGGCAGCGTCCCCATTCCTGCCGTTCGGCCTCCACGTGGTCCGTCAGCCTGTCGTGATTGATGCTGGGAAAATGATGGTGGGCAACGTGGAAGTCCTCGCCGTACGAGTCGTCGGGCCCGTCGAGAATCGTGCCCGAGGTGACGTGCTTCACATGCCGTCCGGCTTCGTCGAATTCGAGGAAGCCATGCCACCCGAGGTTCATCAGCGAGAGGAAGCACGACATTGCGCACAGGGGTTGAAAGTAGATGAAGAACAGGAACAGCAGAGCCGAGGAGAGGCTGGATCCAGTCGCCGTCAGCAACGTGAGAATCGCGGCCGGCAAGAGGATCCAGTAGATGGCCATGCCTTTGATCAGTGTCCGGCGTGCTCGGTCCACGGCCCGCAGAACCCCTCGCTGGCGTCGGAACTCGGTGAGGCTGCTGATGCCGGTCATGTATCTGAAGACCCGCCACTGGTATCGAATCACGTCCCAGAAGTTCGTGCGGTCGATGTCCCATACGTAGACGGTGTCGCCCTTGCCGCCGTTCAAGCGGTGGTGCAGGAAGAGGTGGGAGGTCGAGAAGTTGTAGGGGATCGTTCCGTACCAGGGGCCGATCCAGTTCTCGAAGAAGTTGCCGACCCGGTTCCCTATCTTCGGCCGGTACATCCTTCCGCCGGGCAGGTGCCCCTCACGGTGCGCGAACGTGTATGCGGCCGCCATGAACCGAGCGCCGGGTCCGACCCAGATGAAGTAGTAGGCGACGACCACGTACCACGGCAGCGACTTGGTGACGATCTGCAGCGCGAACAGGCCGCCGAGAGACAACAGGAAGCCGAACGCGAAGAGGATCGCCGTTGCGAAATAATCGACGTGTACCGGTCGGCGATATATGTGTTTGGTGGCGAAACGGCGTAGGGCGGGTGAGCCGTCGAGCAAACGGTGCACGGGACGGAACACTCGATGTAGGCCGCGTCTGTAGGCCTGACCCTGAACCACCACCGGGACGGCCCACAGCACGGCGAAATTCAGTGCCACCAGGGTTCCGAGGGCGGTCCGCAGGCGAACAAGCGACCGCTGCCCCAAGCTTGAGGTCATCGGCTCGAACTGGTTTTCGATTCGCGTGCGCATTCCGACCCCTCAGGACTGTTGACGAATCCAAGGCTCCTATAGTCGCTTCAAGCGCCATGACCTTGATGGCGCGTGTCTGAGACCAGACGCTAGCACCGACGCAACAGTGGTGGACTCAAATGCGGGTCTCACGCCCAATCAATGATATTGGTGATGTTGTGCGCTTCGGCTGTGACCCCGACATTGTGACTCCGACTTTGTGAGCGATGACTGTTGTTGAACCAGTAGCCACACCGCAGCTGGCCCGCTACGTCACCCCTCAGGGTTGTCCCAGTCCCGACGCCTCCAAAGGCTGGCTGCGCCGTTTGTGGCCAGTGGTTGCGCCGATGAAGATGGGAATGGCCGTTTCGGTCGGAGGGACCGCGGTGGGGATGCTGGTCCGCACGGTCATCCCCGCAGTACTGATGCTGGCGGTGGACAATGCGCTCGACGAGCAGTCTGCTCCGATCGCCCCGTATGCCTGGGCTCTGGCCGTTTTGACGGTCATCGGATTCGCCAGCGGCTACGCCGCGCGGGTGCAGATGTTCAAAGTTGCCTTCCGGGTCGAGACCGCTCTGCGGCACGCCGTTTTCGACCACCTCTCGCGGCTCTCAGCATCGTTCTACGACACCAGCGAGACCGGCCAGTTGCTGGCGAGGGCCAACGGCGACATCCGTGCCGTGCAGCTGTTCTTGAACTTCGGCCCGTTCATGATGTTGTCGTTGGCATCGTTGGTGTTCGCCTTGGCGCTGATGTTGGCGGTGAGCGTGCCCTTGACGCTGGTGACCGTGCTGCCGGTGCCGGTCGTTGCCTACATCGGGCTCAAGAGCCGCCATCCCCAGTTGCCGGTGTGGTGGTTGGTGATGGCCCGCCAGGCCGATGTGGCGACGCTCACCGAAGAGAACATCGCCGGTGTGCGTGTGGTGAAGAGTTTCGCCGGCGAACGCCACGAGGTCCGCCGGATGGCGGGGGTCGCCGATCAGCTCCGTTGGGCGCAGGTGAAGGGTGCCGATGTGTCGGCGCGTTACATTCCCGCGCTGGAGCACCTGCCCCGCATCGGCCTTGTTGTGGTGCTGTTATATGGGGGACTGTTGGCGGAGCAGGAGCAGATCGGGATCGGCGCGCTGATCGCCTTCAGCGCTTACGTGATGATTCTGCAGGTGCCGTTCCGGTTCATCGGCCACCTGATCCAGATGGGCCAGCGGGCCAAGGCCTCAGCGTTGCGGGTGTATGAGATCTTCGATCAGCCGATCGATGTGGTCGAGGCCCCCGACGCAGTGGATATCGACGGCGGCCCGGGCCGGATCGAGTTTCGCGATGTGCGATTCGGGTACGGCGCCGATCACGACGTCCTGCGCGACTTCAGCCTCGACATCGAGCCGGGCGAGACCGTGGCCATCGTCGGCGAAACCGCTTCAGGCAAGTCTACGGTGGCCCGGCTCCTGCCCCGGTTCTATGACCTGCGCGGCGGGTCGGTGTCGATCGACGGGATTGATATCCGCCAAGCGAAGCTCGACAGTCTGCGCCGCACGGTGGGGGTGGTGCTCGACGACCCCTTCCTGTTCTCGATGTCGGTTCGGGACAACATCGCCTTCGCCGATCCGACAGCTTCAGACGAGTCGGTGCGTGCGGCCGCGGTGGCAGCTCAGGCCCTGGAGTTCATCGAAGACTTGGAGCACGGATTCGACGAGGTTCTCGGCGAGCGGGGATACACGCTGTCGGGAGGTCAGCGTCAGCGGATCTCGTTGGCCCGGGCCCTGTTGCACGACCCGCAGATCCTGGTGCTCGACGACGCTACCAGCGCCATCGACGCCGGAGTTGAGGAGAGGATCCACTCGGCACTTCGTCAGGCGATGGTTGACCGAACCGTGATCGTGATCGCCCACCGACTGTCGACGATCGCCCTTGCGGACCGGGTGGTGCTGCTTGAACACGGCCAGGTCGCAGCCAGCGGAACCCACGCGGACCTGCTGGTAGAGGAGCCGAAATACGGTGCCCTCCTGGAGCACTTCGCTGACGGTTCACACAGCGCTGACGGTTCACACAGCGATGAATGAGTCACCCAGCGCTGACGAGTCGCCCGGCGATTCCAAGGCCGACGACAAACACGCGCTCGCAGCGGAGGCCGGACCATGAGCATGGCCGGATGGGGCGGGATCGCCGACACAGGATTCTCGGGCGTGCCGCCGGAGGTTCAAGCTCAAGTTGAGGCTTACATGGACGAGGGGCCTCCCGAAGTAGCAGAAGTCCCCCCGCCGTTCAGCCACAGTCACTACGACCGCCACGTGTTCTCAATGAGGCACTTTCTGCGGCCCTTCAGCGCGGCGCTGTTCGGAGTGTTCCTGCTTGTCGCTCTGGAGGCCGTTATCAGTCAGGCCGGCCCGGTGTTGTTGCAGATAACGATCGACGACGGTATCCGAGCCGGTGACCGGGGTCTGGTCATCACCATGGGTGTGATCTTCGGTCTGTTGGTGCCGGTGTCGATCGCCATCGGGGCGCTCAAGACGATGGCCGCGGGCCGTGTCGGCGCCACCATCATGGCGAAGCTGCGCGTCTCGCTGTTCTCCCACTTCCAGCGGCTCAGTGTCGAGTACTACGCCAACGAGCGCCCAGGTCGGCTGCTCAGCCGGATGACCAGCGACCTTGAACCGCTGCAGCAGCTGTTTCAGCAGGGTCTGGTTCAACTCGCGGTGCAGGGCGTGACCCTTGTTGCGATCACCGTGGTGCTGTTCGTCCTCAACCCGCTGTTGGCGGTCATCACCCTGGTGGTCGTCGTGCCCGGCACCTTGTTGATGTCGCTGTGGTATCGGCATCAGGCGCAAATGGCACAGATCCGGGTTCGGGACACCATCGCCAACGTGCTGGCGCATCTGCAGGAGAGCCTTGCCGGAATCCGCATCGTCACCGCACACAACCGCCGTGAGCGAGTGGTGGTCGAGCATCAGAACGAAGCGGGCGAGTACCTCGACGCCAACGACCGGACGGCCTTCCTCAACGGTGTCTACGGACCGGGAGCGGAGGCGATGGGTCCGCTGTCGCAGATGATTCTGTTGGTGGTCGGCGGCGCGCTGGTGCTCGATGGCCGTGTGACGATCGGGGAGCTGAGCGCCTTCCTGCTCTATGTGGCAGCGTTCTTCGCGCCGATCACCGAACTTGTGGGCCTCTACAACATTTATCAGCAGGCCCGTGCGTCGGTCGTGAAGCTGAGCGAGGTGTTCAGCATCGAGCCGAGTGTCGTCGAGTCGCCCGACGCCTATGAGCTGCCGGCGGTCGAGGGACATATCCGGCTCGAGGACGTGACCTTCGGTTACGACGATGACGACCCGGTAGTCTCCGATGTGAACCTGGAGTTCATGCCGGGCGAGACGATCGCCGTGGTCGGCCCGACCGGTGCAGGGAAGTCGACGATCGCCAAACTGCTGAACCGGTTCTACGACCCGCGTGTCGGGACTGTGACCATCGACGGGCACGACCTGCGGAACGTCACCGTCGAGTCGCTGCGGTCCCAGATCGGGGTCGTACCCCAGGAGCCGTTCCTGTTCGCCGGGTCGATCCGGAACAACCTGTTGCTGGGATGCCGCGGGATTGACGACGAAGCCCTGATCGACGCCTGTCAACAGGTTGGACTCAGCCGCCTGCTCGAGCGGCTGCCTGACGGGCTCGACACCCCCTGCCATGAGCGGGGCGTCTCCCTCTCCGCTGGTGAGCGGCAACTGCTCGCGCTGGCCCGGGCCTTCCTGTCCCAACCACGCCTGCTGGTTCTCGACGAGGCGACATCATCGCTTGATCTGCGTACCGAGCAGGCTGTCGAAGCTGCCCTCGACGTGGTGCTGGCGGGCCGCACCGCGGTGATCATCGCCCACCGTCTCCAGACCACAATGCGGGCGGACCGTATTGTGGTGATCGCCGACGGTGGGGTGGCCGAAACGGGCACCCGGTCCGAACTGATCGCCGAAGACGGATACTTTGCGAGGATGTGGGCCGCTGGAGCGCCCGCTTCTGCGGGTTCCAACGGCGCGGGCTAGACGACGGCTCGCTCGACGTTCACAGGGCAGCGGCGGTCACAGGGCGGCTGGGTCGCGCTGTTCCCCGCTCTTGTTCGCTGTGCTCACGGGCCGCTCGGGCCGCGGCGTCGCTTCGATTCGCCCTCCGGGGAAGTCTGCTCGGCCGCTCAGAGGGCGGCTGGGTCGCGCTGTTCCCCGCTCTTGTTCGCTGTGCTCACGGGCCGCTCGGGCCGCGGCCTCGCTCCGGCCCGCCATCCGGGGACAAGTCTGCTCGGCCGCTCAGAGGGCGGCTGCGTCCATATCGTCGCTGAGTTTGGCGCCGGCAAGCAGGGAACGCTCCCGGGACTCCACCGGGGTGTGGAGCTCCTCGAATGTGGGGCCGTGCTCGGCGGCCAGCGGGGCGAGGGCGTCGAGGTCGAAACCGTAGAGGCGGGCGGCGTTGCCGGCGAGCATCTTGCGGCACTCTGCCTCGTCGAGGGCTGCGAAGCGGCGCCGCAGGTGCTCGCGGGTGTGGGGGCTGGTGCCCTCGTCGTGGGGGTAGTCGCTGCCCCACATGAAATGGTCCAATCCGACCTCATGGCGGCACTCGATGTCGGCCCGGCTCGGGCCCGATACCCCGACCCAGCAGTTCTGAGTGAACATGTCGGTCGCCAGCATCGATGGCAGCACGCCCTTGTCGTATTTGATCTCTCCGGTCTCGCCGGTGGCACGGATGGTCTTGATGGTGGCGTCGAGCTGTTTCAACAGAGGCGGGATCCAGGCGCTGCCGATCTCGGTGAGGATGAAGTTGAGGCGCTCGAAGCGCTCGAACACCGCACCCATGATCATGTGGACCAGCGGACGTTGCGTATAGAAGCCGACTTCGTTGATGTAGAGCAGCATCGAGATCGGATACTTCCCGTAGTCGGGATTGCCGGTCCCCGAATGCATGTTGACCGGCACTTCGAGGTCTTCGATGACCTCCCAGAGGGGGTCATAGACCGGGTCGTACAGCGGTTTCACCCATTTGACGTCGGGGGCGATGTTGGGGAGCAGGATCCCGCCGCGCAGTCCGTTCTCCTTGATCCACTTGACGTCCTCTATGGCGTCGTCGACATCGTTCAAGAAGATCTGGCCGACGCCTGCGCGTCGCTCGGGGAACTCGTCGCAGAAGTCTTTGAGCCAGCGGTTGTGTGCGTGGATTCCGGCTCGCCGTCGTGCGTACTCCTCGGGTTTCGGGGGCTGGGCGAACAGCACGAAGCTGGGGAAGAACGGGGGCACCGTGTTGGGGAAGATGACCTCGCCGACCACGCCCTCACCGAGTTGCGTGCTGTTGCGCATCTCGTTGTCCCAGTTGCGCAGCCGCCGGTTGTCGCCCAGGTCCTTGTAGGGGTTCTTGTAGCGTCCGCGCCAAGCATCGAACTCCTCGTGCCAGGCAGAGTCGAGATATTCGCGGTATGCGCTGTGACTCCCGCCCGCATGCGTGTCAGCAGAGATCACCGTGTAGTTGTCGGCCATGTCCTCAGCTTGACGGCTCGAACCCCATCGGGCAAATGCTTCTCAGTCGGCTGGGATCGTTTGGATCAGTTCATGGGATGGATGGGCTCGTTGAATTCGCTGGTCGGCGGTGATGAGCGGGCAGCCGAGACTCTCGGCCAGGGCAAGGTACAGGGCGTCGTAGAAGGTGAGGCTGTGGCGCAACTGCCAGGCCCGGTCAGCGAGCGGGCCGTGGTGGGGCAAGCGGCGGTGGACCATGCGCTCAGCCCGCAACCGCGCAGCCCCCGCAACACGGGTGTCGAGGGTGCCTCGCAGCACCAGTCCCCGCAGGGCGTGTCCGGTTTCGGCGTCGACCAGGAACGGAGCGACGCGCCGACGACCCTGCAGCCGTTGGCGTGCTTGGTTTCCGACTGAGGCAGAGTCGATGACGGCGGCGACGAGCGTGGAAGCGTCCACGACAACCGTTCCTGAGTTCATCTGCGGCCTTCGTCGATGTCGTCGAGCAGGGCTTTGATGTCGAGTCTGACTCCCTGGGCCTCGACGAAGCGTTCAAGGTCCGCGAAGATCTCGTCGTCGTCGGGTTGTCGCGCCATGTGTTCGATTGTCTGCTTCATGTATGCCTGGATGGATTGGCCGGCGGCTCGCGCCCGTCGGCGGATGATCTCATAGGTGTCCTCGGAGATGTCCCGTATCTGAATCGTTGCCATGCATGCAGAATAGCGCTACAGCGCTACTTTGCAAGCACTAGCCTGCTGGGCACCACTGACAGATCGTTCATCTGGCATGTGATACGCCAATAAAGTGGCTGTTCACCAGCCAATACAGTGGCAGGTCACGGCGGCCGGGGCGGGTCAGTTGGCGGGGAGGTCGCGGAAGGGGGTGTCGGGAGGTGGTGCGGGTTCTTTGGGGAGGCCGAGGAAACGCTCGCCGATGATGTTGCGCTGAACCTGGTCGGTCCCGCCGTAGATGGCCGGCGCCGGTGAATGCAGGGTCATGCGTTGAATAGCCCCCTTGCCGGGACCAGCGTTGGCGTCGCCGCCTGCGAGCATGCCCGCCGCACCGATCGACTGGTTGCCCGCCTCGCGCCGCATCCGGGCGATCTTGCTCATCGCCAGCTTCCCGAGGTTGCCGATTGCAGGAACCGTGCCGCCCCGGGCGCGCAGACCGAGCATGCGGTTCACCTCTTCACAGATGTACAGGCGCATCCGGGAGTCGAGGCGGGCCGCCGTGTCGAGTCCCAGGTCTGTGGAGATCCGGTGGTACCAGACGGCGGTGGGCAGCTTCTTGGCCTCGGTGGGGTCCGAATTGCGTGCCTGGTAGCTGAAGTACCCGAAGCTCCCCGCGGGTTTTTCCAGATCGGCTGAGTCGCGTCCCGCGCCGGCGAAGGGAAGTGTGATGCCGGCTCCGGCGAGGCTCGCCCGTTCGTATGTCAAGGTGGTGTTGGCAACTCTCCAGCCGTTGTTGACATCCCCGATCACGGCGTCGTGGTCGACGACAGCGTCGTCCATGAAAACCTCGTTGAAGAAGGCCTGACCGGTCATCTCGACCAGCGGCCGAATCTCCACGCCGCTCTGGCGCATGGGAAAGGCGAACCAGGTGATACCGGCGTGCTTGGGTTTGTCGCGGTCGCTGCGGGCGATGAGCATCCCGTAGTCGGTGCCCTCGGCGAGGCTGGTCCACACCTTCTGTCCGTTGATTGTCCAGACGTCGCCGTCACGCACCGCTGAGGTTTGGAGCCCGGCCAGGTCCGAACCTGCGCCGGGTTCAGAAAACAGCTGACACCAGGTATGTCGCCCGGTGAGCATCGGAGGTATGAAGCGCTCGATCTGCTCGGCCGTGCCGTGGGCGGCGATGGTGGGTGCAGCCATCATCGTGGAGATTCCAACCGCAGGTCCGAGGGTGCCGACATCGCGCAGTCCGCGGCGCGACTCGTTCTCCTCCTGGCGTGAGTAGCCCCGGCCGAAAGCGTTCTCGGGGAGCGAGGGGAGGCAGTAGCGGGCCTCGAAGAGGCACTCCCACCACTGGGCGACCGTCATCTCCGGGTCCCAGTTGGCCTCGGCCCATCGGCGGGCCTGGTCTCTGATCTTTGTCATGTCGGTTCGTGTCGGTAGACGGTCTGGCGGAGAGCTTGTCGGAGGGGTTGTCGGCCGATTGTATACGAACATATGTTCGTATACGGTAGGTCTTCGTGAGCTGGCAGTACTTCAACGCTCCCTGGAAAGACCTTGAGAGTATACTTTCGGGCCGTCACGCGCCGCTTCCGGCTCCACCCGCTCCAGCGGTGCCCGTCCAGCCCCGCAGGCAGGGCTCGGTGCGGTATGCGGAGTTGCACTGCCACTCGAACTTCTCGTTTCTCGACGGTGCCTCGCATCCTGAGGAACTGGTCGACGAAGCGGCCCGAATCGGCCTGGAAGCGTTGGCTCTCACGGACCACAACGGCTTCTACGGCATTGTCCGGTTCGCGCAAGCCGCCCGTGCTGTGGGCCTTCGCACCGTCTTCGGCGCGGAGCTCACTCTGGCCCCCGAGGAGTCTCCGAGCAGGGAGTCCCCGGACAAAGGGTCTCGCGGGCAGTCCTCATCTCGGTCGGCCAATCTCAAGAGAACGGGCCCGGCGGATCCCAAAGGACGGCACCTGCTTGTGCTGGCCCGTGATCCACGGGGTTATGCCCTGCTGGCTCGGGCCATCAGCGAAGGTCAGTTGGCGGGATCCAAGAACGCTCCACGGATCGACTATGAACGCCTGGTCGAACTCGGCGGCGCGGGCACGGGTGACCATTGGGTTGTGCTCAGCGGCTGCCGCAAGGGAGCGGTGCCCGCAGCGCTGGTCAACGAAGGCCCGGCCGCGGCGGCCAGGGCGCTCGAGCGGTTGGTCGCCGATTTCGGTCGCCCGAATGTGGTTGTGGAGTTGTGGGACCACGGCCTGCCGATCGATTCGGTTCGCAACGACGGGCTCGCTGCGCTGGCTGTGGCGCATCGCCTCAAGCTGATTGCCAGCGGCAACGTGCACCATCACAGCGTTGCCCGTCAGCGTTTGGCTGCTGCGATGGCAGCGGTGCGTGCCCGCCGCAGCCTCGACGAGATCGACGGTTGGCTCCCTCCCGCCAGCCGTCACCTGCGGTCAGGCGTCGAGCAGGCAGCCCGATTCGCCCGTTACCCCGGCGTGGTTTCTGAAGCTGCCGCGCTGGGGGTTGAGTGTGCGTTCGACCTGAAGCTCATTGCTCCCAACCTGCCGCCCTTCCCGTGTCCCGACGGGCTCGATGAGATGGGGTATCTGCGGCGGCTGGTGGATCAGGGCGGCACCAGCCGTTACGGCCCCCGGTCAGCTGAGCGGGTTCCGGGTGCTTGGGCACAGCTCGACAAAGAGCTGGGACTCATCGAACAGCTTGGATTTCCCGGCTATTTCCTCGTTGTGTACGACATCGTCGAGTTCTGTCGGCGCTCCAGAATCCTCTGCCAGGGCCGAGGCTCAGCGGCCAACTCGGCGGTGTGTTTCGCTCTGGGTGTCACCAACGCCGATGCCGTCTCGTTGGGGTTGCTGTTCGAACGTTTCCTGTCTCCTGAACGTGAGGGCCCGCCCGATATCGACATCGACATAGAGAGCGACCGACGAGAAGAGGTCATCCAGTACGTCTATGCGCGCCATGGCCGTCATCACGCCGCCCAAGTCGCCAACGTGATCTCCTATCGGTCCAAGTCGGCGATTCGGGACATGGCCAAGGCGCTCGGCTACACCCCGGGCCAACAGGACGCCTTCTCCAAGCAGGTCGACCGTTGGCGCCCCCTGCCCGAGCGGGAAGCGCGGCCCGAGCGGCCCGGGGCTCAACACGAGACGGTCATCCCGACTCCGGTGTTGGAGCTGGCCGCGGAGATCGAGCATTTTCCACGCCATCTCGGAATCCATTCGGGAGGCATGGTGATGTGCGACCGGCCAGTCATCGAAGTGTGCCCCGTCGAGTGGGGGCAGATGGCCGACCGCAGCGTACTGCAATGGGACAAGGACGACTGTGCCTCCGCAGGTCTCGTGAAGTTCGACCTGCTGGGGTTGGGGATGCTCTCAGCGCTGCGTTACGCCATCGACCTCATCGCCGAACACGAGGGCGAAGAAATAGACCTCGCCATGCTGCCCCAGGACGACCGTGTCTACGAAATGCTCCAGAAGGCCGACACGATCGGGGTGTTCCAAGTCGAGTCGCGGGCACAGATGGCCACCCTGCCGCGGCTCAAGCCCCGTTGTTTCTACGACCTCGTGGTGGAGGTGGCGCTCATCCGGCCCGGTCCGATCCAGGGTGGTTCGGTGCATCCCTATATTCGGCGGCGCAACGGCTCAGAAGCGGTCACCTATCTGCACCCGCTGCTTGAGAATGCTCTGGCCAAGACACTCGGCATTCCCCTGTTCCAGGAACAGCTGATGCAGATCGCCATTGACGTCGCCGGCTTCACTGCCTCTGAAGCCGACCAGCTGCGCCAGGCGATCGGTTCGAAGAGAAGTCGTGAACGCATGGAACGCCTCAAGGAGCGCTTCTTTGAAGGCATGCGGTCCCGGGGCATCAGCGACGACGTCGGTGAGCAGATCTGGCTCAAGCTCGCGGCCTTCGCCAACTACGGCTTCCCTGAGAGCCACTCGGTGTCTTTCTCGTATCTCGTCTATGCCTCGGCATGGATCAAACACCACTATCCCGCTGCGTTCTGTGCGTCGCTGCTCAACGCTCAACCGATGGGGTTCTGGTCGCCCCATACCCTGGTTGGTGACGCCCGACGCCATGGCGTTGTGGTCAACACCGTCGACCTCAATGCCTCAGCCGCCAAAGCGGTTCTGGAGCCGGACCGCACGAGCACAGGCGGCTGGGCGGTGAGGCTTGGCCTCGGCTATGTGCGTGGAGTCGGGGAGGAACTGGCCGAACAGATAGACGCTGGTCGTCCCTACACCTCAGTCGAGGACCTCCGCCGACGGGTTCCGAAAGTGCCCCTCAGGGTGCTTGAGGTTCTTGCCACTGCAGGTGCGTTCGGTTGTTTCGGCATCGATCGGCGCTCAGCATTGTGGACAGCAGGAGCGATGAGTCAAACAGCCGCAGACCGCCTGCCGGGGATCGTCACCGGTGACACGGCACCGAGCCTGCCGCGCATGTCGCCCGCTGAGTTGTCGCACTCCGATCTCTGGGCCACAGGCATTGCTCCCGACGGTCATCCCACTGTTTTTGTTCGCTCAGAACTCGATGAGTGCGGTGTGGTCACCGCCGCGGGCCTCGATGATCGCAGCGATGGTGAACGAGTGTTGGTCGGGGGAGTGGTGACACATCGCCAGCGACCTCCCACTGCTGGTGGTGTCACCTTTTTGAGTCTGGAGGACGAAACCGGTTTGATCAATGTGGTTGTCTCTTCAGGCTGCTGGCAGCGTTACAGGAACACGGCTCTGGGTGCTTTGGCGCTGTTGATCCGTGGTCGGCTCGAAAAAGCCGAGGGTGTTGTCAATATTGTTGCCGACAAGCTTCAACCCCTCACTGTGGGGAGCGCTCCCGCCAGCCGAGACTTTCGCTGAGTTGTGTTCTCGCCGGGCGTAGCCGGAGCCGTGCTGTGTTCTCGCCGGGCGTAGCCGGAGCCGTGCTGTGTTGTTGCTGTGTTCTCGCCGGGCGTAGCCGGAGCCGTGCTGTGTTGTTGCTGTGTTGTTGCCGGGCGTAGCCGGAGCCGTGCTGTGTTGTTGCCGGGCGTGGCCGGGAGCCGTGCTGTGTTGTTGCTGTGTTGTTGCCGGGCGTGGCCGGGTGCTGTCGGGCGTGGGGTGGTTGCAAGTTCTAGGCTTGATCGTGTGATTGTTGTTCGGATTCTCGTGGGTGCGCTGGGGGGCCTGGTGGCCCTCGGCACCATGGGATCGGCGGTGAGGACCGTCGTGGTACCGAGAGGCGAGCAGTCGTTCCTTGCCAATGCCACGGTGCTGACGATGCGTCGAGTCTTCAACGGCGTGTCACGTCAGTTCAGGGACCGGAGCAGAGCCGAAGCCGTCAAGGCCCGTTTCGCGCCGGTGACCCTTATGTTCTTCCCCTTCGTGTGGGCTGTGGGCGTGATCACCGGCTGCGCCGGGTTGTTCTGGGCACTCGGAGTCAGGCCCTTACAGGAGGCGGTCGTGCTGTCGGGCTCATCGCTGACGACGCTCGGCTTCCGCACAACAGAGGACCTCCCTACACTGATCGTCGCGATCGGAGAAGGGCTGGTGGGCCTCGGACTGGTGGCTCTGTTGATCAGTTTCCTGCCCACCATCTACAGCGCTTTCTCAAGAAGAGAGACCGCGGTGGCGAAATTCCATCTGCGCTCGACAGGGTTCGACGGGGTGGCAAGCCCCGCCTCGATGCTCATGCGCCGCCATCAGATCGGCTCTCTTGAGGACATGCTGCACACCTGGTACGAGTGGGAGGACTGGTTCGTCGATGTCGAGGAGACCCACACCAGCTTCCCGATCCTGGTCTACTTCCGCTCGCCGGTACCTGAGCGGTCGTGGATCACGAGCGCTGGTCTGGTGCTCGACTCAGCGTCGCTGCACTGCTCCGCTCTCGACGTTCCCACCGACCCCCGTGCCCAGTTGATGATCCGTACCGGTACCCGGTCGCTGTGCCGGATCTGCGACTATTTCGGATTCGAATACGACCCTGACCCGTCTCCTGACGATCCGATAGCCATCGACCAGGCAGAATTCGACCAGGTGTACAGGCTCTTCAAGACGGTCGGAATGCCGGTGGTGCCTGATCAGGAGCAAGCGTGGCGCGACTTCGCGGGCTGGCGCGTCAATTACGACCGTCCTCTGCTGTCCATTGCCACCTGGATCGAGGCGCCTAAGGCCTCGTGGTCGTCGGACCGTCAGATAGCCATTCGTCGTCCGCGGGTGTTTCATCGTCCCCACCGTAGGCGCGTCTCCAAACAGGGATTTCTGCACGACACCGGGCCGTAGGCACCAAACTGGGGGGGTGAAGCGTCGCTTTCTGCGTGTCGCGCGCCGCTGGCGCGCTGTCATCGGCAGAGACCAACGCGCCCACCGTGACAGTTTCGTCGCCCTCGTCGTGTCTGCGGTTACGAGCCTTGTTGCGGGTGTGACTCTGGCGACGACCACAGACACCCTCGAGGAGCTCCCCGGACTGCTGTTGCTGGTACCCGCGGCGTTGGCGGTGAAGGGCAACGTGTTCGGTGCTCTGGGGAGTCGGTTCGGTACCAGCATCCACGCGGGAACGTTCAGGCTGAGCCCGCGCCTCGACTCGGCAGTCGGCGAGAACATCGCCGCGGCGATGCTGCTGAGCTTGGCGATCTCGGTGGTGATCGCGGTGCTGGCCAAGGGGGTTGCCATCGTCTTCGACGTGTCGCCGACCATGTCGCTGGCCGACTTCATCGTGGTGTCCACGGTGGGTGGCCTGCTTGCGTCAGTGTTGATACTGGCGATCACGCTGCTGTTGGCCGGCGGTTCGGGCCGTTACGGATGGGACCTCGACAACGTGGTGTCGCCGCTGGTGACCGCAGCCAGTGACCTGATGAGTCTCCCGGCGTTGATTCTGGCCGCGCAGCTTGCCGGCGTCGAAGTGTTCACCCCGCTGATCGCGGTGGTTGTCTCGGTTCTGTCGGTCGGTGGTGTTGCGTGGTCGTTGCTGACCCGCCATCACACGCTGAGAGCGATCGTGCGCGAGTCGATCCCAGTGTTGACGCTGGCCGGGCTGCTCGACCTGATCGCGGGAATAACCATCGAGAAGAGGCTCGACGAGCTTCTCGAATATCCCGTGCTGCTGGTCCTGCTGCCTGGATTCCTGGGAAGCGCCGGAGGACTCGGCGGGGTGTTGTCGAGCCGTCTCTCAAGCAAGGTGCATCTGGGTCTGCTGCACCCGGGGCCCGTGCCCAGAGGCTCGGCCGGTGCCGACATCGCCATGATCTTCGGTCTGTCGATCCCCGTGTTCGCGATAACGGGAATCGTCGCGGAACTGGGCGGAGTGTTGACGAACCAGGCCAGTCCCGGGCTCGTTGACGTGGTCGCGGTGGCGCTGCTGGGCGGTCTGCTGGCAACGGTCTGTGTAGTGATCGTCGCCTATTACGCAACGATCTTCGCCGTCAGATTCGGACTCGACCCTGACACCCACGGCATTCCAATGGTCACGTCAGCGCTGGATTTCGTGGGTGCCTTCGCCTTGATCCTGGCCATCGTGGCCGTGGGGGTGGCTTGAGTCGTGATGAACGCCGTTACCGTATTGACCCATAAGGGAGTTAGGAAATAATGGACGACCGACCGCGCAACCTGCGAGAGATGCTCGCCACCGCGAAGGACAAGTCCGAGTTGATGGTCGATCTGGCATACGCCGCGCTGTTCTTCGGCGACCCCGCAATGGCCGAGGAGATCGCCGACCTGGAAGAGGAGATGAGCCACCTGGTTCACGACATGCGCGGCGTGTGCGTAATGGCTGTGCGCAGTCCCCGAGACTCCGAGGGGATGTCGTCGGTGCTACAGGTGATCTCGGCGATCGAGCGCATCGCCAACGACGCCATCAACATTGCCCGCATCGTCACCCACAAACTCGGAATCCCGGCCGAGTTGGTGGCGGACCTGTCCGCAGCGGAGGAAGTGAGTCACCGGGTGCTGGTTTCGGAGGGGTCGAGGCTCACCCACCGCCCGCTGCGCGACCATGAACTCCCGGTTCAGACCGGAATGCGGGTGATGGCGGTGCGCCGCCAACATTGGATCACCGATGTGGACGGCGACACTGTGCTGGTCCCCGGTGACGTTCTGTTCCTGCGAGGATCACCTGATGGAATCAAGCGTTTGAGGGAACTGGCCGGTGCCGATCCCTGGGAGGCTCCGCAGCTTCCCGAGGATCATTTCGTGACAGATCTGGACCGGGCCGTCGATGTGCTGGTTGAGATGAAGAATCTCAGTGAGGTTGCCGTCAGCTTGGCGTATTCGGCCCTGGTGCTCGGTGATCTCGGACTCGCCGCGGAAGTGCGCCACATCGAAGACCGCCTCGACGAGATGAAGGACCGCCTGGAACTGTGGGTGCTCCGGGCTGCGTCAGAGAAGGTCGACCCGTCATCGTTGCGGGGTCTGCTTCACCTCTCGCAGGCGGCCGAGGACATCGGTGACCAGGCCCAGGCCATGGTCTGGCTCATTGAGAAGCAGGAGGACGTCCACCCGATCCTCGAGTTGGCACTCGGTGACAGTGACGAGGTGGTGATCCAGGTGCCGGTTGGTGCCGGGAGCGAAACGGACGGTCGGCTGCTCTCTGAGCTGCGGCTCAACATCGAACCCGGATTCACGGTGCTGGCTATCCGGCGCGGCGGACAGTACGTCTATCGGCCCAGCGGCCGCACCCGCCTCGTTGCGGGGGACGAGTTGATCGCCAGCGGCCCCGATGAAGGTCGCGAACTCCTCGCACTGCGCTGCGGATGGCGTTTGATCGACCCCGACGGCGATGGAGAAATGGAGCTCGAGCCAGTCTCTGCCCGTTAGCGGGCCGGTAGATTTCACCGGATGCACAGTTCCTTTCGTCTGCTGTCGATCCACGCCCACCCAGACGACGAGGCGTCCAAAGGCTCGGCCACGGTCGCCAAGTACAAGTCGATGGGAGTGAAGACCGTGCTCGTGTGCTGCACCGGGGGTGAGGAGGGGGAGATCCTCAACCCGGCCATGGACCGACCCGAAGTGCGCGAGAACCTCGGCGCGGTGCGCCACGCAGAATTGGCCAGGGCCGCTGAGATCATCGGTTACGACACCGTCCATATGCTCGGCTACCGGGACTCTGGTATGGCCGACACCGAAGCCAACTCACATCCGGACTGTTTCGCGGCAGCGCCCTTCGACGAGGTGGTCGACCGTCTGGTGGCGCTGCTGCGAGCAGAGCGGCCGCATGTGGTCGTCACCTACCCCGATGAGCAGGGCGCCTACAACCACCCGGATCATGTGCGTGTGCACGACATAACCCATCCGGCTGTTGAACGTTGCGCAGACGGCACGCATCGCCCTGATCTCGGGGCCCCCTGGTCAGTGCCGAAGGTCTACTACTCGAGTTGGTCGCGCGCCCGTATCGAAGCGAGGCACCAGGCGTTTCTCGACCTCGGGTTGGAGTCGCCGTACGACAAACGCTGGTTCGAACGGCCAGACACCGACCAGAACATCACCACGAAGGTCCCGGTCGACGGGTTTACAGAAGTGCGCCGCGAGGGGCTGCTCGCCCACGCCACGCAGATCGACCCTGAGTCGCCATTCTGGTTCGGACTGCCGATCGAGGTCGATCTGGCGCTCCATCCGGTCGATGACTACCGCTTGGCCCGCCCAAAATGGAACGGTGATCAACCCGAAGAGACGGATCTCTTCACGGGTATCGAACCCTGATGGAAATCTTTGGTGAGGAATGGGTCGCGGCAGCTGGCGAAGCGCTCGGCGGCTTGCCTGCCACTCCCGGTCTTGACGCTGTCATCGAATACACGATCAGCGGGGGTCCTGCAGGTCGAGTGAGTCTTACCGTCACCGTGCGTGACGGCACCGTCAGCGCGGTCGCTGCGGGCAAGTCGAAAGAAGCCGGCATTGCAATCTCGATGAGCTACACCGATGCCGTGGCCATCCTGTCGGGCGAGACGACCAGTGACGCCGGCTACATGAGCGGTGCGGTGAAAGTTGAAGGCGACTATCCGCGTTGGCTGCTAGACCTGCGACCGGTCCGACTTGCCGCGGTCGATGCCCTCGCCCCGCTGATGGCCCAGACCTCCCTCCAGTAACCGGCACCTCCGGGGAGTGACCGGCGGATCTCACGTTGGCCGCGGCGTGGATTCTCTGGCGAATGGCCGGCATGTGTCCGGTGAGTGGCCTGCGTGGACTCCGGCCAGTCAACCGATCGGCGAATTGTGGTTACGAGCGTGACCGCTGAAGGTCGCGCAAGGCCGCGAAGCCGATTGGTTGAGCTCCGCTCTCGGCAATCCGGGAGGGCAGAGAGCGATCGGTGAGCACTGCGAGGTCGTTCATGCGGGCGGTGGCGGAAGGATCGATCGCGCGGATCTCCTCTGCGGCGATCGCGGGTTCGAAAGCGACCGCGGTCACCCCTGGTGCCAAGGTGTCGAGCGCGGCCGAGAAGTGAGCCTCTGCGCCGCCGCGCACCAAGCGGAAGTGGTCCGGCGTGACGACACCGGCTTCGTGGGCAAGGTCACGGAAGGGAAAGCCCGCTGTGGCCTGTGCGGCAGGCCCTTCGAGACGCAGCGGAAGACTCGCCTCGACCGCGATGTCGAGCAGCACATCGAAGAATTCCGGCCGTTGCTGAAGAGCGCTGAGGTGAGTGCTCAAGTGCGTGGCCTCGAGGCCCCACAGCGTTGCCCGCTCAAGTTGCGCCCGGCATTCACGGCGGACCTCGTCGGGGTCGGCGTGGTCCCAGAGGTCGGCGACAGTGCGAGGGAAGCCGCCGTCACCGTCAAGCAGGCTCGGTGCGTTGGTCAGCGGACCCCAACGGAAACAGTCGAGTTCCGCATTGAGTGTGAGGTGTACGCCGAGGTCGTCGTCCGGTCCGGCGCGGTCAACGGCATGGCGTGACCATGGGCCCGGCATCATCACCGTGCCGGTCGTCGCTGCCCCCTCGCGCATAGCGCTCAGCCCGCCGGCGGTGGCGGCATGCGTTGAACCGAGTTGGTCGGCGCTGATGATCAGCAGACGGGATTCGGCTTCGTATCCGAGTGCTTCGGCAAGTGACTCCACAATGTGACGGTACTGCGCTATTCGAGCGGAACGTCGGGATTGCCGCAGACTCCCCAAAGTCCGAGGTCTGCAAGCATCGCTCTCCCAGCGGCTGCGTCGAGCAGTTCTTCGTAGTGGGTGTTGGGAGGGTAGGAGAGCGTGCCCGCATACCCCTGCGCCACCAGATCAAGGTTGATGAAGAGATCGTCGTGGCTGCGAATCACGTAGGCCAGCAGCCGGTCGTACTGGTCGCGGGGCTCCTCGTCGAGGATCAGGGTCACCGCGGTGCCCTCGGGAAGCAGAGACTTGAGATAGGCGCTCGCCTCGGCCCCGTAGCATTGAATCGGACGGTTTCTCGCGACGGATTCCGGCGTGTCGATACCGATGAGGCGGACGTTCTCGCGCGAACCGGAGACGTCGGCGATGACCGTGTCGCCGTCGATCACCTTGTGGATGGTTGCGTTCGGGATCAGACCGGCCGGCGAAGCCGTCGGGGTTGAGACGCTCGGGGCGGCTGCTGAGTCCTTTCCGCCGCAGCCCGTCGTTGCCAGCAACAACGAGAGCCCTAGAGCAGCAGATTTGGTCATAATTGAATCAATAACAAGATATTTCATTGTCCGGTAGTTTGCCCGGCCTGTGCGACACTTGCCGCGAACTGAGAGAATCAACCGATGACCGCCCCCACGCAACGTTACGGAATGACCGTTCCCTTCGACGGAGTGCCCCTCCACCTCCAACGACCACGATTTCAGCGGCTCGAAGCACTCGGCTATTCCGACCTGTGGTCTGCTGAGGCCATGGGAGCGGACGGGCTCACCCCCTTGGCCCTGGGCAGCGTCTGGACCCCCTCGATGAGGTTGGGCACAGCGATTCTCGGGGCCTACACGCGAGGCCCGGCGCTGATGGCCCAGTCCATCGCGGGAATGGCCTCGGCGGCGCCGGGCCGCTTCGTTGCGGGCATTGGATCGTCATCGGATGTGATCGTCGAGCGTTGGAACGGCATCCCGTTCGAGGCGCCGTACAAGCAGACCCGCGACATCGTCCGCTTCTTGAGGTCCGCGCTCTCCGGAGAGAAGGTCAGCGAAGAATACGACAGCTTCTCAATCAAGGGATTCCGCCTCGGTCTGGTCCCCGAACAGCCGGTGCCGATCCTGGTCGCAGCGTTGCGTGAAGGCATGCTGCGCATGGCCGGACGTGAGAGCGACGGTGCCATAGTCAACTGGCTCTCAGCGGACAACGCGGCGACCGTGTCGGGGATCGTCCGGGCCGAGAATCCTGATGCGGAGATAGTTGCCCGCATCTTCGTGGCTCCCACAGCCGATGCACAAGCGGCTCGGGCCACGGGCAAGTTTGTGGCTGCGGCTTACCTCAACGTCCCTGTCTACAAGGCTTTCCATGAGTGGATGGGGCGGGGTGACGCTCTGGGCGAGCACTGGGACCAGTGGGCGGCGGGCGACCGCAAGGGCGCGCTCAATAAGATCCCCGACCACATCATCGACGAGTTGATCGTGCACGGGAGTTACGACGAGTGTCGAGCCCATGTGCAGCGTTACATTGACAACGGCGTGACCTGTCCGGCACTGGCGATCATGCCGTTTCCCGGCGTCGAGATCGACGAGGCAATCGAGGGCCTGGCGCGCTAGCTTTCGCCGGGCGTGGCCGGAGCCGCGCTGTGCTTTCGCCGGGCGTGGGTGTTGCTTTCGCCGGGCGTAGCCGGAGCCGCGCGGGGTCTCACCCCAAATCTGCGCGTTCAACCACACAGGATGTAGCTGATCGCGCAGATTTCGGGATGAAGGCGGCTCTCAGGGAGCCAGCGCTAGGAAATCAACGAGGCTTGGAGCTTCTGCATTCCGGTCAGCCAGCGTTGGCGATCACCGGCGCGACGCTGCTCATAGAGAGCAACCTCTGGATGGGGAAGGATCAAGAAGTCGTCGTTGGCCAGCCCGACAGCCACCGCGTCAGCCACTTGCGAAGGCTCAATCATTCCCATGGCCTTCACAACCTCGATAGCCAGTTCGCCGTCGGCCTCGGTCATGGGGGTGTGCACACCCATAGGACACAGGCATGACACGCGTATCCCGTGTTCCGCGTAGGTGATGGCGATCCACTCTGCGAGCGCAACGCAGCCATGCTTGGTGACGGCATAGGGGGCGGTCCCCAGGTTGGTGAGCAGGCCGGCCGCTGACGCGGTCAGCAGCAGGTGTCCACCGCCGCGTTCAATCCAGCGGGGAACCAGGTGACGTGCGGCGATGACGTGGGCCATCACGTTCACGTTCCAGATGGCGTTCCAAGTGTCGTTGTCGAGTTCAACTCCGCCGTACGCGGAGATGCCGGCGTTCCCGCACCACAGATCAATAGCGCCGAGCTCCGACTCGATGCGCGCGATCAATTCGATGACCGCGGACTCGTCGGTGACGTCGAGCACCTCGGCGCTCGCACCGAGCTCAGCAGCCACGGCGACGGCTCCGTCACCGTCGGTGTCGACGATCACCAGAGAGCCCGCCCCGTCGGCCGAGAAGCGTTGAGCCATGGCCCGACCGATTCCGCTGGCCCCTCCGGTTACTACGATTGTTGCGCCTCTTGTGTCCATGTCCGGATGGTAAGGCCAATATCACTAAACGCAACGCACCCGCTGTCACAATGCGCGAGTATGGTTGGTAACGACACGAGCCGACCTTCGGCCCGAGACATTCAAGGGAGGTTCCGGACATGACTGAAGCCGTTGATGGCATGCAGATCGAAGAGGCCCTGGGAATAATCGACCATGGTCTCGGTGACTTCATCAAGCGCGAGCTGTTGACCAGCGCCGAGGTAGCGGACCTTCTCCTCGACCTCCGTTCGGTTCTCACCTTTGTAGCGGTCGAGCCGACAGAACCTGCAAGCTCCAACTAGCCGTCGGGCTATTGCAGCAGCCGTCGAGCGATCCTGCCGAAGGCCGCGCCGATCACTAGGCCGCCCACAACGTCGGATGCGTGGTGAATGCGCACATGAATCCGGCTGGCGGCTACGACCGCGCCGATCACGTACCAGACAGGGCCACCGATTCGGCGTGACAGGAGCGCGGCCGCAAGCATCGCAGCCGATGCGTGTCCGCTCGGAAAACTGCTGGTCAACGGTTGACGAAGGTTGAGCGGCCTAGGCGTCGGTTGCAGAGGTCGGCCACGACCGAAGATCGCCTTGATCGGCCCGTTCAATAGCGCCGACTCGACTCCGAGGGCAGCGCTCAGACCGATCGCGATCTTGGGGTCGTCCTCGATGATCGCCTGGGCGACCCCGAGCGTGTGCCACAGCAGGGAGAAGTCGGCTGCCTCCGACGCGGTGTAGAACACGCGGTCGATCAGCGGGTGGTCACGCCACTGTTCCCACCATTGATCGACGACATCGTCGAGGTCGTCGATCGTGTCGCTGAACTCGCTCATGGTGTTGAGCGTAATTGTCGTTGGTAGGCACCGGGGCCTGTGAACATTCTCGGCCTCCAGCGTCGTGGTGTGACGAGCAGGGCCCGGGGATAGTCCTCAAACATCCAGCGGGCGAAGTTGCGCCGTGTCCACACCGACGTCCCGGTGAGCCTCAGAACGCCTCGAGTCACCCATGGCCGGGCTAGCAACGGAATCAGGGCGCGGGACATGCGGTCGTCCGCCACGAGTTCTCTGCGAACGGCTTTGGCGTAGTGTTCCGGCGGGTCGGCGTGGGCCAGCACCGATTCAGCAGCGAGTCGACCGGTGAGTAGAGCCTGCCCGATCCCTTCGCCGGTCATCGGATCGGTGACCGCTGCAGCGTCACCGACGAACATCGTGCGGGGCCCGACCAGGGGGACACGACCGACTCGTGCCGGGATCGGCCAGGCCTTGTGCGACGCCTCAGCAACCGCGTCGGGTCCCAGTGCTCTTCGGATGTGCGGTCGGTTGAGAAGATCGAGCCATAGCTGCCTCATCTCGCCGACGCTGTGTCGTCCGTCCCGGCGTATGCCGAACCCGACGTTTGCACGACCTCCTGCAAGCGGGAAGGACCACGCGTAACCCGGTAGAAGGTCGGGTTCGAACCAGACGATCAGTTCCTGCGCGGCCCGATCGCTGACGTTGCGGTAGTACTGGCGGAAGGCGTGCCACTCACCGAGGTATTGATCGACCGCCAGACCCAGTGATTTGCGAACGGGCGACCACATGCCGTCTGCGGCGATCAGATTAGTGGCCCGAATACGCCGGCCGTTCTGCCCGTTCTGATTGTCTGTGTACAGGTCGATGGCGTCGAGTGACACGTCGGTGCCGACCACAGTGCGTCCCTGTTCGACGCGAGCTCCGCTGGCCCGAGCCAGTTCAAGCATTGCAGCATCGAGATCGACCCGGGGGACCACGGCGGCGTGATAGCCCGGCCCGTCGGGCAGCGCAAAATAGCGTTCGGTTCCTGACGGTGACCGTACTGCTACGTCGCGAACCACATTCCAGGACTCGATATGGCCTGGATCGAGGCCCAGGGACTCAAGTTCACGCAGGGCCAGGGCGGTGAGGCCGTCGCCGCAGCACTTGTCGCGTGGGAAAGTCGCCTTGTCGACGATCAGAACATCGTGCCCGGCGCGGGCCAAGACGATCGCCGCTGCCGTGCCCGCGGGGCCTGCGCCCACCACAACCGTCTGCGCCCTCACGATGACCCGTCCCGGCGGCTGTCCTGCTCGTCATCGTCGTCATCGTCATCGTCGTAGTCGTCGTCTGGGCCGTCACCGTCGTGGGACTCGTCGTCTCGGCCGTCGTCGTCTCGGCCGTCGTCGTCTCGGCCGTCGTCGCGGTCACCCTCGGGGTCGGTCGTGGTTGTGGAAACGCTCGGGGTTCCGTCGCAGAGTTCTCCCTCCGGGTGGTAGCGGGCGAAAACTGTGTCCACCTCCCGACGCCCGTCCTCCACGTAAGTCCTGGTTCGTTCCGTGAACACGTTGGTGCAGACCAGACCGTGGGGAACGCTTGTCTGGCCCGTCTGCTCGGCGAAAGCGGTCCGTGTCGAGAAGAGGCGCACGGTGATCGAGTCCTCGGTCACGCTCGGCCAGATCAACACCCCGTGGGGCGTGTTGTTGACTATCTGCAGGTCGGGGGCAGGATGCGACACCGTCGCTTCGCGGCCGTAGGGATAGCGCTCAAGGTAGATCGAATGGCTCTGGTAGGTGCCGAAGTCGAGACCCGCAAAGAATGCGGCGTTGAACAGGGTTGTCGCATACTGCGAGATTCCTCCGCCCACCGAGTCGACGAAGACGCCCTCGTAGATCATCCCTGCAGGTACGAAGCCGTCCTCGACAGTTCGGGGACCGACGTAACCGTTGAGGGAGAAGGTCTCCCCGGGTTCAATGACCGCCCCTTGAGTCAGTTCGGCGATGCGGACGATATTGGTCACCCTCGGTTGCCTCGGCGCGAAGTGGGTCGTGAACTGGCCGACCACTTCTCTGATGCCCAAGGATTCAGCCCAGGCGACGCCCTTTGCGTCGGGGTCTTCAGTGGGCCGAACCTGAACCTGGCTCTCCCCGGCGATCAGAGCATGAAGAATTCGCTCACCGCTGTCGTCGGTGCAGCACACGCTTCCGGGTGCGCCGCCGACAATGTGGATATTCTCGGCATAGTCGACGAAGAAGGTTGTCTCCTGGCCGGGATCGCCGAGACCGACGAACAGAGCAGCCAACGTTGAGACGACGGAGTCGTTGTCCAACGAGATTTCGCCATCGGAACTGAAGCGCATCCACTGACGCAGGGCGCGCTCAGGGATTTCGTGGTACTCCGAGAAACCCAGCAGCGCCACTTCGATGCCACCCTCGGTAAGTTCGTTGGCGTAGCGCGCAAGTTCGGCGCCGCCGACGTCAATGCCCTCGCTCCCGAGAGTCGGCAGAGCGACAGGTCCGCTGCCGTCGGCCGCGACCGTGGCCAACAGCAGCCTCTCAAGTTCAGCAATGTCGACGACCGGGACCTTGGCTGTGTCCGCGGCCACAAACTCACCGTCGGCCAGCGCCACCCCCAGACCATCGGGATCTACCAGTAGAACCGCATCGGCACCCTCGCCGAGCAGTTCGGTCAGGGTGTTTCGATCGAGGACGTAGTGGGGAGTCACTCTGCGATTCGCGACCGGTGAGAAGAGCCAGCGAAACGGTTGTGCAGCGCCACCAGTATCCGCGGCTTCATCAAGTGTGGCCTCAATGTCGATATCGATCCCAAACTCGGTTGCGGTGGCGGTCACAGAAGTTTCGTCCCAAACGACGGTTATGGACTTGTCGAGCGAAGAGTGCGAAGCGAGCCGGACAGCCGCTTCTTCGCGGCTCATCGATCCGACCGAGATTTCGTCGATCTCCACCCCTCTCGGGATGTCCTCGCCGTTCACGACATCGTCAATGATCCAGGCGATCACAATCAAGATGACAGTTCCGACTACCACCGCAAGGGCCGTTCGCACGGTGCCCAATCGTATAGGCCGCGAGCTTTAGAAGAGTCTCGGGTTGGGGGATTCGATGCCGCGCAGTTCGTCGTAGTCCACCTCGACGCATTCGATCTCGCGGTCCTCGGCCAGCACCTTCGCCTGGGGCTTGATCTCCTGGGCCACGAACACGCCCCGCACCGGTCTAAGTGCCGGATCACGGTTCAGAAAGTCCAGGTAACGGCTGAGCTGCTCGACTCCGTCGATTTCGCCTCGGCGTTTGACCTCCACGGCCACCGCGACCCCTTCGGCATCGCGGCACATCAGGTCTACCGGGCCGATACTGGTAGGGAATTCGCGGCGCACCAGGCGCAGTCCTTCGGTGATGGATGTGGGATCGTCGGCCAGAAGCTCCTGCAGGTGGGCTTCGACGCCGTCCTTTTGGAGACCGGGGTCTCGTCCCATCTCGATTGATGTGTCGCTGACCACTTCGTGGAGGGTGATGGTCAGGGTCTCGCCCTTGGGGTTGGTGACGGTCCAGAGGCCCTCTTCGGCGTCCTCGGTGAGGCGGTTCGGGGGGTTCATCCAGTTGAGGGGTTTGTAGGCGCCTCCGTCTGCGTGGATGGCCACGCTTCCGTCGGCTTTGACCATCAACAGGCGCACTGCTTCGGGCAGGTGGGCTTGCAACCGCCCTTGGTAGTCAACTGTGCAGCGCGCGACGACAAGACGCATCGGCCCGATGCTAGCGGGGAGGTGTGAGAGGATTCTCAGACAGGTTCAGGCGGGGTCAGACTGGGCGGGTCGGGTGTCGGGGTAGATGAATCGGATCAGGCCTGTCGCCAGGACCAGCCCGACCAGTTGCATGACGATGAACATCGGTGCGGAGGCGGGCTCGATTCCGGCGAACGTGTCGGAGAACATGCGGCCGAGCGTCACCGCCGGGTTGGCGAAGCTGGTGGAGGAGGTGAAGTAGTAGGCCGCTCCGATGTAGGCGGCCACCGATCCCGCCACGAGCCGGAGCCTCCCGGTTCGCACCAGCGAGAAGATCACCGCGACCAGACCGATCGTGGCGATCACCTCCCCGAGCCAGAGGTGACCCGCTGATCGGGTCTTGGTCGACCAGTTCACGGCGTCCAGGTCGAACATCAGGTTTGCAAGCACGGTCCCGACCACCGCTCCGGTGGTCTGGGCGCTGATATAGGCGGCGACGTGACGAAGGGGGAAGCCCTCCAGCGCCCAGTCGGCCAGTGTCACGACCGGATTGAAGTGCGCGCCCGACAGCGGACCGAACATGACGATTATGACCAGCAGCACGCCCGCGGTGGCCGCTGCGTTCTGGAAGAGTTGCAGACCCACGTCGTCGGGCGACAGGCGCTCGGCCATGATCCCCGAACCGACCACGCCAATAAGCAGGAACGCGGTTCCTATGGCCTCTGCTGCCAGCTTGCGTATCAACACGTCTTCAACACGTCTGCGGGGCAGCGTTGGTAGCGAAGCTTGCCAAACTGTTGAGCGTGGCCTCAGCGAGTTCGGGTCGACAGACCAGCAGGTCGGGAAGATACGGGTCTTTCTGGTTGTAGAGCAGTTCATCGCCGTTGATGCGGCTCACATGGCAGCCCGCGGCCGCGGCGACGGCCACCGGGGCACAAGAATCCCACTCGTACTGGCCACCGCTGTGGACGTAGACCTCGCACTCGCCTCGGACCAGAGCCATCGTCTTGGCACCCGCAGATCCCATCTCCACCAGTTCGGCACCGAGATCGTCAGCGACATGGACTGCCGCAGCCGGGGGCCTGCTGCGAGACACGATCAGACGCACCGGGGAAGCCGCGGTCGGGGGCAGCGGCGTGGGGTCTGCCGTGCTGAAGAGCAGGCCGAGCCCGGGAAGTGCCACCGCGCCGGCGATTGGACGACCGTCGGCCACAAGGGCCACATGAACGGCCCAGTCGGTGCGCGGAACCTCGGAGAACTCGCGGGTGCCGTCGAGAGGGTCGATGATCCAGGTGCGTTGCGCGCTGAGCCGAGTGAGGTCGTCGCGGCCCTCCTCTGAGAGGATCGCATCGTCTGGGCGAGCCGCTCGCAACCGCTCCATGAGAAGCTCGTGGGCCTGCCGGTCGCCCTGCGCCTTCAGCACCGCGCAGGGCGCGTCCGCGGCGTGGAGTCGGTCGCGGAGCTCAAGCAGAAGACGACCTGCTTCATCCGCCAATTGAGCAGCAAGAAGATGGTCTTCGATCGGCGCACTGGTTGGTTCGACAGTTGGTTCAACAGTGATGCCAGAGATTCCAGCAGTCGCCCTGCCGTCAGACAAATCCAGGGCCGCGACCGCTTTGGTGAGAACGGTTCCTCCGGTGACCGGGAAGATCGTTGCGGTTCATGGGAGAGATGCCACGAGAACCTGTAGCGTGGCGCAGACGGGATGACGATTGCAGAGGTGCCTCCGACAACAGAACCGCGGATCCCACCGCTTCTTCGATCTGCTCTCGTCGTCGCGCTGATCTACGTCTTCCTGGTCGGGGTGTCATCGCTCGAGACGGGCATCAAGATAATGGGCGCCGATACCCAGGAGCGGCTGTTCTCCACGGTCTCGAACCCGCTCGCGGGGCTGTTCATCGGCATTCTCGGCACGATTCTGGTGCAGTCGTCGTCGGCCAGCACTTCAGTCATCGTCGGTCTGGTTGCCGCCAGGGCGCTGAAGATCGATGACGCGGTGCCGATGATCATGGGTGCCAACATCGGCACCACGGTGACGAACACGCTGGTGTCGCTGGCTCACATTCCAACGTCGGAACGACCATCACCGCACTGCTCGCCGCACTCGCCACCGATGCCCCCGAAGCCCTCACGATCGCCTTGGTGCACACGATCTTCAACGTTGTCGGAATCCTCTTGGTCTACCCGTATCCGAAACTCCGGGAGATACCGATCAGAGCATCCGAGGGCCTCGCCGCGCTTGCCGTGGAACGCCGAACGTACGCGGTCGCATACGTTGCGGTGGCTTTCATTGTCATCCCGGTGGTTGGTGTAGCGCTCCTCAACTGACCGTAACATTGGCGCTGATGTCGTTCGATCTCTCGCATCTGCGCCAACTCGAGGCGGAATCGATCCACATCTTCCGCGAGGTTGCGGCCGAGTTCGAGAGACCCTGCCTGTTGTTCTCCGGCGGCAAGGACAGCATCGTCATGCTGCACGTCGCCCAGAAGGCGTTCTGGCCCGCGAAGATGCCGTTCGTTGTGATGCATGTCGATACCGGGCACAACTTTGCTGAGGTTCTCGAGTTCCGGGATCGTCGGGTGGCTGAGCTCGGAGTGCGGCTGGTGGTCGCGTCGGTGCAGGAGGCTATCGACGCCGGACGGGTCGTGGAGGAGACCGGTCCCAGAGCGAGCCGCAACCGGCTGCAGACCGCGGCGCTGCTGCATGCAATCGAGGAGCACCGCTTCGATGCCCTCTTCGGCGGTGCTCGCCGCGACGAGGAGAAGGCGAGGGCCAAGGAGCGGGTGTACTCGTTCCGTGACGAGTTCGGCCAGTGGGACCCCAAGAATCAGCGTCCTGAACTCTGGAGCCTCTACAACGGCCGGATCCGGATGGGTGAGCACATCAGGGTGTTCCCGATCAGCAACTACACGGAGTTGGACATCTGGCAGTACATCAAGGACGAGGGGATCGAGATCCCGTCGGTCTATTTCGCGCACCGGCGTGAGGTGTTCGAACGCGATTCGGTTCTGCTGTCGACTGGTCCCTACGTCACCTTGATGGACGGGGAGGAGCCCTTCATCGAGACGGTCAGGTATCGCACCGTCGGAGACATGAGCTGCACTGGTGCGGTGCCGTCGAGTGCTGACACCGTCGACAAGATCATCGAGGAGGTGGCAGCGACTCGGATCACCGAGCGGGGCGCGACCCGCGCCGACGACAAGGTGTCCGAAGCGGCCATGGAGGACCGCAAGAAGGAGGGCTACTTCTGATGGAGATGCTCCGCTTCGCCACCGCGGGTTCGGTTGATGACGGTAAGTCCACGCTCATCGGTCGGCTGTTGTACGACACCAAGACGATCTTCGAGGACCAGATGGAGGCTGTCGAGAAGGCCTCGGTTCAGATGGGTACCGAGTACACCAACCTGGCGCTCCTCACCGACGGTCTGCGAGCCGAACGCGAGCAGGGCATCACTATCGACGTCGCCTACCGCTACTTCGCGACTCCGCGGCGAAAGTTCATAATCGCCGACACCCCGGGCCACATTCAGTACACCCGCAACATGGTGACGGGCGCCTCCACGGCCGATCTGGCGATCGTGTTGATCGATGCTCGCAAGGGCGTGTTGGAGCAGTCGAAGCGGCATGCCTTCCTGGCGTCGCTGCTGCGCATCCCGCACCTGGTTCTGGCAGTCAACAAGATGGACCTCGTCGACTACGACCAGCAGCGATTCGAGGAGGTCCGCAATGAGTTCCGGGACTTCGCGGCGAAGCTCAACATCGCGGATCTGACATTCATCCCGGTGTCTGCGCTGCACGGAGACAATATTGTCGACCGTTCGGCCAACATGGAGTGGTATCAGGGGCCGTCGCTGCTGCACCACCTCGAGGAGGTCCACATTGCGTCGGACCGCAACCTGATCGATGCCCGCTTTCCGGTGCAGTACGTGATCCGCCCGCAGTCCGATCAATACCACGACTACCGCGGCTATGCGGGGACTGTTGCGGGCGGTGTGCTGCGCACCGGCGACGAGGTGACGGTGCTGGCGTCGGGTTTCTCCTCGACCATCAAGAGCATCGACACGTTCGACGGTCCGGTCACCGAGGCGTTCTCGCCGATGGCGGTCACAATTCGGCTCAACGACGAGATCGACATCTCTCGGGGCGACATGATCGTGCGCCCCAACAATCAGCCGAACGTCGCCCAAGACATCGATGCGATGGTCTGCTGGATGAGCGAACGTGTCTCGCTGCGTCCGAACAGCAAGTTCGTGATCAAGCACACGACCCGCTCAACCAAGGCTGTCGTCAAGGACTTGACGTATCTGCTCGACATCAACACCCTGCACCGTGACGACAGTGCCTCTGAGTTGGCGCTCAACGAGATCGGGCGGGTTCAGATCCGCAGCCAGGTGCCTCTGTTCTTCGATGAGTTCCGGCGGAACCGCCAGACCGGCAGCTTCGTTGTGATCGACGAGGCCAGCAACGTGACTGTCGGTGCGGGAATGATCCTGGGCACGGTGTCTTGATGAGCGGGGTGTCTTGATGGGCACGGTGTCTTGATGAGCGGGGTGTCTTGATGAGAAGAGTCTCTTGCTAATGGCGGTGTCGGGGTGAGTGAGTCCGCTGACAACATCGTTTGGCACGAGGGACATCTCTCGCGTTCGCAGCGTTGGAACGCTCTGGGTCAACACGGGGCAACCGTGTGGTTCACGGGTCTGTCGGGTTCAGGAAAGTCGAGTGTGGCGATCGCTGTGGAGAGGACTCTGGTCGAGTCCGGCCGGCTCGCCTATGTGTTAGACGGCGACAACATCCGCCACGGCCTCAACCGCGGGCTCGGTTTCACTGCCGCGGACCGCGACGAGAATGTGCGGCGTGCCGCGGAGGTCGGTCGTCTGCTGGCAGATGCGGGAGCGGTTTCGTTGATCCCTCTGGTGTCGCCGTATCGTGCCGCCCGCAACAATGCTCGCGCACTCCATGAAGCAGCGCAGATCCCGTTCGTCGAGGTGTTCGTAGACACGCCCATCGACGTCTGCGAGCAACGCGATGTCAAAGGGCTGTACGCAAAAGCCCGCGCGGGGGAGATCAGCGGCTTCACCGGCATCGACGATCCTTATCAACCGCCTTTGAATCCTGAACTTCGTCTCGTCCCCACCGACGGTGACGCCGAGGCCATGGCTGCGCTCGTGATCTCGCTGCTCGACCGCGTGACCAAATAGACTGGACAGTTCTATGAGTATTGAGCGGGTCCCCTACGACGAGTTCTCGATGTTTTACGAGAACGCTTCTGAGTTCGGCTTGCCGTACCACGGCCCGCCCCTTGTGCGACGGGAACGCGTCGATTTGGACGATGGTCGTCATATCAGCGCTCTGGTCTGGGGTGACAGTCCAGCAGAACTCGTCTTCCTGCACGGCGGTGCCCAGAATGCCCACACCTGGGACACGGTCGCTCTGGCTCTGGATCGTCCGCTGGTCTGCCTTGACCTGCCAGGCCACGGACACTCGGGGCCAGCGCGAAAGGGCAGCGCTGATGTATTTGGGAACGCGGCAGACGTCGCCGCGGCCGTCGAGACTCTCGGAGCGGAGGCGAGCGCGGTGATCGGGATGTCGCTCGGGGGCATGACTCTGTTGGCCTTGGCCGACCAGGCCCCTGATCTGGTACGCAAGGCTGTGCTCGTCGACGTGACGCCCGGTGTTGATGAGAAGAAGAGCAGCAACATTGCAGCGTTCATCGACGGACCGGAGAGCTTCGAGCGTTTCGACGACCTGCTGGCTCGGACGATCGAGTTCAACCCGACCAGAACCGTGGAGTCTCTGCGCCGCGGCATCCTCCACAACGCGCTGCAGCGGCCCGACGGTTCATGGGTGTGGCGTTACGCGCGCTTCCGTGCGAGTGAGACGCGAGCTAGTGAGACGCGCGGTGAGGGCGACGGTTTCCCGAGGTTCGGGAACCTCTGGGATTCGGTGTCTGGTCTGACCGTTCCGTTGATGCTTGTTCGCGGCATGCGGGAACAGTCCGTTGTGGACGACGCGGATGAGGCCGAGTTGGTGCGCCGCTGCCCGGCGGCCCGGATAGAACATGTCGCTGACGCCGGCCACAGTGTTCAGGGCGACGCCCCGCTCGAACTGGCCGCGCTCATCGAGGCCTTCGCCTTCGGATCCTGAAACGACGAACGCGGATCCTGAAACGAAGAACGCGCCGAGGGACCCCGGCTAGGCCGCGCCGCGGGTGACGAGCATGGTGCCCGCGATCGGGCCGCCGCCGTTGGCGACCACCGCGACTTCAGGTTCGCCCTGCACCTGGCGCTCGCCTGCTTGGCCTCGAAGCTGGACGCAGGCTTCGTGCAACAGCCCGAAGCCGTGCAGCCTGCCCGCGGAGAGTTGACCGCCGGCTGTGTTGAGGGGCAGTTCCCCCTCCAGCGAGATCCGCCGCCCGTCTGCGAGGTAGTCCTTAGCCTCGCCGACGGCGCAGAACCCCAGGGCTTCTATCGCCATGAGCGTGATGATGCTGAAACCGTCGTAGAGCTGAGCGGTGTCGACGTCGGCGCAGGTCAGCTCCGTGCGACCCCACATGGCGTCTGCCGCCGCGGCCAGGGGAGACCCCTCCATGTCGGGCCGTTGATCCCAAGACGGCCGCCCGTGCAGCGCAGTGCCGACAGCGTTGATCCCGACCGCGATGCCGGGCACATCGGAGGCGTGCTCCCGGTGCGACACGACGAACGCCGTCGATCCGTCGACGGGAACGTCGCAGTCGAACAGGCACAGCGGCGTGGTGATCATACGGGCACCGAGATAGTCGTCCATGGTCATCGGATCGCGGAAGATCGCCTTGGGATTGAGTCCGGCGTTGCGACGGTTGTTCAAAGCGATCTCCCCGAGTGTCTCGCGGGTGGTGCCGTAGGTGTGAAAATGGCGTTGAGCGTTCATGGCCAGCCAGTTGGCCGCGGAGACCGCACCGAAGGGGAGAAGGTACTGAAGGCTGCCGCCGACCCGAGGCACGCCGCCCCCGCCACCGCTTCCCGCTCCGCCGATGCCCTGGCGCCTTCCGGAGCCCTGCGCGGTCGACTCCCACACCGTCCGGTACACCAGCACATGGCGAGCCAACCCGGCCGACACCGCAATCGCAGCGTTGATCACTGCCCCGATCTGCGCGGGACCCTCTCCGCCGGCGCCGTGCCAGTTGAGGTCGAGGCGCAGCGCGTCCTGCACGGCGTCGGTACCGGGTCCGCCGAAACCCGGTGTCAAACCGTCCATGACACCACCCGGATAGGACGCCAGCCCGTCGATGTCGCCCATCGTCAGGCCCGCATCGGTGACCGCGTCCACGCAGGCGTCAACTGTGAGACTCATCGCTGTTCGGCCCAGGCGCCGCCCCACCTCCGACTGGCCGATGCCGCTGATGACAGCGTCGCGTTCACCGATTCGGCTCGTCATCGGACCTCGCGGAACTGCGGCAGCCAGACATCGTCGCACTCGATGAAGAACACTTCGACACCCATGCCGATCCGAACATCGTCGGGCGCGGTTCCCACCAGGTTGCTGGTGATGCGAAGGGGCTCTGCGTCGCTGCCCTCCTCCAGGTCGACGAGGACCACGCAGTACGGCCCGATGTCTCCGAACCACGGCTGGTGGTTGATGGTGAACGAGTAGACCGTGCCGCGCCCG
Organism: uncultured Acidimicrobiales bacterium; assembly: GCA_951812975.1. Classification (GTDB taxonomy): domain Bacteria; phylum Actinomycetota; class Acidimicrobiia; order Acidimicrobiales; family Aldehydirespiratoraceae; genus VXYK01. Next base: position 174,280 of record CATOTC010000002.1, on the reverse strand, counting down.
CTGACCGCGGTGGGCTCGACCGAACTGCTGTGGCACGCGAAACAGGTGCCGGTGGGAGGATGAATCCAGGTGCCGCACCGGGTGCAGCGTTCAATGCGCAGTCTGCCGTCCTCTCCGGAGGTCCAGAACCGGCGATTCTGCGGGTCGAGTTTGGGCAGCACCCTTGCGGGGAGAATGTCCTCCATCGCGCCTCACATGGTCCCTTGCCTCGGGTTCGCGGGCATCTCTCGGATCATGGCGTCCTGCACGTAACTGGCGATGAGCCTGCCCTGTGCATCGTGCACATGGGCGCTCCCGTAGCTGCGCCCGGCACCTGCGAAGGGTGCCTCGTGGCTGAGCAGCAGCCAGTCGCTCATTGAGAATTCACGATGGAAGGTAAGGGTGTGGCTGATCACCCCCGTCGACAGGTCTACATGGGCACGGTCGTAACCGACGCCCGGGTGTGGACGCATTGCCGTGCCGATCAGGAATCCGTCGGTTCCCCATGCCAGCACTGCCTGGTTCACGATCGGATCGTCGGGTGTGTGCGGGCTGCGATACCAGACCGCTAGTTCGGGCGGACCGATCGGCGCGGAGCTGTCGACCAGGTCGACGTTGTCGGCGATGACGTATTCCGCACCGGGGAACACTGCGTGGTCGCTCGCCGCCACGCCCTCGCCGGGAGGCGTTGCCGGCGGACGGTCGAGTTGGTGGGCGATGACGTCGGCTTCCGATGCGTGGGTCAGCACGGATGCTCGGACACACAGGCGTCCGGCCTGTCGAACGGTCACCGTGTGCGTAGCGAATGTCCGACCGGAATGGAAGGTTTCGACTGAGATCTCCGTTTCGGCGTCGACCCGGGCAGCCCGGGCGAAGAACGCGCTGATCGTCTTGACCGACTTGTCGTCGCCGGCCGCGGTCGCTGCCATGATCATCTGGGCCAGGAGCTGCCCCCCGAAGACCACGTTGTTGACGGCCGGGTCGCCTTCGTTGCCGACGCGATAGCGCGCTGTTCCCAGTGGCTCGAGCACAAGGATCGGCGGAAGCGCAGCGGGATCGATCATCTGTTGACCCTGCTGACCGGTTTGTACTTGATGCGTTGGGGGCGCATGGCGTCCACCCCGTGCTCGCGGCGTCGATACTCGGCGTAGTCACTGAAGTTGCCCTCGAACCAGCGGACCTGCGAATCGCCTTCGAAGGCCAGTATGTGAGTCGCCACCCGGTCGAGGAACCAGCGATCATGGCTGATGATCACCGCGCATCCCGGGTAGGCCTCGATGGCGTCTTCAAGCGCGCGCAGGGTGTCGACGTCGAGGTCGTTGGTCGGCTCGTCGAGCAGCAGCACGTTGGCACCTTCTTTGAGGACCTTCGCCAGATGCACGCGGTTGCGCTCGCCTCCCGACAGGATCCCGACCTTCTTCTGTTGATCGGAGCCGCGGAAGTTGAACGACGCCACATAGGCGCGCCCGTGGACCTCGCGGCCGCCCACGATGAGGTTGTCGATTCCCTCCGTGATCTCCTCATAGACCGTTCTGTTCGGGTCGAGGGTCCGTTTCTGGTCCACGTAGCCGAGCTTGACCGTGGGACCGATCCGCAGAGTGCCGGCGTCGGGCTGGGCCTGCACCTCGGGTTGAGACTGCACCTCGGCGCTGTCCTCGGCCGCGGCGATGATCATCTTGAACAGCGTGGACTTGCCCGCACCGTTGGCGCCGATGACCCCGACGATCCCCGCGGGCGGCAGGGAGAACGAAAGGTCGTCGATCAGCAGCTTGTCGTCGAAACCCTTGGAGAGCCCCTCGGCCTCGATCACTACATCACCAAGCCGGGATTCGGTGGAAATCACGATTTCGAGATCGTTGGCGCGCCCCTCGGCATGGCGTTGCTCCTCAAGCAGTTTCTCATATTGGGACAGCCTCGCCCTGCCCTTGGCTTGGCGGGCCTTCGGTGCCATTCGGACCCACTCAAGCTCGCGCTTCAGTGTGCGCTGGCGTTTGTCGTCCTGCTTGTCCAACGCCGCGTAGCGTGCCTCTTTCTGCTCCAGAAAGCCGGAGTAGTTCCCCTCGAAGGGGAGGCCCCTGCCCCTGTCGAGCTCGAGGATCCAGCCTGCCACGTTGTCGAGGAAGTAGCGGTCATGTGTGATCGCCACGACGGTTCCGTGGTAGTCCTGCAGCGTGCGTTCGAGCCAGGCGACGGACTCGGCGTCAAGGTGGTTGGTGGGTTCGTCGAGCAGCAGCAGGTCGGGTTTGGCCAGTAGCAGACGTGCCATGGCCACACGCCGGATCTCGCCCCCCGACAGGTGTTCGACGGGTGTGTCACCGGGAGGGGTCCGCAGGGCGTCCATGGCGATCTCCACGTTGCGCTGCAGGTCCCAGGCGCCCAGAGCCTCGATCTTGGACTCGATGTCGGCTTGTCGGGCACCGACCTTCTCGTAGTCGGCGTCGGGATTTGACCATTGCGCCATCACCTCGTCGTAGGCGGCCAGCAGGGATGCGGCCTCAGTCGTGCCGTCCATGATGTTGCCGATGACGTCTTTGGAGGCATCGAGCCGTGGTTCCTGTTCGAGCATCCCGACTGTGAAACCCCCGCTCAGGCGTGCGTCTCCGGTGTAGTCGGAGTCGCTGCCGGCCATGATCCGCAGCAGTGTCGACTTGCCGGCGCCGTTGGGCCCCAGCACCCCGATCTTCGCGCCCGGGTAGAACGCCAGGGTGATGTCTTTGAGCACGTCTTTGTCGGGTGGCACGAAGCGACCGACCTTGTGCATGGTGAAAATGAACTGAGCGCTCATTGCGCCGAGAATCTATCAGCAGGTCGTGGGGGTTCGGGTGCTGTCACGCAGAGGCACTGGCACGCGGAGACGCTGGCGCTCAGAAGCTCAGGGCGTTGCGCAGCAGTTCGGCGTGCTCCTGGGCGTGGACCTTGGCGCTGCCACAAGCTGGACTTCCGGACTCGAAACGGCTGACCCGACGGATCGAGTGCGTCTGTTCGTGCGCTTCATACAGACGCCCCTTGATGGCGTTCCAAGGACCCATGTTCTCGGGTTCTTCTTGAAGCCAGACAAGCTCTGAGGCCGCTCCGTACTTTGCGAGTTGCGCGGCGATGGCGTCGTAGGGCCAGGGGTAGAGCTGTTCGACCCGGACAATGGCCACAGGCGCTCCCGTGTGATCTCGCTGCGCCATGGCGTCGAAAGCAACCTTGCCACTCGCCAGGATCACCCGCTTCACCGACGCGGGGTCGGGCTCGGCGGGATCGCCGAGGACTTCCTCGAAGGTTCCCGACAACAGGTGTGCCACCGGCGAGCGCGAGGTTCGTGCCCGCAGCAGCGACTTGGGTGTGAACACGATCAACGGCACTCGCACATTCAGCAACGTCTGGCGGCGGAGCAGATGGAAGAACTGAGCGGCTGTCGTGGCGTTGCAGATCTGCAGATTGTCTTCCGCAGCGGCCAACAGGTAACGCTCGACACGGGCCGATGAATGCTCCGGTCCCTGTCCCTCGAGACCGTGGGGCAGCAGCATGACCAGCCCGGTCTCCTCGTCCCATTTGTCCTTGGCGGAGACGATGAACTGGTCGATGATTATCTGGGCACCGTTGGCAAAATCGCCGAACTGGGCCTCCCACATCACCAGCGCTTCGCGGTTGGTTATCGAGTACCCGTACTCGAATCCCAAAGCCGCGTACTCCGACAGCAGGGAGTCGTAGATCCACAGTCGCGTGTCTCCTGTGGCGAACGTCGCCAACGGTACGTACTCCGCGCTGGTCTCGTAGTCGACCAGTGTCGAATGGCGGTGGCTGAAGGTGCCGCGGCGGGAGTCCTGGCCGGCCAGACGAATGCTGTTTCCTTCCAGCAGCAGAGAACCCAGGGCCATTGCCTCAGCCAACGCCCAGTCGACCTCGCCGGCGGAGAACATCTCGTCACGCCGCTCGAATTGCTGGGCGAGCTTGGGGTGGAGCGTGAACCCGTCGGGCATGATCGAGAGCGCCCGGTAGATCCGCTGCACGCTGACGTGGTCGATAGAGGTTCGCACATGGGGCAGCACGCCGACGGGCTGTGGCGGGGGCGCTGCCCGCGCGTCGGGGTCCGAGGCCATCCCGCGTGTTTCGTCGAGCGCCGACTGCAGGCGTGCCTGAAAGTCCGCCAGTGCTTCCTCGGCTTGCGTCGGGGTCAGGTCCCCGCGCTTGGTGAGTGCCTCGGTGAAGTGGGCCCGCACCGACGGCCTGGCGTCCACCCGGCGGTACATCTCCGGGAGTGTGAAGCTGGGATCGTCGCCCTCGTTGTGCCCGTGGCGTCGATAGCAGATCATGTCGATCACGACGTCCTTGTTGAACCGCTGACGGTACGCGAACGCCAGACGGGCCACGCGCACGCAGGCTTCGGGGTCGTCGCCGTTGACATGGAAGATCGGTGCCTGGATCATCTTGGCCACATCTGTCGAGTATTCCGACGAGCGGGCCACGTCGGGCGTGGTGGTGAAACCGAGTTGGTTGTTGATGATCACGTGGATCGTGCCGCCGACCCGGTATCCCTGAATCTGCGAGAGGTTGAGGGTCTCTGCGACCACACCCTGCCCCGCGAACGCTGCGTCGCCGTGGATCAACAGCGGCAGGACCGGGAACCTGCCATAACCGCTCTCGGGGTCGATCAGGTCCATCTGCGCCCGTGCCATGCCCACCACGACCGGATCGACGGCTTCGAGGTGGCTCGGATTGGCAGCCAGCTCTAGGGGGAGCTCGTTGCCGTTGCGGCTCACGAACGTGCCCTTCTGTCCGAGGTGGTACTTGACGTCGCCGGACCCCTGGGTCATCTGCTCGATGTCGCCCCCCTCGAACTCTGTGAAGAGCTCCTTGTAGGTCTTGCCGACTATGTTGACCAGCACATTCAGGCGACCGCGATGCGCCATGCCCATGACCGCGCCGGCCATGTTGCTGTCAGCCGCGGCGCCGAGCACCGCGTCGACGAGCGGGATCGTGCTCTCGGCCCCCTCGATCCCGAACCGTTTCTGACCCACATACTTGGTGCCGAGGAAGGTCTCGAGTGCTTCGGCGGCGTTGAGTCGACTGAGGATGTGACGCTGCTCGTCGGGCTCGATCTGGGAGTTTGCCCCCTCGAGTTGCTCCTGCATCCAGCGCTTCTCCACCGGGTCCTGGATGTGCATGTACTCGACACCGACCGTTCGGCAGTAGGCGTCGCGCAACACCCCCAGCAGGTCGCCCAGAGCCATCTTCGGGGTGTCGCCGACCATCGCATAGATGCCTGTGTCGGTGCCGGTCAGGAACTCGCGGTCCAGGTCCCAGATGGTGAGCCCGTAGGTCGCCGGGTCGAGTTCGGCGTGCATCTTCGGCTCTTTGACCTGCAGCGGGTCGAGATCGGCGATGAGGTGGCCGCGGACCCGGTACATGTTGATCAGTTGGTTGACCTTGGCCTGCTTCTCGAGCAGGGACCCTTCACGGTCGACCGGATTCACGTCCCGACGCCATTGGACCGCTTCATAGGGAACTTCCAGCGACTGGAAGACCTTGACGTAGAAGTCGTCGCTGCCGAGCAGCAGATCATGGACCTTGCGCAGGAACATCCCGGACTCGGCACCCTGGATGATCCGATGGTCGTAGGTGGAGGTGATCGTGACGACCTTCGATAGCCCGAGATCAGCCAGAGTGGCGGGATCTGCGGCTTCGAAGCCGGTCGGGTAGGCGATCGAGCCGACCCCGACGATGAGGCCCTGGCCGGGCATCAGCCTGGGCACGGACTGCAGGGTGCCGATGGTGCCCGGGTTGGTGAGGGTGACGGTTGTGCCGGTGAGGTCGTCGGGGCTGATCTCGTTGTTTCGGACCCGCCGGATCGTGTCTTCGTACCGCGTGGCGAATTCCCGGAAGTTCAGGGTGTCGACCTGTTTGATGCAGGGGACCATGAGTGTGCGGGAGCCGTCTGATTTGGCGATGTCGACTGCGATTCCGAGAGCCACATGCGGGTTGCGCACCAGTGTGGGCTCGCCGTTGGGACCCTGGGCAAACGAGTTGTTCATGACCGGCATCTCATCCGCGATGGCTCGCACGACTGCGTATCCGATCAGGTGGGTGAAGGAGATCTTGTCGGACATTTTGCGTCCGAGGTAGCCGTTTATGATCTTGCGGTTGATTTCCAGGAGCTTCGCTGGGATCTCCCGGAAGCTGGTCGCGGTGGGTACGCCGAGCGACGCTTCCATGTTGGCGACGATGCGAGCTCCACCGCCTCTGATCGGGGAGTTGTTGCTATTGCTTGTTCCGGGCGCAGCCGGAGCCGCGGTTGTTGGTTGCGGGGGTGTGGCCGGAGCTGTGCTTGTTCCGGGCGTAGCCGGAGCCGCGGCAGTTGGTTGCGGGGGCGTCGCAGGAGTGGCGGTTGGTCGGTGCGGGGGTGAGGCAGGAGGGGTGCTGGCTGGTTGTGGAGGTGAGACCGGGCCGGCCGTTGATGGGGGTGGGGCGGGGGTGGGGGTTACGTCGCTGGCGGTGGTCTCGATCAGGGGGGAGGGTGTGGCCGAAGCGGTTTGGGTTCCGTTCTCGTTGTCGAAGATGACCCGCCATTCGTGGCCCACCGAAGCTGGGTCGGCGTTCCAGCGCGCTCGCATCTCGTCGATCAGCCAATCGTTGGGGCCGTGCTGCGAGGAAGCGTCGGTTGTCGTCACGCCGCCATTGTAGGCGAGCCCCGCAAGCCGTATCAGAAAGACGTCGGAACGGGTTCCGGTGATCTGAATGCAGCTTGACGCAGCACTAGGATCCCGTGGGTGCGGATCGCGACCTGGAACGTCAACTCGCTGAAAGCCCGACTCGGGCGGGTCGAGCGCTGGCTCGAGATGTTCGAGCCGGACGTGTTGTGTTTGCAAGAAACGAAGCTGGCCGACGAGGCGTTCCCGGCGATGACCTTCGAAGCGCTCGGCTACGACAGCTTCCATCATGGAGAGGGGCGCTGGAACGGAGTCGCGATCTTGTCGCGACTGGGAATAGAGGACCCGATCGCCGGATTCGGCGACGGCGAGCCACCGGACACCGATGCCCGGATCGCCTGGGCGACCTGCGGCGGAGTCCGGGTGGCCTGCTGCTACGTGCCCAACGGCCGGGCACTCGACCACGAGCACTACCAGTACAAGCTTGCCTGGCTCGACCGACTGGTAGGTGATCTCGACGGCCAATGCGTACCCGGCGACGACATAGTCGTCTGCGGTGACTTCAATATCGCCCCCGAGGACCGCGACGTGTATGACCCCGCCAAGTTCGTGACGCAGACCCACACCAGCGAACCGGAACGTGCCAGAATCGTGGCTCTGCAAGATTGGGGACTGGTAGACGTGTTCCGTGCGCACCACCAAGACGAACGCCTCTACACCTGGTGGGACTACCGCGGCGGCAACTTCCACAAGAAGATGGGAATGCGCATCGATCTGCTGATGACCTCGCGGTCCGTCGCCGACACCACCGAGCTGGCCCTGGTGGACCGCAATGAGCGCAAGGGCCCGAAGGACGATCCGCCGAGCGATCACGCCCCCGTTCTGATCGACGGAAGCCTCTAGGGCGATGCTGACCCCCCTCGACGAGCACCAACTGCTGGTTTTCTGGACGCAGCTGCTGGTACTGGTCTCGGTCGCCCGTCTGTTCGGCGGCCTCATGCGCAGCATCAACCTCCCCTCTGTGATAGGGCAGCTCGCTGCTGGGATCCTCGTGGGCCCCTCGATCTTCGGGCGGGTCTGGCCCGAGGGCTTCGAATGGTTCCTGCCCGAGGAGGAGATATCCTCGGGCGCCCTGCTGGCAGTCAGTTGGCTGGGTGTGGCCCTGCTGTTGGTGACTGCGGGTTTCGAGACCGATCTGGGGTTGATCCGCAACCTCGGGCGCGCGGCAGCGTTGGTGACAGGCTTCAGTCTGGTCGTGCCTCTGATCGGTGGGATTCTGGTGGGCGTCTGGTTGCCGGAGTCCTTCGTCGGCAGCGACGCCGACCGCAGTGTGTTCGCCATGTTCGTGGCCGCGGCGATGGCGGTCTCGGCTCTGGCAGTGATCGCTAAGATTCTGTCCGAACTGGGTCTGATGAGACGCGACTTCGGCCAGATCACGGTTGCCGCCGGCATGGCCAACGATGTGATCGGCTGGGTGATGCTGGCGATCTTCGCCAGCTTCGCCACTTCGGGATCGGTGTCGATAAGCGTCGTGCTTGAAACGGTGCTCGGGTTGGCGCTGTTCCTGGTTCTGGCGATGACTCTGGGCCAACGGCTGGTCGACAGGGCGTTGCGATGGGTGCGACGGGACGGTCCCAACATCGCCGGGGCGATGACCGTGGTGGCGGTCACGATGCTCGTCTACGGGGTTGCGACCCAGGCTCTGGGCATCGAGGCCGTGCTCGGCGCGTTCGTGGCCGGGGTTGTGCTGCACCGCTCCCGGTTCGGTCAAGAACAGGTGCTGCACCACATCGAGTCGTTGACGACGAGCCTGCTCGCTCCGATCTTCTTCGCCACCGCCGGGATGCGTGTCGATCTCGGGCTGCTGGATTCGGGGGCTCTGCGGTGGCTGGTAGTCGTGCTGGCGGTGGCTATAGGCGCGAAGTTCGCGGGGGCTTTCGTCGGGGCGCTGCTGGCTGGTCAGAGCCGCAGGGCTGCGGTGGCTCTGGGCGCGGGCCTCAATGCGCGGGGGACCCTCGAGATCGTGATTGCTTCTGTGGGCCTGTCGCTGGGCGTGTTCAGCGAGACGGCGTACACGGTGATCGTGATCGTGCCGCTGGTGACTTCGGTGTTCGCGGCGGTGTCGTTGCGGATCGTGGTTCGCGGCTGGCGGGGGTCGGCTGACGAGCGGGAGCGCCTCGACCGTGAGAAGGCGCTCAGCCAGAACTTGGTGGTGAAGTCGTCGAGGATCCTGTTGCCCTCGCGGGGCGGCCCGGCGTCGATTGCGGCGGCCCAGCTGGTGCAGTTCGCCTGGCCGGTCGAGGCCCCGGCGACGCTGGTCTCGGTGCTCGACGGTGACGAACGACCGGACGTGTCGGTGCTGGAGGCGGTGTTGAACGAGCGGGCGGTCGACCACCGGACGGTGAGCGGTGCGGATGCGGCAGCGGAGATCGCGGCGGAGTCCCGTTTGGGCTACGGGGTGATCGCGGTGGGTGTGGCGACCCGCCACGAGAGCCAGTTGTATTCGCCGATGGTCGACGAGATCCTGTTGAAGGCGACGATCCCGGTCATCATCGTCCGCCGGGCCCGTGGTCTGGAGCGCCCCCTGCCGGCGGCGTTCAGCCGGGTGGTGGTGCCGGTGACGGGCACTCGTTCATCGAGCGCGGCCCAGGAGGTGGCGTTCAGCATCTCCGGGCAGTTGGGGACCGAGGTGTTCCTGACGCATGTGCTGAACCGCAGGGCGCTCGTTCCGCGGGTGTTGATGCGCCGGTCGACTGAGACGGACCCGAGCGAGGTGATCGCCAACGAGTTGATGGACATCGCCACAGTCCGTGCGGTGGATGCCGGCATCTGGCCTCGGACGTTGATTCGCAGTTCTGCTGATGTTCCTTCGGCGCTGGTGGGTGTCGCCAAGGACGAGGACTGCGACCTGGTGGTTCTCGGCGCCCAGTTGCGCAACGTCGACGGTCGCCCGTTCCTCGGCCACACCGTCGAGACGGTCCTTGAGCAGTGCGACGCGAACGTTGCGGTGGTCGCACTCCCGCGCCGCGACTAGGTCGGCGGCTCCAGCCGCACACCGGTGAACCGGGAGAAGTCGCGGTCGAATGAGACGATCTGGCAGCGGTGTTCGAGCGCGAGGGCTGCCAGGTGGGCATCGTTGACCAGGTTGCCGCCCGTTCCCAGTGGTTCGAGCAGTTCGCGGACAATGCCCAGATGCCTCGCTGTGGGCTCCACGAGAGTGGCCGATGGTTGGGCCAGCCATTCCTCCACCCTCCCGATGGCCTCCGGCGGCGACAGCGGTTTGGCAAACAGGGTCCGCTTGGTGGACAACCGCAGGAAAGCTAGGAGCGCGATCCAGGCGAATGCGACCGTCGCGTCTCCTGAGAGTGCGCCGTCGAGCCACCTCCGCGATTCGCGGTGACGGGGCGCGTCCCCGTTGACTGCGTATTTGATGCTTTCCTGTCAACAGGATGCTGCAGAGCATGTTGAATCGGGCGTAGCCGGAGCCGCGTCAGGGGTCTGTCCGATGGATGATCTCCAGGAGCCGAGGGCCGAAGCGGTTGGCCATGCTGGGGCCTATGACGGCGCTGAGTTCGGAGATGCTCGACGGCTCCTGTTCGGCGATGCGGCGCAGAGTGCCGTCTTTCAGCACTGCTGAAGGCTTGATCCTGGCAGCGCGGGCGGCTGCGGTTCGCCACTGCTGCAGTTCGGTGAGGAGTTCGCCGGTGCGCCCGTCGGGGTCTTCACCGGACTGTGAGTCCTTCAATCGCTGGAGCATTTCGAGGACTTCGCTCGTAGGCCCGGTGGGTGTCGGGTCCGCCGAGTGGTCGACGACGAATGCCTCCAACCAGGGCGAGGGGGAGCGTTCCACACGCTTGTTCGCGACCGTGCGGCTCCTGCACCACATGACGTGGAGCTCCTCTCGGGCCCGTGTGGCTGCGACGTATAGCAGCCGGCGCTCTTCCTCGCGTGCGGCCCGAGAACGCGCGAATGCGATGGGCACCAGCCCGTCTTCGACCCCGACCAGGTGAACTATTGGCCATTCAAGCCCCTTGGCGGCATGGAAGGTGCAGAGTTCTACGGCATCGACGGCCTCTCCCATCCGGTCATCGCTTCGCAGCGAGACTGTGAAGTCACCGATCGTGGCACCGGGTTCGAGCATCAGGTGGTCCGAAGCGAGACTCATGAACGCGTCGATCATCGCTGTCTGTTGGGCGTGTTCAGCGTCGCGGGGGTTGTGTCGCAGACGAATCTGCTCGTCGGTCACCACCGTCGAGAGCGCGGCATCGCTCTCCCAGCGGTCCAACAGATCGACGATCTCCGGGTGTCGCAACAAGCCGGTGTCGCGGCTTCGGGTCGGTACGCCCAGCGCCGCCAACGCCTTGCGCAACGCGGGCAGTTGGGCGTTGGTCCGGGCCAGTACCGCCTGATCGCGCCATGAAGCACCCCCAAGTCGACGAGCACGAACGGCCTGGACCAGCACAGGAGCCTCCTCGTCGCCCTCGGTCACGGTCACCGTCGGTGCCTCGCCGACGGCTTGAGCGGCAAGTTGCGGTTCGCTGTCCAACACCCGGGCCGCAGCAGAGAGCACCTCAGGAGTCGAACGGAAGTTGGTGCGGAGGTGCACCACAGCGATCCCGGGAAAGTGGCGGTCGACCTGGCGGATGAAGTCCGGGTCGGCGCCGTTGAAGCCGTAGATGGCCTGATCCGGGTCACCGACCAGAGCAAGCGACGACTCGGGACCGAGCCAGGCCGACAGGACCGCGAACTGTAGCGGGTTGACGTCCTGAAACTCGTCGACGAACAGATGCTGGTAGAACCAGCGCTGCGCGTCGGCGAAAGCCGGCTGGTTGGTCAGAACGGAGTGGCACAGCGCCAGCACGTCGTCGAAGTCGATGAGCCTGCGGGTGTTCTTGGCCTTTTGGTACGCCTGGTAGGCCGATGCTGTGAATTCGGCGCTGCGCGGAGGTCGCCGCCGGGTCTGGGTTGCTTCGGTGGCGTAGCGTTCGGGGGTGATCAGCCGGGCCCGAGCCCAGCTAATCTCCGTGTTGAGGGCGGCGACCGTGGTGACGTCGAGTTGAGGATTCGTCTTGGCCAACAGCGAATAGCGGCTTGGGAGGAGTTCCATGTGCGGGCGTTCGCAATGGTCCCAGTAGCGCCTAAGCAGCGCCAGGGCCGCCGAGTGGAAGGTGCCGGCCGCAACCGCCTCGCGCATACCCAGACTCCTCAGCCTCGAACGCAGCTCAGATGCGGCCCGCCGGGTGAAGGTGAGCACCAGGACGCGGCGGGGGTCGAGGTTCCCCTCAGCTGACTGCCAGGCGACCCGCCGGGTCAGCACCCGGGTCTTGCCGGAGCCGGCACCGGCGATGATGCAGAGCCGTGAAGCCGTCGTGGTGACTGCGTCGCGCTGCTCTGGGGTCAACCCGGCCAGCAACGCCCCGGAGCGGTCCTCGGATTGATCGTCGGTGATCATTGCAGCACCCTACCGAGTCGATCGTTAGCCTCTGGTGGGTGGAACCGGTCGGCTCACATCGCTTCGAACAGTTGGTGGCGGAAGTGATCGATGCGTTGCCGCCGGAGTTGGGCGCAATGATGCACAACGTTGCGGTGGTGATCGAGGACCGGCACCCAACCGAGGACCTTCTGGGACTCTACGAGGGAGTACCGCTCACCGAGCGGGAGACCTACGGCGCCTTCGAGATGCCCGACAAGATCAGCATCTACCGACTGCCGTTGTGCGAGATGTGCACCGACGAGATTGAACTGGCCGCCGAGGTCGAGATCACCGTCATCCATGAAATCGCCCACCACTTCGGCATCGACGACGACTCGCTGCACGCCATGGGTTGGGGCTGAGGCGCGGGTTGGGGTTGAGGAGCGGGTTGGGGTTGAGGCGCTAGCTGGGCTCGAGGCGGGCGACACGGCTCGGATCGATCCTCAGGCGGACAACGTCACCGGCAGTCAGCGCTTCGTCCACCCTGAAACGGAGCCTCCCCAGCGCAGTGGCAACGCTCAGATCGTGGTAGTCGCCCCGAAAACGCGACGCGGTCACTGTGCCCTCAAGCTCACCGTCCGCGGCGACGGTGGCCGCATCACGGCGGATCACCTCCGGATGCGAACCGCGGGTCACGATGTTGCTGTGGCCCAGGAACTCCGCGACTGCGACGGTGCGGGGATCTGCCCAGACTTCACTCGGGGGCCCCACCCGGAGGATCCGGCCGTGGTCCATCACCACCAGCCGGTCGGCAAGGCTGAAAGCCTCGTCCTGGTCGTGCGTCACGTGGATCGCGGTCGTGCCCGCCCTCGACAGAACCCCGGGCAGTTCATCGGTCAGACGGTCGCGCAGAGAGCGGTCGAGTGAACCGAACGGCTCGTCGAGCAGCAGCAGAGCCGGATTCGGGGCTAGAGACCTCGCCAGCGCCACCCGCTGCGCCTCACCTCCCGACAGGGTCGCCACGTCCCGGGCCTCGAAACCGGCAAGTCCCACCAGCGCCAACAACTCACTGACCCGGCTGTGGCGTCGGCCCGACCCCAGACCGGCCATCCGCAGACCGAACTCGACATTCCCCGCCACGTCGTAGTGAGGGAACAGGGTGTGTTGTTGGAACATCAGCCCGATGCTCCGTTGATGCGGCAGCAGCGCTGCTGCATCGTTGCCGTCGATCAGTACCCGGCCTGAATCGGGAGCCTGGAGACCGGCGGTCACGCGCAGCATCGTCGACTTGCCGCAACCGCTGGGACCAAGAATCACGACAAGTTCGCCGCTGGAGATCTCCAGGAACGCGTTCTCGACGGCCTGAACCTCCCCGAAACGCACCGACACCGAGTCCAGTTCCCAGATCACAGCAACTCCCAGATCACGGTGTCTCCCAGATCACAGCAACTCCCAGATCACAGCAACTCCCAGATCACAGCAACTCCCAGATCACAGCAACTCCCAGATCACAGTGTCCCCAGATCACAGCGACTCCCAGACCACATCGGCACCCCGTTTGGTTCCACGCGACGCCTCGATCGCCACCACCGCCAGAGCCACGATCACCATCAGCACGACAGCCAGCGCCATCGCCTGGCCCCGCAACAACTCACCGGGAGTCGACAACAGCCTGTACAGCGCCAACGGAGCGGTCAGAGTCTCAGGACGGCGAGGCAGAAACGACGTCGCCCCGAACTCGCCGAGAGACACCGCGAAGGCGAACCCGGCGCCGACCAGCATCCCGCGGCCGGCAATAGGCAGATCGACCAGGCGTCGCACCCGCCCCGGAGACGCCCCCAGCACCGCCGCAGCCTCGCGGATCTGAGGATCGATCCTGCGTAATACCGGAACCATCGTCCGCACCACGAAGGGCGTGCCGACGAGAGCATGGGCGATCGGAACTATCCACCACGAGGTCCGCAGATCAAGGGGCGGTTCGTCCAGCGCGATCAGGATCCCGAAGCCGATCGTCACCGCTGAAACACCGAGGGGGAGGGTCAGACCCAGATCGAAGACACGTCGCAGACCGGAACGCCCGTGCACCACCACCAGCGCGGCCAACGTGCCCACAGCGAGGGCCAACGCCGTGGCCACGGTCGCGAACACCAGCGAATTGCCCAGAGCCGTCGCTGCCGAAGCGGGAAGTTGCGGAACACGTTCGGTGAGCGCTCGATAGTGGTCCAGACCGTAACCGTCCCCCACGGAAAGGGACCGTTCGACCAGGATCGCAATCGGAGATCCGAGCAGTACCGCCATCACTGCAAAGTTGGCCCAGACGAAACTGCGGCGCAGCGGCTTGGGAGGACTGTGGGCCACTCCTGTCGGAGCCGGTCGGCGACGCTCGAGCCGGGTGGCCACCGCGATCAGCGCCACCACCGCAAGGAGTTGCACAAGCGCCAGCCCCGCCGCTGAGCGCAGGTCGCCGCGGGTCACCGCCTGGCGATAGATCTCCGTTTCCAGAGTCGCCCGACGCGGCCCTCCCAGCAGCAGGATCACCCCGAAGGATGTGAACGAGAAGAGGAAGACGATCGCACAAGCCGAAGCGATTGCAGGTCGCAGCCGCGGCAGTGTCACAGCCCGGAACGCCTGGATCGGCCCCGCTCCGAGCACTCGGGCCTGCTCCTCGACGCGATGATCGAGGCCGCTCCAGAACGACCCGACGATACGCACCACGACCGCATAGTTGAAGAACACATGAGCGAGCAGGATCGCCCACACGGTGTGCCGCAGACGGAAGCCCCCGTCCTCGAGCCCGAACCGGTCGAAGACCCCCTCGAACGCGCCGGCGACAACCACCGTCGGCAGCACGAAGGGCACCGTGACCAGCCCCCTCACCCAATGCCGGCAACGACCCCGCAGACGTGTGACCACAGCGGCCGCCGGCAGGGCGACCACCAGAGTGATCACCGTAGAAGCAAGCGCCTGCCACACGGTGAACCACACCACGCCGCGAGTGCGCGGCGAAGCGAACAGATCCGACATTGGCCCAAACCCCTCCGAGAACAGACCCCGCCACAGAATCGCGCCCGCCGGATAAACGAAGAACACCGTCAGGAAGACAGCAGGAACAGCGACCGCTGCCCAGCGGCCGGCGAACCGTGCTATCCGAGAACTATCTCGACCCACCGGTCCGTCCATTCATCGCGGTGCGCCTCGATATCGGCCGGGTCGATGAACAGAGGATCCTCCACGGTCTGTGCGTGGTCGACGAAGACCTGAGGCAGCGTTGCACTGTCGGCCACGGGGAACACGAACATGTTGAGCGGCACGTCGTCTTGGAAAGTCGGCGTGAGCATGAAGTCGATCAGTGCCCGAGCCTCGACAGGGTGGTCGGTACCAGCGAGCACGCCCGCGAACTCGATCTGGCGGAAACACGAGTCGACGAGCACTTCGGTCGGCGCGGTGTCGACCGGAGGATCGGCAAAGATCACCTCGGCAGGCGGACTTGAAGCATACGAGACGACCATCGAGCGATCACCTCCCCCGGCGATGAACTCTCCGTAGTAGGCGTCCTCCCAACCGGCGGTGACCGCAACCCCGTTGTCGGCAAGATCAGCCCAGAACTGCTCCCAGTCGTCGGTACCGGCGATCGTGGCCAACAGGAAAGCCAGGCCCGGCGACGAGGTCTCGGGATTCTGCACCACGAGCTGATCGGCGAAGGACGGAGCAGTCAGATCCCCAAGGGCGCTGGGCGGGTCCGCCGGCAGTGCATCGGTCCAATAGTTGACACAGACGTCGCCGTAGTCGATGGGCGTAACCCGGTGCTCCAGATCCAGTTTGAACTCGTCGGGCACGTCGGCGAGGTTGGGCGACTCGTACGGTTCGAACAGTTCGGCGTTGAGAGCCCGGGCCAGAAAGGTGTTGTCGACGCCGAACATCACGTCGCCGAGTGGATTGCCGGCGGTGAGGATCGCCTCGCTGACCATCTGGCCGGTGTCGCCTGCTTGCAGGAGCGTCACCTCGATGCCCGTCTCGCTGGTGAAGGCCGCGAGCGTCTCGTCGGAGAGAGCGAACGAATCGTGGGTGAGCAGGGTGATGCCCGCGGGGTCCGCGGTGGGTTCGGCGCCGCCGGTCGTGGGATATGTTGAGGTCGCGGCGCTGTCAGTTGCTGAACCAGCGTCGGTCGGGGTGTCGGGTCCGCGGACGTTGTCGTTGCCGCAGGCCGCGGCGATCAGGCCGACCACGGCAATGAGGCCGATGACGCCGGGTGTCAGGCCTTTGGGAGAGTTCGGTCGAGTCATGGTTTCCTCCGCTGGCATTATCCAGATCAGGTTCTCGCGGGTCGCCGACGCTGATGGTCGACCTCTCAGCCCGGCTGCCCCGAGCTCCCCGGATTCGTATGTGCGACCGAGTGTAACCCAATCGCCGACCGCACGGGGCAATTCACGCCGTTGTCGGGCATGCTTGTCAGCCATGCCGCGAACCACCAACGGAACCTTCGAAATCGAATACGAAACGTTCGGATCGACAGACGATCCGGCGTTGATCTGCATCTCGGGACTTGGCAGCCAACTGCTGTCGTACCCCGTTGAGCTGTGCGGGGCATTCGTCGACCGCGGGTTCTACGTGATCAGAATGGACAACCGCGATGCCGGGTTGTCGTCGATGAGCAGCGATGACGACAACTACACGCTCAACGATATGGCTGACGATGTGGTTGCTGTGTTGAACGCCGCCGAAGTACACGACGCCGTGGTCCTAGGGGTGTCGATGGGTGGAATGATCGCCCAAGTCACCGCGATTCGACATCCGGAGCGCACCCGAGCGCTCGTGTCGATCATGTCGACCACCGGCGAGCCCGACGTCGGCAACCCCACACTCGACGCCTGGGACGTTCTCACCGCGCCCCCCGAAGACTCCATTGAGGCCCAGATCGAAGCTGATGTGAAGGCCAGCCGAATCTGGTCCAACCCAGAATGGTTCGACCCCGACACGCTGCGGTCCAACCTGGCAGCGGGATATCAGCGGGCATGGAATCCCGGCGCGGCGCAACGGCAGATCAACGCCATCATGCGCAGCGGCGACCGCGTCGCCGGTCTGTCCGAGCTGACCGTGCCGGCACTCGTTGTTCACGGCGGTCTGGACACGCTGATAGATCCGTCGGGAGGCGCACGGACCGCGGAACTCATCGGTGACGCCGAATATTTGCTGATCGAGGAGATGTCACACGATTTCGTCCCGCAAGCATGGCCCGCGGTGGTCCAAGCCGTCACCGCGCTCGCGGCCCGTACTTTCAGCTGAACGGTTGCCTTCCGCTCTTGTTCGCTGCGCTTCACCCCCGCTCTTGTTCGCTGCGCTTCACCCCCGCTCTTGTTCGCTGCGCTTCACCCCCGCTCTTGTTCGCTGCGCTTCACCCCCGCTCTTGTTCGCTGCGCTTCACCCCCGCTCTTGTTCGCTGCGCTTCACCCCCGCTCTTGTTCGCTGCGCTTCACCCCCGCTCTTGTTCGCTGCGCTTCACCCCCGCTCTTGTTCGCTGCGCTTCACCCCCGCTCTTGTTCGCTGCGCTTCACCCCCGCTCTTGTTCGCTGCGCTTCACCCCCGCTCTTGTTCGCTGCGCTTCACCCCCGCTCTTGTTCGCTGCGCTTCACCCCCGCTCTTGTTCGCTGCGCTTCACCCCCGCTCTTGTTCGCTGCGCTTCACCCCCGCTCTTGTTCGCTGCGCTTCACCCCCGCTCTTGTTCGCTGCGCTTCACCCCCGCTCTTGTTCGCTGCGCTTCACCCCCGCTCTTGTTCGCTGCGCTTCACCCCCGCTCTTGTTCGCTGCGCTTCACCCCCGCTCTTGTTCGCTGCGCTTCACCCCCGCTCTTGTTCGCTGCGCTTCACCCCCGCTCTTGTTCGCTGCGCTCACGGGCCGCGAGGCCGCGGGCGGGCCGCGAGGCCGCGGGCGGGCCGCGAGGCCGCGGGCGGGCCGCGAGGCCGCGGGCGGACCGCTCGGGCCACGGCCCCGCCGTGTCGCGTCCGTGTTGGGGATCTATCCGCGCGGCCTCTGGGCTCAGCTAGGGTCCGAACCAGGAACGCGACAGGGGAGAAGCAGCTGATGGGGCCGCTCGGGGGCTTGAGAATCGTCGAGATCGCAGGGATCGGGCCCGGTCCGTTCTGCGCCATGATGCTGGCCGACATGGGAGCGGACGTGATCCGCGTCGACCGGGCGGACCGGGTTCGCGGCGGAGACCCCGACCAACCGCCCGCAGACGTCATGAACCGCGGCCGCCGCTCCATCGGGGTCGACCTCAAGTCAACCGACGGCATCGAAGTGGTGATGCGCCTGGTCGCCTCCAGCGACGCCCTGATAGAGGGGTTCCGTCCCGGCGTGGCCGAACGCCTCGGCATCGGACCCGACGAATGCCTCGCCCGCAACCCGGCGCTGGTCTACGGCCGAATGACGGGCTGGGGCCAGAGCGGCCCCTACGCGTCGACCGCAGGCCATGACATCAACTATGTGGCGCTGTCGGGCACCTTGGACGCGATCGGCCGGGTCGACAGCGGCCCGGTGCCCCCGCTCAACCTCGTCGGTGACTTCGGGGGCGGAGCCGCCTATCTGGCGTTCGGGATCGTCTGCGCGGTCCTTGAGGCCAGAACCTCCGGGACCGGCCAGGTTGTGGACGCCGCGATGGTCGACGGGGCGGCCTCGCTGGCCACCTTCTTCTACGGGCTGCGGGCGATGGGAATCTGGGACGATCAACGCGGCACCAACATGCTCGACACCGGTGCGCACTACTACGACGTGTACGAGTGCGCTGACGGCAAATTCGTGTCCGTCGGTTCGATTGAACCTCAGTTCTACGCCGAGTTGCGAGAGAAGCTTCAACTTGATGATCCCAAATGGGACGCGCAGAACGACAAGCGTCAATGGCCCGCGCTCAAAGTCGAACTCGCCGAGATCTTCAAGACCCGAACCCGCGACGAATGGTGCGAGTTGATCGAAGGCTCTGACGTGTGCTTCGCCCCGGTGCTGTCGATGAGTGAAGCGCCGAGCCACGCACACAACCTGGCGCGGGGGACCTTCACCGAGGTAGCCGGGGTCGTCCAGCCTCGCCCGGCCCCCCGGTTCAGCCGCACCGACGGAGAGATCGTGCGACCACCGCCCCATGCCGGTCAGCACAGCGACGAGGTGCTCGCTGAGTGCGGATTCGACCTCGACGAGGTCGCAGAACTGCGCTCGGTGGGTGCTGTTGCCTGAATCGGTGTGATCCACGACCTGCACGGGATCGGCGGCTGGTTGGTCATCGCCACCAACGGCGCGGTCGGGATCTGGGCTCTGGCGGCCCATCGCTGCGCACAGCTGCGCGGCCGACTGGGATGGATCGCAATCGGCGTTGCGCAGACGATCATCGTTGCCCAGGTACTGACCGGGGTTGTGATTCAGCTCGAGCGCGACGGTATCGGCGGGCAGCATGAACTGTACGGATTCGCTGCGTTCGCCTCGGTCGGGATCATCTTCGCTTACCGCAACGAGATGCGCGACCGGCCCTACCTGCTGTACGGCCTGGGAAGCCTGTGGTTGACGGGTCTCGGGATTCGAGCGATCCTGCTGGTGTGACTGTGCTGGCGCGACCGTCGGTTCGCTCAGACGTTGACGATGGGGCACAGAAGCGTTCGCTCCACCCCGGCGATGCCTTGTACTGCATGCACCACGATCTGACCGAGATCGTCCATCGAGGATGCCTCCGCCCGCGCGATCACGTCATATGGACCCATCGCGACCTCGGCTGAGACGATCTCGTCGAGTTCCGCTGTGGCTTGGGCCACGTCAACAGCGTTGCCAACACTGGCTTGGATCAAGATGTAGGCGCTTACAGGCATCAGGTCTCCTAATTCGGGGTTCACCAGTCGGTTTCGCGGTTGATTCACTCGCGAGGCTACCGGCTGTTCGAGTATCAATTCTGCCGATAATTCCAATCGCTGGACGATGTCGGCTCGAGTTCTTTCGCCGCCCAGCGATTAGTTAGGGTAATCGCTGGATCGGGGCTGCTCAACTGACTTCGGAGGTTGCGGACCCGGTCCACTCAGGAGGAGTCCCCAGTGAGCACTGCGGCAGAAGCGGCCATCCAACTTCAACGGACCTTGGGACTGTCCGGTCCCGAACTTCGTTTCGGGCTGTCACAGGAAGAGCTCTTCGGTGAGGCGATTGCCAATGATCGTGGAAGGATCTCCTTGGACGGTCCCAACGATGCACAAAAGGCGTATGCGACCGCACTGGGATCAGACGGTCCGCTCGTCTTCTACACCGATCCCGCCTGCACGGGCCGACCGGTGAACGACACCTTCTGTGTGAACCGCAAGAGCGTCACCGAACGGATCTGGTGGAAGAAGGGATTTGCCAAGTTCGACCCGGACGCCTTCGATGCCCTGCTGCCCCGCGTGGTCGAACATCTCAATACCAACCGCCGGCACCTGTATGTGGCCGACCTGTTCTGCGGCTCGGACGTCGCGTTCAGCGAACCCTGCCGATTCGTGGGGGAATACGCCACCCACGCGTACTTCTGCAACATCATGCTTCCCCACCAAGTCCGTGACGACAGCGACCGGGCAGAACATGGCTGGACAGTGCTGAACGTGCCGTCGTTCACATGTGACCCAAAGCGTGACGGAACCCGCAGCGAACTGGCGGTCATCATCGATATCGAACGTGAGATAGCGCTGGTTCTAGGGCCCGCCGACTACTGCGGCATCAACAAGAAAGCCATGTTCACGATCATGAACTTCGTGCTTCCGTCCAAGGGCCAGCTCTCGATGCACTCCTCGGCCAATGTCGGTGCCGCTGGAGACACTGCGCTGCTGTTCGGGCTCTCGGGCACGGGCAAGACCACATTGTCGGCCGACCCCGATCGTCAACTGATAGGCGACGACGAGCACGTCTGGACCGATCGCGGCATCTCCAATCTGGAACACGGCTGCTACGCCAAGCTAATCAATCTGGATAAAGAGGCCGAACCCGTCATCGCTGCGGCGCTGTCGATGAAGGGCACCCTGATCGAGAATGTGCCGCAGGTCGACGGCAAGCCCCTGGCCGACACCGATCCGCAGGCACTGGACCTCACCGACGGGTCGATCACCGAGAACACCCGGTTCGCCTATCCGTTGAGCGCCAACCCCAACGTCGCGCCCGGAGCCTGTGGACCCCACCCCGAATCGATCGTCCTTCTCACCGCTGACGCCTTCGGAGTTCTCCCACCGGTCTGCATCCTCGATCCAACCGAGGCGATGTA
Source organism: uncultured Acidimicrobiales bacterium (assembly GCA_951812975.1). Lineage (GTDB taxonomy): Bacteria > Actinomycetota > Acidimicrobiia > Acidimicrobiales > Aldehydirespiratoraceae > VXYK01. Next base: position 153,003 of record CATOTC010000002.1, on the reverse strand, counting down.
CCACTTCGTCATGGGTTTCACCTCGAAACTGGCGGGGACCGAAGTTGGGGTCACAGAACCCGTTCCCTCTTTCTCAGGATGCTTCGGCGCCGCGTTCATGTCGCAGAAGCCCGTTGTCTATGCAAACCTGCTGTCCCAACGGATGGGAGAACACAACTCCCGTTGCATCCTGTTGAACACGGGTTGGAGTGGTGGCCCCTACGGCACCGGCCGGCGGATGTCGCTGAAGGTCACCCGTCGACTGCTTAACGCCGCGCTGCAGGGCGAGTTCGACGACGCTGAACTTGCGGTCCAGCCGATTCTCGGACTGAAGACACCAACAGGGTGCGAAGGCGTGGACGACACGATCTTCAACCCGCGTGACACCTGGGACGACCCCGAGGCGTACGACGAAGCAGCCTTGAAGCTGCGCGACATGTTTCGGGCCAACTACGCCGAGCAGCGCTACGCGGAGCTGGGCATTGCCGAGATGATGTAGTCCGCCGGTCCGCCCTCGGTACTCAAGCGGCAGGCCGGCGTTGGCCCAGCGGTGACCTGGAGGTTGCGCTCCACTTCCCGCTCTTGTTCGCTGCGCTCACGGGGCCGCTCGGGCCGCGGCCTCGCTCGGTCGCGGGCGTGTGCGGGATCAATCCGCTCGGCCTCTAAAGGTCGGGGGTGGACATGTCGACCTCTGAACCGAGGCGCAGAGCCGTCGCCCTGCCGGTTTCGTCGAGGTCGAACTGCACGCGCTGGCCTTGACGCAGCATGCGGAAGACCGAACCATCAAGAGCATTGTCGGCCAGATCTACCTCATTGAGGTCGGCTTCGTTGATCAACACGCCGTCGCCGGTGCCCGGGTCGAAATTCTTGATGACTCCCTGCATGGCAGCAGAGCGTACCGCCTGCAGACTCGCGCGAACTACTCGCGGGAAGTACCATCGGTCGCCGTGACGCTCGACTCGATTGATGCAGCCTCGCTGCGACGCATCGTCGTGACTTTTTGTGACGCGCTCGCTGATCACCGGGAGGTGATCAACAACCTCAACGTCTATCCGGTGCCGGACGGCGACACCGGGACCAACATGTCGTTGACCCTGCGCTCAGTCGTGGAGGAACTCGACACCAGCGGAGACGACATGGCCTCTGTGTGCGGCGGCATCGCCCACGGGTCGCTGATGGGGGCCAGGGGGAACAGCGGTGTGATCCTGTCGCAGATCCTGCGTGGTTTCTCGGGTGTGGCAGCGAAGCAGACCGTCATCGACGCCCAGCTTCTGGCGGAAGCCCTGACCTCGGCCGCGAAGGGCGCATACGAAGCTGTGGGCAACCCGGTAGAGGGAACGATCCTCACCGTGATCAGGGAATCCTCCAAGGCGGCCACCGATGCCGCCGCGCACGGAGCCGATCTCTGCGGAGTCCTTGAAGCGGCCCGCACCGAAGCCGCTGCGTCGCTTGAGCGAACCCCGACTCTGCTGGCTGTGTTGGCTGACGCAGGCGTTGTGGACGCCGGTGGAGCGGGGCTGGTGCTCCTGTACGACGCGGCGCTTCATGTGGTCGACGACCAGGCCCTTCCCGAACCGCCCCTCACCGCGCCCGCAGCTCCCCATCATCGACAACTCGGCAGTGCCGCGCGGGGCGAGGGCGGGGCATCGATCGCCGATCTCAGATACGAGGTGATGTTCCTGCTCGATGCGCCGGATCAGGAGATAGCCGGATTCAAGGATGCGTGGGCGCAAGTCGGCGACTCGATTGTTGTCGTCGGCGGTGCCGGAATCTACAACTGCCACATCCACTGTGACGACGTCGGCGCAGCGATCGAGTGCGGAATCGAGGTCGGGCGCCCCCACAACATCCGGATAACCGACCTTCTCGACGAACTCGCGGAGCTCGAGGAGCGCGACTGGGTCGCCGCGGCCCTCGACGGCGACACGACACGCAGCGGCACCGGCACCGCGCAGGTCCCGACGGTATCGACTGCAGTTGTCGCTGTGGGGGTCGGGTCCGGTGTGGTGGCCCTCCTGAAATCGATGGGTGTGGGGGCCGTCGTCGCCGGTGGACAGTCGATGAATCCGTCGACCGCGGAGCTGGTGGCTGCAGTCGAGTCCGTCGCTGCGCCTGAAGTGGTCATCCTCCCCAACAACAAGAACATCATCGCGGTGGCCCGCCAGGTCGAACAGCAGACGAGCCGCGCCGTGCAGGTAGTCGCCACCACCAGCGTGACCGAGGCGCTGGCCTCCCTGATGGCCTATGACCCCCACGCCCCCGCGTCGGTGAATGCGGCTGCCATGAGCGAGGCGTTCGACGGTGTGGTCACCGGCGAGGTCACCAGGGCCGTGCGCGAGGCGACCAGCGACGCAGGACCGATATGCGCCGGCGACTGGCTCGGGATCGGTCCCGCCGGGATCTCCGCGGTCGGATCGTCGATGCTCGCCGCGGCGACCGGGCTGCTCGAAGCGATAGTCGACGAGGACCACGAGTTGTTGACCGTCATCACCGGCGAGGACGCCGACAACTACACGACCGCGACGATCGAGTCATGGGTGACCCGGAACCACGCTGATGTGGCGGTGGAGGTCCACCACGGCGGCCAACCGCTCTACCCCTACTATTTTGGGTTGGAGTAGACGCGGATGCCGGCCGGCGACCCCCCGCTGACCTTGAAGGATCTCGGCGGCATCAAGGTCATCCAGTTGGCCGGAGTCGGCGAACGAACCGCGAACGGACTGCTGGCCCTGGAAATCTCGACGGTCCTCGATCTGTTGCAGCACTACCCGCGCCGATACCTGGACCGTACCAGGCAGGCCCAGATCGGAGAGCTCCACCCCGGAGACGAGGCGACTGTGCTGGGCACGGTACGCAGTTCCTACAGTCGCAAGTTGAGAGGCCGTCGAACGCTGACCCAGATTGTTATCGGCGACGGCACCGGAAAGCTCACCCTGGTGTTCTTCAACCAGCAATGGCGCGCCAGACAGCTCACCGAGGGCATGGAAGTGCTGGTGCACGGGAAGTTCGAGCGGTACCGCGGGACGCACCAGATGACCTCACCCGTGGTCGATCTTCTCGGCACCCAGACCGGCCGGATAATCCCCGTCTATCCCCAGTCCGAGAAGGCCGGGTTGTCCACCTACAAACTGGCCCAACTCGTGGAGGAGGCCCTCAAGCGGAGCCGGGTGCGGGGTTTCGGCGACCCGGTCCCGCCGGCGGTGCTCGACCGGTTCGACTTCGTGGACCGCGAAGCCGCGCTGCACGGCATCCACCACCCGGAGACGATGGAGGAGATGTACCAGGCGCGTCGGCGGCTCGTGTTCGACGAACTGTTCCGGGTACAGCTCGAACTGGTTCGGCGCAAGAGGAGCATCGAGCTGCAGACATCGGGCGTCAGCCACGACACGTCGGGCGAGCTCGTTGATCGTTTCCACGCTCGTCTGCCCTTCGCGCTGACAGAAGCGCAACAGCGTGTCAACGAAGAGATCGCCCGTGACCTGTCTGTCGAATATCCGATGCATCGCCTGCTGCAGGGCGACGTGGGCTCCGGCAAGACCCTGGTTGCGGTGACCGCGTTGCTGACCGCGGTTCAGGGCGGGTACCAGGGTGCCTTGATGGCTCCCACGGAGGTGCTCGCCGAACAGCACTGTCTGGCTGTGAGCGACATGCTCGGTGATCTGTCGGTACCGGACCCGACCTCGCTGATGGGTGACCGCCCGCTGCGCGTCGAATTGTTGACCGGCACCCTCGGAGCGTCGGAGCGCCGCAAGGTACTCGCCGACCTGGCAGCCGGCAGAATCGACATCGTCATCGGAACCCACGCCCTGATCCAGACGGCGGTGCAGTACCAGTCCCTGGGTCTGGTGGTCATCGATGAACAGCACCGGTTCGGCGTCGAACAGCGCGCTGCCCTGCGGGACAAGGGTGAGTCGATCAGCGTGCCCGACGTGCTGGTGATGACTGCGACCCCGATCCCGCGCACCGCGGCGATGACCGTCTACGGAGACCTCGATGTCAGCGTGCTTGACGAGATGCCGCCGGGCCGATCCCCGGTCATCACCAGTCGGGCCGAGGGACCGATGGCGGAGAGCGCGGTGTGGGAGACGGTCCGTGCCGAGGTGGCGCTGGGCCGTCAGGCCTACGTCGTCTGCCCGCTGGTGGAGGAGTCCGCGGTGATCGAGGTGCGCAGCGTTGAGGACACCTTCCTCGAACTGACCGACGGTGAACTGTCGGGCCTGCGTGTGGGTCTGTTGCACGGGCGGGTGTCGCCCGCGGAGAAGGAGGCGACGATGGCCCACTTCCGGTCGGGGTCCATCGACGTGCTGGTCGCGACCACAGTGATCGAAGTGGGCGTCGACGTGCCCAACGCCACCGTGATGGTCATATTCGACGCCGACCGCTTCGGCATCGCGCAGCTGCACCAACTCCGCGGAAGGGTCGGTCGCGGAGAACACCAAGGGCGTTGCTATCTGCTCGGCGATCCCAGCACCAAGGTCGGCAGAGCCCGCCTCGAAGCGCTCGTGGAGAGCACCGACGGGTTCGAGTTGGCGGAAGTCGACCTCGAATTGCGCGGGGAGGGAACGATCATGGGGGAGCGCCAGAAGGGTCGCAACGATCTCCGTCTGGCCTCGTTGCGGCGTGACAGGGAGTGGGTGGAACTCGCCCGGTCAGCAGCCATCGAGATCCTCAGCCAAGACCCGGAACTGATCGACCGTCCCGAACTCAAAGAAGAGGTCGACTTCATGCTCGGCGACGACGAGGCCGAGTTCCTTATGAAGAGCTAGACGCCCCCGCGCGGTTCAAGATCGTCCACGGCCAACTCGATGTCCCAGCGGTCATTGCAGTCAGCACATCGATAGGCGACTATGTCTCCCGGCTCGAAACCCTCGTCGGGAGCATAGGAGATGCGATGGCACGTACCGCCGCAATCAACGCAGACGATTGATTCAGGTGCGAACGTTTCGGGTTCCGACATGAGGTGACCGTATCTCGGCGGGCCACACTGGTACACATGCGTGTAGTGGCCGGGTCGTTGGGAGGGCGGCGAATCAACGCCGGGGACTCTGAGAACCTCCGCCCCACAGCAGACCGGGTACGCGAGGCGATGTTCAACTCCCTGTACTCGCTGGGCGCAATCACCGACTCGGTAGTGCTCGACCTGTTCGCGGGATCAGGTGCGCTGGGGATCGAAGCGCTGTCGCGTGGAGCGGCCCGAGCGGTCTTCGTCGAGAACGACAGGCTCGCATTGGCGGTCCTTCGGGAGAACCTCGTGTCTTTGGGGTTGCAGGAGCAGGCGACCGTGCTGCCTGCCGACGCAACGACCTTCCTGCGCCGTGCCGAGCCCTACGACCTGCTGTTGTGTGACCCCCCGTATTCGTTCGATCGCTGGCCGGAACTGCTGGGCGAGGCCAGAGACTCGGTCGTCGCCATCGAATCCGACCGTGAGGTCGAGCTCCCCAAATCGTGGGATACTCATCGGGTCCGCCGATACGGAGGTACCGTGGTGACACTCGCCTCTGCCCACGCTGCTAGGGAGAACCAAGTCCCGTGACCCGTGTCCTCTACCCCGGTTCGTTTGATCCCGTCCACAACGGACACCTTGAGATCATCGAGACTGCTGCGAAGTTGTTCGATGAGGTCGTGGTGGCGACCATGGTCAATACCACCAAGGACGGCGTCTTCGATCTCGACGAACGCGAGGCGATGCTGCGGGAGGCGACCGAACACCTGCCCAACGTGACGGTGCGGATGTTCGGGGGACTCGTCGTCGACATCGCAGCCGAAATCGAGGCCGACTTCATCTTGAAGGGCCTGCGGGCCGTTTCCGACTTCGAGAACGAACTGCAGATGGCCCAGATGAACAACGCCGCGTCCGGGATCCACACGCTCTTCATCCCGTCTGCGTCGAGAAGTTCATTCCTGGCATCGAAGTTCATCCGTGACTTCACCAGATTCGGTGGTGACATATCTAAAATGGTTCCTGCCAGCGTGGCTCGCCGACTGAGAGAGCGATACGGATGACCGATCAGAACACCGGAGACCAGCCCGCCGAGTCCGAGCCACTCTCATACCGGCCCCTTGAGACCGAGGAGATCCTTAGGGCGGCGATCGATCTGATCGAGAGGGCTCGCCCGATGCCGATGTCAGCCTCCTCGATCATCAACAAGAACGAAGTTCTGGAACTGTTGAACTCGGCGGTGCAGCGCCTTCCCGAGGAGTTCCGAGCCGCTCGCTGGCTGCTCAAGGAACGCGATGACTTCCTGGCCCGCGTGCAGGGCGAGGGCGACCTGTTGATTGCTCGGGCGCGAGACACCGCCCAGCGCATGGTGCAGCGCACCGAGTTGGTGCAGGAGGCCAACGAGCACGCCCGACGGGTCGTGTCCTCGGCCGACCAGGAAGCGAGGGACCTTCGCTTGAAGACAGAGGACTGGTGCGATCAGGAACTCGGACGGCTGGAGGTCGTGCTGGAGCGCATCACCCGGTCGGTCGCTTTCGGCCGGTCGCGGATGCAGGGCGCCACCCAGGAACATGAGTCGCGTCCTCCGCTTCCGGCTCCCGAGCGCTACGAGTTCTTCGACCAGGACCGCGAGTGACAGGCGAGGCCCGGTTCCTTGTAGATGCGACGGGACTCTTCGGCGGGTCCGAATCCCGACTTGAACTGTGCACGGAGGTGAGACTCGCCGACATGGAGTTGTCCGAAGTCGGGTTGGAGTCGGCCGTCGTTGACGGTCGACTCGAGGTTGACCTGGTTCTGGAACGCACCGGTTCTGACAGGCCCCCTGGTGAGCCGGCTGATCCTCGGAGACCTGGGAGCGAAGCAGTCTTGGCCGCCGGAACTGTCCAGGGGCGCTGGACCGCACCGTGCCGGCGCTGTCTGGAGCCCACCTTCGGTGATCTCGGTGCTGAGGTTTCAGAACTCTTCGAGGAGCATCCGACGGAGGGGGAGACCTGGCCCCTGACCGAAGCAGGAATCGACCTGGGACCCATGCTGCGCGAGGTGGCGCTGCTGTCGATCCCGCTCGCCCCGCTCTGTCGTTCCGAATGTGAGGGCCCGGCACCGGACCGATTCCCGACCGGCCCAGTCGGAGACGAAGGCTCTGATATCGACCCTCGCTGGTCGGTCCTTGATGAGCTGACCTTCGACGGGTGAGAGCAGCGTGATCCCCGGAGACGTCGGGCGATATCGTCGCCGCGGCGGTGGCGTAGTCGCGGCGTGTCGCTAGCCTGTGTTGCTCAGGTCGGTCAACTGCGGCCTGAGAGAATCCCTACGAAACAGGTTGCGATGGCCGTCCCGAAGAAGAAAACGTCGAAATCGAAGACTCGGAGTCGGCGCGCCTCGGCTTGGCGCGTCGCAGCCGCGCCTCGTAGCGCCTGCCCGCGGTGTGACGCCACCAAACGCCCCCACCGCGCCTGCGGCAACTGTGGGTGGTACGGCGGCCGACAAGCCATAGACGTCAACTGATCGATGCTGCCCATCGCGGTTGACGCTATGGGTGGTGACAACGCCCCTGCAGAAATCGTTGCCGGCGCTCGACGCGCCGCATCGGAGATGGGGATACCGGTCGTGCTGGTTGGAAGATCAGCCGATCTCGGCGACACCGGAGGCCTGGAGGTGATCGAGGCCAGCGAGGTGATCGCCATGGACGCCGAGCCGGGCACCAGCGTTCGTCGCATGCGCGACTCGTCGTTGGTGCGGGCTGCGGGCGCGGTTCGGGAGGGTCGTGCCTCGGCGATGGTCTCGGCCGGGAACACCGGTGCAACGATGGCGTCCGCGTTGTTGCGCATGGGGCGTATCCGGGGGATCAATCGGCCGGCGATCGCCATCCCCGTACCGGTACCGAGAGGCACCCACACCACCCTGCTCGATGCGGGGGCAAACGCGGAGTGTCGCCCTGAATGGCTGGTCGAGTTCGCTCAGATGGGCTGCATCTATGCCCGTGACCGTTTCAGGATTGAGCGCCCCCGAGTCGGACTGCTCTCGATCGGAGAGGAAGCGGGCAAGGGCAACAAGTTCGTGAAGGAGTGCTTTGAACTGTTGAACGAAACAGCCTGGGCCGTATCGAGCGGCGCCGAATGGATCGGCAACGTGGAGGGTCGGGACGTGATGACCGACGACGTCGATGTGGTGGTGACTGACGGGTTCACCGGCAACGTCACCCTCAAGACACTCGAGGGAGCCATGTCGGCGCTGCTCAGCCGGTTGCTCACCGCGATCGACACCGATGCGCAGACCCGACGCGCAGGCGAGATGCTGGCTGGTCCAATCGATTCGATGGTCGCTGAGCTGCACCCCGACACGACGGGAGGGGCACTGCTGCTCGGCGTTAAGGGCGTGTGCGTCATCTCTCACGGTTCGAGCGGCGCCGATGCCATGGCCAATGCCATCCGCATCGCCTCGGAGATGGTCGAGGTCGGGATGGTAGAGCACCTCTCGGCCGCGGTCCACCGGCAGTAGCGAAAACTATTATATTTCAGCTCATTTCAAACCAAAAAGAGGCTTGGGCCGAGACTTCCGATAACATCAGACGATCCTGGTGACTAGGAGGGTGCAGTTGCCCGCAGAAACGCATGTGGAGCAGGCTCCCATGAGCCGCGAGGAGATCCTCGCACTCGTGCGGGATCAGCTTGCCGATATTCTTGAGATTGAGCCGCTGTCTATAAACGAGGGTGATGCATTCGCAGATGATCTCAATGCTGACTCGCTGGCCCTCATCGAACTCGTCGAAGCGCTCGAAGAGGAGCTAGCGGAGCGCTCGTCGGGTTTCCGTATCGAGGACGAGGATCTGGAGGATCTCCGAACCGTTCGCGACGCCGTCGATTACGTCGCCGCAAAGCTGGGTTGAGGCGCTGAGCACTGCGCCGTTGTCTGCGCTGGAGAACCGACTGGGGTATCGGTTCGGTGATCCCAACCAACTCGAGTTGGCGGTCACCCATCGTTCGTGGTGCGCCGAGCATGACGACGGGCCCAGCAATGAACGGCTCGAGTTCCTTGGTGACGCGGTCCTTGGCCTGGTCGTCACCGATTTTCTCTACCATCAGTTCCCCAGCCTTCCCGAGGGGCATTTGGCCAAGGCGAGAGCCGCCGTGGTGAGCGCCGAAACGCTCGCCGATCTGGCTGTGGATCTTGGTCTCGGTGCGCATCTTCGCCTCGGGAGGGGTGAAGAGAGTTCCGGCGGGCGCGCCAAGTCGTCGATCGTCTCTGACGCATTCGAAGCCGTTATCGGCGCGGTCTACGTTGACGGTGGCCTCGGGTCTGCCCGCGGGTTCATCCTTTCCCAGCTTGGTGATCGCATAGACGAAGCGGTGAGCCGACCTGGAGCGCGCGACTACAAGACGCTGCTGCAGGAATCGGCTGCGCGCGACCGGCTGGCCTCTCCGGAGTACGAGGTCACCCAGACGGGCCCTCATAACAATCGGCTGTTCCGAGCAACGGTGAGGATCGGCGGACAAGTCTGTGGAACTGGAGAAGGCTCCACAATCAAGCAAGCTCAACGGCGGGCAGCCTGCGTCGCATTGGAAGCCCGCTCAGATGAGGATGGAGCACTCGATGTTTGAGTTACCCGAAGTCGAAACGGTTCGCCGTGATCTCGAGCGAGACATCGTTGGGAAGAAGGTCAAGCACGCCGAGGCCACGAGCATGAAGGTGCTGAGGCGCTATCGAACCCGCAATGCGTTCACCTCTCGGCTCATCGGCAACAAGATCGAGACCGTGACGCGTCTCGGGTTGCGTATTGCCATCGGTTTGGACAATGAGACCACGCTGGTTGTCGATCTGGGTTCGAGCGGGTCGTTGCGTCGTGCCGCCAACAAGGAGGAGGTCGACCGCGCCACAGAGGTGGTCGTCACCTTCACCCAGCACGGCCAGTTGCGTCTGCTCGACGATGCCGGCACGTCTGAGATGTTCGTCGTCGCCAACGACTCGATCGCCGATGAGCTGCCGGACCTCGAAGCCCTCGGACTCGACCCGGTGTCTCAACCGGTCACCTGGACGACCTTCGGCCGCAGTCTGCTTGCGCGCCGGGTTCGGTTGAAGACCCTGCTCACCGACCCGACTTTCGTCGTCGGGATCGGCGAAATCTACGCCGATGAGATCCTGTTCCACGCAGGGCTTCGCCACAATCGCATGAGCGACTCCCTGACCAGCCAGGAGATCAGGCGGCTTCATCGTGCGCTGGTAGGAACCCTTCACGATGCCATCAAGCACCGCGGCACATCGATCTCCGAGCGTGAGTTCATCGACCCGTTGGGCAACCCCGGCGAGTACGGCAGCCACTTGATGGTATGGGGGCGCCATGGTGAACTCAGCGCCAGATCCCGCCTGCCGATTCAGCGGGTGAAGTTCCGCGGCAGGTGGACCTACTTCTGCGAAACACAGGTATGAAGTCTCGTCAGTGTAATTTGGGCTGATACATTTGAATCCGATGTATCTCAAGAACCTCGCGTTGAAAGGATTCAAGTCGTTCGCCGATGCCACCTCGATTGATCTTGAACCGGGCGTCAACGTAATCGTCGGACCCAACGGCAGCGGAAAGTCCAACGTTGTCGATGCCATTGCCTGGGTGCTGGGGTCACAGGCGCCCAATGCCCTGCGGTCCTCCAAGATGGACGACGTGATCTTTGCCGGTACCAGCGAGAAACCGGCTCTGGGTCGAGCCGAGGTCTCCTTGACGATCGACAATCACTCAGCAACGCTGCCGATCGACTTCAACGAGGTGAGGATAAGTCGCACACTGTTTCGAAGCGGAGAGTCCGAGTACGCCATCAACGGCGTCCCGTGCAGACTCATCGACGTGTCGGAGTTGTTGAGCGACGGCGGAGTGGGAAGGCAACAACATGTGATCGTCTCCCAGGGACAGATCGACGCGGTGCTGACCTCCCGCCCCCAGGACCGGCGAGCGATCATCGAGGAAGCTGCAGGAGTCCTGAAGTACCGCAAACGCAAGGAGCGAGCCGAACGCCGTCTCGCCACCTCGGACAGCGACCTCACCAGGGTGAAGGACATCATCCGGGAGGTGAGGCGCCAGTTGCGCCCGCTCGAGAAGCAAGCCGAGGCCGCACGCCTGCACGGCGACCTCGTAGAGGAGCTCGCAGCCCATCGCCTGTACCTCAAGGGAAGACAGATCGTTGAGCTCCGCGAGCAGCTGCAAGCCATCTCCGAGGCGCCGGTCCATCTCCAGGAACAGTCCGTCAAGGCTGAACTGGCAGATCTCGACGACAGGATCTCAGCTGCCGAGAGCCGGCTCTCCGAGAGCTCCGAGGACGATCTCGGCGAAACCCTCCGGCGGCTGGAGTCCACCCGTGAACGTGCCAGGGGGCTGGCCGCGGTAGTTGGCGAACGTCGCCGCGGCATCGACCGAGACCGATCCGCGTTCACCGACCGGGGCGTCATCGCCAACCTCGAGGCGGAGGCGACTCGCCTACGGCTTGCCCTCGCCGAAGCCGAGACCACCGCAGCAGCCCTCCGAGATGATCTGGTCACCCGGAGAGCCGACGAGAAACAACTCGCAGGCGATCGTGCGGTGCTCGACGAACAAGCGGCGCAAGTTTCCTCAGTGCCCGGCAACGAGGCTGCCGAAGCCCGCGGTGAGCTTGCGGCACTTAAAGGGGCTATCGAGACAGGGACCCGGGACCAAGAGCGCCTCCGGACGCGCCTGGACCAACTGGAACAGCGGCACGCCACGCTCGACTCCCGCATAGCCGAACAACGGACCGAACTCGAGGCCGTCAGCGCCCAGCACGCTCGCGTGTCTGCTGAATTGACCGAGGCCGACCAAGCCCGAACCGCTGCGCAAGAAGCGCTCGACACTGAAATCGCCTCCCATGGCGAAGCTGAAGCGACTCAGCAACGATGGCTGGCTCGGGCCGAAGCGCTCACCTTGGCACTGCACGAGGCTCGCTCTAGGGCCGGTGCGGAGCGGGTGGCGCACGTCTCCGGCGTGCTCGGCACACTGCGCGACATCGTGGAGATCGACGCCGGTTACGAGACGGCTTTCGAGTCTGCCGTCGGTGCCGGGCTCAACGCGGTGATAGTGCGTGACCCCACCGCGGCTCGTGCCGCTTTCGAGGCGTTGCGCTCCAGCGGAACCGGCGGTGCGGTTTTGGCCCTCGGGGCCCTGCCGTCCCGGGGGGTTGCTGGTGCTCTAAGCGGCGCGCGCGGTGAACGGCGGGGGTTGCGCGCTCGACGGTCTTCGGGCCCCGAACCTGCCGACAACCCGCTTCGTGGCCATGTCCGAGGCACCAAGAAAGGTGTCGGTGCCCTGCTCGACGTGCTGATCGGCGACGTCGAGATAATCGAGGGCGACTGGCAGAGCGCCGTGGACCGGGCGCTGAACGACCCCATGGGTTCGTTCGTCACGCTCACAGGAGAGTTCATCGGTCCCGACGGCTGGCGTCTTGGCGGCAACGGGTCCGGCGCGACCGCCGCGGCGCTGACCGAAGCAAGCGAACAGGTGGTCGTCGCAGGCGTCGACTGCCAGTCCGCCGCCGAACGCCTCGCCGACGCGCGTTCGGAGATGGCCACCCGAGTCGAGGCCGCAACAGAGGGCGCAGCGCGGGTCGCCGAACTCGATTCTGCACTCCAGAGCGCGACGCAGGAGTCTCAGCGGCTCGAGGCGCAACGCCGCGAGTCCGCCACAGAATTCGAGACCCTCCACAGCGGGTTCGATGAACTTCTCAGCCGCCTCGAGCACGATCGCCGCCGCGTAGACGAACTCGAGAGCGCACGAGACCTGCTCGAGGCCACCGAGTCCGAGCAGCGCGAAGAGGCCCACCGCATCGCTGTCGCACGCGCCGACCTGGAGTCACGCGTCAACGAAGCCGTTGCGTCGCGCACTAATGTGGAGGTTCGCGCCGCCGCTGTCAATGAACGGGAGAACGGCCTGCGGACCCGCATGGCGGAGATCGAAGCCCGACTCGAACGCGACGTGATGGAGCGGTCCAGCGCTGGTCAACAGCGAGAATTCCTTGACCGCCGCGCCTCGGTTCTCGACAAGCTGGCCGCCGGGCTGCAGGCATGGCAAACCGTCATCGACTCCCGACTCAGCGAGGCGCGCACGGCTCACGAGCAGCAGTCCGAGACGGCGCGTCAACTGGTGGGGCGCCTCAGCGATCTGCGCAGTGAGCGGGTCAGGGTCAACCAACGGTTCGAGAGTCTGCGCGAACGCGCGGCCGCCGCCGCGATCGAACGGGCAGAACTGCGAACCAAGCTCCAGACCGTCGTTGAATCGCTGCGCGCCGAACACAAGGTGGCGCCCGACGTTGCCGTGTCTGCTCCGCGCCCGCCGCTCGACGACGGGGTCGACTCGGCACGCCGAATAGAGCAGTTGCAGAGCGAACTCGAGATCATGGGCCCGATCAACCCGCTGGCCACCGAGGAATGCCGGGAGCTCCAGGAGCGCCACGAGTTCCTGCAGGCCCAACACGCAGACATCTCCACCACTCGACGTGAACTGAGCAAGGTCATCGCTTCGATCGACGACGACATCGTGACGATCTTCGCGAGCGCGTTCGCTGACGTCTCCACCAATTTCGAGAAACTGTTCGAGACGCTCTTCCCGGGCGGCCAGGGATCAATCCGACTCAGCACCCCCGACGATCTGCTCAACACGGGGATCGACGTGGCCGCCAGACCGGGCGGCAAGAACGTTCGCAAGCTGTCCCTGCTGTCGGGCGGGGAGCGGACGCTCACCGCGTTGGCGTTCCTGTTCGCGGTGTTCATGAGCCGCCCCTCACCGTTCTATGTCCTCGACGAAGTTGAGGTGGCACTCGACGACGTCAACCTGCATCGGTTCCTCAACCTGGTCGACGAGTTCCGAGCCGACGCACAATTGGTGCTGGTGAGCCACCAGAAACGGACGATGGAGATCGCCGACTGCCTCTATGGCGTCTCGATGAAACCCGGCGGGTCGAGCACCGTCGTCAGCGAGAAGGCCGCGACCGCCGCGGTCAACGTCGCCTGAAGCCGACCGTCAACCGATGGTCGACGGTGTCGGGTTGTCGATACCGAGCAGGTCGGCCACTGCCTGGGTCACCATGTTGTGTACTGCCGGATTCAGTTCCTCAGGAACCAGGCCACTGTTGGTCATTCGGTCGCCGAGACCGATGAAGATCGCGCAGAATCGCATCGCGCCGAACACCTCCCAGTAGTGGGGCGCGCGAACCTCACGGCCGGAGGCCTGCTCGTAGAGGCTGATCATCTCGGACCGGGTGGGGAACCCCTCCATACGGGCCGCTCCCACGTCGTCGAACGACATCCGATCGAACATCAGCCACCAGCCGACGTCCGCCTCGGTCGGCGACAGGGCGCACGCCTCCCAGTCGAGCACCGCAGCGGGGCGATAGTCCTGCCACAGGATGTTCCCCAAACGGCTGTCGCCCCAGGACAGGCCGACACGGTCGTCACCGGGATCATTGGCGATGAGCCAGTCGAATGCTGCTGAGAGCACGGGATGTTCCCGACCAGCCAGTTCGCGGGTCGTCGACGCCCGGTAGAGGTCGAGCTGCACGCGGGTGCCGGGCTGTCCGGTCCCGCTGGTGTCGAGCCAGTCCAGGCCGGCGGAGCGCCAGTCGATCGAGTGGATCTGCGCCATTGCCTCGAGGCCGCTGGCGACCATGCGACGGCGCTCGGCCGGTGTCGCCTCGTCGACCAGGAATCCCTCCTCGGAATAGCGGGGCTGATCAGCGGGCACCCGGCCCTCGGTGAAACCCATGACGAAGAAGGGTTGGCCGATGACCGCCGGGTCTGACTCGTAGCCGAGCAGTTCGGGCACTGGGGCGTCGCAGTGGCGCCCGACCGCCTCCATCGCCCGGTACTGCACCTCGACTGAGACGCGGCAGTGGATGCTCTGAGCTGGGAACAGGGCGCCTCCTGCGGGTTCGATGCGGGCCACGAACCGGTCCGAGCGCTCGGTGCGGTCCTCGGTCCATGAGGCGTCGAAGAACACCGTCTCGTTGGAGAAGCCGGTGGACACCGGGATGTCGAGGTTGGTGACGGTGGCGTCGGTCCGGTTCGGGTACCGCCTGGTGATCCACTGCTCGAGAGCGGGACCGTAATGGCTGCGGTCGGTATGGAACTTCGGCGCGCTGCTCAGCTCCGAAGGCACCTCAGACTCCTGGTCGGCGGAACTGTCTGGATCGGTTGGTCGGCTCTGGTCGGTCTCACTCATCGACCCGACGATACGACACCCGTTGTCGCCGCCAAAACCCGGCGACCGCCACCGCAGCCCGCTCAGAGTTCGAGTCTCTAAGTCCCGCACACGGACGCGGCCGAAAGAGGCCGCGGCCTCGCGGCCCGCCCGCGGCCTCGCGGCCCGCGGCCGCAGCAGCGGGAGGCCAGCGCAGCGAACAAGAGCGGGAGCCAAGCGAAAAAGCTCGAAAAATACCCGGCCAGATCGACACACTTGCGCGGACTGTATTCGCTAGTCTCTGGTGCTCATGGCTCGTTCTCTGCGTTCGGGTCCGGCGCTCCCGGACCGGGCTGAAGTCGTCGTGATCGGCGGGGGCATCGTCGGGTGCTCCGTTGCCTACCATCTGACCCGCCGAGACATCAGCGATGTGGTGCTGTTGGAACAGGGCACCCTCACCTGCGGGACCACCTGGCATGCCGCGGGACTGGTGTCGCAACTCAAGTCGACTCACTCGTTGACAAGACTGGCGACCTACTCGGCGCGCCTGTTTGAAGAGCTCGAAGACGAGACCGGTCAGGCGACCGGTTATCGAACCCCCGGATCCGTCTCGGTCGCCGACAACGAACAGCGCTGGGAGGAGATCCTGCGCGGCGCCACGATGGCCGAGGGTGTCGGTGTCGACACGCAGGTGATCGACCTCGACGAAGCGAAGCAGCGCTGGCCGCTGATGCACACCGACGACCTCGTCGGGGCGTTGTACATCCCCCGCGACGGACAGACCTCACCGGTGGACACCACCATGGCGCTGGCCAAGGGCGCCAAGAGTCGCGGGGCCAGGGTCGTCGAGGGCGTCTCGGTCACCGAGTTGAAGGTTGTCAACGGCAGAATCACAGGCGTGGTCACCGAGGAGGGTGAGATCGAGACCGAAACCGTCGTTCTCGCCACGGGAATGTGGACCCGCCACCTCGCCGCCCAGATCGGGGTCAACGTTCCGCTCCAGGCATGCGAGCACTTCTACGTCGTCACTGAACCCCTAGAGGGCATGGAGATCGGCACACCGACCCTGCGCGACCCCGGCAACTACACCTACTTCAAAGAGGAGACCGGCAAGCTCATGGCCGGATTCTTCGAACCCCGCGGCAAGGTCTGGCGCACCGATCAGATCCCTCGCGACTTCTCCTTCGGGACCCTCGACGAAGACTGGGACCACCTCGGGCCGATCTTTGAACGCGCCATTCACCGTGTGCCCGCGCTGGGTGAGTGCGGACTCCAGTTGTTCTTCAACGGGCCTGAGTCCTTCACCCCCGACGGCGTGTACTACATGGGCGAGGCGCCCGAAGTCGACGGGTGTTTCGTAGCGGCCGGCTTCAACTCTGTGGGGATCCAGTCAGCGGGGGGCGTCGGATGGGCATTGGCTGACTGGATAGCGGACCGGCGCCCTCCGATGGACCTCAACTCGGTCGACATCCGCCGTGCGCAGCCGTTCCAAGCAGATACCGGGTATCTCAAAGACAGGATCTCGGAGAGTCTGGGTCTTCTCTACGCCATGCACTGGCCGTTCCGACAGTATGAGAGCGCCCGGGGCCGGAGGCTGTCGCCGTTGCACGACCGGATCGCGGCGGCTGGAGCCGTGTTCGGGGAGACCGCCGGTTGGGAACGACCCAACTGGTACGCCAACGCCGGTCAGGTCGGTGAATACGAGTACTCCTACGGCAAACAGAACTGGCACGACAACATGGTGCAGGAATGCGTCGGAGTCCGGGAGTCCGTCGGCCTGTTCGACCAGACGTCGTTCGCCAAGTTCACAGTCGAAGGTCCCGATGCGCTGGCTGTGCTCAACACTCTGAGCGTCGCCGACATCGATGCGCCGATCGGCAAGGCCGTGTACACCCAGTGGTGCAACAGCGCGGGCGGAATCGAAGCCGACCTGACCGTGAACCGCATCGGTGACAACGAGTTCTTCGTGGTCACCGCAGCGGCTGCAGAGACCCGGGACTGGGCCTGGTTGCGGCGGGCCTGTCGAGACAGACGGGTGACACTCACCAACGTGACCCATGACCAGGCGATGATCGGTCTGATGGGCCCCAAGAGCCGGGCCGTGTTGTCGACGTTGACCGACGCCGACCTCTCGAACGCCGGCTTCGAGTTCGGCACCGGGCGCAGCATCGGACTCGGCGGCGTAGAGGTGTTCGCTCTGCGGATGAGCTACGTCGGGGACCTGGGCTGGGAACTGTACGTCGCCAACGCCGACGCAGTCACCGTCTACGACGCGCTGACTGAGGCGGGCAAGTCCCACGGGCTGGTCCATGCCGGCTACCACGCCATGAACTCGCTGCGGTTGGAGGCCGGGATGCGGCACTGGGGTCATGACATCACCGACGAGGACACCCCGCTGGAAGCCGGACTCGGATTCACGATCGCCTGGGACAAGCCGGTCGACTTCAACGGACGCAGCGCGCTGGAGGCGCAACGTCGACAGCCGCGCACCAAACGACTCATTCAGTTGCGCATCGAAGACCCGGACCTGCTGACCTACCACGACGAACCGCTCTATCGCGACGGCGTCGTCGTGGGTCGAATATCGTCGTCGATGTGGAGCGCATCCCAGAACCGTTGCTGCGCAATGGGCTACGTCGAGCACCACGAAGCGGTCACCAAGGACTGGCTCGACAGCGGTTCATGGGCGACCAATATCGCCGGCCGACGGGTACCGGTGAGCACTTCGATCCGCAGTTGGTTCGATCCCCAGAACCAACGTCCGAAACAGTAGATGCGATTCGAGCCGGTGGATCCCGAGATGCCGTTGAACCGCCGAGATAGAGGAGGGAGAGCATGAACCAAGAAGTGCGCTGCGTCATCGTCGGAGGCGGGGCCATGGGCGTAGGTCTGCTCTACCACCTCGCGCATGAGGGCTGGGCCGACACGATCCTCGTAGAGAAAGGTGAACTGACCTCGGGTTCCACCTGGCACGCCGCGGGCCTCATCCCCAACTTCATCGGCGATCTCAACATGGCGAAGGTCCATCAGGACGCGATCGCCCTGTATCCCGACATCGAGGAGGAGACGGGCCTGTCGGCGGGTTGGCACGGATGCGGGGCGGTCCGCCTCGCACGCACCGACGATGAAGTCGACTGGCATCGTTACGTGCACGCCATGCTCAACCAGATCGGCGTCGAGTCCTACATCGTCGGACCGAAGCAGGTGCAGGAACTCAACCCGCTGCTCGAAGATCTTTCCGACGTGAAGACCGGCTTCTACACGCCCCACGACGGATGGACCGACCCTACAGGATGCACCAACGCGATGGCCAAAGGCGCCCGTCAGCTCGGCTGTGAGGTCCAGCGGCACAACCGCGTGGTCGACATGGCTCAACTGGCCGACGGCCGCTGGCGGGTAGTCACCGAGAAAGGCTCGATCACCTGCGAACATGTGGTCAACGCCGCGGGTCACTACGCCCCGCAGCTGGGCGCGATGATCGGGCTCGACGTTCCGATCGTCTCGGTCGTCCACCAGTACGTCATCACCGAACCGCTCGAGTCGATGCGCAATCTCGGCTTCGAACCGCCGGTGACCCGCGATCCTCGGTCGAGCTGCTACTACCGCCGCGAGATCGACGGGCTGCTGATCGGACCCTACGAGATGGCCAACGCCCAGATCTACGGCGTGGACGGGATCGACTGGGGGCTCGACTTCTATCTCACACCGCCCGACATCGACAACATCGCCGAGTGTCTCGAGCTGGCCATGCTGCGGATCCCGTCGTGGTCCGAAGCGGGGATAAAGAAGATCGTCTCGGGTCCGATCACCCATACGCCCGACTCCGGCTATCTCATGGGCCCGGCACCGGGGTTTCGCAACTACTGGCATTGCAACGGTGCCTCGATCGGAATCACCCAGGGCCCTGGAGCAGGCAAGTATCTCGCCCAGTGGATCGTGCACGGTCAGACTGAGATCAACGTGCGGGGCATGGACCCGCGCCGCTTCGGAGACCACACCGGCCCCAAGTCCGTGTTCGCCATCGAGAAGGCGATCGACGAATACCACGAGATGTACCAGGTCCGCCTGCCCGGCGAGCAGCGGCCGGCGGCGCGGCGCCAGAAAGTCAACCCGATCTACGGTCGGCTCGACGCACTGGGGGCGCAGTGGCAGGAGGTCTACGGCTGGGAGCGTCCGCAGTACTTCGGCGATCCCGAACGGCACTCGTTCAGGCGGTCCAACGCCTTCGACTTCATCGCCCGTGAAGTCACCGGGACTCGCCAGAGGGTCGGTATCGCTGACCTCACTGCTTTCGCCAAATTCGAGGTCACAGGCGCTGATGCAGCGGTGCTGCTGGATCGACTGTCGGCCAACAAGATCCCGGTCCGAGACGGTGGTATCCGCCTGGTGCACATGCTCACTGAGCTGGGCGGTATCGAGTGTGAGATGACGATCACCCGTCTCGCCGCTGACCGCTTCTACCTCAACTCCGCGGTCATCGGCACCACCCATGACCTGGACTGGCTGAACCAGCACGTCGAGGCAACAGAGGATGTGACCGTCACCGATGTGACCGACGCCCTCGGGCTGTTGGCCGTGACCGGGCCACGCGCCCGAGAGGTGCTAGCGCCCCTCACCGACGCTGATCTCGGCAACGAGTCGTTCCGCTGGTTGACCGCGCAAGAGATCGAGGTGGCGGGAGTGCCCTGCAAGGCCCTGCGGGTCTCTTATGTGGGTGAGCTCGGTTGGGAACTGCACTGTCCGATCGAACGGATGGACGAACTCTACGACGCGCTCACAGCTTCCGGTGACCCTCACGGAATGGTCCACTTCGGTGCCTACGCGATGAACGTCATGCGCATCGAGAAGGGTTACAAGGCTTGGGGGAGCGAACTGACCACGGAGATCACCCCGATCGAGGCCCGACTCGAACGTTTCGTCGACTTTGACGGTGATTTCATCGGCAGGCAGGCCACGATCGAGCGTGCCGAGCAGGCCGAACCGCTGTCGATGGTTCTCGTCTACTGCGAAGTCGACGCCACAGACAACGATGTGCGGGGCAACGAGGGGGCGTATGGCCCGGACGGCCAGGTCATGGGGATTGCCACGAGCGGAACCTGGGGCCACACGGTCGGCAAGAGCCTCGCCTTCGTCTATGTCGCCCCCGCCTTCGAAGCGCCTGGTTCGATGTTCGAGTTGGAACTTCTCGGCGAGATGAGGACTGCAACGGTGCTGGCAGAACCCGCTTATGACCCGACCAATTCTGCTCTGCGCGCCTAGCTGCGGTCGATGCGTTACAGTTTCGCAGCCGCACTGTTGTGTGGGCCGGGCATCCGCACGGGAGGGACTGTGAAGCCACAGTGAGCGAGGAGCCTCGTCGCCGCAGGTCAGGCGGACGTGCCGGGCGCATCGCGGAGCGCGCCGCACCGCTGCAGGAAGACGCACGCCCGGTGCGGCCCGGGCTGCCAGGCGGGAAGTTCAAGCCTCTGGTCGACTCGGAGATGCAGCAGGTCTACGACACGGCGCTGAACCTTCTGGAAGGTGTGGGGATGGGATCTCCGGTTCCGGAGTTCGTGGAGGTGGTCGTGGACGCGGGCGGCAGCCTTGACGACTCAGGTCGGCTTCTTTACCCCAGAGCACTCGTCGAGAACGCCATTGCCACGGCCGCCAAAGAATGGACCTGGCACGGCTTCGACGATGACAAATCGATCGAGGTCGGGGGCGACCGGGTCCATTTCGGGACCGCCGGGGCCGCAGTGTTGATGTACGACTACCAGACCAACACCTTCCGGCACAGCACCGCACAGGACGTCTACAACTGCGCCCGGCTGGTCGACCATCTCGACAACATCCACTTCTTTGTCCGCACAGTGGTGGCGCGGGACCGCGAGGACTCGCGGGAACTGGATCTCAACACGGCCTATGCCGCCACGGCCGGCACCGGCAAGCCTGTCGGCACCTCGTGGTTCGAACGGGCGCACGTCTATGAGACCGTCGAGATGTACGACATGATGGCGGGCGGAGAGGGATCATTCCGCAAACGACCGTTCGTCGCGGCCAACAACACCTTCGTCGTTCCGCCGCTGCGTTTCGCTGAGGAATCGACGAACTGCATGGTTGCCCAGGTGGAGTCGGGCATGCCGATCAACCTGTTGTCGGCGGGCCAGGCCGGGGCCACCTCACCCGCCGCGTTGGCCGGTTCGCTGGCCCAGGCGCTCGCCGAATGCCTGGCGGCGCTGACTGCGGTCAACTTGATGAGTCCCGGCCATCCCTGCGTGATGGGGCTGTGGCCCTTCGTTTCGGACCTCCGCACGGGGGCGATGAGCGGAGGGAGCGGTGAGGAGGGGGTGCTCAACGCGGCTGCCGCGCAGGTTGTGAACTGGATCGGGCTGCCTTCGGGTGTGGCGGCGGGCATGACCGACTCGAAAGTCCCCGACAACCAGGCCGGTTACGAGAAGGGGATCAATGTCGTGCTGGCGGGCCAGGCGGGCGCCAATCTCGTGTATGAGAGCGCGGGGATGCTCGGGAGTCTGCTGAGCTGTTCGCTGGAGGCGCTGGTGATCGACAACGACATGCTGGGCTCGATCAACCGCACCGTCCGGGGCATCGAGGTCAACGACGAGACGCTTTCGGCCGCCTTGATCGAGGAGGTCGTGAACGGGCCGGGTCATTTCCTCGGCTCGCCCCAGACGCTCGAGTTGATGCAGAAGGAGTACATCTATCCGCTCATCGGCGATCGGGACACTCCCGACGACTGGATCGAGGCCGGCGGCAAGCACGCGCTGCAGGTCGCCCACGAGTTCGCTGCGCAGGTCTTGTCGTCCCATTTCCCGGCCCACATCGATCCTGTTGCGGACGCTGCGGTGCGCGAGCGCTACAACATCGTGGTTGACCGCACCGGCGGCGGTTCTGGATCTGGGGCTGGTTGACGCCGATGTTCACACCGGGGCGCACATTGGGCTAAGTTCCCGGGTGACTTGTTCCCCTGTGACCCGTTTCCCTTAGACCCAATAGGAAAGGTGACCCATGAAGATCGTGGTTGACTTCGACCTCTGTGAGAGCAACGCCATCTGCATGCAGATCGCTCCAGACATCTTTGAGGTGCGTGACGACGACTTCCTCTATGTTCTCAACGAAGAACCCGGCGAGGAGGATCGCGCGCGCGTCGATGAGTGTGTTCAGCGTTGCCCCAAGCAGGCCATATCAGTTCAGGGCTGAGGGGCCTGGGGGCTGACGGGTCGACAGAGGGCGCACCACGGTTCTTGCTTCTATGACGCGGCGCTCTGTCACTATCGTCGGAGCTTCTCTGGCAGGGATACGGGCAGCCGAGGCTCTTCGGCGTCAGGACTTCGACGGGTCGATCACGCTGATCGGCGACGAACTGCACGCTCCGTACGACCGACCGCCGTTGTCAAAGCAGTTCCTGGCCGGCGACTGGGGCGAGGACCGTTTGGCGTTGACACAGCCCGACAAGCTTGATGACCTTGATCTTGAGCTTCGTCTGGGTGTGCGGGCTACGAGCTTCGATCTGGCGTCTCGGCGCTTGGGGATCGTCGATCTCGACGATCAGGGCTGCAGTGGGCGCGGTGGTCGGGGTGGTGAGGAGTTCGTCGTTGATGGGCTGTTGATCGCGACGGGTGCGCGTTGTCGCACGTTGAGGGGCTCGGAGGGGCTCGACGGCGTGTTCGTGTTGCGCAGCCTGGACGACTCGCTGGCGATCCGCGCCGCTTTCGATGCGGGTCCAACTCGGGTGGTCGTCGTGGGTGCCGGGTTCATTGGTGCCGAGGTGGCGGCCACCGCTCGGACGCAGGGACTCGAGGTGACGATGATCGAGTCGTTGCCCCAGCCTCTGAGTCGGGTGCTGGGCGATGAGATGGGCGCTGTCTGTGCTGAGTTGCACCGTGAGCACGGTGTCGACCTGCGCACCGGCGTGGGTGTTGAGGCGATCGAGGGCGAGGACCGGGTGGAGCGGGTGCGGCTCAGCGACGGCAGTGTGATCGAGGCCGACGTTGTCGTGGTCGGCATAGGCGTGGTTCCCAACACGGAGTGGCTTGAGGGTTCGGGGTTGAGGATCGACAACGGTGTGGTGTGTGACGCCACCTGTCTGGCCGCTCCCGGCGTGACCGCTGCGGGTGATGTTGCCCGCTGGCCCAATCAACGTTTCGGCGAGGTGATGCGGGTCGAGCATTGGGACAACGCTGTTTCACAGGGCGCGCATGCGGCCGGGCGCCTGCTGGTCGGTGACGACGAGGCTGAGCCTTTCGTGCCTGTTCCCTGGTTCTGGTCCGATCAGTACGACCGCAAGATCCAGATGGCGGGCCGTATCGGTCCCGACGACGAGATGCACGTCGCCACGGGCAGCCTCGCCGAGAGGCGCTTCGCGGCGATCTACGGCCGTGCCGGCCGGTTAGTCGGCGTTCTCGGTTTCAACCGCCCGCGCCATGTTATGCGCTACCGGATGCTCATCGAGTCCGGCACCTCCTTCAGCGACGCCGTCGCGGCCGAGTTCTAGCGGGTCGGCCACCAAACGGGGGAATCGGCCGTTGGGCTCGCGTCTTGGCGTGGGGCGTTGACGGTCGGTGCCCCGGACGTCAGAGTTCAGGCACTGCCCCCTATTCGCTTCGGCGGTAGGGTCGAGACCGCCTTTCGGGTCGGTCTCTGTCTTTCGGCGGACACTGTTGGTCGAGACGGCGTTTGATCACCAGGTTGTGTCTCGTGTCCTCTCGTGTCCTCTATTTCCTTTCAACCTGTCTTGACGAGTGGTGTTGACGGTCGATGATGCTGACGATAGTGTTTCAGCATTACCCCCTATTCGATTCGACGGTAGGGTCGAGACCGCCCTTCGGGGCGGTCTCTGTCTTTTGGCGGAGGCGGCAGTTGATCACGAATATGTACATCGACGGTTTCAATCTCTACTACCGCGCTCTCAAGGACACTCCGTATCGGTGGCTTGACCTGCACAAACTGGCCGAGAACCTCTTTCCCGAGGACACCATCAACAGAGTCTGCTACTTCACGTCCCGGCTCGAAATTCGTCCCGGCAACCAAAGGCAGCCTCAGCGGCAACTCATCTACCTCAGGGCGCTGGAGACGCTACCGAATATGTTTGTCTACTACGGTTACTTCAGGTCCGGAGTCAAGCGTCGTCCCCTAGCGGAGCCGGTGCCGGGGCTACCCAGAAGCGTGTTGGTGAGGGATTCAGAGGAGAAGGGATCGGATGTGAACCTTGCGACTCGTTTGCTGGTCGATGGCTTCAACGGTGAATGTGAGCAAGCGGTAGTTGTATCCAACGATGCCGATTTCGCCGGGGCGATGCGATTTGTGCGCGACGGCTTGGGTATACGCGTCGTGGTGGTCAACCCAGACCCCCGCATTCGGAGCACAAGGAATCTGGCCGATTCTGCGACCTACGTGAAGCGTCTCTGGAAGAGTCACTTGAAGCGAAGTCAGTTCCCAGACACGTTGACCGACGAAATCGGAACCATCACCAGACCACCCGAATGGTAAGAGACCGCTGCCACAGTTCGGGGAAGTGATGCGGCTTGAGCATCGGGGCAACGCTGTGGCTGGGGATGCGCATGCGCGCTTGCTAGTTGGGTGACGATGAGGCCGAGCCTTTCGTGCGGGTCCCTTTGGTTCTGGTCGGATCGGTACGACCGCAAGATCCAGATGGCCAGCCGTATCGGTCCTGACTACGAGATGCACGTCGCCACGGGCAACCTTACCGAGCGGCGCTTCGTGGCGGTCTACGGCCGCGCCGGCCGGTCGGTCGGCGTTCTCGGTTTCAACCGCTCCAGCCAAGCGACGCCCCACCGAATGCTCATCGAGTCCAACATCTCCCTTGAAGACGCCATCGCTGCGGCGTTCTAGCGCCGATGGGCGGCGTGACCGCAACCATCCAGTAACCAGGTGTTCGAACCATTCGTTTCGGCTCACACCGGCAATATAAGTCCCGCCAGGTGTTGGGAAGTGCCCGAGGCGGTCCTGTCGCAAGCGGGGAAAATGGGGAGAGGGCGCGACGGCCCTCTGGGTTTTTTGGCATCTCTGCTCCCAACAGCGAAAGGGCTATCTGCAATGAAGGCGGGCGCAAGGCGCGCGGTTTGGTCGCTATGGAATTGTGGCCAGCGCTCCAGTGTATAGGTCGCGGTGATTCGGCGCTTGGCCTAACGGTCAAGTTTCAGCTGTCAGAAACCTTCTCGAGATCGTGGGTTGCGCGCTTGTCAGCACATGATAGGGTGACTGGAGCAGCCGGCGTCAACACCGTAAGGGATAGAAAGGGCGCACATGATCTTGTTTCTGAGGGAACAGACCTTGAGAGCGGACAAGGATCTGTGCGTCGAGTTCTCCCGGGGACCCGAGGACATCCGGCTGCGGTACAGCGCCTCTGCGTCCAACGATGTTCTGGTAGTTGAGACACTTGTTATCGACACTAGCACTCACGGCTACACCGCGCGACAGCACTCACAGGCCAGCAGAAGTTGGACTGGTGAGTTGGATCGATCGATGACTACCGCGAGACGAGCATCTTGAGCTGTGACTGTCACACCCTTCGAGGAGAATCATCGGATTGGCTTGGGCAGATTGCCGGAGCCTCAACAGAAAGGAGCCGCAAATGGCTCAGATGAATATTGAATCGCTGCGCGATGCGGTTGGGGGAGGTGCCGTCGCGCTTCGCTCGATCATGCGACTGCAGCCCGTGGACGGGCCTGGCGGGAAGGTGTTTCCGCCCACCTACGAGGTCAATGCAGAGCACAAGTACGCGGTTGAGGAAAGGCAGGTAGGGGACCGCGTGGTGACAACTGTGTTGCTCGACTCCGTGGCTTCCCAGGCCAACCGTGCTGAACTTGCTTTGAAGGAAGGTTGGGAAGAAGGGGAGTTGCATTTCCCAGTTCCTTGTGTGGATTTCACGGGTGAGGCCGATGTCGCAGACCTCGGCAAGATCACTGTGTTGGATGCGCCGCATCGACTTGCGGACGCAATCTTTCGTGACAGCATGCTTGAAGGAACGTTGTTCCGGCTGAGCGAAGTCGGTCGAGCTATCACCGATGCGCGTCCGGGCAACGCGACAGCGATGTTCCGCCATGCACCATCGGCGCTCTTGTTCGGCCAGTGGGACTCGACTGGCCCCAAGGGTGGTCAGGGCTCGAAGTTTCAACGCGCCTATGTGTCAGAGATCGTCGGCTTGGATGCTCAGATCGGGCGCAAGGTCGGGAGCCGGATTGATCCGCTCCAGATCGAACGTGCCGCGGCGATCGCGTATGAACACAGCGATCCTGCCCAGGTATGGACGCTTGACAAAGATGAGGCGGCCCAAGAGAAGGGGAAAGCCAAGACCGCTGGATCTGACGGTCGTCCTTCCGAAATCAATCACGGCAACATAGCGCCCTCAATCGATGCACAGTCTGGTGGGGTGACCATTTCGGGAGCCCGCCAGACGACGGTGATCTCACTTGCTGCACTAAGACGTCTGCGTTTTGCCAACGTGAGCCGAGAAGCACAGGTGGCAGCGCGTACAGCCGTCGCGGCACTGGGTGTCGCGGCTATTGCCTACGGATACGAGGCGGATCACGATCTTCGGTCTCGTTGCCTGTTGATCCCAGAGCACGAGCCAGTTCTGGAACTAGTCGGGCGTGACGGTTTGACACCTGAGCCACTTGAGGTTGACCGCGAAACTGCGGCGCAGTTGCTGTCACAAGCATCAGCCGCGGCGGTTGAGGCCGGCATCGGTTGGGAACTCACAGAGACTTCCCTGACACCGGCACCGAAGCTAGTCGAGTTGTTGAGGCGTAGTCGTGAGGTATCCGCCCGCGAACCAGTAGGAGAGTGACTGATGCCCGCGATTGAGGTCAATTTTCTCACGGGCCGGTATGTCGCGACGGCTCACCATGACCGGGAGGCACACGAGTGGCCACCCCACGGAGCCCGATTGTTTTCCGCACTAGTTGCGGCGTGGGCTGACTCTGAGGATCCCGACGGGGTTGAACGGGCCGCGCTCGAATGGCTGGAAGCGCAACCGCCTCCTCGGATAACGGCACCTCAGGCAGTTCCGCGAAGAACGGTAAGCCACTTTGTCCCGGTCAACGACACTCGAGTGATCTCTCCGTCCCGGTACCACCGCCGAGTCGCTGACATTGCGGAACTGCTTGAGCAGTTCGAAGATGAAGTTGAAGCGGCTGGCGGAGAATTGACGAAGAAAGCGGAGCGGTTGCGGAACAAGCTTGACAAGAACGCAAATGTTGACTCACTCGTAGGTAGTGCTGGGAGCACGAACGTTGCCTCCGCGGTGGCGCTGTTACCTGACGAACGTGGCAAGAAGGAACGTTCCTTCCCCTCGGTCACTCTTACAGCGCCTGAGTCTGTCGACGGCGCACGCCAGCAACAAGGCCGGGGTATTTTTCGATCGGGTCACAGCATCGTGACCTATGTGTGGGACGGCAACCCACCGGATGTGCCGGCTAGGGCCCTTGATGATCTGTTGGCCCGCGTTACGCGGCTGGGCCACTCGTCAACCCTCGTTTCTTGTCGCCTAACTGATGAGGCACCCCCAGCGACGCACACGCCCGGCGAGGGCACATCAATGTTGCGGTGGGTGCGTCGCGGTCAGTTGGCCGCGCTTGAGCAGGAGCATGCCCGACATCAGGCGGTCAGCCCACGCAGTCTGCCGTTCCACGCGGTTCGATATCGCGAGTCTGACCCAGCAGAGATTGATTCGAGCGAAGTTATGGGCCCCACTACGGCTGGCGACTGGATTGTCTTCGAGTTGAGCCCGCGCCACAGGCGCATCCCGGTGACCCGAACCGTCGAACTCGCCAAGGTGCTACGCGAGGCTGTGCTAAGTCATGTGCAAGACCCCATACCAGAAGGAGTCAGTGGGCACGTAGCTGATGGCAGGCCAACGGGAGCGCCCCACATTTCCTTTTTAGCCTTGCCTAACGTCGGGTACGACTTCTCCGACGGTCAAATCATAGGCCTCGCTATTGCTCTCCCCGATGTTCTCGATAGGGAGGCTCGGAACGCAACCCTACGAGGTATCGGTGAATGGGAACGTCAGCGATTGGACACGCCGTTGCAACTGCAGATGGGCCGAAAAGGCGATGTTGAGATGTTTAGAAAGCAACCGCCGTTCACGTTGGCGACCTTGAACCCAGCAGTCTGGTCAAGGCGTTCAGGCTGGTGGGTCTCGGCCACGCCCGTAGCGTTGCCCGCGCATCCCGGGAATCTTGGGAGCGGGAGTGCTGCAGCGCGGGCAAAAGCATGGGCTCGTGCCGAGGAGTCGGTTGCCAAGTCTTGCGAGCATGTGGGCCTGCCGCGACCTGTTGATGTGAGAGTGTCATTCGTCTCAGACCTCAAAGGTGCGCGGCCGGCGAGCGATTTTCCCGTGTTCAAGCAGGGCCGCAGCGGTGGTGGCGTGATCCGACGGCTCGTTCATGTGGCAGTTGAATTCTCAGAGCCGATACGAGGCCCCCTAGTGCTTGGAAGCGGGAGATTCCTCGGACTCGGTCTGATGCGCCCGGTGGGCAGTCCTGTCACGAACGAGACGACCGACGGGGGAGGTGATCGCGGTGAGTGATCTTACAACGTCCGACTTCGACGAATATTTTCTGGCTACGCACGGTTATGAACCGTACCCTTGGCAGAGTCGCCTCACGCGGCGAGTGCTGACTGATGGGAACTGGCCCTCAGTGATTGATCTCCCAACGGGAACTGGCAAGACGTCCGTACTCGATACGGCAATCTTTAGTTTGGCAGCCCGCCCGGAAGTGTTCCCGCGCCGCGTTGTCTTCGTCATTGATCGACGGATCGTTGTGGATCAGGTCTACGAACGCGCCGAGAAAATCGCTCGCGCGATCAGGCACGCCGACGAAGGAGTGCTGGTCGATTTGCGAGAGCGTCTCAGCGGATTGTCGAGTGCGAGTGAAGTGCTGGGAGTTGCGGCCCTCAGGGGTGGAACGTTCAGGGGCGGAATCCCTCTCGAAGGTGAGTGGTTCCGGCAACCTGAGCAGCCATGGGTGATGGTCTCGACGGTCGATCAGTTCGGTTCGCGCTTGTTGTTTCGGGGTTACGGTGTCAGTGACCGGATGCGGCCTGTTCATGCGGGACTGGCTGGCAACGACTGCCTGGTTCTCCTTGACGAGGTTCATCTGAGTCGGGCGTTCGCCGAGACGCTGCGAGAAGCGTCCTCAGACGAAGCAGTCCCAGGCATTTGTTCTGTGGGCGGGGGTCTTCCACATCGATTTCAGATCGTCGAAATGTCCGCTACCCCCACCAGCGAGGATGGGAACCGGTTCAACCTGTTGCCAGAGGACTGTGAGGTATCGGTCCCGCTCAACCAGATTGCGAATGCACCGAAACGAGCGACGCTCGTTGAGGTACCAGGTACGCCCCCCGCTCACGAGACGATTCCAAAATCAGTATTGAAATTACTCGGAAACTGCAAGGAGTTACGAGATCACGAATTGAGCGTGGGAGTCATCGTGAACCGTGTACGTACCGCTCGTGAGGTTCACGCGGCGCTCATGGAGGCCGGAATTACAGCGCACTTGGTGACAGGCCGCATGCGACCGATCGACAAGCAGGAGGTGTTGGAAGACATCAGCGAGTGTGTTGACCCTGATCGTTCCTCACCTTTGGAGCAACCGACCGTCGTAGTGGCAACCCAGGCGATCGAGGTGGGCGCTGATTTCAGCTTCGACGCTTTGATAACGGAGGCAGCACCAATCGACAGCTTGCAGCAGCGACTGGGTCGACTCGACCGACGCGGCAGATTAGCGGCAAGTCGCGGTGATGCGGCTCGATGTTGGATCCTTGGCGTCGCATCAGCTCTCAATCCAAAGAGACCGGATCCCATCTATGGCGATTCGGTCCGAATGGCATGGGAGGGCTTGCAGATGCTCGCCCAAGATGACGAGGTTGAGGTTGGACCAGCGGCGAGACTCTTGGATCGTCTGGACATTGGAGCGCAAGCACCCAGGTCCGAAGCGCCGCTGCTACTTCCGACCCATGTCGCCGCGTGGACGCAAACCAATCCCCAACCGGTGATCGATCCTCCGATCAGGGAGTTTTTGCACGGCAAGGAGCGTGAAGATGAGCCCGATGTCTCAGTGTTGTGGCGGCTGGACTGCTCCGAGCAGGCCATTATCTTGGTTCCGCCTCGGCCAGCAGAGTTTTTGTCTGTCCCAGTTTCGGCGGTGCGGCACTGGCTCAGCGGCACAGGGGAAACCCCGGTGGGGGACACGGCCACCGTTTCCTCAGAGGAGGAAGATGCCAAACGTGGCGGATCGGTGCAGCGGCCATTGAGAGGCGTGGTCCGCTGGGAGCGCAAGTTCAACGCTACGGCGCCAATTGACGATGTCAAGGCGATCCGACCGGGGGATGTGATCATCGTGGATCCGAAGTTAGGCGGATTGAGAAACGGCACTTGGGATCCAAGCCATCGTCCAGAGTGGCGAGAATCGTTCGACGAACGTGGTATGGAACCGCGGGATTTGCTCGACATCGGTGATCAAGCCCAATACGAGCACGGTAAACGGTTGACCCTTCGTCTAGATCCACGCCTGTTTAAAGGTATCGGCGTTCCGTCCTTGCCTGATCCCGCGCAAGAAATCGACGCCGAAGAGTCGCCACGGAAGGTGATTGAAGATTGGCTGTCTAGGACCCGTGATCTACCCACGGGTTCGATCCTGGACTGGTTGGCGGCCGTAGTCGAATTGCTTGCCGAGGACTTTGAGTATCACGTTGTGGACGTTTCGGACGATGCCGACTACTACCTGCTGTTTCAGAAGTCGGTTGACCCAAGCGTCTTGGACAGTTTTGAAGACCAACCGTCGCTTACCGGTACCAGGACCACGCTCAGGCAGCATCTCATTGGCGTGGGAGCCAAGGCTGCCGAGTATGGACGCAGCTTGCAACTGCCCGACGAGGTGATCGACGATCTGCGCTTGGCAGCTGAGTTACACGATCTCGGCAAAGTTGATTCCCGCTTTCAAGATCAGATGCATGGTCACGATCCCGTGCTTCGGGCCGTTTCAGACGCTCCACTCGCTAAATCGATACCCGGAGTTCGAACAACACGAGACAAATGGCCACCGGTGCGCCACGAGTTCAGCAGTGTTGCTCTCGCCGATCGCGTGCCGGAACTGATTGAGCGGGCACATGACTGGGACTTGGTGCTACATCTTGTCGGCTCTCATCACGGTTTCAGCAGACCTCTCCCGTCGATCAAGAAAGACGCAGACTCCAGGACATTGGACGTTTCGGGCGAGCTTCGCGACGGAGGGTTCCGGCTTGTCGTAGACGACGAGATGCAAGATCAGCCGGGAGACTGTGGCATCCTGAAGTTGAGTACGGTTTCCGACCTTGCCGAGACTCCGCTGGCGCTTGATATGGCGGATCGGTTCTGGCGCTTGCAAGCAAGATACGGACATCATGGACTGGCTTGGTTGGAAGCGATTCTTCGGTTGGCGGATCACCAACAGAGTGCGGAGGAGGCTCGATGATTGATTTGGATGGAACGTTGTTGTCAGGCTTGCCGGGCAACAATCCGCTGGGCTTCCTAGCGGCACTAGGCGCCCAAGCCGCTCTAGATGAACAGGGGCTAGAGTGCGCGATTTATTGGACCGATCAACCGATTCCGTACCCGGTGCTTGAACCCGCGGCCAGTCTTGAGGAGATTGCCGTGGCGGTGCTCGCAGTTGCATCGAAGTGGCTCGAAGGTCCAGCATTGGACGAGACAGTTGATCCAAAACTTAAGTTGAAATCGAAGCCGATCCGCGAGTACTTGGCTCGGGGGCGCGCTGCGGGCACATCGGGGTTGCTCGCGTCGTGCCTATTGGCTGAGGGTAGTTTGGATAACAACAAGATTGCGAAACCCACGGACCTCTACTTCACCGCCGGACAGCAGAAGTTCGTCTCGGTAGCTCGGAGCAATCTTGAGAGCGTGACCGTGGACGAACTTGTTGCCGACCTAGGATCTCCTTGGCGCTATGGCGGGAATCGTGATTCTCTGATGTGGGATGTAGTAGATGATCGAGATCATGCCCTCAGTGCTTCGGACCCTTCAAAGACCAAGAAGTCCATAAACCCTGGTGCCGAAGCGCTCGCGATCATTGGCCTCTCCAGAATCCCCTGCTTTGCTTCACCTGGTCGAACCCTTACGCAGGGTTGCTCTGGAGGCTGGAAAAGCGGGGAATTTGTCTGGCCGTTGTGGTGTGAGCCTGCCTCGGCGCGAACAGTTGGGTCCTTACTGGCGCAGGTAGCACCTGAGGGCAGAGAGGGAAAGCGCCACGACTGGTACCGAGCGTGGGGAATCAGCCGGGTCTTACAGTCGCAGATTCGTCGCAGCGATCAGGGTGGATACGGCACGTTCGGCCCTCCACGCGTGGTCTGGCAACGTGAGTGACGTTCCTGAGCTCGTACCGGCTCGGATGATCAATGAGTTCGAGTACTGCCCGAGGCTCTTCTATCTGGAGTGGGTTCAGTCACGTTTCGAGCACAATCAGGACACGGTTGAGGGTCTGTATGTTCACCGGGTGGTCGATGCAGGCGGCGGTCGAATGGGGACAGTCGAAGACCCGCCGTTCAAGAAAGCAAGATCCGTCGAGCTGAGTTCGCATCGGCTCGGTTTGATTGCTAAGGCCGACATCATCGAGCAGCGCAACGGCAGGGTCGTACCGGTTGAGGTGAAGCGTGGACGGCCACCCAAGCACGGTCCGGCGTGGATGCCCGAGCAGGTCCAGATATGCACGATCGGCTTGCTGCTGCAAGACAATGGGTACGAGTGCACGGAAGGGCAGTTCTACTTTGCTGAGACTCGCAAGCGGACAACCGTTCCGTTTGACGATTCGCTAGTGGCCCACACGCTGGAACTGTTGGCGGAACTCCGGAAAGTAGCAGCGAGACCAGACGCTCCGCCGCCACTCGTCGACAGTCCCAAGTGCCCGAGATGCTCGCTCGTGGGCATCTGCTTGCCGGACGAGACAAACCTCCATACCGACCGGAGCACGGCTGCTCCCCGGCGCCTCACTCCGCGTGACTCCGCAGCAAGGCCACTGTATGTGACAGAACAAGGCGCTCGGGTCGGCATCCGTTCTGGGCGGGTTGTGGTCAACAAGGGTCGTGACGAACTCCAGCAAGTCCGCCTCATTGACGTGTCGCAGATCTCGATCTACGGCAACGTCCAGATCAGCAGCCAGATGATGCGAGCAGCCTTCCGAGAGGGAATACCGGTTTGCTGGTTCTCGTACGGGGGGTGGTTTCAGGGCATTGCGGAGGGATTGCCTTCCAAGCATGTCGATCTCCGTCGTCGGCAGGTCGCGATTGCGGCGCAGGCCGGACTTCCGATCGCTCAGTCGATGATCGAAGGCAAGCTCCGAAACTCACGGACGTTCCTTAGGCGAAATGCTCGCGCCGACGTCGGTCGGGAGCTGGAACAACTCAAGTCCCTGGCCGACGGTGTCGGTCGGAGCGAGTCGATCGAGAGTCTGCTCGGTATGGAAGGGACGGGTGCGCGTCTGTACTTCTCGAAATTCTCCTCGATGCTACGTGATGAGAGCCTTGGGACGTTTGACTTCAACGGACGGAATAGAAGACCTCCGAAGGATCCGGTCAACTGTCTGCTGTCCTATGCGTACGCACTTCTGACGAAAGACCTCACAGCTGTGGCGATTGCTGTCGGGCTTGATCCGTACCTTGGTGTCTTTCACCGGCCCCGCTTCGGTCGCCCCGCTCTGTCTTTGGACCTCGCGGAGGAGTTTCGTCCGTTGGTAGCGGAATCTGTGGTCATCAACGTGATCAACAACGGTGAGGTCAGCGCGAAGGACTTCGATGTTCGAGCCGGCGGAGTCTCGCTCTCGCAGAACGGACGGAGATCGGTCCTGTCCGCATATGAACGACGGCTCGACACCGAGGTAACTCATCCCACGTACGGGTACAAGATCACGTACCGACGTGTTCTTGAGGTTCAAGCGCGTGTCCTCGCTGCTCATCTGCTCGGCGAGATCCCCGAGTACACGCCGTTCATGACGAGGTAGTGCAATGGCGACTGGTAGGACCCGCTTTCTCGTGAGCTACGACATCAGCGACGCCAAGCGTCTCAGATTGGTGCACAAGACTGTCAAGGACTATGGCTGGCCGATCCAGTACAGCGTCTTCATCTGCGATCTGGACGCCGTCGAGATGCTACTGTTGAAGCAGGAACTGAGTTCGATCATTCACCATACGGAAGACTCTGTGGCATTCGTCAATCTTGGCCCCCCAGCGAACCGAGGTCGCGACTGTTTCGATTTTATGGGTCTCAGAACAGCGCTACCGACGTCGGGCCCTACGGTCATCTGATGCGAGCGCTAAGTTGCGTTGTCAAGTCCCAGGTAGCACTCGAAGCCTGGTCGGGACAGCTTTTTTGCAACTTGACAACTGAATCAACTCCCTTCGAAGCTTCGGCTTCCAACACCGCTCGCAAACACCCGCGAACACGCAGGTAAACACCCCTATATCAAGCGAGCGGTCAGGCCGGGCAATTGCCCGGCCCTCCATTGAAGGCGCCGACTCAAACCTCGACGACATGGGTGACGCAGCAGGTCAGGCCGGGCAATTGCCCGGCCCTCCATTGAAGGATACAGACCGAAGGGGTGGGGGTCCTCGGGACGCTCGTCAGGCCGGGCAATTGCCCGGCCCTCCATTGAAGGACTAGGTTTGCTTGGGACGTTGACTATGCGGCCACGTGTCAGGCCGGGCAATTGCCCGGCCCTCCATTGAAGGCCGGAGCAGTTCACGCAACTCATGGGTTCCATCCTATCGTCAGGCCGGGCAATTGCCCGGCCCTCCATTGAAGGACTGGCCTCGGGTATATGGCGCAGATGGCCGAGGCCTGTCAGGCCGGGCAATTGCCCGGCCCTCCATTGAAGGAGCTGTGACGCCACAGACAACATCATCGAGACCCTCGTCAGGCCGGGCAATTGCCCGGCCCTCCATTGAAGGGAGGACTCCCCGTCAATCGGCGGGACGTTCACTGGCACGTCAGGCCGGGCAATTGCCCGGCCCTCCATTGAAGGTCGGCAACGTGAGCTACGAGGGCCAGATCTTCGGGAGTCAGGCCGGGCAATTGCCCGGCCCTCCATTGAAGGTCAGCGACGAGTGTCGTGGTGGCCGCATATTCCACGTGTCAGGCCGGGCAATTGCCCGGCCCTCCATTGAAGGACCGACCGCGCCGCCGATGGTCTGACCGGTGAGCGGGGTCAGGCCGGGCAATTGCCCGGCCCTCCATTGAAGGGCCTATGGGGGGGTCTCAATGTGTCAGTGGAGTTCCGGTCAGGCCGGGCAATTGCCCGGCCCTCCATTGAAGGAGGGCGACTGTCGGTTACACCGTCACCAACACAGGGGTCAGGCCGGGCAATTGCCCGGCCCTCCATTGAAGGACAGGTCCACCCCAAGAAAGCCGTCTATGGCGGTGCGGGTCAGGCCGGGCAATTGCCCGGCCCTCCATTGAAGGGCCTACCTGCCGTTTGATCGTGGACACCGCTGCTCTTGTCAGGCCGGGCAATTGCCCGGCCCTCCATTGAAGGTCGAACGTTTCGAGCAGGTCACCACCTTCCACTACGGGTCAGGCCGGGCAATTGCCCGGCCCTCCATTGAAGGTTGGTACCCCTCATACTACTCGCCCCTGAGCCGGCGTGTCAGGCCGGGCAATTGCCCGGCCCTCCATTGAAGGCTGTTCATCTTGGACCGGGCGGAACGACGGCGCATGGTCAGGCCGGGCAATTGCCCGGCCCTCCATTGAAGGCCTCCACGCCGTCGGGCACTATCCCAACCATCGCTCCGGTCAGGCCGGGCAATTGCCCGGCCCTCCATTGAAGGTACCAGAACTACATCGCCCCATGCCTCGCCAACCCCGTCAGGCCGGGCAATTGCCCGGCCCTCCATTGAAGGGATGTTGTTTATGCTCCCCGAGTCCCTGCCCAGGACTGTCAGGCCGGGCAATTGCCCGGCCCTCCATTGAAGGATGTCGTTCATTATATTACCTCGGGTGTGACATCGGGCACGTCAGGCCGGGCAATTGCCCGGCCCTCCATTGAAGGACTCGGGTCGGGTACGGCAAGGCCAAGCATGGCGGTCGTCAGGCCGGGCAATTGCCCGGCCCTCCATTGAAGGTTGTTGCCCATCCCCGCCGAGGTGATGTAGTTGTCGCGTCAGGCCGGGCAATTGCCCGGCCCTCCATTGAAGGTGGTACCTCCTCGTCCAGGCCGCCATCGTCGTCGGCTGGTCAGGCCGGGCAATTGCCCGGCCCTCCATTGAAGGGAGTTCTATGTCGGCGGGTTCGCTGACGGCACCTATGTCAGGCCGGGCAATTGCCCGGCCCTCCATTGAAGGTCGGCCCCAAGGTCGGGGGCGGGCGGCGCTGTCTCAGGTCAGGCCGGGCAATTGCCCGGCCCTCCATTGAAGGCTTGTTGCGTGGGGCGATGAGCAGTCGGGCTTGGGCGGTCAGGCCGGGCAATTGCCCGGCCCTCCATTGAAGGGAAGAAAGGCGAATCGCGCAGTACAAACCCACTAGCGTCAGGCCGGGCAATTGCCCGGCCCTCCATTGAAGGGACGAGTACCGGCAACCATCGGTGGCCAACGCCCGAGGTCAGGCCGGGCAATTGCCCGGCCCTCCATTGAAGGGTACATCGCCGTGTGATGCTTCAACACATAAGCCAGCGTCAGGCCGGGCAATTGCCCGGCCCTCCATTGAAGGGCCCTCGTTATTTGTCTGGACCATGAGCTATAGTCGCCGTCAGGCCGGGCAATTGCCCGGCCCTCCATTGAAGGGACACTTATGACGTGGTTCTCCCACCTTCGCTACGGGTCAGGCCGGGCAATTGCCCGGCCCTCCATTGAAGGAACTGGCACCTCTTCTTGCCCCTGGTTCAACGCTACAGTCAGGCCGGGCAATTGCCCGGCCCTCCATTGAAGGGCCCCTCGATGTCCTCCTCCTCCTTCGTCCTTCGGCGGTCAGGCCGGGCAATTGCCCGGCCCTCCATTGAAGGTTCTACCCTTTACCTTGTTGGTGGCCCTGGTGTGGCAATGTCGGGGTTGGTTGCTCGCTGCGGTGGGTAGGGCTGTGTTCCCCTGTCACGTTGATGGCTTGGGGGGTGTTGTCGCCTGCTGTGGTCGGGTGTCTGGGACCTCTTACAGGGACATGCCTTTTTGGGGCTGGATGTAAAGTGGTTGAGGCGCAGGCTCCGGGAGCATCCGAATTTTGGAACTATCCCAGAGCTGAGGAGTTTTGTCATGTCAGATTCGGTTCATGTCGACGTTGAGGTGTTCGTGGGTGTCGATGTCGCCAAGGGCGATCATTACGCCTGTGCAATAACTTCGACTGGTGGGGAGGTGTTGGCTCGGCCGGTGCGCAACGACGAGGCAGCGATCGATCAGTTGATCGATGATGCTGGTGTGTATGGCAGCGTGGCGTTGGTGATCGACACGACCAGTTCGCCGGCGTCGTTGCTGCTGGAGGCGGCCGCGCACCGGCAGGTCCCGGTTGCGTATGTGACGGGTCTGGCGATGCGCCGCGCCGCGGACCTGTATGCGGGGGCGGCCAAGACCGACCCCAAAGACGCTTGGGTGCTCGCGGACTATGCGCGCCGCAACGCCGACCGTCTGAGTTGGACTTCCCCCAGCGACGAGCTGCTGGCGAAGCTGCGTATCTTGAACGGCCGAGACGCCGACCTCGCAGCAGACGCCACCAGAGCCGCCAGCCGCCTCAGAGATGCCTTGTTGGCGGTGTCACCAGCGTTGGAGCGGGCCATAGGCGACAAGGTGACCACCAACCCAGGCGCACGCGACGCACTGGCGCGCTGGGGCACACCCACAGCGCTTCGAGCAGCGGGCAAGGCCCGGGTGCGAACCCGCATCGCCAAACGCTCACCGCGCACAGCTCAACGCCTCACCGAGGCGATCTGGGCTGCGCTCGACGCGCAGAGTCTCACAAGTCACAGCCGAGACCGCCTGGGGCGACACCATCTGCGACCTCGCCTGTGACCTCGACGCGATCTGCGCCCGCCGCGACCAGATCGCCGTCGACATCAACAACGTGTTCATGGAGCACCCCCTGGGAAAAGTCCTCTCTAGTCTGTGCGGGTTCGGCCCGCGGACCGGAGCCAGAACCCTCGCGGAGATCGGCGACCCCCACCGCTTCGCCAACCCCGGACGCCTCGCCTCCTACGCCGGACTCGCACCCATCAACTGGCAATCAGGCACCACCAACACCACCCGCAAACCCCGAGGCGGCAACCACCGACTCAAAAACGCCCTCTTCACCGCAGCCTTCGTCGCCACCCAACACGACCCCAACGCCCGCGCCTACTACCAACAAAAACGTTCAGAAGGCAAACGCCACAACGCAGCCGTCATCTGCGTCGCCCGCAAACGCTGCGACATCATCTTGGCCATGCTCAAAACCCAAACCCCCTACCAACCAACCCAACACCAAAAACTCCCTCAAGCCGCTTGACAACAAGACAGGGACACCCCCCTGGGTACCTCTCGTTCGGCCGGCGGGTCAGGCCGGGCAATTGCCCGGCCCTCCATTGAAGGCGCATTGCGGACGCTATAGCTCTCAACATCACCGTGTCAGGCCGGGCAATTGCCCGGCCCTCCATTGAAGGCGTCGGTCGCTGTCGGAGTGGGCTTCTACGCTGAACGTCAGGCCGGGCAATTGCCCGGCCCTCCATTGAAGGGCTTCGAGGCGACTGTCACACCCCTGTGCGTACTGTGTCAGGCCGGGCAATTGCCCGGCCCTCCATTGAAGGCGTCCCGCACCAGATCGTCGTCTATCTCGCTGTCGTCGTCAGGCCGGGCAATTGCCCGGCCCTCCATTGAAGGCCCGGTCCGGGTACATGTGGGATGAACTCTCCGCCAGCACGTCAGGCCGGGCAATTGCCCGGCCCTCCATTGAAGGTCCGATGAGGAGTGCGTGGGTGCCTGAACTGGAGGCTGTCAGGCCGGGCAATTGCCCGGCCCTCCATTGAAGGTTGCTCACGTCTAGTCAGGCGGCGGCGAGCGGAGGCTGTCAGGCCGGGCAATTGCCCGGCCCTCCATTGAAGGGACTTGTGGGGTGTGTGACAGGTCGGTGAAATCCCCGGGTCAGGCCGGGCAATTGCCCGGCCCTCCATTGAAGGACCTATAGGGGGGTCTCAATGTGTCAGCGGAGTTCCCGTCAGGCCGGGCAATTGCCCGGCCCTCCATTGAAGGTGCCGTTGTTGGCCTGTCGGTCATTACAGCATCTCGGGGTCAGGCCGGGCAATTGCCCGGCCCTCCATTGAAGGCGGTCAGTGAAGCAGTGGGAACTCATCGGGGCACGTGGTCAGGCCGGGCAATTGCCCGGCCCTCCATTGAAGGCATCCTATCTCAAGTGGGGTGACAGCCCCGAGATTCGGTCAGGCCGGGCAATTGCCCGGCCCTCCATTGAAGGAACACCTGTGTTGTCCCAGTCGATGCCGAGGAGGTAAGTCAGGCCGGGCAATTGCCCGGCCCTCCATTGAAGGTTCGGTGTCACGT
The DNA here is from genome assembly GCA_951812975.1 of uncultured Acidimicrobiales bacterium. Lineage (GTDB taxonomy): Bacteria > Actinomycetota > Acidimicrobiia > Acidimicrobiales > Aldehydirespiratoraceae > VXYK01. The sequence goes on along the minus strand of CATOTC010000002.1, from coordinate 113,410 downwards.
GACGTTGAGGACATGCCGCCGCAGTCAGGCCGGGCAATTGCCCGGCCCTCCATTGAAGGGCCAACTTCGCAGGCCCCGCCGCTATCGGCGGGATCGGTCAGGCCGGGCAATTGCCCGGCCCTCCATTGAAGGTCGAACGTCTCCAACAGGTCACCGCCCTCGGTCACGGCGTCAGGCCGGGCAATTGCCCGGCCCTCCATTGAAGGACACGGGCACGATGCGGGCCAATTTTCTGTTCGCTGTGTCAGGCCGGGCAATTGCCCGGCCCTCCATTGAAGGATCAGTCGGCCCGCGACGGCAACGGCTACACACTGAGGTCAGGCCGGGCAATTGCCCGGCCCTCCATTGAAGGTCGATCCCTTGCACGAGCGTTCCCAGTATCCCCACCCCGTCAGGCCGGGCAATTGCCCGGCCCTCCATTGAAGGTCCCGCCACGCACAGACTGCGAATCGAACCGGTCGAGTCAGGCCGGGCAATTGCCCGGCCCTCCATTGAAGGGAGACGATGGTGCGGCGTTCTAGGCGCAGGGTGCGGGGTCAGGCCGGGCAATTGCCCGGCCCTCCATTGAAGGCTCAATGCTTCTTTGGACACGGTGCGGGCTGTGACAGGTCAGGCCGGGCAATTGCCCGGCCCTCCATTGAAGGTGATGCCAGGGGGGGACCCACGAAGTGGGGGGGCCAGGGTCAGGCCGGGCAATTGCCCGGCCCTCCATTGAAGGAAAAACTTGAGCGGGTCGACACCCACCAAGCTGGTAGTCAGGCCGGGCAATTGCCCGGCCCTCCATTGAAGGTGCTGGGTGCGCCTGGGCGCACGAGGACCCCGTCCCGGGTCAGGCCGGGCAATTGCCCGGCCCTCCATTGAAGGTTCACTTGTCGCTTTGCAGGGGCCTGTAGCCGGCGGGTCAGGCCGGGCAATTGCCCGGCCCTCCATTGAAGGCGAGGCGTACTGGTCGGCGGTCGCTTCGACGTGGTGCCGGTCAGGCCGGGCAATTGCCCGGCCCTCCATTGAAGGCCGGTTTCAGCCCAGCGGCCTTCTCGGTCACGCCTCGTCAGGCCGGGCAATTGCCCGGCCCTCCATTGAAGGCCACAGCAGGCCTTCGGCTTCCAGGAGTCGCAGGCTTGTCAGGCCGGGCAATTGCCCGGCCCTCCATTGAAGGCCAGGTACACCCTGAGCCTTCCTAAAGCTTCACAGGAGGTCAGGCCGGGCAATTGCCCGGCCCTCCATTGAAGGGGACTGTTCGTCCCATCAGCGCCCGTCGAGCCCGGTGGGTCAGGCCGGGCAATTGCCCGGCCCTCCATTGAAGGAAGTGGCCGACGGGATGGTAATCGCCGAGTTGCGGGGTCAGGCCGGGCAATTGCCCGGCCCTCCATTGAAGGCGCTCAGTGAAGCAGTGGGAACTCATCGGCGCACGGGGTCAGGCCGGGCAATTGCCCGGCCCTCCATTGAAGGACCATGCCCATGCCTGTACGGTGATGGTGATCCCGGTGGGTCAGGCCGGGCAATTGCCCGGCCCTCCATTGAAGGCAGTCGTCGTCGCCAACCCGTCGCGATCGGTATATCTGTCAGGCCGGGCAATTGCCCGGCCCTCCATTGAAGGATCTGACTGGGGCTATGGTCCACTCGGATCAGAATTGGTCAGGCCGGGCAATTGCCCGGCCCTCCATTGAAGGGATGCCTTCGAGGTCGTAGTTGGTGGTCGTCACGAAGTCAGGCCGGGTAATTGCCCGGCCCTCCATTGAAGGTCGGTGGTGAAGGTGACGTCGTAGCAGGCCCGCGTTGTCAGGCCGGGATATTGCCCGGCCCTTCATTGAAGGCCGGAACCCGAGTCGCCCGCGACCAGCATCGTAGCCGGCGTCAGGCCGGGCAATTGCCCGGCCTTCCATTGAAGGGCCTCCAGCGCCCACGATAGGCGGGCCTCGATCACCCGTCAGGCCGACTAATCGCCCGGCCATCCATTGAAGGGACGATGGCGACCTGACCCCACACCATCGGAGCGTCGCGTCTGGCCGGGAAGTTACTCGGCCCTCCATTGAATTGCGTCTGTCGCCGGGGGGAGGTCTGCCTCGTCGATGCTGAACTGGTCTCGATGGCCAATATTGCGACGTACGCCGGACCGAACCGTCAGAGCAGCGGCTTCTTAGTTGTCAGGGAACGAGGTTGCGGTCCATAAGGACCATGTTGGTGTCGTGAACAACGCCGCCATGGAAGTCCGCTTCCACTCAAGCAACGTTCCCGACAAGCGGAAATCCGATTTGCCCCCTCTCACTGGTCGATTGCCCGAGCCGGATTGCCTCGCTGTTCATCGAATCAACATCAGCCATCTGATATAAAGGAACTAAATTCTCATATATTTCATTATTTTCGATAGCTATTGTCACACGGGGTCGATAGAGTTACATCCATGGAATTAGCTCCTGTCTCGGATCTCTTGGACACCTCGGCTGGTGTCGGCCCGGCTGGTGGTGGGGTCGTCCATGTCGAGGTGGTGGACGTGGCCGGTTTGTGTGATGAGGGGTTGTCGTTGCGCCTGGGGGTATTGGGTCGTGCTGAGTCTCGCTTGGCGGCGATGAAGGCTCAGGTGTTGGCTGAGGTGGGTCGTCGTCACAGCAAGGGCGATGCGCAGCGTATGGTTCGAAACGAGTTGCAGGCATCGAAGCGTGAGGCCAAACGAGATGTTGAAACAGCGGCCCGGTTGGCGGAGTTGCCGACCACTAGCGAGGCACTGGAGTCCGGTGAGATTCCTGTGGGTCATGCACGGTTGATCGCCCGTGCATCTGGTGAGAGCCCGATAGATGAGGAGTTGCTTGTCGAAGCAGCCAACAGCGAGCCGTTCGATGAGTTTGCGCAGACTGTGAAACGCCATCAACGAGATGTGGCTGACGATGACGGTCAGAGCCTGTTGGATCGTCAACGCTCCAAGCGCAAGGCCAGGATCTTCGAATCGTCAGACTCCGGTATGTTTGTGCTTTCCGCCGAGTTCGATCAGATCACCGGAGCGCGTATCGCCACTGCGTTGACAGCCAAAGAACGACAGTTGTGGCATCGCGAGGACCCCAACAAGCGAGCTACGCCACAGCAGCGGATGGCTGACGCGTTGGCCGAGCTGATCTGTGAACCAGCAAGTGGCCGTAAGTCTGCGGGCACTGATCTTTTGGTGATCGCTGATTTCGATGTGCTCAAACAGCAACTGGACAATCCCCGGTTGGCTGACGGATCACCGATACCGATCATTGAGCTTCATCGCCTGGCGCTCGAAGCAAACCTGTTGCCGTCGATCTTTGACACCAAAGCTCAAGACATGTGGCTCGGACGCCGGCTGCGTACCGCTTCTGAGGCTCAACGGATCGCGTTGATAGCACGAGACCAGCACTGCATCGGCTGCGGCGCCAACCCCTTGTGGTGCCGCGCGCACCACATCATCTGGTGGTCAAAGAACGGACCCACCGACCTCGAGAACCTCGCACTGGTATGCGACGACTGCCACCACAAGATCCACGACCACGGCTAGCAGGTGTACAAACACCCCACGACCGGAAAATACTCTCTCAAACCCCCCAAACCCACCGACCCAGCGGACACAACCCGACCAACAAAGCACGCGAAGTCAAAGCGCGCAACGCAGAAGCGGGCCACCCGCGCCAGGGCGACGCAACAGGCGCGGTCAAGCCCCGCAACTCCGACCGGACAGCCTGATAGTGGTTCGGGTGATCGGAGTGGTGTAACGGGGGAGTCGGGTGGTCGTGACCGGGTTGTTGGAACCGGACAGCCAGGAACTGGTTCGGGTAGTCGAGGAGAGGTGATGGGGGTTGTGGAGTCGGGTGGTCGTGACCGGGTTGTCGGGACCGGCCAGCCTGAAGGAGATTCGCGTAGTCGGCGTGAGGTGTTGGCGGAATCAGGTGGCCGTGATCGGGTTGTGGCCGGGCGACGAGATAGTGGTTCGGGCGATCTGAGTGGTGTCCTGGGCGAGTCGCGCGGCCGTGATGGGGTTGTCAGGACCGGGCTGTCGAAAAGTAGGCCGGGTAGTCGAGGTGAGGTGGTGCGGGAGTCGGGTGGCCGTCACCGGGATGTTGGTTTCGAGCAATCCGAGAGTGACCCCGGCGATCCAAGTGACGCAGGGGGCGCCGTCGGGCCGCTCGCTCCAGACCGGGCAAGCCGAAAAAGAGCCGGGCAACCGAACGGGACAACGCGGGCCGCTGACCGAACCGATGATCCGAGGCGCAACCAGACGACGCTGGAACCAGACCCGGAGTGTGACTGGTTGGGAGGAGACTGGATCGGTACCGGACCAGAACACAGGTAGCGCCAAGGCCCTGACGAACGGCAACGGTTCATCCAGTTGCGAGTCACCCAGCCTTTGCAGGTCCCATAAGGACCGAGATGAGTCTCGGGGACGGCCAACCGACGGCTCGCGCCGATAATCTCCGGACCTTGGTATCCTCACCGGAACCGAATGGTGGCTGCCGCCCGCGCAATGCGGGGTGTGCAGCTGGGTAAGAGACCCGACAGAACACACAGGAACAAATAACTTATGGCCACCAGCCTGCGCCCGAAATCTGAGACCATCGCCGACATGGCGAAGGCTTTCGATCTAGGCGAGAACGACACCGGTTCGCCGGAAATACAGATCGCTCTGCTGTCGGCACGGATCGCACACCTCACCGAGCACATGAAGGTTCACAAGAAGGACCATCACACGCGGAGAGGCTTGCAGATGCTGGTAGGCCGCCGTCGCCGTCTCCTCGACTACGTCAAGGAAAACGATGTTGAACGCTACAGAGCAGTGATCACCCACCTCGGGTTGCGTCGCTAGAATAAATCCGCAGAACAAATCGAAGAGCAACCCACCGGGCTGCTCCCAACCGGTTGGATCAGGGTCAACACCCAGAACCAACCCGACGAATCCCAGCAGCTGGAAGGTCCAGCAAACGAAGGACACAAGACCGTTGGTGCTAGTCGAAAATCTCTGAACTGATCAGCCTCCAGAGAGGCGAGATCAAGATCGGCGATTTCCGACTGGGAACTGGCAGTCATGTGTTCAGGAGAAACAACAACAACATGACTAATACCCAAACCTTCACCGGGTCGTTCGCGCGCGGTGAGGGCAAAGACGCCACATTCGAGGTCGGCAAGTTCGCCCCCCTCGCCGGTGGCTCCGTCACCGCGAGCATCGGCGACACAGTCGTACTCGTAACGGCCACCGGAGCAACAACTCCCCGCGAAGGCGCGGACTTCTTTCCGCTGACCGTCGACATCGAGGAGCGGATGTATGCCGCTGGGAAGATACCCGGCTCCTTCTTCCGCCGTGAAGCCCGAGCAGGTGAGCAGGCGATACTCACCTGTCGCCTTATCGACCGGCCCCTGCGTCCCGCCTTCCCCGACGGTTTCCGCAACGAAGTCCATGTCGTGGGCACCGTTCTCGGAGCCGACCAGAAGAACCCCTACGACGTTCTGGCTCTCAACGCCGCCTCATTGGCACTGTGCCTGTCGCCGATCCCGTTCGACGGCCCCCTCGGAGCAGTCCGCATGAGCTGGTCGCCAGAAGGCGAATGGATTCCCTTCCCCACCTATCAGGAGTCCTCCGAATCGGCCTTCGAGATGGTGGTCGCCGGACGACAGAGCGACAACGACGTTGCCGTGATGATGGTTGAGGCCGGCGGTACCGGAAACTCCTGGACTCTGTACGAGTCGGGCACCCCCAAAGTCGACGAGGACGTGCTCGCCGGAGGCCTCGAAGCGAGCAAGACCTGGATTCGCGAGATGATCGAGTTGCAGCAGCAGGCAATCGACGCCGCCGGCGAGATCGCCAAGATGGAACCCCCGCTCAGCGTCGACTACAGCGACGAGATCCTCGCCGCAGTGCAAGGTGCGGCTGCCGATCGCATCGCCCACACGCAACAGATTGCCGACAAGACCCAGCGACAGGCCGCAGAAGCAGAACTCAAAGAGGCTGTCGTAGCCGAACTGGCTGAGTTCACCGCAGAAGACCCCAATGCGGCCAGACAGATCAAGAACGCCATCCGGGCGATCACCAAGAAGGTGGTCCGCAAGCGGATCGTCGAGGAGGGCATCCGCATTGACGGACGCAGGACCGACGAACTCCGCAAGGTCACCAGCGAAGTCGAGGTGATCCCCACAGCGCACGGCTCAGGCCTCTTCCAACGCGGCGAGACTCAGGTGCTCAACTTCACGACCCTCGGCATGGGTCGAAGCGACATGATGATCGATGACATCTCGCCGACAGACAAGAAGCGGTACTTCCACCACTACAACTTCCCTCCGTTCTCCACCGGCGAGACCGGATTCATGCGGGGTCCCAAACGCCGCGAGATCGGCCACGGAGCCCTCGCCGAGCGTGCCGTGTTCCCAGTCATCCCCTCCTTTGAGGAATGGCCCTACACGGTGCGGACAGTGTCTGAGGTGATGGCCTCCAACGGGTCGAGTTCCATGGGTTCAGTGTGCGGTTCAACGCTCTCACTGATGGACGCCGGCGTTCCGATCAAGGCTCCGGTCGCCGGCATCGCCATGGGGCTGGTCCATGCAGAGGGCGAATACGTCACGCTCACCGACATCCTCGGCGCAGAGGACGCCTTCGGCGACATGGACTTCAAGGTCGCAGGCACAACCGACTTCGTCACCGCCCTGCAACTCGACACCAAGATCGCAGGCATCCCGGCCAGCGTTCTGGCGAATGCGCTGGCGCAGGCCAGAGAGGCACGCCTCGACATTCTCGATGTGATGGCAGAGGCCATCGCAGAACCCCGAGAAGATGTGCGAGACACCGCCCCGAAGATCACCACCTTCGAGATCCCCGTCGACAAGATCGGTGAGATCATCGGCCCCAAGGGCAAGGTCATCAATGCGATCCAGGCCGAGACCGGCGCCGACATCTCAGTCGACGACGACGGCATGGTCGGCGTTGTCTCGATCGCATCAGTCGACAACGCCAAGGTGGCCGAGGCGGAACGTCAGATCAAGCTGATCCTTGACCCGCCAACGGCCGAGGTCGGCGCCACCTACCCGGGCCGAGTCGTCAACATCACCAAGTTCGGCGCCTTCGTCAACATCCTTCCCGGACGCGACGGCCTGCTCCACATCTCCAAAATCGGAGGCGGCAAACGCATCGACCGGGTTGAGGACGTGCTCTCTTTGGGAGACGAAGTCACAGTCGTCGTCGAGGACGTCGACCCCAACGGCAAGATCTCGCTCAAGCCCGAGGGCGCTGAGGACTCCAACCGTGACCGCGGCGGCCGTGATCGCGACCGCGGCCGCGGCGGCGATCGTGACCGTGATCGCGGCGGTTCGAACCGTGATCGCGGCGGTTCGAACCGGGACCGCAACGGCCGCTCCGACCGCGGCCCCCGAACGCCCCAAGACAGTGAGCGTCACAGTGAGCGTCAGAGTGATCGCCAGACAGTCTCGTTCGAGGATGCCTTCGACGCAGAGCTGTCCCAGGAGTTCGACAATCTCGGTCCAGCAGCTCCCGCTCGGGGGCGGGGCCACGGCTCCGGCGGACGCGGTCGTCGCTAGAAACCTGGTGCACCCGCGGGTCCCGGCGGCTGTACTGTTGTAGAGGTATGCAGCCGTTCCGTAATTTCGGCGAGAGCGACGATCCGTGGTTCCGGGTCGGCCAACTCGCCGTAACTACCACGGTCATCGTTTCGGCGATGAGCGTGGCCTACATGTTCGTCTGGGCCTTCGAGGGCTTCAGCCGGCCGATAACCACAAGACTCCTACTCAACTCGGGGACCTCGTGGGGGAGCGTGGGCGGAGGTGAGGTCTGGAGACTGGTCACCTGGCCGATTCCGACCGAACCTTCGCTGTGGACGCTGCTGCTCGTCGCGGTGTTCTGGATGTTGGGATCACAACTCGAGGCACTCATGGGTCGGAAGCGCTTCACGTTCTTCCTGCTGGTGCTGACCGTTGTGCCTGCGCTGGTCATGACTGCGCTCGAATTCACCGACGTCCACGGGTTCGTCTACGGGCTCCGCTACGTGGAACTCGGCGTGCTGATCGCGTTCGCAACCCACTACTCCAGCGCCCGCTTCTGGCCGGGAATCCCAGCCTGGGCCCTCGCCTGGATCATCGTCGGGATGGCGATGCTGCAAGCCATCAGCAACCAGAGAGGCTACGAACTGGTCCTCACCGTGACCATGTCCCTCCTCGCGCCGCTGATGCTGCGTGCCCTCGGCCACGCCGAACAACACGAGTGGCTGCCCAAGTTTCCGCTGCCCGCCAGACTCGCCGGCCATCCGCACCGCCGTCCGCCGCGTCCCCAACACAGACGGCCCCAACCCCGCAGCACCCACCTCTCATCGGTCCCACCGCCTCCACCGGCACCCCCAGCCGACGTCGCGGCTCAGGCACGGATCGATGCACTGCTCGACAAGATGGGTGAGCATGGCTTGGAGAGTCTGACCGAAGCTGAGCGCCGCACGCTCGAAGACCTCTCAAAGCGTCTGCGTGACAGGCGGGACCGAAGTTGAGTTCGCCCATGATCCGAGTCGGAGTGGTCGGTGCCGCAGGGCGCATGGGCCAAGCCGTATGCAGCGCGGTCGAAGCTGATCCGCAGCTTGAGTTGGCCGCGGCCATAGACATCGAAGATTCACTCGAGGTGCTCGTGGACACGGAATGCGACGTAGCCGTTGATTTCACGGTCGCCCCAGCAGCCTGCCGAACGCTCGAGTTTCTTGCAGCCCACGGGATCCATGCCGTGGTCGGAACCACCGGATTCTCCGAGGAGGACTTGTCGAGGTTCGCTGAAGTGTTCACTACGAGCAACTGCCTGATAGCACCGAACTTCGCTGTCGGGGCAGTGCTGATGATGCGTTTCGCCGAGTTGGCAGCGCCGCATTTCTCAACAGCCGAGGTGATCGAATACCACCATGACGCCAAAGTGGACGCGCCGTCGGGCACGGCGGTCCACACCGCCGAGCGGATCGCCGCGGCCTCGGCCGACTGGGCAGACGACCCGACTCGACACGAAGTGCTTCCCGGTGCCCGCGGTGGCCGAGGGGCAGCTGATGTAAGGGTTCATTCGGTGCGGATGCAGGGCGTCGTTGCCAATCAGGAAGTTCTGTTGGGTACAACTGGCCAAACCCTGTCGATCCGTCATGACACCATTGACCGCACCTCGTTCATGCCTGGTGTTTTGCTCGGCTGCAAGCGGATTGCCGACTTCGAGGGGTTGACCCTCGGCCTAGATGCCCTCCTCGACCTCTGAGCCGACGGAGCCCTCTCTGCCAACGGAACCCTCTCTGCCGGCGGAACCCCCGGCGCAAACGGAGCTGATCGAACCGGCAGTATCGTCGGCACGCCCGATGTTGTCGTTTCGCTGGATACTCTCGCACCTGTTCGTGCTGGCGATGGTCGTTGTCATGATCAACCTGGGGTTCTGGCAGATGCGCCGTCTCGAGGAACGGCGGGATCAGAACAGCGAGATCAGAGCTGCGCTCGAGGCAGAGCCACAGGAGATCGGAACGCTGCTGGTGTCGCCGACCACACCGCCGGACCACACCCCAACAGTCGCATCCGGCTCGTACCTCGATGAGCATTCGTTTCTGGTCGCCAACCGGACCTACGAGACCGAGCCTGGAAACTGGCTCGTCACCCCCCTTGAACTGGCGGACGGCACGGTCGTTGTGGTCAGTCGCGGCTGGGTTCCCAGGCTCTGGGCAGCGGGGGTGCAGAGCGACGATCTCAGCGCGCCCGCCGGCGAGGTGACAGTCACCGGCAGGGTCTTCGGCAGCGTCGGCGGCGGAAGCATCGGCACCAACGAGATCGCGGTGCTGACTGAATTGAATCGGCTCGACCTCGACAGGGTCGCTGAACTGACCGGCCTCGAGGTTGCGGACCTCTGGGTGCAACTGGAGCAGCAACACCCTCCACAACATGCGAACACTTCACTGCCAGTCCCGGTGCCCCGAGTGGGCCTCGATGACGGACCACACCTGTCGTATGCGTTCCAGTGGTTCTTCTTCTCAGCCGGGGCCGTCGTCGTCTACGGCTTGATCCTCAGAAGACGCCAACGCGAGTTGCGGCGAGAGCCCCGGCCCGAGACCCGGTGAACCATGGCCGCACCGGAGTTTGCAACCGAAAGATCACAAATGGGAACCGATCGACGCTCCGGCGTGGCACGATAACAAGATGCAAGCACGCTTTGGGCGGGTACTGACCGCCATGGTCACACCCTTCGGTTCCGACGGGTCGTTGGATCTCGAAGGCGCACAGGAACTGGCCCGCCACCTCACCACCCAGGGCGGCAGCGACGGTCTGGTCATTGCGGGCACCACAGGAGAGAGCCCGACCCTCACCCACGACGAGCAGATCGATCTGATAGCTGCGGTGGTGGAGGCCGTCGACAAGCCCGTCGTGGCAGGCGCGGGAAGCAACGACACCAAAGCAGCGGTCGAGTTGAGCCAACGCGCCACCGAGGCCGGGGCAGCTGGACTGTTGCATGTGGCGGGGTACTACAACCGTCCGAGTCAAGCAGGGTTGATTGAACACTTCCGTGCCTGCGCCCAAGCCACCGACCTGCCGATCCTGCTGTATGACATCCCCGGTCGCACGGGTCGCAAGATCGCCACCGAGACGATGGCGGAACTGTTCAACACGGTGCCCAACATCATCGGCGTGAAGGATGCCGCCGCGAACCCCGCCGAGACGGCAAGGCTGCTGACGCTGTCGCCACCCGGCACGGAGGTCTACAGCGGCGACGACGGGCTCACCCTGCCGTTGCTGGCGATCGGTGCTGTCGGCACCATCGGCGTGGCGACCCACTGGGTCGGAGTCGAGACGTCGCAGATGCTGGAGGCATTCTTTGCGGGCGATGTGCGCACCGCGGCTGAGATCAACCGCCGCCTGATCCCGTCCTATCAGTTCGAGACGGGCGATGAGGCCCCCAACCCCGTTCCGGCCAAGGCGATGCTGCGAGTGATGGGCCTGCCGGGAGGTCCGACACGTTTGCCGATGGGTCCTGAGCCCGAGGGCCTCCAACAGTCCGCCGAGGCGATTCTTTCGGCGCTCGGACGGTCTTGACATGGACTTGGCTCGAACCTGACATGCCAGAACCGGTAATCATCACCTTCCTCGGTGGCCTGGGCGAGATCGGGCGCAACTGCGCGGCCATCGAAACGCGGGGACGGGTCGTGGTGCTCGACTGCGGCCAGATGTTCGCCGGCGACGACCTGCCCGGAGTGGACGCGGTCCTGCCCGACCTCGACTGGCTGATTCAGAACGCCGACCGAGTCGAGGCGGTGATCGCCACCCACGCCCATGAAGACCACATAGGTGCGCTCCCATACCTTCTGCGGCACATGTCGCTGCCCGTCTACGGGTCGGTCTTCACCCTCGGCATGATTGAGCACAAGCTCCGCGAGGCAGGCTTGAAGGGGAGAGCCGAGCTTCACCCCATCGGCGACGGTGACCGCCGCAAGATCGGTCCCTTCGACTGCGAATTCCTGCCCGTCACCCATTCGATCCCATCGGGCAACATCACCGCGTTCCACACCGATCAAGGCGTGATCCTCCACTCCAGCGACTTCAAGTTGGATCTGACGCCCGTTGACGGCCGCCGCACCGACCTGTCCAGGATCGGCGCGCTCGCCCATGATCCGGGTATCCGACTGATGCTCGCGGATTCGACCAACGCCGACAGCCCCGGTGCATCCCGATCGGAGAAGGAGATCGGCGGCGTCCTCACCGCGCTGCTGCGAGCCAACGATCAACGTCGTGTGATAGTCGCTTCGTTCGCCAGCCACATCCACCGGCTGCAGCAGGTGGCCGACGCCGCGTTGATGACCAACAGGATCGTCGTGCCCGTCGGGCTCTCCATGCGGCGCAATGTGAAACTCGCCCGGGAGGTGGGGGTTCTCCGCATCCCGGACCACGCGATCAGAGACATCGAAGACATCGACGAACTCGACCCCCAGCGAGTCTGCGTCGTCTGCACCGGATCCCAAGGCGAGCCTCGCGCCGCACTCACCCAGATGGCCCGAGGCGAGAGTCGTTGGCTGAAGCTCGACGACAACGACACGGTCATCTTCTCCTCGCACCCGATCCCGGGAAACGAGACGGCGGTGGCGGCGGTCCGCAATGGGCTCGCCCGCCTCGGAGCGCGGGTGGTCCACAGTGGGATCGTCGATGTCCACACCAGCGGACACGGCAAACAGCAGGAGCTCAGGACCCTCCATTCGGTCGCGGTTCCCGATTTCTTCGTGCCCGTGCACGGAGAGTACGCCCATCTCGTGGCGCATCGTGATCTGGCTCTGGAGATGGGGATGGACCGTGACCATGTGGTTGTGGCCGAGGACGGGGATCAGCTGGAACTGTCAGACTCGGGTCTGGTACACCTCGGATCGGTCGGCGGGGACCACCTGTATGTCGATGGCACTGTCGGTGATCTCGGCAACGCGGTGCTCGGTGACCGCCGAGTGCTCGGCGACGACGGCTTTGTTGCGGTGATCGTGCACGTGGACACCGAACGGCGCGAATTGCTGGTCGGGCCTGACGTGGTGTCGCGCGGCTGGGTCGAACAGCCGGCGCTGCGCGCGCATGAGACCGCTGTGGTCGACGCGGTGGAGACCGCAGTGATGAAGGCGTTCGACGATGACATTGATGATCTGGCCCGTCTGTCGCAGATCGTTCGCCGAGCTGCGGGCAGCATCGTCGCAGAACGGACCCGCCGCCGTCCGATGATCGTGCCGATAGTCCGCGAGGGCTGAGGGCCCGACTGTCTCGAGTCAGCTGCGCAAGTAGGCCCGGCGACAGACTGGTCGGGAGTCGCGCAACCCGGCGAGGTGGGCGGCTAGTTGGATGTTCGCGGGTGCGGGTACGGAGGCCGACCGGTTGGCGGTAGCGGCTTGGTGTTGTGGTGGGTTGGTTGGCGGTAGCGGCTTCGTGTTGCGGTGGGTTGGTTGGGGTCGTGCTGGTGGGTGTTGCGGTCGAACGGTTGGAGGTCGCGTACATGGGAAGCGGGGTACATACCGCTGTCGCAGGGCGCTGGTAGCGTTTCGGTATCGTGGCTTCCAAAGCAGACTCCCCGAACTCGAACTCCAAGAGCGGCTCGAACTCCAAGAGCAGCTCCCCCAAGAAGGGGCGCGGCGCCAAGAAGTCGGGTGTTTCTCGTCGTTCGGTCGGGGGTGTGTTGTCGGGCCACCGAAGTGATCTGTTGGGTCTCGGCGCGATACTTGCGGGGCTCTTGAGCGCAGTCAGTCTGTGGTTCGGGGCAGCCGGTGCGGTCGGCGTTGTGGTCGACGATGGGCTGGCCGCGGGGGTTGGTCTGATTCGTTTCGTCGTGCCTCTGGGCCTCGTTGCCCTGGGAGTTGCGCTGATCCGCGGCACCGGCCCCGACAGCGAGTCTGAATGGCCGACACGTCTCACGGTGGGCGGGCTCCTGCTGTTGATGTCGTTGAGCGGACTCCTGCATGTGCTGAGAGGCCGCCCCGGTATCAGCGACACCGTCGATGAGTGGGGTGCTGCGGGCGGTGTGTTGGGGATCGGACTCGGTGGTGCGCTCCATGCTGGGGCCGCGGTGACCGGCAGTGTCTTGATTCTCGGTCTGTTGGGCATCGTCGGGGTGATCGTGCTCACGGGCAGTTCCGCGGGGGCACTGGGCCGGGGCCTGGTGATCATCGTCGGGCCCCCTCTGGGCTGGTTGAAGGCGCAGGTGCAAGCACTGTTCAGCGATCTTTCGAAGCCCGGGTCCAGCGGGGCGCCAGAGTCGTCCGAGTCGTCCGAGACGCCAGAGTCGTCCCAAACGAAGGTCAATGTCTCTGAGGGCGGCGATTTCGGCGCGGTCGTCGATGGTGCGGTCGCTGCTGGGGACGCCCGAGAGGAGGTTCCTCCCGCCGACACCGGGAACCGGGCCGATGTCGCCGAGGCGGGGACCGGCGACGGCCCCGATGGATCCGCCGCGCAGCCTCCACCGCGGCGCACCCGCAGACCGAAGCTCGAGCCGGGGCTGGTCACCGAGCAGAAGCTGCCCCTGGAAATGAGCCCTTGGACGCTGCCGTCCCTGTCGCTGCTGTCCCGCAGCAACAAGCAGGAGATCGACACGATCGACGTGGTCGAGCGCGGCAAGCGGCTGCAGGACACGCTCGCCCAGTTCGGTGTGGAGACCAGTCTGCTCGAGCCGATCGTCGGCCCGACCGTCACACGGTATGTGTTGACTCTGGGCGAAGGAGTCAAGGTCACCAAGTTCGAGAGTCTGCGCAAGGACATGGCCTACGCCATGGCTTCTCCCGATGTGCGCATCATCGCCCCGATTCCGGGGCGGCGCGCCATCGGGGTCGAGGTCCCCAACAACAAGCGGGAGATCGTCACGATAGGAGACATCCTGGCGTCGAAGGAAGCGAAACAGGCCTCCCACCCCCTTGAGGTCGCCATCGGCCGTGACATCAATGGCAACAACGTGGTGGTCAACATCGCCGACATGCCCCACGTGCTCATTGCCGGGGCGACCGGTTCGGGCAAATCGTCGTGTCTGAACTCGATGCTCTCATCGATTCTCATGCGCTCGAACCCCGATCAGGTGCGAATGATCCTGGTCGACCCCAAGCGGGTTGAGATGGGGCAGTACGACAAGATCCCTCACCTGCTCACCGCACCCGTCACCGATCCCCGAAAGGCTGCCAACGCCCTCGCATGGGCCGTGCGTGAGATGGAACGCCGTTACGACCTTCTCGCAGACGTAGGGGTGCGCGACATAACCGGCTACAACACCGCCGTCGACAACAACACCTTGAAGCCTCCCCTCGGAGTGCTCGACGACAAGGGGGAGCGGCTCACCTACAGCCGCTTGCCTTTTGTGCTGGTTGTGGTCGACGAACTCGCCGACTTGATGATGGTGGCCGCCCGCGATGTGGAGGAGTCGATAGCGCGCATCGCCCAGATGGCCCGAGCCGTGGGGATACACCTCGTGATCGCCACGCAGCGCCCCTCGGTGAACGTCATCACCGGTGTCATCAAGGCCAACATCCCGAGCCGCTGGGCTTTCGCAGTGTCAAGCCTGACCGATTCGCGAGTCATCCTGGACCAGGCGGGTGCAGAGCGTCTAGTGGGTGGCGGTGATCTGTTGATGCTGGGCACTTCGTCCTCGGCGTTGAATCGAATCCAGGGTTGTTGGGTCGAGGAGTCCGAAGTGCGCGCCATTGTGGGCCACTGGCGCGAACAGGCCAAGAAGTTGAAGCAAGATCCTGAGCTGTCATCTCAGGCCGCAGCCGCGGCCGTGGCCGTCAGCTCCGTCGCCCCGCTCGATGAAGACAGCGCGATCACCGGAACGCCACCGCTCGACTCAGTTACCGCCACGCGCCCAGAATCTGCTGATGACGGCGATGAACTCCTCGACGCGGCGATGGAACTGGTGGTACAGACCCAACTCGGCTCAACTTCGATGCTGCAACGCAAGCTCCGGGTTGGTTTCGCGCGCGCCGGGCGGATCATGGACCTGCTCGAACAACAGGGTGTCGTGGGCCCGTCCACCGGATCCAAGGCTCGAGAAGTGCTACTGACTCAAGAAGAGTACGAGGCGCGTCGTGGCGCAGGGGGAACCGCCGAAGACTCCGATACCGATTTTTGATCGGTAGCTTTGGAATTCAATGACTACGGGCCTCCTCTACGCGATCGGCGGATTGGCAGTGCTCGCCGTGGCATCCGACCAGTTCGTCAAGGGAGCTGTCCGGTTGGCGGTCGTCATGCGCATCGCGCCGGTGATCGTCGGATCGGTGATCGTCGGTTTCGGTACCAGTGCCCCCGAGATGGTCGTGTCGGGAATCGCCGCTGTCGAAGGCAATCTTGACATCGGTGTCGGCAATGTCGTCGGCTCCAACGTTGCCAACATTTCTCTGGTTCTCGGGTGCGCGACGCTCTTCGCCGCGGTGCCGGTGCAGCCTGCGATACTGCGCCGCGAAGTGCCGATATCAGTGGCGTCGGTAGTGATCTTCGCGGTTCTGCTCCAAGGAGAGATCACCCGGTTGGAGGGAACGGTTCTGGTGCTTGCGCTGGTCGCTGCGCTGGGGTTCCTCCTGCGCACTTCACCCCGGAGTCTGGCCGAGCCGTCCACCCCCGATAACGCAGGCCCCGCACAGTCAGGCCCGATAGCAGAGCCAGGCCCGATAGCAGAGCCAGGCCCGATAGCAGAGCCAGGCCCGATACCAGAGGCGACCGGCCCGGAGGCGCGGGGATTCGCAGCGCTGCCACAGGAAATCGGTGAACTGGTGGGCGAAGAAGCACCTTCGGCGCTCACCGAGACGATACGTACCGTCGTGGGGCTGGTACTGGTGGCGGGGTCGGCCTGGTTCGTCGTCGCGGGAGCTGAACGAATTGCCGAGGAACTTGACCTGACCGGAGGCTTCATCGGGTTCACGCTGGTGGCGATCGGAACCTCGGCGCCTGAGCTGTTCACCGCGATCGCCGCGACACGCCGCGGCGAGATCGAACTGTTGATCGGAAACCTGCTCGGCTCCAACATGTTCAACAGCTTCGCTGTCGGCGGCGTGATCGCGCTGGCGGGGCCGGGGCAGGTCCTCGACGCGGGCCTGGCTGTCGGGGGATCGATCATGATGGTCGCGGTGGTGGCCCTCAGCGCGGCGATGATGATCACCAAGAAGCGAGTGAGCCGGGCCGAAGGGATGGTCCTGTTGGCCATGTGGGTGGGTTGTGTGGTGGTGCTCGGGGCCTCAAGCAGCGGTTAGGGTCCAATAGCCATGTCAACTCAGTCATATGCGATTGTGACCCTCGGGTGTCCCAAGAATCAGGTCGACTCCGACAAACTGGCGGGAACGCTGACCGACACCGGCATGGTGGCCACCGACGATGTCGGAACAGCCGATGTGGTCGTCGTCAACACCTGCTCGTTCATTCATCAGGCCCGGCAGGAATCGGTGGACACGATCCTCGCGGTTGCCCAGCAGCGCCGTGAGGGTGCCCGGCTGGTCGTGACGGGCTGCATGGCTGAACGCTATGGCGACGAACTGGCCGCCGAGCTGCCGGAGATCGACCACTTGGCGCCGTTCGGAATGTCGCTGTTGCCCGCTCTGTCAGGTCCCGGTGCCCACTTCTCGAGACGTGAGGTCGAACGCTCAGCGGTGCGGGTCTCGCTCGGGCCGACCCGTAGATCGACTGCTGGATCGACTGGCGTATCGACTGGCGGATCGACTGCTGGATCGACTGCTGGATCGACTGGCGGGTCGGCCGGCCCGATCCCGGACTTCGACCTGCTGAACCTGCCACGCCCCGCGGCGCAACGCCCGTGGGCCTATATCAAGATCGCCGAAGGCTGCGACCGGGCCTGCGGCTTCTGTGCCATCCCCTCGTTCCGAGGTCCGCAGCGCAGCCGCACCATTGGGTCGATAATGGCTGAAGTCGAACAGCTGGCAGCCGAAGAGATAGTCCTGGTCGCCCAGGACCTGGCGGCATACGGCCGCGACCAAGGCGTCGGTGAACGTGCGATCGTGCCGCTGGTGAGAGCCGTTGCGGCCGAAGTCGAGAGGGTAAGGCTGTTGTATCTGTACCCCTCGGACCTCTCCGCTGCGCTGATCGACACAATCTGCGAAACCGGTGTGCCGTACTTCGACCTTTCGCTTCAGCACGTCTCGCCCCGGTTGCTGCGGAGCATGCGTCGCTGGGGCAATGGCTCCAAGTTCGCGAACAGCATCGAGTCCATCCGCGGCCGCGAACCGGCCGCGGCCTTCCGCTCCAACTTCATCGTCGGCTATCCCGGCGAAACCGAACAGGACCATGATCAACTGTTGGACTTCATTGAGGAGGCAAGGCTCGACTGGTGCGGGTTCTTTGCCTATTCCGAAGAGGTGGGAACCTACGCAGAATCGCTGGGAGACAAGGTCGATCCCGCGCTCGTCAAGGACCGGCTCGGGGAACTCTCTGAGCTGCAGGACACGATCACGGCAACAAAACGTGACGAACTGGTAGGCAGTGCAGTCGAAGTACTTGTGGATGAACCTGGGATCGGACGCAGTTATCGAGAAGCACCTGAAATCGACGGGATCATTTCTGTGCCCCAGACTCTGGAGGTGGGAACAATCCGGACTCTGACCGTCACCAGGGCCGTCGGCTGTGACCTGGAGGCGCGGTGAGTGGTCTGGCCGTGCCGCGCAGCGCTGGGATAACCCACCCGGCGAACCTGCTGACGATCATGCGCCTGTTGTTCGCACCGCTGTTGTTCTGGCTGGTGCTTGCAGCAGAGGACACACGAGGCGTGTCCTGGGCGGCGTTCGGGCTAGGTGTCGCCTTGGCCAGCACCGACTTCTTCGACGGTAGAGTTGCTCGTCGCGCGAATGTCGTCAGCCGCAGCGGTGCGTTCCTCGATCCGCTGGCAGACAAGGTAGTGATCCTCGGTTCGGGATTCTGCCTCGTTGCAGTCCAGCGGTACTGGTGGCTGCCGGTGACGCTCATGGCCGTACGCGAACTCGGCATCACCGCCTGGCGCAGCCGATGGGCACGCCACGGACTTGCCCTGCCCGCTCGTCGCTCAGCCAAGTACAAGACATTCGTGCAGGGACTCGCTTTGGCAATGGCAGTTATGCCGACGCTTGAAGATCAAGACACTCTGATCGACGCGGCGTTGTGGATCGCGGTCGTCTGGACTCTTGTGTCGGGGATCCAGTACCTGATCGACGGTCAGAGTGCACTGAGCTCGACAGGTGAGTGACTCCAGGAGATCAGATGAACTGTGAAGTGGTGGCGGTCGGAACCGAACTGCTGCTGGGGCAGATCGTCGACACCAATTCGTCGTGGATCGGAGAGCAGCTGGCGCTCGCAGGCATCGACAGCCATCACCAGACGAAGGTCGGCGACAATCTTGAACGGATGGTCGCGGTCCTCGGCCAGGCCCTCGATCGAAGCGATGCGGTGATCGTCTGCGGTGGACTCGGGCCGACCCAGGACGACATCACCCGTGAGGCCTTAGCTGCGGTCATGGGTGTGGAACTGGTCCGCGACGAACGAATCATCGCCAAGATCGAAACCATGTTCGGCGGCCGCGGCCGCAACATGGCCGAGAACAACAAACGTCAGGCGGACGTGCCCGCAGGCGCCCGGGTCAATCCCGCGATGCCCGGCACCGCTGCGGGACTGATCTGCCCGCTCAGCGGATCAAGCCTCAGCGGCGCACACGAGGGCAAGGTAATTTATGCGGTCCCTGGGGTTCCCTGGGAGATGCGCCAGATGGTGCTCGAGGGGGTGCTCCCCGATCTGGCGGAGCGGGCGGGGATCAGCGCGGTCATCCGCAGTCGCACGCTGCGCACCTGGGGCCAGTCCGAGTCCGGCCTCGCCGAACAGCTCGACGAAGAGATACGGCGTCTCGATGAGACCGGTACCGCGACGATCGCGTTCCTTGCGAGCGGCCTGGAAGGCTTGAAGGTGCGGATCACCGCCAAAGCCCGGAGCGAGGCCGAAGCCGTCTCGATCCTCGACGCCGAGGAGAGCCGCGTGAGGGATCTGATCGGCGACATCGTATTTGGAACCGACGACGACACGATGGAGTCCGTCGTCCTTGACCTGCTGCGTAACCGTGGCCTGACTCTGGCCTTGGCAGAGTCGCTCACGGGCGGGCTCATCTCCAGCCGGCTGGTCAACCACCCGGGCTGCAGCGAAGTGTTTCGGGGAGGCATCGTCGCGTATCACCGAGACCTCAAACAGTCTCTGCTGCGCGCCGGCGACACCCACTCGGTCAGCGAGGAGATGGTGATCGAGATGGCCCAGGGCGCATGCCGTGTCCTCGATGCTGATGTTGGTCTCGCTGTCTCGGGAGTCGCCGGGCCCGAACCGCACGAGGGGGTCGACCCCGGAGTCGTCTGTATCGGAGTGCACATCGCCCCGGTCGGCGACGACGGCGACGGCGAACCCGACGGGGCAGACAGGTCCGATGAGCCGAACGGCCATTCGGAGGCCATCACCATCAAGCTGCCCTTCGACCGCGAGCGCATCAGGCAGTTCACCTGCATCATGGCGCTCAACATGCTCCGCACGCGGCTGCTGAACCAACCTGAACGGACCCAACCTGAATGGACTCGACCTGATGCGCACCGAAGTTGACCTGGAACTCCTGGGTCAGACGATCCAGGACCTCTACCGGATGAAACAGGGCGAGGCGATGAGCGCAATCGTCCACCTCGGTGTCCGACTGCAGCTCTTCGATGCTCTTGCCCAAGCGCCGCAGTCTTCCTCCGATGAGTTGGCCGATGCCACGGGTCTGCATGAGCGCTGGGTCCGCGAGTGGCTGTTCGCAGTCGCTGCTGCAGGCCTCGTCGAGCACGACGACGGACGATTCAACCTGACGCCGGAAGCCAAGGCGACTTTGTGTGAGCCGGACCATCCTGCTGCGACCGCCGGAGTGTTCGGGCTCCCGATTACCCATCACGAGGTCAACCGGACCGCCGAGGCGTTCGAGACCGGACTGGGCATGACCTGGGGCGAGCACGGCGTCGACGCGTGCCATTTCCAGGCGGCAATGAGCGCATCGGGTCAGCGAGCCTGGCTCGTGCCGGTGATACTCGACGCCATTGAGCAGATGACTGAGCGCCTGACTGCCGGAGCGACCGTGGTCGATGTGGGCTGCGGCTCGGGAGTGGCTGCGGCAGCTATTGCCGGCGCTTTTCCGCAGTCCACGGTGGTGGGCATCGATCCGTCGCCTCACGCCATCGAAGCCGCCGCGCAGCGAGCGGCCGCAGAGGGCCTGACAAATCTGTCGTTTCAGTCGGGGACCTTCGAGGATCTTCGTGATTTCAGCGATGTTGACCTGCTGGTGACCCTCGACGTGCTGCACGATCTGCCGAACCCCGCCGCCGCGGTCGCAGCAGCCCGATCGTGTCTGGCAGACGACGGCGTCTGGATGGTGGCCGACATCAAGACCAGGGGCGGCCTTGAAGAGAACCGGCAGATCCCGGTGCTGCCCTTGATGTATGCCATGTCGATCCTGTACTGCATGTCTTCGGCCATGTCCGAGCCCAACGGTGCGGGACTGGGAACCCTGGGGCTCACCGTCGAGGTGTTCGAGGAGATGGCCGCTGCCGCGGGCTTCGGCAGTGTCGAGGTCCGTGAGTTCGAAATCGATCCCCTGAACCGCTACTTCGAAGTGAGAATCTGACCGAGAGCCGAGAGGCGAGACCGAGAAGCGAGACCCCCGAGGAGCCCGAACCGAGATGCCGTTCATCGAAGTCAACGACTTGACCATCTACTACGAACTTCACGGAGAGGGCCCGAACCTGCTGCACATCTCGGGCAGCGGCGGGGATCTCCGTCTCACTGCCCCGCACCTCAACGGGCTCAACCAGGACTTTCTGGGCCTTCACTACGATCAGCGTTGTCTGGGTCAGACGACGCTGGGGGATCATCCGCCAACGATGTTCGACTACGCCGACGATGCCGCTTCTTTGTGCTCCGCTCTGGGTTGGGAGAGCGCCCGGGTGGTCGGCACGTCGTTTGGTGGAATGGTTGCTCAGCACCTGGCCATCCGTCACCCGGCTCTTGTCGAGCGACTGGTTCTGAACTGCACTTCGCCCGGCGGTCCGCTGATGTCGTACCCCCTTGACGAGTTGGTAGACCTGCCGGCGGCCGAGAGAACCGAGATCTCCCTTTCACTGATGGACACTCGCTACATCTCCGGCAGCGGGGAGGCTCTCCCAGGATTGGACGGGTTCACATCGCAGTTGCGTGACGGCTATGCGCGTTCGGTCTCAGCGGAGTCGGCCGAGGGATTCGCCCAACAACTCGAGGCAAGGCGGCATCATGACGTGTTGGCTGATCTCGGGTCGATTTCGGCACCGACGCTCGTCTGCGCGGGTCGCTACGACGGGATCGCACCGCTGGTCAACTCAGAAGCGATCGTTGCCGGTATCACGGATTCCCGACTGGAGGTCTTCGAGGGAGGGCATCTGTTCATGCTGCAAGACCCCAGATCGCCCGCGGTGACCCGCGACTTCCTCCTGGACTGAGGGAGCCCCAGAGCTGCAGCGGATTCGAACGCCGCCACCACTGGGGCCGCTCAGATTTCTGTGACCGCCTAGCGGCGTCGCTGGCCCTGGCCTTGACTCCGGCCGCGACCTTGACTCTGGCCTTGTCGTTGCCCTTGGCCTTGACGCTGGCCGGGACTTTGACTTTGGCCGCGACTCTGTCCGCGGCTTCGGTCTTGGCCTCGGCTTTGCCCCTGGCCGGGACTTTGATTTTGGCCGCGACTCTGTCCGCGGCTTCGGTCTTGGCCTTGGCTTTGCCCCTGGCCGGGACTTTGATTTTGGCCGCGGCTCTGTCCGCGGCTTCGGTCTTGGCCTTGGCTTTGCCCCTGGCCGGGACTTTGATTTTGGCCGCGACTCTGACCGCGGCTTCGGCTTTGCCCCTGGCCGGGACTTTGATTTTGGCCGCGGCTCTGTCCGCGGCTTCGGTCTTGGCCTTGGCTTTGCCCCTGGCCGGGACTTTGATTTTGGCCGCGACTCTGACCGCGGCTTCGGCTTTGCCCCTGGTCGGGACTTTGATTTTGGCCGCGACTCTGTCCGCGGCTTCGGTCTTGGCCTTGTCGTTGCCCCTGATCTTGGCCTTGTTGTTGGCCGCGACTTTGACTTTGGCCTCGTCTCTGGCCTTGGCCTTGTCGTTGCCCCTGATCTTGGGCTTGGCCTTGGCCTTGTCGTTGGCCCTGGTCTTGGGCTTGGCCTTGGCCTTGTCGTTGGCCTCGGCCTTCGCCCCGGGCTTGTCGTTGGCCGCGCCCTTGGCTTTGGCCTTGGCCGCGACGGGCAGCACTCTTGCGCCGTGGGCCGGCGCCGTTGGACGCGTGGCGTCCGGAAGGTTCGGGTTTGGAGTGTTGCCTCGATTCGGCGTGGTCATCGGGGACCGTCACAGCGGGGCCGTCCATCGCAGGTGGCGCAGTAATCTCCTGTGAGAGGTTCAACCTCCGCTGCATCGCGGTGACCAGACGGACCTGGGACGGGTCCACGAACGACACCACCTGACCCGCCGCACCGGCTCGTGCCGTCCGACCCGAACGATGGATGTAGGCAGAGTCCTCATCGACGGGGTCGTAGTGCACCACGCACTCGACACTGTCGACATGGATACCACGAGCGGCCACATCGGTGGCGACCAGAGTGAGGGCCTTGCCCGAGGCGAAATCACGAAGTGCTCGAGAACGCTGTGCCTGCGAGCGGTTGCCGTGGATGGCGGCCGCAGGGATCCCCACTCGATTGAGTTGGCGGGCCGCACGGTCAGCACCGTGGCGGGTGCGGGTGAACACGATTGTCGAGCCGAGAGTGGCGATGACCGAAGCACACAGACTGATCCGGTCAGGCCTGGGAATCTCCCAGAAATGATGCTGCGTAGCTGTCATGTCCGGTGTCGGCGATCCCACGCCGTGGTGCAGGGGGTCGGATTGGTATCGATCGATCAGCTTGCCGACGTCACCGTCGAGTGTGGCCGAGAACAGGATCGTGTGCCGCTTGTTCGCGGTGCTGTCGAGGATGCGTCGCACTGCGGGCATGAAGCCCATGTCGGCCATGCGATCGGCCTCGTCAATCACCACCGTCGCGGCCTTGCGCAGGTTCACCACCCGGCGTTCAATGAGGTCCTCGAGACGCCCCGGCGTTGCCACGAGCACGTCGACGCCGCGTCGCATCCTCTTGATCTGAGGCTCGATGCCGACGCCGCCGTAGACCGCCGAAACACGACGGTTCACTGCTTCGGCCGGTTGGCCGAGTTCGGTGGCGATCTGCTCGGCGAGCTCTCGAGTCGGAGCGAGGATCAGTGCGCTCGGGAGGCCCGGCTCGGCCCGGGGCACCCGCGTAAGCACCGGAATCCCGAACGCAAGAGTCTTGCCGGAGCCGGTAGGGGCGCGGCCGACGACGTCATGGCCCCGGAGCAGGTCGGGAATTGTGGCTGTCTGAATCTCGAAGGGGGAGGTGATGCCACCCCGGTGCAGAACCGCGACAATTGATGCGGGTACGCCGAGATCGGCGAAGGTGGGACTCATCGGGGGACACTCCGGCAGCGGGGATGGTGTGCGACGTCCGCGTCGTCCACATTGTCCGGTGCTTCAACAGGCTATCTGCACGCTGCTCAGTTGCGGTCGGAGTCCCGGCGTTAGTTCTGCGGGTGGCGTGGAGGGGCGTGTCGGTGCTTGTTCTGCGGGTGGCGTTGAGGGGCGTGTCGGTGCTTGTTCTGCGGGTGGTGTTGAGGGGCGTGTCGGTGCTTGTTCTGCGGGTGGCGTTGAGGGGCGTGTCGGCGCTAGTTGGACTTCGTGGCCCGCTCGGCCAGACGCCTGAATCCGTCCTTCCACGAGACCGAACAAGGACCGACAGCCGCACGCACGGCCTCGGTGTCGATCACCGCGCTCGGAATCGTCGACTCGTTGAGTTCAAAAGCCGGTTCGGGCACTCCGGCGACATCGCATATGTACCTGGTCC
This sequence comes from uncultured Acidimicrobiales bacterium, assembly GCA_951812975.1. Classification (GTDB taxonomy): domain Bacteria; phylum Actinomycetota; class Acidimicrobiia; order Acidimicrobiales; family Aldehydirespiratoraceae; genus VXYK01. The sequence goes on along the minus strand of CATOTC010000002.1, from coordinate 89,012 downwards.
ACTCCTCGACCGACACCACCTCGTCGCTGCCCCAGTTGAGGATCGTGGCCTCCGGTGTCGCTGCATCGAGCAGAGCCGGGACCTGAGCGATGATGTCGTCGTGGTGGATCGGGTTGTAGCGGGATCCGTCGGGGTGGACAGGGATCCTCTGGGACGCCTGAGCCATCCACAGATGAAACAGCGGCCAGCCACCCTCATCACCGTAGGGCACGCACAACCGGGCGATGGTGGTCGGAACCGAGAACTCCCGAGCGGCGAAGCGAACCACAGACTCCGAAGCAGTCTTTGCTGTCGAATAGGTGGGGAGAAGGTTCTGGTGATGGTCTCGGCCCAGCGGGGAGTCCTCCCGCATCGGCTCGCCGTTGCTGGGCGCGTAGACAGCGGTGGTCGAACAGTGCAGCACCGCGGCGGCATTGCGCATGTGACTCATCAGCTGACCGGCGGCCACTGCGTTGGCCACCAGATCCTTGTCCCATTTGCCAGTCTTGGTCACTGCGAAGTTGAGCAGATAGTCGACCTCCGCGGGGACCGAACTCAAGTCAGGCTCGAAGAGGTCAACTGCGTGACAGACGACATCAGCGGATTCCATACGTTGTCGTACCGCGGGATCCTTGAACCGGGCGATGCCGTGGACCTCGTTGCCAGCGGCAGCCAGTGCCAGCGCCAGCGGTTCACCCACCTGGCCGGTGCACCCGGCGACCACAATTCTTCGGTCTGCCAGTGAAGTCATGGTCTGGTCCTCGGGTGGTCGCGGCCTGGTCTGTGGTTTGGTCCGGGTGTCAGGAGCGCGGTATTTCGCGCCACCGCTGATTCTTGTCGTAACCGGGTTCACGAGGCAATTGCAGCGAACGCTCACCGATGTTGTTCTTCAGAACCTCGTCGGTCCCGCCGCCAATCGAGATCGAATAACGGCCCAGCAGCTCCATCTGCGCCCAATTCACCTTCTCGCCGCTGCCGGCGTCGAGGTCCGCGCCCAGGATCCGACTGGCAAGATCCCCCGAGAGTCGCCGGTTCTGTGAAGCCATCAGCTTGATGAGCCCGGGGTCCATCGGTGCCGACCCGCCTCGTCTCACGGCGTATTGGACCTGCTCGCCCATCCACGAGGAGATCAGCTCCCGGCTGTAATAGTTTGCCAGATCCTGGCGCACCACCAGATCACCGAGCAGTCCCTTGTCGCCGGCCAGTTCGATCAGCTTCGAGCGGGTCGGGATCCTGGCCCCCGCAATGAACGCCGACTCGTTCGACAGCACCGTGCGCGCCGGTGTCCAACCCTGGTTGATCTCGCCGACGACGTTGGCGACGGGCACCCGCACGTCGGTCAGGAACACCTCGTTGAAGTGCGCTGACTGGTTTATCTGCACCAGAGGCCGAACCTCGATTCCGGGGGTGGACATGTCAACCAGCAGGAACGTGATGCCCTTGTGTTTGGGAGCGTCGGGGTCGGTGCGGACTAACACGAACCCCCAGTCGCAGAACTGGGCCGAACTGTTCCACACCTTCTGGCCGTTGAGGATGAACTCGTCGCCGTCACGCTCGGCACGGGTGGCGAGCGCAGCGAGGTCGCTTCCGGCACCTGGCTCGCTGAAGAGCTGGCAGAACGACAGCTCCGCGGACAGCAGCTTGGGCAGGAACTCCCGTTTCTGTTCCTCGGTCCCGTGGCGCAGCAGTGCCGGTCCGAGCATGGCGATGGTGGCACCCACGAACCCGACCCATTCCTCGTACCCGAGCGAGATCTCCCGCTCGATGCGAGTCATCCAGGACTTGCCTCCGCCCCCGCCGTACTCCTCGGGCCAGGCGATCCCCGCGAGACCCGCCTCGTAGAGTCGGCCCTGCCAGGCCTTGGACGTGAGGAAATGCCGGCGGGCATCCGCGGGGTCGCGGTGAACGTTGGTCTCCCACGGAGAATCGTCCCGCTTGGGCGTCGCGTTGGCGTCGTACCACGCCTTGACTCTCGCTCGAAACTCGGCCTGTTCGGCGGACTCGTCGGTCTTGTGGTTTGCGGCGGTCATGGCGAAGAGCTTTCCTTGTGATTGAGGTCGAGGCCAAACCCCGCGCCCCTCCACACCTCAAGGAACCCAGGTTATGACCGCTGACATCCCCGCTGACATTCCTGCTGACATCCCCGCAAACAAGCGGGTGGAGAGTGCCAGTTCGAAGATTCGAACCTTCGAGGGGGAGACCCCGCTGCAGGTCATGGCCCGTCAGGGAGACGCGGAGCAGACGTCGATGACCTCGCTGGAACGGTTCGGGTACTACACGGCCTTCCCGTTCGCCTGGTACCCGATCGTTCTGGGCGAAACGCTGCATGTCGGGGAGGTCCGTTCGGTCCGTCTCCTCGCCCGCGACCTGGTGCTGTGGCGCGACGCACAAGGTGAAGCCCATGTGATGGACGCCTACTGCCCGCACCTCGGGGCGAACCTCGCCATCGGTGGGCGTGTCGAGGGATGCCACCTCGTCTGCCCCTACCACTGGTGGTCCTGGGACGGCGACGGACGCAATGTGGACATCCCCTACTCGGACCGGGTCAACTCCAAGGCGCGGATCCGCACGTACCCGACGATCGAGCGCAACGGTTTCGTGATGTTCTGGTTCCATCCGGACCCCTCCCAGGAACCGCTGTGGGACGTCCCGGACTGCTCGGAGTATCTCAGCGACGAATGGATTCCGGTCGAGCCGGCAGAATGGGTTGTCCGCTGTCCCTGGCAGGAGCTGGCCGAGAACGGCCCCGACTACATCCACCTGCGCACCGTGCACGGAGCTGCCACTGTTCCGGTGCTCGAATCGCTCGAGTTCGACGGCTGGTTCAACCGCCTGCGCTCTAGGGTCGACTTCGACACCCCGCGTGGCCCCACCCCGGGGCGCATCGATTCGGACGGCTACGGCCCCGGTTTCAGCGTCGCACGGTTCTCGGGAATCATCGACACGGTCTTCTTCAATGTCACGGTCCCGATCGACTGGGAGACGACCTGGTCGATGAAGGTCTACCGGATCAGGCGGCTGGGACCAGGTGAGGAGGCCGAGTTGAAGAGCCGCAGGGTGGGCGAGGCGCTGGTTCGAGACCTCTGCAAACAGATGTCAGAGGACAACGTGATCTTCGACAACAAGATCCACAATCCGAACCCTGCCCTCGCCGATGCAGACGGCCCGATCCTGCAGTTCCGCAAGTGGGCCGCGAAGTTCTACGCTCCGGGCGATCCCGTTGCGCAAGGAAGGAACCCGCCATGACCGATGAGGACCACGCACCGCAGCAGAGCTACGGGACCCGCGACGACCAGGTTGACATTGAACGGGTGCGGCTGTCGATGCTGGCCGAGGCGCGGGACCCCAAGACCTGTGCGCTGTTGACGCAGGTCGGGATCGCGCAGGGCATGCACTGTCTTGAGGTCGGCGCGGGTGCGGGCACCGTCAGTGCCTGGATGGCCGCCCAGGTCGGCGAGCGGGGCCGGGTGATGTCCACCGACATCGACCTTCAGTTCCACGACGAGATGCCCTCCAACGTGATCGTCCGGCAGCACGACGTTGCAACTGATCCGCTTCCTCAGGAGCATTTTGACATCATTCATGCCCGTGCGGTGCTGCAACATGTGCCGACTCGCGACGAGGTGGTCGGCAAGCTCGTGGACGCCCTGAAACCGGGCGGCTGGCTCGTGGTCGAGGACGGCACCTTTCTGGGTTTCGGTCAACAGGGGCTTGGGGAGCCGTACAAGACGATCCACCAGATCATGGCGGCGGGCAGTCTCGACGAATGGCGCGATCCCGACTTCGGGCTTCAAGTCCTCGACCGGATGCGGTCCGTCGGTCTCGTCGAACTCGATGTTGTGGGCGACATCTGGGCTATGCGACCGCACGAACCGAGCGGTGAGTGGTGGTTTCTAGCACTGGAGAGGGCCATCCCGTACATGGTCGCCGCGGGTGTTGTTGACGAGTCCGACAGCCGGGCCGCGCTCGAACAGGTGCGCGCGGAGGGCTTCGTGATGATGAGTCCCGCTTCGATCGCGACTCTGGGCCGCAAGCCCGCCTAAGAGGCCGAGCGGACTGATCCCGCCTACGGCCGCGACCGAACGAGGCCGTGGCCTGGGCGGCCCGCCTGTGGCCCAGCGGCCCGCTTGTGGCTCAGCGGCCCGCTTGTGGCTCAGCGGCCCGTGAGCGGAGCGAACAGGAGCGGGAGTTCAGCGGAGCGAACAGGAGCGGGAGTTCGGCGGAGCGAACCGGAGCGGGAGACAACATGCCTCGGCGCACCTACGATGATCATTGGCGGAAGCGTCGAATCTGCCCCTCGGGGATCGGTGAATGTGGAGAAATCCGGCGGTTGCGGGCAGGATGTAGGGATGTCTGAGGCTTACATCGTTGACGCTGTCCGCACGCCCACCGGTAAGCGGGGCGGTGGACTGGCCCACATCCATCCGGCCGACCTGGGAGCGGCGTCGATCAAGGCGTTGATCGAACGCACCGGCATCGATCCAGCAGCGGTGGAGGACGTCATATTCGGCAACGTCGACTCGGTCGGGGGCCAGGCCGGTGACATTGCCCGAACCTCGTGGCTCGCGGCCGGGCTTCCCACCCACGTTCCGGGCACCACCGTGGACCGACAGTGCGGCTCGGGCCAGCAGGCCGTGACCTTTGCGGCGACGATGGTGATGGCGGGGATCGCCGATCTGGTGGTTGCCGGAGGTGTCCAGCAGATGTCGCAGATTCCGATCTCGTCCGCGATGACTCTGGCCGCCGACTTGGGTTTCGATGATCCGTTCAGCGGATCTGTTGGTTGGGTGCAACGTTACGGCACCCAGGAGATCTCGCAGTTCCGCGGTGCAGAGATGATCGCCGAGAAGTGGGACATCTCCCGAGAGGCGATGGAGGAGTTCTCCTTCGAGAGCCATGAACGGGCCGTTCGGGCCATCGACGAGGGACGCTTCGATGCTGAGATCGTTCCGCTGGGGGACTGCCTGACCGATGAGGGGCCCCGGCGCGGCGGCAGCCTCGAGAAGATGGCTCAACTTCAGCCTCTTGTGGAGGGCGGGAGGTTGACCGCGGCTGTGGCGAGCCAGATCAGTGACGCGTCGGCTTCGTTGTTGATCGCTTCGCCCCAGGCGATCGAGGACCACAACCTGACCCCGAGAGCCCGGATTCATCACATGAGCGTGCGCGGCGACGACCCGGTACTGATGCTCACCGGACCCATTCCCGCCACGGCCCACGCCTTCGAGAGAACCGGCATGTCGGTCTCCGACATCGACCTCTTCGAGTGCAACGAGGCGTTCGCCTGCGTACCGATCGCCTGGATGACCGAGCACGACATTCCCCACGAGTCAGTCAACGTCAACGGTGGTGCGATTGCGCTCGGCCATCCCCTCGGTGCCACCGGAGCGAAGCTGATGACCACCCTGTTGCACGAACTTGAACGTTCGGGCGGCCGCTACGGACTCCAGACCATGTGCGAGGGAGGCGGCCAAGCCAACGTCACGATCATTGAACGGCTGTAGGTCCTCCAACCGAGTCACTCCACCAAGACCCTGACCCGAGATGCCCCCGACGCCTGACTCCACGCCTCTTGCGGCGGGATCGGTGTCATTGCGGCTTTATCCGCACGATGTCTCAGCGTGCGAGCAACTCGATCTGATCCGCAGCCAGGCAGAGTCAGCAGTATCGGCTGGATACGACGGCGTGATGGTGAGTGAGCACCACGCCAACTTTCCCGGCTATCTCCCGAACCCGATTCAACTTGCGGGGTTCCTGCTCGGGTCGATGTCGGGGGGTTGGGCGGCACCTTGCCCGTTGCTGTTGCCCATGCGGGCTTATGCGCTGGTGGCCGAGGACTTGGCGTGGCTTGATGCCGCGTATCCGGGACGGGTCGGCGCCGGTTTCGCCGCCGGCGCGCTGCCCGTCGACTTTGAACTCGCCGAGGTTCCGTTCGGTGAGATCATCGAAAGGTTCAAACAATCCCTGCCGAAGGTGGTGGGGGCGCTGCGCGGACGCGACACCTCGCCGCTGGGGGCCGACCGGGCAATCGCCCGCACCGCCGAGAATCCGCTTCCGATGGTCGTCGCCGCACAGAGTCCCGCGGCCGTACGCCGAGCCGCGGCACTCAACCTCGGTGTCCTCTACGACAGTCTGCAGACTGCTGAGGTCACGGCGCGGCTCGGCGACGTCTACCGCGAAGCAGGCGGCACAGGTCCGCGGATCGCCATTCGAAGGGTCTGGATCGGCGATCCTCCGGCCGAGCGGATGGCGCAGCAGATGGAGCACTACCGCAGCTATGCGCCACAGCGTGCGATGAAGAACTGGGAAGGCGACCAGCTGATCGCCGCGGCCGCCGGAGCTGAAGCGGCCGACAAGCTCGCCGACTTTCTGGCCTCAGCCGACTGCGACACCGTCAACGTGCGAGTCCACGTGAGCGGACTCGAGCCGGCAATGGTTGATGAGCAGCTCCGGTGCCACGCCGAAGAGTTCCTTCCCAGGCTCCGTCAGCGCATGGAGACGTTGCCCAGCAGCGATTAGGTGAGAGCCTGTCTTGTGGCGGCGGTGTCATTCCCGCTCTTGTTCGCTGCGCGCACGGGCCACTCGGGCCACGGCTTCGCGCCGTACGGGCCGCGTTGTCCCACCTATGCGGTCGGCCTCTTACACCAGAGCGTCGTCGACGCGGGTCGTGGCGATCTCCTCGGCGACGTCGAGGGCGAACGCGAGCTCCGAGATGAGCACCGTCCGTGCCTTCGTGTAGAGCGACTTCTCGCCAGCCGACAGTCCCTTGGCGTTGTCGCGCAGCGCAAGATTGCGGACCACCTCCGCGACCTGGTACACGTCGCCGGACTTCAGTTTCTCCTGGTGGTTCTTGAAGCGCCGCGACCAGTTGGCGGGCTCGCGCACGTCTCGTTTGGCGAGTACCTCGAAGAGGTCTTCGACATCCTCGGTGGAGATCGGCCAACGCATACCGACCTGTTCGACCTTGTCGACGGGCACTGAGAGGACCAGGTCGCCGTGCGCCATGCGCAACACAAGATAGTCCCGCTCCTCGCCGAAGGCGGTGCGCTTTTCTTTCCTCTCGATTACGGCTGCGCCGTGGTGCGGATACACGACGCGATCACCCGGTTTGTAGGTCACAGAAGTCCTCGAGGGCTAGCCAGATACCGTGTTCAAGGATGCCAGAACTGACACTGTTCGCAACGCTTCGGGCACTGTTTGTTCGACGGGTTCCTACAGCCAGCGCCTGATCCATTCCCCGGGGGGTGCCAGGGCCTCATCAATGCCGGCCATGACTGAAGGATCCAGCAGGTCGCGAAGATCCTCGACAATGGTGTCTCTGTCGGGAAGGTCCGCAAGACACCAACGGGCGAAGGAACCATCGTCGAGCCATCCGGCAATCGAAGGGTCCATTCCAGGCCAGGGCGAGGCGGCGTTGGAGGCTCGATTGCGGAACGCATCCCAGCCCAGCGGAAGCCTCAAGCGCCTGTTGCGCAGGCGCCACGGTTCTATCTGCCGGTCCGTGAGTGGGTGGAGCGTCGAGACAGCGGCCCAGTTGAGCGGCCCCTCGGGCTCAGAACGCAGCGCCACGCTGATGATCCCGTCAAGCCAGAACACGTCCAAGACGTCTGACGGAGAGGTCGTTTCTACGGGCGTGGCCATTCCCAGCACGCGTCGCCCGACATCGACAGCGGGACCGAGTTCCGCCTCGATCGTCATCGGTTGCTTCCTGCGGGGGTCGATGATCAGCGGAGCCGAGGTTCGGCTTACGACGACGGCGATTCGGGTGTCGGTCGCCTCGCTGTGGACCAGGCGGGCCGACAGTGGGTAGGCGACAGCGTGCACGGCTCTACCGCAGCGCACTCCCACCAGGGGACCGTAGGGATGCGCGCTGGTGCCGGGAGCTGGGGGGATAGCAATCATCTCGTCGGCGAGGGCGGCAACTCCGCAGTCGAGTGAGAGTGCGCGCCTGCCTAGAGACCTGGCGGATACGGACTGGGCCATCGTGATTCTCCGGTTGATGTCGGGGTGATGGCGGTCCGACCCGGATCGCGAGGGAACCCAAATCATGGTCGGAGTGTGTGACACTGCTGTTCTTCCGAGGCCGAGCGGATTGATCCTGAACACGGCCGCGACCGAACGAGGCCGTGGCCCGAGCGGCCCGTGAGCGGAGCGAACAAGAGCGGAAGACAACTAGTGTCAGCGCGCCCGCGATGTTCAATCCGCCCACGTTCTATGATTCGCCTGAGAACGGGAGTTCAGTTGTCCAATCGCGCCGAGCACAGAGCAGACGGACCGGCCCTGCCGGTCGAGGCGCAGAGGCTCCTCTGATGGCGACTGTCCGCACCGAAGTCTCCGAGATAGTCACCGGCCTGGGGCTGTTCGGTTACCGGGATCTGCAGCGAGCGCTCGCTGCCAGACCGCGTTCGATCAACAACGTCACCGATCGAGTGTTCGACCGGCTCGACGCCGCCTACGAGACGGGCAGACATTCCGAGATCTTCTCGACGGCATACGCCAACGGCGAGGTGTTCGCGCGCGCCAACGTCGGGTTGCGGGGCCGTGTCCCGTGGCTGGTCGAATGGAAAGGCCCTCACCGTCCTCCCGCATACGAACAGATCCCCGCTGATCTGAGGGTCGATCACGTGTATCTGATCAGTTGCAAGTACGGCTCGGACATCCTCCACAATGCATCTCCGTGGCATGTCTTTGACCGAGCACTCGCGGAGCGTGCGCGGCGCGGCGCCGACTGGTTCGCCGAAATCGCGGCCGAGTCCTTTCAAGAGTTCTACTCCCAGGTGCGGAACCATGTGAGCGACCTGTCGCTGCCGACGCGTGTGACTGCGCTCGACGCCGACCATCGAGCCGCGTTGCGCTCGGCGCTCAAGGGTCGGTGGCCGGCGTCGTTGCGTTACGACTGGGAGATCGTGGCCTTCGAGATAGCCCGCAACAGCGCTTCGCATCTCATGGAACGGACCTCGACCAAGAGAGACCGCGAGGAACTGCTATGGAGGCTTCTGCGCCTTGCAGCCTCGCCGTACTTCGTGCTCGGCACCGACCGAAACGGGGAACCGATTCGATACCGGGTGCTGACTCCGTGGGATTTCCAGAATCGCTTCCGTATGCGACATTTCGATATGTGGGGCGACTACGCGGGACAACCGACTGTTCGATGGCGCGCAGAAGTAGTCGACAGGGAAGATGCAACCCCAAGGACCGTCGAAGGCCATGTGGAGATCCGGTGGAGCCACGGCAAGTTCGCGGGAGTTCCCGAAGCCAAGATCTATCTCGACACTCCCCACCACGATGTGGCCGGTTACGAACCCATCGACAGCGGCAACTGATCAACCCCGGCCCACGGTTGGGCGCGCCTGCAGATCAGGGCGCGAGCTAGGCGGGCATCGCTGACGACGTAGGCGCTGCGCTCGTCGTCGGACAGTTCATGGATGCGTTGTCGGTCGACCTCGACGACGTCCAACCCGACGAGACGGGCGAGGGGTTTGAGGGCACAGGAGATGCCCATGCTCGCACCGACGTCGGCTCTGAACACCTGGTAGGCATCGAGATGGCCGTGGCAGTGCCAGCGAGCCCGATACCCGCCGACGAGGCGCTGCGGAGACTGGTTACCGCCCGGAATCAATGGGTCGTGGACCAGACGCAGCCCCAGAGGCACTCCGCAGACTGCCGCGCGTTCACTGAGGAAGGGAAGGTCGAAACACCCTCCGTTCCAGGTCACCAGGATTCCAGGTCGCAGATCGGCCAGATGCTGGTTGAGGTCGGCCAGCAGGTCGGTTTCTGCGCCGTCGAACACTGCGGAGAAGTCCTCACCTACCAGCGCCACAGCCAGCACCGGTGCGACCTGCGGATCAAGGCCGTCGGCAGTGGTGTCGGTCTCGATGTCCAGGCCATAGAGCGGCAGGTCTCGGTGCGCTGAAGGAGGCTGAGCTGTAGGGGACTGGCCCGGAGGAGACTGACTGGACGTCACGGTGGCGATAGTAGGCGGACCCTGTGACGCTCGGCCCATCAGTCGAGCCGCCTGAACCGGCAGAGTCAGTTGAGAGTCAGCGTCGCCCGAAACTGCGGGAGCCGGTTCTTCCCGCCGAGAATCCACTTGTCGTCTCGGTCGTGGGCAATGCCGTTGAGCACGGCGTGGCGTTCATCGGCCGAGGTGCCCACCGGATGAACCGGCAGAGTCACTTTGGGGTCAGAGTCAGTTGAGAGTCAGCGTTACCAGGAACTGCACGGGCCAGTTCTTCCCGCCGAGAATCCACTCGCCGTCTCCGTTGTAGGCAATGCCGTTGAGCACCGCGTGGCGTTCAGCGGCTGAGATGCCGACTTCAGCAGCCAGCGATGCGGCGTCGATAGACACCAGCACCTCCCCAGAGTCGGGGTCGATGACGATGATCTCGTTGCTCATCCAGATGTTGGCGACAACCAGGCCGTCGACGCATTCAAGTTCGTTGACCCTTGTCACGGGATCGTTGTCACGGAGGATCGTCGTGGTCGCCACGACTGCGAAGTCCCTGTTGCGGTGGGTGAGAGTCGAGGTGCCGTCGCTCATCAACAGACGCGAACCGACTCCGTCCCAACAGATCCCCCAACCCTCGCCGTCGTAGCGGAACTCGCCGCGCGGCTCGAAGGTGTCGCGGCCCCAGCGCAGTGCCCGGCCCTCGCGCCAAGAGAGTTGAATTATCTCGTCGCCGACCAGAGTCAGACCCTCGCCGAACACCTCGGGATCGAGTGCAACCGAGCGCAGTTCAACGGGGCCTTCGAGGGCACGCAAACGGGATTCTCCGTAGAGCCCGGTGCTCTCATAGATGATGCCGCCGTCAGTCTCCAGTCCCTGGGTGAAGGCGTCGGTGTCGTGTCGCCACGAAGCCTCGATCCTCACCCGCCAGTCCCGGTCCTCAGCAGTTCGGGGATCCGCGGGCCACGGCGAGACCTCGACCTCACCTGGCGACGTGGTGGTGGTCGTGTCTGTGCCGGTCGGGGCCGTGGTTCTAGCGGGGGTTGATTCGGTTGACCGCGTCGTGCGGGTGGACCCGTTCGTCGTGGTGTGTGTGGCCGAGTCGGTGGACGAAGCCGTGCCTGTGGCTGTGTCCGAGTCGGTGGACGAAGCCGTGCCTGTGGCTGTGTCCGCGCCTGTGGACGGTGCTGAGGTCGTGTCTGTGTCTGTGGCCGAGTCGGTGGACCGTTCTGTTGTCGTGTCGGTGGACGAACCCGTGCCCGTGGTCTTGTCGGTGGACGGTGAGGTGTCGGTGGTTGTGGCCGAAACCGCCCCGGTACTGGAGGGTTCTGTCGTCGAGGTGCTCGCAACGGGTTCACCGGACAACTGCTCACCGTCTGATCCGGCACACGCGCCGGCGACGAGGCAGCAGACGCACGCAACTGCCAGAAGCGGGCCTCGACCGAGCCGACCGAACATCAGGCGATGCCCACAACACCCCGAGCCGCGAGGGATTCCGCATCGCCGGAACGGCCGAGGCTGCCGAGAATCTCCACGGTGTGCTCCCCGAGTCTGGGGGCCAAGCTGCGCGGAGCCCAGGGTGTGCCGTCGAAATCGACCGGTGTGGCGATCATCGATGTTGTGGCGGACTCGTCGGGTACCTCAACGAGGGCTCCGGATGCATAGAACTGGGGATCCGCGAGCAGGTCGTCGGGCGACTGGACCGGCGCCCAGAAGAAGTCTGGTTCCGAGGCGAAGATCTCGGCCCACTCGGCGAGTGTGCGGGTGACGAAGATCTTGTCGAGTTCGCCGAGCAGCTCCGGCCCGTTCCTCGCCCGATCAGCAGCCGTCGCGAACCGCTCGTCGGTGATCCATTCCGGGTGCCCCACGGCGCGCGCCAGCGGCGGCCAGTGCCGATTCGCTTCCAGGCCCACCACCCAGAACCGTTTGCCGTCGCCGGCGATGTAGTTGTTGGTGGTGGGGTTGTACATAGTCTCCCGGTTGCCGACATTGAGCGTGAGGCCCCAGCCCACGGTGATCGACAGATCGAAGCTGATCGTGTAGATGCCCGTGCGGAACAGCGAAGTCGAGCACAGTTGCCCTCGGCCGGTGCGTTCACGGCTGTACAAAGCTGCGGAGACAGCGGCTGCGGCCGCCATGCCGGCGTTGTGGTCGCCCATGCCGCCCCGTTGGAACGGGGGGTTGCTCCCCTCGGGAGTGAGCATGTGGGCAATCCCTGACCGTGCCCAGAAAGCGGCGATGTCGTATGCCGCACGGTCTTTGTCAGGGCCGTCGAGACCGAATCCTGTGATCGCCGCGTACACCAGACGGGGATGTTGTTCCAGCAGGGTCTCGTGGTCCAAGCCGAGGCGTTCGAGTCCGGCGAGCCTCACGTTGGTGACGAACACGTCGGCCTGCGCGATCAGTTCCTTGGCGATCGCCAGACCCTCATCATCGGAGAGGTCCAGGGCGATACTGCGCTTGGAGCGGTTGTCAAGGTCGAACACGGGGTTGGTGGGCATGTCGCCGCCGAGCATGTTCTGGAAGGTGCGGGCCGGGTCGCCGCTGAGAGGCTCGATCTTGATCACATCGGCTCCCCAGTCCGCCAGGATGCCTCCAGCGGCGGGTCCGGCGACCCAGACGCCGAGCTCAACGATCCGTACTCCATCAAGTGGTCCCGGCAATTCTCTGCTCCTTGATCCTCAACTGAGTTGCCCCAAGTTGCGGCCATCAGTCTGGCCCATGAGCCGACCTGAGGCACCTTCGATCCAGGCCTCGACCGCACCTGAACCTGGTTACCACCCGTGATCCTGGTCGATGGTGGGACGCTGGTCCGGGCGTGCGAAGCTTGGCGGATGTGTGAGTTGCGGGTACTGGTGGTGTGCACCGGCAACACCTGCCGCTCCCCGATGGGCGAGGCGATACTGCGAGCGCGGCTCGATGCCGCGGGTGTCACCGCTTCAGTGGCTTCGGCCGGCACGCTGGGGTGGTCGCAACGCCCCGCGACCCCACACGCGGTGGCAGTCATGGCCGAAATGGGCTTGGACATCGGCGACCATGTAAGTCGCCGCCTCCACAACGACTCCCTTGATGTGGACCTGGTCGTGGCCATGACCAGAATCCACGCAGGCGCCGTGATCGGACGCGACCGCGAACTGAAGGCCCGAGTGTTCCTGCCCTCGGAGTTCGCCCGTCTGGCGGCAAGCTCGGAATCGTCCGGATTGACAACCCCAACCAACTCGACCAGGAATGCAATAAGAGAACGAATTACGGCCGTCGGGGCGATGCGCGAAGGCGAACTCGTTGGGCGGCCCGCTGAGGAGATCGACGACCCCGTCGGCGAACCGTTGGCCGTCTACCGCGCCACCGCCGCCCGGCTTGATCGTCACCTCACCGGCCTGGTGAACGCACTCGTCGGATAGTTCGTCGCCGAGAATCCCCAATTCCTTGCCGATGCGCGGCCGCCGGGTGGCCGGACCTACGGGGTGGCCGAACTCGCCGAACTGACCGAGCTGGCCGGGTGGCCAACTGGCCGGATGAGCGTGTGTCCGGCTGATCGAATGACCCGTTGACGGATTCGGGCCCACCCAACCGTTGCCTCTAGAGTGGAATCGACCTCAGCCGAGCAAGCGACACGGACGAATCCATGTATGACCTACTGATACGCAACGGAGTCATCATCGACGGAACCGGCGCTGACCGGTACCGCGGTGATGTGGCAGTCCACGAAGGCAAAATCACCGCAGTCGGTCCCGAACTACCAGGCGAGGCCCACCGTGAGATCGACGCTGCGGGCTGCATCGTGATCCCCGGTTTCGTCGACGTGCACACCCACTACGACGGGCAGGTCACCTGGGATCCCGTCCTCGAACCGTCGGCCAGCCACGGAGTCACCACGGTGGTCACAGGCAACTGCGGTGTCGGATTCGCCCCGGTCAAGCCCGGCACCGAGGACTGGCTGATCCAGTTGATGGAAGGCGTCGAAGACATCCCCGGCGCGGCCCTGGCCGAGGGCATCGACTGGTCCTGGGAGACCTTCCCGGAATACCTCGACAGTCTCGAAGGCCGGGCCTGGGGGCTCGACGTCGGTTGTCTGGTGCCCCACGGAGCGGTCCGCGCCTACGTCATGGGGGAGCGCGGCGCCCGCAACGCCCCCGCCAGCAGCGAAGAGATCGCCGAGATGCGCAGGATCGTCGGTGAGGCCGTCGCCGCCGGAGCACTCGGCGTGTCGACCTCCCGGACCCTCGCCCACACGGCCATGGACGGAGAGCCGGTGCCCGGCACGTTCGCGGCAGAAGACGAACTCTATGCGCTGGCCAGGGGCTGCGCGGATGCGGGTCATGGACTCTTGGAACTGGCGCCGATGGGTTCGGCCGGAGAAGACACCGTCGCCCCCCACACCGAGGTCGACTGGATGGTGCGCATCTCCAAGGAGACGGGAGTGCCGGTCTCGTTCGTGCTCGTGCAGATCAACGACGAACCCGAACTGTGGCGGGCGCTGATGGACCGCTCAGCAGAGGCGGTGGCTTCCGGCGCCTCACTGCACCCCCAGATCGCCGGCCGCCTCAACGGAATCCTGCTGGGGCTCGAAGGTCTGAGTCCCTGGCGTCAACGGCCCAGTTGGGACGAGATAGCCGACCTGCCGCTGCCCGAACTGGTGGCAGAGCTCCGCCGACCGGAGCGCCGAGCGGCGATTCTGGCCGAGACGCCCGAAACCGACAATCCCTTCTCGGAGTTCATTCTGGGTTCGCTGCACCGGATCTACGTGCTGGGCGACCCGCCCGACTACGAACCCGGCCCCGAGCGCACCATCAAAGCGATGGCCGAGGAGCAGGGCCGAGAACTGGATGACCTGCTCTATGACATGCTGCTCGAGGACGAGGGCAAGGCGCTGTTGCTGTTCCCCTTCCTCAACTATGCCGACGGCAACGGCGACGCTCTTCGCGAGATGCTGCAGCATCCTGCCGGCGTCGTTGGACTGAGCGACGGGGGTGCGCACTGCGGAGTGATCTGCGATGCCTCCCAACCGACCTGGCTGCTCACTCATTGGGCCCGCGACCGGAGCCGCGGCGAGCAGTTGCCCCTCGAGTTCATCGTCAAGAAGCAGACCCATGACACCGCCCGACTCTTCGGTCTCGATGATCGGGGAACGATCGAGGTCGGAGCCAAAGCGGACCTCAACGTGGTCGACTTCAACAATCTGTCGCTGCAGCCTCCCCGCGTTGCCCGTGACCTGCCTGCGGGCGGGAAACGCTTCGTGCAGTCCGCGCAGGGCTACCGGGCGACGATCGTCAGCGGCGTCGTGACCCGCCAGGATGACGCCGACACCGGTGAGCGTCCAGGTCGTCTGGTGCGAGCCGGAACCGCTGCCTGACCCGACCAGAACGCCATTCGCCCAGTACAAATCAGCCCAGTACAAATCAGCCAAGTACAAATCCAAAGGACCACAATGTTTGATCTTCTAATCCGCAACGGAACCGTCGTCGACGGCACCGGTGCCGACCGATTCACAGCCGACGTGGCCATCACCGATGGCGTTATCGCTGCGGTCGGCCCCAACCTCGAGGGCGACGCTCGCGACACGATCGACGCCACCGGACTGCTCGTGACACCCGGTTTCGTCGATGTGCACACCCACTACGACGGTCAGGTCACGTGGGATGAAACGCTGGAGCCAACGTCGCTGCACGGCGTCACGACCCTGGTCATGGGCAACTGCGGCGTCGGGTTCGCTCCGGTCAAGCCAGGCACCGAGGAATGGCTGATCCAGTTGATGGAGGGTGTTGAAGACATCCCTGGAGCGGCTCTGAGCGAGGGGATCGAATGGGACTGGGAGACGTTCCCGGAGTATCTCGATGCGCTCGACCAGCGGCGTTGGTCCGTTGACGTCGGCACCCAGATCCCCCACGGGTCGGTGCGCGCTTACGTGATGGGGGAGCGGGGCGCCCGCAACGAGGACGCCTCGCCCAATGAGATCGAAGCCATGGCCGAGATCGTGCAGGAGGCCGTGGAAGCCGGAGCCTTGGGTGTGTCCACCTCGCGCACCATCGGGCACAGGGCGATGGACGGCGAACCCGTGCCGGGCACATTCGCGGCCGAGGACGAACTGTTCGCGCTGGGCCGGGCCCTGCGAGACGGCGGAGGCGGAGTCTTCGAGCTGGCGCCGGCCGGAGCTGCGGGCCTCGACCTGGTTGCGCCCATGAAGGAAGTCGACTGGATGCGCAGGCTCTCCGCGGAGACCGGTCAACCGGTCACCTTCGCGATGTTGCAGGTTCCGGGCGCGCCGGACCTCTGGAAAGAGCAGATGGCGGTGTCGCTGGCGGCCACCGAGGAGGGCGCCAGACTGTACCCCCAAGTTGCGGGTCGCCCGTTCGGGGTGCTGGTCGGATTCCAGACAGGGCATCCCTTCATGTTGCGCCCCACCTACATGGGGCTTGCCGACCTGCCGATCAAGGAGCGCATCGTTGAGCTCCGCCGCCCCGAAGTCCGCGCAGCGATCCTCGCTGAGGAGAATGCCGAACGCCAAGGATCGGTCCACGAGGGTGTCGCCATGCTCGTGGCCGGGATGCTCCACAACCTCTATGTGCTGGGCGACCCGCCGAACTATGAGCCGACACGCGAGCGCTCGATCGGCGCGATGGCGGAGGCCTCAGGCGTCTCTGCCGAGGAAGTCGCATACGACGCGTTCCTCGCCGAGGACGGCAGGGCGCTGCTGATGGCACCGCTCTACAACTATGTGGACTCCAACCACGACGTGATCCGTGAACAGTTGACCCATCCCCAGGCTGTGGTGGGGCTCGGTGACGGTGGAGCCCACTGCGGCCTGATCTGCGACGCCTCGCTGCCGACCACCATGATCTCGCACTGGACCCGTGATCGTGACCGCGGCGAGAAACTGCCGTTGGAGTGGGTGGTCCGCAAGCAGACCAAGGACACCGCCGAACTGTTCGGCATGGAGGACCGCGGCACGATCGCCGTCGGACAACGGGGCGACGTCAACATCATCGATCACGACACGATCAATCTGCGGACACCCGAGCTGGTGCACGACCTTCCCGCCGGCGGCAGGCGCTTGATCCAGCGGGCCGAGGGTTACGTGGCGACGATCGTCGCCGGCGAAGTGACCCGCAGGCACGGCGAGGACACCGGAGCACGCCCCGGTCGGCTTGTACGCGGCCGCCGCTGAGCACCGATGACACAGACAGTTCCCGGTTTTGGGGAGCCGGAGCGAGTTGTGGTGGACTGCGGGCGTATGGCTGAACTCTTCGACATTGATTTCAACCTCGAGTACCCCTACACGCGAACCACCGGACCGATCATCGGACCGTTCCTGACCGGCCTTCGAGACGGACGGATCCTCGCCACGAAGGTCGGCGGCAGGGTCATCTGCCCGCCCGTCGAGTACGACCCCGACAGCGGCGCCACGGTGGGCCCCGAGAACCTCGTCGAGGTTGGTCCCGGCGGGGAGGTCACCGGCTGGACATGGGTCGCTCAACCGACCTCCAAGCATCCTTTCGAACACCCCTTCGCCTTCGCCCAGATCAAACTCGACGGCGCAGACACGACCATGCTGCATGCCGTCGACGCCGGCTCCGAAGATGCCATGTCGACCGGGATGCGTGTGGTGGTGCGTTTCAGTAGCGACCGGCAGGGCACGATCAACGACGTCTATTTCGTTCCCGGAGATGAGCTGCCTGCGGCTCCGGCAGTCGATGACGACGCAGAGCCCGTGATGATCACCGAACACCTGATAGGCGTGCGAATCCGAGAGCCGCTGCTGCCTCATCGCCGTCGCTTCGTGGAGGGGCTGCAGCAGGGCAGGATCATCGGGCAGCGAAGCCCCGTCGACGGCAAGGTCCATGTTCCGAGCCGCGGCTACGACGCCACCAACCGGGTGCCGATGACCCCAGACGATGACGTGGAGGTGGCCGACGTCGGCACGGTCACATCGTTCACTGAGATCGTGCCGGTCCAATATCACGGACAGACCGAGACGGAGCCGTACATCCGCTGTTCGGTGCTCCTCGACGGCGCAGACTCCACAGTCGGCGGGATCGATATCCGCGACATCAAGATCGAGGACTTCCGTGTCGGCATGCGCCTTCAGATGGTGTGGCGCGACGGTGACCGCATCGGGGACCTCGACAACCGCGGCTACGGCCTGAACGAAGAGGTCTACGAGCGCTGGGAACCGACCGGAGAGCCCGACGTCGATCCCGAACGGTTGAAGGAGCACAACTTCTGATGCCACAGTCTCAACGCCACGAGAACGACATAGCGATCGTGGGCTTCGCGCAGACCGACGCGCATGTGCGCTACGACGGCCCCGAAGTCGTGCTCATCATGGAATGCGTCAATGCTCTGCTCGCCGACGCCGGACTCGAACGCCACGACGTCGACTTCACGATCGCCGGCAGCTGCGACTACCTCAGCGGAATGCCCTTCGCCTTCGTGTCGAACGTCGACGGGATGGGGGCTTGGCCACCGGTGTATGAATCCCATGTGGAGATGGACGGTGCCTGGGCGCTGTTCGAAGCGTGGCTGAGGTTGCAGATGGGCGACATCGACATTGCCATGGTGGTGGGCTCAGGAAAGTCCTCCCCGTGCAACTCCCGCGAAGTGTTCCACCTGCAGGCCGATCCCTACGTTGTCGCTCCCTTGGGCATCGACCCCGATGCCATGGCCGGGATCGCGGCACGCTCACTGATCGAGTCGCACTCCGCCACAGAGACCGAGATCGCAGAGGTCGTGGCCCGCAGCTACGCCTCAGCAACAAGCAACCCCCATGCCCAGATCCGCACCTCAGCCACGGTCGAAGAACTCCTCGCCGCGCCCTATGACATGGCTCCGCTGCGCGCCCATGACGTGTCGCCCAAGGCGGACGGTGCCGCCGCGCTGCTGATTGCCCGTCGGGACCGGGCCCGGCAGATCACCGACACACCGGTGTGGATCACCGGACTCGACCATCGCATCGAATCCCATCACGCGGGGCTGCGCGACCTCACCGACTCGCCGAGCACACGCCTGGCCGCGGCGGGATCAGGAGTCGGCGACGGGGCTGTCGATGTGGCCGAGCTGCACGTCACCCACGCCCACGAGGAGATCATTCTGCGCAACGCTCTGAACCTCGCCGACTCCACCTCCGTGAATCCCTCGGGAGGACCCCTCGCAGGTGATCCCGTGATGGCCACAGGCCTGGTCCGGGTGATCGAGGTGGCTCGACGCATCGCCACCGGTGAAGCTGCCAGGGGAGTGGCCCACGCCTCCTCGGGCGCGGCGTTGCAGCAGAACCTGCTGTGCGTCATGGAAGGAGGAGCCTGACATGGCTCGACCGTGTGCGGTCGTCGGAATCGGCCAGACCAAGTACAAGCGCCGACGCGACGACCTCTCGCTCGACGGACTGGTGCGCGAAGCCGCCCTGCGGGCCCTCGACGACGCCGAAGTGAGCTTCGCCGACGTCGATGCTGTGGTGCTCGGAAAGGCCCCCGACGCGTTGGAGGGCGTGATAATGCCCGAGTTGTCGCTCGCTGACGCCCTCGGAGCGGTCGGCAAGCCGATCCACCGAGTCCACACAGCCGGATCAGTGGGCGCTTCGACGGCCATCTCCGCTGCTGTGCTCGTGGAGAGCGGCCGTTACGACACCGTCCTGACCGTCACCTACGAAAAACAGTCGGAGGGCAACGCCACCTGGGCTTTGTCGGGCGGCAAATCGGGTGGCCAGGGCGCGGGAGGCACCTTCGCTCCGTGGATACGGGAGTACATACGCCGCTCGGGAGCACCGGAGCACATCGGTTGGCAGGTAGCGGTCAAGGACCGACAGAACGCGTTGAAGAACCAGTACGCACACCTGCATCTCCACGACATCAGCGTCGAGGCGGTCAAGGAGTCGCCGATGCTCTGGGACCCGCTGCACTTCTTGGAGTCGTGCCCCTCCTCCGACGGCGCTGCGGCGATGGTGCTGAGTTCAGCGGACCTGGTCTCACGCTCGCCGAACCCGCCTGCCTGGGTGCTGGGGCACGCCAAGCGCACCGAATTCTCGAGTTTCCCCGGGCGCGACACCGTCAAGCCCCAGGCCGGGGTCGACTGCGCGGCGACCCTGTACAAAGAGGTGGGGATCACCGATCCGCGGCGTCAGATCGACACCGCCGAGCTGTATGTTCCGTTCAGCTGGTACGAACCGATGTGGCTCGAGGGACACCTCATCGCACCGGACGGAGAGGGCTGGAAGATGACCGATGAGGGCGCGACGGCACTTGACGGCGACTTCCCGGTCAACTGCTCGGGTGGTGTGCTGTCGTCGAACCCGATCGGCGCGTCGGGGATGATCCGCTGCCTCGAGGCGGCCAATCAGGTACGGGGCACTGCCGGTGACTATCAGGTCGACGGAGCAAGGGTCGCGCTCGGCCACGCCTATGGGGGAGCGGCCCAGTACTTCGCGATGTGGATCGTGTCCTCCGAACTGGATCCGGTGTTCTCTTGAAGGCGCGTCGTGGACAAGTTGCCGGCTGACCAATGACACCAGGACAGCGACTGGAGTGCCGCTATGACTGAGGCGATCGATCTGGACGGGCGGGTGGTGATCGTCACCGGGGCCGGGGGTGGTCTCGGCCGTGCCCATGCGCTGGCGTTCGCGGCGCACGGTGCCCGCGTCGTGGTCAACGACCTCGGCGTCGAGCGCGACGGCACACCGTCGACCAGCGACGCCGCCAACGACGTGGTGGCAGAGATCGTCGCCGACGGCGGTGTTGCGGTCGCCAACGCGGCTGATGTGGCCGACTGGGAACAGGCCGCGGCACTGGTCCGCCAGGCGATCGACACCTACGGCGGACTCGACACGCTCGTCTGCAACGCAGGATTTCTCCGGGACCGGATGCTTGCGGGGATGTCCGAGGATGAATGGGACAGCGTCACCCGGGTGCACCTCAAGGGCCATTTCGCTCCGGCACGCCACGCCATCGAATATTGGCGCGACCAGGCCAAGGCGGGCGAGCCGGTCGCGGCCCGAGTGGTCAACACCTCTTCGGGAGCCGGTCTGGCCGGATCAATCGGCCAGGGCAACTATGCGGCGGCCAAGGCCGGGATCGCGCTTTTGACGATTCAACAGGCGGCGGAGTGGGGGCGTTACGGCGTGCTCGCCAACGCCATCGCCCCCGATGCCCGCACCCGCATGACCGAGGGCATCTTCTACAGCGCTGAGATACCCGAGGGCTTCGACGAAAAGGCGCCCGAGAACGTTTCTCCGCTGGTCGTCTGGCTGGGCAGCGCTGCCTGTGACGTGACCGGTCGAACCTTCGAGAACACCGGCGACCAGCTCAATGTCTGCGACGGTTGGCAGAAGGGCCCGGTCGTGTCGGTCGGTGGCCGGCGCATGACCGTCGCCGAAGCGGGTGAGCTGGCGCATCGTTCGATTGCGGGCGAGCGCGCTCCACAGCCAGTGCACGGCGTGCGGGGCTGAAAGGGTACCCATGGACTTCGATGACACGCCTGAGGAGGCCGCATGGCGTGAGCAGTGCCGTGACTTCCTGAACCGACACGCCGAGTTGTTGCCCTCAGAGGTCGATCTCAGCGAGAGCTACTGGGCAAGGGCTCCCAGTGCCGCAGAGACGGCTGCCTACGCGGCTCGCTGCCGGAAGTGGCAACGCACCAAGTACGACGAGGGCTGGGCGGGCCTGACATGGCCGACGACCTATGGCGGTCGGGGCCTGTCCGGCCATATGGCCGGGATCTTCGCCGAGGAGGAGGCGAGGTACGACCTGCCGATGGGCCGGTTCTCGCAGTCGATAGGAATGGCCGGCCCCACGATCATCGCCCACGGCACCGACGCCCAGAAGAGCAAGTACCTCGAACCGATGCTGACTGGTGAGCAGACCTGGTGTCAGTTGTTCTCCGAACCGGGGGCAGGTTCTGACCTGGCGGGTCTGCGAACGTCGGGGGTCCTCGACGGCGACGAGATCATCGTCAACGGACAGAAGGTGTGGACTTCGAACGCTCGGGAGGCGGCGCACGGCATGTTGTTGGTGCGCACTGATGTTGATCAACCCAAGCATCGGGGAATCACGTATCTGCTGCTCGACATGACCTCCCCGGGGATTGAGGTCCTTCCCCTGAAGCAGCCCACGGGTCGTTCCGAGTTCAACGAGGTCTTCTTCGACAATGTCCGTGTGCCGCTCGACTGTGTCGTCGGTGGAGTCAACCGGGGTTGGGGTCCGATCCTGACCACCCTGAGCAATGAGCGGGCGGAGATCGGCGGCCAGGTCTCCTACGTCGGCGATGTGATCGAGCTGGCTCGGCGTTTCGAGGTGACGGATGATCCGGTGATCCGCCAGCAGCTTGCGCGCCTGTACACGATTGTCGAGACGATGCGCTTCCTCGGTTACCGGGTGCGCACGGCTGCCTCGCGTGGTGAACAGCCCGGTCCTGAGAGTTCGGTTTTGAAACTCGCTGCGTCACGCCGGCTGGAGTTGATGGGTGACCTGTCGATGGCGATCATGGGTCCGAGCGCCACGCTTTACGGTGCCGATGCGCTGTTCGACGGGTTCTGGCAGAACTATGCCTTCTTAGGGCAGTGGATGTCTCGCATCGGTGGAGGCACCGATCAGGTGCAGCGCAACATCATCGGTGAGAACGTGCTGGGTCTGCCCCAGGAACCCAGACCCGACAAGAAAATCCCCTTCCGAGATATTCCCAACTAGGTGTAACCGATACGCCTGCCGGGCGGTCCAAGAAACAAGAATTGTCGCCTCCCTCCAGGGGTGTATGCGGCGCCCGTCTCTACGGAGCGGGCGCCGCCTCTGTTTCTGCTCTTGTGCCGTGTCGCTCGGTTGCGTCTCGGACTGCTTCGAGCGCGTCGTCGAGTCCGACTCCGAGCACGGCTAGTTCGAAGACGAAACGGTCGGCAGCGGTAGCCACCCGTTTGCGGCGCTCCTGGAGCGGTTCGCTGTGGGGGGGTTCGTCCACCACGAAAGTCCCGCGGCGGCCTCGGCCTTCGACGATGCCGTCGTTCTCGAGTTCTCGATAAGCGCGTGCCACGGTTCCCGGTGCCAGATCGAGCGCGGCAGCGAGCTCTCGAACCGTGGGCAGCTTGCTACGGGGTTCGAGCCGCCCGACCGCGGTCATCACCGACAACTGTGCGCGGAGCTGTTCGAACACTGGGATGTTGGTGCCTGTCTCGAGTC
Source organism: uncultured Acidimicrobiales bacterium (assembly GCA_951812975.1). Classification (GTDB taxonomy): domain Bacteria; phylum Actinomycetota; class Acidimicrobiia; order Acidimicrobiales; family Aldehydirespiratoraceae; genus VXYK01. Next base: position 65,936 of record CATOTC010000002.1, on the reverse strand, counting down.
GGATCACGAGCCGTCGCTCGAAGTTCCGGTGGTCGCGGTAGTTGACGATCGGAGCGCGTTCTGTATCTGCCATACTGACTATTGTATCAATACAAACTACAGAGTCAAGGACCAAATCAGAAGAATCTTAGAAAATTTGGAGGAATTATTGGAACTTGACACCAATCGGTATTGATACATAGTATGATTGTATCAACTCAACCGGAACGGAGAATCCGTCATGAAACTAGTCAGTGCAGTGATCAAGCCCTTCAAACTCGAAGACGTCAAGACTGCGCTCGCCGATGTCGGCGTAGCCGGCATGACCGTTTCCGAGGTACAGGGCTTCGGCCGCCAGGGCGGCCACAGCGAGACCTACCGCGGGACCGAGTATCGAGTGACCTTCACCCCCAAGACCAGAATCGAGATTCTCGTTGACGACTCCGCGGCCGACGGCGTGGTTGAGGCCATTCTGGTTTCAGCCCGTACCGAGAAGATCGGTGACGGCAAGGTTTGGGTCACACCAGTCGAGACCCTCGCCCGTATCCGCACTGGAGAACGCGGCAACGAAGCGGTCTGAGGGCGACCCGCCCCGGCGGCGAGGTTCGCCCAACCGCCAGATTCGCCTCTGTTGACGGCGCGAGCAATACTTGTGCCGCGACAACATACCGAAAGGCGACTGAAGGCGAAGTGAGCGAGCAGATTGTCGATGCCACAACGTTCTGGGAACTGCTCGCGCGCCGTACAGCGCTATCGGGCGACCGACTGTTTCTGGTCGACGACGCAGGCCGGCAGTTCACCTACTCAGAGTTCCTCGACAAAGTCGAGAGAGTGGCCGCCGGGCTGCATGAACTGGGGATAGCTGAGGGCACGCCGGTCACCTGGGAACTGCCCACCCGGATCGAGACGATCGTGTTGAGCTTCGCACTCTGTCGCCTCGGCGCGGTCCAGAACCCGATCATCCACATCTACCGGCATCGAGAGGTCGGATTCTGCATCGCCCAGACCGCAGCCCGCTTCGTGTTCACCCCGGGAGTCTGGGGCGATTTCGACTATCACGCCATGGCGACCGAGGTAAGCGAGAACCTCGACCCCCGCCCCCAGATCCTCAACGGCTACTCGAACCTCCCCGAGGGCGACCCTAAGACTCTGCCACCCGCTCCGACCGACGGCGACGCAGTGCGATGGATCTACTACACCTCAGGCACCACGTCTGACCCCAAAGGAGTCAAGCACACCGACAAGACCCTGATAGCGGCGGGAACCGGACTCGCTCTTGCGCTTCAGACCAACGCGGAGGACATGGGGACCATCGCCTTCCCCTATGCCCACATCGGCGGCCCCGATTTCATCGTGATGCTGCTGGTCGACGGCTTCGGAGCGGTCCTGATCGAGAAGTTCACGCCCGCCGGTGCGGTGGCCGCCTACGCCGAGCACGGCGCCACGATCATCGGCGGGTCGACGGCCTTCTACCAGATGTTCCTGGCCCAGGACCAGCAGCTCGGCGGCAACTCGATGCCGCGGCTCCGAGCCATGGCCGGCGGCGGCGCGCCCAAGCCCCCCGAGATCTACTTCGAAGTCAAGGAGAAGATGGGCATACCCGTCGCCCACGGCTACGGCATGACCGAATGCCCGATGATCGCCCAGGGTTCGCCGTCGGACTCCGATGAGCAGCTCGCCAACACCGAGGGCGCACCGATCAGGGGCTGTGAGGTGACGATTGTGGCAGCCGACGGTTCGGAGGCTGAACCGGGCAGCGAGGGCGAGGTCCGCGTCAACGGGCCGATGCTGTTCGCGGGCTACACAGACCCGAGCCTCGACGAAGATGCCTTCGATGGACATGGCCGTTTCCGCACAGGCGATCTTGGAATCAAGCATGCTGACGGGCATGTGACGCTCACCGGGCGCGTCAAGGACATCATCATCCGCAAAGGCGAGAACATCTCAGCGAAAGAACTCGAGGATGTCCTGTATTCGCTGCCGTCGGTGGAGAACGCGGCGGTGATCGGACTGCCCGATACCGAACGGGGCGAACGTGTCTGCGCGGTGATCGAGACCGCGGCGGGACATTCGGACCTGACCTTCGAGGAGATGGCAGCGGCTTGCAGAGAATCCGGATTGATGCGCCAGAAGACCCCCGAGCAGCTCGAGATCCACGACGGGCCGCTGCCCCGCAATGCCACCATGAAGATCCTCAAATACGAGCTCCGCGACCAGTACAAGGAGAAACAATGGCCCTGACCATCTACCACAACCAACATTGAAACTCGTCGAGCAATGCCGTGGCGGTCGCCACGGAAATGGGCGTCGACTTCACAGAAGTCCGCTACATGAAGGACTTCCCCGACGAACAGACGCTGCGTGAGTTGATATCCAAGCTCGAGGAACCCGTCGAGAACCTCGTGCGCAAGGACGCTCAGTTCGCCAAGCTCGGCCTCAACGAAGACGACTACGTCGGCAATGTCGATGCCGTGGTGGAGGTGCTCGGCAAGTATCACCGGCTGCTTCAGCGGCCGATTCTGGTCGGGCCTGACAAGGCCATAATCGGACGCCCCTTCGAAGGTGTGATGGCCAAGACCCGCGTGGCCGAGATGCTCAGCTCGAACGCGGACTCAGTAGACCGATGACGGTCGAGCGATGACAATCGTGGCGCCCGACGTGCACACCGACGATGCGCCGGTGGGAGAGACTATCGTCTCGGTCGGCCGGGTTGCCAGACCCACCCAGGTCGACGCCGGCCGCTACACAGACCCGGCTTGGGCCCGAATCGAAGAGGCGAGACTCTGGCCCACCACTTGGCAACTGGCATGCACGCTCGACCATGTGTCTTCTGAGGGCGATGTGCATGTCTACGATGTCGGCCGCCTCTCGATTCTGATCGTACGCGGCGACGACGGTGAGCTCCGTGCCTTCCAGAACGTGTGCCGACACCGCGGGATGCAGCTCTGCAACGAGAACCAGCGGGGGCTCACAGAACTGCGCTGCGGGTTTCACCGCTGGTCGTGGAACCTGGCCGGTGAACTGCGCGAGGTGCCGTCGCGCAAGGGCTTCGGGGCGTTGCGCAACGACGACTTCCCCCTCTTCGCGGCCAAGGTCGACACCTGGGGTCCGCTGGTGTTCGTCAATCCTGATCCTGATGCCGAACCGCTCGCTGACTTCCTGGCGCCTGTTCCCGACGACATCGCTTGGGCCGACCTCGACGACTTCCGCTGCAAGGCGCTGATTTCGATCCCAGTCCCGTCCAACTGGAAGACGATCATCGACGGTTTCAGCGAGACCTACCATGTGCAGGGAATACATCCCGAGATGTTGCGCATGGTCGATGATGTCAACAGTCCCCAGACAATCTGGGAACGTCACGGCAAGCTTGTGCAACCCTATGGCTTGGCCAGTCCCCGCCTGCGCGGCGGCACCACGAACCAACAGGTCTGGGAGGGGTTCGTCGAGGTGATGGGGGGCCGGGTCGGCTTGAGCGATCCCGCTGACGCTGGCCGGTGCCCGGACGTACCACCCGGCTCAACTCTGCGCGATGTGCTGTCGGGCATGATTGTGGACCACTTCGCTGAGACCGAGGGCGTGGACCTCAGCCGGTTCGGTCCCGATGAGATGATGACCATGCAGCAGTACAACCTGTTCCCGAACATCACCGTGCTGGTGTTCGGTGATCTGCTCCAAGTTGTGCGGGCACGCCCGGGTGAAACCCCCGACGACGGCTACATGGACATAGTCGCCTTCGACCGGGTCAACCCCGGTGCTGGCAGCACCGAACCGCTGACCGCGGAGATGGAGGCCGGCTCCTACAGTCTGGGACTGGTGCTCGACCAGGACGTCGAGAACTTGAGGCGTGCCCAGCGGGGGCTTCACGCACCGGGATTGACGCACCTCACACTGTCGGGCGAGGAATGCCGGATCATCAACCTGCACCGCAATCTCGACCGTGTGACCGGATGCGACTCCTCAGTTGAGATCGCTCATCTCGACTGAGGAGACTGCCCCGCCTTCAATTGTTGGATCATCTCGGCGAGGGCCTCGTTGGTTGATGCGGTCACAGTCAAGGAGAGGCGGTCTGCGTGATTGCCGTATTCTGCGCGCAGCCGCTCGGCGCAGTCAGCAGGGGTGCCGCGCACCGCCAGCAGGTCGACAACATCATTGTCGACGAGTTCGCCCAGCGTTGCCCAGTCCCCGGTCTTGGTGACCTCGCGCAACCGGGGTTGCAGGTCGCCGAGTCCGTGATGGTCGAGCACGACCCGGTAGGCGGGGGTGGAACCGTAGAACGCGAGATTGAAGCGGATCGCGTCAGTTGCCCGCTCGTACTCCTCGTCGGTCAGGCACGGGGCCGCGATACAGCCGACGTTGAGTGTCAGCGACGACCGATCCCGGCCGCCCTCGGCGAGGCCGTTTTGGATCATCGGCATCGTCTGGTCGGCCAGGAACGCACCGGTGTTGAACGGGTGGATGATGATCCCGTCGGCGTGCGCGGCCATCGCCCGTGTCATGCGGGGCCCGAGCGCTCCGACCCAGATTCTCGGAACCGGGTGCCTGAGTGGTGCCGGCACGAAGATCGGGGTCATCAGGTCGACTCGGTAGAACTCGCCGCGGTGCGCAAGTGGAGTCTGGTCGCTCCAGTTGGCCCAGACGGCGCGCAGCACCGTGATCAACTCGACCATGCGTTCTACCGGGCGGCCCCACTGCGCTGAGAAGCGCCGTTCGATGTGGGGTTTGATCTGGGTTCCGAGCCCGAGCGCGAAGCGGCCTCCGCTGGCGCGCTGAAGGTCCCATGCCGAGTAGGCGAGGTGCATGGGCGAACGGGGGAAGGCGATCGCGACGTTGGTGTAGAGGTCGACGTCGAGTTCGGTTGCATGCACCAGCGGAAAGAAGACGTCGCTGTTCCCTTCGAAGGTGAAGAGTCCGTCGATCCCGGTCGCGGCCACCTCGGCGGCGCGTGCCGCGGCTCCGGACAGATCACCGGTGAACGAAACATCGATCAGCATTCCACGAAGCTATTCCAGAATCTGCGGTCGCCCGAAGTCGGCTGCGCGCCGAAGCGAATTCTGTTGATTGAGGTCGCATCGCTAACATCTCGGCGTGCGTCCGGAAAGAACCCTCACCGCCAACACCCTCACGGACCGGCAGGCTCAGCGCCGGCAGCGGGTCCTGCGAGCGGCGATGGACCTCGCCGGGGAAGGCGGCTACGAGGGAGTGCAGATGCGGGAGGTAGCCGAGCGCGCCGATGTCGCGATGGGCACCGTGTACCACTACTTCAGCTCGAAGGACCATCTGCTCGCGGAGTCGCTCGCCGAATGGATTCGAGGGCTCGAGACCAGCGTTGCCCGAAATCCCGCTCGTGGTGACACGACGCTGGAGCGGGTCTTGGATCTGCTGGGGCGGGTGACGCAGGCGATGCAGAGCAATCAGAAGGTAAGCGCCGCCCTGATCGGCGGGTTGGTGGCACAGGGGGAGCAGGTGGCGGCCTGCCAGCAGGACATGCACGAGACCTTCAGCGCGATGCTCGGGACCGCATTCGGAAGCGACTATCCGCCCGCCCGCCGCGACAAGGTGATCCGTTCTCTCGAACACATCTGGTTCTCAGAACTGATCGCCTGGAAGAACGGCTGGAACCCCTTCGAGCAGGGCGTACGCGAGCTGCAGGACGCCGCCGAACTGTTCCTCGCCGACTAGGTCGGCTCACGGGGTACTTGGGGCGGGCTAGGTCGAGAACTGCTTAGTGAGTCGGTGGCGGTACAGCTTGCCGGCCTCCGTGCGGGGGAGTTCATCGACGATGAACACCTGTCGGGGTGTGAGTTGCGAGCCGATCGTCTCTCGACAGTGGGAGACGACCGATTCGATCAGATCGTCGGTGGAGGCCCCATCCGCGGGAATCGCTGCGGGAATTATCGCCGCGGCCATCACCTGGCCGAACTCGACGTCGTCGAGCGCGAAGGCGGCGCCGTCGAGAACTCCGCGATGGCCGACGAGCGCCTCATCGACCCGGGCCGGGTAGAGGTTCACGCCGCCCGAGACGATGCACTCGGCGGTGCGCCCGGTCAAATACAGGTAGCCGTCGTCGTCGATGTAGCCGCGGTCTCCAACCGTGTACCACTCGCCGGAGGCGTCGAATGTAGCCGCGGTCTTGTCGGGGTCGTCGTGATAGTGGAACGGGGTAGTGGCCCGCGACCACACCGTGCCGTGGTGGAGGGGCTCGGCTGTCTCACCGTCGTCGAGGCGGATCTGCAGTCGGGTCGGGTCGGTCCGTCCCACGCTGCCGGGATGCTCAAGCCACTCCTGGGGCTGGATCCAGGTTCCGGGTCCTTCTGTGGCGGCATACATCTCATGGACGATCGGCCCGAACCAGTCGAACATCTGCGCCTTGATCACGGCGCTGCAGGGACCCGCGCCGTGAAGCACGAACCTGAGGCTGCTCACGTCGTAGCGGGTCCGGTCGGCGACGCCGAGCATTCGATGGAACATGGTCGGAACGAAGAAAGCGTGCGTCAGCCGCTGCGTGTCGATCAGCTTGAGCGCGGCCTCGGGATCGAAACGGGCCATCAGATGAACGGTGACACCAGCGCCGAGCGGCCATTCAGAACATATTCTGCTGGGTCCGGAGTGGTACAGCGGCGCCGGGCACAGCATCTGGTCGCCACGGTCGACGTCGAGGCCGAACATCGCCACCATGGCCGCGCCGATCGCTGCTCCGCTGCTCGTCGAGCCGTCGGCTTGGCGAACCCCTTTGGGGCGACCCGTGCTGCCAGAGGTGTAGACCATCAACGATCCGCGAGGACGTAGGGGATCTGTGGGCAATGGCTGGGAGAGCACTTCAGCGAAGCCCGTGAAACCCTCGACATCGTCGCCGATTACGATCCGGGTCGGGATGTCTCGAACCTCGTCGCTGAGTTCACTGGCGCTGAGTTCACTGGCGCTGAGTTCACTGGCGCTGAGTTCACTGGCGCTGAGTTCACGAATGAACTTGTCTTCGGTGATGAGCGCCCGAGCGCCGGAATCGGCGATGACATAGGAGATGTCGTCCCGTTTCAGATGCCAGTTGACCGGCACCAGCCGCAGCCCCGAACGCAGAGCGGCCTGCTGGGTGACGATCCACTCCGGACGGTTTGTGCACAGCAGCGCCACCACGTCACCTGCTGCCAATCCTGCATTCTGGAGGTAACCGGCGAGTCTTTCGGCATCCCTGTCGAGTTCCGCGAAGGTCAAGTCGCCGTGTTCACTCGCAACGGCCCGGCGCTCCGGCGCCATGCGCGCCACGCCGCTGACCTCGCGCCCATGCTCAGCCGAGCCGGTCTGCGGTTCAGGTTCTCCCACGGCAGTGAGTTTCGCACACCCGGAACTGCCTTCGACCAACCGCGGTTGCAGCGGTTGATCATTCGGGCGGTGTGGCCGTGGTTCTAGTGATCGAAGCCGGCTAGTTTTCGGCGCCGAACCACCTGCCGTGGAGTTGGAGGTGGACCCCACCCTCGATTGTGTCGAGGAGCGCTAGGTTGAGGCGCTTGCGCAGGCCGACCGGCGTGCCCGCATTAGCGCGTAACGAGCAATCCGTTGTAGGTTCGGCGCCGCTGTCAGACGTCAGAGACCCGGGGGAGGGCCGTATGCCTCAAGAAGTGCTGCAAGCGCCACTAGTTCTCGAGTATCCGTTCATCCGCACTACCGGGCCGGTTCTGGGACGGTTCCTCACCGGGCTGCGAGAGGGTGTGGTGCTCGGCGTGAAGCGGGCCGACGGCACCGTGATGTGTCCGCCGCTGGAGTACGACCCGGCTGACGCATCGCCTCTGGGTGAGCTTGTGGAAGTTCAGCAGACCGGCACGGTCGTGTCGTGGTCATGGGGCGGCCCGTTGCGTGACCAACAGCCTTTCACCCAACCCGTCGCCTGGGCGCTCATCCAACTCGACGGCGCCGACACCACGATGCTGCACGCGGTCCTCGTCGACGGCCCCGAACAGATGTCGACGGGGATGCGGGTGCAGACCCAATGGCGCGAAGCCCGAGAGGGACACATCACCGACATTCGCGGATTCGTTCCCTGCTCCGACGAGCCTGACGGGACCTCATCGGCCAAGCCCCCGAGCACGGTCGACCTTGACACGGTCGAGCCGGTGCAGAGCGTGCGCACACCGATTCGTTTGAGCTACTCCTACACGCCCGGGCGGGCCCTCTCGCAGTACCTCCATGCGATGAAGGAGAAGCGGATTATCGGTGATCGCTGCGGTGAAACGGGTCAGGTTTTCGTCCCTCCCCGGGGGGTGAGCCCGGTGGCGGGCAAGGCCACAACCGAGACGGTCGAGTTGGCTGATGTGGGATACGTGGAGTCGTTCAACATCACCCGAGTGCCGATTGCGACCCGCCCGGACCTTCAGCCGCCGTACTGTTCGGCCTGGATCGTCCTCGACGGCGCGTCGGTCGGGTTCATGGGACTGGTGATCAACTGTGAACCGGAGTCTGTGCGCCTGGGCATGCGGGTCAGAGCGGTCTGGAAACCCGACGATGAACTCAAGATATCGGCGACCAACATTCTGGGTTGGGAACCCACCGGGGAGCCCGATGAAGTAATCGCCGACATCGAGTGCATCGGCCGAGTCGGCCCCCAGCAGAAGGGGGGATCCACATCATGAAAGACGTTGCCATGGTCTCGTTCGCCCAGCGCCAGGAGGCGGCGATTCCCAACGAGTCAGAAGTCGAAATGATGATCCCGTTGATGGAACAGGCCAAAGATGCGGTGGGCCTGACCCAGAGGGACATGGGCTTCACCTGCTCGGGCTCCTCAGACTTCCTTGCGGGCCAGGCATTCTCGTTCGTGATGACCATCGACGGCACAGGCCCCGTTCCGCCCATCAGCGAGAGCCATGTCGAACAGGACGGTGCCTGGGCCCTCTATGAGGCGTGGGTCAAGCTGCAGTGCGAGGACATCGACACCGCGTTCGTGTATTCCTACGGGAAGTCGTCACCGGGTTCGTTGCGTGATGTCCTCGCGACCCAGATGGATCCCTACTATGTCGCTCCGCTCTGGCCCGATGCCTACGCCATCGAGGGGCTCGCGGCCCGGATGCTGCTGGAGTCGGGCAAGGTGAGCGAACGACAGTTGGCTGAGACGGCCAGCCGTTCCCGACTGAACGCGTCCACCAACCCCCATGCGGTCCGTACTGAGCAGAAGTCGGTCGAAGAGATCCTCGCGGAGCCGTACCTGTCGGATCCCCTGCGGCCCTCCGACATCGGCGCGTCCGCCGATGGCGGCGCGGCGATGGTGTTGGCTGTCGGCGACCGGGCACGCTCGCTGTGTGAACGCCCTGTGTGGATACGCGGGATCGACCATCGCAGCGATGCTCACACTCTGGGTGTGAGGGACCTGACCTCAGCCTCATCGGCAGCTATTGCCGCGAACAGATCGGGTGTCGGCGCCGACCGGATCGACTTCGCTGAGTTGCATGCGCCGTTCACAACCTCAGAGGCCGTGCTGACACAGGCGCTCGGGCTCGACGACAGTGTCTCTGTGAACCCGTCCGGGGGTGCTCTGGCGGCCAACACGATGATGGCTGCGGGCCTGATCCGTTTCGGCGAGGTATTCGAGCGGATCGTCAGAGGTGACGGTGACCGTGGTGTGGCGCACGCCACCTCCGGTCCCTGTCTGCAACAGAACCTGGTCGCAGTGTTGGAGGGGGAGTGATCATGGGCAAGGAACGAACAGCCGTAATCGGTGTGGGCCAGACCAAGTACGCGTCGACGCGCGGCGACGTGTCGATGGCCGGTCTGCTGCGGGAGGCAGCGCAGCGTGCACTCGATACGGCCCACAAGACCTGGGCGGACATCGACGCGGTGATCATGGGCAAGGCCCCAGACTTCTTCGAGGGCGTGATGATGCCCGAGATCTACCTTGCCGAAGCTCTCGGTTGCGTCGGCAAGCCCATCATGCGGGTCCACACCGCTGGGTCGGTCGGCGGGTCCACAGCGTGTGTTGCCGCCTCGATGGTTCAGAGCCGGGTCCATTCCACGGTTCTGACGATTGCCTGGGAGAAGCAGTCGGAGTCCAACGCAATGTGGGCGCTGTCGCTTCCCCAGCCGTTCACCACTTCGGTCAACGCTGGCGCCGGCGGTTATTTCTCGCCGATCATGCGCCGCTACATGGCCATGAGCGATGCTCCTGAACTGATCGGTTGTCTGGTGGCCTTCAAGGACCGCCAGCACGCCTTGAAGAACCCCTACGCCCACCTTCACCAGCACGATCTCACCTTCGAGCAGGTCGTCGAGTCACCGATGTTGTGGGATCCGATCCGCTATTCCGAGACCTGTCCGTCTTCAGACGGTGCCTGTGCGATGGTGTTGACCGACGAGGCGGGTGGCGATGCCCATGACGGTCCGGTGGCTTGGATCAAGGGCACCGCGATGCGCTCGGAGTCGAACTCTTATGGTGGGCGCAACATGGTGTCGCCCGCGGCCAGTGAGCAGTGTGCTGATGATGTGTTCGCCCAGGCCGGGATTGGCGACCGCCGCTCACAGATCGACGCGGTCGAGATGTATGTGCCGTTCTCCTGGTATGAGCCGATGTGGCTGGAGTCTCTCGGGTTTGCTGAGAAGGGCAAGGGCTGGCAGTTGGTCGAGGCCGGTGCCACCAGACTCGAGGGCGGCGACCTTCCGGTGAACTGTTCGGGCGGGGTTTTGTCGTCCAACGCCATCGGCGCCTCCGGGATGATCCGTTTCGCTGAAGCCGCGTTGCAGGTGATGGGCGAGGCCGGTGAGCACCAAGTCGACGGCGCGCGCACGGCGTTCGGTCATGCGTACGGCGGCGGCGCCCAGTACTTCGCAATGTGGATCGTCGCCAAGGACAAGTGACCCCACTGCTGCGTCATTTCGCTCGGAGGGCCGGTTCTCAACTGCGGGCGAAACTGACGAGGTCTTCGATCTCCCCATAGTCGGCTGACCTGGGAGCCGCGATGCAACGCTCACGGACGCACAGTCTTTGGATCAACTCAGAACCGCTGCGCAACAGCCGCGACACCCCAGCCGTCCTCGACAAGCACCTTCACCATCTTCAAACGCTGAGCCGGCGTCAACGCCGCGTTGCGATGCTGGGGCTGTCTAGTCTGTGTCGCCATGGGAACCTCCTGAGGCGAATCAGGAATACAACACCCACATCCTCCCTCAGGAGGTCACCCCCAACCCGTCACAAAAGGGACAACCTCCGTGGTTGTCAAAACTAGAAGTCGAGCGATTCAAGAACCAACCGCAGACCTTGGTATCGTGCCAGTTGGCGGCTGCGGTGTTCGTGTCTGGCGCGTTTATCCGACTCGTACGGAGAAGTTGCCCCAGCAGGCGATGGTGGCGTCAGTCTTGAGCCCACACGAATGCCACCCGGTGGCGGTGACGGCGCTGAACGTTCCGCCGGGCGCATCAGCCTGCCCCTCGTCGTTGTTGCCCCAGCAGGTGATGGTGGCGTCAGTCTTTAGCCCACACGAATGCTCCCAGCCGGCGGTGACGGCGCTGAACGTTCCGCCGGGCGCATCGGCCTGCCCCTCGTCGTTGTTGCCCCAGCAGGTGATGGTGGCGTCAGCCTTTAGCCCACACGAATGCACCCCGCCGGCGGTGACGGCGCTGAACGTTCCGCCGGGCACATCGGCCTGCCTCTCGTCGTTGTTGCCCCAGCAGGTGATGGTGGCGTCAGCCTTGAGCCCACACGAATGCGCCCCGCCGGCGGTGATGGCGCTGAACGTTCCGCCGGGCGCGTCGGCCTGCCCGCTGCTGTTGTCGCCCCAGCAGGTGATGGTGGCGTCAGTCTTTAGCCCACACGAATGCGCCCCGCCGGCGGTGATGGCGCTGAACGTTCCGCCGGGCGCGTCGGCCTGCCCGCTGCTGTTGTCGCCCCAGCAGGTGATGGTGGCGTCAGTCTTTAGCCCACACGAATGCGCCCCGCCGGCGCTGATGGCGCTGAACGTTCCGCCGCGCGCATCGGCCTGCCCGCTGCTGTTGTTGCCCCAGCAGGTGATGGTGGCGTCAGTCTTTAGCCCACACGAATGCGCCCCGCCGGCGGTGACGGCGCTGAACGTTCCGCCGGGCGCGTCGGCCTGCCCGCTGCTGTTGTTGCCCCAGCAGGTGATGGTGGCGTCAGCCTTGAGCCCACACGAATGCTCCCAGCCGGCGGTGATGGCGCTGAACGTTCCGCCGGGCGCGTCGGCCTGCCCGCTGCTGTTGTCGCCCCAGCAGGTGATGGTGGCGTCAGTCTTGAGCCCACACGAATGCCCCCCGTCGGCGGTGACGGCGCTGAACGTTCCGCCGGGCGCGTCGGCCTGCCCCTCGTCGTTGTTGCCCCAGCAGGTGATGGTGGCGTCAGTCTTGATCCCACACGAATGCTCCCAACCGGCGGTGACGGCGCTGAACGTTCCGCCGGGCGCGTCGGCCTGCCCGCTGCTGTTGTCGCCCCCGTCGGCGGTGACGGCGCTGAACGTTCCGCCGGGCGCATCAGCCTGCCCGCTGCTGTTGTTGCCCCAGCTGGCGGTGACGGCGCTGAACGTTCCGCCGGGCGCGTCGGCCTGCCCGCTGCTGTTGTTGCCCCAGCTGGCGGTGACGGCGCTGAACGTTCCGCCGGGCGCGTCGGCCTGCCCGTATCTGTTGTTGCCCCAGCAGGTGATGGTGGCGTCAGTCTTGAGCCCACACGAATGCTCCCAGCTGGCGGTGACGGCGCTGAACGTTCCGCCGGGCGCGTCGGCCTGCCCGTATCTGTTGTTGCCCCAGCAGGTGATGGTGGCGTCAGTCTTGAGCCAACACGAATGCCCCCCACCGGCGGAGACGGCAGCCTGAGCAGGCTTCGATTCTTCAAGCGGTTCAGGCTTCGATTCTTCAAGCGGTTCAGGCTTCGATTCTTCAAGCGGTTCAGGCTTCGATTCTTCAAGCGGTTCAGGCTTCGATTCTTCAAGCGGTTCAGGCTTCGATTCTTCAAGCGGTCCCTCGGTGTCTACTCCACACCCAGCAACAACTAGGCTCAACGACAACGCTAACGCCACCCAATTCCCCCGATTCCTATTGAATTGCGGCAAATTCTGGCTCTTCGACCGCAACCGGCAAATAAACCAATAGTTGCAACATTGCGGTCTTTGGTGGTCATCCCGAGAGAGAATGCGGTCTTTGCCGATCATCCCGAGCCACAATACCGGCTCCGCGTCGAAGCGGGGATGTCGGGTTCTGGTTCCTGTGCTGGGTTGGGGGTGCCTTGGCTGGCTGCGAGCAGGGTGCGTAGCCGGTGGTTGGTGAACCGGCGGAAGCCCCGTGCGGATCGTTTGACGTCTTTGATCTTGGCGTTGGGAGCTTGGGTGCGTTCGTTGTGAGCGTGGGCGGTGACGCTGGTGTGGGGTCTCGTCGCGCCAGGCTGTGAGGATGCGGCGGCGGCTCTCAAGGGTCGACGGGCCGTGGGGTCTCGTCGCGCCGGGCTGTGAGGGTCTTGGCGAGGCGTTTGAGTTCGGGAGGTCCTTGGGGGTCTGGCACACTTGGCGGTGGCTAGCCGGCGAATACAGCTTCGGTGGTGAAGGTCACGCCCCGCTCGAGGGTCTTGTGGACAGGGCAGCGGCGGGCAATCTCGGTCAAGCGTGAGCGTTGCCCATCGTCGAAGTCGCCTTCGATGAAGATTTGGCTGCGGACCCGGTCGATGTGGCCCGATGCGTCGGACTCGCAATCGTCACAGTCGCGGGCGTGGACCCGGTCGTGGCTGTAGCGCGCCGACACCGAGTCGAGTTCCCAACCCTTGCGCCTGCAGTACAACGACACGGTGATGGCGGTGCAGGCGGCAACCGACGACAACAGCAGTTCGTAGGGGTTGGGTCCGGTGTCGGCGCCGCCGACTTCGGGGGGCTCATCGGCGTGCCAGAGGTGCGACCCGGATCGCAGTTCCACAGAGAACTCGGAGCCGGGTTCAATCTTGATGTCGGCGGTGATGGTGGTCATCGCCTCACCCTACGCGAGCGAACGCCCCGAGGATCGGTGATGCCCGTGCGGCGCATCGCGCATCTTCAGTATTGGGGCTGTTGCACTTCTCCCTTTCGGTTCAAGGCCCTACGGTTGGGGGTATGGATCGCGACCCGAGCGATGAACCTGACGGTGCTGCCGACGGCGCTGTGAGTCCCGCGGGCACAGAGCGCTGGTCGCCTGCGTCCACGGCAAAGCGGGTTCCGCCGCCCCCGCCCCCACCGCCGCCCCAGTCGACCCGCGGGTCGGCACCTCCGTCGCCCTCGCCGCCGTCTCAAGGATCGCCCGACGGGCCGCCGCCGCGATGGGCTCGGCCGTCGTCTGGCGCTGTGCCGTCCCCGCCGCCACAGTCGGATCTGCCTAGGCCGACTCCACCTCAGCTTGGTGCGATGCCGACCGTCGGCCCGCCGTCGGTTGCACAACCTCCCGACAAGCGTTGGGACTCCACGGCCTGGCTCAGAGGCATCTTCGTGCTGTTGACGGTGTGCGTGCTGCTCGTTGGCGGATTCGTCGCCGGACAGTTCTGGTCCGACGACTCGACCGGGTCCTCGTCGTCCACCCCGGACACTGCTTCTCAAGACAGACTTGACGGAGGCGGGTCATCGGTCAGTTCAACGCCGAGCACTGACACTGTGGACTCCTTCCTCGACGTGGAGCCAGGACCCGTGCCGATCGAGACGTCTCTGGAACCGGTGGCTGATGTTGCCGACGCGGTCAGCCCGTCGATCGTCGTGATAATCAGCGACGAAGGTCAGGGCTCGGGCGTCGTATGGGACGTTGAGAACGGCTACATCGTGACCAACAACCACGTGGTTGAACTCAGCACCAACGTCGACGTTGAGTTCCCAGATGGACAGATTGTGGTAGGAACCGTCATCGGTGGTGACCCGAGTCGTGACGTGGCAGTCGTCGGGGTCGATCCCGATGAAGTCAATTCGCTGGTTCAAGCAGTCTTCGCGCCTACCTCCGAAGTCAGGGTGGGGCAGTTGGCCGTCGCCATCGGCGGGCCGTTCGGGCTCGACCAGAGCGTCACCGCGGGTGTGGTGAGCGCGGTCAACCGGGTCCTTGAGGAGGGCGGCTCAGATCGGGACAATCCCAATCCGGTAGAGATGATCCAGACCGACGCGCCGATCAACATGGGCAACTCCGGCGGCGCTCTCGCCGACCGCTTCGGCCGGGTCATCGGGATCAACACCCAGATTCGGACCCCGTCTGCGGGCAACGTCGGTGTCGGGTTCGCCATCCCGTCCGACACCATCGTGCTGATCGCTCGTCGCATCGTCAGCGGGGAGTCTCTCGATATCGGCTTCTTGGGGATCCAGGGCGATACGCCCACAGACGGCTCCCACGGTGCTCTGGTGACGTCAGTCGTCGACGGTTCGCCCGCCGACGACAGCGGCCTCAAGGCCGGTGACCTCATCATCGCGCTCAATGGCAAGGAGATCACCTCGATGGTCGATCTGGCTGCCGAGATAAAGCTGTTCCGCCCGGGCGAGAGCGTAGACATCCTGCTGCTTCGCGACGGCATCCGGCTGACGGTCCAGGCGATTCTCGCAGCCGCCTGAACGATCGGGCAGACCAGCCACCCGACTGGCCGGACAGAGCAGGTAGAATCCGGCGGCCATGCTGTTCGCGATCATCGTTGCCGTTGCCGCGTTGACCATTATCGGCCTCTCCGCGTATTTCATTGTCAGAGACCGCCGCCTCGAGGGCCGCGACCCCTCGGTCGTCGAGCCCTCCGGTGACACCGCCACAGGCGATGACGAGGCGGTCGAATCTGCCTCGACGGCACCTTCGTTTCGTGACCGGCTCGGTAAGGCGCGCTCGACCCTCGGCGGTTATCTGGGCTCGGTGTTCGGTCGTGGAGCCATCAACGAACAGACCTGGCAGGACCTCCAAGACGCCTTGATCAGAGCCGATGTGGGTGTCTCCACATCCGCGGAGATCATCTCTGCGGTGCGTGAGGCGGCCGCCGATGAGAAACTCGAGGACGCTTCGGAGCTTGCCGGGCTGGTCAAAGCCGAGATCGTGTCACGCCTTGAGGGATTCGATCGCACATTGAACGTCGACGCCAGCGTCGAAATGCCCGCCGACTCCCAGGTTCCGGGACCGGCGGTGTGGTTGTTCGTGGGGGTCAACGGTGTGGGGAAGACCACCACCATCGGCAAGCTGTCCCGGCGCCAGTCAGATGAGGGGCGCTCGGTCGTGCTCGCCGCGGGGGACACGTTCCGCGCTGCTGCGGTTGAACAGCTGACCATATGGTCCCAGCGCACCGGTGCTGAGATCGTGCGGGGGTCCGAGGGCGCCGATCCGTCGTCGGTCGTTTTTGACGCGATCGAACATGCCGCGGCGCGTTCGGTGCCGTTGGTGATGGCCGACACTGCCGGCCGGCTCCAGACCAAGGCCAATCTGATGGAGGAGTTGCGCAAGGTACGCCGGGTGGCTGAGAAGGGCGCCGGAACTGTCACCGAGACGTTCCTGGTCATTGATGCCACAACCGGTCAGAACGGCCTGTCGCAGGCTCGGCAGTTCACCGAGGCAGTGGACGTGACCGGCGTGATCCTCACCAAGCTCGACGGATCAGCCAAAGGGGGGATTGTGGTCGCGATCCACTCCGAGCTCGGTGTTCCGGTCAAACTCGCAGGTCTGGGCGAGGGGATCGGTGACCTGGTCGACTTTGATCCTGTGGAGTTCGTCGACGCCCTCTTCGAATAGTGCCCTATTTGAACAGGCACAGCGCAGTCCAGCCGCTCTGAGACGGGGGACCGGGCCGCTAGGGTGAACGGACCATGTTTGAAACCCTCTCGGACCGGTTCGACCGCATCTTCAAAGGCATTAGAGGCCGGGGCAAGCTGACCCAAGCCGACATAGACGAGACACTCGGCGAGATCCGCTTGGCGCTGCTCGAGGCCGACGTGAACCTTGATGTGGTTGACTCGATGGTGGCACGGATCCGCGACCGCGCCCAGGGCCAGGAGCTCTCCGGAGCGCTCAACCCCAGCCAACAGGTCGTCAAGATCGTCCTCGAAGAATTGACCGCCAGCCTCGGCGGGGAGGCGATGCGTCTCACCTACGCGTCCAAGCCTCCGACTGTTGTGCTTATGGCGGGTCTGCAGGGTTCGGGCAAGACCACCAATGCCGCCAAGTTGGCGCACTGGTTCAAGAAACAGGGCCGACATCCGCTGCTTGTAGGTGCCGACCTGCAACGCCCCGCAGCCGTGGAACAGCTCCGCACCCTGGGCGCACAGATCGACGTTCCCGTCTTCTCTGAGACTTCCCGCCCGACGAGAGTGGCCCGCAGGGCGATCAAGGAAGCTACCCGCACGGCCCGCGACGTGGTGATCGTCGACACCGCAGGGCGCTTGGCCATCGACACCGAACTCATGGCTGAGATCGGCGACATCTCCTCTGTGGTCCAGCCCCACTACACGTTCTTGGTGGTGGACGCCATGACCGGCCAGGACGCGGTCACCATGGCGAGGTCCTTCGACGAGACCCTCGCCCTCGACGGCGTGATCCTCACCAAGCTCGACGGTGACGCCCGCGGCGGAGCGGCGCTGTCGGTGAAGGAAGTCGTCGGCAAGCCGATCGCGTTCGCGTCGACGGGTGAGAAGATCGAAGACTTCGACACCTTCCATCCTGATCGCCTGGCCAGCCGCATCCTCGGCATGGGAGATGTCGAGACCCTCATCGAGAAGGCGGAGGAGGCCTTTGAGGCCGAACAGGCCGAACAGGCTGCGGCCCGGCTGCTCGAAGGCACCTTCACACTCGAGGACTTCCTCGAGCAGATGCAGCAGATCAAGAAGATGGGTCCGTTGGGGAACCTCGTGGGAATGATGCCGGGGATCCCCAAAGAGGCCCGCGACGCGGAGATCGACGACCGGCATCTTGCCCGCATAGAGGGGATAATCCGCTCCATGACCCCGGCTGAGCGGGTCCAGCCGGACATCATCGACGGGTCGCGGCGTCTGCGGATCGCCAACGGTTCAGGCGTGCAGCCCACCGAAGTCAGGCAACTGATAGACCAGTTCTCGCAGATGCGTCAGATGATGAAGCAGTTCGCCGGATTCGGCTCCAAGAAGGTCAACCCCAAAGCTCGCAACAGGGGTAAGAAAGGCAAGCAGAGGCGTGGGGGGCGTGTCACCGAGAAGGGTCCGGCGAAGGTCCCGAAGGTGCCGCTGTCGCTGCCGGGGCTCGACGACCGCGTCGGCGGGTTTTGAGCGACGCGATGCGTTGTTGGCTTTCAAGGTTGGAATTGGTGTACCGGCGGAGATTGAATTGAGCGGTCGCCCGGCCTCCGCCGCGCTCACAATCTTCGCAAGTCAGCGACGATAAGTCCTCAAGAGAAACAGAGAACAGATGGCCGTCAAGCTCCGCCTCATGCGGATGGGCAAGAAGAAGCAGCCCACCTATCGCGTTGTCGCCGCAGACTCGCGCTCGCCCCGCAACGGGCGCTTCATCGAGATCATCGGCACGTACGAGCCGCGTCAGGATCCTTCGGTAATCAAGATCGACAACGATCGTGCGCTGCACTGGCTCCACCATGGTGCTCAGCCGACTGAGCGGGTCGAGAAGCTGCTGAAGATCTCCGGTGCCTGGGAACTGCACACCAGCAAGTCTGAACCGGTCGCGGCGGCAGCGCCGTCAAAGCCGGCGGCAGCGTCAGGACCTGCCGAGGGTGCCGCTGAGGCGAGCGACGCCGACACCGGTGACTCCGAAACCGACGGAGGTGACTGACGATGTCGGCAGAATCAGCGCAGGCGGTCTGTGAGTACGTCGTCAAGCAGATGGTTGAGAACCCGGATGCGGTCAACGTGGAGGCCTCACGATACGACGACACGCTTCGCCTCGATGTGACGGTCGGCGAAGGAGACATGGGCCGCGTGATCGGCAGGCGCGGCCGCGTGGCAGGCGCGATCCGTACTGTGGTGCGGGCCGCCGGTTACGAGGAGGGCACCTCCATCGAAGTGGAGTTCGTCGATTAGGAGGCCGAGCGGATTGATTCCGAACACGACCGCGACCGGGCGAGGCCGCGGCCCGAGCGGCCCGCCCGCGTTCCGAGCGGCCCCGTGAGCGCCGCGAACAAGAGCGGGAGGTGGCGCGTAGCGAACATGAGCGGGAAGTGGCGCGTAGCGAACATGAGCGGGAAGTGGCGCGTAGCGAACATGAGCGGAAGGCGACTGGTGACAGCGCCACCCCTTGTTGAATCCGTGCACGTTCTTAGAACACTGGGCGAACTTTGATGCTCGAACTGGGCCGCATCACCCGCCCGCACGGAGTACGCGGCGACGTCCTGGTCTCGTTGACAACAAATCGCACCGAACGGCTGAGCAGCGGTGCCGTGCTGGCTTCTGAGGACCGCGAGTTCGTGGTCCGTTCGGCGAGGGCGCACAAGGGTGCTTGGATCGTCGCCTTCGACGGTGTCGGCGACCGCAACGCCGCGGAGGCGCTCAGCGGCACCGTCCTCTACGCGGAGCCCCTTGATGACCCCGAGGAGTTGTGGGTGCATGAACTGATCGGCGCCGAGGTCGTCGACCAGCACGACACCCGGCGCGGCGTTGTGGTCAAAGTGGTGCAGAACCCGGCCAGCGACCTGCTTGAACTCGACAGCGGCGCGCTCGTGCCGATCACCTTCGTGACTGGACTGGAGCCGGGCGAGCGGATCGCCGTTGATGTGCCAGACGGCATTTTCGATCTGATGGACGACGCAGACGACAGCGGTTCTGAACCCGGGACAACATCGTGAGCGGGCTTCGTATCGACATCTTCACGATCTTCGCCGGGGTGGTCGACTCCTTCGCCGATGAGTCGGTGATCGGAAGGGGACGCCGTGAGGGCCGCCTCGATGTGCGAGTCCACGACCTGCGCTCGCACGCAACCGGGGTGCATCAGTCCGTCGACGACGCCCCTTTCGGAGGAGGGGCGGGGATGGTGATGTCGCCGGCGCCGCTGTTTGCTGCGGTGGAGGAGGTCGAGCCGCCCAGGCCGCTGCTGTACTTGTCTCCCGCGGGGCGGCGCTTCGACCAGGCCATGGCGTCCGAATTGGCGGGGACCGAAGGTTTCTCGTTGTTGTGCGGCCGTTATGAGGGTGTTGATGAGCGAGTGCGGCAGCACCTTGTCGATGATGAAGTGTCGGTGGGCGATGTGGTTCTGGCCGGTGGCGAGGTCGGGGCTCTGCTCATTGTCGAGGCGGTCGGTCGGCTCGTGTCGGGGGTGCTCGGCAATGCCGACAGCACGACCGAGGAGTCGTTCAGCGACGGCCTGCTGGAGTACCCGCAGTACACCCGGCCTGCGGAGTTCCGCACCTGGGAGGTGCCGGAGGTTCTGCGCTCGGGCGACCATGGTCGTGTGCGGCGCTGGCGCAGAGCCCAATCGTTGCGGCGCACGATCGACCGTCGCCCTGATCTCATTGCGCAGCGTGGCGGCCTGAGCGCCGCGGACCGGGAACTGTTGGCAGAATTCGAACTTCTCGACCCCTAGGGGTGTGTTGGTTCGGCAAGTCGCCTCTAGGCTTGCTGTTCGGTCCGTTCGACCTTTGAGCGGCCCGTTCTCTTGTTCTCACTGCCGCGGAGCTTGCGATGCAGCCCACAGACGTCGTCGACAACCTTATTGAACGGGATGACATCCCGGACTTCGGCCCTGGCGACACGCTTCGGGTCCATGTCCGCGTGATGGAGGGCAACCGTGCTCGCACGCAGGTCTTCGAGGGTGTGGTAATCCGTCGGCAGGGCAGCGGGATCCGCGAGACTTTCACGGTCCGCAAGCTGAGTTTCGGTGTCGGTGTCGAACGCACTTTTCCGCTGTACACCCCGATTGTGGAACGGATCGAGCGGGTGACTCGCGGCGATGTCCGTCGTGCCAAGCTCTACTACCTGCGCGACCGGATCGGCAAGGCTGCCAGGGTCAAGGAGAAGCGCGACAACTAGTCGGCGGCCCGACACCGTGCGGGCGCCGCAGCAGCGTTGTCACAGGGCCCCCCTACGGTCGGGGGATGGACAGATCACGGGTCGCATTGGGGCGTTGGGGCGAGGACCTCGTCGCTCGCAGGTACGAGACCGACGGGTACGAAGTACTTGATCGGAACTGGCGGATCAAGGGCGGTGAGATCGACTTGGTGCTGGGTCGCGACGATGAGATCGTCTTCTGTGAGGTGAAGACGCGTTCGTCGGACAGTTTCGGCAGCGCGGTGGAAGCGGTCGGCCCGCGCAAACAGCAACTGGTGCGCCGCACTGCGTTGTCGTGGCTCGACCGGCATGGGCGCCGTGGCCGCCTGCGTTTCGATGTCGCCTCCGTCGTTGCCGGGAAGGTCAGAGTCATCGCCGGCGCGTTCTGAGGGCGTGGGTCGTCAGCGGCGGGGTGTGCGTGTGCGCCTGCCGTCCCAGCAGCCGCGGTGCCAGTGTCGCCGCAGGTCGGGCGCGTGCACGGGAACGACGACGTAATGGCTGGTCCCTGGCGAGATGTCGCGGTTGCAGTTCGGGCAGACGTAGCTCTTGTTGGCTTGGTATGGCTGCAGGAACTTGATGTCGAGCTCGCCGTATGATTCGGGGTCGTCCATCAGCCGAGCACCGCCCACAGCACCAACAGCGCCGCTACCACCAGACCGGCGGCCACGTACAGGTAGTCGGTCGGACGGCGGCGGTGTGGGCGGGTGGGGTCCATTCCCATCTTGTCAGTATGGTCTATCGAGTTTGTTTCCTCGTGTTGGAGTCACGGTGCGCAGGTTGCTTTTTGGGATTCTTGTTGTCGGAGTGTTCGTGGGCTCCTGCGCGGGGGACCCGCCGGAAGTGCCGCTCGGACCCGACGGGGAGCCTGACCCGGTCCTGGCGGACGGCCGTGCCGTTTACGCGAAGCACTGTGCGGCGTGTCATGGACGGAGCGGCGGAGGTGGGCAGGGGCCGCGCCTGAACAATGGTGCGGTCGTCGGGGCGTATCCCGACATCGACGATCAGGTTGCGGTTGTCGCCGACGGCAAGGGTACGATGCCCTCGTTCGCCGAGAGATTGACTGATCGACAGATTGCGGCGGTCACCCGGTATACAAGAGAGGTGCTTAGCTGAGCGGTGTCACACGCTCCGCCTAGTGTTCTCCCCACGCTCGCTGTTTGCGAAAGACAGCCTTTTGTCTCCTTCGAAAAGGCTGTCCCATGCTTGCTTCTATTCCTTCTTCCACCCTCGACGGCATCGACGGCGCTGCGGTCGATGTTGAGGTCCACGTAACCAACGGCCTCCCGGCGTTCACCATTGTGGGCCTCCCCGACGCCTCATGCCGCGAGGCTCGAGACCGCGTGCGCGCGGCGGTCGAGTCGAGTGACCTCAACTGGCCGATGCAGCGGATCACGGTGAACCTGGCGCCCACGTGTGTCCGCAAGGTCGGTGCGGGCCTCGATCTGCCGATCGGGCTCGGGATCCTGGCCGCCTCGGAGCAGATTCCCCTGGAGTCGCTCTCCGATATTTCTGCGGTCGGGGAGTTGGGGCTGGACGGTTCGCTGCGCCCGGTTCCGGGAATCCTCCCGATGGTCGACGTGTTGAAGACCGATCGGGTGATCGTGGCGGCTGCCGACGCCGGGGTCGCGGCGCTCGGTGCAGGGGACCGAGTTCGTCCTGTTCGCCGGTTACGCGACATCATCGATGTGGTCTCTGAGGGACTGCCGTGGCCTCATGTGGAGCCGCCGCGCTGCGACGACGAGGTGGCCGACGAGCCGGATCTGGCCGATGTCCGAGGGCAGGCGAGCGCACGCTGGGCTCTGGAGATTGCTGCGGCCGGGGGGCATCACCTGTTGCTGATCGGACCGCCCGGAGGCGGGAAGACCATGTTGGCTCGCCGCCTTCCGGGGTTGTTGCCTGATCTTTCAGCAGAAGCGGCTCGCCTCGTCACCCGTGTCCACAGCGCTGCCTCGATCCGGCTTCCGGGGTCTGGTCTGGTCCGACGCCCGCCGTTCCGCGCTCCGCATCATTCGGCGTCCATGGCCGCGTTGGTCGGTGGTGGATCGGGGCGGGTACTGCCTGGCGAGATCAGCGTGGCCACCGAGGGCGTCCTCTTCCTCGATGAGCTGGGAGAGTTCGCCCCCAGTGTTCTCGACGGGTTGCGCCAGCCCCTCGAGGAGGGCGTGGTGCGGGTGGCGCGCAGCGGTGGCATGCGTGAACATCCGGCTAATGTCCTGCTCGTCGCGGCGATGAACCCCTGTCCCTGCGGTGAGGGCGGTTCGGTGAGCTGCCGTTGCGGGCCCTCGGCCCGTATGCGCTATTCGCGGCGGATTTCTGGACCCGTCCTTGATCGGCTCGACGTGATGGTGCACGTTGACCGTCCGTCGCCTACCGCTCTCCTTGAGCGAGAACCGGGCGAGCCGTCCAGCGCTGTGGCGCAGCGGGTGGCTCGGGTGCGCGAGCTGGCTCTGAGCCGCGGCGCACGGACCAATGCAGCGCTGAACCGTGAGCAACTCGAGGATGCTGCGCCGCTCGAGCCTGAGGCGACCGACGTGCTGCACCAGGCTTTGACTGACGGTCGTCTGAGCGCTCGCGGGGCAATGCGGGTCCGGGCCGTTGCGCGCACGATTCGCGACCTCGACGACGCCGGCCCCACGCTGCGGGCCCGCGACCTCTACTCGGCCATCGGCTTCCGTGTGCGTCCTCCGATGGGGAGTTTCGATGCGTGAAGACACACAGGCTGCTGCTCTCGCTTCTTTGGGTGGTGCCACACCGCTGCGGCTCCACAATCTGCTCGAACAGCGTTCGGTCGGCGAGGCCTTCGAGGCGGTCGAGTCGGGTTCGCTCGGTTCTGCGGTTGCTCCTGTCGAGGTGCTCGCGGCATGGCAGCGAGAACTCAAGGGCATTGATCTGAACGCTCTCTCGGAGGGCCTCGACGCAGCCGGTGCCCGTGTCACCACACTGGGTGATCCAACACATCCGGTCCAGCTCGTCAACGACATCGACCCGGCTCCGGTGATATTTGGTTGCGGTACTCTGCCAGATCCGTCACTGGCCCACGTGGCGGTGATCGGCACCCGCCGCGCATCGTCGATAGGCCGGGAGGTGGCGCGCGAGATCGGCATGGGTCTGGCTGAAGCGGGGGTGGTTGTGGTCTCGGGCCTGGCGCTGGGCGTCGACGGCGAAGCGCATCGTGGTGCGCTGCTGGCGGGTGGGGCTCCACCGCTGGCGGTGGTGGGCAGCGGCGTCGATGTTGTGTATCCGAAACGCCATCGCGATCTTTGGGAAGGCGTGGTCGCCGCTGGTGCGGTCCTCAGCGAGGCGCCGCTCGGGGGGAGGCCCGAGCCTTGGCGCTTTCCGGCGCGGAATCGGCTCATCGCAGCGTTGTCGGATCTGGTCGTAGTAATCGAGTCGCGTGCCTCGGGTGGTTCGCTGCTGACCGTTGAACAGGCGATTCGCCGAGATGTAGAGGTGATGTCGGTTCCTGGTTCGGTGCGCAACAAAGCCGCCGAGGGCACCAATCAGCTTCTGGTCGATGGTTGTGCGCCTGCACGCGACGTGGTTGATGTGCTGGTTGCGTTGGGCCTGTCGCAGACCGCCCTGGCCACCCGCCGCGGATCAGCAGACGCGGGTGTGGCTGATTTGGCGGTGGCTGATTTGGCGGTGGCTGACTTGGCGGTGGCTGATTCGGCGGTCGTTGACCGTTCGGGTTCGTCTGTTCGCAGCGGTGCGGTGGACGCGAAGGGCGCAGCGGTGCTTGACGCCATAGACGACGGACCAACCTCGATGGACGAAGTCGTCGACCGCAGCGGGCTCGGCGTGCTCGAGGTGTACGCACATGTTGAAGAACTGGTTGCGGCCGGGCTCGTGGTTCACGACGGTTCCAGGATCAGGCGGCAGTACTGAAGGTCGCGCGGTCTGAGGGGTGCCTGCAAGTAGGGTTGATGTCGTGAAAGCCTGGAACCTCGACGTCTGGCTTGACTCCCTGTCTCGAGTCGCACCCTCGACTAGGGCCGTCTATGAGCGGGACATGCGTGCTCTGGTCCGATGGTTCGAAGCGGCGGGTGTGTCCGTGCCCGAGAAGGTGACCCGCCGCGATCTCCGCATGTACCTCTCGGAGCTGCACCGTTCCGGCTATGCGAGAAGAACCACTGCCCGCAAAGCCTCTGTGATCCGCAGATATTTCGGTTGGGCGTGTCGTACGGACCGCTTGGCCACCGACCCCAGCTCGGCTCTGTCGGCGCCCCGGGGCACGGCAACCCTGCCGGACGTGCTCAGCGCCGCAGAACTCGACAGTCTGTTCGAAGGATCGACCGCAGCGCGGGGGGCCGCCGTCGCCGAACCCGAGATCGAGCTGCGTGATCGGGCGATCGTCGAGTTGTTGTACGGCAGTGGTCTGCGGGTGAGTGAGCTTTGCGGGCTTCGCCATGAAGACCTTTCGGGGCCCAGCGACTCGATCACCGTGTGGGGCAAGGGCTCGAAGCAACGACGGGTGCCGATCTCCGAACCGGCAGCGGCTGCGCTCAAGGACTGGATCCGCCGCGGGCGCCCGAAGATGGTGACCGAGGTGTCCCCCGATGATCGGGTGTTCCTGAACCGCCGAGGGAAGGCCCTCTCACCGCGCGATGTAAGACGACTGCTCGACGGGAGGTCGCTGTCGCCCACGCACCCTCACGCCCTTCGACACACCTTCGCCACGCACCTCCTCGACGGGGGCGCAGACCTGCGCAGTGTGCAGGAGCTGTTGGGTCACGCAGACCTCGCCACCACGCAGATCTACACGCGGGTTAGTAGAGAGAGAATGCGCGAAGTGCACCGGTCCACACACCCGCGGGCCTAGAGTCCAAGAGCCGCCGACTTCCCCCAGAGAACCATCAACTCTTGGGAGAAGACTATGCAAGGCTGCCTTCGGCACCGTTCATTGGGGTGCCGTTCATTCGGTTCATGGAGGTCTCGGACCCGGTCGGCGAGGCGAACCGTCGTTGTCGCCGTTGCGAGCATTCTGCTGGCGGTCTCAACCGGCGTGGCGCAACCCGCGGAGGCCGCGGACCTGCTCTTTCGGCGTCCGACGCCGGCGCCGGTGCTGGACCCGTTCCGATTGCCCGACGGCAAGTACGGCGCTGGTAACCGCGGCATCGAATACGACACGGGTGAGCTTGATCGCATCGTTGCTGCAGCACGGGGAACCGTGGTGTTCGCCGGGCCGGTGGCTCGCTCGCTGTTCGTGACCGTGGACCATGGCGACGGCTTGGAGTCTTCCTACGGGTTCGTCGGCCACATACTGGTGAGAGAGGGCCAGGAGGTCGCCGACGGCGACCTGGTCGCTCTGAGCGACGGGCCGTTCCACTTCAGCGTCCGCCTCCACGGAGAATACGTCGACCCGGAACCGTTGTTCGGGTCACGACGCGTCGTGGTGCGCTTGGTGCCCCACCCCGTTCAAGGCCGCTGGTTCTAGACACACCGCTGTCGCGGCGCGGGCTTCGTGTGAGCGCCGCTACACTACCGCGCGGCCCGTTTGGGCCTCGGACGCATCAGATTGATGTCGACGGACAATTGGTACTCGTGCCACTCCCGGTCGCTTCGGTGTCCGGTGCGGGTTTGGAACCGGGAAGAAGGATCAAACATGGCTGTAATCTCCATGAAGCAACTGTTGGAGGCGGGCCTCCACTTCGGTCACCAGACTCGCCGCTGGAACCCGAAGATGAAACGCTTCATCCACGGTGAACGCTCCGGGATCCACATTGTGGACCTGCATCAGACCCTCAACCATCTTGAGCAGTCGTACATCTTCGTTCGCGACCTTGTCGCCAACGGCGGCACCGTGCTGTTCATCGGCACGAAGAAGCAGGCCCAGGACTCGATCCAGTCGTACGCCGAGCGCTGCAACATGCCTTATATCAACGAACGCTGGCTCGGTGGGATGCTCACCAACTTCCAGACCATCTCCAAACGCGTCAGCAAGATGAAGGAATACCAGCGGATGCGCGACTCCGGCGAGTTCGAAGCAATGCCCAAGAAGGAGGCACTGCTCATCATCCGCGAACTGACCAAACTGGAGCGCAACCTCGGGGGAATCCGCGACATGGAGCGTCTGCCGGAGGCCATCTTCGTCCTCGACACCAAAAAGGAGCACATCGCGGTCACTGAGGCGCGCAAGGTCGGCGTGCCGATTGTCGCCGTAGTCGACACCAACTGCGACCCCGACTTGATCGATTTCGCAATCCCAGGGAACGACGACGCGATCCGCGCCGGTCAATTGATGTGTCGGGTGATCTCAGACGCTGTGCAGGAAGGCCGATTCATCCGGTCCAAGCGCGTTGAGATCGACGGGGAGGGCCCCAAGAGCAGTGCTGTGGACGAGGCCGACGTCGCCGCGCAGGAACAGGCTCGCAAAGAAGCCGCCGCCCAAGCCGCGGTCAGAGAAGCCCGCGTCGCGCAGTCGCAACAGAGTGCTGCCGGCCAGACTGCTGCCGGCCAGAGTGCAGCCGGTCAGAGTGCAGCCGGTCAGAGTGCAGCCGGTCAGAGTGGTGCCGGCCAGACTGTCGCCGGCCAGGGTGGTGCCGGCCAGGGTGGTGCCGGCCAGGGTGGTGCCGGCCAGACTGTCGCCGGCCAGGGTGGTGCCGGTCAGAGTGCTGCCGGTCAGAGTGCTGCCGGCCAGACTGTCGTCGGCCAGGGTGGTGCTGGCCAGACTGTCGCCGGCCAGACTGTCGCCGGTCAGAGTGCTGTCGGTCAGAGTGCTGTCGGTCAGAGTGCTGCCGGTCAGAGTGGTGCCGGCCAAACTGTCGCCGGCGAGGACCAGACCGGCGAGGACCAGACCGGCGAGGACCAGCGCGGCGAGGACCAGGCCGGCGAGGACCAACCCGGCGAAGTGGCCGCCCAGGCAAGTACCGCCACCGCCGCTGCCCCTGAACAGACCGACACAACAACCGACCCGGTTGAGACCCAGCAATAGACCCCTCGGAGAACCAAGAAGATGTCGATTTCGGCCAAAGACGTGAAGGCGCTGCGCGATGCCACGGGCGCGGGCATGATGGATGCCAAGAAAGCACTAGTGGAATGCGGCGGCGACGCCGAAGCTGCCAGCCAGCTCCTTCGTGAGAAGGGTCTGGCGAAGGCGGCCGCCCGCAGCGACCGCGAGAATACCGAGGGCACGATTGCTTTGGCCGCGGCCGACAATGCGGCGGCGATCGTGCAGATCAAGACCGAGACTGACTTCTCGGCTAAGAGTGATGCGGTCACATCGCTGGCCTCCGCGATAGCCGACCGTGTGCTCGACGGGGGGCCGCCCGCAGCGCAGGACTTCGCCGACGCCATCGAGGACCTGCGGGTCACGATCTCAGAGAACGTCGAACTCGGCGCTGTTGAACGCATCGAGGGGGCGCCCGGCAACCTCGTCGACACATACCTGCACAGTCAGGATGGCCGTGGAGTGAACGCAGTGGTAGTCGAGGGTTCAGGTGTGAGCCGCGACGACCTGCACCAGGTCGCGCTGCATGTCGCTTTCGCCAAACCGTCGTACCTCTCTACCGATGAGGTACCGGCCATCGAAGCAGACAGAGAACGTGCCTCGCTGCTCGAGATCACCAAGGCCGAAGGCAAACCCGAGCAGGCTTGGGACAAGATCGTCAACGGCAGGATGCGCGGCTGGCACGCCGAGCGTGTTCTGCTCGAGCAGGGTCTGCATGGAGACAAGACCACTGTGAAGAGCAGCCTCGGTGGAGGTTCGATTGCCCGCTTCGTTCAGGTTGTGATCGGGACGTAACTGTGAGTCACGCCACCGAAGCTCTTCGAGGACCGAACACTCCCAGATGGAACAGGGTCCTCTTGAAGCTGTCGGGACAGGCGTTCTCGGGTCCGCTCGAACACGGCATCCACGGCGACACCGTGAGCCGTATCGCCTCCGATATTGTCGCGGTGAAGCGCCACTTCGACATAGACATCGCGGTGGTCGTGGGCGGTGGCAACATCTGGCGTGGCATACAGGGTGCTGGCGACGGAATGGACCCGGCCCAAGCCGACTATATGGGCATGCTGTCCACGGTGATGAACAGTCTCGCCCTGCAGGACACGTTGGAACGTCTCGGCGCGGCGACGCGGGTACAGAGTGCCGTCCACATGGCCCAGATCGCGGAGCCCTATATCCGGCGCCGGGCGATTCGTCATCTGGAGAAGGGCCGCATCGTCATCCTGGCGAGCGGTACGGGAAACCCGGGCTTCACCACAGACACCGCTGCGAGCCTGCGAGCCGTTGAGATCGAAGCTGAAGCCGTGCTGAAGGGTACTCATGGCAGCGTCGACGGCATCTACACGGGTGACCCGAGCGTCGATGGGTCTGCTGTGAAACTCGACCATGTGACCTACCTCGATGTGGTCAACCGCGGCCTCAAAGTGATGGACGCGACCGCTATCACACTGTGCATGGACAACGACATGCCGATCGTCGTGTTCGACCTGATGGGTCCGGGCAACCTACGATCCCTACTAGAAGGAGAGGTAATCGGCACGCTCGTCGACGCTGACAAGGGGAATCCGTGAACGAGATGATTGAGTTGGTGATCGAGGATGCCGGCGAGCAGATGCGCAGCGCGGTAGATTACACTCGGCGGGAATTCTCAAGCGTGCGCACAGGCCGTGCTTCCTCAAGCCTCCTGGAGCGGCTCACGGTGGAGGCTTACGGTGTCGAGATGAGGATCTTGGAGTTGGCGAGTTTCGGAGTGCCCGAAGCGCGCCTGCTGGTCGTCACCCCTCACGACGCAGCGAATCTCAATGCGATCGAGAGAGCGATCGTCAACAGCAATATGGGTCTGACTCCCAGCAACGACGGTCGGGTGATCAGGCTGACATTCCCGCCCTTGACCGAGGAACGGCGTCGTGATCTGTCCAGGGTTGTGGGTGCGATGGGGGAGGACGGCAAGCAGAGAGTCAACGCTGTGCGGCGGGCGGCGCGCAAGGATCTCGACCAACTCGAGAGCGAAGGGGGAGTTTCCGAAGACGACATCCAGCGGGCCGAAGCACAGCTTGACGCGCTCAAGAACTCCCATGTCGCTATGATTGATCAGGCGCAGACCAACAAGCAGCAGGAGTTGATGGAGGTCTGACCACTGGTCTTAGCGAAGAGAGCGATGCCATGAGTCAAGAACAAGACAACGAGGGTTTTCGCATCCAGCGCACCGACCCGATTGATGACGATGTAGCACCCGGCCGCTCCGTGTTCGGTGACGATGAGATCTCCTTTGAGGATGATGATGCGGCGGTGCCCCATTGGAGCCAGCCCCCGACTGGATCGGTGCCGAAGGTCGGCAATCCTGCTGAGAGCGTGACCTTCAAACCTCAATCCGAACCCGCGGCCTCGGAGCCGGGTTCCGAGGCCGCGGGATGGGCGAACGAGACTTTGGAGCCGACCTGGGCGGGAGACGCTCCGCCTCCGCCTCCGAAGCAGCCGTCCCGCTCGGTCGACGTGGAAGCGGATGCCTTCTTCACCCACGACGACGGCGAAGAACAGCCTCCGCAAGCACCCGGGGCGCCTCCGTTGAGCACGGCTCTGGGGGTCTCTGGTCCCGGTGATCGCAATTTCTTGACCGCAACGATCGTCGGCGTGGGACTGGCGGTGGTGATCCTCGCAGCCATGGCTTATCGGGAATGGGTCGCGGTCGGGGTGGTCACCGTTGTTCTGGCTGTTGCTGCGGTCGAGTACTTCAATGCGGCTCGGATCGGCGGCCTTCAACCCGCTGTCCTGCTCGGAATCGCCAGCGTTGCGTCGATGCCCCTTGCTGTGTATTGGCGGGGAGAGTCAGCGGCGGGGTTGGTACTGGTGATGTCGGTGGTCTTCGGGGCATTGTGGTATCTGGTTGTCGCTCCGAGCGACTCGCCGGTGCGCGGCCTCGGTTCGACCATGCTGGGGATCCTCCATGTCGGTCTGCTGGGGTCGTACGCGGCGTTGATGCTCTCGATCCCAGAACGCGGTACGGGGTTGTTGACCGCTGCGATAATCATCACGGTCTGCTACGACACCGGCGGCTTGGTGGTGGGACGAACCATGGGCCGCTCACCGTTGTCCGCAGCGAGTCCCAACAAGACGCTGGAAGGACTCATCGGAGGCGTTCTGGCGGCGATCGGAGCTGCCTTCGCGATGGGTCTGCTGTCACAGCCGTCACCTTTCGCTGACGTCTCCGCTGGCGGCGGGTTCGCCGACGTCATGATTCTCGGGATCGCAGCGGCGATCGCAGCACCGATCGGCGATCTCGCTGAGTCCCAAATCAAACGGGATCTGGGCATCAAGGACATGGGTTCGATACTGCCCAGCCACGGCGGCGTGCTCGACCGCTTCGACAGTCTGTTGTTCGTGCTGCCGACCACCTTCTACGTATCGCGCTTCGTGCTGCCCTGATCCGACTGTCGCTCGGGAACGGGTTGCAACGGGTCGCAACGGGTAGCGTCAAGGGTGTGACCAGATCTGTTGCCGTTCTTGGTTCGACTGGTTCGATCGGGACTCAGACGCTTGAGATTGTCCGCGCTGAGCCTGACCGCTACCGGGTGGCGGCACTGGGTGTCGCCTCTTCGGTGGATGCGGTGCTTGAACAGGCCGTTGAGTTCAAACCCGAGGTTGTTGCGGTCGCTGACAGCAGTTGCGTCGAGCAGCTGTGCGGTCGCCTTCCGGCTGGTACGGACCTGTTGGCAGGGGTTGATGCCATGGCCGCGGCGGCGACGAGTGCGGACACGGTGATCAATGGTGTTGTCGGATTCGCGGGACTTCCCGTCACTTTGGCGACTCTGCGGGCCGGGAAGCGGCTTGGTCTGGCCAACAAGGAGTCCCTGATAGCCGCAGGTCCGGTGGTGCAACGGGCCTGGGCGACCCCGGGGGCGGAACTGATTCCGGTGGACAGCGAACATTGCGCTATCCACCAGTGCCTGCGCGCCAACGACGTCTCAGGAAAGGTCGGACCGTCGGATCGTGTGGCAGAGGTCGTGTTGACGGCCAGCGGCGGCCCCTTCAGGGGCCGTACCCGACAAGAGCTCAGCGACGTGACGATTCAAGATGCTCTTTCGCATCCGACCTGGTCGATGGGGCCGAAGATCACGATTGACTCGAGCACTCTGATGAACAAGGGCCTTGAGGTCATAGAAGCCCACGAGTTGTTCGGTGTCGATTACGACCAGATCAAGGTTGTGATTCATCCGCAGTCGATCGTCCACTCGATGGTCAGCTACACCGATGGCGCGACTCTGGCTCAGCTGTCGCTTCCCGACATGCGCCTGTGCATCGGCTATGCCCTGGCGTACCCTGATCGAACGGTCCGGCCCTACGGCGCCATGGACTGGTCCGAGTCTTCGCAACTCGAGTTCCATCCTCCGGAATTCGACGCGTTCCGGTGTCTCGGGCTGGCCTATGAGGCAGGGCGGGCATCAGAGACTGCCCCCGCATGGCTGAGCGCAGCGAACGAGGTGGCGGTCGATGCGTTCCTTGCCGGGGCGGTTCGGTGGGTCGACATCGCAGAGGTCGTCGAGGCGGCGATGCAGCAGTGGCCCGGGGATCCGGCGACCGATGTGGACGTTGTGCTCGACATCGATCGCCGTGCCCGCGAGGTCGCCCGTGCCATGGTCGACAAGAGACTGCGCTGATGGCCGATCAGCCCGCTGACAAGCGCCGGTTGCCCTTGCTGGCACGCGGCCGCACCGCCTCGGATGTGGCGGGCGAACCCGATACGTCCACTGATTTCATCGGGTTGGCGATATTGATTCTGGCCCTGGTGGCTCTCGGGGTTTTTGTCAGCTGGAGCTGGGCGTTCATCGTGACGTTCATTGTCTTCATGATCTTCATGCACGAGATGGGCCACTACGTGACGGCGCGGTGGACGGGCATGAAGGTCACCGAGTTCTTCATCGGTTTCGGTCCGCGTCTGTGGTCGTTCCGCGGCGGCGACACCACCTTCGGGGTCAAAGCGATACCCGGGGGCGCATATATCCGGATCATCGGGATGAACAATCTGGACGTGGTGGCGCCCTCCGATGAGCACCGCACCTACCGGGTCAAGTCGTTTCCCAGAAGGTTGCTGGTGGTCAGTGCCGGGTCAGCCATGCACTTCTTGTTGGCCATCGCACTGTTGTTCATTGTGCTGCTGGTCTACGGCCTGCCGACCGACGATGACCGTTGGTCGGTCTCCGCTGTCAGTGACCGCAGCGCGGCGTCTGAGTTGGGGATCGAGCCAGGAGATGAGATCGTCTCGATCGACGGCATCGAGATCACCGACTTCGCCCAGTTCGGAGAGGTAGTGACTGCTCGTGGTGGTCAGGAGGTCGAGGTGGTGTACAGGCGCGGCAGCGAGTCCTTGACCGGGACGGTGACTCTGGGCTCTCGGTTGACAGACGAGGGGGCGGCTGCGATCGACGGACTCCTGCCGAGAGACCGCATCCTGGCAGTCGAAGGGGTCAACGTGTTCGGCTGGGATGAGGTGGTCGCCGCGGTCGCGGATTCCGCCGGCGAGCCGCTGCAGTTCATCGTCGACCCGGCTGGGGGTTCTGAGCTGCTGGTCGTCGATGAGGCCGTGGTGTCGCAGTTACCGGCCGCGGAAGTCGCGACTTCGGGCTTCTTCGGTGTCGGCCCTCGGCGATACCGGCAACCGTCGGGCTTCGTCGACGGTGTCGCCGACTCCATTGCCGGGTTCGGATCCTATTCCAAGGCAATCTTGGTGGGGATGGGGGAGTTGGTTGCGGGCGGAGGACTTCAGGACTTTGTTTCTGACACGTTGACCGGCGATGTCGACAGTCCTGCCGAACAGGTGTCGTCGAGTGTGGCGGCGGAGCGCGAGGTTGCGATTCGTTCCCTCGATGCCCGTGATCCCGATGAACAGAGGATCATTTCGATCTACGGTGCGGCGCAGTTGGGCACCCAGTTGACCGACGACGGTTTCGACGCGGTGCTGATCTTCCTGGCGGGGCTCAACATCTCCATTGGCCTGATCAACCTGATTCCGCTGCCGCCGTTCGATGGGGGCCATGTGGCCGTTGCGATCTATGAGCGGATCCGCTCCATCGGCGGGCGCACCTACCGGGTCGACTACGCCAAGCTGCTTCCCGTTGCCTATGGGGTCGTGGTTCTGCTTCTGGGCGTCGGTCTGCTTGCTGTGTTCCGCGACATCGTCGACCCGATCAACCTCTAGCTCCGGTTACCCGCCGACGATGCCAGCGCGGACTCGATGCGCGCTTGAAGGGCTGCGACATGACGATCGGTGGTCCAGGTGGAGCCGATCGACACCCTGATGAAGGCCCTTTGGTCGATCACCGAGCCCAGCAGGTAGACGCTGCTATCGGCGTTCAGCGAGTCGAGCAGGCGCCGGGTTGCCTCGTCGCCGTCGACATGGGCGAAGCAGACCAGTGCGAACGGGGTGGGAGCGATCAGTGTCAACTGCGGTTGCGTTGCTATCCAGTCGGCCAGGGTGCGAGCCTGCCTCACGTTGGCACGGATACGCTCACGCAACCCCTCGGCGCCGAAACAGCGAAGCACCCACCACAACTTGAGTGCTCGAAATCGCCTTCCCAGCGGTACTTGCCAATCCCGGTAGTCGATCACCTCGCCGGTGTCAGAGGCGGCGTTCGCCAAATATGGTGCGCTGACGCTGAGCGTTTCGATCAGTGGTCTGCGGTCAGCCACCCAGAACACGGAGCAGTCGAAGTTTGTAGCCAGCCATTTGTGGGGATTGAACGTGTAGCTGTCCACCAGTTCAAGACCGTCCTGGTAGTGGCGGAACTCTTCACAGATCATCGCCGAACCCGCGTAGGCGGCATCAACGTGGAACCAGAGACTGTGCTGAGCCGCGATCTCTCCGATCGCCCGAACCGGATCAACGGCGGTGGTCGCGGTCGTGCCTACCGATCCACACACGAACGTCGGGACCAGGCCTGCCGAGATGTCGTCGTTGATCGTCCGGGCCAAGGCTTCGGGGCGTGCCGCGAAGCAGTCGTCGACTTCGATCAGGCGCAGGTTTCCGATGCCCGCCACGCGTGCGCCCTTCTCTACCGACGAGTGAGCTTGAGTTGAGGTGTAGGCGACCATCTGCTCAGCGGCGGCTCCGCTCCGTCGGCGACAGACCTCGCGTGCCACGACCAAGGCGGCGTGGGTCGAATCCGAAGCGCTCATCTGAATGACGCCACCGCCTCTGCCGGTCGTCTTCCAGTCCTGCGGCACCCCTGTCAGGTCTACGAACCAGTCCAGGACGTGCGACTCGATCTCGGTCGCAGCGGGCGCGGTGGTCCACATCATGCCTTGGGCCCCCAGCGCGGCGGAGGCCATCTCGCCAAGGATCGAAGGTGGTGACGACTGGGCTGGGAAGTAGGTGAACCATCCTGGGTGCTGCCATTGCGCGAGCCCCGGTACAACTACGTCGTCGAGGTCGCGCAGCAACGCGTCGAAATGCTCGGCTGATTCAGGCGCGGTCGCGGGAAGCATGGCCCGCACCTCGCCGGGGGAGACTTGAGCCTGTACCGGGCGTTGTTCGATGCCGGCGAGGTAGTCGGCGATCCAGTCGACTAGCGCATGTCCGTTGGCGCGGAACTCGTCCAGGTCGAGCGGATCGGGAATAGTGTCACCCCTGACCGTAGCGTCCTACGTCGCCGGCCACCTTCTCGAAGAGTTCGAGGATCTCCCCGGGTTCGTCGTGGCGCCCGGTCTGGTCTTTGGAGTAGATGAGGTCGCCGTCCACAGTGACGTCGAACACTCCTTGAGACCCCATGGTCAGCGTCAGGCGTTCAATCACGTGCTGATAGTTCGAGAGTAGGTCCTTGGCTGCGCTCACGGCGTAGCTTGAATAGTCTCAAGGAACGCAGTACTTGATGTCAACGATATGTCCCATCTGCCAGAGGCTATCGGGAGTGTCGCCGGGGGAGTGGTGAATTCGGTCCCCTCGGACATAGGCTCTTGGTCTGTAATCCTCTTTCGAGATTGAACCTGGAGTAGATCAAATGGCTGAAATCACCCTTGGCGGCAACCCCATCAACACCAGCGGTTCGCTGCCCGCCGTTGGCAGCTCTGCGCCCTCCTTCGTGCTGACCGGCGCAGATTTCGGCTCGGTCTCGTTGGCCGACTTCGCCGGACAGAAAGTGGTGCTCAATATCTTTCCTTCGATCGACACGGGAGTCTGCGCCACCAGTGTGCGGACCTTCAATGAGCGTGCCGCCGGTCTCGACAATGCCACTGTGCTCTGTGTTTCCGCCGATCTGCCCCCTGCGGCGGGTCGTTTCTGCGGGGCGGAGGGTATCGAGGACGTGAAGACGGGGTCGACGTTCAAGAACCCGGAGGTGCTCGACGATTACGGAGTGCGGATCATCGACGGGTTGCTCGCCGGCCTTGCTGCGCGTGCTGTGGTCGTGATCGACGAGTCGGGCACCGTCGTCCATGCTGAACTCGTGGGAGAGATCGCGCAGGAGCCCGACTACGACGCTGCGTTGTCTGCGCTGTAACCGGTGTTGGTTGCGTGTTTTTGCCGGGCGCAGCCGGAGCCGTGTTTTTGCCGGGCGCAGCCGGAGCCCTGGTTGGTCGGGCGTTGGCGCGGTGTCTTTGCCGGGCGCAGCCGGAGCCGTGGTTTCGCTGGGCTTAGCCGGAGCCGCGGCTGAACGGGTGTCGGCCTCGGTGTCTTTGCCGGGCTTAGCTGGAGCCGTGGTTGGTCGGGTGTTGGCGCGGTGTCTTTGCCGGGCGCAGCTGGAGCCGCGGCTGAACCGGTGTTGGTTGGGCGCGTTGTTTTCGGCGGGCGGAGCGGGGGCGGCCGCAGATCTGGCGTTGGTTGCGTTGGGACGTCGGGGTGTTCTCCGCGGAGAGCATTGATTTCTGTGCGATCGTGATCGCTGAGTACGTTGATTCCCATGGAGATTGATCTTGCGAGTCCTGCGAGCTTTGCCGATGGGCATCCCGTCGAGCAGTACGACTGGTTGTTGGCAAATGACCGGATCTACCGCCACGAACACGGTGACGGCTTCTTTTGGGCCGTGACCGGCTATGACGAGGTCCGTCAGGTCTCGCGTGAGCATCGAGTATTCAGCAACGAGTGGGGCATCTCGTTTGAACCGGCCCCGGATTCTTCGCTCGAATCGTTGCGCACGATGATGATCATGATGGACCCGCCGAACCACACCGCATACCGACGGTTGGTCTCGAGCGCGTTCACGCCCAGGGGTTCCGCGAAATGGACAGCGCGGATCGAGGCTCTGGCCTCCCAGATTGTCGATGAGGTCGAGGATGCGGGTCATTGCGACCTTGTGGCCGATGTTGCAGGTGAAATGCCGTCTTTCGTGGTGGCCGACATGCTGGGGTTGCCGCCGCAGGAGGGTCGCCAGTTGTACCACTGGACCGAGATCCTGCACACGGACCGCTCCGCGGTCAGCGAGGAGCAGCGGACCGAGGCGGTCATGGCTCTGGTCGGGCGAGGCATGGAGGTGTACCACGAGCGGCGCGCCGACCCTGGAGACGATCTCGGTTCGGTGATCGCCAATGCTTCGGTTGACGGTGAGGAGATGACCGTAGGAGCCTTCGCTGCCTTCTTCATGATGCTCGTCGACGCGGGGGGCGACACGACCCGTAATCTGGTCGCTGGCGGTATCGAGGCGCTGATGTCTCGACCGGAACTGTTGGCGTGGCTCCTTGAAGACCTCGACGGTCGTCTACCGGCGGCCACCGAGGAGTTGCTGCGGTTCTGCAGCCCTGTTGTCTGCATGGGGCGCCAGGCTCTCGCCGATGCCGAGATCGGCAGCCGGACAGTTCGTGCCGGTGACCGGGTGGTTCTCTACTACGGTGCAGCCAACCGCGATCCACTGGTGTTTGAGCGTCCCACTGAACTTGATCTGACACGGGATCCGAATCCCCATATTGCTTTTGGTCCCGGCGGCCCTCACTACTGTTTGGGAAGTCATCTCGCCCGAATTGAGATTCATGCGATCCTGCGTGAGTTTCTGGGCCGCTGCCGCGGTCTGGAGTTCGCCGGACCGCTCGAACGACAGGAGTCGTCGTTCATCGCGGGCCCCCGCACGATGCCCGTCAGCTGGGGTTCTTGAGAGGCTAGAGCTCGCCGCTGGTGAGGATCTCGTCGGCGATCTGTAGCATCGAGTCGATGCCGTCTCTGGCATCGCTGTCGGCGGTGCCGTCCTGATCGCCCATGGCCCCGGCCGCGTAGCGCACCCGGACCCCTTCGATGATCGCTGACATCCGCCAGTATTGGAACGCGACATACCAGGGGAGATCCGAGATGTCGCGGTCTGAAGTCTGGCCGTACCGCTCGAGCATCTTTGAGCGTGAGCCGAAGCCGTCTGCTTTGGTGGGCACGTCGCGCAGACGGCCCGTGGCCCGAGGGTCGTCGCCCCACCACAACGCCATGCTGGCCACATCGGCGAGCACGTCGCCGAGCGTGCACAGCTCCCAGTCGAGCACCGCGGCGACCGTTCCGTCATGGCCCACCATCGTGTTGTCCAGGCGGTAGTCGCCATGGACGATCCCGGCGCCCTGTTGTGAGGGTACGGTCTGGACCAGCCGCCGGTGCAGGTCATCGAACAGCGGCATCACTCGGTCTGAACCGTCGTCGACCTGGCGTTTCCAACGGCGCAGCTGCCTGGCGCAATAGTCTTCGGTGCGTCCGAGGTCGCCGAGTCCGACCGAGGTGGGATCGATCTTGTGCAGCGCTGCGAGCGTGTCGGTGAGGGAGTTCGCCATCACCGGCCGCAATGCGGGGTCCACGGCGTTGCCGTCGGCCTCGTTGAAGACGATCGAGCCTTCGACGAACTCCATAACGTAGAAGTCAGC
This sequence comes from uncultured Acidimicrobiales bacterium, assembly GCA_951812975.1. Taxonomy (GTDB): domain Bacteria; phylum Actinomycetota; class Acidimicrobiia; order Acidimicrobiales; family Aldehydirespiratoraceae; genus VXYK01. Next base: position 27,302 of record CATOTC010000002.1, on the reverse strand, counting down.
GCCGTTGACGGAGTCGTCGGTACAGAGGCCTACGGCTTCGGGGACCGGTACATCGGTGTCTCGCAGCGCGGAGATGATGCGATGCTCGCGTGCCATGTCGTGGGCGCGGGGCAGGATGTGGCCTGTCGGAGGGCGCCGCAGCACCAGCTTCGTGCCCGACTGGTCAGTGACCGCGAAGGTGAGGTTGGAGGCGCCGCCGGTGATCAACTCGAAGTCGAGCGGGATGGCGAGATCAGGCCGACGCGTCAGAATCCATTCGGTCACAGAATCGGGGTTGATTCCCGAAGGCGCTGAACTCATCTGGTCATCGTGCCCATCTGGTCATCGTGCCCATCTGGTCATCGTGAAATGGGAGCGAGCGCTTCGAGCAGGTTCCAGTCCGGATGTCCGCGGTTCCCGTCGGCAGGTACTGCCTGGATGCAGACATGGGAGGCCCCGGCGTCGTAGTGCGCCTTGATACGTGCGGCGATTTGGTCTTCAGTGCCCCAGGCAACGACCGCGTCCACGAAACGCGCGGCGCGCGAGTCGATCTCCTCCTCGCTGAACCCCAGGCGAAGCCAGCTGTTGCGATAGTTGGGGAGAGTGGCGTACATCTGGAGCTGCTCGTTCGCTCTGGTGTGCGCGAGCTCTCGGTCGGTGGTCAGCACGCACTTCTGTTCCACGCACAATAGAGCGTCGGGCCCCATGATCTGGCGGGCTTGGGCTGTGTGCTCCGGTGTGGTCCAGTAGGGGTGGGCACCGGCGGCCTTCTCAGCGGACAATGCGAGCATCTTCGGGCCGAGCGCTGCGAGCACGACCGGCGGCGGTTCGACTTTGGGAGCGGGCATGATGAGCGCGCCCTGCATGGCTTCGAGGTAGGTGCGCATCGTGGACAGCGGCCTTTCGTAGGGCAGGTTGCGAAGCCCTTCGACCATGGGAGCGTGCGAGACTCCGATCCCGAGCAGGAAGCGACCTCCCGAGAGTTCGGCGAGGTCCAGTCCGGCCTGCTGCATTGCCGCTGGATGACGCAGGTGGATGCCGGCGATTCCGGTTGCGATGATCAACCGCTGCGTCCCGAAGAGCAGGGTGGCGGCGTTGACGAAGGCGTTCTTGCCCATCGCCTCGCCGAACCATTGAGCGGAGTAGCCGAGCGATTCGATGCGGGCGGCGGTCTCCTGTGCTTGTTGGGCGCTTTGACCGTCGGTGAACTGCCAGACACCGGGTTCAGCTAGTTGTTCTGTGATCGACATGCCCCAACGTTCGCAGGCCGACGCCCCCACTGCCAACCCTGCGACAACTCCGCGGCGCTTTCGCCGTGCGCAACCGGAGCCGCGGTACCCGCTTGGGGGAGCGCTGATCGAACGTGGTGGGTCGCGTGTTGCGGGTTTGGATCCCCGGTTCGGGTTGGGGCAGGCTAGGTTTAGTCTGGTTGGAGAGGATTGAGGTGAACGCCGTGGAGCAGGATCCAAATCGAGTCCTCATCGAGACGGCTGCACAGCATCTGCGCACCGCTTCGGAGTCCGGCGTTCCGTGCTCGCCGGTGCGTGAGATTCTCGGCACCGACAGTGATGTGGATCTTGCCTACGCGGTCGCGCAACACAACATCAGCCTTGATCTCGCTGCTGGTCGGCGGGTCAGCGGTCGCAAGATCGGGTTGACCGGAGCCGCCATTCAACAGCAGCTGGGAGTGACTCAGCCCGATTACGGCACTTTGTTCGCAGACATGTGCATTGCTGACGGCTTGACAATTCCGGCGACCAGGTTGATGCAGCCCCGAGCGGAAGCAGAGATCGCCTTTGTGCTTGAGGATGATCTCGACAAGGGGGAGCACTGTGTGGTCGACGTCATCGGTGCCACCGCCTATCTGCTGCCTGCGCTGGAGATCGTGGCGAGCCGTGTGGCCGACTGGGATATCAGCATCGTCGACACCGTTGCAGACAATGCCAGTTGCGGTTTGTATGTGCTGGGTTCTCGGCCCGTGGCGCTGGGTTCGGTCGATGTGCGAGCCGTCTCGATGGCTCTCAGTGTCAACGACGAGGTCGCTGCTACCGGGCAGGGTTCGGCCTGCATGGGGAATCCCCTGCAAGCGGTGATCTGGTTGGCTGACATGATGTGCCGTGTGGGAACCCCGCTTCGTGCTGGTGACTGCCTGATGACAGGTTCGCTCGGTGCGATGGTGCCGATCGCAGCCGGAGACAGGATCGCGGCCGACATGGGGCCGCTTGGAACCGTGTCAACGGTGCTTGTCTAGACGGTGTTTGGGTAGACAGTACCGGCCGAATCGGTGGTTGATTGACAGTTCTTGTCGAGACGGTGCTTGTCGAGACGGTGCTTGCGTAGACAGTGCCGGCCGAATCGGTGGTTGATTGACGGTGCTTGTCGAGACGGTGCTTGCGTAGACAGTACCGGCCGAATCGGTGCTTGAGTGGCGGTGCTTGAGTGACCGGGGTACGCCCGGAACAGTGATCGGTCAGGACCGCCGCGGTCAGCCGAAGGCGCCTGCGTCTCGAAGAGCGGCGATCTCGGCGGGGGACTTGTCGAGCACCGTGGCCATCACGTCGTCGTTGTGTTCGCCGACGGTGGGTGCCATCGTCGGGCAGGGGAGCGCCTCGCCGTCGACGAACACCGGCAGCGGCAACTGCTCGCAGCCGAGTTCCTCGGTCGGGTAGAAACCCATGCGGGCCTGGAACTGCGGGTCGTCGCCGATGTTGGCCGGCGTGTTGACCGGGGCGATCGTCGTGTTGTGCTCGTTGGCGAAATCGAGCCACTCCCGGCTGCTGCGAGTCTTGAAGATTCCCTGGAGTTCACGCTGCAGTTCGGTGTTGCCCCGCGCATGATCGGCATAGGTCGAGCCCGGCCAGCGCTCGAACAGGTCCATGCGCTCGACCCCTGCACAGAAGTTTTTCCAGAATGCCTGTTCAGAAGCCATGAACAGGACATGGCCGTCGGTCGACTCGTACATCTGGTAGCGAACGCCCTCCCACATGCCGGCCAGACCGGCGGGGCGGCGCACGTAGTCGTCTGACGGGTTGCCGGTGACTTCGTCTTCGGGCCGCAGGTATGCCCTTTCGGACTCGATCCGGTACCAGTCCATGTAGGCGGCGGCGTCTGACTGGGCCATCTCCATTGAGCATCCCTCACCGGTCTCACGAGCGGAGATGATGCCGGCCAGTATCGCCATAGCCGCCACCATCGGGCCGACGTTGATCCCCACATTGGGCATCGTGGGAGGGATGCGGGTGAACCCTTCGTCGTCGGTGACCGGCTGGACTATGCCCGACCAGGTGTCGTATGCGATGCCGTGGCTTGGCATGTCCCGGTACGGGCCGGTTGATCCGTAACCCGAGAGCGTGGCGAAAATGATCTTCGGGTTGACCGCCTTCAGGTCTTCATACCCGAGCCCCAGGCGGGCCAGGGTGCCGGGCCGCATGGCCTCCAACACCACGTCCGCGGTGGCTACCAGGTCGCGGTAGAGCTGTTTGCCCTCTACGGTCTTCAAATTGAGCGTCACGCTCCGTTTGCCCCGATGAGTATGCAGGTGCAGCAGCGACACGCCGTTGACGATGGGCCAGGTCATCGCACGGATGTAGTCACCGGCCGGAGACTCGACTTTGATCACGTCGGCGCCGAGATCGGCGAGGAACGTTGCCACATGTCCGGGCCCCAGCAGGCTCGACTCGATCACGCGCACGCCCGAGAGCAACCCCGGTTTGTCAGACGCTCCCTTGTCAGACGCTCCCTTGTCAGACATTTTCACCTCTCCATGTTGGCAAGCGATCAGAAACTATCGTGATGGAACTCAAGGGGCATACGCTGGTTGAGTCCGCCGGCACCAAGAGTTGATGCCACAATACGGCTACCGTCACAAATTCAAGGAACTGCGATGGAGATTCACGACTCGGTGCTTGACTTGGTTGGCAACACCCCCCTTGTCAAGCTTCGACGTATCAGCGAGGACCTGCCGTGTCCGGTCGTGGCCAAGATTGAGGCGGTGAACCCCGGGGGCAGTTCAAAGGACCGCCCTGCGATCGCCATGATCGACGCTGCTGAACGGGAGGGTCTGCTCGAGCCGGGCGGCACCATCGTCGAGCCGACTTCGGGCAACACCGGTATAGGGCTCGCGATCGTAGCAGCCCAGCGCGGCTACCGCTGCATCTTCGTAGTGACCAGCAAAGTGGGGGCGGAGAAAGTCGATCTGCTCCGGGCCTACGGCGCGGAGGTTGTGATCTGCCCGGTCGCTGTCGCTCCTGATGACCCGGCCTCCTACTACTCCACGGCCGAGCGGCTGGTGAAGGAGATCCCTGGAGCGTTCCGGCCCAACCAGTACCACAATCTCGCCAACCCTCAAGCCCACTTGGAGACGACAGGGCCTGAGTTGTGGCGCCAGACCGACGGCAGGATCACCCACTTCGTCGCGGGCGCAGGGACCGGTGGAACGCTCACCGGTGTCGGCCGGTACCTGAAGGACCGAAACCCCGACGTGCAGATCATCGCGGCCGACCCGGAGGGGTCGGTGTATTCGGGGGGCAGCGGTCGTCCCTATCTCGTTGAGGGGATCGGCGAGGACTTCTTCCCCGACACCTACGACGTCTCGATCATCGACCGCACCATCGCGGTCAGCGACCGGGACTCCTTTCTGACCGCTCGTGAGGTGACCGAGTCCGAAGGGCTGTTGATCGGAGGGTCCTGTGGCACCGCGGTGAATGCTGCGGTCCAGGTGGCCCGTGAGTGCGGCCCCGACGATCTGGTGGTCGTGCTGTTGCCCGACAACGGGCGGCTCTATTTGAGCACCGTCTTCAACGATGAGTGGATGGCCGGGTTCGGGTTCTTGCGGGGATCGGGACCGGTGGTCGCCGATGTTCTCGACTCGCGCCGTGAAGACGTTCCGGATCTGCTCTATTTGCAGCCCGACGCCACGGTCAGCGACGCAGTGCAGATGATGGGTGATCATGGGGTCTCGCAGCTGCCGGTGGCCAAGGGTGAGATGCCGCTGGCCAACGCCGAGGTGATGGGGTCGGTCAGTGAGCTGCGAATCATGGATCTCGCCTTCGGCAACGATGCGGTGCTCGACAAGACGGTCGAGGACATCATGGGTCCGAAGCTGCGCACGGTCGGTTCGGGACAACCGATCGCGTTGGCGGTCGAGATGTTGGAGTCGTGTTCGGCGTTGCTGGTGCTCGATGGTGGGCGACCCCGTGCGGTGGTCTCTTCGAGCGATGTGCTGTCGTTCCTGTCGAAAGGTGACTCTGGTGGCTGACGATATCTTTGCCGACGCGCAAGCCTGGGGTTTTGAGACCCGGGCCATTCGCGCTGGACAGCCCCACGATGTGAGCAGCGGGGCGGTGGTCACGCCGATCTCGCTGGCGACGACCTTCGTGCAGGAGGAAGTCGGTGTGAACCGGGGTTACTTGTATGCCCGGGTCTCGAACCCGACTCGCACGGCGCTGCAGGAGTGCCTCGCATCGCTTGAAGCAGCCGATCACGGGTTGGCTTTCGCTTCCGGAATGGCCGCTGAAGACACTTTTTTGCGCACTCTGGTTCCGGGCGATCACATTGTGTTGGGCGACGATGCCTACGGCGGGACGTTCCGTCTGATCGCGCATGTGCTGGTCCCGATGGGCATCACCTGGTCTGCGGTTGACTTGACCGACTTGGCCGGGTTGCGTGAGGCAATGCCGCCGGCGACGAAGGTCGTGTGGGTGGAGACGCCCACCAACCCCTCGCTGACCGTGATCGACATTGCTGCGGTTGCCGAAGTCACACACAGCATCGGTGCGAGGCTGGTTGTCGACAATACGTTCGCCACTCCGTACCTGCAGCAGCCGTTGACGCTCGGTGCCGATGTGGTGGTCCACTCGACCACCAAGTACTGCGGTGGTCACTCAGACGTGGTCGGCGGGTTCTTGGCGCTGAACGACACCGAGCTTGCTGAACAACTCGAGTTTCTGCAGAAGGCAGTGGGTGCGGTCGGCAGCCCGTTCGACAACTACCTCACCTTGCGCGGCCTCAAGACGCTGGCTGTGCGGATGGATCGTCATTGTGACAGCGCCCGCGCCGTGGCCGAGTTCTTGACCAGCAGGCCTGAGGTGGTTGAAGTGTTCTATCCGGGCCTTGCTGATCACCCGGGCCATGAGACCGCGGCTCGCCAGATGCGCGACTTTGGCGGGATGGTGTCGTTTCGGGTTGCCGGTGGAGCGGATGCAGCGATGCGCCTGGCCGCGAGCACTCAAGTGTTCGTGTTGGCTGAGTCGCTGGGAGCGGTTGAGTCGCTGATCGAGCATCCCGGCGCGATGACCCATGCATCAGCGGCGGGTTCGCCTCTGGAAGTGGCCGATGACCTGCTTCGCCTCAGCGTGGGCCTCGAGGCCCTCGACGACCTCCTCGGCGACCTAGAGCAGGCATTCGATCGCCTCTAGAGCGAACTGTCGGAACTTGGTGAGCTTCTTTGGTGCTAGCTCTGCGATTGGCGGGAGAATCCCAAAGATTTCACTAGCGAGATCTGACGCGCCCGCCATAGTGTGGCCGAGGTAGCTCCCCGGCGAAGGATCCAAGACATGTCACTTGAAGTTGTGTACGGCGAGAGCCGGAATCGAATGATCGCCCAAGAATTAGTAGAGCAGCTGCAACAGGTCGTTGACGAAGGAACTGTCTATCTGGGTTACCCGGTGCTTGCGACCGCAGACGAGCGTGTTGAGGTAGACGCTCTGTTGGTGAGTCGAGCGCACGGAATGGTCGCGTTCCTCTTGGCCGATTCGTTGCCAACTTGCGACGAGGAGTGGACTGATTTCATCGTTGAACAGGATCGCTTGTTCGCGATCCTTGAGAGCCACCTGAGTCGCCACGAAGGGCTTCGGAAAGGGCGGCGCGTGGCGATACACCCCGAAACGGCCACAGTGTTCGCCAGCACTCCTCCCACTGAGGCACCAAGTGAACTTGAGGGATTCTACGGTTCGATGGAAACCGTTCGGGACTGGGTGGGGCTCCTCTCACCGATGAGCGAGGAGCTTGAGAGAAACCTACAGGCAGCGTTGCAGCGGGTCACGACCATCAAGCCAGCGAAAAAGCGCAGCTTGGTCACAAGGGACGGTTCTCGGGGCGCCATACTCAAGGAGATCGAGAGTGGGATCGCGAACCTCGATCGATGGCAAAAGGCCGCGGCGATCGAGAGTCCAGAGGGGCCACAGCGAATTCGCGGACTCGCTGGATCGGGCAAGACAGTCGTTTTAGCGTTGAAGGCCGCCTATTGGCACTCGCAACATCCCGACTGGCACATTGCGCTGACCTTCCACTCCCGCGCCTTGTACCAGCAGATCAACGACTTGGTGACTCGATTCACATTCGAGCACACGAACGACACGCCCGATGAGAGTCGGCTCCGAATCGTGCACTCATGGGGGTCGAATGCCCGTGCCGGTGTGTACAGCTTGATCGCGTCTGCGCTTGGCGAGCCAGCGAGGAACTGGTCGTACGCGAGGGGTAAGTACGGGATGGATGGGGCATTTGCAGGTGCATGCCGCGAACTTCTCGAAGTCGCCCGCTCACATGACGTTCGACCGATATTCGACGCAGTGCTGATCGACGAAGCGCAGGATCTACCAGCGGAGTTTTTCCAGCTCGTGTACCTGTTTGCCAAAGACCCGAAGCGGATTGTCTGGGGTTACGACGAGTTACAGAAACTTTCGGAAGCAGCCATGCCCACCACAGACGAACTGTTTGGTACCGGTCCAAAAGGCGAGAACTTGATCAGCCTTGCCTCGGCCGATGGAGAACCCAAGCGCGACATCATCCTTCCGGTCTGCTATCGAAACACTCCTTGGGCTTTGGCGACCGCCCACGCGCTTGGTGTCGGTGTTTACCGAGAAGAAGGGCTGCTTCAACACCCCGACGAGCCAGCCCTCTGGCGAGATGTCGGCTACAACGTCGTGCATGGGCACCTGTCTTGGGGGTCGCCGGTGACATTGGAGCGTTCGAACACGAGCTACCCGTCATACTTCCCAAGACTGCTCGTAGCGCAGGACTCGGTCGTGGTTCGGTCGTTCTCGACGCGAGACGAGCACGACGCGTGGATCGCGAGCGAGATTGGCCGCAACTTGACTGATGATGAACTTGAGCCGGACGACATCCTCATCGTTCTTCCTGACTCCTACACGGCGAAGTCCCGCGCTCCGCACCTGATGCGGCATCTCAGCCGTCGAGGCGTCCAGTCACACCTTGTAGGAGTCAACACAAGCGCTGACGTGGTGTTCCAGCCTGACTCCGTCGCAATAGCTCACATCTACCGCGCTAAGGGCAACGAGGCACCGATGGTATACGCGGTTGATAGCCAGCACGCGGCTGAGCAGTTCAACGTAGTCACAAGGAGAAACAGCCTCTTCACGGCCATCACGCGAAGTCGCGCCTGGATCCGCATCACCGGCTGGGGATCTCAGATGGATCCGATTGTGCGAGAGGTCGAAACCGTCTGCTCCAAGGGGTTTAAGCTAGGCTTCACTATTCCGACAAGCAGCGAGTTGGCGAAGCTACGACACCTTCATCGGGATCGACCTGAGGGGGTCGAGGAATCGCTGCGGAAAGCGACCGAGGGCCTCTCTGTGTTCCTTGAGGCGTACGAGCGGGGAGAGTTGGATCTGCTGGACCTGCCACCAGCGCTTCGGACCAAGCTGATCCACAGCCTCAGAACTGACTCCCCAGATGACTACCGTTAGCGTCATTCGAAATCAGATTCGCAACGCGCTTGACTATTTGCTTGAGGCGGAGCTAGCGCAGTACGCGACTGAAGTCTCCATGGGCCCGACGGTGGTGTCCTGGCACCATCACGGTCGTGAAGGGGCTTTCATTGAGAGCTTCGAACACCCGACGATTGATCAGTATGTGACATGGCTAGAGAACGGCGATTATTCAGCACTTCTCTATGACGGCAGTATCATCCAGCTCTCCTACGAAGTGGAAGACGGCGATGTCACACGGCATCGACTCTCCTACTTCCCGTGCCCCTACAACCTCGACCGCGCGCTACTCAGGGAAGGGGAGCCCTTGGCCGAAATCGTCGAACTCTACCGAGATTCGGACGCAGTCTTGCGTTCGCCGGTTCGCTTTGACTTCGACCGTCAAGCCGCAGTCCATGGTCACCCTGCGAGCCACTTCACTATCAACGGTGTCGACTGTCGCATCGCTTGCTTCGCACCACTTCACGTCATGCGGTTTCTCGACTTCATCTTTCGTCACTTTCACAGGCATCTCTTTGCCGTCCACCTTCCCTTCTTCGCGACAGCAGATGCACTCCACATCGGTCCGGCCTCTCTGGAAGACGATGAACGTAGGCAGGTTCACTTCGCATGGGATATTCGCGCGACGGCGACTGGCGGAGCGATAGGAAGGTAGACGGGATCTCTGAGAGTTGGAGGAAGTGATTCTCGGCATGCCAGATTTCCCTTGAGCTTACGGAAGAGTGTCATAGTCAATGCGGTTGTGACCGGACCCCTGTTTGTGGTCCACTTGTTATGGGAGCAACCGCGGGCAGTCCAATCGGGACATGCAACTCGCAGTCGCCCTGCGGAGGCTGGTCGGCACGAACGCGTATGGCGGACCATAACTGTCCCCCTGCACGCCGTCTCTTTTTCGTGCTACGCGTGCAGGGCATTGGCCCCATCTTCTGCCCGGCGCGTGGGAACACTGCGAGCAGGTCCTGGTGGATTCTCTCAGTCATACCAACAACTCTCGACACTTCGGAGGTTACAGATCGGAGGCACCGTGGGTCTCTAATTACATCGAAGTAATTACAAGGTAAGTTGAACCATGCGCACCGTGTGCTCTCGTGATGGCGGACATCTGCCGACGCTGAAGGAAGTCTCCGCGAACCTACGAGCTGGCGCGCACTGGGTGGGTGAGCGTGATCTTCCGGATCTTGATTCTTGGGCTGACTTTGGCGCTGCTCCCGAGTTGGTACGGCAGCGTCTAGTCTCCCGTGTAGCGAACGGCCGGTGCCCCTCCGTAATTGACACCCTTCCGCTTTCGAAGCCTGGAAAGCCTGAATTGCGGAAGATGGCTTGGCTTAACCCTTACGACGAACTCTACTACCGAATCATCGTGGGAAGAGTTGCGTCAGCCGTGGACGCGGCCCTAGGTCAAGATGTGTACAGCTATCGACTCCGCGAAACGTCTCCCGGTTGGGCAGTCGAAGACGTGCGACAAGCCTTTCGACGCCGACTAGAGCGCGGCAAGCAACTCCTGTCCGACCCACGGTGCAATGCGATGGCTGTTTCCGACATCCAGAGTTACTACCCATCGATCAAGCCTCAAATCCTTGAAACAGTGCTAGGGCATACGGGTGCCCCTCATGGGGCCGTAAGGCTGATTAACGAGTTCCTCTGCGAGTTGCCCCTCCTCGGCGCGCCTTCGGGTCTTCCCGTTGGTCCCGAGGCGTCAGGGATTCTCGGCAACATCGCCCTACTTGGGTTGGACGACTCAATTGCTGACCACGTGTTGGGTCATGTTCGGTACATGGACGATAGCTGGTTGTACCTACAGTCTGAGGGCGAGTGGCCAGAGGTCTACGACGCCTATGCTGCTCACGTTTTTACTCTCGGCCTTGAAGTGAACCGCTCAAAAGTTGAGATTCACTCGCGAGTTGGCGATGACGCTGAACAAGCCATGCAGCACGCGCATATTGCCTACCTGGTCTCGGGCTATAGCTGTTACCGCACACCTCAGATGGCAACCCGAGAAATCCGGTCGTTGCTAGCCCACGACGAACCTGACTGGACCCTCGTCAAGTTCTTTTTGGGAACACTTCGATTCCAACAAAGCACAAACGGACTCGACCTTCTCTACAACCACCCGAACATGTTGCATGAGATACCGCTAAGTGTCGGAAAGTACCTGCTAGCTCTTACAGCCAATAGAGAATCACGGAGGAAGATAGACCGAGACTGGCTGGTAGAAAAAGCAACGGGAACTTGTTCGCCTAGATCACTGGCAGGCCAGCTTCAGGTATGCCGAGTTGCGAGTCATATCCAGACTGGAAAGAACCACGGAAGACTCTTGGAGGAACTGGCTACCGACACCCGGCTAAGGCCGCACGTTCCGCTCCAGGCATGGGCTGCACGAGCTTGGGGTTCTTCAAAGGCGTACAAGACCGGACGAGCTGTGGAGCATGCCTGCCACCAGGGCGACTTCTCCGTTAGGCGCGCCTTCGCGCTCACTCTTCGCCCGGGTTCGTCGACCTCAACGAGGCGATCAACTTGGAAGCGGAAACTCGTTTCCGTAGAACCCGATCTCGCACCCACACTCGCGAGATTGGACTGACTTGTTCAGCGCAGGGGATCCACCTCACAAGCCCAACAACCAAACCCACATCCTGCCGAGGTCGGACGTGACCTCTGGGGCGAAGCCGCCCGTGCTGGAAGCACCGACCACCCGCGAGCGTGGCCGTTTAGTCAAGTGCTCGATACCCGACCCGCCGTGAGTCTCACGTCCCAAGTTGCACTGATTACAGTTAGCCGTCATGACCGTCGTTCGTAACCATACGTTGATGTTCAGGTCTGGAGCGGCAGAGTGTTCTGTGCCAGGGCGTCGAGTTCTTGGTGCCAGTCTTCGGGTTCGCTGAACGGGAACAACACGAATTTCGAGGCGCCCACAGCGATGTACTCGTCGAGCATCTCCACGATCCGCCCGTGAGACGTGGCCACGATTTCACGAACATCGATATCTGGCATTCGACTGGCCACTACCTGCCGCAACGCAGCGGGAACAGCGGATTCACCGCCACCCGAGGGCATCGGCAAGTAGGGGATCAGCACCCCGTAGTGTTCGGGGTCCATTGACCTGCCGGCGTCTTGGGCTGCCTGTTCGATCACGACCATCGACTCGGCGACACGGCCCGGCGTCGTGAACGAGGCCAGCCAGCCATCGGCGAGCCGTCCGGCGCGCCGAAGTTCCGACGGTGCCTGTCCGCCGAGCCACACTTCGAACGGTTGCTGGATCGGTTTGGGAAGGACCCGCGCCCGCTTCAGCGAGAAGCGTTCACCCTCGTGGTCGACTTCGTCCTCGCACCAGAGACGGCGCATCAGCGGCAACGCCTCGTTGAGCCAAGTCGCCCGCTGCATCCGTTCAACACCGAACGCTTGATGCTCTGCGGTGTTGGCGATTCCGAGCCCGAAAGCAGGGAGACAGCGCCCGCCCGATATCACATCAAGGCTGGCCAGCATCTTCGCCATCAACACCGGGTTGCGCCCCGGCAGCACCGACACGGCTGGCCCGAACTTCAAGCGGGAGCTGCGCCCAGCGACGTACGCCATCGCCACGATCGGGTCGAGCTGTGGACTGTTGACCCGCTCGGGAAACCACAACGAGTCGAAACCGAGCCGGTCGATATCGTCAACCACCGCGCCGAGCCCGTCGGGCCGACTCAACAGCTTCGGCACTGCCCCAATCCCGTAGCCGATCCGCACTTTCATCCCCCGAGGCTCCCACGCCACCCGCCCGGTGACCAATCCGCCCTCAATGCGCGACCGCCCCTCAGATGCGGGGTTCGCGGGGGAGTCCTAGGACGCGTTCGCCGAGGATGTTGCGCATTATGTTCGAAGTACCGCCCATGATCGTGTACGCGGGCGAGTAGGCGAAGGCCTTGCTGTGGGATGAATCGAGGGTGATCGCCGGTCCGAGGACTCGAGCGACGAACTGCGCCACACGCTGTTGATGCTCGGTGCAGTAAGCCTTGGTGGCAGCGCTGAAACCCTGCGGCGCCTGCCTCAGGGTCTCGCGATAGACGAGGATCCGACCGAGGCGATATCCGGCCTCCAGCCGCGCGATCTCCTGACGGACCCGCGGATCCCCGGTATCAGCGACTGAACGCGCATGGTCGTACAGCGGCTTGTTGGAGACGAGGCGGTCGATGCCTCCCCGCTCATGTTCAAGCTGGGTCATCGTCTGACGGAACGCCGCGCCCTCAACCCCGACCAGATTCTCCACGGGTACCCGGACGTCGGTGAAGTAGGTCTCGCAGAAGTGGGTGTTGTCGACCATGTCACGAATGGTCCGCACCTCGATTCCGGGCAGGTCCATCGGCACGATCAGTTCGCTGATGCCTTCGTGGGGCCGCCCGGACGAATCGGTACGGCAGATCAGATAGCAGTAGTCGGCGAGAGCCGCACCCGACGTCCAGACTTTCTGGCCGTTCACCACGAGCACATCGCCGTCCCGTGCCGCCGAAGTCTTGAGGGCGGCGAGGTCGGAACCTGCGTCGGGCTCACTCATGCCGATCGACCAGGTTGTAGCGCCGGAGAGAATGCCGGGCAGGTACTCCGCCTGCTGGTCGTGTGTGCCGTAGCTGATCAGCGAAGGACCGAACTGTCTGTCGGCGAACCAGCTGGCAGCGATCGGTGCACCCAGCGAGATCAGTTCCTCGGCCACGATGACCCGTTCGATCGGTGGGCGCCCGCCACCGCCGTGTTCAACCGGCCAGGTCATGCCGACCCAACCCTGCGCGGCGATGGTCTCGCTGAACTCCTTGGAGAACCCGTTGATCCAACTGTCGTTGTGCACACCGTGAGCCGCGATGCCGGCCTCGCCCACGGCCTTGGCTTCGGCTTGCAGGGCTTGGAGTTCCGGGGTCAACCGGTAGTCGAGGCTCATGGTTGCGGTGCCCTCCCTTCTCGGCCATGCGGGATCTGACGATGGTTCCTTGAATCGGCCACGATACGGCGCTTGGTGATCGTCTGTAGCAAAGAGTCTGAAAGACTGCACGCGTGAGCGAAGCTGAGTTCCAACTTCGAGACGTCTATTCGGGGACCGAACGGGGTGCCCGGCTGTTCGGTGTGACGGTTGATCTCGCGGCGCAGGGAATAACCGTGGTCGCGGGGGCCTCGGGCTCGGGCAAGAGCAGTCTGCTGCGCCTGCTCAACCGCCTTGATGCGCCGTCCGCGGGCACGGTCCGCTGGTGCGGCACCGACCTTGGTGACATGGATGTCCTAGCGCACCGCCGCGAGGTGGGAATGGTCTTTCAGGAACCGAGGGTGGCGTCAGGCACGGTGGCGGACAATTTGAGGCTCGGTGCAGGCGACCTCGACGATGACACCGCAGCCGAGCTGCTGTCGCAGGTGTCGCTCGACGGCAGCTACCTGGAGCGTGACGCCACAGCCCTCTCGGTGGGAGAGCGTCAGCGAGTCTGCCTGGCACGCACTCTGGCAACCGGTCCCAGCCTGATTCTCGCTGATGAGCTGACGTCGTCGCTCGATCCCGAGTCGACTGAGGCGGTCGAGAGCTTGGCCAAGCGTCTCAGCGCGCCAGAGTGCCCTCGGCCCGTGGGTTGGATCTGGGTGTCGCACGACTCCGGTCAGGCGCGGCGGTTGGCCCAGCGGATCGTGGTGATGGGGCAAGGCAAGGTGGTTGTCAGCGGTGCCGCGGCTGACGTGTTCTCCTCGGAGGATCGCATCGTGCGCATGGCGTTGGGGGGTGATCGCTGATGGACCAGGCCGACATCGGCCTTACGGGTCTCGCTCTGTCGGGCATTCTCGTGGCTGTGGCGCTCGGGTTGTCGATGCTTCGACGGCTCGGAGTGAGTCGGGACCTGATCGTCGCAGCGTTGCGTGCGCTGGTGCAGCTCCTAGTGGTCGGGCGGCGTTGGTCCTGGTAGTGGACGACGACGACCCGTTGGTCTGGACATGGATCTGGGTCGTGTTGATGTGTTGTCTGGCTGCCTTCGTCGTGAGGCGGCGAGCCCCCGAGGTTCCTGGCGCCGGACGGTTGGCGCTCTTGTCGTTCGCGGCCGCGGCAGCCATGAGCCTGGGGGTGCTGTTCGGACTCGGGATATTCGAACCGACCGGCCGGGCGATCGTTCCGCTGGCTGGCGTGATGGTGGGGAACTCGATGACGGCCACCGTGGTCGCCTCCCGACGGATTGTCGCTGAGGCGCGGGACCACAGAGACCTGATCGAAGCGAAGCTGGCGCTGGGTCTTTCGTCGGCCCAAGCTTTCGCCCCGCATCTGCGGGAGGCGTTGCGCACAGCGCTGGTGGCGCAGATCGAGACCACCAAGACGGTCGGTCTGATCGCCCTGCCCGGATCGATGACCGGATTGATCCTCGCAGGGGTCGACCCGGTCGACGCGGTTCGGGTTCAGGTGGCGATCATGTACCTGGTGCTGGGCTCGGTGGCGACCACCACATCGGTCATGGCGTTGGGCCTGACCCGTGGAATCTTCACCAGCGACCACCGCCTGAGACTCACTGATTGACGAAGCAGGAGTGCGGCTCGGCGTTGGGCGGGGGTGGTTCGGCGGTAGTGTGCGGCGGCGTGAGCGATGCGATCTTCGTGCCAGACGGTGAGTGGCTGATCCCGCAGCCGAATGCCTGTGGACCCTGGTTCCCCGGGGTGCAGCACGGAGGATCCGTATCAGGGCTCTTTGCCAGGGCGATTGAACGGGTCGAATCGGATGCTGAGATGTTCACCACACGAATCAGCATCGACATGAGCCGCAGGGTGCCGATGGGACCGACCAAAGTCGATGTCGAGGTGGTTCGCAACGGCCGCCGCGTGCAGTCCTTGGAGGCCTCCTACAACGTGGCCGACGAAGTGGTGGCCCGCGCCACGGCAACCCGGATCCGTGTCGATGAGAACCTTGCATCCGAGACGATCGGGGTGGGCCCGCGCCTCGAAGACCTGCCTCCCAAACAGCCCGAGGAGGTCCCCGAGTTGACAGCCATCTTCGTCGGCTTCGACTTTGTGCGGAACTTCACGATGCACAGAGAAGACATCGCCGAGGGACAGGCGATGACCTGGGCCCGCCTTGATCGCCCGTTCGTCGCAGGCGAAGAGAACACCGCGCTGGTCCGGCTCGCCGCAGTCTCCGACATGATCCCGAGCGCGAACTCGATCCTGGACCATCGCAGGTATCTGTCGGTCAACCCCGACCTCAACATCGCGGTGTCAAGGCTGCCCGAAGGCGACTGGGTCGGCTCGTCAGCGGTGGTGCGCACCGCTCGGCGCGGCGTCGGCCAGACCGATGCGCAACTGTACGACTGGCGCGGTGTCGTGGGCCGCTCGATCAAGTCACTGTTGATAGACGTCCGCTGATTCGCATGCCTCCGAACGACCGCCGCCCCAACGTCATCCTGATCAACTGCGACGACCTCGGCTACGGCGACCTCGGATGCTACGGCTCTGAGGTGCACGACACCCCGGCGATCGACAAACTTGCCGCCGAGGGGATACGGCTCACCGACTTCTACATGGGCTCGGCCGTATGCACTCCGTCGCGGGGAGCGATGCTGACGGGCTGCTACCCGCCGCGCATCGGTTTCGACGACTTCGACGGAATGCACGTGTTGTTCCCGGGGATGGCCGGCGGGCTCAACCCCAGCGAGGTCACGATCGCCCGGTTACTGAAGGACGCCGGCTACGCCACGCAGATGGTCGGCAAGTGGCATTGCGGCGACCAGGCCGATTTCTTGCCGACCCGTCACGGGTTCGATGGCTGGTACGGCCTTCCCTACAGCAACGACATGGGAATCCAAGCATCGAAGTTCACCGAAGAAGACATCAAGAAGATCAAAGACGAATATGGAATCGAACTGCCCTTGTTCGCGTACCCGCCCCTGCCACTGATGCTTGACGAGGACGTGATCGAGGCCCAGCCCGACCAGGCGGCGCTGACCGAGCGTTACCTCCAGGAATCGATCCGATTCATGCGAGACAACCGTGATCAGCCGTTCTTCCTCTATTTCGCTCACATGTATGTGCACCTGCCGCTTTATGTGCAACCGCAGTTCTTGGCCGAGTCCCGCAACGGACCCTATGGAGCAGCGGTCCGCTGCATCGACTGGGCCCTGGCGGTGCTGATGGCCGAACTGTCGGCTCTGGGTCTGAGCGACGACACGATCGTCGTGTTCACCAGCGACAACGGTGCGCTGTGCCGCCCCGGAGAGGGAAGCAACGCGCCGTTGCGGGACGTCAAGGGCACGACCTGGGAGGGCGGAATCCGGGTTCCCTGCATCGTGCGCTGGCCAGGTCGAGTACCAGCAGGTTCAACGACCGGTGCGCTCACCACCGCCATGGACCTGTATCCGACGATCGCCGGCTGGTGCGGTGCTGAGGTGCCGACCGACCGAACGGTCGACGGCCGCGACCTCAGCACGCTGTTGCGCGGCGAATCCACCGACTCGCCAAGAGAGACGTTCCTGTACTACAGCGGTTCAACCCTCGAAGCCGTCCGAATGGGCACATGGAAACTCCACCTGGCCAAGAGCAACAGATGGCGCGGCGGCGGCGACGAGGAGATGCCCCAACTCTTCGACCTGGCAGCGGACGTGGGCGAGACCAACAACGTGCTGGCCGACAACCCCGATGTGGTCGCAGAGACAATGGTCCATGTCGAAGCCGCACGGGCAGAGTTGGGAGACGCAGCCACCGGCGCGCAAGGAACCGGTCGCCGCGCCCAGGGCCGAGTCGACAACCCTGTCACGCTGACCACCTTCGACCCCGACCACCCCTACTACATGGCCGAATACGACCTCGCCGACCGCGGCTGATTGGGACAGCAGAACCAATTTCGGGGTACGGTTCGGTCTCGGGAATCCCACGAAGCTGAGGATCGATGGAGCGGAGTCTCATGGCCACCGGAATCGGGGGGCAGGGCATCCAGTTGAGTGCCCAGGTACTCGCCCGCGCCGCAATCTGCGACGGCCGCAACGCAATGCTTTTCGGGAGCTACGGAGGCATGATGCGAGGCGGTTCAACTGACGCTTCGCTGGTGTTGGCGGACGGACCCATCGACTCTCCACCGGTGTTGTCGCGTTGCTGGCTCGGTATCGCCATGCATCACCAGTACCTCAGCGGGTTGCTGGACAAGCTCGACGAGCGCAGCGTCGTCTTCGTCAACACCTCAGTTGTGCAGGACAGGATCGATACTGAAGCCTCGGTCATCGGTCTTGGCGCCACCGAGTTGGCGGTCGAGACCGTGACTGCTGTCTGCGCCACCATGGTGATGGTCGGAGCGGTGGCCGCCGCCACTTCACTGCTCAGCCCCGATGCTCTTGAGGCCGGGTTGGCCGAGGCGCTTCCGTCCTATCGCCGCCAACACCTCGAGCTCAACACGGCGGCGCTCGCAGCGGGCCGCGAGGCCGGCTTCGAACTGGCCCGAAACGATGCGATTCCGGCTGCATGGACGTCCCGATGACTACAGCGTCACGGCCTGATGCCGCTGGGGTGGGGGAGACCGATGCCGGGTCCATCATGAGTCGTGGCACGCTCGTGATCGACACCGAGGCCTGCAAAGGCTGTTGGTTGTGCATTGACGCATGTCCGCCTCGGGTGCTGGAGATGACCACCCATACTCTCAACAGCCGCGGATACCGCTATCCCGTGCTGCTCGCCGGTTGCACCGGTTGCCGGGCCTGCTCGCAGATCTGCCCCGACTTCGTCTTCCAGGTCTTCAAGTATGAAACTCCGGTCATTGCGCCCCTCACAATGCCCGCCGACGAGCCCAGGCCGTGACTGAGACGGCGGTCGGCACCGCTACCGGCACGCCCCGACTGATGGAGGGCTCAGAGGCGATAGCTGAGGCGATGGTGGTTGCCGGGTGTCGTTTCTTCGCCGGCTATCCGATGACTCCGTTCACCGAGATACTCGAGTCCATGGCAGAGAAGCTGCCGCCGCTCGGAGGCGTGTGCATGAATGCCGAGAGCGAGCTCGAAGCGATCGGCATGGCGTGGGGCGCGGCCGCTACGGGCACGCGGACAGCCACCGGATCGACCGGTCAGGGTCTCGCCTTGATGCAGGAGTCGTTGGCGGAGCTGACACTCGCCCGCATACCGATGCTCGTCATCAATATGGCTCGGTCCCAGGCCGACTACTTCCAGGCGACCCGCGGGGGACACGGTGATTCGCGCCGGATCGTGCTCGCCCCGATGGACGTGTCCGAGGCAGTGGAGTTGACCCAGCTCGGGTTTCATCTCGCCGATCTGTATCGCAATCCGGTGATGGTCTACGGCGACTACTACATCGCCCACACCTACGAGTCGGTCGTTGTCGAGCGCCGTGATTTCGGGCCGTTGCCCGCCAAAGACTGGGCACTCGACGGGTCGAGCGGCGGAACCGGTGCCGCCAAGCTCCTGAGTCCTCTGGGCGACTACAAGCAGCGCGACGATGTCGGCTACGACCTCGCCGACTACTACGCACGAGTCGAGGTCGAACTGACGGCGATGGAGACCGACTTCGCGCCGATGGCCGAGACCGGTTTCGTGGAGGATGCCGAGGTCGTGGTGGTGGCTTTCGGCACACCCGGGAAGTTCGTGCGCTACTGCGTTACCGAACTCCGAGCCGAGGGAGCCAAGGTCGGTTTCGTGCGTCCCATCAGCCTGTACCCGTTCCCGACCGAGGTACTGCGGGAAGCTGTCCGCACTGCCCGTGCGGTGGCGGTCTACGAGAACAGCGCGGGCCAGATGATCGACGATGTGCGCTTGGCTCTCCTCGGCACTGTGCCGGTCGAGTTCATCGGGGGACTGACGATGGACTCCTCCGCGTTCGGAGTCGGCCCGGACCTGCAGGTTCCGATCATCAAACAGCGGATCGTCGACGCCTGCCGAAGCGCCGGCTACGAGTTGGGAGAGGGGTTCTGATGTTGGAGTTCGAGAATCGTCGGATCGTCGATACCAGCCGCCCCCCCGAGGTTCCCGTCAAGCTGGTCGACGACTTCACGCCCGAGTTGATTGATGTGGGTGCTCATCACCTGTGCCCCGGCTGCGGCGAACCGATCGCGATGCGGCTGGTCATGGAGGTTCTGGCCGAGCAGGAACTGAAGAACCGTGCTCTCGCGGTCTTCGGCATCGGTTGCTACACCGCCTTTTCGAACAACCTTGACTGTGAGGTTGTGCAGGCGCTCCACGGTCGTGCGCCATCGGTGGCCACCGGCGCGAAACGGGCTGATCCGAATCTCGTGACCTTCACCGTCCAGGGCGACGGAGACATGGTGAACGAGGGTCTCCAGGAGGTGCTGCACGCGGCGGCTCGTGGCGAGCAGATCACCTGTGTCCTGCTCAACAACGGTGTGTTCGGCGAGACCGGCGGGCATATGACGGCAACCACGACGATCGGTCAGCGCACCAAGAACACTCTCGAGGGCCGCAACACCGACGACCACGGTCACCCGATCCGCATCGCCTCGTTGATCGCCGAACTGGAGGGAGCCGCATTCGTCGCGCGCGGCGCAGTCAACAATGCCGGCAACGTGGCGCGCACGAAGCGCATGGTTGAGCGGGCGATCGAGGTGCAGCTGCTGGGAATAGGATTCACCTTTGTTGAGATCCTCACCATGTGTCCCACCGGCTGGTTCGTGGAGACCGAGGAAGCACCCGCTTATCTTGACGACACGATCGGCGTGGCGAATTCCCCTGGAGTACTGAGGGACATCGCACCTGACTCTCAGTCGAGCAGTTCGACCACGATCTCGTAGAACTGCTCGCTGCCGTTGTTGTGCGCTCTCTCGATCCCGCCGCTGCGAGCAAAGATGACTGTCCCGTTGTTCACAGGGCCCTCCACTCGGCCCAGGGCCGCGCCGTTGAACTCATCTCGAGAATCGGGTTCAAAGTCGGCGCACACCTGGTCACCCGCAATCTGGATCATCACGTAGTCATGCTCGTGTTGGTGCAACGCGCTCGACTCGCCAGGGTCGAGTCGCATCTCCCAGACGCGGACTCGATCGTTCTCGAACAGGACCTTGGTGCCGATGTCGCCGAACTCGCGGTCGGTGGTGCTCACGGTTGCTCCTTGGGTCGGAAGTTGCCTCGACAATACTGAATGTTGCTCCTGTGCATACAGTCAAGAGTGTGAGGAGGGGGAGCGGTGCAACAGTTGCTCGTCGGTGAGATCTTTCGCCAGTGCGCCAGAGCTGTGCCTCAGCGGTTGGCCGTGGCGGTCGGAGGCGAGGAATTGACGTTCGCGCAACTCGACGAACGTTCCGATCGAGCCGCCGACTGGCTGATCCGCCGCACCCGCCCGGGGGACCGCGTGGTCATGTGGGCGTCGACCTGTGTCGATGCAGCGGTTCTCTTCGCAGCGACCTCCAAGGCGGGTGTGGTGTTCTGCCCGCTCAACCAGGCGGCTGCAGAAGCAGAGGTTGACGAAGCGCTCGCAGTGGTCGAACCGACGGTGATCGTCGCGTCCGGGGACCGACACGCGGCGGCGGTCCGTCTGGGTTCCCGTTTCGGGAGCGCTGTCATTGACTGGGAAGGCCTTGCTGGGCACGACCCCGGTTCGGGGTCCCCGGTCACTGTTCCCGAATTCTCGGATCGCGAATCCCAGCTGATGGTCTTCACCAGCGGCACCACGGGCGCTCCCAAGGCCGCGATGGTGTCGCATCGTGCCCAGTTCCTGCGCACGCACCCCGGAGCACAGTTCGAGCCCCGAGGCCGCAGCGTGTGCGTCTACCCCCTGTTCCATGTCGCTCCATGGCTCATCGCGCTGCAACAGTGGCACGCCCGTGACGGCGTGGTCTTCACCACCGACACGAACCCCGGCACGATCGCCACAGCAGTCGCCGACCATGGGGCCACCCGCCTCAACATGATCCCGGCACTGTGGCGACGGATGATCGAGCATCTCGACGGTGTCGATCCTGCGGTCGGCCCGTTGGCAACGCTGCGTTTCGCCGACACCGGCACGTCCGCCACGCCGCTCGCGCTGCTGCAGGCGATTCGAGGTCTCGTTGTCGACGCCGACGTCCGGGTGTTCTACGGCTCCACCGAGGCGGGCAACGTCTGCGGGCTCGAGGACCGCGACATTGATGCCAAGCCCGGCAGTATCGGGGTGCCTAGCGTGTCGACGGATCTGCGTCTCGACGGGACGGGGCAGTTGCTGGTGCGGAGTCCTCTGCTCTTCGACGGCTACTTCAACAACCCGTCAGAAACTGAAGCCGCCTTCGAGGCAGGGTGGTACCGCACGGGCGACCTAGCCGAGGTCGACGATGACGGCTACTTCTGCATCGTCGGCAGAGTGTCGGACCTGATCCGTTCCGGCGGCGAGGCGGTCGCCCCGAGCGAGGTCGAGGGAGTGCTGGCCGATGCGGCAGGCGTAGCTGACGTTGTAGTGGTCGGGATCCCCGATCCCCGTTGGGGTGAGGTTGTGTGTGCGGTCGTTGTGGCCGAACCGGGGCACACCCCCGAGCTGGCCGATCTCCAGTCCCGATGCGAGGGGCGGTTGAGTAGCTTCAAGCACCCGCGGAGACTTGTGCTGGTCGATGAGATTCCCCGCACCCAGACCACGGGCCAACCGCAGCGTCCCCTGATCGTCGAATTGGTGACGAGCGAACCGGCCTAGCTGGGTTCACGGGCAGTTCCAGGCGCTCAAGCCAGCGGGGAACCTCATTGGTCCGCTACGGCAGGCGTGGTCTGTGGTCGTGCCCGTGGTACTCTCGCGGCGAGTATTCGTCGCCGGAGGTTCTTATGGTTCGAGTCACGTCCCTGCTTCATCGCGAGGTTTACGTGATGGGCCAGGTGGATCGCCTGCTCGGTTTGGGCGTCGGCACCGCGCGGCGGTGGATCGACGGCTATGAGCGTCGCGGTCGCCGGTATGAGCCGCTGGTGCGGGAGGCGACAACCGGCTCCGAAGTGGTCACATGGGGTGAGTTCGTCGAAACACGCCTGATCGCCGAATACCGAAGCCGCGGTGTCGGGATCATACGGATGCGACCAGCGATCATGGCTCTGCGAAGGGAGTTCGAGACCGACTACCCGCTTGCGACTGCTCGGCCGTTTCTCAGTGAAGACGGCCGGGATCTGGTTTTGCGAATCCAAGACGAGATGGTGCTGAGCCCGTCGCTGCGGTTCGTGTTGCGCACCAACCAGAACGTCCTGCTTTCGATGGAAGTCCAACGCTTCCAACAAGACGCCGAGTACGAGGAAACCGATGAGGTGCGCCGCTTCGGCCTGTTCGGCACCCACAACGTGGTGCTCGACCCCGAGTACGGCTTCGGTGAACCCACGATCCGGGGTCGGCGGTTGCGGGTCTCGGCTATTGTCGAAGCGATAGCTGCAGGCGAAACCCGCGATGACATAAAGGCGACATGGGACATCAGCGAAAGCGACATCGCCGATGTTCTCCGATGCTCGCGGATTGCATGAACTCTTGCTCCTATGGTCCAGGGCGGCACTTTTGGTGGGGTTTTCATTGATGAGAACATGCTGGGCGTCGCCCACGAGTTGGACGCGCTCCACCCGGGAGTCGTGTACTGGGTCGGCCACCCTGAGATCCCGGAGATACCGCGGTCCACCAAGGACCCGGACCTGCTCGACGCGCTCGGCAGCAATGGTCGTGACCTGATATTCATCACGCGGGACAGTTGGATCCGTCGCAACAAAGTTGAGCTCGGACACCTGATGCGGTCTGAGGTCAGAGCGGTGTTTCTAACGGGCACCAAGAACATGAACAAGTCCCAGATGACGGCACTCATCAACCGACATTGGGACCAAATCGTGCAAAGAGTCGGCGTCACGAGGGGACCGTCACTGTGGTCGCTAACGCAGCGGGACGGCCTGAAACCGATCAACTGAGCGCAGCGGCCTTGGGCTTGGAATCGACCTTACGCTCACGCGCAGATTCAGGCGGCGTGTCGGCGAGCGTGGCCTGACGTTAACGGAGCCTCACAGGGGTGCTGACTTCGGAGTAGAAGTCGTTGCCTTTGTCGTCGATCACGATGAAAGCTGGGAAGTCCTCGACCTCGATCTTCCAGATCGCCTCCATGCCCAACTCCGGGTACTCGAGCACCTCTACAGAACGGATCGAATCCTCCGCCAGTCGGGCGGCGGCGCCACCGATCGAACCCAGGTAGAACCCGCCGTAGCGGGCGCACGCCTCGGTCACCTCGCGGGACCGGTTGCCCTTGGCCAGCATCACCATCGACCCGCCTGCAGCTTGGAACTCTGCGACATAGGAGTCCATGCGGCCCGCGGTTGTGGGCCCGAAGGAACCCGAGGCGTAACCCGTCGGCGTTTTGGCCGGCCCCGCATAGTAGATCGCATGGTCGCGGAGGTACTGCGGCATCGACTCGCCTCGGCTGAGCCGTTCGGAGATCTTGGCGTGGGCGATGTCACGGCCCACCACCAGCGTGCCGTTCAGAGACAGCCGAGTCTTCACTGGATGCTTGGTCAACTGATTGCGGATCTCCTCCATCGGCTGGTTGAGATCAATGGTGACAACCTCACTCGACAGGTCGTCGGCGGCTGCATCGGGAAGGAACCGCGCCGGATCGGTCTCGAGCTGTTCGAGGAAGATCCCCTCAGCAGTGATCTTGGCTCTGGCTTGGCGATCAGCCGAGCAGCTGACCGCGATCCCCACAGGGTTCGAGGCGCCGTGGCGGGGGAGTCGGATCACGCGTACGTCATGGCAGAAGTACTTGCCTCCGAACTGGGCTCCGATACCGAACTCGCGGGTCTGCTCCAGCACCTTGGCCTCCCATTCGAGGTCGCGGTAACCGTGGCCGGTATCGGCGTTGCCTGAGGTTGGCAGCGTGTCGAGGTAGTGGGCTGAGGCCAGTTTGGCGGTCTTGAGGTTGAATTCCGCTGATGTGCCGCCGACCACAAGAGCGAGGTGGTAAGGCGGGCAGGCGGAGGTGCCGACGGCTCGCAGCGACTCGTCAAGGAAGTCCAGCAGCGACTCTTCGTTGAGCAGGGCCTTGGTCTTCTGGAACAGGAAGGACTTGTTGGCCGATCCTCCACCTTTGGCGATGAACAGGAACTCGTAGCTGTTTCCGGGCTTGGAGTAGAGCTCGATTTGTGCAGGCAGGTTGTTGCCGGTGTTCTTTTCTTCAAACATCGACACCGGCGCCAATTGCGAATAGCGCAGATTGGTTTCGGTGTAGGTGTCGAACACTCCCGCAGAGATCGCCTCGCCGTCGTCTCCGTAGGTGACGACCTGGTCGCCCTTCTTGCCCATGACGATGGCCGTGCCGGTGTCCTGGCACATGGGCAGGACACCGGCCGCGGCTATGTTGGCGTTGAGCAGCAATTCGTGTGCAACGAAGATGTCGTTTCCGGAGGCCTCGGGGTCCTCGAGGATGCTGGCCAACTGCTCGAGGTGCTCGGTACGGAGGTAGTGGGAGATGTCGTTCATCGCGGCGCGGGTGAGCAGACGGATCGCCGAGGGCTCCACTTTGAGAAACGTGCGTCCGTCGGCTTCGAAGGTTGAGATCCCCTCAGTCGAGATCAGGCGGTACTCGGTCTCGTCGGGCCCCAGCGGCAGCAGATCGGAGTAAGCAAACTCAGCCATACCGCCACGCTACTATCCTCACCGCCTCTCAGGATGAT
This sequence comes from uncultured Acidimicrobiales bacterium, assembly GCA_951812975.1. GTDB lineage: Bacteria > Actinomycetota > Acidimicrobiia > Acidimicrobiales > Aldehydirespiratoraceae > VXYK01. Next base: position 2,032 of record CATOTC010000002.1, on the reverse strand, counting down.
CGGTTTCACGAGTTGGTGTCTTTGTCAAGTTTTCCTCGATCGGTCGCCACTAGGTTTCAGCACGAGCCATCTCATCGGCTCTCCGACTTCCCTGATGAGCTCATCAAGGTAACGTTCATGCTCTTCGCGGAGTTCCCTTCTTCGGGTCTCGGAGATGTGAATTTCCTCGGGCACGTAGTCAGCCCACTCGTCACAGGACGCGCTCTCGTTTGAGGAGAACATGCTCTCGTTGTCGTTGGCATTCCTCGCGCGGTCAAACATGCATTAGGCATATAGGATTATTACAGAAAAAGCGATGAAAACCTGTGGCACTCCAGTTGCGCTCCCCGAGGAGGTACAGTCAGCCCATGACTGACTCGCATTGGGAAGAACGGACCCGCCTACAGCGATTCTGGCTGTCAGAGACGACCTTTGTCACGGCTCGAAACATGGCCGGACTTCAAGTAATGTTCGCAGTGGCCTATTCCTGGAGGTTTTGGCGCGGTTCGTCAGTCTCGCCGGTGTTCCTGTTCACTGTCACAACTCTCGCAATCGTGCTTACTTGGATTTCGATCATGTCTTGGGTCAAACGCCGCAAGCACAATGGGTCGACCGTCGACTAGTTCCAGTGGCCCTCCGCGGCTTATGTCGCCTTGGCTACGGGGAGAGGACGAGGCCAATTCCAAGAACGCGTAGTGGAGGACTCCGTCGCCCGACAGCAGCACTGCGTCCTCAAAGTCATGCTGGCTTACAGTTTCCGCGAACTCGACCCCCGCGTCCTGATTGAGCGGGGAGAACAGCGCAGCAGGCTCTTGGACCGCGATCCGTGTCAGCACATCGGTCAGGTCGGTCGCGTCCGGGTTGGCCTCGATGAAGTCACTGACGTGGCCTCAATGTTGCAAGAGAGAGTGATTGCATTGCAATCACTGTGGGGTTAGAGTGGGAGGCACAGCGCCAAAGAAGCATGAACGTTGGTGAGAACGATGGCGAGTATCACGATTCGGAATCTTGATGACGAAGTGAAGACGCGCCTGCGTGTGCGGGCGGCTAGTCGCGGCCGCTCGATGGAGGAAGAGGCGCGGTCAATCATCCGCGAGGCAGTGGAGCGCGAGAATGACTCGATTGATCTGGCAACGACACTTCGCGACCGATTCGCGCCTTTGGGTGGAGTCGAACTGGAGATTCCGCAACGTGCACCAATGCCAGAACCACCGCGTCTCGATTGAGCGGCACAGTTGATCGTCCTTGACACCAACGTCGTTTCGGAGTTGATGCGACGATCTCCTGATCCAGCCGTTACGGCCTGGGTGGCTGACCAAGATGCTCAGACGCTGTTTGTGACGGCGATCGGCGAGGCCGAGCTTCGCTATGGAGTAGCCATTCTACCCGCGGGCCGTCGCCGGGAAATGTTGGCTTCGGCAGTTGATCTGATGCTTCGTGAGGATCTCGCGGGTCGCATTCTCCCCTTCGACAGTGCTGCGGCACGCGCCTACGCAACTATTGCTTCCGATCGACGCGCAAGTGGTCGGCCAACCGCCCAAGCCGATGCGCAGATCGCAGCTATCGCCCGGTCGCGCGGCATGGCGGTGGCAACCCGCAACATCAAGGACTTGCAGGGCATGGGGGTCGATCTAATCAACCCTTGGGAGGCCCCTTCACGCCGGAGTTGATGTGGGTCAAACGCCGCAAGCACAGGGGTTGACCGGCGAATAGTTCCGGTGGCCTTCAGCGGCTCCTGTCGCCTCGGTCATGGGGAGAACCGGTAGACCACGTTGTCCCACGAGGCGTCCGGGTCGCTGGGATCCAGGTGTTCGATGATGGCAATCTTTCCCGAGCCGCAGTCTCCGAACTCGTCGCAGGCTATTTTGCCGATGATGCCCTGGTAGTCCTGAACTTGGTCGAGGTATTGGCGGATTCCTGCCCGGTCGACCTCAAGCTTGCCGCCATCCACCCTTGAGGCGGCTGTGATCGCGTCCAACAGCAGCGTGGTGGCGTCGTATGCATGGGCCCAGAATGCCCGGACGGGAGGTTCTCCCGTTTCGTCGATGAACCG
>CATOTC010000001.1:900000-1711077 GCA_951812975.1 uncultured Acidimicrobiales bacterium | reverse complement strand
GAGCCCATGTTCGACCCCGCCCACGATCGGCCACGAGCGTAAGGAGCAAGCCGTTGAACTACGTCACCAACCTTGAGGCTGCCATCGACGGCACCCGCCTGCCCCACGACGAGCTCCAGACAACACCGGCGCGGCCCAGAAGTATGTCGAGGCGATCGGGTCCGACCCCCTGCCTCGGCTACCTCAATCGGTGGACTGGAGCACGTGGTCGTGACCGCGCGACGACTCGGCAGTCCACTGCTCAGATTCACCCGATATCAAGTCGGTCAAGGCGCAAGAATGTGTTGTTGGTCGGTTAGTCGGCGTCTCGCACGACACCGGGACCCCGTCCCTCCGCTCTATCGGGTGACCCGCCGAGACGGTGACATTGTCGTGCCCACAATCGACGAAGGACATCTACCTCAACGCTTGCTCACAACTGGCTGTCTGAGGCTCTAGTATTCGGCGATGAAAAAACCCAACATCTTGGTGGTCATGGCCGACCAGTTGGCGCCGCACTTCACTGGTGCTTACGGGCATCCCCTGGTGCGAACGCCCGCAATGGAAGCCCTGGCCGAGCGCGGCGTCCGCTTCGACGCTGCATACTGCAGTTCCCCCCTGTGCGCGCCGTCGAGGTTCTCGATGATGTCCGGGCGCCTCGCTTCCGAGATCAGTGCCTTCGACAACGGCGCAGAATTCTCCGCGTCGGTTCCCACGATGGCCCACTACTTGCGGCTGTGCGGGTATCGGACCACCTTGTCGGGCAAGATGCACTTCGTCGGACCCGATCAGCTCCACGGTTTCGAGGAGCGGCTGACCACCGACGTCTACCCCTCGGATTTCGCCTGGACAGCCAACTGGGGCGCGGCCACTGAGCGTCTCGGCAAGTGGTTCAACAACCGCGAAAGCATCACCGGGGCGGGACCGGTTCTGACCAACTTCCAGATCGACTACGACGACGAGGTCGGCTTCGCTGCTGAGCGCCGCCTCTACGACCTGGCTCGACCACACAGCGATGATCGGCCGTTCTTCCTGGTGGCCTCGTTCACTCATCCTCACGACCCCTATGAGGCACGCCCCGAGTGGTGGAACCTCTACGACCCCGACGACATCGACCCGCCAGACCCCATCCGCGACGGCGATGTCGACCCGCACACTCTGCGCATCCGGCACGGCATACAGGCCGACGAGGTCGGATTCACTGAGACCGAGTGCCGCAACGCCCGACACGGCTACTACGCCGCTACCAGCTACTTCGACTCATGGCTCGGGCGCCTGGTGAACGTGCTTTCAGAGACTGGGCGTCTGTTCGAGACCGTGGTCATAGTGATCAGCGACCACGGTGACATGCTGGGCGACCGGGGAGTCTTCTTCAAGATGTCGTTCTTCGAGCGCTCAACCCGTGTACCGCTGATCATGGCCGGACCCGGAATCCCAGCGGGAACAACCGTCGCCAATTCCTGCTCGCTGCTCGACTTGTTGCCCACCCTGCTCGACATTGCCTCTGACGGCAGCGAAACCGTCGTCGACAGCCCGCTCTCCGGGCGCAGCCTCTGGGAACTGGCGAGCGGTGGCGCCGACGACGTCGACGAGACTGTCGGTGAGTACATGGCGGTGATGACATCACATCCGATATTCATGATCCGGCGCGGCCGCCACAAGTACATCCACTGCGACTCAGACCCGCCTCTGCTCTATGACGTGGAGGCCGACCCGCTGGAGCGGACGAACCTCGCAAGCGATCCCGCGCACGCCCCGTTGGCCGAAGCTTTCGCCGCCGAAACCGCGCAGCGTTGGGACAGTGACGCCGTCCGCGAACGGGTGCTTGCCTCCCAACGGTCCCGGAACACGATCCGCGCAGCCATGGCCGCCAACACCCACGGTTGGGACTACCGGCCCGAGCGCGACGCGGCCACGGCGTATGTTCGCGACCACATGACCTATGCCCAGATTGGCGCTCGAAGCCGCATAAGCGCGCGCTAGCAGCAAGTGCTTCGATGGGTCGCAGCGCCACAACCGCCTGCTCGTCGCCGAGAGGGTGATCGACCCCGACGAGCGGGTCGTGATATTCAACACCGGTGCAGCCCAGAAGTATGTCGAGGCCATCGGGTCCGACCCCCTGGGACGGCTGCCTCAATCGGTTGACTGGAGCACGTGGTCGTGACGGCGCGACGACTCGGCAGTCCACCGCTCAGTTTCATCCGACATCGAGTCGATTGAGGCGCAACAATGCGTTGTCGGTCGGTTAGTGTGCCTCTCGCACGACACTAGGAGATCGAATTGGGTTCCCTGGATGCGCTACACCAAGACCCAGGCCGCATCTCCGCGCGTTCCAGGTACCGGTATCTGCTCATGGTGGCCCTGTTGGTGCTGGCGTCCTGCGATTCTGCAGACAGCTTCAACCGACACGTGGATACGACCACCTCGGACGGCACCGGCGAAGTCCCCGAAACGAGATCGACCACACCCGTGAACGACCCGACGGGAGACACCTCCTCCGGTCCCGATCCCGACACCGCCGATGGGACCGAACCGTCCGGAACAGAGAAGCCACGCGACGATTGTTCGCCTCATGAGCCCGACGACGCGGTCCTGTCCGATCTTGGGGGAACGCTTCTGGCCGATCTCGACCCAGCGTCGGCGAGCATCGAGATATCCGAGATTCTGTATGACTGCGCCCGCGAGGTCGGTATTGCCTACGCCGACGACCCCACCGCGGTCGTAACGCTCCAGTCCCGTCAGATTCAGGGACCGTTGCTGCTGATAGGACGATGGATCGACGACCCGCTGTTGGCCGAACTCAAGCGTCTGGCGCCCGAACGGATCGTCGCTGCGGGAATCCCCGGGCGGATTCTCCGCTACACGTTCCGCGACTTCGCCACCGAGTCTGTGACCGTCGATCCCCAGGCGAGACTGTCGCGCGACGGTCTGTCCGGCGAGCGCGTGTGGTTGGTCGACAACTTCACGCTTGCCGTGCCGATGGCGGCGATCGCCCACCAGATCGGAGTGCCGGTGATCACTGTGCCCAACGACATCCGAGGCGCCTCCGCTGAGGCGCGGGAGATGATCGCCGCTGCATCGGAGGTGGTCCTTCTCTCAGACTTCGGCGAGGACGCAGCCCGGCACCTCGAGGTGATCCGCCGAGGTGAAGAGACACCCTACGGTGGTGGGCTGCTGTTCGATTCGGAGCCGCGCCGCCGCATGGTCGCCATCTACGGCCATCCTCAGACCTCAGGTCTTGGAGTTCTCGGGGAGCAGGGTCCGGACGAGGCCGTCGAACGCGTCCTTTCCATTGCTCAGGGCTACGACGCGGACGGTATCGCCGTGTTGCCCACGTTCGAAATCATCGCCACCGTTGCTGCGGGCAGTGCCGGCTACGACGGCAACTTTTCCAATGAGACCGCTCTGGACGTGATCAGGCCCTGGATCGAGGTCGCTGCGGCCAACGGCATCTACGTGGTCCTGGATCTTCAGCCGGGACTGTCCGACTACCTCTCGCAGGCGAAGATCTACGAGGAGTTCCTGCGCCTCCCTCACGTGGGTCTTGCGCTCGACCCCGAGTGGAGGCTCAAACCCGGTCAGCGTCATCTGCGGCAGATCGGCACGGTGGACGCGGCTGAGATCAACGAAGTCGTCTGGTGGCTGGCCGGGATCGTCCGTGAAGAGTCCCTTCCACAGAAACTGCTGGTACTCCACCAGTTCAAGTTCTCCATGATCACAAACCGCCACCTCGTGCAGACGCCCCCCGAACTGGCGGTTCTGATCCACATGGACGGTCAGGGGCCCCTCCCGACCAAGTACAGCTCCTGGAACGCCCTGACCGGTCTGCCCGATGCCGGCCAGTTCTATTGGGGCTGGAAGAACTTCTACGACGAGGACTCTCCGACCGCCACTGCGGCCGAAGTCCTGGCGCTCACCCCCACCCCCCTGTTCGTCTCGTACCAGTAGTCCTGCCGGGGCTCAGGCCCTCAAGGTCGTCAGGTAGGCGAGGACTTCCTGTTCTGACACGACATCGGCGTATTTTGCGTCGAGGTCGAACAGGTTGGACTCATGCACCGCGGCGTCGCGGTCGCCACAGGCGTCACGCACCACGATCGGCACGAACCCGTGCTGGCAGGCGTCGAGCGCCGTGGCTCGTACGCAACCGCTGGTGGAGACCCCCGTGTGGATCAGAGTGTCGATACCCATGGAGGTGAGAGTCGAAGCCAGCGAAGTGCCGAAAAACCCGGAGGCGTACTGCTTCACGACCACCACCTCACCTTCGGCGGGCTTGAGTCCCGCGCCGTACTCGCCGAGGGGGTTGCCTTTCACGAAGCATTCGAGGGCACCGACCTTGCGGAAGAAGATCCCGCCGTCGGCGCCACCGGGCTGGAACTCAACCCTTGTGTGCAACACCGGGATCTGGGCGGTTCGGGCAGCGTTCAACACTCGCACACACGAACCACGGGCATCCTCGACCCCGGCGTAGAGGGGCGACGCCTCATCGAGGTACGCCCGGCAGAAGTCGATCACCACGAGCGCTGGCCGTTCGCCGAATCCCAGCCGGTTGTTGAACCCGGCACGGCGATAGTCGTCGAGCAACCCGTCGTCGGGCACTTCGCCGGTCATGACGCCGCGTTCCGCATCAGCCGATGATCCCGTCGGTTCGCAACTGGGCCAGGGCCTCGGTGCTGAGCCCCAGGATCTCGTCGAAGACCTCGTCGTTGTGCTCACCCAGAGCCGGGCCCGACCAGTCGATCGAACCTGGCGTGTCCGACATCTTCGGCACGACGTTCTGCATCGGAACCGTGCCGAAATCGGGGGTGTCGACCCAGACGATCGCCTCACGGGCGGCGAAATGATCGTCGGCCAGCATTTCCGGGGCGCGGTAGATCTGACCGTTGGGGACGCTGTGTTCGTTGAGCAGTCGGTGCAGTTCCTCGGCGTCGACAGTGGCCGTCCACTCGGCGATCAGCTCGTCGAGTTCGAGTTGGTTGTCTCCTCGGGCGATGTGGGTGGCGAAACGGGGATCGTCGCCGAGTTCGGGACGGCCCATCGCCTCAGCCAGCCGCCGCCACACAGTGTCCTGGTTGCCTGAGATCAGGTGGATCTTGTTGTCACGGGTCGGATATGCGTTGGCCGGAGCGATGTTGGGGATCATCGAACCGGTGCGCTCACGGATGAACCCGGCAACGTGGTATTCGGTCAGCAGAGACTCCATCACAGCCAGTACCGATTCATAGAGCGCGGCGTCGACGAGCTGGCCCTTGCCGGTGCGCTCACGGGCGTGGATCGCGTTGAGGGTGCCGATCGTGGCGAACATCGCGGTGAGCGTGTCGCCAATGCTGATGCCGGTGCGGCTGGGCATCGAATCGGGATCACCCGTCGTGTAACGGATGCCGCCCAGCGCCTCGCCGATGGCCCCGAAACCCGGTTGAGTCGAGTACGGCCCGGTCTGGCCGTAACCCGAAACACGAGTGACGATCAGTCGCGGATTGAGAGCTTGCAGATCTTCGGGAGCAAGTCCCCATTTCTCCAACGTGCCCGGGCGGAAGTTCTCGACCAGTACATCGGCGTCGGCCACCAACTGACGCACCAGGTCCTGCCCGGCGGCTTCGCGGAGGTTGATGGTGACGGACTTCTTGCCCCGGCCGACTACCGGCCACCACAACGATTTGCCGTCGGCTTTCTCCTGGCCCCAGGCTCGCATCGGGTCACCGGTCACAGGCGGCTCGATCTTGATGACCTCGGCACCGTGGTCGGCCAGTTGTTGGCCGCAGAACGGCCCGGCCAGCAGCGTGCCCATCTCGATCACACGAATATCCGAAAGCGCCCCGGTCATGGGCTACCAGTATGCTCGGCTGTGTGACCGAGTCCATCCAGATCGTCGAGGTTGCCCCCCGCGATGGTTTGCAGGCCGACCCAGCCGATCTCAGCACGGCACAGAAGGTCGATCTCATCGAGCGGCTGATCGCTGCAGGTCACTGCCGCATCGAGGCCGCCAGCTTCGTTAACCCCGCAGCGGTGCCGAAAATGGCCGACGGAGACGCGGTCATGGCTGGCGTACCCCGATCCAGCGGTGTGAGTTACAGCGCCCTGGCGCTCAATGCGCGGGGTGTGCAGCGAGCAATCGCCGCTGGTGTCGACGAGGTCTGCGGCGTGGTCGTCGCCAGCGAGACCTTCTCCCAAGCCAACCAGCGGGCCACGATCGCTGAATCGGTGCAGCGCTGGCGTGCCATCAGCGACGCCGCCCGTGCGGCTGGTATCAAGACCGCGGTGACAGTCTCGGCTGTCTGCGGATGTCCCTATGAGGGGAGGGTCGATTCTGGCAGGGTGCTCGACATCGTGTCTGATCTGGCCGACACGCAGCCCGACGAGTTGGCACTCGCCGACACGATCGGTGCGGGCGTGCCCACACAGGTCGGCGCCCTGTTCGCCGGGGTGGCGCAGCGGGCTCCCGGGATCGCCCTGCGTGGACACTTCCACAACACCCGCAACACTGCTTTGGCCAACATCGCCGCCGCCATCGACGAGGGTGTGCGAATTTTCGACTCCAGCCTCGGCGGAGTAGGCGGCTGTCCGTTCGCCCCGAGAGCCACCGGCAACGTGGCCACCGAAGATGTCGTTTATCTGGTGCATGGGATGGGCTATGACACGGGCCTGGACCTCGACGCCCTGATCGATGCTAGCACCTGGCTGGAAACCCAACTCGGCCACGGCGTGCCCAGCCTGGTCGCCAAAGCCGGCGGTTTCCCCCACTGAGTCCATAAACGGCGCTGAGTCCACCGACTGTGCGCGCCGGACCGCACGGCCTGCCCAGTCGGCGCCGTCCGCGGCGTCGGCGCCGTCCGCGACGTCGGAACCAACCACACCGTCCGAACCAACCACCCGGTCGGTTCTGTCCACACCGTTGATGCAGATCACGTCGGCCTCTTCTGGTATTCGCCCGTCGGATCACCAACCACCACCCCGTCCGCGAGGATGCGGCGGCCCCGCAACCAGACATGGCGCACCCTGCCGTTGAGCTCCTGGCCCTCGAAAGGTGTGTAACCCTGGCTGGATTCCGACTCGTCGGCCGACACCACATGGCTGACTGTCGGGTCCAACAGGGCAATGTCAGCATCGAAACCGATCCCGATGGTTCCCTTGGTGCCGAGCGCGAACCGCTGGGCCGGGTTCCATGCCAGCATTCGGGCCATGTCGACCAGATCCAAACCCCGTTTGGTCCCCTCGGAATAGAGCCCGTTCAGCAGATACTCGGTGCCCCCGAAACCACTCTTGGCGAGCCAGATGTCGTCGGGACGCTCGGCGGACACCTTGGCCTCGGTGCGACAGCAGGCATGGTCGCTCACAACCCAGTCCAACTCGCCGGCGAGCACATGGTCCCACAGCACCTCCACATCAGCACGGGGACGGATCGGCGGGTTGACCTTCCCCCACGGGTCGCCGGAGGTCTCGATGTCCACCAGCAGATGCCCGATCGTGACCTCGCGGCGGAAGTCCACATTCTCGAAGCACCGCTGCATGCGCAGGGCCGCGTCCACGGCCTTGGCCGAAGAAAGGTGCAGCAGGTTGATGTTGACCACCTCGGTCTCATGTGCCAGGTACGAGGCGATGGTCACGGCCAGACCCTCAGAATGCGGAGGGCGCGAAGCCGAGTACGCGGCCAGCCCGGTGAGTTCCCCCGCCTCCTCGACCATCCTGGTGTAGGCAGTCATGATCTCCGCCGTTTCGCAGTGCAGCGACAGCGACAGCGAATCGGCGAGTTCCGGGTGGTTCCGGCGGGCCTCGGCGATGCCACGCATGATGAACTCGAAATGGGCGTAGTCGTAGCGTTCGCCGGGCGGCGTCATCAAGAACTCGGACTGGTCGTCGCTGGCACCATGCAGGCCGTGACCGCCGTAGAACATGAAGATCTTGAATGAGGTCACCCCGAAATCGGTCGCCAGCATTGGGATCTCGTCGATGTGGCTCGCCTGCATCGGAGCGAGGTGGAAGGCGTAGTCCACATGGCTGTTGCCTTGGATCTGTTGCAGCACCTCTGGGAAGAACTCGGCGTAGGGGCCGCCCCGGTTCAAGTAGTACTGACCGGTCCTCATGTAGTTGAGCACGGTTGTTGTGCCGCCCTGGGCAGCGGCCCGGCTCTCGCTCTCGGAATCGACGGGCAACGGGTTGTAGATGCCCATGTGCGTGTGGGCGTCAACCGACCCGGGAAAGGCGATGAGTCCCGTAGCGTCGAAAACACTTGTCGTCCGGGGCGCGGCAACTGCGAGCCCCATGCCCAGATCGCTGACCTTCCCGTCGCTGATCGCGATGTCTGTCTGGTCGGCTACGCCTGCGTCTGGGCGGACCACGGTGGCACCGGTGATTATCAGTTCGGTCATGAGCGTACCTCTGGCAGGTGAGTTCTTTTCAGACGGGCGAACCGTGCCGAAAGTTCGGCGGTCGAGCCAGTATCGACGAGGCCGGCCTCGCCTGTGTCCTGACGGAGCACGGTGGGACCGGTGATTGCCAGTTCGGTCATGGGCAGCCCTCGGCTGGTGTTTGGGTGGTGATTGCTTGCAACGGCACCAGCAGTCCGGCCGTGGAGGCGCATCTGGCCAACCCAGACAGGGTCTCGTGTAGTCTGGCGGCGACTTCGTTCGGCAACAGACCGGCGGTGTTGTCGGTGTACTTGGCTGCCAGCTCCGACGCTGACAGTGGCCGGTCCGGTCCACCGCGGTTGGTGAGGACTTCCTCCACCAGCGTCTGACCGTCCGTGGTCGTAACCCGCAAACGAGCCGGAAGCTGACACGGATATATCTGCATCAGCTGAGGATCGCCCACCACCTCGACCCGGGCCATCAACTCCCGCCGACGGGAGTCGCAGGCTTGTGCGTCGGAGAAATCAGCCAAACCGACCCCGAGGCCTCCACCACCGAGCAGACCGGCGACCACCGTGTACGGGCCGCTGAACTGGGCGTGATATCCGGATTCGGGCATCCGTTTGGCCTCAATCGGCTCGCCGATCGTGCGCACGGTCGGCGGTGCCACTTCCAGCGTGGCGCTTGCGAGGTCTGAAGCACACACTCCTCGGCGGCGCAGGGCCATGGCGGCATCGATTCCGGTGTGGGTGAAGTGGTTCGCCGGATACGGCTTGTAGAAGATGTCATCGCAATGCCAGCGGTCTGACAGATGGGCGGTGACCGAGTCGAGGTTGGACTGGTCGCCCAAGAACGCCTGGAACAGCCCGAACCGGCCTTCGATAGCGGTCGGAGGTCCGGTAATGCCGCGCGCCGCGAGCTGAGCCGCGGTGACCCCGGCCCGGGCGGCCCAGCCGCAGTGGAGCCGTTTCACCGTCCCGCCGGCCCGGTTCGCTTCGATGATCCCGCTGGCCATGCTGCAGGCGATCCCCATGGCGTGGGCGATCCCGTCGCGGCCCAGATCCAGCAGACGGCCGGCGGCGGCGGCCGAGCCCACCGCGCCGCAAATGGAGGTGGCGTGTTGACCTCTTTCGAAGTACACCGACTGGCGGGCCTGGGGGTCGTATCCGCCCATGCCGAGGCGCACGGTTGTCTCCAGGCCAACCGCTACGGCATCGAGCAGGGATGCGCCTGATGCCGACTGCCACTCAGCCACCGCCAGCGCTGCGGGCACCACCGGTGCGCTGGGGTGCAGGATCGACGGCAGATGCGTGTCGTCGTAGTCCAGTGAGTGGGCCAGTACCCCGTTGACGAAGGCGGCTTCGGCTGCTGAGACGGGCCGTGGAGCACCGATCGCGGTGGCCTGGGCAGCGGAGTCCTGATCGACGGCGAACCCGATGACAGCTTGGGAGGTCTCCAGCGTCGAGGCCCGCACGGCGATACCCACGATGTCGATGATGCGCGAACAGATGCCGGCTCGGACGGTTTCGGGCACCGGGGCGCAAGCCAGTTCCGCCAGTTGCGTAACGACCGGGCTCATGCGACGGACCTCATGCGACGGACCTCATGCGACGGCCAGAGGGCGGACCGGGGCTCCGGTGGCGCCGTGGATGTTCAGATGGGACAGCACGAACACGAACTCGTAGACGCCTGCAGCGGCCAGGCCGTCCAGGTCGAGGGCCTCGATTATGTTGATGCCCTTTTCCACCAGCAGGACCCGGTGGGCCGGGAGCAGGGCGTGGCCGCGGCCCGTGGGGATGCACTCGAAGGCCAGCGTGTCGGCCCCGACGAGGGCTGCTCGCTGCTCAGCCAACCATTGCGCGCCGCTCTCGCCGACTCCTGGCACTCCGGTGTCGGCGCCGCTGTAGCGGTCGGGGTCGTCGAAGTACGCGCCCCAACCGCTGCGTATCAGCACGGCGTCGCCCGGGCGCAGAGGGGTGCCTTGACGCGTCGCAGCGGCTTTGAGTTCGGCCACGCTGATCTCCTGGCCTCCGTCGCAGACCTCCTCCTCGAGCAGCCCGGCGATGTCCAGCATCACGCCACGACCCACGAAGGGTGGCAGGTCCTGGATCCCCAGCACCTCGAAGTTCCCATCCGCCTGGGCTGCTTGCGCGTCTACGCCGCCGTGCAGCAGGCCCTGGTGGCTGACATGGGCCAACGCGTCCACATGCGTCCCGACGTGGCATCCGGTCGTCAGCAGGTCGGCGGCAGCCGAACCCCCGTCGGCTCGCACTCGTTCGCCGTGGCGCCGGTCCAGGCAGTGGCGGAACTCCGGGTGGTTCGGTGACTGTGCCATGCCGTTGTGCATCGGGCGACCCAGATCGTACACGGTCGCTTCGGTGAGAAGGTCCAACAGGCCGGGAACCAGATCCAGATGACTGTTGCTCATGCGATCACTCCCCGCTCCCGCAGATCCGCGATCTGCTCGGCGCTGACCCCCGCATCGGCGAGCACCTCATCGGTGTCCGCGCCCAGGGTCCGTCCTGGATGCCGGATCTCGCCGGGTGTGGCGGACAGGCTGAAAAGGACGTTCTGCATCTGCAGCGGACCCAGGTCGGGGTCTTCCACCGAGACCACCGCCCGGCGCGCCTGCACCTGCGGATCAGCGACGTACTGCTCCACGTCGTACACCGGAGCGAGTGCCACATCGGCCCCCGCGAACGCTTCAACGACTTCGTCGAGCTTGCGTTGACCGATCCATGCGGCCATGGCATCGTCGATCTCGTCGGTGTGGGCTGCCCGGCCGGCACCGGTGGCGAACCAGCCTTCACATGCCAGATCGCCCCGGCCCACCAGTTCGATTGTTCGCCGTGCGACTGCGTCGGTACTGCTCGACACTGCCACCCAGCGGCCGTCGGCGGTGAGGTAGGTGTTGCGGGGCGCGTTGTTCAGCGAGCGGTTGCCGCTGCGCTGGGAGACCCGGCCGGTCTGGTCCCAGGTGATGATGTGGGGTCCGAGCGCGGCGACGAGCGGTTCGAGGATTGACAGGTCGACCGTCTGTCCTTCCCCGGTGGCGTGGCGATGGTGCAGCGCCATCATCACCGCGGCGACTCCGCTGACGCCCGCGAAGCTGTCGGCGAGTCCGAAGGGGGGCAGCGTGGGGGGCCGGTCGGATTCGCCGGTCATGTGAGCGAATCCGCTCATGGCTTCGATCAAGGTCCCGAACGCCGGGCGGGCGGCATAGGGGCCGGTCTGTCCGAACCCGGTGACTCGGCAGAGAATCAGCCCGGGGTTGCGCTCCGACAGTACTTCGGGGCCCAGGCCCCAGCGCTCCAGGGTGCCGGGCCGGAAGTTCTCGATGACCACATCAGAGTCGGCTACGAGGTTCAGGAACACTTCGGCGCCGTCGGGGTGGTTCAGGTTCAGCCCCACGCAGCGCTTGTTGCGCGCCACGAGCTTCCACCAGAGGCCGTGACCGTCCTTCTGCGTGCCGTGTCCTCGCATGCTGTCGCCTGTCTGCGGATGCTCGATCTTGATAACGTCCGCGCCGAAGTCGGCCATGATCTGGCCTATCATCGGCCCTGCGATCACGGTGGAGGCATCGAGGACACGCAGGTCGGATAGAGGCCCACTCATGCGGAACGTTGTTTCTCCCAGGGGAACATCGGCCCTAGTGTTCCGCAAAGATATGTATGTTGGCAACCGTTCCCAGCGCGCATGGGCCTCACCAGCGAACATCCGCTAACCTCATTCCTCTGAGCGGAACAGCAGAATCAATGGACTCAGTCACGGGCACCAGCCGCAGCGTTGCCGCTATCGAGCGGGCCGCTGACGTGCTGTTCCTGTTCGCCAGATCACAGAGAAGCCTCGGTGTCACCGAGATCTCCAAGGAGCTCGGCGTGTCCAAGGCGGTGGTGCATCGGATTCTCACCTCGCTGCGTGAACGCGACCTTCTGACCACCGACCCGGAGACCCGGCGCTACGCACTCGGGCCCGCGGTGCTCGAGTTGGCCACCGCCTACCGGGATCAGCTCGACATTCGGACCCTGGCCCTCGACGAGATGCGCAGACTCAGCGCCGCCACCGAGGAGACGGCGACTCTGTCGGTGCGCCACGGCAACCGGCGCGTCTACGTTGCCCAGATCACTCCTCCGCGTGAGGTGAAGATGACCGTGCCGATCGGCGGGTCGTTCCCGCTGCATGCCGGTGCTTCGTCCAAAGCGTTCCTGGCTTGGCTCAGCGAAGGCGAGATTGACCTCTATCTGGCCGAGAACTCACTCGACGCCATGACTGAGGCCACCATCGTCACTGTCGACGAGCTGCGCGCCGAACTGGGACGTGTGCGCCAGCAGGGCTTTGCAGTCTCGCTCGGTGAGCGTCAGCACGACGCGGGCTCGGTTGCCGCACCGATACTCGACCACAACCAGGCGCCTGTCGCGGTGATCAGCGTCAGCGGGCCGATCGAGCGTTTCCGCGACGAGATCGCGAGCTCCGCCGCTGCGGTGGTGGAGGTAACCCGCGCGCTGTCCACAAAGCTCGGAGCCCGCCCTGTCAACTGAACCACCTCCGGTGCCTGAACCCCTTCAGGTGACGGTGGTGAATCTGGTCGAGGCCACCCGTGCCCTGACAACGAAACCCCGAGACCCGCGCCGATGCCTGAACCGCCTGTGGTGACGGACCGCTTGAGCGTGGCGGCAGTACAGTTCGCCACGGGCTGTGACCTCGACGAGAACCTGGGCACCTGCCTGCGGATGCTCGATGCGGCCGCTTCTGAGGGCGCTGAGGTCGTGGTGCTGCCCGAGTTCTGCAACCACATCTCGGTCTACGACGACGTCGCCCACTGCCGCTCGGTTGCTGTAACAGCAGACGGTCCCTGGATGCAGGCTTTTGCTCGGCGGGTCGCTGAGCACGGCGTCTACGCCGCATTGGCCGTGACGATGCCCCAGCCCGATGATCGGGTGACTGTGACCGGAGTGTTGTTCGACCCCGACGGCAACCTGGCAGCCACTGCCGACAAGCAGATGCTCATGGGCAACGAACGGGCCTTCCTGAGCGCCGGTGTAGGGGCGAACCCCGTGACCGACACCCGCTTCGGCCCCGTCGGCCTGTATTCCTGCATGGACGGCGTGACCTTCGAGATACCGCGCACACTGGCGGTGCGGGGCGCCCGACTGTTGATGAACAACCTCAACTCGTTCGCCCGGGACGAGGCCGCACTGCACATTCCGGTGCGAGCCGCCGAGAACGGAGTGTTTGTGGTGGCTGCCAACAAGGTCGGCCCGCTGTTGCCCCCCGACCGAGTGGGCGCCTTCAGCGAGGCGCTCGGCGTGCCGCCCGAGACTCTCAACGGCGCCGGGGAGAGCCAGATCGTCGGTCCTGACGGCACGGTGTTGGCCATCGCGCCCCTGACCGGTGAGGCCGTGGTCATCGCCGACGTCGACCTTTCCGATGTTGATCCTGGGCGACTCTCAGGGCGCCGCCCGAAGGTGTACGCCCCGCTGGCGCAAGCCGATACGGTTCAGCCGGTCTCCGGGTTGGCCAACGAGGTGCGGGTTGCCTGCGTGCCTGGGGCCCGAACCAATCCAGAACTCATCGACGAGGCCTTCGATTCGGGGGCATCGCTGGTGATCTTGCCGGAGCTGACACCGGTACCGCCCGTTATCCCCGAGGGGGTCCTGGTGGTGACCACGGCCCTGGGAGAAGATCAACACGGTGAGGGCCAACACAGAGGCCACACCCAGCACAGCGACCAGGACCAACACGGCCACACCCAGCACAGCGACCAGGACCAACACGGCCACACCCAGCACAGCGACCAGGACCAACACGGCCACACCCAGCACAGGGGCCGGGTCTGGTCCGCGCAGGGCCTAGTGCACGAGCAACGGCAGATCCACCGCAGTGATCGCTACCCGCAGGTCACCAGGCTCGGCGATTCCGTAGACCTGTACCGGACGCCGTTCGGTGATCTGGCGGTGCTGGTCGCCGACGATCACCGCTATCCCGAAGCGGTGCGTTTGGCAGCTGTTGCCGGCGCCCACATCGTTGCGGTGTGTTGGCAGCCTGAACGCGCCTGGGAGTGCGATCTGGCTCTGGTAGAGCGGGCAGCCGAGAACCGAGTGAGCCTCGCGGCATGCGGTCCGGCAGGTTCGCTGGGTGCTGCGGTGCTGCTCGACCCACCCGCTGATTCGCTGTGGAACCCTCAGCGATCGAGCGCCTACGACGGCACGATCAACACTCCGACAACCATTCGGGCCGAACCAACGGACGGGTTGTTGATCGCTACCCTGCACCCCGGTCGAGCACTGAATCGAGAGGTCTCCAAGGACACGGACCTGGTAGGAGGTCGCCCCTGGCAAGCTTCCGCCGTGCTCAGCGAGAGGTTCAGCGCGGCGTCCTAGCCAGAACTGCTCGGGCTTGCCGCACGACTGCGGTGTCGATGAACTCGCCGTCGAGAACCAGTGCTGCGCGACCTTCTTCGACCGCTGCTTCATAAGCTGCCACGACCTTCTCCGCGTGGGCGATGGAATCGGCTGATGGAGTGAATGCTGCGTTGACCGCCTCCACCTGCTTGGGGTGGATCACCGAACGACCACCGAATCCGTGGCGGCGCAGCGATTCGCTGGAGGCGACCAGCGCTTCGTCGTCGTTGAGGTCGGTGGGTACGGGTCCGCAGGGGGCATTGAGTCCGGAGCCGACCGATGCGACCACCACTCGGGTGCGGATCGGCCACATCTCAAGGGCGTCCGCGGACGGTTCCATGCTCATGTCGGCGGCCAGGTCGGCCTCTCCCAGAGCCAGACGCACTACCGCGGGATTTGCCGCTATCTCATAGATGTCTCTCACACCGACCGCCGACTCGATGAGGGCCATTACGGGGCTGCCCGCGAAGTCGACCGCGCAGACAGTCCTGTCGGCCTTGGGAACCACCACCCCCGCGAAATCCACCCCGTCGGCCACCAGCGAACGAACCATGGCCGCGTCGTCCTCGAGCAGGTCGGGACGGTTGTTGACCCGCACCCATGCCGCTGCGCCGGAGTTGGCCCCCAGCCACTTCGAGACTGCTTCACGGGCCGTTGCCTTGGCTGTTTCGGCAACCGCGTCTTCGAGGTCACAGATGATGGCGTCAGCTCCCGAGGCAAGCGCCTTGGCGAAGCGGTCAGCCCGGTCGCCCGGGACGTAAAGAGTGGTGCGGCTCATTGTCGTGGCAGTTCCCTGATGTTGTCGGCAGTGTGGATTGTTGACACTCGTCTCCGCTCAGCCCTACTGTCGAGCCGAACGAAACGATGTTCCGCTTGACGGAACAACCTTCCTCTGACGATATCGGAGAACCAATGCGCGAGACGTTGAAGGGTGTCCAAGACATCTTCGACGAGCGAGTCCCGACAGACGCGACGGCAACCTTCGACCGGCTGTGGTCGATCACCTGCGAGGTCATGGCCAAGATCGAAGCCCGGTTCGAACTGACCCGAGACCCCAGCACCGCCGACCTGGAGTCGTATCGGGGCGAGATGGAGCACCCTTCGGGCCGGCTCGCCGCCTACAGCGGGCCCGAAATAGACTGGCTGATCCACTCCTGGATCGGCAACCCGCCCCTCGGTTTCACCAACATGCACGTAACCGCATGGCTCGGCCCCCATATCGATGTGCCACATCTCGGTATCGCCTGGGGAACCCTGCCCGACCTGTGGTTCTACATCGACTACAACCCCCGCTCCGACCTCATGCTCGACACCGAAGCGCTGGACAAGTACTACGAACCGCTCAACGAGGAGTTCCTGGCGCTGCGAGCAGACGAGGGGCTGGCACCGTTCACCTCCAGGGCCCTGTACATCCGAGCGGCGCTCAGCGACGTGGCCATCTGCTTCACCACCCCGAACCGCACCCACGACGAAGCACGGCTGGACCAGGTGGGCGAACTCGCCCACCGCCGTGTCGACCAGTGGCTGCAATGGGTCGACGAGGCCGAACCCGTGCCGCAGCGGCGGCGAGCACAACTTGCCGCGGACGACCTGGCCCGACGGCGCACCATCGCCGAAAGAGACCCGGCCAACGTGATGGCGGTACGGTTCTTCGGCCAGGAGATGACCGACCGTCTGGTGCGGGCCCTGTGGGGCGGCGACCGACACCTGCCGAGACCTGCCTGAAGGAAGAATCACATGTTCATAAAGAACCACTGGTACGCAGTCGAATTCGGTGCGGAGGTCGCTGCTGAACCCGTTCTCGCCCGGGTGCACGGCCACGACCTGGTGCTGTGGCGCAGTCCCGATGGAACCGTCAATGCCCAGTCCGACCTCTGCGTGCACCGCGGCGGTTCACTGGCTGGGGGCAGAGTGGTCGGCAACTGTGTGCAATGCCCCTACCACGGATGGCGCTACGGCTCCGACGGTGCGTGCGTGGAGATCCCGGCGAACCGTCAGGACCTTCCCATCCCCCGCAAGGCCCGGATCGACACCTACCCCTGTGTGGAGCGCTACGGCTTCGTGTGGGTATTCCTGGGTGACCTTCCTGCCGAGCAGCGTCCGCCGGTGCCTGTGCTCGACGGGCTCGAAGAGCACACCGAGGCCAAAGCGGCGGGTTACCGGGCCATATTCGGGGAGTTCACCTGGAACGCCAACTACGACCGGGTATTGGAGAACGCCGTGGACATCGCCCACACACCGTTCGTGCACTCCGGTTCGTTCGGCAACGCCGACCAGCCTGAGATCGAGGAGTTCGAACTCCAAGAGGAGCGCAACGACGGATTTCTGACCTCGGTGACTGCCACAGTCGACCTTGAGCCTCCCCGTCCATCCGGTCTGTGGAAGTTCATCTCCAAGAAGGACCGCCCCCCGGTCAGCACCACCACCGGCTTCTATCCCCCCAACGTGTCGCTGCTGATCGTGCGCCTGCCGATGGGCGAGATCCGCATCTTCACCGCGGCGGTCCCCCGCGACGAGCACGTCACAGTCTCGAAGTTCGCCATGCTGCGCACGTTCTTCACAGGCGGTTGGGCCGACAAGAACTCCATGCAGCGCACGATCAAGATCTTCTTGGAGGACCAGCCGACCGTGGAGGGGCAGCGTCCCGAGCTGTTGCCCTTCGACCTGTCGGCCGAGCTTCATGTCAAGTCCGATTCGATCCAGTTGGCCTACCGTCGCTGGCGCTCCGAGCAGATCAACAGAGGCTGGGGACTTGAAGTGCTCTCGGACGAAACGGCTATGCGGGCCGCTGCAGTCATTCCTTCGCCGGCACGAGCCGGTGACCCCGAGTTGGCCAATGCCTGGGTCTTCCCCACCGTCGCTGAGGCCGCGGCGCCGCACACCGGCACCGGGTCCCCCCAATGAGGGCCGATCAGGTGGGGGGCGAGCGATGAGCCTGTCGGCTGATCTGTGCCTCGGGACCGTCGAGGCGATCGAGAATCGCCTCGACCTGGCCGAAACTGTGAGCACACCTCTGGTTTCGGCACTGGACGGTTCGTCGGTCGGTTCCCATCGCGTGCTGTCGCGCGACGGGGTGGCCGAGTTGGTCTATGTCGGCATGACGGTGGAGGCGTTCGGTCTCGACAGCCACATGTGTTTCGCTTTCACGCCGCCCCACAGCCCGGTCCCCCATTTCACGGTGGACTCAGTGTTGGCCGGTCCCCACTATGCGTTCCACCTGGATTTGATCCCCCGCCTCGACCCGGGCGCGAACCTGGCCTACATCGACCATTGCTACGGCCCGCTCACCGAGACCCACGACGCGGTCCTGCAACTGGACGGGCTCACCGCGGCGCACCTGTCACCCCGACAATGGCAGCTGATGTCGGCTTGGATGCTGGCCCATCGGGCTGATGAGGAGGGCTTCGCGGGCGTGTTCGGTGCCGTGGCCCACTACCGCGACCACTGGCTCGATTTGGTGGGCGAGGGTGTGCCCGACGATGCCCTCGGCGGCGCGACCCCCAAGGACCTGGACCGCCGTGACCATCGCAACCGTGAAGCCGTCTTCAGTCCGGAGGTCGATCCCGTGTGGGCCCGCGTGGACCAACTTCTCGGTGCAGAGATGAGCACCGAGATCCAGACCAGCCTCAAAACCGCCGCCCGCACCTGAGTGCCAACCCGCCCAACCCAACCCATACGCACCGAAACAGCCCGCACCCAACCCGCCCAACCACACCCAGCTCGACCAAACCCGACCCGACCGAGAACGGAGATCACCAATGAGCGAAACCGAAGCCTCTGAATGGCAACAGCGCATCACCGGTGAGTGGTACGGCCTGCCGTCGGTCTTCGATGCCGACGGAAGCCACACCGGGTTCAACAAGGTCAGCCGGGCCAGCGTGTTCGCCGACGGCGAGGTCACCTACTGGATGCAGTGCAACTTCATGAACACCGGGCCGCTGCGCAACCGCTTCGAGATCCGCGACTTCGAGTTCGGAGTAGACGACCAGGGCAACGACCGCATCTATCGGGGCCCCGACTTCTACGGGGCAGGCCATCCCTACGGGTCGCTGGTGGACTCGCACTACTACTCTCCGGGATGGCGGGCCGATCTCAACACCATGAACCAGATCCTGCCGGACGGCGTGACCCAGGTTTATTCGTCGCTGCTGTATGAGGGGCCGACCCTCTTCTCGGTGTTCAACGGGGTGTACCTCAACGCCCACGACTACGACACCAACGCCGATACCAAGGAGTGGATCGACGGCCACATCGAGGCCGAACGCGAGCTGGCCTCATGGCCGCACACCGTGCCGGACCGGGTCGGTGGCGAATGGACCGGCCAATGCGAGGTGTTCGGGGCCGACCAACAGCGCCGGGGTTCAGTCGACGTGCGCTTGCGCAACGACCCCATCGACTTGGTGCGCGCCAACTGCACGTTGGACATGTCGGGGGCCTTCGACCGGTCGTTGAGCTACACCCGGACCCGCTCGGGCGGCAACCGCTACACCTATGACGGCCCCGATCTCTGGGGCAACGCCATCGCCTACGGTCGGGCGCTGTACACATCGCAGCACCACTCCAGCGAGGCGTTCAAGGTCAAGGGGCGGGAGTTCATCCTCGACCGCAGCTACACGATGGCTGTGGCCTGGAAGCTCTACTCCGGTGACCGCATGACCGACATCGTGTTCGGCCCTCTCATCTGGTCATCGGACTAGGGGATGTCGCCGCTCAGCTGACTGCCACCGCGACCGCGCGTGCTCCCCCGTCGACAGTCTCAGTAAGGGCGACTGTGGCGGCTCCGGCCGGATCGTGCATCGTCCAGAGGCGGCGGCGCTGTGACGGCGTGGGACGGGCGGTCGCTACCAGCAGCGGGCCGACCGCTCGGTGCAGTTGCCATTCGTCGCCGGCGACGGGCGGCGGGGCCGTCAGGTCCAAGCGAGGCTCGATACCGGCGGTTTCGGGGACGGCCACTCCCACGATGTCTGCCACGGACCGTCCGGCGAGCGAGAAGAACCCGCCGGTGAGTTGACGGTCGGGGGCTACCAGCACGCTGTAGGACTCGAACTCGTATCCGAATCGGGGCCACATGCCCTGCCCGGTCATCGCACCGGGTTGCCATTGCGTGGCTGAGCCCACCACATCGGGGCCCAAATAATGGCGCTGGTCGCCGACCACTTCGAGATCGAACACCCATTCACCGGCGAACGCGGCCATGGCGTGGCCGTGGAGAGCGGCCGACGGTTCGCACTGCTGGGTCACCCGCAGGCGCGCCTCGTCGACCTGTTCGACACGGCGGCGCTGGGCGACGGTTCCCCGGAACGTGCCGTCGGGGTCGTGGACGTATTCGGTCACCAACCAGGCCCCACTGAACGTGTCGCCGCCGCTGGTGTAACCAGTGCCCATTGGGCCAGTACCAACGGGGTCAGTACTCATTGAACCAGTCCTAACGGGATCACTGTTCATGCCGGATCGAAGGCCAGGACGCCGTATGCCGCTCCGAGCCGCTCCTCACCGCGGTACCAGATGTGCAGTACCGCTTTGGTGGTGCCGTCTCGCGATGCCGCTTCGCGGCGCCACATGCGCAACCCAGATCCCTGATGGTGGAACTGGCCGCTGAAGCCCCGGCCGCCGCTGAGGATTCCGCTTCCCGTCAGGCTGCCGGTCGGAGTCCAAGCCGTCCAACCGTCGCTCAACAGGGTGAATGACAGACCCGACGAGTAGTCGGCACCCGACAGTTCAACTTCCCAAGAACCGTCCTGGCCGACAACCGATTCGGTGTAGTCGGCCGCATTCGAAGGCTTGCAGTCGTCATCGAGGCGCTGCAGACGACCCGACCAGCACCCCGAGCGCAGCAACAGGAGCTCTCCCCGACCCGCTGTGGGGTCGTCTCGCAGTTGCGATGGATCCATCGGTTCGGGCGGGGGCGGTTCCGGGCGTGACTCGTCGAGTCGGCGCTGATATTCCCCGACGACTGTCCAGCGAAGCTGTTCGCCCCGGCTCAGCAACGCCAGAGACAACTGGCGTGACCCGTCGGGCATCACCATCAGAAAGAACCGCTGTGACAGACCGAGGTCCGGCCAGTAGTTGTGAGCCGCTACCAGGCCGTCGCCCAGAGCCTCGGCGTAGCCGATGTTGAGAGGGCCCTCATAGGTCCGATACGAACCGTGGTCAACAATCGTGTACTCGCCTGACAGCGAGAACGGCCCGTCGAAGGTGACCTCTACGGTTACCGTCCCGGCCTGGTCGTCTGCCTGCACTGACCGGGTGTCGCGGCCCAATCCAGCGAAGCGGCCCTCTGCGTCGTAAACCTCAGCAGCGCCGATCCATTCACCGACACCCCGGGAGAACGACCCACTGCTCACGCCCGGACCAGATGCACCGTCTGCGCCTCGATCGGCGTCGTTGCCAGCATCGCGGCGAGGTCGGTGCCTGCCGGCTGCGGGGCGAGGTATCGGCCCTCTGTAGCCAATTCGAGTTGATCGGGAGCGAAGGGATACGGGTCCAGTGCATAGACCGCGCCGGGCAGCTCCACGACTGAGACGGTCACATCGTCGCCGACGGCCCGGGGCACGTTGTGGAACTCAGATTCGCCTCTCTCGCCCTCGGGGGACATGTGCATGTAGAGCGAGAGCGTGTCGAAGAACTGGAGCTGCTTGTAGGCGTGGAACAGGTACTCGTCGCTTGCATGGTCGGGGTCGCTCACCGCCAGCTGTTCCTTGAGACGGCTCTGACGGTCCTCTTCTGCAGCCAGCATGGCATCGACTTCAGGGCGCAGCTCTTCGCCGATGCTGTCGAGGAAGATCTTGTCGCTCAGCCCGTAGCGTCCCCGATACAGGCCGTAGGTGTGCATCGACGAGATGATGCCGCTGAACGGATGGTGGGCATCGTTGAATGCCGGCGAACCCGCCGAGGTGGCGACGATCTGCGGCAACGGAGTGGCTGTGAGGTTGTATGGCAGTCCCGTCGCCGGGTCCTGAGGGGCGGCCGCATCCAGGTCGGCCCATCCCTGGTCGTGGTGGTCGACGATGAACTGCATCGGCTCAGCAGGTTCCAGCCCGGCGAAGTCGTCGTTGCCGAAGTTCGCGGCGAGCGATCCTGCGAAGGAGGTGTGCTGATGCATTGCGATCACGAAGTGCGGTGCGTCAGCAACCCCGCCGGGGGCTCGTTGAACGATCATGGCCGTTGGATCCGGGCGAAGTCCTGGATCTGGAACAGGATGGTCTTCCCGTCACGCACTTTGTGGGTGATGATGCGGCGGGTGTCGGGATCCAGGAAGTAGTGGTTGTTGTAGACGATCGTGTTGCTGACTCTGCTGTCGATGGTGAAAACGTAGTTGTAGGGCGTGAGTTCGGCGCCTTCGAGGCTGATCTGTTCGCTGTCGGCGAAGCACCGTCTGCCTTCGACTCCGATGGGCGTGTCGAAGATGGTCTCCCCTACTCCGTAGAGGTTCTCGAAGTGTTCGTGCAGGTGCCAGGTGTGGTCGTCGAGCCAGTAGACGTCCATGTGCACCGCGCTGGATTCGAGGAACTCGCCTTCGGGGGTGAAGCTCTTGCACAGCCCCTCCCAGCGCCCCATGAAACACTGGTAGGGCTTGTCTGAAGCGGGGCCGTAGCTTTTCTGTTCGCTCATGGCACAATCGTAGAGTCCCCGGAGCACTTAATGAAACCGCGTTCCTCTGAGCGGAACCAACAGAGGCCGAGCGGAATGATCCGCACACGGCCGCGACCGAACGAGGCCGTGGCCCGAGCGGCCCGCCCGCGGCCTCGCGGCCCGTGAGCGCAGCGAACAAGAGCGGGAGGCACGCGTAGTGAACAAGAGCGGAAGACAACAGGTCTCGACGCACCGACAATTTTTCAATCCGCGCACGTTCTAGGCTGAATCATGATCGTTCGCGGGTGGCACTTCGCGTTTGAGGCCGACGAAGACGCAGCGGTGGGCACGTTGTACTACCCCGGCGACGATCAACGGTTCACAGAAGCTCGGTTGACGGGGCGCGTCCCGCCGATCCAAACGCCCGATCCCTGGCCGGTTGTGGTGATGATGCCGGGGATCAACGTGACCCCGGACGGATACCGCTGGCTCGCCTACCGACTCGTGGCCGACGGAATCTGCGTGGTGACCTACACCGCTGTCGGATCGCTCGGGCCTGCGGGCCGGGGCATCACCCCCGGCATCGACATGACCGCGCTGCTCCCCGACACGATCGGCACCCGGCCTTCGTCCACGGTTCTCGAACCGCTGCTGAACCGTCTCAACGGCGCCGGGCACGACGACAGCCCCGTAACCGGGCTGTTGGACCTCGGCAGTGTGGTCCTCGGAGGCCACTCAGCCGGTGGCACCGTGGCGCTGCACAACAGCGACCCGGCCTGGGTACCGGGCCTGAAAGCGGTGTTCACCTACGGCGCGCACACCATGACCGCTGCCACCCTGGGACACGGCGAGAGTGCTGTGGTGGCAGCACCCGCCGAAGTGCCGGTGATGCTGCTGGCAGGGACTGCCGACGGGGTCATCGCAGCAAGCAGCGACCGCTACCGCTCAACCACGCACGACGCGGTCCACGACCCCATCAGGCGAACCTTCGACGAGGGCATCGCACGCGACCACGGAGACTCATGGCTGGTCGAGTTGACCGACGCGGGCCATTTCGCAATCTGTTGGCCGCTTGACACCACCAGCGGCCGTACCTTCCTCGAGGTTGATCCTGTCAATGCCGATCCCGCAGTCCGGGCACTGCTCGGCGACCTCATCGCCGCTTTCGTCGCCACAAGCCTGGGGCGGACGGCGACCACCACTCTGGAGCACCTCGTCGAGCACCGTCTGGTGAACCACTGGAGACGGCGCTGAACCCGCCTCTCCCCTAAAGTCTGAACCGAAAGGGATTCAATGGGCAAGCGCATCGTGATCACGGGGAGCACCAGGGGGATCGGCAACGGATTGGCCCGCGAGTTCCTGAAGCGCCAATGCCAGGTGGCCGTCAGTGGACGCTCAGCCGGAAGCGTGGCGGCGGTGGTGGCTGAACTCGGCGAGTACTACGGGGAGTCCAAGGTCTGTGGCAGGGCCTGCGACATCACCGACCCCGGACAGCTCCAAGAACTGTGGGACCACGCCGCAGAGGCTTTCGGCGGGGTCGACATATGGATCAACAACGCCGGGGTCAGCATCGGGCGTGAACCTCTGTGGGAACAGAGCGACGATGAACTTGCCGCGCTGGTCGACACCAACCTCACGGGCACGCTGCTGGCCAGCAAGACCGCGGTCTCCAACATGGTGCGCCAGGACCACGGGCAGGTCTGGAACACCGAGGGGTTCGGGTCCGACGGCGCCACACAACCCGGCATGGCGGCCTACGGCGCGACCAAGCGTGCGGTGCGCTACCTGCAGAAGGCCCTGCGCAAAGACACCGCCGACACTGCTGTGCAGATCTGCACTGTCTCGCCGGGGATCGTCGTGACCGACCTGCTCACCGGCGACTACGACCTCACCTCAGAACAGTGGGAGAAGTCCAAGAAGATCTTCAACATTCTCGGCGACAAGGTCCACACCGTCACCCCCTGGCTGGCCGACCACATCCTCGCCGCCGACAAGTCCGGCGCCCGCGTGGTGTGGCTCACCCGTCGCAAGGCTTTCGCCCGGTTCATGACCGCGGCGTTCCGCAAACGCGACCTGTTCGTCGACGTCAAGGACGCCTGACGATGAACCTCGACTTCGTGGGGGTTCTCGTCGATCTCTTCGGAGCTGTTCGTCGGGGTCAAGGACGCCTGACGGTGAGCCCCTCGGACCGGCCCGGGGTTCTGTTCCTGTGTGTTCACAACGCCGGGCGCTCCCAGATGGCGGCCGGTTTCCTCCGCCATCTCGCCGGGGACCGGGTTGAGGTGTTCAGCGCCGGTTCAAACCCGGGTACCGAGACCAACCCGGTGGCAGTCGCGGCCATGGCCGAGGAGGGAATCGACATCTCCGCAGAGCACCCCAGACTGTGGACCGATGAAATGGCCCGAACCGCCGACGTGATCGTGAGTATGGGCTGCGGAGATGCTTGCCCCGTCTACCCCACCAAGCGTTACGAGGATTGGGAACTGGACGACCCCGCTGGGCGCTCCATTGAGGCAGTGCGGCCCATTCGGGACGACATCAAGGGCCGTGTGGAGGCCCTATTGGTCATTCTCGGGATGAATCCAGCTTCTTAGACCGCTCTTGTTCGCTGCGCTCCGCGTGCCGTTCTTGTTCGCCGAGCTCACGGGGCCACTAGGGCCCCAGGCGGGCCGCGCGGGCCACGGCCTCGTTCGGTCGCTCCCGTGTGCGAGAGCAATCCGCTCGGCCTCCTAGCGCTCACCTTCGCTGCCGGCCGCGGAGCCGCTGCGGGCTATGGCCGTCAGGTCGCCTCCGAGGTAGCTGCGCACCACGGCGGCGTCGGCTTGGACCTCGCTCGGGGTGCCCTCGGCGATGACGGAACCAGTCTCCATGGCGACCAACCGGTCACAGACAGAGCTCAGCAGCGGCATGTCGTGCTCGATCACCACCAGGGTCATCTGGTAGGCGTCGCGGATCTGTGTGATCACTGCCCCCAGTGCTTCCGTCTCGGCTTGGGCGATGCCGGCCGAGGGTTCGTCCATCAGCAGCAGCCTGGGCCGAAGGGCGACGTTGGCCGCCAACTCGACCAGGCGGCGGGTGCCCGTCGACAACAGGCTCACGGGCTGGTCAGCCAACCCACTGAGACCGAACATCGCCAGCGTCTCGGAGGTTTCATCCTCGATTCGGCGTTCGGCTGCCGATCCGCCGACCACAAGACTGTGTCCCGCGGCTCGTTTGTTGGCCAGGAAGATGATGTCTCGAGCGGTCATCGTGGGAAACAAAGAGGCGTTCTGGAACGAGCGCACCAGACCCGCTCGGCTGCGAGCCTCCGGTAGCAGGCGGGTGATGTCTGCACCGTCGAAGACCACTGTGCCGGCATCGGCACGCAGATACCCGCTGACCAGCTCGAACAGGGTTGTCTTGCCCGCGCCGTTGGGTCCTATCAACCCCAGCGTCTCGCCGGCGCGGACCTGCAACGACACATCGTCTACAGCAACCAGGTCACCGAACCGCTTGCTGATGCCGCGCACTTCCAGCATCACATCGTCGGCGGGTCTGGGGTGCTCAGTGGGGGCGACTGTCACCACCGTCGAGCCGGCTTCAACGTCGCTTTGTTCTGACCGGGCGGCAACGGGGTCGATACCGTGCAACCGGGCGATCTGGTCGATGAGGTTGCCGCGGGTCGTGCTCAGCAGACCGTGCAGGCCGCGCGGCTGTTCGAGGATCAGGATCAACCACGCCGCGTTGAGCCCGGCCAGCGCCGACAGCTCAAGGTCGAAGAACTCCCGGATACCAATCAGGTAGGCAGCCCCGAGGAGAGGCCCGGTCAGCTCCGAGAGGCCGCCGATGACAGCCAACGACACAACGTTGATGCTGTCGCTCGGGGTGAAGATGCTGCGCGAGACGAACGTGTTGCTCATCGCCAGGACCACCCCGCCGACCCCGGCGACGAATCCCGAGAATCCGTAGGCGGCCAACAGCAGGCGACGCGGAGCGATCTGGAGCACCCGAGCCGCAGGGGCGTTGTCGCGGACCGCGATGAGCGACCGGCCGAAAGACGAACGACGCAGCACATGGGCAATGGCAAGCACCATCACGAACGTCAGCAGAGCCGCGAAATAGAACCTGCGCGAGGTGCCGAGATCGATGCCCACCACGCTGACCGGCCGCGACGACAGCCCCGCGCCGAAGGCCCAGTCCTGCCGCAGCAGCCAACTGAACGTCGCCAGGGCGAAGGCCAGCGTGGCGATCGCCAGAAGCAGACCCTGCACCCTCAGAGCGGGCAACCCCACCGCCGCAGACACCAACGCCGCGGTGATCCCGCCGCACAGCAGCCCCAGGATCAGGCTGCCGGTCTCGGTGGCAACCCGAACTCCAACGACAGCACCGATCGCTGCGAAGGCGACCTGCCCCAGCGAGAGCTGACCGGCCAGACCAGTCAGGAAGCTGACCGAGATGCCGATGGTGGCGAAGGCGACAATGGTCGACAACACGAACGCCGAACGATTGCTCATCAGCAGCGGAACCACGAGCGCAACGACCACGCCGACAGCCCCGGTCACCCAGGCCAGGTTCCGGATCAGCCAAACGTCGCGGTACGAATCGGGCAGCCGGCGGTTCGGCGCCAGGCTCGACCAGCGTTCGGGCTGTTCACGACCCGAACGCACCTGAAGCGCCACTCCGAGCAGGATCAGTACGAACAATGCCACTTCGAACCAGCCGGTGGCTTCGGGGTTGGAGGCCAGGATCTGCTCGACGATCCCGATTCCCAGCCCGGAGGCCAATGCCGCTGGCAGGTTGGCGAAGCGCGCCAACGCGGCCACCGCCAGGCCGCGCACGATGAAGTCGGGACCCAACGCATCGGCGGTCACAGTCGACTGGTTGCCGATGATCAGCATCGCCGCGAACGCGGCGATGGCTCCCGCGAGGGCCCACGACAGCATCGCCATGTGCCGCGGGTCGGCCCCTGCCAGCGTCGCCGAGTCGGGATTGGCCGCGGCGCCCCGGATCGCCAGGCCGTACCGGCTGCGCTGCAAGAACACATAGAGCCCGGCCACCACCAGCGGCGACAGGCAGAGCAGTGCTGTCGAGGAGGGCGAGACGTAGACGGTGAGGTCGAACTCCGGGAAGAACGGAGGCTGCGGGAAGCTGCCGCCCCCCAGGCCGCCCTTGGAGAACGAAAGAGCCAGCAGCAGCAGCGCTTGGGCAGCACCCAGGGTGGCGACCATCGACAGGACCTTGGGGGCCGCCGACAGCTTGCGAACCACGAATGATTCCACGCCCGCAGCCAGCAGAGCCGCCACGATCAGCGCTCCGACGAAACCGAGCCAGTAGGGCACGCCGTAGTCGTTGACCACGACCGACATCATCGAGGCGGCAACCAGGCCGATCGAGCCGTGCGCGAAGTTGATGAAGCCGCTGGATCGGTAGGCCAGCACCAAGCCGATGCCCAGCAGGGCGTAACCGATGCCGAAGATCGAGCCCAGCAGCAGCAGCGGGCCGGATATGTCGAACCCGGAGATGTCGAACAAAGGCACGGTTCTACCGGTCCGCGTCCAGGGCGCCGGCGAGCCCCTCGAGGTAGGCGGCCTGCAGGAGGTTGGGCTTGGCCCGGAACTCCTCGGTCGTGCCCGAGTGGCCGATCTCCCCCTTCTCCATCACATAGGCGTGGTCGGCGACGGCGAGCGCGATGTTGACCGACTGCTCGACCAGCAGCACAGCCGAGCCCCGGTCGGCGATTCGGCGGACAACCGGCAGCAGATCGGCGATCACCGTGGGCGCCAGGCCCAGAGAGAACTCGTCGATCATCAGCAGCCGGGGAGGCACGATGATGGACTTCGCCAGTGAGAGCATCTGTTTCTCACCGCCCGACAGAGTGTCTGCGCGCTGGCCGGACCGTTCGGCCAGACGGGGGAACAGCTCGTAGACCTCGGCAATGGCCTCGGCAAAGGCTTCGCTGCGGGTCGGTTCGGGGGCCGCATGGCCGAACAGACGCAGATTCTCGGACACTGTCAGCGGGCCTACCGCCGTCTCTCCCCCGACGATCTGGTGCAGCCCCATTCCAAC
Source organism: uncultured Acidimicrobiales bacterium (assembly GCA_951812975.1). Classification (GTDB taxonomy): domain Bacteria; phylum Actinomycetota; class Acidimicrobiia; order Acidimicrobiales; family Aldehydirespiratoraceae; genus VXYK01. Next base: position 1,682,738 of record CATOTC010000001.1, on the reverse strand, counting down.
GCGCCAGGTGGGGCGGGTCTTGGTGATGTCGAGCCCGGCGTAGACGATCCGCCCGCCGATGGTCGGTTCAAGCCCGGAGACCGCTCGCAGCAGCGTGGTCTTGCCCGCGCCGTTGGTGCCGAGCAGCGCAACGACCGCTCCCTCGTCGACCCGAAGGTCCACGTCGAACAGGACCTGCACGGTTTCATAGGCCACCGACACCTGTTCGACCGAGAGCAGCGGAGGTGCCTCAGGCCCGCCTTCGGCACTCTGCCGCGCGTAGACCCGGCGGGGCACGGTTGTGGCCTGGGCCTGGGCCACGGCGGTCGCCGCGTCACGAGCGGAGGGCGCGAAACGGCGCACACCCCAGCCCACCGCCACGAACAGCAGCCCGACCCAGGCGATCTTCCACTGGTCGGACCAGCCGCCGATGATCACTGCGTTGACCAGCGACACGAACAGTGCGCCGACACCGGCCCAGAGAACCTGCCGCGCAGCCACTCTGCGGCGCAGTGCGGGGGCGAGCGGAGTGAACGCCGAGGCGTCCAGTCCCGCGGCCGCCAAGCCGAGTGCTCCACCGGCCACGAGCCAGCACACCACCAGCCCGATGTAGGTGAACGACAGGCCGCCCAGCGTGACCAGCAGCCCCCCGACCAGCAGGTTGGTTCCCACAGCGTCGGCCCGGCGACCGCCGAGCAGTCGGTGCAGACGGTGGTACCAGGGTCCGAACCCGCCGATGAGCGCCGCTGCCAAGGCCCCGGCTGCTAACACCGCCGCAGTCTGGGTGCCGCTGCGCTGCCACTGACCCAACAGCAGCGACTGTGCCGCGTCGGCTCCGCCCACAACCACTGCACCACCCGCGAAGGCCGCTCCGTGGGCGCGGCGGGCCCACGGCACATCGGTACGGGCCACGGTGTCTTCCACTTCAAGGTCTTCGTCGTGGACCAGCCCGTGTCGGCTGACCAGCAACGTGCCGACCAGCACCAGCGCTGCGCTCACCCACAGCAGCGTGTCGAAATCGACGGGACCGAACACCCGCAGCACCAGCGGCAGCGAAACGCCCGAGGCGACCGCAGCCCAATACCACGAGAGCGTGCGGAACCGGTCTGCGAAGCGTTCGTCGGTCGCCACCAGGATCCGGTGGACGACCAGCCCCGGCGCCGATCCCACAGCCAACAGCACACCACCGGCCACGAAGGTTCCAAACTGTGTTGTGGAGGCCATCAGAGCCAGACCCAGCGCAGCGATCAACCCTCCGAGCACCAGCAGCGCCCCGGCCGGGAGCTTGTCACGCAGCCGGGGTACAACCAGAGCTGCCAGCACAGTGACCGCGCCCAGCAGAGCGCCCTCGCCGACGATCGCCCCCAGCAGACTGAAGTGGTCGGCTATCTCGGTGCGGCGGAACAACAGGACCGGCAACGGTGACGCCAGACCCGCCGCCTGCACCGATACCGCTGTCAGGAGGCGAGGGTTGCCGGGCAGTCCCTCCTCACGCTGGGGGTCCATCGGTCTACCCGCCGGCCGTTCAGCCGTCGAAGTCCGCCGGGTCGCCGACTAGGGCCATGCACTCGCATTCGGGGTCGAATCGGAAACTCCGGTAGGCGTCGCCTCCGGCGTAGCTTCCTCGGCTGTACTCCACCCCATAGACCGATGCCGGTTCGAAGCTGTCGCCGAGTTGCCAGATCGCTTCGGTCACTCCCTGCGCGCTGACCTCGGTCAGGTGCGGTGAGGCTGCCTGGAGCAGACGCAGCATGTCGCAGAACATGAGCCCGGTTCGGACATTGTTGCGTTCCTCGAATGTCAGCCCGGCTTCGATGAAGATGTCGAGGCATTCCTGCTCGGCGCCCGAGGCCGGGAACGGGTGCTGTTGGTCGCCGACGTCATAACCGGGCATCACGCTGATTCCGCTTGCTCCGGCCATCATCTCGGGATAGTTGAAGATGTTGAACTCGGGATTGTCGTAACTGGTCACGGCATATGCAGGCGAGAAGTTCTGGGTGACGCTGGTGTCGATGAACCAGGAGACCAGCCTGGAGCCGCCTATGGCCACGACCTTGTCCACTCCTGCTTCCTTGAAGTTGATGATGGCTTGGAGTTGGTCGTTGTTGAACGACGTTCCGTCGGTCGGGTCGATAGTGTTGTACGAGGCAACTTCCACTCCGGCTGCTTCGAGCCTCGGGACGAACTGCTGTTCATAAACACGTTCGGACAGTTCGGACTCGATGGCGATGACACCGAGCGTGGCGCCTTCGAACCAGCCGTCTTCGATGAGTCCCGCGGCGAGTCCGCCGACCAGGTCGTCGTAGGAGGGAAGTATCGGCGACCAGTAGTACGGCGCCAGCTCTTCGAACCCTGCGTTGTCGACCGGGTAGAGGGTGGCGTCGAGCATCAGCGTTTTAGCATTGTGGTAGCAGGGCCGGGCATTCTCCTGGAACTGGCCGGTCATCACCACGGCGAAGGCCTTGTCGTCCTGGGTGACGGCGTTGCAGAGTGCTTCTTCGGCGACCGGGCCGTCGGTGATGGCGTTGAACACGGTGACCTTGGCTTCGATCTGTCGGCCGGCGAAGCCGCCGTTGGCGTTGAAGTGGTCGATCATCGCCGCCAGTTGGGCTTCGCGGTCGCCTTCATCGGGGGTTTCCCAACCGAACGCTGCTGCTACCGCAGAGGTGTCGGTGATGATGAACGAGATGGTGACGGTGTCGTCGCTGACTCCGGGGGTGTCTGCTCCTGCTGGCACCGGGCCGGTGGGTTCTGCTGAGGTGGTGGGAGCGGAGTCGGGTTCATCGCCGGGTGCATCGGCTGTGGTGGTGGGCGCGGCGTCGGTGTCGGCATCGGTCGGGTCCTCGTCGGCCGACTCGGAACAGGCGGCTGCGAGCATCGCTACGACCAGTAGCAGCCCGAGTACTCCGGGGTTCTTGAGGCGACTGCCGGCACGGGCGGCGGCGGAACTCATAGGGCACCTTTCATTGTTCGGTCTTCAGACCTGTGATCAGGTGATCGTTCGATGCGGGGCGTGTGGCATCGGCGGCGCTGACGGCGGCACGGTAGGCGGAGCGGCGGCGGTTGAGCGCTTCGGACGTGAAGTACGCGGCGAGCGCGAGCAGCACCAGCACGACCACGGTCTGCCCCCAGCGCCCGAAGTCGAGCCACCAGCCGCCGAGCACATGCAGCAGTTCGTCGTTCATCCCGGTCAGGTACAGGAACGCTCCCATCGACGGGAAGAACCAGGGGCGTTTGTGGAGCTGGTTCATGTCTTGCCAGCGGTCGTGCCGAACTGGGCGCCTTCTTGGCCGTGGACGTAGTACGAAGCCGCTTCGAGGCGGCCCCTCTCAGCCGGGAACCCCTGCACGAGCCCCATCGACAGGTCGCGCAGACCCCTCGATACCGGACCGTCCATCCCGGTGTTGCCGGTACCGCAGGCTTTGAGCGCGCAGACGGCCACACCGAAGCAGTTGTCGGCGATCTCTCCTTTGGCGATCCTCCAGTTGGCGACCACATCGTCTTTGGGAATGATCTCGGGGTCGGCGGTCTCCAGGCGGATCTGGCGGCGGGCCCACAGGTAGGCGGTGTCGAGGTGGGCCCGCATTCTGCCGATCAGCTGGCGGTGCATGTCGCTCCCGCCGATCGGTTCGTCGGTGCCGTGGTAGGTGGTGGTCCTGAGGAATTGCATCGCATAGTCGTACACCGCCTGGGCTGCGCCTATGTAGACCGACGACAGGGCCACCTGGTTGCCGACGAAACTGCCTCGGCTCACCTGGGTCATCTTGACGAACGTCGCGGGCACGGTCAGCGCATTCTCGTCGGGTACGAAGGCGTTGTCTAGAACGATGCCGTGGGTGGCGGTGGCGCGCATGCCCACAGCGTCCCACTTGGCCCGTTCACTCACTCCCGGGGTGTCTCGGGGGATCAGGAACACGGCCAGGAACTCGGCGGTGTCGCCGCTGTCGAGTCTGGCTGTCACCAGGTAGTCGTCGGCCACCCCGGTGGCGCAGCCGAAGGATTTGACTCCGTTGATCAACCAGCCGCCTGTCGTGCGTGTGGCTTCGGTGGCGATGGTGACGGCAGCGTCTTTGGTGCGCACCGACTCGCTGGCGAAGTTGGCGACCCAGCGGCCCTCTGCACCCATGCGGCGCAGCACCTTCTCCCCGAAGGCGGTGACGACCGGGACTTCGTCGGCCGCGAACAGTCCGGCTTCGACGGCCTTGAGCGGCAACAGTCCTCGCGATGATCCGCTGCATTGGAAGAAGTACGCCAGCGAGGTCGAGGCGCAGGCCGTTGCCATGGCGAATGTGGCTGCGGCAAGGTCGCGCAGGCCGCCGCCGAGGCCCCCGTAGCTGACTGGGACGGTCAGCCCCAGTAGGCCGGCATCGGAGATCGTGCGGACGTGTTCGATGGGGAACTCACCGGACCGGTCGGCTTCGACTGCCCGTTCGGCGAGAGCGGGCAGCACCGAGTCGACCTGCCGCGCCCGCTCACGCTCGGCCTCGGTCATGTCCTCGACCAACAATTCTCCTCTGGTTCGGCCCTGCGTATCGGCGCTCATCTCTACGGTCATCCTTCGCCTACGAAACCGCCGAGCAGCAGGTCGGGCCCCCCGGCACTCGGACCAGCGTAAGACCCGGTCGTGTAGCCGCTCCAGTAGATCGATCCATCGGCAGCCACTGCCAGGCCTGTCCCCTCTTCCACTGATTCTGTCCCCTGCGACGCGATGACGATCGGGCTACCTTGGCGTGTCAGCCACACCAACGCCAGGTCGCGTCCAGTCGTCGCCGCGGTTGCGTCAGCAGCGTTCTCCAACTCCTCGATTTCATCAGGCAAATCAATGTTGTCGACGGTGCCGGTGGCGAGGACCCGGTTGTCGACGAAACGCACTTCGAACGCAATGTCGCTGATGGGGAGCCCCGACTGCCAGCGCCATTGTTCTCCGCCCTCCGCATTGAGCGACACCACGATCATGTCACGTTCACCACCAAGGCCGGTACCGAACGAGCCTTCGGTCGAACCGGCCACAAGCACTGACCCGTCGGGTCCGAGCCCGACTCCCTGGGTCCAGTCCGAACCGTCGGATCCAAGCTGGGTGACCCATTGTTGTTCGCCGTCGGGTGAGAGGCGCAGTACGAACAGATCCTTGTCCCCCGCGTTGGGGCCGCCGAAGTCACCTTCGGTGTGTCCGGTGACATACAGGCCACCGTCGGGTGCCAGCGCCGATCCTTGACCCCAATCGGTGGCATCGGTGCCGAACTGGCGTACCCATTGCTGGTTGCCCTCCGCGTCGAAGCGGGCCGCAAAGCCGTCGAATCCCCCTTGATACGTGTCCGGGTCGAGCGTGCCTGCGCTGTACCCGCTGATGTAGGCGCCCCCGTCGAAGGCGCTGACGTCGAAGCCACGGTCCCATTGGTCGCTGCCGAACTGTCTGCGCCACAGTTCGTTGCCATCGCCGTCGAAGCGGGCGAGCCAGACATCGGCCGATCCCTGGTTGGGGCCGGCAAAGTCGCCGTCGGTGAATCCGCCGACATAGATCGAGCCGTCGGGCGCAACCGAAACGCCCAGGGGTGAGTCGTTGGATTCACCACCGGTCTGTAGTGTCCACAGTCGGTCGCCGTCATTGGAGTAGCGGGCAAGGAACACGTCTCTTTGGCCTTGGTTCTCGCCGGCGAGGTTGCCTTCGGTGGAGGCGGTGATCACTACCTCGCCGTCTGGTGTCGCAGCTACGCCGTAGGAGGTTTCAGCCCCAGAACTACCGATCTGAACACGCCAGAAGTCACCCAGCTCGGGGCGCGGCTCGGCTTCTTCGTCGTTGCCGCAGGCGGCCGCGACGGCGCATGAGACGACGATCGTCGCGGCCAGGACTCGGCGGTCGATCACATCAGGCAGCGCTGCCGCCCCCGTGTTGCCGTTGCCTGCGTACTGCGGGGATCAAGACAACGACGATGATCACAGGGATGATCACCGCAATTGGAATCCAGTTGAACCCTGAACCGTCGTCGTCATCATCGTCAGCGACTGCGGCTGTCTCTTCTTCGGCCATCTCTTCTTCGGGCTCAGGCTCGGGCTCCGGCTCCGGTTCGGGCTCGACTGCTTCCTCTTCAACCGGTTCAGGCTCCGGCTCCGGCTCGACTGCTTCCTCTTCAACCGGCTCCGGCTCCGGCTCCGGCTCTGGTTCCGGCTCGGCCACTGCGGCGAAGGTAACCAGCTGTGCTGCATAGTTCGCGGTTGCTCCGAAGCCGTCGCCGGCCACGATGAAGCATGGATTGTCGACGTCGCAACGCAGGGGGATCACCGATACGGGATAGTCGTACGTTGCGGTCCCGTCATCCGCGATCGTCACGGTGTGCTGGCCGTAGTTGCTCAGTTCACAATCAGCGGGGCCGACCGCTGGATAGTTGTAGCAGGTGACTACCGTCGCGGTCTTGCCCGGGAGCCAGCTTGTGAGCGTGACGGTGATGACATCGCCGTCCTCAATGCCCTCACTCTTTGAGACTTCCATGGTCTCTCCGTTGTGACCCTCACCATGATCGGCGAATGCGGCGGGCAGCGCTATGAGACTCGCTAGCGCCATTATCGAAAACGCTGCTATCAAGCGGTACTTGGTGCGGATCATGGGTTCCCTCCGAGAATTCGCCTTTGTCGCGGATCGCTTTGCCGCAAACCTGCTGCGACTCTATAGCGAAACGTCGTTCCGGTCAACGAAACAGCCGATTGCGCAGCGGTGCATCAGAATCTCCGATTTCAGTCTGGATTCAGTGCTCCGACCTCGGCCAACTCGGTCCTCATCGAGTTCACCGCACCGATCATGCTGGTCTGGAGCATGTAGTTCCTGCTCCGTTCGGGGTCGGCTGCGGTGGCGGCCAGGGCGTCGAGGGCGCTTTGTCGGGCCGCTGGGTCGTTTGCTGCCAAACTCTCGGCGTTGTTGTGCGTGTGGCGTTTCACGTAGTCGATCGCCAGGGTCCGGCGCAGTTCGGCATGATGCTCGAGCCGGTCCTCAGCAATGTCACCGTGCAGGACGGCGGCCAGTGAGCCGCCGAGCAGCACCGCGTCATGGATCCCACCGTTCATGCCCATTCCGCCTAGCGGGTTGTTGATATGGGCGGCGTCTCCCATCAAGACCACCCGACCGATCCGGAATCGGTCGGCTACTCGCTGGTGGACCCGGTAGATCGTACGGTGGGCGATTTCGTAGGGGTCGCTGCGGGCGACTACGCCGTTGAGCCGCCGCTGAGCGCTCTCGTCGCTGAGTGCCTCGTCGTCGGATTCGTGCTCACCGACCGGGAACAGCGCCCGCCACAGGTCCACGGTGCGCAGCAGCACCAGCCATTCCTCCGGGTCGGAGATGTAGTTGACGTAGGCCAGGTCGTCGAGGCGGTCGGCCATCTCGAACGGAGTCGACACGACCAGGTAGCGATCCTCGTAGGTCATGCCGTCGAACGCCAGGCCCAGCGACTTTCGCACAGCGCTGGCCGCGCCGTCGGCACCGATCACGGCATCGGCGCTGATCGTCTCGCCCGAGGCCAACCGCACGGTGGCGGCGTCGCCCTGATCGGCTGCTCCCACCACTTCGGCATCGAACCTGACGGTGATGTCGGCCATCGAGGCGAACCGGTCGAGCATGATTTCACACAGCTTGTACTGCTCGCACTGAAGACGGAACGGATGGGCACTCACGTCGGCCAGCGTGGTGAGGTCGAACTCGGCCACCACGCCTTTGCGGCGGTTCCGGTAGGCGAAGCGGGGAGCCACTAAACCTCGGCTGATCATCTCGTCCACCACGCCGTACTGGTCGAGAAGGTCAAGGGTGGCCGGGTGGAAGGTGGACGCCCGCAGTTCGCGGGGCAGTTCGGGTGCGGCTTCGAGCAGGGTCACCCTGATCCCCCGCTTTGCCAGCACCGCAGCCGCAACGCAGCCGACAGGACCCGCCCCGGCGACTACTACGTGCGGATCCGGCACAACCCAGTACTCGCGTCAGTATTCGCGCAGCATCATGCCGTGGCCCACGAACTGGTCGTTGATGCCGAGAGTCCGCAGCGCATGCCACAGGCAGATGGCGTTGATGGCCAGCACGGGCTTTCCGAGCCAGCGTTCGGCTTGATCGGCTACTTCGACCATCGACAGGTTGGTGCCGCACTGCACGATTGCGTCGATGTCGTCGCCGTCGAGGCTCTTGAGCACCTCCACGAGGGTCTCGGGGGTCACGTCGGCAATCGAGGTCGCCGATTCGCAGCGCAGGCCGTGTACTCGTTTGACGTCGAGGCCGCATTCGCTGAAGTAGCCATATACCTGCTCGTCGGCGGCTGGTATGTACGGCGTGAGGCAGGCGATGCGTGACACTCCGAGTTTGCCGAGAGCGGCGTTGCAGGCCGCCGCGCCCGAGGTGATGCCGATCTCGCCGGCGATCGAGGCGACTCGGGCGGAGAATGCGGCGTTGCCCTCCTTGCCTCCCCAGAATGTCTCGGCCGACATTCCCATGAGGATGTGGTCGGGTTTGCAGGTCATGATGTCACGGATCGCGGTGGGGATGGTCTCACGGATGAGGTCCAGGAAGTGCAGGAATGCCTCGTCGCTGCTGAGGTCTGGTGCTTCCACAAGGAACCGTCCGCTGTGGAAGGTGACCCCGGGCGGACGGACCCGGGCGAAGTCGTGTTCGACGACGGTGTTGGTCGACGGCACGATGACCCCGATCTTGGCCCTGTACCCCACGACATCAGGCACGAATGCCCCCTTCCGGCTCGCTTGTTTGCGGAATGATGTTCCGCTTACAGGAACATTATCAGGACGGTGGGCTCGTGCTCCTGTGCGCTAGCCTCACAACTCTGGAGACGTGGCCGAGCCAGGTTGAAGGCGCTTCCCTGCTAAGGAAGTAACGTCGCAAGGCGTTCGTGGGTTCGAATCCCACCGTCTCCGCGCTGTGATGTCGCGAGACATCGGAACCTTGTGAACCCACGGGTTGGGGGTTTTCAGGGTGGGTTTTGGGGTTGGTAGTCGCGGGTTGGGTCGAGGGTGAGGTGTCGGAGGAGTTCGCCGGTTTGGGTTGCGATGATTCTGATGTCTAGGTCGGCGACGAGGAGGGTTATGGGGGTGTGTTTGTGGGCTCTGCCGATGCCGATGTGGTGCAGGCGGCTGTTGTGGCGGAGGGTGACGGAGCCTGTTGTGTCGACGCGGTCGTGGCGGACTCTGAAGTGGGTGTCGGCACCGTTGTGTTGGGGGCCGGTTTTGGGCAGCCGGTTGTAGACAGCAGTTGGGGTTGCGCGGTCGAGGCTGCGGTGGGGGCGGTGGTTGTTGTAGGTGCCGGTGAATTCGTCGATGAGCGCCTGGAGTTCGTTGAGGCTGTTGGCTGTGGGTTGGGCGGTCAGGTATTTCTTGAGGGTTTGTTGGAAACGTTCGACTTTGCCGCAGGTGGTTGGGTGGTTGGGAGCTGAGTGCTTCTGGATGACCCCCAGATCAGCTAAACGGGTTTCGAAGGCGTTTCTGCCGCCGCGTCCGCCTGAGAAGCGGGTGGTGTAGACCATGGCGTTGTCGGTGAGCACCGACGCGGGAAACCCGTGCTCACAGCTGGTTTGGTTGAACGTGTCGACCACGATCGGGCCGGTTATGCGCCGATGCGCGGTGACTGACAGAGCGAAACGGGAATGGTCGTCGAGCCAGGTGATGATCTCGACCTCAGCACCTGTAACCAGGCGCCAGTGGGTGAAGTCCGACTGCCACATCTCGTTGGGCAGATCAGCCGCGAAGCGGACATAGGACGACTTCGGTCGTTTCTTCGCGTTGGGTTCCACCAGGCCCAACTCGGTGAGGCGGCGCCAGACCGTCGAGGGCGACACGACGATGCCGTGGCGGTGCTGGAGATGCCAACAGATCGTGTGCGGTCCCGCGTCGAGGCCCTCGCGGTCGAGTTCGGCGCGTAGGTTCACGATCAGCTCGACCACCTCGTCACCAATCGCAGCCGGCGACCTTCGGGGACGACGCGACCGGGGCTCAAACGCCGCCTCGCCCTCCACACGCCAGCGGGCCACCAACTTGGTTACCCACGACCTCGACAAACCGTAATCGGCGGCCACTTCAGCGTGGGTTCGCCCCTCCACAACAACAGCAGTGACAACCAGACGGACCTTCGACATCCGCCACCCTGCACCAGCACCGCAATGTTCCTATGTCTCGCGACATAAGGTTCCTATGTCCTGAAACACCACACCACCGTCTCCGCGCTGGGGTCTTAACCATTTAGAGTCAATCTTGTAAGCCAATTGGCCCGAATAGTGAGTTTTATTGATTTTCGAGCTTCTGGGTCGTGCTGGCAGGCGAGGCTCACAGCCCCTACTGTTCCGACACAATGAAGAACATATACACGTTCGGCCGCAAGCCGGCCCAACGCAACTACACCATCCCCGATCTGCGGGCTCTGAAGGGTTCCGGCAGCCGGCTCACGATGTGCAACCCCGCCGGCGCGGCTGAGATTCGGGCGTGCGTCGAGGCGGGCATCGACACCCTCACGGTGTGGGACGACCAGCTCGAGATCGCTCGCGAGATCGCTCCCACCCATTTCATGGCGACGGCCATGAACTGGGGCCAGCACAAGACCAACGACGAGATCCTGCGGGCCGCGGTGGAGTGCATGGAGGCAGGCGCCGACATGTACTTCACCAACCGCAGCTACGACGTGATCGAGATGCTGGCTAAAGAGCACATCCCGGTTCAGGCCCATATGGGTCTGGTGCCTTCGGTGAGCATCTGGGGCGGCGGTCTGCGGGCCTACGGCCGCACCGCGGATGAGGCGCTCGAACTGCTCAAAACGTTCCGTCGGCTAGAGGACGCCGGCTGCTTCGCCGTCGAGATCGAGTGCGTGGCCGAGGAGACGCTCAACCTGCTCAACGAGAAGACCTCGATCGTCACGTTCTCGTTGGGTTGCGGGAACTCCGGCGACGTCATCTTCTTGTTCATGTCTGACATCTGCGGGGAGACACCCGACCCGCCCAGGCACGCCCACGCGTTCGGCAACCTCGCCCGGCTGCATGAGCAGATGCATGAGGAGCGGGTAGCGGCCCTCAAGGCTTTCCACGCCGAGTCGAGGGCTCTGCGGTTCCCCTACTCCGAGCAGGCGGTGCACATGCACCCGGGCGAGGAGGAGAAGTTGCGCGAGTCTCTCGATTCGGTCTGAGCGTGTGGGAGACTGACGACGACGTCACCTACGGCGAAGAACTGCCGCCGAGACAACATGCTGGCTGGCGTCGTCTCGGACCAAGCCCATGTCGATGATGCGCGGGCACACGTTCCGCGCTCGGCCGGCCCTTCAATCGATCGGGTCACCTCCGACCGTTACCGAGCCGGGTAAAGACAACCTTTCAGTTGGGGCATCGCGTTTGAAGGCTCGGCGATTCTCTTGCGATGCCAATCAGCCTTTGGCTAAGATCCGGGATAGTCGCGACGGGAACCGACTACCATCAAGGCTTGATGCAATCTTGAAACCACCTAAGGAGGGTTCCATGTCAGACGTTCACCACGGCACCGAGTCCGGCGGGTATCCGGCGAGGCTCGACATCGAGTATCCCGAGGAGGGGCTCGGTCGGGCATCGACGTTATTCCGGATCATCCTGGTCATACCCATCGCGATCGTGGCGGGCCTGCTCACCAACTCCTTCGTCGGGAATTCGCAGACCGACGAGGCGAACTTGGCGGTGCTCTTCGCAGCCATCACGCTGTTCGGTCCAACATTGCTGATGATCCTGTTCCGGCGGAAGTACCCGCGCTGGTGGTTCGACTTCAACCTCGAACTGACGCGGTTCACCACCCGCATCATCGCCTACATGTCGCTGATGCGCGACGAGTACCCCTCCACCGATGAGCAGCAGGCAGTGCATCTGGAACTGGACTATCCCGACGCGGACCAGGACCTGAACCGCTGGCTGCCGCTGGTCAAGTGGCTGCTGGCCATCCCCCACTACATCGTGCTGGCTGTGCTGAGTGTTGCCGCGTTCATCTGTGTCGTGATCGCATGGTTCGCGATCATCTTCACCGGCCGCTATCCCCGCGGGCTGTTCAATTTCGTGCTCGGTGTGCACCGCTGGAGCCTGCGCGTCGGGGCCTATATGTGGTTTCTCATCACCGACCGCTACCCGCCGTTCTCGCTGCGATAGCCCCACCTGGCCGCAGCGCGGGGAACGCGCAGCTGTAACAACGGCCGCGAGTCCGGAGGATGTCAGGGGAGTCTAGGGGGTCCCAGTTGGCAGTATCCGCCGACGCTGGTGTCCCTGTCGGATTGCCGAGCAGCGGCCTGCGCCGACCTGGATGCGTTGTCGCACACCGCTCCGATGGCAGTGGTGGTGTTCGACGTCCGAAGCGGGGAACTGTGGTCGGCCAACGATGAGGCGCGGCGCATCATCAGGTCCCGACCAGGCAGGCGACCTCGGCCCGGGCCGGGCCATCTGCAAGGGGATCGTCGAGGATGCTCGGGACTATCGCTGCTGAATAACAGGTTTACCGCTGCTGAATAACAGGTTTACCTGGTTGTATCCTGTTTTCTATTCGGCTATTGTCCTTGGAACTAGTTGATTATCGTCCTTGAGTTGTGGTGCCTGGGCGGTTTCTCGGGGCCGCTCGGCTCCGCTAGGCTCGCACCGGAACCAGAGGTTTCCAGATGGCTCGTCGCGAAGAGTTGGCCACAGGTGTGGCCTTCGTGCGGCGCAAAACTGTCGTCGGCTACTTTGGTGGCGCGGTGACTGTGGTGCGGGCAGTGGTTGCGCTAGCGCTGGTGGTCACGGCGCTACCCCAAGTGCCGTCCACGGCGTCGGCGCAGTCCATTACCCTGGTGGGCAACACCGCTGAGACCTCCGCCGGTACTGAGAAAATCGCTGACGAACTGCCGACAAAGCTCATCGCTGGGTCGTTCACCACCATCGAAGGCCCCTCCGAAGGCCCCATCGCGCCGAACTCGCCGCCGGAGTTCGCCGCGGCGGCGGCGTCGTGGACGGTGGCAGAGAACACTGCTGCGGGCGATGCGAGTGTCGCCGTCACCGCCAGCGACCCCGACGGCGACGCACTGACCTACTCGGCACAGGCGCTGACCTACTCGGTGGTGGGCGGGGCTGATGATCTCGCCGCGTTCAACGAGGACTTCGAGCTGAACGCAACCAGCGGCCAGATCAGCATCAAAAGCGGCGGCTCGATCGATTTCGAGGACCGCGAAAGCTACATCGTGGTCATCGCAGTCACCGACTCCAAAGACTCCGCCGGCGCTGTTGACCCGGCCATCGATGACACGCTCACGTTGACAATCAACGTCAGCGACGCCGAAGAGCCCGGCACAGTCACAGTGTCGGGGACAACGCGGATCGGCTTTACCTTGTCCGCGGATGTGACTGACCCCGACGGCGATGTAACCAGCGTCGTTTGGGTGTGGAGCCGGGCGTCGTCGATGTCTGGGCCGTTCAACACGATCAGTGGGCAGTCCAACTCCAGCTACACGCTCACACCCAGCGACGAGGACATGTACGTGCGCGCCAGCGCCACTTACAGCGACCGCCGCGGCCCAGCAAAGACCGCCAACACCACCACAGGCCCCATCGCGGCGAACTCCCCGCCCGAGTTCGACGAGACGTCGGCGTCGCGGACCGTGGCAGAGAACACTGCTTCAGGCAATATAGGCGCGGCGGTCACTGCCAGCGACGCCGACGGCGACACGCTGACCTACTCGGTGACACAGACGGCTTCGGGCGGAGCTGATGATCTCGCGGCGTTCAACGAGGACTTCGAGCTGAACGCAACCACCGGCCAGATCAGCATCAACAGCGTCGGCTCGATCGATTTCGAGGACCGCGAACGCTACATCGTGGTCATCGCAGTCACCGACTCCAAAGGCCCCGGCGACGCTGTTGACCCGGCCATTGATGACACGGTCACGTTGACGATCAACGTCATCGACGCCGAGGAGCCCGGCACAGTCACAGTGTCGGGGACAACACGGGTCGGCCGGACCCTGTCCGCGGAGTTGGCTGACCTTGACGGTGGTGTAACCAGCGTCGTTTGGGTGTGGAGCCGGGCGTCGTCGATGTCTGGGCCGTTCAACACGATCAGTGGGCAGTCCAACTCCAGCTACACGCTCACAACCGACGACGAGGACATGTACATGCGCGCCAGCGCCACTTACAGCGACCGCCGCGGCCCAGCAAAGACCGCCAACACCACCAAAGGCCCCATCCAAGCGAACGCCTCGGCGGCGAACTCGCCGCCGGAGTTCGCCGCGGCGTCGGTGTCGTGGACGGTGGCAGAGAACACTGCTGCGGGCGATGCGAGTGTCGCCGTCACCGCCAGCGACGCCGACGGCGACGCACTGACCTACTCGGCACAGGCGCTGACCTACTCGGTGGTGGGCGGGGCTGACGATCTGGCGGCGTTCAACGAGGACTTCGAGCTGAACGCAACCAGCGGCCAGATCAGCATCAAAGCCGGCGGCTCGATCGATTTCGAGGACCGCGAAAGCTACATCGTGGTCATCGCAGTCACCGACTCCAAAGACTCCGCCGGCGCGGTTGACCCGGCCATCGATGACACGCTCACGTTGACAATCAACGTCAGCGACGCCGAAGAGCCCGGCACAGTCACAGTGTCGGGGACAACACGGGTCGGCTTTACCTTGTCCGCGGAGCTGGCTGACCCCGACGGCGACGTAACCAGCGTCGTTTGGGTGTGGAGCCGGGCATCGTCGATGTCTGGGCCGTTCAACACGATCAGTGGGCAGTCCAACTCCAGCTACACGCTCACACCCAGCGACGAGGACATGTACGTGCGCGCCAGCGCCACTTACAGCGACCGCCGCGGCCCAGCAAAGACCGCCAACACCACCAAAGGCCCCATCAAAGACGCCTCGGCGTTAAACTCGCCGCCCGAGTTCGCCGAGACGTCGGTGTCGTGGACGGTGGCAGAAAACACTGCTGCGGGCGATGTGGGTGAGGCGGTCGCTGCCAGCGACGCCGACAACGACACGCTGACCTACTCGGTGGCACAGGCGGCTTCGGGCGGAGCTGATGATCTGGCGGCGTTCAACGAGGACTTCGAGTTGAACGCGACCAGCGGCCAGATCAGCATCAAAGCCGGCGGCTCGATCGATTTCGAGGACCGCGAAAGCTACATCGTGGTCATCGCAGTCACCGACTCCAAAGACCCCGGCGACGCTGTGGACCCGGCCATCGATGACACGGTGACGTTGACGATCAACGTCATCGACGCCGAGGAGCCCGGCACAGTCACAGTGTCGGGGACAACACGGGTCGGCCGGACCCTGTTCGCGGAGGTGGCTGACCTTGACGGTGGTGTAACCAGCGTCGTTTGGGTGTGGAGCCGGGCATCGTCGATGTCTGGGCCGTTCAACACGATCAGTGGGCAGTCCAACTCCAGCTACACGCTCACACCCAGCGACGAGGACATGTACGTGCGCGCCAGCGCCACTTACAGCGACCGCCGCGGCCCAGCAAAGACCGCCAACACCACCAAAGGCCCCATCACGGCGAACTCCCCGGCCGAGTTCGACGCGGCGACGTCGTGGACTGTGGCAGAGAACACTGCTTCAGGCGATGTGGTTGCGGCGGTCACCGCCAGCGACGCCGACGGCGACACGCTGACCTACTCGGTGGCACAGGCGGCTTCGGGCGGAGCTGATGATCTCGCGGCGTTCAACGAGGACTTCGAGCTGAACCCAACCAGCGGCCAGATCAGTGTCAAAGCCGGCGCTTTGATCGATTTCGAGGACCGCGAAAGCTACATCGTGGTCATCGCAGTCACCGACTCCAAAGACCCCGGCGACGCTGACGACCCGGCCATCGATGACACGGTCACGTTGACGATCAACGTCATCGACGCCGAGGAGCCCGGCACAGTCACAGTGTCGGGGACAACACGGGTCGGCCGGACCCTGTCCGCGGAGGTGGCTGACCCCGACGGTGGTGTGACCAGCGTCGTTTGGGTGTGGAGCCGGGCGTCGTCGTTGTCTGGGTCGTTCAACACGATCAGTGGGCAGTCCAACTCCAGCTACACGCTCACAACCAGCGACGAGGACATGTACGTGCGCGCCAGCGCCACTTACAGCGACCGCCGCGGCCCAGCAAAGACCGCCAACACCACCAAAGGCCCCATCCAAGACGCCTCGGCGTCGAACTCGCCGCCCGAGTTCGACGGGGCGGTGTCGCGGACGGTGGCAGAGAACACTGCTGCGGGCGATGTGGGTGCGGCGGTCACCGCCAGCGACGCCGACAACGACATACTGACCTACTCGGTGGCACAGGCGGCTTCCACCGAGGTGGGCGGAGCTGATGATCTCGCGGCGTTCAACGAGGACTTCGAGCTGAACTCAACCAGCGGCCAGATCAGCATCAAACCCGGCGGCTCGATCGATTTCGAGGACCGTCAACGCTACATCGTGGTCATCGCAGTCACCGACTCCAAAGACCCCGGCGACGCGGTTGACCCGGCCATTGATGACACGGCCACACTGACGATCAACGTCAGCGACGCCGAAGAGCCCGGCACAGTCACAGTGTCGGGGACAACACGGGTCGGCCGGACCCTGTCCGCGGAGCTGGCTGACCCCGACGGCGGCGTGACCAGCGTCGTTTGGGTGTGGAGCCGGGCATCGTCGATGTCTGGGCCGTTCAACACGATCAGTGGACAGTCCAACTCCAGCTACACGCTCACAACCAGCGACGAAGACATGTACGTGCGCGCCACCGCCACCTACAGCGACCGCCGCGGCCCAGCAAAGACCGCCAACACCACCACAGGCCCCATCGCGGCGAACTCCCCGCCCGAGTTCGACGAGACGTCGACGTCGCGGACCGTGGCAGAGAACACTGCTGCGGGCGATGTGGGTGCGGCGGTCACTGCCAGCGACGCCGACAACGACATACTGACCTACTCGGTGGCACAGGCGGCTTCGGGCGGAGCTGATGATCTCGCGGCGTTCAACGAGGACTTCGAGCTGAACTCAACCAGCGGCCAGATCAGCATCAAAGCCGGCGGCTCGATCGATTTCGAGGACCGCGAACGCTACATCGTGGTCATCGCAGTCACCGACTCTGTTGACCCGGCCATTGATGACACGGTGACGTTGACGATCAACGTCAGCGACGCCGAAGAGCCCGGCACAGTCACAGTGTCGGGGACAACACGGGTCGGCCGGACCCTGTCCGCGGAGCTGGCTGACCCCGACGGCGACGTAACCAGCGTCGTTTGGGTGTGGAGCCGGGCATCGTCGATGTCTGGGCCGTTCAGCGCGATCAGTGGGCAGTCCAACTCCAGCTACACGCTCACAACCAGCGACGAAGACATGTACGTACGCGCCACCGCCACCTACAGCGACCGCCGCGGTGACGCAAAGACTGCCAACACCACCAAAGGCCCCATCACGGCGAACTCGCCGGCGGAGTTCGCCGACACGTCGGTGTCGCGGACTGTGGCAGAGAACACTGCTTCAGGCGATGTGGGTGAGGCGGTCGCTGCCAGCGACGCCGACAACGACACGCTGACCTACTCGGTGGCACAGGCGGCTTCGGGCGGGGCTGATGATCTGGCGGCGTTCAACGAGGACTTCGAGCTGAACGCAACCAGCGGCCAGATCAGCATCAAAAGCGGCGCCTCGATCGATTTCGAGGACCGCGAAAGCTACATCGTGGTCATCGCAGTCACCGACTCCAAAAACTCCGGCGACGCGGTTGACCCGGCCATCGATGACACGGCCACACTGACGATCAACGTCAGCGACGCCGAAGAGCCCGGCACAGTCACAGTGTCGGGGACAACACGGGTCGGCCGGACCCTGTCCGCGGGCGTGGCTGACCCCGACGGCGGGGTAACCAGCGTCGTTTGGGTGTGGAGCAGGGCGTTGTCGATGTCTGGGCCGTTCAGCGCGATCAGTGGGCAGTCCAACTCCAGCTACACGCTCATATCCAGCGACGAAGACATGTACGTGCGCGCCAGCGCCACCTACAGCGACCGCCGCGGCCCAGCAAAGACCGCCAACACCACCACAGGCCCCATCACGGCGAACTCCCCGCCGGAGTTCGACGAGGCGTCGGTGTCGCGGACTGTGGCAGAAAACACTGCTGCAGGCGATGTGGGTGAGGCGGTCGCTGCCAGCGACGCCGACGGCGACACGCTGACCTACTCGGTGGCACAGGCGGCTTCGGGCGGGGCTGATGATCTGGTTGCGTTCAACGAGGACTTCGAGCTGAACCCAACCAGCGGCCAGATCAGCATCAACAGCGGCGCCTCGATCGATTTCGAGGACCGCGAAAGCTACATCGTGGTCATCGCAGTCACCGACTCCAAAGACTCCGGCGACGCGGTTGACCCGGCCATTGATGACACGGTGACGTTGACGATCAACGTCAGCGACGCCGAAGAGCCCGGCACAGTCACAGTGTCGGGGACAACACGGGTCGGCCGGACCCTGTCCGCGGAGCTGGCTGACCCCGACGGCGACGTAACCAGCGTCGTTTGGGTGTGGAGCCGGGCATCGTCGATGTCTGGGCCGTTCAGCGCGATCAGTGGGCAGTCCAACTCCAGCTACACGCTCACAACCAGCGACGAAGACATGTACGTGCGCGCCAGCGCCACTTACAGCGACCGCCGCGGTGACGCAAAGACTGCCAACACCACCAAAGGCCCCATCGCGGCGAACTCGCCGGCGGAGTTCGCCGACACGTCGGTGTCGCGGACTGTGGCAGAGAACACTGCTTCAGGCGATGTGGGTGAGGCGGTC
The DNA here is from genome assembly GCA_951812975.1 of uncultured Acidimicrobiales bacterium. Lineage (GTDB taxonomy): Bacteria > Actinomycetota > Acidimicrobiia > Acidimicrobiales > Aldehydirespiratoraceae > VXYK01. The sequence continues at coordinate 1,664,020 of CATOTC010000001.1, read as the reverse complement.
GCTGCCAGCGACGCCGACGGCGACACGCTGACCTACTCGGTGGCACAGGCGGCTTCGGGCGGGGCTGATGATCTGGTTGCGTTCAACGAGGACTTCGAGCTGAACGCAACCAGCGGCCAGATCAGCATCAAAAGCGTCGGCTCGATCGATTTCGAGGACCGCGAAAGCTACATCGTGGTCATCGCAGTCACCGACTCCAAAGACCCCGGCGACGCGGTTGACCCGGCCATTGATGACACGGCCACGTTGACGATCAACGTCAGCGACGCCGAAGAGCCCGGCACAGTCACAGTGTCGGGGACAACACGGGTCGGCCGGACCCTGTCCGCGGAGGTGGCTGACCCCGACGGCGGTGTGACCAGCGTCGTTTGGGTGTGGAGCAGGGCGTCGTCGATGTCTGGGCCGTTCAACACGATCAGCGGACAGTCCAACTCCAACTACACGCTCACAACCAGCGACGAAGACATGTACGTACGCGCCAGCGCCACTTACAGCGACCGCCGCGGTGACGCAAAGACCGCCAACACCACCACAGGCCCCATCACGGCGAACTCGCCGGCCAAGTTCGACGAGGCGTCGGTGTCGCGGACTGTGGCAGAAAACACTGCTTCAGGCGATGTCGTTGCGGCGGTCACTGCCAGAGACGCCGACGGCGACACGCTGACCTACTCGGTGGCACAGGCGGCTTCGGGCGGGGCTGATGATCTGGTTGCGTTCAACGAGGACTTCGAGCTGAACGTAACCACCGGCCAGATCAGCATCAACAGCGGCGCCTCGATCGATTTCGAGGACCGCCAAAGCTACATCGTGGTCATCGCAGTCACCGACAAAAAAGACCCCGCCGACGCTGTGGACCCGACCATCGACGACACGGTGACGTTGACGATCAACGTCATCGACGCCGAGGAGCCCGGCACAGTCACAGTGTCGGGGACAACACGGGTCGGCCGGACCCTGTCCGCGGACGTGGCTGACCCCGACGGCGACGTAACCAGCGTCGTTTGGGTGTGGAGCCGGGCGTCGTCGACGTCTGGGCCGTTCAACACGATCAGCGGACAGTCCAACTCCAACTACACCCTCACAACCAGCGACGAGGACATGTACGTGCGCGCCACCGCCACCTACAGCGACCGCCGCGGTGACGCAAAGACCGCCAACACCACCACAGGCCCCATCCAAGCGAACTCCCCGCCCGAGTTCACCGAGACCTCGAACTCGCCGCCCGAGTTCGCCGAGACGTCGACGTCGTGGACTGTGGCAGAGAACACTGCTGCGGTCGCGGCGGTCACCGCCAGCGACGCCGACGGCGACACGCTGACTTACTCGGTGGCACAGGCGGCTTCGGGCGGAGCTGATGATCTGGCGGCGTTCAACGAGGACTTCGAGCTGAACCCAACCAGCGGCCAGATCAGCATCAAAGCCGGCGGCTCGATCGATTTCGAGGACCGCGAAAGCTACATCGTGGTCATCGCAGTCACCGACTCCAAAAACTCCGCCGACGCTGTTGACCCGGCCATCGATGACACGGTGACGTTGACGATCAACGTCAGCGACGCCGAGGAGCCCGGCACAGTCACAGTGTCGGGGACAACACGGGTCGGCCGGACCCTGTCCGCGGAGGTGGCTGACCCCGACGGCGGCGTGACCAGCGTCGTTTGGGTGTGGAGCCGGGCGTCGTCGTTGTCTGGGTCGTTCAGCGCGATCAGTGGGCAGTCCAACTCCAGCTACACGCTCACATCCAGCGACGAAGACATGTACGTACGCGCCAGCGCCACTTACAGCGACCGCCGCGGCCCAGCAAAGACCGCCAACACCACCAAAGGCCCCATCACGGCGAACTCGCCGGCCAAGTTCGACGCCGCGTCGGTGTCGCGGCCCGTGGCAGAGAACACTGCTTCAGGCAATATAGGCGCGGCGGTCAGCGCCAGCGACGCCGACGGCGACACGCTGACCTACTCGGTGGCACAGGCGGCTTCGGGCGGAGCTGATGATCTCGCGGCGTTCAACGAGGACTTCGAGCTGAACCCAACCAGCGGCCAGATCAGTGTCAAAGCCGGCGCTTTGATCGATTTCGAGGACCGCGAAAGCTACATCGTGGTCATCGCAGTCACCGACAAAAAAGACCCCGGCGACGCTGACGACCCGGCCATTGATGACACGGTGACGTTGACGATCAACGTCATCGACGCCGAGGAGCCCGGCACAGTCACAGTGTCGGGGACAACACGGGTCGGCTTTACCTTGTCCGCGGAGGTGGCTGACCCCGACGGTGGTGTGACCAGCGTCGTTTGGGTGTGGAGCCGGGCGTCGTCGATGTCTGGGCCGTTCAACACGATCAGCGGGCAGTCCAACTCCAGCTACACGCTCACACCCAGCGACGAGGACATGTACGTGCGCGCCAGCGCCACTTACAGCGACCGCCGCGGCCCAGCAAAGACCGCCAACACCACCAAAGGCCCCATCCAAGCCGCCTCGGCGTCGAACTCGCCGGCCGAGTTCTCCGCCGCGTCGGTGTCGCGGACGGTGGCAGAAAACACTGCTGGAGGCGATGTGGGTGCGGCGGTCACTGCCAGCGACGCCGACAACGACACGCTGATCTACTCGGTGGCACAGGCGGCTTCGGGCGGAGCTGATGATCTGGTTGCGTTCAACGAGGACTTCGAGCTGAACTCAACCAGCGGCCAGATCAGCATCAAAGCCGGCGGCTCGATCGATTTCGAGGACCGCGAACGCTACATCGTGGTCATCGCAGTCACCGACTCCAAAGACCCCGCCGACGCGGTTGACCCGGCCATCGATGACACGGCCACACTGACGATCAACGTCAGCGACGCCGAGGAGCCCGGCACAGTCACAGTGTCGGGGACAACACGGGTCGGCCGGACCTTGTCCGCGGAGGTGGCTGACCCCGACGGCGGGGTAACCAGCGTCGTTTGGGTGTGGAGCCGGGCATCGTCGATGTCTGGGCCGTTCAACACGATCAGCGGGCAGTCCAACTCCAGCTACACGCTCACAACCAGCGACGAAGACATGTACGTGCGCGCCACCGCCACCTACAGCGACCGCCGCGGCCCAGCAAAGACCGCCAACACCACCAAAGGCCCCATCACGGCGAACTCCCCGGCCGAGTTCACCGCGGCGTCGGCGTCGCGGACGGTGGCAGAAAACACTGCTGCAGGCGATGTGGGCGCGGCGGTCACTGCCAGCGACGCCGACAACGACACACTGACCTACTCGGTGACACAGGCAGCTTCGGGCGGAGCCGATGATCTCGCCGCGTTCAACGAGGACTTCGAGTTGAACGCAACCACCGGCCAGATCAGCATCAAAGCCGGCGCCTCCATCGATTTCGAAGACCGCGAACGCTACATCGTGGTCATCGCAGTCACCGACTCCAAAGACCCCGCCGACGCTGACGACCCGGCCATCGATGACACGGTGACGTTGACGATCAACGTCAGCGACGCCGAGGAGCCCGGCACAGTCAAAGTGTCGGGGACAACACGGGTCGGCCGGACCCTGTCCGCGGAGCTGGCTGACCCCGACGGCGGGGTGACCAGCGTCGTTTGGGTGTGGAGCCGGGCATCGTCGTTGTCTGGGTCGTTCAGCGCGATCAGTGGGCAGTCCAACTCCAGCTACACGCTCACAACCAGCGACGAGGACATGTACGTGCGCGCCAGCGCCACTTACAGCGACCGCCGCGGTGACGCAAAGACCGCCAACACCACCAAAGGCCCCATCCAAACCGCCTCGGCGTCGAACTCGCCGCCCGAGTTCGACTCGGCGTCGGCGTCGCGGACTGTGGCAGAAAACACTGCTGCGGGCGATGTGGGTGCGGCGGTCACTGCCAGCGACGCCGACAACGACACACTGATCTACTCGGTGGCACAGGCGGCTTCGGGCGGAGCTGATGATCTCGTCGCGTTCAACGAGGACTTCGAGCTGAACCCAACCAGCGGCCAGATCAGCATCAAAGCCGGCGGCTCGATCGATTTCGAGGACCGCGAACGCTACATCGTGGTCATCGCAGTCACCGACTCCAAAGACCCCGCCGACGCGGTTGACCCGGCCATCGATGACACGGCCACACTGACGATCAACGTCAGCGACGCCGAGGAGCCCGGCACAGTCACAGTGTCGGGGACAACACGGGTCGGCCCGACCCTGTCCGCGGAGCTGGCTGACCCCGACGGCGGGGTAACCAGCGTCGTTTGGGTGTGGAGCCGGGCATCGTCGATGTCTGGGCCGTTCAACACGATCAGTGGGCAGTCCAACTCCAGCTACACGCTCACAACCAGCGACGAAGACATGTACGTGCGCGCCAGCGCCACTTACAGCGACCGCCGCGGCCCAGCAAAGACCGCCAACACCACCAAAGGCCCCATCCAAGCCGCTTCGGCGACGAACTCGCCGCCCGAGTTCACCGCCGAAGCGGTGTGGCGGACTGTGGCAGAAAACACTGCTGCAGGCGATATAGGCGCGGCCGTCGCTGCCAGCGACGCCGACGGCGACACGCTGACCTACTCGGTGGCACAGGCGGCTTCGGGCGGAGCTGATGATCTGGCGGCGTTCAACGAGGACTTCGAGTTGAACGCAACCAGCGGCCAGGTCAGTGTCAAAGCCGGCGCTTTGATCGATTTCGAGGACCGCGAAAGCTACATCGTGGTCATCGCAATCACCGACTCCAAAGACCCCGCCGACGCTGACGACCCGGCCATCGACGACACGCTCACACTGACGATCAACGTCATCGACGCCGAAGAGCCCGGCACGGGTGGCGGCGATGGTGGGGCGAAGGAGTCCAGCGAGGCGCTGACGGCGGCGCAGCGCTTCAACGACGTCGACGAAGACGACTGGTTCGCACACGCGGTCGGCTGGATGCTGAAAAACGAGATCACAACAGGCTGTGAACCCGACAGGTTCTGCCCACACCGGATCGCCACCCGCGCACACTTCGTGACGTTTCTGTGGAGAGCCGCGGGTCGGCCCGAACCAGCAGTGACCGGCACCGAGCGCTTCGATGACGTAGACGAATCGGCCTACTACCAACAAGCCGTCGGCTGGGCCGCAGCCGAGGGCATCACCACAGGCTGTGGCGACGGAACCATCTTCTGCCCCGACCAACACGCCACCCGCGGTCAATTAGCCGCTTTCCTGTACCGGTACTCAGGCCACCACCACACGGTGACCGAAGCAACCTTCCAAGACGTGTCAACCGACGCATACTACTTCTCAGCAGTGGAGTGGATGGCCGCCAACGCCATCACCAGCGGCTGTGCCGCCGACCGGTTCTGCCCGGACACCTCGGAAACACGCGCCCAAGTAGCCGAGCTCCTGCACCGATACTTCACCCAACAACCCCAACCCCGAGGCCTATAGATTGAGGGTCAAGGAGCGACGACAAGAACGACGACAAAGAAGAGGTGACGGTTGCATGGCACTGCCGGACAGCAGAACTCAGGGGTTCTTTCACCGACCTGTTATCTCAACTGCGTCTTTAACAGATGCGGTTTGGGCTGAGCGGGACTAGCCAAGCTGCTCCCGGACGGCTCGGCTGCTGACTAACCGGTTTACCTGGTTGTATCCTGTCTTCTATTCGACTCTGGTTGTATCCTGTCTTCTATATCGACTATTGTCCTTGAGCCTAGTTGACTATCGTCCTTGAGTTGGAGGGTCTGGCGGTTTCTCGGGGCCGCCCGGCTGCGCTTGACTCGCACCGGGACCGGAGGTGTCCAGATGACTCGTCGCTAAGAGTTGGCCACAGCTGTGGCCTTTGTGTGGTGCAGAACTGTCGCCGGCTACTTTCGTGGCGCGGTGACTGTGGTGCGGGCAGTGGTTGCGCTGGCGCTGGTCGCTGTGCTGCTCCAAGTGCCGTCCACGGCGTCGGCCCAAACGAACTCGCCGCCCGCGTTCTCCCTCTCGACGACGACTCGGGTTTGGCATGAGAACACTGTTTCAGGCAATGTGGGTGCGGCGGTCAGCGCCAGCGACGCCGACGGCGACACACTGACTTACTCGGTGGCACAGGCGACTTTGGGCGGAGCTGATGATCTCACGGCGTTCAACGAGGACTTCGTGCTGGACACAGCCACCGGCCAGGTCAGCGTCAAAGCAAACGGCTCGATCGATTTCGAGGACCGCGCAAGCTACATCGTCGACATCGGAGTCACCGACTCCAAAGACTCCGTCGGCGCCCCGGACTCGACCATCGATGACACGGTGACGTTGACGATCCAAATCATCGATGTCGAGGAGTTCGGCGCAGTCACAGTGTCGGGGACAGCACGGGTCGGCGAGACCCTGACCGCGGACGTGACTGACCCCGACGGCGGTGTAACCGGCGTTGGTTGGGTGTGGAGCCGGGCGGCGACAGTGTCTGGGACGTTCAGCGCGATCAGCGGAGCGACCGCCTCCAGCTACACCCTCACATCCAACGACGAGAACATGTGGGTGCGCGCCACCGCCACCTACACCGACCGCCGCGGCTCAGGAAAGACCGCCAACGCCACCACAGGCTCCATCGCAGCGAACTCGCCGGCCGCGTTCGCCGACGCGTCGGTGTCGCGGACTGTGGATGAGAACACTGTTTCAGGCAATGTGGGTTCGGCGGTCAGCGCCAGCGACGCCGACGGCGACACACTGACTTACTCGGTGGCACAGGCGACTTTGGGCGGAGCTGATGATCTCACGGCGTTCAACGCGGACTTCGTGCTGGACACAGCCACCGGCCAGGTCAGCGTCAAAGCCGGCGCCTCGATCGATTTCGAGGACCGCGCAAGCTACATCGTCGACATCGGAGTCACCGACTCCAAAGACTCCGTCGGCGCCCCGGACTCGACCATCGATGACACGGTGACGTTGACGATCCAAATCATCGACGTCGAGGAGTTCGGCGCAGTCACAGTGTCGGGGACAGCACGGGTCGGCGAGACCCTGACCGCGGACGTGACTGACCCCGACGGCGACGTAACCGGCGTAACTTGGGTGTGGAGCCGGGCGGCGACAGCGTCTGGGACGTTCAGCGCGATCAGCGGAGCGACCGCCTCCAGCTACACCCTCACATCCAACGACGAGAACATGTGGGTGCGCGCCACCGCCACCTACACCGACCGCCGCGGCTCAGCAAAGACCGCCAACGCCACCACAGGCCCCATCGCAGCGAACTCGCCGGCCGCGTTCGCCGACGCGTCGGTGTCGCGGACTGTGGCAGAGACCACTGTTTCAGGCAATGTGGGTTCGGCGGTCAGCGCCAGCGACGCCGACGGCGACACACTGACTTACTCGGTGGCACAGGCGACTTCGGGCGGAGCTGATGATCTCACGGCGTTCAACGAGGACTTCGTGCTGGACACAGCCACCGGCCAGATCAGCGTCAAAGCCGGCGCCTCGATCGATTTCGAGGACCGCGCAAGCTACATCGTGGTCATCGAAGTCACCGACTCCATCGACTCGAGCACGACCATCGATGACACGGTGACGTTGACGATCAACGTCAGCGACGTCGAGGAGCCCGGCGCAGTCACAGTGTCGGGGACAGCACGGGTCGGCGAGACCCTGACCGCGAACGTGACTGACCCCGACGGCGTTGTAACCGGCGTAACTTGGGTGTGGAGCCGGGCGGCGACAGCGTCTGGGACGTTCAGCGCGATCAGCGGAGCGACCGCCTCCAGCTACACCCTCACATCCAACGACGAGAACATGTGGGTGCGCGCCACCGCCACCTACACCGAACGCCGCGGCTCAGCAAAGACCGCCAACGCCACCACAGGCCCCATCGCAGCGAACTCGCCGGCCGCGTTCGCCGAGACGTCGGTGTCGCGGACTGTGGCAGAGAACACTGTTTCAGGCAATGTGGGTTCGGCGGTCAGCGCCACCGACGCCGACGGCGACACACTGACTTACTCGGTGGCACAGGCGACTTCGGGCGGAGCTGATGATCTCACGGCATTCAACGAGGACTTCGTGCTGGACACAGCCACCGGCCAGATCAGCGTCAAAGCAAACGGCTCGATCGATTTCGAGGACCGCGCAAGCTACATCGTGGTCATCGAAGTCACCGACTCCATCGACTCGAGCACGACCATCGATGACACGGTGACGTTGACGATCAACGTCAGCGACGTCGAGGAGCCCGGCGCAGTCACAGTGTCGGGGACAGCACGGGTCGGCGAGACCCTGACCGCGGACGTGACTGACCCCGACGGCGACGTAACCAGCGTCGGTTGGGTGTGGAGCCGGGCGGCGACAGCGTCTGGGACGTTCAGCGCGATCAGCGGAGCGACCGCCTCCAGCTACACCCTCACATCCAACGACGAGAACATGTGGGTGCGCGCCACCGCCACCTACACCGACCGCCGCGGCTCAGCAAAGACCGCCAACGCCACCACAGGCTCCATCGCAGCGAACTCGCCGGCCGCGTTCGCCGCCGCGTCGGTGTCGCGGACTGTGGCAGAGAACACTGTTTCAGGCAATGTGGGTGCGGCGGTCAGCGCCACCGACGCCGACGGCGACACGCTGACCTACTCGGTCTCGGTGGCCTCGATTTCGGGCGGAGCCGAGAATCTCACGGCGTTCAACGAGGACTTCGTGCTGGACACAGCCACCGGCCAGATCAGCGTCAAAGCAAACGGCTCGATCGATTTCGAGGACCGCGCAAGCTACATCGTGGTCATCGAAGTCACCGACTCCATCGACTCGAGCACGACCATCGATGACACGGTGACGTTGACGATCAACGTCAGCGACGTCGAGGAGCCCGGCGCAGTCACAGTGTCGGGGACAGCACGGGTCGGCGAGACCCTGACCGCGGACGTGACTGACCCCGACGGCGACGTAACCGGCGTAACTTGGGTGTGGAGCCGGGCGGCGACAGCGTCTGGGACGTTCAGCGCGATCAGCGGAGCGACCGCCTCCAGCTACACCCTCACATCCAACGACGAGAACATGTGGGTGCGCGCCACCGCCACCTACACCGACCGCCGCGGCTCAGCAAAGACCGCCAACGCCACCACAGGCTCCATCGCAGCGAACTCGCCGGCCGCGTTCGCCGCCGCGTCGGTGTCGCGGACTGTGGCAGAGAACACTGTTTCAGGCAATGTGGGTGCGGCGGTCAGCGCCACCGACGCCGACGGCGACACGCTGACCTACTCGGTCTCGGTGGCCTCGATTTCGGGCGGAGCCGAGAATCTCACGGCGTTCAACGAGGACTTCGTGCTGGACACAGCCACCGGCCAGATCAGCGTCAAAGCAAACGGCTCGATCGATTTCGAGGACCGCGCAAGCTACATCGTGGTCATCGAAGTCACCGACTCCATCGACTCGAGCACGACCATCGATGACACGGTGACGTTGACGATCAACGTCAGCGACGTCGAGGAGCCCGGCGCAGTCACAGTGTCGGGGACAGCACGGGTCGGCGAGACCCTGACCGCGGACGTGACTGACCCCGACGGCGACGTAACCGGCGTAACTTGGGTGTGGAGCCGGGCGGCGACAGCGTCTGGGACGTTCAGCGCGATCAGCGGAGCGACCGCCTCCAGCTACACCCTCACATCCAACGACGAGAACATGTGGGTGAGCGCCACCGCCACCTACACCGAGCGCCGCGGCTCAGGAAAGACCGCCACCGCCACCACAGGCTCCATCGCGGCAAACTCGCCGGCCGCGTTCGCCGAGACGTCGGTGTCGCGGACTGTGGCAGAGAACACTGTTTCAGGCAATGTGGGTGCGGCGGTCAGCGCCAGCGACGCCGACGGCGACACGCTGACTTACTCGGTGGCACAGGCGACTTTGGGCGGAGCTGATGATCTCACGGCGTTCAACGAGGACTTCGTGCTGGACACAGCCACCGGCCAGATCAGCGTCAAAGCCGGCGGCTCGATCGATTTCGAGGTCCGCGCAAGCTACATCGTGGTCATCGAAGTCACCGACTCCATCGACTCGAGCACGACCATCGATGACACGGTTACGTTGACGATCAACATCACCGACGTCGAGGAGCCCGGCATGGGTGGCGGCGATGGTGAGGCGGAGGAGTCCAGCGAGGCGCTGACGGCGGCGCAGCGCTTCAACGACGTCGACGAAGACGACTGGTTCGTAGACCCGGTCGGCTGGATGCTGAAAAACGAGATCACAACAGGCTGTGAACCCGACAGGTTCTGCCCACACCTGATTGCCACCCGCGCACACGTCGTGACGTTTCTATGGAGAGCCGCTGGTCGGCCCGAACCAGCAGTGTCCGGCGACGAGCGCTTCGACGACGTAGACGAATCGGCCTACTACCAACAAGCCACCGGCTGGGCCGCGGCCGAGGGCATCACAACAGGCTGTGAACCCGACAGGTTCTGCCCAGACCTGATTGCCACCCGCGCACACGTCGTGACGTTTCTATGGAGAGCCGCTGGTCGGCCCGAACCAGCAGTGTCCGGCGACGAGCGCTTCGACGACGTAGACGAATCGGCCTACTACCAACAAGCCACCGGCTGGGCCGCGGCCGAGGGCATCACCAGAGGCTGTGACGGCGGAAACACCTTCTGCCCCCACCAACGAGCCACCCGCGGTCAAGTCGCCACTTTCCTGTACCGATACTTCACCCAACAACCCCAACCCGACAACTAACCCCCCGCACCCCACTCAGTGACACCGCCGGCCATCGATTCCGGCTCAGGGGGAGTTCGCTGGGCTCTTCGGAATCGGTTCTATCGAAGTCCGACTCGGGAACGTTCGATGCTCTGAGCGTCCGCGGTGCCTGAGGGGGAGGATTTGCCTTGGCGCCGCCGCGCTGTTCTGGTCGAACGCTCACCGCCGGTGGCCCGCCAACGTACATGCCCGCATCGGGGCTTCCCGTCCGACGGTGAACGAAACACTGCTGCTCATGGTTGCCGCCGAAGCGCTGCCAGAAGTGTCGGACAGTCGGCCTAGCTGCAACCCCGACCCGATACCATCACCGAACAAGGCCCAACCTGAAGCACACCAGACCCCGGGGCAGTGCCCGGCGAGATGAGGGGAGCCAACGAATGATCCCGAGTGTTCTTGTGGGTACGCCGTACGGGGACACGGTGTATGTCTGCGTCGCCCTGGCCGCACTCTGCTGGGTCGTCTCGTTGCTGACGGACGACTATTCTTGGGTGGATCGTCTGTGGTCGGTGGTCCCGGCCGTGTTCTGCGTCATGGTTGCTGCCGATCTGGGTTTCGAGTCTGCGCGCGTGAACATCATGACCGTTCTGGTCACGACATGGGCGATCCGGTTGACGTCCAACCTGGCAGTCAAGGGCGGGTACCGGCTCAGCGGCGAGGACTACCGGTGGATCTACCTCCGAGAGAGCCTCGGCCGGCTGAGGTTCCAACTGCTCAACTTCGTCTTCGTCGCTTTCGGCCAGATGGCCATCATCTGGCTGTTCACCTCACCCGTCCATCAAGCGTGGGTCCACTCCGAGCGCCCGCTGCGATGGCTGGACTACCTGGCCGCGGTCGTGTTCTTGGTGTTTCTGGCCCTCGAGAGCACAGCGGACGCGCAGATGTGGCGCTTCCAGCAGACCAAGAAGCGTCGACTCGCTGACGGATTCGAAGTGGAACGACCGTTCATGGACACGGGCCTGTTTCGATTCTCACGCCATCCCAGCTACTTCTGCGAGATGGGGATGTGGACAGTCTTCTACGTCTTCGCCATATCCGCGTCGAACCAACCCTGGCATTGGACAGGCCTCGGCTTCCCCCTCCTGATCCTGCTGTTCCACGGCTCGACAATCCTCACAGAGAACATCTCCAGCGAGAAGTACCCCACCTACAGCCGCTACCAAGCCGCGGTGCCTCGACTGGTGCCACTTGGCTTCCTGCTGAAGCCTCACAGAAGCCAAGCGGCGGAGAGTCTGAGCCGTGGACGACAAGCGGCGGGTCCGCGAGGCCTCTAGATTGAGGGTCAAGGAACGACGCCAAGGAGAGGTGACGGCTGTATGGCCCTGACTGCGCCCACCGACCGAGCCGGAGCCGTCGTCCGGGAAAAATGGCTCACCGCCGCGACCATCGGCTGGAACGGTATCGAGGGCGTGATCGCAATCGCGGCCGGCATCGCGGCGGGGTCCGTGAGCCTGATCGGCTTCGGACTCGACTCCGGGATCGAAGTGTCGGCTGCGCTCATCCTGGCCTGGCGGCTGGCCCAGGAGCGCCGCACCGGCTGTAAGCAGGACGTCGACAAACGGGCCCAGCGACTGATCGCGCTCAGCTTCGCCGCACTGGCCCTATACGTGGGAATCGCGGCGGGGCGAGACCTGCTGCTGGCCAACCGCCCCGACGAATCGCTGGTGGGGATCGTGATGGCTGCCCTGTCGCTGGCAATCATGCCGGTGCTGGCCCGGTCCAAACGCCGGCTGGCCCCGGTGATGGGGTCGCGGGCCGTGGAGGCCGAGGCGAACCAGACAGTGCTGTGCGCGCTCATGTCGGGCGGACTGCTCATCGGCCTGGGCGCCAACGCGGTTCTGGGGTGGTGGTGGGCCGACCCGCTGGCCGGGCTGTTCATCGCGGCACTGGCGGCCCGCGAAACAGTGTCTGTGTGGCGCGCCGAGTCCCTCGAAGACACCTGCTGCGCCTGACGCCCGGCCCGTACCACATGCGGCACCTCAATACGTTCGAGATATCTCTTCTACTGCGGGGTGGCGGCGTCGCTACTATCGCTGGATGCTCAACTGCGGGGAAGTGCTGATCGTGTCGGGGCCGCCGGGCTCGGGGAAGACGACCGTGAGTGCCGCGCTCGCTTCGGGCTGTGAGCGGGGTGTCCATATGGAGGCCGACTGGTTCTTCAGGTTCATCCGTTCGGGGTTCGTTGCACCATGGCTGCCGGACGCCCACAGCCAGAACGAGGCGGTGATGGTGGTTGCCACCGACGCTGCCGCGGCGTACGCCGAAGCAGGCTACGCAGTCGTGTGGGATGGAATTGTCGGATCGTGGTTCCTCGATCAAGTCGCCAGTCGCCTCGGCGACCGCAAGATCCGAGTTCAATACCTCATCCTGCGGCCCGGCCGCACAACGGCGATGGGACGGGTGCGTGGTCGTGACGACGTCGACGACACCACCGGGGCCGAGGTCATGTACGCCCAGTTCACAGACCTGGGGGAGCTCGAGCCCCATGTCGTCTCCTCGGACGGACCGCCCGCGCAGGTCATCGAGGAATGCAGAGCCGCCCTAGCCGATGGCCGCCTGGAACTGAACCGCTGACAGAGCACGAAGGAGAAACTCCTGACCGCCTTGGTCCCTACTGCTGCCGAACGGCTTAGCGTGTCCGCTGATTATCCTTCGACGACATCAACAAGCACGTGCCGAAGTCGACTCGCAGGGTCACCCCCGACGAGCGTTCAGAGATCCTGCGTCGCCGGCAGTACTACGCCCAACGCCTAGTCGGATTCTGATCAGGGCCTCGGTTTGCTAGCGCTGGATCAGCACTGAGCTAGAAATATGAAGTAAAACTTTAGATTGTCATGATAATCTAAAGTTTATGTTTCAACGATTGCTCTCATTGCCTGAGTCTGGGGCTGAGACATTCTTTCTTTGGGGACCGCGCCAGGCGGGCAAGAGCACCCTGCTGCGACACCGGTACCCCGACGCCGTTTGGGTTGATCTGCTCAAGGCGGACGAGTTCCGTCGCTACATCAGCCGGCCCGAGCAACTGCGCGAGGAGTTGGAGGCGGCGGACCCCGACCCATCGCGTCAGGTGGTCATCGACGAGATCCAGAAGGTTCCCGCTCTGCTCGACGAGGTCCACTGGCTGATCGAGAACCGTGGGCTGCGGTTCGCGTTGTGCGGTTCGAGCGCCCGCAAGGTACGACGCGGCGCGGCGAACCTACTGGGTGGGCGCGCTCTGCGCTACGAACTGCGAGGCCTGACTGCTGGTGAACTCGGGAAGTCCTTCGATCTCGACCGGATTCTCAACCACGGTTGCCTGCCCTCGATCTACGGGTCGAACAGGCACAGCCGCCGGCTTGAGGCTTACATCTCCGACTATCTGCGTGAGGAGGTTGCCGCCGAGGGACTGGTGCGGAACCTGCCCGCCTTCTCAGACTTCCTCGACGCAGCCGCACTGAGCGACACCAGCCCAGTCAACTATTCGAACGTTGCCCGCGAGTGCGGCGTGTCGGCTCCCACGGTCAAATCGTACTTCGGCATCTTGGAGGACACGTTGCTGGCTCGCTGGTTGCCCCGCTGGCGGCGGCGGGCCAAGCGCCGCCTGGCTGGCGCTCCGAAGCTCTATTTCGAGGATGTGGGGGTCGTGAACCGCCTGGCGCGGCGCGGTGAACTGCACCGGGGCTCCGACTCGTACGGCAAGGCGTTCGAGAACTGGTTGTTCCACGAGCTGTCGGCTTTCCTCGCATACCGAGAACGTGACGAGCAACTGACTTATTGGCGAGTGCCGAGCGGCATCGAGGTCGACTTCATTGTGGGCGACATGCGGCTCGCGATCGAGGCGAAGGCGACCGCCAGAATCAACAACAGCCATCTCAAGGGCCTTCGCACCCTCGCCGAGGAGCATCCCGGTGTCAGTCGCCGAGTCGTGGTCTGCCTCGAATCCAAGCCGCGGCGCACCAGCGACGGCATCGACGTGATCGGCGCCACGGATTTCATCCGAGAGCTCTGGCAAGGCCAACTCGTCTGAGCAGTTCCAATACGACACCCGCAGCGCAGTCGGGGCAGCTCCTCCTCACCCGACTTGGACGTCCTCGGGGTTAGGCTCCGCTGCGGTGAATAGCCATCGAGCCCTGCTTCTCGTAGTCGTACTGATCGTTGCTGCTGTTGCATGCACCTCTGACGGGGGTGGCGACGAACTCGGTCCTGATTCCACCACCACAGCAGCACCCCAAACCACAGTCGACGACACCACTACCACAACGACCGTGCCCGAAACCACGGTGGACGACTCCACCACAACGGAAGCACCCCAGACCACGGTCGACGACACCACTACCACAACGACCGTGCCCGAAGACTCCAGACCTCAGGAGGGCCCCGACGACGGGGTTCCGGACGGGTTGGTGACGCCGACGGGTGTCCCGGTCGCTGTGCTCGGGCCCACTGACTCGGGCTACCTGGTGCGCACACCTTGCGGGAACACCGCCGAGGTGTCCAAGGGCGTTTGGATCAACGGCGCCGAAGTGGTGATCGATCCGGGCCACGGCGGACCCGTCGACACCGGCGCGGTAGGACCCAACGGCCTCATAGAACGCGACCTGAACCTCACACTCGGCCTGGCCGTCATCGAAGAGCTGACCAGCCGCGGAATCTCCGCGGTCAGCACCCGCACCGGCGGTTACCCGACGTTGCTGTCGGTTCGCTCGCTCCTCGCCGACGACCTGGGAGTCGAAGCGCTGGTTTCGATCCACCACAACGCACCCACCTGGGCAACCAGCACGTTCCCCGGCAGCGAGGTGTTCATACAATCTGAGTCGGTCAGCCTGGCCCGTGCCGATTCCGCCCGCCTAGGTGGGTTGTTGTACGAAGAGATCACCGCTGCGCTCGCTACTTTCGACAATGTCTCATGGAGCCGGTCGGCCAGTGCAGGTGTGCTGCGGGTCCTTTCGTCGAGAGGCACCGACGCCTACGGAATGATCGTCCGCCCCGAGGTCCCCACCGCCCTGGTCGAGTACGGCTACCTTTCCAACCCCTCCGAGGCAGCCCTGTTCGCCACCGACGAATACATCGAGGTGGCAGCCGGGGCCACCGCCGACGCCATCGACGCCTACCTGCACACTGAACGCCCCGGTACGGGATTCGTCCAACGCCCCCGCATATACGACCCGCAGCGTGCACCCAGTTTCTGCGAGGATCCCGCACTCGAATAGCCCGTCGGAGCCGCGTGCCGCATACGTCAGCCGGAGCGCTCCACCTCGACCACAACCACGTCAATCCCGCTGTATTTGCGGTGGCGCACCGACGACGCGAAGTGCCGGAGCAGCCGGAGTGAAACTTCGCTCTGCTCAGGCGTATCGGTGTGCTCACCGAGATAGGCGAGCTGGTCCTCGAGGTTGCCCTCCTCGAGCACGACGAGGAACTCCAGTTCGACCACATGAGCGCCCGGTCGCGCCATGACGATGAGGCGCGGTCGTGCGTCGTCCTCGTTCGCGTCCATGAGACTCGCTACCGCCTCCTCCCCGACCAGACGCAGACGCTCCACCGAAACCTCGTTCCAACCGACGCTCGTCGCGAGCTCATAGAGGAACTCGTCGATCCTCGGGAATGCGTCGATGCCCAGGTCGCACTCGAGCCGTCGGCGCCGAGGACTGCTCACCTCCACGAACGCAGTCAGCAGGATCGCGGTGATCGTGCCCATCGTCAGACCGTTGCCCAAAAGGGTCCCCCACGGGGCTCCGACAAGGTCGGCAACAATGTTGTCTCCCTGCAGGCCCACGCCGACCGCCAGCGAGGTGCCGACAATCAGCGCTTTGCGGGGCTGGAGCGTGTCCCCGAAGACCGAGCGGGCACCCTCCACGAAGATCATGCCCATGAAGATCAGCATGTACGCACTGGTGACTGGGTCGGGAATTGTGAGCAGCAGCGCCATAGCCTTCGGCAACAGAGCCAGGACCACGAGCATGGTTCCGATCGTGTATCCCACCATGCGGGAGGCGACGCCGGTGAAGTTGACGAGCGACACGGTCGTGGAGCCGTAGGCCCCGACGGGGAGCGTCCCCAGGATTCCGGCAACGAGCGAACCCGCACCGTTGGTGGCAACAGTCCCCTGCACCAGTCGATAGTCGGTTGCCCTCGTCGCCTGCGACGAGACCCGCTGAACAGCCACGCTGTCACCGATGTACTTGAGCGTTGCGGCCATCGAAACGATCAGGAACATCGGTAGAAGTGCCCAGAACTGGGCGCCCGGGGTCAAGTCGATGCCCGGTATCGAGGGATCGGGCACTGCCAGCCAGGGTGCATCCTCGACACGCTGGGTGTCGTACAGCCCGAACAACCCTGCCGCGGCACACCCTGCGAGGATTCCGACCATCGGCGACCACAGCCGCAGAACACCTCTGGCACCAAGCCCCAACATCGCGGCCACAGCCAGCGTCACCGCAGCCACGATCGGCTCAGCCGCCGCTAGAGTCCCCTCCGCAACGGGCTGCTCCAGCCTCTCCACGGCGACCTGCATGACCCCCACGGCGATCAACATGAGCACCACGCCCGAAACGACCGGTGTAATGATCCGGCGCAGACGTGGGAGCAACCTCGCCAGCGAGAACTGAAAACAGGCCGACACGACGATCAGCGTGGCCAGAGTCTCCAGCCCGGCTTCATGCACCGCGATCAGTGCGACGGCCACATAGCTGGTGGCGGTGCCGGTGATCATGGCGTGGCCGCCGCCGAGCAGACCGAAGCGGGTCGCCTGCAGGATGGTCACGGTTCCGCTCACCAAGACTGCTACCAGGACCGACCAGACAATCTGATGCTCGCCCATGCCCGAAGCCCCCGCGAACAGCGACATCGTCAGCACGGTCGGCGCCAGACCCAACAGGACGCCCTGCAGCGCCACGCCGACCGTCAGCCCTATGGGACTCCGATCATCGGGTTCGAACGTGACCCCCTCAGTCGAGTTCACGACAAACGACCGACTCAATCAGGCAACGGGCACCTCGGGGCCCGACGGACAGTCTCCAGGGTGTCTGCAGCAACCGGGCTACTCCTCTCTCACGTCTCCAGAACGAGCAGCCGAAGACTCGCTGGAATCGAAAGGTACCCGTCGGGAGCACCCCCTTCAAGTTGTTGGGCGCCGGCCCGTCTGATCTGGCTAGCTTCGTTGGGGATGGATCTGGTTCCGACGATTGACATTGCTGAGCCGTCGGCAGCGTCGCTCGGCGCGCTTGATGCTGCGTGCGCTGATCATGGCTTCTTTCTGCTCGAAGGCCACGGTCTCGACGCCCTGATCGACCATACCTGGTTTGCCACACGTCAGTTCTTTGATTCGCCGCCTGAAGTGAAGGAGTCGATTCGCCGAAATCCCGACTCGATGCTCGGCTGGTTCGACCGGGAGCTCACTAAGCGCAGACGGGACCACAAGGAGGTGTTCGATTTCATCGATCCTGAGATTCCCCCCGAGTACAACCCGAATCGTTGGCCGCAGGGGGTCGACGGTTTCCGCGAGACGATGGAGCAGTTCTTCGATGCGTTCGCAGCTCTGGCGTCGAGGACGCTCGGTCTGCTGCACCACACTCTGGGTCTGCCCCTGGAGGTGGCTCAGAGCCACACGAGCATGCGTTCCACCAGTACGGTGCGTCTCAATCACTACCCGGTCGGGGATCCTGTCCCGGAGACGGAGCGTGGGGGGTTGAACCCGCTCGGGGAAACCGCATTGGGCTATCACACGGACCCTGGAGTGCTCACCCTTCTGCTGCAGGACGACACTGGCGGACTCCAAGCAGAATCGGCCGAGCACGGCTGGATCGACATTGAGCCCCGGCCGGGGACCATTGTGGTGAACCTCGCGGACACGATGCAGGTGTGGACCAATGACCGTTACAGGGCGGCGGTTCATCGGGTTGTTCCGATGACTGAGAGTTCCCGTTACAGCATCCCGTTCTTTTCGAACCCTCCCCGTGACTGCATGATCGCGCCGATCGAGGTGCTGCTCGACGGTCAGCCTCACTACCGGCGTTTCAGTTGGCGCGAGTTCATCAAGGGACGTGCCGACGACAACTTCGCCGACTACGGCGTCGACGACATCCAGATCAGCAACTTCCGCACCTTTGCCTAGCAGCCAGACCGGGGCGACTGACGGCATCCCCATATCCACAGCGGGTATCGGTCCGCGCCTAGGGTTCGCTTCATGCATCAGCTCGTGGGGGGACATCGTCGGCCGGGACGGGGGTCGGCACGGCTGAACATCATTGAGCCCGCCAATAACGCGGTGCTGGCTGAGGTGGACACGGCATCGGTTGCCGATGTCGACGATGCCGTCGGCGCAGCCAACCGCGCTGCCGACGAGTTGGAACGGCTGAGTTTCTTCGAGCGGGCTGACCTCCTCCACGCTGCTGCGGATGCGATCAACACCAGAGTTGGTCCACTCGCCGAACAGTTGGCCCGGGAGTCCGGAAAGCCGCTGGCAGCAGAAGCCGTCGACGAACTGGACGAGTCCGCAGAGATCTTCCGCCTGGCAGCCGAGGAGATCAGACGGCTCGAGACACACGTTCTACCCAGCGTCGACCCGAACAAACGGGTATTCACGCATCGCAAACCCAACGGCGTATATGCGCTGATCACACCTTGGAACTTTCCTATGAACATTCCAGCGGAGTTGCTCGCCGCGGCGTTGGCGGCGGGCAATCCTGCAATAATCAAACCGTCGGAGAACGCTCCTCTGTCGGCACTGGCTCTGGCAGAGGCCGTGTCCGAGGCTGGTTTCCCGCCTGGTGCCGTGTCGGTGTTGATGGGCCGCGGCGACATTGGTCAGGTCTTGGCTGCCCACCCCGGCGTGCATGGCATCGGGTTCGTCGGTTCGCAGGGCACAGCCGCGGCCATAGTCGCCGCCGCTGGGATGAAACGCACGATCATTGAAGCGTCCGGCAATGGTCCCCAGATCGTGTTCGACGACGCGAATCTCGACGCCGCGGCCGAGGCTGCCGTGTTCGGAGCGCATTTTGTTTCAGGACAGTGCTGCGTTGCCACCGAGCGGCTGCTTGTGCATGACTCCGTGCACGACAGGTTGGTTGATCAGGTCCAGGATCGAGCCGCCGCAGTGACGCTGGGCGACCCCCTTGATGACACAACGTTGATGGGACCGCTCAACAATGAGACGGTGGCGGCTCGCATGGACGCCCATGTTGCCGACGCGCTCACACGTGGCGCCCGGTTGGTGCGAGGAGGACGCCGTGCTCCGGACCATCCGACGGATCTCTACTACGAACTGACTGTGATCGACGAGGTGACCACCGACATGGATGTGTTCCGCCACGAGACTTTCGGCCCGGTGATCCCGGTAACCCGCTTCTCCAGCGATGACGAGGCGTTCAGGCTGGCCAACGACTCCGATCTGGGTTTGCAGGCATCGGTTTTCACTTCGTCGCTGGCCCGCGCCTACCGAGCTGTCGACGAACTGCGCAGCGGCACGGTGCTGGTCAACGAGGGCACCGCGTTCTGGGAACAGCACCCTCCGTTCGGCGGTGCTTCCCGAACCGGCACCGGATGGGGTCGAATCGGCGGCAAGTACACCATCCTTGACATGACCGATCTCAGCACCGCCATCATCGACACCCGCTGAACACGCTTCGCAGCGCCCCCATCTTGACCTGCCACGAACCGCCACACCACGACTGCGATGGTCGATCGTGCGCTTTGCGGGCGGGGATTGTCGGGTCTTCCGCCGCTGTCAGCGGGTTGGTTCAGCGTCGATCAGGTGACGTATTTCGGTGACGGAGTCGATCGTGTGATCGGGTGGTGGCAGTTCGAAGGGGAACTGCCGGCCTCGCCTGACCCATGCGGTTCGCATCCCGAAGCGTCTGGCTCCGTCTATGTCGGTTGCAGGGCTGTCGCCGACGAACATCACCTGCTCAGGTCTGTCGAGTCTTGTCGCATCGAGGGCGTCGCGGAAGATCCTGTGGTCGGGTTTGGCGTAGCCGACTTCTTCTGAGATGACGATGAAGGGCGCCAGCTGGTCCAGGCCCAATGCTTGGCATTTGTGGCGCTGCATCGTGCTCGGTCCGTTGGTGACGATACCCCACGGCACTCGTCGGTCGTTGAGGTCGGCAAGGAGTCCGTTGACCTCCAGGTCGGGTTGCATCTGCTGGTCCATTGAGTCGTCGTACCATCGGTTCAGCGCTGCGATGTCAAGGCCGGTATCGGGCCATTCGCTCAACCAACGGACGAATCGCCGTTCCTTCAAGTTGGGTACGCACTGCGTGGTGGCGTACAGATCGTGGTCCCAGCGGGTCATCATTGCTACGGCGTCAGCGCGGGTGAGTGCCGTCGTTGCCTTTAGGTGCTGTTCGTAGAACTTGTTGGCGACTCCGGCGAAAGCGCCGTCAAAGTCGAACAGCGTGTTGTCCAAGTCGAATATCAACCCGTCGATTGCAAGGTCCATATGATCAACCCGCTGGTTCTTCGCGGCCATCGGCGGTCATCGTAACTCCGCATTCTCGAGGCACAGGTCTTGCGGTGCCGACGGGAATATGCCTTCAGAGCCTCGGTGCGGGGTTCGAACCTCCCCCGTCATCAGAATCACACAGGGTTTCTTGAAACGCCAGGTCACATCGACGTTTTGATCGCTCGTAGGGGACGTACTAGGCGGTCTCGACCGCAATATTGAGGGCGACAGGCCGTGTACGGCAGGCGTTCCTCTGTGTCAGCACCGCTGAGAGTTTGGGTGGGTTTGGGCTTGGGATGTGGAGGAGGATGTCTGCTAGGATGGAGTTAAATTTCATATAGTGTCATACCCTGTTGTTAGGTTGTGGTCATGTTCGATTCGATGATCAAACAGGCCCGGGGGGTGGCGGTTTCTGGGCTGTGCCGTGCCGAGTTGGAGGGTCTGGTTGGGGGTGCTGGGCGGGTTGTGGCGGCGATGAACGCGTTGCAGACACGGTGCGCGACTGAGATTGAGGCTCTCGATGATGGTGGGGTGAGTTCCAAGGTGGTGTTGCGTGAGGCGGGGCGCATGTCGACACGTGCGGCGAACAAAGTCGCGAAGACTGCTGCGGGGCTCGTGGAGATGCCCAAGCTCGCGGAGTCGTTGGCCAGCGGCGCGATCACTGCTGAGCATGCTGAGGTGGCTGTGGGGGCGGCTGCGAAGACTTCGCCTCAACAAGTCGAGGATCAACTGTCGGGTCTTGCTGAGGATTGTTCTGTTGATGCGTTTGCTGAGCAGTCGCGGCGTTGGGTGAACCGCAACCAGCCCGACGACGGCGCCGAACGATATGAACAGCAACGTAAGAACCGGTCATTCAAGCATTGGGTCAACGAAGAGGGCATGGGAGTGCTGTTAGCTGAGTTGGACCCGGTCAGCTATCAGCAGGTGCGCAAAGCCATCGATGTCGAATATGACCGGTTGTGGCGCGGCGACGGCGGCCGCGACGGCTCCCCTGATGATGTGCGCACAGTCCCACAGCGCATGGCTGACGCGTTCGTGGCGCTGTTGACAGACACGACCCGCCGCGGACCCGGCAGCACCAGGCACCAACTCATCGCTATAGCCGACATCGAACGTCTACGCGGCGACAACCCCACCGGTGTCGCTGAGATCGTCGGTGGCGAAGCACTGCCGCAGACCGTGCTCGAACGGCTCATGTGCACCGCCGCCATTACCGGCGTGGTCTTTGACGGTGAAGGACAGCCCATCTGGGTGGGACGCACCCACCGACACGCAACCGAAGCCCAAATCAAAGCCATCATCGCCCGCGACCGCCACTGCAGAGGCAAACACTGCACCGCAGGACCCGAACGCTGCGAAATCCACCACATCAAACCCTGGGAACAAGGCGGACGCACCGACATCGACGAGATGTGCCTCGCCTGCCCGCTGTGCCACCACAACATCCACGACCGCGGCTACATCGTCATCAAAACCAAAACCGGCTACCAAATCATCAACCCCAACAACCCACCAAGAGGCCCATGACCACCCCGACGTGTCGGGACCGGCGCGCCGACCGCAAAGCCGGGGCGACCGTCAGGGGCGGAGCGAGGGACCGGATGATTCGGTCGTCAGCCCACTGGGCGGCCCCAAGAAACACCTCGCCGGGCAGCAACGGTCCGAGAACCCGGAATGCACAACCAACGACCGACCGAACAGCCCCAAACAATCTGCCACCTTGACAATCACCTTCCCCGAACAAACCGGTAGTGACACCGAATTAGTGGAGAAGAGGGTTTAAGGTGATCGAGTTCCCAGGACGTCAAGACCGTGATCGGCCGCGGAGGTCTGCAGTTGCTCGTCAAATGTGGCGATAGCTCGGGCACGTCGGCTCAGGGCGGTGTCGAGCACGATGACGTCAGGAAGCCGCAACCGGGTCTCGGCCCGTAGCTTCGCCCATCTCAAGGGAGCTCCGGGATCGACGATGTCGATGTCAAATGCGGCTTGCAGTCGTGCGGAAGCTTCATCAAGGACCCCTAGCCGGGCCGGCGCTACGAGGCACTCAGCCAGGGTCACCGGGTGCAGCAGTGAATTCTCGCTTCCGATCTCGTGGTTGACGGCGACCGCTCGACTGTGGTGGCGGTCGCTCGGGTCACGCAACGCCACGACCCAACTTGCGTCGGCGACGATCATTCGGGCCAGTCTGCGGCACGTTGATACAGGTGCGAAGAACCAGGAAGCGAGCCTGCTAGATCCTCACGCGCTTGAGCACGCGCCGACGGTGAGCGACCTCCACTGGCCCAATCCAGCAGTACGAGGCGGATGAGCTTGGCTCGGGGCGTGCCTTCCCACCGCTGCGAGGCTTCGTCGAGTACCGCAGCGATGTCGTCGGTTTCGGTCACTGGGTGGCGGGGTCGAGAAGTCGGCACGTTCGTGAGTGTAACACCCGGTGCATCACCATTCATGTTCACAACCAGACTGTCCACTAAATTTTATAGCATTTTCATTATTTTTCATTGTGTCTTGGTTTGAGTCGTTAGCGGGTGGGCTATGGTGCGGCAATGGCTAACTTTGTTCTGGTTCATGGTGCGGCGCATGGGGCGTGGTGTTGGGAACGGGTCGTTCCCCATCTGCTGGCGAGTCCCGCTGTGGATGCTGTGGTCACCGTTGATTTGGTTGGGCACGGCACGCGCCTTGATGCCAAACCCCTCGATGCCATCCGTCTCGATGACTACGCCGACGACGTCGTGCGAGAGGTCGAAACCCGTGATCTTCAAGACGTCGTGCTCGTTGGGCATTCGATGGCGGGCGTCACGCTCCCTCTTGTCGTCCCGCGCATCGAGCGCCGCCTACGGAGGCTGATCTATCTGTCGACCACGAATCCACCAGTGGGTCAGTCCATCAATGACTTGATGAGCGATCCGTTGTCTCCGGTGTCGAGGGAACTGGACTTCGAAACGATGTTCTGCAATGACCTAGACGACGAGACTACATCTTGGCTTCTCGACCAGCTCGGTCCCGAGCCGCCCGGTGCCATGGTCGAAGCCGCGAGGGTCTCGCCGGCATCGCCTGGTATCGCTTCCACCTATGTGCTGCTTGAGCAGGACGAGGCCCTTCCCCCCGCGTTCCAACGCCAGCAGATCCAGAATGCCCAACCAGACGAGGTTGTCTTGTTCGACGCCGGTCACAGCGCCTTCGCGTCCCGCCCCAAGGATCTCGCCGATCTCTTTCTGCGCGTCGCCCGCCTCTAACCGGCCCCTTGCCCGAGCTGGCGGCGTTTGTTAGGACGTGTGCTGGGCTAGGAACGTTCGGAGGTGGGTTGTGAGGACGGCAGGTTGGTCGATTGGAATCAGCGTGCGGCTGTCGTCGACCCATACCAGCTGCGAGTCATCAAAATGCGCCGCCAGTCGTTCAGCGTGAGAGGGCGGCATCAACTTGTCCTCGCGTGCCCAAACGATGAGAACCGGCCCACGGAATGATCGCTGCTGTTCAGCCCACTCAAGCAACTGCTGCTTCTGGGGCACGGATCGGAGATACTTGCTCAGGTCGCGGCGAACTTTGCGGTTGTGAAGCAACGGGTCGATCCAGCTCATGAACATTTCGTTCGGTACCCGTTTCTTGGACAAGCCACCGAACGTCAACGGGAGATGCCGAAGCCACCGGGGTCGCAACATCTGCGCAGTCATGAAAGTCCCGCCTGGTATTGCTGCGTTGAGACACAACAGTCGACCGGGCAGGCCGGGCGGATAGTTGTCGAACGCCTCGCAAGAGACCAGCACGAGGCGTGCCACGCGATCAGACCCGCCGGGGCTGACAACCAGTTGCGCACCGCCCCAGTCGTTGCACACCAACGTGACGTCGTGCAGGTCAAGCTCCACAAGGGTTCCGGCGATCATGGTCACTATCGATTCCAGGTCAAGTGCAGCATTGTCGGGCATCGGTGTGCGATGTGCTCCGAACGGGAGTTCCAAGACAATGCACCGGTACCGGTCTCGCAGGCCGTCAACGACCTCGTCCCACAGGCTGCCGCTCATCAACACGCCATGAAGCAGCACCACTACCGGGCCGTCACTCCCGGTATCGGTGTACCTGAACCCTGTCCTCGTTAGCTCCCCAGAGGGAACGCCAAGCCCCTTCACCGATGAGTTGTCAGCGTTGGACACAACCCGACCGTAACCCGAGATCATCAACTAAGATCCCGTCAACCGAAAGAACCCTTGTCATGCCTTCCGATTTTGCTTTCAAAGCCTTGAATCGCTTTCACGGCGCAGCAATAGCCATCAGCCGCGGGAAGATCGGCTGGACCGGAGCAAAGATGCCGGTCTTGGAGCTCACCACCATCGGACGCAGGAGCGGTCTGCCCCGTACGGTCCTGCTGACCGCACCCTGGCAGGACGGCGACCGTATGGCGCTGATCGCCTCCGCCGGCGGGAACGACAAGAACCCGGCATGGTTCCTGAATCTGCGAGACAACCCCTCGGTCACCGTCCGCACCGCCGACGGCACCAAGAAGATGAAAGCTCGGATCACCTCAGGGGACGAGCGGCAAGCGATCTGGGATGCGTCTATCTCGGAGTTCAAGCATTACGCCGCCTATGAGTCGAAGACGGATCGAGAGATTCCGGTCGTGGTTCTCGAGCCGGTTGCAATGACTGGCGCGCCGACCTGACAAACGGCCGACCTGACAAAAGAGAGGTGGCCTTTGCGAAGTCGGCGTACACTGAACCGCTGTTGCGCCCGTAGCTCAGCTGGATAGAGCGTCTGACTACGGATCAGAAGGTCGGGAGTTCGACTCTCTCCGGGCGCGCCAAGCACATGTCAACTGCTCAGGTCTATCTCGCCACTATCGCGTTGGAACCCAACCGCTGGTTCGGGATCACCCCCCACCGTCGGGCCACGATCACAGCCAGTGCCTGGCTCGACCGGATCCGTGACGCCGGCTTCGACGGCATCGAGCTGTGGGAGGCCCACGCCACCGAAGCCGAACCCGACGAGCTGGCGATGATCTTCGGGCACGACCTCGGGGTGGCCGTCTACAACACCTACGCCAGCTTCGACGAGGAGTCCGACACGATCCGGCAGCAGGCCGCGGAATTGACTGTCCGCAGCGGCGCCCGCAAGGTCAAGTGGAACACCGGCGCTGAACGCGACGAAGCATCGCTCGATGCCTACGGCGAGCGGCTCGCAAGTTGGATCGGCGAGATGCCGGGCGTGCAGACCGTGTGTGAATGCCACGACGGTTCGGCGATGGACGATCCTTTGACCGCGGCCAGAGTACTGGCCGCCGGTGGACCCCCTGAGGTGGTGGGTGCGCTGGTTCATACCCACGACAGCCATGATCTGCTCCGCGCCCGCTTCGATGCATACGGCGAGCGCATCTGTCACGTGCACATCAACCACCTCAACCTGCAGGCGCCACCGTTGGCTGAGATCCGCGACGACTTCACCAAGACCGTCGGCCTGCTCAAGGACCTCGGTTTCGAAGGGACTTGGAGCCTCGAATTCGTCGACGGGACCCTCAGCGAGACCAACAACGAACCCGAGAAGCTCTTCGCCGCGGCCGCCGCCGACCTTGCGGTGTTGCGGGAAATCCTGGGCTGATTTCGACTCGGCGGCCACTACGGGGAAAGCTGAGCGCCATGTTCATTCTTCGATTCGATTTCCGCCTCGGGCCGCAATCCGACGCCACGATGGCCGAGCTCTACGGTGCTTCGGTTGAGATGTGCGAATGGGGCGAAGCCAACGGGGCGATGATGGCGATGTTCTCCGAGCATCACAGCGCCAGCGACGGTTACCTGCCGTCGCCGATCGTGATGGCTGCAGCCGCCGCGGCCCGCACCACCTCACTGCCGATTAACGTGGGGGCCCTGCTGGCGTTGATGTACGACCCGGTCAAACTGGCTGAGGACATGATCGTGCTCGACCATCTCAGCGGCGGCCGGGTCAGCTACACGGTCGGTCTCGGCTACAGGGCCGAGGAATACGCAATGTTCGGAGTCGATCCGTCGCGGCGTGGTCGTCTGATGGACGAACACCTCGATGTGCTGCAACAGGCCCTGGCCGGGGAACGTTTCGAGTGGCGGGGTCGCAGCGTGCATGTCACGCCTGAGCCGCTGACTCCTGGCGGTCCGATGATCGCTTACGGTGGTGGAACTGTGGCCGCAGCCCGCCGGGCCGCCTGCCGCGGCATGATGCTGCTGCCTCAACATGGCGATCCGGCGCTGGCCGAGGCCTACGACGCGGCGGCTGTCGAGGCCGGCAATCCCCCTGGCATGTGCATGTCGCCTCCGGTCGGCGCACCGACTTCTTTGTTCGTCTCCGACGACACCGATGCGGCTTGGCAGGAGCTCGGCCCCCATCTTCTTCATGATGCGGTCATGTACAGGGAGTGGATGGGTGATGCTGCCTCCGCTTCGTTGTCGAGCGCAACTACCGTCGCCGAACTCCGAGCCCAGAACGGCGCATACAGGATAGCCTCGATCGACGAAGCCCGCCGTCTCCGCGACCAGTACGGGGTCCTTTCCCTACAACCCCTGTGTGGCGGCATCCCCCCGGAGGTCGCCTGGCCCTACGTCCGCAACCTCTTGGCCCTCTAGCCCTGGATCCACCGGTCCGGTGTGAGGGTGTGGGCGCTCTCCGCCGAAATCTGCGCCTTCTTCCACACATAGTGTGGTTAATCGCGCAGATTTAGTTGTGGCCACCGGCTTCAACGCTGGCGCGTCAGCGCCGTTCAGTCAGCGCTGCTGGGACTGCCGGCGTTGGATCGCGGCCCATTCGTCGCGCAGGCCGACCGTGCGGTGGAAGGTCAGCGGGTCAATTTCGTCTTGGGCGAAATACCCGAGCCGTTCGAACTGAACCACTTGGCCCGGCGGCGTGTCTGCGAGGGCAGGTTCGAGTTTGCAGCCGGTGCGCACTTCACGCGAGGCGGGGTTCAGCGAAGCGAGCGGGTCAGCACCGTCGGCACCGGGGAACGGGTCGGTGAAGAGCCGGTCGTAGAGCATGACCGTGCCGTCGAGCGCGTGATCAGCCGAAACCCAATGGATCGTGGCTTTCACCTTGCGTCCGTCGGGGGCCTGGCCACCGGCGGTTTCAGGGTCGTAGCTGCAGTGGATCCGCTGCACCTCACCGTCGGCGTTGGTCTCGACATCGGTGCAGGTGATGAGGTATCCCGCACGCAGTCGCACCTCGCGGCCCGGTGCCAACCGGAAGAACTTCTTGGGCGGGTCGATCATGAAGTCGCCGCGCTCGATCCACAACCTGCGGCTGAACGGCACCATCCGCGTGCCTGCTGATTCGTCTTCGGGGTTGTTGATCGCCGGACGTTGGTCGATCAGGCCCTCGGGCCAGTTGTCGATCACCAATTCGACCGGATTGAGCACAGCCATCCGGCGCAGGGCGTGCCGGTTGTGGTGCGTTCGCACGAACGATTCGAGCAGTTCTATCTCATGTGTGCCGTTGACCCGGGCCACACCAATGTGCGCACAGAACCTACGGATGGCTTCGGGCGGGTAGCCGCGTCGGCGCAGTCCCCGCAGCGTGGGCATGCGGGGGTCGTCCCAACTGTCGACATGACCGTCGCGAACCAACTCCAACAGTTTGCGTTTCGACATCACTGTGTGGGTGAGGTTCAAGCGGGCGAACTCGGTTTGACGGGGACGGTCGTCGCCGAGTCCGAGGTGTTCGATGAACCAGTCATACAACGGTCGATGCGTGTCGAACTCGAGCGTGCACAGTGAATGCGTGGTGCCTTCAACCGCATCACTCTGCCCGTGCGCCCAGTCGTAGGTCGGGTAGATCTTCCATTCGTCGCCGGTGCGGAAGTGGTGGGCGTTGCGGATTCGGTACATGACCGGGTCCCGCATCGCCATGTTGTCGTGGGCCATGTCGATCTTGGCTCGCAGCACCTTCTCGCCGTCGGCGAACTCCCCTGCTCGCATCCGGGCGAAGAGGTCGAGGTTCTCCTCTATTGAACGGTCCCGGTAGGGGCTGTTGATGCCTGGTGTGGTGAAACCGCCCCTGTTGGCCGAGATCGTCTCGGCGTCCTGGTCGTCGACATATGCGAGTCCGTCACCGATGAGTTGCTCGGCCCATTCGGCTAGTTGCCCGAAATAGTCCGACGCATAGGCGGATTCACCTGGGTCGAACCCCAACCATGCCACGTCTCGGCGGATCGCGTCGATAAAGCTGGCGTCTTCGGTCTCCGGGTTGGTGTCGTCGAAGCGCAGACGGCACACGCCGTCGAATTCTTCAGCGACACCGAAGTTGAGTGAGATCGATTTTGCGTGTCCGATGTGCAGGTACCCGTTGGGTTCGGGAGGGAAGCGGGTCTGGACACGTCCTCCGTAGGGTCCGTCGCCGGCGTCTCTGGCGAGCATTTCCCGAATGAAGTCGGTTCCCGAGTTGCTGGTCGAGCCGGTGGGTCTCTCGTTCACGCACCTCAGGCTACGCGTTGTTGCGGTGTTAACGCCGGGCGCTGTGCTGTCGCCGGGCACAACCGGAACCGCGCAGTGCTGTCGCCGGGCGCAGTGCTGAGGCCGGGCACAACCGGAACCGCTCTCTCCTGTCACCGGGCACGGGGTTAACGCCGCGCCCAACCGGAGCCGCCCCGGGCGGTTTCGGCGAGCAGGCTTGTGTCGGTTAGCGTCGGGTGGATGTTTGATCTATCCGACAAGACGGCGTTGGTCACCGGGGCGGGGCAGAACGTGGGGGCGGGAATCGCCTCGGCTCTGGCATCCCAAGGCGCGCATGTGCTGATCAACGACCTTCTCCCCGAACGAGCAGCTGAGGTCGCCGATCAAGTCTCCGCAGCCGGAGGATCGGCAGCCCCGGCGGGATTCGACGTCACCGACCTCGATGCCGTCCAGGCTGAACTCGCCAAACACCCGCCCATCAACATTCTCGTCAACAACGCCGGCAACGGCGGGGCTGAGCAGATGCGCCCCAAGCCGTTCCGAGAGATGGAACCCGCCGAGTGGGACAGCCCCATAGAGGTCAACCTGCGCGGTGTGCTCAACTGCGTGCATGCCGTGATCAACCCGATGGTCGAGGCCGGCTGGGGGCGGATTATCACCATCTCGTCAGGTGCGGGCTCGGCTGGTGTCGGCATCGGCGTGGCCCCCTACTCGGCGGGCAAGGGAGGCGGGCTGGGGTTCATGCGGTCGCTGGCCTTGGAGAACGCCCAATTCGGAGTTACCGCAAACAGCGTCGCCCTCGGCTTGATGGACAACACCGCAGGTGGGGACTACACCGAGCATCTCGCCCGCGGGATTCCCGTCAAACGCCTCGGTACGCCCGCCGACATCGGCGCAATCTGCGTCTACCTCGTCAGCGAGGAAGCCAGTTGGATTACCGGCCAGACAATAAACGTCAACGGCGGCTCCATCACCAGCTGAGCAGCGGAACCGGCGGATGATTGTGTTTGACCTACGGCCCCAGCTGCGACAAAGGCACCACATCAACCCCGTCGGGACGCCGGTAGGCGCGCTGTCCGAACGCGGTGAGCATGACGTGTGCAGTCGGTGGGTCTCGCCGCGAGTGTCTGACCGCCTGGCGGGCTACAGCCAACAGCGCCGCAGCAGCCTCGTCCAACCTGGAGGGCACTCCTCCGAGTTTGATTTCGACTGCGATCCACCGTCCGCCGGGATGTTCGATCACCGCGTCCAGCTCCCGATTCTGGTCGTCGTGATAGTGCCAGACCGACATGTCGTGGGCTTCCGCGTACACTCGCAAGTCCCGTATGGCCAACGATTCAAACAGGAGTCCCAAGGTCCTCAAGTCCTCAAGCAAGTGGCCCGGCCCTACACGCAGAGCCGCAGCAGCCAACGACGGGTCGGTCATATGCCGTTTCGGAGATTGGCGCAGCACCGACTTGGAACGCATCGCTGGTGCCCATCCTTCGAGGTCGTCCAGTACGAACAAGCGATGCATGGCGTCGATATAGCTGCTAACGGTATGACGGTTCACTGCAGGCCCATCGCCGGCCGTGTCTCGGGCGAGCGACGCTTGGGTTGCGACGGTCGCCGTGTGGCGGGCGTAGGAGCGGAGCAAGCGCATGACCTTTGCAGGGGAACGTCGCACACCGGTCTCCAGAGGCATGTCGGCTTTGATGGTTTCATTCAAATAGGCGGCAAGGAGCCTCTGAGCGGGATCTGAGACCATGCCCAGGTGACGAGGCCACCCACCGGTGCAGACAATGTCAGCCCAGGCTCCGAGAGAAATCTCCTCTGAGCGTCCTGACTGCGCGGGTTCGCCGGACATCAATGATCTCAACGACACAGCCCCGTTGGAGTGACCGGTCTCGAACAACGACATCGGCCGCATCCGGACCCGAATCAAGCGGCCGGCCCCAGAGTGCCGGGTAATGTCGTCGACCTTCTCTGCGGAACTAGTGAGAATAAAACGGCCAGGGTTGCGGTCTTCGTCGCTGACTCCCTTCAAGATGTTCCACAACTCCGGAACCCGCTGGTACTCGTCCACCAGTTTGGGCGAAGGCCCCTCGGATAGGGCGGGGCGGGGACAGGCCTGGGCTAGGGCCAAGTCGTTGGCGTCCGCGTCCAGCATCATTTTGGAGCGTGCCGAACTCAGGCCAGTCCAGGTTTTCCCGCATCCTTTGGCCCCTTCCAAAAGCACCATCGGCGCCGCTGCGAGCGCACGGCGAACCGCAGACTCCACAACCCGAGAAACGTAGCCGTCAGGTACGAGCAAAGCGCTGTTCACAACCTGAATCTACCATTTCCGCTGGTGAAAATATACAATTTCCGCAGACAAAATAGACCATTTCTGCTGCATCGGTTAGACAATTTCCGTAACCGTTGGCAAGTGCAGGGCCGAGGAACCCGTCGACAGATCTAGTCGGGCCAATCGATGTTGTAGTCCTCGAACCAGAACCGGGCGTCGCGGATCGCGGTCGGCGAGGTGCGCAGGTCGAGATCCTGGTTTAACTCCAACGGCGTTGGGCCGATGTCTTCAGCGATCTTGGTGAGACCGTCGAGGTCCAAGTTGTAGCAGCGCACCGCGTTGAGGCCCAGCAGCAGTCGGGTCTCCTCCACCGGGATCTCCTGGAAGTCGGTCTCAAGCCGTTCGATGGTGTTGGGCCACGATCCCTCCGGATGGGGATAGTCGGTGCCCCACATCAGCGCATCGATGCCGTTCACGTAGCGGCGGCGCAGTTCGACCTTGCTCATCGTCGAGGCACCGATGAAGACGTTGGTGCCGACGTATTCCGAGGGCAGTTTCTGGATCAGGTCCTTGGTGCGCGAGGCCATCTTCTTGACCTTCCAGTTGCGCCCGCCGAATACCGCGTCGGTCTTGAACAGCAGGTCGCCGAGCCACCAAGATCCGCATTCGACCGGTGCGTATTTCAGGTTCGGGAACTTGTCGAACTTGCCCGAGAGCAAAAGCTGCCACAGTGGCCGGTGGGTCCAGAACGCCACTTCCAGCATGTACTGGGCCATGTTGTCGTTGTAGGACTCGGAGTCGGCCTCCCCGGAATGGGTGTGAACAACCAGGTCTGCTTCAGCGCACGCGGCCCAAACCGGGTCGTAGCTCTCGTGGCCGTAGGACGGATGGTCGTGCCACATGGTGGGGATCATGATTCCTTTGACCCCGGGCTTGTTGGCCAGCGCCTCGATCTCTTTGACGGACTCGGCAACTCCGTGGGTGATCGGCACCAACGCCACCCCAGCGCGGCGGGGTGGGTTCGTGGCACAGAACTCTTCGAGCCAGCGATTGTGGGCCCGGGCCCCCGCCCAGGCGAGCCTGGGGTCGGTGATCATCCCGGCCTGGAGCCCGGCACCGAACGGCGGTGCTTCCATTCCGGTGACGGCGTCTCCGTCGGCGAATATGATCTCGCCGGCCACACCGTCTGCATCGAGGGTCTTGTCGCGGATCTCGGGGTCGTATGCGCCTTTGAGGCCGACTTCGTTGTCCCGTTCCCACTGCTCAACGTATTCGCCGTTGAGTTCTTCGACCATGGCCCTGTGCTGGTGGCGAGTTTGCAACCATTCGTCGAACTCGGCGTGCACGGATGACTCGAGGTACTCGCGGTAGTCCTCGACGAACAACCCGGCGTGGGTGTCTGAGGAGACGATGATGTATGGAGCGTTGCTCTGGTCAACGCCTTCGAGGGGATCCGGCATGGGTGTGCTCCTTTACGATTTGAGCTTTCTACCCGAACCCGGGCATTGTAGGTCAGCGTTGATCGCGCTTCCTAATCTCAGTCCATCGGAGGACCGCCAATGACCACGCCAGAGAACACCGTGCCCAACCCAGCGCCGATGAGCCGACCGGGTGAGGTTGCCGGCTGGCCCAAACTCGTCGTCAAGTACACGACCGACGAGGCCAACATCGCTCCGCTGCTGCCGCCCGGGCTCACTCCGCTTGATCCGGTTGTGCAGATCGGGATCTATTGTGTGCCGGTCCTTGGTGAACCCGAGTTTGGGGTCAGTGTGAAGGTTCCGGCTTCGTTCAACGGTGTCGAGGGGGCTTACAACCTCGGCATGGGGATCGACCAGGAGGCCGCTGTGTTTATCAGCGGTGAGCTCAACGGTCAGCCCAAGTTCCTGTGCGACATCGAGTTCTTCCGTCTCGGTGACCATGTGGGCGCCCGTACCGTCCATCAGGGCTACACCTTCATCGAGTTCTGCGGCGAGGTGACTGGTGTTGGAGCCCCGGTTGAGGGCGAGTTCGTCGAGCACGAGTGGTGGACCAAGTATTCCCGTGCCATCGGCGGCACCGAGAAGCAGTATGACTTCCCACCCCACGTGGTCGATGTGGCCACCCGCTTCGAGCAGGTCCATGTGGAGGAGATCGACGGCGATCTGAAGCTGCTCGACTCACCCTGGGATCCCGTGGCGCGTTATCTGCCGGTCAAGGAGATGGTGTCGTCCCAGTTGGTCACCCATCAGGCCAAGGCACGCGACATCACCAACGCCGGCCCCCTCGACCCCGACGCCTTCTGGCCCCACGCAGACGTGATCGGCGGAAGCCGCTGGCCCGGAGACCGCGGCGGCCCCCGCCACACCTGAACCCACGAAACCCACGCCGACGCCAGGGCCCAGCGGCCCGTGAGCAAAGCGAACAAGAGCGACCAGCCCCGTGGGGAAAGCCGCTGGCCCGGAGACCGCGGCGGCCCCCGCCACACCTGAGCTTCGGAACCTCAAGAAGACGCCGTGTGTCGCGGATTTGGTGATCTGGTTGAGGGTTGTCATGAGGTGGCTTGGTGATCATATGTTGTAACTATGTTGGATTTGCTGCTATCGTGCGATGTAATCATGACTATCAACCGGCAGAAACACTCTAAGCCCACCCGACTATCAGGATCCGCGACCAAGGTCATGATAATGGCGCTTGTGTTCAGCGTCGTAACAATTTCCCAAGTTAGGGACGCTCCTCCGGCCGGCTGCTTGCCTCTATGCGAATGTGGTTGCCCAGATGTTGCCAGAGACGCCCAGTTATAATCGGCACTCCAACTCAGTGTCGAGCCCAGGGACTGTCAATCAGAACCCTGACTGGACTTGTCTGATTCGCCAAGTGTATGTCCGGCAGCAAAGCAAGCACTGTGGATTTTGGGGTTGCAACTGGGAAACCGGTGCGGCAGCTTTTGGGAACGGTAGGACCAGCAGTTGGAGCGCCACACCCTCTAGGCCTTGTCGTGATGGCACTCACCGTTACCGTACGCGTGCAGGTCTCAGTTGGTGGGTTTGGAGCGGTCCGACCTTACAGTTTACTATTGATGGAACTCACGGGTATAGCGACGTCCAACCCGAGTATTCTTGTCCAGGGTAGGTTGGATTGTGACGAAAATGAGAAAGATGGTGAACGGTTCTATGGTTAGTGCCCGGACAATGAAACCTAGGCGACCCTCTCGAAGATTTGTGGTTGTTGCAACCTTGGTGTTGGTCACCGCGGGAATAGGCACTGCGGTCGGCGCTGCCACACAAGGGAGCGAACCCTCGGAGAGTGATATCAGATCCGCACTGGACCAGTATTCGTTTGATCCCCGTATCGCTGCCCTTGGTGCCGTATCGCAGGCGGAAGTTGCGGCGCTTTCAAGTTCTCATGCCGAACTCCTCAACACAGTTCATGACCTGGCGAAAAGTGATAAGTCGTTCACTGCTTTTGCTTATGGAAATGCCACTAGGGAATCGCTGGAACGCAATAGTCCAGCCCGTTCACGCCCAGAGCTTCTCGATTTCATCGAAATCCAGAAAGCTCTCGACGTGGCAGTCGAGGAACTCTACGACAGAGCCAGCAAAGCCGACCTAGCGTTGGAACTCCAAGGATCTTGGCGTCGGTGTATGCGGAAACGAGGCCATGATTTCGACTCGCCCGCCGACATAGAGACGGCAATAACTGATGGGTCGCTCACCCCCGAACGTACCCATATAGCCATCCATGATCGCGATAAGTGTACCGTCGGTCTTGAGACTGATTTTGAGTACTTCTTGTTGACTGAGCTCATCCCCGACTGGAGTGATGCCAACTCGGATCTTCTTGATCGGTATAGGCAGATTCTTGACTCTGTATCAGGCAATTAGGCGCTTCTTCGTTCTTGTCTCTGCGACAATTACTCTGACCGTATCATGCGCTGGTTCATCATCTGATAGCCACCAATGTCGTCTGAACGAGCAAGTTTGGATTGAAGTCAAACAGGGAAACGGGCTCTCGGGTGATCGTTTCACTATCGTCGCTGTTAGCCCCCAATATGACGAGCCCATTGAACTAGGTCAGTTCTCCGGCTCGACTAATGCCACTTACGTTGAGACAGGGCTATATGGTTCTTCTCTGCGCGCGGTGATCTATCGAAATGACCCGCCGTTCGCCGTATCATGGGAGGACGAAACAGGAGCAGTTGATCCGGTAGTGTGTACTCTAGGACAGTACCTCATTGTAGGTTTAGTTGACGACGGTACGGCTAGAATGCAGCTGGACGGAGTTGAGGCTACCCGCCCAGTCGCTTCGGGCGAGGGTCTTCTCGTCGGTCCCGCCGTCGTGTTTGTTTCCGGTCCGTAGCCGTCACCGCGCTTCTGCACTCTCGGTGTGCGCCGTAGGACACTTTGTACCTCACGCCGGGTGGCGCCCGGACCCTCGAACGCTTAGGTTTCGCCGCCGAACCAGGTGGCTACCAGGTTGAGCCCCTCGATGGCGGAGCGGGGATGCATCTCTTCGAAGATCCGGCGGTAACCGGTGGTCTTGATCCGCCAACCCGCGGCGGTCTTGACGTATTCGTCGTAGTAGAACGCCGCGCCGCGCAATGTCAGATTGTGCTCGCCGATGATCACCTGGTCTTCGAGTTTCCAGATTCCGGTGGCCGTGCCGTCGCCGTTGAGGGTGATCTCGGGGTGGTGGCAGGAATGGCTCGACAGAAAGGTCTCTGAGCCCATCGAGTCTGTCAGAAAGCCGATCACGGCTTCGACTCCGTCGTAGGAGTACTTGCCGTCGCTGTAGCGGACGATCACATCGTCGGTGAGCACCGACCGCATCTCTTGAAACAGGTGCTGGTCGAGCAGGCGCAGGTACTTGTATTTGAGTTGCTTGATCTGTTCGATCTCAACGAGGTCATGGGG
This sequence comes from uncultured Acidimicrobiales bacterium, assembly GCA_951812975.1. Lineage (GTDB taxonomy): Bacteria > Actinomycetota > Acidimicrobiia > Acidimicrobiales > Aldehydirespiratoraceae > VXYK01. The sequence goes on along the minus strand of CATOTC010000001.1, from coordinate 1,627,420 downwards.
GGTCATGGTTGGTGCCTCTGTTCAGCAGGGCCGGCCATTCAGCAGGGCCGGCAATTGTTCGGTGATTTCTTCAGGGGTGACCCTGGGTGCGAAGCGAGCGACCACTTCTCCGTCGGAGTTGACGAGGAACTTCTCGAAATTCCATTGGATGTCCGGCGAGTCACCGTCGCCGGGGTGTTGAGCCTTGAGCCAGTTGTAGAGTTCGGCCGCGTCATCGCCGTTCACGTCGATCTTGGCGAACATCGGGAAGTTGATGTTGTAGTTGTCGTCGACGAAAACTCGGATCTTTTCAGCGCTGCCCGGTTCCTGGCCCGCGAACTGATTGCACGGGAAGCCCAGAACGTGGACTCCGTGGTCTTCGTTGTGGAGCGCACGCAGACCTGCGTACTGTTTGGTCAGGCCTCAAGCGGAAGCGACGTTGACGACCAGGCAGGCCCCGTCGGCAAACGCAGAAAACGCCACCTGGTCGCCCTCCAGCGAAGGCATTTCGAACTCGTGGAAGCGAGCCATGGATCTCCCTTATTGAGGTGTGACCGACTATAACCGCGCCACAACAAAGGCCCCAACAGCGTCTCTCAACCGCCCGAAATGGGTGCCACAAAGTATACCTCCGTGGACTCGTCGACCTTCTCGAAGATTCCGTTGGGGATCAACTCGCCGTTGATGGCCACGCTGGCACCGTCGGTCAACAGCGGGCCGAGGCCCGGGTATCGGCGTTCCAGTTCTTGAATGAGTTCCCCGACGGTGTCGCCTTGGACCTGCAGGACTTTCTCGCCGCCGGTGAATCGACGATGATCGGCTTGGAGATGGACAGTGGCCACTGGCTCTCGGCGGGGTGTTCAGCTGCCGGCGTTCCCGCTGATCGCAGCCAGCAGCCTCGGCGGTGACATCGGCAGCGAGGTCATGCGCACACCGGTCGCGGCGGCAATGGCGTTGGCGAGGGTCGGGATCGGAGGCACGATGCCTGTCTCTCCCACGCCGCGCACGCCGTAGGGGTGGCTCGGGTTGGGAACCTCGACGATGATGGCGTCGATCATCGGCAGATCAGAAGCGACCGGCATCCGGTAGTCGAGGAAGCTGGCGTTCTCCATGACCCCGTCGGAGTCGTAGATGTACTCCTCGTTGAGGGCCCAGCCGATGCCCTGCACCGACCCGCCTTGTATCTGACCTTCCACATAGGAGGGGTGGATGGCGGTTCCGGCGTCTTGGGCTGCGGTGTAGCGCAGGATTGTCGTCTCTCCGGTTTCTTCGTCGACGACCACGTCGGCGACATGGACCGCAAACGACGGGCCGGCACCCGCCGCGTTGAGCGAGGCGGTAGCGGTGAGGGGGCCACCGGTGTTCTTGGCCATCGCGGTGATCTCCGGGATCGTGAGTGGATCCTGCCCTTCGATGACCGCCGCTCCGTCGACCCATTCGACCTGTTCGACGTCCACGTTCTTGATGGTGGCAGCTCGTTGCTTCAACTGTCCGATGAGCTCCCGGCAGGCGTTGACCACTGCCATGCCGGTGGCAAACGTGGCTCGGCTGCCCTCGGTGATGTCGGTGAAGCCGACCGATTCGGTGTCGGCAATGATCGGGGTTATGCGATCGACGGCCAGGCCGAGTTCCTCGGCGGCCATCAGCGCCATCGAGGCGCGGCTGCCCCCGATGTCGGGACTGCCGGTGATCACCGTGGCGGTGCCGTCCTCGTTGAGGTTGACGGTCGCCGACGACTGTTCCCCGATGTTGAACCAGAACCCGGTGCCCACGCCTCTCCCTGCGCCTTCGGGAACCGGTGAGTTGTAGTGCTCGGAGTTCTTTATCGCTTCGAGGGTCTCGACGAAGCCGATCTTGGGGTGCGGTGCGCCCATTGCGGTGGCGTCGCCTTCAACGACCGCGTTCTGCAGGCGGATGTCGATCGGGTCCATGTTGAGGCGCTGCGCGAGTTCGTCGATCAGCGTTTCGACGGCGAAGGCTGCCTGGGGGGCGGAGGGCGCACGGTAGGCGGCTGAGCGCGCCGTGTTGCTGACGGTGCCGATGGCGTGCAGTTGGAGGTTGGGCAGCTTGTAGGAAGCGACCGACATGGCTCCGGTGAGCGCGCTGAATCCTTTGGTGGACCCGTTGTCGAAGTACATCGTGGATTGCAGGGTGGTGATCTCGCCGTCGTTGGTAGCGCCGATCTTGGCTGTGATCTTGGTGGCGGGCGCGGGGCCGGTCGCCCGCAGCACCTCTTCGCGTGACATCACGATTTTCACCGGGCGGGCGGCTTTCTGTGACAGCAGAACTGCGACCGGTTCGAGGTAGATGGTGGTCTTGCCTCCGAAGCCTCCGCCGATCTCTGCGGGGATGACCTTGATCCGGTCGGTGCTCCAACCGAGCGCTGCGGCGGTCTTGGACCGGACCGCGAAATGGCCCTGCGAGGAGGCCCAGATCGTGGCTTTGCCGTCCTGGCCGCAGTCGGCGACACAGGCGTGGGGCTCGATGTAGCCCTGATGCACTGCGACGGTCCGGAATTCTCGTTCCAGGATGATGTCGGCTGCTTCGAATCCGGCTTCCACGTCGCCGCGGCCGAATTCGTTGACTGAGGCAAGGTTCGACGGTTCGGTGTCACCTGAGAACAGGGTGCGGTTGGTGGGGTTGGCGATAGGGGCGCTGACGGCGATTGCTTCGTCGATGGTGAGCACTGCGGGCAGCGGCTCGTATTCGACTTCGACTGCGGCGGCAGCAGCAGCGGCTTGGGAGGCAGTGACCGCGGCCACTGCGGCGACGACATGGCCGTTGTAGAGCGCTTCGCCGCGCGCCATCAGGTTGACCGCCATGTCGAATTCGGGGTGGGTGGGGTCGAGATCGGCGAAGTCATCGCCGGTGACGACGGCTTTCACTCCTGGCATCGCTTCGGCTCTGCTGGTGTCGATCGAGACGATCCGGGCGTGTGCATGCGGTGAGCGCACAAACGCGCCCCGCAGTTGTCCGGTCATGTCGAGGTCGGCGGCAAAGCGGGCTTTGCCCGTTACTTTGTCGAGCCCGTCGTGACGCACCGGTCGGGTGCCGACATACTTGTACCTTCGGGGGTTCTCTGTGACGGTCACTTGGAGGCTCCATTCACCTGGACGGCCGCTTCCTGAACGGCTCGGATGATCTTGTCGTAGCCGGTGCAGCGGCATAGGTTGCCGGCGAGGGCGAAGCGGATCTCGGTTTCGGTCGGGTTGGAGTTCTCGTCGAGCAGCGCTTTCGCCGACACCAGGAATCCGGGTGTGCACACGCCGCATTGCAGGGCCGCGCCTTCGAGGAACGTCTGTTGCAACGGGTGCAGGTGGTCGCCTTGGGCGATGCCTTCGACGGTGGTGATCGAGGTCCCTTCGGCTTCTGGGGCGAACATCAGGCAGGCACAGTTGACTCTGCCGTCGACAAGAATCGTGCAGGCGCCGCAGTCGCCGGTTCCGCAGCCTTCCTTGGCTCCGATGAGACCCAGCTCGTCGCGCAGGGCGTTGAGCAGGGAGGTGTCGTCGGCTGACAGGAAGTCGACTTCGTCGCCGTTGACGGTGCAGTTCACATGGGTTCGGGGCATCAGCTCGCTCCTTGCGCTCGTTGTGCGGCTGTCTGCGCGGCTCGTTTGGCCAGCACGCCCGCAACTTGGCGGCGGTATTGGATGGTTCCTCGTTTGTCGTCGATGGGGTTGCAGGCCGCCGAGGCCGCGGCAGCGACCGCATCAAGGGTGCCATCGTCGAGGGTGCCATTGTTGAGGCTGGAGCCGACGAGGGCGGCTTCGGCGTCTGGGACTCGCACGAAGGTCGGGGCCACAGCTCCCAGTGCGACTCTGGCTGATGCGACGGTGTCGCCGTCCATGGTGAGTTGCACTGCTGCGCCGACCACGGCGATGTCCATCTCGGTGCGGGGTATGAGCCGCAGGTAGGCGTCGCTGCTGTTGGCGGGCGGGTCGTTGACCAGGAATTCAATGATGAACTCGCCGTCGCTCAGCGAGGTCTGTCCTGGGCCGGTCACCACATCGGCCACGCTGGCGGTCCGTTCGCCTGAGTTGCCGGCGATCACGGCGGTGGCGTCGTTGACGATCAGCGCCGGGACGGAGTCGGCTGCGGGTGAGGCGTTGCAGAGGTTGCCGCCCCAGCTCGACCGGTTCTGGATCTGGTCCGAGCCGATCAGGCCGCTCGCTTCTGACAGGCCCGGGAACGTGGCACTGAACTCGGTGTCGGCGGTGAGCGCCGCGGTGGGCGTGGCCGCACCGACGGTCCAGGTGCCGTTGTTGTGGCTGACTGCAACGAGTCGTTCGATGCGTTTCAGGTCTATGAGCAGGGCCGGTTCGGGGCGGCCGGCTCGGATTTGGGGGATGAGGTCGGTTGCGCCTGCGAACACCCGAGAGTCGGGGTCACTTCGCAACAGTTCAAGAGCCTCATCCACAGTTGTGGGAGCTGCGTATCTCATGAAGTCCGTAACATACTGCGCTGTACGGCGCGCCACACATCCGCGCGGCCAGTTGTTGTGGTGTGGTTCGGCGGGTTCTTCAGATGTCGGCGCGGGTGCGGCGGGCTGACCAGTGCCGGGTTGCGCCCGCGGACTGGAAACGCTGGGGGCGATCCTGCGGGCCGAGGATCTCGGTGGCGAGCCACAAGCGTTTGAGCCAGCGGACTCTGCCGTTGGCTGGGTCGTCCTTGTAGGCGTTGCGACCGTGGAGTACGTGGTAGTTGTTGACGAATTGCATGTCACCGGGTGCGAATGTCATTTCGACGCGATTGCAGGGGTCGCAGACAAGCGCGTCGAAGGCGTCCATCGCGGTGCGTTGGGCGTCGCTCAGCCGCGGCGCGTCACCGTGGCGTTGCGAGGCGTCGATGTATGGCCGGATGTAACGCACGAACAGGCGGTCGCCGTGCTCGCTGAACACCGGCATCCGGTAGAAGGGGCTGCTCCCTTTGCTCTGTTCACCTCGGAAGTCGTAGGGAAGCGGGTCGTAGAGCACCGTGGCGAGGTCCGGGTCTTCGGCGACCAGGCGATTGTGCGCGGCGACTGCGTTGGCTACCAGGCTCTCCCCTCCCGACACGCCCGGGTCGAGGCACAGCAGTCCGATGAGGTCGGAGCCGTCGGAGTGGAATGCTTGGGCCACACCGCCGAGCTCGTTGCCTCTTGCGGTGGGGTCGTTGACCGATTTCCCCTGGTCTTTGACGTCACCGAGCAGGTGGCCCTTCACGTTCTGGGGCCATGGCACTCCGAGGTGGAGGCCGATCCCCCAGTACATCCAGGAGGCGTCTTCGTGGCCGATCCGTTCGACGGGCAGGGCCGATATTCGACAGAAACCCCGGCCGTTGATCAGTTCCTCGGCGAGCCCGTTCAGCACGGGTGCGAGCGTGGGCAGCGGGAAATGCTCCTTGTCGATGTTGAGCACTTCGTCGCTGTATGAGCGTGCCCACAGCAGGGCCGCTTCGAGTTCGGCTATCTCGTCGGCATTCAGCCGGTAGGTCCAGGCTTCACTGTCGGCCACGTCGTCAGAGGTCCAGTTTGCGTGTGTTTCGAGCGGCCGGACTGCTGCTTCTTCGACAGATTCGAGGGCGCTCATCGACCGCGGCCGTTCGTCGACCCGTTCGTCGCCGGTGGCCGCTGCGCGCCTCGCACCAGGCGGCCGGGAAGGGCACCGGTCGCTTCACCCGAGGCGTAGGTCTCTTCGCCGCCCACGATGGTGTGCAGATAACCGTCGGCTCGTTGCAGCACGCGGCGGCCTCCGGCGGGGAGGTCGTAGGCCAGTTCCGGGCCTCGTACCCGCAGGTTGTCGAAGTCGATGACGTTGAGGTCGGCCCGGTACCCCCGCTCGAGGACTCCCCGGTCGCACAGGCCGACGGTGCGGGCTGTGTCGCGGGCTTGACGTTGCACCAGGAACTCCAGGTCGATCCTGTTGTCGGGCCGGTCCCGACCCCAGTGCTGCAACAGTGTTGTGGGGAACGAACCGTCGCAGATCGTGCCGACGTGTGCGCCTCCGTCGCCCAGAGCGGGCACCGTGTACTCATGCGTCAGCAGTTCTCGGGTGCCGTCGAGGTGCATGAAGCCGTAGTTGGTGAAGGGCAGCCACAGCATGTTGGTCCCGCCGTTCTTCAACAGCAGGTCGAGGGCGAACTCGACGGGGTCCTTACCGGCGGCCTCGGCACGGCGGGTGACTGTCTGGTCTGGCGGGGGTTCGTAGTAGGGCCACTCACCCATCTCGAACATGTTGTGGAAGTCCTCGATGATGCGCCCGCCGACGAGGTTGTGTTCGGCACCGCCGCTGGATTGGAGCAGGCGTTGACGTCGGTCAGGGTCTTGCAGCGCAGCGACTCGCTGCGCCGGCGTCATGTCTGCAATTTCCTGCCACACGGGGTTGCGCATGAACGGGTTGAGTGTGCACTCGAAACCCAAGAGGATGCCTATGGGCCTGACCGGGCATTGTCCGGTGATCTCCAGTCCTTCTGCTCGAGCGGTTTCGATCCGGTTGAGGAGGTCCTGGTGGAATCCGGCTGAGCGGGGACTCTCCACGAGGGTGAACGACAGTGGCCGTCCCGACACTGCGCACATGTCGCGGAAGATCTGGAACTCGGCGTCGCGGTCGCGGAAGTCGCTCACCAGTTGGAACACCCCGGTACTGCCTCTGCCCACCGCTTCGGCGATCCCGACCAGCTCTTTGGCGGCGGCTGTCAGTGTCGGCGTGAAGTCTCCCGTCGAGGTCTTGTGGTTCGAGGTGCGGCTGGTGGTGAACCCCAGCGCTCCCGCGGCGATCCCTTCGGCTGCGAGACGGCCCATCGTGGCGATGTCGTGGTCGGTGGCGTCTTCCCGGTTGGCGCCGCGCTCCCCCATCACATGCAGGCGCAGGGCGCCGTGGGGCACCTGCGCGGCGATGTTCATGTCTTTGGGGCCTTCGAGCGCGTCGAGGTATGCGCCGAAGGAGTTCCAGCCCCACTGCAGTCCTTCGTGCAAAGCCGCTCCGGGGATGTCCTCGACGCCTTCCATGAGTTCGACGAGTTTGTCGTGGTCCTGGTCGTGCACTGGCGCGAATCCGACCCCGCAGTTGCCGAAGACGACGGTTGTGACGCCGTGCCAGCTTGACGGTTGCATTCGTTCGTCCCAGGTTGCTTGGCCGTCGTAGTGGGTGTGGATGTCGACGAACCCCGGGGCGACCAGCGCCCCGTCCGCGTCGATCTCGCGGCGGGTCGATCCGCTGACCCGGCCCACTTCGCTGATGACACCGTCGTTCACGGCGACGTCTGCGGTGCGTTTGGCTGCGCCCGTGCCGTCGACGACGGTACCGCCTCTTATGATCAGATCATGTTGGGGCATCGTGGGCATCTCCTCGGTTCGGTTGCGCTGTTGTTCAACCAGTCACATGATGGCACTCGTGTGCCGACCCGCGCCTACTCTCGCTGGTAGCAATCTTTCTACTAGCACGGGGACAACATGATTGAGATCACTGACCATGGACGGGTTCGTACCGTCACTCTGATGCGTCCGGAGGCGAAGAACGCCATGAATACCGCCATGTGGGACGGCTTGGCGGGGGCGCTGGCCGAGGCCGAGGAGTCTCCCGGCGTGGCCGTGGTCGTCATCACCGGGTCCAAGGACTCCTTCTCGGCCGGGCAGGATGTGATCGAGATGGGCCGTATGGCGATGGGTGAGCGTGTTGAGGGGATTCACGGGTTCGCCGGTGTCTGCAGAATCCTGATTGACTTCCCGAAGCCGTTGATCCTGGCTGTCAACGGGATGGGTGTCGGGTTCGGCGCCACGATCCTGGGTTTGGCTGACCTTGTGTTCATGTCGTCGACCGCCCGTCTCAAGTGCCCGTTCACGATGCTCGGTGTGGCCCCTGAACTGGCCAGCAGCGGCAGTTTTCCGAGGTTGATCGGGCGGCAGAACGCGAGTTGGGTCTTGCTGAGTTCTGAGTGGATCAGCGCCGCTGAATGCCTCGAGATGGGTCTGGCTTTCAAGGTCTGTGAACCCGACGAGTTGATGGCCACCGCCATGTCGCATGCCGAGGTCCTCGCTTCCAAACCGATCAGTTCGCTGATGGCCTCCAAACGCACCATCGTCGAGCCGATACGTGCGGCGCTGCATGAGGCGCATGACCGCGAGAACGGCGAGTTCGCGGTGCTGATGGGTTCACCCGCCAACATTGAGGCCATGACTGCTTTCGCAGAGAAGCGCCCACCCAACTTTGACGCGGTTGATTGACGCTGGCGATCGGCCCTGTGATCGGCCCTGTGATCGACGCTTGCCCAGAAGGCCTCAAGCTGACACGATTGGCGTGTGCGAAACCGACTTGAGTCGCTTCGGGTGATGTTGGAGGTTCGTGCTTTGGCGGAGTTGGGGACCTTTGTGGCGATCGCACCCGTGTTGGCCCGGGTGTTGCCGCGCGGCGTGGGGCGTCCCGTCCTGGTGCTTCCAGGGTTCTTGGGCGACGACCCGAGCACCAAACCGATGCGGGTGCTGCTTCGCTCCCTGGGCCATGACGCCCACGGCTGGGGGCTCGGCCGCAACATCGGACCTACCGATGAGATTCTCGACGGCCTGATGCATCTCCTGGACGATCACGGCAGTGAGGACGGGCCGATCGACATTGTGGGTTGGAGCCTCGGCGGCCTCTACGCGCGTGAGATGGCTCGGCTGGCTCCGTCGGCCGTCCGCCAGGTGATCACGCTCGGGAGTCCGTTCCAGATCGTCGGCGAGCAGGATTCGAACGTCAGCGCGGCATTCAATTCCTTCAAAGAGTTCCATTCGGAACGGGTAATGATGCCTCGTATACCCAGTTGGGCCCGCGAGCCGATCCCGGTTTCGGCTACTTCGATCTATACCCGCGGCGACGGCATCGTGAGGTGGGACCAATGCTTGAACCGTGACTTCCCCCATACTGAGAACGTCGAGGTGCGCGGCAGCCACTGCGGGCTCGGCCACAATCCCGCGGCGATCGTCGTGGTCGCTGACCGGCTCGCCCAAATGGGTTCGCAATGGCGTCCGTTCAAGCCTCCTGCGGCACTGCGGGGGCTGTTCCCGAACGCAGAGGTCTACGACCCGTCTCAACACGCCGCCTGACAACGGCCCTGAACACGCTGCTCAACAACAGCGCTGAGAGCTGGGCCGCTAGGCGACCAGGCCGGCTTTGAGCTCCTCGAACGCCTCGTTGATGCTGTCCATGAACCGCTCCGGGTCGGGCATGATCTCACGGCATGAGGTGACGCCGATGGTGACCCCGCCGCAGTAGCTCAGTACTGGAATGAACAGCGCCAGACCGTCGACCAGCGGGCCGAACCCGTACATGTCGACCAACCGGGCCGACGCTGCGTAGAGCGGAACCTGCGGCCCGGGAACGTTGCTGATCACACAGTTCATAGCGGGCCGGGTGGAGTTGGCTGCGAGCCGGGTCGCCAGGCGGCTGGCCAGTGCCGCGGTCGCCGCGGGGATGAACTCGGTGTAGTCGGTCATCAGTCTGGCCCCGACCGCGTTGGTGAGTTCCTTTGATTCCTTGGTGGCGTCGCGGATGGCTGACAGCCGTTCGGTGTCGTCCGCGATGTCGGTGCGCAGTCGCACGACCATCGCCGATACGTGGTTGCCGGCATCGGTCCGTTCGCTGTCTGAGCGTACCGAGATCGGCGCCATAGCCGTCAGGCTCTCTTCGGGGAGTTCACCGTGGTGTTCGAGGTACCGCCGTATCCCTCCGGCGCAGATTGCGAGGACCGCGTCGTTGATGGTCGCCCCGGGGACGGAGTTCTTGATTGCTTTGATCTCGTCCAGATCGAATCGGCTGCCTGAGATCACTCGGTTGGGTGAGACTCTCTGGTTGAATCGGGTGACGGGTACCCGTCCGGGCACTGCAGGCAGGTGGATGTCGTCTTCGCTTGCCGTTTTCACCAGCCGGCCGATGGCGGGCAGCGTCTCGCGGATCAGGCCCGGAACGCGCAGTGGCTGACGAATGCTGTTGACCGCGGCTCTGCCGAGCAGTTCAACCCGGCTCGGCTCGATGTCGGTGCGCACCAACGGCCTGTCGATCGGCGGGGCGTCGGGCTCCAGGTCGTGGATGGCCGCGGTGATCTCCTGGCCTGACACGCCGTCGATGGCGCAATGGTGGATTTTCGAGACGATTGCGTAGGACCCGGCGGGGATGCCGTCGAGATTGTCGAGTCCTTCAATGACGGTGAACTCCCATAGCGGGCGCGACAGGTCGAGCGGGCGTGAAACGAGGCGGGCCACCTGTATCCACAGCTGGCGCCAGTCGCCGGGTTTGGGCAGCGCGATGTGGCGAACGTGGTATTCGAGGTCGAAGTCGGGGTCGGACACCCAGTAGGGGTAGTCGACTTTCATCGGAACGTGCACGAGCCGTTCGGTGAAGGAACGGGCCATGCCCAGGCGTTCTTCCATCATCGCCAATATCGATTTGAAGGTGACCAGTCCTCCTTCGACGCTGCTCTGGTCGTAGATGGCCACCGACCCGATATGCATCGGTGTCCTCTGCGACTCGAGGTGTAGGAAACTCGCGTCCTGGGCGCTGAGTTGTTGCACTGTCGACCCTTTCGTCCTCAGCGCAGACTACGGAGCGCTCCCTGTCTTTCCCACCTGTGCAGCGTTTCCCACCTATGCAAGCTGGTCGCGCGTGGTCTTGGGGGCCCCCATAGCCGCGGCGTCGCTGATTTCGGCCGCCCTGCTCGTCAGGGCGAAGGCTTGGCTGTCGAGCTCTTCGGCCCGTCTCATCAGCGCAGTGCGGGTTTCGAGCAGTTGCTCACAGGACGTCCAGACGTCTCTGGCTATCATTCTGGTGAGCTTCATTCGGCTGATCTCTGCTGCGTTGGACGACCAGACTTCGGGGAGGTGCCGCCGGACGCAGGGTTCGAGCCGGTTGGCGAGTGACAGGCGCCGTTGGTCTATGGCCGCGGCGAGCTCTCGAGCGGCTGAGGCTTGCGCGAAGTACCGGTCTGCTATGGCCAGCAGCCGAACGGGTTCGTCTAAGTCGGTTTCGGGCATTGTCTGGTGTGGGCGAGTATCGTCGACTTGGTATATCAGATGTTTAATTGAAAGTACACAGAACATCTTGAAAATTGTGCCGCCTGTCGAACTTCGTGAGTCCTCGAGCAACTAGCTTCTAAGGGTGCCTTCGCGCTCCCCCACCAACCCCGCCCCTGCCGACCCCGCAGACTTGGAGGTCTGTGTCGAGATCGCCCGGGCGGCCGGGAGGTTAACCCTTGAGTCGTACGGCGGAAAGGGTTTCCCGGTCGACCACAAGCTTGACGGTTCGCCGGTCACTGCCGCTGATCTCGCCGCGGAGACCTTGATGCGTGAACGTCTCAACGCCGCCTTTCCCGATGACTCCGTGCTCGGTGAGGAGCACCCCGACACGTCCGGCACTTCGGGAAGGACTTGGGTGATCGACCCTATTGACGGAACCAAGGCCTTCATGAAGGGGGTGCCGCTGTTCAGCAACCTGTTGGCCCTAGTCGACGAACACGGCCCTGCGGTGGGTGTGATCAACCTGCCGGCACTGGGTGAGACGGTCTGTGCCGGACGCGGCCTCGGTGCGTTCCTCAACGGCGAGCCGTGCGGGGTCAACGACCATGAGGGCCTTGCCGGCTCCTACGTGTGTACCAGCGGTTTCAGCTACTGGCCGGACGCGGCGCTGTCGGCGCTGCTCAAGACGCCTGTCAAGCTGCGTACTTGGGGTGACGCCTATGGCTACGCGCTGGTGGCTACCGGCCGTGCCGAAGCCATGATCGATCCCGAGGCCTTTCCCTGGGACCTGGCGCCCATAGCGGTGGTCATATCCGAGGCGGGCGGGAGCTTCAGCACCTTCGACGGCCGGACCGGGCCTGATGTGTGGAGTTCCGGGTCTGCTGTCGCCTCCAACAATCGGATCCACCGGGAGCTCCTGGCGGTGCTTGATCGGTGACTGCTCGATGGCACCGTTTCGATGAAACTGTCTCAATAACTGAGGGTGCTCAGCCCACCTGCTCGAGAATCTCCTCATAGTGCAGGTTCGGGGCGTCGGGAGCCGAACCGACGGCCTGTCCACAGGACGCTCCCGCCTCGGGTGCGACCGGGGAGTACCGACCCAGGTAGGTGTCGAGGAAGTCGCCGACTGCGGGGTCCGACCAGTCGTTGACCGCCAGCTGCCGTCTCCAGGCGGTGAGAACGATCGTGTTCTGCAGTCCGGGGTACGGCGCCACCAGCGCGAACCGTTCCGATTTCAGCTGGTCGGTCATCGTCTGGACTACTGCCGGGTCGAGGTCGGGCCGGTATGCCACCCAGACCGCACCGTGTTCGAGGGAGTGGACGGCGGTCTGGTTCTGGACCGGTCGGTTGTAGATGCCACAGTTCTGCCATGCCGGAAAGTGTGCCCCGCTGGCCGGGGGTGTGTGGTCGTAGCCGGCACACACCATATGTTGTCTGCCGTTGTCGGGCAGTTCGAAGACTTCGCCGACGGCCAACCGCTGAGGTGCCGCATTCTCGGCGTCGGGACACACCTCTGAGGAGTCGGGCCCATCCGGTTCAGTGGGCACGCCGGGTTCATCGTCGAGGCCGGACCCGTCATACATGTCTGGATTGTCGCCTGGACCCGACTCGTCAGCGGGGTCTGAGCCTCCGCATGCGCTCATCAGCACCGCGGACAGTGCTACCAGCAGGGCCACCCTGAAATTGATACTCACAGCGTCACTCTATGGTCGTCAGTAATACATGGACACGCCTTCGAAGCGCAGCGGTCGGACGCCGCGGTCGGCGATGTCGTTGAGAAGTGCCAGTGGATCTGCGATCCCTGCCAAACCGTAGGCCCCGGCAGAGAAGCCTCCCTTGAGCACAGCGAGGCTGGTGCGCACGGCCACCACAGCGGCCGCTGACGCCGGGCGCTCGACCGCCCCGAACACGCTGACCCTGCTTTCGATGCCGACCCTGCCGCGCAGCTCCACTCGGATCGCGCCGAGGCCTCCCTCGGCATGCGGTGGGCTCAGCATCGGCAGTGGGGAGGTCAACCGGTCCCTGCGGGTCGCGGCCATTCTCGCGGTCACTCTCTGCACGCCTTTGAACTCGGGCACGAGCAGCAGCGCGTCGGGCAGAGCGCCCCGATAGCAGTCACGACCGCCGATCGGGTCGGGGAAGTAGGCGAGTTCTCTACCCGAGCCCGGCGCACGCGAGGTCCAGCGGCCGTCGCGCCAGTCCAGTCCGACCGACGACAGGGCCTGGTGGTGTTGCCGGGCGCATGCGGGTCCTCCCGTTCCGACTTTGGCGACATGGATCTCGTCGACCTGATCGAATTCGGTCGCACCGTGGCGGGCAACGAGGCAGGTGAGTCCCGGCATGAAGGTTGCCCCGACGACTACCGGCACCTCGTTGTGCAGTGCTTCCTGGTGCAGCCCCAGCAGTCGCCGCACCTCCGAGAGATGGTTCGATGTGGCGACGACCGGTACGCCGTGGTGAACCGCACGGCGGGCTAGGTTGGCCTGGCTCGCTGCAGGGGTGGCCAGCACCACCAGGTCGACCGAGGGGTCGATGTGGTGGCCGTGGCCGAGTTCCGGGATGCTGTCGCGGTTGTTGACGAGCCGCCGGGACCGCTTGATGAGTTGTCGTGACCGTTCTCTGCGGGTGTCGCGGACTTCGACGTTGGCAGCTTGGCCGCTGGCCAGCAGTTGTTGCGCGATCCGTGTTCCCGTCGCACCCGCTCCGAACACCACAATGTGCGACATCAGCGAAGGTCGTCGCCTCGGAGCTCCCGCCAGCCACCCTTTTGGGGTGGTGTGCCGCCGCTTCCCCGCACTCGGATGGCGGCTGCGACCGCGATCCCTGCCGCGATCGCAACGAGGGCTCTGCGGATGAGTGTGAACAAGCCGCTCCTGCCCATCAGTTCCTCCCCTGGATCGGCGGCACAAAACGTGGGGCTAGCAGGAGTCGAACCTGCGACCTCACCCTTATCAGGGGTGCGCTCTAACCGACTGAGCTATAGCCCCGCAAGGCGACCACGCTAGCGGTGCGACGGCCGTTTCGACAAAGAACCCCGTTTTGGCTTCTTGCGTCTTTCGTCGGGCCAGAACGGTGCGTCGTCGGCTTGCGCGGGGGTGCGACGTTGCGTTGGTGCGTGTGCTTGTCCGGCTCTGTCGACTCCCGGTGCCGGATTTGTCTGCGCTTGTTTCCGTGGCTGTCTGGCACCGGTTGTTGAGCGGGGACGTGTGCGCTTCGGGCGGGGTCGAGCGGTCTCCTCTTCCACCACGGTCATCCGCACGCCGCCGATCAGGTCGCTGATCAGGTTGAACAGCACTGCCATGAGCACCGTGAATCCCGAACCGGCTACGACCATCACCAGACCGCCGAGTGCGCTGACTCTGAAGATCTGATCGGGATTGAAGGTGAATGTCTCCAACGCGAACAGTTCCTCGATGAAGTTCTCAAGGCTGTCGACGGTGCCCGAGGTGACCGCGAACCTCCAGAGGATCACTCCGGCGATCAGCAGAATCACCCAGAGGCAGAAGTAGAAGATGAGCGACATCTTGAGCACCGACCACGGTTCGACGTGGCGTACCAGCCGCCGGACTCTGCGGGCGCGCAGCCGGCTGGCAGTCCGGTGTTGGAGGAACGCTGCCAGCGGCTGTTGGGACCGTTGGGGGCGTTGGTTCGGCCCGGCTGGCTTGGGCCTGGCTGGCTGGGATCGGGTGGGTTCACTCATGGGGACTGTGCCTCGGCGGGCCCCTGCCCAAAGTATCTGGGTCCGAAGCGTCGGCCGGGTACCGCCCAAGTGTAGAGGGATTTGGAAGATGCGCGGATCGACAGGACGTCTCGGGCCTATGGGCTCGAAGCGGGACGTTCCCATACGACGCTGCGTTCGGCTCTGGCAACCGCTACTGCAGACCCCGCCTGGACCCGAACCTCGACTTGGTTGCCGAAAGCTGCGTAGTCCAAAAGGGTGGCTCCGTTGGCCTCGGCGAGTTCGGTTGCAGCCGCGAAGCCCTGTGCCGCGCCCGCCAGGGCTGCTGCGTCTGCTGCGGTTCGTGCCTGTGCGGCTTCGTCGGCGGCTGTCCCGAGGCGGGCGATGGTGACCACCACGACCGCGGCCACCGCCAGGACCAGCACCATCATGGGTACGGCCTGACCCTGTTCGGAGTGCCGAACCCTGTATTGCGGAGCCTCGGAACAGCTGCGCACTTCCATGTGCCGCCCTCGCGTTCGATTCGAGTTTGCTGGGGGAAGCTGTTCGTCCTATCCGCTGACAGGTCCGCTCTCGTCGCGTTCGTCGACAGAGCCGTCCTCAACGGGATCGTCGGGCGGGTCGAGATCGTCGTCCACGCCCGGGGTGACGAGGACTACCGATGCGACGACATCACCGGGGTCGGGGCTCATGACCTTGACGCCGCTTCCGTAGCGGCTCTGCGACGAGATCGCCGCTACCGGGGTGCGGATCACCACACCGTTGACGGTCACGGCCAGGATCTCGTCGTGTTCCTCGACCACCAACGCACCGACGACAGAGCCTTTGTCTTCGGTGAGTTTGATGCCGATGACTCCTTGTCCACCGCGGTTGCGCGTGGGGTACTCCTCCACCGGGGTTCGCTTTCCGAAACCGTTGGAGGTGACATGGAGCAGCCCCGTCCCCCCGGCGATGTTGCAGGCCACGACTTCGTCGCCGGCCTTCTTGAATTTCAGGCCGATGACGCCTGCCGCGGCCCGTCCCATGTCTCGGACCCTGGACTCGTTGAAGCGGATCGTCTGGCCGAGCCGTGACGACAGCAGAATGTCGTCGAGTCCGTTGGTGGGGACGACCTCGGCGAGTTCGTCGTCGTCGTTGAGCCGGATGGCGATGAGGCCGGCCCGTCTCGAGGAGTCGTAGGCGTTGAAGCGGGTCTTCTTCACCCGGCCCTTGGTTGTGGCGAAGAACAGGTAGCGGTGCGTCTCGTAGTTGCGGGTGTCGATGACGGCCTGGATCCGTTCGTCTTCCTCCAGCGGCAACAGGTTGACGATGGCGGTGCCGCGCGCGGTGCGTGACGCCACTGGTATCTCGTGCGCCCGCAGTCTGTAGACCCGTCCCCGTGTGGAGAAGAACAGCAGATACGCGTGCGCTGTGGTCCAGATCAGGTGGATGAGGGTGTCCTCGTCCTTGAGTTTGGTGCCGGCCACGCCGCGGCCGCCGCGGCCCTGGGTCTTGAATTCCTCGGCCTGGACTGTCTTCACGTAGCCGGCCGCGCTCATGGTGACAACCAGCGGGTCGTCGTCGATCAGGTCCTCGATATCGAATTCGCCCGGGTCGATCTCGAGTGTTGAACGGCGCGGCTCCCCGAACTTGGTGCGGATCTCGCTGAGCTCTTCGATGATCACTGCGCGGAGCTTCTGGTCGTCGCCCAGGATCGCTTGGAGTTCTGCGATCCTCTGCTGCAGCTGCGCTGCTTCTTCTTGGAGGTCGGACCGGCCCAGGCGGGTGAGTCTGCTGAGTTGCATATCGAGGATGTGGTTGGCCTGGACCTCGGAGAACGCGAACGGGTCTGCCGTCAGCGCCTCTCGGGCGGCGTTGCGGTCCTCGCTGGCTCGGATGGTGGCGATGATCTCGTCGATCAGGTCGAGGCAGCGGATCAGTCCTTCAACGATGTGCAGGCGCTTCTCGGCTGCATCGAGGCGGTACTGGGATCGCCGGGTGATGACTTCGATCTGGTGGTCGACGTAGGCGACGAGCGCTTCTCGCAGGTTGAGGGTGCGCGGCACTCCGCCGACCAGCGCGACCATGTTGACTCCGAAGCTTGTCTGCAGCGGCGTGCTCTTCCAGAGGTTGTTGAGCACGACTTCGGGGTTGGCGTCGCGTTTGAGTGAGATGACGAATCGGGTGTCGTCCCCGGATGATTCGTCGTTGATGTCGGAGATTCCCTCGAGTTCGCGGGTGTCGACGAGGTTGGCGATCTTGCGGGCGACCGCCCCGGCGGAGACCTGGTACGGGAATGCGGTGACAACCAGTGCTTGGCGGCCCTTGATCTCGGTGATCTCGATCGTGGCCCGGGTCTTGATTGAGCCTCGGCCTTCCCGGTAGGCCGCTTCGATGCCGCTGCGGCCGAGGATCTGGCCGCCGGTCGGGAAGTCGGGGCCTTTGATGTGTTCCATCAGGTCGCCGACGCCGGCCGCGGGGTTGGTTAGCAGGTGGATCACTGCGTCGCACACCTCGTTGAGGTTGTGAGGGGGGATGTTGGTGGCCATCCCTACTGCGATGCCTTGGCTGCCGTTGACCAGCAGGTTGGGGAAGCGGGACGGCAGAACTTGCGGCTCGGTGAAGTCGCCGGAGTAGTTGTCGACGAAATCGACGGTGTTCTCGTCGATCCCGGCGAGCATGTGCATGGCGAGTGGGTGGAGCCGTGATTCTGTGTAGCGGGCTGCGGCCGGCGGGTCCTCTGGTGATCCGTAGTTGCCGTGGAAGTCGATCAGCGGGTGTCGCAGCGAGAACGGCTGGGCCATGCGGGCGAGCGCGTCGTAGATGGCACTGTCGCCGTGCGGGTGGAAGCGGGCCATGACGTCGCCGGTGACGCGGGCGCATTTCACGTGCCCCCGGTCGAATCTGAAGCCTTGGTCGAACATTGACCAGAGGATCCGCCGGTGGACCGGTTTGAGTCCGTCGCGGGCGTCCGGCAGGGCTCGGCTGATGATGACCGACATGGCGTAGTCGAGGAAGGAGCTCTCCATCTCCTCCTGGATCTCGATTGCGGTCACCTCGTCGGGCTCTCCCTGGTCGTCAAGATCCACAGTCGGTGCGTCGCTCATGCCGGATCCTTCAGAAGTCCAGGTTCCGCACTTCGCGTGCGTTGGTCACAATGAAGTTCTTGCGTTGCTCGACGTCGTCGCCCATGAGGACCGACATCACGTCGTCGGCGATGGCGACCTGCTCGACTGATACCTGCAGCAGCGATCTCGAGGCGCTGTCCATGGTGGTGCTGCGGAGTTCGTCCCAATCCATTTCTCCGAGGCCCTTCAGCCGCTGGAAGTCTTTGGTGTAGTTGGGGCGACTGGCCAGGAACTCTTCTTTGGCAGCGTCGTCTTTGAGGTAGACGGTCTCTTTGTTGGAGACTTTCGTCGAGTACAGCGGCGGTTGGGCGATGTAGACGTATCCGGCTTCCACGAGCGGCCGCATCTGTCGGAAGAAGAAGGTGAGCAGCAGGGTGCGGATGTGGCTGCCGTCGACGTCGGCGTCCGCCAGCAGGATGATCTTGTGGTAGCGGGCTTGTTTGATGTCGAACTCGTCGGCGAAACCTGCCCCGATTGCGGTGATGAGGGTCTTGACCTCGGCGTTTCTGAGCATTTTGTCGATGCGTGCCCGTTCGACGTTGAGGATCTTTCCCCGGATCGGCAGGATCGCCTGGGTTCGGGGGTCTCGGGCCCGCACTGCTGAACCGCCGGCGGAGTCGCCTTCGACGATGAACAGTTCGCGTACGGCCGGGTCTTTCGCCGAGCAGTCCTTGAGCTTGTCGGGCATGCCGGCTCCGTCGAGCAGCGACTTGGAGCGGATTGCCTTTCGGGCGTCGGCTGCTGCGACCCGGGCCCGGGCTGCGTTGGTGGCTTTGGTGATCGTGGCTTTGGCTTCGCCCGGGTGTTCTTCGAGCCAGTCGGCCATGCGTTCGTTGGTCACCCGTTCGACCAGTGAGCGCATGGAGACGTTGCCGAGTTTGGACTTGGTCTGGCCTTCGAACTGGGGTTCACCGATCCGCGCGGAGATGATCGCGGTGAGGCCTTCTCGGATGTCCTCTCCGGTGAGGTTGTCGTCTTTCTCTTTGAGCAGGCCCTTGCTCCGTGCGTAGCTGTTGATGGTGCGCGTGACTGCTGCGCGGAAGCCCTGTTCGTGCATGCCGCCTTCAATGGTGGCGATGCCGTTGGCGAAGCTGTGGATTCCGTCGGCGTTGAATCCGGTGTTCCACTGGAATGCGATCTCGACTTCGTGGGGGTTCTCGTCGATCTCTTCGAAGCCGACAAAGTATCCGACCGTGTCGAAGAGTGATTCTTTGGCGGCGTTGATGTGGCGTACGAAGTCGATGATGCCGCCTTCGTACTGGAATGAGACCCAGTCGTTGGATGCCGCTTTCTTCCTGTGGTCGCGGACCCGAATCTCCAGCCCCCGGTTGAGGAAGGCCATCATCTGGAAGCGTTCCAGCAGGGTCTGGAACCGGAACTCGACCTCGTCGAAGATCTCCTGGTCGGGCCAGAAGCGCACGGTGGTCCCGGTCCGTGGTCCGGTCTCGCCGTTGGACAGTTCGGCAACAGGTGACGGCCCGACCGGTTTGAGTCGTTGGATCAGTTCGCCGCCGTCGCCGAACCGCATGGCGTAGCGTTCGCCGTCGCGGTCGATCTCGACTTCGACTCGGCTCGACAGGGCGTTGACGACCGACACTCCCACGCCGTGAAGGCCTCCTGAGACCTTGTAGCCCTTGCCGCCGAACTTGGCGCCCGCGTGGAGGACGGTCATCACGACTTCGGCCGCGGTCAGGTCTTGGTAGTTGGGGTGGTTCTCGACTGGGATGCCCCGGCCGTTGTCTGACACTTCGCAGGCGCCGTCGGTGGTGAGGGTGACGTCGATTCGGGTGCAGTGGCCGGCCATCGCCTCGTCCACTGAGTTGTCGACCACTTCCCACACGAGGTGGTGCAGACCGGTTGGTCCGGTGGAGCCGATGTACATGCCGGGCCTGGTGCGTACGGCTTCGAGCCCTTCAAGGATCGTGATGTCTTGAGCCCCGTACGACGATTCGTCGGTGGTGACCGTGTCTATTGTCATCTTTGCCTCGGTCTGTCCGTTCGAGACGCCTCCGCGGCCGTTCGAGCGGTGGCCCTGTGCGCGGGCGGCGTTCTCATTCGGGATGCCTGGCTTGTTGTTCCCGCTCACCGGGTTGACCCTGTCGAACCCCACACCACAAGCAAATTGCGGGTTTCGGGTGGTGTCGCGATGCCTTTGAGATGCTGATTTGCAGGCTCATACACTGGGTCTGAGTCTATCAGTCCGAGGGGCTTGATCCTTGCGGCGCGACCCTTACTTTGATGGCCTTGATCCGGTCGGATCCGGAGACTTTCTCGATCCTGCTGATCAGTTGGTTCTCAAGCCAGCGGAGTTGGCTCGCCCAGGTCGTGTCGTCGGCGATTACCACCAGCGTCTGTCCGTCTATGGCACTGGGCCGGGCGTGCTCTGCGACGTCCTCTCCGACGATTTCGGGCCATTCGACGAAGACCGCCCTGAGCAGGTCGATGCTGGGCGCATTCATGTGCCGCATCATCCGGTCGAGGCTCGACCGGAGTCTTCTCGGCCCGTCGTCGCCTCCGCTCATGAGGGCTTTTCCAGCACTGTTCCGGCGGTGACTTCAAGCACTCTGTCCGGGGTTGCGCAGGGGGGCACCCAGGTGGCTGTCGTGAGCAGCCGTTGGCCTTCGGGCAGCGATTCGAGCAGCGCTTGTGCACGGCCGCCGTCGAGTTCGGAGAACACGTCGTCGAGCAGCACCACCGGTTCGGCGGTTCCACTCCGGCGTATCAGCGAGTCGACGGCGAGCCGCATCGCCAGCACCAGTGACCGCTGTTCACCCTGCGAGCCGTGTGTCCGCGCCGGGGTGCCACCAATCTGCAGGGTGATCTCGTCGCGGTGCGGCCCGATCGTTGAGACGCCCCGCCTGAGGTCGATCGTGCGGCTCTGTTCGAGGGCTGCAGCCAGGTCTCCCTGCCAGCTGGCCGCATAGTGCGCGCTGATCTTGGTGGGTTTGCGGGCGACTGCTTCGTACGCCGAACAGAGTTGCGGTTCGATCTCTTCGAGCAGCACTTCGCGTGCGATTCGCAGCGCGGTTCCGGTTTCGGCGAGTTTGGAGTCCCACACGTCGAGGGTGAACGCGCCGTCGGGGTCGAGGCGGCCGCCGGCCGAGCGCAGCAGGGCGTTGCGTTGTTTGACGATCCGTTCCAGGTCGTTGCAGAGCGTGTCGTGGCTCGGTTGCAGGCTGGCCGAGGCGGCGTCGAGCCATCGTCGCCGGCCCGCGGGTCCACCTTTCACGAGTTCGAGGTCGTCGGGTGAGAACACGGTCACGGGGACGACCCCGATCAGGTCGCCTTTGCGGCGCAGTGCTTGGCGGTTGAGTTTCACGCGGTTTCTTCCGACCCTCGGAAGTTCGACTTCGACGAGCTGTTTGCGGCTGTCGGGATCGGTCGCCTCGGCTCGGATGACCGCGGAGTCCGCGCCCACGCGAATCAGCGTGTCGTCGGCGACGCCGCGGAATGATCCGAGCCCGGCGATCCAGCTGATGGCTTCGAGCAGGCTGGTCTTGCCCTGGCCGTTCTCTCCGACGATCACAGTCAGTCCAGGATCGAACTCGACCGCAGCCTCACCGTAGATCCGGAAGTCGAGCAGCTCCAGCCTGTGGATTGTCATCAGGTGTGGCCGCGGCTCCTGCCGCTAGCCGACGCGCACCGGCATCAGCAGATACAGAAAGTTGGGGTCTTCGGAGGACTTGAGCAGGGCGGGTTTCAGTTCGCCGATTGTTTCGAGCACGACCTGTGACCCCGGGGAGGCTTCGATCCCGTCGATCAGGTATTCGGGATTGAACGCGACCATGAGTTCTTCGCCCTGGTATTCGGCTTCGAGGGCTTCGTGCGCCTCGCCCACCTCCTGTGCGACGGCGGCCACCTCCAGCCCTTCGGCCGACATCGACATCCGTATCGGGGTCGACTCCTGAGCCAGCAGCCGCACACGGCGCAGGGCGTCGAGCAGCTTCTCGCGGTCGACGGTGAGCCGGTTCTCGTGTGTTTCGGGGATCAGTCGGTTGTAGTTCGGGAAGTCGCCTTCGATGAGCCGGGTGGTGACGGTGGCGCCTCCGACTGAGAAGCTGGCGTTCTGCTCGCCAAGCGACAGGGTGATCTCTTCCTCGTCGTCGACGATGCGGGCGAGTTCTTTGAGAGCACGGCTGGGTACCAGCACCTTCTGCTGGTCGCCGAGCACTGTAAGGCCGTCGATGTCGCACATGGCGAGTCGGTAGGAGTCCGTTGACACGAGCCGCAGCCCACCCGATTCTGCAGCCATCAGCACACCGGTCAGGATCGGCCTGGCGTCGTCGGATGACGCCGCTTTGCCGACTTGTTCGATTGCCGCTTTGAACATAGCTGCGTCGAGCGTCACCAGGTCACCCGAGGGTTCGGGAATCTCAGGGAATTCGTCACCGGCGACCACTCTGATCGAGAATTCCGACGGGTTGGCGACGATGCGTGCATCCTCACCTTCAATCACCACGTCGACTGCACCTGGGCGCAGCGAACGGACCACGTCGGCCATCAGTTTCGAGCGCATGACCGTTGTGCCGTCGCCTGATCCGTTGACTGCCACGGTCACCGAGATCGTCAGGTCGCCGTCACTGCCTGTTGCGGTGAGTCGGTCGCCGGAGAGCTCGAGCCGGACCCCTCCGACCATTGCTGCGCCCCCGCGGGTTGCCACGCCGCGGCCTGCCGTGTTGAGGGCATCTGAGAGCACGTCTCTTTCACATCGGAACTGCATGCTCATTGTGCGGTTGCTTCTCCTGAGTTGTATGGATCCATTCTGGTAGGAGTCCATAGGGGTTGTGGATTGTGGATGGTTGTCAGTCTGCCTTGTGTTTCAGCGGTTTTCGTGTACACACCTTCTGCCTGTGGTTTCACAGTTTGACTTGTGCTCGAGGTTCGGTTGTGGATATCGCGTGGGTTGTTCAGGGTCTGCCCACTGCTGTTGCACAGGTGGTCTACAGCTTTTTCACTGGTTGTGAACTCGGCCGTGCTGACTTCGGGGTTGTTTCACGGTGGGTCGTTGAGTCGACGTTGGAGCTCGGTGACCTTGTCGAATATCTGTTGGCGTTCGCCCATTCGGGCTTCGATCTTGCGTACGGCGTGCATCACGGTGGTGTGGTCGCGGTCGCCGAAGGCGCGGCCGATGTCGGGGAAGCTGAGGTCGGTCATGTTGCGTACGACGTACATGGCGACTTGGCGTGCGTCCACGAGCGGTCGGCGCCGGCTCCCGCCGGTTATCTGGTCGAGGTCGAAGTTGAACATCTCTGCGGTGAGTTCGATGATGCGCGCCGCGGTGACGGGCGGTTTCTGGGAGCTGTTGATCAGGTCGGCGAGGACGAAGCTGGCGAGCCGCATGTCGAGTGGCTGCCGGGTGAGGCTGGCGTAGGCGGTAACTTTGATGAGCGCGCCTTCGAGTTCTCGGATCGACTGGGTGATGTTCTCGGCGATGAAGGTGAAGACGTCGTTGGGTATCTCGATCGTTCGCGACTCGGCTTTCTTGCGGAGGATGGCGAGTCGGGTTTCGAGGTCGGGGCGCTGGATGTCTGTGGTCAGTCCCGACTTGAAGCGGTTTCGGAGGCGTTCTTCGAGGGTCGGCATGGCATCGGGTGTGCGATCCGATGAGAGCACGATCTGCTTGTTGTTCTGGTGCAGTTCGTTGAAGGTGTGGAAGAATTCTTCCTGGAGGCCTTCCTTGCCTTCCATGAATTGGATGTCGTCGATGAGCAGGACGTCGTTGGTGCGGTAGCGGCGTTTGAACTCGGGCTGGGTGTTGGTGCGGATTGCTTGGACGAATTCGTTGAGGAACGTCTCGGTCGAGACGTAGCGGACTTTGTAGTGCGAGTAGTGGCTTCGGACGTAGTGGGCGATGCCGCGCAGCAGGTGGGTCTTGCCGAGTCCTGAGTCGCCGTGGATGAACAGCGGGTTGTAGCCGGCCGCCGGTGTTTCGGCTACGGACAGTGCGGCTGCATGTGCGAAGTGGTTCGAGGGGCCGATGACGAAGTGCTCGAAGGTGAACTTGTCCTCAAGTTCGGTCCTTGCCTCGGGTGACTCCTCGGAGAGTGTCTCAGAAATCACCTCTGGCGTGCGCTGATACTCGGGAGGGGTGGTGAGGTCGGCGAGGGGGACATCGAAGAGGTCCTTGGTTCCGTCCGTGTCTATCTCCACGCGGACGGTTGCGTCGGAGTGACTCTCTTCGATCGCGTGTTGTACGAGTCCGAGGTATCTGCCCTCGATTCGTTCCTTCTGCAGGCCGTTGGGGACAACGATGACCAGCTCTCCCCCGTCGAACGCGGCGACTCTGGCACCGCTGAAGGTGGTGTGCCAGACGGCGTCGCTTACTTGGGCACGAATACTCTCTGCGCAGGAACTCCACAAGCCGGTCGCTGCGTCTGCATCGTTGGTGTTCAATTGATTCTCCACAGGATTGTCCACAGGTGTGGACGACTGATTCATTAAAGCTTGGTAAAGGTAACAGTGATGACCCGCGAGCGCGTCGCTTGTCGGTGGGGCAACCTAACCGTGGTAGGGGGTGAACTTAGCAACCTTCACGTGGTCTGCAACTTTAACTCGACGGTCTTCTCATCGTCCCTGTTCACGGGACATAGAGGGAGCTAAATTACATTTGTGTTACACTTGTTGAGCTGTAAGTTTCACCATTGTAGTTTGTGATCATCGTCTGGACCTCGGCGATCGGCGGTGCCTTCGCCGGTGTTGCGACGCACAGGTCGGAGTGGGTTCTCAGACCGATTCGGGTGGTTGTTGCTGTAGCCTTGCAACCCTACTGTGATCGAAGAACTTGGTCGGGTTCGGAGAGGATCCGGCCTTTGGCACGGCCGTACTTTCTGCGGGTGCTTTGTGGAGGAACAATGAAGCGGACTTATCAACCGAATGTGCGAAAGCGAAATGTCAAGCACGGCTTTCGTGCTCGCATGAGCACTCGAGGCGGGCGTTCAGTGCTCACCCGGCGTCGCCAGAAGAAGCGGACGCGGTTGTCCGCGTGATTGAGGCGCTGTCTGGTCGTCGCTCCTTCGAACGTTTGCGAGCGGAGGGAGTGCGTCGCGGTCGAGGTCCGCTTCGACTGGTTTCGCGGCCCGCGCCCGCGCATTATCCTACGCAGAGCGCGAGAATAGGGTTTGCAATCTCACGCACAGTGGGGAATGCGGTGCAGAGGAACAGAATTCGTCGTCGGGTGCGAGCGGTACTGCGTGACATCTCTCGTGAGGATCCGTCACTCCTTCCGCCGGGAGACTACCTTTTCAGGGTCACCGTTTCGGTTGGACACTGGTCCCCCGCTGAGCTCAGAAACACGATTTCTGATCTCCTGCACGAAACAGTGATGTCGGGTTCGGGTTCATGAGTGCTGGTCGGACCAGTCTGGCGGCGCGTTCGCTCACAGCGTTGGTGCGGGTGTACCAGCAGTTCACCGCGGGTCGTGTTTCTCCCTGCCGACATGTGCCTGGATGCTCGACGTATGCGATCGAGGCGATCGAGTCCCATGGGGCAGTCCGCGGTGTCTGGCTGGCGACGCGTCGGGTTTGTCGTTGTCATCCTTGGGGCACTTCCGGGTATGACCCGGTGCCTGTGACTGGGGAGCCGCCTGTGACTGGGGAGCCAAGATGTTCGATGTGATATTCGACTTGATCGGTGAGGTACTCGCCTTCTGTTATCAGCTCTGGCCCTCCTACGGGATGGCTGTTGCGGGCCTCACGTTGGTGGTGATGATCATCGTCACGCCTCTGACGCTCAAGGGCACGAAGTCGATGCTGCAGATGCAGCGTTACCAACCCGAGTTGAAGGCGATCCAGAACCGCAATCGCGGTGACCGCCAGAAGCTGAACGAAGAGATGATGGCGTTCCAACAGGAGCACGGCATCTCGATGTTCGGGGGCTGTCTGCCGTTGCTCGTGCAGATGCCGCTCTTCCTGGTGTTGTTCCGCGTGGTTCAGGGGTTGACCAGCCGGGCGACCAATTTCGGCAACCAGTTCGGCTGGACCAGTGGTCGGCTCTCTGCCGGGCTCGGACTGGACGGCACCTCCTTCGGTTCAAGAGATCGACCGTTCCTGCCTCAGAATCTTCCGGTCGACAGTGACCTGTACCTGCGCCTTGCCGGCGACGGCGATACGCCCCTCGGGGATCGTCCCACGGAGATGGTGTCTTGGGGCATGGACCTGTCGAGAAGTGCTCAGGACGTCTTGGGCGAAAGTCTGGTCTCGGGTCTCCCCTACATTTTGTTGATCCTGATTGTGCTGGTATCGAGCATTTTTCAGCAGCGTCAGATTCAAAATAGGAGTGCTTCAGCACTGCCTCCCCAGCAACAGATGCTGATGAAGATTCTGCCCTACATGCTGCCCGTGTTCAGCTTCACAATGCCAGCGGCGCTCGTTGTGTACTTCGTTGTGTCGAACCTTTATCGAATCGGTCAGCAGGCTTATATCACTCGGAGCCTCTATCGAGGAGAGGACAGCCCAGGGGCATTGCTGGCCAAGAAACGCGAACAGATGAAGGACGCGGATCAGGAGCACGCCGCGTCAGGTGGGCGTACGACTCCCAAGAAGGGTGTGCCGACCCCCAAGCGCGATGGCACTTATGCCAAGAACAAGGGCAAGAAACCAGCGCCTAGACAGACTGCGTCGAATCGATCGCGCGGCAACAAGGATCGTGGTCAAGAAGCTGGCAAGGGTTCTCGGGCCAAGGCTGCCGGCAAGTCCACAACGAATAGTCAGAAACCTAAACGCACGGGTGCAGGTCGGACGGGCAACGCCCCGTCACGGCACCATCGAGGGCCTGGTCGAACTACTGAACCAGGTTCTGCACAACACAAGAAACGAAAGAAGTAGCGGCCGGCTCTCAACGGCGGGACTCGACTGAGTCTGGCAGCGCAACAATGAAAAGGAGCAGCGATGGAATGGGTAGAAAGCATCGGTGAATCGATCGAACTAGCTAAAGAACACGCCTTGGATCGGCTCGGTGTTCACGAAGACGATGCGGAGTTCGATGTCCTCAGCGATGTCAAGACCGGGGTGTTCGGCCGGGTTAAAGAACCGGCCCGAGTACGGGCACGAGTTCGTCCCACCACTCCTCGGTCCAAAGAGAACCGCAATCGGCGTGATCGTGGCAACAGGCGTGGCCGCGGGGGCCAGAGCAACCGCAACGGCGGAAACCGGAAGCAGGATGCCAGTCGAGGTCAATCTGCGCGGGCCAAGAACAAAGGCAAGAAACCCTCAGGGAAGGGTTCCGATGACCGACCTTCGCCGGATCAGAAGGTGGAGCAGGATAAACAGACTCCGAAGACGTCCAAGAAGTCGAATACATCCGAGAAACCGGAAACACGTAAGAAGAAGGTAGAAACTGTGAACGATGACCAAGAAATGATGCCGTTGCCCCAGCAGGCAGACCTCGCTGAAGAGTTTGTTGGAGGTTTGGCCGAACGGTTCGGTACGGCCGTTGACTTCCAGAGGGAGAACATTGGAAGCGATGAGATCCGGATTACGGTCAGTGGTGACGATCTGGGCCGGATGGTTGGTCACCGTGGAGTGACTGCGGGCGCAATCGACGATCTCGTTCGGACTGTTCTGCAGCGCCGAGCAGGCAGCGCGCGCAATGGTCGAGTTCGAGTGGATGTAGGTGGCGTGATTGCTCGACGGAATGCTGCCCTCGTTCGATTCGCCCATGACCAGGCGGCCGAAGTACGCAACTCCGGTGTGCCTCGATCGCTTGAACCCATGAGTGCAGCGGATCGAAAGGTTGTCCACGACGCCGTTGATGGCGCAGAGGGTGTCAAGACGCTCTCCGAAGGGGAAGACCCTCGCCGATACGTAGTGATTGCTCCCGCGGACGTCTAGGACTCCGAGGCCGAGCGGATTGATGTCGAACAGGACCGCGCCGGACGAGGCCGCGGCCCGAGCGGCCCCGTGAGCCCAGCGAACAACAGCGCGTGGTGGAGTTCAGCGAACAAGAGCGGTAAGCAACGCAGTCGCGAGCGGGTGACTGAACCGCAGTACGCAGCGTTGGAAGCAGTTTGGGAACCGGCGCGAGCTGCCGGATCACTGGGTTCGGGTTCGATCGATGAGTTTTGCGGGCACGCCGAAGGCTATATTTCGCCTGTTACACTCCTGAAACAGGGCACACGCTGTGTTGATTTGGGTACTGGGGTGGGTGTCCCGGGGGTTTTGCTCGCAATTCAGCACCCAGAAACGACTTGGCGACTCTTGGATTCCAGCTCACGCCGCTGCGGGATTGCACTCGACGCCGTTCGGGCCGTTGGCCTGGAGAGTCGTGTCGATGTGGTGCACGGACGAGCGGATGACTACGCGCATGATCCTCACTGGCGGTCAATGAACGATCTTGTTGTCGCGCGCCTTTTTGGGCCTCCAAGCGAAGTTGCAGAGTGCGGACTTCCGTTGCTTGCTGAAGGCGGCTCGCTGGTGGTTTCAGTGTCGGACAGCACTGCCGACACGTGGCTGGCTGCTGATCTTTCTCCGTTGGCGGCTTTGGTTGTTGAACGTTGGGAGACGAGTGCAGGTGGGTATCTTCGTGTTCAGCGGACGGGTAAGGCTATTGCTGACCGGTTTCCCCGTCGTGAGGCGGCTCGCCGCCGAGCGCCGTTGTTTTAGATGTTCCACGTGAAACAAACAAGGAGGCCGAGCGGATCGACCTCGAACAGGACCGCGACCGACCGTGGCCGTGGCTGGACGGTTCGTGGCGGTGGTCTGAGGGGCTCGTCCGTGGCCCGAGCGGCCCTGTGAGCGCAGCGAACAAGAGCGGATAGCGGAGCGCAGCGAACAAGAGCGGGAAACAACTGGTGTTAGCGCAACCCCACTGTTCAATCCGCGCACGTCTAACGAAACTCTCGTCGCGTGTTTCACGTGAAACATCGACTATCGTAGAGAATGCTTGACCTCAGCGGTTCGCTGACCGAAGATATGAGGGCTCTGAAGAAGGGAGTTGGTTTCGTGACTCGACCCCACACGAGGGTGTTTGCTGTCGCCAACCAGAAAGGCGGGGTTGGAAAAACCACGACGACAATCAATCTCGCGGCCTGTATGGCGCAGCTTGACCAGCGCGTTCTGATTGTCGATCTCGACCCCCAGGCGAATGCGACGAGAGGCCTCGGCATTGATTCGCGAATGGTTGATCATTCTCTCTACGATGTGCTGCTTGAGGATGTCCCTCTGGAGGATGTGATCGAGCCGGTTTCGGTAAAGAATCTCTACATCGTCCCCTCCAGCCTGGATCTTGCGGGGGCGGAAATCGAGCTGGTACCGGCCATGAACCGCGAGAGGAAACTGAAGATCGCCCTTGAGGAGGTTGCTGACGACTACGACGTCGTGTTCATCGACTGCCCACCATCCCTCGGCCTGTTGACTATCAACGGGTTGACAGCGGCGAGAGAAGTGCTCGTGCCGGTTCAGGCCGAGTATTACGCTTTGGAAGGCCTCGGACTGTTGATCCGCAACATTGACTTGGTGACGCGCAACCTCAATCCAGATCTCCATCTCAGCACGATTGTGCTGGGGATGGTTGATGCGCGGACCAAGCTGTCGAAGCAGGTGTCTGAAGAGGTGCGGGGTCACTTTGGAGACAAGGTGTGTCGACAGGTGATACCACGGGCGGTCCGTTTGAGCGAAGCGCCGAGTTTCGGTCTGCCAATCTCAGTATTCGATCCCGGATCGCGTGCGGCGACTGCCTATCGCACACTAGCTAAGGAGGTCCTCAATGGCGAGGCGTAGTGGACTTGGTAGAGGTCTCAGTTCGCTGATTCCGGCGGACTTCACCGCTGACGGTGGCGTCTATCAAGAGATCGACATAAAGCAAGTAGTCCCGAACCCGAACCAACCTCGTGAACATTTTGATGAGGAGACTTTGGCCTCGTTGTCTAGGTCGATCACCGAGATTGGGGTAATTCAGCCGATCGTGGTCCGAGAATTGGATGATGGACAGTATGAACTGATAGCGGGGGAGCGACGGTGGCGTGCCGCCAAGCGTGCCGACCTATCGGCGATCCCGGCGATCGTCAGGACTTCTGATGTTCTGTCTTCGCTTGAGACGGCCGTTGTTGAGAACCTGCATCGGCAGGACCTCAACGCGCTTGAGGAAGCGGCGGCCTATCAACAACTCGTCGAAGAGTTCGGGTTGACTCAAGAAGATGTTGCGCGGCGCGTGGGGAAGTCTCGGTCCGCTGTTGCCAACACCCTCAGGTTGCTGCACCTTCCGCCACTGGTGCAGCGTCTGCTGATTGAGGGGCAACTCAACGCTGGACACGCTCGAGCATTGTTGGCAACACCGGACCGCTCCGAGCAGGAGCGCTTGGCAACTCAGATTGTTGAGGAGGGTCTGACCGTTCGCCAGATTGAGGAGATGCTCCGTGATGTGGATTCTGCTGAGTCGGATGAAGATGACAAGACTCCGGCCAAGAAGGCAGATCCGAAGGTGGCTGATGCGGGGGTGCTGGAACTTGAGGAACTGCTGGCCACGCGGTTGGACACCAGGGTTGCGGTGAAGTTGGGTAAGGGCCCCGGAAGACTGGTGGTTGATTTTGCCGATCTCGACGACTTGGAACGGATCTATCGGATCATCGCCGGCCAGTAGTTGAGCGCAGCCACAGCGCAACTATTGACAGTACAACTATTGACAGTTAGACTGACAGAAGTTGCGGAGTCCCGCAACGCGGCGTCATTGCGGCTGGGGGCCTACGCACCAGTCGATCACGGCGTCGCGTAGGGCCTTGGCGAAAGCCTCGGTTCGCTCCACCACAACTGGTGCCGGCCCGACCCGACACCACACCGCTGTCATCCTTGTTTCCCGAAGGATGGGCAGGCGCATCCCGGTCGCAGGGAATTCGTTGTTCAGCACAGGCTCGATCTTGTCGGTGCAATACCGTGCGAGCAGGCGCCCTCCGTTGGAGGTGAAGCCCTCGGTCTGGAAGTAGGCGACCCAGAAGTCATCGGTGGCGAGCGTCACGCCGACATATGCGTCACCGCTCCAGCTGTTGGCGATCTGGGCGTGCGAGGAGAGGTCGGGGTGATGCAGGGTGAGCACAGTTGCTCCGTCGAGCTGCAGCAGCCGGGCGAGCGAGTTGACCACCGCCGGCAGACCTCCGGTCTCGCCCAGCAGGATGCGCCTTCCCTCGACGCCGACGTGTCGGCGGAGAGTCTCTGTCTGGTGCACCTCAGCGATCGTCTTGGCCCCGACGACGCGGCCGGCGAGGCGGTCGAGCGCTGCGACGGTCGCGCGGCCGACTGTGCCGTCGGCGTTGAGTCCCTGATTGTGTTGGAAGTCCCGCACGGCTGCTTCGGTGTCGGGTCCGAATATTCCGTCGAGCCATCCGGCGTCGAATCCGAGATTGCCGAGACGCAACTGGAGGTCGGCGACGTCGTCGCCGCGGGTCATGGGGGAGCGCAGGTACAGCATCCGGTCACCGAGCTGAAAATGGGCGTCTACCAGCGCAGACCAGGTCTGTCGACCGCAGATTCCGTCTTCGACCAGCCGCCTCGCGGCTTGGAACGCACGAAGAGTGCGCTCGGTGGTTTCGTCGAACACCTCGGGAGGTCCGACGTCGGTGAACCCGGCCGCGGCCAGTCGGCGGTGCAGGTCCCGTACCCCGGCACCGGTGTCACCGCGCCGAAGGGGAAGCCCGGGCGGGTTCATCCGGCGCTGCTCAGAGGAAAGGGGTTACGTCGTTGAGAAGAGCACCTTTGGGCTTTGCACCGATTATGCGTTTTGCTTCCTCCCCGTCCTTGAAGAGGATCAGGGTGGGAATGCTCATGACACCGAACCGCTGGGCGATCGAGGGTGCGTCGTCAACGTTGAGCTTGAGAATCTTGAGGGCGTCGCCCTGCTCTTCAGCGATTTCTTCGAGGATGGGGGTGACCATCTTGCATGGACCGCACCACTCTGCCCAGAAGTCGACCAGTACGGGTGCGGTGGCGCTGCCGATCTCCTCGTCGAAGGTGCTTTCATCGAGGGTGCCAAGGGATCCTGCCATGGTTGGGGCTCTTTCAGTCGGGTTGCTGCTGACTCTAGCTGTGTTGCGACTCAAGCCAACGTTCCGCGTCGAGCGCGGCCATGCACCCTGAACCGGCTGCGGTGACTGCCTGTCGGTAAACGTCGTCCTGCACGTCTCCGCAGGCGAATACGCCCTCGATGTTGGTGCGTGAGCAGTCGGGTTGAGTTACCAGGTAGCCGTTGTCCTTCATTTCGAGTTGGCCGGAGAAGATGTCGGTGTTGGGTCGGTGCCCGATGGCGATGAACACTCCGGTGACTGCGAGTTCGGAATCCTGGTCGGTCTTCACGTTGCGCAGCCGCAGCCCGCTGATCGAGTCTTCGCCGAGGTATTCGGTGACGACTGTGTCCCAGATGAACTCGATCTTCGGGTTGTCGAAGGCGCGCTGCTGCATGATTTTTGATGCGCGCAGGGCGTCGCGTCGGTGGATGATCGTGACCTTGCTGGCGAACCGGGTGAGGAAGGTGGCCTCCTCGATGGCGGAGTCGCCCCCTCCGACCACGGCGATCTCCTGGTCGCGGAAGAAGAATCCGTCGCAGGTTGCGCAGGTGGAGAGTCCGTGTCCGACCAGTTCGATCTCGCGGTCGAGGTTGAGCATCAGCGACTGGGCTCCGGTGGAGACGATCAGGCAGTTGGCCTCATAGGTCGGCTCTGGAGCTTCGGGGTCGTCGACCCAGACTTTGAAGGGACGCTCGGAGAGGTCGACTCGGGTGGCTTTGACCGTTTCGATCCGCGTGCCGAAGCGGTGGGCCTGGGCTCGGAAGTTGACCATCAGCTCGGGTCCCATGACCCCGTCAGGGAATCCGGGGTAGTTCTCCACATCGGTGGTGAGCATCAGCTGGCCGCCGGGTTGGTCGCTGGTGCTGCTGGGTTCGCCTTCGAGCAGCAGGGGGGAGAGGTTTGCGCGGGCGGTGTAGAGCGCCGCGGTGAGCCCTGCGGGTCCGGAGCCGATGATGACTACGTCGTGGGTTTCGGGCATTTGTGTTCCTATCGCGGGGCGCTGGTGGGATTTGCGGTCAGGCGAACGAGTCGATGATGCCGTAGCAGACGATTACGACGATGATCAGGGCGTCGAGTATCAGTGCGAGGTTGACCCAACGCAGGCCGTCGGTCTTGCGGTTGAACCAGAAGCCGAAGCCGAGGATTGCCAGGAGGCTGCCGATGAACAGGTGGGCGGCCCAGGTGGCATCGCCGACTCCGGCGCCGATCGGCAGGTAGGCGTCGGCAAGGCGGACTCCGATGATGATCAGCAGTGTCAGTGCTGCGGTGACGAAGACCAGCGCCACGAGTCCGTAGACGACTGCTCGTACCGCCCGGATCACGTTCTCGGTGCCGTGGGTCCGGACCTTGTCGATGTTGTCGACGATTGCGTCGACGACACCTGATATCCAGTCGCTTTCGGCTGGCGTGGTCTCAGAAGCCATGGCCTCGGAGCCTACCGTCAGTCCAAGTCACGAACGACCGTTAGAGGTCGAGGCCGGTGGCGGCGACGGGGGAGTACATGGCCATCTGCGGGGGGCTTGCGAGCAGTTCCATGAAGGTTGCCATGACCTCCTGCAGGGCTTCGGACTGGCCTTGTGACTGGATCGCCTCCATAGACGAGAACAGAGCGAAGTAGGAGTAGTTGTTGCCCTCGCCTCGGTGGTACGAGTAGACCTCCACGCCCTCCATCTTGGCTGCGACGGCGACCTGGGCCGCCAGCGCGGCGTCCATTTCGTCGTTGCGGCCTTCCTTGCAGGTGAACGTTGCGACCATCGACACTTTTGACATGTGGGTTTCCTCTGGTTTCAGTTGGACTGCCCAGCATAAGTTGTCGTGGGGAGGGTGCCTATGCGGATCGGCTTCCGGGTCGACTGGCGCCCCAACAACCCTGTCGGTTTCGTTCACGGACCGCATTTCTGTCTGGGGCCAACCTTGCCCGCCTGGAGATCGATGTGATGCTCAACGCGATCCTGGACCGCTGGACCGGTGTCGAGGTGGTCGGTCCGCCCACGTGGACACACACCAACCGTCCCAGCGGCCTCAAGACCCTGCCGGCTCAGTTCACAGACTCGGTCTGAGGGGGACCACGGTGGCTTGATCAAGGCAGACTCCCGGTTCGGCCCTACTCGTCGGGTTCGATGTCCCCCTGGTTTGTCAGCCGGTCGATAACGGCTCCCAACCATTGTTTCTGCCGCTCGCCCAAGCCTTCGTCGGGGAACACGTTCTGCACCAGTGATTCGACTTGCTCGACTGTGCTGCAACTGCACTCGCGCAGCAACTGCTCGACATCTGACTCGTCGACCGAACGTGCTGCTCTCGCTTTCATTGCCAGCAGGTGATCATTGTTTGCGGCGATCACTTTGAGGGAAGGATGGTCGTACACCACGGTTCCGCGGCGCTTCTCTGGTGGAGGCATGTAGGTGGTCGCCTGCTCGTTGATCCAGGTGCTGGGCCATCCGCGCTGTCTGGCGATCTGTTGCGCCGCGTCCATGACCGCGCCGTATCCTTCCTCGATCCAGGCGTCTATGTCCCTGGTGAGCTTGTCGGACTTGTTTGCCAGAATCATCGCAGCGCCGCCGGCCACATAGATCCGCGCCCGCTTGCGGCTTCTTTGAAGGATGACGGCGAGTTCGCTCAGTGCCTCCTGAAGTTCAGATGCCGAAAACGCGGGAGTCACACGACTTCCAGTTCACGTTCGGCGATCCACATGCCATGTACTTCAAACGCCGCGGGAGTGCTCATCATCACTGAGCCGCGCTCGAACTCAAAGTAGTGGGCAGGCCACCACATGCGTTCCAGATAGCGGTTCTCCTGCTGTGTCCATGCCGGCGTGGGCAGCTGGGCGTGGTAACAGAGATGTTCGACGTAGGCCGCTAAGAAACCATCCCAGCGTTCGTCGAACGGCTCGGGTTCTTCCTCGACCAAGACGATTCGCTCGGCTCTGTCGGCGTGCTGCCAGACCATTCCGAAGTCGTGCAGGATCACCCGCAGCCGGAACGCGTCGTCGTATTCGCGTAGGCCGGGAACGTAGCAAGCCAAACGGTTCTCGGTGATTGTCTTGTCCATCGTGTTTGAAGTCTAACTTTTGCGAGTCGTCTTCTTTTCCCCGAGCCACTGCGTCCGGCCTGGGTGGGCCTGGAATGCCTGGGTGGGCCTGGAATGAACGTGGGTCAGGGGCCGAGACTGGCGAGTTGGTTGACCGCGCAGCCGGGTTCGGCTGTGGCGAGGAGTGCTGCTGTGTCGGCGGACAGTTCGACCACGACGATCGTGGTCAAAGTGTTGGCAAGGATGGTTTCGCCGACGCTGATGCCGATGCTGATGCCGCCGCTGTCGAGGCTGTGGTCGAGGGTGTCGATGTAGGCGTGGAGGTGCTGCGCGCAGCGAACATCGGCGAGGTCCTGCTCGGCGAGGTCCTGCTGGGCGGGGTCCTGCTCGTCTATGACTGGTGGGACGGGAGGCGCTTCGGCGCCAACGATCTCACGCCATTGCCTTGTGGTGTGGTCGATCAGCTCGTCGAGGGATTCGTAGCTATCGGTGATCTCCAGGTTGAGCCGGCTGTAGCTCCTGCGTGTGTCCACAGCTGCGACCGTGGTGGTCGCCTCGGTTTGGTCGTCTGCGACGCCTTGCTCGGAGTCGGCCATGTCGTCGCCGGCGTCCTCGGAGTACTCGCCGGCCGTGTCGGCACTTTCGGGTATCGCCTCGGCCATGTCGGCACTGTCGGGCATCCCCTCGGCCATGTCGTCTCCGTCAGCGGGCATGTCACTGTCGAAAGCCATGTCGCCGTCGTCGCCCACAGAATCGTCAGCCGCCTCGGAGCTGTCTGCGAAGGAGACATTCATTTCGTCGTCGGTGCCTGAGTTGTTGAGAGCGATCAGTGCGCCGACTGCCCCGGCGAGCAGCAGGACACCCGCGGCGATGGTCGCCAGTCGCTGCGGCGCGAAGATGCGGCTGGCTCGAATGGCCGAGAGATCGAGGATTCGGTCGCTTGTGGCGCTCTGGTCCAGGGCGTTGCCGATGAGTTCGTCGACGTCGCTTTGCGGCAGCGGGGCAACGGGGGTGGACAGCAGTTCTGCGACGGCCTCGAACTCTTGGACCTCCGCGAGCAGTTCCGGGTCGGCCTGGACGCGGGCGACCTCGTCGAGGGTCGCTTCACCGTCAAGGTAGGACGAAACGATTTCGTCGTCGGAATGGGTCGGGTCAGTCATCGGCTTGTTTGTTGTGACGGTTGTCGGGTGGGGGTTGGTTCCTTGAATCGCCGGGGTTCATGACATTCATGAGCTGACGTCGCCCGCGGGCGATTCGGGAGCGGACCGTGCCGGGCGCGATATTGAGGACCTCGGCGATCTCGTTGTAGTTGAGGCCGGCTACATCGCGCAGCACGACCGCGGTTCGGAACTCTTCGGGGAGTTGTTTGAGCCCGCGGTCGATGTCGATGCGGGCGCTGACGGTGTCGGCGGGGTCTCGGGGTGGGCTCGAAGCCATCGGGCTGGCGTCGGCCTGTTCGTATTCGGGCAGTCCCGGAGTGGGTTGGCGCTGCCGGCGGCGTAATTCGTCGATGCAGGCGTTGGTGGCGATCCGGAAGACCCAGGTTGAGAATTTGGATCGTCCGTCAAAGCGCGGGAGTCCTTTGACTATGGCGATGAGTGCTTCCTGGGTGGCGTCGAGGGCGTCGGCGTCGTTGCCTGCGATGCGTCTACAGATGGCGTGGATACGGCTCTGGTGTGCGCGTAGTAGCTGGTCGAGCGCCTGCCGGTCCCCTCTCTGCGCAGCGGTTATCAGGGTCGTGTCGTCCATGGGAGCGTCACTGCGACCCTAGTACGAGTCGGTGCGTCAGCTTTGCAGGGCGAAGCCGATGACTCCGGGTCCGGCGTGGGTTCCGACGACTGGACCGATTACCTCGACTCGTGCCTCTCTGATGTCGACGATTCCGTCGATCATCCACAGGAAGTCGTCTAGGTCGGGTGCTTGTGCGTGCATGATTGCGAGGTTCTCGGGCTCGTCGTATTCGGCGAGCTTGTCGCCGAGCCAGGCGAGGGCCTTCTTGCGGGTGCGTTGTTTGCTTGCTTCCTGGACCTCGCCGCTCGACAGATCGAGGATCGGTTTGATCGCAAGCATCGATCCGACCAGTGCTTGTGCTCCGCCGATGCGGCCGCCTTTCTTGAGGTTCTCGAGGGTGTCGAGGGCTCCGAAGACGTGTGTGCGGTCGCTGAGGTCGGCTACGGATGTTTCGATCTGGTCCGTTGTCGCTCCGTTTGCGGCCATTTGTGCGGCGGCGATCACGATCGATCCGAGTCCTACGGTGATCGAGCGGCTGTCTACGACTCGGATGTCGGCGTCGATCCCGGCGGCTGCAGTCTTGGCGGACTGCATTGTTGCCGACAGTGCGGCGGAGAGGTTTATGCAGACGATTCCGGAGGCTCCGGCGTCGAGTTGTCGTCGGAAGGCCTGGTCGAATCGCCCGGGTGCCGGCGCGGCTGTTTCGGGGAGCGTCTCGGCGGACGCCAACTCGCGGTAGAACTGATCGACGGTTAGTTCTTCGCGGTCGATGTACTCGGTTTCGCCGAAGCGGATTGAGAGGGGTACGACTTCGATGCCGAGTTGGTCGACTTCATCGCCGCGAAGGTCACATGCACTGTCGGTGACGATACGAACGGTCACAGCTCCTCCTGGTCTTGTTGTGGTTGGTCCGGTTGTTTCGGGTCGGGTTCGGGCTGTTCGGGGTGCGGTTGGCCTGAATCTAGGTCTGTTTGTTCGATGTGTGGTTGGTCTTGTTTGTCTGGGTCCGGGTTTCGTGGGGCTGGGTTTGTTTGTTCGGGGTGTGGTTGGTCTGGTTGGTCTGGGTCTGGGTTTCGTGGGGCTGGGTTTGTTTGTTCGGGGTGTGGTTGGTCTGGTTGGTCTGGGTCTGGGTTTCGTGGGGCTGGGTTTGTTTGTTCGGGGTGTGGTTGGTCTGGGTCCGGGGACGGTGCAACTGAGGCGGTGTTTGGGTGTGGTTGGTCTGGGCCGTGCTGTTCGGTGTGCGGTGAGTCTGGGGGCCGCGTAGCGGCGGCGGTGTCTGCGACGGTAGCAGCCGCGGTGTCTGCGACGGTAGCAGCGGCCCGGTTGCGCCGGACGCGTCGAATCGTCCGGGCCCACCATCCGCCGAGCACGACCAGAGCGATGATCGAGATCACCAGGCCCAGACCGGAGATGGCTGTTGAGCGGATGTCGACGACTCCTTCGGTGATTTCGAGCTGACCTCCCGGTGAAGTGATGTTGACGGTGACTCTGGCGTCACCGGAGGCGAGCGTTTCAACCCGCACTAGGACTTCGTTGTCGCCGGGGTTGAGCGTTCGGGTGAACCGCTCGCCGTCCACGAATCGCAGCTTCTCGGCGCTGAGCAGGAACTCGACGGTGATCGGAAGCGGTTGTCCGTTGCGGACGGTGATCCGCAGGTCTGCGTGACGGTCGGTCAGGGTGATGCGTTCGCTCGGTTCGATGGTGATGTCGGCTGTTCCGGTGAGCACTACTTCGAACACGCTGCGGGTGTAGGCGGCGCTCTGTTGTTCGCTCAGGCGGCTCGCTGCCGCGGCTCGCATGAGGGTCTCGAGAGGGGTTATCGGTGTTCGTTCGGGGGCGATCATTGAGGCGTAGGCGTCGACGGTTCCGCGGGTGACTCCGATATCGGCTGATCGCTGTGACAGGTCGGGTGTCGGGGTCGGCGCGAGCGTGACCTGCAGTGTTCGTCCCTCGGCGTTGCGGGCCGCGGGTACTTGGAGGGCTCTGGCGACTTCCGATGTTTGTAGGTTGCTTCGTGCCTGGATGCCCTCGAGAAGCACGTCGAGTACTGCTGATTCGAGTTGGTCGAAGTCGAACAGGATGGCGCTGTCTGTGGTTGCGTTGGTTGCCGCGATGGCGAGTTCGGTCAGGGCGCGCTGTCCGGCGAGTTCCGCGTCGGGGTGGTTGAGCGTTTGCCGTAGCGAGGCGTCTATGGCGATGGCTGTCATGGTCTCGCCGTTGGTGGCGTCGAGTTGGACAGGGGAGAGTCCGCTGGTCCCGGCTGGTGTGACGCTGATCCGGTCGGCTTCGACGACGGCGGTCTCGGTGCCGTTGCCGGCCAGCACCGCCAGCGTCTCTGGTGTGGTGTTGCGGTCGATTCTGGAGATGGCTGAAGGCGCGCGTCCGAGTATCTCGGTGATGACCGCCGCTCCGTGGCTGTAGTGGTCGGTGATGAGGTTGATGTCGTCGGCGAGCCGCCAGGCTTCTTCGTCGAGGTCGACCCAGGGGGCGTTGAGGACTGGCCGGTCTGCGAGCAGTTCGATGAACTCGTTGAGCCGGTCGGGTTCGCTGACCGCGAGGGCTTGCAGAGTTTCGGGCTGGAGCGCCACGGTGATCGGGACCTGTCGGCGTTGGGCGATTCGTTGCGCCCGTTCGAAGAGGTCCTGGGTGTCGAGTTGGATGGTCTGGTCGGGTTGGAGTGCGAGCGGTGTGCTGAGGTCGGCGAGGAATGCGATGTGGAGGGTGGGGTCTTGTTGGTCATCGAGCACGAGCAGGTGGGTGATGAGCGTGTCGATGACGTCGCCGTTGTTGTCATGGAGGGTGACGACGACGGGCAGGGCGCCTTGGTTGACTCGCAGTATCTCTCCGATTTCCTGGTCTGGGATCTCGATAGAGAAGATCTCGCCGGTGCTGTTGAGTTGGCAGGGGGCGGTTTCGGGGGGTTCGTCCACGTCGCAGCTGAAATCGCTGAAGGGCCTTCGGTCGCCGAGGCCCCGGTAGCTGGAGCGGATGTCTTCTCGGTTGGTGAGGGCTTCGAAGATCTGTATGCGGATCGTTGAGCCGGCCGGTGCGCTGAGTCTCAGGTCGATGGTTGCGGGGGTGTCGCCCACGAAGGCGGTTTGGGCGACGAGGTCTATCCGTCCGTCGGTCTGGGCCGCCGCGTGGTTGACTTGCGCAGCGGCGACGAGCAGCACGATCGCTGAGACGAGTGCCAGTACCGCGCCTGCGGGACAGCCGAGGCTAGGGCTGGTGTGTCGGGTGTTGGTGTGTCGGGGGTTGATACGCGCTGTGGTGACGGGTCCTGGGTTGGTGCATGCGGGGCGGCTCATGTGAGTGACCGGTACATGACCGTCAAAGGGTGTTCTTGGAGGGTGAATCCGAGTTTCTGGTACAGGCGCAAAGCGGATTCGTTGGTTTTCTGGGTGTTGACCCAGCCTGTGACGGCGCCGCGTCGTCGGATCCAGGAGAGGGCGTCGTTGACCAGGAGCGTGCCGATCCCCTGTTGGCGGCATGCGGGGTGCACTGCGAGCCTCTGCAGGTATCCCGAGCCTCCCGAGTGCCCGGTGAGCGCGTAGCCGACCGCTTCGTTGTTGCGTGCGCTGCGTTGGATGCTGGGCCTGCTGGGTTGGGTGGCGGCTGGGGTGCCGGCTGGGGTGCCGGGTGGGGTGGCGGGTGGGGTGCCGGCTGCGTCGGTACTGCGGATGATCCGGAGTCTGCTCAATGGGGTGGCGTCGATCGAGTCTTTGAGCCCGTCGCGGTCGAAGGCCCAGAACTCGTCGAATGACTGTTGGTCCACGGCAAGGATTTCGTCCCAGTCGCGCCTGGTTCCTCGCCGGGTTCGTGGTCGCTTGCGTTGCCATGGTCTGTGGCGTCCGTCGAGGGTTCGGCCCGACGCAGAGCCTGGGTGGAGGTCGTAGCGCAGCAGGTGGAGTTGTTCACGTTCGCTGAAGTCGTCCTGCAGGAAGGCGGTTCGCTCCGGGGGGCCCACCGGGCTGGTGACGACGGCGCTGAAACCTTGGTTCTGCAGGACTGTGCGGGCGGCTCGCAGCGACTCTCGGTGCAGTGTCCGGGCATCGGTCAGCGGTATGAGCGTGGCCAGGTCGGCGCGGCCCTGCCATCGTCCGGCACGGAATCTCGCGTCGCCGATCGTGAGCTGGGTGAGGGCCATGGTCACCGTTTACGATACGTCGCTCTCCGTTGGGCGGGTAGCCCGGTAATGTCTTTGTGTGGCCGGCTACACGCATGAGCTTGAGGCGGTGTTGAAGCGGGCGGACCCAGTGGCGCAGCGCTTCGAGTCTGCGGGTTTTCGGTTCTTCCTCGTTGGCGGCGTGGTGCGGGACTACTTTCTGGGACGGTCGAGTGTCGGGCAGGATCTCGATACAACCACCGATGCGCGCCCTGATGCGATCAGGACCCTGGTGGCGGAGCTGGCGGACGAGGTGTGGTTGCAGGGTGAGCGTTTCGGCACGATCGGCTGTGTCATTGGCGGGCAGAGCTATGAGATCACGACTCATCGCGCGGAGTCCTACCAGCCGGATTCGCGCCGGCCGACTGTGGTGTTTGGTGAGGACGTCGTCGAGGATCTGGCCCGCCGGGATTTCACCGTGAACGCGATGGCGATCGACATGGCTGACCATTCGCTGGTGGATCCGTTCGGGGGCCGAGCCGATCTGGATGCCGGGGTTCTGCGCACGCCCCTCGAGCCTGAGGTTTCTTTGTCGGAGGATCCGTTGCGGATGTTGCGGGCTGCCAGGTTCGCCGCGAGCTGTGGGCTTTCGGCGGCGCCGGGGTTGGTGGCGGCGATGACGGCTGAGGCTGGACGTTTGGAGATCGTTTCGGCTGAGCGTGTTCGTGACGAGTTGCAGAAGTTGTTGATGCTCGACGATCCGGGTGCGGGTCTGCGTCTGATTGACGAGTCCGGGGTCGGGCGCCGGCTGCCTGTGGTTGGTGCGGTTGATTCTTGGGAGTCTGCGGCCGGCCGGGTGAGGGCTGTGCGGCAGGACCCTGCGATGCGCTGGGCTGCGATGTTGAGTGTTCTGCTGGTTGACGGGTGTTACGGGGATGAGGGGGCTGGTCGGCCGGGGCTGGGTCTGGGGGCTTTGAGGTTCTCGGGCGCGATGGCTCGAGCGGTCGAGTGGTTCCTGGGTGAAGGCCGGAGCTTGTCGGCCGCGGATCTGGCGTCGCTTTCGGATCGTCGGTTCCGTGAGCTTGCCCGGGGTTGCCCTGCTGGTCGCGGCCTTGAGGACCTGCTGGCGTTCGTGTCGGGGCTGCGTCTCGGCGACGGGCATTCGGTCGATGATGTCGACGAGGCGTTGATGCGGTTGGCGCGGTTGCGTGGCCGTGAGCCCGATCTGGATGATCCGGTCCCTGTTTTCGATGGCTTGGAGGTCGCGGACATGCTCGGGATCGAGCCGGGTCCGGTGCTTGGAGAGGCGCTGAACTTTCTGGCTGATCTGCGCGTCGCTGAGGGGCCCCTTGATACCGAGTTGGCCGCCAGCCGGTTGCAGGCCTGGTGGTCTGAGAATCAGAGCTCCTGACCGCCCGCACCGCGGCCCGGCGCGGCCGGGTGGTGTGGCCCCGTCGGTGTGTGGCCGGGTGGTGTGGCCCCGGTGGTGTGTGGCCGGGTGGTGTGGCCCCGGTGGTGTGTGGCCGGGTGGTGTGGCCCCGGTGGTGTGTGGCCGGGTGGTGTGGCCCCGGTGGTGTGTGGCCGGGTGGTTTGGTGGTTCCGGTGGTGTGTGGTCGGGTGGTTTGGTGGTTCCGGTGGTGTGTGGTCGGGTGGTTTGGTGGTTCCGGTGGTGTGTGGTCGGGTGGTTTGGTGGTTCCGGTGGTGTGTGGTCGGGTGGTTTGGTGGTTCCGGTGGTGTGTGGTCGGGTGGTTCAGTGGCTCTGGTGTGTGGTCGGGTCGGGTGGTGGTGTGGTTTGGTGGTTCCGGTGGTGTGTGGTCGGGTGGTTCAGTGGCTCTGGTGTGTGGTCGGGTGGTCGGGTGGTGTGGTCGGCTCTGGTGGTGTGGTCGGGTGGTGGTGTGGTCGGGTGGTCCGTTGGTGCGGCCCGGCTGTGTGGTCCCGCGGCGATGGCGTGCGCTCCAAAGGACGGTCAGGGTTTGCGGGCTCGGGTCAGGAGGGTTGACGGCAGCGGGTTGTCGTCGACGTGCCGTTCGAGGACCGTGTCCACAACAAATTTTGCTCGGCACATCGACGACACGATGGATTCGATGTTGTGGATGTAGCGGCCACCGACGGGACGGTTGCCGTTCCATGGTCGGATGGTCAGGGCCGGGTCTTTCTTGTCGGCGCACAGTGCTGCGGGGTGGGGGATCGATATGAGCAGGTGGCCGCCCGGCTTGATGACTCGGTGGACCTGGCGGACCACCCGGTCGAGGTCTTCGACGAATGACAGTGTGGTCACCGAGAGCGCAAGATCGATCTGGTCGGCGGTCAGGAAGGCCAGGTCGGCCAGGTGGGTCTGGTGGAACTCGACGGTGGTCTCATGGCGGATCGCCAGTTCGCGTCCGGCGGTGATCTGGGAGACGTCATCGTCGATCGCGGTGACTCGCGCGCCTCGCAGTGCGAGTCCCACCGCGGCGTGTCCCCCGCCGCATCCGAGTTCGAGAATGCGCCGTCCTGAGGCGTATCCGATGAGCCGCCGATCGAGTGTTGGTTCCACTCCCAGCCCGAGGTCCACATGGTCGATCGGTCGGTTTGCCGGGGTTCGTGTGTCGTGCAGCTGCATGGTGCTGATTCTTGCCGTCGTGCGCGCCCCATGCGTGGACGGTTGTGGACGGTTACTGTGATGGCCGTGAAGATGGGACTGACTCAGGCCATTGGTGGTGACGCCGGCATCGATTATCGGTTGATGCGCGAGACCGCTTTGGCGGCGTGGCGGAAGGGCAAGGTCAGTATCTCAGAGCTGTGTGACGCTCAACCGGAGCTGCGCCGCAATGCGGAGTTCTGTGGCCGGTCTCTGGAGTCGCCCTGCCCGGTCTGTGAGTCGGACGGGTTGGTGGAGGTCATCTATGTGTTCGGTCCTCGGTTGCCGGGGCACGGCCGCTGCGTCACGAGCGACAGGGAGATGACTCGACTCAATGCGCGCAAGCAGGAGTTGCGGGGGTATGTGGTTGAGGTCTGCACCGACTGCGGTTGGAACCATCTGACGATGAGCCGCTCGCTCGGCGGTTGCTCGGTTTCGGCGGTCGAGGACGTAGAGGGTGTTGGTGGCTGAGAGCGACGGGTTGCACGGTTCGCGCTTGGAGTTTCGCGGGTTGGTCCGCTAGTCTGTGTTCACCGCCGGCAGC
Organism: uncultured Acidimicrobiales bacterium; assembly: GCA_951812975.1. Classification (GTDB taxonomy): domain Bacteria; phylum Actinomycetota; class Acidimicrobiia; order Acidimicrobiales; family Aldehydirespiratoraceae; genus VXYK01. The sequence goes on along the minus strand of CATOTC010000001.1, from coordinate 1,583,676 downwards.
TGAAGGGCGCTGGACGGGGAAGGAGTCAGACATGGGCAAGCTCACAGCCCCTGCAATTGCGTCCAAGAAGGTTCGTGTCGGCGACGATCCGCTGGTGATGGTCACTGCTTACGATGCGCCCGGGGCGCGCATTTCGTCGGAGGCCGGTGCCGACATCATCCTGGTGGGCGACAGCCTTGCCATGGTCGTGCTCGGCTATGACGACACGCTCCAGGTGACGATCGACGACATGTGCCACCACACTGCGGCGGTCGCCCGGGCTCGACCGGACTGTCACATCGTGGCTGACATGCCGTGGATGAGTTATCACGTCTCTCCTGAGGAGACGGTACAGAACGCGGCCCGGTTGATCCGCGCGGGAGCGCATTCGATCAAGTTGGAGGGCGGCCGCAAGCGGTTGCCGATGATCGACCGGATCATCTCCGCGGAGATTCCTGTGATGGGCCATATCGGCCTGACCCCTCAGTCGATTCACGCGATGGGAGGTTTCAAGGTGCAGGCCAAGCAGGCTGAACATGCCCGCAAGCTGGTGCAGGCGGCGAAGTCGCTCGCCCATGCCGGTTGTTATGCGGTGGTGCTCGAGGGTGTGCCGGACCGGGTTGCGGAGATGGTGACCGACGCGGTCGACATTCCGACGATCGGGATCGGTGCGGGGTCCCGCTGCGACGGCCAGGTGCTCGTCTACCACGATCTGTTGGGCATCGAGGACCGTTTCGTGCCGAAGTTCGTGCGGCGCTACGCCGACGTGAGGTCGGTGTCGGTGTCGGCGGTTTCCGCTTATGCCGCCGATGTGCGTTCCGGCGCGTTTCCCAACAGTGCCGAGAGCTATCACATGGCCGACGCGGAGACTCAGGAGTTGGAGCTCTACGGCGGTCAGTAGGGTCGGTTCGGCTGGGTTGGCCAAGGTCCAGGTGGGTTTTCTGTGGGGCTGTCACACCCCCCTGCCATTCTTTAGCCATGCAGTTTCGACAAGAGTTTCTCCGGGGACTTCGGGCAGGTGTCATCGTGGGGCATACGCCGGTAGTCTTCAGGCAATTCCCCCAGGTGGCGTTTCCCGACGGAAGCAACTCCGAAAGGAAACAACTTCAGCAACCAACCCCTGCCCCGGGAAGGGGCCCCGGTTCTTCCGGGTCCGTAGGAGGTGAGTGCTCGTGGGTATTTCTCGAGCGTACGAATTGATGGTCATTGTCGACTCTGATGTCGACGACGGCGACATTGCTGCGGTGATCGATCGCATCGAGGGCCTTGTTGTCGACGAGGGCGGCCGGATTGCGTCGACCGACAATTGGGGCCGTCGTAGGTTCGCTTACGAGATCAACCACAAGTTGGAGGGCACCTACGTGGTGTGGGAGATCGTCACCGAATCGGCGGGTCTTCCCGACGCCGAACGACAGTTGCGTCTCGCGGACGACATAGTCCGCCACAAGCTTTTCCGCCTGCCAGACAAGGAAGCGGCCCGCCGCGGCCTGTTCGGGGAGGCGGTACCGGCGTAGGCCGGTCTACCAGGAGGTACCCACATGGGATTTGATAACACTGTGACAGTCGTGGGCAACGTGACCCGCGATCCCGAATTGCGCTTTACCCAGGGCGGTATGGCCGTCGTCAATTTTGGCGTGGCTTGGAACAAGAGACGGAACGACGGCGAGGACGAGGTTTCGTTCTTCGACGTGACCTGTTTCCGTCAGCTTGCCGAGAATGTTGCCGACTCGGTGACCAAGGGGGCGCGGGTGGTGATTTACGGCACGCTCTCGCAGCGAAGCTGGGAGAACCAGCAGGGTGAACGCCGCTCGAAGGTGGAGATCCTTGCTGACGACGTGGCGCCGAGCCTCAAGTGGGCGTCCGCTGAGATCACCCGCAATGAGTTCCGCGGGGGGTCTGACGATGGTGGCCGTCAGGGCGGTGGCGGTGCCCCGAGGTCCCAGGGTGCTGAACGCTCGCAGCCGCAGACGCAGCCGACGTACGACCTCGATGAGGAGCCGTTCTAGTTCGCCGGCGAACGGCGGCTCGGACACCGATCATCAGCCAAGAACTACAGACAAGAACCACAGACAAGAACCACAGAACTGGAGAAGTTGAGAGGCTATGGCCAAGGTAAAGAAGCGGGGTAAACCCAAGGAAAGCGGCCGCAGGGTCAAGAAGAAAGTCTCGATCCTCAGCAGCGAGCAGATCGAGTACGTCGATTGGAAGGACGCCAACCTTTTGCGGCGATTTCTGTCCGAGCGATCCAAGATCCGCGCCCGCCGTGTCACCGGCAACAACTCCCAGCAGCAGAAGATGGTTGCCGACGCCATCAAGGTCGCTCGTGAGATGGCGCTCGTCCCCTATGCCAACCGTGTGACCACTCAGCGCAGCGGGCGTGGTGATCGTGATCGTGGCGGACGGGCCGATGGTCCGGTGCCGCGTCCGAGCGCTCCTCCGCCGGCCTCTCGTGAGGACGACGCGATGATCTACGACGGCGCTGAGTCCGCCTTGGACGGCGCGCACGCTTCAGACGATGGTTCCGGGTCGGGTGAGGGCAGTTCGGATATTCCGTTTTCCGAGGTGCGCGGCCGATGAGGGTAGTTCTTCGCCAGGATGTCGAGGGTCTCGGCCGAAAGGGGGAGATCTGTGACGTTGCCGACGGTTATTTCCGCAACCTGCTGTCCCCTCGTGGTTTGGCGCTGAAGGCGACCAAGGGAGTGGAGACCCAGGCTGAGGCGATGCGCCGTGCCGCGGTCCTGCGTGACGCCAAGAGCCGGGCCGAGGCTGAGGAGATCGCTGCCCGGTTGGTTCCCATGGTGATCACCGTCAGCGCTCGTGCCGGCGAGAGCGGCCGTCTCTTCGGTTCGGTGGGCGCCGACGACATAGCTGAAGCTGTCGAGGCTCAGGCTGGTGTTGTGATCGACAGCCATACTCTTGCGCTGGACTCTCCGCTGAAAGAACTCGGTTCGGTGTCGGTGAACTGCAAGCTTCAGAATGACGTGGAGTTCCCGGTCACGGTGGAGGTCGTGGAAGAGTGAGTCGGCTGTCACCATCCGGTGACAGCGGGTTTATCAGTTGTGCCGGTGGCGACTTGGGCGGCGCGCGCCTGCGCGCTTCGGAAGTGCACAGAAAATCCCCAGGTTCAGGCCCGTTTTCCACGACTTCCCACAGCGCAAACAGCAGGGCACTTGTGGTTGGCTTGCATGACGAACCGATGACAGTCAGGTAACAGATAAATGGCGATGACTCAGACCAGCACTCGGCGCGAGGGCCGTGTGCCTCCCCACAATCTTGAGGCCGAAGAGTCGTTGCTGGGGGCCATGCTGCTGTCGAGCAACGCGATAGCGGACTCGATCGACCTCGTCAGCGCTGAACAGTTCTATCAACCGGCGCACGCCCACGTTTACGACGCCATAGCGGCGCTGTACGCATCAGGCGACCCGGTTGATCCGGTCACGGTGGCGGTCGAGCTCGAGCGGGCAGGCGTGTCGGAGTCTGTCGGCGGGCTGGAGGGTCTGCATCGCCTTCAGATGAACACTCCGGCATCTTCGAATGCGACGAAGTACGCCAGCATCGTGCGTGAGCGCTACATGCTCCGACAACTCATCGGTGTTGCCGGCGAGATCGCCGAGATCGGGTACAGCCAGCCAGAGGACGCCGCTGCGGCCGTCGACGAGGCCGAGAACATGGTGTTTCAGATCGCCGATGGGCAAGACGCCGAGTCGATGAGCAAGCTCAAGTCGCTGGCCAGCGAGGCTCTGGACCAGATGGAGGCCCGCAGCGCGTCGGGGAAGGGCATTGTCGGCACGCCCACTGGGTTCATTGACCTCGACCAGAAGCTCTCGGGGCTGCAGCCCAACGCCTTCATCGTGGTCGGTGCTCGACCTGCCATGGGCAAGACGTCGTTCATCCTCAACATTGCGAGCCATGCCGCGATTCGCGAACAGAAGCCGGTTCTCGTGTTCAGTCTGGAGATGGGACACCTGGAGATCACGCAGCGCATCCTGGCGGCTGAGACTCGTATCGACAGCAGCGCGATGAGTACTGGCCGACTCAAGGAGCACGAGTGGACACGGATGTCCAACACGATCGCCAGTCTCGCGAACGTGCCGTTGTGGGTCGACGACAACCCGAATCCGTCGATTCTCGACATTCGTTCGAGGGCCCGGCGTTTGAAGAGCAGCGTGGGTGATCTCGGGTTGGTGGTAGTCGACTATCTGCAGTTGATGACCGGTCGCAACCGTGCTGAGAGCCGCCAGGTCGAGGTTGCTGAGATCAGTCGTGGTTTGAAGATCCTGGCCCGGGAGCTGAAGTGCCCGGTGATCGGGGTTTCGCAGCTGTCCCGAGCCCTTGAGGCCCGTACGGACAAGCGTCCGATGCTGTCGGATCTTCGGGAGTCGGGTTCTATTGAGCAGGACTCCGATGTGGTCTTGTTCCTGTATCGCGACGAGGTGTACCAGGGGAGTGCCGATGAGGTTGCTGCCAAACAGAATGAGGGGATTGCCGAGGTGATCATTGCGAAGCATCGCAACGGGCCGATAGGAACTGTCGAGCTCAGCTTCGTGCCCAGGTACACGTCGTTCCGGAACCTGGAAACCCGGGTGATCTGAGTGCTGTTCGGCGAGGATCTGCTGGTGTGGCTGGTGTTGGCGCTCGGTGGTGCGATGGCGGTCGGGAATCTGTTGGCGTTGGTGCGTCCGGCGTCGAACCCGCATCGTGAGGGAGACTTGGAGCGTGCCCCGTTGGCACGGAGCATCGTCTTCATTGTGGTTGGTCTGGTGGCTGCCGTGTGGGCACTTGCCAGCCTGATCCAAGGTTAGATCGCGCCTTGTTCGGCTCAGAGGTAGGTCTCTTGGTGTTGTTGTCGCAGGGAGTTCTTCTGGACCTTCCCCATGGCGTTTCGGGGGAGTGACGCGGCGATCAGGATCTGTTTGGGGTGTTTGAAGCGGCTGAGTCTTGTTGCGAGTTCGGCTCGGGCGTCTTCGAGCGAGAATCTTGCCTCGTCCACCACGACAACGGCGGTCACGGCTTCGCCTAGGTCGGGGTGGGGCAGACCGATCACTGCTGATTCGTGTATCCCGGGGATCTCGTCGAGCACGAGTTCGACCTCCTTGGGGTAGATGTTCTCCCCCCCGCTGATGATCAGGTCGCCCGATCGTCCGTGAAGGCTCAGGCGACCGCTCTCGTCGAGGCTGCCGAGATCTCCCGTTTCAAACCAGCCGTCGTCGTCTGTGGCTGGCTTCACGGTGTTGCCGCGGGTGTTGGTTTCGGTGCTGTCGGGTGTGACCGTGGCGCCGGTGGGTGTGGTGGTGTCGGGTGTGACCGTGGCGCCGGTGGGTGTGGTGGTGTCGGGTGTGACCGTGGCGCCGGTGGGTGTGGTGGTGTCGGGTGTGACCGTGGCGCCGGTGGGTGTGGTGGTGTCGGGTGTGACCGTGGCGCCGGTGGGTGTGGTGGTGTCGGGTGTGACCGTGGCGCCGGTGGGTGTGGTGGTGTCGGGTGTGACCGTGGCGCCGGTGGGTGTGGTGGTGTCGGGTGTGACTGTGGTGTCGGTGGGTGTGGTGTCGGTGGGTGTGGTGTCGGTGGGTGTGGTGTCGGTGGGTGTGGTGTCGGTGGGTGTGGTGTCGGGTGTGGTGGTGTCGGGTGTGACTGTGGTGTCGGTGGGTGTGGTGGTGTCGGGTGTGACTGTGGTGTCGGTGGGTGTGGTGGTGTCGGGTGTGACTGTGGTGTCGGTGGGTGTGGTGGTGTCGGGTGTGACTGTGGTGTCGGTGGGTGTGGTGGTGTCGGGTGTGGTGGTGTCGGGTGTGGTGGTGTCGGGTGTGACTGTGGTGTCGGGTGTGACTGTGGTGCCGACGCGCCAGTATCCGCGGAATACGTTCGGGCCGCGGACCTCCACTGAGCCGATGACGCCGGGCCCGACAGGTTGAGGTCGGATTGGTTGGGGTTGGGTTGGGTCGGCCCCGACGAGTTCAGGCGATTCGGCTGACGTTGCTGCGTGGTCGACGTTGTTGGCCGTGTTGTCGACCACACGCAGCTCGACTCCTGGGAGGGGATAACCGACCGTTCCCGGAAGTCGGTCGCCTTGGTATGGGTTGGAGGTGATGATGCCCGTCTCGCTCATCCCGTAGCGTTCGCAGATCCGCTGCTTGGTGCGTTCGATGAACTCTGCGAAGACCGATTCGCTCAACGGTGCCGACCCGGAAATGAACAGGCGGATGTGTTCAACCGACTCGGCGGTGAACCTGGGGTCACCGAGCAGCCGGTTGTAGTAGGTGGGGACGCCCATGAACACGGTTGCATCCCCAAGCGCGTCGATCACTTGCTCGGTGTTGAACCTGGGGAGAAAGGTCACGGGGATCGCGCAGAGCATCGCGCAGTGGAGTGCCACGAAGAGTCCATGTGTGTGGAACAGCGGCAGGCAGTGCACCAGCCGGTCGCTCTGGGTGAAGTTCCATGTGTCGATCAGCGCCAGGGCGTTGTGTCGCAGGTTGGCGTGGGTGAGTGCGGCGCCCTTCGGCCGACCTGTGGTGCCCGATGTGTACAACAGTGCGGCGAGGTCGTCGTCCTGACGCGCGGCGATCTCGGTGTCAGTGGCTGTGACGGTTCGGGTCTCTCGCTCGTCGGCCAGCCTCGGCAGGGTGCCCTGCCCGCCCGGTGCCAGGGTGAGAACCCGAGTGCTGTTACCGGGTCTGGTGCCGGGTGTGGTGCCGGGTGTGGTGCCGGGTGTGGTGCCGGCGACGTCTGCCTCAGGGTCGACGACGACCACGGTCGGTTCGGTGTCGCCGATGAAGTAGGCGAGTTCTTCGGTGGTGAACGCCGGGTTCAGGGGAACGTGCACCGACCCGGCTCGTAGACACGCGAGATACAGAGCGACCGCTTCGACGCATTTGTCGACCTGTACGAGCACACGGTCGCCGACTTCCGCACCGTTGGTCTGCAGAACCTGCGCGTAGCGGGCGGCGAGGTCGTCGATTTCCCCATAGCTGTGGGTTTGCTTGTCGCCTTCGATGAGGAAGGGCGCCGATCCGTGCTCAGCAGTGACCGATCGGATCGTGGCACCGAAGTTCCCGTTGGCCGGTTGTGGTTGCTCGGGGTGTGTCGGTGGTTGGTTCATTTGGATCAGTCGGTCCGGTTGAGCCTTTGACGGGAGAGCGGGCTGGGTTGGGTCTGGCCCTTGGTGTGGTGGGCGGCTGGGTCGTTCCGGCTGGCCTTGCTTGGTGGCACTGGGTTTGTCCGAGGTGTGCTCATAGGAAACAGGAGGCGTCAGGCGATCTGGTCGACCATTTCGGGGGTGATCGGGTTGCGCAGCGCCCGGCCTGTGGCGTAGAGATCGACTTCGTCGATCACCCATTCGCTCATGCGGGCGAGTTCGGTGCCTTGCGAACCGGCGATGTGGGGGGTCAGCACGGCGTTGGGAAGGGTCCGAAGCGGGTGGTCCGACGGAACGGGTTCGACTGGGTCGGTGACGTCGATGATGGCGAAGAGTCTTTGTGACTCGAGTTCGGCGGTGAGGGCGTCTAGGTCGAGGCAGTGTCCCCGGGAGGTGTTGATGACGGTTGCCCCGTCGCATAGCGCCCCCAGTTCGGCCCGGCCGATGAGGTTGTGGGTCTCGGGCAGCGCCGGTGCGTGGATGGAGAGCACGTCGGCTTGGGCGCACAGTTCGAGCAGGCTCTCCTGCTTGGTGGCGCCGAGCGCCTCGATTGTGTCGGCGTCGGCGAACGGGTCGTAGATCTGCACCTCGAGATGCGGGAAGGCCTCCAGCAGCCGGGCGACCCGCTTGCCGGTCAGCGATGCTGAAACGAGTCCTATCGTCTTGTTCCAGTTGCCGTGTGCGGCGGCGGTGTCCGGCGGTGTCCACCCCGTGCGGTGCGATTCCCGGTCGATGGCGGGGAACACCCTCTTGTTGGCCAGCAGAATCATGGCCAGTGTGTATTCGGCGACTGGTTCGGCGTTCGCGTCCGCACCGGAGGTGACGGCGATGTTGCGCTCCCAGAGATCTTCGGTCAGGTACATCTTGACTGTGCCTGCGCTGTAGGCGAACAGGCGGAGCTTCGGTGCGCTCTCGAAGAATTCGGGACCGAACAACGGGCAGCCCCAGTGTCCGACGATCACCTCGGTTTCGGCAAGCAGTTCCTGCGCCCGGGGGTCGTCCCAGGAGTGGAGCGGTTTGCGGTCGAGCAGCCGGCCGACCGTGTCGAGCCGATCGAGTGCGGGTCCGTCGAACGGTGAGAAACTCTCGAAGTGAGCGATCACGATCGCTGGTCGCTTCATCGGTTGATCTTGGCCGCTCAACCGCGCCGCCGACAAGACGCACGAGCTTCTAGCCCTGCCGGTGTTCCGGACCGCTGACTGCCTGGTGGCCCGGTGGGTGGTTCGCGGTCTGGGCGGGCGGTGGGGTTTGGTGTCTTGGGTTACGCTCGGGGCGTGGCTCCTACGGACCCGGTGACGATGTCTGAACTGGTTTCCGTGCGAGCGTTGGTGCTGGTTCCGCCGCGGAGGGTGTGACGCCTGGTATTGGCGGTGAGGGTTACGACCATGTTCCAGACGACTTAGGCGAGTATTGTTTTCGCTGCCACGGTGTGCAGAGCGTTTGCGATTCCCGGATTCCGTGCCGTAGGCGTGTGTTCAGTCAGCGTCGGTTGCGCTTCGATGGTGTAACCGAACTGGTTGTGCTGTGGTGTCTGTTGGTTGTCTGTGCAGCCGTTCTGGTGTGGGTTTTTGGTGTGAATAACGGCCGCGGGATCGACCGGTGTCGGGGTTTGGGAGCTAAAGGCGTGTGACGGTGAGAGTCCACGTTGCGCCTTGCTCGACCTCGACTTCGAAATACACTTCGCCTTCCGGCAGGTCGACGCGCCCGCCGATGTCCAGTGTTTCGACCCATGAGCTTGATCCTGCGGCTTCATCGCCCGACTCACGTATGAGAAAGTCTCTGCCTTCGTGCCTGCCGAATGCCTCCAAGCTAAGTCTGGGCAAGAAATCGTCGTGATTGTTGTCAACGTCGAAGAACACTCTGTGACGACCGGCGGCCAAGGTTACAAAGCCGGTGGTTCCATCACCTGTGCCCGTGAACGTGACCACATGCTCAAGCGATGAAGACTCTGGGGTTTGAACCTCACCGGGTATTGCGCAGGCTCTGACCCTTGAGAGGATGGGGCTATGTCAGAGCAGAGACGCCGGGGGAAATACCCGGATGAGATGCGCGAGCGCGCGGTGCGGATGGTCTTTGAGGCCCAGCAGCATTGCGGTTCGCAGTGGGAGGCGATCTCGTCGGTGGCTGAGAAGCTGGGGCCGACGCCTGAGACGGTGCGTAAGTGGGTGCGCCGCAGCGAGGTCGATTCTGGACGCCGGCCCGGGTTGACCAGCGATGAGCGTGAGCGGCTCAAGGGTCTCGAGCGCGAGAATCGGGAGCTGCGTCGGGCCAATGAGATCTTGAAGTCTGCGTCGGCTTTCTTCGCGGCCGAGCTCGACGGTCGGAGACGGTGATGGCCTACATCGACGCCCACCGGGACCGTTTCGGGGTCGAGCCGATCTGCAGGGCGCTGCAGTTCGCCCCGTCGACGTATTGGTCCGCCAAGCGGCGGCCGCCGTCAGCGAGGTCTAGGCGTGACGAGCTGCTCACAGTCGAGATCGCCGGGGTGCACGCCGAGAACTTCGGGGTCTATGGGGCGCCCAAGGTGTGGGCCCAGCTCAACCGCGAGGGACATCGGGTGGCTCGTTGCACCGTGGAGCGGCTGATGCGCGACCTGGGCCTTCGCGGCGTGACGCGGGGCAAGCCGAGGCGCACCACCGTCGCTGACACGGCCGCTGATCGGCCCCGGGACCTCGTCAAGCGCCGCTTCTCAGCGCACGCCCCGAACCGGCTGTGGGTCGCGGACATCACCTATGTGCGCACCTGGTCGGGATTCATCTATGTGGCCTTCGTCACCGACGCCTACAGCCGCCGCATCGTGGGCTGGCAGGCCTCGAGATCCCTTCGCAGCGACCTGGCGCTGCACGCCCTCGAACAAGCCATCTGGGAACGCGACCGCACCGGCCGCAGCGTCGCTGGGGTGATCCATCACAGCGACCGCGGCACCCAATATCTGTCCATCCGCTACAGCGAGCGCCTCGCCGCCAACGCCGCCGTCGCGTCGGTGGGGTCCCGCGGCGACAGCTACGACAACGCGCTGGCCGAGACGATCATCGGGCTCTACAAGACCGAACTCGTCCGCCACCGCGGCCCCTGGCGGGGCCTCGACGACCTCGAACTCGCCACCCCGGAATGGACCGACTGGTTCAACAACCGACGCATCCACCACCACAACCCCGGCCAGAAACCGCCAGCCGAAGCCGAAGAACTCCACTACCGTCAACAGCACTCAGCCCACCGGGCCGAGACTCACAACAAACAGCCTGCGTGAAACCCGGTGAGGTTCAGTTCCCTCCAGCTGTTCAGATCCTTGTTCGTGGCCACGTTGCTGGGCTTGAAGAGCTGCCAACTCGGGTTCAACTACGTTCTTGTGATAGCGGTGCAGGAACGTCGCCATCTGAGCACGGTTGAGGTTGTCGAGCGGGCTGAACGTTGTCGCTGACGTCCCAGTCGTGATCCCTTCGGACACGGCCCACCCGATTGCTTCGTTCGCCCACGGGGTCGGGCCAATATCGGTGAAAGTGTCGGTTCCTAATGGGGTGGTGTCTGGTTGCTGAGCCGACGCGATGAGCGCCCCAGTGACAGAAGCCAGAGCGAGAGCTGCCGCAACCGACAAGACCGCTAATTTGCGCTTATTGAAGAAGTTGAGGTTCATAGACCGAAGCCTAAGCCCACCAGCTAGTCGTTAGCTGTGAGCTAAATTCCCAGAACCCTGGATCATTGGAGGAGCGCAGAGAGAGAGCCATCGCACGCTATTGACGCCGCCGGATCCTTGGAGGGGGCGATCATGGGGTGGGTTGTGTCATAGCGGCGATCGGGTCGGTTAGGTGTGGGGGCGACGGGACGCACTAGCTTCTGGGAGGCCGTCGCGAGATTGGGCCTCGATCCGGAGTGGAGTCTGGATCGCTGTCTGGGATTGGAGAGAAGCCGTGTCGATACCAAGTCTGAGCCGTGACGGGGAGTTGCTGATCATCGATTTCGGTGATGATGACAACCGCACCAGCGTGGCCTGGGTCGATACCATGAACGAGTTGCTCGACGAGGCGGAGGCGCAGGCTCTCAGCGGCCCGGCTGCATTGATCACGACCGGTTCGGCGAAGCACTATTCCAACGGGCTCGACGTGGAACACATGGCGACGATCTCGGGGGCGGAGATCAAGGTTTACGTCAACACGGTGGAGGGGGTGCTCGGTCGCATTCTGACTTTTCCGGCGCCGACGGTTGCTGCTGTCAACGGTCACGCTTTCGGAGCGGGCGCTTTCGCGGTCCTTGCGCACGACTATGCGGTGATGCGTGCGGATCGGGGGTTTGTCTGTTGGCCCGAGGTGCACCTGCAGATGACTTTCTCGCCTGGTCTGATGGCGATGATCCAGGGCCTTCTGACTGCCTCCACCGCTCGTGAGGCCCTGACGACCGGTCGCCGCTACGGCGGTCCGGACGCGGTTTCTGCGGGGTTTGTGAATGAGGCGGTGGACCTTGATCGCCTGATGACTGCAGCTTCAGAGTATGGCCGTGCTCATGCCGCCAACGCGGGCGCCAACCTCCAGAAGATCAAGCAGCAACTACACCAGTCGGTCGTCGACCTCCTCGGCACCCGTTGAGTTCTGCACAGCCCGGTTCGGCCCATGTCGGCTTGGTTGGGTGTGGCGTCGGTTGAGTCGGCTTTGGGTTGTCCGCCGTGGTTTCGGCCGATTCGGGCCGGTTCGGCGGGTTCCGTCCTCTTCCGCCGAGTCAGTTCAGCACGTGAGTTGGGTTGGTTTGCTCGGTTTCGGTCCGGTCGGCTTGTTCGGCTGGCGTCAGCGTACGCGGGCGGCTGGGTTCTACACAGCCTGATCTGGCGCTGACTCGGGTCAGTTCTTGGGGACGTCGGCCCAGGGGATTCCCTTGTCGACCCGCGGTTCGCCGGGCAGGCCGAGCATCTGCTCCCCCATGATGTTGCGGAGGATCTCCGATGTGCCGCCTTCGATCGAGTTGGCCCGTGCTCGCAGGAAGAGGTATCCGAGGCTGCCGCCCTCACCTGGGAGCACGACGGTGGTCGGCCGCCGGAACGTGTAGTCGAAGTCGACTTGGGAGGCCATACCGGCCAGGTTGATCCCTTCGCTGTAGATCTCTTTGTTGAGTTCCGCTCCTGCCAGCTTGGCTACGGATCCTTCGGGGCCGGGTTGGCCGCGTTTGGCGTTCTGTGCGGCTCGCATGTTGGTGAGTCGGAGGACTTCGGCCCGGTTCCAGAGTTTCATCAGGCTGTCACGGCGCGAGTCGGTGCGCTCGTGGTCCGGGAGCGAGCTCCAAGCCTTGACGAGTTCAGAGATGGGGCCGCTGCCTCGGGGTGGGGTGCCCCCGCCGCCTGCTCCTCCGATCACGGTGCGTTCGTTCATCAATGTGGTGATCGACACCCGCCAGCCTTCACCCCTGTCTCCGATGCGGTTGGCGTCGGGCACGCGCACATCGGTCATGTAGACCTCGTTGAACTCGGCCTCGCCGGTGATCTGGCGGAGCGGCCGGACCTCGACTCCCTCGGCGTGCATGTCGAGCGCGAAGTAGGTCATGCCCTTGTGTTTGGGGAGCTGTGGGTCGGTGCGGGTGACGAGCATTCCCCAGTCGGCGATGTGGGCGATGGTGTTCCAGACTTTCTGTCCGTTGACGGTCCATTCGTCGCCGTCGAGTTCCGCTTTGGTGGCGAGGCCGGCGAAGTCTGATCCGGCGCCCGGTTCTGAGAAGAGCTGACACCACCGTTCTTCGCCGGTGAACATGGGCCGGAAGAAGCGACTTTTTTGTTCTTCGGTCCCGTGGGCGAGGATCGTCGGGCCTGCCAGTGCCATGAAGAACTGGCTGGTGTCCATTGGGTCGGCGCCGGCTTCAGCCAACCGTCGGTTGACTTGACGTTGCAGCTGGGGCCGCACTCCGAGGCCACCGTGGCCCTTGGGGAATTGGACCCAGGCGAGTCCGGCGTCGAATTGGTGGCCCCGGAACTCGTGGTACGACTCTTGTGTCGGGTCGTGTTCTGCCAGCAGGGCGTTGAGGGCTGCGTTTACTGCGGTGACTTCGCTATCGCTCATAGTGTCAGTTTGCCTGACAGATTCTCTTGCCGCCAACCCGCTGGTAAGTTGCCATCCCATGAGCACCTTTGAGGACTATTTCGCCGCCCACCGGGGACTGTTCGCCCACTACAACGATCTTGTCGGTCGTCTGAGCGACGAGCAGATGGCTGTGCAGTCGCTGTGCCCCGACTGGGATGTGCGCGGAGTCATCACCCACGCCATCGGGGCTGAGTATTGGTTGACTGGATGGGAGCCGTCGGACACTGCCCCGCCGCCCTTTGAGCGTATGGCCGACTTTGCAGCCCGTGTGCGGGGTTCGAGCAGGTCTGAGTTCGCTCAGGTTGTGGCCGAGGTGACCGCTTCGCGCCTTGATGATCTCACTGCGATGGGGCCCGGGGTGATTGACCGCCCGTCGTTCACACCTGCTGGGGTTTTCCGCTACGGCCGGTTTCTGCAGGTTCGGGTGTTCGACATGTGGGTTCACGCTCGCGACATTTCTATTCCTTTGGGTGAGGCCCTCGACGATTCGGGTTTCACTGCCGAGACGGCGCTGCAGGAGGTCGATGATTCGATCGGCTACATCGTTGGCAAGAAGATTGGTCTGCCCGATCAGATGAGTATTGCCTTTCGGATTCGCGGCGCTGTCGACCGCGACATCCTGGTGCGTGTGGATGGTCGTGCCGGCCGGATCTTTGGACTTGACGACCCCGATGTCGAGGTGTTCTCCGATGTGGCCACGTTTGTTATGCTCGCCTCTGGCCGTATCGACCCTCAGTCCCAGATCGACGCCGGCAAGGTTTCGTGGTCCGGCGATGCTCATTGGGGCGAGACCGCAGCCCGCAACCTCGCCTACACCCAATAGTTCGGTGAGTGGCCTACATCCAGTCATTCAGTGAGTGACCCAGCACCCCGTGGAGGAAACCGTGGCCAGAGTCAATTCGATTGATCATGTTCAGCTGGCGATGCCTGCTGGTGCGGAGGATCTGGTCAGGGGGTTCTATGCGGGTGTGCTGGGACTGACCGAGGTGCCGAAACCGCCGGAGTTGGCCAAGCGTGGTGGTGCTTGGTTCGAGGGACCCAGCATCAAGCTTCACTTGGGTGTGGAACAGGAGTTTCGCCCTGCCCGCAAGGCTCATGTGGGGTTTGTTGTCGACGATGTTGCAGAGCTGGTCGGTCTCTGCCGATCCGAGAATTTGGAGACGACCGAAGTCAGGGCCGTCGACGGTTACCTTCGAGCCCATGTGTTCGACCCCCTCGGCAACCGCCTCGAGTTCATGGAGCCCCTCTAGCGGTCCGTAGCGGATTCGGTCGGGGCGGCTCTGTCGTGGTCTATCACGGTTGTGTGAGCTTCCCCTGAGCTTCCCCCCTAATCGTGGAGAGGTTGTTTATGGGGGTCGGGGTTGTGGGCTTGTTCGTGTTCTACCGGTGGGACCATTCCGATTGCGGAGTGCAGCCGGTGTTGGTTGTACCAGGTGTGGACCCACCGGGTGATTTCTCGCCTCTGAACGCGAGCCGTGCTCACCTTTCATTCACCAACACCATACGCACCGCCCGCTCACGCAACTCAGCTGGATATCTCCCATTATTCGGCATCGCTCCATCCTCTCAAGGAACAGAGCTTCCATTGAACCCGGGGCGATTCAAGAACCTCACAGGGAACTTCTGTTGGTTCTGTTCAGGGGCCGTTTGGGGGGTTGTTGGGGTTGATGATTTGGTAGCCGGTCTTGGTTTTGATGACGATGTAGCCGCGGTCGTGGATGTTGTGGTGACACAGCGGGCAGGCCAGGCACATGGAGTCGATGTCTGTGCGTCCTCCTTGTTCCCAGGGTTTGATGTGGTGGATTTCGCAGCGTTCTGGCCCTGCGGTGCAGCCTTTGCCTCTGCAGCGCCGGTCGCGGGCGATGATGGCTTTGATTTGGGCTTCGGTTGCGTGTCGGTGGGTGCGTCCCACCCAGATGGGGTGTCCTTCACCGTCGAAGATCACCCCAGTAATTGCGGCGGTGCACCTCAGGCGTTCCAACACGGTCTGGGGCAGTGCTTCACCACCAACAATCTCGGCGACGCCGGTCGGGTCCTCGCCGCGGAGGCGTTCGATGTCGGCCACAGCGATGAGTTGTGTGCGTGTAGTGCCGGGTCCGCGGCGCTCAGGGTTGGTGAGCAACGCTACGAACGCGTCAGCCATTCGCTGTGGTGTTGTACGTACATCATCAGGAGAGCCGTCGCGGCCTCCGTCGTCGCGCCACAGCCGGTCATATTCGGTGTTGATTGCTTTGCGTACTTGTTGATAGCTGGTCGGGTCCAACTCAGCCAAGAGCACTCCCATGCCGTCTTCGTTGATCCAGTGCTTCATCACCCGGTTGTCGCGCTGCTGTTGATACAACTCGGCGCCGTCGTCGGGCTGGTTGCGGTTCACCCACCGCCGCGAGTGCTCAGCAAACATGTCCACCGACGAAACCTCAGCAAGGTTCGACAACTCGTCGTCTACTTGTTCAGCAGAAGTCTTGTTGGCTGCATCGACCGCGACCGCGGCGTGTTCAGCAGTGATCGCGCCGCTAGCCAACGACTCAGCCAGCTTGGGCATCTCCACCAACCCGGCAGCAGTCTTGGCGACCTTGTTGGCCGAACGTGTCGACATGCGCCCCGCCTCGCGCAGCACCACCTTGGAGTTCACCCCGCCGTCATCAAGCCCTTCGATCTCTGTCGCGCACCGCGTCTGCAGCGCCCCCATCGCCGCCATCACCCGCCCAGCACCACCAACCAAACCCTCCAACTCCGCCCGCGAAAGACCAGAAGTCACCACCGCCCGGGTCTGTTGGATCATCGAATCGAACATGACCAGAACCTAACAACAGGGTATGACACTGTGTCACAGGAAACTTCACAACACAGCAGTACACCCACGAATGCGGCGAGTTGAGAGCTTCGAGGAGGAGCTAGGTGTTGGGGTCCTCGTGGCCGACTAGGCCGATGGCCCGCAAATCGCTCGGATCTTCGTGGCAGACTCAGCCGAAACACCGCCTAGGTTCGCCAGCGGATCCGGTCTATCGGGTCTTCACGGTACGTCAGCGCCACGAACGTCAATCCATGGTCGCTGTCGTGGGAATGCCTGTGGAAGCATCAGGCCAGCGTGCCGCTACTGGCGGCTTAGTTCGGCGCGGGCGGTGGCTTGGAGGGTTTCGACGTCCTCTCGGGATAGGAGTCGGATCTCAACATCGTGCAGCGTGCCGGTGTAGGGGTTGGAGTCTCCGTAGGAGCGACTGACCGGTGAACCGGCGTCGTAACCCACGCTGGGCCCGACCGAGGAGATTGTGGACATGACCCACGGGACGTGTCCCTCGCCGACCACTCCTCCGTCGATCAACAGCCGTACCCGAGCCGTACGGGACGCTCCGCGGTGAAACTCGACGCCCAGCTTGTGATCGCCGGCGCCGACCTCGGCGTCGGAGCGGACGACTGTGTGGTCGTCGAAAGCGTTGTAGTCGAACACGAGGTGTCCGTCGTCCAGGAAGATCGAGATGCCGGCGTTCTCGGTCCCGGTCGCAAAGAGCACCCCGTCCCGCCCACCAGCACCCGCACCGGGTCCAGCACCCGCACCGGGTCCAGCACCCGCACCGGGTCCAGCACCCGCACCGGGTCCAGCACCCGCACCGGGTCCAGCACCCGCACCGGGTCCAGCACCCGCACCGGGTCCAGCACCCGCACCGGGTCCAGCACCCGCACCGGGTCCAGCACCCGCACCGGGTCCAGCACCCGCACCGGGTCCAGCACCCGCACCGGGTCCAGCACCCGCACCGGGTCCAGCACCCGCACCGGGTCCGGCACCCGCACCGGGTCCAGCACCCGCACCGGGTCCGGCACCCGCACCGGGTCCAGCACCCGCACCGGGACCGCAGGTGACTGAGGCGGTGAAGTGCCAGCTCCGGCCGCCGATGGGCACACCGGACTGGCTCCCCATCGGCGAGACCGGGGGATAGTAGCGGTACGTCTTGGTGGCGGGGTGCGGCGAGCGGTCACGGAATCGCGAGGCGAACAGCTCGATCATGCGCTCGTCGAGCGGCAGAACACCGTGCTCCTCAGCCTCCCGCCACCACAGGGCGATCATCTCGGCGAGCTTCTCGGGCATCGAGGTGGCGAGGTCGTTGCATTCGGAGGGGTCGACATCGGTGTGGTACAGCTCCCAGGTGTCGTCCTCGAACGGGACCCCCTGCTGGTGTCGGGTCACGGCTTTCCAACCGTCGTGCCAGAGCCCCCGGTGCCCCGCCATCTCGAAGTACTGGATCTCCTTGCGGGTGGGGGCGTCCGGCGCGTTGAACGTGTAGGCAAGGGATGTCCCGCTGACCGGAATCTGCTCGAGCCCACGCCGAATCGCGGGCGGTTGTACATTTATTAGGTCATAGATCGTGGCGGCGAGATCGTTTACATGGTGGAACTGCCGCCGAATCCCGCCCGCCTCGCCCACCGCAGCCCCGGTACCACCGCCCTCGCCTCCGGTACCACCGCCTCCGGCACCGGCCTCGGCACCGGCACCGGCCTCGCCTCCGGTACCACCGCCCTCGCCTCCGGTACCACCGCCTCCGGCACCGGCCTCGGCACCGTCCTCGCCTCCGGCACCGTCCTCGCCTCCGGCACCGGTCTCGGTACCGGTCTCGCCTCCGGCACCGGTCTCGGTACCGGCACCGGCCTCGGCACCGGCCTCGCCCTCAGCACCACCACCAAGACCGCTCGGCCAGTGCACCACCAACGGGACGTGCACTCCTCCCTCATGGGTGTTCTGCTTGTACCACTTGAACGGCGTGTTCCCGACCTGCGCCCATCCCCAAGGGTAGTTGCTGTGGGAGTGCGGCCCGCCGATCTCGTCGAGGTGCGCCACCGCTTCGTCGGGCGTTTCCAGGACACCGTTGAAGAACTTCATCTCGTGGAGCACCCCGAACGGCCCGCCCTCCTGCGATGCACCGTTGTCGCCCAACACCATGATGATCGTGTTGTCGAGCTCCCCGAGCGCGGCCAGGTCGTCGACGAGCCGCCCGATCTGCGCGTCGGTGTGGTCGAGGAATGCGGCGAAGGCCTCCTGCAACCGGCACGCCAGCAGCTGTTGGTTCGTTGACAGGTCGCGCCAGGCCTCCACCCCCGGGTTGCGCGGCGCCAGCACGGTCCCGGGAGGCACCACCCCCATGGCGAGCTGGTTGGCGAACCACCGCTCCCGCACAACGTCCCAGCCCTCGTTGTAGCGCCCGCGGTACTTCTCGAGGTATTCGGGCGGCGACTGGTGTGGGGCATGGGTGGCCCCGAAGGCCACATACAGGAAGAAAGGCCTGTCGGGCCGCACGCTCTTGGTGTCGTGCATGAACCCGATGGCGTGGTCGATTAGGTCTTCGCTGACGTGGTAGCCGTCGTCGGGCCGCCCCGGGGGGTCGATGTGGTGGTTGTCGTAGGTGAGGGCGGGGCTGAACTGGTCGGTCTCGCCTTCGAGGAATCCGTAGTAGCGGTCGAAGCCCCTCTGCAGGGGCCATTGGTCGAAGGGGCCGGCGGCACTGGTCTCCTCCATCGGGGTGAGATGCCATTTGCCGACGGCGAAGGTTGCGTAACCTTCGTCGTTCAGTACTTCGGCGAGGGTCGCGGCGTGGTTGGAGATGTGGCCGGTCATGTTGGGGAAGCCGGTGTTGAAGTTCGACACGGCCCGCATCCCGACGGTGTGGTGGTTGCGTCCGGTGAGCAGGGCGGCTCGGGTCGGGGAGCACAGCGGGGTGACGTGGAAGTTGGTGTAACGAAGACCGTTGGCGGCGAGCGCATCGATGTTGGGGGTGTCGATGTCGGATCCGTAGCAGCCGAGTTGTGCGAAACCGAGGTCGTCGAGGAGAACGATGACGACGTTGGGTGCGTCTTCACCGGGGTGCGGCGGTTCGGGGAACCAGGGTTGCGAATCGGCGAGGGTCCTGCCGATGGTGCCTTGCCATTCGCCGTATTGCTGCACGGATCGTTCTCCTGAGTTGTCGGTTGGTCGAGTCGGTTGACAGGGTTGGTTGGCCGGGTGTTGCCAGCATTGCTCAATGGTGTGACACTACGACCCATGAACTATTGTCGCCAACACTGACAATAGTTATCCTCCCAGAACCGCCCGCTCAACCAACCGCCCAACCAACCGCCCGCCCAGAAGACCAACAGATATAGAGGCACGTCCCATGAAACTGTCGATGACACTCAACTACACCGGCGATCCGAAGGCTGCGGCCGCGCAGGCCGCCGACCTGGAGCGGGCAGGGATCGATGTCGGCTGGGTGGCGGAGCTCTACAGCTTCGACGCGGTCAGCATCCTCGGCTATCTGGCCGCCAAGACCGAGACCATGGAGCTCGGGTCTGCCATCCTGCCCATCTATTCGCGCACGCCGACGCTCACCGCGATGACCGCCGCCGGTCTCGATGCGGTCTCCGACGGCCGTTTCATTCTGGGTATCGGTGCGTCGGGTCCGCAGGTGATCGAGGGTTGGCACGGCGTTCCCTATGACCGCCCGGTCGGCCGCCAGCGTGAGTTGATCGAGATTTGTCGCAAGGTGTGGCGCCGTGAGGTGGTGGTGCACGACGGCCCGAGTTACCAGTTGCCGCTCCCGCCCGACCAGGGAACGGGTCTCGGCAAGCCCCTCAAGTTGATCAACCATCCGAAGCGTTCGGACATACCTATATATATTGCGTCCCTAGGCCCGACCAATGTTGCGGTGACCGCCGAGATCGCCGATGGCTGGATACCGGTGTTCTTCCACCCCGACAAGGCGGACTCGGTTTGGGGCGACGTCCTGGCGAAGGGCGCCGCCAAGCGTGATCCCGCCCTGGGTCCGTTGGAGGTTGTGGCCGGCGGTACGATTGCGATCTGCGATGAGCCGCAGGCGCAGAAGATTCGTGACGGTGCCCGTTTCATGGTGGCGTTGTATGTGGGGGGCATGGGCTCGAGGGACCAGAACTTCTACAACAACCTCTTCTGCCAGTACGGCTATGAACAGGCGGCCCACCAGATTCAGGACCTGTATCTTGCGGGTCGTAAGGACGAGGCGATGGCTGCGGTCCCCCAGGACTTCCTCGATGCCACGGCGATGGTCGGCGACGAGGGCCGGGTGCGGGAGCGTGTGGAGGCGTATGCCAACGCCGGGGTGACCCGTCTGCAGGTCACACCGGTCGGCGGCGACCCACTGCCCCTAATAAGTAAGGTCAAATCCTGGCTTAGCTAGGTAGCGGCGGTGCCGAAGTTGGCGCCTTCGAGTGCGCTGATGCGCTCCCCGTGCCCCATCATGTGCTCAAGTTTCTTGCCGTGCTCGGCTTGGGTCGCCGCTATCGCCGCGACGCTCGCTGTCAACGTGTTGACCTTCTCGTCGAGTTTGTCGATCTTCGTTTCGACCTTCTTGTCGAGTTTGTCGATCTTCGTTTCGACCTTCTTGTCGAGTTTGTCGATCTTCGTTTCGATCTTCTTGTCGAGTTTGTCGATCTTCCTGCGCACATCCCACATGAACGAGCCGCACAGGCTGACCACGATTGTTGCAGTAACGCTGATGATCGTTGCGACCACGGATGGCTCCATTGTTGTCCTTTCGTGAACCTAACACGCCCTCCGCCAAGGCGGCACGATTAGGACCGGTTGTCGTAGTCCGTCAAACTATCACATACCCTGTGACAGAACAACAGCACGTTCTGTGACACGCCTCGCCCGCCACCTCCCACCGCCACCCAGCACGAGGCAAAACGAGCCCAAGCCAGAGATGAAGCAGCGATGTAGCCTTGCGGAATGTTGCAGCGGCTGGTGCCTGTATGTCTGGCAGCGGTGCTGTTGGCCACAGCCTGCGGCTCGACGGATCCGGCGACTCCCACGACGAATGCGGGGGCAGGGGGAATACCCAGGGAGTCCTCCCTGGCTGGGGAACTCCGGTCCGCAATGCTCGAGTCCCGCAACCGGCCGGCAGCGCCAAGACGAGACCCGAACGAAACAGCAGAGGCTCACCTTCATAGTGTGGTGCGATTCGTGTTGACCTCGCCCGACCCCGGCGACTCGACCCACGAAGGCCAGGACGAGCGCACTAAACAAGCGACAGAGTGCTACGCCGACAGCTTCGTCGGCACGCTCAGCGAGGACCGTTCGGAGGATGTCTCGACCGCGCTCGACCAGCACGCCGACGAGTACGGCCATTTCCAAGACGGCATACCGCTCGATGTGTTGAGCGACGTTGAGCTCGACGAACTGTTCGTGAACGCGGCCCACTGTGTCGACAGCATCTTTGAAGACAGAGCGGAGCAGTTCACATCAGCACTCTCAGGGCTTGATCCCGCATCAGACTCAGGGATCTCGCTGGCGTCGAGCTTGGAAGCGTGTCTAACGGATCTGGAGGGCAACGCAGACTTCAAACGTAGTCTGCTTGAAGAGGCGCTCTTCTTCTCCCCAGCGGCTGAGCAGTTGCACGTCGGCACTATTTTCGATACGTGCGGCGAGTCCTTCTTTGTTCCCACCCTGGTGGAACTGTTCGTCGTGCAGGACCGCATTGAACGCGAGGCGGCCGAGTGCATCGCTCCCAGACTGCTCGAGCTGATCAGCAACTTTGCGCCGGTATTGCTCTTCGGCGACCCCGACGACCTCGACGGTGGGCGCCGAAGCCTGGTGTCGTTCGAGGCGCTCTCCATATATCAGGAGTGCGGCGCCGAGGATTGGCTGCGCTGACAGCAGTCGCAACCACTACACCTTGTCGATCCAACGGAAGTCGTCGCCCCCGCCCGGGATCGGCGCAGCGCCGCGCCGGGCGGCTCAGGCGTCGGGGGTGGCGGCGTAGTTGGCTGCGGCGAAGTCCCAGTTGATGAGGTGCTCGAGGAACGTGGCGATGTAGGCGGGCCGGGCGTTCTGGTAGTCGAGGTAGTAGGCGTGCTCCCAGATGTCGATCGTGAGGAGCGGCTGGTGCCCGGTCACGAGTGGGTTGTCGGCGTCGTCGGTGTTGACGACGGCCAACTCGCCGCCCCCGGCACCGTCCCCGGCACCGTCGCCGCCGCCCCCGGCACCACCACCGGAACCGAGGCGCACGAGCCAGGTCCAGCCGGACCCGAAATTGCCGGTCGCCTTGGCTGTCAGCTCGGCGCGCAACGCGTCGACCGACCCGAAGCTGGCGACGATGGCCGCGGCGAGTTCGCCGCTGGGATCACCCCCGCCGTCGGGGCTCATCGACTGCCAGTAGAAGGTGTGGTTCCAGGTCTGCGCCGCGTTGTTGAACACGACCCCGGGCCCAGCATTGGTGATGAGCTCCTCAAGCCCCGTCGCGCCGCCGCCCGTCGCGCCGCCGCCCGCCGCGGCACCGCCCGTCGCGCCACCGCCCGCAGCAAGGAGCTTGTTGAGGTTGGCGACGTAGCCGGCGTGGTGTCTGCCGTAGTGGTAGCCGATGGTCCGTTCGCTGATGTGCGGGGCGAGAGCGTCCTGGCGATAGGGGAGTGCGGGGAGTTCGATCACGGTGCTTCCATGGTGTCGGGGGGTTGGGCAGAGGCTGGGCAGAGGTACTGCGGACAGGGCCCGAAACCGTGGGCCCCGAGGCGGCCGGGGAGCCGCCCCCACAGAGCGTAACGCCCCTCAGCCGGGCCCCCGCCCCGCCACGGGCAACCCCAGAGCAGGCGGAGTGGATCAAGTAGCCCGTGAAAGCATGGCGCGTTATCAATTGCGGCGTTATGCTAAGGGCCTTGAATACATGTGCGGTTTTAGACCGACACCATTCGATTCTGGCGCCTCTTCCAGCCCCTGTGTCGTTGACTCGGGGGGTGGGTTGTGTTAGAAATCGGCCTGCGCTAACCTTTGCATGCCGATCGTGATTGGTGTTTTCTGCGTCCCAGCAAGGTGTTGGGTGCGGTTAACCGCTAGATTTCGACTGGTGTCTGCGAAGAGCCAGACAATCCAACCAAGAATGGAGCAGCAATGAGTTCAGCAGTAACGGGAAAGGGAGTGCCGGTGAAGGTGCCAAGCCGATCGAGTCGGTTGAGTGTCCTTCGCCTAGTGCGCATGGCGGTGGCCTTTGTCGTCGTCGCGGGCAGTCTCGGTTTGGCCACGGTCGCAGCGACCGCGCAGTCCAGCGGCGGTTCGTGCCCATCTGATGGCGCGCCGGCCTATTCGGATGTATCTGAAGACAGCTATGCTTATGACGACAGTCGGTGCCTGCGCGAGTTGGGTATTTCCGATGCTGGTGACATTTATCGTCCTGGCGATGATATGACTCGTTCTGAGATGGCGGGGTTCATGGCGAACGCCTACGCGGCGCTTACTGGTGTGGAGGCACCGGTTGTTGATCACGTGTTCGGCGATGTTGAGGGTGACCCCAACGCTGATGACATTGCCCGCATCTCCGGGCTGATGATCACGCAGGGCACGTCAGACACGACCTATTCGCCGGATAATCCTGTGGTTCGCGGGCATATGGCTTTGTTCTTGGCGCGTATGTTCAAGGCGGCGACGGGTAGTGACGCTGCGGCGGGTGACACTCCGTTCACCGATATTGGTGATCGTCCCGCGGAGGAGCAGGCCGCGATCGGCGCTATTTATGCGCTGGGTGTGACGACTGGCACGACAGACACGACTTATTCGCCGCACAGCAACGTGACACGCGAGCAGATGGCTTCGTTTGTTGCACGTATGTATCGGGCGATCGATGCTATACCTGATCCAACTGAGGCTCCGGGAGCTCCGACCGGTGTTGAAGTTGCGCTCAGCGGCGACGACGGAGATGCGTTGGATGTCTCCTGGACTGAGCCTGAAGAGAGCGGCACCAGCGATGTGACCGGCTATGTCGTGCAGTGGAAGTCCGGCGATGATGACTATTCTGTTGACAACCAGAGTTCGGTGGAGGGCACTTCGGTCAGCTTTGATGGTCTTAGTCGCGGTGACGCTTACACGTTCCGTGTTGCTGCGGTGAGCGATGACGGTCAAAGCGACTGGTCTGGTGAGGCTTCTGGCACTCCAGCGGTTGCTCCGGGTCTTGTGAGCGAGCTCACGTCGGTGCCTGGCAACGGCACGCTGGCTTTGAGCTGGACCGCTCCTGACGATGACGGTGGCAGCGAGATCACCGGCTATCTGGTCTCGTGGCGCACCGGTCGTCAACCGTCGGCTGACACAGCCGATGTTGCCGGCGACGCTACGGGCTACACCATCACCGGTTTGGACAACTCTAAGAACTATTCGGTGTGGGTCCAGGCGGTCAACGATGCAGGCACTGGCGAATCCGCTTCAGTTCCCGCCGGCACAGACAGTGTCGCTGTGACTCCGGCACCGACCGCGGCGACCGCTCCGCAGAACTTGACGGTCACTCCAGAAGGCGGGGCGTTGTTCCTCACTTGGCAAGAGCCAGCCGACAGTGGTGGCACGGTTCTTATCAATTACACGCACGAGCGCCGCTGCGGCACTACGACTGCTTGGGGGAATGCCACTTCAAAGGAACACTTTACGACCAAGGAGGTTCAGGACGAGCGGATCACGGGCTTGACCAACGGTGTGGCTTGTGAAGTTCGAGTTCGAGCGAACAGCTACAACGATGCGAATGACAACGACACCCAAGACACCGCCACTGAGCCGACGCTGAACAGTCCTTGGGCTGTAGGTTCCGGTACTCCGGTAACGCTTCCGGGCGTGCTAAGCTCGTCGAACGTCACTATCACTACTGCGCATCAGTCCTTGCAGCTCACCTGGGACGCTCCCGGTAGCGACGGTGGCAGTGACATCACTGGCTACAAGATCACCTGGAACGCAGGCGTCCTGCGTGAAGCAATTGTGCCTGCTGAGCCACGGATGTACACCATCACCGGTCTGACCAACGGGTATCAGTACACGATCACGATAATCCCGATCAACGCGGTCGGTGAAGCCACCGGAGCGACAGGCGCGGGATTTGCGATTCCTGTTCCGGTGCCTGCAGCGCCGACCAATGTTCAGGCTGCACCGCCGCCAGTGGTCACCGGTGAGGCCCATAGCGACACGACTTTGGTGGTCACTTGGAATGCGCCGGCCTCCAACGGCACAGGCGCTGTGACCGGCTATACCGTTCAGGCTCGGACCTCCGCAGTGCTGAACGCTGACGGCTCGGTTGCAACAGCCGCCGGGGACTGGGATGCGGGCACTGTCGGTACTGTTGATGTTGCAAACAGGACCGTGACTATCACGGGCTTGACTTCAGGCACGTCCTACGATGTTCGGGTCCAAGCCTCCAACGTGGACGCCGATGGGAACGGCGGCTCTGGTCCGTTCGGCCACACTTCGGGAACCCCGGCCACACTGCCAGCGGTTGTCGCAACGGTGAATGTCCTGCCAGGTTACACATCACTTGATGTGGAATGGGCTCCACCCGCCGCAAACGGTAGCGACATCACCCACTACCTCGTGAGGTATGCGCAGAATAGGACCGGCAATGAGCCGTTCAGCGGCGACATACGGGTCAACGCACCGGCTAACCGAATCAGGCTCACTGGTCTCGCCGTTGGCGTGCCCTATGTGATCCAGATCCAGGCCGTCAACGGAATCGGCACCGGACTCAACGCGGCTACTGACTTCACCGGAACGACGGGTCTGTATCCAGAAGCTCCGAGTTCGGTGACTGCTGTACCGAAGGCAGACGGAGACGGAACGGCACTGACTGTGACATGGTCGACGGTCACTCAAACCAACGGCACCGGTGATGTCGCAAGTTACACCGTGGAAACCCAAACGGGTACCGGCGCTTGGACACCCTTTACTGCGACAATCGGAGCGACTGACACCACTGTCGATGTCACGGGGCTCACCGACGACACCACCTATCAGGTGAGAGTCCGGGCTGTCTCAACAGCAGGAGCCAACGGTATCCCGGGTTACGCTGCTCCAGTCAAGACAGCAAACGTCCCGACCGCTCCGGCGAACGTGACAGCTGTGCTTGACTCGACCACCAGTTCCACAATCAACGTGACCTGGGACAGCATCCCTGCAGAAACCGAGACCGATATCACGGGCTATGTGGTGACTTGGTACAACTCCACCGACCTGCTGGAGGGTAGCCGTGGCGACGCCGCAGTCTCGGGTGCGGGAACCGGTGAGTACTCCATCACCGGCTTGGACCCCGGCACCTACGAAGTGAGGGTGGTAGCGGTCAACCATGTCGGCAAGAGCGCAGAGGGTGAGCCGACCACTGATCCGGTGGTGCCGGAACCGACACCATAAGTAATACCAAGATGTAGTCGGCTGGCTCCTGGGCTCTCCGCCGGGCCCAGAGAGCCGCCGGCTACTTAGCTGCAATTGCAACTAAGCATTAGTTCAGAGCCCGAGGTCTTGGCCTCGGGCTCTAACTATTTTTCCCACACGGACACAATCGCCAACTCTGTCCGGCGCATTAGGTAGCCTGTTCAGGGCGGTTAACCGCTAGATTTCGACTGGTGTCTGCGAAGGGCCAGACAATCCAACCAAGAATGGAGCAGCAATGAGTTCAGCAGTAACGGGAAAGGGAGTGCCGGTGAAGGTGCCAAGCCGATCGAGTCGGTTGAGCGTCCTTCGCCTAGTGCGCATGGCGGTGGCCTTTGTCGTTGTCGCGGGCAGTCTCGGTTTGGCCACGGTCGCAGCGACCGCGCAGTCCAGCGGCGGATCGTGCCCGTCTGATGGCGCCCCGGCCTATTCGGATGTATCTGAAGACAGCTATGCCTATGACGACAGTCGATGCCTGCGCGAGTTGGGTATCTCCGATGCTGGTGACACGTACCGTCCTGGCGATGATATGACTCGTTCTGAGATGGCGGGGTTCATGGCGAACGCCTACGCGGCGCTTACTGGTGTGGAGGCACCGGTTGTTGATCACATGTTCGAAGATGTTGAGGGTGACCCCAACGCTGATGACATTGCCCGCATTTTTGGGCTTATGGTCACGCAGGGGACGTCAGACACGACCTATTCGCCGGATGATCCTGTGGTTCGCGGGCATATGGCTTTGTTCTTTGCGCGTATGTTCAAGGCGGCGACGGGTAGTGACGCGGCGGTGGGTGACACTCCGTTTACTGATATTGGTGATCGTCCCGCGGAGGAGCAGGCCGCGATCGGCGCTATTTATGCGCTGGGTGTGACGACTGGCACGACAGACACGACTTATTCGCCGCACAGCAACGTGACACGCGAGCAGATGGCTTCGTTTGTTGCGCGTATGTATCGGGCGATCGATGCTATACCTGATCCAACTGAGGCTCCGGGAGCTCCGACCGGTGTTGAGGTTGTGCTCAGCGGCGACGATGGTGATGCGTTGGATGTTTCTTGGACTGCTCCTGAAGAGGGCGGCACCATCGATGTGACCGGCTATGTCGTGCAGTGGAAGTCCGGCGATGATGACTACTCTGTTGACAATCAGAGTTCGGTGGAGGGCACTTCGGTCAGCTTTGATGGTCTCACCCGCGGTGACGCTTACACGTTCCGTGTTGCTGCGGTGAGCGATGACGGTCAAAGCGACTGGTCTGGTGAGGCTTCTGGCACTCCAGCGGTTGCTCCGGGTCTTGTGGGGGGTCTCAAGTCGGTGCCCGGCAACGGCATCCTGGCTTTGAGTTGGTCTGCTCCTGCCGATGATGGTGGCAGCGAGATCACTGGCTATGTGGTTTCGTGGCGCACTGGTCGTCAACCGTCGGCTGACACAGCCGATGTTGCCGGCGACGCTACGGGCTACACCATCACCGGATTGAGGAACTCCACCGTGTACTCGGTATGGGTACAGGCTGTCAACGCGGCCGGCACTGGCGACAGAGCCGCAGTCCCGACTGGCTACAACAGCGTGTCGGTCACCCCGGCACCGACCGCGGCGACCGCTCCGCAGAACTTGACGGTCACTCCAGACAACTTGACGTTGACTGTTACTTGGACAGCACCCGCTGACAGTGGCGGCACGGTTCTTATCGATTACACGGTTGAGCGCCGCTGCGGCAATACGACTGCTTGGGGGAATGCCGCTCAAGTTGATCACGTGACGACCAAGGAGTTTCAGGACTCGCAGATCACGGGCTTGACCAACGGTGTGGCTTGTGAAGTTCGAGTTCGAGCGAACAGCTACAACGATGCGAATGACAACGGTAGCCAAGACAGCGCCACTGAGCCGACGCTGAACGGTCCTTGGGCTGAAGGTTCCGGTACTCCGGTAACGCTTCCGGGCCATCCAGAAGCTGCTCCCGTAGTCACGACTGCGCATCAGTCCTTGCAGATCACCTGGGACGCTCCCGGTAGTGACGGTGGCAGTGACATCACTGGCTACAAGATCATCTGGGACGCAGGCATCCGGCGTGAAGCAATTGTGCCTGCTGAGCCGCGGATGTACACGATCACCGGTTTGAACAACCAGTATCAGTATTCGATCACGATCAAGTCGATCTCCGCGGTTGGCGAAGGCGAGAGAGTGTCGCCCGCTGCACTTGGGAATCCTGATCCAGTGCCTGCAGCGCCGACCAATGTTCAGGCTGCGCCGCCGCCAGTGGTCACCGGCGAGACCCATAGCGGCACGACTTTGGTGGTCACTTGGAATGCGCCGGTCTCCAACGGCACAGGCGCTGTGACCGGCTATACCGTTACTGCTCGGACCTCCGCAGTGCTGAACGCTGACGGCTCGGTTGAAACAGCCGCCGGGACCACCTGGGATGCGGGCACTGTCGGTACTGTTGATGTTGCAAACAGGACCGTGACTATCACGGGCTTGGATGAAGGCAAGTCCTATGATGTTCGGGTCCAAGCCTCCAACGTGGACGCCGATGGGAACGGCGGTTCTGGTCCGTACGGCCACGCTTCGGGAACCCCGGCCACACTGCCAGCGGCTGTTGCGACGGTGGTGATCGAGCCAGGTTACACATCACTTGATGTGGAATGGACTCCACCCGACGCAAACGGCAGCGACATCACCCACTACCTCGTGAGGTATGCGCTGAATGATGACCCCAATGACCCGTTCAGCGGCGACATGCGGGTCAATGCGCCGGCTAACCGAATCAGGCTCACTGGTCTCGCCGTTGGCGTGCCCTATCTGATCCAGATCCAGGCCGTCAACGGAATCGGCACCGGACCCAACTCGGCTGAGTCGGTTGATTTCGTAGCATCCACAGGTCTGTATCCAGAAGCTCCGAGTTCGGTGACTGCTGTACCGAAGGTTGACGGAGACGGAACGGAACTGACTGTGACATGGTCGACGGTCCCGTTCACTCAGACCAACGGCGCCGGTCCGGTCGCAGATTACAAAGTGCAAGTCAACCCGGGTACCGGCTGGTTCGATGCAAAAATAGCTTCGCCTATGTCGATACCAAGATCGGTAACCGGCCCAACCGTTTCTGCGACACTCCTAGGGGTGGCTACGGAGGCCGAACTCACGGCCGATATCACGGGGTACGTCGTCAGCGGCACCGAAACCGACCTCACCGACGACACCACCTATCAGGTGAGAGTCCGGGCTGTCACCTCAACAAGTGCCGAAGGTATCCCGGGTTACGCTGCTCCAGTCAAGACAGCAGGAGTCCCGGCCGCTCCGATGAACGTGACAGCTGTGCTTGACTCGACCAACTTTTCCACAATCAACGTGACCTGGGATAGCATCCCCGCAGGAACCGAGACCGATATCACGGGCTATGTGGTGTCTTGGTACAACCGCAGCAACTTCGTGCATGGTAGCAGCGGCGACGCCGCAGTCTCGGGTGCGGGAACCGGTGAGTACTCCATCACCGGCTTGAACCCCGGCGCCTACGAAGTGAGGGTGGTAGCGGTCAACCATGTCGGCAAGAGCGCAGAGGCTGCGCCGAGCGGCCAGGATCCGGGGGTGCCGGTACCGATATAACAAGTAATACCAAGATGTAGTCGGCTGGCTCCTGGGCTCTCCGCCGGGCCCAGAGAGCCGCCGGCTACTTAGCTGCAATTGCAACTAAGCATTAGTTCAGAGCCCGAGGTCTTGGCCTCGGGCTCTAACTATTCTTCCCACACGGACACAATCGCCAACTGTGTCCGGCGCACTGGGTAGTCTGTTCAGTGCGGACAACCGAAGATTTCGACCAGTGGTTGCCAAGGGCCGAGCAATCCAACCGACAGTGGAGAAGGCAATGATCCCAGCATGCGCAGCAACGAAGCCCCCAACCGGCTTCACGAACCGACCGAACCGATCACGCTTGGCCCGCCCCGTGCGCATGGCGGTCGCCTTTGTCGTTGTCGCGGGCAGCCTCGGACTGGCAACGGTCACAGCCACAGCACAGTCCTCGAGTGGCTCATGCCCCTCCACCGGAGCAGCCGCCTACGACGACCTCACCGACCCGAACAACTACGCCTACAACGACAGCCGCTGCCTCAAAGAGCTCGGCATACCCGCGCCCGGCAACAACTACCGGCCAAACGACGTGATGACCCGCTCAGAGATGGCCCGGTTCATGGCCCGCACATACGCACTCGTCACCGGAGCCGACGCCCCGATCGTCTCCACCAGCTTCACCGACGTCAGCGCCAACGATCCCAACGCCGACGACATCGCCCGCATATTCGGCCTCGAGATCACAACCGGCACCACACCCACCACCTACTCACCCGACAGCCCCGTGATCCGCGGGCATATGGCACTGTTCCTGGCACGCCTCTACAAGCAGGCAACCGGCACCGACGCCCCCACTTCAAACACACCGTTCACCGACATCTCCAACCGCACAGCCGAACAGGAGACGGCCATCGGTCAGATCTACCGGCTCGGCGTCACCATCGGCACCTCAGACACGACCTATTCGCCCGGTGACGTCGTGACGCGCAGGCAGATGGCCTCGTTCGTAGCACGCATGTACCGCGCCCTCGATGCCTTCACCTCAGGAACCGCAGCCGACGCCCCCACCAACCTCGAAGTCGCAGTCAGCGGCAACGACGGCACCGCCCTCGCCCTCAGCTGGACCGCACCCACAGACACCGGCTCCAGCGACATCATCGACTACCTCGTCCAGTGGAAAGCCGGCGACAACAGCTACACCCGAACCAACCAGCGGACCGCCAACACCACATCAGACACCTTCGAAGACCTGGCCCAGGGCGACACCTACACCTTCCGGGTCGCCGCGCGGACCTCTGCAGGTCTGGGAGAGTGGTCCGACGAAACCTCCGGCAACCCGGCAGTCGCCCCAGGCCTTGTGCGAGACCTCAGATCCACCCCCCGCAACGCCTCGCTGGCCCTGACCTGGACCGCTCCCGCAGACGACGGGGGCAGCGATATCACCGGCTACGTGGTCAGTTGGCGAACCGGGCGCCAGTCAACGCAAACCGCCGAGATCGACGACGGTGCAGCCACCTCCTACACCATCACCGGGCTGAGGAACTCCACCGTGTACTCGGTATGGGTACAGGCCGTCAACGCGGCCGGCACGGGCGACAGAGCCGCAGCCCCGACTGGCAACAACAGCGTGTCGGTCACCCCTGCACCGTCAGCGCCGAGTGCCCCCCAAGACCTGACCGTCACCCCGGACAACCAGACCCTGACCCTGAGATGGAAGGAACCAGCCGACGACGGGGGGACGACCTTCACCGGCTACACCGTCGAGAGCCGCTGCGGCACCGCCAACCAATTCAACCAAGTGAGCGGCTCGCCGCTGACGCACAACACAACCAGCCCGATCCAGACTATAACGATCCGAAACCTGGCCAACGGCAACCACTGCGACGTGCGGGTCCGTGCCAACAGCTACTACGACGCCGACCGCAACAACTTCCGCGGCAGCAACGAACCGATCCTGTCCAGCCCCTGGACACAGAGCTTCGGCACCCCCGCAACATTGCCGTACGCGCCGACCAACGTCACGGTCACTGCCGCTCACGAGTCCCTGCAAGTCGCCTGGGCGCCCCCCACCAACGACGGAGGCAGTGACATCACCGGCTACAGGCTGACCTGGTCTGCCGGCATCCCAGCATCAGTCATCATCGGCAACCGCACCTCCTACACGATCACCGGCCTGAAGAACCGCTTCTCCTACAGCGTGAGCGTCAGGACGATCACCGCTGTCGGCGAGAGCACAGCAGCGTTCGCCAGCGGCGACACACAACCCCGTGCCGTGCCCGCCGCCCCACGGAACGTTCAAGTCAACACGGCACCGCTGCTGATCAACGGCAATACCAACGTCAACGCCGGCACCAGCCTGGTAGTCACCTGGGATGCGCCGACGCCCAACGGCACCAACCCCGTCGACGGCTACGTGGTGCAGCGACGCGACTCCCTCATTCCCCCTGCGATCCTTGGAGGCTTCCCCACAGCCGCGGGTCCATGGATCAGCACGGGCGTAGGAACCGTGGATGTCATCAACAAGACCGTGACGATAACAGGTCTCCAGACCGGCAGGTCCTACGACGTGCGAGTCCAGGCAACCAACGACCATGACGCCGACACCGCCACAACCTCGATCGGCGGCCCATGGTCCATGGCATCGGGAACCCCGGCCACCGCGCCAGGCACAGTCACGCCGATACTCGAGCCCGGGTACACGTCGATCATCGTGTCGTGGGCGCCGCCCGCCGACAACGGCAGTGACATCACCCACTACCTCATCAGGTATGCGGAGGATAGGACCGGCAATGAGCCCTACAGCGCAGACATCTGGGTCGATGCACCCGCTACACGCACCCGGATCACCGGCCTTCAAGTCGGTGTGCCCTATGTAGTGCAGGTCCAGGCTGTCAACGACATCGGTGCCGGGCCGAACCTGCCCAACGAGATCCGGACCACCACGGGACTCTTCCCCGATCCCCCGACATCAGTCACAGCAGTACCCACGCCCAACGGCAACGGAAGCACCCTGACGGTGACCTGGGACAGAGTCACCCGGACCAACGGCGCAGGCCCCGTCTCCAGCTACATCGTGGAGACCCTCGACGTGACCAACGCCGGCAACGCCTGGGTCGCGACGACGGGCATCGACGGCAATACCACAACCGCAGTCGTCAACGTCATCAACGGCAGAACCTATCTGGTGAGGGTGAAGGCGGTCGCACTCACCACCGGGAGCTCGGGCTACATCGACGCTCCAGTCACCGCCGCTGGTTCCCCGACCACACCGGCGCTCCTCGCCGCCACCATCGCCACCGACGGCAGAACAGTGAACGTGGTCTGGACCGCTGTCTCCCCGGGCACACCGACCGACATCATCAGCTACACCGTGAGCTGGTTCTCCACCTCAGACCGCGTGGGCGGCGCCCGAGGCAACGTGCTCATCACCAGCAACACCCGCGGGACCTACTCGATATACGGCCTGCCCCCCGGCTCCTACACCGTGGAGGTAGTGGCAACCAACCACATCGGCAACAGCCCTCCCCGCACCGCCAACGTAACCGTCCCACCCCGAACCTGACCCCCAGCGCACCAGTTCAAACCCCGAAGCCGCTGATACTGGGGCCGGCGATCCCGGCATCGGTGCAACAGGCTCGACTCGGAAACATCGGTTGCGCTGAGCGCCTTAGGCTCAGGGACCAATGAATTGAGTACCCGGGGCGACCATCGACGAGCGTCGGTGCCCGTTCGCGTCATGTGTCGTCGAGGCTGTCCGGCCTCAGCAGTCAATGCCGGATCAGGAAGTTTCGAAATGTTGAGCGCATAAGCGGTAGATTCGACAGCAGTCGGCGAAACGCGAGGAGCCGACACCGGAACGGAGCAGCGATGAGATCAGCAGTCAGCGTCAGTACAGCGCGAGCACCGAAGTCACACCCCCCGACTCGGGCGAGCCTGTTGCGGCTCATGCGAGCAGCAATCGCCCTCATCATGCTCGCCGGCACACTCGGTCTGGCCACAACCACAGCCACCGCGCAGACCACCGACGACAGCGAAAACGACACCGACGACGCCGGGGAGGTGACCTGCCCATCGGACACAGGCACGCTGGCATTCGCCGACGTCGACCCCAACAGCTTCGCCTACGACGACATCCGCTGCCTCGTCGAACTCGGCATCACCAAACCATCGAGCAACCGCTACCGGCCCCGCGAAGAAGTTACCCGCGAAGAAATGGCCGCCTTCATGGCCCGCACCTACCGAGCAGTCACCGGCGCAGACGCAGAAATCGTAGAGACACCCTTCACCGACATACCAGAAGACTCCTTCGCCGTCGACGACATAGCCCGCATCTACGGACTCCAGATCACCACCGGCACCACCACCACCACATACTCGCCCAAGGCCCCAGTGCTGCGATCCCACATGGCCCTGTTCCTGACGCGCCTCTACAAGTCGATCAGAGGCTTCGAACCGCCGGTCGTCAGCACCGACTTCACTGACATCGACCGGCGCTCAGCCGAACAGCGCAAAGCAATCGCCCAGATCTACGGCCTCGGAGTCACCACCGGAACCACACCGACAACCTTCGCCCCAAGAGCCGGAGTGACCCGCGAACAAATGGGATCGTTCGTCGCCCGCCTGTACCGCGCGCTGGTCAACACCGAAGCCGAAGCCCCGACCGGCGTCACAGCCCAACCAAGCGGAGACGGCACCGAACTGACCGTTTCCTGGACGCCACCCCCCGTCAGCGGAGGACTCGCGCTGACAAGCTACGTCCTGCAGTGGAAATCCGGCGACCAAGACTACGACACAGCCCGACAACAGAGCACCAGAACCGCATCAACCAGAATCACCGACCTGACCAAAGGCACCGAATACACACTCAGGGTCGCCTCCGTCAACGCAACAGGCACCGGACCGTGGTCGGTCGAAACAACAGCCACCCCCGCAACCGCTCCAGGACTGGTCGGGAACTTCAACGTCGAACCCGGCAACACCGAACTGGCCCTCACCTGGCAACCACCCACCGACAACGGCGGCAGCGACATCACCAGCTACCTCGTCCAATGGACCGCCGACCGCCGAGTCGAGCCGTCCGAACATGAAATCGAGGACCCGGCCGCGCGGACCCACACCATCACCGGACTGCGCAACACCACCACCGCCAACCCCTCGGCGTACTACGTATGGATCACCGCCATCAACGCAGCCGGTGCAGGCCCCCGGACCCCCGCGCCCAACGGCGACCCGATCAGCCCCACCACCGTCGCCCCCGGCCTGCCCACGAATCTGGCAGTCACCGCCTCAGCAACCTCAGGCACAGAACTCATCGCCAAGTGGGGAGCCCCGCAAGACGACGGCGGCGAACCCGTCGACAGCTACCGAGTCGAACGCAACTGCCTCACCAGCAGCGGCAGCACCGGCTGGGTCACCACCGGAATCCCCGGCAACCCGGCAGGCCGAGTGGATGTCCCCAACGTCCCGACCGAGACCTACACGATCACCATCACCGGCCTCGAGAACGGACAACCCTGCCAAGTGCGAGCACGGGCGGTCAACGTCAAGAGCAGCCCCACCGCCCCCTGGCTCTGGGCCTCAGCAACAGCCACACCGGTACAGGCACCAGGACCCCCGACCCTGGACGCGGCCAAAGTGCTGTCAGCCCATCAAGCCCTGCAAGTCACCTGGACCCCACCCGCCAGCACCGGCGGCAGCACAATCACCGGCTACGAAATCAGCTACGCATCGGGCGGAGCACCCCAACAGATCAACGTAGCCGGCACAGTCACCTCGACAACGATCACCGGGCTCACCAACGGCTTCGGATACACCGTGTCGGTCAAAGCCGTGTCCGCCGCGGGCAGCAGCCAACCCTCAGCCGAAGTGACCGCAATACCGAAGGCAGTGCCCGACGCCCCGCGCAACCTCGCCGCGGGCCCACCCCCAGCAGTCGACACCGCCGACAACCCGGTAGTCGTCGACCCCGAATCGCTGCTGGTCACCTGGGACCCGCCGGCAGCCAACGGCACCAACCCAGTGCTCGGCTACGTCCTGGAATACCGTGAATCCTTCGTGCCCCGAAGCTCACCGGACACCAACGACGAAGTACGGGCCGGGGACTGGACAGAATTCCCCCTCACATCCAACGACATCAGCAGCCGAAGCGTCACCATCACCGGGCTCAAAGACCGCCGCAGCGGCTCCGCAACCGGACGGGGCGTCTCCTTCGACGTGCGGGTCCGAGCAACCAACGACCACGACGGCGACGGCGGCACAGCCGACTCAACGCCAGACGAAGGCGGACCCTGGGCCCAGACCTCGGCAACCCCGGCCACACAACCCGCCAGCATCGGCGCCACCGAAACCGAATCCGAAACCAACATCGACATCGAGACAGGATTCCAGCTGCTGACCGTGACCTGGAACCCGCCAGACGACGGCGGCACACCCGTCACCCACTACCTGCTCAAAACCGCAGAAGGTGACACCGGCCAATTCGGACCCGAAATCCGAGTCAACGCACCCGCCAACCGCCACACCATCACCGGACTCAAAGACGGCACCAACTACTTCGTGGCAATCCGCGCGGTCAACGCCGTCGGGTCTAGTGCATACAGCCAGGAGATCAGCGGGTTCACCTCCCCAGTGCCACCCGCACCGGCAACGGTCACCGCCGGCGCGGCGACAGTCAACAGCGACGGAACGCCCGGTGACGGCACACAACTCACGGTCAGCTGGTCCGCCGTCACCCAAACGAACGGCGGACCCCCGATCACCGGATATGAGGTGCAGTACCGCCGACTCGCCGACCCCGACAAACCAGTACCCGACGTCCGCTACCCCGCACACGTCTGGCAGACCGTCGACGGCGACAGCGAAACCGCAGGAACCGACTTCCCGCTGGGCGCGTTGACTGCACAGATCCAGAACCTCGAAGTAGGCGCGAGCTACGAAGTGAGAGTCAGAGCCGTGACACGCTCCGGATCCGTGGGCACCTCCGGGTACGCCGCCGTCCTGAAGACGTCCGGCATCCCGACCAACGTGTCGATCATCGCCGTACGGATCAACGACGCAATCGCAAGCGAACCCGACAACACCAAAGTCATCACCTGGGAAGCCAGCGGACAAGGGCTGAACGGCGTGACCAGCTACAAGGTGCGGTGGTTCCCCTCTGAAGCCGGGGCGCCAGGCTCCAGCGGCGAGGCGACAGTCGCGATCGGCACAAATGCCTACACCGTCACCGGCCTTGCCCCAGGCACCTACGTGGCCAAGGTCAGCGCCTGCAACTCAATCGGCTGCACCGGCGAAGTGCTGTCCAGCTACGACACCAGCACCCAGTCCGGCGACCAAGTAACCGTCCCCTGACCCCCCGCAAGCTCCAGGGTGTTGCCGCCTGCGGGACCTGCACCTGCACGATCCGCAGCGGCGGCGCCACCACCTGCTGGGGTTGACCCGCCGCGGCCAAACCGGAACGAACCTCCACGAGCAGGGGGTTGGCGAATTCCGCCAAGACGCGGATCGTGAGTTCGTGGCCACGTCCCTGCTCGACGGTCCGGACCCGGTGGGTTGGCGGACTCGGCCAAGACGCGGATTGTGATTTTGTGGCCACGTCCCTGCTCGACGGTCCGGACCCGGTGGGTTGGCGGACTCGGCCAAGACGCGGATTGTGATTTTGTGGCCACGTCCCTGCTCGACGGTCCGGACCCGGTGGGTTGGCGGACTCGGCCGAGACGCGGATTGTGAGTCTCACCAGTTCCTCGACAGCCACAGCCGCAGACTACGGGATTGGTTGAGCGAAACTCACTTGACGCTGCCGGGGGTTAGGGCCGCACGCCACGAGATCCGCAGACGCAAGGAGAACCGACAAGGAGTCGCCCGTCCGACAAAGTCGCGGGCTACTCGTTGGGGGGATCGCCGGTGGCGAGGGACTTGAGGCGGTTGAGGTCGTTGGGGGAGAGCATGCCGATCACGTCGCGGACGGGTTTGCCCTCGCCGGTGACCACATCGAGAGCACGGGCACCGGCACTGTTGGGGGCCGGCCGGTCAGTCGTCAACAGGACCAGGCGCGTGTTCGGTTCGCTGGAATGCAGCACAGACGCCTTGCCGAGCGCCTTCCACAGGGTGTCGGTGCGGCGAAGCCCCGGCCGCTGAGTCACGCTGAACGCCCCCGACACATCGAAGAGCCAAGCCTGGCCCTGCTGGTCGACAGCCTCGAAGTTCACCTCCACGCCACCGGCCCGGGCAACCTTCTCGCGGATTTCCAGAAATCCACAAGAAACCAGGACCCCGTGAGCCATCTCCTGCGCCTTACGCCCCTCACGGCCGGCGCGAGCCTGGTAATCCTCGTCGTCGATCGACGGTTGCCCGTTCGGGGATCCCATCGCATCCCCGAACTCCTCAGCAAAACTCAACTGGCGGCTGCGGGGAACCGTGACCGGCCACTCGAGCGCATCGGCTGGTTCGGCAAGCCGCTCACGCTCAGCAGCAATGCGCTCCTCCGCCGTGTCGACATAGGCAGCGTCGGTATCGAACCCGACGTAATGACGCTCAGTGCGCAACGCAGCAACCGCCGTAGTCCCCGCACCCATGAACGGGTCGAGCACCAGATCACCCCGATAGGTGTAGAGCTCGATCAGGCGCTTCGGCAGCTCCACCGGGAACGGCGCAGGATGACCGACACGCGTCGCCGACGCCGGCGGAATCTCCCAGACGTCGGTCGTCGCCTCCATGAACTCCTCGACCGGCGCAGTCGCCTCGAACGGCAACTCCTCGTCGGCGCGCTGGGCCACCGGCCGGGCCCGGTCCAAGCGCCCCTTCGAAGCGACAACAACCCGCTCAGTCAGATCACGCAGGACCGGATTCGCCGGCCCCCGAAAACTCCCCCAGGCACAGTTCCCCGCCGCACCGCGGGCCTTCACCCAGATCACCTCGCCCCGCAACAGCAACCGCAGACGGTCCTGGAGGATCTGCACCACATCCGCCGACAACGACCGGTACGGCCGACGCCCCAGATTGGCGACGTTCACCGCAATCCGCCCGCCCGGCTCCAGCTTGCGCACACACTGCGAGAACACGTCGGTCAGCATGTCGAGATACGCCAGATAGTCGGCGGGAACATGCCCGTGGCCCAACACCTCCTCGTACTCCTTGCCCGCGAAATACGGAGGTGAGGTGACCACCAGCGCCACCGAACTGTCGGCCACATCACCGACCGAGTCCATGTCGCGGGCATCGCCCACCCACAGACGGTCACGACACGAATGCGCGGCCACTCGGTCGTCGTCGCTTATCGCCGGTGCCGGGAAGCGGTCATAGAACGCCGAAGCGTCATGCCCCTCACGCCGCCCCACCCCGAAACTCGACGTGGACGTGGCTCCCCGACGCCGATCCACACCACTCATGACACACCACCCGCCCCCGAACAGCCCACGACCCCGCGCGCCACTGCCCACAAGCCGTCTACAGTCATATCCCCAAACTACATCCCCCGTATGACAGCCCCGAGCACCAGAGACACATTCTGTCTGCAGCCGGCTCGGCAACTAGCCTTTGATCGAAGACATACAAGGAGGGCCGGGTGAAGGTTGACGCGTTTGAAACGTTCGTGGTCGCAAATCCACCGCCCTCGTTCGGGGGCCCGTACTTCATCTTCGTGAAACTCGTCGCCGACGACGGAACCGTCGGCTACGGAGAGGTCTACACCGCCACCTTCCACCCCGAAGTCGTCGCCGCCATGATCGAAGACGTCTGCGAACAACACCTCATCGGCCACGACCCGTTCCACATCGAGACCCTGTGGCGCAACGTCTACGGACGGGGCTACACCGCACGGCCCGACCTATCGCTCATCAGCGTCCTCAGCGGAATCGAGATCGCCTGTTGGGACCTCATCGGCAAAGCAGTCGACAAACCCGTCTACGAACTTCTCGGCGGCCAGGTCCACCAGAAGCTCCGCAGCTACACATACCTCTACCCCTCCGAGGCCGACGGCGCAGACCCCTACACCGAGAACCGCGTCTACAGCGACCCCGAACTCGCAGCCCAACGAGCCTCAGAAGAAGTCGAGCGAGGGTTCACCGCGGTGAAGTTCGACCCCGCCGGGCCCTACACCGTCTACGACGGCCACATGCCCAGCCTCGAAGACATCGAACGCAGCCGAGACTTCGTCGCCGCCATCCGAGAAGCGGTGGGCACCAGAGCCGACCTGCTCTTCGGCACCCACGGCCAATTCACCGCCGCAGGAGCCATCCGCCTCGCCCAGGCCCTCGAACCCTACGACCCGATGTGGTTCGAAGAACCCGTCCCGCCCGACAACATCGAAGAAATGGCACGAGTCGCCCGCCAGACCTCGATCCCGATCGCCACCGGCGAACGCCTCACCACCAAGTACGAATTCGCCCGAGTAGTCGAAGCCCAGGCCGCCGCCATCCTCCAACCCGCCCTCGGCCGATCCGGCGGAATCCTGGAGACCAAGAAGATCGCAGCCATCGCCGAGACCCACCATGTGCAGATCGCCCCGCACCTCTACTGCGGCCCGATCGAAGCACTCGCCAACATCGCGCTGGCTGCCTGCACACCCAACTTCCTGATCCTTGAGTCGATCCAAACCTTCGACGGCTTTTACGCCGACCTCCTCAGTACCCCCATCAACTGGCAAGACGGCTGCGTCATCCCGCCGCAAGCGCCCGGCCTCGGCGCCGACCTCAACGAAGACTTGGCCCGCGCCAACCCCTACAAAGCCCCCCACCTGCACCTACAACCCCAAACAAGCCCCCACCCCTCCCAGTAGTGTCCCTTCGGGCCAGCTTGCCGCTGGGGGTTAGGAGCGGTTGTAGCGGACGAAGGCGGGGCGGTCGGCGTCTGAACGGTCGGGGTCGTAGCCGTAACCGTCCTCGGCGAAATCCATCAGAGCCCTCGGCGACCGAACCCGATTGCGGATGATCCAACCGGCCATCGAACCCCGGGCCCGCTTGGCGAAGAAACTCACGATCCTCGGCTCAGCACCGTTCTTGGAGTCCAGGAACACCGGACTCACCAGCCGAGCCTGAAGCCGGCCGGGGTTTACCGCACCGAAATACTCCTTCGAGGCCAGATTGACCAGAGCACCCGCACCGGGACTCGCCTCGATATCGGCATTCAGCAGATCGGTGATCGAGTCACCCCAGAAACCGTACAGATCCCTGCCGCGAGCAGTAGCAACCCGACTCCCCATCTCCAGCCGGTAAGGCTGCATCAGATCAAGCGGACGAAGCACACCATAAAGGCCCGACAGGATCCGCAGCGTCTTCTGGGCCTGCGTGAAATCACGCTCGCTGAACGTCTGCGGCTCCATGCCCATATAGACGTCGCCGTTGAAGGCGAGCACCGCAGGGCGGGAGTTCTCCGGAGTGAACGGAGTCTGGAAATCCTGGAAGCGCTCGTGATTGAGCTCCCCCAGCGAAGGCGAGATCGACATCAACTCACTGAGCTCCTGCGGCGACTTCTGCGCCATCACCTCGACCAGCTCACGGCTGCGGTCCAGAAACCGCGGCACACTGCGCTTCTTCGTGACCAGCCTCGACTCGTAATCCAGCGACTTCGCCGGAGAAACAACGATCAACACACCATTGTTTCTACCCCAAAACCCACCCGATTTCCACCGCCGCCCAAGCAGAACTCACAACGACTAAGGGTGAGTGTAGAAGACCGAGATCACATTCACCTGCCGGTAGGAGTCGTCGATCCGGTACGCGATCGCCAACGCGCGGTCAGGTCTTGTGACGGACCGCCCGATGCGGTGGACCCATTCGCCGTCGAGCGACCTCTCGGCCAGCGTGTCGTACGGATCGATAGTCAACCGCCCCGAAATTTCGCCAGAGCGATCGCATCTTGCTCGGCATGATCATCCTCACGGTCGAGGAACTCTCTGATACGCGCGGCAACGTTCGTCTGCCATGGTTTGGATGGCAATGACGTTACCGTTTACCGATTTCGGCAAGAAGAGTGTCGAGCGCGCCTGGTGGGTCGGGCTCGAAAGGAGAGTCATCACACACGGCGTTGAGGTCATCGCGCATGCGCTGCAGATCGGGGCTTTCGATACAGAAATAGTCGGCCAGCGACCTGTGTGTGATCAACTGGTTGGCGATTACCGTCCCCCCTCGGGTTGCGTCCGACCACGGATCCTCCGCGTGGGTGGCGGTTATGAGATCGGCCCCAGTCTCGTCACCAAGTCGACAGAGCACGTTGGTGATGATGTTGCGGACGGACTCACGCAACGGTTCAGGACGACGTTGCACCCCGTGCTTCTCTGCACGCCACAGGCTCGCGACGACAGGCCCCAGTTCCCACGCTTCAATATCGTCAGAAAACGCAGCTTCTCCCTCCCACGCCAAGTGGTACCCCTGCACGTAGTAGAGGAGCTTGTGGAGCTTCGCTTTTCCGATACCCGGGCAGCGTCGTCGAATCTCCGTAGCGACTGCTACTGCAGAAGCGGTAGGCGCATCCGCCATATTGATGCCTTTCTCGCGATCTGATTCTCGATAACGATGGTACCTATACCGTACGACATTCGCGGGCTGAGCCGTGGACGCGTGGTCAGCCCGGGCGTCTCAACGTCAGCTTGGGGTGATCGGCTGGCGGGGGGTGCCGAAGGGCTCGGGAGCGACCACCACCGAGAACCCGGCACCGTCGATATCGACTGTCAGGCAGGTACCGGGAACCGTGGCGGCGACAGCCACCAGGGCGATACCGATGCCGCGCCCCAGCCGCGGGGAACAGACAGCATTGCGAAGTTCGCCCACGACATCACCCGTGCCGGAAAGTGTCAACTCACAGGGGTGTTCCAAAGGCAAGAAAGCGGCTAGACGCGAATTGTCGACACCGACGAACGAAACGTTGACCAGACTTCGCTCGATCCCGCGCTCGAACTGCCGACGCAGGGCCGCCTTGCCGATGAAGTCGTACTCGGCATCGGTGTTCACCCACGCTTTGAGTCCCGCCTCGAACGGGTTCGTCCTCGAATCGTTGTCCGACCCGTACGACAGCAGCCCGCTCTCAATCCGCTCAGCCGGATTGGGCGCACCCGGCCCGATCCCGAAACGAGCCCCGGCCGCCATCACCCTGTCCCAGAACTCCACACCCCTGGACCCGTCGGTCAAGAACATCTCAAAGCCACCCTGCTTGCTCCAACCAGACCG
Source organism: uncultured Acidimicrobiales bacterium (assembly GCA_951812975.1). GTDB lineage: Bacteria > Actinomycetota > Acidimicrobiia > Acidimicrobiales > Aldehydirespiratoraceae > VXYK01. The sequence continues at coordinate 1,540,634 of CATOTC010000001.1, read as the reverse complement.
GCACAGCACCAGCTCGATCCCGTCGAGCTCCGTACCGACATGGTGGAAGAACCCCAGCGGGCCCACCACATTTGCACCGAACAGGTCAACGGCGAGCTCTTCAGCGCAGGGCCCCTGAATCGCCAACGGCGAAACGTCCGGTTCGAAGACCCTCACGTCGGCACCCCGTTCCGCGGCCACCGCCCTGGCCATATAGCCCAGGTCGCTGTCGGCGATCGAGAGCCAGAACCGGTCATCGTCGAGGCACAGCGCCACCGGATCGTTGATCAGGTTGCCGTCGTGATCACAGATCGGCGCGTAGCGGGCCCGACCAGGTTTCATACCCCCGAGGTCGCGGGCAGACAGGTACTGGGTGAACGCCGCGGCGTCACTGCCGACAATCTCGATCTGTCGTTGGGCGGCCACGTCCCAGAGCGCCACCCGCTCAGTCAGACGGCGATACTCCTCAGCCGGATCACCGTAAGAGATCGGCATGTACATGTGGTTGTAGATGGTGAAGGCGCTCACTCCGGCAGCAACCGTCGACTCGTAGTACGGGGACTTCCGGACCCGAGGCCCGAACATGATCTCAGGCATCCCGAAGCATAGAAGCAGCTGTTATCCAAAGGCTAAACATCGAGCCGATTTCTTTGTCTGGTTACGCGCCGACATGTGGTTTAGGCTCCAACCCCATGGGTCTGATGATCTTGATAGGCGATGATGCCGGCGAGAGCATCATGCTGTGGGTGTTCCTCATCGGAGTCCTGCTGTTGACACTCTGGGAATGCCGGGAGCGTGCCTACAACCGCAAGACGACCCTGTGGTGGATGAGCTTCGTGGCGATCACCCATGTGTTCGGATACGTGATCCTGCGTCTGGTGCGCAGGCCCCGCAACCAACCGAGGTGACTGGCCCGATGAACAGACCGGCCCGATGAGCAACTGGAGCGACAGAATCAAGGGTCGGATGAACTCGCGCAGGCTGCTGTTCGTGGCTGCCGGGCTGCTGGTCGTCATATTCCTGATGCGCGGCTGCTCAGGAGTCGACATAAGCCGAGAAGAGGCCGTGGCCAACGCCACAACCGCCTTCGAGGCACACGAAGGCTATTTCGAACCAGAGAACACCGAAGCCAGAGTACTGCGCCAGGGGATACCGACCAGCGCCGTCTGGGTCGTCGTGTTCACCGTGCCCGACCCCGACGGATCCCGCAACGAATTCCTCCACCACGCAACCGTGAGGGTCGACGCCGGCACCGGCGACGTCCTCGACGTCGAGATCACCGCCCCCGACGGCTAGCCGCCCAGCATGCTTGTGTCGTTGCTGTACCGAGTATTGCAGTCCGTTGCCGCGGCGGCGCTGGCCTCCACCCTGGTCTGCGGGTTGTGGATCGTTCTCGCACGTCAGAACTACCTCCAGATCGCCCCGCTCCTAGTCGGAGCCATGTTCTGGTACTGGATCTACAAGGGCTGCTCAGCGCGTTTCGCCCGCAAGCGAGCTGACGACCAGGCTGGCCTGATCACCAACGCACCCGACGGTTAACCCCTCAGCCACGTGCGCCACAAAGGTCAAAAGTGACATTCGACACTTTGCTGCCTGCGTGCTAACGTCGCCGATATCCGGCCATAAGGTCGGAATTAGCACGAAGAATTGGGGGTGCGCCTATGGACACATCAGTAGTGTTCACAGAGGCCTATTACTTCTTCACCGTCGCGATCATGTGGTTGCTGCACGTAGGTTTCATGACCTACGAAGCCGGCGTAAGCCGCCGCAAGAACATTATGTCCACGGCGATGAAGAACATTATGACAATCGCGGTGGTTACACCGACGTTCTACTACCTCGGGTGGTGGGTCTACTTCTGTATGGAGGAGGGTTTCATACCGACGACCACAGCCGACGGGGCAGGGAACGCAGGGGAAGGAGCGTATTTCTGCGGTGACGGCTACGGCGTCCCATGGGACGGCTCAATGGGCCCCAACCTCGGTGACAACCTCAGCGGCGTCTTCTGGGCCGCGTTCGTACTGTTCTCCTGGACGACCGGTTCGATCATGTCCGGTGCGGTGCTCGAGCGCATCCGCATCTCGGCATACCTGTGGTTGACAGCCCTCATGGGTGGTTTGATCTGGGTGATCGCTGCAGCCTGGGGATGGAGCTACGGAGGCTGGATGACAATCCACTTCGGCTACCACGACTTCGCCGCATCAGGCGTGGTCCACGGCATCGCCGGAATCTTCGCCCTTGGAGTGTTGTTCAACCTGGGTCCGAGAATCGGCAGATACGACCGCAACGGAGGCACCCGAGCGTTCAAGCCCCACAACCTTCATCTCACGTTGATGGGGCTGATGATAATCTTCACCGCGTTCTACGCCTTCTACGCAGCCTGTCTGGCGATCACCGCCGACACCACGCCCGGCTGGGCCAACATCTACTTCAGCCCGGCAACACTGTCGGCGATCACCTTCACGATCACGATGGGCTTCGCGGGCGGCTTCGCCGGGGGATACATCTTCGCCAAGGGTGATCCGTTCTGGACATTGTCTGGAGGCCTCTCCGGGGTCGTGGCAGTGTCGGCAGGCGCCGACATCTACAATCCGTCACTGGTGTTGATACTGGCCTTCTTCTCCGCCGGTCTTGCGTACGCCGCAGGCAAATGGATCGAGCAGAAAGCACGCGTCGACGACGCAGTCGGTGCAGTCGCAGTCCACGGTGTGATGGGCATGTGGGGCGTACTGCTCGTGGGCATCGTCGCAGCGGGCTACCCGACCGGCGCCGCAGGAATCGAAACCTCGTTCCTCGGTCAGCTCGTGGGTGTTGCAACCCTGTTCCCATTGGCGTTCCTCTCCGGCTACATCGGATCTGGGATCCTCAAGAAACTCAACCTGCTGCGGGTCCCGCCCGAAGTGGAGATCGAGGGCCTCGACATGGCCGAGTTCGAGACGGACTTCTATCCGGAGTTCGGTCGTGCCTCTGAGCCGATCGTCAACGCCGACGGTTCCGAAGAGCCCGCTGAAGCTGTTCTACGAGCGGCCTACGCCGACCTCAAATAACGAGGGTGTCCGGTTCATGGCTCCAGTTCGTCGCAGCAATCGCACTCATGTACCTCGTGGTCGCGGCCGCCGGGTACTGGGGGATGCGCAAGCGGCGACAACAGAAGCCGGACCGCCCCACCTGAGACAACACGACCTGAACAAACGTTCACTCATTAAGGAGAACTAAATGAACACATTTCCCTACGACAGTTGGGAAGCGGCCCTGGAAGCCGCTGACGGAACAGCGGGGTACTTCACATGGGGACCAGGCGGAAACTTCGCCACGGTACTCATCACGCTCATAGCCATCGTCATCTCGGTGTATTCCGGAGTCACGGTGACCAGGCGTGAGAATGCCCTGCTCAACGAATCCGCCGAGCGTCTCGCTGGCAAGTACAACTCGCACGACGCGGGCATGGAGGGCTGAACATGGCTGGAAAACAGATTGAATTCGACGGGATGCAAGGCCACGACAAAGGCGTGGAGCGGGCGGTAGTGATCTTCTCGATCGCCTGCATCATCTTCGTCGTAATTTGCATTCAAGTCGTCGCCGGCGCCTGACGCCTGACACCTGACGGGGTGGTGCAGAGGGGGTACAGTCACGTTGATGTACCCCCTACAACCCCGCCATCAACGCTGAGCCGCTCATGAGGCTCACCCGTGCGCACCTGGCTCAACTTTGCCTGGTCATCGCCGTCGCCTCCCTGCTCCTTCCCTGGGAGGCCGGCGACACTGAGACAAACGGTTTCGGCGTCAACGACGGCCAAGTCGCCTTCCTCGCACTGCTCATCACCTTCGTGCTGATCCAAGTCAAGTTCCGACCGGCATGGTGCGGGGCGGGCTTCGTCGCAGCCGTCGCCGGCCGGGCCATGCTCAACCTCTCCGACAGCGGACCCCCCGATCTCGGCTTCGGCGTGGTCATCGTGGCCCTCGCCGCGTTGGCCGCAGCGGCACTGCTGCTCTGGGACCTGTTCGCCGCGGTCTCCGCCCCCTCCGCGGCAACCGACGAAGACCGCCCCGACCGATGACCGACTATGCCCGACGATGCCTCTTCCGACGATGCCCGACCTGACCGATCTGACCGATCTGACTGACTTGATTGGGGGTGACTGGCGATGAGTGTTAGTGGGGTGCTGCCGCGGGTGCTTGAACCGGGGTTGTGGTTGCTCGACCCGGGTACCGAGCGGTATCGGGTGACCGGCGGCGGTGCGACTGCGTTGGTGTTGGATCCGGGAGACCGGATCGAGATCATCGACCCCGAGGGCCGTCAACAATGCGAGTTGAGCGCCTTTGATGCGCACGGCGTGAGCGACCCCGGCCTGCTCGGTGCCAAACCCGCCGAGACGAGTTCGGGCAACGGCACACGCACGATCCTGTCCGCTCCTCTCAGCGACGCCCGAAGAGTCCGGGCAGGACTACAGCGACAAGGCATCGACCTTGCCGCGGCCCGCCCCGCGCTGGTATTCGAACCGGACTCCCCACCGGGCAGCAAGGACAGCTTCACTGCCGCAGCACCAATAGCGGTGATCGTCGCAGCCCCCGGCGGGCCGATGGAACCCCAGGACCACAACCCGCCCACCGACCTCATCGTCTACGTCCACCGGGCCGCGCTGCCAGAACCCGGAGAAGTCTTCCTCCCCGCCCCGCTCGCCGACCCCACCAACGACTTCACAATCGCGGCCGCGACCGCGCAAGCCTACGAAGTCGCCAAAGGCGACTACTTCCAGGTCGTAGACATCGAGGGCCGCGAATGCTCAGACTTCCAATGCTTCGCCGTCAGCGACCTGGAGCAGGGCAGAGCGAACTGCCTCAACGGCACCATCACCCGGACCCTCATGGGCGCCACCTGCCCCGAACCCGGGCTGTACTCCAAGTTCTACAACGCCGAGATGCAGCCGCTCGTCGAAGTCGTCCAAGACACCGTCGGACGACACGACACCTTCAACACCGCCTGCAACTCCCGCTACTACGAAGAGATGGGATTCCCCGGCCACGCCAACTGCACAGACAACATCAACCGCGTCTGGTCCCCCTACGGAGTGGCCGCCCGCCGCGGCTGGGAGGCCATCAACTTCTTCTACAACACCCACGTCGACGACAACAACCAGATCTACTTCGACGAACCCTGGTCGAGGCCCGGCGACTATGTGCTGATGCGGGCACTCGAAGACCTCGTGTGCGTATCGACCGCCTGCCCCTGCGACATCGACGCCGCCAACGGCTGGAACCCCACCGACATCCAGGTGCGCGTCTACCCCGCCAACAACATGTTCAAGAAAGCGACCGCATTCCGCATGACCGCCGACTCAGAAGCCGAACTCACCAAGGACACAGGCTTTCACCCCCGCAGCTCCGCCCTCACCCGCAACTTCAGCGAATACAACGGCTACTGGCTCGCTGACTCCTACCGTGACCACGGCGCCACCGAGGAATACTGGGCCTGCCGACAAGCAGCCGCGGCAATAGACCTCTCACCGCTGCGCAAATACGAAGTCGCAGGCCCCGACGCAGAACTGCTGATGCAGACCTGCGTCACCCGCAACATCCGCAAACTCTCCGACGGCCAAGTCGTCTACACAGCCATGTGCTACGACACCGGCGGCATGATCGACGACGGCACCGTGTTCCGCCTCAGCCGCGAGAACTTCCGCTGGATCGGCGGCAGCGACATCAGCGGCCTGTGGATACGCCAACAGGCAACCGAACGCGGCCTGCGTGCCTGGGTGAAGGACTCCACCGACCAGCTCCACAACCTGCAGGTACAAGGCCCCAACAGCCGAAGGATCCTCGAACAGATCATCTGGACACGCCCCGACCAGCCCAACGTCAGCGAACTCGGATGGTTCCGATTCGCCATCGCCCGGATCGGCGACCACAGCGGCATCCCGTTGATCGTCTCGCGCACCGGCTACACCGGAGAGCTCGGCTTTGAGATCTTCTGCCACCCGTCGAACGCACCGGCCCTGTGGGACGCGATCTTCGCTGCCGGCACCGAACACGGCCTAGTACCGATGGGACTCGAAGCGCTTGACATGCTCCGCATCGAAGCAGGCCTGATCTTCGCCGGCTACGAGTTCTGCGACCAGACCGACCCCTACGAGGCAGGCATCGGCTTCACCGTCCCCCTCAAGACCAAACAAGACGACTTCATCGGACGCGAAGCGCTGCTCAAACGCCGTGACAACCCGCAGCGCCGCCTCGTCGGCCTCGAACTGCAGGGCGGAGAACCAGGGGTCCTCGGCGACGGGGTGTACGTCGGCCGGTCCCAGGTGGGAACGATCACCAGCGGCACCATCTCGCCGACCCTGCGCAAGAACATCGCCCTGTGCCGCATGGCAGTCGAATACGCAGAGACCGGCACCGGAGTCGAAGTCGGCAAGATCGACGGCCACCAGAAACGCATCCCGGCCACCGTCGTCCCCTTCCCCTTCTACGACCCCACCAAATCCCGAGTCCGCGACGCCCCCACACCCTGACTCAGCGGCCCTGACTCAGCGGCGAAGCACCTTGGGGACGACCGCGCCGAAATCTGACGGCAGCTTGACGATCGTCACGCCGCACTCGCGCATGATCTGCACCTTCTCAGCCGCAGACTCCCCGACCGTGGAGACGATGGCGCCCGCATGGCCCATAGTCCGACCCTTGGGCGCGGTGAGACCGGCAATGTACCCCACCACCGGCTTGTGCATGTGATCACGGGCATAGGCCGCGGCCTGCGCCTCCTGCAGACCACCGATCTCGCCGATCATCACCACCGCCTCGGTCTCATTGTCGTTCTCGAAGCGTTTCAGGTGGTCGAGGAACGAACTGCCGTTGATCGGGTCGCCGCCGATGCCGACGCTGGTACTGACCCCGATACCCTCCGCCTTGAGCTGCGAGGCCGCCTCATAGCCGAGCGTTCCCGAACGGCTGACAATGCCCACGGGACCCCGCTCGTAGATGTGCGACGGCATAATCCCCAGCATCGACTTGCCCGGACTGATCACACCGGCACAGTTCGGACCGATCAGACACATCCGCTTGGCGTGCTGATAGCGGCGCAGATAACGCTTCACCCTGATCATGTCCTGCACCGGGATGCCCTCGGTGATGCAGACGCAGTGCTCGATACCGGCGTCGGCCGCCTCCATGATCGCATCTGCCGCAAACGGTGGCGGCACGAAGACGATGCTGGCGGTGGCCTCGGTGGCCGAAACCGCCTGCTTCATGGTGTCGAACACGTCCACACCACAGTGTGTGGTGCCGCCCTTGCCGGGGGTCACACCGCCAACGACATTCGTGCCGTACTCGGCCATGTCGTTGGTGTGGAACGTGGCGATCCGCCCAGTGACACCCTGCACGATCACCGGTGTGTTCTCGTCGAGGATGATGCTCATCAGGCTGCCCTCCCGATCGACTCGACAGCCCTGCTGCCGGCCTCGGCCAACGAATCGGCGGTGATCACGCCCACATCGGCATCAGCGAGGATCTGCCGCCCCTCGTCGACGTTGGTTCCCGACAGCCGAACCACCACCGGAACCGGCACCTCCAGCTGGCGCAGCGCCTGCACCACGCCCTCGGCAACCCAGTCGCAGCGGTTGATCCCGGCGAAGATGTTCACCAGCACCGCCTCCACACTGTCGTCCGACAGCACCAGCCGGAAGGCCTTCAGGACCCGCTCAGGAGAGGCGCCCCCGCCGATGTCCAAGAAGTTGGCAGGCTCACCGCCAGCATGCTTGATCATGTCCATCGTGGCCATCGCCAGCCCCGCCCCATTGATGATGCAGCCGATGTTGCCGTCGAGCCCCACATAGCTGAGACCACGGTCCACGGCAGTCCGCTCCCGGGGATCCTCCTGAGACTTGTCACGCAGCTCCGACACGTTCTGATGACGGAACAGGGCGTTGTCGTCGAAGATCATCTTGGCGTCAAGCGCCAGCAGCCGACCGTCCGTGGTCACGGCCAGCGGGTTGATCTCCAACATGGTGGCGTCGAGGTCGAGGATCATCCGGTGGCATGCCGTCATCAACTGGACCGCAGAGGGGACCAGGCTCGGGTCCAGGGCGACCGCGAAAGCGATCTCGCGGGCCTCGAAGGCCTGCAACCCGACAGCCGGCTCAACGTTGACCCGCACGATCGAGCCGGGGTCCTGCGCGACGATCTCCTCGATGTCGGTCCCGCCCGCTACCGAAGCCACGACCATCAGCCGCTCAGCGGAACGGTCGAGCACGAAACCGAGATAGATCTCGCTCTCGGCGGCTACCGCGGCCTCCACGTAGAGCCGGTAGACGCCCTTGCCGCGCTCACCGGTCTGCTGTGTGACGAGGCGTTTGCCCAGCAGGTCGTCGGCGGCCTCCGCTACCTCACGCTCATGGCTGCAGAGCTTGATGCCGCCGGCCTTCCCCCGAGCTCCCGAATGGATCTGCGCTTTCACAACCCACTGCTCCCCACCGATCTCCGAGGCCCGGTAGGCGGCCTGTTCGGGGCTGTAGGCCAAACCGCCCTCGGGTATCGCCACGCCGTAGTCAGCGAGTATGGCCTTGGCCTGATACTCATGAATCTCCATGAAGTCCCCTCCTTGAACTACTGGCCTTGAACTTGGCCTTGAACTATTGGAATTGCGATTCGCTGTATGACGCCGTGTGAACCTGTGTTGACCGCCGTGACCTTCCGCTGGTTCAACCGGTTTCGATCGCCGCTGCGGTCTCGACCACATTGCGGGCCATTCGAGCCGAGGCGGCATCGATCATGCGTCCATCGACCTGAGCTGCACCGCGGCCTGCCGCGGCCGCCTCGTCGAGCGCGCCAAGCACCCGTCGAGCCTGCTCCACCTCGTCTGCAGGCGGTGTGAACACCTCGTTGGCCAAGTCGACCTGCGACGGATGGATCGCCCATTTGCCCTCATACCCGAGCGCCGCGGCCCGCCGTGCCCCGGCAATGAAACCGTCAGGGTCGCCGAAGTCGCCGAACGGGCCGTCGATGGCGCGCAGCCCGTTGGAGCGGCAGGCCACCAGCATCCGCGACAGCGCCGAGTGCCACTGGTCGCCCGGATAATCCGGGTTGAGTCCGCCGATAGTGATCGTTCGGGCCCGACAGGACGCTGCGTAATCGGCGACACCGAAATGGAGTGCTTCGAGCCGCGGGCTGGCCGCAGCGAGCGCCTCGACGTTCGCCATGCCCAACGCCGTCTCCACCAGGGCCTCCAGTCCGATCCGATTGGCCAGGCCCATGCCCTGCTCGATCTGGGTGACGAGGGCGTCCACCATGTAGATGTCGCCCGGCACCCCTGCCTTGGGTATCAGGATCGTGTCGACGTGCGCGCCGGCCTGCTCCACGACGTCGATCACATCGCGGTACATGTAGTGGGTGTCGAGTCCGTTGATCCGCACCGAGATGGTCTTTTTGGCCCCGCGCCAGTCGATGTCTCGCAGCGCTTCGATCACGTTGCTGCGTGCCGATACCTTGTCGTCGGGGGCTACCGCGTCCTCGAGGTCCAAGAAGACGTAGTCGGCTCGGCTGGCGGCGGCCTTCTCGAAGAAGGCGGGGGTCGAACCGGGAACGGCCAGTTCGCTGCGATGCAACCGTCGGGTCGCCTCAGCAATTTGGTGGTGGCTCATGATGGACCCAATCGTTGGACGAAAAAATGAGAAATATTGGTCACCGAAGAGAACTCTTGGTGGAATTCGTCGGGATTAGCGGGCACAGTACCACTACCGCTAGGGGATGTCCCACTAATATTGCGGATGGTTATGCCGAATTTTGATCGAATTTTGATGGGTCCGGGCCCCTGCAATCCGTACCCGGAAGTCACCCAAGCATTCACGCGTCCACTGTTGGGCCACCTCGATCCTGAGTTCATCGAGCTGCTCGACGAAACCTGCGAGCGCCTGAGAACCGTCTTCCGCACCGACAACGCCCTCACCTTCCCCGTCTCAGGAACAGGCTCCGCGGGCATGGAAGCAGCGTTCGTGAACCTAGTCGCCGAGGGCGACACCGTAGTCGTAGGGGTCAACGGCGTCTTCGGTCAGCGAATGTGCGACCTCGCCGCCCGCTGCGGGGCCGAGGTGGTCGCAGTCGAAGCTCAATGGGGCACGGCCCTCGACCCGCAGCGCCTCCTCGAAGCGCACCCGAATCCGACACTGATAGCGGTCGTCCACGCGGAGACCTCAACGGGCGTGCGCAACGACCTCGCCGAACTGGGCGCCGCCAAAGGCGATGCCCTGCTGTTGGCCGACTGTGTGACCTCGCTCGGCGGCATCGACGTGCGGCTCGACGACTGGGGAGTGGACATCGCCTACAGCGGCACCCAGAAATGCCTCGGTGTACCACCCGGTCTGGCCCCGCTCAGCGTTTCGGACCGCGCCGTCGAACGGCTGCTCAAGCAACCGCAGTCGTGGTACTTCGACCTGCAGATGATCGCCGACTACGTAACCGGAAGCGGCGCCCGGGCCTACCACCACACCGCGCCCATCGCCATGATCTACGCCCTGCACGCCGGGCTCGGCGTGGTGCTCGACGAAGGCCTCGCAGCAGCCCAGGCCCGCCACCAGCAATGCGGCGACATGCTCCAGGCCGGACTCGAGGCCCGAGGCTTCGAACTGGTGCCCCCGGCCGACGCACGTCTTCCCCAGCTAACATTGGTGCGGGTTCCACAGTCCCGTCTCCCTGCCTCAATGAGCGAGGCCGACATCCGCAAGGAACTGCTCAACCGCTACGGAATCGAGATCGGCGGCGGACTCGGGGCCCTCGCCGGGACCTGCTGGCGCATCGGCTGCATGGGTCACACAGCCCGTCTCCGCAACGTCACCCTGCTGCTCGCAGCCCTCGACGAACTCCTCGTGTAGAGCTTGTTTCAGGGCTGTTTTCAGTTCTCCTGCAACGGAGTTCAGAGTGGGCTAAGTTTTTTACTCTCGTTAGAGGTACAACCAATCACAGGGGGGATTCGGCTATGACACGAGTAGCAATAATCGGTGCTGGGCCATGCGGTCTAGCCCAGCTGCACGCATTCGCAAGCGACAAGGCAGCCGACGGCGCAGAAATGCCCGACCTGGTCTGCTACGAGAAACAAGACGACTGGGGAGGGCTCTGGAACTACACCTGGCGCACCGGCCTCGACGAACACGGCGAGCCGTGCCACGGAAGCATGTACCGCTACCTGTGGTCCAACGGCCCCAAAGAATGCCTCGAATTCGCCGACTACACCTTCGAAGAGCACTTCGGCAGGCCCATCGGCTCGTTCCCGCCGCGAGAAGTGCTCTACGACTACATCGTCGGCCGCGCCAACCGCAGCGGAATCCGCCAGTACATCCGCTTCAACCAGGCAGTACGCAACGTCAACCGCTCACCCGAGACCGGCCGGTTCGTGGTGCGGGCACACGACCACCAAAGCGACACAACCAACAGCGAGGAGTTCGACTACGTGGTGGTGGCCAGCGGGCACTTCTCCACGCCGAACATGCCGCAATACCCCGGCTACGACACCTTCGGCGGCACACTCCTGCACGCCCACGACTTCCGCGACGCTGCGCAGTTCGCCGACCAGAACGTGATGACCATCGGATCGAGCTACTCAGCAGAGGACATCGCCTCGCAGTGCTGGAAGTACGGGGCACGCTCAGTCGTATGCTCATCGCGCAGCGGGCCCATGGGCTTCGACTGGCCCGACGGCATCACCGAGAAGCCGATACTCAGCCGTGTCGACGGCCGCACCGTGCACTTCGTCGACGGCACGTCGTCTGAGATCGACGCCATCATCTCCTGCACCGGCTATCTGCACCACTTCCCGTACATGGACGACGACCTGCGCCTCGTCACCACCAACCGCCTGGCCTCCTCGATGCTCTACCGCGGCGTGGTCTTCCAACCCGACAACGGGGTGATGTATCTGGGCATGCAGGACCAGTGGTACACGTTCAACATGTTCGACGTGCAGGCCTGGTACGCCCGCGACATCATCCTCGGACGCATCGAACTGCCGTCGGCCGAAGAGCAGGCCCGCTCCATCGCCACCGAACAAGCGATCGAGGCGGCCATCGAGGACGACTACGGCCTTATCGACTACCAGGGCGCCTACACCCAGGACCTGCTCGAACAGAGCGACTACCCGGACTTCAACACCCCGCTCGTCTCCCAGATGTTCAAAGACTGGAAGGGGCACAAGAAACAGTCGATCATCGGCTACCGCGACAACGGCCACACCTCACCGATGACCGGCACGGTCGCGCCGACCCACCACACCGACTGGGTCGAGGCCCTGGACGACTCGCTCGAGTCGTTCCTCGCCGGCGGCGCCTGACGGACCCACGCCGAGCCGATGCAGACAGTCAGGGCCTGCGAGGTGCAAGACGTCGACTTCTGCACTTGGCCTGCTGCGCCCATAGTGCCGCTCGGGCCACGGCCCCGTGAAACGAGCCTTGTGTGCTCGAGAATCCTGTGCCAACGCGCGGGCCCTCCAAGCCCATGAGGCCGGTCCCGGCGACAGCAGACATCGTTGTCGTCGGCGCGGGCATCATGGGGGCCAGCATCGCCTACCAGCTGGCGTCCCGGTCCGACGCCCGGGTCGTGGTCGTCGACGAACGCCCACCCGTAGGGGGGATCTCGGGCAGGACATTCGGCCAGATCCGTCAGCACTACTCCAACGAACTGCTCGTTCAGATGGCCCGGCACGGGTTCAACGTGATCCAGAACTGGGACACCGAGGTGGGAGTCGGCGACCCCGGATACGTGCAGCTCGGCTACCTGCTGCTGGTCGTCGAGGACCAGCTCGACGCCCTTCACCGCAACATCGACCTGGGCCGGTCCTGCGGAGTCGACACCCGCTTCGTGGACTCCGCCGAGATCGCCACCCTCGAACCGTTGCTGATCACCGACGACCTCGCAGGCGGAGCATACGAACCCGACGGCGGCTACATCGACGTCACCAAGATGGTTCTGAGCTGGCTCACCGCAGCCCAATCCCACGGCGCGCACCTCGTCAGCGGAGTAAGAGTCACCGAACTGCGAACCGATGGCGGCCGACTCACCGGTGTGACCACGACCGAAGGCGGGATCGACGCCCCGGTTGTCGTGACAGCAACCGGAGCCTGGGCGACCGAGTTGCTCGACCCGATCGGTGTCCACGTGCCGGTGCAGCGACGACGGCTCGAAATGACCATGCTGCAGACCCAGCCAGGTCAACCCCAGATGCACTCCTGCGTCACCGACGGGAACTCCAACATCGTGCTGCGCCCCGACATGGGCCGCCGCTTCCTCGCCGCCGCCTACCCCTCGGAGATGCCGCTCGTGGACGACCCGCTGCTGCTGGGCGACGAAGCCGACCAGCAAGCCCACCTAGAACGAATCGACCGGGCACTGGCCGCCCGCATGCCCGCCCTGAGAGGCGCAACCCCGCTCAGCCACACCAGCGGCGCCTACGACGTCACCCCCGACTACCACCCCCTCATCGGCTGGACCCCCGAGATCGCCGGCCTGTGCCTCGCCCTGGGCTTCTCAGGCCACGGCTTGAAACTCTCGCCGGCCATCGGCGAGATCGTCGCGGCCATCGTCCTCGGCCACGAACCTCCCTTCGACCCGCACCCCCTGCGCCCCACCCGCTACGCCGAAGACGACCACATGTTCTGCGCCTACGGCCCCAGCGCCCGCGCCTGACCCCGATTTCCGCGCCGGTGCCCTCAGTGGTTCCATCGCACCCGGCTTTCTGAGCCTGCGCGTAAACGTCGGGTGGGGATGGTTGGACCCGTCCAGTGCGCTTCGGGTCGGGTGGCCGGCTTTGGTTATGGACAGGCTGGGACAGTCACGACTGTGGAGTTGAGCGGTTCAGGCCGGCGCGAACTGCCAGGCCGCCAAGAAGACCGAACCGCAGATAAAGACGGTCGCCACAACGAACCCCCAGACGTCTCTGCTGCGTTTGTCCGACAGCTCCGCGAACCGGCTGTCAACCTGCGCGAATCGAGTGTCGATTGCCGCGAACCGGCTGTCGATCTCCGCGAACCGGCTGTCGATCTCCGCGAATCGGCTGTCAACCTGCGCGAATCGGGTGTCGATTGCCGTGAACTGCTTCTTGATCTCCGCAAACTGCTCGGCGAGTTGTTCGCGGAGTTGCGCGAATTGGACGTCCATCTTGGCGTTGAGTTCAACGAATCCGGCCTGCGTCTTGGTCTCCAGGTCTGCCAGGTCACGTTTCGTGGCGAACTGCTCCCATCCTCCCGGTGGTTGCTGTGCCATAAGGAACTCCGCTTCTTTTTCACCTACGGTGTCGGCGAGGCTGCTGTAGATTTCGGCTCGCTGCTGCTCTGTCAGGGCCACTATGGTCTCCCATCCAATTCGTGATGATCGATTCAGGGGGGAAGTGGCTTAGGAGCATCACAGTATCATCAAAGATATTCAGACACAATCGAGTCAAACTGACCGCAGCCAACACACAGTTCGGTTCCCGGGGTTCTGTCGTTTTGCCGCCGAACGGTTATGTCCAGCCGCCCTCGATTGCGACGCCGCTGTCGTCTGAATCGTGCAGATGGTGGGGGAGATCGGGATCGAGGCGGTGGTAGTCGCTGGCCTCGGCCGTGAACAGGGCATGCACAGTGTCAAGACCAGTAGGCGGGTCGAGAACCCCGGCCGTTATCGAATATCTCCCAGGTTTGGCACTCGAGCGCCAGAACAGGCTGCCCCCGCAATGAGCGCAGAATCCATAGGCCACGGTCGGCTCCTCGTCGGGGGTCCACCACTTCACCGAGTCGACACCCCGATCGAAGGACAGATCATCGCGGTGCGTGTTCGTGGCGGCCATGAAATGGCCCGTCCAACGCCGACAGCGCGAACAGTGGCAGTTGATCACGGGCCGCAGCGGCCCGTTCAACGTGAACCGCACCGCACCGCACGCACAACGTCCAGCAACACTCATCTACAAGTCACCTCAGCTCCACGGATAGGGCGAGTTGCTCACCGGATGCAGATCCCCAGTGGCGTAACGGGACCAACAGAACGGTGCCAGCAACCCCTGAGGCTCACCCAGCAACTCCCTGGCCACAAGCGCGCCCACACCGATCATCTTGTAGCCGTGGTTCGAGTCGGCGATGAAATACACGTTGTCGCAGAACATGTCGAACATCGGGAAGTTGTCCGGTGAGAAGCTGCCGATACCACCGGAGGGCTCACGGCTCATCAGATGACCCTTGCCCTCGAAACGCTTCTGACAATGGGCCAGCGCCGCAGACCAGGTGCGGTAGAAGTCCTCACCCACCACGAAATCCGGTGACTCCGGCCCGTAGGGATCGACCGCCACCTCCTCACCGGGCTTGTCCACCACATAGGGCATGTAACCGCCCTGCACACCGCCGAAATTGAAGTCCGGTTTGTAGTACACCCCCCACGGCCCCTCAGTGACCAGGCCGTCGGCGTCATAGAGCGGCGCGTCGGTGTCGATGTGCACCACCGGCGGCATGTTGCCGGCATTGTCGGTGAGATAGCCTGGGTCGACCTCCAGTGTGCCCTCCTGCAGACACATGTAGGTCCAGGTCGGGCGCCGATGCACCTGCCCGTCGGTCCCGAGCACGTCAGTTGTGACCGGCAGGTCGAGCATCGCCCAGATCTGCTGCACCCACGGCCCCACCGCAACCACCACCTGATCACAGCCGACGGTGCCCTGATCGGTGACCACGCCGGTCACCGCCCCCGCAGCGTCACGCTCGAATCCCAGCACAGTCACACCGCCGACCACCGATACACCCTCGGCCTCGGCCTTGCCCAACAGGCCCTTCAACGAGGCCATGTTGTTGGCATAGCCACCGCGATGCTCCTGCAGAACGCTGGTGATCCCCTGCGCCTGCCAATCGTCGAAGATCCCCAACATGTGGCGGCGGGAGTCCTCAGCGCCCTCCACGAAGGTCGAGGCGTAGCCGATATCGCGCTGCTGGGCATGGATCGAGGCGACATCTTCATGCATCGCCTCATGGCTGATCTGCAGATACCCCACCGGATGGTACGAGAACGCCTCCGGGTCGCTCTCCCACACGTCCACCGAATGCGCCATCAGCTCACGCATCGCCGGTTGGAAATAGTTGTTGCGGATCACCCCGCAGGCAATCCCCGAAGCCCCCGCCCCGACACCGGCCTTGTCGATCACGACCACGTCGGCACCCGAGCCGCGCCCCGACGAACGAAGGTCACGGGCCAAGTTCCAAGCAGTCGACAAACCGTGGATGCCGGCACCGATGATCACATAACGAGAACTTCGGGGAAGACTCAATGCTGCTCCTTGTTAGTCTCTGGCCTGCCCGGGGACCTCAATGCGCCGCCGGCGCAGACCAGCCCTCAAGCTCGGTCGGTTTCCAGTTCTCGCCCACGATGCGCGACTCCTCCACCCAAGGCCCCAGCTCCACCTGCGGGAACTTGCAGTGGATGTCCTTCAAGGTGATGCCATAGGAGTTCCCGTCCACGAGGTGCCTGATCAGCACCTTGCGGGCGATGTCGTCCTCTTGGCCCTCAGGAATGTCGAAGTAGATCTTCAGGAACGAGTTGGAGTAACGGTCGAACACAGCAGGCACACCGTCCTCCTCCAACAGGGTGATGTCCTCGAGCCAGTTGATGTCGGGCCCGGGCGTGGCAGCCAGCAAATCAATGTCGGCCACCAGCGTGATGTCCTCCTGATAGGGGAAACGCTTCCCGGCCAACACCTCGGCGTCGATCGCCACAGTGCGGATTTCCGATGGGCTCTCGCCCGTGCTTGCCGATCCGGCCATCTCAGTGCCCTCCATCGATCACGTGTTTGTCGAACAGGTCCCGGATCTCGGCCAGAGTGTTCTCCTCGGTGACACCGGGAATGTAGGTGGTGCCGGCCAACGGCACCTTGGCCATCGCCGCAGCCTCATAGGTCAGAGCGGCGAGGTCCTCGGGCTCCAACGAATGGATGTCGGTCTTGCCGCAGGCCCGGGCCAGCATCTGCACCTCCATCGTCAGCGTGATCAAGAAGTTGTAGACCCGCAGCGCCGCCTCATCGACGTCGAGGCGTTTGCGCAGCTCCACATCCTGGGTGGCGACACCCACCGGGCAACGGCCCGTGTGGCAGTGGTAGCACTCGCCGGCGGGCACCCCGATCGTGCCCTCATAGTCGGTGACGCCGGGGATCTCCTTGTTGCAGTTGAGAGCCATCAACGCAGCACTGCCGATGGCGATGGCGTCAGCACCCAGCGCCAGGCATTTCGCCACATCGCCTCCGTTGCGGATACCACCGGCGACCACCAGGTCGATGTCGTCGGCGAGGCCCACGTCCTCGAGCGCCCGCCGAGCCTCCGGAATGGCCGCCATCAACGGGATGCCGGTCTCCTCGGTCGCCAGATGCGGCCCGGCGCCGGTACCGCCCTCGGCGCCGTCCAGATAGATCACGTCGGGCCCGCACTTGGCGGCCATGCGCACATCGTCATAGACCCGGGCCGACCCCAGCTTCAGCTGGATCGGGATCTGATAGTCGGTCGCCTCGCGCACCTCCTGGATCTTCAACGACAGGTCGTCGGGACCGAGCCAGTCGGGATGCCGAGCCGGTGAACGCTGATCGATGCCCGCGGGAAGCGACCGCATCTCGGCCACCTGCTCGGTGACCTTCTGGCCCATCAAGTGGCCGCCGAGGCCGACCTTGCAGCCCTGGCCGATGAAGAACTCCACCGCATCGGCGAGCATCAGGTGGTGGGGGTTGAAACCGTAGCGGCTCTGGATGATCTGGTAGTACCACTTGGTCGACAGGTCCCGTTCGGGCGGGATCATGCCGCCCTCGCCCGAGCAGGTGGCGGTGCCGGCCATCGAGGCGCCCTTCGCCAAGGCCATTTTCGCCTCCAGCGACAGAGCACCGAAGCTCATCCCGGTGATGTACACGGGAATGTCGAGCTCCAGCGGCTTGGCCGCGAAACGAGACCCGAGCACAGTCTTCGTCTCGCACTTCTCGCGGTAGCCCTCGATCACGAATCGAGTCAGGGTTCCCGGCAGGAACACCAACTCGTCCCAGTGCGGGATCTTCTTGAAGATAGAGAAGCCCCGCATCCGGTAACGGCCCAGTTCGGACTTCACATGGATGTCGTTGATCACCTCGCGGGTGAAGATCCGGCTCTGCCCCAACACATCTGTGCTCTTGTTCACTTCGCTCATCGTCTTCTCCTTAAGTTCTCTCGGTGCTGTTGAGGCTCAGATCACGAGCTTGCGCTCGGACGGCTCGAGTGCGTCGTAGTTGTGCAACTGTTTGCCGCAGACAAACTTCTCGAACGGCGGCGGATCGCCCAGCCCGTGGATCCGGAACTTGCGCTCGATCAACTCGGTGTCGGCGTCGGTCCATTCGCCACCCACGCAGTCGACACCCAAGGAACTCACCTTGCCCGCCACGTAGATCTCGCCGTCATACATCGAGTCGCCCAAGTTCTGGCCGGCGTTGCCGCAGATGATCTGACGGCCCCGCTGCATCATGAACCCGGTGTTGATCCCGACGTCGCCCATCACGATGATCGTGCCGCCCTTCTGGTCGATGCCGGTGCGGGCACCCACATCGCCCTTCACGATCAGGTCACCGCCGCGGATCGCGGCACCGGTGAGCGAACCTGCGCCGCGCTCCACCACAACCACGCCCGACATCATGTTCTCGCCGAGCGACCAGCCGACCCGTCCGTTGATCGTCACCTCGGGTCCGTCGATCAGGCCGCAGGCGAACCAGCCCGGGCTGCCCTCGAAATGGATCCGACAGCGCTTCAGGATCCCAACCGCCAGCGAATGCTTGGAGGACGGGTTGAGCACCGTCACATCGACTATGCCGTCGTTGTAGATCAGCTTCCGCAAGGCCATGTTGATCTGGCGGATGGTCAGGTCGGTGGCGTCGAACCGTGCCCTGCCGCCGTCGACCTCGATGTTGTCGGGCATCTCGGCATGGGGCTCGACCAGGCCTCGAGCGTCGTAAGAGACGCCGCTGCGCGAACCTACACTTGCCATACCAGCACCTCCCGCTCATAGGGATCGCGGGTCTCAACCTCGCGCTTGACCAGGGTCCGGATCGACACTTCCTCGGTGGCCACCGCCACCAGTTCGTCGGACTCGAACAGCACCAGCGGTTTGGCCGCCATCTCGTCCTTGGCTATCCCCAGCTCGTTGCCGGTGACGCAGACGTAGGTGAAAACGCCGTCGAGGTCGTCGAGGCTGTCCTTCATCGACGTCTCCAGCGACAGCCCGCCCGACATCTTCTCAGCCAGATACACCGCGATGATCTCCGAGTCGCACTCGCTCTGGAAGCGGTGTCCCGCCTGCTCGAGGCGCCGGCGCCACTGGTGATAGTTGGTCAACTGCCCGTTGTGGACCACAGCCACATCGGCGAACGGGTAGGCCCAGTAGGGGTGGGCACTGGCCAGGTCGACCTCGGACTCGGTGGCCATGCGCACATGCCCCACGCCGTGGGTCCCCCTGAACGAGCCCAGACCGTACTGGTCGCTCACGGTGTCGGCGTCGCCCATGTCCTTGATGATCTCCAGCGAACTGCCCAGCGACAGCACCTCACAGCCCGGAACGTCCTCGAGGTAGTCGGCCAGCGGTTTGAGCTCGCCGCTGTAGCGGACCGTTGCCCGGAAGGCGTAGCCGGTGTCGCTGGTGACCGTGGCCACCTCGGCGCCGATCTTGGCGAGCCGAGCCTCGACCTCCAAGCGGTTGCGCGCCAGCCGTTCCTCCATCCCGAATCCGGTGCTGCGGTTCGGTTCGGCGAGCACGAAACGGATGACGACAAGATCGTCGGCCGGTCCGTACACCGCGTAGCCGGTGGAATCCGGCCCGCGGTGCTTCATTGCCTGCAGCATGGCTGTCAATTCGGCGCCGATGTCGGCTGTGCCGTCGCGGTGGATCACTCCTGCGATGCCGCACATGGTGCTACCTCCCTATTCTGATGTGTGTGAATTGTGGTTGGACGGGCAGGCCCGTTGAGCAGCGCCGGATCAGGGCAGGACGTCGAGATACTCTTCGACGTCCCAGTCTGAGACGGTGTGCAGGAACCGCTCCCATTCGTCGGTCTTGTAGTGCATGAACACCTTGTACATCTCGCCGGGAAGCGCAGATTTGACAACCTCGTCGTTGTCGAACGCCTCAAGCGCCTCGCCCAGGGTGAGCGGGATCTTCTTGACCTGCTTGCCCTCCTTGAGGGCTTCGTAGATGTTGCGCTCCTCGGGCTCGCCCGGGTCGAGGTTGCGGTCCAGGCCGTCGTCCATGGCCTTGAGCAAACCGGCGAACGACAGGGCCGGGTTGACCGCACTGTCCACCGAGCGGTACTCGAAGCGCCCCGGTGCGCTGACCCGCAGCGCCGTGGTGCGGTTCTGGAACCCCCAGTCGGCGAACACGGGTGCCCAGAAGCCGGTGTCCCAGAGCCGGCGGTAGGAGTTGACGGTCGGTGACGTCAGACAGGTGAGGGCACGGACATGCTCGAGAATCCCCCCGATGGCCTTCATGCCGATCGGGCCCGGCAATTGCGGGTTGTCCCCCTCGGGCATGAACTTGTTGTTGCCGTCGGCGTCCCACAGCGAGATGTTGTGGTGGCAGCCGTTGGCCGACACGCCCATGAAGGGCTTTGGCATGAAGCACGGGAACGCGCCCAGCTCCCGGCCCACCTGCTTGCACACCTGACGGTAGGTGCTCAACCGGTCGGCGGTGAGTTCGGCCCGGTCGAAGTTGAAGTTGAGCTCCAACTGCCCGGGGGCGTCCTCGTGGTCGCCCTGGATCATGTCGAGACCCATCGCCTCGCAGTACTCGACGACCCTGTGGATCAGCGGTTGCAGCTCCGCGAACTGGTCGATGTGGTAGCAGTTGGGCTTGGTCAGGCCCTCAACGGTGGGTTTGCCGTGTTCGTCGGCCCGCAGCCACATCATCTCCGGCTCGCAGCCGGCACGGAGATGCAGTCCGTGCTTGGCCTCGAACTCGGCGTGGATGCGCTTGAGGTTGCCCCGGCAGTCCGAAGTCAGGAAAGCTCCGCCGTCGACTTCCTCCTCACGACCGCGGAACAGCGTGCACCAGACCCGTGCTGTGCGACTGTCCCACGGCAGAGGCATGAAAGTCTCCGGTTCGGCGAGGCCGACCAGCTCGCGGGCCTCGGGCCCGTAACCGATGTAGTCGCCGTGCCGGTCGATGAACAGGTTCGCTGTCGAGCCGTAGACGAGTTGGAAGCCTTTTCGGGCGATCATGCCGAAGTGCTTGGCGGGTATGCCTTTGCCCATGATCCGTCCGGTGACCGAAAGGAACTGGCAGTACAGGTACTGGATGTTGTCGGCTTCGATGCGGGCTTCCACCTCCCTTACCTGCTCTTCGCGGCCATCGGCCCCTACGAACATCTCAAGATCAGTGGCCATGTCTCCCCCATTTGGAAATGAATATGAGACCTGCGTGGGCATGGCCGTGGTGCGTTGGTGAGCGCCTCGGTGTCAGCTTCGACAGGCGTGGGCCGACCGTAGCACTGTCAATCAGCGCGCGTCTACTGAGAGTAGCGATTATTTCCTCTCAGTAGCGTGAGTGCTAGGGGCTGATGCCGACTCAGACCTTGCGGCGGGGGGTGTCGGCGTTCTTGAGCACCTTGCCGGCGGCGTCGAGAATCCCTGCTTTGGAACCCAGAGACAGGGGATTGGCACCGAAGAGGTCCTCGCGGTTGATCGCCACCCAGCGGTAGCCGTTGATCTTCTTGGCCCGTTTGAAGGCGGCCTTCAGGTCCCCGGTCTCGGAGGCCAGAATGATCGATCCCTTGATCGAGCCCTTGTCGAACACAAGGTCTGCCTCACCGCTCGGGTCTGGCGTTGCGCCCACAGCGGCACTTACAGCCTCGCTGAGAGCATCGTGATTCAATCGGGCCATCTCAATCGTCCTCCGAAGTCAGGATCAGTTCAACCGCATCGAGAGCGGCTTGCGCATCGGCGCCTTCAGCGGTCACTCGGGCCGTGTCGCCGGTGGTTGCGCCGAGGGCAAGCACGCTCATGATGCTCGCTGCATTTGCGGACTTTGCACCAACCTCGACGCTCACTTTCGCGTCGAAGGATTTCATCTGCTCGACAAGCGCAGACGCAGGGCGTGCATGAAGACCCTGCGGGTTGGTGATGATGATCTCACGGTCCATTCGGTCCCCCAGAGGTCAATGATCGTCTAGTCGTCGTCAGGGTCAGCGGTGAGGCAGTCGTACAGGAACTGGGCGTCGGTGGTGCGCCACAGCGTCTCACACAGGTCCTCGTCCTGGAGGACCTCGGCAAGCTGGGAGAGCACCCGCACATGGTCGTCGCCAACCGCGGCCAAGCCCACGACCAGATGGGCGGTTCCCGCCTGCCAGTCGACCCCGTCAGGGTGCTGAACCACCACGATCCCCGTGGAACGGATGTACTCCTTGCTCTCGAGCACTCCATGGGGCAGAGCGACACCGTTGCCCAGATAGGTCGAAACCTTGGTCTCACGCTGCTTCATCCCGTCGATGTACTCGTCGGAGATCGACCCTCGAGCCACCAGCAGTCCACCCGCATGCTCAATGGCCTCGTTCATCGAATCGGAATGATGACCGAGGACAATGTCATCGGGGGTGAGAACGGCGGAGAGCGAGTCGTCCATGGGCTGGCTCACATTGCGGAAACGACTGGCTCGCCCGCTGTCAGGTTCGAGACCAGTGCCTTCACGGCCGGGTCGTTCATGAACAGCGTGAACGGAATGATCGCCGCCCCCGGAACTTTGGCCTGAGCCTGCTTCGCCAAGCCTTTGTGAACGACCACCACATCGGCGGCGTCGGTCAACTGGCCCACAGGTGAGTGCACGACGTTGATGTCGAGCTTCGCCTTCTTCACCATCTTCTTCAACTGGTTGGCGCCCATCAAGCTGCTGCCCATACCAGCCTCGCAGGCGTAGACGATGAGTTTGATCTCGCCGGCCTGCTTGGTCACGCGTTCTGTCACGTCGGTCCCTCCAATATTCGTGGCTTTACTCATGTTGTGGGGCGGTCCAGATTCGTCCGGACCACCCCACAACAAATGTCAGGTTTCAGGCTCCTATGAGATACCTGGTACGCCCGCCATGGCGTCGGCCATGTCGTCGCTGTCATCGTCGGCGTCGGTCATGTCCTTGACCGGGAACAGCCGCAGCAAAATAGTGCCCACGACGAACGAGGCTGCCGCACCGACGGCCATTCCGATCCAGACCCCCGCTGCTGCGGTGCCGTCAGTTGGCGTGCCGCCTATGTAGGCGAAGACGCTGCCTGGAGATGGCACCACCTTCAGTCCGGCGTCGAAGATCACGAAGATGATGTCGGCGCTGATGCCTCCTGCCCACATTGCGATGATCATCACTGGGTTCATGAGCACGTACGGGAAGTACACCTCATGGATGCCACCGAAGAAGTGGATGATGATCGAGCCGGGCGCTGAGAGCTTGGCCAGGCCCTTGCCGGCGACCCAGTAGGCGAGTAGCAGACCAAGACCTGGACCAGGATTCGTCTCAAGCAGGTAGTAGATCGAATGCCCGCTCTCGGCTACATCGGTGGTGCCAAGCGGTGTGAGCACACCGTGGTTGATGGCGTTGTTCAAGAACAGCACCTTGGCAACTTCAATGGGCAGGTCGATCAACGGCAGAAGCCCAGCGTCGTCAATGCCTTCCACCATGTTGCCGAATGCGTTGGCGATCTCTCGCATGATCGGCCCAATGATCCGCCATCCGATCACGGCCAAGAAGAGGCCGGCGATTCCTTGGGAGAAGTTGTTGATCAACATTTCAAACCCAGCCGGAGTTCGTGGTTCGAAGAACTTGTCGATTTCTCGCATCACCCACCCGGCGAGGGGTCCTACCAGCATGGCTCCGAGGAACTGCGGGGGGTTGCCCTCAATCAGATCACCGCTGACCGTAAGTTCGAAGGCTGCACCGCCGATGACACCCATGGCGGCGATGGCTCCAAGTACACCCCCTCGGTGGCCGTAGATCAACTTGCCGCCGGTGTAGGCTATAAGCAACGGCAGAAGATATCTGATCATCGGGCCGACGGTGGCACCAGAGACATCATCAATCCAGTCCCAGTCGGCGCCGAGTTCCTTCAACCAGCCGGTCGGTATGAACAGAGCGGTGATCAAGCCCCAAGCAATGAACGCTCCGATGTTCGGAATGACCATGCTGGACAGAAAACCGCCGAGACGTTGAATACGTTCTAACATGCGCGGGTCCTCCCCCAATGTTGTAATGCTCCCGCAAACATGTCACACAGCCGTCATGTTCCGCTACTGCCAATAAGGCAATAGGCAGATATGACAAAACGGCGCAGCGCGAAATGATGACCAACCCTCTGGTCGCGTGGGGCCGCGACCAGATTCAAAATCGTCCGACTAGAGGGGCGTCTTCGGTGAGGAGGTCGGTGGCGGTGATGGCGGTGATGTGGTTGGTGAGGGGGAAGCTGTGGGGGCCGGCGTGGATGAGGAACAGATGGTCGAGTTCGAGGTCGACCAGGGCGCTGTGCATCGACTTTGAGGCCGCGGGGCGGGAAGTGCGCTTTATCTCGAGACCGAGGACTCGTCCGTCCATTTCCAGCCGCAGGTCGAGTTCGGCACCTCCGTAGGTGGACCAGTAGGTTGGGTCAGCAGGGGTGAACCTCGTAAGGATCTGCTCGAGGATCATGCCCTCCCAACTGGCGCCCAGCATCGGCGAGCGCTCGAGGTCGACCATCGTGGTGATGCCCAACAGCCTGTGCAGAAGGCCCGAATCGCGAATGAAGACCCGAGGCGATTTGACTTGACGCTTGGAGATGTTGGCGAACCACGGGGGCAGTTGGCGGACGACCAGAGCTTCGGTGAGAGCGTCGATATAACGCCTCACAGTGGACTCCGACACGTCGATTGATCGGGCGATTCGGGCACTGTTCCAGGTCTGTCCGTGGTAGTGGGCCAGCATCGTCCAGGATCTCCGCATCGTCGTGGCGGGAAAGCGGAAGCCGAGATTGGCGAGGTCGCGTTCGAGGAACGTTGAGATGTAGTCGTCGCGCCAGCGGTTCGACGCCTCACCGGACGGGGCCAGGAAGGACTCGGGCAGACCGCCGCGCAGCCAGAGGTCGTCGAGTCGGTGCCCTCCCACATCGGACACCCGCAAGCCGCCCAACTCGACGAAGGAGACCCGACCGGCCAATGACTCCGAGCCGAGTCCGATCAAGTCGGGCGATGCGCTGCCGAGAACGACGAATCTGCCTGGGCGACGGTTCTCGTCGACGAGGACCCGAAGCGTCGGGAACAACTCGGGCATACGCTGGGCTTCGTCGATCACGATCGTCTCGCCGGTGTCGCGCAGCGCCAGAGTCGGTTCGGCCAAACGTGCGAGGTCGCGATGGTCCTCAAGGTCGAAGAACGCCGCGGGCGACGAGGAGATGGTTTGTCGGGCCAGGGTGGACTTCCCGGCTTGTCGGGGACCAGTCAGCAAGGTCACCGGTGCGTGCGATATCGCGTCGCGCAAGTTCCTGGCGTCGACAATCCGGTCAATCAACTGCATTCACCCAGACTATCCTTGAAAATCCACCATGCCATACATGATTTTCAAGGATCAGGTGTAGCGGGCCACTCGGGCGACGTCGGATGCGGAGAGCAGGGGGCTGACGACAACCACGGGAGCCTTGATCTCCGGGAGAGTGATCGTGCTGATGACCAGGTCGAACTGGTCGTGACTGAGCGCCTCGTAGCCGCGTTCTGAGAGCACCTCCACAAGTTCGAGCTCCGGGAACTCCGCCTTGATCCGAGAGACCAGCACCCAGACCGTCGCCATACCACTCGGGCACACCACCAGAGCCTTGCGACGCGGCCGCAACTGAGCACGTTCCATCGCCCCGGCTAGGTACATGGTGATGAAACAGACCTCGTCGTCATTGATCGACAGGCCCATCTCTGCTTCAACCAGCGTGGCGATGTCGGCAGCGACCGAATGAACGTCCGGATAGCGGCTCGACACCTCGTCCCGCAACGGGTTGTGAATCGGCAACCCGTGACGGAGCCGGACGCTCAACCGGCCGAGATGCAGAGCCAGGCTCCGCCTCAGTTCCCGATCCTCGCCCAAGGCAATATGCAACCGCTCTCCCGCGGTGTCGATCACCTTGCCAAGCAGATCCTTGGTGATCGGCAGCGACTCAGTGGAGACCGCATCGAGGGCGTCGAGACCGAGCAGGTACTCCGTGATCGCCGCGACCTCCTCCGGCGGCGGTTCAAACCCGAGAATCCGCTCAATCTCGGTGACCATGTCCGACACGCTCGACGCCACGGGGTGGTCCATGACCGAACGATGCAACCCGGTCTCCATCGCAACCCGGTGACCGTCCCACAGACGGGTGATCGACACAGCCAGGAACAGCGCGAACACAACATCGCTGCGGCCCGACGTGAGAGTCTTACCGAGCGTGCTGCGGCGCACGATCGCCGAAGTCTCCGCCAGCGGCAGAGCGAACAACCGCTCCCGAAGACCCACCGGCACACGGACCGAGGACTGCTCGCGAGCCCGGGCATCCGGGCCCATCTGCAACCGCAGGACGTCCTCAGGGACCGACTCCAGAGTGAACTGCACCATCACCCGGCGAATACGGCGCTCAGAACCGACCACCGAGATCCCCTTACCGGGACGTCGCACCAGCGGCAGGCTGTTGCGCTCGAGCCAGGACTCGCACGCATGCAGATCACGACGAGCCGAAGTCTTCGACACCTCCAACTCGTCATGCAGCTCGTCCAGCGAAGTCATAGCCGGGGCGGTCCACAGCAATGCTGCCAATAGCAGCCGAGCCCGCTCCTCGGGGGCATAGACCCGGGGGGCCTGCGGACGCGACAGCAGATCGTCGCGGATCTGTCGGCGCAGATCGTCGGTCGCCTCGATCGCCAACCCGAGACCCTGCCGACGAACCAACTCGGCACCTTTGTCGCGGAGGTAGCGATCAACCTGGTCGAGCCGATAACGAACCACCCGCTGGCTCAAACCGAGCTCAGCAGCGAGATCTGCGGTACTTCTAGGCCGGTCCTGGTCGACGAGCCAGCGGGTGATCCGAATGACCCTCGTGTCGATATCGACGCTCACGCCACCGAGCTCTCGGAACGAACGACTTCCCGTACCTCCTGCGCACTCGCCGCGGCAAGCACCGGGCCCACCAGACGCCCAGCGGTTGCGGCTTCGAGAGAATCGATGACCGACTTAGTCGGGTTGACGGAGCGGGCGCTGACCGACAGCTTGTCGATTCCCATAGCTGCGAGCACCACAGCACCCGCCGGGTCCGCCGCGGCCAGCCCACAGACGGAAACGGTGATCCCGTGGCGATGAGCGGCGTCGGCGGTCAGCTTGCACAGAGCCAGCACCGCCGGGTGCAGGGGATCCTGGAAGCCGTCGAGCACACCGTTGGTGCGGTCCGCGGCCATCGTGTACTGAGTGAGGTCGTTTGTGCCGATCGAGAAGAAGTCGACCTCGGCAGCGACCGCGTCGGCCACCAGCGCCACCGCAGGAACCTCGACCATCACACCGATCGGCGGCACCTCATGAGCGACGCCCTCGTCGGCGAGCTGCTGGGCCACATCAGCGATCTGGGCGCGCACGCTGCGAACCTCGGCGACATGGGAGATCATCGGGAGCATCATCGACACGTCACCATGGACCGCGGCCCGCAGGATCGCCCGCACCTGCGTGTTGAACAGGTCGGACTGCTGGGAGTAGAGACGGGCGCCGCGCACCCCGAGGAACGGGTTCTCCTCGGGGTCGATGTCGAGATAGGAGGCGGGCTTGTCACCGCCGATGTCGAACGTTCGAATAACCACGGTGTCCTCGAACCCCTGAGCCGCCAGCGAATAGAACTCGAACTGCTCCTCTTCGCTCGGAGCGGCCGAGCGGTCCAAGAACAGGAACTCGGTGCGCAACAGACCGATGCCGTCGGCCCCCTCGGCGATTGCCAATTCGATGTCCTCACTGGATCCGACATTGGCCGGAACCGACACCGGGCGACCCCCCAGACTGACCCGCACCCCCCTGAACTGTGCCGCGGCCTGCTGCGCGGCCACGAAAGCGTCCCGCCGAGCGGTAAAGGCGGCTGTGGTCTCGTCGCTGGGGCGGATCGCCACATCGCCGCTGGTGCCGTCGAGCGCCACCACATCTCCCGAGCTAACCATCTCGACGACACCGGTCGTTCCCACCACCGCGGCCACACCCAGGGACCGGGCGATGATCGCCACATGGCTCGTGGGCCCACCGGCCTCGGTGATGAAACCGAGAACCAGGTTGGGGTCGAGCAACGCCGTCTCCGCTGCGGTGATCGACGCGGCCACCAGGATCGACGGCACCTCGATGGCACCCAGATCCGTGCTCTCCACTCCGGCGAGGTGACGCCGCACACGGTCGGTGACCTCCACCACATCGGTCGCCCGGGCCGCGATGTAGGGATCGTCGATAGCGGCGAACATGGCGGCGATCTCCGCAGAAGTGTTGCTCACGGCCTCCTCGAGGGTCGCCCCGGCCTCAACGCCCGCGGCCACAGAATCAGCCAACATCGGATCCTCTGCCATCAACGCCTGAGCGCCGAGCACCTCAGCGGCCTCGGTGCGGCCGGCGTTGCGGGCATGCTCCTGCAGCCGGACCAGGTCGGCCTGCACCGCCGCCATTGCGTCGTTGAACGAAGCGACAGGATCGTCAGTGACAGGGATCTCAACCTCCACCGTGTCGATGACAACAGCAGGGCCGATCGCGACCCCTCCCGCGGCGCCGGTACCGACAAGTTTCGCTTCCGCCTGTGAGTTCATCGCCTTCTCCTTCGCTTCTTTGATCGCCGCGGCTTTCTTGCGCCCCATTGCGGTCTCTGCGCCGGCGGCAGCGGGACGAGCAGGTCGTCCAGAGTGTCGTAGAGGCACGCCCACGCGACCATGGAGATGCTTGAAGTCATCGCCAGAGCGATCAGCGTGATCACGACCGTCACTGGATTCACGCCCCAGCCGATTGGAAGCGCGCCTGCGAAGTTGAACAGGAAGAACAGAACCCAGATCGCGAACAGGGCGATCCGTCGCTTCTCGCCCAGCCGAACGCTGGTGCCCAGAGCCCTGAGCGGCCCCTGAACCGTCCCGTCGGCGACGACGAACCCGAAGAACGCATACAGCACCACGACGAAAAAGAACAGAATCGGCCCCCAGAGAGTCCTGAGGTATTGAAATCCGAGAAAGAACGCCGCCCAGAACCAGAATGAGCAGACCAACTGGTCAACGAAACGAGTCATGTCCCGAAACGGCGCGGCGATGTCGACAGGCTCGTTGCGTGCGGCGTTGAGTGCATAGGAGAACCAGGGCAGCGCTGCTGTGGTTGCGACTATCAACCCCAGGGTGGTTACCGCCAGATATCGGAACTGGTTCTCTTCCCCCCACACCGGAATCACGGACACGGCCAAGACACCGAACGTGGCAACAGCGGCCAGCGTCAGCGGAACCACATTTGCGACGTAACCGCGCAAGCCGCGCTGGAACATGGTGGTTATCGGAATGGGAAACGGTTTGATCTTTGGTTCGGCCATTCAGGCTGAGTCTCGCGGAAAAGGTCCGATGTCGCCACCTGACCCTCCCCCGACTGGTCGATGGAACGGGATTCACAACGTGCGCGAATGAACAGGCGGTTGCGCTGAGACCAGTTGTCTTCCGCTAGGGTTCGCTGCGCTCACGGGCAGCGAGGCCGTCGGGCAGCGAGGCCGCGGGCAGGCCGCTCGGGCCACGGCCTCGCCCAGCCGCGGTCGTGTTCGAGATCGATCCGCTCGGCCTCCCAGACCTAACCGTGGCCGACGCTCATCTCTAGCGGGACGGTCGCGGACATGGTCACTGCGGACCGGTCTTCGTCGGTGCTCCGAGGGCCGACCGTGTCGGTTGAGCGAACCGCGGCCCGAGCCCACGCCAGAGCATTGCGCAGAGCGGCCGGTCCCTTCGCACCGCCTGCCAGAAACCCGGCAAGCAGCGCATCGCCGGCGCCGACGGTGTTGCGGATGTCGCCCGCCGGTGAGTTGCCGTAACTCACCTCGTCGTCTACAAGCACCGCTCCGCTGCCCCCCAGGCTGACCAGAACCGTGCCCCAGCCGTGGCGCTGGAGTTCACTGGCCGCATCCACCACATCACCCAGAGTCCACAGCGGCTTCTCAGTCAGGCTCGCCAGCTCCTCGAGGTTCGGTTTCGCGACTGCGCAGGGGGTGTGAGCCATGCGTGCCAGGGCGGTACCGCTGGTGTCGATCACCAGTTTCTCAGCCGGGTCCGGCAGCCTCTCAGCTAGTTGGGCGTAGAAATCCTCTGGCGCACCGGGGGGAAGGCTGCCGCTGGCCACCAGCCACTGCGAATCAGCGGCTTGTTCCACGGCGGTGTCGAGGAGCGCATCGGCCGCAGATGCACTGAGGTGCGGACCGCTCTCATTGATCTTCGTCGTGGTGCCGTCGTCCTCGATGATGGTGAGGTTGGTGCGAACGGTGCCCTCGATGGCAACCATGTGGGTTCGGGTTCCTGCCTCGTTCAACGGCGCGATCAGGTCGGCGAGGCCGTCGGGATTGCCGGGGATCACCGCCTGGGCCTGATGGCCGTTGGTTGTCAACACCCGTGCCAGATTGACGCCCTTGCCTGCGAATTCAACGCTTGCGGTCGTTGCTCGCAGCACCTCGCCGCGCTCCAACCGACCAACGGCCAAGGTGCGGTCGATGCTCGGGTTCGGAGTGAGGGTGGTGATCAAGGCGCTGGGGTGGCTCGGAAGTTCTCGAACAGAAGCTGCTCGGCTTCGGCGGTCCATTCTCCCCGCTCACCGAGAGCACCCCCAACCTCGGGGAACTTCTCGGCGAGTTCAGCGAGGCCCAGCAGGGGGACGCCGCTCACCTGCGGGAAGATCATCACCTTGCCTGCGAAACGGCCCTGCATCACCGCCTCCACGCCGTCGCGGGCCGCCTCGATCCCGCCCACCGCCGCCAGGTTGAGGGCCGGGGAGAGCGAACCGTTCACCGCCTTGTCGAGCACCAGCGCCTGGTCGCTGATCGCGGATCCCGAAGTGCCGGTGTACTGGGTGTTGTGGAGGTAGACGCGGCTCATGTCGAGCGGGCCCATGGTGCCGTTGGCGATACCGGCGAAGAACACCAGCATCCCGTCGGGGTTCATGAGCCTCGCGGCGTCGGCCATCACCGCGGCCACCGGCACCGTCACCACCACGTCGTCGGCGCCCTGGCCATCGGTCAGCCGGTTGACGAACTCCTCGGTGGTCTCACTCGCCGCGCTCGGGTCGAACAGCTCAAGGGTGCGGCCGGCCCTCTCGGCGAGCGGTCGCAGCGACGCTTCCAGCACCGCCAGACGGATGCCGTCGGGGTCGACCCCGATGACGGTTGAAGGACCGTTGTCGCTCTCGATCGCCCGCTGAATGTGCATCTGCCCCATCGGTCCGCCCGCCCCGATGAACACCGCGGTGCCTCCGGGCCGGAGGTCACAGCGGTTGCGGGCCTCGCCGTACGACGCTGTCACATCGGGCCCCCGGGTCCCCACATAGGCCGTGTAGTCGTAGTGCAGACGACCGAAGTCGATCTCGGGCAGACCGTCGAGAAGATGGGTGCCGACGAGGTTCAAGGTCCCCCGAAAGGCGATCTGTCGGGCTACCTCGGTCACCTGCACCGCGGAACGCGGGTCGAGCAGGATGATGTCGTCGAAACCCGCACCGCCGGTCCTCTCAGCAGCCAGCGTCGCGTAGTCGGCCGGGTCGATGCCTCCCGCGATGATCACCTCGGTGTCGGGGCCGATCGACTCAAGCACCCGTGCCTGCAACTCAGACGACAGATCGGTCAGCACAACCGAAGCCACCTCGGCCAGGCACTGGCCGAACTCGTAGTCGGTCCGGTCATCAGCACTGCCGATGATCCAAGCCTTGCCGCCTGCGAGGGGTTCGAGACGGCGACGCTGCGTGTAGGCCGCCTCCACGCACGCCCACGGTTCAGACAGAGCCGCCGCGGCATACCCGATCTCGTCGGCCACCGGGATCACATATGCACCATCGTCGGCGTCGAGAACCTCAGAACCGATCACGTGGTACTGGATCAGGCCGCCGGGAATCGTGTAGCCGTAGGCCGTGCTGCGCCCGTCGACATGGATGTCGGGCTGAATCGCCAAACGGTCTCCTTTGCTGAACCGGTCTGCGAGCTCCGAGCCCACCTTGATCACGGTGACCGCCGCCTCATGGCCGAGACGGGTCGGGTCCACTGCCAGGTCGCGGCCGTACAGCTTCGGATGGTCGTTGCCCAGACGGATGAGCTTCACGTCCGAGAAGCACAGGCCCACCGCGTCGATCCGTATCAACAACTGATCGGGCCCGACGTCTGGAACCTCCATCGACTCGGGCGAGCCGTGGTCGCCCATGCTCTCAAGGCCCGTGCCGTACATGTTCCATCCGAGGTTCGGTTCAGGCAGTCGTGTGTCGCCGAGGCGATAGTCGGCGAATGTCCAGTCGTCAGTGGTCATGAATAGATCTCCCCCCAAGTGTGCGCACTGTTATATCCAAATGGTGGACTGTTGCGACAGGAAGGACCGCTCAGCCAGCCCGTGCCACACCGAGATACTGTCTCGGAAACTTCGCCACGGCGCGCTGTCGGTGTCCGCGTCGTCGGGGTTCAACACGTTGTTGTCGGCACATGCGGGCAACACCGCGGCCGAGGCTGCGAACCCGGCCACACCGAGGGAGCCCTTGACGGACCCCCGCCGAGGAATCTGTGCACCCGAGTCCGGGTCGGTCACGCCGTTGGTTCCCCGTGTTTGTTTCACAACTGCTCCTCCCACAACGGATTTTCACCAGACAACATAACTGACCGCACCTTTGACCGGGGGTTGGAGCGGGTGACGGGAATCGAATCCGCGTTATCAGCTTGGGAAGCTGGCACTGCGTTGACGGCTGACTCCTGATTTGCACGGGTCTTGGAGGATTTTCGGCCTCGGAGTTCGTTGGCGTGCAACAAACGTGCAACATCGGGATCGAGTCTTCTCTGACGACTGTGTGTCGAGGGGATCGCTGAGAGGTCGCGGGTCTCGTCCGGCTGCTGGTCCGGGCCGGTCAGAGAGCCCACTGCGGGGGCGACAGTTTGATCACTGAAGCGACCGCAGAATGTTCAAAATACCCTCCGCAGATCGTCCAATTGATCTTCGGTCGGTCTAAGCTCTCGAGGTGGCTCAAGCTCTGTTTCCCCGTGTGATCGATCGGATGCTGAAGGGCGAGCTGCTCTCGGAGTTTCCTGCCGTGTTCGTGGTGGGCCCGCGCGGGTGCGGAAAGTCGACTTCCATGGGGCAGTTTGCTGACACGATCCTTGATCTGTCGACACCGGGGGTGCGGACCGCCGCCATCGAGGATCCGGATGGCGTGCTTGCTGCTTCGCCGGGCAGCGTTCTCATCGACGAGTGGCAGGAGGCTCCGGAGATCCTGGGAGCGGTGAAGCGAGCGGTAGATGCTGATCCGTCGAGCGCTCCTGGAAGGTTCATCATCACTGGTTCGGTCCGCGCCGCGCATCAGGCCGCGACGTGGCCGGGCACCGGTCGACTCATCAGGGTCAGGATGTACGGACTCACTCAAGGAGAGCTCGAGCGGGACAACGTGTACAACCCGATCGATGCCTTCTTCTCCAAATCGGGGCCGGAGTATGAGAGGTCCGATCTGAAACGGTCGGACTACCTCTCTCGGATTGTCGCTGGACGTTTCCCCGATGTAGTCGAGCGATCTGAGCGCGGCCGGTCTCGGTGGTTCGATAGCTACATCGAACAGCTCGTGGATCGAGATGCTGCACAGGTTGCCGGCGGGAATCCTCGACCGCGCAAGTTGCGAGCGGTGTTGTCGTCGTGCGCTGCTCGAACCGGTCAGGAGCTGAACAAGGGAGCGACTGCCAGCGATGCCGATGTTGCACGGGGCACTGCGGATTCCTACATCTCGCTTCTCGAGGATCTGTCGATCATCATCCAGGTTCCGCCATGGCACAGCAGGCGTCTCCAACGGCTCAATCGATCACCGAAGATCCACGTCGCTGATCCGGGTCTTGCCGCTCATCTGCTCAATGTGAACGCGACTGTACTTGGTCGTGATGCGACGCTGGTTGGCCAACTGTTCGAAACGTTCGCCGTCACCGAGCTGACCACGCATCTCGAAACGGTCGAGGAGGCGACGGAGCTGTTCCACATCCGGAACCGCGACGGGAATGAGGTCGACGTTGTCCTCGAACGGCACGGCCAGGTTGTTGCACTCGAGATCAAATCGTCGATGAGTGTGGACCGTTCCGATGCCAAGGGTCTCATATGGCTCCGGGACAAGCTCCAGGACAACTTTCAACACGGCGCCGTTCTGTATAGCGGCGAGATCCCATTCCAGATCGACGACAGAATCTGGGCGGTGCCCCTGAGTTCACTGTGGCGTCAGCCTGTTCGGTGATGTGAGAACGACTGCTGACCGCTCGTTCAGCACCCCGCGAGCAGATCGCGATCGGTGCGTCGTGCGAATGGCTAGTCAAGTTCGAAGGCAGCCACTCGCTGGCTCTCAATCCATTCTTCGATCTCGTAGGGATCGAACCGCACGAACTTCCCGATCTTGCAGAAGGGGATCCGGCGTTCGGCTATCAGGCGACGTACGAATCCGCGGTCACCGGGAACGTAGATGCCGGCGTCGCCGATGGAAGTGGCCACCGTGCCGGCGACTAGCGCGCGTCCGTCCGGGGCGATGGAGCCCCCAGCCACTCGGGCGTGGGAGCGTCGCTGTCGCCCATGCTCTCAAGGCCCGTGCCGTACATGTTCCATCCGAGGTTCGGTTCAGGCAGTCGTGTGTCGCCGAGGCGATAGTCGGCGAACGTCCAGTCGTCAGCGGTCATGAATAGATCTCCCCCCAAGTGTGCGCACTGTTATATCCAAATCGTGGATTGTTGGGACAGGAACGAACGCTCAGCCAACCCGTGCCACACAGAGATACTGTCGCGGAAGCTTCGCCACGGCTCAAAGACGGTCCGAAACTGGGGATCCTCGGCGGCGAGCGCGTTGAGGACGTTCTCGGTCTCGGTCTTGAACGCTCTCATCAGCTCGGGGGAGAACTCGCGGATGATGGCGAACTGCTGGATCTTCTTCAAGTCGATCTGGTTGCGGTAGTCGTAGTGGGCGACCGTGTTGATGTTGGCGGCCATGGCGGCTATCTCGACAACCGACTGGTAGTACGGCGGCAACTCGTTCCAGCGCTCGAGCGAGATCTGCACCTCCAGAGTGGTGCCGGGTTCCCACCACCCGGGGTGGTAGTAGTACAGATCGCCGTCGAACTCATCGAGCCCCAGGATCAGGTCATCGGTCGGGCCGACGAACTCAGCGCTGTCTATCTCACCCTGTGCAATAGCGTCTCGAATCTCGTTGCCGCCCAGATCGACCTGCACACCACCGAGGTTCTCAAGCACCTGTCCGGCGATACCCGGGATGCGCATCCTCAGCCCGTGCAGATCGGTCTCGGTCTTGACCTCCTTGGTGAACCAACCGCCCATCTGGCATCCGGTGCTGCCGGCGGGGAAGGTGATGATCCCGTGCTCCTCGGCGTAGAACTCGTTGAGCATCTTCAAACCGTCGGCCTGGTACAGCCAGGCGTTCTGTTGGCGCTGAGTGAGGCCGAACGGAATCGTGGTCCCGAACTGCTGCACAGGGCTGAGATCCACGTAGTAGTACGAAGCGCTGTGCCCCATGTCGACTTCGAGGTCGCGCACGGCGGGCAACACGTCGAGTGCCCCGACCGGCTCATCGGCGGGTCGGGGAGTGATCGTGAACGCCCCAGCGGTGAGTTGACTGACCTTGTCGGCGAAGAACTGTGCCGCGCCGTACAGCGTCACCAGCGATTCGGGCCAGCTCGTGGCCATGTCCCAGCTGATCTGAGGCCCGGTGAACGAGGTACCAGCGGTGCCGCTCGGACCTTCAGTGCCTGTGTTGCCGGTGCCCCCGTCGTCGGGGTTCAGCACCTTGTTGTCTGCACACGCGGCCAACACCGCGGCCGATGCCGCGAACCCGGCCACACCGAGCGATCCCTTGACGAACCCCCGCCGTGGAATCTGCACGCCCGAGTCCGATCCAGCAACGCCGTTGGCCCCCGGTGCTTGTTTCACAACTGCTTCTCCCACAACAGATTTTCACACGACAACATAACTGACCACAGCCACGACCGGGCCGAACTGCTCTATGGGGGTTGTTTCAGCGTCTCGCGGATCGACTTCATCAGAAGTACGAGGTGCAGATCGTCGGTGGGGGATGGTTGGAATTCTGGGATCAGATGACGATAGAACTCGCTGGCTTCTGGGTTCTCCGCGTGGACCAGCAAACCCCGACAACCGATTTCGGTTCCTAGGGCTGCGGTGCGTTGCAGCACGTCGAGAAGTAGCGCTGCGCCCAGCCCGCGACCCACATGATCGATACTGACTCCGAGCCGTGCTAACAGCGCAACGGGTTGGGGATAGCGACCAGCGCCTTTTTGCAACCGCGCTGGGGCGTCCGAAATCTGGATCTGTGCCATGCACCACCCGTAGTAAGCGACCACATTCAGCTGGGAAGGCTGAGTGACCACAAGGACCTTTGTTGCTCCCATCGCCATGGACTGGCGAGCGTGTAGCTGCAACCACTCGGTCTGCTCATCCGAGCGGCACTCAAAACCCTCGATCTGATGATCGGGGGTTATCGGTGTCGGCGGCAGGTAGCGCGGGCTATTCGTCAACGCGGGCTATTTGTCAACGAAGGGTGATGGTCGGGCCATCAGGGCCCCCAGACCGGCCAGGTCTTGAGCAGGACGGTTGTTGATCTCTTCCCACGCTTGGGATGCTTCGGGGCTGAGCATGAATTCGTTGCGGTCGGCCAACACCCGCCGAGCAGCGATCGTCAGATGGGTGATGACGAACTCGGTGAGTTGGGTGCCGTTGGCGTTGACCGCCCGGTCAATGAGAGCACGGTCCGCTGGTGTCAGCCGGAACTCGATCCTTTCACTGCGCCGGGGACGTGTATCACTAGCCACCGTTTCCTCCTGTTCAGTGTCTCAACTACAACAACTGTACGGCAATTGTACGGCAAACGCAACGCAAGTTGAACGGATGGAGCGGGTGACGGGAATCGAACCCGCGTTATCAGCTTGGGAAGCTGATGTTCTACCATTGAACTACACCCGCGTGAACGGTTGATCTGAGTCGAAACGGCTCGGCCGCGTCGGCACGGTCGCAGTCTATTGGTGCGAGCCTCGGTCAGACCAAGCGATCTCCAGTGGAAATCGAGTGTTCGCTGGGCTTCAATTGCGTCGGTCGGAGGAGCCGTCGCACAGAATCGAGCGTCCATGCCAACAACCGTGAGCGGAACCATCCTGCAGACGCCGGAGCCGGGCATCCTTCAGGTACTTGAAGACCATCTCGTAACGATCGGCGATGATGGCGTCATCGTGTCGGTGGTGCCGCGGGGAGCGGTCGCGGCAGACCGCAGCCTCGACTCTGACGAAGTGCTGATCCCGGGGATGATCGACACGCACGTGCATGCGCCTCAATGGCCTCAACTCGGTACCGCGCTCGACCTCCCGCTCGAGGTTTGGTTGAACAACCACACCTTCCCGCTCGAGGCAAGGTTCGCCGACCTCGCCTTCGCAAACAGCGTGTGGGCGTCGATGGTCCCGTCGCTGCTGGGAAACGGCACCACCACAGCGGTGTATTTCGCCTCCATCCATGAACCCGCGACGGTTGCCTTAGCCGAGGCATGCATCAAGTTCGGGCAGCGAGCCTTCATCGGCCGGGTGGCGATGGATCATCCCGACGGCACCCCCGAGTGGTATCGAGACACGAGTCCGAGCGAATCGGTGGACGCGTCACTTCGTTCAATAGAAGCCCTGCGGTCCATGGAAGATCCGCTGCACCTGGTCCAGCCGATGATCACCCCGCGCTTCATTCCCGCCTGCAGCGATGCTGTGTTGGAGGGGATGGGCGAACTCGCCGACGCTACCGGAGCTCTCGTTCAAACGCATTGTTCGGAAGGTGACTGGGAGCACGGTTACGTTCTGGATCGCCATGGTTGCAGCGACAGTGAGTCGCTCAACGGCTTTGGGCTGATCCGCCAGCACACGGTCCTGGCCCACGGAACGCATCTGAGTGGCAGCGATCGCGAACTGCTGATCGCCAAAGGCGCAGGGGTGGCCCACTGCCCGTTGTCGAACGCCTACTTCTCGAACGCGGTATTCCCGGCGCGAACCAGTCTTGAGAGCGGTTTGCGAGTGGGGCTCGGCACCGATATCGCCGGCGGGTCGTCAGCGTCGCTGCTGGTCCAGTGCCAACAGGCCGTGACTTCGTCGCGGATGCTTGAAGACGGCCTGGTGCCCGGAGTCTCAGGTGTTGAGCAATCCCGCATCGACATACCGACAGCCTTCTGGCTCGCCACCGTCGGCGGAGCTGACCTGCTCGGCATCCCGGCCGGGCTTCTGGAACCGGGCAGAGTGTTCGACGCGGTGGCTTTGCACATTGGTGAAGGGTCGACCGTCGGTGTCTGGGACGACATCGACGACTGGGATCGAATCTTCGAAAAGCTGGTGCGCAGATCAAGTCCGACCGACATCATCGATGTCTGGGTCCAAGGAAAGCATGTGGTCAGGTCGCCGGGCGCGGATAAGGTCGCCAACGAAGGGCAATTGAGATCGGACACAAGTGATTCTTTCTGACCGCACGCTTCGTGAGCAGCTCGAGAACGGGCGCATCATCATCGATCCGCTCGACCCGTCCGCGTTGCAGCCGTCGTCGGTGGATCTGAGGCTCGACGGGCTGTTTCAGGTCTTCCGGAACCACACGATGGGCCACATCGACGTGAAAGAGGACCTCAGCGAGCTGACCCAGTTGGTGGAGGTCGCACCAGACGAGTCGTTCATCCTGCATCCCGGTGAGTTCGTGTTGGGCAGCACCCTCGAACGGGTCGCTGTCCCCGACGATCTCGTGGCGCGCCTCGAAGGAAAGTCGAGTCTGGGCCGGTTGGGTCTGCTGATCCACTCGACAGCCGGATTCGTTGACGCAGGGTTCGACGGGCAGTTGACTTTGGAGCTCAGCAACGTCGCCAATCTGCCGATCAAGCTATACCCGGGCATGAAGATCGGACAGATCTCGTTTCAGCAGATGACCACCGCAGCGGAGTTTCCCTACGGTTCTGACGAGCTCCGCTCGAAGTACAAGAACCAACGCGGACCCATGCCGAGCCGTTACTGGGAGAACTTCGAGAGCTAACCCCGTTCTGGCGGCGTATTGCGTCGGAATCCGACGCAATACGCCGCCAGAACGAAGTACAAGGTCAGCGGTACTGGGTTGCGGTGATGATGCCGGCCAGGATCATCCCCAAGCCGAGCAGCAGCACAATGTTCGACGTGTCCCAGAACGATCCGACGTAGTTGACGAGGATGGTCGCGATCCCGACTCCGAGCAGGCCGAACATAAGGATCGGAACCCACATGGGGCTCGGCGGCATGCTCTCCTGGCCGGTGTGCGACACCGTGTCGGGCGTGTATCCGTCGGGTCTGGTACCTTTCGGCGTTACCCGGCCACCCGAGACGCGGCGTTTGGTTGGCTTGTCAGGCATGCAGCAACTCTAGAGGTTCGAGACCGCCGGCAGGTCGCCGACGTGTAATCACACAGGTGTGATTATCCACGGATTTCCCCACAGGCTGTGGGAAACCTCCGACCTAGTCGACCGGAGCCACCAGGTCCATGTCCTCGAGGCAGTGCCGGGGAGGTTCCGGATCCTCGTCAGGAGCGACCGTCATGCGAACCTCGGTGCCGCAGATGCTGCAACGATACGTGATCTTGACCTTCCGCAGCTCACCCACCGGCGGCGGTTCCGGCGCGGGCCGAGCGAGCCCCCGCAGCATCGCCAACCCAATACGAATGATCAGGAATCCCGCTGCCACCGCGATGACCACATTCACAATGTTCAATTCAGCCAGAGTGTTCACTAAAGCCAGCCTACGCGCGGCGATGCCACAGCCGTTGCCGCTGAACCGGTCGTGCGGGTGTTTGTGTGGTGCTGCCGCGGTGTTGTGGTGGGTCGGTTGTTGCGGCCTATGCGCGGCGATGCCACAGCGTTGCCGCTGAACCGGTCGTGCCGGCGCTGATCGCAGCGATCCAGTCACCAGCGGCCGAGGCCGACACCCCGTCGACAGTCAGCCGGATGTCCTCCGCGGCGCCGGCGTGGCCGACCCCGAGTGTCCCCCCGTCGGGATTGGCGCTCATCGGGTCGATTCCAAGGCGGTGACAGACCGACAAAAACCCGGCCGCGGTGGTTTCAGTGATCTCCCACCGGGTGATGTCTGACAGATCAGCACCGGTCTGCGAGAGCGCATGCTCCAGCGCCGCCTCCACACCACCGGTTGCATCGAGCGGGTTGCCCGCGGCGCGTCCTGTACCCACCAACTCGGCGAGTCCCAGCCCGTCAGCGGCGGCGTCTCTACCGGCGGCGTCTGTACCGGCGGCATCGGCACCGGTGTTATCTCCACCGGTCAAGAGCAGCGCGGCCGCACCGTCAACGGGTGGAGCAAACGAATACGAAGTGACGGCGCCGTCAGACACGAACAGCGGCGGCAATTTATGGGGATCGTCGATCAGCCCACGGTGTTCGTCGCTTGTGACCAGCGTTCCTCGAACCGCATTGAACCGGGCGCCGGGATGGGCCGGCACAGGTACCAGACCCGTCGTTGCGGCGGCTCGGCGGTTCTCAAGGCTGCGGGCTGTGGCGCGATCTTGCCGCGCTCTATCGATCCCAAGCAGCCCAGCGGTCGCCTCGGCCGCTCGCGGTGGTGGCAAGAACCCGCCGGACTCGGCGACTCTCGCAGCAGGGCCATCACCCCACGGTCGTCCGTACACCCGACCCAGAGCCGAAGCACCGGGCACCACGATCGACGCCACCGACACCCCGACCACAACGGCCGTACCGACCGAACCGGAATCGATCGCAGCGACTGCAGCATGCAGAGCAGCCGAGCCGCTCGTTTCGGCCGCCTCAACCACCACTCCACCGATGCGCTCGGGCCAACCGGCACTGAGAACGGCCGCACGGGCCATGTTCGCTCCCTGCGCACCCACCGGTTCGGCACATCCGACCCAGACCTCGTCCACCGACTCGGCGCTGACACCGCCACGTCGGATCACCTCGTTCATCACCGCAGCGCTTAGATCCACCGGATGCCAACCCGCGAGCGACCCGTCGGTTGCGGTGAACGGGGTGCGGCACCCAGCCGCGAGCATGACGGTCATTACACGAGTCTTCTACACTGACGCGGTACACGGGTAGCCATCGGGCTCCGACCGACGCCTGCCATATTTGAGACGCAAGCAACGCAAAGGAACGCAATGGGGTCAGCACTGATGCTTGGAGCCGAGAACTACATCGTCGACGTCGACGCCGTCAGCCTTGGAACGCTGGTCGTTCGGGTGGCCGTCGGCCTGACCCTCGCGGCGCACGGCTACGGAAAGTTCTTCAGGGGCGGGAAGATCAAGGGCACCGCAGGTTGGTTCGACTCCATGGGGATGCGGCCGGGGAAATTCCACGCCCTCCTTGCCGCCTCCACCGAGGTCGGCGCCGGTCTCCTCTTTGCTGCGGGGCTGCTCACGCCGTTGGCTGCTCTCGCCTTCGTTGCTCTTATGTTCGTGGCCGGATGGACGGTTCATCGCGACAACGGCTTCTTCATCGTCGCCGAGGGCTGGGAGTACAACTTCGTGTTGGCGATCATCGCCGTGGGAGTGGCCACAACCGGACCCGGACAGTACTCCCTCGACTACGAACTCGAGCTGATCGAGAACCTCGACGGCACCACCGGACTGCTGATCAGCGCCGTCGGCGGCGTTGCCGCCGCCATCGCCCAACTGGCCCTCTTCTACCGCCCCCCCGCCAAGGAATAGCCCCGCGACGTCGGGTTGTGTACCGTGATGGTGCGTGTGGTATTTTTTCCGGTATGAAATCGTACGATAATTCGAACGAGGTTGTTGAGGCTCTTGGCGAGAAAGTCATTCAGGCACTTGGGGCCGCGATCCCGAGAACCAGGCTGGATCTCGACAGATACAGGAGGTCCCTCCCAGACATCGTTGCGACGTCGAGTCCGAGAGGTCTAGCCAACTGGTTCCATGACCGTGTATGGCACCATGTCGTCTCAGAACTTCATGATCGGGACAACATTGTCATCGTCGATAAGGGACCCCTCCGAGAAATAGTCGTGGACGGGACCTACCGAGTCCGAATCAAGCGCCACGACAAGAAGGGCCGAGTCAATACCTACGCGACGCAGTCTGCGCTTGAGTTTCTCTCCCAACCACCCGAGCAAATGGTGCTTGACGGACTCGCTCAGGTTCGCCTTATCGCGGGTTATCAGTGGAACTCGATGACCCATGAGATCGGTCCTGCGGTTCTGTCGCTTCGAGATGGTTTGGACAGCGTGCTCTGGTTGATTGAACTGCCCGAACAGGCTGATGGTGCGTCGGTTGAATCGATCACCGGTCCACGAGCGCCACATAGTCCGAGGATCGAGTTCCAGCTTGACGACGAAAGAGAGGCGGAGGCTGACGCGAAGTGAGTCTAGGGGAGACGATCGCTACGGCGCGACGTGCTAGAGGCCTGACGCAGGCACGATTGGCTGACCACTTGGGAATAACCCAGGCAGCACTTTCTCGGTATGAGAATGAACTGCGCCAGCCGACTGACGGTGACCTTGAAAAGATCGCTGCGAGTCTCGGAGTAGTGCCAGACCTCTTACGGCGGGCCGACCGGATGGAAGGAGCGCTCGCTGCCGGGGCGCATATGCGACGACGGGCGACCGCTAAACCGACCGTGTGGCGGCGCCTCGAAGCTCAGTTGAATCTTCACAGACTCCACGCCCAGCGGTTGTTCGATGAACTCGACCTGAAGACTGAACTGACGATTCCCTGGTTTGACCCGTTCGAATACGATCCGGGGACTGCGGCCCGCCTCTTGCGAATGCAATGGCGAATGCCCAGCGGCCCGGTAAGAGGCCTTACGAGATGGATGGAAGCCGCAGGCTGTTTGATCATCGACACGGACTTCGAGACATCCCGGGTCGATGGACTCTCGCAGTGGAGCGGCGCCCATCCGGTGGTGATGCTCAACGTTGCAGCGCCAACTGACCGTCGTCGCTTGACGCTGGCCCATGAGCTTGGACACCTCTGTCTTCACAGACAAGGCGTCCCCGATGACGTTGAAGCTGACGCCAACGCGTTCGCTGCGGAATTCTTGATGCCCGCCGAGACTGTTCGCCCCCAACTCCGCAACCTCACCGTTGGGCGGCTGCACGAACTCAAACGCTATTGGGGAGTTTCGATGCAGGCTCTGATCGAACGGGCACACCAACTGGATCTCATTGGCCCCCGAGAACGAACTAACTTCTATAAGCGGTTCAGTGCGCTGGGTTGGCGTACCCGAGAACCGCTGAGCGACGAACTGGCACCGGAGCGAACGCGTCTGGCCGCTGAGATCGGCGAGGCACTGCTCTCCCGCGGTCACACCCCGACAGAAGCCGCGGAGATCTGTGGTTACACCGCCGACAACCCTGACAACCCGTTCATCCCGTCGGTCGGCGACCATCACCGTCTGCGCTTAGTTTGACGACCCACACAACAGGCAGGCTGGCTGGGGTCGGTCAGCCGGTGTTGCGGAGGCCCGCGGCCACGCCGTTGACGGTCAACAGCAGCGCACGGCGCAGACGGGCCAGGTCGTGGCCGTCGTCGTGCCCGGCGCGCGAGCGGG
Organism: uncultured Acidimicrobiales bacterium; assembly: GCA_951812975.1. GTDB lineage: Bacteria > Actinomycetota > Acidimicrobiia > Acidimicrobiales > Aldehydirespiratoraceae > VXYK01. The sequence goes on along the minus strand of CATOTC010000001.1, from coordinate 1,496,917 downwards.
CAAGCAACTCGACCTGCAGCACGTTGATCGGGTCCAGATAGGCATCGCGCACGGCCAGTGTGCGCTTCAGGATCGGCAGGTCCTCAAGAAGGCCGCGGTCGGTGATTCGGGCGATCTCGGCGACGGTCCGGTCGTGTTCGGCCGCGATGGTGTCGAAGAAGTGGTGCAGCTCCGGCGGGACGAGGCGGTCGACGTAATAGCGGGTGATCGCAAGGTCCGTCTTGGCGAGGGTCATCTCAACGTTGGAGATGAACGCCGCGAAGAACTGCCAGTCGCCATACATCGCCTTGAGTTCGGGAGCGTGCCCCGCCGTGCGGGCGACCTCAAGAGCGGTCCCGACCCCGAACCATCCCGGAATGATCTGGCGGGACTGGGTCCAGCCGAACACCCAGGGGATGGCCCGGAGTGCTTCAAGGCCCGCCCCGGCACTTGTTCGGCGTGCGGGACGCGAGCCGATGTTCATGTCCGCCAGCTCCTCCACAGGCGTCGACTTCTGGAAATAGTCGACGAAACCGGGCGTCTCGAGCAGTTCCCGGTAAGACTCGAAAGCGCATTGCGACATGAGTTCCATGGCCGTGTTCCAGCTGTGCGACGTCGACCATTCGTGGCGGGGTGTGCGATGCGCCAGCGATGCTTCCAGCACTGCCGACAGAGCCAGGTCGAGGTTGCGTTGGGCCAGTTGAGGCAGTCCGTACTTGTCGGCTATGACCTCGCCCTGTTCGGTGATTTTGACCGCTCCGTTGATGACCCCGGCTGGCTGGGAGAGGATCGCCGCATTGGTCGGGCCGCCACCGCGTCCGACAGTGCCCCCCCGACCGTGGAACACGGTGATCTTGATCCCCGTCTCGGCTGCCACCTCGGCAATCTGACGCAGCGCCTTGTGGATCTCCCACTGCGAAGTCGTGATACCGCCGTCCTTGTTGGAGTCCGAATAGCCGACCATCACCTCCTGCTTGCTGCCCCGCAACTCCAGCAGCCGCCGATACGACGGATTCTCGAACAGCTCACGCAGCACTGGGCCGATGCTTCGCAGGTCGTCGATCGTCTCGAACAACGGAACAAAGTCGAGCCGGGCCACGCCGGCCACCAGATCGACGAGCCCGACGTCACGGGCCAGCACCGCCGGCGCCAGGATGTCGTCGACGCCTTGAGTCATCGAGACGATGTATGCGCCGATGATCTCGTCGCCGGACTGGTTCATTGCGTCGCGCAAAGCAGCCAGCAGCGATAACGAGTCACCTCCGGTTCGGCCCGTCGGGGGAGCGAGCGGCCGACGGCTGCCGAGTTCGGCAGTGAGCAGATCGGCGCGAGCGGTGCGGTCGAGGGCCGAATAGTCGATGTCGAGCGACGAGAAGAGCTGATCCAGGGCGGCGTGGTGAACGTCAGCGTGCTCTCGAATATCGAGCGTGGCCAGATGAAACCCGATCAGAGCCACACAGCGGCGCACACGAGCGAGGCGTCCCTGTGCCAACAGCGAGCCACGGTGCTCGGCAAGGGAACGGCCCATGACCGCCAGGTCCGCGTCGAGCTCTTGAGGCGAGCTGTAGGCGTTGGGCCCCATCGGTTCGCTGGCGGTCTCTTGAAGTCGCTGATGGATCACGCCGCAGCGCCGTCGGTACGGTTCGCCGAGGCTGAGCTCGTTGAATCGGGCGGTGACCGCCGGAAAGGCTGCGCTGTCGGCGTCGAGCTGGCTGAGCAACTCAGCCGAGACGTCGGCGACTATGTCGCTGACCGACAGCTCCGCTGAGAGCTGCTCGACTTCGTGGATCAGGATGCGCAGTGCTCGACTCCGTTGGAACTCGAGCACTTCCAGAGTGATCTGGGGTGTGACGTTGGGATTTCCGTCGCGGTCGCCGCCGACCCACGAACCGAAATGAACAGGCGCCTTCTCGTTGAGCGCTCCTCCGATGCTGCGCAGGACCGCGTCGATGTCGTCGAAGAGTTCGGGAACGCCCTCGGTTGTGATCTCGTTCAGGAAATAGAGGATTGAGCGTGCCTCGTTGACCGGGTCGGGCTGGGTTCTGCGCAGCTCGTCGGTCTGCCAGATGACGTCGATCAACTCGTCGATCCGACGGTCGATGCGCGCCTTGTCGCTTGTCCCGCAGCTGGACTCGTTGCGCTCCTCGATGAGGACAGCGATCTCTGCGAGCTTGTCGAGAATCGATCGGCGGGATGCCTCGGTGGGGTGCGCGGTGAACACCGGTCGCAGGTCGAGGGACCGTGTCGTTTCGATGATCTCGGAGTCTGAGACGCCGCTGGCCTGGAGTTTGGCGACGGTCTCGCCGAAACGCCTGTTGCTCGTTCTCGGGTTGGCGTTGAGGTGTTCGATGCGGTGGACCTGCTCGGCGGTGTTGGCCAGATGGAAGTAAACCGTGAACGCCCGCACCAACAGGATCGCCTCGACAAGGTCGACGTCGGTGAGGTGGTCGATCAGGTCGGGGCCCGACTCGCCGTCGCGGTGCAGCCGACTTGCGTGCGTGCGTACCTGCTCGACTTGTTCGAGCAGTTCAGGGCCGTGTTGCCGAACCAGAGCGGCCCCGAGTTGGGTACCGAGTCGGCGAATATCGTTGCGGAGGGCCGTGTCGATCTGCTGAAGATTTGCGTCGGTCACTCCCGCCACGTTACTTATTCACAGCCAACCATTCCGTGACTTACTCCTCGGCGCTGCTGCCGCTCGTAGTTGAAGGTGTGAGCAGGGCGTTTGGGTCTATTCCGGCGAAAGGCTTCCGGGCGCCGCCGACACCTGTCCCTTCCTGGTTTCCAGTGCTTGTATCGCAGGGGAGGCGTCATTCCTTGTCCGCGGCGTGGGTTGCGAGGTAGCGGTCCGTCCTGTTTGCGTGTTGGGGTACTTCGATTGCACTGGCAGCGCCGAGCGGTAACGGTGGGTTTTGTGATCTTGAGCTGTAACTTCATGGCATGAAACTGTTCAAAGCCGCTCAGCAACATCACAGTAAACACGTAAACACAACACTACACACACATAAAATGGGGAGGCAGCGAGGTCTGATTCTCCGTCTCAAGGCCCTGCGAATCCCCAAGAGGATCATCGCCCTCGCGATTGCCCCGGCAGTGCTGGCCACAACGCTTGCCCTGGTGCCGACAACCGCATTGGCTCAAGAGCACTCAGAAGAGGATTCCGCAACGCGAGTAGATTCTGTATTCAGCCTCCTGTCTTTCGAAGACTTGGAGTACTTGACTCCACTTGAACCAGAGCAACGGCGAGAGTTTCTTGAAATTGAACTGTCCCTTCTGATAGAGACCCACGATCTGACACTGACCGCAGATGAGAAGTCGACGCTCATCGACTCTTGGCTGGTGTTGTTCGCCAACCATCAACCGCAGGCGCAGTACATGCCCGATCTCATGGCCGGTCAGAGCTGGCAGAGGTCTTCGGGCGCGGCCGGTCGGAGCTGGCAGAGGTCTTCTAGTGGGGAACGGCCCAGCACCAGCACCGGTTATATGCCATGCAGTAGCTCATACATCGACAACATCGGTATCTCCTATCAGGCGAACAGCGGTTATGACACGATCCACCTTGAACCTTCGTTTTGGGGCAAGTGGTCTGCAAGCAGTTACGAGATATACGCCGCTATGATCTCTTGTTTCAAACGAGAGTTGCACATGTGGCCGCATGTGGATAACTGGGATTCGATCTACCAGCAGCTTGACTGCCACAAGTTCGGACACTTCGCGGGCACGGGGCCCACCTGGGACTTGGAAGGCCACCGGCGAAGCAACACTTTCTGGATTTGGAGCGTATGGTCGCACAGATGCAACTGGTGACGTGGACCTCCGGGACCTGAGATGTTCTTCATTGGCTTGAGCGCATTCTCGGTCGCGGCAATGGTGTTCGCGCTGGGCGACGGAGCGGCCAGCGCATCGAATCGGCGCCTGGCCTTCGTTTGGATTGCTGGCGTGGTGGCCCTGCACTCATTCGCGACGATGGTCCTGTTGGTAGCTGACAGGGACTGGGACGACCCGGCGTCGCTGAATCTCTTGGGTCCGTACGGAGAGCCGATCGTGGCTGTGGCCTCTATCGGGCTGTCGTTGGCGTTGGCGTTGGCCCTGCGTCGAAGGGTTGTTCTGTATCTGGCATTGGCGGCTCTGCCTCTCCTGGCATTCTACTGGGCACCAGCTTTCCTCTAGGGGGCGGATGGCGTGGGGTTCGGTCGACGATCCGCACCTATTCGCCGGTGCGGAAGGTTGTTCCGTTGCCGTCGGAGTTGAGCAGGGTCAGTCTTGGGCCGTCGATGGAAAATACTGCGTCGTCGGTCTCGAACAGGGCAGCGAAGGCCTCGCTGTAGCGGGAAGGCTCCTCGCAGCCGTCTGAGGTGATCGCACCGAATTGGATCTCACCGTCGCCTTCGACAGGTCCGCCGGTGCTGCCGTCGCTGACTTCGGCGGGTGCACTGAATTCGACGCAACCATCGAATCCGGTCAGCTGCGAGTCCTCGCTGAACTCGATCCAGCCTTCCTGGGCAGGGTCGACGTTCATGGATACGTGAACCTCGCCCTGGATGAACCCGGTGACGACCCAGCGGGTGCCGAGGATCGGACGATCCGGGTCGGCAACCTCGGTGTCGAGGAACTCGATTCGGACGGTGTCGGTGGCGAGTATCAGCAAGTCGCCGCTCAGCGTCAACCGGGGTTGCGCGATGAGAACGGCCGCTACGAACTCGTCCTGTGCGTGACGCTCCGGGTCACAACCGATCTCAGTTGTTGCCATCTCTGAGACGGTCAACCGCCGGTTGTCGTCGATCTGGTAGGACCCGCCCATCGAGTTGCATCCGGCTGACGCTCCGATGTTGCCGTCGTTGAACCGCAGCGAGATGCGCGTGCCTTCCACCAAAGGCCTTTCGACGCCGTTCTCGAGCACAGAAACCGACCAGAACTGCCGCCCGTCGAGTGACACCCCGCTCGAATCGTCCGGACCTGCGGGGCCTCCCACCACCGTCGTGTCATCGCCACAGGCTCCAAACACAAGCGACAACGCCAGCAGCGCAACCAGCGTTCTTGACTGGGTAGGGGTACCGACTCTCACCTGCTGACCCTAACCTCGGCGCGACAGGTCATCGCAGCCGCTGACATACCAGCGCCACGGCAGATCTGCTCCGGCGCTGAGGCCGATACGGGTGGATCGGCCGGGGTGTCGTGGGGGTGGGATACCGTCGTCGAGCAACTCGATCCCAGCGTCTGCGGTAACCATGTCCGCACCGTTGTGGGTGCCGTCGATACCGAAGGCCGAGGTGAACTTGGCCGGCCCGCTGCACAGGTCACGGTCGCGCCGAGCCGCCTGTCTCCGTTCCCGCATCTCGGCCAGACCTGCCAGCGGGGTCACGGCCCGCAACAGCACGGCGCTGCACTCACCGTCCTGACCGCAAACCACGTTCGCACACCAGTGCATCCCGTAGGTGAAGTAGACGTAGAGGCGACCCGGGGGTCCGAACATAACCTCGGTTCGCGGAGTCATCCCGCGATGACCGTGGCTGCCGGGGTCGTCGGCTCCCCGGTATGCCTCAACTTCGACTATCCGGCCGAGGCAGCTTCCGAACACGATCACTTTGTTCAACAACTCGGGAGCCACTTCCAGTGAGTCCCGAGCGTAGAAGTCCCGCTGTAGTCGTGTCGATGCAGGGGAAGGACTTGGCGAATCAGTCACTTGCTAGGGGATCGTAACTGTCCCTGTGTCCACGCCGTTGGCGATCACCCGGTATGTCTCCCCCGATACGAGCGAGTCTCCGAATCGCACGATCTCCTCGACAGTGATGACCTCGTCGTCGCACGGGATTGCCCAGGGAGTCGGCGGCGGTTGCTGCAGGGTCACAGAGACGAAGATGTCGGATCCTCTCACCTCGAAAGTCTGGTTGCCGCGGCGAACACAGCCGTCCATCGTGGATTGAAGATGTTCGACAAGCAGTATCGGCTCGGGATGGAACTCGACCATCTCGGCCCCGAGCACCGGAACCTCGGCTTCCACCCATGTCTGCCAGTTCGACTCGTTCCATTGACCGGTCGGGTCGGGCGGAGGCGTGGCCATGACCACCAACATGTTGACCCGGCTCGGGTTGCCACGAGTGATCACGTCGTAGGCCGTGTCGTTGATGAACGCCAGGCGGTCACCGGTCTCGATGATTCTTGCCGATATGGAATAGGTGTTGTTGGGGTCCAGGGCCCCGGGGTCGTAGTCGATCTTGAACTTGATGGGCACCTGACCCGGGTTGGTTATCGTCTTCTCAGCGATGAGTTCGGCCGAAGCATCCGCATAGGAAGTGTCACGGAGGCTGACCCGCAAGACTGCATCGTCGGTCAACTCCAGGTTCTCCAGGTAGTTGACCGTGCCCTGGACCGACTTACCTGAATCCAAAGACCCTTGACAGGCCGACCCGAGCAGCAACGCGATCAAGATGCCGACGGCGCCGAGCACTCCGCTCGTTCTGTAGCCTTTGCTCGTTCTGTAGTCCTTGGTCCTGTGGTTCTTGATTCTGGTTCTCATCTGGATCCTCGCTTCAGACGACTGGGCCGGCAAGCCTTCGATTGGGCTTCTTTCCAATTCAGACGACTCCAAGCCGAGACTAGTTCTCGACTACCCGTACGGTTCAGACCTCCAGCATCAGGGTCACAGGGCCGTCGTTGATCAACTCCACATCCATCATTGCCCCGAAGGATCCGGTGGCTACCGTGGCGCCCAGACGCCGGAGCTCTGCTGCGAGTTCATCAATCAACGCGGCAGCCTGATCCGGTTCAGCGGCCGCTACGAACGACGGGCGGCGGCCCTTTCGGGTGTCGCCGTAGAGGGTGAACTGGCTGACCACCAGCACCTCGGTGCTCGTATCGGCCACCGACAGGTTCATGTGCCCGTTCTCGTCGGCGAAAATGCGGAGGTGCCAGAGTTTGCGGGCCAACTTCAGGGCGCTGTCTTGATTGTCGCTGTGGGTAACACCCACAAGACAGCACAACCCGGCACCGATCTCCCCGATGACCTCACCGGCAACCCGGACCCGAGCCTCAGACACCCGCTGCACCAGTGCTCTCACACCCCCAACCTACTGCCCACAGAACCCCTGTTGAGGACCACAGCAGCGGGCGGTGAATGAATACGCTCTAGAGGTGGCACTACTCGGGCGGGATGATTCGTTACCTGCGCAACTGAACCGCGTGGTCGTGGCGGGGGCGTGCGGCGCCGGGAAATCGACGGTGGCTACAGCGATCGCAGCGGAGTTGGGGTTCCCCTGCGTAGAGCTGGATTCCCTGTACCACGGGCCTGGTTGGGTTCCGCGCCCGTCGTTTGAGCGCGATGTGGCGGACCTCGCTGAGTCGGAGCGGTGGGTGACCGAATGGCAGTATCAATCGGCGCGCCCGGTGCTCGCCGCACGTGCCGATCTGCTCGTGTTCCTTGATCTGCCCCGCTGGCTCGCTGTGGCTCGTGTGGTCGGGCGCACCCTCAAAAGGATGCTGCTCCGCACCGAACTGTGGGACGGATGCCGAGAACCGCCGCTTCATAGACTGTTCACGGATCGGGACCACATAATCCGCTGGGCCTGGCGGAATTACCCCGAGCACGAACCGCGGGTTCGCGACATTCTGAAACACCAGCCCACGCTGCCAGTTGTCTGGCTCAAAACCCGACGTGACGTCGACACCTGGCTCGCGGGCCTAGCAGGTCAACCGATCTGACAAACCCGCCGCCCCGCACTGGGCGTATCTTGGAGGTGTGGCTATCCCCTTCACGACCTTGCACGGTGAGCAGGTTTGCTTGCGTCCCTTCCGGGTTGATGACGCGGCCGACATCGCCGAGTCGTACAAGGACTCAGACATCCCCCGGTTCACGATGATGCCCGAGGACTTGACTGAAGCCCGGGCTCGGGAGTGGGTTGAACAGCGTCTGGAGTGGTGGCCACTCGGGTTCGCGATCACGTTGCCCCCGTCTGATCGTTGCGTCGGCCAAGTTGGTCTGCAGTTGGAAACAGATTCCGTCGTGGTGTGACCTTTTATTGGCTTGATCGGCGAGTCCGAGGACGCGGAATCGCTACCGAGGCCTTGAACCTGGTCACCGACTGGGGTTTCGCCGAGCACGGTCTGGCCCGGGTGCACCTCGTGACCCATCTCGACAAACCCGCGTCTGAGCGTGTTGCCCAACGGTGCGGCTATCAGCGAGAAGGCGTCCTGCGGGCCGGGGAACTTGTCAAGGATGAGCAACCCGACGTCGTGATGTGGAGCCGCCTGCCGCCCTAGCTGGAGAGAGTTGGCGGGTGGGGGGTGGGTCCTTCATACTGAGCTTGGAACGGCATGGTGATTGCCGTCGGATTCGCCCTGACCCTTACTGAGGATCCATGTACCCAGGCCACTATGCAACCACGACACCCGACAAACCGGCGGTCATCATGGCCGGGTCCGGTCAGTCGGTCAGCTACCGCTATCTCGACGAAGCCTCGAACCGGCTGGCCCACTGGCTTCGGGCCCAAGGGCTGCGGACCGGCGACCACATAGCGATCCTGGCCGAGAACCACCCGCGCTACTTCGAGGTGTATTGGGCAGCGTTGCGTTCGGGGCTGTACATCACCGCCATCAACCGCTTCCTCTCGCCCGAAGAAGCGGCCTACATCGTCAACGACAGCGGGTCGAGCGTGCTTGTCACGACAGCGGCGATGGCCGAGACCGCCGTCGGAATGGCCGAATTGATCCCGCAATGTCCCAAACGCCTGATGATGGACGAGACCGCACCCGGGTTCGAGTCCTACGAAGCGGCCGTTGAGTCGATGCCGATCGAACCGCTCGACGACCAACCGGCCGGCGACGTGATGCTCTACTCCTCTGGGACGACCGGCCGACCCAAGGGCATCCGGCGGGCCCTGAGCGGCCTGCAGATCAACGATCCGGAACGGTCGAGCCTGACCATGCTCATGCGCTATCTGCTGGAGATGGACGAGAACTCGCTCTACCTCTCGCCGGCGCCGCTGTATCACTCGGCACCTCTGCAATGGTGCGGCGGGATGCATGAACTCGGCGGCACTGTCATTGTGATGGAGAAGTTCGACGCGGCGAAGTTCCTCGAGTACGTCGAACGCTATTCGATCACCGAAACACAGGTTGTGCCGACCATGTTTGTGCGCATGCTCAAACTCCCCGAGGACGTGCGCACGACGTATGACCTGTCGTCGCTGAAAATGTGCATCCACGCAGCCGCACCCTGTCCGATCCCGGTGAAGCATCAGATGATCGAGTGGTGGGGCCCGATCATCAAGGAGTACTACGCGGGAACCGAAGGCAACGGGTTCTGCTTCATCACCAGCGAGGAATGGCTCGAACACCCCGGATCCGTGGGCAAGGCCGCCGTCGGTATCCCCCACATCTGCGACGACGAGGGCAACGAACTTCCGACCGGGCAGGCCGGGCTGGTCTACTTCGAGCAGGAGACATCCGCGTTCGAGTACCACGGAGACCCGGAGAAGACCGCCGAGTCACGGCACCCGGAGCACCCGAACTGGTCGAAACTCGGCGACATCGGGTACCTCGACGACGACGGGTACCTGTACCTGACGGATCGCTCAGCGTTCATGATCATCAGCGGTGGCGTGAACATCTACCCACAGGAGATCGAGGCGTGCTTCGCGCTGCATCCCAAGGTCGCCGACGTTGCCGTGTTCGGTTTGCCCGACCCGGAGATGGGGGAGTACGTGCATGCCGTGGTCCAGCCCGAGGCGGGCGTGGAACCGTCCGATGACCTCGCCGAAGAACTGCGTGCTTTCGCACGGGCTGAGATCGCGCACTACAAGGTTCCCCGGGTGATCGATTTCCGGGCCGAACTCCCCCGGCTGCCGACCGGCAAGCTCTACAAGAAACCCCTGCGCCAGGAGTACCTCGACCGCCTTACCGGTGATTGACGCTACGCCTCGAGCTGTGACTGGAGGTAGCGTTCGACGCCAATATCGTCGATCACACGCTGCTGGGTCTCAAGCCAGTCGAGGTGCTCCTCCTCGCCTACCAGCAGCTCTTCGAGAAGTTCTCGGCTGCCTGCATCGCCGTGTTCGAGTGTCAAGGCAACCCCGCGACGATACCTGGCGACCGCGTCCGCCTCCAGGGCTCGGCTGAACTCGATCTGTTCCGGAACGGTCTCGCCCACCATCACCTTCCCCAAACGCTGGAGGTTCGGCAGGCCCTCAAGCAACAGAATGCGATCTATCAGCTTCTCCGCGTCGCGCATCTCATCGATCGATTCATCGCGGAAGTGTCCCGCCATGCGCTTCCAGCCCCAGTTATCGCAAAGCTTGGCTTGAGCGAAGTACTGGTTGACGGCGGTTATTTCCGCGGTGAGCGCCTCGTTCAAGAACTTGATTACCTCTGGGGAACCATGCATGAATCCTGCAATCTGTGTATTTCAACTGCTAATGGCGTCACTAGACCGGTTGGAGAGGTCTGGAGCTGGTCGAGCATACACGCGAGGAGGTCGAGGCATGTTCCGCAGTCGCTGCCTGCTCCACACTGCTCGGTCAGTTCATCCACGGTGTATTGTCGCGTGGCGAACAGGTTGGCGATGAAGTCGGCGTTGATGGCCTTGCAATGGCAGATGACCATCAGCGCTCACCTATGGTGACGTGCAGGGCATCACCGATCACCGCAAATCCCAACGCGACTGCCAACGGGACCGGGCGTGATACAGGTAAGCGGTGTCCCAAACCCACAACAATGCAGTTCGCGTGATCGCCATTGATGTGGATGTCCACCCGCTGGACGCGTTTGAGCGTCGCGCGCCATTTCCGGGCTTTCTCCAAATCGGGAACGGTGTTGACGGTCACTTGTTGCTCGCCGCAGCAGCAGTCGAAGGTCAAGGCGGTACTGACGCGGGTGGGCGTGACGCGCGTGACCGGCCCTCCCCTCGGTGATCTGCGCTGCTTGTGTTCCAACAACTGCAAGGTCTTTGCTCTCTGGTTGATTGCGTTAGGGGAGCCTAATAGTAAGGTAGCCCTAACAACAACCCGAAGCAATTCGTTGAGTCGCTCAGGAGTCGATCAGGCCGTCTTGGGGGTGTGTCCAGGGCAGGTGGTAGAAGGGCGCGAACTGTGGTGCGCGCGGGATCGGCATGTCGTTGAACGGCACGTCGATGATTACGGGTGAGTCGTGCTCAAGCGCCGCGGGAAGCAGCGTTTCCAACTCCATCGGATCGCCCGCTCGCATGCCGACCGCGCCGAACGACTCGGCGAACTTGACGAAGTCGGGGTTGTGGAGGTCGGTTCCGTAGGTGCCGCCGAACTCCATGTCGAGGTCGCGTGCCACATTGCCGAAGGAGTCGTTGCGGAACACGACGGCTGTCACGTTGATGCCGTGCTGCACGGCGGTGGCGAGTTCGGATGCGTTGTAGAGGAAACCGCCGTCCCCGACCATGCACACCACACCTCGGTCGGGTTGGGCAACCTTCACCCCCAGCGCCGTCGGGAACGAGTAACCGACGTTGAACTGATAGCCCGAGTCGATGTAGGTCTTCGGGTGGTTCACCTTGTAGTGCGTGCGGGCGTAGTAGCCGAACTGGGTGACGTCCCAGACGATGAATGCGTCCTCGGGGATGCTGGCCTGGATCGTCTCGAGCACCGGGTACTGCGGTTCGTGCAGTCTGATGTCGTAGTAGGCGATCAGGTTGCGTGCCGCCTCGACGGCGCTGGTGGGTGAGGGGCGCTCGCCTGCTCGGGCCTCGTCGAGGTAGGGAAGCATCGCTTCGATGGTCGCTGAGGCGTCGCCGTGCAGGGGGATCGTGTTGGACTGGATCCGCATCAGCTCGCTGTCGTCCACGTTGATGTTCACCAGCGTGGAGGCGTTGCCCGCAGGGTTCCCGAGCGAGAAGCGCGCGCCGATGCCGATCACCACGTCGGCGGACTGCATTACTTCGAAAAGCTGGTTCATCTCCTGTCGCTCGCCGCGGGGGCTGAAGCAGGAGCCGTAGGAGAGCGGATGGCTGTCCGGGATCGTCCCCTTGCCCCCGCTCGACGTGACAACAGGGATGTTCGTCGCCTCGGCCAGCCTGACGAGGGCGTCCTCCGCATCCGATCGAGCCACTCCGCCGCCCGCGTAGATGACGGGTGTACGTGCCTCGGCGATGACCTGCGACGCCCTGCGCAGCTGGTCCGGGCTCGGCACGATCGGCGAGACGGGCGCCGGGTCCCAGAGATCCATTTCCTCGCTCTCCACGCCCACCTCGGGCGGTGCTTCGATCAGCACAGGTCGGGGGCGCCCGCTGCGCATCTGCCGGAAGGCCTCGGTGACGGCGGCGGGAATCTCGCGTGGACGCATCACCGAATGCCGCCATTTCGTCACGGAGCGCACTGTGTCGGCCTGGTCGAGCACCTCGTGCACGGCTCCGACATTCTTGCCGATGGAGGCGCGGGGCACCTGACCGACGATGACCAGCACCGGCGAGGAGCGTGCGTATGCGGTCGCCAGGCCGGAGGCGGCGTTGTAGAGCCCCACGCCGGGCACCACCAGCGCTACGCCGGGCTTTCCAGAGGCGCGGGCGTAGCCGTCGGCCATGTAGGTCGCGGCCTGTTCGTGGCGGGTTGAGATCAGGCGGATCCCGGGCTCGTCGCGCAGGCCCGCGACGATCCCGTATATCTGGATGCCCGGGACTCCGAAGACGACCTCGACGCCCTCGGCGACGAGCGACCTGGCCAGGGCTTCTCCGCCGCTGAGCTTGACCATGGTCCTCCCGTCCGGGTGCTGGGCGAACTAGGCGCCTCTGGTTCAACTTACATGAACAGACAGAAAGTATAATATAGGCCCTCCCGCGAGACATTCCTGACCCGCGCTGCACGGGCTGTCGGGCACCTTCCACGACGGCGCCCCCGAGGCCCACAACCGAATGCGCGAGCGAATGAAGGCCCACCGCGGCCCCGATCCGTCAAGCATCTCCGATCCCCGCCGCCGGGGTTCAAGACTGCGTTGTTGTGGGGTCTTGGTGTCGGGTTCCGCCCTGAGCGTGCAAGAACGGTTGAATTTGACAGTGCTTCGGCGGAAGGGACAGGGTTTCTGAGGAAAGGAACGTTAGGCGTATGAGCAGAACTGTGGAGACGGCATCTGGTGTTCGCTTCGAAGACATCGACTTCACTGATCTTGATGTCTTTGTTGATCGTTGTCCGCACGACTGGTTCAGCTTCCTGCGGGAGAACGCCCCGGTTTGGCGGCAACCTGCCAATGAGCGGTCAGACAATGAACCGTTCTGGTGTGTGACCTCCTATGAACACATCCAACAGGTGCATAGATCCGGCACTCTGTTCAGCCACCAGACCGGCCCGGGTCGCAACGGTGCCGGCGGCATCACCTTGAACGACCAGGAACCCGAGCTCGGACCTGGTCTGCATATGGCGATGACCGACCCGCCCGCGCACACTCGTTATCGCAAGCTGGTCAACCGGGGGTTCACTCCACGGGTTGTGCACCGGTTGACCGACGCGTTCCGGCTGCGTACTACGGCCATCCTCGATCAGGTGACGCCCCATGGGTCGTGTGACTTCGTCACGAAGGTGGCTGCGGAACTCCCGCTGATCGCCATCGCCGAGATCGTCGGGGTGCCCACCGAAGACCGCTATCTGATGTTCGAGTGGACCAACCGGGCTGTCGGCGGCTCTGAGATCAGTGGAGACGCCTACGAGGCCATGTTCGAGATGGGCGTCTACGCCCATGGTCTAACCGAGCGCAAACGCCGAGAACCCGCCGATGATCTGTGGACCAGACTCACTGAAGCTGTGGTGACCATGGAGGACGGTTCGAGGGTGGAGTTGACCGAAGCTGAGCGCGACCTCTTCTTCATTCTGCTGATCGTCGCCGGCAACGAAACGACCCGGAACAGCATCTCCAAGGGGATGCTCGCCTTCTTCGACAACCCCGACCAGTGGCAACGCTGGATGGAGCATCCTGAGCTGGCCGACACGATGGTCGACGAAGTGCTGCGCTTCACGAGCCCAGTGAACTTCTTCAGGAGAACGGCCACCGAGGACACCGAACTCGGCGGTCAACACATCGCTGCCGGCGAGAAGGTTCTGCTGTGGTATCCGTCGGGCAACCGCGACAGAGCCGAGTTCGGCCCCACCGCCGACGAATTCGACATCGGACGCACCCCGAACCACCACATGGCGTTCGGTGCCGGTGGCGCGCACTTCTGTTTGGGCGCGAATCTCGCCAAGTTGGAGATCAAGATCGTTTTCGAAGAGCTCGCCAAACGAATCCCCGACATTCGCCTGGCCGGAGACGTTGAACGGCTCCGCACCAATCTGTTCGACAGCGTCAACCGCGCCCCCGTCGAGTTCACCCCCACCCCCTTTACCTTGTTGGTGGCCCTGGTGTGGCAATGTCGGGGTTGGTTGCTCGCTGCGGTGGGTAGGGCTGTGTTCCCCTGTCACGTTGATGGCTTGGGGGGTGTTGTCGCCTGCTGTGGTCGGGTGTCTGGGACCTCTTACAGGGACATGCCTTTTTGGGGCTGGATGTAAAGTGGTTGAGGCGCAGGCTCCGGGAGCATCCGAATTTTGGAACTATCCCAGAGCTGAGGAGTTTTGTCATGTCAGATTCGGTTCATGTCGACGTTGAGGTGTTCGTGGGTGTCGATGTCGCCAAGGGCGATCATTACGCCTGTGCAATAACTTCGACTGGTGGGGAGGTGTTGGCTCGGCCGGTGCGCAACGACGAGGCAGCGATCGATCAGTTGATCGATGATGCTGGTGTGTATGGCAGCGTGGCGTTGGTGATCGACACGACCAGTTCGCCGGCGTCGTTGCTGCTGGAGGCGGCCGCGCACCGGCAGGTCCCGGTTGCGTATGTGACGGGTCTGGCGATGCGCCGCGCCGCGGACCTGTATGCGGGGGCGGCCAAGACCGACCCCAAAGACGCTTGGGTGCTCGCGGACTATGCGCGCCGCAACGCCGACCGTCTGAGTTGGACTTCCCCCAGCGACGAGCTGCTGGCGAAGCTGCGTATCTTGAACGGCCGAGACGCCGACCTCGCAGCAGACGCCACCAGAGCCGCCAGCCGCCTCAGAGATGCCTTGTTGGCGGTGTCACCAGCGTTGGAGCGGGCCATAGGCGACAAGGTGACCACCAACCCAGGCGCACGCGACGCACTGGCGCGCTGGGGCACACCCACAGCGCTTCGAGCAGCGGGCAAGGCCCGGGTGCGAACCCGCATCGCCAAACGCTCACCGCGCACAGCTCAACGCCTCACCGAGGCGATCTGGGCTGCGCTCGACGCGCAGAGTCTCACAAGTCACAGCCGAGACCGCCTGGGGCGACACCATCTGCGACCTCGCCTGTGACCTCGACGCGATCTGCGCCCGCCGCGACCAGATCGCCGTCGACATCAACAACGTGTTCATGGAGCACCCCCTGGGAAAAGTCCTCTCTAGTCTGTGCGGGTTCGGCCCGCGGACCGGAGCCAGAACCCTCGCGGAGATCGGCGACCCCCACCGCTTCGCCAACCCCGGACGCCTCGCCTCCTACGCCGGACTCGCACCCATCAACTGGCAATCAGGCACCACCAACACCACCCGCAAACCCCGAGGCGGCAACCACCGACTCAAAAACGCCCTCTTCACCGCAGCCTTCGTCGCCACCCAACACGACCCCAACGCCCGCGCCTACTACCAACAAAAACGTTCAGAAGGCAAACGCCACAACGCAGCCGTCATCTGCGTCGCCCGCAAACGCTGCGACATCATCTTGGCCATGCTCAAAACCCAAACCCCCTACCAACCAACCCAACACCAAAAACTCCCTCAAGCCGCTTGACAACAAGACAGGGACACCCCCCCACTGCTCACGTCGTCCTAGACGTACGCCGTACTCAGGGCGCAAGTTCGTGTGGAGCTGGCGGGAATCGAACCCGCGACCTCCTGCTTGCAAAGCAGGCGCTCTAGCCAACTGAGCTACAGCCCCGTGCGGGAGAGGATACCGGCTCGGCCCGCCGCCACGGTCTCCTGTTCACACTGGGCGTGGCAACGTCGGCCTCATGGTGGCAGGATCAAGCGATGGAATCACGGGCGCTCAAAACCAACTCGATGGACGACTTCGATCTGCGGATGTCGGAGGAGTCCCGCCCCTTCTTTGAAGCGGTTGTCGATTTCCTCGAGACAGTCGTCGAGCCCATGCAGGCAGAGTTCTTCGAAGCCGGCGAAGGACGAGCCGACCGTTGGAGCTACACCGAACGTCAACTCGAACTGCTGGAGGGTGCCAAAGACCAGGCCAAGGCACAGGGCCTGTGGAACTTCTTCCTGCCCGACACAGGCCAGGGCCTGTCAAACCTCGACTACGCCTATCTTGCCGTTGAACTGGGAAAACACCCACTCGGACCGGAATCACTCAACTGCTCGGCCCCCGACACAGGCAACATGGAAGTGCTCGAACGTGTCGGCACCCCGGAACAGAAACAGCAGTGGCTCGAACCCCTCCTGAACGGCGAGATCCGCTCCTGTTTCGGCATGACCGAGCCGGGCGTCGCCTCCTCCGACGCCAAGAATGTGCGCTGCCAAGCCGTACGCGACGGCGACGAATACCTGATCAACGGCGAGAAGTACTACCTCTCCGGTGCCGGAGACCCACGCTGCAAGATCATGATCCTGATGTGCCAGACAAGCCCCGACGGGCCGCCGCACCGCCGCCAGTCGCAGATCCTCGTTCCGATGGACGCCCCCGGCCTCGAGATTCTCGGCCCCATGCATGTCTTCGGCCAAGACGACGCACCGCACGGTCACATGCATCTGCGCCTCACCGATGTGCGGGTGCCGGTCAGCAACATGCTGTGGGGAGAGGGCCGAGGATTCGAAATCTCGCAACTCCGGTTGGGTCCCGGGCGCATCCACCACTGCATGAGGGGCATCGGAGCCGCCGAGAAGGCCCTCGATTTGATGTGTCGCCGCGGACTCACCCGTGAAGCGTTCGGCAAACCGCTCGCCCGGCTCGGGGGCAACACCGAGATCATCGCCCGAGCCCGCACCGAGATCGAGGCGATGCGGATGATGGTGCTGCGTGCCGCCAAAGCAATGGACACCCTCGGCAACGCAGAAGCGCGGGTGTGGATCAGCGCGGTCAAGGCGCTGGTCCCCGAGAGGGTGTGCAACATCATTGACCAGGCCATTCAGATGCACGGGGCAACCGGCGTGTCGCAATGGACGCCACTGGCCGGCATGTATCAGAGCCAACGCACGCTGCGACTCGCCGACGGGCCCGACGAGGTTCACTGGATGGTTGTGGGACGCTCCGAACTCGCCAGCTACGAAGGCCTCGAAGTGCCTGCCTCGCCCACCTCCGCGGCCGTGCGTTAGTCGGGCTAGGGGGCCAGAGGGCGGCCGAAAGGCAGCTCATCCTGCCAGGTCGACAGATAGGACTCGGCTGCACGGCACGCAGCCAGGAACGGCCCGTCGGAATCAGCCGCGAACTCGCTGCTGAGAACGCCGACCGTCTCCCCCACAGCGGTGAGGATCTCCGCCTCACAACGGGCCGGATCCCCCCAAAGGGCAAGCGCTGAACCCGCGAGAGCCACAAAATCGGCGGGGACCGCCACACCAGCGCGTCGCAGCACGGCAAGAGCCCGAGCGGTGAGGGGGAGACGCCCACAAGCAACGACCGCTGCCGAACCCTGGATCTGAGCGGCGATCTCGTGGTTGACCACTCCCATCTTTGAACCGACGAAGAACACGTCGGCCCCTGTGGAGAACACCTCCGCGGGAGCACCGACTTCGCCAAGCTCGTTCACCATCCCGGCCCCGTGTGCGGCCCACGCATCGGCCAGGGTCTGCGCGTCGAAACCAGAACCGGAACTGACAGTGCCGACACTCGTGGCGACAGCGGTGACCGAGGCGCCCCGCTCGACCACAGCCGCGGCCAACTCCGGCCCGTTGGCGTTGAACCCCTCGATCGAGACCGACCGGCCCGAAAGATCGCCCACGCTGTGGTGGGCACACACCGCCGCGGACAGACCCTCGCACCGGTCCACAAAGGTTGAACCGTCGCCTGACAGACGAGTCGTGTCACGGGGGTCGTTGCCGCGCAGCGGTGCGAGATCGGCTTCGCTGACTCCCTTGGCAGCGTCGGGCAGATAGGTGCCGTACTCGACCAATTCGGCCGCTTCAGCTACGAACGCGCTGACCGCTTCGCTGCGCTTCGGGCCTTGCGCGCTGATTCCCGCCGAGGCCCCACCGTGACGCATGTTGAGCACCGCATAGGTATAGGTCTGGGACCGTGCCAGATCCTTGGCGCCCCCCTGGAGAATCCTGCGAGCCCAACGGACCGGACCCGACGAAGTCTCAGCCCCGACTAGGTCGATAGCCACGAAGGCGTCGACGGAAGTGAACTTGTGGATACGCACCTTCGCAGCGTACGCGATCAAGCCCATTGGAGTGAACGCCGGCAGCGACCGTCAGTCGTCGGCGACCTCGATCGCGAACTCGGGGCAGTTGTCGACTGCCAGCATCGCCTTCTCCTCGAGGTCCTTCGGAATCTCCCCGTCGATCCGCAGAATGGCATAGCCCTCATCGTCGGTGTCGAACAGCTCCGGGGCGAGCATGTAGCAGCGATTGTGGCCCTGACATGCATCGCTGTCCAAGTTGATTCTCATCCCAGCACCCTAGATCAGCCCTCGGCGATAAGTCTCGTCAAGGTCAACTCGGGCTGGTCCGCCTCTAGTCGTTGCAGCCAATACGGGCTCTCGAACAGGGCCAGAAGTTCACCGTCTGCTCGGTTCGCCACAGTTACACCGCTCATTTGGCGAAGCTTGAGAGCGGACGGTTCATCGGTGATACGCGCGGTGGTCCAAGAGCAGGGATTCAACTCAACCGGCGCGCCGAACTCGTTTTCGAGGCGATGAGTCGCGACTTCGAACTGCAACGGACCAACCGCGGCGAGGATCGGCGCCTGATCGCCGACTTCGGGTTCCCGCAGCACTTGAACCACACCCTCCTCGTCGAGTTGGCTGATGCCTCGGCGGAATTGTTTGGTCTTGGAAGTGTCGAGCGTGCGTGCCACCCGAAAATGCGACGGCGCGAATGCTGGCATGTCAGGCCAGCGGACCGGAGAGTCAACGTAGACCGCATCGCCGACCCGAAACTCGTTGGCGTTGACGAGGCCGACCACGTCACCCGGGTATGCCTCCTCGACAGTCTCCCGCTCACGTCCGGTCACCGACTGGGCGTACTTTGTGGCGAATGGTTTGCCGGTCGGACCATGTGTGACAACCATGCCCCGTTCGAATCTCCCTGAGCAGACCCGCATGAAAGCCATTCGGTCGCGATGGTTGCGATCAGTGTTGGCCTGCACTTTGAACACGATCGCTGAGAAAGGATCAGCAAGGGCACGAGGTTCACCGGCCTTGTCGTGACGCGGAGTCGGCGACGGAACCAGATCGACCATCGCGTCAAGCAGCAGCCTGACCCCGAAGTTGGTGAGCGCCGACCCGAAGAAGACGGGCGACAACTCCCCCGACTCGAACAGCTTCGACTCAAATTCCCGGCCAACCGTGTCCAGAAGTTCGACACCGTCGCGCGCCGCAATCCAGAGATCGCCTTCCTCCTGGGCTGCCCGGTCAGAATCGACGAGTTCTTCTGGAGCTTCGGTAGCGCCCCTGGCCGTGCGAGTGAAACGTAGAAAGCTGCCGCTGCGACGGTCGATCAAACCGCGGAACCGGTCACCGTCGCCGACCGGCCAGGTGATCGGCACCGGTTCGAGGATCAACTGCTCCTCGATCTCATCAATCAGGCCCAACGGGTCGCGACTCGGACGGTCCCACTTGTTGATGAAAGTGACGATCGGGATCTCCCGGTCGCGGCAGACCTCGAACAGTTTGCGGGTCTGGTGTTCGATGCCCTTGGAGCCGTCGAGCACCATGATGGCTGCATCGGTGGCGGCCAGCACCCGGTACGTGTCCTCTGAGAAATCGCGGTGTCCGGGGGTGTCGAGCAGGTTGAGGACACAGTCCCGGTACGAGAACTGCAACACGGTCGAACTGATCGAGATGCCGCGCTGCTGCTCGATTTCCATCCAGTCCGAGGTCGTGGAACGGCCCGTGCCCTTCGCTCTGACCGACCCGGCACCCGCGGTCAGGGCGCCCCCGTACAGCAGAAACTTCTCTGTCAGCGTGGTCTTGCCCGCGTCGGGGTGCGAGATGATGGCGAACGTCCTGCGGCGCTGTGCTTCGGTCTCAAGATCAACCACCGTTACAGGTTAAGACCCTCTGCCGGTTAAGACCCTCTGCTGGTTAAGACCCTTTGCTGGTTAAGACCCTTTGCTGGTTAAGACCTCCGCCAGCCTTGCTGCGACCGTGCGGGGCGCTCAGGTGTCGCGGTCGACCACGAAGTCGGCCAGCGCACGAAGGGCTGCGTGGCTGCCGTTGATGTCAGGAAGGTCGTCGATCGCTTCGAGAGAACTTTCCAGCAGTTGATCGATCTCAGCTTCCACAGCTGCCACCGCTCCCGTCTCGATCATCACCTCCTGGACAGCGGCAATGTGGTCATAGCTCACGTCCCCGCCGCCGTCGGCGTGCGCCGTGGCGCCCACCGTGGCGAGCACTGCCCGCTGGGACTCGTCGGCTGCGGAGCGGGCCAACGCCAACAACACGGTCGGCTTCCCTTCACGCAGATCATCACCGACCGGCTTGCCGGTGCGTTCGGGCTCCCCGAAAACCCCGAGCATGTCGTCACGCAACTGGAAGGCGACACCGAGCGGCAGCCCGTGAGCGGACAACCTCTCATCCAGATCGACCCGGCCGGCCAGCGCCGCACCGAGTTGGAGGGGACGAACGATCGTGTAACCGGCAGTCTTGTTGCGCACGATCGTGCGGGCGTCGGCGACCGAGACCCCGCCCGCAGCGGTGCCGACCACGTCGAGGTACTGCCCCATGTTCAGCTCAGTGCGCAGAGCGTCCCAGACTCGACGCACCTCAGGCGTCGTGTCACCCAGGGTCCGGTCGGCCATGACGATGGCAATGTCTCCCACCAGGACAGCAGCGGCCTCGGCGAATCGTCTTGCCTCGCCACGCAGCGAGCCTTCGCGGTGGCGCTGGAGGTAACGAGCCCACACGGTTGGCGAGGATCGGCGCGTTGAAGATCCATCCATCACATCGTCGTGGATTAGGGCGAAGGCATGGAGCAGTTCCAGAGCGCACCCGCCCGCGACCGCACCGTCACCGGACGGATCACCTCCCGCAGTCACCCAACCCCAGTGACAATAAGCGGGCCGGATCCGTTTGCCGCCGCCCGCCACGAAATCAGCGAGATCGGCCAGGGGCACCTCCAACGCTGAGTTGAAATCAGCCCATGTGTCGCGTTCATCGGTGAACAGGGCACTCAGAGCTGCGTCAACCTTGGCTGCGACAGCCAGGAGCTGCGGCGGCGCGGGTCTCGCCACAGCTAGCCGCCGTCAGCTTCCGGTTCGGAATCGGTATCGACTCCGTACTCGTCGTCATCGCTGTCGAGGTTGGCGACGACACGCTCAACCTGCACCCGAGCAGCGCCGATCCGCTTGCGGCACAGCCCGATGAGCAAAGAGGCGCGTTCGACGCGCGATGCCAGCATGTCGACGTCGAGGTCGTCGCCCTCCAGATCACGCAGGATCTGCTCGAGTTCCGCCATGGCATCGGCGTAGCCGATCGTCTCTTCGCTGCCCTCGCCAATATCGTCGTCGCCGTCGTGCTCAGCCTGAATGTCGTTCATGTGGTCTCCTCTGAAGTCCCGCTCGTGTTCCTGTGATCGGTATTCGCATGTTGTGGTCGGGCAGCGTGCGCTCGGGCAGCGTGCGTCCGGGCAGTGATGGTACTGGTGAGGACGCCGTCGACCAGTTGCGTGGTCACGGCATCGCCAGGCTCGACAGCGGCTGCTGACCGCACAACCCGGCCATCGCCGTCGCGGGTGATCGACCAGCCCCTCGCCAGCGCCCCCGCCGGGTCCAGGGCACGCACCTGGGCCGCTGCGGCGTCAACCCGGCGCTCGGCGACGGTCAGACCGTGCCGCTGCGCCACTTCAAGCCGAGCAACCCCTCGAGCGATCTGGCCGAGTGCCCTCCGCTCCACCGAACGAGCAGTTCTCACGAGTCGTCCACAGCGGGACGTCAACTGTCGGTCGCTGCGGTCCAGAACGTTGCGGGTCAACACGGCCACACCGGATCGGACCGTCTCCAAGCGCTGTTCGGCACGTTGCACCGCCCGCCGACCGGCAGCCACAAGATGCGTTTCGCGGTCCGCCAACCGGTCGAGCCAATCCTCAACCCGCCCAACCACGAACTGGGCGGCCGCGGTCGGTGTTGTGGTGGAAGTGTGCGCGACCTCGTCCGCGACGCTGCGGTCGATGTCATGGCCGATGCCCGTGACCACAGGCACCCGCGCGGAGGTGATCGCCCGTGCCACCCTCTCGTGGTCGAAAACAGCCAGATCGGTCTTGGAACCGCCGCCGCGGGCTACGAGCAGCACATCGACCCCGGCGGAATCCGCGGCCCGGATCGCCGCAGCGACCTGCACCTCAACACCAGCGCCCTGCACCGGTGTGTCGACCTCCACGACAGTGAACGCAAAGCCCGACCGTTCAAACACCTTGGAAATGTCGGCGTAGGCTGCGCTGCCGACGGACGTGACCAAGCCGACACGAAGAGGCACCGGCACCAAGCTCCGCGCAGCGTTGGCCCGCAAGACCCCCTCAGCCGACAGAGCAGCCAACAGAGCATCTCTATGGGCTGTGAGTCTGCCCAACGTGAACGTCGGGTCGATCGACGACATACGCAGTTGCACCCGACCCGAAGGCGGGTAGTAGTCAACCCGGCCCTGAATGCGAACCGAGACTCCGTCGCTCATGCGGATCGGGTCGCCGTGCCTCTTGAGCAGCCGGTTGACACGGTCCCGGGTGTCTCGGAAGAGCACCACCGGCAGAGTCGCGGCAGGGCTCGCCCCCGGGTCCTCCCCAGGCTCGATCAGATCGAAGTACACATGGCCGTTGCGGGCCCGGTGGAGTCCGCTGATCTCGCCCTCCACCCAGAAATCGTCGGGCATCGTCTCCTCGATGACCGCACGAATGAGGGTGCAGAGTTCACCGACCGTGAGAGTGGACTGATTCACCCTGTGGACCGTACTCCCCCCGAGTGACAGTGGTGCATCGCCGATCAGATGCGAGAGGAAATCAACGAACCGAGCACCACGATGGCTGCCCCGACAGCGAACGCCGGGCCGATCCCGGCAACCGACGCCAGCACCCCAAGGGAGATGCCGCTGAGAATCTCGCCGGTCGCATAGGCCTGGCTCATGAACGACAACATCGTTGCCCGAACCTCGGATTCGCTGTGGGCATTGGTGATCATCGTGATGAACGGTTCAGCCGTCGTCCGCAACGCCTCCTGCATGACCAGACCCACAAAGACCACCCAACCCACACTGGCACCGGCGACCACCGCGATCGCCGCCCCCGCTCCCAGCATCAACAACGACAGCACCAGAGCCGCCGGGGCTTCGATGAAGCGGCGTTCGACCAGACGGACTAGAACGATCCCTACAGCGGCCTGGACCAGGGCCAACGACCCGTAGAGGAACACCTCGTCGAAGGTGCTGGGAATACCCACCTCCACCAGGCGGGCAAGGTCGAGATGGTCCACGACCCCCGAACCAAGAGCGAAGAACAGCGACGAGATGGCCAGAAGCCGCAGCGGCCGAGTGCGGGCGGTCAGTTTCGTGCCCAACACGACAATACGCTTGAACTCTGCAGCGGCAGCCCTGGTCGTCCGCTTGAAACCCGTTTCGGGCATGGTCATCGCCAGCACCAGCCCCCACACCGAGATCAACCCGCCGGCGAGCACGATCGCAGTTGTTCGGGTGGTCGCAGCGACAAGCACGAGCGCGATCGGCACCCCCACGGCGTTCGCGGCCAACTGGACCTTGGCCCGCGTGATCAGGAGACGATCAACACGATCCGGATCGCGCAACTCGTCGGTCAGCCAGGCCACATCGGCACCGCTGTGGAGGGTCCAGGCGAGCCCCCAGCCAACCTGGGTCAGAGCGATCAGCCAAAACCCCTCGAACACTCCCGCCAGAGCCATGATCGGCCCCATGACCACGAACGAGCAGATGATCGCCAGACGACGGCTGATCAGATCCGCGAGCGCACCTGTCGGGATCTCGCCGAGCAGACCGCTCAGTTCAAGAGCTACGCCCAACAAAGCCAACTGGTAGGGCTCAAGTTGAAGGTCGTCCACCAAGCGGGGCATGAACACGATCCACTTTGCGTTGGTGCCGGCCGCCAGAACAGCCGCGGTCGCCAGAAAGAGCGTTGCAGGATCAGTCCTGTCCTTCAGGAATCGACCGTGCTTCAGGAATTGATTGGGCATCAGGAATTGATAGCGCCGCACCTGTCAATTGTGCCCTGCATTCGCTCGGTGCGATTGCGCCGTGCAATCAGGCGAGATTCTGGTCGCCGTTGCCGTGGTCGTCGCTGCGGTCAGCGGCCTCCACGTCCTCTCGGCGGATGCCGAGCACGAACAGGATGGCATCGAGGTAGGGCACCGACAGGGCCGTGTCGGCTGCTTCAGAGACGATCGGCTTGGCGTTGAAGGCGATTCCGAGACCGGCCTCGCTGAGCATGTCGAGATCGTTCGCCCCGTCGCCGACGGCCACCGTCTGCGACAACGGAACCTGGTTTGCCTCCGCTATCTCCCTCAGCAGCGTCGCCTTGCGTTCACGGTCGACGATCGGGCCCACAAGCTCGCCCGTGAGCTTGCCGTCAACGATCTCAAGCACGTTGGCATGGGCGTGGTGAATCCGCAGATCCTCCGCGATCCGCTCAGTGAACGCCGTGAACCCTCCCGACACGATTGCCACCGTGTACCCCAAGCGTTGCAGAGTGCGCACGAAGGTGCGGGTACCGGGGGTGTAACGAAGATTGCTGTGCGCCCGATCGATCGCGGCCTCGTCAAGACCGGCCAACAACCGCACCCGTTCACGCAACGAGGACTCAAAGTCGAGGGCGCCCTCCATCGCCGCCGCAGTGATCTGTTGCACAGCGGGAAGGCAGCCCGCCTCCGCAGCCAACAGGTCGATGACCTCGTCACCGATGATCGTCGAGTCGACGTCCAACACGATCAGACGCTTGGCTCGACGCCCGATACCTTCGCGCTGGATGGCGATATCCATGTTCGGGTGCCCCGCGGCCACATGCATGAGATTGGAACAGAGCTTGCCGACATCGCCGTCGCGAACGAGGAGCTCATAGCTCATCACCGGGAAACGCGACAGCCGGATGATGCGGTCGATGTTGGCCCCCGCATCGGCGATGGCCGTGGCGGCAGCGCCGATCTCGATCGGGTTCAGGTGCGGTCCGAGGAGGGTGACGACCGTGCCCGGCAGCTGTGGGGACGGAGTGTTGGAGACCAGGTCGAAGTCGACCTCCATCCCCTGCTCCCAGCCGAACAGCAGCATGTCCTTCAACAGGTCGCGGCCCTGTGGCACCTCGACTGCCAGCCCCAGCGTCAGCTGGTCGCGGATCACTATCTGCTCGATGTCGTACACTTCGGCTCCAGCGTCAGCGAGGACACTCATCAGCCCGGCGGTTATCCCCGGATGGTCTGGTCCGGTGACCCGCACCAGGACGGTCTCGTTCATAGCGTCAGTGCCTGGTTCGTGATGCACGGGGAACCAGCCTACGGCCCCAGTGTTGCCATCGGCCCCGAGATTCCGCCTTGGTCCTGTCACCGGGGCCGATGGACCGCTGAGCAAAAATCTGCGCGTTCTACCACACACAGTGTGTTTAATCGCGCGGATTTGACTGTGACCACCGGGAGAGTCGGTGGATTCAGGCTAAGACGCGGCCTGAGCTAGACGTGATCGGCGCGGACCAAGGCTTCGTAGAGTTCCTCGTAGAGACCGCCGCGATGCCGAAGTTCGTCATGGGTGCCGGTCTCGACAACCCGGCCGTTGTCGAGTACGACGATGAGGTCTGCGTCGGTGATGGTCGACAGGCGATGGGCGATCACCAGCGACGTGCGACCGGACAGAGCGTTGGCCAGAGCCTCCTGCACGTAGGCCTCGTTCTCGGTGTCGAGATGGCTCGTCGCCTCGTCGAGCACGACGATCGCCGGGTTCTTGAGCAGCATTCGAGCGATAGCCAGGCGCTGCTTCTCACCGCCCGACAGCCGATAACCGCGTTCGCCCACGATCGTGTCGTAACCGTCGGGCAACGCCGCGATCACGTCATGGATGCGGGCCGCTCGACAGGCCGCCTCGACCTCAGCGTTGCCGGCGCTGGTATCGGCATAACGCAGATTCATCGCGACGGTGTCGTGGAACAGATGCGGGTCCTGGCTGACAACCCCGATGGCGCGCCGCAGAGAGTCCTGGGTGAGTGACCGCACATCGTGACCGTCAACGATGATCGCCCCGGCGCCCACATCGTAGAGGCGGGGGACAAGCGAGGTGAGCGTGGTCTTGCCGGCGCCGGACGGACCGACGATTGCAACCATCTGGCCCGGTGCCACAGTCAGGTCGATGTCGGTCAGCACATCGCCGGCAGAAGCAGTCGACTCTTCGCCACCGAGTGATGCCGGTGTCCCCTCGGGAGGGTCGGGGTAACGGAAGTAGACATGATCGAACCGCACCTCCCCTTGCGGATCCACCAACTCCACAGCATCGGGAGCATCGACGATCGCATTGGGAGCGTCGAGAACCTCGAACACCCGCTCAAAGCTCACAAAAGCGGTCATCACATCAACCCGGGCATTGGAAAGGCTGGTGAGTGGCAGATAGATCCGCACCGTGTAGAGCCCCAGCGCGGCGAGCGTGCCGATCGTGATCGATTTGTCGATGACAAGATGCCCGCCGAGCCAGTAGACGATCGCCGTGCCGACCGCCCCCACCATCGTCAACGCCACCAGGAAGACGCGGCTGTACATGGCGCTGCGCACACCGATATCGCGCACCCGACCCGCCCGGTCCGAGAAGTCTGCCGCCTCGGCGCCGTGACGTCCGAAGAGCTTGACGAGCAGGGCACCGGCAACATTGAACCGCTCGGTCATGGTGTTGTTCATCGAGGCGTTGACGGTCATCGACTCGCGGGTGATGTCCTGCAGGCTGGCCCCGACCCGTCGAGCCGGCAGCACGAAGACCGGGAGGATCATGATGGCCAGCAGCGTCAACCGCCATTCCAGGATCAGCATGGCGAGCAACGTGCCGGTCAGTGTGATCAAGTTGCCGACAACAGTTCCCAGAGTGCCGGTGAATGCTCGCTGCGCGCCGATCACGTCGTTGTTGAGGCGGCTGATCAGCGTGCCGGTCTGGGTGCGGGTGAAGAAGGCGAGGGGCATTCGCTGCACGTGGTCGAACAGGCGCACACGCAAGTCGAAGATCAGTCCCTCACCGATCCGCGAGCTGAGCCAACGTTCCACCAGTGACAGCAGTGCCTCAGCCGCGGCGGCACCGATCATCACGAAGAAGAGGAGGTTGAGGTAACCCCCGTTGCTGTCGACGATCGCGACGTCGAAGATCTCACGGATCAGCAGCGGCGGCAGCAGTCCGAGGAAAGTCGTCGCCACGATGATCGACAGATACAGGAAGATGGCACCCCGGTACGGGCGGGCGAACGCGAGCACACGGCGCCGTGTTTCCTTGTTCAACTGTTTGCCGTCGATTCCGGAGCGGTCCGCGGTCATCGAGTGCATCACCTGGAACGGACTCGACGCAGTCATACCGTGAGCCTACGCGCCGCCACCACCGCGTGATTCCCGCGCGGTTTCGATGCGGTCGTAGGCGCAGGTAAGCGCGGTTTCGATGCGGGAGTCATCGGCGTAAGCAACCCGCGGAAGTCATCGGCGCTGGCAACGCCCGGTAGCGTGATGCGGGATGGAACGTCCCTCAAGTGCGCTGTTCACCGACCACTATGAGCTGACCATGGTGGAGTCCGCCCTCAAGTCCGGGGTTGCCTCTCGACGTTCCGTGTTCGAGGTCTTCGCTCGCCGCCTCCCTGAAGGCCGGGCCTACGGCGTGGTCGCAGGCATCGACCGCCTGGTGGATGCAATCGAACGTTTCCGGTTCGATGACGACACGGTCGAGCATCTGGCGGCGAGCGGGGTCGTCGGGGGCGACCTGATGGCCGACTGGCTCCGCAACTACCGCTTCAGTGGAGACATCACCGGCTACGCCGAGGGTGAACTGTTCTTTCCGTACAGTCCGGTACTCACCGTGGTCGGCTCGTTCGCCGAGTGCGTCGTGCTCGAGACAGTCCTGCTGTCGGTGCTGAACCACGACTGCGCGGTGGCTTCCGCAGCCGCACGGGTGGCCGACGCGGCCGGTGGCCGCCTGCTTGTAGAGGGAGGATCGAGGCGCACCGACCCCGAATCGGCGGTGGCCGCGGCGCGGGCATCACACGTCGGCGGCTTCGACACGACATCAAACCTCGAAGCCGGACGTCGCCACGGCATCCCGACCGGCGGGACCACAGCCCACGCCTTCGTGCTGGCCCACAACAGCGAATCCGAGGCCTTCAGCGTGCAACGCGAGACTCTGGGTGTCGGTTCCACGTACCTGGTCGACACCTTCGACGTGATGGAGGGGATACGTCGGGCCGTCGACGTCGTCGGACACAACATCGGGGCCGTCCGAATCGACAGCGGTGAGCTGCTCGCCGACAGTCGCGCGGCCCGCCAGTTGCTCGACGAACTGGGCGCTGTTGACTGCCGGATAGTCGTGTCGAGCGACCTCGACGAGTTTCTGATCGCGGAGTTGGAGATGGAACACGCACCGATCGACGCCTATCTGGTCGGGACGAGCCTGGTCACCGGCTCAGGCCATCCGACGGCCTCGATGGTCTACAAGTTGGTGTCCGTCGCTGACGACGACCATTCCGGCCCGCTGCGAGCGGTCGGCAAGCACTCGCCCGGGAAACGCACAATCGGCGGCCACAAGTCAGTGCACCGGACCTATGGCGCCGAAGGCAAGTACCTCGCCGAGGTTCTCTCGGTTCTTCCGGTGGAGGTGCCCGAGAACTCGATGTGCCCGCAGGTGCCGCTGCTGCGCGACGGTGAGGTTGTCGCCAATTTCACCGACGTGAGCGAGGCTCGGGCCCGTTGCGCCGAGCGGCGTGAGCGGCTGCTCGATGAAGACAGGACTCCCTGGCCCGTGACCACTCCTGCTGTGCCTACAATCTGGGAAGGCGTTGAGGAACCGCTCTCCGCAGCGGTTTTCAACAGCAACGGAGGAGCGAATCGATGAAGGCACTGATCGTTGTCGACGTCCAGAACGACTTCTGCGAGGGCGGTGCTCTGGGAGTGGACGGCGGCGCTGCGGTAGCACGTTCGATCACTGAGTTGGCGGGTCTGGACCGTGCCGGCGGCGCCTATGAGCTGGTGGTCGCCACCAAGGACTGGCATGTCGATCCGGGCGAGCATTTCGCCGATCCCGAGGTCGGGCCGAACTTCGTCGACACCTGGCCGGTCCATTGCCTGGCTGAGAGTCACGGTGCGGCCTTCCACCCCGATCTGGACATTGCGATCGACGAGGTGTTCCTCAAAGGCCGAACCACCGCGAGCTACACGGGTTTCGACGGTGGCGCGGCCTCCGACGAATCGGTGCTGCTTGGTGACTGGCTCACACAGCGTGGTGTGAGGGCTGTCGATGTGGTCGGCCTGGCGACCGACCATTGCGTGAGGGCGACGGCGATCGACGCCGTGGCGGCCGGTTTCGCCACCACCGTTCTGCTCGAGCACTGCGCCGGCGTAGCCCCTGAATCTACCGAGGCCGCAGTGGCCGAACTCGTCGGTGCCGGCGTGGCGCTGGGTTAGCTGAGCGAGAGCCGTTCGATCCTGGTTTTGTAGACGGCGAAGATGAACGGGCCGTCTTCCTGGCACGCTTGAGTGATGGCGTCGAGGTTGTTCAAGAAACGAGCAGCCATCTCGTCTGCCGGAAGTTGCTGGCTTGCCAAACAGAAACAGCGAACAGCGAAAGCTTCAACCACATGGCGTTCCCGGGGGTTGTAGCGTATTCGCTTGTCTTTCATGAAGACGATCCGATTTTGCGAACTGGCGAGTCTCAGCCATTGTTCATCGGGAATTTCCTCGTCTTCCGGTATTCCGTAATGCTCGGCAAGGGTGATCAGTCGGAGACCGGCGTCCCGGAGCAACTGAGGGACCTTGATCCGGCCGAGGCTTCGATCCAGAAATAGTTCAGGCAGCTCGGCGGGATGTGACACGGACGACGTCCTCCAGTTGGGTGGGAGGAACGCCGAACTCATCGCTCAATTCCTCGAGCGACTCACCAGCCCAGAACCGTTCGAGCACATCGGACACGCGTGCTCCGCCCCGTTCGAAAATTGGAGAACCGAATGATCGTCCGGGATCAGCGACGACCTCGGCGGAACGATACGCGGGGACCCTGATGATGGTTGCGTAACCGTCGGAGCCGTACTGGATTCGCTCTAGGTATTGTTCAATGACGGTTGCAAAGACACGCTGACCGTTTCGTATCACAACTAAATCGCGCGTTGTGGGTCCCGGTCCGCCGCCTTGGTGCCGCTGTGCGTAGTCGAACAACAACTCGGCGCCGTCGGTGTACAGCCGTCGCGAGGCTAGGGCATGCTTTAGTCCGATTCGTTTCTGGATTTCCTTCAGGGCGGGCCGGACGCGCTGCATTGGTACCCCGCTTTGGCGGACAGCTGCCAGCACGAGACCTTCGACCAAGCCGATGAACGGTATCGAAGGTCCGCTGAACGTTGTTGACGGGAAGCAGGTGAGCACGGGTTCGCCGGTTACCTTGGGACGGTCGGGGAATCGCCGGACGTATCCCCGCGCCCAAGTGGCGAGCGTTGAGGTCGGCACGTCCACGATCCGGGCTGCCTCTCCGAGTGTGTAGAGCGGCACATTGAATCGGGGGTCGTCTACGAGTCGCAGTGTCATGTCTCCTCTGCTCGCCATCATATTGCAACGGTGTGCTAGCGGCGCGTCAGGATCGTGGCAGACACACGATTGTCGAGGCCGCAACAAGAACGAGTCCAATGAGATAGCACACAGTCAACCTTCGGGTGGGTTGTTGCCTTCTCATGGCCTTGCACAGATAGGAGTTCGCGCGATCAACACACTAAGGACAACTACATCAGTCTGGATTCGCTGGACGGAGAGCTGGATACCCTGGCATGGGGGAGCCGGGCTTCCGAGGCGACGAGCGAAGCGCCGCCTCAACCCGCCTTCACCCCATCCGAAGTCCTAGTATTCGCGATTCTCTGCGGCTGGGTGGCAAAAACCAGAACCGGAGACTGGAACGACCTTCGCACCGGCGCAGAACGTCTACCGGCGCAGGATGAACTGGAACCCACCGGGTGTAACCGCCCGAGGTCGGACAACCATTCTCCGAGACAACTACCGCAACACGAAGCAGATCCTCGACTTCGCACTGGGAGCGATTGCGGGGATCGGCCAGTCCGACGCGGGTCAGACAACTCCAGACGACTTGGACGTCTTCGTCATGCCCGAAGCCGCATTGCGCGAGGGCAGGGACCCGAATTTTCGGGAGTGCGGCGATCTGAATACCGAGGCTCAGACGCTAACCAACAAAACAGCCGAACTTCTCCGCGGTGGAGCCACGCCCGACGACATCGTGATCATGTCGGGATCGAAAGAGTTGCGGATCACCTTGCAGCAAACGTTGAGAGCAGCAAGCATTCTGTCAAGCGACGCCCAACAGGAGCGAGACCGAGTGGTGTCGATGCGTGGCACAGTGCGGGTGGCCACTCTCCAACTGCCTAAAAGACTCGAATACCCGCATGTTCTCATCGGTGGTGTCAGCCACATTTGGACCAACGACGACGAAGATGAGACCCGTCGGCGACTGCTCTATGTCGCCATTACCCGGGCAACCGAGACATTGACCGTCACCTATTCCGGGGACGGCCCGATGAGTCGCTTACTGCGGGCGGCCCGCCCCTGAAGCTGTAATCGGGCTATCTGTGGAAGGTCGAAGCACCGGCCGATTGGAGTCGCAGACCCGACACGGTCGGGCCTCTGGCGGTCCCGCATCCATACGAGAATGTGGCGAGGCGACGTGCGAACGAAATGAGTGTGGGGTTACTGTGCGGCGATGAGTGAACCTCGGATCATTGCCACGGGACTGCAGTTCCCGGAGGGGCCGATTGCTGAAGCTGACGGAAGCGTGCTGCTCGTCGAGATCGCCCGCGGCACGTTGAGCCGGGTCAGCCCCGACGGGGAGGTGACGGTCGTGGCGGATTGTGGCGGGGGTCCCAACGGAGCGGCCTACGGTCCTGACGGCAAGGTCTACATCTGCAACAACGGCGG
This sequence comes from uncultured Acidimicrobiales bacterium, assembly GCA_951812975.1. Lineage (GTDB taxonomy): Bacteria > Actinomycetota > Acidimicrobiia > Acidimicrobiales > Aldehydirespiratoraceae > VXYK01. The sequence continues at coordinate 1,464,656 of CATOTC010000001.1, read as the reverse complement.
GTGCTTTGAGTTCAGGGACGTAATGGGTCTGATGGTCCCCGGCGAGGTGCCGTCCGATTGGTCCGGCGGGTCGATCCAGCGAGTCGATCCGGCCACGGGCGAGGTTGAGACGGTCTACACCGAGAGCAGCAGCGGACCGCTTCGGGCGCCCAACGACCTGGTTTTCGACGAGTCCGGGGGGTTCTGGTTCACCGACCACGGTGTTCGCTTCGAGCGCACGAGCGACCGAACGGGGCTCCACTACGCCACGATCGACGGTTCCTCGTGCGTTGAGCGGGTGCATCCCCTCGACGCTCCCAATGGCATCGGGTTGTCGCCCGACGGTTCCCGGCTCTACGCCGCTGAGACCCACACAGGACGGGTTCGGGCGTGGGATGTGACCGCACCGGGGATTGTTGACACGTCGGACCTGTTGGGCTCGACCGGGGGCGAAGTGCTTCACGGCGCGCCGGGAGCACAGCTGTTCGACTCGTTGGCGGTCGACGGCGAGGGATGGGTCTGTGTCGCCACGATCGTCAACGGCGGGATCACCGCTATCTCCCCCGACGGTTCGACCGTTGAACACGTTGCTCTGCCGGATCTGCTGGTAACCAACATCTGCTTTGTCGACGACGAGCCGCGTGCCTTCTGCACGCTGTCCGGAACCGGCCAAATCCTCGAGATCGACTGGCCCCGCCCCGGCCTCAAACTCCACTTCCCCTGACCCGACGGCCGAACAGTCGTCAAGACGAGTCCTACGAGGTGTCCTGTGCCACGACCGTTCGTCATGCGAACGTCTCGCGCGGGACACGGACCGCACGATCTATGGGCTTGAATGGCGGAAGGTATGGTGTGGTGTTTCAGGACATAGGAACCTTATGTCGCGAGACATAGGAACATTGCGGTGCTGGTGCAGGGTGGCGGATGTCGAAGGTTCGTCTGGTTGTGACTGCTGTTGTTGTGGAGGGGCGAACCCACGCTGAAGTGGCCGCCGATTACGGTTTGTCGAGGTCGTGGGTGACCAAGTTGGTGGCCCGCTGGCGTGTGGAGGGAGACGCGGCGTTTGAGTCGCGGTCGCGTCGTCCCGGAAGGTCGCCGGCGGCGATCGGTGACGAGGTGGTCGAGCTGATCGTGAGTCTGCGCGCCGAACTCGACCGTCAGGGCCTCGACGCGGGACCGCACACGATCTGTTGGCATCTCCAGCAGCGCCACGGCATCGTCGTGTCACCATCGACGGTCTGGCGCCGCCTCACCGAGTTGGGTCTGGTGGAGCCCAACGCGAAGAAACGCCCGAAGTCGTCCTACACACGTTTTGTTGCTGATCTGCCCAACGAGATGTGGCAGTCGGACTTCACCCACTGGCGCCTGGTTACAGGCGCTGACGTCGAGATATTGACTTGGCTTGATGACCATTCCCGTTTCGCGCTGTCCCTCACCGTGCATCGCCGTGTCACCGGCCCGATCGTGGTCGACACGTTCAACCAAACCAGCTGTGAGCACGGCTTTCCCGCGTCGGTGCTCACCGACAACGCCATGGTCTACACCACCCGCTTCTCAGGCGGGAAGGGCGGCCGCAACGCCTTCGAAGCCCGCCTCGCTGACCTCGGCATCGAACAGAAACACTCTGCACCCAACCACCTGCGGCAAAGTCGAACGTTTCCAACAAACCCTCAAGAAATACCTGACCGCCCAACCCACAGCCAACAACCTCGACGAACTCCAGGCGCTCATCGACGAATTCACCGGCACCTACAACAACTACCGCCCCCACCGCAGCCTCAACCGCGCAACCCCAGCTGCTGTCTACAACCGGCTGCCCAAAACCGGCCCCCAACACAACGGTGCCGACACCCACTTCAGAGTCCGCCACGACCGCATCGACAAAACCGGCACCGTCACCATCCGACACAACAGCCGCCTGCACCACATAGGCATCGGCAGAGCCCACAAACACACCCCCGTAACCCTGCTCGTCGCCGACCTCGACATCAGAGTCATCACAACCCAAACCGGCCAACTCCTCCGACGCCTCACCCTCGACCCAGCCCGCGACTACCAACCCCAAACAAACCCCCAATAAGCCCACCTCGCGTGGGTTCACAAGGTTCCGATGTCTCGCGACATCACAATGGCGGAAGGTATGGGATTCGAACCCATGGTGACCCGGAGGCCACAACGGCTTTCGAGGCCGCCCCATTCGTCCGCTCTGGCAACCTTCCGCCTCAGAGGCTACCGGCGTTGAGGTAGCGCCGCACGGAAAGGCCGACGCGTCAGTACAGACTTGATTCTGTGCCTTTCGAACCCTCGCCGCGGGCCAGGGCCAGCTCGGCTTTGATACCCATGCGGGCGGCCAGAAGGTCGGTGGTTACGGTGACCATGCGGAAACCCGCAGCAATCCGCTTGGGGGTCAGAGCTCCGGTCGATTGAATTCCGGCGATGATGTCGTGGGCTGCGCAGCGTTCCACGATGAAACTGAGCGCCTCATCGAACGCCTCGGAACCATCGTTGTTGCCCGGCGGCAGGCCGAGGGTGATCGACAGGTCCGCAGGCCCGACATAGATCGCATCGATCCCGGGCACAGCAAGGATCTCATCGAGATTGGAAAGGGCCTCAGTCGTTTCGATCATCGGGATGCAAGCCACGTTGCCGGGTTCCCAGTTGAAATAGTCGTGTCGCAGACCGGCCACGGTCGGACCCCAACTGCGGTCCCCGCGCGGCGCGTAGCGGCTTGCGCTCACCGCCTGCTCAGCCTCTGCAACAGTGTTGACCATCGGGATGATCACGCCGTGGGCGCCGGCATCGAACGACTTGCCGATGATGCCCGGTTCGTTGCGCGGAACCCGCACGATGGGGCTCGACCCGCCGAGTAGGATGGCCTGGATCATCGATACCGAGTCGGAGAAGTCGAGCGGGCCGTGCTGGGTGTCGACACAGACATAGTCGAAACCGCAGCGGGCGGATGCCTCAGCCGTCACCGTGCTGGGAATGGCCAGCCAACACCCGAGAGTCGTCTTGCCTTCCCGCCATTGTTCGCAAATTGTGGTAACCGTCATGGGCATGGGTCTATCAGCCTGAGCGCGGGTTCATACGGGTTCACCGCTATGCCGGTGCAATAATAGGCCGGTGCAATACTGAGCCGGTGAGGAGCGTTGAGGAGCCATGACGATCGTGCGGGGCACCGTGGTCACCATGAATCCTCGACGAGAGATCATCAACGACGGCGCAGTCGTCATCTCGGGTGACACCATCGCCGCGGTCGGCAGTTTCGCTGAGATACGGACGGCGCATCCCGACGAGACCGTCTCAGGGCAAGCCGGCGACCTGGTACTGCCGGGGTACGTCAACGGCCATCAGCACCTGACCGGTGACCGTCTGATCCAATCGTCGATTCCAGATGATCTGCCGCCTGGAGAGGCCATTTTCTCTTGGGTGGTGCCGGTCCACGGCGAGCACAGCGGTGACGACGACGAACTCGCAGCCACACTCACCCTCGCCGAAGCTCTGAGCAACGGCATCACCACGATTTTCGAGGCCGGTACGGTCGCGCACCCTGATCGGGTAGTGGCCGCCGCCCAGTCCGTGGGGGCGCGGGTGACAGTCGGTACCTGGGGCTGGGATGTTGACGAGGGGCCCTACGCCGGAACGGTCGATGAGGTGATCGACAGACAGCGGTCGGCTCTGGACCTGCAGGGCGGCCCCCTGGTGTCGACTTGGGTGAGCCTCGTCGGCCACGACTTGATGTCCGATGAGCTGGTGGTGGCCGCGAGCGAACTGGCACGCTCACGCGGGGTCGGAATGACCTTCCATCTGTCGCCCACGTCCAGCGACGTCGACAGCTACCTGGCCAGAACCGGGAAACGGCCCCTGGTGCATCTCTCGGCGCTGGGCGTGCTGGGCCCTCACGTTGCAGTCGCCCACGGCGTGCACATCGACACGCAGGAAGTGGCGGTGCTGGTCGACAGCGGTGCTGCAGTCGTGTCATGCCCCTGGGCATATCTGCGACTGGGTCAGGGACTTACCCGTGAGTTCCGCCACCTGGATCTGTGGCGTGAAGGGGGCCGCCTGGCTCTGGGGTGCGACGCCGAGAACGCCGGCGACATGGTCGACGGCATCCGCACGGCCGCTCTGTTCGCGGGGGTGGCGAAGGACGCCGCTGTCGACCCGACGGTCTTCGGAGCTCACGACGCACTCGAGTTGCTCACCATCGCCGGCGCTGAGGCCCTGGGCATGGCCGAACAGATCGGCTCACTCGAAGTCGGAAAGCAAGCCGACATTGTGGTGCACGACCGGTCTCGTATCGAATGGGTCCCGCCGAGCCCCGATCCGGTTCTGCAGCTCATCTGGGGCAGCGACGGCAGATCAGTGAGAGACGTATACGTGGCGGGGGAACCCGTGGTCACCGACGGCCGAGTGCGAACCGTCGATGTTGATGCCCTAGCGGCCGAAGCCCGACGCGCCGGCCGATCCCTGCGAACCCGCAGCGGTGTTGAAGCCGTATCCCGCTGGCCAATTCGCTGAACGGTGCGAGAATTGCACGCTCGCGTCTAAAGCACGGGCCATTTGGCCTTGTCGGGCAGGCCCGAGCGGGTGGTGATCGCTTCGCCGGCGAGTTGGGACTGGGCGTAGAGGGCCTGCTCGTCGATGGTAGTCATCCGCCCGTTGACCACGACCTTGTTGCCGTCGACGACAACGGTGTGCACGCCCCGCCCGTCGGCTGACCAGACGAGCTGGTTGGCGACGTTGAGCAGCGGCCGCCACTCGGGCCGGTCCGTGTCGTGCAGCACCACATCGGCCAGCTTCCCCACTTCGAGCGAGCCGATCTGATCAGACATCTGCATCAACTCAGCCCCACCCAGCGTCGCCATCTCATAGGCCTTCTCTGCGGGGAACATCTGCGGGTCCTGGCGCCCGTCCTTGAACAGACCGGCGACCAGGTAGGTGGCCCGCATCAAGTCGGAGTAGTTGGAGGCGTTGTTGCCGTCGGTGCCGATACCGAGGTTGATCCCGGACTGCACCATCTCCGGCATCTTGCCGACCTGGGTCACCCCGTAGCTGACCTTGAGCGCAGTGGTCGGGCAGTGCGCCACATGCACGCCCGTCTCGGCCATGATCTCGATCTCGTTGTCGTCGACCTGCACGCAGTGGGTCATGGCGACATCAGAACCGAGCACCCCGAGCTGCGCCAGGTGCACCATCGGCCGGTGACCGAACTCGGCGACGAAACCCTCCGGGTCGAGCTTGGCGGGCGACATGTGGAAGCTCAGCCCGACACTGTGCTCGGTTGCCAGTTCCCGGGCGGCTCGCCACAGCGGATCAGAGCAGGTGGTGTGTCCCACCAGCAGCGACCAGGCGCTTATCCGGTTCCCGGCTGCCGAAGGGTGGTGTTCGAGTTGGCGTTGCAGGTTGGCGATTGCCTGGTCGGTGTCCTGTTTGTAGACGTCTGGTTCGGGTGGCAAATCCCAGACCCACTGGCCCACCCGCCCCCGGATACCGACCTCTTCGAGCCCGTCGACGACCTCGTCAAGGAAGCGGATCGTGCCCGCCTCAAGAAAGGTGGTGGTGCCCGACTTGAGCATCTCGGTTGCCGCCAACTGTGCAGACAACCGTTCCTCAGCGGCGTTGTACATGGAGTACAGAGGGCACAGCCACATGAAGACGTTCTCCTCGAAGGGAGTGTCGTCGGGGACATAGCCGCGGGTCAGCGGTTCGCCGGTGATGTGGATGTGGGAGTTGACCATGCCGGGTGTGACCACGAAACGGTCGCCCCCGATGGTCTCGGCTGCGTGGTACTGCTGCTCGAGTCGGCTGGCCTTGCCTACAGCGACAATCTCACGACCACGGATCGCCACCGCGCCGTCGTGGATGATGTCACGGGTCGGATTCATGGTGACGACGAAGTTGCCCCTGATCAGCAGGTCAATGTTCTCGGTCACAGCTTCCCCTCAGTATGGTAAGACCATCAGTCCATCCGAGAAAGGGTACGTCGCATGGGGGCTCAAGCGCATTTTCTGTCGGCGGTTTCAGCAGGCAAACGCCGCCGTGCGAGTCGGGTGGTAGCCACGGACGGTCGCTGCGTACTCGTGGCGATGGACCATCCCGCCTACATGGGCACGGGCGTTCCCGCAGAAGCTGTCGAACCGATCGCCTCAGCACAGCCCGACGCCGTGCTCACAACCTGGCACCTGGCGCGCCGCTACCCCGAAACCTTCGCCCGAAGCGGTCTGGTGCTGCGAGTCGACGGCGGGATCGCGGATATGGGCGAACCTGCAACCGACGACGCGTCGACCCTGCTCTACACCGCGGAGCAGGCCATGGTCCTCGGCGCCGACGCGATCATCGTGATGGCCTTCAGCGGCGCTCACGACGAACACGTCTCACTGTCCCGCCTGGCCCACCTGAGTGCAGAGTGCGAGAAGATCGGGATGGTGCTGATCGCCGAGTCGATCCCGGGAGGCTGGGCCCACGAGGTCCCCTGGACGGTGACCAGCGTCGCCAGGGGCGCCCGGATCGCGACTGAGTTGGGTGCCGACATGATCAAGACCATGTGCCCGGGCCCCACCGACGAGTTCACCGAAGTCGTCGAGGCGTGCGGCGTGCCGGTGGTCGCCCTCGGGGGACCCAGAATGGACCACGAAGACGACGTGATCGAGATGGCCTCCGGGGTTGTGGCGGCAGGGGCTGCCGGTGTGGCGATCGGCCGCAATGTCTGGGGCTCGCAGGATCCCAAGAACATGGTGACCCGGCTGATGCAGGCCGTACACGGGCTGTAGCAAGGTCGGCTTGTGAGCGTGGAGCAACACAGCACGATCGACGAGAAGCGCTACCGCACCGCCTTCTTGACCCTTGACAACCCGCGGGAGGGATATCACGCCGGGCAGTCGGTGGCGCTCAACATGTTGGCGGGCACCGGCACGATGCGCCGACTCACCCATCTGTATTCTCGGCCTCCCTACGAACGGGTTATGGGAACCGTGATCGACGATCCGGTCGGTGAGCATTTCGCCTGGAACGGCGGACGCTGCTCGGCGGGGGTGTATTCCGTGCGCGACGACATCGGCGCTGAGGCTCAACATCGGACCTGTCAAGGAAATCTGGAGGAAGCGATCGCTCCCTGGGGTTTCGAGGCTGATCTGGTGCCCGACATCTTCAATATCTTCATGCACACCGACGTGATCGACGAGCACGAGCTGGTGTTCAAGGAGTCGTTGGCGCAGCCCGGGGACTACATCGACATCCGTGCAGAGATCGACCTGCTGGTGGCGGTGTCAGCCTGTCCGAGTGAGACCTCGGCATCCAACGGCTTCAACCCGAAGGCGATGGCGATGGAAGTATGGCTGCCATGAGCTCCGAAAACGGAACAGGACCGATATACGGAACAGGCCTGAAATACGGGAAAGCCCTGAAATACGGGAAAGCCCTGAAATACGGGACAGCAGAGGGTGAGCAACAATGGTTCGGATGATTCGCAAGGCACAGGTCGATTCAAGTGACGGTGTGCGGGTGCGCGCCTGGATCGCCTCCTACACCGCCCACCTGGCCGAGCGTGTGCCGGACGGTGGTGCTGTGACCTCCTGGATGGAGGCGTACGGCGCCTACGGGGTGGTGTACTGGATGATCGACGCTCCCGATCTCGGGTCGCTCGATGCCTATCTGGATTCGCTGCCCTCCGAAGAGAGCTACCGTGAGTTGTTGATGGGCGGAAGCGACCTGTTCGTGTCCGGCCAGACCAGCGACCTGCTGTTGAAGTCGGTCTGAGCGATGGCTTCCACCGCTGTACCGCCCGCTGTGCCCACCGGAGATATGCAGGTCGCGGTCGTGACCGGCGTCGGCGAGGTGGAGTTGCGTTCAGAGCCGCTTCCAGTGATTGGAGCACAGGACATTCTGGTGCGGGTGGGGGCCTGCGGACTGTGCACGATGGAACGGCGCCTGTTCTCCGGGGAGAAGCAGATCTACCCTGTCGCCCCTGGTCACGAGGTCGCAGGGCGAGTGGTCGAAGTCGGCGAGCAGGTGGTTGCGTTGCCGGGCACCCCCAGAGTCGGCGATCTCGTTGCGGTCGACCTGTTGACCCGCTGCGGAACCTGCACGACCTGTCGCCGCGGGCGCAGCGCAGTGTGCAGACAACCGCAGGGCAGCGCCCTGGCCGACGGCACAATCTCGATGGGGGCAGGGCTCGCCGACTTCGTCCGGGTGTCCGCCTCACAGGCGTACGTCACCGGCGACATACCCGTCGCACAGGCTGCCATGGGTGAGCCGTTGGCGTGTGTGGTCCATTCGGTACGGCTCTCGGGGATGCTCGCCGGTGACCGGGTGGCGGTGTTGGGGGCGGGATACATGGGGCGTCTGCATCACGCTCTGTGCCGAGCCTGGGGTGCCGGTTCTGTCGGGCTCGTCGACGTGTCGAGCAGTCGTCTCGAAGAGGCGGCTGACGGGGGAGCGGACTGGACCGCCACACCGCAGACCGCCGGCGACATCGGCGGGAAAGCCGACATCGTCTTCGTCACCGCCGCTGCCGCCGGACTGTTCGAACTGGCCGTCGAGATCTGCGACAGCGGCGGCACCATCGTGCTCTACAGCGCCTTCCCCAAGGATCTCACCGGAAGTTTCGGCCTCGACCACTTCCACCATGAGGAGATCACCGTGGCGGGCGTCTACAGCCAAGAACCCCAGGATTGGCGGATCGCTGCGGGTCTGCTGCGGTCCGGTGCGCTCAGCGATGACCTCGACCGGTTGGTGACCGCCCGCTACAGCCTCGAAACGGTGGCCGACGCCCTGCAACAAGCCACCCACACACTCGTGTACCGCGTGCTGGTAGGCGCCGATACTGGAGCCTGAATTGTCGGTTGTCGTCGGTGCCGACCTCGGCAGCAGCGCGGCGCGGGCTGTCGCCTGCGACCGTCAAGGAAAGATCCTTGCGACCGCGGCGGTCGGCTACCGCGGCAGCGAATCCTGGCCCGTCGGCCGAGCCGACCCGAACCGCTGGCTCGAGGCGATGCTGCGCGCCATGAACGAACTGGCGGTGGAATGCCCAGCCGCCGCCAGACCAGCGGCGGTTGCCGTGGGCGGCCAGACTCCCACCACGGTTCCGATCCCCGAAGGCCTGGCCGTCACCGTCAGCCACCCCGCGGTCGCCGACCTGGGGCTTCACGAAGTTCACGCGGCTCAATGCGAGATTCTGCGCGACGAACTTGGGAACGGCTTCGCTCCATGCGAGATCTGGGACTGGGTGCTGCGCCAGCTTGGGGGAGGCCCCTTCCACGGTCTGTGGCCCGGTGATCCGGCGCCGGTCGGGTTCGGGGAGCCGATCGCTGCCGGTTCGTCGGTGGGTGTCACCAACGGCAGTCACGGCCTGGCGGAGGGCGCTGTGCTGGTGCCTGCGTCTGCCGACGCGTTCATGGGGTTCTGGGCGTGCGGTGCCTATCGCCCGGGGGTCGGACATGACCCCGGCGGGCGCACCGGAGGGCTGGGGTTGGCGGTCGCCTCCGAATCGGTTCGTGACGACATGTTCTCGATGCCGAGCGCAGTGCAGGACGTGTCGATCGTCGGAGGACCGGTGAACGGTCACGGCCGTCTGCTCGAGTGGTGGGCGAGCGTCAGCGGTCTGTCGATCGTCGAGGTGCTCGCCACCGCAGCGCGGGTTCCGCCCGGAGCCGGAGGTGTGTTGGTGCTGCCCTACATTGCGGGTGAACGTGATCCCCGCTGGGACAAACGTCTCACAGGGGAGATACACGGGCTGTCCCTCGACTCGGGTCCTGAGGAGATTTCTCGGGCAGTGTTGGAGTCGACCGCCTATGGCCTCGCCCATATTGCTGAGAAGCTGGCAGACCGAGGCTACGAGTTGCAGACGCTGGTATGCGGTGGGTCGCCGGCGCTGAGCAGGCAATGGTGCGAGATCAAAGCATCGGTGCTGGGCGTCGAGGTTCTGGTACCGGAGAAGCCGGACTATTCGGCTGCATACGGCTCCGCTCTTGCTGCCGGCGCTGGACTCGACTGGTGGCCCAAACCAGGCGCCGCGCACGACGCATGGCCCATGCCTGCCATGCAGACGATCCTGCCCACCCACAACCCCGCCTACGAACACGGCTACCAGCGCTTCATCGAACTAGGCGACTCCGCGGCAGCCCGCCTCGACCTCCTCTGAGCCCCACCGGGCCGGTATCCCCTCTCACTCTGCTAACAACCATCAGCGCGTATGGTCAACTCAGTTCAGGGGAACCGCAGTTTTGGGCCGGCTTCGGCCCAGTCCATGTGGTCGCGGATGTACTCGTTGGCACCGTCACGGACGGGAGTGAAGTCCCACGAGTAGTGGCCGTCGATGGTCATGGCGGCGTGAAGCATCCGACGGGTCCGCTGGGAGGCCACGACCCGCTCCCGTATGTTGTCGCTGTCCCAACGCTCTGCGGTCTCAGTGGCGAAACTCGCGGCCAGTTCGGCGTGAGCAGGATCATCGGCAAGGTTGTTGCGTTCCAGGGGGTCGGCCTCGATGTCGTAAAGCAGGGCCGGGTCGCTGTCGCAGTGGATGTACTTGTGTCGGCCGCGGCGGATCATGAACATCGGTTCAGACGTCATCTCGCCGGTGTATTCGGCGATGGTCTCGTCTACGGGGTCATGGCCCCCGGTTGCGCCCTCCCAAAGGCTCCGCCCGTCCAGCGGCAGGACCGGGTCGATGCGGTCGGCGCCGTCGCCGGCGATGTCGAGCATGGTGGGCAACAGGTCCATCAGCGAGCAGACGTTGCCGACCGTGCCGTTGGCGACCCCGGGACCGGCCATGATCAGCGGCACCCGCAGCGACCGTTCGAAGAAGCTCATCTTGAACCACAGTCCCCGGTCGCCGAGCATGTCGCCGTGGTCGCTGGTGGCGATCACGATCGTGTCGTCGAGCTGGCCGGTCTCCTCGAGGGCCCGGATCATGTCTCCCAGCAGGGAGTCGAAGTAGCTGGTGTTGGCGTAGTAGGCGTGGCGGGCGTTGCGGCACTGGTCGTCGGTGTATCCGAGGGTGTCGGCCTGGATGCCGTGACGGATCCTCAGCGTGTGGGGATCGGGGGAGTCGAACTGGTCGTCGGGAAGGTCGATCTCGTCGTGGTCGTAGAGGTCCCACCATTCGGGTCGGGCCACGTACGGGTCGTGGGGGTGGATCATCGCGGTGGCCATGAACCAGGGCCGCTCGTCGGGGTCACGGGCGAAGTCGTAGATCTGGCGGGTTGTCGAGAACCGCACTTCTTCGTCGTAGTCGATCTGGTAGGTGGCGAGTGCCTGACCGGCGTCGGACAGGCTCTCCATGTTGTGGTACCACTTGTCGATCCGGTCGTCGGCTTCGTCCCAGTTGGGTGTCCAGGCGAAATCGGCGGGATAGATGTCGGGATTCAGACGCCGGGTGAATCCGTGGAGCTGGTCCGGCCCGATGAAGTGCATCTTGCCGGTCAACACGGTGCGGTATCCGGCGAGGTTGAGGTAGTGGGCCATCGTGGGCACTTTTGCCGGGAACTCAGCGGCGTTGTCCCAGGCGTCTATGGCGCTGGCCTGTTGGCTTGCCAGCATCGAGAATCGGGAGGGGGCGCACAGCGGGAAGTTGCAGTACGCCGCGTCGAAGCGCGTCCCCCGTTCGGCGAGGGCCTCCATCGCCGGTGTACGCACCAATCGATGGCCGTAAGCACCAGTGAAATGCGGTGCCAACTGATCAGCCATCACCATCAGAATGTTGGGCTTTCTCATAGCCCGGAACGCTACTACTCAGAGCGTTGTTGCGACCGTGTTTCGGTCCGCTTGCACATCTAAGGTTGGTTGCCGGTCTCCCTTGGCCGGCGGGCATTTGCTGCGACCGCGACCCAGGCGAGGGCGGTGGTCGGCAGGTAGAAGAGGCCCAGGGATGCGGCGCCGAGCACCGCAAGCACGGTGAGGAGCACTGCAGAGGTGATGGTTCCTCCGCGTCTAGGGAACACGACCGCGACCGCCGCAACGACCACCGGTACGGACAGCAACGCGAGCACACTCAGCCCCTCGCTTTGAAGCAGCGACTCGCTGCCGGTCGTGCACGTCTCGGTACCACCGGCGACTGCTTCACACGATTCCGTCGAAGAGATCGGGAGAAACGAGAGCACTACGCCGGTCACCGACGCGGTGAGCAGGGTCAACCAACTCCAACGACCCCGCTCGAAATCCACCGTGGGCATAGACACCTCATCTCGCCCCAATCAGTGCCCGAAACTTAGCACGCGCCCCGCGCCTCCCACCCCGGCAAGCCAGGTGCCGGCTATTGGCCGGCGTGGGATTCGTAGCGGTCGACCAGCCAAGAGTTGAACTGGGCCAGCACGCCCTCCTGCCAGGAGTAACGACCGCGGGGCGCGAAACGTGACTGCATACCGCGCTGCACAGCGATGTTGGTCGGCATGTCTTGACGGTTGAAGTTCGCTACACCAGCGATAGCCGCCTCAAGCAACTGGTCGAACAGAGGCAGGCGAACGGTCGACTCTGGAAGCAGATAGGCCATGGACAGCTCGTGAGAGGTGGGCCCGGTCGGGTCGACCACGAACCAGAACGCCGAATCGGACTGAATTCCGATGAGCAGCGAGGGCGGTACCAGCGCAAACACTACTTGCTGTCGTTCATCGTTCGTGGTGCCGGGCAGCACAGGGAACAGCGCTTTGAAGGTCGGGTTGAAACCGCCGTCTGGTTCCAGGGTGCGGTTGAATCCGAACATCGCCCCGTCGCCGGCCTCGAAGTCGGCGTAGGACGCTCCCGACGAAGGGGCCCAGTCGTGGATGCCCTGGTGGAGCCGACTGTTGTGGTACATCTCCATGAAGTTCTCGATCATGATCTTCCAGTTGAACGGCACATCAGGAATCACCGCCGGATCGACGGTTGTCAACTGGTCGAGCTTGTAGTTCGTCTGGGCTTGTTCGAGTTTCTGGAGTCTCGGAGCAAGAGGCGCCGGATCGGGGCTCAGGTTCACGAAAATGAACCCCTGCCAAAGTTCAACCGACAGGCTCGGCAGCCGAATTGAGCTGGTGTCGAAACCGGTGGTGCGTGACATTTCCGGCGCGCCGATCAGCTGCCCGTTGAGGTCATAGACCCAGTAGTGGTAAGGGCAGCGGAAGTTCTTGGTGGAGCCCGAAATGTGCCGTGGAGGATCGAACATGTCGTCGTCACTGCGGTCCGTGTCCGCGGTCAGGCACATGGCGCGGTGTTGGCACACCGCAGACATCGCTCGGATCTCCGAGTCGGAGTTGCGCACCACGATCAGTGGTTCGCCCCCTCGCGTGACGGCGAGATAGTCTCCCGCGTTGGGGATCTGCTCGCTGCGTCCGACACACAGCCACTCAGAGCTGAAGACCGCGTCGATTTCGAAGCGGTAGAACTCGGGATCAGAGTAAACCGACGGAGGAAGCCCCACTGCGTCGGCGAAAGTACCCCGAGAACGTCGCAGACTCTCCAGAGGAATCGGACTCTCTTGCATGGGCGGCGGTGCTCTTCGGTTCGTTGGATCGTGGCGGGATGGTCAGACCATGAGACCACGACAGCCATCGACACGCAAGCCCAAGAGAAAGCGACAGACGCACCCGCGTGTGCTGTGCCGGTCGCGCTAGTGCCGGTTGTGACTGTCAGGGGGTTTCATGATCAGCAATGTCTAGCGGGTGGTTGCCAAGCAGCGGTTCGGGCACTAGGTTTCAGGGCATCACTCGGAAACGGTGAATGCGACCCCTCCAACCCACAGGAACTTAGGAGGATGGTCATGCCGGCGAGTGAAGAGGAGCGCCTTGCGCTCTTGAGCAGACTGACCGAGACACTCGGAGCCGATGCAGCTAGGACGCTGATGGAATCGCTACCCCCAACGCACTGGGACCAGATCGCCACCAAAGACGATCTCCGCGCCCTTGAGGAACGCCTTGTGCAGAAGTTCACGAGTGAGGTGAACAAGGTCAAGGGCGAGATTCACGAGGTCAAGAGCGGGTTGTCCGAGATCAACGGTCGAGTCGATGGGGAGTTCGGCAGAATCGACGGCAAGTTCGCGAACCTCAAAGGTGAACTCAAGGAGCTTCGCGGCTCCATCTCGCTGGAGATCTCGAAGCAGACCCGCACCCTGGTGCTCATGCTGTGCGGATTCGCCCTGACCGTGTGGATTTCTCTCTTTGCGATTGGCGTCTAGAGACTCAGATCAAGTCCGCCGGGTGGTCAGACCATAAGACCACGGCTATTGTCGCTGAGCAAGCAGATTAGAGGGGAACCATGACCTATCCGAACACGCTCGTATTTGTTGACTTTCCGTCAGATGATGTAGACGCCGCCCACGCCTTCTACAGCGAGGTATTCAACTGGGAAGTCGAGGAACGCATTCCAGGCCTCTTCCACCGCATCGTGCCCGGCCAGAACTTCAAGGTCGACGATGGATCGCAGGGCCCGACCGGCAACCTCCATATGGGCCTGTCGAACGCTGCCAACATGCGGCCCCATCCCGACAGCGAACCGACCGCACCGACCAACCTGAACCCCGGCGGCCGCGCCATTCGTGCCTGGATACTGGTGAGCGAAGACGATTCCTTCGATCGCATCCTCGCGGCTGCGGAGCGCCTGGGGGGAACGGTCTTGTGGCGGGACCACTTCTGGACCGAGTTCGGCGGCGCCAACGCCTCGTTTATTGATCCGTGGGGCAACCAACTCATGCTCTGGCAGCATCTGCCCGACGCCGAAACAGACGACGACACCCATCAAGTTGTCGGCGAGTTCACGGTCCCGGAGGGCTGGACCGTCGAATAGGGTCGGGGCGGGTAGCGACGAAGCACTGCTGAAAACCGATGGGTTCAATGAGGCGAATCTGCGCGAAGCCGGCGTCTCGCAACCACTCGGAGAACTGTTGATGGGTGAACGTCGAACCCTTCTTGGTGCTGGCCATCATGGTTGTGCCCATGATCACGGCGTGCGGGTTGAACTTGCGCTCGACATCGGTGAAGTAGTCCGCCAGCAACAGCCGTCCCTGCGGTCTCAACGCCTTGAAGGCCCGCTCGATGAGGTGGCGAGCGCCGTCTTGGCCCTCAGTACGGCAGACATGACCGAGTATGACGATGTCGTATGCCGCGTCCTCGATGTCAATGGCGTGAAAGTCACCCGGCCGCAGCTCACAGCGGTCGGCAACCCCATGCTCGGCAGTCTTGGCCTCAGCAACTTCGATGATGCCGGGCAGGTCGTTGATCACCGCGCTGCCATGTGCGCAGGCCTTGAGAATAGCGATCGACCAGGGCGCACCGCCCGCCCCGAGATCAAGGACACGCGGGTTCTCCAGCGCTGAGTAGCGGATTCTCAAGTCGGCGCGGCTGGCGCAGCGAAACATCGTGGTGAAAGTTCCCTCCACCAGCGGCACGTAGAACGCGGCGGGATCGTCCTCGATCGGGGTGGAGGGTGTCCCGTTGCGGATCGTCTCGGCCAGGCGGCCCCAGTTCTCATGCGGTCCCGGCGCCACGGCCACCAGATCGGCCATCGTCGCCGGGCCGTCGCTCACGAGGTAGCGCTTAGCCGTGTCGTTCAGTTCGTAGACGTCCACGAACTGGTCGAGCAACCCCAGAGCAACCACACCGTCCAGCAGACTCCCGAGATGACCGACAGGCACATCGAGTGCTTCGGCCAGCGATTCAACAGTGCTCGGTCCGGTCTCTTGAATGGTGTCGAACACGTCGAGCTCGAGCGCGGCCAGAAGAATGTAGTAGCGGCCGAGCCCCTCGATCGCGGCCCATACCGGAGCCGCCGGCGGCGGTTTGTAATCGGTCCAGGGACGGCCCTTGTAGGCCATCGTGTGGGTCTTCTTCAACTCGGGATACGGGGCGTCCCGTGGCTCGCTGGTCATCGGCGCGGTTCTGGCTTGTTGGAAAGGTAAGGATCTGAGGGAAGGATTTCAGGGCTTGAGGATGATCTTGCCGAAGAAATCGCTGGACAACATCTTGGCCTGCGCGTCGGCAGCATCAGCCAGCGGAAACTCAGAGTCGATCACAACCTCGAAGTCGCCCTGACAGAACGTGTCCCAGACCGGCCCGAACTCTTCTGGCCGATACGGGTCGGAACCGATGACCTTGATACCTGAGTGAAACAGGTAGCCAAGCGACGGGATTGTCGCTTCGTCGCCCGAAGAGTTCCCGCAGTTCACGAGCCTCCCGCCGATACCGATACCGAACAGGGACTGGCCGAACAGGGCGGTACCCACATGATCGAAGACCATGTCGACACCCGCCCCGGCGGTGACCCCGCGGGCGAACCCAGTCACATCGCCGCTGCGGTTGTTGCACGCATGGTCCGCCCCAAGCTCAAGAGCCCGGTCGCACTTCTCGTCGGTCCCGGCGGTCGCCAGCACCGTGGCCCCGGCGTGCTTGGCCAACTGGATCGCAGCGGTGGACACACCCGAACCGGCGGCGTGGATCATCACGGTCTCGCCTGCCTGCAGCTCGCCGACCTCGAAGAGGGCGTGCGCCGCGGTGAGAAAACAGGTGGGAAATACGGCCGCGTGCTCCATCGGCATCGAATCGGGCACCTGGTACACGTGCGAACTCGGTACCAGGCACTTCTCGGCATATCCGCCGTCCACCGTGCCGCCGATGATGCCGAGTTCCCCGTAGAGGTCGCCCATTCCAGCGAGTTTGGAGGACTCGGGGACACCCGCCAACGACGGGTCGACCACGACCCGGTCGCCGATTGCCGCGTCGCTCACCTGCGAGCCGATCGCTGAGACCATCCCGGCTACGTCCATGCCGGCAATATGGGGGTACTGGAAACCCGGCATGTGGAACCAGCCGTTGCGCTGCACGACGTCGAGTCGGTTGAGCGCGGTGGCGGCCACATCGACAACCACGTCCCTCGGTCCCGGCTCAGGATCGGGCACATCGACATACTGCAGAACTTCGGGTCCGCCCGATTCGTGGTACAGCATTGCTTTCATTTGGTTCTCTCCGTGTTCTGCGGGCTATCTGAGGCCGCGGATGAAGGGGCGGGCCAACGCTGCCGGGGCGCGTACTCGGTGGGCGAAGATGGCCATGCCCGCGATGGTGACGATGAACGGCAGGGCCTGCAACAACTCGCTGTTGATGTCATAGCCGATCAATTGGATCGAAATCCGGAACGACAAGGCACCAGCGAAGATCACACATCCTGCGAGCGTTCCTCGTAGCGTCCAACCGCCGAAGATGACTGCGGCAATGGCTATGAAGCCGCGACCACCGACGATTGTGTTCTCGAATGGGCCGACATGTCCGAAGAGAAAGAACGCACCTCCCAACCCGCAGGTCAATCCCGCGTAGTAGATCGACTGACGGCGTCGCTTGTTGACATCAATTCCGGAAACGTCTGCGGATTGTGGGTTCTCGCCCACCGACCGCAGTTCCAGACCCCAGCGGGTGCGGTACACCAGCCACCAGGAGAATGGGATCAGCAGATACAGGATGTAGAACGGCCAGCGCTGCCAGAACAGCGCCTCCCCAACTAGGGGAATCTCGCTCAGAAGCGGGATCTCGAATTTCCTGGCCAGGGTTGAGTCGGGCGCGATCTCGTTTTCGAGGAACCCCGTAAGGCCAAAAACCAAAATGTTGAGGGTGAGCCCGACCACGAACTGATCAGCAGCGAGACGGTGGCTCATCTCGGCTTGCACACCTGCGATCAGCATCCCGCCCACCATTCCCGTAAGCAGCCCCACAGCCACCGATCCGGTGACGTGATAGCCGAGCGCCGCTGTAAAAGCTCCGCCAAGCAACATCCCTTCGACAGAGATATTGAGAGTTCCCGAACGTTCCGCCACCCATTCTCCAGTGGCTGCGAAAGCTAGAACACCCGCTAACAGAGCACCGTTGCTATAGGTCGTCTCGGTAGTGAAGATTTCATAGACCGAACTGAAAAAGTCAGCCATGGCTCACACCCTCTCCGTTGCCGCGGCCCGGGCACGACGGCGATCACGCAGGAACATCACAGCAGCGGGAATGAGCAGGGCCAGCACCAACAAGCCTGAAATGACATCGGTGATCCGGCTTTCGACTCCTGTACCGCTCACAAAATTAGACCCCGTACGCAACCCCGCGAATACCACCGCCACCGGAATCGCAGCCAGCGGTTTCTCATAAGCCACGAGTGCGACGAGGAGGCCCGTCCAGCCGATGTTGGCAGAAAAGCCCGGGACCAACTGGTAGTTCCCGAAAGCGAATCCACCTCCGGTGAGCATGGCAGCTCCGGCCAGTCCAGCGAAAGCACCGCTGAGCATCAGGGCGGTTGCACCGTAGCGGGTTTCGGACACTCCGGACCTCTGCGCGGCCCTCGGGTTGCGGCCGAGCATCCGAAGCCGAAAACCCCACACCGTGCGTGACAACACAAAAGCGACGATCGCCGCGAGAATTACGGAGATGAACACGGTCAGTGGGAATTCATTACCGAACAGGTCGGGGCGAGGAAGTCGATTGCCGGTTGCGAGTTGCTCGCTGACCTGGTTGCGGTTGCCGCGGCTCCCTTCGGGAGCCAACAGCAGCCATTCCCAGCGCAGCCCGTAGGCCACGGCTTGGCCTCCGACGGTTACCAACAGCAGCGTCGACAACACCTCGGGAACGCCGCGCCAGTAACGCAGACCCGCAGCGACCCCGGCCCAGAGGCCGCCTCCGGCAGCACCGATGATCAGAATCAGCACGACGTTGATCGGCCCCGGCCCGCCGATAAGAAACCCGAAGTATGTGCCGATAGCGGCGCCGACAAAGAGCTGGCCTTCCTGGCCGATGTTGACCAGACCGGCTTTGGAGGAAATGACCGTTCCGAGGGCTACCACAAGCAGAGGAGCCGCTGTGGCAAGGGTTTCGCCCCAGCGCCCAGGGTGTCGAACGCTGCCATCAAGCAGGGCATTCACAACCGGCCGCCAGTCGCCGCCCGTTGCCTCCACCAGAATGGCTGACAAGACCAGCGCGGCAAGAACGCTCATCGAGTACAGCGCGATCCATTCGCTGAACCGCGCCCCGTGCCGTGTCCGGCTCGGTCGGACACCAGAGTCGATGGCGGTATCGACAGCGGTCACGCGGCGGCACCACCCATCAACAGACCGAGTGCTTCAAAGTTGGCCTCCGCCCGCGGCATCTCCCCGACGATGCGCCCGCTGTGCATCACGATGATGCGGTGTGACAGTTCGAGGATCTCCTCGAGTTCGCTCGAAATGAGCAGCACTGCCACCCCGGTTGCCGCGGCTGTTTCAAGTCGATGGCTCATGTACTCGATAGCGCCGACATCAAGCCCCCGGGTCGGTTGCGCTGCCACCAGGATCTTGGGTTCTTGAGAAAGTTCCCGTGCAAGGACGACCCGCTGTTGATTCCCCCCCGACACCGACCACATCGGAGCGTTCGGTCCTGAGCAGGCGATGCTGAACTGCTCGATCATCTCCACGGCGAAGGCGTTGAGACGTTTCTGGTCGATCAAGCCGCGGCTTGCGGCACGGGACTGGTCAACGAGCACGAGATTCTCGGCAACGGTCATGTCGAGCACCAGACCACTGTCGTGGCGGTCCTCTGGGATGACTCCGATTCCTGCCTTAGCCATCGCCCCGGACTTACCGGTGGGCACCGGTGCGCCGTCCACGGTGACCGTGCCCGAAGAGAGAACCAGCAGGCTGGAGAGCACATCGCCGAGCGCCCGCTGCCCGTTGCCTTCCACGCCGGCGACTCCAACGATCTCGCCGGGATACATCTCGAGTGAGAACTCATCGAGAGCGATGACCCCGTCAGCGTCGTGGACTACCGCTTTTCCGATGCGAAGCACGGGCACCGCAGTCGGCCCGATGTCGGGCGCGATGTTTGAAGTGTCGCTGTCGGCGGTCTCGAAGGTGTGACCCGTCGCGGTAGCGCCTTCCTCGAGGTCAATGCCGTCGAGGTCCGCGCGGTCGAGGTTGTTGCCGTCGAGGCCATTGTCATCGAGACCGTTGTCATCGAGGCTGTGAATTCCGAGCGCGGCGCGTTCAGACCGCAGAGACACTTCGCGGCCGACCATCGCCCGGGCCAGGGTCCGGGCATCCGCATCGACGGAGCGTCGCTGGTCCACGACCTTGCCCTGGCGCATGATTGTGATGTCGTCGGTGGCGTGCAGCACCTCGTCGAGTTTGTGACTCACCAACACCACTGATCGGCTTTCGGCGGCAACCACATGACGCAGGGATTCAAACAGCTGTTCGGACTCCTCGGGAGTGAGGACCGATGTCGGTTCGTCGAAGATGACAATGCTCGGGTCGCGACGGAGGCACTTGATGATCTCGACCCGTTGACGAAGCCCGGCAGTGAGATCGCCGACCCGTTTGTCGGGGTCGATCACCAACCCGTACTGCTCAGCTATCTCGCCGATTCGACCACGGGTTGCTTTCGGATCGAGTCGGCCGGCGTCGCCGAGAGCCACGTTCTCCCAGACCGTGAGCGCGTCAACGAGGCTGAAGTGCTGGTGCACCATGCCGATACCGAGCGCTGAGGCCGTCAACGGGTCATGTATCGACTCGGTCGTACCGTCGATCGCGATAGTTCCGGAGTCAGGCAACACAAGCCCGATGAGCATCTTCATCAGCGTGGACTTGCCAGCTCCATTCTCTCCGAGGAGACCATGGATCCGTCCACGCTGAAGCGCCAAGTTGACGCTGTCGCAGGCTACGACCGCGCCGAACCGTTTGGTGATGCCGGTCAGCCGAACCGCTGGGACCGACGAAGTGTTGGTCTCGTCGGTCCCCGCGTCGCCTAGTTCAGTGTTGCTCACCCGCCTGAGTATGCCTCGCCTGAAATCTCTCCAAGCGCTCCGAGCAGTTCACCATCGAATGAAGCGATCAGTCCGAAGGCTTCATCGAGCAGAGCCTGAGCGTCGGCTGGTGCGTCGCACAGCAGCGCGCCGTTGAGGCCGGGTTCGGTCGGGAACTGGTAGGTCGAGCCCTCTGCAAGGTCGCCTGCGATGATCAACGGAAGCGCTTCTCTCGCGTACACGCCGCCGTCGAAGACGATGCTGCCGGTCCAGTTGATTCCATCGTCCCGCTCGCACACGTCTGCCGGCCCTGCGGCGAATACGGCTACACCCTCATCGGTCGCGAGTTGGCCGACGGCCTCCAGCGCGCCGCCGAGATAGGCGTAGGCCAGCGTGACACCGTTGGAAATGGCGTTGGTGAGTGCCGCGGTGGCGTTGGCTGAGTTGTTGAAGTCGAACTGGAAGTCACCAGTGCTGACGTACTCCATGGTCAGATTGGGATCGACGGACTGGAGTCCGAAAACCGTGGCGTTGTACGCCTCGCGCTCGAAGTTGATGTCACAACAGCCGAGGAACACCGCCTTGTCGCCACCGTGGTCCTGCAGGATGCCCGCCATGGCCACACCTGCGGTGTAGTGGATCGGTGACCCCCAGTCGGTTGCTTGCGCCAGACCGGGCAGCTCCTGGAACCCTGCGCCGCAGTTGCAGTACCAGAAGATGTCGGGGTACTGCTCGGTCAGATCGGGTAGCGGCTCGGCAATCTCGGAAGCGCCGACCATCAAGATGTCGACACCCTGTTGCGCCAAGTCTGAAAGAGCTTGGGCGGCCTCGGCTGCGCCGATGTTGTCCGACACGATCGGAGGAGCGAAACCGTTGTCGGCGGAGTACTGCTCGGCGAAGTTCACCAGCGACTGGTAATATCCGTTGTCATCACGCGGGCCAGCGGCCGCGACCCCGATGGTGACGGTCCCGTCACCATCGCTGTCGAACGCCGCAACGATCGCACTCGTGGTTGTGGTCGGCGCTGGCTCGCTGCTGTCATCGTCGTCTCCGCAAGCGGCCGCGATCAGCGTGAAGGCCAACAACAACGTCAACAGTTGAAGTGGTTTTCTTAGGGTTTTGGTTTGCATTGGATTCCCCTCCTTAATGGGACTTGACGGCTCCTAGGCACTGGTCCTAGGTGTTCGGCCAGGATTTGCGGTAGCGCTGGACCAGCCAGCGGTTGAATTGGATGTGGCTCTCCTCCTGCCAGGAGTAGCGGCCCCGTGGTGCGAACCTGGAACGCAGACCCCTCTGGACCTTGGTGGTGGCGTCCTGGTCCTGGGCGACGAACACCTGCACGCCGGCGTCCGATAGAGCCATCTTGTGCTCGAAGAGCGGGTCCTGCAGCGCGGAGGGATGGAAGATGTAGCCGATCTCCACATCGATGGACTCTGCTCCGGTTGGTCGAACCAGAAAGAAGAAGCACTGATCGGGCGCGGTGCCGAAACACAACGTGGGCGGGATCAGCGCAAAGGTCGACCGGGTGCGCTCCTCCTCGGTGAGATCGGGGAAGACGTCCATGATGACGCGGTGCGTGGCGTTGAACCCGCCGTCGATATGGGTGTACCCGGCGGTGCGGAAGATGACATTGGAGTCGTCGGACCACGGCACCGGAAAACCCGACATGCTCGACGGGCAGAAGTCCTGCACGAACTGGTGGAGCCTGTTGGCGTGGTAGCCGTCGTTGAAGTTCTCGAACATGACCTTCCAGTTCCAGGGCATCCCCTCGAGGGTGAAAGTGCCGGGACACACCGCATTGGCGAGGTCGTAGTTCTCAAGGAACGGTTCATAGCGGCTCAGGGTCGGCCCCAGCGGTGCGGCTTCCGGGTCGAAGTTCACGAACACGAAACCCAGCCATTCCTCAACCTTGAGCTGGGGCAACCCGCACTCGGATTTGTTGAAGTCTTCTGTACGTTCCATTGCGGGTGCGCCCAACAGGCGTCCGTCGAGTGCGTAGTTCCAGTGGTGGTAGGGGCATTTGAAGGTTGTGCTGTTGCCTTCGCCCTCGCACACCTGCATGGCCCGGTGCTGGCACACCGCCGACATCGCCCGGACGGCTCCCTGCTTGTCGCGGACGATGATCAACGGCTCACCCACGAGGTTGACGGTGAACCAGTCGCCTGCGTCGGCGATCCGTTCAGCCCGGCCGACGCACAGCCATTCCTTCATGTACAGCGCGTCGGTCTCAAACGAGAGGAACTCCGCGGAGGTGTAGATCTCCGGCGGAAGGGTCACTGCAGCGGAGACTTCGTTGGTCGAGGCGTCGAGCCGTGCCAGCAGGTCGCTGTTCAGCACGCTCATGAGACACCAACTCCTTGTTGCACTGAATCTTCCAACAGGAACTTGCGAATCTTGCCGACGCTGGTGCGGGGGAGTTCTGAAAGCATGGTGACTCCTCTGGGCTGCTTGTGCTTGGAAAGGCGGCCGTCACACCATTTGAGCAGGTCCTCGGGTTCGGGGGGATTCGCGGCGTCGGCCGCAACGACAAACGCCATCGGCACTTCGTCACGGATCGGGTCGGGAGCGCCGACAACCGATGCTTCCAACACCAGCGGGTGCGCGCACAGCACCGACTCGATCTCAACGGTCGACACGTTCTCACCGGCGACCTTGAGCACATCGGAACGGCGACCGTCGAAGAAGAAGCGGCCTTCGCCGCCGCGCCGAGCCCGGTCGCCGGTGCGGAACCACTCGCCGCGATAGTTGGCAGCAATAGTCGCGGGGTCCTCGAAGTAGCCCGCGAAGATGGTGATGCCGGGTGTTCCTCTGACCACGACCTCGCCGAGTTCGTCGTCGGCGCAGCGCGCTCCGTTGGAGTCGTGGATCTCGACTTCGCAGCCGCGGGTGACGAAGCCCATCGAGTCGGGACGAGGGTTGGTCGGTTCGTCTGTGAGCACTGCCGGGATGGTTTCTGTCATGCCGTACAGCTGGCGGGGACGGCAACCGAACCAGTCACAGATTGTCTGGTACTGGTCTTCAGCCAAGTTCTGGGCGAACCAGCAATGCCTCAGTCGCAGTCCTTCGACTGGCCCCCCTCGAGCCAGGATCATTCGTAGCGGGGCCGCGAACAGGCTTGCGCAGGTGGCTTGATGTCGTGCTGCTTGGGGTAGGAATCCGCTGGCTGAGAAGGTGTGCATCAACGCCACAGACGCTCCGACCCAGATCGCGGAGGCGAACGAGTAGTACTGCGCGTTGGCGTGGAACAACGGCAAGACAACCAGCTGACGGTCTTGGGCGGTGAGACCGGCCGCTTGCGCCATGACCTCTCCGGCGAACGCGTAGTTGGCTTGTGTGACTGAAACCCCTTTGGGACGTCCGGTGGTGCCGCTGGTGAACATCACCGCGGCCAGGTCGGTCGGCTTCGGTTCAGCCCAGGCACTGAAACCTGATTCACCGAACAGCGCAAATGAGGCGTCGGTTTCGTCGATCTCGATAACGGTCATTGGCTCAGCCGGTGTTGACCCCGCCAGGACAGCGGGCACGGCGGCCACAGCAGCCGCGTTGGCCGCCGCGGCTCGATACTGAGTGATCCGACTCGTTGAGCAGAAGCCCACAGTGGGGCACGTGCGCTCGATCTGTTCGGCGAACTCGGGTTCCTTGCCCAGCGGATCCGCTGGCACGATCCAGGCGCCGAGCCGGTTTGCCGCGAGCCACACCGCCACAAAAGTCGGACAGTTGGTCAAGGCCAGATGAACACAGCTGCCAGCACCAACGCCTTCAGCATAAAGCCGAGCCGCGACTCGTTGGACGTCTGAATCGAACTGCTGGTAGGTCCACTGTGTCACCTGGCAGTTCGGGTCCTCAAAGATCAAGAACGTCTCATCGGCCCGGGCGCGCACTGCACGCTCCCAAACCGACGAAAACGTTGGAACAGGGGCGGTCTCAGGCATCGTCGGGTGCTCCGTAGCCTCCCCCACCGGGGAGTTCGAGCCGGATGACGTCGCTGCCGTCGAGGGTGATCCGGGCCTGTGTCTGCACGGGTTGACCGTTGATCTTGAAGCTGCCCGCGGCACCCGCTTCTCCGCCGAACACGCCGAGGGGAGGGTCTGCCAATCGGCTGGTGACAGCGTTCAGTTGCCAGGGCCTCTCGGTGTCGACACTGAACTCGATCGTTTGGCCCAAACCACCGGTTTGTGCTCCTCTGCCCCCGGAACCGGGTCGCAGCGATTTCTCCGAGAACCTGATGGGAGCCGACGCTTCCACCACTTCGATCGGCACTGCCGAAACCCCAGTCGGGTAGGAACAGGCATTGAGACCCGGTTTTGTGGCGCGGGCTCCCACGCCGCCCGCGTAGGTGAACATCGCAGTGATGAACGGACTGCCGTCGGGGTGGTTGCCGTTGACCTGCATCGTCCAGACCGCGCCCGACCCTTCGGCCATTGCCGCCTCGGGCCGGACCTGTGCGAGCGCCTTGAGCAGGGCGTTGGGCAGGAACATGCCGACCACATGGCGCGCCGTGCCCGGCTGGGGTGTGACCGCGTTGACGATTGAGCCCTCTGGAGCCTTGACCTTGATCGGCGCGAGGCTTCCGTGGTTGTTGGGGATGTCGGGGTTGAGAACCGATCTGACGGTGAAGGTGGTGTAGGCGTGCGTGTAGTTCATGACCACGTTGATACCCCAAGGCGACGCCTCTGAGCTGCCCTCATAGTCGACCGTGACCTCACCAGCGGCAGGGTCGACTTCGAGTGAGCAAACAATGTTGATGCGACTCGCATCGGCGAGGTCGAGCACCGCGTCGGCGTGGTAGGTCCCGGCTGGGAGAGCCTCAATGCTCTTGCGGGTTGCTCGTTCGGAGCGGTCGATGATCTCGTCGGCCAACGCCTCGATGTCGTCGAGTCCATGCGTTTCGCAGAGTGTGAACAGCCTCTGCGCACCCACCTCGCCCGAGGCCATCTGAGCGTGCAGGTCACCTGCCATATGGTCGGGTTGGCGCACGTTGGAGAGGATGAACTTCCACACATCGGGGTTGCGCTGACCGCCCTTCATCAGCTTGCAGATGGGAATCCACAGCCCCTCTTCGAACACGTCGCGGCCACCTGCGCCGATGCCGTAACCCCCCACATCAGTGTGATGGATCGTTGAGCCGAACAAGGCGATGATGCGTCCGTTGCGCCAAGCAGGCACGAGCACCGTCACGTCGAGCAGCTGGCCGGCGGTCTTGTACGGGTCGTTGGTGATCAGCACATCACCCGGTTCGATCTGATCGAGCGGGTACTCCTCGAGCATCTTCGAAGCGCCGATGGCGAGCGAGTTGATGTGGCCCGGTGTGCCGGTCACGGCCTGAGCGACCATGCGCCCGCGGCGGTCGAATACCGCGTTGGCCAGGTCTCCCGCTTCACGCACGATCGGCGAGAACGCCGAGCGCTGCAGCGCCCGGGCCTGTTCGTTGACCGTGGAGATCAGCGACTGCCAGAGAATTTCCAGCTCGATCGGATCGAAGGTTTCCTGCGCTGTGCCGGTCGTTGTCATGGCCGCATCCTTGTTGCCATCAGGCTCAAGTCGGCGGCGACCTCAACAGCCCAACCAGGGCGGATGACCGAGGTGGTCTCGCGTTCTTCGACCACCGCGGGACCGTTGAACCTGGCCCCGACTGCGAGTTCGCTGCGGTCGTACACAGGTGTGTCGATCGCCGGGTCTCCCCGCCCGAACACGATCGGCCGGCTGCGGCTCGGCAACGGCGCGGGTGTTGTTGAGGCGGCTCCGGTTGGGCCCGGCGCGGGCAACGTGGGTGGGGGTGTTGTTGAGGCGGCTCCGGTTGGGCCCGGCGCGGGCAACGTGGGTGGGGGTGTTGTTGAGGCGGCTCCGGTTGGGCCCGGCGTAGGCAACGTGGGTGGGGGTGTTGTTGAGGCGGCTCCGGTTGGGCCCGGCGTAGGCAACGTGGGTGGGGGTGTTGTTGAGGCGGCTCCGGTTGGGCCCGGCGTAGGCAACGTGGGTGGGGGTGTTGTTGAGGCGGCTCCGGTTGGGCCCGGCGTAGGCAACGTGGGTGGGGGTGTTGTTGAGGCGGCTCCGGTTGGGCCCGGCGTAGGCAACGTGGGTGGGGGTGTTGTTGAGGCGGCTCCGGTTGGGCCCGGCGTAGGCAACGTGGGTGGGGGTGTTGTTGAGGCGGCTCCGGTTGGGCCCGGCGTAGGCAACGTGGGCGGGGCGGAGACTGACAACCGCCAGGTGATGGCCTCCACCTCCACATCGGGAATCGTCATCCCGTAGATCCGGCGGTATTCGGCTTCGAAGGCTTCGACCACTTGGGCTTGATCGGCGGGCCAGGAGTCGCCTTCACCAACCCAGATGGTTATCTCGTTCCCCTGCCCCGCATAACGGGCATCGACCCCGTAGCGGTACACGATCGCGTCGTCGGGCACCCCTGCGGCTCGAAGCACCCGCCGTCCTTCGTCACGCAACTCAGCAAGCAGTTCGTCGCGCTCGGCGGGGTCGACCGAGTTGATCAGCCGGGGCATCGAGCGGGCGAGATCGATTCGAACGGGCGAAACAAGCGTTCCGAAGGCAGACAGGACGCTGGCGTTGACCGGGAAGATCACTTCGTCAGACTCGAGCAGCTCAGCCACACCACAGGCATGAACCGGGCCGGCGCCGCCGAAAGCGATGAGCGGGATGCCTCGAAGGTCCATGCCCATCTCGACGCCGTGCATCGACGCTGCTGCGGCCATGTTCTGGTTCACCACATCGTGTATCCCGGCCGCGGTGTCGACCAGGCTGAGTCTCAGCGCGTCTGCCACAGACTTGGTGGCAGTGTCGGCGAGCGATGCGTCGAGCGGCATGTCACCGCCGAGGAAGGCGTCGGGGTCGAGCAGGCCGAGAATCACATCCGCGTCGGTGACCGCCGGTGTGGTTCCGCCGAGGGCGTAGCTGGCCGGGCCCGGGTCAGCGCCAGCCGAGGAAGGACCGACCTTGAGCAGGCCGAACTGGTCCACCCGAGCCAAGCTCCCGCCGCCCGCCCCGATCTCGACGAGGTCGACCGAGGGCACCGACACGGGATAGCCCGACCCCTTCTTGAACCGGTAGGCGCGGGCGACCTCGAAGGTGTTGGTCAGTTCAGGCTCTCCGTGTTCGATCAGACACGCCTTGGCAGTCGTGCCGCCCATGTCGAAGCACAGCAGGCGCTTGATGTCCAGCCGCTTCGCGAACCAGCTCCCCGCGAGCGCACCGGCCGCGGGGCCCGATTCGACCAGGCGGATCGGCCCGCGGGCAGCATCGGCGGCCGACACGACCCCGCCATTGGACAGCATCATCAGCACCGAACCGCCGAAACCCTCCGCCGACAGCCACTCTTGGAGTTCATCGAGGTATGGACCGATGACGGGCATGCTGGCTGCGTTGCAGGCAGTTGTGGTCATTCGCGGGTACTCGCGGATCTGCGGCGAGATCTCCGCGGATATGCAGACGGGAACTCCCAGGGCCTGGCGCAGGTGGGCGGCAACTGTCTGCTCGTTGGTCGCGTTGACGTAGGAGTTGAGCAGACAGACGGCAACCGACTCGACCTCGGCGTCGAGGAGCTGTCGGGTCAACTCTTCGAGGTCCGCTTCGCTCGGCTCGGTGTCGACGGTGCCGTCGGCGATGGTCCGCTCATCGAGTTCGAAGGTCAGATCCCGGGGAATCGGCGGTGCCGGAAACTCGATCTGCAGGTCGTACATGTCGTAACGGTGCTCGTCGCGGATCAGCAGCGTGTCACCGAACCCTTGCGTTGTGACCAATGCGGCACGTCCGGTCTTTCCCTCGATCAGGGCGTTGGTGATGAGCGTGGTGGCGTGAACGATCGGTGTGGTTATGTCCTGGGGTTTGACGCCCGCGCGGTCGAGCAGCTGCGTCAACCCGGTGCGCACCCCGTCGAGTGGTGCCGCCGGTGTGGTGAGGGTCTTGTCGACGACGATCCGGCCGGAGTGGGCGTCGAGCAGCACAACGTCGGTAAACGTCCCACCGATGTCGACCGCGAGCCTCCAATCCGCCATCAGCCGGCCACCAAGTCGTCGCGTGGAGGGCTGAACACGTCGAGGATCCAGCATTCGTCGTATTCGTCGTCGCCCACGAAGATGCTGTCACCGTGCCAAACGCCCGGTGTGGCCAGATACACCTGGTTGGCGCTCAGCACTTCGCGTTTCGACGACTCGTCGGTCTCGTCACCGTCGAAGATCCGGAAGTCCAGTGAACCCCGCACGATGATCCCGAGTTGTTCGTTGTCGTCGTGCTTGTGCAGAAACGACCCGGTGGCCCCTCCCTTGATGCGCCAGAAGCAGAGCTGCAGGTTCTCGCCTGTGATCACCCGTCGCCTGAATCCCGGCCTGTCGGTCTCGCTGAACTCGTCCTCATCGAAGAAGTGGCAGTAGTGGTTGGAGAGGCTCACGCTGTCTCTTTCGTGGAGTTGGGAGCGGGGTCGGCCGGCGAGTCGGCGAAGCGTTCCATGTCTGCGGCGATGTCGAGGGGTCGGATTATCGCTTCGTGTTCCTCTTCTCCCCATCGATCGGCGGGGGCGAGCCACATGACTTCGAACTCGAGTCCGTCGGGGTCCTTGCAGTAGAGGCTCTTGTTGACGCCGTGGTCTGACGCGCCGATGAGGACTCCGGCAGTCCGCAACCGCTGGTCCATTTCAGCGAGTTCGGCAAGGGTCGCCACTTCCCAGGCGATGTGGTACATGCCCACCGTCTGGCGTCCGGCCTGGGATGCGCCCGAGCCCTCACCGATTGCGAAGAAGGCGATGTCATGATGGTTCTCGGAGGCGGGCGCGCGCATGAAAACGTATTGACCGGGCTCGTTGATGACGGTGCTGAACCCGAGCACGTCCTCGTAGAAGGTTCGATGCCGTTCGGAGTTGCGCACATACAGCACCGCGTGGTTCATGCCTCGGATCATCGTCGGGTCCTGTCTCTAGTTCTCATGACACTGGTGAATCAGCCAGTTCGATGAACTCGGCAAAGCGGCGACGCCACTCGACCGACGGTTTGTCGGACTGCACATTGACCACGCCCGTGCGGGTCAGCGGCAGGGTGCCGGGCACCTGTTCGAGCATGGCTTTGTCCTCTGCGCCGATGGCACGGTCGAAAGCGGTGATCTCTTCGGGGTCGACGCTGTGGTCGTCGTTGCGCCAGACCACGAATGTGAACAGGGACTCGAAGTCGTCGCGGGGTGTGCTGACGAGCAGCAGGATGTGTTCGAGGCCGTCGTCGTAGCGGATCGTGCTGCGGACCATGAACGGCAGCGCGAAGCCCGTCGTCATAACTCGGTGCACCGTGTCTTGGTCGCTGCCGCTCACTGCGGTGGCCTCATCGGGATTGGCCGCGTAGACCTCGTAGATGTAGCCGTAGAAGTCTTCGTCGAGCTGCTCCAGGTTGAGTTTTGGGATCAGCGGGTCCTGGCCGAGGCCGAATGTGCCGGTGTGGACCCAGGGGAAGTGGCTGAAGTCCATGAAGTTGTCGACCAGTCGCGGGGTTGACACTTTCCAGGTTTCGACTCCAGAGTGCAGTCTGCGAAACGCGGGGTCCTCGTCTTGGGGGATTCTCGGGATCGCTACGGCCGGCTCGCCGAGGCAGACCCAGATCAGCCCGTAACGCTCCTGGACTTTGTGACAGTTCAGGTGAGCGGTGGGCGGGATGGGAGCGCCGGGACCCGATGACGGCACGAGCATGCACCGTCCCTGGGTTCCGAATGTCCAGCCGTGGTATGCGCAGGTGACCTCGCCCTTGTTGTAGGTGCCGATAGAGAGGGGGGCCTGTCGGTGCGGGCACTGGTCGGGCGCAGCGACCAGTTCTCCGTCATGGGAGCGCCAGATGACCAGGTTCTCGCCGAGAAGCCGGGTGGCAAGGGGCTCGTCGCCGACGTCGGTCGATTCTGCTACCGGATACCAGGCGGTTTTTAGTGCCGGCCTGTGGACGAATGTTGTCATTGGACCGCCCCTCCCCACGCGGATTGTCCCGGTTGGTCAGACCAACTGACCATTTGCGGCATTCTATAGTGAGGTCCGTGAACGAATCCAACGAAGCAGCCACCCCTAGCGCGGTCGCCCGTTCGTATCTGGAATCCTTCGCCACCGGCAGCACAGAAGCGATCGCTGACCATGTGTCGGCTGACTTCGTCAACGAGCACACCTCAGCACTCGGGGCCGGTTGCGTCGGGCGCGATGCGTATCGTCAGGCGCTCGTCGGTTTCGTCGGCGACATGGTCGATCTGCGCTACGAAGTCGAGCACCTGATCGTGGAGGGCTCGGAGGTCGCAGCGTTCTACACGCTGACCGCCCGCTGGCAGGGCGAACACCCCATATCTGTGCGGGGCGTACAACGCCTAGTGGTCGTAGACGGACTGATCACCCACCGCACCGACTACTGGGACAGCGCCGTGTTTCTCACCCAGACCAGCGAAGAAGCCCGCTCCGCCCTGACCCCCTTCGGCATCCAATAGCACCGAAGTCGATGTTGAGCCGAGAACTCGGTTGTGCGATACGGACGGTATGAAGCTCAGAGTTCGCCGGAGGCGAGCATGTCGGCGGGGATCTTCATGTCGACCGCGCCGAGGAAACCTCCGGCGTCCTTGATGGCATCGTGGACGTCGTAACCGAGAAGTTCTTGAGCCCGACGGGGCAGGGTGCGGGCAATATCGGGCGGTGTGGCCAAGCAGTTGTTCTCCTCGCAGCGCAGCCAGCCCAACATGTAGCTCAGGTGGAACGCGGGCCGGTGCTGATCGGTCGTGGTGTTCGACCCGGCGCCGTGGATCGTCGAGCCCAGGTAGATCACCCTTGAACCGGCGGGCATCACCGCATTGGCGAACTCGTGAGGCTCGGGAAGGCGATCACGCTCCCAGCGATGGCTGCCAGGAACCACCCGGGTGGCCCCGATCTCAGGGGTGAAATCGCACAACGCGGTTATCGACGCCAACTCGATCTCGGGACGGGGACTGGGCATGTGCACCCACACGTCCTCGTCGCGGTGGGGGAACTGAGCCTCAGCTCCCGGCCCCAACACCAGCATGTGGGCCACGTTCAGCTGATAGTCGGTACAGTTCGGCCCGAGCACTGCATCGGCTACGCCGAGCATCAGCGGATGCAGCAGCACCTCGGCGACGAAAGTGGGCGACTTGGAGCACAGGCCGGTCACATGGCGGGTGTGCTCCCCGTAGAAGTCGGCGATGATCGGGTTGATGTGGGTCCGGTTGGAGTCCGGCTGCTCAATGTGTGGGGCCAGCTCCGAGAGGATCTGTTCGATCAATTCGGCACCGAAGCACTCCTCCACGACCACCGCACCGTCCGCATCGAGCACCTCCAGCACATCTTCGAGAGGTTCGTCATACTTGAGATGGGTCAGCTCAGCCTGTTGCACCATGGTCTTCACCCTATTTCAGCGGGAGATTGAGCGGTAATCACCGTCGAGATGGGACATCGCGGACCGGATCCGCGGCCCGTCGTCTCCGGCCCACACGCAAAGCGGTGCAGAAAGGTGTTCGGAAGCCGCTACCGCCTCGGCACCGAGAGTAGAGAGTTGATGCGCGTCTGCAAGTTCGGCCATGCGGTAGGCAAGGTTGCGAACAGGTACTACTTCAATATCGGAGGGCAGGTCGAGGAGTTGTTGCCCCAACTTTCGGCGGGCGCTGCGGGGCCACGAACCGGTCAGATTCCCTCCGGCAGCCGACACAACGCTTCGACACAGCCGCACGAGATAGAGATTCGTTGTGGCCGGTTCGTGATCGACGAGCACCTTCACCAACCCGTCGCTCAACTCACCCGAAAGCAGATCACGTAGAAGGTGGTCGTCAAGGACCGTCTGGTTCATGTGGTGGCGAGATCTGGGTCGTCGGCCAACCCGCGCACGAAGTCGGCATGCTCGTCCCGTCCAAGGAGATCGGCTAGTAGTTGGCGTCCCTCGCCCTTCGGTACCGCTAGTACACCAAACCCGAGGTCAAGTACGTCGACTGGTCCTCCGTCATCGAGGTTCCAGCGATGCCGAACCGGGGCGGGTAGACACATCTGACCCGAAGACGACACCAGATATTCCTGTACTTTGCTCATGAACACAGGTTACTTGGTGAACAGGTATCTGTCACCAAGTTTCGAATCCAAGTGCTATTACTGAAGCTTTGACACCTCGTGAACGTCGCTAGTTCCAGGAAATGTCCAGGGGCAGGTATTCATGACGGCGCACGAACATGCTGCTCTCCCATTGGGGCGGGTCGTCGTCGACCAGGGAGAAGAAGCTGGTCTCCGCCAGCAGCCGCTTGATGGTGCAGTGAGTCTCCATGCGGGCCAGAGAAGCACCCACGCAGTGGTGGATCCCCCGGCCGAAGGCCAGATGACTGCGGGGGATGCGGCGGTTCAGCACCACCTCGTCAGGCCGGTCGTGTTCGGTGGGGTCTCGGTTGGCCGAAGCCCAGAGCAACATTGCCGTGGTGCCGGCCTTGAGGGTCACGCCGCCAAGTTCGCAATCACGCTTCACCTGGCGATAGTGGCCCCGAAACGGCGACTCCAGCCGCACGGCCTCCTCAATGAACGGCTCGATGAGGTTGTCGTCAGCCCGGATCTGGTCCTGGAGTTCGGGATCGTCGGCCAGCATCCGCGTGGCGTTGCCGATCAGCGAAGCGGTCGACTCACCACCCGCCCCGAGCAGGACCACGAGGGTTCCGATGGCGTCCTCCACCTTGAGGTCGCCGCTGGCCACCGCCTTGGCGCACACGCCCACGAGGTCGCTGCCTGGAGACTTGCCGGCGTCGGACAGCTTCTCGACGAGATACGGCGCGGCATCCCCGATCTCGAGGGCCAGGTTGGCCATTTCCTCGAGATCGCGGATTCCGCCCAGCATCAGACCGCCCTGCAGAGCCCAGCGCATCACATCGGGCCAGTCCTCGTCGGGCAGCCCGATCAGGTGTCCGATCACCCGTGCGGGAATCGGATGGGCAACCCTGTTCGCCCACTCGACCCGCGTCCCCAGGGCTCGGGCGCCGGTTACGTGGTCTGCGACGACGGACTCGATGTAGGGGCGCATCTCCTCCATGCGACGCGCCACCAGTTCGGGGAATACCACGCTGCGGTGCTTGGTGTGCTCGGGTGGGTCGGCGGTGGCCAGCGTGGTGGTGCCCTCGCCGAGATCGTCTGTGCGGAACAGGGCGGGCGAACCGTCGTCGCCGGTTATCACCAGCACGTTGAGGTGGCTGGAGAAGTCGTCTATCCGTCGGAGCGCGTCCAAGATGTGCTCGTGCGACGCCACAAAGGCCAAGTCGAGTCCGGGCACGAGCCACACCGGGTGCTTCTGGCGGAGCCGCTCGAAGAATGGATACGGGTTGGCCAACACGCCCCGGTCGATGATCGTGCGCGCTTCCAGAGTCCCGCTGAACGGTTCATCGTGGGCCATGTCAGATATTGGCACAAAACCCGCCGCGCGCACCGGCCTTCTTCGCTGACACTCGGGTGTCTGGCAAGGTGTTCAGCGAAACCAGCGGAAGCCACGCTTCTTGGGCTCTTCGTCGAGACCCAGCGGGTAGTCGTCGAACTTGCCCTTGGCTGGAGGTTTGCTCTGAGCAGCGTCGTCTGGGGGTGGTGCCACGTCCGAGGGTGGCGCCACGTCCGTACGCGACGGTGACCGAGAACTACCGACTGCGATTTTCTTGTGAATGTTGGTGGGATCGCTCAACTGTTCAACCAGGAACGTTGCGACGTCCTTCCTGCTGAGTTCGGTGCCGCTCTCGGGATCGTTGACAATAGGGACGCGAACGATGGTCCAGTCGAGCGGGCTGTCCCTGATTATCCGTTCTTCGGACCCGTCGCGGCCGACGAGACTCAGGTCCCCGTGACGCGGCGTAATACTCAGGTCCCCGTGACGCTGAGTAATACGCGGAAACCGGCCGCGTTCTTTGCTCGAGGTCATCGTCTCGTCGAGGCCGTTTCCGGTCGTGGTGGCGACGATAAGGCGTCTGACATCCCTGCGGACCATGGTGTCAACGATGACTCTTGTGGTGGTTGTCGCGGTGCGGTCCATGGCGAGACAATGGATGACAGCGTCCTGGCCAGGTATCGCTTTACGCTTCGAGTTCGGATCGTACGGATCAACCCGGATGAGTCTCAATGCCGGTTCTTCACGTGCTAGTTGCTTCACCCGCCGGTTGAGGTGTGTGAACAAGATGGTGACCCGGTGCCCGTCGTCGACCGCCTTGCGCCAGACCTCCTCTCCGAGTCGGCCGCCCCCGAACACAGTTACTCGCATGTTGGTTCCTCCCTCTGGAAGCGGACTGATCGATCGGTTCAGCGATGTTGACGGGAGCCCCGCTGGTTGAGCTATTCGTTGATGTCCAGCGGGTAGTCGTCAAACTTGCCATTTGCCGGAGTCTCGGCCGACGCTGCGTCTGAAGGTGGAGGCGCGTCGGAACCGTAGGAGGGTGGCCGGCCTTGAGAATCGCGGGCGGTGATAATTCTGTGGATGTTGGTTGGATCGTCGAGTTGTTTGGCGATGTAGGTTCCAGCGTCTTCTCTGCTGACGTTGGTGGTGCGTTCGGTGAATCCCGGCGCCAGTTTGTCGTTGATTACGGGCACGCGAACGATGGTCCAGTCGAGCGGACTCTCCTTGACGATCCTCTCCTGAGGTTGATGGCCGCCCAGCATGTGCGTACCCCACCTCGTGCTCCATAGCCTGACGAAGGGGAAGAAGATGCGGGCCCTCATCGAGATCTTCGTCTCGTCGAGGCCGTCTTCGGTCGTGGTGGCAACGACAAGACGTTTGACATCACGGTTGACCATGGCGTCGACGATGATCTTTGTGGCTGTAGTCGGGGTGGCGTGTTCGGTGTAGTCGGTCCCGAGACACACGACGACCGCATCGTTACGAGAAATCGCACTGGACATGGCGCTCACATCAAATGAGTCACCCCGGATCGCTCTCAGTGCCGGTTCTTTCTTGACGAGTTCCTTCGCCCAGCGTCCAAAGACGGTGACTTGATGCCCGTCGTCGAGCGCCCTGCGCCAGATCTGTCGACCGAGCTTGCTAGTACCCCCGAACACAATGACTTTCACGTCTGTGCCTTTCGTCCGTCGCGACCTTCGCTGAAATCAAATCTAGTTTCGATCGTGGTGGGTTGGTTTGGGTCCCTCCGATTCTCGAAACCTGGGGTGGCTTTCAGGGCGTGCGACGAAACGGCCAGGAGCCTCGTGTTGGTGTCTCGGCTTCGGGGCCCAGGGGGTAGTCGTCGAACTTGCCATTGGAGGGTGGTTCGCTTGGGGTCGGTTCGGCGGCGTGCGGTTCGCTTCGGGGAGGCGAGTCTTCGGAACTCCGAGCGGTGATCGTTCTGTGGTTGTTGGCGAGGTCGGTCAGTTGTCTCACCAGAAAAATGGCGACGTCTTCTCTGCTGACGTTTGTGCTGCGCTCGACCCAGCCGGGACCCAATCTGTCGTTGATCACGGGGGCACGGACGATGGTCCAGTCGAGCGGGCTGTCCCTGATGATGTCTTCTTGCGGTGCGTGGCCTCCATACATTTGGAGACTGCCGTAGCCGCTGTAACTGCCGCGGACGTCAACGTCAGTGCCAGCCCAGGCGGTGAAACGCGGCAAGATGCGGGCCATCATTCGCGTGAAGATGCCGCCCACCGTCGAGGCATTTTCCTGGTACAGACCGTGTTCCGTCGTGGTGGCGACGACGAGGCGTTTGACCTCGTATCGGACCATTGCATTGACAATAATGTTGGTAGTCGCCGAAGGTTCCGCATGTTCTTCCGCGTAATCGGTGCCCAGACAAACGATGACGGCATCTTGGTTGACAATGGATTTGGGCACGGCGCCGGCATCGATCAGGTCGCCGATGATTGTTCTCAGTGCCGGTTCCTCCTCGGAGAGTCCCTTCACTGCGCGGCCGAAGACCGTGACCTGGTGTCCCGCGTCCAGTGCCTTGCGCCAGACATGTCGTCCCAGCCGGCTCGTGGCACCGAACACAATGACTCTCATGTCGGCCCCTTCCGCTGGTGTGGCTCAAGCAGAAGGATATACCAGATGCTGATCTTGGGGCGGGGGCCGGAACGTCGAGGGGCGCCACCGTATTACTGTCCACAAGCATGAGCGGTGAGAGCCTCGACGAGCCATCGGACGCTAGTTCAGACTCATCTGCCCAGGATGCGGCCGAAGCCGGTCCAAGTGGGGACAAGGTCCCATCGTCGAGGTCGGCGATATTCGTTGAAGGCCGTGTCGTGCTCAGGCTCGGCGCGGCGACCATGGTCCTGTCCAGCCTGCTCGGCTGGCTGAAGCTGGGCGATGACAGCTTCCCCCACGTAACCGGTATCGGCGGTACCACGCTCGGTACGGGATTGGCCCTTTTTGTGCTTGGATTGTTGCTTCTGCTCCAGGATTGGTCGGTCGGGGTCACCCTGGGCAAGGCTCTGGGTTCCTTCAGCCTCATCGTGGTCTTCTTTTGGATTGTCGGCACGGATGCGGGACAACTCGGCGTTGGACCATGGGTCGGGTTGGCAGGCACCGTAGTTGCACTGCTGGGCACGGTACTGATGGCTGGGAAATCTATCGACAAGGCAGAGCTAGAGCTGTCCAGCCCTTTCCAAGCGGGGCTTGGGGCGGTCCTGGCTATCGTCGCTTCGTTCTGGCTTGACTGGGTGGCCTGGCCTGTCTGGGGCTTATTTCTCGGCTCGGGTTTCGAGACGGCTGACATAGACATCGGACCCGTCAGTGGAGTGGATCCTGAGGTTTCGTACGGGATCCCGGTGCTCATCCTGGCCTCGGTTGCGCTGCTGCTCGTCGTCGGCGCTTTCTTCGAGTCCCTGACGAGAGTCAAGGCTTCTCTGTTGACCATCCAGGTCGCGGGCATCTCTGTCAGCGTCATTGCCGGAGCGAATGTACTGAGCGGCGTGGTTGGCGGATTGTTCGTGTTCGGATCGGGTCCCTTCGTAGCCCTCGCGGGAGGCGTCCTGTTGGCCGGCGCGGTGCGCGAGTCTGATTCTTGAGTGTTCGGCGGGGCGGAAGCGAATTAGAGTGGGTGGAGCTATGGAATATCGCAATCTTCTCTACAAGCGTGATGACGCGTACGTAACGATCACGCTCAACCGGCCTGAGCGGCGCAACTGCCTGTCATCGGAGATGTTGACCGAACTGGAGGACGCCTTCCGTACCACGGGCGCCGAGGGCGAGGTGGCCGGCATCGTGCTTGCGGCCAACGGGCCGGTCTTCTCCTCGGGTCACGACCTCGGCGAGATGGCGAAGATGAACGAGGACGAGCTCAAGGGGTTGTTCACGCTGTGCACGTCGGCCATGACCGCGATGGCCGAGATCCCGCAGGTGGTTGTTGCCCAGGTGCAGGCCCTGGCCACCGCTGCCGGGGCGCAACTGGCGGCTAGCGCCGATCTGATCGTGGCGAGCGAGGAGGCCGCTTTCGCGACGCCGGGTGGCAAAGGCGGGTTGTTCTGTCACACGCCGATGGTCGCGGTGGCCCGTCCCCTCGGGCGGAAGCGGGCAGTGGAGTTGGCGCTCACCGGTGACACCATCGACGCCGCTACCGCACTCGACTGGGGCCTCGTCAACCGTGTTGTTCCCGCCGATGAACTCGAGTCCGCCACATTGGATCTGCTGGGCAAGGCGACCCGGGGCAGCCGCTACGCCAAAGGCGTCGGCAAGCAGACGCTCTACGCCCAGATGGACATGTCCACCGAGGATGCCTACAAGTTGGCCGTGGAGGTGATGGCCTACAACGCAGCCCGTGGTGACGGCGCGGAGTGGCCCAAGGCCTTCATCGAGAAACGCCACGCGGTCTGGACCCACTCGAGCTAGCCACCCACTGCGGTTAGCCACCAACCCCGGTCAGCTACCGACACCGGTTGGTCGACTCTCCTCAGGTGAGTCTGTCGATCATGGAGTGTTCGACCTGGTCCAAATGCGATTCTGCGGCCGAGCGCATGGCTGCTGCGTCGCCGGCGACGAAAGCGGCGGAGATTGCTTTGTGACCATCGGAGGAATCAGCGACGATCCGGGCGACTTCGGCCTGGTTCGCCTCCGAACTCAGCAGCGTGAAGAACTCGACGGATCGAAAGAGCCGGTCGAGAACCTTGCCGTACAGTTCGATCAGCAGCGGATTGTCGCAGCTTGCAGCGATCGTGGTGTGAAACTCACGGTCGAGGCGCCGGAACGTGCCTATGTCCAATGAGCCGTTGAAGCGGGCGGCCAGCGCGGCGACGCGTTCTCGGTCTTCGTCACTGGCCCGCACAGCGGCCATCTCGAACAGCGGTACTTCAAGCACTCGACGGGTTTCAAAAAGCTCGGCCACGAACGATTTGCCGTCGCCGTTGCCGTCGGGCGCAACCACCACCTCGGGCAGATGCTCCGCAACGTAGGACCGGTTGCCCCGCCGTTCGACAACGCCCAGAGAAGCCAGGCCCTGCAGCGCTTCGCGCACCGAGGTTCGAGCGACACAGAAGCGTTCACTGAGGTCGCGCTCCGACGGCATCCGAGCCCCCGGGGCCAGTTCGCCTGTGGTGATCCGCTCGAGCAGTTGGGTCCGGATCTGCGAACTGACCGTCTGGCGAGAGATCGGTTCGAAGGGATGATCTTCTGGTATCACGCTTGTCGCTCCCAGCGGCCAGACCGGGTTCCGGTTCAATGGTCCGACCAAGATACCACATGCGGTTCGTGTGCGATGACAGCGCTGTTGGTCTGACCAACTGACCATGGTAGGTTCAGGGCGGGAGGGCTCGTCTTGACTGAATCGACTTACCAACTCCACCCGACGGAACCCCGCTGGACTC
Source organism: uncultured Acidimicrobiales bacterium (assembly GCA_951812975.1). GTDB lineage: Bacteria > Actinomycetota > Acidimicrobiia > Acidimicrobiales > Aldehydirespiratoraceae > VXYK01. Next base: position 1,425,223 of record CATOTC010000001.1, on the reverse strand, counting down.
ACATCGCGCTACGAGTAGCCGACATGGACGCCTCGATCGAGTGGTACACCGAGTTCACGCCCCTCGAATTGATCGATCGCCGTGAAGACGACGACGGGTACGGCGCCTGGTTGGGGATGCCCGGCGAAACCAACAACCCGTTCATCCTGGTACTCGCCGAGTTCTTTGAAGGCAAGGACCCCTTTGCCCACGCACCGTTGGCAACCCTCGCCCCGTTCGCCCATCTCGGCATGGAACTGCCCACGCGAGACGACATCGATGACATTGCAACCAGAGGCGAGTCCGCCGGTTGTCTGGCCATGCCTCCGACGATGATGCCTCCACCGATCGGCTACATCACGATGCTGCGCGATCCCGACGGCAACATGGTGGAGTTCTCGTGGGACCAGGGCGTGTTCGCCACACTCCAAGAACGGTGGGGCAACTAGCGGACCGAACCGCAGTGATCGGCTGAACGGCGATCACGCTGAACGGCGATCAAACCGTGTGGATGCGACGGTTGAACTCAAGCAGCACGGCGGTTCCGCCCCAGTTGTCGAGTACCGACACTGAACCCGGGTACACCCACAATTTCAGGATCATCGAGGGGCGTCCGCCGGTGGCCCAGATCACTGCGGATTTGATCGGTGTCGCGTGGGATACGACCAAGATGTTCTCGTCGGCTGCGCGTTCGGTTGCTTCCGCGCAGGCTTCGGCGACGCGGGCGTGCAGCGATGGGAGCGATTCGCCGCCTTCGGGTTTGTAGTTGATGTCCGCTTGCCAACGTGTGCCCAGATCGGGGGCTACCTCTTCGACTTTCCGTCCTTCGAACTCGCCGAAACTGATTTCTCGCCAGCGATCGTCCACCTCGAGGTTGTCCGGTGGAAAGCCTGCCAACACGGCGGTTTGCTGACTTCGTTGCAGTGAGGTGGTAATGATCGTGTCAATGTCCCAGCGCCCGCGGATGTAAGTGCCGGCGTGCTCCGCCTGGAGCCTGCCGACCTCATCGAGCGGTATGTCTGAATCACCTTGAAGGCGAGACTCGGCGTTACTTGCCGTGCGTCCGTGACGCAGCATTATCAACACTCAGTCAGTGTCGCATAGTTCGTCACGGCGGGCGACTGCGCCCGACCCGAAACAGACGCCTGCCCGTTCAGGTGCCTGCCAGCGCGGCGACGACCTTGGGGAAATGCTCCATGCCTTGCCCCCCGTCCTGCTGCACGACCACATAGTTGAAACCCCAGCGTTCGCGGCGCTCCTGAAGGGAGTCCACGATCTGGGAGACCGAACCCACCAACAGGGCGGGCGTCTGGGCGACATCAGCTACCGAAGTGTTGAACATCTCCGCGAAGAATCCCAAAGCTCCATCGCGGTCGTCGGTAATGGTGGTGTTCATGGTGAGCGAACTGATCTCCAGATCGTCGATTCGATCCCCGGCACGCTCGCGCAACCGAGCGACCTTCCGGTCGTAGGCAGACGGCATCGAGTCGGCAATAGCGTCGACACCGACCTCCCCGGCGCGCAGATTGGCCGTGACGCCGACTATGTCGGCGTGTTCAGCCGCCACACCCAGCATCCGCGGACCCCCGCCCCCGACAATGATCGGCGGTCCGGATTCAGTCCACGGTTTGGGGTGACCGTCGTAGCCACTGATCGTGTAGTGCTCGCCGGCAAAGTCGAACGGCCCCGGTGCCCAACACGCCTTGATGATCGCCAAGCTCTCGATCAGCCGGTCGATCCGCCGACCGGGCCGGTCGTAGGTCATCCCGGACTGTTGGTAGTCGGTGCGCATCCAGCCGGCACCGAGACCGAACTCGCAGCGACCCTCCGAGATCTGGTCGAGGGTGGCCATCTCCTTGGCCAGCATCACCGGATGGCGGTAGTCGTTGCCGAAGACCAGGGCACCGAGTTTCAGTTCGGTGGTCACCGCAGCCGCTGCCGCCAGCGCGCTGACCGGGCCGTACTGATGGTGGAAGTGGTCGGGAATGAGAATCGACGAATACCCCTGCTGCTCTGCGTAGCGCGCGGAGTCGAGCCAGTTCATCCCTTCAATAGGAGAGTGGAGTTGAAGGCCGAAGCGAAAGGGTTGAGTCATGGACGAAGCGTAGACCTCACGCTCCGTCCATGACTCACCGAAGGGCTATTGCTCACGTCACCAAGACCGACGCGAATTGCCGGGGATCCGAGGTCAGTCGTTGGTGGCTCGCCGGTCGGCGAAGAAGTCGCGCAGCAGGGCCGCGCACTCTTCGGCCCGGACCCCGTGGTGTATCTCGAACTCGTGGTTGAGACGGGGGTCGGCACCGAGGTTGTAAAGGGAGCCGCACGCACCCGCCTTGAGGTCCGCCGCGCCGTAGACGACCCGGGCGACCCTGGCCTGCTGCAATGCACCGGCGCACATGGGGCACGGCTCAAGGGTGCAGACGACGGTGGCACCGTCGAGCCGCCAGGAGTCGAGGGCGTGCGCCGCGTCCTGCACGGCCAGCAACTCTGCATGGGCCGTCGGGTCGTTCGTCGCTTCTCGTTCGTTGTGTCGGCGGGCGATGATCCGGCGTTCGACGACCACCAGTGCCCCCACCGGAACATCTCCGTGGTTGGCTGCCTTGCGAGCCTCTTCGATGGCGATCCCCATCAGGGCTTCGTCAGTCGGGTAGTCCGTGGTCTCCACGGGCTCAGAGTCCGGCGTACCAGTCGTAGCCGCGCTCGCCCCAGTAGTCACCGCCGGCTTCGGTCAGGAACTGGATCTCACCTATCCGTTTGAGCTGCTTGATGCCGTACTTGAGGGGGGTGGCGAGTCGCAGCGGCGCACCGTGGAGTTCGTCGATCGGTTCTCCGAGGTTGTTGTAGGCGAGCAGCGTCTGGTTGTGGAGCATGGTCTCGATGTCGCAGCTCACGTAGTAGTGGTCGCGGGTCCTGTTGCCGTTGCGCAGGTAGTACTGGTCGTCGGGGGTCTGGATGTACACGTGGCTGATGTCGTCGGGGAGTTGGTTCTCGTAGAGCCGCATGAAGTCGCTGAAACGAGCGCCGCCCCAGTTGGTGATCTGAGCCCAGCCCTCGATGCACTTATGCTCGATGGTCATCTCGTGGTAGGGGAGGCGTTTGATGTCGTCGAGAACGTGGCGTCCCAACTCGGTGCCGTCAGGTCCCTTGACGGTCATCTGCCAACCGTCGAGGTCGATCTCGGATCGCAGGCCGATGCGCCCATTGAGCCGCAGGATCGATGCGGCGTCGCGGTCGAAGGTGCGTGCCTGGTGGTCGTGCCGGAATAGACTCTTCCACAGGGACTCGTTGAATTCGTGCCCTTTGCGCAGCACGTTGGGGATGTTGTGGGTCTCGGGCTGGTTCTGAATCCAACGCCAACCGAACAGACCGGCCACCGCGGCAGCGCCTCCGGTCAGCAGCGAGCGGCGCGACCTCTTCCGGTAGGCCTCAACTGAGATCTCTGGTTTTTCAGGCATCAGCTGCCTCCTGCGGCGGGTCTGGCGGTGCTGAACGCACCGACTCTCCGGACTCCTCGGATTCGATATCGACCAACTCGTAGCCGGTGACCATGCTGGTGAAATTGCGCCACCCGGCTCGTGCCACCTGCAGAATGTGGACCACAAAGAACAGGACGAAGGCGATGGTCACCACGAAGTGGATGATTCGGGCCGACGTGTAGCCGCCGAGTATCCAGGTCAACGGGAACACCTGGGTCGGTTTGAAGATCGCGAAGCCGCTGAGAACTGCCAGCGCGCCGAGCCCGATCACCAGCGAATAGGTGAGGCGCTGGGCCTCGTTGTAGCGCCCCCGCTTAGGTGGTTCCTCCTTGCGTATTCGCAAGTCGTGAAGCAGGACGTCGAGCGAGCCGCGCAGCGAGCGTCTGTTGGGTGCAAGCTCACGCCACTCACGGGTGCGCCAGGTGTAGATGACGAAAGCGAGCCCGTTGATGGTGAACAGCCACGCAAAGTTGAAGTGGAACGCCAGACCACGGGCGAGTTTTCTGTTGAGTTGGAGGCTCTCGTAGAAGCTCTCCGGGAAGAACTTGAACCATTCCCAGTCGAAGAACCCGAAGGCGTAGACGTCTTCCGCCCAGTAGATGCGAAGGCCGCTCCAGACCATGATGACGATCAACGGAAAGTTGATCCAGTGCATCCATCGGCTGCCCCGCCTGTGCTTGAGAATCGCCTTTTGGGTGGCTGGTTTTTCGGTTTCGGTGGAGGTGTGGACTGTCAAGATGGATCTTCGCCCGATGACGGTTCTGCGGCATCGGCGCGATGCCGCAATTCGTAGAGCACAAGCACAATACAACCGCACACGACGAACATGTCGGCGACATTGAAAACCGCGTACCAGGTGACGTCTATGAAGTCGACGACGTTGCCCGAGAGGAAACCGTCGTCGGCCCGCACGACCCGGTCGATGAGGTTGCCGAGCGCCCCTCCGAGGATCGCGGCGAGGATCGCGGCGCGAGCGGGCAGCGTCTCAACCCAGATCCGCCAGCCGATGAATCCACACAGGACGATGACCAGCGCTCCCACCAGCGGGCCGTACCCGGCGCCGGCGCCGAAGGAGAAACCACTGTTGTAGGTGAGGTCGAACTCGAGCGTCGGGAGGACTTCGATGATGCGCCCCCGGCTGAGTCGATTGATGGCCCACTCCTTGGTGAGTTGGTCGAGCACCAGGACCGTTGCGATGACGACGCCTGTGGCCTGCCACTTCCGTGATCGCATCAGTTCACGCTAGCGCGAGCCGACACCTGCCGGATCAGCGGTCGATGCAAGACCTCACTGTGTTTGCAGCCGTTCGATCAGGTGGGGTCCGTCGTTGCGGACGTTGTTGACGTCGGTCGACACGGGGTGTATCCGGATCACTTCGGATGGTGCCGGAACCAGCAGTTCGGTCACTGCTTCGGTGTCGGTGTTGGCGGGGTCGAGCCAGAAGTCCCAGTTTTGTTCCGGCAACATCACGGGCATGCGGTCGTGGATCTTTGCGATGGCTGTGTTGGCGGCGCAGGTGAGGATCGTGCACGAGTGCAGTTCGAGGGGTTCTCCGTTGGCATCGAGGTTGTCCCGGTCGCGCCACACCGCCCACAGCCCGGCGAAGGCGAAAGGCTCCGCGTCGGGGTGGCTGATGAACATGGGCTGTTTGTGTTTGGAGCCTTCAAGGCGCTGCCATTCGTAGAACCCGTCGGCCGGGATGATGCAGCGCCGCTTCGTGAGCGAGGAGCGGAAAGCGTTCTTGGTTGCGGCGGTCTCGGAACGGGCGTTGATCATCCGAGCACCGATCCGGGGGTCCTTGGCCCAGAACGGCACCAACCCCCAGCGCAGCGAGTCGAGCCGGCGGACACCCCCGGTCTCACGCGCGGCATGCACGAGTTGGGTCGGGGCGATGTTGTGACTGGGGTCCAGAGCTGTTCCCTGCGCCGGTGCCTGCGCCCTCAAGAACTGCGCGAGTTCGTCCGGCGGAGTATTGGAAACAAAGCGCCCGCACATGGAACCGAACCTACCCCGCCCGGTGAGACATCGGGGTGTTGCGAATTCGTGGTTCGGCGCTCTCGGCCGATGGCCACAATAATGCAGCACATGAAGTTCTCGCTGATCTATGAGGCTCAGACTGCCGACCCCACGCGGGCGGGCGACCAGCGGGTGTTCGAGGAGACGGTGGAGCAGATCTTGTTGGCCGAGGAGTGCGGGTTCGATGTCGTGTGGGCGGTCGAGCACACTGCTCTGACGATGTACGCCCACATGTCGGCGCCCGAGACTTTCTTGGCCTACGTGGCCGGTGCGACCAAGCGCATCGGAATCGGTCACGGTGTGATCTGCCTGCCCCCAAGTTGAACCATCCGGTGAAGGTGGCCGAGCGTTGCGCCACCCTCGACATCTTGTCGGGAGGTCGGCTCCATGTCGGGTTCGGCAAGGGCGGCACCGAGCAGGAGGCGGGCACGTTCGGCTACCGCAAGGCTGACCTCGGACCCATGATCGATGAGGCGATGCGCCTCGTTCCCCGCTTCTGGACCGAGGACATCGTGGAGCACCGCGGGGAGTTCATCGATGTGCCGCCCCGGGAGATCCATCCGAAACCGTTGCAGGTGCCGCATCCGCCGCTGTATCAGGCCTGCACCCACACCGACACGCTCAACGACGCCGGCCGTCGCGGTATCGGCGCGTTGGTGCTCGGTTTCGGCGGCCCCGACCAGGTGGCGGAGAAGAACCGGGTGTACCGGCGAGCCTTCGCCGGGCGAGACCCAGCCGAGCAGGTGGGCAGCAGACCCACTGAGCACCTGGCGGCTCTGTGTCCCGCCATCGTGCTCGAGGATGGGCCAGAGGCCCGCCGGTTGGGGATCAGGGGCCAGAGGTTCTTTATGGAGTCGATCGGTCATTGGGGAAGCAACGGTGCGACTCCTCTGCCCGACCCGGCGTCGTGGGTTGAAGCGGGCGACACGGTGACCGACGGTTCCTCGGTGGTTGAGGCGTCGATCGGTTCTGAGGCGGTCCGAGTCGACCTGTCAGACCCGGCCATGGCCCTGCGCAACCCCAACCACGGCTATGGCACGCCCGAGGACTGTCTCAGCTACGTGAAACGACTGATCGAGGCCGGAGCTGACGAGATCATGTTCTTGTGCCAGATGGGTACGGTCCCCCAGCAGGCACAGCTGGAGACGATCCGCAACATCGCCGACCACGTGATCCCCCGCTTGCGCACCGAGACCGCCCACCATCCGATCGAGTAGGCAGTCGCTTGGAGCCGATGTTTGTGCATTTATACACATAGAGGTGTATATTTGCTCCATGACTCGGACGAACATTGACATCGACGACGAACTCGTTGAGCGAGCCATGAAGACGTTCAGATTGCGCACCAAGCGCCAGGCGGTCCACCTCGCTCTGGAACGCCTTGTCGGCGGCGGACCTCTGAGCCTCGACGAGCAGCTCGGCATGGAGGGTCTTGGTTGGGACGGAGATCTCGAGGAGATGCGAGCTGACAGGATCGGTGATTGGGCCAGCGGTGCTGATCGCTGACACGTCCGCTTGGGTCGACTTCCTTAGGGGCACGGGATCCCCCCAAACCGTGCGCCTGCGGCAGGCCATCTCCGAGAGGGAGGTGGTCGTGATCGATCCGATCCTCCTGGAGGTGATGGCCGGCGCAGGTCGTGACACGGTCGTGCGCACGCAGAGGTTGTTGGAGTCGCAGCAACTCGAATCCATGTTCCCCAAGTTGGACTGGCTCGATGCCGCGGCGATCTACCGGGAACTCAGATGGCGCGGTGTCACCGTTCGTTCACAAGTCGATGCTCTGATCGCAGCGGTAGCCATTCGACTTGATGTGCCTGTCCTGCACCGCGACCGGGACTTTGCCCAGATCGCCCTGCACACACCGCTTCTAATCGTCGCAGCTTGAATCTCGCGGGCAAGTGTCGCTGATCTGGAGCGGCTAGAGCCTTGGGTCGACGGGTTCGCTTTCGAGGGCGAGCACGCCGAACACGCATTCATGCACCTGAGCCAGGTGTTTGTTGGCGACGAACCGGTCGAGCGCCTCGATGCCGGTCACAGCATCTATGAAAAATTTCGGCGGAGGGTGTGGTGTGGTGTTTCAGGACATAGGAACCTTATGTCGCGAGACATAGGAACATTGCGGTGCTGGTGCAGGGTGGCGGATGTCGAAGGTCCGTCTGGTTGTCACTGCTGTTGTTGTGGAGGGGCGAACCCACGCTGAAGTGGCCGCCGATTACGGTTTGTCGAGGTCGTGGGTAACCAAGTTGGTGGCCCGCTGGCGTGTGGAGGGCGAGGCGGCGTTTGAGCCCCGGTCGCGTCGTCCCCGAAGGTCGCCGGCTGCGATTGGTGACGAGGTGGTCGAGCTGATCGTGAACCTACGCGCCGAACTCGACCGCGAGGGCCTCGACGCGGGACCGCACACGATCTGTTGGCATCTCCAGCACCGCCACGGCATCGTCGTGTCGCCCTCGACGGTCTGGCGCCGCCTCACCGAGTTGGGCCTGGTGGAACCCAACGCGAAGAAACGACCGAAGTCGTCCTATGTCCGCTTCGCGGCTGATCTGCCCAACGAGATGTGGCAGTCGGACTTCACCCACTGGCGCCTGGTTACAGGTGCTGAGGTCGAGATCATCACCTGGCTCGACGACCATTCCCGTTTCGCTCTGTCAGTCACCGCGCATCGGCGCATAACCGGCCCGATCGTGGTCGACACGTTCAACCAAACCAGCTGTGAGCACGGGTTTCCCGCGTCGGTGCTCACCGACAACGCCATGGTCTACACCACCCGCTTCTCAGGCGGACGCGGCGGCAGAAACGCCTTCGAAACCCGTTTAGCTGATCTGGGGGTCATCCAGAAGCACTCAGCTCCCAACCACCCAACCACCTGCGGCAAAGTCGAACGTTTCCAACAAACCCTCAAGAAATACCTGACCGCCCAACCCACAGCCAACAGCCTCAACGAACTCCAGGCGCTCATCGACGAATTCACCGGCACCTACAACAACCACCGCCCCCACCGCAGCCTCGACCGCGCAACCCCAACTGCTGTCTACAACCGGCTGCCCAAAACCGGCCCCCAACACAACGGTGCCGACACCCACTTCAGAGTCCGCCACGACCGCGTCGACACAACAGGCTCCGTCACCCTCCGCCACAACAGCCGCCTGCACCACATCGGCATCGGCAGAGCCCACAAACACACCCCCATAACCCTCCTCGTCGCCGACCTAGACATCAGAATCATCACAACCCAAACCGGCGAACTCCTCCGACACCTCACCCTCGACCCAACCCGCGACTACCAACCCCAAAACCCACCCTGAAAACCCCCAACCCGTGGGTTCACAAGGTTCCGATGTCTCGCGACATCACAAGTGTCGGGCAGGCGGGATTTGAACCCACGACCTCCTCGTCCCGAACGAGGCGCGCTACCAACCTGCGCCACTGCCCGTGTTGCAGAACTGCGAGTTTATCGGCTCTCGGCGTTCACCGCGAGCGCCTTGTCGATGGTCCGCAGGGTGTTGAAGGCATTGAGCGGCTTCACCAACCAGCCGTCGGCCGCGGCCCGCTTGGCCAGGAACGTGTCGGCCTCCCGGTCTAACAGCAGATAGACCACGCTCGGCTCGAGCCGGCCCGCCTCCTCCTCCTGACGCACCGCCAGACAGGCAGCTACGCCCCCCATGTTTCCGATCTGAAAATCGAGCAGCACAAGGTCGGGGTCGAGCTCGGCAACAGCAGGCACGACATCGGCACCGCGCTTCACCCGGTGGATCAGATGCGCTCCACCGACTGCGGCTTCGATGTCGTCTACCAGCCAGTCGGCGTCGGTTGCGAGAAGGATGTTGGACACAGGCCGAATCGTACACCGCGCCGGCCGTGGCCGGGACCTCGGCGAGCGGGCTGGCACAACCGCGCCGCGAAGGGGGTACCATTCCCATGTGCTTGAGATCTCAGCCGGCCGCGTGGTCGATGGAAACTATGTCGTGCTGCGACCGGACGGAGAACTGGACGCCTACTCGGTTGCCCAGTTCCGGGAGGCCTTTGCCCAGGTGTCCGAGGAGCAGCGGCTGCTGGTCGACCTTTCGGGCGTGCAGTTCATGGACTCAGCGGGTCTCGGAGCGTTGATCGGCGGCATCCGCAAGGTCCGCGACAACGAGGGCCGTATAGCGGTGTTCAGTGACCGTGCGGCGATTTCCCGTCTGCTCCACACGACAGGGTTCGACCGGATCGTACCGGTGAAAGAGGACAAGCTCGAAGCCGTAGCCGCCCTCGACGAATCCCCAGGCAACTAGTTCCGGGTTTTCTCAGGCTGCTGCTTATCGCGCTCCTCAGCGCGCGTCCTGAGCGAGCAGCTCGGCGATTCGGCTGAGCATCGGTATGTCGTGGACGTCGCTGGGCATCAACGGGACGGTCGTCAGCGTCGCGTCGGGCACATATGCCATCAGTTGCGCGATCCTGTCCCCGTCGCCGGCGGCGGTGTTGACATGGTCGAGGAGAGCCTGCGCCGCGCCGGCTAGAGGGCCCTGGTCCAGTCGGGCATGAAGTTGCGCCGCCTCTTCCGCTGAGGTCGACATGGCAGCGAGGATGCGATTGATCACGACGGCATGGACCGACAGATTGGCGTCGGCCAGCCTTTTCAGGAAATAGAGCGCCTCGGAGATCGTGTCGTTGCGGGGGGAGGCGACCAGCACGAAGGCTGTTTCGTCGGATGCCAGCAGTGCCAGGGTTTCATCGGCCCGTTGTTTGAAGCCCTCCTCCATCCCTTGGAACGCCTGGAAGAACTCGATGGCGTCGTCGACCACCTCAGCGCCGACGACGCGTGACAGGCGGCGGACCACACCCCCCGCCGCCCGGTTCACTGCCCGCAGAACTCCGGGGTGGGGTGAGATCAGCAGCTTGTAGATGGTGTTGTCGAGCAGCCGGGTGAGCAGTTTCGGAGCCTCAAAGAAGGCGAGAGCATCACGGGTTGGCGGTGTGTCGACCACCACGAGGTCCCATTCACCAGAGAAGTGCAGCTCGTTGAGCTTCTCGACGGCCATGTAGTCCTGGGTCCCCGGCAGTTCGGTCGAGACGTTCACGTAGAAGCGATTGTTGAAGATGTGTTCGGTCTGCTCGCTGCTGGTGGCGTGGCGGGTGACGACATCATCGAAGGTCGACTTGGTGTCGAGCATCATGGCACCGACAGTTCCTGGCCATGCTCCGTCGATCTCGGTCGGTGTGTTGCCGAGCCGGTCGATGCCGAGGGCGTCGGCGAGCCGTTTGGCCGGGTCGATCGTGACGACCACGGCTCGACGTCCGGATTGGGCTGCGGCGACGGCTGTGGCTGCTGCCATGGTCGTCTTGCCGACACCGCCGGTGCCGCAGGCGACGATCACCCGCTTGCGCGCGACAAGGTCGGCGTAGCTGTCCGCTGCGGTGCTGCTCGTCGGATTGCTGTTCATTGGCGTGCTCGCATTTCAGTCACCCGGCACTGTGATCTCTTCGATGGAACGGTCGGCGGCATCGGCGAGCCTCTTCAGTTCGGCGAGACCGATCGATGTCGTGAACAGATGCGGCAGACGAATCTGCGCGAGCGGCAGCTGCTGTGCCAGCGAGTCGAGCTGATCGACCTGCAACGCCATGCGATCCCGCCGGAAGCTCGCAGCGGTGACGAGGTCGTCAAGCTGATCGGAGGTGAGTCCGTCCCCCGAGCCTGCGACATCGAGCCGGTCGCGATCAAGGCTCTCGTCGAGCGTGTCGATCGCACCAAGCACGCTGTTGACGACGACAGGTCCGAGGGCGAGTCCGACCTCGTCCTCCACCGCGAACGCCGTTTCGACCAGTTCTTTGATCGGAGTCTCCTCTGCGATGGTCACGAGCAGGGCTCGGCACCGTTCGCTGTCTTTCAACATTTCGAGGGCTTCGGTTGCCTGGCGTCGCAGCACCCCGGTGCGTGCCGTGTTGCGCACCGCCACCGGTGCTCTCAAGAAATTGAGTGCGTGACCTGCCGCGGGAGCATCGACGATTATCAGGTCAGCCACTCGACTCTGTTCCAGATGCTTGATCTGTCCCAACACCAGCAGTTCCTTGATGCCGGGCGTTGCCGTGGCGACGATCTCAAGCAACCCCGAGCGCGACATGCGTCGCACGATCCGCGTGAAACCGTGATTGCTCAGCCAGTCGACGAGCGCTGCGTCGGGGGTTATGGAACGGCAGCGGATCGGGCCGGTGCTCGAGGCGTGGTAAACGGTCTGCTCGTCGTAACCTTGTGGATCGACACCGAACATCGGTGCCGAATCCAGCCGGCCGGCCACCTCCACAACCAGGACGGTGAGTCCGGTTCGGGCCGCTGCCAAGGCCAACGTGGCCGAGGCGGCGGTCTTGCCCACACCACCCTTTCCCGCCACGATCAGGATCCGCGACGATGCGAAGAATTGACCGGGATCCATTCCCCCCCTCGAAGCGACTGACACGACGGTCACGGCAGAACCTGTGCCGTAGGGTCACGCTATCGTCTGGCGCCGCGCTGATAGCGATGTCGTTGCTCGGTTGGTTCATGCCCGCCGGTGCGCAGGAGGGAACCGGCAACAGTAGCGGCACCTCGGCGGCCGACGAGAACTTGACCTTTGATGTCGTTGCGATTTCAGGGTTGATCGATGAGATTGTTGCGGACTTCATCGAGGACTCGGTCATCACCGCAGCGGAGAGAGGATCCGGTGGCGTGGTCCTCCAGGTCAACAGTCGGGGGCATGTGGTGAGCGACGAACGGCTCCGCGAGGTGGCACGGACGATCGTCGACTCAGGTGTCCCGGTGTATGCCTGGGTCGGTCCGTCCGGAGCGTCGGCACTCGGCGGCGCGGCGCAGTTGGTGGGGGTGGCTCAGGAGTTGTCGGTCGCGGTAGGGGCGCGGCTCGGAGAGACCGGCGAACTTATCTTCCCAGAGCTCTTGTCCGACCAGTTCCGCAATGCTGCTGAGTTCTTGGAGGAGGGAACCGTCGACGAGGAGAGCGTCGTCGAGCAGGGCCTCGCCACTCGTGATTCGCCGACGATTGTGTTCTTCGTGCTGGATCTGCCGGGGTTCGGGAGCACGGTCGAGACTGTTGACGGCACGTCTGTGCGGGTGCCGGACTCTTCGGTCCGGTTCTTCAAGCTGCCCCTGATCGACGGCTGGGTGCACGGCTTGGCGAGCCCTGCAATGGCCTACCTGCTGTTCCTGATCGGTGCCGCGCTGCTGATCTTCGAGTTGTATACCGCGGGTGTCGGGATCGCCGGAGTGATCGGTGCGGGCTGTTTCATCCTGGGTTGCTATGGCTTCGATGTCCTGCCGGCTCGGAATTGGGCGATTGCCCTGCTGGTTGTGGCCATGTTGGGTTACGCCATCGACGTGCAGGTGGGAGTGCCGCGTCTCTGGTCGTGGATCGCGACGATCTGTCTGATCATCGGATCGTTGTTCCTGTACGAGGGGATGGCAATCTCGTGGATAACCCTGTTGGTCGGAATCGTCGGTGTGGCGCTTTCGATGATCTCGGGTATGCCGTCGATGATCCGCACCCGTTTCGGCACGCCGACGATCGGCCGTGAGTGGATGGTGGGGGAGCTTGCTGTGGCTAGCGAGGACATTTCCAAGGAGGGCATCGTTGATGTTGACGGCGCCCCCTGGCGAGCCCGGGTGAATCGCACAACTCCCATCGCGGCAGGTGACCAGGTCCGCATCGTCGCCATTGAGGGGCTCTACCTTGAGATCGAACCCGAGACCGGTGGCGCTCGCGACTACCGCGAGATGCGCCGCTGACTCCTCCAAAGGCCGAGATCCTCCTGAAAGTGGTAATTCTTGCTGGTTCTCGCGCGTAAAGCGTTTGCTTAGTTGCGTTTCTGTCTGGTAAGCCAACAGCAAAGAAACGGAGGAGTTGATGCTCAAGCAGATCGATCCCATTGACTGGCAGCTTCGCGCAGCTTGCCGCGGACCCCAGTCAGCGATTTTTTTCCCTCCGGCATCGCCAGAACGACGAGACGAGAAGCGGGCCCGGGAAAGGCATGCCAAGGCGATTTGCGAGACTTGCACCGTTCGACCTGACTGCTTGGCTCACGCCCTGTCCATCCGCGAACAGCACGGGATCTGGGGCGGACTGAGCGAAAGTGAGCGCCGTCAACTCCTGACGGTCTGATCAGGCTCTTCAACAGGCGGAAGGCGGGGACCGCCGATTCTCAGGTCACCTCTGCGTCTGGTGATCCCGTTGTTGTCGAGATGGGACAGCAACGGGATTGCGTACTTGCGGCTGGTGGCCCACCCGTCGCGAACCTCGGCAACGGTCACGCCGTCCGGTTTGCTGCTGAGCAGCTCAGCCACGACTCGAGCGGCGGCGGCAACGGCGCTCGCCGCGAAAAAGACCCCCTTCTCCTCGATCACGTCGCCGCGGCGAACCAGCTCCCGCAGCTCCGCGCGATCAATGCCCGAGGGATCCGGAGGGGCGAACGGTGACGCCTCCAGGGCGTCGACATAGGTATGCCCGGTCAGGGTGTCGACGGCGTCAACCGCTCGAACATGTCCGTGGTCCACCACGACGCCCTCGACAGTCTCGAGCAGCGCACGACCGAAGTCATCGAGTTTCGCGATGTCGAGTCCCAAGGACCCGGAGCCGGAAATGGCCTCCTCGAGTTCGGTCCGACTGGCTTCCAACACAGTCGGGTCCACCGCCCAGTTCCCCACATCGGCACTACGACTCTCACCGGTGAGGCGAAGGAGTTCCTCGACGTCAACTCGGCCCCGCTCGGCAATGACCCGCTCGACACGGCGGTCAGGTCGGGCCTTCGCGGCGGCAACGATCGGGTCTACATCAAGAATCTCACCACCACCGAGCGTCTCGCCCCGCCCCGATTCACGAAGGATGAACCGGTCGCCGGGCAGCAACGGCAGACCGACCGGGAGGTGAAGGCGCACCGCACCCTTTTCACCGGGTTGAATCTCGGCGGGGCCGAGCACCCGGACCCGCACCGGGAACTCCCCAGAGCCCAGATAGGCCATGTGCGCGCCGCGCCGGGTCACCGGATGGTCGATGGCGTCAAGGACCTTCAGGTGACCGTCCACCCGGCGGGTGACATGCCACTGCCCGGCGTTGAGCAGCACGTCGCCGCGGCTCAGTTCGTCGTGGCTGATCCCGGACAGGTTCAGGGCGACCCGGTTCCCCGGTCCCACTTTCGTGCGGTTCTCGTGCAGGCTCTGCAACGCACGAATCCGCACGGTTCGCTGCTGGGGCAGAACCGTCAACTCATCACCGACCCGCACCCGGCCACCGGCGAGCGTCCCGGTAACGACCGTGCCCGATCCCTTCGCCGCGAACACCCGATCGATCCAGAGCCGGGGGCGCTTGTGATCAGCCGCGGTGGGTGTGCCGTCGAGCAGTTCGTCGAGTGCCTCGGAGATCTCGGCGATGCCGGACCGGTCGATCGCATCCACCTCGACGATCTCGGCATCCTCCAGGAACGTGCCCACGACACGATCCTCCACTTCGAGTCTGGCCAGCTCTCGCAGGTCGTCATCAGCCAGCCCGGTCTTCGTCAACGCAACGAGACCGTGCTTGATCCCCAGCAGTTCCAGGATCCGCAGATGCTCCTCGGACTGCGGTTTCCAACCCTCAGTCGCCGCAACCACGAATACGGCGGCGTCAACACTGCCCACCCCCGCCAACATGTTCTTGAGGAAACGGACATGGCCGGGCACGTCAATGAACGCCACCCCCCGGCCCGAGGGAAGCTGTGTCGAAGCGAATCCCAGGTCGATGGTCAGTCCCCGCGCCTTCTCCTCTGACAGCCGGTCCGGGTCGGTCCCGGTCAGGGCCTTGACGAGGGTGGACTTGCCGTGGTCCACATGGCCTGCGGTTGCTACAACGTGCATCAGCCGGTGCCGGGGGTGAGGGCAGCTTCTATCTCAGAGTCGTCGTCCGGTTGAACGGTGCGCAGATCGATGACAGTGCGCCCTTCGATGACCCGTGCGATGATCGGGCGCTGCCGATTGCGCAGCGAGTTGCGCTGGTCGCCCTCGACAGCGACTCCCGCCGATGGAATCTCCACCCCCGGCAGAGTTCCGCCCCCCGGTGTGGAGGCAACGTCGAGCACTGTCCCGACCCCGAGGTTCTCGGCTCGGGAGCGCAACTCGTCCTGGGGCAGGGTTGCCATTCGCCAGAACGGGATCGCTTGGCCGTCGCGGTTCAGATAGGCGAGTGCGGTGGCCTGCAGCGCTCCGAGTACCAGGGCTCCGGGCCGCAGGGCTCTGGCCAGGGGATGGGCCGCGCATTGGGCAACCAGATCCGCTCGGCCGGCGATGATTCCCGCCTGTGGCCCACCGAAGAGCTTGTCGCCGGAGAACGTGACCAGGTCCGCTCCGGCCTCGAGCGTCTGGCGAGCGGCGGGTTCGTCGTCGAGCCATCCCGGAGGCCCGCTCGACAGCCAGGGACACCGACTGTCGACGAGTCCCGAGCCGATGTCTGCGACCAGAATCCGGTTGAGCGTGGCGAGTTCCGCGGTCCGGGGGGCTTCGGTGAAGCCGACGATCTTGTAGTTCGACTGATGGACCTGCAGCACGACAGCAGCCTCTTCGCCGTGCTGGTCGATCGCCTGTTTGAAATCGGCGAGTCTTGTGCGGTTCGTGGTGCCGACTTCGATGAGCCGGGCCCCCGAACGCGCCATCACGTCCGGGACCCTGAATCCACCGCCGATCTCCACGAGTTCACCTCGGGAGACAACGACTGCTCTGCCTTCGGCCAGGCTCGCCAGAACGAGCAGGACTGCGGCGGCGCAATTGTTGACGACGATCGCGGCCTCGGCTCCGCACACCTGGGCGATCAGTGCGGGCGCGGTGTCCATGCGCGAGCCGCGCTCA
The DNA here is from genome assembly GCA_951812975.1 of uncultured Acidimicrobiales bacterium. Taxonomy (GTDB): domain Bacteria; phylum Actinomycetota; class Acidimicrobiia; order Acidimicrobiales; family Aldehydirespiratoraceae; genus VXYK01. Next base: position 1,408,918 of record CATOTC010000001.1, on the reverse strand, counting down.
CCGGTAGTCAGGTCGAGTTCGAGGTTCGAGTAGTGCTCGGTCTGCTCCCAGCCGACGGGGGCGCGTCCGAGGTTCGTGTGCAGCAGCGTGCCGGTGCCGTTGATGACGGGTCGCAGCATTCGTCTGGCCATGTCTTCGGCGATTCGGCGTGCGTCGTCAGGTGATCCGGCTGAGATCGCAGCCCGAGCGGCCTCCACCAGCATCGGGTGGGGTAGGCCGGTGTCGTGCAACGACCGGGCCAGCCGGTCGACCGACGGGGGGCGTGAATCTTGTTCAGTCACGGCCCGTTCAGCCTAATTCGTTCTGGTCGTGCTGATTCGTTCTGGCGGTGCCATGGCGCGGTTTCCGACGCATGGCACCGCCAGAACGGGCGTGTGTCGGCTCGGATTGCTCCTACGATGGCCGGATGATAGGCGTCCTTTTCTTTCTGTTCCTGGTGGTACTGGTCGTTGAGGGTTATGTCATCCTCGCGTTCAACGAAGCCGTCGGCGGATGGAACACCATCGGTCTGATCGTGCTGACGAGCATGGTCGGTGCCTGGCTGGTCCGCAGGGAAGGCCTCAGCGTGCTGCGCAGGGCACAACTGTCGCTCGACAAAGGGCAGATCCCGACCAACGAGTTGATCAACGGCGTGCTGCTGCTGGTCGCTGCGGCTCTGATCCTGACCCCGGGGTTCTTTACGGCGGGTGTCGGTCTGCTGCTGTTGTTCCCGCCTACTAGAGCGGTCGTGCGTGAAGTGCTCAAGCGCCGTTTCGCGGGCCGTGTGGCTCGCGGCGGGACCATTGGAGGGCCGGGCATACGTTTCGGTCAGTGGACCGACGTGAGCGGAACCGATGTCACCGACGCTGGTGAAGCCCGCTATGGCGACAGCGCCGGCGAGGCGATCGAACTCGGCCCGGTGTCTGACACGAACTCTGATGCCGATGCCGACGACCCCGATGATCCGCGCGAGCAGCGCTGACCGTTGAGCGCAGCCTGCTCAGTCCGCTCAGCCCGAACTTGTCTCAAGTTCGTCGAGTTCGTCGAGGGCTGCCATCGCCGCTTCGAGCATCCGAGCTGAGCATCCCGCCATCTCGACGGGTGGAACGTACTCCTCGGCAATGGCTTCAGCGATTGCCCGTATCGCCTCGGATGCGGCACCGGAGCCGAGCACTGCGGGGGATCCGCTGTCGCCGCCGATCGACACTTCGGCCTCGATCGGGACCGAGCCGAGCAGCGGAACACCGACATCGTCGGCCAACTGTTGCCCGCCTCCGCTTCCGAACAGATTGTGTTCGCTCCCATCAGGAGCGACGAAGCTGGTCATGTTCTCGATAACACCGACGATCCGCAGGTAGTTCTTGCGGCCCATGTCGGCAACCCGCGCCGCTACCTTCTGGGCGTTGCCGGCCGGGGTGGTGACGATCAGCATCTCGGCTCGTGGAAGCAGCTTCGCGAGGCCCATCTGCACGTCGCCGGTCCCTGGCGGCATGTCGATCAGCAGGTAGTCCAGGTCTTCTGACCAGGCGACGTCCTCGCAGAAGTGCCGCACGGCACGGTCGAGCATCAGCCCGCGCCACATCAGCGCAGAGTCTTCCTGGTCGACCAGGAAACCCATCGACACGATCTCGAGGCGGCCCTCGCCGACCTCGCGGACCAGGGGAGTGATCTTGCCTTGGCGGGCGATCAGCTCTCCGTCGACACCGAGCATGCGGGGGACCGAGAATCCCCAGATGTCGGCGTCCATCACCCCGACTGCGTAGCCGGTGTCGGCCAGCGCGGCCGCAAGGTTCGTGGCGATCGACGATTTGCCCACGCCGCCCTTGCCCGAGGCGACCATGATGACCTTGGTGGTCGGCGGGATGGCGGTGTCGGGCGCGTCCAGGCTCACGTTGAATCGTGCCTTGGCCATCGCCTCAGACTTCTGCTCCTGGGTCAGTTCACCCCAGTTGATCTTCACGTTGGTGATTCCGGGAAGCGACAGCAGCCGGCTGCGGATGTCCTTCTGGATCTGCCCTCGCAGCGGGCATCCGCTCGTGGTCAGCGCGATCTCCAAAGTGATGATGCCGCTTGCCGAGACGTCGGCGGAGCGGGCCATCCCGAGCTCGACGATGTCACTTCCGAGCTCGGGGTCGATCACTCCGCGCAGCAGCCCCATCACATCGTCGGCAGTGGGCAGGGCAACTTCGTCCACCCCCCGAGGCTACCGGCACAGACCAAGCTCTGAGACAGAGAGGCGAATCTCGGTCGTGGCGGGTAAGGTAGGGGGCAGAGTCGTGGTAGTTCTCCCAGAGAGGAAGTCCTGTGATCACACTTACCGATTCCGCTGTATCGAAAGTCGATGAGCTCCTCACCGCAGAGGGAGAGGACGGGCTGGCCTTGCGTGTCTCCGTTCGCCCCGGTGGCTGTTCCGGTTTCTCATATGAGATGTACTTCGACAACGAAAAGGCTACCGACGACATGGCGGTCGCCTTCGGCCCGGTCGATGTTGTCGTGGATCCTTCGTCAGCACAGCTGCTTGAGGGAGCCACGCTCGACTACAAGGACGGCCTCACCGACGCAGGGTTCTCCATCGACAACCCCAACGCACAGCGCACCTGCGGCTGCGGGCAGAGCTTCAGCTGATCCCGTAGGCCGAGAAGTCGGAGCCCGTCGCTTCGCGGCGGGCTTTCTTCGTTTTCTCAGCAGCCCGAGGCGGGGGCTACGGTCTCGGCATGACTGAGCGAGCGTTCGACCCTGAATTGCTTGAGATGCTGCCGTTGCTGCCCACGGTGACGGACTTCTCAGACCCCGCCGAGATTCGTGCGATGCGCGAATCGATCGGTTTGTTCGCCGGAGAGACCGAACCCCGAGATGATGTGGTCCGCGAGGACCGCACGGTTCAGGGTCTCGACGGCGACCCCGATGTGCCGATCCGGATATACCGTCCCGCTTCTGCGACCTCCGATCCGCTGCCTGCGGTGTTGGAGATCCATGGAGGCGGGTTCATGGTCGGTTCGATCGAGATGATGGACCCGTGGTGTGATCGTGTGGCCGCTGATTTCCCGGCCGTGGTGGTGTCTGTGGATTACCGGCTTGCTCCCGAAGATCCCTTCCCGGCGGGGATCCATGACTGCTATGCCGCGCTGCTGTGGCTGTCGGAGAACACTGCGGAGCTGGGTGTGGACCCCGAGCGCATCGCTATAGCCGGCCAGAGCGCCGGTGGTGGCCTGGCTGCCGGCACCGCACTCATGGCCCGAGACCGTGGCGGTCGACAGTTGTGCTTCCAACTGTTGGAGATACCTGAACTCGACCATCGTCTCAAGACGCCTTCGATGATGCAGTTCGATGACACGCCGTTGTGGAACCGGCCCAATGCGGTCTGGAGCTGGAAGCACTACCTGGGCCCGGACCACGAAGGGCCCGTATCGCCCTATGCGTCACCTTCGGTGGCTGAGGACCTCTCAGGTCTGCCCTCTGCGTACGTGTCGGTCATGGAGTTCGATCCGTTGCGCGACGAGGGATTGATCTACGCGATGCGACTGCTCGAAGCGGGTGTGTCGACCGAGATCCACGCCTACCCCGGAACGTTCCACGGATCGTCGATGGTCGCGAACGCACAGGTCAGCCTCAACAGCGCCCGCGACGCATCCGCAGCCCTGCGCAAAGCACTGGGCGTATAGACGGGGCGACAGGAGGGCGCAATGGTGCCGAAAGGTCCGAACCGCAAACCCAAGCGTGCAGGGGCCAGATGGGTTGCTGCGGCAGTCTCGCTGACGATGGTGGCCGTGGCCTGTTCGGGCGATGACACCGGCGCAGACCCAGAACCCGGTTCCGCCGCCACGACTGTCAGCGCGCCCGACCCGACCACCACCACAGCGCCGCCCGACCAGACAACGACCACCACCACGACCACCACCACCACCCCAGTGCCGACGATCACGGAGGATCGCGCCTACTACATCCTTCCGCCGGGCAACTACGGCGGTATTCCCACGACGGAGAATTCGCGGGACCAACTCCCGCTCTACGACGGCCTAACCCCGTTACGAGGCAACATCAGCGATGCCGACATCGACAGCCTCTTCCTTCCCCAGGATTTCGAGCCGATCGGTGAGACTGTCGAGGAGTCGACGGGGCGCGAAGGCACGACGATCCTCTACGACGAATTCGGGATCGCCCATGTCAGCGGCACAACCAGGGAAGACCTGGCCTTCGGTGCCGGTTGGGTGACCGCGCGTGACCGTGACCTGCTGCTGACGCTTGGCCGGGGCCCGGCACGGGTTGCAGTGGCCGACGTCCCGGGAATCAACGCATTCAGCCTCATAACCAGCGCTCAACCCTTCACGCCCAGCGCCGAGGCTGAACAGCTGGTCACCGATCAGGTCAACCTGATTGTTGAGACCTATGGGTCCGAGGGCGAACAGATCATCTCCGATGCTGCCGCCTACGCCGAGGGCATCAATGCGTTCTGGGAGGCCAACGGCATAGTGCGGGAACCGGTGAACGTGAACGATGTGGTCGCGGTGACTGCTTTCATCGGTTCGATCTTCGGTTCCGGCGGTGGCAGCGAGGTGGACAACGCCGTGTTCCTGTCGGGACTCAAGAACGCTCTGGGCGAGCAACGAGGCACCGCGGCGTGGGAAGACCTTATGCAGACCGACGACCCCGAAGCGCCCACCACTATCGACCAACGCTTCGAATACGGCACCTTCACCGGAGGTGAGGTAACCGGTTCAGTGGTGATCGACGAGGGATCGGTCATCTCCCTCGATCCTCGTGGCCCCGCAGAGGGTTCAGCACCGGTGTTCAGTGACGACACGGTCTTGTACGAGGCCGCCTCGACGCCTCCGTCGCTCACCGCGTCGAACTGGCTGACCGTGGCCCCGGATCGGTCGGCCAACCACACAACGCTCGCGGTGATGGGTCCCCAACTGGGCTACTACTACCCCGAGATCGTCCAGCAGATTCATCTGAGCGGTCCGGGAATCGAGGCTCAGGGGATCGCGGTGCCCGGGTTGGCGATGTACATCCTCATCGGGCGGACCACCGACTATGCCTGGAGCCTCACTTCAGCCAACCAGGACGTGATCGACGTGTACGCCGAGGTGCTCTGCAATCTGGACGGTTCAGAACCTACGCGTGAGTCGAGTTCCTACATGTTCGAGGGTGAGTGCGTTCCATTCGAGCAGTTCTACGCGGGGATGCTCGCCGACACACCGATCCGTTATCCCGTCTCGGTGCACGGCCCGGTGATCGGTACTGCGTTGTCGCAAGGAAAGCCCGTCGCACTCACTCGCAAACGTTCAACCTTCGGCCGCGACGGACTCAACCTTGCTGCGCTCAAGGACATGACCGAAGGTGATGCCGCGACACCGGAGGCGTTCTTCGAGGTGACAAACCAGTTCGGCTTCACGTTCAACTGGGGTTACGCAAACCGGCAGGGTATCGCCTATTTTGCATCCGGTTACCTGCCGGAGCGTGCGGAAGGGCTTGATCGCCGCCTGCCGACGTTGGGCACCGGCGAATATGAGTGGCAGGGGTTCTTGGAGCAGGACGAGCATCCACACGCGTCCGGCCATCCGTCGGGTCGGCTCCTCAATTGGAACAACCAGTCCGCTCCCGGCTTCATGCACGGTGACGGCAATCTCTACGGGTCGGTCCACCGAGTCGAGCTGTTCGACCAGTGGCCCGACAAGGCTGAGTTGAGAGACGTTGTCGGGATCATGAACCGTTCCGCCACCGAAGACACTCTGTCGCCGGTGTGGCCGATCATCAGTGAGGTGCTTCAGTCAACCGATGCGCCGAGCAGTGCCGCCGCCGAGGCGGTCGGGCTACTCGATGCGTGGGTGGCCGACGACGCGCCGCTGCTCGACGCCGACGAGGACGGCTTCTATGACCGAGCCGGAGCCTTCTTGTTCAACCGGCTCTGGGTACCGATCACGGATGCGGTCATGGAGCCCGTATTCGGCAGGGCAATGCGCGGCACGGTCAGCTTCAGGGGAATCAGCACGGCAAGCCTGGTCGACAAGGACTTGCGGACACTGCTCGGTCAACAGGTCGAAGGGCCGTTCAACCTCCGGTACTGCGGAAGCGGCGACCTTGAGGTGTGCAGCGAGTCCCTGTGGGCGACGATCGAGGCGGTGGTCTCCGAAATCACTGCTGAACGAGGCGATGACACAAGCAACTGGCTGCGTACGGGCCTCCGCACAAGTTTCGCGCCGAACCTGATCCCTGACACCTTCCGTTCCACCAACCGCCCAACTTTCCAGCAGCTTCTCGAGTTCGCTCCTACGACGCCCGCCCGCTAGCAGCATCGGTGTCGGGTCGAGTAACCGACTTGGCACGAAGATGTGGAGATTAGCGCATTTAAATGTGAAAACTTACGCATCAACATGTATGCTTGTGGGATGAGGACCACTGTGGAGTTCGACGACGACACAGCTCAGGCACTGGCAATACTTCGTAGCGAGAGCGGCATGGGTGTATCGGAGGCCGTCAACGCCTTGGTTCGGCTCGGGCTGCTCGCCGAAGCGTCTCCGGTACCGTTTGTTCAGCAGACGCGCCGACTCGGCGTTCGTATCGACGTGACGAACGTGGCCGACGCGATCGACCTGCTAGAGGGTCACCAGGCTCGCTGAGCGATGCAATGCTGGTAGACGCCAACATCTTGTTGTACGCGGTGGATGAGGACAGCCCATTTCACGCTGCTGGGCGCAGTTGGATTGAAGAGGCGCTGAACGGCCCTCGGCGAATAGGACTGCCTTGGCAGTCAATGACGGCTTTCCTGCGCATCACTACCAATCCGCGTGCGATGACGAACCCCCTCGCTCCCGCGGAGGCCTGGGGGATGGTGGAGAGCTGGCTCGACGCTCCCAACGCTTGGGTGCCTCAGCCGGGTCGCGGCCATCGGGAGATCCTGGGTCGGCTGATTCAGGACCTGCACCTCAGTGCCAATTTGATTCCTGATGCCGCCTTGGCGGCGCTTTGCATTGAGCATGGATTGACCATCGTGTCGGCCGACTCAGACTTCGGTCGGTTCACCGAAGTCAATTGGATCAACCCCATCGCACCGCCGCGGAGTTGACAAACTCTGCCCAGTCTCGCCTAGTCGACGAGGAATTCGGTGGCGTTGTGGTCGCTGATGGCGGTGATCGCGCGGTTGAACATGTCGACGATTAGCGCCCGGGCCCGCTCGTTGACGAGTTCAACTGTTCCTGCCTGTATCGGATAACACAGACAGAACATGGCGGTCGCCCTGTAGTCGTCCATCAACATGTCACGGTCGTGGGACACGCCGACGGACTCGAGTTCGCCCAGGTAGGCGTCGATCAGCGCGGTCTCATGGGCCTGACGGTCTTCGACGGTCAGGCTCTGGGTGATGAAGTAGGCGAGGTCATAGGCGAAAGGCCCTTTGACGCACACCTGCCAGTCGATGGTTGTGACCCCGCCGTCGGCGAAGAAGAGGTTGTCGAGTCGGTAGTCGCCGTGGACGATCGTGATCGGACGCCCCTCCTTCACTGCCAGCAGCGAACGGACGGATCCTGGGAAGCGTTCGATGATCGCCGTCAGTTCGCTCGTCACGAGCTCGGGGAACTTCGCCTTGAAGGGCTCCCACGAAGCGGTGACTCCCTGGATCAACGCTTCGGGAGTGGGCGGATCCGAACCGAACGGGAGCCAGGCGAAGTCGGGATCGTCGAACAGTGCCGAATCCGCGAACCTTGCGTGGTGCCGGGCAAGGTTGCGGACCGTGAGCAGCGCCGCATCGAGCGGACAGCCGTCGACCTGACTGTGAACGGTCGCATCGCCGATGTCCTCGAAGAGGAGTACGAAATCGTCGGTTTCGGGATCGTGGCTCGCCGCGTAGCAGGCCGTGGTTGAGATCGGGGTGAGCTCGGCGAATTGGCGGTAGAAGCCGACCTCCTTCTCGTAGAACCGAAAGACCTGGGCCATGTGACGGGCTTGAGGATCGGTCGACGGGAGTTTCAGCACCAGAGTCGCCGGACCCGCCGCCTCGGTGTCGTAGCGCAGCGACAGGCGGTAGAGCAGGCCCATGATCCCGACTCCCATGCCGATGGGTTCAACGTCGAACCCGGCCACCTGTGCGTCGGCCGCGAGACCTCCCGATGAGCGCAGCGATTCTGTGAGCCACTGCGTGGTTGCTTCGTCGATCACGGTCGGGAATGTCACCATTGCGCACAAACACTAGCCGTTATCGGTGGTTCAGGCTTCTAGTCGGCGGCGTAGAGTCACCTCGATGGAATCAGCCGAGTCCATAGAGCTTGTTGTCAACGGCCGTGAGGTCAACGTCGACGGCACGGTTGCCAACACGGCGACGCTGCTCGAGGTCCTGCGTGACGATCTCCGGCTCATCTCGGTCAAGGACGGGTGCAGTCCGCAGGGGCAGTGCGGTTGTTGCACGGTGCTGGTCGACGGTGCACCTCGGGTGTCGTGCGTTACCCCGGTGCGTCGGGTTCGTGATCGCACCATCACCACTCTTGAAGGACTTCCCGACGACCTTGCCGAAGCCTGGGCTGACTCGTTCGCCTCGACCGGTGGAAGCCAGTGCGGTTTCTGCACGCCGGGCATCATCTGCCGCTACGAAGGACTGCGGACCAAAGGCGCAGACCACAATGACCGAGAGGCCGCGGCCAAGGCACTGCAGGCGCACCTGTGCCGCTGCACCGGTTGGCAGCCTGTGGTCGACGCATGGGTGGCCTTCGGTGATCACCAACGTGCCTGTGAGAGTCCTGTTGGCATCCGCACGGCCGGCCATCGGAGCACCTCGGCTCAAAGAGCGACGATCGAGGGTGGTGTTGCACAGTCCGTGGGCCCGGCGGTCGCCGCGGGACTCGGTGGTTTTGCCGACGACTCAGCCCCCGCCGATGCACTCTTAGCGGTGTTGGCGGAAGACGACCCCACGGGCTCAGACCAACAGTGGGTGCTCGCCGAGACCCGTTCAGAAGCTCTGCGCCTTGCGGGCAAAGTGCAGGGTCGCCGCACCACAGCCTTGTTCGAGCCGCCGATCCCGGTGCCAGAAGGCGACTTCGACCTCACGCTCCGCACCTCATGGGTCGAGCCGGCCTACCTCGAGACGGACGCGTCCTGGTGCAACCCGGGAGGCGAGCCGGTGACGCCTTTGGCGAACGGGGGAGCGTTCGGGGCGAAACAGTCAAGCGAAGTAGCCGAGGTGGCACAGCGTCTGGCGAACGGGGCGGGTCGTCCGGTACGGGTTTTGTACTCCCGTGAGGACTCGGTGCGCCGGGGCCCCAAGCGTCCACCGATCGCAGCGGGAGTCAACCGTGACGGAACGGGGGTCGTGCGGGTCGCTCGAACACCCGGGATCACGGAGGCGATCTCAAGGGTCGCCCCCGGTTTGGAGGTGCAGGAAGTCGACGTCGTCGGCCCACCTACCAGCGCGGCCATTCGCGGCGCCGGTTGGGTCGAGGCAACGGTTCTGCTCGCCGGGGCACGCGGCGAGGTCGGTTGGATCACCGCACCGGGTGCAGGTGAGGCCACCGCTTCGGTCAGAGCCGATGGAACGCTCGAGGTTTCGGTCCGTTGCGGGGCGGTGCTCGATGAGACTGTTCTGCGCTCGTATTGTACCGGAGCTGCACATATGGCCCTGTCCTGGGTGACCAGCGAGAGCCTCGCAGTCGATGAGCACGGTGAGCTTCACGATCTGACGATCCGTTCCTTCGGAGTCCTTCGTGCGATCGACACTCCCCGCATCGACATCACGGTCGAACCGTCCACAGACGATCCCGTCAACGGCTCAGACGCAGTGTTCGCGGCGGTCGCCGCCGCTGTGTGGCTCGACCGGGGATGCCCCGAACAATGGCCGATCCGCGACCGCTGACGGCGGGCCTTTGCGGCCTGTGATGCGCTAACCTGCGATGCGCTCGGGAACTGAGTCGATCAACTGGGCAAGGAGCACGTTATGAGCACACCGGTGGGTCCCTATTCGCCGATCATGCGAGGCGGGGACTTCCTGTTCACTGCCGGCCAGATCGGTATCAGCGACGGTGTGCTCGTCGAGGGCGGAGTCGAGGCCGAGACGAGACAAGTGTTCGCCAACCTCCGTGCCGTGTTGGCCTCAGCCGACGCTTCGCTGACCGATGTGGTCAAAGCGACGGTGTTCCTGGTCGACATGGGCGACTACGCGGCGGTGAACAAGATCTACTCCGAGGAGTTCGACGGACACCGCCCGGCCCGGTCCGCGGTGGCTGTGGTGGCGCTCCCAATCGGTGCACAGGTCGAGATCGAAGTAATCGCGGCCCGCCCGGCCGCTGTGGCAGACTGACGCCATGGACCTCGGAGCGGTGGTGATCGTGGTGTTGTTGGTGGTGGTCATGCCCGTGGCTGTGCTGATGAGCATGGCTGCACTCGCCGGCCTGCTAGGTGGACTCATCGGGCGTGATCGTGATCTCGACAACGTCGACGAGGACGGGGAGCCCAACGAGTATCTTGCGCTCTCAGAGACCAACCCCTACCTGGACTAGCGCCCCAGCGACCAGCCCCAGCGACTAACCCCAGCGGCTGCGACCGAAGGAATAACCGACCGAGCGGACGGTCTGGATCAGGTTCGCATGCTCCTCGCCGAGCTTTGAGCGCAGCCGCCGCACATGGACGTCCACGGTGCGCGCTCCGCCATAGTAGTCGTAGCCCCAGACCCGGTTGAGGAGCGTTTCGCGGGTGAATACCTTGCCGGGATGCGCGGCCAAGAACCTCAGGAGTTCGTACTCCATATAGGTGAGATCGAGCGGTCTGGAGTCGATCACGGCCTGGTAGGTCTCAAGGTTCATGGCCAGGGGGCCGTATTCGATCAGGTCGATGTCGTCGGCCTGGCCGCCTCGTCTGAAGAGGTGCTTGAGGCGGATCTCCAGCTCCAGGGGATGGAACGGGTGCAGACAGAAGTCGTCGAACAGGTCGTGGTGGGGATCGAGCGACTGCAGGTGGCCGCCGTTGACGAGCAGCAGCAGCGAACCGACGTTCACGTCGCCGTTGTGGACCGATCGACAGAACCGCAGCGCTGGTTCCAGATCCAGACCGGCCATGACAATGGCCCCGACCCATCCGTCTGCGGGTTCGTCGGACCGGGCTGCTTCGGTGTCGGCCGCGGCCTTCCACGCCCAGCCCCCGATGTCGAGGGTCTGAGCCAACTCCGGCGGTACCGGGTCGGGAAAGACGAGCAGCGGTCTCATTGCTTCATGTCTATCAAGTCGGGCTCGGCTGCGACGTCGGGCATGTCTACGTCGGGCATGTCTACGTCGGGCATTGCTACCAGGTGGGCAGATAGCGCTCGAGTTCAAACGGTGTGACAGTTGACTGGTACTGGTCCCACTCTGAGCGTTTATTGCGCAGGAACCACTCGAAGATGTGGTCGCCGAGCGTTGCACGGACGAGGTCGGATCCCTCCATCAGGTCCAGTGCCTCGTCGAGCGAACGGGGCAGCGGCTCCACCCCCAACTCGGCGATCTCGTGCGGGTTGAGCTCGTGGAGGTTGGTGCGTGTCTCGGCGGGCAGTTCGTAGCCCTCGCTGACGCCGCGCAGTCCAGCGGCGAGCACCAGCGAGAATGCCAGATAGGGATTACAGGCCGGGTCCGGGGAGCGGTACTCGATCCGAGCCGAGGTCGGTTTGCCCTGTCTGCGAACCGGCACCCTCACCAGGGCCGACCGGTTGTTGCGCGCCCAGGCCACATACGGGGGAGCCTCGGACTTCTCCGAGAGTCGCTTGTAGCTGTTGACCAGCTGGTTGGTGACCGCGGTGATCTCCCGGGCATGGTGCAGAACGCCGGCGGTGAACTGGCGTCCGGTTGCTGAGAGTCCGTAGGGGTCGTCACCGTCGTGGAAGATGTTGGTGTCGCCACAGAACAGCGACATGTGAACGTGCATCCCCGAGCCCTGCACGCCGTTGAGCGGCTTGGGCATGAACGAGGCATAGGTGTCGCCCTCCATGGCGATCTTCTTCACGACCAGCCGCAACGTCATAAGATTGTCGGCCACGTCGAGCGCCTCGGTGTAGCGAAGGTCGATCTCGTGCTGGCTCGGGCTGTCCTCGTGGAACGAGTATTCGACGGGTATCCCCATGGCCTCGAGCATGTGGATGGTCCGTTTGCGGAGGTTGCTCGAGACATCGGCGGTCGTGAGGTCGAAGTAGGAGGCGCGGTCGAGGGGCTGGGGCTTTCCCAGAGACGGGTCGCCCGAGGCGAAGTAGAAGAACTCGACCTCCGGGGCGGCGAAGAACGAGTAGCCCTTGGCCCGGGCCTCGTCGAGGTTGCGGCGAAGGACCTGGCGAGGGTCGCCGTCAAAGGGGGTCTCGTCAAGGTTCTGGATGTCGCAGAACATTCGAGCCGACGGCTCGTCGTGCGTTGCCCACGGGAGCAGTTCAAAGGAGGTGGCGTCGGGGCGGGCGAGAACGTCGGATTCGTGCACGCGTGAGAAACCGTCGATCGAGCTGCCGTCGAACTGCACGCCCTCGTCGAACGCTGCTTCGAGTTCGGCTGGAGTTATGGCGACCGACTTGAGTTTCCCGAGCACGTCGGTGAACCAGAGCCGGATCAGCCGAACGCCGCGTTCTTCCACGCTGCGAAGCACGTACTGCTGGTCCCTTTCCATCCGCCAACGTTGCCACGCCGATGCCTGGATTTCGCTGTGTGACCTGACCGTTCACACACATTTAACAATTGGGCAATCGTTGAGAAATCTGTTGCCTGGACGCTAGGGGCTGTTCGGGCTGTTCATCTGGGTAGCCTGTTGTCGATTGCCGTAGCAGTCGCGGCCCCGCGGCTATCCAGAAGTCGGCAACATTCTTCAAGAGCAACAATCTTCGAGAGAGGAAATCTAGTGGCTTACCGAGCTGAATATCTGTGGATCGACGGGACCGAGCCGACCAACGAGATTCGTTCCAAGACGAAGGTTCTGGCCGATGGCGAAGAGCCGGAGATCTGGGGTTTTGACGGTTCCAGCACCAATCAAGCTGCCGGCAACGATTCTGATGTCGTCCTTGACCCTGTGTTCCAGTGCCCGGACCCGATCCGCGGCGGCGACAACATCCTCGTCATGTGCGAAACGCAGCTGACCGGGACTCTGGCACCGCACCCGAGCAACACCCGCCGTCAAGCCCGCAAGGCGTATGAGCGTTACGCCGATCAGGAACCCATCTTCGGGATGGAGCAGGAGTACACCCTGCTCGACCGCACGACAGGCTGGCCTGCGGGATTCCCGCCGAACGGTTTTCCCGCTCCCCAGGGCCCGTACTACTGCGGTGTGGGCGCGGTGAAGATCCACGGTCGTGAACTGATCGAGCGCCACACCACCGCCTGCATCGAAGCCGGTCTGAACATCTCGGGCACCAACGCCGAGGTCATGCCCGGTCAGTGGGAGTTCCAGATCGGCCCGATCGACACCATGGCGATCGGCGACGAGATGTGGGTCGCCCGTTACCTCCTGTACCGTCTGGCCGAAGAGTTCGGAGTTGAGGTCTCCCTCGAGGCCAAACCGATGAAGGGCGACTGGAACGGTGCGGGCATGCACACGAACTTCTCCACGAGGGCCATGCGCGAGTCTTTCGACCCGATCATCGCGGCCTGCGAGTCGCTGGGGGCCGACGGGGTACCTGCGCGCCACATCGCCGGATACGGCGTGGGTATCGAGGATCGACTGACCGGAGCACATGAGACGGAGCGGTTCGACACGTTCTCGTACGCTCCCTCCGACCGCGGTGCATCGGTCCGCATTCCCTGGCAGGTGGTGCAGAACGGCAAGGGCTACATCGAGGATCGTCGCCCCAACGCCAACGCCGACCCCTACGTGGTCGCCGCGCTGATGACCGACACAATCTGTGCCGCTCTGGCTTAGTTCGTCGAACTAGTAGGGTCCCGGGCCGGGGTCTTCGCACAGCTGGACCATCGCCTTGCCGGTGTTTCCGCCGGTGAAAAGCATGTTGAGCTGGTCGACACAGTTCTCAAGACCTTGTGCCATCTCGGTGCGGTAGCGCATCCTGCCCTCCGCCTTCCATGCCCACATCTGGTTCCAGGCTTCGTCGTAGCGGCTGACATAGGCCATGCCCTGGTAGCCGACCATTTTGGCCTGCCGGTTGATGAGGTTGAGGTAGTTCGACGGTCCGGGTGGCCGTCCGCCCTGGTTGTACATCGAGATCGCGCCGATTATCACCACCCGGCCACCGATGGCCAGGCGTCGCAGGGCCAGGTCGAGGATGGGACCGCCGACATTGTCGAAGTAGATGTCGAACCCTTTGGGGCGCAGTTCTTTGAGACGGGCCGCCAGGTCGTCGCTGCGACGGTTGAGGCACGCTTCGGCGCCCAGTTCCTCGACCCACCGGCACTTCTCGTCGGACCCGGCTATGCCCACCACCGAGGCACCGAGATTGAGCGCCGTCTGGACCGCCACAGAACCTGTGGACCCCGCCGCCGCGGAGACAAGCACAGAATCGCCGGGTTGCAGCTCGCCGAGTTCCTTCAGACCGAAGTATGCGGTGGCCGCTGGTGAGCTGATCACCGCGAGCTGGAACAGCACGTCCCAGTCCGGTGGATAGGGGTTGACGATCGGGCTGTCGCCTTGAGCGATGGCGTATTCCTGCCATCCCGGCAGCCCGCCGCCGCACCACATCCCGACTGCGATGTTCGGGTGCCTGCTGGCGATCACCCGCCCCATTCCGCCCCCTCGGACCGGTTCGCCGATCTTCACTGCGGGCAGGTAACCCTCGCCCTCGTCGAGCCAGGACCGGACCGCCGCGTCCATCTGCAGCCAGACCATCTTGATCAGGATCTCACCGTCTTCGAGTTCGCGGATCGGCGCTTCGACGATCTCGACGTCGGTGTTGGTGAGCATTCCCTGCGGTCGACGCCGCAAGACGACCTGTCGATTCACGCGTGGTGCGTCCATGGGTGGTGAGTATCGCGTATTTCCGAATCACCTAGTCAAGCGGCAGGTGATGATTGCGTGCTCCGGCGACTGCGGGCTCGGATGATTGCGGACTCGGGCGATTGCGGGCTCGGGCGCCTGCGGTGGTGTGAGCTCGGGCGACTGCGGGTTCGGGCGACTGCGGGTTCGGGCGACTGCGCCCACGGTGACTGCGGATTCGGGCGACTGCGGTGGTCTCGGCGTATGGCCCTGCGAACGTAAGGTCCTACGATGAAGGCATGACGTCTGGCAGTAATGTCCTGCGAGTTGCCGTGTGCCACATGAACCCGACTGTGGGCGACCTCGAAGGCAACATGGCGCTCGCGTTGGCAGCGCTCGCTGAAGCCGAGGAGGCCGATGCCGACGTTGCAGTCATGCCGGAGATGGCAATCACGGGCTATCCCCCCGAGGATCTCGTGTTGAGACCCGGTTTCGTGGCTGACTGTCAAGCCACGGTGGAGAAGTTCGCGACGCAGACCTCGCGGTGCGCGGCCGTGGTCGGGTTCGCCGACGGAGATCCCTCAGCGGAGCGCGAGGTGGCCGACCTTGCTGTCGTCGACGACGACGGGTTCGGTTACAACAGCGGCGTGTGGAACGCCCTGGCGATCTGTGCCGGGGGTCGCGTCGTCGGGACCTATTACAAGCGCCACCTTCCCAACTACGACGTGTTCGACGAACTGCGCTACTTCCAACACGGCGATGACCCGCTCACTCTCTACGAGATCGGCGGTGTGGCTGTGGGTGTGACCGTGTGCGAGGACTCGTGGATCCCCGACGGCCCTGTTTCGAGGCTCGCTTCCGCCGGGGCCCGGGTTGTGGTCAACGTCAACGGCTCGCCGTTCCGCACCGGCAAGCAGCAGGTGCGCGAACAGGTCATCAGCGAGCGTGTGGCCGAGGCGGGGGTTCCTGTCCTGTACGCCAACCTGGTCGGCGGGCAGGACGAACTGGTTTTCGACGGCGGCTCGTTCGTTGTGAGCCCGACGCCACAGGGGCCGGAGGTTACGGCTCGCTGTGAGCGTTTCGCGGAGCGCGTCGAGGTGATCGATATCGAGTTGCCGAGTCCTCGTGAGAGCACCGAGGAGGCTTCGGTGGTTGTGGTCTCGGCCGCAAGCCCTCGACGGCGCGATCAGCTCACGGTGCCTCTCGTGGAGCCCTTGACTGAGTTGGCCGAACAGTGGCGGGCGTTGGAGCTCGCCACCCGCGACTACGTCCACAAGAGCGGGTTCAGCGACGTCTGTGTCGGCCTTTCAGGCGGGGTCGACTCCTCGATCACCGCGACCATTGCGGCTGATGCACTCGGCGCAAGCCATGTTCACGGGGTGCTGATGCCCTCGCGGTACTCGAGTGACCATTCCATCGCCGATGCGGAGGCCCTGGCCGCCAATCTCGGCATCGACACTCGCATGGTCGAGATCGAGCCTGTCCATGCGGCGTTCACAGAGATGCTGTCGGGCGACTCCGCCACTCCGGGGAATCTCGGCGATCTGACCGATCAGAACATGCAGTCGCGGATCCGTGGCGTGCTGTTGATGGCGCTGGCCAATGAACACGGCTGGTTGGTCTTGACGACCGGCAACAAGTCGGAGGCAGCGGTCGGATACTCGACCCTCTACGGCGACACGGCGGGTGCCTATGCGGTGATCAAGGACGTCTGGAAACTCACTGTCTATGAGCTGTGCCGCTGGCGCAACAGCCAGGGTGCTCCGGTGATTCCCGATTCCGTACTCGACAAGGCCCCGTCGGCCGAGCTCAAACCGGACCAGCGTGACGACCAGTCGCTGCCGCCCTATGAAGTGCTCGACCCGATCCTGCGGGGCTACGTGGAGGCTGATCTGGGGGTGGCGGAGATCGTTGAGCGGGGTCTGGGAGACCGTGAGCTCGTACAGCAGGTCTGCCGCCTTGTCGACATCGCCGAGTTCAAGCGGCGCCAGACGCCGATCGGGGCCCGTGTCTCCAACAAGGCGTTCGGTCGTGACCGCCGTATGCCGATCGTCAACCGCTACAGGGCGTGAGGGGCACAGTGCCGTGAGGACAAACCTGCCGTGAGCACCCCGCGATGAACGATGAGCTATGAACGATGAGCACCGCGCCATGAACGAAGAAGGGTTCTTGACTGTCGCTGCGACTGCGACCGTGCTGCGTGATCTTCACTGGGCTTGTACGAGCCTGTTCAAGTTGTTCGTTGCCTGGGCCGGTGAAGTTGAGCCTGAACACGGCGATGTTGCCGTGTGGTTGTCGTCCACGGGACGTCACCTGGGTGAGCAGGCTGAGAATCTGAGGGCGTTGATGCCCGATTCGGTGCTTCTCGACGATCTGACGGTGCTGGGTGCTCCGTCTCCAGAGTCCGAAGGCGCTCTCAAGGCCGTTCGCAGGGTGAGCGGATCGGTCGTGCGGCTGGCGATCGCGCAGAGCGTGCTTGTCGCCCGACTGTCCGAATCTTGCGAGTCCGTGCAACGGCTGGCCGAGCCGCATGCGGACGCGCCGCTGCTGCGCGCGGTCGGTTTCCTGCTGCTCGACCTTCGCAATGATCGTGAGGCGGGCGGGCTTCTCCTCGGGTCATTGCGCGACTCCAGCGTCGACGAACAGATCAGCGAAGGGGTGATGGAAGCCGAGAGGCAACTCGTTTCGGCGGGCGGGCTCGTACCGGCGGGAGTGCTTCGCTGAGGCGGATACGAATCATCGTTCGGTTGTATAAGAGCAAACCATCGGTATCGTAAACCCGAACAGGGCTGAAGCGACGAGAGGGACGTCCGTGGCGAAGGAGCGTGTCGAGAGGGACGAAGAGGACTTGGTCCGGCTGTACCTAACGGACATAGGTCAGTACCCGCTCTTGACCAAAGAGGGAGAGGTTCGCCTGGCTCAAGAGATTGAGGCTGGGATCGAGGCGCGCCGCGAACTGGCCGAGTCGAAGCCGACCCCGGCTCGCCGTCGGGAACTCCGCCGACTCTCCCGGAAGGGCGAGGCGGCAACCCGCACTTTCGTGCAGTCGAACCTGCGTCTGGTTGTCTCCATCGCCAAGAAGTACCAGGCCTCCGGTCTGCCCCTGCTCGACCTGATCCAGGAGGGCAACCTCGGTCTGATGCATGCCGTCGAGAAGTTCGATTGGCGCAAGGGGTTCAAGTTCTCGACCTACGCCACCTGGTGGATTCGTCAGGCGATCACCCGGGGCATCGCCAACACC
This sequence comes from uncultured Acidimicrobiales bacterium, assembly GCA_951812975.1. Classification (GTDB taxonomy): domain Bacteria; phylum Actinomycetota; class Acidimicrobiia; order Acidimicrobiales; family Aldehydirespiratoraceae; genus VXYK01. The sequence goes on along the minus strand of CATOTC010000001.1, from coordinate 1,390,854 downwards.
GGCCGCACGATCCGCCTGCCGGTGCATGCGGGCGACACTCTGGCGCGCCTGCAGAAGGCGCGGACCCGCCTCGAACTCAAATACGGCCGGCCCGCCACGCTGAGCGAGCTGGCGTTTGAAGTGGAGATGCCTGAAGACAAGGTGACCGAGGCGCTTCGATTCGCGGCTGAGCCGTTGTCGCTCTCTGAGCCGCTGCGGGAGGACGGCGACGCTGAACTCGGTGACGTGGTGGAGGACCGTGGCGCGGACTCCCCCTTCGAAGTGGCGGCGACGGCCCTGTTGCCCGAGGAGATCACGCGTCTGTTGTCTCCGCTCGATGAGCGCGAGCGTGAGATTCTCAAGCTCCGTTTCGGCTTGGACCGCGGCGAGCCTCGAACCCTTGAAGAGGTCGGCGAGCATTTCAACCTCACCCGGGAGCGCATTCGTCAGATTGAGGCGCGGGCGATGTCGAAGCTCCGCCACCCCTCCTCCGACACCGGCGCCCGCGACCTCCTGAGCATCTAGCCGCCCGGGCCCGCACCCGTCGGGTCTCCAGTTACCCACCCGGTGGGTTCAGCCGTGGACGGTCATTGAAGTTGCGGCTGCCTCGCGGTTTCGGCTGAAGAATCCGACTTCGATGGGCATGGAGGTGTATCGGCCCTGCACGACGAGCGGGTCGTTGTCGTGGTCGAGGCCTCCTTCGACTGCGGTGATCAGCTCGGCCATCACGTGCCCGGCGACGGGTCCGTTCTTGTACTGGTTGCCGCTGGTACCGATGGCGACGTAGAACCCGTCGAGGTCGGTGCGGTCATAGATCGGGACCCAGTCGTCGCTGACGTCGTAGAGGTCGACGACGCCCTTCTTCTGGTGCGGGATTCCGAGGCCGGGGATCCGTCGGCCGGCGCGGAGCACCTGGGCCTCCCACTGACTGTCGCTGATCCGGTCGTCGTAGTCGTCGGGGTCGACCCACTGCTGTTCATCGCAGGTCGGGTCGCCGCTGCCGATCAGAATGTGGTTGCCGACCTCGGGCCGGTAGTAGACCCCGGCGTCGTCGTCGGTGGCGGCGAAGCCCTGCGCCTCGTAGTCGAACCCCTCCGGCGCGGGCACGTGATGCACCTCGTGGCGCAGCGCCCGGGTCTTTATCTTCATCGAGTCGTAGACCCCGGCCATCTTGTTGATCACATACGAGTGGGGGCCTGCGACGTTCACCACCACCGGCGCGGTGATCGTGGTGCCGTCGTCGAGCGTGACACCGGTGACCCGTTGCGACGAGCGCAGGATGCTTACGACCTGCGCCTTGAACCTGAAGCGCGCGCCTGAAGCCTCTGCGGCCCGCTGCAGGTTGTGGACCGACAGTTGCGGGTCGTTCACATATCCGGCCTCCGGCGAGTGGATCGCGCCGCTGAGCTGCTGGTCCGGCTCTTTCCAGAACTCATCGTCGGACGGCAGTTTGGGCGGGCCGTGGCATCCCTGGTCGAAGATCGGCAGGTGACGGGCGAGGTCCTCGGGAGTCCAGTCCTGGAAGGGAATGCCGAGTTCCTGCCACAGTGCACGTACCCGTTGGGGGTGGTCGGTGTCGTCGCTGAGCAGCAGCACCTGCCCGCACTGGCGGTACTCGATCAGTCCCAGCTCGTCTGCGACACCGATGTAGTCGCGCCAGTTGAGCCAGTAGTGGAGGCCTTCCCAGGCCAGCAGGACTCCTGGTCTTGTGGAGTAGCTGAACCGCACGATCGCACAGGAGTTCAGGGTCGATCCCGCTCCGGCGGCCGGGGCTTTGTCGACGCAGAGTACCCGCCAGCCGCGCCGTGCGAGTTCCAGTGTCGTGGCTGCGCCGATGATGCCGGCGCCGATGACGACCGCGTCGCAGCTGTCGCTGCGGTCGGTGCGGCCTGAGTGCGGACTGAGGCTCATCGGGGAATCATATCCATGCAGCGATTCTCAGTTTCGCTTCACCCTGGGGCTTGACCGCCGCGACCCTGGGAACGGCGGACCCGGTCTACACCCGCCCCCTCTAGCGGCGGAGCAGTTGCTTGACCCGATTCACGGCTGGTGTCCACAGCATTTCGGGTTCGGTGAACCGGCGATGGTTCTCGCCGGGCAGCCCGGTGGGGTCGTAGAAGCTCTTGTCGGTGTTCTTTCGCAGGTTGCTCGTACGCTTCAGCACCTTGAATGCGGCATAGGCCGTACCCTTGTGGTTCCAGCCCTGGCGCTGGTAGTTCCAGTTGTCGGGTGCCAGCTCCTGGGCTGCTGTGAAGTGCTTCAGTGCCCGTTCGCTGTCGTCGGTGGCCTCGAAGTGCAGCGCCAGCTTGAAGGTCGCCTCGGCGAGCAGCTTGTCATCGTCGACGGGTTTTAGCCGCTCGGCGAGTTCACTGCTCGACCAGACGTGCTCGCTGTCGGCGCCCCGCTCGATCCAGTCGCGGGTCGCATCGGCGAACGAGTTGTCGCCCATTCGGATCTTGCCCAGGCCGAACCTGATGATCGTCTCTGCGGGGTGCACGCCCTCGTTGCTGCGAACGATCTGGCCGTCCTCGTCGATCCAGGCAGCCGCCGGCACGTTGACCCATCCGAACAGCGAGCTGATCTCGTGGGTCGGGTCGATGATGCACCGGTAGGTCGGCGAGGCCCGGTTGAGCCATTTGTCCACCGCGGCGGGGCCCCCTGAGTCCTGGGCGACGCTGACCAGTTTGAACCGGTCCGGCCCGATCGATTCGTAGAGTTCCTGCCAGACCGGCAGGCTGACACGGCAGCCTCACCAGGATGACCAGGTGAACAGCACCACCTTGTGGCCGCGCAACTCCGAGAGCTTGAACGGGTCGCCGTTTCGGTCGGTCACCTCGAAGTCGGGCGCGACGCCGCACTCCAGCCCGGTCTGCCGGACTGCGGGTATGGTGCCGAGGCTCCACACGTTGCCGTCGCGCACGTATTTCTGGCCGATCATGTCGGCGAACTCCGAGTAGTTGAGCCACACCCAGTCGTCGGCGTCCGCGATCCAGTCCTCACGCTTGCTCTCCGGGAGCGGTACGCACAGCTCGCCGAGGCACGCGCCCTGCGGCTTCATCTGCCAGCCGGTGGCGTCGGGGAGTTCGCCGAGCCGCACCCACAGGGCCTCCGTGTCGTCGGTGCGCTGGAGGAACCCCTTCGTCTTGCCGTTTGCGATGATGATCACGTTTTCTCCGCGGTAGCCGATCCACCCGGCCGGACGGTCGGTCCAGGATCAGTGTGCCATAGTCAGACTACATTTGTGCTGTGCCAAGGGTCAGGATCAGCACGACAGTGAGCGACTCCTTGTTGGCCGAGGCCCGCTCAGCCCTTCCCGATCTCGACGACGCGGCTCTATTGGATCTTGCTCTCTCGGCTTTGTGTGCCGAGCATCGTGCTGCTGAAGTTGACCGTTCTTACAGGGTCTTCGATGAGTTCCCGCTCGACACGGAAGACGGATGGGGAAACTTGGCAGAGTTCCTGGAATCAGCTGAGGGATCGTGAACGTCTTGCCGTAGAGGGGCGAAGTCTGGCGGTGCAAAGTTCCCGACAAGCACCGCCGACCGGTGGCTGTGTTGCTCCGCCGTCGATTGCCGCCAGGTGTGATAACGCTGACCAGTATCGGAGAACAGAGCGCTAAGACTCTGCGCGGGCGAGCGGGTGACGCCATCGAAGGTCTGGGAATCGGCTGAAGTCGGAGTCGGTGTTTACGACGGTGCAATCGCCGCGGTGTGCAAGGGTGTTGGGAATCGTTCATTCTTGGACGGTGTGAACGCTGTGAGACGGTGGCGGGGCACGCCAGAGCGAACCTGCCGCGGCCAAGAAAGGTTGGACAACAGATCTCCCTAGCGTGTCGTACTTTCGGTCGCGGTTCGCCTTTTGCGCATCGACGTCTTTGAGCCTGCGTCGAACTCGAAGTCCTTCTTCATGTGCCATGCAACCGCAAGAAGAATGATGCACCCGCCCCAGAATGTCTGGACCGCAGGCACTTCTGAGAACCAGAGCCAGACCCAGAGCATCGCGAACGGAATGTCGAGCGAGCCGATGAGCGCGACGGACGGCGGCGAGATGCGCCGGGACCCCTCAGTCAGGAACAGCAGCCCGAGCCCGAGTTGTGTGACTCCGAAGACGGCGAGGTATCCGAGATCATCGGCAGGCACGCTCGTGATGCTGGCGAGCGGAGCCGTGACAACCATCGAAAGGATAGAAGAGAACAGAGCCGAAGGAATCATGTCCAGCTTTCCGCCGAATCGGATGGCGACAATCATGCACGACATAAGAAACGTCATCCCGAAAGCCAGAAGGTCACCGAACAGACCACCGCCGGCGATAGATCCGAGCACCATGATGGTGACGCCGACGAGGGACACGATGCTGGCAATCAAGGTATGACGCTTGAAAGGCTCCTTCAGCACGATCCAGGCGATCGTCGCGGCCACGAAGGGTGCCATTGCGTAGATCACCACCACGTTCGCGACCGACGTGTTCCGGTACGCGCCCAGGTTGCAGATCATGGCCGCGGTACTGGCAGCCGTCGCCGCGAAGGTCGGCCAGCTGATCTGGCCGAGAACGTCGCGGGAGCGGCCGCGGTAGACGCATGCCAGATACAGCGCCAAGAACAGGGATGCGAACATTCCACGGAAGAACAACATGGTCCACAAGTCGGTTGAAATCACCCGCGTGAACAGGCCCGCCGTGCTGTAGCTCGCTGCTGACAGCGCAATCAGCGCGGCCCCGCTCGCACCACTGCGCGCCGAGGCCGCTCCGACGTGTCCGGCTCTGTTCACGGCCCGTCTTCCGTGCTGACAATCGTCGACCAACGGTCCCTACGCATCGTCCTCGAAGATTCCCGTCGGGAGCCCATCGATGCTGGTGACGTTCTTGCGCGACCAGTAGTCATGGAGCTGCTCATCGGACATCGCCGCATAGAACGGCTCAAGCTCGTCTTTCCCCCGGATCGCGTCGACGGTCATGATTGGGACCCCTGAACCGCACGACGAAGATACGTCATCGACCATGAGGTCGAAGATCTGCCGGGAGCCTGCCATCGGCGGGAACAATCTGACGAGTTCGTTCCACTCGGTTTCGCGCGGGTGCACGACCCGCGCACGACCGTAGACGCGAACGATCAGCGACGACGCCGAGACCGACATGAACATCAACGTCATTCGATCACTCGCCGCTACATGGGCCGCGGTCTCGTTGCCGCTTCCAGTCAGGTTGAGCCACACCACTCGCCGGGGGTCAAGAACTCGGAGAGAGTCCATCCCCTTGGGCGACACGTTCACCCTGCCCTCACGTGCCGCGGTCGCCACGAAGAACACCGGTTGGGATCGGATGAACTCGATCTGCCCCGGTGTCAGCCACTTCACGGCTTCGCTGACACGGACAGACCACCTTCGCTGTTCAATCGCCGCATCGACATCGATCCCATCAGTCATTCACTGTATGCTCTCAACTAACGATGAAATCCCTAATCAGAGCTGCGGATTGCAACTCAGGAATGCAGAATAAGCATGTCTGAATCACCAGGACTGCCACCCCTCTCCACGCTGGTGCCCTTCGAGGCCGCATGTCGCCTGCAGAACTTCACTCGCGCCGCCGAGGAACTCCACTACTCCCAAACCACCGTGAGTCGACGAATCGCAGAACTGGAGGCCGATCTCGGGGTCACGCTGTTCGAACGCCAAAGGTACGACGTTGTCCCGACCCCCGATGCCGAAGCGCTCGCCGCGTCAGTGCGTCTCGCGCTCGGCGAGATCTCCCGAACGACCGATCTGCTGCGTCGTCGCACCGACGCGTCGAGCATGACGATCTTCTCGGATCTGTCCCTGGCGACAAGTCTCGTAGCGCCAGTTCTCGGCGACTTCCAACGGGCGAACCCTGATCTGGTGATCCGCTTGCTGTCTTCCTTCGAACCGATCGAGACCACCACCGAGGACTTCGATGTCGGCCTGCAGTACTGGCGCAGCGGGCCCAACCCGTACAATGTCGAGCCGATTGGCGACGACTCGGTGTACCCGGTGTGCTCGCCCAGCTTCGCCGACCGACTGCCTGCCGAGCTGTCGGGCGCCGGCCTCGGGGATCTCCCGCTGCTCCACGTTGCCTACGACAACAAGGATTGGACCGACTGGTCCCGGTTCCTCGCTTCGTTTGACATCGACAGCCCGTCGCCGGTCAGCGGAATGACGTTTACCTCCTACCAGGTGTGCCTCGATGTCGCCGAACGCGGGGAGGGTGTCGCCCTGGGCTGGGCCCGATCCGTCCAACCGCGCATCGACGCCGGGCTGCTCGTCGCCCTGACCGACCTCATGATGCCGCACCCGAACGCGATCAATGCCTACCTTCCGAAGAACCGCGCGACTCCGCCACACGTTCGGGCCTTCATATCGTTGCTCACGAACTCGCTCCGACCAGGGTCCGTCCAGGAGCCTTCAAGACCGTCCTGACCCGGGATCTCTCCGTCGCCGAATCGTTGCTGATCCAACGCCGAAGGGTCCGGGCGGTGTGACCGCTACCTCCGATGGGGATTGAGGGAGCGTGAGAAGTAGACTCGCTGATAGCCCGCATCCGTGGCTCGATGGGTCTCGCGGAATCCCTTGCGCGGGTAGTACTGGATGTTCTCGGTCATCTTTGCGTGCGTGTAGAGGCGGATCTCGCTGAGGCCGACTCGCTGAGCCTCCTGATCGGCAAAGCCCAAGAGGGCACCGCCAACGCCTATGCCCTGCGCCTCGGGGAGGACAGCGATGTTGTCGATGTAGAGGTGGCCCTCCTGTGGCCACATCACGATTAGCCCGACGAGCCGGCCATCGCTGGTGGCGACATGGACGACGTCGCTCTTTATCAGGGCCGCGTAGTCATCGAGCATGGGAGCCGGCGGCTTGCCGATTCGCTTGACGTAGGGGCCGTAGGCCGCGTCGACACAGGCCCGCACACCCGATTCATCTGCTGCTGAAGCGTGTCGGATCCGTACGGCGCAGGTGCTGGTCACGTCATCAGTATTCTCTATCGGAGGTGGACACAACAACGGATGTTTTGCTACCGCAGGCGGGAAAAGGGTTGAGTTCGAACTGGCGTTCCGTGTTCCCTTTCGCATCTTTGGGGTCCTGCATCCGAGTTGGTTCCAGCGTGATCTCGACGATGAGATGGCACGGCTGCCCCGATTGCTGGAAGCCTCCTGAACCCACGTCGTAGACGAAGGAAGACGTCCCATCCTTGGCGCGCGGGGACCCTCGAATCCGAGGTTTGAGAACCAAGACGGACCCGCAGCGAGGATTCCTGCGGCGGTTCGGGAGCATCGGAGGGGATCAACGGTAGGCGTCCCTTCTGTGCGAGATCGTTAGAACGACGATGTGTCCGTCGCTTGCTGTGTAGATGATGCGGTGGGACCGTCCGAGGTGAGCTGAGCGCTTGCCCTGCAGCGGGCCAACGAGCTTCTTGCCCAAGTGGGGTTCGTTGTCGAGGCGCCTGATGATCGTCCTGGCTTTGTCCGCCAGCGGGGTCGGCAAGTTCTCAAGGTCCTTCTTGGCGCGGCGCGCCAGTTGGGCCACAGCGCCCTCAGTCGAGATCAGTCAGGTCGCCAGAGGCAATATCACGCTCGGCCTCGGCAATAGCGTCCATGGTTGTCTCATCGGCGAGGATGTTCAGCGTTTCGAGCAGCGATTCGTACTCCTCGTAGCCCACGACGACCGCCAGGGGTCGTCCGTGGCGGGAGATCTCGATCGTCGAGCCGGTCGAGGCCACTTCGTCGACAATTTCGCTAAGGCGACTACGGGCTTCGGTTAGTGGCGTCATGTGGCTCTCCTGCGGTCCGTGGGTGTGGTCGGGGCAGTATTGTACAGAATTCTATACAGAACATCAACTGGGTGCCGTGGCAGCGCTAGGCCTACGTCGAGCTGGTCGCCAGCGACAACGTTAGCTTCGATCTGTTCTGGTTGCGAGACGGGCTCCCTCATGCGTGGATTCGCTACCGCCGGCGTCCCCGATACCGAAGATGGCGGAGATGTCGGAGTTTAAGGACCCGCCTGAGCGAGGTCTTGCTCTCCGAAGCGGTGGATGTACTCGGCCATGCTGATGCCAGATCGACGGCCTTGCGTTTGGCGAGTGGTCGCTGTTCGGTCTCAAGATCGATGTGTATACGCATGACGCCACGTCAGATCAGGGCTACCGACCCGCGTGATTGAACTTGGCTTGGTCTTCTTGCGCGTCGAGCGTCCTCGGCCGGTCGAGATCAACTTGTGCACTTCCTCGAGAGCAGCGCACTGTGATCAGCCGGAAGGGAGGCTGCTCGAATGGTTTGCTGCGTTTGAGAGCATCATCGAGCGTCGAAGCAACGAAGGCGCTCATGCTCATCCCACGCGTGTCTGCTTCGCGTCGCACTCGCTCGGCGAGTCGCTGATCCAGTGAGATTGTGGTCTTCGTCATGGTCAGCAGAACATATCAGCATCGCGACATCATCCAGGTAGCGCTGCCACGTGGACCAGGGGCCCTGTCACACCCAGCCGAGACCGGAGAGATGGCCGGGAGTTACTTGGGCACGTAGGATCACCGGGGTGTCTGAGACTGGTTCATCTGACTATTCCACGCCTGAGGGTCAGGCTCGGGAGAAGATTGATGAGCAACTCGCGGCTTGTGGGTGGGTTGTGCAGGACTACCGGAGCGCTGCGGTGGCCGCGGCTCAGGGTGTTGCCGTTCGTGAAGTTCCTACCGAGTCGGGTCCGGCCGACTATGTGCTGTTCGTGGACAGCCAGGCGGTGGGGGTGATCGAGGCCAAGAAGGCTGGGAGCACATTGACCGGGGTTGAGTTCCAGACCCGCAAGTATCGCACCGCTTACCCCGATGAACTGCCGGCCTTTGAGGTTGGTGGTGCGCTGCCGTTCGGCTACGAGTCGACCGGTGCTGAGACTCGGTTTACGAGTGGGTTGGACCCTGTGCCGGCGAGTCGACGGGTCTACACCTTCCATCAACCCGAGACACTGGCCCGCTGGCAGGAGGACTATGTCAACGGCCGTGGCGCTGGTCTGCGTGCCGGTGTCCCGCTCCTGCCCGCTCTCGATGCGGGTGCAGGCACAGCGCACCTGTGGCCTGCACAAGCCGAAGCCATCGGGAATCTTGAGCGGTCGTTCCGGGAGAACCGTCCCCGGGCCCTGATCCAGATGGCCACCGGTTCTGGCAAGACGTTCGCTGCCGCCAATGTCTGTTATCGCCTGTTGGAACACGCGGGAGCCCAGCGGATTCTCTTCCTGGTTGACCGGGCGAATCTTGGTCGTCAGGCGCTTCGGGAGTTCCAGGGGTTCGCCACCCCCGATGACAGGCGCAAGTTCACTGAGCTCTACAACGTCCGCCATCTCACGTCTTCGCGGCTTGACATGGCGGACGAGGCGGCAACGAAGGTCCACATCTGCACGATTCAGAGGCTTCATTCGATCCTGAAGGGTGATGACGAACTCGACGAAGCGGTCGATGAGCAGAGCGGCTTCGAGACCGCTCCGGCCGTGCCGGTGAATGTGGCCTACAACCCGTCGGTGCCGATCGAGTCCTACGACCTGATCATCATCGATGAGTGCCACCGTTCGATCTATGGCGTGTGGCGCCAGGTTCTCGAGTACTTCGACGCTTTCTTGGTGGGGCTCACGGCCACGCCGGGTATCCAGACGTTCGCCTTCTTCGACCGGAACATCGTGATGGAGTACGGCCATGCCCAGGCGGTGGCCGACCGGGTGAACGTGGACTTCGATATCTTCCGCATCCGCACCGAGATCACTGAGTCCGGCGGCACGGTCCCCGCGGAGTTCGTAACCGAGTTCCGCGACCGCGAGACCCGTCAGCTCCGTCTGGAGAAAGTCGATGAGGACATCGACTACAGCGCCGCCGAACTGGACCGCAAGGTGGTGGCCCCCGACCAGATCCGCACCGTGGTTCGCACCCTGCGCGACTCCCTTCCGGTGATCTTCGACGACCGGGAGCGTCGTGACGACGGTCTGCTGGCCCATGTGCCAAAGACGTTGATCTTCGCCAAGGACGACAGTCACGCGGACGACATCGTGCAGATTGTCCGGGAGGAGTTCGGGCTCGGCAACGAGGGGGCGGTGAAGATCACCTACCGCTCGGGAGACGCCGGCAACAAGCCTGAGGAGTTGTTGCAGCAGTTCCGCACCAGCTACCAGACCCGAATCGCGGTGACGGTGGACATGATCGCCACCGGCACCGATGTGAAGCCGATCGAGTGTGTGGTGTTCATGCGCATGGTGCGCAGCCGCAACTTCTTCGAGCAGATGAAGGGGCGTGGTGTGCGGGTGATGGACAACGATCAACTGCGTGCAGTCACGCCCGATGCCGTGGTCAAGGACCGATTCGTGATCGTGGATGCCGTGGGTGTCACCGAAGCTGAACTGCACGACACTGTGCCGCTCGAACGCAAGCGTGGCGTGAGCTTCGACCGGCTGTTGAACCAGATCGGCATCGGCTCGGTCGATCCAGAAGTGGTGTCGTCGGTGGCGTCTCGGCTCACCCGGCTTCACCGGAAGATGACGCCAGGGGATCGAGCAGAGGTGGAGGAGGTGGCCGGAGTCGGGCTGACGGAGTTGGTGCGCGGCATGGTGGACGCGCTCGACATCGACCGACAGTACGCGGCGGCCAAGGCTGAAGCTGACGGTGATCCCACACCTGATCAGGTCAAGGCTGCCGGCAAGACGATGATCCGTGAGGCGTTGCAACCGCTGGCAGGCAATTCGGCGCTGCGGGAGAAGCTGATCGATGTGAGGCGCAGCTACGAGCAGGTGATCGACACGGCGTCGCAGGATCGGGTGATCTCAGACGAGTTCTCTCGGGAGGCGGCGGACCGTGCCCGGTCCCAGGTCGAGTCGTGGCAGCAGTTCATCGAGGACAACAGGGACGAGATCACCGCGCTGGAGGTGCTCTACAGCCAGCCGTACGGCGGGGGCCTCAGCTACAAGGACATCAAGGAGTTAGCCAACGCGATTTCACGTCCTCCGCATCGTTGGACCCCGGAGGCACTGTGGCAGGCCTACGAGACACTCGACGCCTCGAAGGTGCGAGGTTCGGCTCACCGAGTCAGCACCGACTTGGTGAGCCTCGTGAGGTACGCACTTGGCGAAGCTGACGAGTTGGTCGCCTTCCCCGAGCTAGTAAACGACCGCTTCGAGACATGGCTGCTGCAGCAATCGAACGCCGGCCGCTCGTTCTCAGAGGAGCAGGTTGCCTACTTGGACCTGATCAAAGCCCGCATCGCCACCAACCTCGGTATCACGCCTGCACAATTGATGGGACCACCCTTCAGCACCCAAGGCGGCCTAGGCAAAGCCCGCAACCTCTTCGGCGCCGATCTCGACGCCCTATTAGACGAACTCACTCAGGCTCTAGCCGCATGACATCTGACTTACCCCCCGGTTGGTATCTCGCAACGCTGGGTGAGTGCTGCACCCCTGTGGAGAAGGTGGATCCTCGAGAAGCCCCAGACGCATTCTTCGATTACATCGACATCGGGGGTATTCACCCGGGATCTGGTCGCATCGAGGTCACTAAACGTCTGCGAGGGTGTGACGCGCCGTCCCGTGCTCGTCAGCGCGTGCGCACCGGGGACGTCGTCCTGTCGACCGTGAGGACATATCAACGCAAGACAGCGATTGTGTCGCCCTCGCTTGATGGAGCCATTGCATCTACGGGATTCTGCGTGCTCCGCCCCAACCGCGGAGTGAACTCACGGTTCATCCTTCACCAACTCCTCAGCGATGACTTTGTTGAACGGCTTAGCGAACAGCAAACCGGAACCAGTTATCCGGCGGTGAGGGACGGCGATGTTCGAGCCATGAGCGTCCGCATTACTTCCGAGCAGGAGCAGGAACGAATCGTCGCCGCCGTTGAAGAGCACTTCTCCCGCCTCGATGCTGTCGATGCGGGACTGGCTTCGGCTGTCATCCGAACCACACGGCTTCTACAACGTGTCGTCGATGATCAGCTCCGACTCGCGGATGCTCGGAGTCAACCGTTGAGCGAACTCCTGACGGAACCCCTGACGAATGGCCGCTCTGTGCGGACAGCCCCCAGCGGTGGCGATCCGGTACTCCGACTGACTGCGATAAAGGAAGGTTTCATCGATCCGGCCGAGACGAAACAAGGTGACTTTGGTGACACGGACCCCAACCGTTTCGCAATAGCCCCTGATGACTTTCTTATCGCACGGGGCAACGGTTCTCTGAGACTCGTTGGACGCGGCGGCCTTGTGTCCGAGGATGCGCCCCCTGTGGCGTTTCCCGACACAATGATTCGAGCACGCGTCGACGAGTCACGACTGAATCCGAGATACCTGAGCTTGGTCTGGCACAGTCGCAAGGTAAGGGGCCAACTTGAATCGCAGGCTCGGACGACCGCTGGCATCTACAAGGTCAACCAATCGATGATCGGTGCTGTCGAGCTTCCGGTCCCACCGCTCGACATCCAGCGTCAGATCGTGCGAGTCGCCGACGAGACGAGATACGTGGTCGCGTCATGCGCCGGTTCCTTGGACCGGTGTCAAGTGACAGCGGCAGCGCTCCGACGCTCAATCTTGTCGCGAGCCTTCGCGTCAGCTTGTCCCCCAAGAGCCCCCGGGCAATGAGCCAGCCTCAGATTTGGTCCAGTGCATTCGTAACGCCGAGTAGGTTCTTCAGGCAGACAACCAGCGGCGATGTTGAAGAGAAGAAATCAATGGAACGGAGGTCGCAAGTGAAGCGAGTTGTGTGGTGGCTAGTTGTCGCAGTCGGAGCTGCACTCGCAATCTTGCTGGTGTGGTGTGTCGGGTCCGAATGGAGCGAGGCGATCGTTTAAGGAGTCGCTGCACTAGGGGCGCTCTGGTATTGGGCTTAACGAAGCCGTCCACGAGTGAATCTGCGGTTGCTGTTCAGTGGCGGCCTCTATCTTGAACTGACGAATACCGGAAACCGAGTCGCGAAGGAGGTGCAGGTCAAGTGCACCCCGCCGATTGCGTGGCACGAGACTGGCATCACTCCTGACGAGGGCAACACTCGAGAGTTTCTTTTCGGTCCGATTGAGAATCTTAGTGACATGACTCCAGACCAGCGCTACGTGTGAAACTTCGGAAATGCGTCGGAACAGACTGTCGAAGTTCTGGACCAGACCAGATTTGAGGTCTCCCACGAGAGCACTTGGGGCATTCGTAGGTGGAGATCCGACATGCGTTTCGGCGGTTCCGGTGCGCGTAGATCAATGTCAGAGGTCACTGCGACGCCGTTCGATGAGATAACTCAGGCAACCAAGGCGCAACACAAGGAACTGGGCGAGATCCGCAAATTGATTGACGCGTTGCCAGGCCGATTGGCTCCGTCGTTGGGCGACGACAAGTCCTAGTTGTCGGTCCGCGTGATGTAAGCACTTTGAGCAGGGGTTATTTCTCAGCAAGTCGGCGGAGAAGATTCGCGAGCAGGATCACCGAGTCTGCGGCGATCCCTGCATTCCTCCGCGTCGGCTCACCTTGGTGCTTGATGGCTTGGGCTAGCTCAATGGTTGCCCGGGCGACTTTTCTGATCTCCGCATTCGCTGGTCCGGAAGCGGCGTTGTCCACGAACCTGCCGAGCCGATCCTTCGTATTAGCGACCGGTGGCTCCTGCTCGCCTTCCCTGAGGTGGAACTCAGGATCGAACACCACCTCGCTGAGCCGTTCCAGAACCGCGACACAGTCGTTACCGACATTGCGGTAGTCCTGCGGGCTCCGAGCGGACCCGAAATGGCGTCGCACTTCGTTGATCTCGATATCAACACGGGACCAACCTGTGCCCGGATGGCTTGTGACAGGCTTTGCCAGCTCCGATCCGAGTTCGTCGTTCTCCAGGTCCGCGAGTTGAAGGTGGACCGGCTCAAAGAGTTCATTCAGTATGTCGCGCCGAGCCTGCCAGTTGCCGTGTGCACCGTTGGCCATCCAATGAGACCGAAACGTGCCATAGTCGCTGAACGGCAGGTCGAGGACTACGCCTAGGCGGTTCAGCAGTTGCAGACTCGTTCTCAAAATGAGCCGAATGTCGTGCTTATCGGTGCGCTGCTCTCCGTTCGTGCCATAAGCCTCAAGCTCGTCATGGGCCAACCGCAGCAACGCGACGGCGACCTCGACATCAGACCGCTCGTTGTATGTACCAGCGCGCACACGGTCCAATAGCTCGTGGTTGAGCAAATGCCTGTCTGAGACGAAGTCGTCCTTGAAGAAGTCCTCTGGTGTCACCGGTTGCAATTCTGCCCTTGCTCGGGCCATCATCAGTCGGTTGAAGCGTAGTTCTTGGCATCGATGAGGCGCGTTGACGAGTCGCTGCCCTCGGTGGTATTGGTGCGTCGACCGCTACCCCTTCGATTCTGTCGTGCTGGATGACACGGATTCTCGAAAAGACCGTCCCTCAGAATCAGGAACGGAGATCGAACTGCGCGCCCTCCGCGCGTAACATCCTGTGTGGAGCTATCCAGTCAACGCCCATTGCATTGCAGGCATCGGGGATCTTGATTGAGCTGAGAGAGTTTGGTGCCGACCTCTCGTAGGTGATGACCGTCTTTTGCGATGCGTGCCCTTCCGCAACCAAGAAATAGTCGGCTTTCTGCATGAACAGACTCACAGCATTTGGCTGGTATCGCGCGCCGTAAGCCCACGCACTGACCTCCTCGAGGCTTGCTCGCGTGGCGTCGTTCGGCTCCAAGAAGAAGCCCTTCCGTTGCTTGGCCCAGTCGCTGAGTTCGTCCTGACCAGCAAGGAGTTCGTCGTAGACCTTGCGAACGCTGAACACCTTCCCTGCCGCGTGCTCGTTGTCGAGCCAATTCCAGTAGCCTGGACAGAGATCGAAGCCGTAGTGCTCGTTCTTGGCTCTGATGAGGGTGTCCGTGTCGAGCAGGTAGACCGTCACGTCACACCGAGTCGATCAGCCAACTCATAAAACGTTGAGGCTTTCTTGAAGCCGAGCATTTGGAACGCGTCGGTGTACGAGGTGTCACCCTCAAGAGTGCTCGCGATGACAGCTTGGGCGAAAGTCGTGCCGACACGGGCTGGTTGGGTCCTGTAGAAGTCGCCGCCAGTGCCGGTGACCCGTTCCAGGGCCTGCTCGTATTCTGTCTGGAAAGTCTGCTGGTACTCGTCCCAGGTTAGGAACTTGCACTCGTGGAGCCGCCGGAGCACGACCAGCCTGCTCGTCTTGAACCGGCGCGCAAGGCGCTGCAGTTCGGTCGGTATTCCCACTCGGGGGTTGAACTCTGCCTGAATCTCCTGAAGCGGAACGAGGATCTCCGCTGCTACCCGGTTGCACCAGCGTTCGATGTCGTTGGTGGCCCTCGCCCCTAGATCGACACTGTCCAGCGCGCTCTCACCCAACCAGATGTGAGCCAATTCATGGGCGAGCGTGAAGATCTGGGCTGCGCGTGTGTCCGAGCCGTTCACGAACACCAGCGGCGCGAACCGGTCCGCGAGAGCGAAGCCCCTGAACTCTTGGGGATCAAGCTTCCTGCGCGTGTTGCTTCCGACCACGCCGCTCACCATGACCATCACGCCAAGTTCCTCGGCCCGTTGCCTCAATACCCTGAACGCTTCCTGGTAGTCGGCACCCCTCTGCTGCACGTTGAACGACAGCGCGCTGCGCATTCGTTGTGCTGCATCCTCTGGAGGGGTGTTCGGTTGCAGTGAAGCAACCCACTCAAGCTCTCTCATCCCCGAACTGCGCACATAGTCGCGATACCAGTCTTGGCGCTGCTGGCACTGGTAGATCGTGTCAAGCAGGTTGCCGCTCGGTCGGGCTACCGGACGGTCACCTACCGTTCGAAAATCCGGGATCGGTAGATGCTCGTCTGGTGGTTCTGCGAGGAAGAAGTACCCGATCGCCGTGCCGGTGGCGCGCGCAAAATCCTCAACCTGCTTCAGCGTGGGCGAACGGTGGCCGGCCATCCACTCGCTCAGTTTCGGGAAACGGTCTGAGAGTTCGTCCAAGCCGAGCCGCGAACGTTCAGCCGCCCACGAATACAGCGACGGATCGACCTTGACGCGGAGCGGCTTCGTTGCCCGCTTGGGTTCGGTGTGGGTTTCGGAGTTCATGCTGGCAGACGGGGTTTACGACCCGCGGACGTTGTGGTGCAAGACACGACGGAGCGTGGATCGTTCATGGTCGTTCCCCTGCATCCTAGGTAGCGTCGTTGCTGCTGTCGCCGCGCAAACCACGCTAGCAGTGGCTGATCCCCGGTCTCATCGAAGCTTCGCAACGTTACCGGTGAGCGCGGCCGCGGCGTGCTTGACGTCGTTTGCGCGTGTTTTGCGCTTTAGGTTTTGGCATAACGCACGTCGCAATGGTTTGCATTCGCGCGCATTGCAACCTACCGGCCCGGCGCGGGCTCCGTCACCCCGCCACTGCCATTAGAGACGCCTCTGATGCGTCATGTGGCATACATTGGGGTCATGGGACAAGGTGGTCGTCGGCCAGAACAGCAACCATCCGGCGATGTCGTGCATCGTGCGGAATCGGGTGATCGGTCCGTGGCTGGACAGTCTGGGCATCCGACGGCGGAACTGCCGCTCTCAACCGTTCAAGCGGATGCTTCGACATTGCTCGAACGTTGGTGTCACCTTCCTTATGCTGACCCCGTGAAACTTCGATCTGATATTGACGATGTGATTGATCGGTCATTGTGAGGGCGCGCCGGTGACCGCACAGGATCCGAAGGCGATGGTGCAGAAGTTGTGGGACTTCTGCGACGTGCTGCGCGACGACGGCCTGTCCTACGGCGACTACCTGGAACAGCTCACCTATCTGCTGTTCCTCAAGATGGCCGACGAGCAGCAGGAGATGCTCGGAGGCGTCCGCATCGTGCCCATCGAGCACGGCTGGCAGTCGTTGCTCAACCGGTCGGGTGCGGAACTTGAATCCCACTACAGTGATGTGCTGGCCGCGCTCGGCGCTGGTGAGGACATGCTCGGCGTGGTCTTCCACAAGGCCCGCAACCGAATCCAGACGCCCGCCAAGCTGGAACAGCTCATCAAGGAGTTCATCGACCAGCACGAGTGGATGAGCTACGACGCCGACCTCAAAGGCGACGCCTACGAGGGCCTGATCGAGAAGACCGCCCAGGAGGGTGCCAGGGGAGCGGGCCAGTACTTCACGCCCAGGGCGCTCATCAACGCCATCGTCGATGTGATGCAGCCCGAGCCCGACGACCGCATCTGTGACCCTGCCTGCGGCACCGGAGGGTTCTTCCTGGGCGCATACCGGTCGATTGTCGAGCGGTTCCCGCATCTGGAACCCGACCAGGTCGCTCACCTGCGCTCGGGTGCGTTCAATGGTTGGGAGATCGCCGACCTGCCGGCCCGGTTGTGCGCCATGAACATGCTGCTGCACGGCATCGAGAGCCCCGAATCCGACTCACCGATCGTGGTCGACGACGCTCTGCGGGACTCTCCGGGCAGGCCGTTCGACATGGTTTTGACCAATCCGCCGTTCGGCCGGTCGTCGTCGGACAGCTACGAGCGGGAGGACTTCTGGGCAACGACGAAGAACAAGCAACTCAACTTCGTCCAGCATGTGGTGAGCTTGCTGAAGATCGGCGGGGACGCGGCCGTGGTGGTGCCCGACAACGTGCTGTTCGAGGCGGGTGCGGGCGAGACGATCCGCCGCCGCTTGTTGCACGACTGCGAGGTCCACACGCTGCTGCGGCTGCCGACAGGGATCTTCTATGCGCAGGGCGTGAAGGCCAACGTGCTGTTCTTCCGCCGCCGAGAGGGCGCCGAGGACGCCTGGACCCGTGAGCTGTGGGTGTACGACCTGCGCACCAACAAGCACTTCACCCTGAAGCAGAACCCGCTCACGAGGGCCGACCTCAACGATTTCGTCGCCTGCTACCGGGCCGACGCTCGTCACCAACGTGCAGAGTCCGAACGGTTCAAGCGCTACACCTACGACGAACTGATCACCCGCGACAAGGTCAGCCTCGACCTGTTCTGGCTCCGAGACGAGAGCCTCGAAGACGCTGACAACCTCCCGCCCCCGGCCATCCTCGCCGCCGAGATCGCCGAAGACCTCCAATCCGCCCTAACCGAAATCCAAGCCCTAACCGAAGCCCTATCGCCCACCCTCGTTCGCGAAGATCAGCCTTGAGTCCGCCTCGTGCTCGCAAGGCCATCTCGATTCGGCTAGTAGGTCGATCATTGACTAGTGCGGCTGATACGAAGAGCCATGTGGGAAACGAGACGAGACCATCATGTCTAGTATTCTGCGCGCGAGATGACCGACTGTCTAAGCTAGAATCATGAGAGTCTTCATCTCTTCCGTGATCTACGGCTACGCGGAGTACCGAGACGCGGTCGAATCCACTGCGAAGCTCTTTGACATTGAGTTGACACGGTCAGAAGACTTCTGTGCGCGGCCTTTGACATCACAAAAGACATGCCTCGAAGCTGTTCGCAAAAGCGATGTCGTCGTGTTCCTGCTTGGTGAGCGGTATGGAACACCTCAAGAATCAGGGTTGTCAGCCACTCATGAGGAATGGAGAGAGGCCGTCAAGGAAAATAGGCATATCCTTGTATTCATCGAGAAAATTGAAGCCAAAGAAGTCGCACAACAGAGATTCATTGAGGAGGTCAGCGAATGGTCGAAGGGACGCCTGGGAGATCGCTTTGAGAGTGTCGAAAATCTGAGGAACCGGGTGATCAAGGCGCTACACAATCTCATGCTGTCGGAAGCGAGCACTCCTGTGAACGAAATTGAAATATTTTACCGCGCGCAAAATCTCGTTATCGTAACGGGCGGTTTGCAGAGTAGCACTTCAGGCGGACTGTTAGGAGTTGCTGTTGCGGGCGGACCCCGTCAACAGATCATACGACCCTCAACGCTTGAGAGTCCTGAGTTCCGCCGAACTCTTCAGCGAGCCATACCGCGCACCCCTCAAGGACAAATTCATTCTGCAGGGCCTTTAGAATTTAGAGTGATGTCTGATCGTCTGTTAATTGAACAGTCCCAGTATCTTTTGGTTGTTGATGAATGGGGATCAGTGCAAATAGCGCAGGATGCTGTTTCGGATGAGATACGAACACCCACAGGTCAATCGCTTGTCTCCGTTGATGAACTGGCCGGTAAGATTGCCAACAGTCTCAGTATATCGCTTGATATTCTTGACCTAGATTGTTTCGATCCATTGTCGAGAATGACTCACATTTCGGCTGTAGCTCACCTTTCAAAGAATGTCGACCGAGCTTGGATTATCGACAAAGAGCATGTTCGATATCGAACATCTTCGGGCCGATTCGGTCAAATAGCGCATACTGAACCTAAGGCTATATCAAGAGAAAGCCTACGAATAATGAAAAACGATATTGCAAGTGATCTTGCTGTTCTTCTACGCCGGTATGATGGAATCACTTTAGACTGAAACGGCTCTTCGGTTCGGCTACAGTGTCGCAGGAACGAAATCCTCCGAGCGTTCCATGGATAGCAATTGAGAACTCGGCTACCAGGACGGATCGGCGTATCGCATTGTCTCTGTCCGGTCGGCCCACACCGACAGCACGGCCTTCAGCACGGACCGCACCTTCTTGTGTGGCGGAGGTGGACGGGAATCGAACCCGCCGGACGGGGATCACCCATCCCACCCGCTTTGAAGGCGGGGGAGCCCACCAGGCGCTCGGACACCTCCACACCAGACGCTACAGCCAAACAGGAAACTCTCGACGGTGCGGGATCGGTCGTCACTCGATAGCGTCATCGGCATGTCAAAGAACCGTTTGTTTTTAGGTGTCGTCCTGATCGTGCTGCTGGTGCTTCTGGGTCGCAAGATCAAAGACGTCTGAACCGGCCCGTGTCGATATTGATGCCGCCGGTCACATCAGAGGCGCCCGGTATCTGCGGTCGTTACAAAGACCGAGTACGGCTACCCGACGAGGGTCTTCCCAAGGCGTTCACTGCCACAGAGTGGGCCGACATCATTGACAGCGCCGTAACAGCCGACTGACGAAGACGAACGGGGGCTGAGCAGACCGGCCGCTTAAAGAGCGTTCCCTTCGGTAAGGTATCTGACAACATTTCGTAGTTGACAGCGCTATTTTGCCCACTAGGGTGTGAATACGACTTCCCCGTTGAACGACTTCCCCCGTCGAACATCGAGTTCCGGGAGTTGTCGTGTGTATTGTTTGCTGGTCGCCCAAGGGTGGATCAGGTACCTCAGTCGTAGCCGCCGCGCTGGGTCTGACGATTGCCTCGTCAGGCCGTGAAACCCTGCTAGTCGACACTGTCGGCGATCTTCCGATGGTGCTCGGCCTGCCGCCCGGCACGGGCGACGGACTGTCTGACTGGCTGCTCGCGCCCTCAGACGTGTCTGCCGATGCGTTGTCGCTGCTCGAGATGCCCGTAGGCGAGAGGCTGCAACTCCTCGGCGCAGGAAACGCAACGCAGGCAGCGATCGATCCCGAGCGGACCGTGTTGGCGGCGGAACTACTGTCGCGGTCTGCACGCTGGGTTGTGGTCGATGCGGGCAGCGCGGGCCCTCCCGATCCCTGGCTGGTGCACGGCACCCGTGCCGTCATGGTGATTCGAGCCTGCTACCTGGGTATTCAGGCTGCCCTTGCACGACCGTTGGCGTTGGGGAGCTCGGTCGTCGTGGTGGAAGAACCCGGTAGGGCTCTGCGACTGTCCGATGTGACAGCAGTGTTCAACGGACACAAAGTCCTTGCCGTGCCCTGGGACCCGGCGGTCTCGCGAGCAGTCGACTCGGGCCTGCTCGCGCACCGGATGCCACGGTCGCTGAACCGCTTGAGCGAGGTGCTCGATGGCTGAAGCGCTGATGGTCGATCTCGCCGCAACGGTCCACGGCGACCTCTTGGACCAGGGCGGTGGTGCCGCGGAGATCTTCCCCGCCATCTCCCGCCACGCCCCATTGTTGGGTGCCCGTGAACGGGAGTCGCTGCACCGGCAGGTCACGGCCCGTCTGGCCGGGCTCGGTCCCATCGAACCGTTGCTCGTAGACCGTGAGATCAGCGAGATCATGATTAACGGGCCCGGCGTGGTCTGGTTCGAGCGCCACGGGCGGATCGAGTCCAGCGGGGTGGTGCTCAACGACGCTGAACTGGAGTTGCTCGTCGAACGGATAGTCGCGCCGATCGGCCGGATCGTGGACCCACGGCGGCCCTGGGTCGACGGGCGCCTCGCCGACGGCAGCCGAGTCAATATCGTGGCCGCGCCCGTCGCCATCGACGGCCCCTACGTCACCATCCGCCGGTTCGTGCTCCGAGCCGAGGACGTGGCCGATTTCGGACCGCCATCGGTTGCTTCGATGCTCGCGGAGTTGGTCACTGAGCGGCGCAGCATCATCGTCAGCGGCGGTACGGGCGCGGGCAAGACCTCGCTGCTCAACGCTTTGGCTGCGCATGTGGCGACCGAAGCTCGGGTGATCACCATCGAGGATGCGGCTGAGCTCCGCCTCCGCCATCCCCATGTGGTGCGCCTGGAGGCTCGAACCGACGGCATCGAAGGGGTCGGGGCCGTGGAGATCCGTGACCTTCTGCGCAACGCGCTGCGGATGCGTCCCGATCGCATCGTGCTCGGCGAGGTGCGCGGCCCCGAAGCGCTCGATCTGGTTCAGGCGCTCAACACCGGGCATTCGGGGTGCCTGTCGACGATCCATGCGAACTCCCCCACCGATGCCCTGCGAAGGCTGGCGTCGTTGGTGATGTCGGCCGGAACCGGCCTGCCCCATGACGTGGTCCGCACCCAGATCGGTTCTGCGCTCGATGTTGTTGTGCAGGTTGAACGCACACCATCGGGGGCACGTGAGGTAGCCGCGGTCGTTGAGGTGGTCGACGGGGAGACGGTGCGTCCCCTCTGGTGCGGAGAGTGATGGCTGTGAGGGGCAATGAGGATCCGGCGAGGGGAGCGACGGCGGCGAGGGGAGTGACGGCGGCGAGGGGAGTGACGGCGGCGAGGGGAGTGACGGCGGCGAGGGGAGTGACGGCGGCGAGGGGAGTGACTGTGAGTCGTGCTGAGCAGCGTCGGCGGCTTTCGGCGATCGGGCAGCTTCCAGAGATGCTCGACGTGTTGGCGCGTGAACTGCGAGGTGGACGCAACCTGCACGAAGCGATCCAGACGGCCTCGGCGTTGTCGTCGCTGCGTGGTCTGGGGCTCGACACTCTGGTGACTCGTTTCGCTTCCGGTGAGCGGCTGGTGGAGGCGCTCGACCGTTGGGCCGGTGAGTTGAATCATCCCGACGGTGATCTGGTTCGGGCTGTTGTGAGCCTCGGCTCGGTCACAGGCGGCGCGCTGGCCGGCTCGATGGAGCGCGCCGCGTTGACTCTGCGTGAACGTGCCGGGCTTGTCGACGAGGTCCGGGTGTTGACCGCACAGACGAGGGCCTCGGCGATGGTGCTGTTCGTGGCGCCGATCGGGTTCCTGGTTCTGCTTCTGACCCTCGATCCTGCGAGCAGCGCGGCAGTCTTCACTACCGGTACGGGCCAGATATGCGTGGTGTTGGGTCTGCTGCTCAACGTCGTCGGTTTCGCGTGGATGCGCCGTCTCGCCGCCTCGGTGACCCGATGACCGCCGGTGGGGTGATGACTGGTGACGCGGTGGTTGGGCGTGCGGTGACTGGTGACGCGGTGGTTGGTGGTGACGCGGTGGTTGACCCGATGATCGGCGGTGCGCGATGAGGATCGCGCTGGTCGTCGGTTGCTGTGTTCTCAGTGCGGTCTGGTTTCGCCCCTGGCGTGTCCGCCCTCGGCCACTGGTCGAGACCCTGCCCGAAAAACGGAGCATCGCCACGGGATCATCGCGAGGGTCAGCCGCGCAGCGCGTGCTGCTCGGCGTGGTGGTCTTCGGTGCGGTGATCGTGGGGTTGACGCAACCCGTGTTGGTCGTCCCGCTGGTCTTCATCTACGCGGTCGTGGTGATCCGAGGCCGCCGAGCCTCCACCGACGGCGACGCGGTCGTGGCCAAGACGCTGCCCGAGGTCGTGGATCTGCTGCTGGTCGGCGTTGGTGCGGGCCTCACACCGAGAGAAACGTTGCAGCGGTGCCAAGCCTGGCTGCCCGACCCGTTCGCAACGGCCGTGCACAGAGCGCTTTCGAGAGCATCGGCAGGGGCCACCTTCGCGGACGCGCTCGACCGGGCGATGACCCCGCTCGGGGATCGGGTCCGGCCCCTGGTCACCGCCCTCAATGCTGGCGAACGCGACGGTTCGATGCTGGCCGGCGGATTGCTGCGAGTGAGCGACGAAGCCCGTCGTCTGCGCCGCGTAGCAGCGCAGGAACGCGCGCGCCGCGTGCCCGTCGCCATGCTCGGGCCGCTGCTGTTGTGCGTGCTCCCCTCGTTTGCGCTGCTCACCCTGGTACCGCTGGTGCTCGGTTCTCTCAGCGACCTTGGTGTGGTCGTCTGAGCTGCGGCCGCGGGTTCTCGCTTCCCCCAGAACAAGACAACAGATCGAACGAAACAGGAGGTACCCGATGTTGTTGCGTCTATGGATCGCGATCGAGGTCGCCATGCTCACAGCTGCAGCCGAGGTAAAATCGCGGCTGACCGATGACAGAGGTCAGGCAACCGCCGAGTATGCGCTGGTGGTGCTCGGTGCGGCCACGGTAGCGATGATGTTGATCGCCTGGGCCACGTCCACAGGCAAGATCTCGTCGCTGCTCAACAAGGTCGTCAACTCGATAGCAGATCGGGTTTCGTGAGACGACGCTGTCGCGAGAGCAGAGGTCAGGCGACCGTCGAGTTCGCCCTGCTGCTACCCGTGGCGGTGGTTGCACTGCTGGTGGTCGCACAGATCGGACTGGTGGTCCGCACCCGGGTCATGGTCACCCACGCTGCTCGGGAGGGAGTCCGGATCGCAGCGGTCGGAGGATCGGACGCCGAGGTCACAGCCGCGGTCGTCGATGCGGGTTCGCTGGACCCCGCACAGCTCACGGTTGCCGTTACCCGGGACGCCACGGTGGTCAGGGTGCTGCTCGTCTACGTGATGCGGACCGATATCTCAGTCGTGGGAGCGCTCCTCAACGACCCCGAGATGTCGTCGGTCGCCGCCATGTACCGAGAACAGTGAGCGCCTGAATCGACGATGGGTGCGCTAGCCGAGCGTGCTGGTCCGGTACGGTTTCTGGGGTGCACCTGGTTGAGACGTTCCACGAGGGGCCGTGGTCTATAACCGCGGTCGTGGGAGAGCTCGACGTCGTCGGCGGGCCGGAGTTGCGACAACACGTGATGGCACAGGTCGGCGAGGGCAGCAGTCGTCTGGTGCTCGATCTCAGCGGAGTCGACTTCATCGACTCGTTCGGGCTCGGAGTCATCGTCGGCGCCTTGAAACGCACTCGACTCCTCGATGGGGACCTGCGAGTGGTTGTACCTGCGCCGCGGATTCGTAGAGTCTTTGAGGTGTGCGACCTGGACCGAGTGTTCAAGTTGCACAAGACAGTGCAAGAAGCGGTCTCGACCCAATGACCGTAAGACCCTATGAACCGATGACCCCAGGCCAAGACCTCCCCGCGGCACCCCGCCACAAGAGCCCCGACTCTGCCGCTGTCTACACCGGTGAGGTGGTTCTCGAGATCCCGGCGCAGATGGAGTTCGTGTCGCTCGTGCGCCTGGTGGTGTCCGGCGCGGCGCAGCTGCACCCCTACTTCGAGTCTGAACGTGTCGAGGACCTTCGAGTTGCTGTCTCGGAGGCGACGACCAATGCCATCCGGTCCCACGAGGGGGTCGACTCCGCCGCGCAGATCCAACTCACCTGCAACGTCACCGAAGAGCAGATTGAAGTGACTGTCCGCGATCACGGCAAGGGGTTCGACCCCGACGCCCTCCCGAACCTCCCTGATCCAGACTCCCCCGAACGGCTTCTCCACGAGTCCGGGATGGGGCTTCGGCTCATGCGGATGCTGGCAGACGAGACAGAGATCCGACCATCCTCATCGGGGACATGTGTTCGCCTGGTTTTCTACGGATCCAAGCGTAGACGCGCCGCTTTAGGCGGGTAGCGTCTCGCATGGTCATGTCTGAGGAATCCCCACAACGGTCGTCGCCCAAGCGGCGAAGCCGCGAACTTAGGTTTGTGAGGGCGCTGGGTCGCCCGCTGCGCAGGTTCCTGCGCATCCAGGCCGCGGGTGGCATCCTGCTGCTCGGAGCCACGGTCATTGCCCTGATCTGGGCCAATTCGGCTTACAGCGACACGTACCACGAGATTCTCGAGACGCACATCTCCATTGAGATCGGATCCCATGTGCTTTTGGATCTGGCGCTCCATGCTTGGATCAACGACGCCCTGATGGCCATCTTCTTCTTCGTCGTCGGCCTGGAGATCAAACGCGAGTTCGTCGTCGGGACACTCCGAGACCCGCGTGCGGCCGCCCTGCCGGCGATCGCCGCCATCGGCGGGATGGTCCTTCCGGCCGCGATCTACTTCTCCTTCAATCCCAGCGGCATGGCGTCCGACGGTTGGGGTATTCCCATGGCCACCGACATCGCCTTCGCTGTCGGTGTGGTGTCGTTGCTCGGCGACCGCGTGCCGAGCGTCATGAAGGTGTTCTTGTTGACCCTTGCCATCGTCGACGACATCGGCGCGATCGCGGTCATTGCGATCTTCTATACGAGCGATCTCTCCGGTGGGTGGCTGTTGGCCGCGGTCGGGGCGATTTTCGCGGTGATCGGCATGCGTCGAGCCGGGGTCGGGTGGACTCCCGCTTATCTGGTCGTGGGGTTCTTCCTGTGGTTCGCGGTGCATGAATCGGGGATTCACGCCACGATCGCCGGGGTCATCCTGGGCCTGCTCACGCCGGCTATTCCGCTCAACGAGGTGGATCCCGACGAGGAGCCGGTCCTGAGCGCGCTGCGCGGCGATGCGAACGCGATGGTCGTCCGCCGTGCGAACTTCGAGTTGAAGGACCAGGTCTCGGTCGTGGAACGGCTGGAGGACCTGCTCCATCCAGTCTCGAGTTTTCTGATCATCCCGATCTTCGCTCTGGCCAACGCCGGGATCGACCTGTCGACCGAGACCATCGTCGACGCCGCCACGAGTCCGATCACGCTCGGCATCGCCGCGGGCTTGGTCTTCGGCAAGATGATCGGCGTCACGCTCGCCACCTGGCTCAGCGTGAAGTCGGGGCTGACGTCACTGCCGGAGTCGGCCACCTGGACCCACGTCGTCGGGCTGGCGGCCACCGCGGGTATCGGCTTCACGGTGTCGCTGTTCATCGCTGGTCTGGCCTTCAGCGACCCGCTTTTGACCGAAGCGAAGATCGGTATTTTCGGCGCTTCGGTCGTCGCCGCGGTCATCGGGACCTTGATTCTGCTGCGCACGAAACCAGTCGAGGAGATCGAGACGGACGATCCAATGTTGGTGGGTACGTCCAGCCCGTGAATGTTGCGTGATTAGATTCGAGGGCTACATTGCCCGACACGTTTCTCTGTTTGGATTGACCGTTCCCCGTGACTAACGCACTCGTTATTGTCGAATCGCCTGCCAAGGCCAAGAAGATCGCGGAGTTCCTCGGTGCCGGCTACACCGTCGAATCGTCGATCGGTCATATCCGCGACCTTCCGCGCAACGCCGCTGAGGTCCCCAAGGCCTACAAGAACGAGCCCTGGGCCCGCACCGGGATCAATGTCGACGACGGGTTCAAACCGCTGTACGTGGAGAGCGCCGACAAACGGTCCCATATCCGGCTCCTGAAGCAGTTGGTGAAGAACAGCGACGAGCTGTACCTGGCGACAGACGAGGACCGCGAGGGCGAGGCGATCGCCTGGCACCTCATTGAGGTGCTCAATCCGCAGATCCCGGTCAAGCGGATGGTGTTCCACGAGATCACGCCCGCTGCGATCGCCGCGGCGGTGGACTCTCCGCGCGAGCTCGACCGCAAGATGGTCGACGCGCAGGAGGCTCGTCGCATCCTCGACCGGCTCTACGGCTATGAAGTGTCCCCGGTGCTTTGGAAGAAGGTGCTGCCGCAGCTTTCTGCGGGGCGGGTGCAGAGCGTCGCCACCCGGATCGTGGTCCACCGTGAGCGCGAGAGGATGGCTTTCCGCGCTGCGAGCTACTGGAGCGTGAGCGGTACTTTCGCCGCGGTTGAAGGCGACACACGAGAGTTCTCGGCGTCGCTGTCGACCATCGACGGTGTGAGGCTGGCCGGCGGCCGAGACTTCGGCGACGACGGCCGACTGGCCCGTGAGGACGCGACTGTGCTCGACGGCGCCGCGGCAGCGGCACTCGTCGGTGATCTGGAGGGGGTGTCCTATGTCGTGCGGTCCCGCGAGTCCAAGCCCTACCGCCGGCGTCCCGCAGCACCGTTCATCACGTCGACCTATCAGCAGGAGGCCGGCCGGAAGCTGAAGATGTCGGCTCAGATGGCGATGCGCGCCGCGCAGGGACTCTACGAGAAGGGCTACATCACCTACATGCGGACCGACAGCACGACGCTGTCGGAAACCGCGCTGCAGGCGGCCCGCACCACGATCAAGAACCGCTACGGAGCGCGGTACCTGCCGGACTCCCCCAGGCGGTACACGAAGAAGTCGAAGAACGCCCAGGAGGCGCACGAAGCGATCCGCCCCGCCGGTGGATCGTTCCGGTCCCCTGAGGAGGTCTCCAGAGAGGTTCCCCGCTCCGAGGCGCGGGCCTATGAGCTGATCTGGAAACGAACCGTCGCCTCCCAGATGACGGACTGCACCGGCGAGACCGTGCAGCTTCGGCTCGGGGCCACGAGCCGCACCGACACCGACGTAGTGTTCGCCGCCAGCGGCACGGTGATCTCGCACCGTGGTTTCCGCGAGGTGTACGAGGAGGCCTCCGACGGGGCCGGCGACGAGAACGAAGAGCGGCGCCTGCCTGCGATCGACGGGGGAGACGAGGCTCGTGCGACCGGTCCTCTGGAACCCGAGGGGCACGAGACCAGCCCTCCGGCGCGATACACCGAAGCTTCACTGGTGAAACGGCTCGAGGAACTCGGCGTCGGTCGTCCCTCCACCTATGCGTCGATCATCGGCACCATCCTGGACCGTGGCTACGTCTGGAAGAAGGGATCAGCCCTGGTTCCCACATTCACCGCGTTCGCGGTGGTCAACCTGATGGAGAGGCACTTTCCGAACCTTGTCGACTATCGCTTCACCGCCCAGATGGAGGACGACCTCGACAAGATCGCCAGGGGCACCGAGGAGTCCGAACCCTGGTTGACGCGTTTCTATTTCGGAGGGGGTGAGGGCACCGAACCCGGACTGAAGGAGAAGGTATCGACCCGCCTGGCCGATATCGACGCCCGGGCGATCAACACGGTTCCTTTGGGGATGAGCGACGACGGTCAGCCGATCGCCGTGCGCGTCGGCCGCTACGGCCCCTATGTGCAGCGTGGCGAGGTCGATGAGAACGGCGCCACGAACGGCAACACCGCGTCGATCCCCGAGGATCTTCCCCCCGATGAGCTGACCCTCGAGAAGGCCCTCGAGTATCTGGAGACGCCGAGGGAGGGGCGCGTGCTGGGCACCGATCCCGAGACCGGCATGAACATCTACGCCAGAGCGGGCCGTTTCGGCCCGTACGTGCAAGTCGGCAACAGCGACGAGCAGGACCAGAAACCGAAGTCGGCGTCGTTGTTCGCGACGATGACTCTGGAGCGGGTCACCCTCGACGATGCACTCCAGTTGCTGACCCTGCCGCGCACTGTCGGCACCGATCCAGCGGACGGACAGGCCATCACCGCTCAGAACGGTCGTTACGGCCCCTACGTCAGCAAGGGTTCGGACAGTCGCAGCCTCGACAACGAGGAACAGATCTTCAGCGTGACACTCGAGGAGTGCCTGGCCCTGTTCGCGCAACCTAGACGGCGTCGTGGGCAGACCCCCAAACCGCCGTTGCGTGAGATGGGGGAGGATCCGGAGACCGGCAAGGCGATGGTTGTGAAGGACGGCCGTTTCGGCCCGTACGTAACCGACGGTGAGTACAACGCGTCCCTCCGAAAGGGAGATGCGGTCGAGGCGTTGACGATCGAACGCGCCGCGGAGCTGCTGGCGGAGAGACGCTTGCGGGGCCCTGCCAAGAAGGCAACCAAACGAGCCTCGAGCCGCAAGAAGGCGACCAAGAAGACCACCAAGAAAACATCCAAGAAGACCACCAAGAAGGTGGCTAAGAAGCGCGCGACCTAAAGGTTTGGGCGCATTCAAGCCATGACGGTCTAGTCTCGCGCGGTGGACGAGCAGATCCCTTCGAGCAGTGCCACCCGGTTGGGGGAGGCGCTCAGAGCGCGCCGCGATCCGGGTCCCATCGAAACGATGTTCGGTTCACGGGAGTTCTTCCGGCTGTGGATCGCGCAGGTCATCTCCGCCACCGGCGACTGGCTGGGGCTCATCGCGATCGTGGCGTTGGCCGATCGGCTGAGCGAGGGTTCCGAGGGCACGGCCATCGCTCTGGTGCTCGCGGCACGGATAGCGCCGGGGTTCTTCCTGGCAACGGCTGCGGGGGTTCTTGTCGACCGGCTCGACAGGAAGCGGGTGATGCTGGTCTGTGACGTCTCTCGGGCCCTGGTGCTCTTCTCGCTTCCCTTCGTCGACAGCCTCGTGGGGCTGATCATCGCCTCGTTCATTCTGGAGATCTGCACGATGATGTGGTCGCCGGCAAAGGAGGCGGTGGTTCCCAACATCGTCCCGACCGAGAAGCTCACGACCGCGAACTCCTTGAACGTGGCGGCTGCATACGGCATGTTTCCGGTTGCTGCCGGGATCGCCGCGTTGTTGGCCAAGCTCGCCGAGTCCTTCAGCGATGAGGGCTGGGTCAACACGTTCCGGCTGAATCAGGAGGGTCTGGCGTTCTATGTCGACGGTCTCTCGTTCCTGGCGACAGCACTGATCGTCTCGACCATCGCCTTTCCGCGCCGCAGCCGTGAGGAGCGCAAAGGGTCTCAAAGGGACAACTGGGAGCTCGGCGGTGCTGTGCGCGAGTTGCGTGAGGGCTGGCAGTTCATTGCTGTGAACCCGATCGTGCGGGCGGTGAACGTTGGTCTGGCTGTCGGGGTGATCGGCGGGGGGATGCTGGTGCCGCTCGGCGCGCTGTTCGTCAACGATGTCATCTCGGGCGACGAAGCCGATTTCAATCTCATTCTCTTCTCGCTCGGACTTGGCATGGCGCTCGGTGTGATTACCGCTTCCGCGTTGCAGAACCGTATCAACCGCTCCGCTGTGTTCCCGATGGCGCTGTTCCTGGCGGGCGGTGCCCTGCTCGTCTCGGGCTCGTCCTCCCTGCTCGGGATCGTGGTTCCCGTGATCGGGGTTGCAGGGTTCGCCGCGGGGCCTATCTACGTTCTGGGCTTCACGCTGTTGCATGAGCATGTCGACGATGAGTTGCGGGGCCGTGTCTTCGCCGCGCTGCTGGTGCTCGTGCGCTTCTGTCTGTTGATGGCACTTGCGGTGGCACCGTTGCTGGCGGAGGGTTTCGATGTGCTGTCGGAGCGTTGGTGGGACTCCGATTGGGACTTCTTCGGGTTGACCATCGCGGTGCCCGGGGTCCGTCTCACTATGTGGCTCTCAGCGATCACGGTTGTCGCGGCCGGAGTGCTCGCGTCCTGGAGTCTCCGTGCCAGAGGTGTCGAGTCCGAGTCAACCGAAGCAGCGCCGAGTGGAGACAGCAGGTGAGCGGGCGTCTGATCGTGTTCGAGGGGATCGACGGATCAGGCAAGTCCACCCAGATCCGCAGGTTCGCCCAGGGTCACGATTTCGATGTGACCTTCCAGTTCGGGGCGACGGAGGTGGGTGGGGCCATCCGTTCGATTCTCCTTGATCCGACCAACGGCCATCTCGATGATCGAACTGAAGCCCTGTTGATCATCGCCGACAAGGCCCAGCATGTGAGCGAGATCGTGCGCCCTGCTCTCGACAGCGGACGCACCGTCCTCTCGGACCGCTACTGTGCTTCGACTCTGGCCTACCAGGGTTACGGCCGCGGCCTCGACCTGCGGCTCCTCGACGAGATGATGCAGTTCGCTACCCAGGGGTTGGAGCCGGACCTCACGGTGCTGCTCGATATCAATGTCGCCGCGGCGCGCGAGCGGCTGGGTGATCAGCACGACCGCATCGAGAGCACAGGCATCGAGTTCTTTCAGCGGGTCAGAGACGGCTACCTCGAGCTCGCCGCGCAACACCCCGACTCCTGGGTCGTGGTCGACGCGGAGGGCTCTGTCGACGAAGTAGCCGCCCGTGTTGCGTCGGTGGTCGATGATTGGCTGTCTCAGAACCCATGACGACTGACCCTTGGGAGTCGCTGATCGGCCAACCGGAAGCCGCACGCCGTCTGCGTGCAGCGGTATCGTCGCCGGTCCATGCCTACCTGTTCGTCGGCCCCGCAGGTGTCGGCAAGAGTCTGGCTGCACGGATTTTCGCCGGAGAGCTGCTCGCCGAAGCCGACCCCACCGGTGCGAGTCGCCACCGGCGCTTGGCACTCAACTCGACCCATGCCGACGTCGTCGTCTTCGCCCCGTCGGGCAACAACCTGCGCCTCGGTTCGCGCAGCGACCCGGGCGAGATCCCCGCGATCATCGGTGAGGCGTCGCGGTCACCGACTGAGGGCAGCCGCAAGGTGGTCGTCGTCGAGCAGTTCCAGTCGGCGGACGCCCCGGCCTCGTCTGCTCTGCTGAAACTGGTGGAGGAACCGCCGCAGACAACGATCTTCGTTCTGTTGGCCAGCGATGTGCCGCCGCATCAGGCGACGATCGAGTCGCGCTGTCTGAGGGTCGATTTTCCTCCCGTCAGTGCCGAAGCCATCGCGGAGACGCTGGTCGCAGGAGATCTGGCCGATGCTGAACGTGCGCAAGTCGTTGCGGCGGCGGCGAACGGCAGCGTTGACCGGGCCCGTCTGCTGGTGCTCGATGAACGCCTGGCCATCCGCCGCGATGCTTGGTGGTCGGTCCCGGACCGTCTCAATGGTTCCGGTGCCGCGGTGGCGGAGCTGGTCGATGAACTCAGAGGTCTGATTGACGAGGTGGCCGCGGTCAAGGATGCCCAGCATCAGCGGGAACTCGAGGAGTTGGCTCAGCGTGAAGAGCAGATGGGGACTCGCGGCTCTGGCCGCCGTACTGTCGAGACCCGGCAGCGGCGTGAGCTCCGCCAGTTCCGGACCGAGGAACTGCGGTTCGGTTTCGCCACGCTGGCCTCTCGCTACCGCGAGATGATCCCGTCGGACGAGGGAGTCGACGAGGGTTCCGAGGCAGCTCTCGAAGCGGTGGATCACCTGGCCCGAAGCACCGATGCGTTGGTCCGCAACCCCAACGAGTCCCTGCTGCTGCAGGCACTGCTGTTGAAACTGTCCCCCCTCGACAGATAGGCCAGGGCAGGCTTTGCAGCATTTCGCTGTGGAAGGGCTGCGGTAGATTGGTACCTTTCGGTGTCTTGCCCGAGTAGCTCAGTCGGTAGAGCGACGCTCTCGTAAAGCGTAGGTCAGGAGTTCAATCCTCCTCTCGGGCTCGTTTTCTGCTCAGCGGCCCCATTGGGCTTACAAACCGCAGACATGGGGCTTACACTGGCGAGCATGACTCTCGCAGTTGTGTGGCACTTCTGGATCGCAGTCCCGCTCGCCTTCGGGGCCGTCGTGGCCGTGATCGCGACGATCGTGGGTTACCTCAACAAGGTCACCGCCACCCGTTACCCCCGAGACTGAACAGGACGACCCGGTGTCAACGGATCCCGTCGACTGGGACATCGCCAAGAACGTCGCGTACAAGACTGCGGGCCGTGACCCCTATCAGGCATCGCACTACCGCGCAGGTCTTGAAGAGGACTTCGACCGCTACACCGGCCAGGCCGAGGAACTCGTCGCGCAGTGCACCGGCCTGCGTTCGCTCAGCGGCAATGCTCGCGGTCGGGTAACGGACCGCAAAGGCTGGATCGACGCGAATCTGGCATCGTTCCAGCGGCTTCTGCGACCGATTGTCACCAAGCTGGGAGACCAGGTCGACGAAGGCGCCATGCGCGGCTTGGGCGGCAAGATCGCCGGTGCGGAGCTCGGGGTGATGCTCGGCTGGATGTCGAAGCGGGTGCTCGGCCAGTACGACCTTCTGGTGATCGAGGACGAGAACCCCGATGAGCAGGACATCGTCTATTACGTGGCACCGAACGTGCTGTCACTGGAACGTCGCTACGCCTTCCCTCCCCAGGAGTTCCGACTCTGGTTGGCGTTGCACGAGGTGACCCATCGGGCGCAGTTCACGGGGGTGCCCTGGATGCGACAGCACTTCCTGGGGCTGATCGAGTCGACGATGGAGAGCCTCGATCCCGACCCGAAGCGGGTTGTGGAGGCTGTCTCCAGGCTGCTTGAGGCCCGCCGGCGCGGCGAGGACATCATGGGCCAGGGCGGCGTGATGGGCCTGTTCGCCTCGGACGAGCAACTTGTGGTGATCAACGAGGTCGCGGGCCTGATGAGCCTCCTTGAGGGTCACGGCGATGTGACGATGGACCGGGCGGGTCTGGGCCTGGTCCCCTCCGCGCCCCGTTTCGCCCGTGTGCTCCGCAACCGGCGTCAGAATGTCCGGGGATTCGCCAGGGTCTTCCAGAGGCTCTCGGGGCTTGAGGCGAAAATGAAGCAGTACGCCGAAGGGGAGCACTTCATCGCGGTGGTCGAGAGCCACGGAGGGGCCGAGCTGCTTGATCGTGCTTGGGCCGAGCCGGCCAACGTCCCCTCGATCGCGGAGATCCGCGACCCGGAACTGTGGATCGCTCGGGTGTCTTCAGTCAACGCTGCGGCTTGAACGATGGACACTGCGGAGCTTCTGGCTCGCTGTGACTTCGGTACCGCCTGTGATTTTGGTGGGAACCGTGAGCTTGCGCTGGCGGTGAGTGGTGGCGCCGACAGCACGGCCATGGCTCTGCTGGCAGCTCGAGCCGGCCGGTCGTTCACGATCTGGCACGTGGACCACGGCATTCGGGAATCAGGCGCTGCTGAAGCCGAGGCGGTGGAGGAGCTGGCGTCGTCGTTGGGTGCACGGTTCGAGCTTCGCCGGCTCAACCTGACCGACGGCCCGGATCTCGAGGCTCGCGCCCGGGAAGCTCGTTATGGCGCGCTGCCAACCGATGTGTGTGTTGCGCACACGGCCGACGACCGGGCCGAGACGGTACTGCTCAATCTGTTGCGCGGCGCGGGTCTGGCCGGTGTGGCTGCCCCGTTCTCTCGTGTGCGTCGCCCGATCATCGGCCTGCGCCGTGCAGAGACCCGCGCGGTGTGCGAATCAGCAGGGGTTGCGGTGGTTGACGACCCGATGAACGACGACGAGCGCTTCGCCCGTGTCGCAGTGCGAAATCGGCTGATGCCGTTGGCTGCCGAGGCTCTGGGAAGAGACCCGGTTCCCCTGCTGAACCGCCACGCCGATCTCGTCGCGGATGCACTCGCGGTCATTCAAGACGCCGCCGCCGCTCTCGACTCAACCGACACCGCAGCGTTGCGCAGTGCCCCGAGAGCAGTCGCCTCAGAAGCGCTGCGGCAGTGGATGATGTCTGAGACCGGCTCCCCGACCGCGGTTGACGCCGCCTCGATTGATCGGGTCATGGCTGTGGTAGACGGAACGCACCGTGCCACCGAGGTCGAGGGCGGCTACCGAGTAGCACGCACCGCCGGTCGCCTCCGCCTGGAGTGCTTGTAGGGTTTGGGGCGATGACGGTTCCGGAGGGGAGCATCGGTCGAGTTCTGGTTGGCTCCGAGGAACTAGCGGCGCGCGTTCGAGAACTCGGAGCGCAGATTACAAGGGACTACGCGGGGCGCAGCCCGCTGCTCGTCGGCGTGCTCAAGGGCGCGTTCGTCTTCATGAGCGACCTGGCCCGTGCGATCCGACTGCCGGTCGAGATCGACTTCATGGCGGTCTCCTCGTACGGGGCGTCCACGAAGTCGAGCGGCGTGGTCCGCATCGTCAAGGATCTGGACCTCGATGTGGCGGGGCGTGACGTCCTGTTGGTCGAAGACATCGTCGATTCCGGGTCGACCCTGAGCTACCTGCTGAGGTTCCTCGATGAACGTCAGCCGGCCAGTCTGAAGGTCTGCGCCCTGCTGGTACGCGACGGTGCCAGCACCGAAGAGATTGAGTATGTAGGGTTCTCGATTCCGGACGATTTCGTCGTCGGCTACGGGCTCGACGTCGCCGAGCGTTATCGCGAACTCAACTCCATAAGTGTCTTTGAGCCCGCAAACTCAGCTAGCTTGCCACCGTGAACCCACCTGACGACTACTTCCGGCCACTGGTCAACGGGGGCCACGCTCCTCAGATCGATCAGCCGAGAATCGCTGCTGCGGTGCGGGAGATCCTGGCTGCGATCGGTGAGGACCCGGACCGCGAGGGCCTTTTGGAAACCCCCAATCGGGTCGCCCGGATGTATGCCGAGGTGTGCGCCGGGCTCCACGAGGACCCGGTCACCTATCTCAAGACCACCTTCGAGGTGGGTCACGACGAGATGGTCATGGTTCGCGACATCCCCCTCTACTCGCTGTGCGAACACCACATGATCCCTTTCCTGGGCACCGCCCATGTGGCGTACATCCCCAGCGGGTCCGGTCAGGTCACCGGGCTGTCCAAGCTGGCCCGCCTCGTCGACGGCTACGCCAAGCGCCCGCAGGTGCAGGAACGGCTCACCACCCAGATCGCCGATGCGATCGAAGAGTCGCTCCAGCCCCGCGGAGTGCTGGTGGTGATCGAGGCCGAGCACCTCTGCATGTCGATGAGAGGCGTTCGCAAGCCGGGCACGACAACGGTCACGTCGAGCGTGACCGGAATATTCCGTGAGAACGTCGCTACCCGTGCCGAGGCCATGCGTTTCCTTGGTCGGTGAAGACATGACCCTGGTCATGGGTATTGTCAACGTCACCCCCGACTCGTTCTCTGACGGTGGGCTATGGCTCGAGACGGACGCGGCGATCGCCCACGCCGAATCGCTGATCGCACAGGGTGCCGACATCATAGACATCGGCGGTGAGAGCACCCGGCCCGGGTCTCGCCCGGTCGATCAAGCCACGGAATTGGAGCGCACGATCCCCGTCGTTTCTGCAGTGGCTGCGAAAGGCGTGGAGGTCTCTATAGACACCACCAAACCCGAGGTTGCGAGGGCCGCGGTCGATGCGGGCGCGACGATCATCAACGACGTGTCCGCTTCGCTCTGCGACGTTGCGGCCGCGACCGGTGCGGGATGGATCGCAATGCATGCCCTCGGCGACAGCGCAACCATGCAGGACGATCCCCACTACGACGACGTGGTGGAAGACATCGCCGTCTTCCTGTCTGACGCCGTTAGTCGCGGCCGTGCAGCGGGAGTGGAACGCATCTGGATCGATCCGGGCATCGGCTTCGGCAAGACGACCCGACACAACCTTGAACTCTTGGCCAACATCGATCGTTTCACGGAGATCGCGCCGGTGCTCATCGGCGCGAGCCGCAAGAGCGTCGTCGGACAGGTCCATGCGCGCTCCGATGGACTGGAGGGCGAGGACCCGATCACTGGATCCGATGATCGGCTCGAAGGCTCCGTGGGGATTGCCGTATGGAGCGCGTATCTTGGAGTGGACATGATCCGAGTTCACGACGTCGCCGCCACAGTCCACGCCCTGAGCCTGCTGACCCCGTGACGGGCACCGACGTGATAGGTACCGACAAATGGCAATGAGGGGCCGATGGGCACAGGGCATCAAACCGAGGCACTTCCGCTGGGTCCTCAAGGACCAGGTGGCCGTTTGTGAAAGGCCCGGCGGCTATGGTTTCGACCACCGCAAGGTTCGCCGTTTGGAGGAGATCATCTGGCTCCGCGAGCAGGGGTTTCACTTCGTCGTCTCGCTGATCGGCTCCAAGCACAATCTTCACAACTACGAAGAGCTCGGTCTGCCCTACCACCATGTGCCGTTCGCAGGTCTGAGCGACGGGCCGTTGGGTCTGACTCGGGTGATGGCAGCGATCCGTGACCATGTCCGTGCCGGGCACAAGATCGTCATCCACCGGGAGGAGTTGGGCGAGACGATCACGGGCATGGTCGGCGCGTACCTGCTGTGGATGGGTCTGGTGCCCGACGGTCCCCGGGCGATCATGGTGACCGAGCGGCTCTTCGAGCGGGAGTTGACTTCGACCGGCCGCGAGATGGTGGCGATGTTGGAGCGCTGCGATCCCCAGGAGGAGGTGCCCACGGGCGAATTTGTGAACATCGTCGATGAGTCCGACGAGGATGGCTCTGGCGAAGACACGAGCGACCAGGACGGGTCTGATGAAGGCGGGTCCGATGGCGGGTCCGATGGCGCCTCCTGACGTCATCCAACTACGGGGCCTGCGCCTGGCGTGCGTCTGCGGCGCCCTGCCCGAGGAACAGGAGCGCCGTCAGCCCTACGAGTTCGACATCGACGTGGTGGCTGAACTTGCGGCCACGACAACCGATGAACTGGACGACACGATCGACTACGGTTCCATCCTCGCCCGGGTTGAGGAGGTAACCCGCAACGAGTCGTTCCAACTCTTCGAACGTATGGCACAAAGGGTCGCGGAGGCTGTTCTAACCGATGAGCGAATCACCGAAGTCACCGTCGAGGTTCAGAAGCTGCGCCCGCCGGTCACCCAGTTCCTCGATTCGAGCGGTGTGCGGATCGTCCGACGGCGATGACCGGACCTCACCGGGCGTTCCTTGGTCTCGGTTCGAACCTCGGTGATCGGATCAGCTACCTGCGTGAAGCGGTGGCCGCGGTTCCAGATCTAGCCGGGGTGTCCGATGTGTACGAGACGGCTCCGGTGGGCGGCCCCGAACAGGGTCCGTATCTGAACCTGGTGGTGCAACTGAGGACCCGGTTGGGCGCACGAGAGCTGCTCGGCGTGTGTCAGAGCCTAGAAAGTGCTGCTCAGAGGGTACGTGAAGTCCGTTGGGGTGCCCGCACCCTCGACGTGGACGTGCTCTGGGTCGACGGCGAGACGCTGACCGAGCCCGACCTCGTCGTCCCACACCCGCGGATGTTCGAACGCAGTTTCGTGCTCATCCCGCTGGGCGACCTCGCCGCGGACCTGCTCCCCGAAGGGTTCAATGTCGAGCGCGCCGGTCTTGAAGATCAGGTGGTGCGCCTTGACCGTCTCGGCAATCTGGTGCCGTCGAGCGACCCATGTTGAGCGTCCGCATCATCGGTGGTGGACGTGCGGGAGGGTCGCTGGGTGCCGCGCTCGAGTCTGCGGGTTGGGAACTGTCGGGCTGTCTGGGCCGAGGCGACGACCTGAGCGGGGCAGCCGCCGACACCGACGTGCTGGTGATCGCCACGCCCGACGACGCCATCGAGATCGTCGCCGAGTCGGTCCGCAGCGTGGCTTCGACACTGGTGGTCCACCTCTCGGGGGCGTTGGGCCTCGATGTTCTCAAGGAGCACCCGCGCCGCGCGGCGATGCATCCGCTGGTGTCGCTGCCGTCGCCGGAACTTGGCGCCGAGCGGCTGCGCGGCGCCTGGTTCGCGATTGCGGGCGACCCCGAAGTCGACTCGCTGGTCAAGGCGCTCGGCGGCCGCTCGTTCCCCATCGACGATGACTCACGGCCCCTGTACCACGCCGCCGCGGTGATTTCGTCCAATCATCTGGTGGCTCTGCTGGGCCAAGCCGAACGGGTTGCTGCGGTGGCCGGCGTACCGCTCGAGGTGATGCTCGATCTGGCGCGGGACACCCTCGACAACGTCCGGCGACTCGGTCCCGCAGCCGCGCTCACGGGTCCTGCAGCACGAGGCGACGACGCAACGATCGCACGCCATCTCAAGGCCCTGCCCGCCGAGGAACGCGCGGTCTACGAGGCTCTCGTCAACGAGGCAAGACGGTTGGCCGACAGCTGAAGTCGGGTCTCAGGCACGGAGAGCGCTCCACTTCCCGCTCTTGTTCGGTTCGCTCACGGGCCGCTCGGGCCACGGGACGTGTGCGCATGGCCAGAATCGTGATGAATCGCCCTCACCCGCTCGGCTTCTGGGCCCGCTAGCGTGCGGGGAGTATGCCGGTGCTTCTGGGAGTTCTAGCGTCGGTGTTTATCGGCGTGTCGGACTACTACGGCCGGTATTGCGCCCGGCGCTCCCACGCCATGACCTCAGTGGGTACGGCGTTCATCGGGGGGCTCGGGATGACGGCCGTGCTGCTGTACTTCGTGCCCAGCGCGATCCACTATGAGTCACTCGTGTTGGGGGCTGCTTCGGGCGCACTGATGGCTTTCGCGCTCTCGGCTATGTGGCACAGCATGGCCATATCGTCGGTGGCTGTCGCGTCGCCCATTGTGGCCGCAT
The DNA here is from genome assembly GCA_951812975.1 of uncultured Acidimicrobiales bacterium. GTDB lineage: Bacteria > Actinomycetota > Acidimicrobiia > Acidimicrobiales > Aldehydirespiratoraceae > VXYK01. Next base: position 1,351,680 of record CATOTC010000001.1, on the reverse strand, counting down.
TCACAGCTTTGGGGCCTCTGGTGTACGGATTGGCTACGGGCGAACGGCCGTCTGGCGTCGTGGCTCTGGGAATCGCTTGTGCTGTTATCGGCCTGCTGGCCGCGGTCATCGTCCCCGATCTTGGTGGACGTCTCCGAGCAGGCATCGCGTTCGCAGTAATGGCCGGCACCGCCTTCGCGGTAGCGACAGTGCTTCTGGCCAGTACCAGCCTGGACAGTGGCATGTGGCCAGCGGTCAGCCAACGGCTGGTGGCTACGACGCTGATGCTGGTCGCTACAAGAGCGATGCGAATCCCGCAGGTACTGCCGCGCACGCTTCGACTCGCCGGTCTGTTCGGAGGGATAATCGGTGGCGCAGGGATGGCTGCGTTGATCGCCGGACTACAGAGAGGCCCGGTCGGGGCGGTCGCAGTCGCGGGTTCGCTCTTCCCGGTCGTCACCATCGCTTTGGCGGTGCTGTTCGACGAGGACCGGCTCCGCTGGTGGCAGATCATCGGCATCACCACCGTGTTGACCGGCACCACCCTGATGACCGTCGGTTGAGTTGTCGCGCTTAGGCTGATTCGCGGTTGTGTACGGACACTTCGGCCATGGAAGCCACAACTTATGGAGACAATCACGACAATTCCTGAGGTGAGGGAGTGGCTCGACGCGGAGCGTCGGGCGGGCCGCGGGGTCGGTTTTGTGCCGACCATGGGGTACTTGCACCCCGGGCACCTGTCGCTGGTGGAGACCGCGGTCAAAGAGAACCCGGTGGCAGTCGTTTCGATCTTCGTGAATCCGCTGCAGTTCGCCGAGGGCGAGGACCTCGGTTCCTATCCGCGGGATCTGGCCGCGGACAGTGCACAGTGCGAAGCCTTAGGAGTTGATTATCTCTTCGTTCCGTCAGTTGAGGAGATGTATCCAAGCCCGGTTGCCACGGTCGTCAAGGTGTCATCGGTGGCGGCTCCCCTTGAGGGGGTGGCGCGTCCTCATCACTTCGCAGGGGTCGCGACGGTGGTCGCCAAGCTGTTCTCGATCGTTGGTGGTTGCCGTGCCTACTTCGGGTCGAAGGACTGGCAGCAGGTCTGCGTGGTCAGACGCATGGTCAGCGATCTGAGCATCCCGGTCGACGTCGTGGCGTGTCCAACGGTTCGCGAACCCGACGGCCTGGCGATGTCTAGCCGCAACGTCTACCTCAGCGCCGAGGAAAGAGCGCAGGCCCCGGTCCTGCGTGCGGCCCTCGATGCCGGGCTCGATGCGATCAGTGCCGGGGAGACGGATTCGGCGGCAGTCGAAGCGGTTATGGAGGCCGTCGTCGATCGGGCCGACCTCGCCTCGCTCGACTACGCGGCCGCCGTCCAAGCAGACTCGCTCGTCAGCGACGGTCCCCTGCACGGCGAAGTGCGACTTCTGGTGGCGGCCCGCTTCGGGCGGGCCCGGCTCATCGACAACGACGGTGCGGTGATCTGATCGCTACGGTGATCCGCCCGATACGGCCGTAAGGCACCTGAAGCACCGGGCCGATAGCGTGATCGTGTGCTTCTAACCATCGACGTCGGGAATACCCAGAGTGTCCTCGGCCTCTACGATCTTGACAGCGATCTGGGCGAAGGCGCCTCGGTCGGGCTGGTCGACCACTGGCGCATCTCAACGGACGCCGAGCGAACACCTGACGAGTACTCGGTGCTCATTCGTTCGTTGCTCGACACGGTGGGGGTCGGTCTGGAAACGGATTTGACCGGCACTGCCATCTGTTCGGGCGTGCCGCGGATCCTCGCGGTGCTGCGCGACATGGTCGGGCGCTACCTGCCGTTCGACCCGATCGTCATCGAACCGGGCGTGAAGACGGGCATCCCGATCCTCTATGACAATCCCAAAGAGGTCGGCGCGGACCGGATCGCCAACGCCATCGGTGCCTTCGACCTGTACGGCGGCCCAACGATCGTTGTGGACTTCGGCACGGGCAACAATTTCGATGTCATCTCAGAGTTCGGTGAATTCCTGGGAGGGGCGATCGCTCCCGGTATCGAGATCAGCCTCGATGCGCTGTTCGGCAGGGCCGCGGCGCTGCGAGCGGTGGAACTGGTTGAGCCGCGCAGCGTTGTCGGAAAGTCGACTGTCGAGTCGATCCAGTCGGGCACGGTGTACGGCTTCGCCGCGATGATCGACGGCATGGTCGACCGCTTCGCAGAGGAGTTGGGTGAGATAAACGTGGTGGCCACCGGCGGTCTCGCCCACCTGATCGCACCGGTGGCTCGCACGATCGAGAACGTTGAACCCTTCCTGACACTCCACGGCCTGCGCATTGTCCACCAGCGCAACCAGCGCAACAACCGCTAGCACACAGCGCCCAACGGACGGCCGCTGACGGACAGCCCCGAAATCTGCGCGTTCAACCACACTATTTGTAGCTGAACGCGCAGATTTCGTTGGCAGCTAGCTGCGGACGGCGTTGAGGCGTTCCAATAGGTGGTGCCCGGCCGCCCGCAGGGCTGCGGCGCCGGTCGTGTCGGGAAGGTCAGAAAGGGCGGCGTCGGCTTTGTTGGCCCAGGTCTCGGCCACCTCGACAGCAAGCGCGACCCCACCGCCCAGGCGTGTCAGCTCACGAGCCCGGTCCCGCTCCTCGACGGTGATGCCGCTTCGCAGCAGCGAACGGAGTTCGGCGGCGACTCCGGGGTCGCCCAGCGAGTAGATCACAGGGAGCGTGTAGATCCCTTCGAGCAGGTCGGTTCCGGCGGGTTTCCCGAGCTGTTCGTCTGTGGCGATGATGTCGAGGATGTCGTCCACGATCTGGAAGGCCATCCCATAGGCGCGCCCGAACTCGCTGAGAGCGTCGATCGTCGGTCTGGGGATATCGGCCACGATTCCACCGATTCGGCAGGAAGTCGCCAGCAATGACGACGTCTTGCCGGAGATCGACCGTTGGTACTGCTCGAAGGTGCGGTCCGCGTTGTGCACAGACTCCAGTTCGAGGATCTGGCCGGTGCATAGTTCGGTGATGGTTGTCGCCAGCAACCCGGCCACCTCGGTGCCGAGCGCAGCCGCCAACTCGGAGGCACGCCCGAGCAGATAGTCGCCGGCCAGAATCGCACGAAGGTTCCCCCACTCGGCGTTGATGCTCTTGACGCCCCGGCGGGTCGCGGCTCCGTCCATGACATCGTCGTGGTAGAGCGAGCCGATATGCACCAGCTCTACCGCGCAACCACCGCGGACCACGTCGATCGAAGCCGCCTCGCCGTCAAAGTCGTGGACGGCCGCGGCGGCGATGCAGAATCCGGGCCTGACCCGTTTCCCACCCGCGTTGATCAGGTGGCTGGCGACCTCGGTGAGGAAGTCGTCGGTTGCCGAGACAACCCGCAGAAGCTCGGCCTCGACACGGAGAAGATCGTCCTGCATCGAGGGAACCAGAGAGAGCGGAGTGACGGCCACGCTGAGAGGTTACTTGCGCAATCTCGTCGTAGGCGATTATCAGCCGCGATGTGCTTTCGTGGTCTTAGTCGCAAGCGTGCCTATACACTGAGTCTCGTACAGCCCGATATCTAGGAGGGGAAACCCGATGTTCGAGCGGTTTACCGACAGGGCTCGACGAGTGGTGGTGTTGGCGCAGGAGGAGGCGCGCCTGCTCAACCACAACTACATCGGTACCGAACACATCCTCTTGGGGCTCATCCATGAGGGTGAGGGCGTCGCGGCGAAGGCACTCGAATCGCTGGGCATCAGCCTCGAGGCGGTACGCAACCAGGTGCAGGAGATCATCGGACAGGGCGGCTCCTCACCGAGCGGCCACATCCCTTTCACCCCGCGTGCCAAGAAGGTTCTCGAACTCAGCCTTCGTGAAGCGCTGCAGCTCGGGCACAACTACATCGGCACCGAACACATTCTGTTGGGGTTGATCCGGGAGGGCGAGGGTGTGGCGGCCCAGGTTCTCGTGAAGCTCGGGGCCGATCTCAGTCGCGTGCGCCAACAGGTCATCAAGCTTCTTTCGGGCTACGGCGGTCCTTCGGGCGACCAGTCGTCTGGTCCATCCCGTGAGCGGGCCGGTGCGGTCACCGGCGGCTCGGGGGGCGACAGCGCTTCCGGTTCGCTGGTTCTCGACCAGTTCGGCCGCAATCTCACCCAGTTGGCGCGGGACAAGAGCCTTGACCCGGTGATCGGGCGTGCCCGTGAGACCGAACGGGTGATGCAGGTCCTCAGCCGCCGCACCAAGAACAATCCGGTGCTGGTGGGCGAGCCCGGTGTCGGCAAGACCGCCATCGTCGAGGGGCTGGCGCAGGCGATCGCCAACGACACTGTCCCCGAGACCCTCTTCGAGAAGCAGCTGTACACGCTCGACCTGGGCGCTCTGGTCGCCGGGTCGCGTTATCGCGGCGATTTCGAGGAACGCCTCAAGAAGGTGCTCAAGGAGATCCGAACCCGCGGCGACATCATCTTGTTCGTCGACGAGATCCACACGCTGGTCGGAGCGGGTGCAGCCGAGGGCGCGATCGACGCCGCCTCGATCCTCAAACCCATGCTGGCACGCGGCGAACTTCAAACCATCGGCGCAACGACCCTCGACGAGTATCGCAAGTACTTCGAGAAGGACGCCGCTCTGGAACGGCGTTTTCAGCGGGTCGTGGTTGACGAGCCGACCGTCCCGCACACGATCGAGATCCTCAAGGGGCTGCGTGACCGATACGAGACGCACCACCGGGTGACCATCACTGATCAAGCTGTCGTGGCTGCGGCCAATCTGGCGGACCGGTACATCGCGGACCGGTTCCTGCCCGACAAGGCCATCGACCTGATCGACGAGGCCGGTTCACGTCTGCGCATCAAGCGCATGGCCACCCCGCCCGAGCACAAGGAGCTCGAAGCGGAGATCGCCGAGGTCGTGCAGAAGAAGAAGTACGCCGTGGAGTCTCAGCAGTTCGAGGAGGCGGGTCGTCTGCGGGACCGCGAGAAGGAGCTGCTCGCCCGGCGTGATTCTCTGGAGGGCGAGGCCAAGGCGTCAGGGGTCGACCTCTTCGACGAGGTCGACGAGGAAGCGATTGCTGAGGTCCTGTCGCTGTGGACCGGTATCCCCGTCTACAAGCTGACCGAGGAGGAGACGCAGAAGCTGCTGCGCATGGAGGACGAGCTCCACAAGCGGGTCGTCGGCCAGCAGAGCTCGGTTCACGCCGTGTCTCAGGCGATCCGTCGCACCCGGGCCGGCCTGAAGGATCCGAAGCGGCCGAGCGGTTCGTTCATTTTCCTGGGTCCGTCGGGTGTCGGCAAGACCGAGTTGGCCAAGACTCTCGCCGAGTTCCTGTTCGGTGATGAGAGTGCTCTGGTCAGCCTCGACATGTCGGAGTACATGGACAAGCACACTGTCAGCCGCCTCATCGGTTCGCCTCCCGGTTTCATCGGCTATGACGAGGGAGGTCAGCTCACCGAGCAGGTTCGTCGCAAGCCCTTCTCGGTGGTGCTGTTCGACGAGGTGGAGAAGGCCCATCCGGACGTCTTCAACACGCTGCTGCAAATCCTCGAGGAAGGACGCCTGACCGACAGCCAGGGCCGCTCCGTCGACTTCCGCAACACCGTGCTGATCATGACCTCCAACCTGGGCACTCAAGACCTGCGCAAGGCCAACCTCGGGTTCACGAAGGTTGATGAGGCGGTCACCTATGAGCGCATGAAGGAGAAGGTCACCGATGCTCTCAAGGCGCATTTCCGGCCGGAGTTCCTGAACCGCATCGATGACGTGATCGTCTTCCATGAGCTGAGCCGGCCCGAAGTGCGGGAGATCGTCGATCTCATGGTGGCCCGGACAGCGGAGCAGCTGGCCGGTCAGGGTATGGGTCTGGAGTTGACCGATGCGGCCAAGGACTTCCTGTCCGCGGAGGGCTACGACCCGACCCTCGGGGCGAGGCCGTTGCGCCGTGCTTTGCAGCGCCTGGTCGAGGATCCCCTCTCCGAGAAGCTCCTCAACAAGGATTTCCGGGCGGGCGAGATTGTGATCGTCGACGTCGAAGCCGACCCCTCCGCCGCAGACGACCTGATGATCGTGTTCCGGTCCATAGAGGGATTCACTCCTCCCGAAGTTGAACTCGCAGAAGCGGTCGACAGCTTCTAGCCGCGGCCTGAGCGGCCCGTGAGCGAAGCGAACAGGAGCGGAAGATACCGTCGTGTGGCCCGGTGACGTGTTCAGCGGTCTAGCGTTCATACGATGATGCGGTTGCGCGTGCTCGCGGTGGTGGCCCTGTTGCTGCTCGCAAGCGCATGCCGGGTCGATACCACCGTCGACATCAGGGTTGATGACGACGGCTCGGGCGAGGTGACTGTGGAGGTGGTCGCCGACGCTGAAGCGGTTGCGCTCATCCCCGACGCCCCCGATGGTCTGCAGCTGGGCGATCTCAGCGACGCGGGCTGGACGGTCAACGCCAACACCGTCGACAGAGCCGGCGAATTGACTGTGAACGTCTCGAAACGGTTCCCGTCAGCAGACGCGCTCGGTGCCGTGTTGGCTGAGATTGCCGGGGAGGATGTGATCTTCGAGGGGTTCACGCTCGTCAAGGGACACAACTTCGACGTGATCGGGCTGGGCCCGGCGAGAACCGACTACGCACTGCGGGGCTCGGTCGATCCCACGTTCGACTTCGAGCAGCTCGGCGGGGCTTTTGCTGGTGGGCTTGCCCCGTTGGGGCGGTCCACCGATGCGATCGAGGATGATTTCGAGGGCGGCTTCGAAGACGCGCTCGGGTTGACGGTTACCGTGCGGATGCCCGAGACGCTCGGCGAGGCCAACGGCGAGGTGGTCGACGAAACCGTCATCTGGACGATGAGCTACGGCGACCGCGCTGTCGATGTCGAGGCGAACTCGTCGGCGGAGAGCATCCTCGTGCGGGTCTGGACCATGGTCGCCCTCTCCGCCGGTGCCCTGTTGGTGCTGCTGCTCTTCTCCTACCTGGTTCGCTTCCTGCTGGCCAAGTGGCGCACGCCGAAGGGCCGCCGACGTCGAGACATACGGCGCCGTCAGCATCGTGCGGCCACCCGTGCGCAGGAGGCGAGCCGCCCCCGTCGTCGAATGTTGCGGCTCCTGGTGGTGGATGTTCATGGTGTGCTGGTCCGGCCCACCAATCCGCTCGAAGGGGCGCTGCTGCCGTTGATCATGGCTGAACAGCCTGACATCGACCCTGAGCGTGTTCGGGAGCTCCACCGTCTGCTGGTGTTGGGGCGTGTGTCGCCTTCGGAGTTCTGGAGCGAGGTTGATTTGAGCCCGGTGTCTGAACTGATGGAGACGAGGTACCTGGCATCATTCCGGCTGAACCAGGGCCTGCATCCGTTCTTGGACCGCATGAAGAACAGCGGGCTGCCGGTTGCGGCGATCGGCAACCAGCCCCGTGCGTGGGGTGACCGGCTGCGGCGGATGGCAGCGCTTGAAGACTCGATCTCGTCGTGGATGGTCAGCGGTGACGTCGGCTCGATCCTGCCTGAACCGGCGCTGTTCGAGGCGACCCGGCGGACGATGTCCGTTGACCTGTTCGACTGCTTCTATCTGAGCAGCATCCCGGGCAACCTTGATGTGGCCGAGGAGTTGGGTATGGCCACCGGGCTGTTCCTGTCGGGCAGTGACGCGATCCCGGACACGGACCACACGGTCGTGCTGGGATTCGAGGACCTGCTGAAGACCCGTGGAACCTGAGTGCCTGAGTGTCCGAGTGCCTGAGTGCCCGAATGTCTGAGAGGTCGACGAGTGACAGGATACATTGATGCGAATTGAACTGCCGTCGGGCTCGCCTGCTGAAGTCGTTGGTTCCAGCGCTCAAAGGGGGCTCGTTTTGGTACCCGACATCATGGGGCTGCGTCCGCTCTTCGATGAGCTGGCGGCGCGGCTGGCTGACCAATGGCGGTGCACCGTGGTTGCCCCCGAGCTGTATCCCGGCCATGAGAGCCTCGACCTGCAGGGTCGGTTCGCCGCTGCCTCGTCGCTCGATGACGGCCGGGTGTTGGGCGACATGGTCGCGGCGGCCGACCGGACGGGAGCGGCGACGGTCGGTGTGATCGGGTTCTGCATGGGCGGGATGTATGTCAACAAGGCAGTCAGTACCGGCCGTTTCGATCGGCTCGTGTCGTTCTACGGGATGGTTCATGTGCCGGCGGATTGGCGGGGACCGGGCCAGGGTGAGCCTCTGGAGCACCTGCGTGACGGCGATGCGTCGACGCTGCTGGCCGTGGTCGGCACCGAAGACCCCTATACGCCTGCTGAAGCGGTGGTGGCGCTGCGCGAATCGGGAGCGCAGGTCGTTGAGTATTCGGGGGCTGAACACGGATTCGTCCATGACCCGGCCCGTCCGGCGCACCGCCCCGATGACGCCGCCGACGCCTGGCAGCAGGCGACCGATTGGCTCTGGTAGCGCAGCCGTTCTGGTAGCTCAGAGGCTCTGGCAGCGCGGTGGCGGTAGTAGCTCAGCGGTTCTGGCAGCTCAGCGAGCGCGGATGGTGAGTTGTTCGCGGTTGGTGATGATGTAGCGCCGGTCGGACTGGTCGATCCATTTCAGTCGCACGAACGACGCGATCGCTTTGTTGACCCGTTCGCGGCTGGCCCCGATCATGCCGGCGAGCTCCTCCTGGGTGATGGGAAGGATGAACTCGTCCTCGTCGCCCGCCAATTCGAGGAGGCGTTTGGCGGTCCTCCCGGTGACATCGAGGAACACGCTGTCGGCCAGGCTCTTGTCGGTTGCGCGCAGACGGCCGACCAGGAGCTTGACCACGCCCCAGAGTTCTTCGGGGTGCTCTGTGTAGAGCGCCCGGACCGGCTCGTACGGGATGGCGATGACACCCGATGGTTCGAGTGCTCGAGCCCCGGCCGATCGTATTCCCCCGTCGAACAGGGGCATCTCGCCGAACAGGTCGCCGGTCTCCATCAGGGCGACGACAGACTCGCGGCCGTCGATCGACCGATTGACCATGGCGATGCGTCCGCTGATGACGATGTAGATGTAGTCGGGTTCGTCGCCTTCTGTGAAGAGCGTGTCGCCTCTTTGCAGATCCCGGGGCTCCCCGGTGGCGGCGATGGTGACGAGGGATTCTTCGGAGAGGCTGGCGAACAGCTCGGTGGCACGAAGAATACTGATGTCGGTCATCGCTTCTTCAATCTAGTTGGCGGCCTTACCGGGTTCTGAATTGCGGCGACAAAGGATCCGGTTGCGTGGGTGGTGGGTGATTCGATCTGCTGCTGCCAAGCTGTAGCTGTGAAATCTGAAGGCAACGGCGAGATCTGGACCATTGTGGTCGCCGCGGGGTCCGGGAGCCGTTTTGGAGCGGCCAAGCAGTTCTGCGAACTTGGGGGTGTGAGTGTGCTCGACCGCTCGGTGTCGGCTGCGGCGCGCCACAGTGACGGTGTGGTGGTAGTCGTGCCGGCTTCGGAGCTGGACAGGCTGTCTCGGGATTTCGAGTCCGGCGGGTTGGCTGAGGGTGTCGAGTGGCGGGTCGTGGCCGGCGGCTCGACTCGCTCGGGTTCTGTTCGCAACGGCCTCGGGGAGATCCCCGACGGCGTCGGGATCGTGCTGGTCCATGACGCGGCGCGTCCTCTGGCTTCGGATTCGATCTTTGAGAATGTCATCGCTGCGGTGCGCACCGGCGCTGATGCCGCCACACCGGTGATGCCGGTGACCGACACCATCCGGTATCGCTCGGGCGGTGTCGTCGACCGTGATGAGATCGTGGCGGTGCAGACGCCTCAGGCGTTCAGGGCCGAGCTGTTGAGGCGAGTTCACCGAGACGGCCCAGAGGCCACCGACGACGTCACCCTGGTCTCCGAATCGGGAGGCGTTGTTGAACTCGTGCCCGGAGAGCAACGCAACCTAAAGCTGACCACCCCCTACGATCTTGAGATGGCCTCCCTGCTGCTTTCCGTCGACGGTGAATCATGAGCGGTGTTGAGGTTCCGTATCGGGTCGGCCAGGCGTTCGATGTCCATGCCTTCTCCGATGATCCGGACCGCGTGCTGGTGCTTGGGGGAATTGCGTTTCCTGGCGAGCGGGGTCTGAAGGGCCACAGCGACGCGGACTTGATCGCCCATGTCTGCACCGATGCCCTGTTGAGTGCCGCCGGTTTGGGCGACATCGGCCAGATGTTCCCCGACACCGACCCGGCGCTTGCTGATGCCGACAGCGTGGACCTGTTGCGTCTGGCGGCCGAGGCAGTGCGTGAGGCTGGTTGGTCCCCGGGCAATGTCGACTGTTCGGTCGTGCTTGATCGGCCTGCGTTGGCTCCGGTGAAGTCTGCGATGGAGTCGAAGCTGTCTGTTGCGGTGGGTGCGCCCGTCTCTGTCACGGGCCGCCGAACCGAAGGGGTCGGTGCTCTCGGTAGGGGAGAGGGTGTGGCGGCCTGGGCGGTCGCTCTGGTGGCGAGATGAGCCCGAAGAAGCACTCGGGAAACAGGCCGGGGCGCGGACCTCGTGGCGGTGGCGGGCGACCGGGGCCCGGTACGCCCGGGCGATCCAAGGGTCAACGGCGCAGCGCCTCGGGTGGTCGGCCGAATCGTCGCCAGGGACAACGCGGAACAACGCCGTACCGCGACGACCCGATCAACCGCGGCCGGGGGCCGTCTCTGGGCGGGGATCAGGTGGAGGGCCGTCACGCGGTCAGGGAGCTACTGTTGGCGGGAACGCGACGTACCCGCGAGGTCGTTCTGGCCGGCGACCTCGACGAGGCACCGATCCTTGGAGACATCATCGACCTGGCCGATGAGAACAAGGTGCCGATCCGGGAGTTGGCCCGGAGCAAGTTCGAGTCGATGACGCGTACTGGCGCATCGCAGGGTGTTTTGGCGACCGCGGCACCGCTGCAGCCGACCGAGTTGGCCGACCTGCTCTCGGAGGGTTCAGCTGATGACAAACCGTTCCTGCTGCTGCTCGACGGCATTACCGATCCTCAGAATCTCGGGGCGATCCTGCGCACGGCGGAGTGTGCCGGGGTGACGGGGGTGGTGCTGCCTAGACATCGTGCGGCGCACATCACTCCGTCGGTGACGAAGGCCGCTGCGGGCGCGATCGAGCATCTGCGCATGGCGTTGGTCGGAGGGTTGCCGACCGCGATGCTGACGTTGAGCGACCACGGTGTGTGGACCGTCGGCCTTGATGCGGCTGGTGACCAGTCGATTCATCGCCTGACCGTTGCGGATGAGCCGATTGCCCTCGTGTTGGGGGCGGAGGGCCCGGGGTTGAGCCGCCTGGTCCGTCAGCGCTGTGACGCCCTGGCTTCGATTCCGTTGCAGGGTGCGCTCGGGTCTCTCAACGTCTCAGCCGCTGCCGCGGTCGCCTGCTTTGAGATCCTGTCGCGCCGCACCGGCCAGCCGAGCGAATAGCGCCTGTTTCGACTACCCCGGCTTCGACTGGCGGCTAGTCCGGGTTTGATTGGTGGTTGGTCGGGGTCTGGCTGGTGTGGTTCTGGCTGGTGGTTGGTCCGGGTCTGGCTGGTGTGGTTCTGATTGGTGGTTGGTCCGGGTCTGGCTGGTACGCGTCTGATTGGCAGTTGGTCCAGGTCCGACTAGTTCGGTTCCGGCTAGTCCGGGATCGTGATGACGATGCTTCCGACGTGGTCCTTGGAGCCGAACGCTTCTTGTGCGTCGTGGATCTGGTCGAGCGGGAAGGTGTGACCGACCACCGGTTGAACGTGGCCCGCTTCGATGTAGCCGACCAGATCGGCGAAGACGCTCGGCTCGTAGACGGTGGCACCGTGGAGTTGCAGGTCGCGCAGGTAGAGCGTGCGCAGGTCCAGGTCCACGATCGGGCCGGCTATCGCACCGGAGGTGACGTATCGACCGCCTCGCTTGAGTCCTTCGAGCCAGCCTCCGAAGTCGGCCCCGCCGACGATGTCGGCCACCGCGTCGAAGGGCCCCCGGTTGGTTCTTACCGCCGCGGCGACCGGGTCATCGGTCTCGCGGGCGACGGCCGCGTCAGCCCCGAGTTCGAGGACTCGCTCCAGCTTGGAGGCACCGGCCACCGCCACTACACGGGCACCACGCAGCTTGGCCAGTTGCACGAGGGCGCTGCCGACTCCGCCCGACGCGCCCGGAACCGCTATGGTCTCGCCGGCGCTCAGGCCGATCCGTTGCAGCATGTGCTCGGCTGTGGACCAGGAGCAGGCGAACGAGGCCAACTCCACATCGGACAGCTCTGTGGAGACGGGATATGTGTTCTCGCTCGGCACCGAGCAGTACTGCGCGAAGCCGCCGTCACGTTCGCTGCCCAGGTAACCGGTGAGTTCGCGGTCGTCGGGGAGGCGCCGGTCCCGGATCCAGGGGTCCACCAGCACTCGGGAGCCCAGCAGGCTGTCGTCGGCGTCTTCTCCGATCGCAACGACCACCCCGGCGATGTCCGCGCCCTGGATGCGGGGGTAGGCGAGGCCCTCGCGGCCCCAGCCCACATCGTTGAGGTCCGCTTCGGCGAAACCGTCGCCGGATGTGCCTGCTGAGACCGATCGGCTGTACCAGCCGACCCGGGTGTTGATGTCGGTGTTGTTGACCCCGCACGCCGATACCCGCACCAGCACGTCGCCGGGGCCGGGTCGGGGGACGGGCACGTCGTCGCGCACTTCCAGCATTTCGGGTCCACCCGTGCCGAGCAGCAGCGCGGCCCGCATTGTTGCTGGCATCGCCTGGTCCGTTGTCATGGGTTCGCCCACCTGGTTCGGCTCCTGCTCATCTGTTGTGTCGTCTGTCGCGTCTGTCGCTCTGGCCCGTGCGGATGATAGCGCCCCCGCTTTGGGGTGCTGTGGCGGTTTGAGCGCTTCGGGCACGGTTGTATCTTTGCGTATTCGCTCGGCGTGCAGTCCGAGGTGATCAGGACGGACGATGGCTGGACCGCCTACCGAGAATATGGATCCCGCAGGTGACGGGGCACGGCGTCGTCGGCGGCGCGACTGCCTGGTTGTGAGCCTTGCGGTCGGAGTCATCGGGGTGACCTTCGGGGTGTTCGCCGAGGCGGCAGGCTTCGATCTGCCCCGGATCGTGGTGATGTCGGCGCTGGTGTTCACGGGGGCTTCGCAGTTCGCGGCTGTGGGCGTGGTCGACGACGGCGGGACGGGCGGCGCCGCGGTCGGATCGGCGCTGTTGTTGGCGACCCGCAATGCGTTGTACGGGCCGGTGGTGCGCAAGATGCTGCCCGACTCGCCTCTGCCGAGGCTGGGAGCAGCCCACTTCGTAATCGATGAGACCACTGCGATGGCCGTTGCTCAACCGGACCGCCGCTCTGGGTGGGACGCTTTCTGGTTCACTGGCGTGACGCTGTGGATCTGCTGGAACCTGGGCTCGTTGGCGGGTGCTGTTCTGGGCGGCGTCTTGAGCACTCCGGAGACCTGGGGGCTCGATGCGGCCTTCCCTGCGATCTTCGTTGCGCTGCTCGCCACTCATGTCCGTACTGTGGCCGGCCGTGTGGCGGCGGTTGCTGCGGCCGCCGTCGCTCTGGGGGCGGTGCCGTTCAGCGCCTCGGGCATCCCGATCCTGCTGGCTGTGTTTGCGGTGATACCGGCGTTGTACGTGCGCCACCGGTGGCCGAGCGACAGCGAGGGGCTGCTCGGCAACGAATCCGGGGGTCGACCGTGAGCTGGCCCCTGATGATCGTGCTCGCCGCGGGTTCCTACGGCTTGAAGGTCTTGGGTGTGACGGCTTTGGGCGCGGTCGTGGAGCGCAGGCTGGGGCCGTTGGTGTCGTTGTTGCCGGCTGTTCTGTTCTCGGCGCTGATCGTGGTGATGACCTTCGAGACGGCAGGTGAGCTGGTGCTCGACGCCCGGGTCGTCGGCGTAGGTGTCGGCGCGCTGGCCGTATGGCGAAAGGCCCCGCTGCTGGTGGTGATCGTCGGTTCCATGTCAGTGACCGCCGCCCTCCGCCTGATCACCTGATCCCAGCACCATCAACCGATCACAAATGGTCACTAGGGTCCGAGAGTCGTGATGGGGACTACTTGAACTCCGTCAGGTCGACGGTAAGCCGGCCCGAGACCGGTGCCAGTGTTGCTCCTGACAAGCGAATAACACTTTGAGGTAGTTTGATATAACACTTTGAGATGATTACGTTCAACACTTTGGGGATGTCTAGGTGGGAGTCTCGGCTCGTGGGGCTGCTGCTGCTAGCCGTCTGTCGGTGGTGATGATCGGGGCGCCGAGTTGTTCTGCGAGTTCGACGTAGAGTGCGTCGACGAGCCGGAGGTTGCCGCGTCGGTCCCAGGCAGCTGTGAGCAACTGCGGTAGCTGATGTCGACGGATTGGCAGATCTTGCAGCAGCTCCAACCGTGCGGACACATCGTCTGCGGATAGTCGGCCTCCGCGGTGCATACGTCCGAGGGCCGACAGGACTTCGGCGTCGAAGTGGGCCGGGGCGTGCAATTCGTTGCCCCGTATTCGCCGACGAATTGGTTCTGTTGCGGGGGTGTCTAGGAGCAACTCGACGATTGCCGATGCGTCAAGGACTAGCGTTCCGCCTGGTTCATCGTCCAAGTTCGAGTTCGTCTTTCGCTGCTGACACTGCGTCTCGGATGGTCGCTAGGTCGATTCCTGTGGGGGGAAGCGCAGCTGTCTCGTCGAGCCATTGGTCCAGGTCCCGCGCTTCGACAGCACGGCGTATGGCCTCTTGCGTGAGACGTGACACATTGAGCCCTGATTCTCTCGCAACCTCAGCGAGGTCATCCGGCAGATAGACATTCACCCGAGCCATACACATACTATACACACTCTCAGTTGAGCCAGCCACCGCATGCTGAACTGATAGCCGTCGTGAAAATGACAGAGGCCCCTCGCACAGAGGGGCCCCGGGTTCTGAGCGACGAAGCACTCAGGGTGTTATGCCGTTGGCATGACCCCCTGAGACTGGTCCACGTGTTGTGTGAGTCCGTTGTCCAGTATTGCTGGATGGAAGGAGGATCATGATTATGGCGAGGCGCAGGAGGCATACGCCTGAGCAGATTGTGCGTAAGTTGCGGGAGGCGGACCGGCTTTTGGGTGAGGGCGCGGTGATCGCGGATGTGGCGCGGCGTTTGGAGGTGTCTGAGCAGACGTTTCATCGGTGGCGCAACCAGTACGGCGGTTTGAAGGCTGATGATGTGAAACGGCTCAAGGCGCTGGAGGTCGAGAACGCCCGGTTGAAGCGGATCGTGGCCGACAAGGAGCTCGAGATCGATGCTTTGCGGGAGATCAGCAGGACAAAATGGTGAGCCCGTCACAGCGGCGCGGAGCTGTTGAGATGCTTCAGCAGCGGCTGGGGGTGTCGCAGCGGCGGGCTTGTCAGATCGTGGGCCAGCACCGCTCGACGCAGCGTTATCAGGCGAAGGTGACAGACCCGGACCGGGACTTGCGAGCAGAGCTGCGCGGTTTCGCTGAGAGGCGTCCGCGCTGGGGGTATCGGCGAGCGCATGCGGTGCTGGGGCGGCGGGGGTGGGTGGTGAACCGCAAGAAGGTCCAGCGTCTGTGGCGAGAGGAGGGCCTTCGGGTTCCGCCAAAGCGGCGCAAACGCCGGCGTGTCGGCGACTCTGATATTGACGCCGGTGTGCTTGAAGCTGAGCGGCCCGATCATGTGTGGGCGCTGGACTTCCAGTTCGACGTCACCGCGGCGGGTCGCAGGTTCAAGATCTTGCATGTGCTTGACGAGTTCACCCGGGAGTCCCTCGCCGATGTCGTCGATTACAGCATCGACGCGGACGCGACGGTGGCGTGTTTGGACAAAGTCGCCTCTGTGCGGGGTTGTGCCCCGGAGTTCGTGCGCTGCGACAACGGACCCGAACTCACCGCAAACGCGCTGCGCGACTGGTGCCGGTTCACCAACACGAACACGAGCTACATCGACCCCGGGTCGCCCTGGCAGAACCCCTGGGTCGAGTCCTACAGCAGCCGAATGCGCGACGAACTCTTGGCGATCGAGCAGTTCGACAGCCTCCTGGAGGCCCAAGTACTTGTCGCCGACTGGAGAAACGACTACAACACATACCGCCCCCACTCCGCGCTCGGGATGCTCACACCAGCCCATTACGCGGACCAATGGGCGAACAACAACCAGACAAAACTCTCATAACAAGTGGACCAAAAAATGGGGTCCGGTCACCGTCACTCTACAGGCAGGGTGTTGACGCGCAGAAAATTGACTGCCGCATTGTCCAGTCGGCCGATGCGTTGGAGTGGAAATCGGACGTGTTGCCGACAAAACGAAGCCAACCCCTAGTTGCCGAAACGGATCTGGCCTGTCCAGTCGCTCTGGAGGGCTACCGTCTCACCAGGCGCGGAAGAACTCTTCGGGGTTCCACTGGTCGAGCGCTTCGAGTCCTCGGGCTTGGTCTTGGGCGATGTCGAGGGCGACGATGATGTGGTTCGCCACCGGCCATTGCTCCCCGGTTGTGCCGGAATGGTCCATTCGGCGCAGACATGCGAGTCGGACGGGCGCCACGGCCACGGTGCAGGCGCGAGACACGGGATTGGTTGCTTCGCCCAGCTGTGAGCGTGCTGCGAGAAGGGCTGACTCGGAGGGAACGTAGAAGTCTGGCGGGTAGTCGCCGGATGCGACGATCGGTATGCCCCAGGACGCGGCAGCGCGGGTGTCGGTGAGCGCCCATCCGGTTGTGATTGCAGGCCTGTCGCAGCCGAGTCCGAGCAACTGTGCGTGGTGGGATTCGGGGTCGGGGAGCCTCTGCAGCGCGACGGGTTGCCGTCGCCACGCCATCAGCAGCGCGACGAAGAGATCCGGAACCATAGCTTCACCAGCGGAGGTGAGAAGGCCGTCGTCTCTAAATCCTGCCATTGCTTTGGAAACAGCGCTGGGAGCTCGATCGATGTAGCGGGCGGTCTCGCGGACGCCGTGGCGCCGGTTCGGTGTCATCAAGCAGACGATCGCCACTTCCTTGGCTACCTGGCTGGTGAGTGACCCGCTGCGACCGCGGGCCAATGAGAACGCGGGTTCAACAAGAGTGTCGACGAACAGGGCCTGGCTCACGATTCGCAGTTCCCCGCGTCGGTCGAAGAAGTTGACCCCCGCGTCACGAAGTGACCACTTCGCGTCGGTGGCGATGCGGTCGGCAATGACGAGCAGCGGTATATTCCGCCTCGCACTTCCTGTTAGCAGTGCTCCTTGCGCGGCGGTGACTACCGGTTTGACCTCGACCTCGAATCGCTGGCCGGCAGCTTCGGTCACCACGTCAATCAGCACCTTGTCGGCCGACGACTCTCGGGGCAGGAGGTTGGCCACGACGCCGATTCGACTGAGGGCCTCCGACAGAGCAGCGACAGCGTCCAGATGCAGCGTGGTGGTGGTTCGTCGAGTCACGTTGGGACTATATGTGGTCTGTGTTCTTGAATACAAGAACACAGACCACCATTGTCCCCGACAGGTTTCGAAAAGGAGTTCAAGGCCGACGCTGTGCGCCGGTGTTGGACGGGGAGCAGCGACAGCTCGGGTTGCTCGTGGTCTGGAGATCAGCGGGACGAACTCGCGGCCGATATCATCTTGTGACCCCCCCGGGGTGAGTAGCCCCGGGCCAACGGCCCCGGCTTGATGCCGGGGCTGTCTCTTTTGGGCATGTTGGCTTGTCCCTGAAGACGGACAACCAGGTGGGAGTATCGTCTCGTGGGACGGCTGCTGCGAGTCACCCGTTCGTGGTGATGATCGGGGCATCGAGTTGTTCAGAGAGTTCGACGTCCAAGTTCGAGTTCGTCTTACGCTTCTGACACTGCGTTTCGGATGGTCGCTAGGTCGATTCCTCTGGGGGGAAGCGAATCTGCCTCGTCAAGCGCGTGACGGGGTTTGCCCTCGTCTGACAGCGGCTGGAAGCGTGAGTCCGCCGAATCCAACTTCTCTGTCACACAGTGATCCTACACTTAAGGCGTGGCTGACAAATCGGCGATCGAGTGGACAGAGGCAACTTGGAACCCCACCACCGGTTGTGACCGCGTGTCCTCGGGGTGTGATCATTGTTACGCGCTCACGTTGTCGAAACGGCTCAAGGCGATGGGTTCACCGAAGTATCAACTCGATGGTGACCCGAGAACGAGTGGACCAGGTTTCAGGCTTACGCTCCATCCATCATCGCTGGATGTGCCTCGTCGCTGGAGCACACCGAGGCTTGTCTTCGTGAACTCGATGAGCGACCTCTTTCACGACGACGTTCCACTCGAGTTCATCAAGCAGGTCTTCGAGGTAATCCGAGAGACGCCTCACCACACCTACCAAGTACTAACCAAGCGGGCACAGCGGCTGAGCCGTGAAGCCGGGGAACTCGACTGGCCGTCGAACCTATGGATGGGCGTCAGCGTGGAGTCTCGCCGGTACACCTTCCGAATCAATCACCTTCGCAAAGTTCCGGCTGCAGTACGGTTCGTAAGCGCCGAGCCTCTTCTGGGTCCACTCGGCGCACTTGACCTTGACGGAATCCAATGGCTTATCGCCGGCGGGGAATCAGGCGCCAACGCACGGTCTATGGATCCCGCATGGGTCACCGAGCTTCGAGACACCTGCACCTCAGCGGGCGTTGCATTCTTCTTCAAGCAATGGGGAGGCAGAACCCCCAAAGCCGGCGGCCGAGAACTCGAGGGCGAAGTGTGGGACCAACTCCCGGAAGAGGCGGCGGCCTGACCTAATGGCCGTTCCAACCGAAGTCCTTTGGGAGCGCGACCCCCACACGGCAGCGAAACACACGCTGCTGCGCCGGTACCTGTCAGCGTGGTTTCCTATAATGGCAAAGCAGTTTCGCGACACCGGGATCACTTTCTTCGACGGCTTCGCGGGTCCAGGGGAGTACACGAACGCCCAAGAAAGTTCGCCCGCTATCGCAATGGAGCAGGCACTGCGGAGCGAAGTGTCGCGCTGGGGCACCAGGACACGTCTCGTCTTCGTCGAGAAACATCGAGGACGCGCTGAGCACCTTACGAACCTTCTGGACGCTCGTTTCCCGATTACGAGTAGGCCATCCGGCCTGGTAATGAGGGTCCACCCCGGTCGGTGCAGCGACCTCTTTGGGCAAACGATCGCCGAAGTGGACGGGTGGGATGGACCAGTATTCGCCAATCTCGACGGCTGGGGTGTCGATACCGATTATGAGATAGTGCAGCGGATCGCTCGACAACAATCATCCGAGGTTCTCGTCACATTCGAGGATCAGTTCTTCATCCGCTTTGCCAACGGTGAACAGCAAGCAGGCGAACGTGTCTTCGGGCATAGCGATTGGCGGCGCGTCGATCGGCTACCGACTGCAGAGAAGAAGCCATTCCTTCTAGGGCTTTACCGCGAGGGCCTTCACTCGGCGGGCTTTGTGTATGTGCTGACGTTCGAGATGATCGACGAAGGTGGGCACTCTCTACATCTCTTCTTCGGGACTACGAACAAGGTTGCCGTGGAGAAGTTCAAGGACGGGTTGTGGGAGGTCGACGGGGTCTCCGGTCAGAAATTCCGAGATCCGCGTGATCCCAACCAGATGTCTTTCGACATCCAGAACCCGAACTTCACCCCATTGGAGAGTCGTATCCTGGATTTGCTCGGTAGACGCGACCACAACATGGCGGAACTCCGCGAGGACGCCCTCCTAGAGACGATCTACAAGAAGACGCATGTCAAGCGCGTTGTGGACAAGCTCATAGGACAGAGCAGAGTGGACAAGATGAGCACCGGCCCGTCCCATGCGGATCGCGTGTTTCGATTGGCGGACCCGAAACTGTTCTGATGCAATCCTCTGTAGATTGCAGCATCTCGCGGCCGAGCAGCGATCGGTGTTCTTGCGCACAAGAACACCGATCGCTCGGCGGTTGCCAACCGCGCACGCGTGAGGCTATGACTTGTCGGATACGGACGATTCGCTGACCGCTTTATCCATGGGTCGCAGCAGGTGGAGCATCTGGTCTTTGCCGCTGGTGCCGAGGGGCATGACTCCGTCCTCGGAACTCCATACGCCGGTGCTGCTGTCGACGGCCTTGTAGATGTGGAATGCCACGCGTTGGACCGTTTTGAGATCTGTCATCCAACCGTGATCGTCAGCACATTTCTCCAGGTCAGCAGACCTATCCTGGACATGGCTGAACCACTTCTCCATTGCTGAGGGCGCAAGCAACGAGTCGGATTTGCTGCGGTTGACGCTCGGCGAAGTCATTACGAAGTTCTCGATCTGCGAGAGATACGCTCGCGACCAAGGCACGACATGGTCGAGAGATTCGCCGCCATGCGACAATCGAACGCCCGTATAGATGCATCTCCCATCCTGGATGCGGACGAGACGTTCACGCATCTTCTTCGGCAGCATGACCCTCTCCCGCCCAAAGAGATGGGAGTGAACATCGTCGACTGGCAGATTGAGCATGCGATTTATTCGTATGACCTCTTGGGCGAACCTGAACTCAACCAGTGGTCGCAGGATACGTCCGAATCTTGTCAAGCTCTGCGCGACACCCGGAAGCAGCTTCAGACTTGATTTTTCCAGGTCGTAGAGGAACGGCTCAGGGTTACCCGGTAGTTGTTCCTGAAGCAGGCGCACCGGGTTCTTCCGCAGTGAAGCGCGGATCGTCCGGAGCGCAGTGTTGCGCGCTTCTTGCCATTTCGAACCCCATTCGTCGTTCTTGATTTTTTCCTCGACGACGCCCAGAGGTTTGTCACTCAGATCCTCGCTCGGGTTGTTCTTAAGTAGTTCGCGGAGTTCCTTGATCTCCTTCATGACCGCAGTGTCTTTGTCGCTCTGGCCCCGCAGCTGGCGCAGAATCACGTCGTTCTTGTAGGGGCGGGCGTGTTCCCAGTGAATCTCGAGATAGCGCTCCGCCACTGTGCTCAAAAGGAATGCTGGGGGACTGATCGTCTAGTGTCGGTGCCAGATCGAGCAGTGTGAGGAGGAGCCCGAGCTTGTTGGTGCCCGTCATGGAGGCACGGTCGAGGAGCTCCAACACACCCTGAATCGGGTCCAACTGCTCAGACCGACCCGAACTGGAGGACGTCACAACCGACGACCGTAGCACCGGCCAAACTGCTCGATCCCCTTCGTTCGCGAGCCCGAGACAGGAGTCGAACCTGCGACCTGCTGTTTACAAGACAGCTGCTCTACCAACTGAGCTACTCGGGCGTTGCCTCAGCGTAAAGCCGTTTGTGCCGATCAGCGCCGAATTTTTCGGCTGCGGTTCCCATTGCGTGCCGTGATCTGTCAAGCTAAGGCATACTTGGCACTCACCCACGAGGAGCAAAGCCGATGACAGCACCTGGGCGTTACGCCGCATCCGACAACTCGTTCACAAGGTCGACGGCGACCGCCGCCGCGAGAGGCGGAATACTGATCGTCATAGCCATCGTCATCGGTGTGTTGTTGCTGTGGCAGGGATTCGATGGCGACGACCCCGTCGAGACCGATGACAGCGACGCTGAGGAGACAAGCGACGACATGGAGGAGGAGGAAACCCCTACCACCTCCGTCGACGGCTCCGAAGACGACGTGCCCGACACGACTTCGACAACGACCACAGCAGCTCCCGTCGTCGTCGATCCACCGAACTTGGTGAAAGTAGCGGTCCTCAACGGCCGTGGTGAGACGGGCTTGGCAGGATCGCGTTCGGATCACCTCAAGACCGCCGGATACGTGTCGATCGCGGCCAACGCCGACACGAGCGACAAGGAGTTCAGCCGGGTCTATTACACGCCTGGATACGCCGATGAGGCCGAACTGGTTGCAGTGGCGCTGAACGGAGCGCCGTCCGTCATCGAGGCGGCACCCGCTGATCCGCTCACCCTGGTCTCTGAGACCTACCGGGAAGCCACCACCGACTACCACATCTATGTGGTGCTCGGAGCGGACGCCGTTCTCGGCTGACCCCATCTAACCCCGGCTGACTCCAGACACGACGCGATGAACAAGCGGAACTCGCTGGACAAGGCGCGTCCATAGAAGATGGGTCAAACTGGGTTGTGCGTGTTCTCGCCTGTCCCGACAAGTTCCGTGGAACCGCGAGCGCCACTGAGGTAGCTGCCGCAATCGCCGCAGCGGTTTCAGATCAAGGCTGGAACTGTGTCGTCCAGCCCATGGCTGACGGAGGCGAAGGTACCCTTGAAGCGTTCGGCGGTGCGAACCGAACTACCCCGGTCACCGGGCCCGACCGCTCAGTCGTGCAGGCCCAATGGCGTCTCGACGCAAAGCTGGCGATCATCGAGATGGCTCGGGCGTCGGGGTTGAGTCTGGTGGGCGGCTCGGAGTGCAACGATGCGGTCCAAGCCACCACCGCAGGCACCGGCGAGTTGATCTCGACAGCAACCGACTGCGGTGCAACCAGGATCATTGTCGGGCTGGGAGGATCGGCGACCACTGACGGCGGCATGGGTGCGCTGGAGGCGATGGCGCCTCTCGCTCGTTATCGCGGGGTCGATATCGAGGTTGCGGCCGATGTGCGGACCAAGTTCCTCGACGCGGCGGCCGTGTTCGGTCCACAGAAGGGGGCTTCGGAAACACAGGTGGCGTTGCTGGCAGGTCGTCTCGCCCGGTTGGCTCAGGTCTATCGAACAGAACATGGCGTGGACGTGACCGACGTGCCCCGCAGTGGCGCAGCCGGTGGTCTCGGCGGCGGACTGTTCGCGGTCGGCGCAGACCTGTGCGACGGCTTCGAGTTGATTGCTGACTCCGTGGGCCTCTACGAGCAGATGGAGGACGTCGACCTGGTGATCACCGGAGAGGGTCGCCTCGACGCCACATCGTTTGAAGGAAAGGTCGTGGGTGGTGTTGCCGAACTGGCACGACATGCCGACGTGCCGGTAATGGCCATCGTCGGGCAGGCGGCCGACGATGTCGCCGGCATGATCCCGACAATGGACCTGACCGCGACCTACGGCGAGGAGCGCGCACTCAACGACACGCTCGGCTGTGTACAGACCGCCGCCCGTGAATGGCTCAGCGAGTGCCTTTGGCGCTGACGACCCAACTGCCGATAGCCACGACGATCACCAGGAACAGACCGAACTTCAGGATCCCCGCGAGCGAGCCGACCAGCCACTGGACAAGGGTGACCCCGCCGAAAACAGCCAGTGCCGCGATCACAAGAACCGCAGGGAACGGCATCCGACCCGCTTTAGTCGATTTGTTCATACCGCCAGCGTACTTCAACGATGCTCGAAGCGCCCGCTGCACGCGCAATCAGAATCAATTCCCGATAGCCTCGGTCGGGAATTCGTCCCGGGTGTGCAGACACCCAGAAGAATGCCGAGTTGCGAGGTAGACACAACACCATGAGCGTCACCGTTCGAGTCCCAGCCACACTGCGAGCCCTGACCGCGGGTGAATCCGAGATTTCGGTGGAGGGCGACACCGTCGCTGCCGTGCTCGACAGTCTTGAGAGCTCGCATCCGGGGTTCAAGGAGCGAATCCTCGACGATGCGGGCGAACTGCGCCGCTTCGTGAACCTGTTCGTCAGCGATGACGATGTCCGGTTCCTCAACGGACTCTCCACCGCGGTGCCGGCAGGAGAAACGCTGAGCATCGTGCCTGCCGTCGCAGGCGGATAAATCGCCGCTTCGGTAGTTGCGATTTTGGCGTCCCCCAGATTGAATTAGCACTCGCGGCACGAGAGTGCCAGCGATGATCTGTCTGCCAGCAACAATCTGGAGGAACTGTGGCCAAGACCATTCAATTCGACGAACAAGCCCGGCGTGGGCTCGAAGCGGGGATGAACCAACTCGCCGACGCAGTCCGAGTCACCCTCGGCCCCAAGGGCCGCAACGTGGTGCTCGAAAAGAAGTGGGGCGCCCCCACAATCACCAACGACGGCGTCTCGATCGCCAAGGAGATCGAGCTCGAAGACCCCAACGAACGCATCGGGGCCGAGCTGGTCAAAGAGGTAGCCAAGAAGACCGACGATGTAGCGGGCGACGGAACCACCACAGCCACCGTCCTGGCCTGGTCGATGGTCCGCGAAGGTCTGCGCAACGTAGCGGCGGGCGCCAACCCGATGTCCGTCAAGCGCGGCATCGAGCAGGCCGTCGAGGTCGCGGTTGCATCCATCGCCGACAACGCCCACGACGTGTCCGACGACAAGGCCCAGATCGCCAATGTCGCCGCCATCTCCTCGGCTGACCCGGAGATCGGCTCCACGATCGCCGATGCCATCGACAGCGTCGGCAAAGACGGCGTGATCACCGTCGAGGAGGGCCAGACCTTCGGCCTCGACCTCGACTTCGTCGAGGGCATGCGCTTCGACAAGGGCTACATCTCCCCTTACAGCGTCACCGACACCGAGCGCATGGAAGCGGTGCTCGAAAACCCCTACATCCTCCTCGTCGGATCGAAGATCTCCGCTGTGCGCGATCTCGTGCCCGTGCTCGAGAAGGTGATGCAGTCGAGCCGGCCGCTTCTGATCGTCGCCGAGGACGTGGAGGGCGAGGCCCTCGCCACGCTCGTGGTCAACAAGATCCGCGGCACCTTCACCTCGGTGTCGGTCAAGGCCCCGGGCTTCGGTGAGCGCCGCAAGGCCATGCTCCAAGACATCGCCATCCTCACCGGTGGACAGGTCGTCTCAGAGGAGGTCGGCCTCAAGCTTGAGGGCGTGACCCTCGACATGCTCGGTGAGGCACGCAAGATCGTGGTCACCAAGGACGAGACCACCGTCATCGAAGGTGCCGGCGACGCGGCCGATGTGGCAGGTCGAATCAACCAGATTCAGGCCGAGATTGAGAACACCGACTCCGACTACGACCGCGAGAAGCTCCAGGAGCGCCGTGCGAAGCTCTCCGGTGGTGTGGCGGTTCTCAAGGTCGGCGCAGCCACGGAGGTCGAACTCAAAGAGAAGAAGCACCGCATCGAGGACGCGGTGTCGACCACCAAGGCTGCCATCGAAGAGGGTGTCGTCGCCGGTGGCGGAACGACGTTGATCCGTGCCCAGAGCGCGGTGCGTGACGCTGTCTCCGATATCGCCGACCCTGACGAGCAGGTAGGTGCCCGCATCGTGGCCAAGGCGCTGGAAGGCCCGCTCTACCAGATCGCGGTCAACGCAGGCATGGAAGGCGGAGTCATTGTGGAGAAGGTGCGCAACCTTGAAGGCTCCAACGGACTTGATGCAGACAGCGGCGAATACGTCGACCTGATCGCTGCGGGAATAATCGATGCTGCCAAGGTGACCCGTTCGGCCCTGCAGAACGCCGCTTCGATCGCAGCGCTGTTCCTCACCACAGAGGCTGTCATTGCCGACGCCCCGGACGACTCAGCCGCCCCCGCGATGCCCGACATGGATTTCTGATCCCCGACCCCGGGGATATGTTGTAGACGATGAGCGGGGTTGAACTGCATTCGGTTTGCGAGGCGCTGGCCCCCTTGGTCGGTGTTTGGCGAGGTACTGGGGACGGTCACTACCCGACCGTCCCCGACTTCTCGTACCTCGAAGACCTTGAGTTCTCCCACATCGGGAAACCTTTCCTGGCCATGACCCAGCGCACCCGCGACCCGCTCAGCGACGCACCCCTGCACTCCGAGGTCGGCTATCTCCGGCCGCAGCCCCGATCGCGGATGGAACTGGTGCTCACGCAACCGACGGGAGTCGTTGAGATCCATGTCGGATCGGTCACAGAAACCGACGGTTCCCTGGTCGTTGATCTGCGCACCGAGCGGGTGGAGGGGACGCGCACGGCCAAACCCATCACCGAAGTCCGGCGCCGTCTCGAGGTTTCTGGCGACAAGCTGGTCTCGGAGATGTGGATGGCTGCCATGGGGCAGCCGCTCACGCATCATCTGCGAGCGGAACTGACCCGCGTCGATGACCGCCGCGGCGCCTGGGCCTGAACTCGCCCGGGTTGTTGCTGAACGAACCCACCGCACGGCGTCCATCTGTGTCTCTGCTGGCTCGCGACAGAGCGGTCGGTAGTGTGGAGTTGTGAGTGCTCGCTCGCGCAGTCAGCATCGGCTGGTCAGGCCGTGGTCGCCTCAACAGCCAGGCAGTGGACGATCTAACGCGGAGTTGGCCACTGAGGAACCGATGGCGATCGAGCTCGACGGTGTCCGTGTGGCAACAACGATGCGCACACCCGGCCACGACTTCGAGCTGGCTGCAGGGTTCTGTCACACCGAGGGGCTGCTCGACGGCCACCCTGTGCTGACCGTCAAGTACTGCGAGACCGAATCGGCGCTGGCCAGCGAGTTCAACGTCGTGAGCGTCTCTACGGGAGGAAAGGCGCCCGTCCCGGTGCCGCGGCTCACCGCCACGACCTCGTCGTGCGGATTCTGCGGCACCGACGAGATCGACCAGTTGGCCGACAGGCTCGACCCCGTCACCGGGCCTGCGCTGGACTGGCAGGTTCTGGCAGGCGCTCCCGATGCGATGCTCACACAGCAGACTCTGTTCAGCGAGACGGGAGCAGTCCACGCGGCGGGGGTTGTCAACCCCGACGGCACGGTCACAACCACCCGTGAGGACATCGGACGACACAACGCTGTCGACAAGATGGTCGGCCGTCTGCTGTTCGACGGGCAGATACCGGCCAGCGGCTCGGCGGTGGTCGTAAGCGGACGAGCCAGTTTCGAGTTGGTCCACAAGGCCTGGGCTGCGGGCTTTCGAGCCCTGGTTGCTGTGAGCGCCCCGACCGCGTTGGCCGTTGCCACAGCAGAGCGGGCCGGTATGCAACTCGCCGGCTTCGCCCGGGGCGGATCCCTCACCCTCTACGTCGACGCCTGACCGACCCGGGGCCGAGGTCCGTCAATCGGTTCTGCCTCGGATCTGCGCCGCCGCCCGACTACGAAGTGATGGGTTGAAACTCTGGATCTGAGAAGGGTTGGTAGCCATCGGGCCAAGGGAGAGGCGCTGGGGTCCTAGGAACTGGGTCGAGTGCGTTCGACTATTTCTGCGACGGGTCCGACCAGTCCGGTGTAGAACGGCCCGAACTCGGCGTAGATGGCCGAGGCGGTGTCGTAGCGCATCGTGTACACCGTGTCTTTCAGGTCGTCGAGGTTGGTCCCGAACAGAGTGACTCCCCATTCCCAATCGTCGAGCCCGGTGGATGCTGTGATCAACTGCACGATGCGGCCCGCGAACTTGCGCCCCGAGGTGCCGTGCTCGTACATGAGTTCCCTGCGTTCATCGAAAGTCAAGCGATACCAGTTCTGGTTCTCGTTGCGCCGTTTCGTCATCGGGTAGAAGCACCAGGCGGGCTTTCCTTCAGGCGGCAGTTCCGGATAGAGACGCATGTTCTTCATCTCTTCGCCGAGTCCCAGAGCGTATTCGGAGAGTTCGGTAATCGACACGAAGCTGTCCACCACCTCTAGGCCCGAGTTCACGAGACCGGTCTGCAGATCCCGCAGCGGCCAGCCCTCGCGGTGGAGCGCCATGAAACACAGTTCCGCCTTGTGACCGAGCACGGCCACGGTCACCACCTGAACCCCCGCCGCTTGAGCAGCCTCGACGGAAGCCACGATCGCGCCGTTGTCAGCCCCATCGGTGCGTTTGGCGAACAGATGGACGACAGTGAGTCCCTCTGCTGTGGTAACGGGATCAAGCATGTCCACATGCTACGGGACCGCCGCGACCGCGACTCAGTCCCTGCTCGACAAGCGGCTCGGAATTAGCGCGCAGCGGATGACTCAGATGGTGACGTAGTCTTGGAGCTGGTCGTTCGCGACCGCGGCGGGGTCTCGTTCGGCGGGGTCGCCGAAACCGCCGCCCCCGGGCAGCTTGAGGATCAGGCGCCGGTCGGCAGGAACAGTCTCCTTGCCCTTGGTCGGGAAGGGGCTGCCGTCGTCGAGGTACACCGCGCCCGCGGCCCCGTCGCCGCCGCCCCCGCGGCCCCTGGCGGGGTTGGCGACCCGGTCGAACATCGCGGAGAACTCGAAGAGGTAGCCGTCGGTCGGTCCGACCTCGATGATCTGGCCCAGACCGCCGCGTTGTCGACCGGCGCCGCCGCTGTCGTTGCGGATCTCCTTGCGCCAGATGATGATCGGCCCGACCTGCTCGGTCGCTTCAACCGACATGGTGCGCACACCCGACGGGAAGGCGGTCGCGGTCATTCCGTCGAGGCTGGGGCGGGCACCGCTGCCGCCGCTGTTGAACATCAACAACTCCACGGGCGGCTTGGGATCATCAGCGCTGGCGGCACGGGCACTCGCCTGAAAGTTCCACAGCGCGCCGGACCCCTCGGCCGGTATGCGGTCAGGAAGAGCCGAAGCGATGGCGCCGAGGCACAGGTCAGTCACAAAGTGGCCGATCACATGGCGGACGGCCACCGGATCGGGATGCTGTGCGTTGAGGATCACCCCTGGCGGCGCACTCACCGTGAAGGGCTCCAGAGAGGCGAAGTTGTTGGGAAGCTCGGGGGCCAGCGCCACGAGCATCCCGTAGGTGAAATAGGCCTGGGCGTAGGTGAGCGGCACGTTGACCCCGAACTTGCTGAGCGGTGAGGTGCCGGTGAAGTCGGCGTGCATGCCGTCGGCGGCAACGGTGACCGAGACGCACAGCGTGAGCGTGTGATCGTATCCGTCGACGGTCATCTGGTTGGTGTAGACACCCTCGGGCACCGACTTGAGCGCTGCCATCGTGGCCTTGCGGGTGCGGTCGAACACGAACTCGGCGAGGTCGTCGAGGTCGCTGAGCCCGAACTCGTCGAACATCGCGCAGAGTCGCCGCCGCCCGGATTCGTTGCAGGCGGCCAGCCCGAAGATGTCGCCCACCACCTGGTCGGACTCCCGGACGTTCTGGGCGACCACGGTGACGAGGTCCCGGTTGAGGTTGCCGCGTTCCACCCACTTCAGGATGGGGATCCGGATCCCCTCCTCGTAGACCTCCCTGGCTTCGGGGCCGTAGCCGCGGCCACCGATGTCGACCACATGCGCGGTCGAGGCGAAGAACCCCACGTGTGCACCGTTGTAGAAGACCGGCGTGGCGACGGTTATGTCGTGCAGGTGCCCGGTGCCCTTCCAGGGGTCGTTGGTGATGTAGACGTCGCCTTCGAATATTCTCTCGGGGCCGATGTCGTTGATGAAATGGCCGAGTGCCGCAGCCATGGTGTTGACGTGTCCGGGGGTGCCGGTCACCGCCTGGGCGATCATGCGTCCCCTGGTGTCGAACACCCCGGCCGAAAGGTCGCCCGCCTCGCGGACCGAGGTGCTGAAAGCTGTGCGAACGAGGGTCAGCGCCTGTTCCTCGACGACCGAGATCAGGCGTTTCCACATCACCTGGTTGCGAAGGTCCGCGGTCCTCATGGCTCGCCTCCGGCTCGGGTGATGCGCAGGGAGTCATCGGGTTGGACCACACAGCGGTGATGGGAGCCGAGCACGGTGGTCGTCTGGGTCTCGACGATCAGTGCGGGGCCCGCCACCAGGTCCCCCGGGGCGAGATCCGAGCGTTGAAAGACCCGTGCGGGGACACGCGCGTCCAAGGCGGGGTCGTACATCTCCCGACTGAACGCCGACACGGCAGTGGAGGTCGGCTCGACCGTCTCGACCAGCGGAGGCGGCTCCTGGCGTGACGAGACCCGCACTGCCCAACTGACCGCCTCGATCGTCAGATCGTCGATGGCCCGGCCGAAGAACTCCAGGTACGCCTTGGTGAACTCGGCCGCCAACAGTTCCGCCGCGAACTCGTCGAAATCGCCGTCTTCGAGGCGAACCGGGATCTCCCAGCCCTGCCCCGTGTAACGCATCGACACCTGGCGCTCGATGATGGTCTCAGGTTCAACCGACGAGTCCGTGGCGGTGCCCATCCGCACGAACGACTCGGCCTCGGACGTCAACTCGGCGAGCACCGCGTTGGCACCCACATAGTCGAAGTCGTCGGTGGTCGTGTAGAAGCTGCGGATCGCCTCGTAGGCGAAAGGGGCCCGCAAAAAGCCGATGGCGGACCCGACCCCTGCACCGCTGGGAACGATCAGTTCGGTGAGGCCGAGCTTGTCGATCAGGCGAGAAGCATGGAGAGGAGCGCCGCCGCCGAAAGCGATCATCGTGAACCCGGCCAAGTCGCGCCCTCCCTCCACCGCATGGACCCGGGCCGCGTTGGTCATGTTCTCGTCGACGACCTCAGAGATGCCGACAGCAGCGGTGTCGGGGTCCAATCCCAGAGGATCGCCGACACCCGAAGAGAGAGCATTGGTGGCCAGTTCGGGCTTGAGGTCGATGTCGGCAGCTCCGAAAGTGTCGGGATGAAGGCGGCCGAGAGCAAGGTTGGCGTCCGTGACGGTCGGGTCCGTGCCGCCGCGGTCATAGGCGGCCGGTCCCGGATCGCTGCCGCTACTGTGCGGACCCACCCGAATCTGCCCCAAGGCGTCGACCTGGGCGATTGAGCCACCGCCTGCACCGATCTCGATCATCTCAATGACCGGGATGGAGATGGGCATCCCGCTGCCCTTCTTGAACCGGGAGCGGCGGTCGACCTCGAACACCTTCGCGGTGCGGGGAGTGAAATCCTCGATCAGGGAGATCTTGGCGGTGGTCCCGCCCATGTCGTAGGAGAGGACCCGGTCGCGTCCGTAGCGGCCGGCGAGATCAGCGGCGAAGATCGATCCGCCGGCCGGTCCCGACTCGATCAGCCGCACCGGAAACTCCGCAGCGCTCTCGACGCTCATCAGGCCGCCGCCGGAATGGATCAGATACAGCGGGCAGTCGACACCGATAGCGCCGAGCTGGTCGCGCAGCGCCAACAGGTACGACGCCATCAACGGCTGCACATAGGCGTTGGCACACACGGTGTTGAAGCGCTCGTACTCGCGCATCTGCGGGGAGATCTCGCTGCTGATCGACACCGAAACATCGCCCAGCGCCTCCTTCAACAGGCTGCGAAAGCGCTGCTCGTGGACCCCGTTTCGGTAGCTGTGGAGAAAACCGACGGCTACGGACTCGTAACCCTGCTCGCCGAGGTGTTCGACCAGCGACCTTGCGCCGTCGTCGTCGAAATCTACGAGAACCTCGCCGCGGGCGTTGAGCCGTTCGGTGACGACGTACCGGTCCTTGCGCTCAATTAGTGGCTCCGGCAGCACGATGTTGAGGTCGTACTGCTCGAAGCGGCTCTCGGTGCCGGTCTCGATCACGTCACGGAACCCGGCAGTGGTCACCAGAGCGGTCTTGGCCCCGCGTCGCTCGATGAGGGCGTTGGTGGCCAGCGTGGTGCCGTGGATGATCTGGTCGACCTCACCGAGATCTGTGCCCGTGGCCCGGCTCAGCTGCTCGATACCGGCGAGTATCCCCTGCTCAGGGGCATCGTAGGTGGTCAGGACCTTGGTGGAGTGGAGCGTGCTGTCAGCGGTCTGGAGCACGATGTCGGTGAACGTGCCCCCGACATCAGCGCCGATCCGCGTCCGGTCCGCACCGCCGCGCCGGCCCGTACGAATCGCCTCCATGCCAATTACCGTATCCGCGGCAACTCCCGAGTGCGTGGGCGCAAACCCGCCCCGTGAGCCTCCCGGTAGGATCGCCGACGGTGTCTGTCCGCAAACCCTTCCCAGACGTGCTAGCCGGGATCGCCGACGTTGACGGCTGGTTGACCGATGAGCAGGCCCGGCGGCTCCATGAGCGTGCATGGGAACTTCAAGAGGGCGCTCAGATCGTTGAGATCGGGAGTTTCCGCGGCCGTTCGCTGATCGTTCTCGCCAGCGCCGCGCCCGCTGGTGTGCGGATCGTGTCGATCGACCCGCACGGCGGCGGTGACCGCGGCCCCCAGGAGATCGCGCCCGACCAACATCTCGGAGACGCCGATCACGCCGCCTTCACCGCCAACCTCCAACAGGCCGGTGTCGCCGAGCGTGTCACGCACATCCGCAAGATGTCCGCTGATGCCCTCGGTGACGTGGACAGCGATATCGACCTGCTCTACATCGACGGCGCGCACCGTTTCGGACCGGCACGGAGAGACATCGTCGACTGGGGTGACCGAGTACCAGACGGTGGCACGATGCTGATCCATGACTCGTTCAGTTCGATCGGTGTGACGCTGGCGTTGCTGAGCGCCACCTTCGTGACCGGCCGCTGGCGCTATACGGGCCGCTCGGGATCGTTGGCGGAGTACCGGCGCGAACCGATGTCTGTAGCCGGGTCGGCATTGAACTTTCTGCGTCAGGGGCTGCAACTCGGCTGGTTCGTGCGCAATGTCATCATCAAGGGTGCCCTGACGCTCAAGCTGTATCCCCTGACCCGGATATTCGGTCACAAAACACGGGACTGGCCCTACTGACCGCGACTCTGGGGCAGCGAAGTGTCTTATTGGCAACCCTTTGGTCGGTAGAGTTGGTGGCGCCCGACCACCATAGAAAGCCCCATGAAAGCAGTCCCCGCAACCTCAGCGCTTCTCGCCGATCGGAGCCTGGTGGGCACCGACCTGTCACGTGCCTACACAGCGGAGATAGACGCATGGCTGGAGTCGGTCGTGGACGGCGTGGAGGAAGTCCGGGGCGTGGCGCTGGCCGCGGTGGGAGGCTACGGACGGGGTTCGCTGAGCATCGGAAGCGACCTCGACCTGCTGTTGGTGCACAACGACTCAGGCCATGTGGCTGAAGTCGCCGAGCGGATCTGGTACCCGATCTGGGACAGCGGGATCAAGCTCGGCCATGCGGTCAGAACCATCGACGAAGCAATCGACCTGGCGGCCGACGACCTCGACACGGCCACTTCCCTGCTCGACATCCGCCTCATCGGCGGTGAGGCCCGCCTGGTGGACGAACTGGCGAAGAAAGCGCACGATCTGTGGCGCAACAATGCCGACAAGATGCTCGGAGTGCTCGTCGAGTCGGTCCGTGAACGCCACGACGCTGCCGGTGAGGTGGCGTTCCTGCTCGAACCGGACCTGAAGCTGGCCAGGGGAGGGCTGCGCGACCTCGACTCTCTGCACTGGATCGATCAGGCCGACCAGGGTTTGTTGGAAGCGACCGAACGCGGCGAGCTGATCGAACCCCACCGGGTCCTGCTGTCGGCGCGCATCGAACTCCACAGGCTCAGCGGGCAGTCCGGCAACCAGTTGCTGTTGCAGGACCAGGATGAGGTGTCGGCCGCGCTCGGCTACGCCGATGCCGACGAGTTGATGGCCGCGGTGGCCTCAGCAGCCCGATCGGTCGCCTGGACCATGGACGCGGTGATGCACCGCATCCATGTCCGCTCGACCCGTCGCCGCTGGCGGCCAAGGGTACGCGAGTTCGGCCACGGCATCGAGATCGTCGATGAGACGCTGCGATTCTGCGAAGACGCCCCGGTTTCCGAGGACCCGGTGCTGCCGCTGCGCGTCGCCTACATCGCCGCCACCGAAGACGCATTCATCGAGCGTGATGTGCTCGACAGGCTCGCTGTTGATACGCCCCCGATGCCTGACCGTTGGCCCGATGAGGCACGCGAGATCTTCGTCGACCTGCTGCTTCTGGGCTACGAGGCGATCCGGGTCATCGAAGCCCTCGACCAGGTTGACCTGATATCCCGGCTGTTCCCCGAGTGGACACCCAACCGGAGCCGCCCGCAACGCAACGTGTATCACCGCTTCACTGTTGACCGCCATCTGTTGGAGGCCGCGGCCGAGGCGGCTGCGATCGCTGATCGCGTGGAGCGCCCCGATCTGCTGGTGCTCGGTGGGCTGCTGCACGACATCGGCAAGGGCTACCCCGGCGACCACAGCGAGGTCGGGGTCGGGCTGGCCCGGAGCATCGCCACTCGCATGGGTTATCCCCCGGCCGATATTGAGACGTTGGGCGTGTTGGTGCGGCATCATCTGTTGTTGCCCGATGTGGCGTCGCGGCGTGACCTAGATGCAGAGGAGACGATCCGGTTCGTTGCTGAGCAGATCGACTCTGTGGGCACGCTCGAGTTGCTCGGGGCGCTCACTGAAGCTGATTCGATTGCGACCAGCAAGGCTGCTTGGGGTGGCTGGAAAGCGGAGCTGGTCAAGAAGCTGGTGAACCGGACCGCGCACTTCCTGCAGACCGGCGGAACGATGCTCACCTCGCAGTTTCCGACCGAGGAGCACTACGAGCTGCTGGCACGCGGTGAGGAGCTTGTGCGACTCGACGGCCAGGAGCTGACGGTGATCACCGCGGACCGTCCCGGTGTGTTCTCGCGGGTCGCCGGAGCGCTGGCGCTGCACGGCGTCGAGATCCTGGGGGCCCGGCTCCACACCGAGGGCTCGATGTCGTTGGAGGTGCTGCGTGTCGGCGGGGGTGTGGGTCTCGATGAACGCCCCGAACGCGTGCAGGACGATGTCCGCCTGTCGCTCGCCGGGGGCCTGGCTGTGCGGGCCAGGCTGTTGAAACGGGCCCGGACCTATCGTTTCCAGCGTGTGACCACGGCCCGTCCCTCCGAACCCGAGGTGATCATCGACAACGATCTGTCGGCGGACGCGACGGTCATCGAGGTTCGCGGGCCGGACTCGATCGGGTTGCTGTACCGCATCACCAGCGCGCTCGACGACCTTGACCTCGACATCTTCTCGGCGAAGGTGCAGACCCTGGGCGACGATGTTGTCGACTCGTTCTATGTGCGGGGGCCCAACGGTCAGAAGATCCTCGACAAAAACTATCTCGGCGAGATTGAGATCGCCGTTCTGACTGCTATCGCCTCAGACGCCTAGAGTTGTGGCGTGAGTGTTCGCCGAGCCAACGAACGTGTGCTTCTGCGCTGGGCAGAGGCACTGTCGGCAACGGCTCGGACCGGTCTCGGGTTCACCGACAACCTCTATGAAAGGGAGCGGTTCGAAGAGGTCCTGGCCGTGGCGGCGGATATCCGTTCCCACGTTGAAGGCGGTTTTCATCCTGAGGAGCAGGTCCAGGAGTGGCTTGACCGGGTCGGTTCGGGTGTGGCGGGGTACGTCACACCAAAGATCACGATCGGTGCTGTGGTCGGCAACGAGCGCAACGAGATTCTGTTGATTCAGCGGGCCGATTCGGGGGTCTGGCTCTACCCGACCGGCTGGGCCGACGTCGGCTACTCGCCGGCGGAGATCGTGATCAAGGAGGTCTATGAGGAGACGGGGATCGAGTGTGAGGTGAT
Organism: uncultured Acidimicrobiales bacterium; assembly: GCA_951812975.1. Lineage (GTDB taxonomy): Bacteria > Actinomycetota > Acidimicrobiia > Acidimicrobiales > Aldehydirespiratoraceae > VXYK01. The sequence goes on along the minus strand of CATOTC010000001.1, from coordinate 1,316,826 downwards.
CCGCCCGATATCGATTCTGGACGGGCAGCGCCGCGGGTTCACGCGGATTCCGCTGGTGTCGCTGGTGTTCCACTGCCGTGCAACCGGGGGGGAGATGCGACCGCATCCCCTTGAATGCTCCGACGTCGGGTTCTTCGCCCGTGAGGCCCTTCCCGAGGCGACTGTCAACCCCGACTGGTGGGCTGATCACGCTTTTGCCGCGATCCGCGGCGAGGATGTGGGTGTCCAGTTCGATGCACCGCGTACTCCGCCATGGCGCGGCGATCCCTCGTTGTGAGATCTGAACCCTGAGAGGTCTTGTGTCGTCAACGATTGATCATGGAACCACCCGCGACGGCCTGATTCAGATGCGCCGCCGATGGCGGCCCGAAGGACCGGCGCGCGCCGCGGTGCTGTTGCTGCACGGGATAGCGGAACACAGCGGGCGTTATCAGCATGTGGGCGACCGTTTCGCCGCCGCTGGTTTTGACACGGTTGCCATCGACCACCGCGGGTACGGTCTCAGCGGGGGTCGCCGGGGGCACTGTGACTGGTGGTCGCAGTTCTCCGACGACGTTCAGGACCAGCTGTTCGAGGTGCGCAAGCTCGGTCTGCCAACGGTCCTTCTGGGCCACTCCCTGGGTGGGTTGATGGCCACCCGTTTCGTTGTCGACGATCGGCCCGAACCCGACCTTCTGGTGCTTTCGGGTCCGGCGCTCGGTGCTGAGATCCCACGTCGTCTGCGAATTGCCGCACCGGTGCTGGGCCGCCTGCTGCCGAACTTGGAGATCAAAGACGAGGGCGACCCCTCGTTGCTGTCGTCGGACCCCAAGGTCGGCGAGCTGTTCTACGCCGATCCGCTGCGGGCACCGAACCCGACTGCACGCATGGGCATGGAGATCCTGCGTGCGATATCGCAGGCGCGCGCGGGCATCGACCGGGTGACGATGCCGACCCTGGTGGTTCACGGCGGTGATGATGCTCTGGTGCCCCCCGAAGCGTCGGAGATCTTCGAGACGCTGCCCAACGTGGAGCGGGTCGTCTACCCGGGGCTTCGCCACGAGGTGTTCAACGAGCCCACCGGCCCCGAAGTCATCGACCAAGTAATCGCCTGGATCAACTCCCATCTTTAGCGCATTTCCATTGCGGAGCCGGGGATTTGCTTGCATAATGCAAGCATGACGAACGTCTTGATTCGAGACCTGCCAGAAGAAGTTCACCGAAAGCTCGCTGAACAGGCTCGCGCCGCCGGGTTGTCCCTGCAGCACTATCTGACGACCGAACTCACCCGGTTGGCTCAGACCCCGACCCTGGACGAGGTTATTGACCGAATCGAGCGGATGTCGGGCGGAACCGTCGGGTTCGAACAGGCAGTCGCCGACCTTGAAGAGGTTCGGGGTGAGCGTTGATCGTCATCGATGCGTCAGTACTGGCGAACTTTCTTGTTGACGACGGCCCCGGCGGGACGGAAGCCCGAAGTGCTATCGCTGATGCGGGCGAAGCCTTCGTCCCGGACTTGATTGACGTTGAAACCGCAGCCGTTCTGCGAAAGAGATGGATTGCCCAAGACATTACCGAGAATCGGTTCGCGATGGCTATCGACATTCTCGCTGCGCTTCCTTTCCGGCGCTATCCCACTTCGCTGTTTCTGCGGCGCGCCTATGAGTTGCGGTCGACCGTCACCCCCTATGACGCCACGTATGTGGCCTTGGCGGAATCCCTCGACTGCGAACTGCTGACTTGCGACGCGCGGCTGGCGCGGGCGTCGGGTCCGCGTTGTCCCGTCCTTGTCCTCAGCGAATGACGATCGGGGCTCTGAGGTCCTAGTCCTGCCGGTACGCTGAACGTATGCGACTACAGCTGGCACTCAACGTGGACGACATCGACGAGGCCGTCGACTTCTACTCGAAGCTCTTCGGGGTGGAACCAGCCAAGCGACGCGACGGTTACGCCAACTTCGCGGTCGACGAACCCCCGCTGAAGCTTGTGCTCTTCGAGACCGCAGGGCAGGGCGGAACGATCAACCATCTCGGCGTCGAGACCGAGAGCGAGGACGAAGTGTTCTCAGCGCAACAGCGTCTTGTGGCCGCGGGACTGAACACCACAGGCGTTGACGAGACGATGTGCTGCTACGCCGACAAGACCGAGACCTGGGTCACCGACCCCGCGGGCGTCGAGTGGGAGTGGTACGTCAAGTCCGGCGACAACGAGGTGTTCGACAACGTCGTTGTGACCAGCCCGGTCACCGCCGACAGCCCTGTCACCTCCTGCTGCGCCTAGACCGGGTTCCCCGCTGGTAGCAGCGACTCGGCTGCTTGCTGCGCGTAGTTCTAGTCCGCAGCGGCGGCCATGAAGTTGCGGTACAGCTGTTCGGCGTCGGCTATGAAGTCGTCGATGTAGCGGTCGGCTTCGTCGGCCAGGGCACCGAGGGAACCGGGTCCGAGGGTCGATTCGAGCGCATTGCGGTAGGCCTCGATCTCACCCCAGTTGCGCACCGTGTCGGGCTCGATCTCGACGTGGTACTGCATCGACCAGGCGCGGGGCCCGAAACGCATGGCCTGCACCCGGCACACCGGTGAACTTGCCAGCACGACCGCGCCTTCCGGGGGTTGCGCGACACAGACCGAATGCCATTGCAGCGCGTACTGACGGTCGGCCATCCCGGCGAAGATCGAATCGGCCCTTCCCGCGTCGGTGAGGTCGACCGGCAGCACCCCGATCTCAGGCGGACGTTGGGGTCCACAGGTTCCGCCGAGCGCGTCCGCCAGCAGTTGATGCCCCAGGCAGACCCCCAGGAACGGGCGTTCAAGCTCGCACACCCAGTGCCTGATCGCCTGCTTCTCGGGGATCAGCCACGGATGTTCCTCCACATCCCAGACGTCCATCGGGCCGCCCATCACCCAGAGCGCGTCGTAGTCCTCGAGATCTGGGACCGCTTCGCCCTCGTCGAGCTCGACCGCGGTCCAGTCGACCCCGTCGGCCTGCAGATACTCGCGGAGCTGACCGGGATGTTCACAGTCAATGTGCTGAAAAACAAGCAGTCGCACAGCACACCTGACCAGACGGGTCAGTCGTTGTCTCGCAGGAACTGTTCGACTTCGGCCAACAGGGTCTTGGGGTCGTCGTTGAGGTCTGCGTTGTCGTCGGACGGGGCGTTGCCGTCCCAGGCTTCCTCAAGATCGGCAACGTAGTCGGCGGTCTCCTCGTCCTCTGCGACGAGTTCGTTGACCTGTCGTTCGTAGGTTGCCGCGGCGATCTCCAGGTCGGTGGCGAACACCGATGTGCCGAGCAGCTTCGACACCCGCTGGACCAGGGCCAGCCCTGCTTTGGGCGACGGAGCGCCGGGCACGTAACTGGGGACCGCCGACCACAGCGAAGCAGTCGGCAGGCCCGCTTGGTGGCATTGCGTGGCGAGCACACCGACAATCCCGGTCGGTCCTTCGTAGCTCGACGGAGCCAGATCCAAGTGGGTTCGGATCGATTCGTCCTCGCTCGCCCCGTAGACCTCGACGGGTCGACTGTGGGGCACATCGGCCAGCAGTGCCCCCAGGGTGACGACCTGGCTGACCTTGAGTATCCGGGCGGTCTCGATGACCTGGTCGCAGAATGTACGCCAACGCAACTGCGGTTCGAGCCCCACCAGCACCACGACGTCCCGCTCGCTCTCGCCGACCACACAGGAACGGAAGAGGTTGGTCGGCCAACTCAGGGAGCGCCGGCGCTCATGGTCGAGGTGAACCAGCGGGCGGCTCGTGGTGAAGTCGTAGAAGTACTCGGCGTCGATCTCCGCGAGGGCTTTGCCCTTCCATCTGTCCGCGAAGTGGCGGGCCGCGATCGAGGCGGCGTCGCCGGCGTCGTTCCAGCCCTCGAAGGCGGTGATCAGTACCGGTGACCGCAGTGTCGGGGGGTTGGCCAACCAGTTGATGTGCGCGGGAGAATCGGCAGGGGTCGACACGCCATAGACCATATTGTTTCCCGCTCTCGTTCGCTACGCTCGACTCCCGCTCCGAACATCTCACGGGAGTTGGCTCTCCGCAACCGTTCCGCAATGGGTTGATTTTGCACAAGGTTTCCGCAACGCGCCGTTGCGTAGCACATGTGTGATATGTTGCAGTTGTGACTGAGACCACCACTGTGCGCCTCAACGATGAGGAACGAGCGCTGCTCGACGAACTCGCCTCTGAGTTCGGCGGCCGATCAGGAGCGATCAAGCAGGGCATTGCGATGCTTGCCCAAGAGCATCGCCGTCGTCGCGCCCTGGACAGATTCTTGGACGATTGGATCTCCGAGACAGGACCCGCCGACCCGGACGGGGTGGCTGCAATGCGCGAGCGCTTCTTCACATCACGGTGATCCTCGACGCAGTGGTGCTGATCGCCGTGGATCGTGACGAGCCTGATGCCAAGGATTTCATCGAGGCCGCTCGGGTGGAAGGCGAGCCGCTCCGCACTACCGCACCAGTAGTCGCGCAAGTATGGCGGGACGGCTCGCGGCAAGCTCGTTTGTCTCGGTTCCTCCCCACGCTGGACGTGCGCCCTTTCACTACAGAGCACATCTCGCTGGTTGGAACGCTGCTGCGGCACTCTGGCGTATCTGATGTCGTCGATGCTCATCTGGTCGCGTGCGCAATTCACCTCGACGAAACCATCATCAGTTCCGACCTCAACGATTTCACACGTCTAACAGCACACCTCGGCGAGTCAAAGCCACGCGTCCGGCGGTGGCACTGAAGAAACAGCCGCATCGAGCACGATGTCAAACCGCCGGTGAGTCAGCCGCAGGGGACGTTGCATCTGTCATAAAGCGTTCAGCCAGCGTGCATCGCGCGTCTATGGAGTGAAGCGGTAGACGTTGGTTTCCCGCTTCGAGAATCCCAGCCGTTGGTAGAGCCGGTTGGCGTCCTCGCGCGAGGGGCGTGAGGTCAGATCGACCGAAACGGCTCCGGCAGCGAGGGCACGTTCTATCGCCGCTTCGTTGAGGCTGCGTCCGACGCCCGAGCCGCGGGCGCCCTCATCGACGACGACGTCCTCGATCCAGGCTCGCACGCCGGTGGGTATGCGAAAGAGCACAAGCGTGAGCGTGCCGACCACACCGTGTTCGTCGCAGGCGACCAGCAGCCTCACCGCGTCGGAGTCGACGATCTCCTGGAGCGCGGCCGCGCTGGGAGGCGGGTTGGAGCTCGAGAGCTGCGGCACCAGGCGCGCCATCGCCTCGACGAGTTCGTCGTTCACCTCGTCTGCTTCGTAGATCTCAAGCACGACACGACCTTGCATACAACACGCCTAGGAGCGTAGACGCTCACGAGAAATCTGGCGGATCAGGCCCTCCTGCACCACATTGGCGATAAGGCGGCCGTCGTGGGTGAACACCCGTCCGATGGCGAGCCCCCGCGCCCCTGTCGAGGCCGGCGTGTACTGGTCGTAGAGCAGCCACTCGTCTGCCCGGAAGCTTCCGTGGAACCACATGGCGTGGTCCAGGCTCGCCAACTGGATGTCGCCGACGTTGGAGTTGGTTCCGTGGGGGAGCAGGGTCGTGTCGAGCAGGGTCATGTCGGACGCGTACGTCAGCAGACAGGTGTGAAGCACCTGATCGTCGGGAAGGCGCCCATCGGCTCGGAACCAAACCTGCTGCACCGGCGGGAGGGGATCGGTGCGCTGGAAGGGACTGGCGGTGACGTAGCGGATGTCGACAGGACGACCAACCCCGACGAAGGGGTCGGGTATGCCCTGGGCCTGGTAGCGCTCGGCTCGTGTGGGCAGCGAGTCCGCGTCGACGACGTCGGGCATGGAGTCGAAGAACTCGAGCCCGTCCTCAAGCACCTGGAAGGATGCCTGCAGGTTGAAGATGGCCCGCCCGTGCTGGATGGCGACCACTCGGCGGGTCGTGAAGCTCTTGCCGTCGCGGATGCGGTCGACTTCATAGAGCACCGGGACCGTCGGGTCGCCCGGTCGCAGGAAGTATGCGTGCAGCGAATGCACTCCGCGGTCCCCCTCGACCGTTCGTGCGGCAGCGACCAGTGCCTGCCCGGCAACCTGACCGCCGAATATCCGCTGGCGGTTCTCGTCTGGCGAGACACCCCGAAAGACGTTGACCTCGATCACCTCGAGGTCGAGGAGCTTCACCAATGCGTCGACGTCGTCCTGCATGTCCCCATCTTGCTCTGATATCGGCGGGAATCGGCGCGAACGGTAGTGAAACGATGCGAGTATCCTGCAAAGCCATGCCCGTCATCAACCGAGCGGTGATCGTCAGAACCGTGGCGGAGCACTGGCGCAAGGCACTGCGGTACTGCGCAGTCTCGGCGGTCAACGTGGTGGTCGGGCTCGGCACGCTGGCGTTCGCCCTCGAGGTGCTGGACTTCTACCCGGTGGTCGCCAACCTGACGGCTTGGATGGTCAGCACCGGTCCCGCCTATCTGCTGAGCCGCTACTGGGTCTGGCAACAACTCGGGTCCAACAGCGTCAAGTCCGAGATCGTGCCGTTCTGGATCATCGCCCTGATCGGGCTGGTGCTGTCGAGCGCCACCATTGCGGTGCTCGGGATGATCACCGACCACACCCTGGTTCTGCTGGCGGGAACGGTGGTTGCCTACGGCATCGTGTGGGTTGCGAAGTACCTGGTGTTGGATGGTCTGCTGTGGCCCAAAGACAGCGAACGCGCGGTCGCAGAGGTGCTCTGAGTGGACCCTGAACTGCTGGCCTGTGCCCGGGCGGCGCGCGGTTTCATGCCGCCGGACGAGGGTCTGGCCCTGTACGACGCGGCGGCGGCGGTCAGCGTGGCCGGGCCGTTCCTGGAGGTGGGGAGCTACTGCGGCAAGTCCGCCGTCTATCTCGGCGCTGCGGCGCGCCTGTCGGGCCGGGTGCTGTTCGCGCTGGACCACCACCGCGGATCTGAGGAGAACCAACCGGGTTGGGAGCACCACGAGCCGGACCTGGTCGATCCCGACACCAACAAGATCGACACGCTCGGCACCTTCCGCCGGACGATCCACGATGCCGGCCTGGAACCGACGGTGGTGGCGGTGGTCGGCGACTCGGTGACGGTCGGGTCGGTCTGGACGACGCCCCTCGCGCTGCTGTTCATCGACGGCGGGCATGGCCACGAGCCGGCGCACCGCGACTTCGAGACCTGGGTGCCCCACGTCGTCGTCGGCGGCACGCTCCTGATCCACGATGTGTTCCCTGATCCGGCCGACGGCGGCCGGCCGCCCTATGAGATCTATTGCAGGGCAATCGAGTCGGGAGCCTTCGAGGAGATCAGCGCCACCGGTTCGCTGAGGGTGCTTCGTCGTACGAAACCCGACTAGCTCGGCTCAGGTGGGATTGGTTACGCCGGATCCGACCGGGTTTCCTTCGGTCGGGTGCGGGTGCGTCACCGAACGAGACCGGGTTTGGTTCGGTCGGGTGGGGTTGGTGTCACCGTGCGAGACCGGGTTGCTTCGCTCACGTGGGGTTGGTTACGCCGGATCCGACCGGGTCGATGTCGATGATCGGAGGCAGGAACCGGTGGTCCGAGAACAGCTTCGCGGCGGGGCTCGAGCCTTCGATCGCCTCCGCGGCCAGCAGAACGGCCGCCGCTGAGTAGGTGGACCGTTCACCGGGCGGGAACATCGTCAGCTCGGAGTGGACCATGCCGGTGATGTAGCGGCCGTCGGGTTCGCGGAGCTTCTGTGCGGCGGTGAACAAGCGAAGGGCCGTGTCGTAGTCACCGACACCGAGGTGGGCGATCGCACATTCACAGGTCTCCGCGGTGGTCACCCAAGGGCGGTCGCTCACACAGCGGATGCCTTCGTCACCCTGATTGAAGGTGGCGAACCGCTCGGCGAGATGGAGCCGCCCTGGCTCGCCGGTGATCACGCCCGACAGCACGGGGTAGTACCAGTCCATCGCCCAGCGGTGTTTGGGCGAGAAGGCCTCGTCGCGTTGGTGGCGGATCACATGGGCGAGTTGTGCGACAGACAGTTCCCAGTCGGGACGTTCGTGGCGGAGTTCCTCGGCGATGGCTACGGCACAGCGCAGGCTGTGGGCGATCGACGCCGAGCCGGTCAGTAGGGCGAAGGGCCATGGTGTGCCGTCGGGGTGGCGGGCCCAGAGGATCTCGCCGCGGGGCTGCTGCAGGTCGAGCACGAAGTCGATGGCCCGCTCGACCACCGACCACATAGTCTCGAGATAGCCGAGGTCGCGGAAGTGCAGGTAGTGATGCCATACCCCGGTCGCGACGTAGGCGATGACGTTGGCGTCGAGCTTGTCCTGCTCAACCTCGTGTTCCAGGTAGTACTGATGCCAGGATCCGTCGCTCCGCTGCTCGTCGACGAGCCACTGGTAGGCGGCTTCGGCTGCGGTCCGGTGACCGCCGATGACCAGTGCCATCGCTGCTTCAACGTGGTTCCAAGGGTCGGCGTGACCGCCGGGGAACCAGGGGATCATGCCTGATGGAAGCTGCCACTGCGCGATGTGGTCAGCGGTCTGTCGAATCTGCTCAGTGGACAGGACGCCGCGGATTTCAGGTAGCACGAGCGCTCTCTCTGCTTGTGGCTCTGTTCATGGCTCTGTTGAGGGTCGAGTGTTGTGCTGGGGGTTCATCTGTGGCCGCCGGGTTCTCAGGGGTGGCGGCAGGCTCAGCGGTGGCAGAAACTTGAGCGGTGACCGGCACCTGGGCGTAGACCACGAGGCTCTTGCCGAGCACCGGGTTGAGGATCTTCTCGGCGGTACGGGTCAGCCACGGTGACTTGACGATGTCCCATTCGAGCAGCTTGTGGTAGGTCCTCACCGAGAAGTTGTCGTCGATCTCGTTGTTGACGCCGACCGCGCAGCGAATCCACCAGTACGGCGAGTGCAGGGCGTGAGCACGGTGCGAGACCGTGGGCGAGAAACCCGCGGCCCGCAGTTTCTGCCGCACCTCCTTCTCGGTGTAGATCCGAACATGGCCGCCCACTGTTGCGGGAGCGTGGTAGTCGGAGCTGATCTTCCAGCAGATCTTCTCGGGCAGCCAGGCCGGGACGGTGACCGCCAGAGTCCCGCCGGGTTTCAGCACCCGGAGGAGCTCGACGAAGGCGGCGTCGTCGTCGGGCACGTGCTCCAGCACTTCGGAGGCTATGACCTTGTCGAAGCTGTGATCCGCGAACGGCAGAGTCGTGCCGTCACCCTGCACCAACGTGTGGCTGAGTCGGGCGTCGAACAGGCCGTCTTTGATGAGCAGCGGTGCGGTGTTGCGAATCGACTCGAGCTCGGCGAGGGCCATGTCGCAACTGACGACCTCGCCGCCGCGAACCAGCGCCTCATAGGTGTGGCGCCCGAAACCGCAGCCGAGGTCCAGCAACCGGTCGCCCGCGCGCAGGTCGAATCGGTCGTAGTCGACGGTCAGCATCAGGCTGTGCCCTGTCCCTGGGCTTCGAGGCCCTGTCCCTGGTCTTCGAGTACGGCCCGGTACTGGTCCACGGTGCGTTGCGCAGTGTGACGCCACGACCATTGATCGATGACCCTCTGCCGCCCCTGAGCACCGACCCTGGCTCGCAGTTCCGGGTTCTCCAGGGCTTCGCGGATGGTTGACGCCAAGGCTTCGCTGTTGCCCGGCTCGGTGAGGAAACAGGTTTCGTTGTGGGTTCCGGCGACCTCGGGGAGCGCGCCGCCGGTCGTGGCGACGAGCGGAACTCCGCACGACATCGCTTCGATGGCCGGCAGGGAGAAGCCTTCATACAGCGAGGGCACGACGGCGAGTTCAGCTTCGCTGTAGAGCTCGACGATGCGGGAGTCGGCCACACCGGACACGAACTCGACGCAGTCGTCGAGCCCGAGTTGGGTCATCACCGTGCTGGCGTGGCTGTCGGGCCGGCGCTTGCCGATGATGGTCAGTTCGATGTGCCGTTCGGTGCGCAGCTTGGCGACCGCCTCGAGGAGGAATCGGAGTCCTTTCATGGCCACGTCGGCTGATGCCGTGGTGACCAGGTGGCCTTCACGGCGCTGGACCCCGCTGACGGGAAGGAACAGGTCCGGGTCGACTCCGACGGGCACTACGTGCAGCCGCTCCGGGTCGATGCCGTAGTCGGCGCTGATGTCGCTCTTCGACGACTCGGACACGGTCATCAGCCGGGGCATGCGCCGGGCGACTCTGCGCTGCATCTTGGTGAACGAGTACCAGCGCCTTTTGCCGAGCCTCTCCCAGGCTGTGCGGGCGTGCTCGAGCTCGAGTTTGCGGTCGACGGTGATCGGGTGGTGGATCGTTTCGAGGATCGGCCAGCCCTCCTGCTGCAGCTTGAGCAGGCCCCAGCCCAGTGTCTGGTTGTCGTGTATGAGGTCGAACTCGTCGCGGCGGTGCCGGAGGTGGCGCCACGCCCGCAGGCTGAAGGCCATGGGTTCAGAGAAGTTGCCGGTGCCGAACGAGACGTGCTCGGCGACGTCGGTCCAGTCCTTCCACTCCCACACCCGTGGTTTGCGCATGGGGTGCGGGTCGCTCCAGATGTCGAGGCTGGGCAGTTTGATGAGCGGGACGCGTTCGTCGAGGACGGGGTAGGGGGGACCGCCGAGCACCTCGACATGGTGTCCGAGGTCGACGAGGGCTTTGCTCAGGTGGCGGACATAGACGCCCTGTCCTCCCACATGGGGCTTACCGCGATAGGTCAGCAGTGCGATGCGGAGGGCGCGGTCACTCGGATTCTGCGCCTTGGGCATGGGTGCAACACACTTCCGCGGACGATAATCGGACCCCAAATAATGCCCAAGTATTCGCCGTTTCCCTACCCCGCGTGACCCGCGGCACGATTCGTCAGATCCGATGGGACGCCCATCAGGGCCTCTTAGCGCCCTTTCACTGGCGGGCGCGTCGGCGGGCTTGTTTGCGGGATCGTGAACGGCGGGCGACTGCCTGGCTGAGAGAGTCGAGGTTGGCGAAGAACAGAATCACCAATGAACCGATGAGCACCGGCCACACCCCGAGCACCACTGCGGGGGTGCGGCCCTCGCGCAGCTCGATCGTCTCGATCAGTACCTTCTGTTCGCTGACTCCACTGCGGGTTATTACCTCACCGGACGGGTTGACGATGGCGGAGAAACCGGTAGGTGCTGCCTGCAGAACCCACCGGTCCGTCTCCAGCGCCCGAAGTTTGCTCGAGGCGATCTGCTGGCTCTGCACGATCGTGAGCCAGTAACTCGAACCGTTGGTGGGGTTGAGCAGGACGGTGCCGCCGTTGCCGATCGCGTCGCGGGCGCGGTGGTCGAAGAAGACCTCCCAGGAGACGGCGACACCGAGGGGCCCGAGTTCGCTGTTGACTACCGCCGGATCCGTTCCGGCTCTGACGTCGCGGCCGGGAAGTTCGCTGCTGAACCGCTCAATGAAGCCGCGAAGCGGTACGAACTCGCCGAAGGGCACCAACTGGACCTTGTCGTAGCGGTCACGGGTTATTCCGCTCGAATCGGAGACGATCGAATAGTTCCGGTTGGCGGTGCGGTCCGCGCTCGGCTCGAACCATCCCGTGACCAGCACGGCGTTGAGGTCGTCTGCGAGCTGCGAGACCCGGGTGACCGCTTCGCTGCGTTCCAGCAGCGGCTCGGGACACGGGTTCGATGCCGGGGCGTCGGCGACGGGATGCACGACGTCCTCGGGCCACAGCACGAGGTCCACGGGTTCGTCGATGAGTCGGCTGGCGGCCATGTGCCGTTCGAACACCTGTCGGTTCTGGCACAGGTCAGCCCGAGTGTTCTGCGGCCCGCCTCCCTGTACCACCGCGACTCGGATGCTGTCACCCTCGTCTGTGGCGACCCAGGGCAGCAGTCCGGCCACCGGTATCACGACGAGAACGGCCACGGCCCCCAGACTCGCCCTGCGGCTGTTGACGAGGTCTGCGAGGATCACTCCAGCGAGAGCCATCAACACGACCAGGATCGGCGATCCGAACAGCCTGACCGAGGTGGCGAGCGGAGTCGCGACGCCTGCCATTGCGAGCGTTGAGATAGGGACTCCGCCGAACGGCCAGTTCCAGCGGATCAACTCGGCCAGCACAAGAGCGGCACAGAATACTGCGCCGCGGTAACCGCGGTCGCTCGGTGTGATCCACCCGACCAGGCCGATCAGGACGCTGAACGCGGCCGCTGCCACAGGCCAGCCGATGGGCGTCAGGTCTGCCATCCACACGGTGCTCGGGAAGAACCAGGCTGTGCCTACGAGCAGCGAGCGCCCGAATCGGCCGTGGGGCGTCAACCGGTCGAGCAGCTGGAACCACAGCGCCAGCCCTGCGATTGTGAGCGGCCACCAACCCCAGGGAGGGAGCCCGGCGGCGATGAGCACACCGGCGAGGATCGACAGCGTCCGTGTCTTTTTCACGGCCCGGCGGTGGTTCGGTTCATGATCGCCTGGGGAGGTTGACTCTGAGTCTGCGCACGCCTCCGATCGCTCCCACGCCCTTGATGCGGATGGTCACGTTGTCCTCGCTGATGACCCACTCCGGCAGGTCGGCAAGTTCAGCGACTGCCAGGATCTCGTCGGGGTGTGCTGCGGCACAGAGCTTGGCAGCGAGATTGACTGGCTCCCCGATGTAGTCGTCGCCCTCGAACAACAGGGCAATGCCGGTGGCGATTCCGACTCGAACCTGGATCTCGCTGTCGGAGAACGCGTAAACGAGGTGCGCGCCCGAGGCGATTGTGGGGGGCGCTTCGGTGCCCACGAGCATGACTCCGTCGCCGAGCCATTTGGCTACCCGCACACCGCGTTTGGCAGCGACGTTGCGGGCGATCCGACGGAACTGCCCGAGCTGGCCGACGGCGGCGTGCGGGCCGTTGTCGCGTGTGAAGGCGGTGAATCCGCTCAGGTCCGCGAAGCAGAAGGTTCGGGTGACGTTGAGGTGGGCGTCGCCCTCGGTCAGTTCGTGGGGAGGCGCTACCCGGTCGGTCTGTGCCGCGTCGGCCCATTCCCGGGCGGGCCCGGTGTCTGCGGCGAGCAGTGGCAGCAGCAGTTCGCCGGTCGAGTCGACTCGCTGTGGCTTTGCTCTCTCAGGTTCGTTCGAGCCCGGAATCGCATCCGCTCCGCTGGGTTTTGTCACAACTACAGAATGTCACACTTGTTCATACTCGGAGGCCGCATACCGGCCATGGCTGCCTGCCGCGCTCGGACCAGAGGGCACGGGCCATGGCATCCTGCCACCATGGTTCGACTTCTGCGGGGTCTCTACCCACGAGCCAGGGAAAGTGGCGCTCGGCGACGCCGTCCCATGTGTGCTGAACGAACTGGTACGCGCCTCTGTAGAGGCCGATGGGGTTGGTCCAAAGGGAGACGGCGGCGTAGTTGTCGGTTGATTCGCAGTCCCGCAGGCGTTTGAGTTCGTCGGCGGAGAGCACGTGGTTGACGTGATCGGTGGCATTGAGGTAGAACGCGACTTCTTCGGGGGTGCAGGAGGACGCGAACAAGAGTGCTGTCAGCGCGATGACGATTGCGCCTACTCGTGCGTGCATAACTGTTTGGATTCCTTCGTGAAGGACATTCGTCCGGTCTTGGGGCCCGTGTTGGGGGGAGTGGCCCGCTCGTTGGGGCATGGCGTTGAGAGGTCCAACTCCTACGTTGGCAGGGTTTCGGATTCCGGGATCGGTCCCGGTTTGTCATATAACTGTAATATCGACAACGGAACTGTAACGAACGCGCGTCGTCGTTCCAACCCGGACCGGCCCTATTCGACCTCAGGGTCAACCGGCTCAGGGACGGGGACTTCGTGCAGCCATGACTCGACCAGATCTGCGGCCTCGCGACCTGCCAATTCGGTCACGACGTCCAGGAACGCCGCGGTGGTGGTGTTGGCGTGGTCGCTGCGTTGGTAGTGGGTTCGCAGAATCTCAGCGAACACGCTGTCGCCGACGAACCTTCGAAGAGTGTGAAGGGTCACGGCACCGATGAAATACACCGAGGCGCCGAACATCTCAGTGATTTCGATCTCCAGCGGAGGCTCGGCGTCGGCCAGTTGCCTGTGCCATTCGGCCGCCCGTTGGTCGAGGTTCCATCCGTGGTACTCGGCCATGTACATGGCCGACAGATACGTGGCGAATCCCTCGTGCAGCCAGATTTCCCGCCAATCGTTGAGGGTCGACGAATTGCCGATCCATTGGTGCACGATCTCATGTGAAACCGTAAATGGATTGATGCTGCCGCGGCCGTGCACCGACAAGGTCTGGTTCTCGAGCGCGAAGCCGAGGTTGAATGGCATCACGATCGAGCCGTAGACGTCGTACGGATAGGGGCCGAGCAGGGCTTCGTAGAAGCGGATCACCTGAGGAGTTATCCGCAGTGCTTCGACTATCTCATCCGAGTCGGCACGGGGGACATAGTCGCGAATCAGCGGGCCGTCGGGTTGGTCGGTCTCGACACGTTCAAAGTCACCGACGTAGACGGCTGCCAGATAGGTGGCCATCGGGTGGTCCATCCGCCAGGTTGTGGTTGTGTAGCCGTCGACGCTGGTCTCCTCGACGAGGATCCCGTTCGAAGCCGCGGTCAGAGGTTCGGGCACTGTCAGTCGGATCTCGAACGTGGCCTTGTCGGCGGGGTGGTTGTTTGACGGGAACCAACTCATCGATCCGGACGGTTGACTGGCGGTGAAGATCACGCCCTCAGTGTTGTGCCAGCCCAGTTCTAAGAACGACACGGCCGGGTCGGAGATCGGCTCGGGCGATCCCGAGTAGCCCACCTCGGTGACGAACTCTGCCCCGGCCGCGAGCGGATCGACGGGGACGACGACCAGTTCGTTGTCGTAACGGGAGTGCTCGGCTTCGGCCCCGTCGACGGTGACCCCGCGGACGGTGAGGCCCGACAGGTCCAGGTTGAACTCCGAGAGTTCCTGCGTGGCCCGGGCAGTTATCGTGGTGAGCGCTTGGATCGTGTTGGCGTCCGGGTCGATGTCGAGTTCGATCTCGTAGTGCAGCACGTTGTAGCCCCCGTTCCCCAGGTACGGGTAGAAGCTGTCACCCAAGCCGTTCACCGCGCTGACCTCACGCGACACGGTCGTGGTCGAGGTGGTCGTGCTCGTAGTTGTCGTGGTTGCACCCGTCGTGGTCGTGTTGATCGTGGACTCGGCAACCGAAACATCGTCGGTTCCGCTGCACGCACCGCCACACAGCGCCACGACCAGAACAACGATCATGCCCCGACGCCTCACGCCGCGAGTGTAGTTATAGGGTTATGGGGCCATGCGGGCACCCAGGAGACGAGGACAATGAGCGGGTCGTTGGGCAACGGGCCGTTGACGATACGCGAAACGTACAATCGCTTTTGCAGAGTGAGTTTCCGAGTCTCCGCCGTGATGATGGCTGCGATCGGAGCTTTCTGCGGCTATGGAGCCATTGACCTCTACCGGTCGGGAGAATCCAGTTTCTTCTACAGTTCGAGAGAATCCAGCTTCAAGGTGATGGTCCTAGCGTCGCTGATGTTCCTCTGCTTGATGGTCCTTTGCTTCGTCTTTTCGTATGGGCTCCTGCGTATGTACTTGGAGCTTCGGATCGACGATGAACGGATCGCCGCGCGTGCGTGGCCGTTTCCTTCGACGGTGGTCCCAATCGATCAAGTCCTCAAGAGCGAGGTCGTGGAGATCAATCCGATGTGGGAATACGGGGGCTGGGGTCTCAAGGGAACCAAGCGGGACAGGCTTATCGGTGGAGGCGGCACGACCGCATTGCGGATCACCTACACCCACGAGTCCGGCGAGGAACGCAAACTGACCTTCCTCACCGATCGAGCCGAAGAGGTCGACCAGCTCATCGCCTCACAATTGGCGCACTGATCCGGCGCGGGCTTGGCCGGACGCAGGCGGGGAGGCCCAGGCCGCGCATTGATGCTCCGGTGACGGTGACGCCGGGGGTGTCACGCGCCAGGGACTCGTCGATCTGGTCGCAGCGTTGGAGATGGCCGGGGAGATACTGTGGGAGGCTTCGGCACCATAGCGTGACGCGCACGGCACCCTCACCTTGCAGCCCGATTGTCAGTGCCAGTTCCTGGCGCAGGGTTCGGAATCACCCCCTGACCCCGGGTTCATGCGCCGGTTCAGGCTTCATATAGAGATCGACTTCGAGGGTCGGGTTCAGAATGTCTTCGGTTTCGAGCCCGCCAGGTTGTCGGGCCAGTTTCTCTTGCACCTGTCCGAGCATTTGGTCGTACTCGACGGGTGGGACCAACCAGAACTCCGCGTGGAGCTGTAGTCGTAAGTGCTCAATGGACTCCCGATAGGTCATAGTCTTGGTCCACTTGAGATCCGAGACGTCAAGTTGCAGGTGGGTCATATTGAGAGTGGAGAAAACGGAGGAGATTACGTAGCGAACCCCTTTGTGTCGCTGTGGCAAGTATCCTCGTTCATCGCACATGTCGCGGAAGTGTCGCCTGGGTGTGCTGTCGAACGCATTCTTCGCGTGGACTACGATCACGAAGCCACCGGGTCGGAGGATACGCGACAATTCCTGGGTTACCTGCCCGGCGTTGCCGATGTTCAGCAACAGCCTCGAAATTATGGCGACATCAAAGGAGTGTTCAGGGAACTGAATGCGTGTGGCGTCTCCGTGAACGAAAGACCCCCGCCATCCTGTCTGAAGTTGTGAATTTGCCTGCTCGAGCATGGCCGACGACGTGTCAATCCCGGTGACTTCATGACCCGAATCCATCAGTGGCGTTGAGAGTCGAGACGTTCCGCAATTGACGTCAAGGACTTTGCAGGTTGAGTCCATCCCGGTCAGCGCACCGATCCGGGTGTAACAATCCCCAAGCAGGTCAGCGGGGATGTCTCTCGTGCTGTCATGCCAGGCCGCAAGAGTATCGCGGTCCGGTGTGTCTTCACGGCGTGTGTTCGTCATGACGATCCATTCCGAACGGCGTGGTCTCAATACCCAGTAGGCCAGAGTTGTCAAGATGTCCGGCGCGACCCCGACACGGTGGATCAGCTTCATGGTCTTGAAGAATAACTTTGCCCGCCTGCCCTCAAAGTAGCCGTGTGGGTGTCGATCCCACACTGACGTCCGTCGACTAGGAAGGTCGTTAGCACCGCCGGCAGCGGAACTGGAGCCGTCTCGGTTCCTCAAACCTCGAGCACTCATTAGGGTAGTTCAATCTTTTTCAAAGGCATCAACAGGCCCTGGTCGCGTGGAACCAGAAAACCTGCGCCTTTGAGGCTGTGGCCCACCTGCTCCGACAGCACCACGAATGTGACCAGCCAAGTTGCTAAGGCGTGCCCATGACATCTTTGACCTCCGAGAGGTTCTTGGCCACTGCGAGCGTCTGATACTCGAGTTCTAGAGCTTCGTACGTTGCTGTCGCTGTCAGTCCGCCGCCGCACTCAAGATCGCTGGAAGCCACATCTGCTTCGATCAGGATCACACGCTCAAGTTGGCTGATCGTCTCTTCTTGGCTCTCGACCGATTCGAGCGCCGCGTTGAGGACTTGTTCGATGTATCGATCAGTGTGATCGGGAGAGTCGATCTCCCACCCGTCTGCCGACATGCAAGCCTCCCACGACTCCAAGTAGTCGATCATTCGCTGGTCAGCGCGGACTCGGTCTGGGATGCTCACGAGATCCTCCGCAAGGAGTTCGAAGATCTCCTCAGTCTGTCGCAGATCAGGCACCGAGGCGATTGCCACGTTGCGACACGATTCTTCGGACGCAATGTACTCCTCCTGCTCGTTTTCCGGGAGACTCATGAAAACCCCACCGTTCGGGTTGGACTGCTCCAGAGAATCGCGAGGAGGGACTCCGTTGACCGAATCGAGTATTGGGAGCACGATACCGTAACCGTAGCGTTCGACGAACTCGGGGTCGGGATATCGACTGCCGTCCACGGCGGGGTAGTAGGAGGCTGTCACTTCCGGTGCCACGTAGGCGATGTAGTCGAACCCCGACTCGTTCATGCAGGCAGCCATCGCCTCTGCGAGAGCCAGATCCTGCTCGCGCCTCAGCAGCGCGTCCTCTTCCGATGACCCTGTGGCAGCGAAGATCCGCTGAGCGAGCAGTTCTGATTCGGAATCGGCTACGTCGGACGTGCCGGCGTAGCAAGCCGTTGCGACCGCCCCGACCGCCACGATTGCCAACAGAGTTCGGCGGACCGATCCAAATGTCACGAGGTCGTTCTTTCGACTCGCATCTGTCGGAGTGACGAGAGTGCGGCCGCCCCACCTGTTGCGAGCACTGCGCCCAGAGTCGACCAGATGAGGTCGTTGATGTCGGCCGCTCGGGCGTAGGGAGTCGCTGCCTGAATGAGTTCCGCCAACAAGATGGTCGCGGCTGCCATTCCGACGGCGCGAGAGCGATTCATCGATGCCGCCAGAAAACCGATCGTCAGGACCGCCCCTGCCGCCATATTCGTAGCAACATCGCGCAGCAGCCAGTAACGGGTGATATCGCCCCGAAAACGGGAGATGGGTTCGGCCAAGGGAAGCAATGTCACGTCTGCCCGACCCCGAACTGAGCCAGACGGCACACCGGTCACGAGGAGATAGACAACAACAATAACCGCCGCTATCGCATACCCATAGAACCGTCGCTGATTAACAGATGACACCTCTATCTCACCTTGACATCATTCCGAACTCGATAACCGAACACCCCAGGAGACTGTTGGTAATGAAAGAACATCGTGTTGTTGTCCTGCGTTGTATTCCAGTCGGCTGTCCGCCAGACGCCGTCCGTTTCGTAATACACCGTTCCGTAGCTGGGATCTGGGCCAAACACATCCTTCTTCAGCGTTGCCTTGACCCACTCCTGACACCAGCATTCTTTGTCGGTGTTCTTCATCTGCAGAGTGAAGTCTCCGGTGGGGTCCGTCATATTGCGGCCTCGTACAGTCGATGTCATATCAATGTAGCTGTCGAAATATGCCGCTTCTGCCCCGGAACCCGCGAAAAGCATCAACACGACTACCGCAACGGCGATTATCCTCTTCGAGCCAAGTTTGTTCGTTGCGTGTTTCGTTCCGCGAGCAAGGCGCCTGGCTCGAAGCGGACGTCGCTTGAACGAGTGACTCGTGGTAGCTCTGATTTCTTCGTTCGTTGTGGCTTGGTCGGTAGTCATGGTTGTCTCCATTCAGTAGTGCCCACAGTCGAGTGTCGTGTAGGGGTCTGGTGGGTACTTGCCTGCTGGAGTGCTCGCGCCGCGCGGAAATTTGAATTTTTTTGATTTCCGCGCGACGGGAGGGGTTCAGGTGGCAAGTACTTGGTGAGTCCCGGGGGCTGTCCCCGGGGCCATGAACCGAGAGGGGCTTGCCGTGGGCATCGCCAGAATGTTGAGAATCGTTGCGATCATGGGTGTCATCGCTAGCGGACTTGCAGTTGCGGGGAGCGCAGCAGCATCAGCGAAACCGAGTGCGACCGAACGGCATTGCGTGGTTGAGGTCACGGGTGTTCGAGACGGAGTGTTCGTGACACGTCCCGAGGTATGCTTCGCGTCGCAGACCAAAGCTGTGGTGCATGCCAGATCGATCGGCACCGATACGGCCAGCTCGAGCCGCGCGACGCGATCGTCGGGCACCAACACCATAGGGATTCACTACACGTCGACCTGGTTCAGCGGGTCCTCGGTGCGGATCGTCGGAACGACCTGCGGCGGCGGAGTTTGGTACCCGACCGGCGCATGGAACAACAACATCGAGTCTTCGCTCCACTACTGCGGAAACTCTCCCACGACCTTCTACGATTCCGCGAGTTGCAGCGGCTGGTCACACCCAATCCGCAACGAAGCGAACTCCTTAGGGCAGATGAGCAACCGGGCTTCATGCGTGCGGTACGGCTGACACTGTTGATCCCGAGTGGTGCGAGTTCTTCGCCGTCAACCTGCTCGTTAGCGCGAATCGTGGTCCCTGCGAACGCGCCCGCTCGATCGCCCGGGTTGCAGCTAGCCTCGCGGCTGTGGCGAAACCGGGTGTGGGGTCAGTGGGGTGGAATCGAGATCGTCGCAGCGACGCGGAACTTCTGGCTGACGCGCGCCGGGATCCTGAGGCGTTCGATGAGTTCTATCGACGGAATGTCCGGTCCATGACCGTCTACTTTTGGCATCGGACACGAGACCGCGAAGTCACTTTAGATCTGGTCGCGGAGACTTTCACTGTCATGCTTGAGAGCGTTGAGCGCTACGACCCCGTAAAGGGCACCGCGCGGCAATGGTTGTATGGGATCGCCAACAACCAACTCAAACGGTTCTGGCGCAACAAGATAGTCTCCATGAACGCGCGGCGCCGCCTGGGGATCCAGACGCCTCCCACAGCAACCACCGGCTGGGAAGAGATCGAAGCAGCAGAAGACCGGATTGACGCTGAACGTATGGTCCAGGCGCTGGACCGGTTGCCTGTCAGGAGTCGGGAAGCAGTGCGGCTGCGAGTCATGGAACAACTCGAATACTGCGAGATAGCCCAACAACTAGGATGCAGTCCCAAGTCGGTTCGAGATTTGGTTTTTCGAGGGCTACGGCGCCTCAGAACCGAATTCGATGTTCCCGGATATGTCGAGGACAAGCCATGACCCAAGACCTCTCCGACTTCGAAGAACAACTCGGCAAAGAACTACGAGATGCGGCCTATCGCCGTATTGAGGCTCGCGGCTCAAGAACTGCAGCCAACCGTCTGTACCCGGTTCTGATTGGGGCACTAGCGACTGTCGCTGTGGTAGTGATCGCCTCTTTTGTGCTGGCCGGAATTCGGCCGCGACCGGTGGCAGCCCACCCGTTCAAGATCATCCATCTGGAGCACGAGATCCAGCTGGAGATCGTTGATGTGGTCAATGACCCCCGCGCGGCGGAACAAGAACTCCAAGAAGAACTCGGCATAGACATCGCGTTCGAAGCGGTGCCTGCGCCACCAGAGCTTCTCAACCAGGTCAGTGGGTCATTCAGCACGGGATCCACCGACATAGAACTCGAATATGACGAGGCGGGCCGCAGCAAAACGATCATCCTGCCCGAACAGATCGACGGCGAGCTCATCATCCAGTACGGACGCCCAGCTTTCCCCGGTGAGCGGTACATCTACGGCATCACCTCACCGATATGTACCGAAGTATGGGCCCAAACACCCGAAGAATCCGCGCAGCGCATCCCCGAACTCGCCGACGCCATCCGTTACGACACGTTCGACTCCGACTACAACTACCACTCCGAGGTGTCATTCACCGAAATCGACCGCACCTACCGCCTGATCGACACGATCTTTCTGTCTGACAACGAACTCCTGGTCCGATACTCCGCCCACTTGGACGCACTCGGAACCAACCGCCCCAACTGCGGATGGTCGGCGCCCTAGATGTATCGGACGCAGAGGGACGGGAGCTCCGTGGTCGGGCGGGATGGGCCGTCTGTGCCAGTCGTGTGGCAACGATTAAAGACTTCTGTGCAAGCGTTGCCTGCGTTAGGGTTCGGGATGCATCTAGGGGATCGGCTGGCAGAATGAGGACCAGGGTGATGGCTTCGGTGCTGCGAATCGGTGGGGCAGCTCTGCTCGCAACAGCATTTTTCGCTTCGTCAGTGGCCGCGACGGACGCGGGCGATACCGCAGACGCCGACCCACCCACCGAGCAGTCCGAGGAGCAGGATGTGCAGGAGGCGCGTGGTTTCGATGCTTGCTGGGACAACATCGAAGCGGCTCCGTTCGTTGACACGGCCGATCTCAGTGCAGAATCCAACGCGGCGATTGACTGCATGTATCACTACGGCATCACCAGAGGCACGTCGGCTACTACATACTCCCCGGAGGCACCGGTCATCCGCTTGCACATGGCCCTCTTCCTGGTTCGCACCAGCAAGGTGCTGGGGTTGCCGGTCCCCGAAGGGGCCACGGAATCGTTCGACGACTTGGAAGGCGTGAGCACCGAAGCGCGCTCGGCTGTCGCTCAACTCAAGGAGATGGGGATCACGACAGGGTATTCGCCACAGATCTTCGGTCCCGCCAACATCGTTGAACGGGCGCACATGGCCCACTTCCTCGCTCGGATGCTCAGACTCACCGGCGTGATCTTCCCCCCTCCGGGCGGTGAGACATTCGACGACGTAATGCCTCTGAGTGCCGAGGCCAGAAACGACGTGTATGCGATGGTCGAACTCGGAGTAATGGACCCCGCGACCGCCGACCGCTTCGACCCCCGCGGTGATGTGACCCGCGAAGACATGGCGCTGTTTCTGGCCCGCGTCCTGGAAATCGCCGAGATCAAGCCCGTGAGCCTGGAGCTTGAACTGTCGTCGGAGTCGCTAATGGTGGGTGGCGCGGCAACTGCCACGGTCCGAGCGTTCAAACCCGATGGGAGCCCGTACCGGGGCCTTCTGATCGACGTGTTCGCCGACCACGGTTCGCGACGCGGAACCGCGTGCAACCTCGACATCGACGCCCGCGTCAACGGCGGCGATGCCGGAACGTCGCAGAACTGCTGGATCGACATCGGTGATCCGCGTACCGACTCCAACGGAGAGGTCACCGTTGGGCTGGCATACAGTTCCGAGTCAGCCGTCAACTGGATTTTCGCCTGGGCCGGGACTCTCGGCCAGGAGTTCAACGAACGCCAAGTGCGCACCGAAGCCAAGCGAAAGATCGACTGGCAGCCGGCGCCGACCAGCGTGACGACCATTGATCCGCTGGGAATCGTCTACGGGCAAGGCGCCAGCATCGCCGCCCAGCTCGTCGGTCCGAACTCTGCCGGGCAACGGATGATCCTCGTTGCGTCGTACGACGATGTGGTTCGGGTGATTCGTATCGAGACCACCGACGATGACGGGTCGGTCGCCTTCAACATCCCCGGTCGTGACAACCCGAGCGACAACATCTACCAGCCGATCTCAATCGACGAAACGATCCTCGTCTACTGGGACCGCAATGCCAACAACGTCCACGACGGCCCCGCCGAACTGTCGGCACGAACCACCATCTACTGGAGATGAGCCGAGATGAGTAAGGGAACAATGCGAGCGATTGCCCTGATACTGGCCCTGGTTGTGGTCACCTCAGCCTGCGGTGGAAGCGACGACACCGCCGAGGTTGACCCGATCGAGGCCGGTGATGGCTTGGATGCAGAAACCGCCGAACCGGAGAACCAAGACGAAGACGACGGCGGTGCGCCCAACGAAGATGAACTTGCCGACGATTCCGACGATTCCGACGGTTCCGACGAACCTGAGACCCTGGACGACTATCTCGGGACGGCGTTCTTCAGCCTCGATCCCGAAGAGCAGGCGGCCAACTACGCCCGTCAGGAGCAGCAAGTCCAGGAATTGATCGCCGAATGCATGGCGCAAGAAGGGTTCGAGTACATCCCGGCGACCCGTCCATTCGACGACGTCGGATTCGGCTCCCCGGGAGACACCGAATTTGCCGCTGAGTTCGGGTTCGGTATCACAACCTTCTACGGCCAAGAATCAGCGTTCTTCGAAGATGACTGGGTAGATCCGAACGCGGCGATCGTCCAAGGCCTGTCGGTGTCGGAGCGAAACGCATACTACGACACGCTGTACGGGTCGTCGATCAGCAGCGGCGGCTTCGGGTCCGATACCGACAGTGCCATTGCTGTCAGTGGAGACGGCTCCGGTTCGGAGGAGGTAATCGCCGACGTCGAATTTGCAGGGTGCAGCGGGGAAGCATATGAGGAGGTCTACAACTTTGAGGGACTCGAAGAAGTCTACGAGCAGCTTGATCTCGACTCGTTGTTCGAACGTGTGGAGGCCGATCCCAGAATCGCGGAGACTTACATGGAGTGGTCCGAGTGCATGAATGAGAGGGGTTACGACTACGAGGATCCCGACAGCATGTACGAAGCTGCCTACACGGACATCCACGAACGTTTCCAGGAGATCGTCGGCTCCTCGGGAGGGTTCTTCGACCCGTTCGAGGGGATGTCGACCGAAGAGGTCGAAGAACTCATGACCAGCATGTCACCCGAGGAGTTGGATGACTTCTTCACCCAGGGGGAGCAGACGACCCAGCAGGACATCGACCAGGAAGCCCTGGCCGCCCTCCAAGCCGAGGAGCGCGCTCTTGCGGTTGCGAACGCGGAGTGCTCGGTAGACCTCTTCGAGCAGTTCATGGAGATCTACCGGGAGTACGAGGCGGCACTGGTCGATGAGAACCGAGCGCTGCTCGAGCAGGTCCGCGACAGTCGGGGGGGTTGAGCCTTGCGCCGAGGTGTAGCTGCCGTAGCGACGATATCCATCGCTGTTGCCGCGGCCGGGGCCGGATGGCTGGCCGGGCGCAATATCACCTCACCCGACCAGGCTGCGCTGGAGTCTGAACCACCGCCGGCATCGCTGATCACAGTCGAAGTTGAACTGGCAGAGTTGTCGGCGGACGTGATCATCCGCGCCGACGTCGGATACGACGAGCCGACCACCCTGGGGCTCTCCGGCGCGCTCGGCAATCGAGAATCGGCCCTGGTGGTGACCTCCGCGCCCGAACGGGGAGCGGAGCTGACCGAGGGATCGGTGGCGATCGAGATAGCAGGTCAACCGGTGTTCGTGCTGGTCGGACCCGTTCCGGTGTACCGGGATCTGCGCCCGCAGGACCGTGGACCCGACCTGGAGCAACTGGAGGCTGCCCTGGCGAGGCTCGGATACTTTGAGGGCACTCCCGACCAGTTGTGGGATGAAGCCACCAGTGCGGCCGTCAGCGCCTGGTACGAACAGGCCGGTTACAGGGCCAACGGTCCCAGCGACACCGAGAAAGCGGCTCTGGAAGCGGCCCGCGACCGACTCGACACGGCCCGCGACACGCTCGCCGACGCGCAGAGAGCTCTGGCGGACGCCTCAGAGGGCCCAACCGAACTGGCTGTGCAGCAGGCTCGCACTGATGTGGCTCAAGCCGAGTCGGCGCTTGATCAAGCACGTCGAGCCCTGTCGCGGGTCACAACCGATGCTGAACAGGCGGTAGTCGACGCCAGGCAGGGTATTGCCGACGCCAAGCAGGCTGTGACCGACGCCGAATTGGCCCTCACCTCCAGTGAGTTGGCACGCAATCGCGCGGCCGACAACTTGAACCAGGCACAGCTGCGAAGGCAGAGCGCTCTGACTGGGGTTCACCCAGACAGCGGGGCAGTCCCGTCTGCGGCCGAACACGAGGCCCTGCGGGCTGCGGTATCGGAAGCGGAGAATGCGCTCAGTGCCGCAGAGCGGGACGTAACGAATGCGCGAACGGCCATCGTCGACGCGACTTGGGCGGTAGCCGACGCAGAAAATGATCTCACAGAAGCCCAAGAGGACCTGCAAGAGCTGCAACGAACCGCCGACAGTTTGGAGCAGGAAACCCCGGTTGGTCTCGTGGCGCCAGAGTACCTTCAAGAGCTGCAACAAACCGCCGACAGTTTAGAGGGTCTGCAAGTCCCCGGTGATGTTGAGGACTCCGGCGATCTGCAGGACTCCGGCGATGTCGAGGACTCCGGTGATCTGCAAGTCCCTGAGCCTGCACGTCACGCCACCCAAGCTCAGCTTGATGTGCGAGGCGCTGAGGACCGCTTGGCAGCGGCTCGGCAGGCGCTCGCCGATCTGTTGAAGGCGCCCGACACCAAAGACGCGGTGCGCCTCGTGGAATCGGCCCGCAATGAACTGCGTGATGCCACAGAAAACCTCGCAGAACTTGAGGCCACCACCGGCGTCTGGCTCCCGGCGGGTGAACTGATCTTCCTCAAGCGCCTGCCCGTGCGGGTTGATCTGCTGACCGCAGAGCGGGGGAGCACCGTTTCGGGTTCGTTCATGACCGTCACCGGCTCTGAACTGGCGGTTCGAGGCTCGGTTTCCGAACGGGACGTGGACCGCGTCAGCGAGGGCATGGAGATTCGTATCGAGGATCGAAGTCTGGAGGCGCCTGTCACGGGCACGATCCGGCTGTTGGACCGCCGGGCGGGCACCCGTGGCACAGCCCCCGACCGCCACTATGTGGAGATCGTCGCGCAGGGGATACCGGATCACCTCGTCGGCAGGAATGTCAAGATCGTCATACCCGTGGGCGGCACGGAAGGCCCGGTTCTGGTGGTGCCCAACGCTGCGTTGTCGGCCACCGCCAGCGGCCTGACCCGAGTGGAGGTCGAGCAACCCGACGGAACAACCCGGTTCGTGTCGGTCGAACCGGGCCTGTCCACAGGCGGACGGGCCGAGGTCACTCCTGTCGACGGGGAACTGGAAGCGGGTGATCTGGTCGTGGTCGGAGTCGCTTCCGGTGAATAACAGCGCCGCACCCCTGATGGAACTTGAGCGGGTGGGCCGCGTGTTCGGCGACGGTGAAGCGGCCGTTCACGCTCTCACCGATGCCACGCTGCGGGTGCATCGGGGCGACTACGTGTCGATCATGGGTCCGTCGGGCAGTGGCAAGTCCACACTGCTCAACATCATGGCCCTGCTTGACCGCCAGACGTCGGGCACATACCGATTCGACGGTGTCGACGCGCAGAGCCTCCCCGAGGGCAGGCGCACAGGCCTGCGAGCCCACCGCATCGGCTTCGTCTTCCAGGCCTTTCATCTGCTCGCGCATCGCAGCGTGACCGAGAACGTGGCCATGTCGATGCTCTACAACCGAATGCCTCGTTCGTCGCGCCGAACCCTGGCCCTGGAAGCCCTTGAGCGGGTGGGCCTAAGCCATCGAGCCGACTTTCTTCCGACCAAGCTCTCGGGCGGTGAGCGCCAGCGAGTCGCGATTGCGCGTGCCATAGCCCCGCATCCGACGGTGCTGCTCTGCGACGAGCCGACCGGCAATCTCGACCAGGTCACCGGCAGGTCGATCCTCGACCTGTTCGAGGAACTGCGCGCCTCGGGGCTGACGGTCGTGGTCGTCACCCACGATCCCCGCGTGGGGTTGCAGGCCGACCGGATACTGGAAGTGGAGGACGGACGGGTGGAGATGTTGCCACAGTCGAACCGACGAGTACCTTCGGAGCGATGAAGTCTCGGCAGACGACCCGGGCGCGGCTCGACTGGCGGGATCTGATCGTCGAAGCTCTGGCGGGGTTGTTCGCCCGGCCGGGGCGAGCGCTGCTGACTGTGCTCGGAGCGGTGCTCGGCATCGCCTCGCTGGTAGCAACCCTCGGCGTGGCCCACACAGCAGGCAACCAGATCATCTCGTCGTTCAACGAACTGTCGGCGACCTCGGTAGTGGTCACCACCGACCGAGGATTCTTCGGTGACAATGCACCCCGTGTGGCTCTACCCTGGGACTCCGAGACGCGTCTGAGCAGGCTCAACGGGGTCGTGGCGGCGGGATCCATGGCCGATGTCAACATTGCCGGCGATTTGACCAGTTCGGTCCCCCTGAACGACCCGCTGGGCCAGACCGAGTTCCAAGTGCCGATGGTCGCGGCGTCTCCGGGTCTTTACCCCGCGGTCCGGGGCAACCTGCGCACGGGCCGCTGGTTCGACCAGGGGCACTCCGAACGCGCCGACCGGGTTGCCGTGCTCGGCATCGGCGCGGCACAGCGACTCAACATCACCCGCGTCGGTCAGCAGCCCGTGGTGTTCGTCGGTGACTTGAGCTTCGTGGTGATCGGCATTCTCGACGATGTGCTGCGTCAGGCGGACCTTCTCAACTCAGTGATCGTGCCTGAGGGCACCGCACGTGAACTGTACGATCTCGAATCTCCGACCACGATCCAGATCGATACCGAGGTCGGGGCCGCGGCACTGATCGCTGCGCAGGCTGCGATAGCGGTGTCCCCCAACGATCCCGCGCTGGTGCGGGTGCAGTCGCCGCCGTCGCCGGAGAGTCTGCAGACCCAGGTCGAGAGCGACGTCAATGCGTTGTTCCTGGTGTTGGGTGCGGTTTCGCTGTTGGTCGGAGCGATAGGAATCGCCAACGTCACGCTCGTCTCTGTGCTGGAACGGGTCGGTGAGATCGGTCTGCGTCGAGCCCTCGGCGCCGGTCGTCGGCACATCGCCTATCAGTTCCTGCTGGAATCCACCGGCATCGGACTGTTCGGCGGAGTGATAGGGGCGAGCGCCGGCGTTCTGGTGGTAGTGGCAGTGTCGGCGTCCAACGACTGGACCCCGGTGCTCGACGCCCGTGTGCCGCTGGGTGCGCCGCTGTTGGGTGCTGTGGTGGGACTCCTGGCCGGCCTCTACCCCGCCTGGCGCGCCTCACGCCTAGAACCCGTCGAATCCCTCCGAGCCTCAGGGGCTTGATTACTCGTTGGCTTGTCTATTCGCAATGTCGGCCAACAGGGTGTCGATTGAAGCTTGGGCCGATTTCCCAAGTAAGTCGTTGCGCAGAGAACTGGTAGTTTCGTCAAGATTATCGTTACAAGCATCGTCAGCTGATCGAATATCTCGTTCGAATGATCGAGTATTCCGATAATCATCGCTAGTGTCTGATTCCGCCATCATCGCGATGAGCGTTGCGATACCGGCCGGTATCTCCAACTCGTATCCGTTGCTTGCCATACAGGATGACCAGCCGCGTTGGGCGGCGAGATATGTAGAGTCAGATTGGATTCGCCCGTTAATCTCCGAAGACAGATCAACTAGGTTCCACCTAGCTTCAACAGCATCCGCGCCGTATAGCTTCACCCACGCAGCGTTATAACAACCGACTCGCTTTTCATCCCCGCTGGGCCGTTCACCTTCGGCTATGTCCTCTCTTCCCCATAGCGCTTCAAAATACGGGGTTTTCTCCGTTAGCGGAAGGTTGTCAACAATTTCTTCGTTTGGGTCAACGACTGGTTGCGGTTGTTGACTGGCGATGAGGGAGTCAATTGTTGGAGTCTCGGAATCCTGGTTTACGTCGACGTGGTCAGAGTAATAGTTGTCGCCGGTCCAAGAAATATATTCAAAACCTGCGTTTGCCATGCAAGTTACTACCCAATCTTGGACTTCTAGTTCACGCTGAAGCAGGTATCGATCGTCTTCTTGCAGAACATCATTGATATCGGAGAACTCCC
Organism: uncultured Acidimicrobiales bacterium; assembly: GCA_951812975.1. Taxonomy (GTDB): domain Bacteria; phylum Actinomycetota; class Acidimicrobiia; order Acidimicrobiales; family Aldehydirespiratoraceae; genus VXYK01. The sequence continues at coordinate 1,288,023 of CATOTC010000001.1, read as the reverse complement.
CGAGGTGCAGTTCGCCCTTATTGTCGCGAATAGCGCTGCAGGATGCGATAAGCAAACAAAGTAAGCCAGTTGTGATGACATATTTGTTCACGATTAGTAGTTTCCTTGTGTATGGTCCAGACATGAGTGGATCAATTTCATCGTTCGGTTTCTGAAGGTTGAATATCGCTTCGGTGATATTCGAACACTATAGGTCGGCCCTCGGCAGTGTCGATTGCAAACTTTAAGATGGTTGAAGCATCGATCGAATAATAGACGCCTGTTTGTTCCATTAGATTGAGCGCTTCTCGGGCTATTGGTTTGAGTTCTGGAATCACCAATTGACTGTTGTCGGAACCTGGTTCGCGTAGACATAGGCCGTCATTTTGTCGGAGTGTCTCCGCCATTCTATCTTGAAGGGCTGCGCTAACACGCGGAAGGGACTGAGTAGCAATGTCACTACTGGAAGTCGTACGGAGAATTTCGAGTATTTCTCCTTGGAGGACTACTTCTAAGCCATCTACATACCATTGGGCCAATTCTGAACAGTCCGCGACATCGGGCAATACAGTGTATTTGTCTACAGCTCGACCGACTGCTTCGGCGAGTTCGGGATCCAATTCTAGCGGTGGTCCTTGTTCAATCACAAACTCACCACTCTGGTACAGGATGTCCCCCTCGGAGCGACTTTTTTCGCTACTGGAGCATCCTGTAATTATCAATCCGAACACAGCTACACAGCAAAGAACAAGATTTGGCTTACGTCCGAAAGAGGACATCACAGTGTCAAAGCTAACACTTGCGACTGAAACATATCACCGCTAAGAGAACTCAACATAGGAGTCCACTGACATGTGGGCTTGATTCTCGGATCCATGATGTTGTCTGCACTTGAGTGGAAAGAGATACACCAATCAGTTTGTAGTCAAATGACACTGCGGTGGTCCCTGAGTTTGTGATTTTCATATCCATTCGTCCGCGGTAAGTTCCAGGTGATTTGTTACACGTAGCGTTAGCTCCCGTATAGGTAGTCGCGTTCAGAGCCGCAACTGTTTCGGAGTTCCCAGAGGTGCGCCACCCCCAATAGCTGTATTGTATCTTGTACTTGGTGATGCAAGCCAATCCGTTACAGGTACCGCTCAACTGGATGTAACTCCTTGGATGCCCGTAGGAGTTGTAGGGCTGCCTCAGTTGGTCGATGCTTATCCCGGCATTAGCAGGCATCTGAAGAAAAGCCAACGAAGCGCCGAACATTACAATACAAAGAATGCTGATACTAATCGGCGTTGATCTGCGCAGAGGCTTCCTTCTGGCAAGACGGTGCCAGATTTGAGTCCGTCGATCGGGTGTTGCACGTGAGGTGGTCATGGTTGTCACTTTCTGATCGGCCCACGGTCGGGGCGGTTCGCTAGGGGTGTTGCCTAGTACTTGCCACCTGGGCCCCTCGCGCCGCGCGGAAAGTTGGGATATTTCAAGAATTTGTCGATTTGGATACAAAGAAAATATTGAAACGATATGAAACGCTGCTCAGATGGGAACGCTACAAAACCGACTCGAACTTATGCGCTACCCAATTGTGGACCCTTGGCGGACGCAGGCGGGGAGGCCCAGGCCGCGCATTGACGCTCCGGTGACGGTGACACCGGGGGTGTCACGCGCAAGGGATGCGTCGATCTGGTCGCAGCGTTGGAGATGGCCGGGGAGGTACTGCGGGAGGCTTCGGCGCCACGGCGTGACCCGCGTGACGCCTTCGCCTCTCAAGCCGATGGTCAGCGCCAGTTCCTGGCGGAGGGTATCGACGAGTACCGACCTGTCGAGGTGCAGCCAGCGTCGATCATCGACTCGGCCCGCGGAGACCCGCAGGATGGCGTGGTTGTCGTCGTCGTAGTGTTCCCATTTCGACGATGTCCAGGAACAGGCGGTCATCAACAAGCCCTGGTCGCGTGGAACCAGAAAGCCGGCGCCGTCGAGGCTGTGGCCCACCTGCTCGGTCGGCACCACGAAAGTGACCAGCACAACGTCGGAGTAGACGAGGCCCGACAGCAGCGAAGCAGCCTGGGGGGAATGAGGCTCGAGCAGCGCTGCGCTGATGAACGCGGGTGTGGTGAGGATCACACGGTCACCGTCGAAGTGACCCGACGTTGTTGTGACCCTCCAGGCTCGACCGTGGCGCTCAACCGAGACCGCAGGTGCGTGAACGTAGATGTGGTCGCTGAGTTCGTCGTGGAGCGCGTCGATGACCCGTTGAGTACCGCCCTTGACCCCATGAAAGACCGGGCCCGGTACCGCAGAGGCACGCTGGGAGCGCAGAGCCTCGATGAACGGACCACCGCGGCGGGCTGCGTCTGCGAGCGCCCGCGCCCCCGAGGCGATGCTCAGATCGTCGGCATTGCCGGCGTTGATTCCTCCGAGCAGCGGGTCCACGAGCCGTTCGAACACCTCGTCGCCGGCACGGGCCCGGACCACTTCACCGACCGTGGTGTCGCCCACCAGCCCCGGGTGGTCAGCGAAACCACGGGCCCTCAACTCAGCGATCCCTTCAGGCGAGACGATCCCGCCGGCGCTGAGATCATCGGGTTCCAGCGGCACGCCCAGGACGCTCGGCGGAATCGGCCGAAGCGCCCCGTCGACCCAGACGAAGGCGCCGCCAGAGGCAGGCGACACCAGATCGTCGCCCAGGCCGAGCTCACGGCACAGCTCCGACATCTCCGGCTCGCGGGCCAGGAACCCGTCGGCTGCACGGTCCACATTGAACCCCAGAGCCGAACCTTCCACCGGACCACCGGCGATCTTGCCTCCGACCCGGTGGCTCGCCTCCAGCAGAACGAAGTCCTCGCCCTGCCGGTGAAGCTGATGGGCCGCGGACAACCCGGTGATACCGCCGCCGATGATCAGCGTCCGGTCGTTCATTGCGGCACTTCCTGCACGGATCCGACCGTCCCCTCGGCGTGGACAACCCTCACCACCTCGCTCAGAACGTCGGGATCGGCCGTCGGCATAACACCGTGGCCGAGATTGAAGATGTGGCCCGGGTGACCGGCATTGAACGCAAGAACCTCGCGGGTTCCCGAGACGGCCGCATCGACCCCCGCGATCACCGCAGCCGGGTCGAGGTTGCCCTGCAGCGCCACGGAGCCGCCGAGACGGGCACGGGCCCTGTCGATCCGAACACGCCAGTCGATGCCCACGACATCGGCACCGACGCCTTGAATCAGTTCCAGGAGTTCGCCCGTGTTGACCCCGAAGTGGATCCGGGGCACGCCGGTCTGCTCGACCGCGCTGAGCACCTTCTGCGAATGCGGCGCGGCGTAGCGCTGGTACTGGTCCGGCGACAGAGCCCCCGCCCATGAATCGAACAGCTGCACCGCCGATGCCCCGCTGTCGATCTGCGAAGTGAGCGACGCAATGGCGAGGTCGGCCAACCGGTCCATCAGCGAGTGCCAGAGCCGCTCGTCGTTGAACATCAGCGACTTGGTGTTCAGGTAGTCGCGAGACGGCCGCCCCTCGATCAGATACGACGCCACGGTGAACGGCGCCCCCGCGAAGCCGATCAGCGGCACGTCGAGTTCTTCGACCAACTGCCTCACCGTCTCCAGCACATAGGGCGTGTCGGCAACAGGATCGAGGGGGCGTAGCCGGTCGAGGTCGGCGGCAGAACGGAACGGTTCTGCTATCTCGGGCCCGACTCCGGGCGTGACCGTGACCCCGAAGCCGACCGCATGGGCGGGCACGACGATGTCGGAGTAGAGGATGGCGGCGTCGACGCCGTAGCGGCGCACGGGCTGGAGCGTGATCTCAGTCGAGAGGTCCGGGTTCTTGATGGCGTCGAGGATCGTGCCGGTACCGCGGACCGCCCGGTATTCGGGCAGTGAGCGCCCTGCTTGACGCATGAACCAGACGGGAACCCGGTCATGGGGAAGGCCCCGGCAGGCCCGGATGAAACAATGGTCGTCGAATACGCCGGTGGGGCCCACGCCGACCACGCTAGCCGTGCTGAGCCTGTTGGATCAGCGCGTGCAGGCCGACACCGGTCGGGGTCTCCAGGAGCTGGTCGACCGCGGTCTCACCGGCGCGCACGGCCTGCCGGCGCCGTTCTGCGTTGTCGTCGGAGAGCCCTTCGAGTGTGTCGGGGTGAGGCTCGACCACCACGACTGCGGTGCCGTGACGCCGCACCTCGTCGACCTCGTCGGTCAGTTTGTTGCTGAACCAGGTGCGGACCGGATTGGTGATCCGCCCAAGCAGGCCGCTGCCCCCGGTCATCGCCGAGGAGATGATCACGAGGTTGAAGCCGAGCGTCGCGGTGAGGTCTGCGTTGGTGGCGGAGTGCACACCGCCGTCGATGTATTCGGTCTTCCCGATCTGCGCCGGCGCATACACGCCCGGCACCGCGGAGGACGCCTGTGCCGCCTGGCCGATCGTGCCTCTCACGTCGTCGCGGCCGAAGACGATGCGCCGACCGTCGGACGCCCGCACCGCAACGATCCAGGTCGGCATCTCGGTCCAGCGGTCCGGGTGGAGTTCGTTTATGCGTTTCGCGGAGGCGGCTCCGGAACGGGTGCCCCGGGGGACGGCACCGAGCGCGGCCCGGACGGGGTCCAGCTTCCAGGGCGGCCAGAGGGCCTTGAGCGACATCTCCAATGAGAGCGGCCGCCAGTCCCGCTCAACATCAGGTTCGTCGAATTCGGTGGTGACTCTCGAATAGATCTCGGCGGCTTCGGCGCTGATCGGCTCGTCACGGAACCGCGCCACCCGGTCAGCCGCCGAAATCCCGCTGCGGAGGCTGATGGCGGTGAACGCGCCGGCTGAGGTCCCGACGATCAGGTCCGCTCCACGTGGGTCCCAGTCCACCTCCGACTCCAGCCGCGACAGCACCCCGCAGTGCCAGGGGTCGCCCACCGTTCCGCCTGCGCCAAGAACCAGTCCGACTGTGAACATCCCCGCAGCGTAGGGGCGTCTGCGCCGCGCTAGGCTAAAAGACTCCCTATTCGCAGTTTCCCATTCGTTTGGGACTTCTGAGAGTTCATCTGCAAAGTGTCGCAACGTCACCCGGAACTAGAGGCTGAACAGGCATATCTCGACGCTGCCTACGGCTGCCTCGACGACTCGCGTGAGCGGGTGCGGCGGATAACCGAGATGTTCGAAGCGACCCGGGGCGGCACCAATCAGGCGCGTTTCGAGAGGGAGTCTGTACTTCAGGGAGCCTTGAGCCGTCTGAGCAGGCTCAACCTGGGAAATCGCTCGTTGGTGTTCGGACGCATCGATCCCTCAGGGACCGGAGAACGCTTCTACATCGGCCGTGTCGGTGTCTGGGACGACGACCAGAACGCGGTGGTGGTCGATTGGCGGGCGCCGGTCTCTGAACCCTTCTACCGGGCGACCGGTCGTGAGCCCCTCGGACTCGAGCGGCGCCGGTTCTTCGCTACTCGGGGTCGCACCCTGCTCGGGATCGACGACGAACTGTTCGGCGAGCTTGCCGATCCCAACCACACAAGCGATGCAGCCGTGCGGGGCGAGGGTGCGCTGATCGCGGCCCTGGAGGCGGCGCGCACGGGGCGGTTGGGCGACATCGTCGCCACGATCCAGGCTGAACAGGACGAGATCATCCGCGCGCCGATGCCCGGACTGCTGGTGGTTCAGGGTGGTCCCGGCACGGGCAAGACCGTGGTGGCGCTGCACCGGGCGGCCTATCTCCTCTACACCCACAGGCTCTCGCTGGAGACTCAGGGTGTCCTGGTTCTGGCCCCGAACCGGCTGTTCATCGCCTACATCGAACAGGTGCTGCCGTCGTTGGGAGAATCGGGTGTGACCATCGCTGTGCTCGCCGACCTGGTGCAGCCCCGGGTCCGGGTCGACCGTCTCGACGACGAAGGTGCCGCCCGAGTCAAGGGCGACCCGCGGATGGTGGCGGTGCTGGCCGCGGCGGTTGCGAATCGGGAGCGGCGGCTCCGAACAGATCAGCAGTTCGGGTTCGGTCTTCATCGGTTGCGGATCACCGTTGCTGAGTCTGCCAGGATCGTCTCGTTGGCACGCAGGCGTTCCCGGACCCACAATGCGGGTCGCAAGATAGTAGAGGACCAATTCTTCGAGACTCTTGCTGAGAGTGCCCGCAAGCAGGTCGATCCCCAGGTTGTGCGTGAACGGATGCGAAACGATGTCGGCGTTCGGGAGACGCTCGACTGGATGTGGCCGGTCCTGACTCCGGCGCACCTGTTGCACGACCTGTTCGGCTCGCAGGCGCTGTTGAAGTCTGCGAATCGCGGGGCGTTCAGCGAGGAGGAGATCCTGCGTCTGCACCGGCCCCGCAGTAGCCATGCTGATGAGGTTGTGTGGAGTTTCGAGGATGTGCCGCTGCTCGACGAGGCCCGCGCCCTGTTGGGCCCCCGTCCAACCAAGCGTGCGGTGGACGCGGTCCGCACCTACGGGCACATCTGTGTTGACGAGGCACAGGATCTTTCTCCGATGGAGTTGCGCATGGTTGCGCGCCGTTCCCTCAATGGATCGCTGACCGTCGTCGGCGACATCGCCCAGGCCACGGGTGCGTGGGCCAACAGCGATTGGGACTCTGTGATTGCGGCGTTCGCCAGCAAGCACGAGCCTCGGATCGCCGGACTGAGCGTCGGTTACCGGATCCCGGGGCCGACGATGATGTTGGCGAACAGGATTCTGCGGTTCGCCGCTCCGGGGTTGCGTCCCCCCACGCCCGTGCGGTCAGACGGCGACGATCCTCAACTCGCCGAGGTCCGAGACTCGCTGGAGGAGACTTTGGTACGGGTCGTTTCAGCGGAACTTGCCAAGGTCGGCGAGGGCAACGTTGCGGTGATCGTTCCGGCCTCGCTGCTTCCGAGCGTGACATCGGCTTTTGCAGCCCATGAGCTGCCCTTCGGCGGGCCGACGCGCCATGGCCTCGATCAGCGGGTCACGGTGGTGCCGGTTCGTCTCGTCAAGGGTCTCGAGGTGGACGCCGCGGTCGTGGTCGAGCCGCGCAGAATCGTCGACGAGGAGATCTGTGGTTTCCGGTCCCTGTATGTGGCGTTGACTCGTGCCACGAAGCGAGTGACCGTCGTCTACAGCGAGCCTCTGCCAGAGCTGCTCGGGTGACCCCGTGGCCCGATCGGCCCGCCCGGGGCCTAGCGGCCCCGAGCGGAGCGAACAAGAGCGGAAGACAATTCGTTGAATTGGTCGCGCAGCGATACGATGTAAGGCATGCCTGACACGGACACGGATGCCGACTCAGAGCTGATTGCGTTGGGGGTCCTGGCCAAGGATCTCTGGGTGAACCGTTCTGTTCCGGTGTTGAAGGGGGCGGACCTGGTGGCTGCACCGGGTCAGCATCTTGTGATCCTGGGACCCAGTGGTTGCGGCAAGACCACCTTCCTGCGGGCGATCGCCGGCCTTGAGCCGGTTGAGCAGGGCGAGATCTGGATTGGTTCACAGCTGGTTGCCAGTTCCAGCGTGCATGTGGCTCCAGAGAAGCGCCGCGTGGGCCTGGTGTTCCAGGACGGTGCTCTCTTCCCGCATATGAGCGTTGCCGCCAACGTGGCCTACGGGTTGCCGCGGGGGCATCGTTGGCGCAGGTTCGGACGGACCAGCGACCGTGGCCGGGAGTCGGTGCGGATGATGCTGGAGATGGTCGGGCTCGACGAGTTCGGTGACCGTCTGCCCGGTTCGCTCTCGGGCGGGCAGCAGCAGCGGGTGGCGTTGGCCCGCGCACTGGTGCCGCGACCCTCGGTGCTGCTGTTCGACGAGCCGTTCTCGAGTCTGGACTCCAACCTGCGCGCCGGTGTGCGGTCCGAGGTGGCCCAACTTCTCCGTGAGCTCGAGATCACCTCAATCTTCGTCACCCATGATCAGACTGAGGCATTCGAGCTCGGCGATGAAGTGGCTGTGATGCGCGACGGGGTGCTGGTACAGCAGGCGACACCGGCTGAGTTGTACAACCGGCCCGCGGATCCCTGGTTGGCAGCGTTCGTGGGCGAGGCGGAGTTGTTGGCGGGTTATGCCAAGGGGTCGGAGGCCGACACTGTGCTCGGACGTATTCCGCTCTCGAACTCGGTCAGTGGTCCCGTCGAGGTCCTAGTGCGCCCTGAGGAGATTGTTCTGTCTCCGGGTTACGGCGGGCGGGTCGTCGGGATCGAATACTGCGGGCATGATGCGCTGATCAGCGTTGCGTTGACGGGGGGAACGGTGGTCAGGAGTCGAGCGACCGGCGCGCCGAGGTTCAGGGTCGGTGCCGAGGTCGCGGTCGGCCACTCGGGGGTGTCTACCCTGGCTTACGGGAATTCTTCTGTGCCGGTTGCCCGGGTAGCTGAGACGGTCAGCTAGACCACATCGGTACTGTGACGGATGTCATATGTTAGGTATACCTAACACCCGCCGGATCGTGGTTATAGTCCCCGCATGAAAACCACCCGCATTGAAATCCATCGGCCTTTCCTAGCCACCCTCGTCGTTCTGCTCGGCTTCGCGCTGTTCGCCACCGCCTGCGGCGACGACGACGGATCAGACGACAGCATCACGCTCTACTCCGGGCGCAACGAGGAACTGATCCAGCCACTGGTCGACGACTTCAGCGAGAGAACCGGAACCAGCGTCGAAGTGCGTTACGGCGACTCAGCGGAGTTGGCACTGCTGATCCAGACCGAGGGCGACAACACGCCAGCGGACCTCTTCATCTCGCAAAGCCCCGGAGCGCTCGGCCTGCTTGCAGGCGAGGGCCGCCTGGCCGCGCTCGGCAGCAAACTCACCTCATCGGTCGGGCAGGGATTCGCGGCGGGCCACGACACCTGGGTCGGCCTGACCGGGCGTGTGCGGGTCGTCGTCTACAACAGCGACCTTGTCGACCAGGTCGACCTGCCGACGTCGGTCCTCGACCTGGTCGATCCCGAGTATGCGGGCAAGGTCGGAGTGGCGCCCAACAACGGTTCGTTCCAGGACTTCGTCACCGCCATGCGCAATGAACTGGGCGACGATGCGACACGGGACTGGCTTGTGGGGATGGCCGAGAACAACTCACCCAACTATCCCAAGAACTCAGCGATCGTGGAGGCCGTCGGACGCGGCGAGGTCCCGATGGGACTGGTCAACCACTACTACAACCTCCGTGCGGTTGAGGCCGACCCGTCCGTGCCGAGCAGGAACCACTTCCTGCCGGTCGACGACATCGGTTCGTTGGTGATCGTCACGGCGGGTGCTGTGCTGTCATCGTCAGATTCCGGCGAGGCGGCTGAGTCGCTTCTGGGATTCCTGCTGAGCGATGATGCACAGATGACCTTTGCCTCCCAGACGCAGGAATACCCGCTGGTTGCGGGTATCGCCCCGCCGTCAGACCTGCCGTCACTGGACGGATACGCGGCCCAGACCATCGACTATGACCTGCTCGGAGACGGTCTGCTGGGAACGATCAACCTGATTCGAGAAAGCGGTATCGAGCAGTAGCATGCGCCTCGCCGACATCGCCGATCCGGGGCGGTCGACAGCATCGAAGCGTCGACCGCCCGCAGCGATGCTGGCCCTCTCGGTGTTGATCGGCGTGGTCTTCATGGGGCCGTTCGCCTACGTCGTTAGCCGCAACCTCGACTTGGGAACCGACCTCGGTTCGCTGTTGTTGTCGCAGTCGACCTGGGATCCGCTGCGCCGCTCCCTGCTGCTCGGGTTCGTCGTGTCGGCATCGACGGCGGTGATCGGCACGGGTCTGGCCTGGTTGACGATCCGCACTGACATCTGGGGGCGCGGCGTCTGGCGCATCCTCGCCCCGATTCCGCTGGTTTTCCCGAGCTTCGTCGGGGCGACTGCGCTGATCGCCGGTTTCGCGACCGGTGGTCTGGTCGAGGATCTCGTCTCGCCGCTGGGCATCACCGACCTGCCCGACATGAAGGGGTTTCGCGGTGCCTGGCTGGTGCTGACCCTGTTCACCTATCCCTACGTGTACCTCCCGGTGGCCGCGCGGATGGCTTCGCTTCCACCGTCGCTCGAAGAGTCGGCCCGCCTGCTCGGCCGCAAACCGCCGACCGTCTTCCTGACCGTCGTGCTGCCGCAGGTCTGGAGTGCGGTGTTGGCCGGGACGATGCTCGTCTTCCTGTACACGATCAGCGATTTCGGCGCTGTCTCGCTGCTCGGATACAGCACCCTTGCTGAACAGATCTATGCCGACCAGTTGTTCGACCAGGCCCGGTCGATGGGGCTCGCCCTCATCCTGGGTGTCACGGCCCTGTGCGTCGTGATGGGCGAACGCGCGCTCGAGCGGCGACGCGCCCAAGTGGAGGTGGAGCGCAGCCATGAACCGCTCATCGTTCCCCTCAAGGGTTGGGGCATCCCAGTGCTGGTTGTGGTTGCTGCTTTTCTCGGCAATGCGCTGATCGGTCCCGTCGCGGTGCTCGGGTTCTGGGCTTGGCGCGGCCTCACCACCAACATCGACTCGGTCGGTCTGGGAGTCGACATCGGAGGTCTGCTGGGCCCGGCGCTGCACACCGCCGAAGTGGGCCTGATCACAGCGGTGGTGGCGATTGCGGTGGTGCTGCCGATCGCCTGGCTGACGGGGCGTTATCGGAGTCGGATCGCGGGCGCAGCCAATTCCATGGTGGTGGCAGGCTTCGCGCTCCCAGGTGTGGTGATCGCCCTTTCGCTGGTGTTCTGGGCGATTGACGCCCCGCTCATCGGACGCTGGTACCAGACGCTTCCGCTGCTCATCGTCGCGTATGTCCTGCACTTCGGTGCCCAGGCGAGTCGGGCTGCCCATGTCGCGGTGGAGACGGTCGCGGAGAGTATGAGCGACGCCGCAGCGACTCTGGGAGCGAACCGGTCGCGTCGCTTCTTCACCGTTGAGCTGCCGTTGATGGCGCCGGGCCTCTTTGCCGGTGCTGGTCTGGTGATGCTCTCGACCATGAAGGAGCTGCCGGCCACGCTGCTGCTCGCACCCATAGGTTTCGACACGCTTGCGACTGAGGTGTGGGCAGCCGGCGAACGGGGGGCCCTCGCTCAGGGGGCGGTCGCCTCGCTCGCCCTGGTAGCGGTCAGCTCGGTCCTCACCTGGGCAGTCGTGCTCCGCCGGCTCGACGTGCACTGAGTCTGGCCGATCAGCGAAGTATCGGTCAGCGAAGTATCGATCAGCGAAGGGCGGGCGTTCGGTCGAGAGGCGCGATCGTCGCGACAGACGCCCCTGTGTAAGTCTCCTTTGTAAGTCTCCTGTGTCAGACCCTTGTGTCGGGTAGCTGACACTCATTGTGTCGTGTACTTGACACAGATGGCTTCCATGCACTGCGAGTATGACTGTTCGGCGGATGCCCCGATGGTCCGAGACGAACCGCCGGGAGCGCGTTTCATGGGGGGTCCCGTAGGCGGAGGGACTCCCCCCATGAGCGTGACGGCGCTGGGGCTTATACGCTCGGTCTCCAGTGTCTCGGTCCGCTAGGGAGGTCTTATGCGGTTCGTTCGTCTCCAGGTCACAACTGCTCTGTTGGTTCTGGCGCTGTTGGCAGCGGCCTGTGGCGGTGATGACGCCGACGAGACTGCTGATTCGGTCGAGCCTCAGGCGACGGACGCCGCCCAGACATCGTCAACCACGTCGACCACGGTGCCCATCCCACAAGACGCTGTGCCCCTCGGCGACCTTCAGATCGTTGGGGTCCAGTTCGGCGACACCGGTTTCGTGAGAGTCCAGAACCGCGGCACCGCAGACGCCAACGTCAACGGCATCTACATCTGTCAGTTCCCCCAGTACACCGATCTCGGCACTGTCGTGACTCGCGGGGTCATTGCCGCGGGGGCGAAGGTTGAGATTCCCGCCTCGGCAGTCGGCGGCCTGACTAGTCAGGGTGGCGAGGCTGCCCTGTATGCCAACAACGCCGACTTCGGATCGCCTGACAACATTCTGGCGTATGTGCAGTGGGGCAGCGGGGGTGCCAGAGCCGACGTGGCCACCGCAGCCAACATCTGGGCTGGACCCGGTGTCTCGATCACCCCCGATCCCTCCTTCAACGACATCGTGCTCGACGGTGATCCCGCCGACCCGGAGGCTTGGAGCTGAGATGGGGATCGAGGTCCATCCCATCACCGCGACGCTGGGAGCCGAGGTGACGGGCGTCGACCTGGCCGACGTTGACGCGATCACGCTCGACCAGCTCAAGAAGGCTTGGCTCGACCACAAGGTGCTCGTCCTGCGTGATCAGCACATCACGACCGAACAACACATTGACTTCGGCCGGCTCTTCGGGGATCTTGAGGTGCACCCGTTCGCGACCGGGCGCCGCAACTACCCCGAGATCGTCAAGATCAAGTCGACCGCGGAGCATCTGTACGCTGCTGCGAGTTGGCATTCCGACGTGACCTGGCGCGAGGAACCGTCGATGGGCTCGATCCTGCGCGGAGTCGTGATACCGCCTGCGGGAGGCGACACCTGCTTCGCCGATGCAGCCGCCGCCTATGAGCTTCTGCCCCCCGACTTCAGGGCGGAGCTGGACGAGTTGTTCGCGATCCACGACTTCACACAGACCTTCGGGCGGAGGCTCAGCACTGAGGAACGCGCAGCGAAACAGAAGGAGTTCCCACCGGCACGCCACCCCGTGATCCGCACCCATCCCGAGACCGGTCAACGCTCGATCTACACGAACCGGACGTTCGTCTCCCATATCGAGGGCGTCGACAGTACCGAGAGCGAGCGGATCCTCGACCGGCTCGAACGGGCGATCATGAATCCGACGGTCCAATGCCGGATCCGCTGGAAGGTCGACACTTTCGTGATGTGGGACAACCGGGCTGTGCAGCATTTCGGCACCGACGACTTCTACCCGCAGACACGTCACGTTGAGCGGGTGACTGTCGTCGGGGAGAGTCCCTTCTAGTGACTCAGACCCTCACCACTCTCGATGTGAGGCCGCTCACCGCGACTCTCGGCGCCGAGGTGCTCGGTTTCGACATGGCCTTGGTCGACGATTCGACGCGCGATGAACTGCACGAGACCTGGATGGAGCACAAGGTGCTCGTGTTCCGTGATCAACACATCACCATCGAGGAGCACATCGCCTTCGGCCGGTTGTTCGGCGAACTTGAGATCCACCCGTTTACCGACAACGACGAGGGCCACCCTGAGGTCGTCGTGCTCGAGGCCGGCGGCGACAGCGGCAAGTCCTTTGTCGCAGCGGGTTGGCACAGCGACGTGACCTGGCGGGCGGAGCCGTCGATGGGTTCGATCCTGCGCGGGCGCATCGTGCCGACGGTGGGTGGCGACACCTGTTTCGCTGACGCCACCGCGGCTTACGAGCGGCTCTCGGAGGACTGGAAGCAGAGGGTGGACGACCTGTACGCGATCCACGACTACTCGCGGGTGTTCGCCAGCCGTGTCGACCCCTCCGAGACCGACGAGATCCGGGCGAAGTATCCTCCGCAACGGCATCCGGTCATCAGAACCCACCCGGTCACCGGTGCAAGGGGGATCTACACCAATATCGGGTTCACCTCGCACATTGACGGGGTCTCAGACCAGGAGAGCCGTGAGATTCTGCGCCATCTGGAGCGGGCGATCCGGAATCCTTCGGTTCAGTGCCGTGTCCGTTGGGGGGTTGACACGTTCGTGATGTGGGACAACCGCGCTGTGCAACACGCCGCTACCGCCGATTTCCTGCCCGAGCACAGGCTCATGGAGCGCGTCACTATCGTCGGCGACCGCCCCTTCTAGCCCGTCCGCCCGGGTTGGCGCTCAGCGTGCCGGGTCAGCCCGTTCGATCAGCCCGTTCGATCAGCAGAGGGGTTCGTAGCGGATTCCTGAGTCGGCGAGGCGGGTGAGTGCGTCGTCCAGGGCCTCGACGGTCTGGGAACGCTCGCCGCCTCCGTCGTGCAGCGACACGATCGCTCCGTCGGTTGCGCCGGCCACGATGCGGTTGGCGATCGTCTCGGCGCCAGGGTTGCGCCAGTCGAACGTGTCGACCGTCCATAGGGCCACGGCCAGTCCGTGAGCGGCCGCCCAGTCGTGGGTGAACGCATCCCTGGATCCGTAGGGCGGTCGCAGGCACGGTGCGCCATGTTCGCCGAGGATCTCCTGGGTCCGGCTGATCGTTTGGTCGAAGGCCTCCCTGGAGAGCGTGGTGAGGTCTTCATGGAGCCAGGTGTGGTTTGCCACGGTGTGCCCTTCGGCGACGATCCGTTCGACAATGGCCGGGTAGCGCTCCACGAGGTAGCCGATGACGAAGAATGTCGCGCGGGCGTTGTGGCGAGCGAGGACCTCGAGGATCTGCGGCGTGTAGACGGGGTGTGGACCGTCGTCGATGGTGAGATAGACGACATCGCCGGGTTCGGCGGTCGGTCTTGTGGGGATCGTCGGCAGCGGCACCACGGGGTTGGGGTCTGTGAAGGCTCCGAGCGGCAGCACCGTGGCGGTCATCTGGTAGTCGGCGGCTTCTCCGTGGGTGGACACCACGCTCAGCCTCCATGGCCCGCTGGCGGGCAGAACCGCGTTTATCGTCTGGGTTCGGTCGTCGAGCGAGGCAAGCACGAAATAACCGAGATCGACGGTCAACCAGACTCCGAGCGGTGCCGTCAGTTCGACGTTGATCGCCTGCTGCTCGCTGGCCTGCAGGGTGTAGGTCTGACGCTGGTTCGGTTCGATCTTTCCTGCTTCGGTGGCCGATATCGACCCGGCCTCGAAGTGGATGGCGATGTCGGGCAGTTCCAGTTCGGGCAGCGGGAGGTTCTTGAGCGGTCTGGTGCTGACCACTTGGGCTTCGGGTTCCGCGCCGGTCAGGTCGATTTCGAGGGTTGTGCGTTGGGTGATGACGGTGAACGGTTCGTCTTCGAGGCGGTCGAGTAGCGTCACTTCGATCAGACCGTGTTGGACTGCGATCTCTTCGATGATGACGCGGTCGCCGACATGCACGGGTGTCTGGGGCTCGGGTGTCCCCTCGTTGTTGATCACGGGGACGATCAGGTGGAAGACGCCGGTTCCTGCGGACTGTTCGATGATGTGCGTGACCAGGTCTTCGTCTCCGTCGTTGTCGAGGTCGCCCTGAGTGACCCGGTTCTGCAGCAGGAACATCGTTTCGGCGCCGCCGCCGTAGGAGATCGTGGCCTGTCCTTCCGCCAGGTCGATGGTGTCGCCGTCGAGTTCGAAGCTGAGGCTCTCAAGGTCCTCCCAGGCGATCAACGCCGGTTCCGCAATCGTTGTCGTGGTGCTCGGCGCTGCGGTTGTCTGCGGCGCCTGCGTACTTGGGATGGTGGTGGTTGTGGTGCTGGTCGTTCGCGGTGTCGTCGTGGAGGGGTTCTGGTCTGTCGCGGTGGTGTCATCGGAACAAGAGGCCATCAACAGGGCCAGCGCCAGGCCAACGAGGATCAGCCTGCCCCTCCGTGTTGTTGCCACGCCCGTCACGCGCACCTTTCTTCTGGTCCCGAACCAACGGCGAGGTTACCGCGCATTCCGGTGTTGGGCGCTTGGTGCCGCCGGGCCGATGAATGCGCTAATTGTGAAGGTTGTTGCTGCTGAGTCTCATCGGTACCGTTGGGGTCCGCGGGGTGGAGCAGTTTGGTAGCTCGTCGGGCTCATAACCCGAAGGTCGCGGGTTCAAATCCCGCCCCCGCCACCACCGGGTCCGTGCTCGATTCGGATTTTCCGGACTGTCGCGGGCCGGGCTGTCAGCAGGTCGTGTCCGGCGAAGTTCTACGTCGCGTCGATCTGCAGCTTCGCGGCGATGGTGGGCACGACGTCTAACTGCTGCACGGGCCGGGGTTGGACGGTCCCGCTGGTTTCACAGCTCCGACATGGGGCGTTGCTGGCGTTGGTGTTGGCCCTGGCGTCTGGCTCAGCGCGGTGTGGTGCACACCGCTGGCCGGCAGCTGGCCCAGCCCCCTTTTCGGACGCCTCGTTTCCTTTTCAGAATTGCTTCGAGTATGCTTCTCTGTGTTTTTCGCGGGCACGGCCGGACAGGTCAACTGCCTGCGTTTGCAGTCACCTGTTGATCCCTTTGGAGTGTTGATGTTTTCTCAAGTTTCGTTGCCCCATGTCCGTGCCCGTCTGGGTATGGCGGTGGCCTTTGTCGTTGTCGCGGGCGGTTTCGGTTTGGCCACGGTCGCAGCGACCGCGCAGTCCAGCGGCGGTTCGTGCCCATCTGATGGCGCGCCGGCCTATTCGGATGTATCGGAAGACAGCTATGCTTATGACGACAGTCGGTGCCTGCGCGAGTTGGGTATTTCCGATGCTGGTGACATTTATCGTCCTGGCGATGATATGACTCGTTCTGAGATGGCGGGGTTCATGGCGAACGCCTACGCGGCGCTTACTGGTGTGGAGGCACCGGTTGTTGATCACATGTTCGAAGATGTTGAGGGTGACCCCAACGCTGATGACATTGCCCGTATTTTTGGGCTTATGGTCACGCAGGGGACGTCGGACACGACCTATTCGCCGGATGATCCTGTGGTTCGCGGGCATATGGCTTTGTTCTTGGCGCGTATGTTCAAGGCGGCGACGGGCGGTGACGCTGCGGCGGGTGACACTCCGTTCACTGATATTGGTGATCGTCCCGCGGAGGAGCAGGCCGCGATCGGCGCTATTTATGCGCTGGGTGTGACGACTGGCACGACAGACACAACCTATTCGCCGCACAGCAACGTGACACGCGAGCAGATGGCTTCGTTTGTTGCACGTATGTATCGGGCGATCGATGCTATACCTGATCCAACTGAGGCTCCGGGAGCTCCGACCGGTGTTGAAGTTGCGCTCAGCGGCGACGACGGAGATGCGTTGGATGTCTCCTGGACGGCGCCTGAAGAGAGCGGCACCAGCGATGTGACCGGCTATGTCGTGCAGTGGAAGTCCGGCGATGACGACTACTCTGCTGACAATCAGTCGTCTGAGAGTGGCACTTCGGTCACCTTTGATGGTCTCACTCGGGGTGACACTTACACGTTCCGTGTTGCTGCGGTGAGCGATGATGGTCAAAGCGACTGGTCCGGTGAGGCTTCTGGCACCCCGGCGGTTGCTCCGGGTCTTGTGGGCGACCTCGCGTCGGTGCCTGGCAACGGCATCCTGGCTTTGAGTTGGTCCGCTCCTGACGATGACGGTGGCAGCGAGATCACCGGCTATCTGGTCTCGTGGCGCACCGGTCGTCAACCGTCGGCTGACACAGCCGATGTTGCCGGCGACGCTACGGGCTACACCATCACCGGACTGAGGAACTCCACCGTGTACTCGGTATGGGTACAGGCTGTCAACGCGGCAGGCACTGGTGAATCCGCTTCAGTTCCTGCCGGCACTGACAGTGCTGCTGTGACTCCGGCACCGACCGCGGCGACCGCTCCTCAGAACTTGACGGTCACTCCAGGCGACCGGGCGTTGGGCCTCATTTGGACAGAGCCAGCCGACGATGGTGGCACGGTTCTTATCGATTACACGGCCGAGCACCGCTGCGGCGATACGACTGATTGGGGGAATCCCACTTCAATTGGTGTCGTGACGGACAAGGTTCAGACCTATCGGCTCGGATCCTTGACCAACGGTGTGGCTTGTGAAGTTCGAGTTCGAGCGAACAGCTACAACGATGCGAATGACGACGGTAGCCAACAGAGCGACTCAGGCCGAGCCGACTATGAGCCGACGCTGAACAGTCCTTGGGCTGAAGGTTCCGGTACTCCGGCAACGCTTCCGGGCGCTCCAGCCCTTGCTCCCGTAGTCACGACTGCGCATCAGTCCTTGCAGATCACCTGGGACGCTCCCGGTAGCGACGGTGGCAGTGACGTCACTGGCTACAAGATCATCTGGGACGCAGGCATCCCGCGTGCAGCAATTGTTCCTGCTGAGCCGCGGATGTACACGATCACCGGTTTGAACAACCAGTATGAGTACTCGATCACGATCAAGACGATCACCGCGGTTGGCGAAGGCGAGAGCGTGTCGCCCGCTGCACTTGGGAATCCTGATCCGGTGCCTGCAGCGCCGACCAATGTCCAGGCTGCACCGCCGCCAGTGGTCGCCGGCGAGGCCCATAGCGACTCGTCTTTGGTGGTCACTTGGAATGCGCCGGCCTCCAACGGCACAGGCGCTGTGACCGGCTATACCGTTCAGGCTCGGTTCTCTGCAGTGCTGGCCGCTGACGGCTCGGTTGAACTAGCCGCCGGGGACTGGGATGCGGGCACTTTCGGTACTGTTGATGTTGCAAACAGGACCGTGACTATCACGGGCTTGACTCCAGGCAGGTCCTATGATGTTCGGGTCCAAGCCTCGAACGCGGACACGGAGGGGGGCGGTTCTGGTCCGTACGGCCACGCTTCGGGAACCCCGGCCACACTGCCAGCGGTTGTTGAAACGGTGAATGTCGAACCTGGTTACACATCACTTGATGTGGAATGGACTCCACCCGCCGCAAACGGCAGCGACATCACCCACTACCTCGTGAGGTATGCGCAGAATAGGACCGGCAATGAGGCGTTCAGCGGCGACATACGGGTCAACGCACCGGCTAACCGAATCAGGCTCACCGGTCTCGCCGTTGGCGTGCCCTATGTGATCCAGATCCAGGCCGTCAACGGAATCGGCACCGGACCCAACTCGGCTGAGTTCCCAGCATCCACAGGTCTGTATCCAGAAGCTCCGAGTTCGGTGACTGCTGTACCGAAGGCAGACGGCAACGGAACGGCACTGACTGTGACATGGTCGACGGTCACTCAGACCAACGGCACCGGTAAGGTCGTACAATACTTCATGCAAATCAACTCGGGTACCGGCTGGTTCGATGCAACAACCGTTCCTGCGACACTCCGACCGGCGCCTACGGAGGCCGATATCACAGGGCTCACCGACGACACCACCTATCAGGTGAGAGTCTGGGCTGTCACCTCAACAAGTGCCGAAGGTATCCCGGGTTACGCTGCTCCAGTCAAGACAGCAGGCGTCCCGGACGCTCCGGCGAACGTGACAGCTGTGCTTGACTCAACCGTCACTTCCACAATCAACGTGACCTGGGACAGCATCCCTGCAGAAACCGAGACCGATATCACGGGCTATGTGGTGACTTGGTACAACCGCACCTACAGCGTGACCGGTAGCCGTGGCAGCGCCGCAGTCTCGGGTGCGGGAACCGGTGAGTACTCCATCACAGGCTTGAGCCCCGGCGACTACAGAGTGGCGGTGGTAGCGGTCAACCATGTCGGCAAGAGCCCAGAGGGCGTGTTCGATCCGACGGTGCCGGAACCGACATAACAAGTAATGCCAGCGTTGTTGGCGGCGATGCTCAGCGATGAGCCCCGAGCAGGTGCGCACCAGCGTGTTGATCACGGCTCAGCTCACACCGTGGCGGCGCACCACCGCACGGATCGGCATCTGTTGCGCGTTTATGGTCCATAGCAATCGATATCCCTATCACAGGTTCGCCGGAAGGTCAGAATGCACAATCTAGGCGCCGACCTTTGTTCCACCGGCGAGCTCCACGCCCTCCTCGCTGAACTTGCAATCGCTGGAATCGATGCTGCGAGGCCCTCAAACTGGCTTGGACCGCGCAATGAGAATGTGCTCAAGTCTGCCGTGCCCGGGTCCACCACAGTGGCAACCTCGGGACCAATGTCGGGGATCTCTGGCTGACGAAATCGGTGGATTGACACCGCGGCGGAGCACGATCAGAATGATGCGAATCAGCAATCGATTACTGAAGTGGACAGCCATGTGCCGGAAGATCTGGGCGAACACCTTTGTCACGGCATTCCCCGAACTTCCCCGCGGAGGGTTCGGTCTCAGTGGGCTCGGTCGCGAGTTCGGCCCCGCTGGTCTTGTCGCATATCTGGGTGAGAATCCGCTCCAAGTCCCGCACCACGACTCCGCATTGGAGGTGGCTCCGTGATGTGGTCGCGAGTTGCGTACGCCGCAGCGCACGTCGTCGCGGACCCCTTGGTTTCAAGTCAAGGCGATACCCGTGCTGCGGTCGACTTCGAGGCCACGATGGCGTTCAGGCGTCATCTCGCAGGTCTTGGTTTTGGCATTGCCGAAGCAATGGACACGGCGCAGAGGGGTATGGGGTGCGACTGGGAGGTCGCGAAGGAACTAATCGACGCAACGCTGTCCGAGGTTGGCGACGCAACCGCAGTCGCGTGTGGAGTGACGACCGATCAACTGCCCGCATCGGACCGACCATCGCTGGCATCGCTTATCGATGCGTACGTCGAACAGCTTGAGCACGTGGAATCACGCGGTGGCATAGGGGTAGTGATGTGCTCCCGACACCTCGCAGCGGTGGCGACTGGCGCTGCGGATTACCTCCACGTCTATCGGGGTGTTCTAGCGGCTGCCCGCAGACCGGTCATCTTGCACTGGCTTGGCGAGTGTTTCGACGGAGCACTCGCTGGTTACTGGTCACCAACATCGCTTGAGGAAGCCAGCGAGGTTGTCCTCGACCTCTGCGGGACCGGCCACGTGGATGGCGTCAAGCTCTCCTTGCTCGACGAACAGTTCGAGGTCTCCCTCCGGAACCGTCTCCCAAGCGGCGTTCGTCTCTATACGGGAGATGACTTCAACTACGTCAATCTCATCGCCGGGGATGCTGACGGTTTTAGCGACGCACTGCTCGGGGTGTTCGATCCACTAGCAGCGATCGCGGCCAGTGCCCTGACGGCGCTCACTGAAGGTAATGAAAAAGAGTATCGAAGGCTTCTGGAGCCAACGGTCCCGCTGGCGAGACTCATCTTCGAAGCACCCACGCAGTACTACAAGACCAGTGTCGTATGGCTCGCGTACCTCAGCGGGTTCCAGTCACATTTCCGGATGGTTGCAGGAGCCGAGTCCGGTCGATCCGCAGCACATCTTCTCAATGTGTGGATGCTGGCGCGGGAGGTCGGGATCTTTGCCGACGAAGAAATGGCGTTTTCGCGAGCGACAGCGTTCGCAGCCGGGCTCGGGATCCCGTGGTCAGACTTGTGAGGACCCTGGCGGTGAACAGTCAAGGTGGCTGAAATGCCCTTGATGTCAATTTGAGCACTTGGAGCCTTACCTTGGCGATGCTCAAATCGGCCTCTATTCCGAACTGTTCGATGGGCGCGAAGCGTGGTGCTCCTGAAGCGGCTCAGCAATCTCACGATGCTTGGCCGCTTCCACCTCATCCGTATCGACGTGTAGCGGTTAGATCAGTCGCGGAGCAGGGCGCGCGAGATGATGAGGCGCTGAATTTCACTGGTGCCTTCGTAGATCATGGTGATGCGAGCGTCGCGGTAAAGTCGCTCCACCTCCACACCTCGGATGTACCCGCTTCCGCCATGTACTTGCACGGCTTTCGAAGAGTTTCGCACGGCCGCTTCTGAGGCGAACAGTTTGGCCATTGAGCACAGGGCCGCTGCCGGATCACCGTTGTCCAGCGCGTTGGCGGCGAGATGGACGAGTTGGCGCGACGCCTCGTATTCAGTGGCCATATCGGCGAGTTGGAATGAGATGCCTTGGTTTGAACCGATCGGCTTTCCGAATTGCTTTCGCTCCTTGGCGTAGCTCACTGCGGCTTCAAGAGCTGCGCGGTGGATGCCAAGTGCGAGCGCGGCGATTCCCACACGACCTTTGTCGAGCACCTCCATCATTGCGGGGAATCCGGTGCCGATTTCACCGAGGAGGGCATCAGCGCCGAGTCGGGCGTCGGTGAACACGAAGCCGCCTACTTGCGAGGCCCGTTGCCCCATCTTGTGTTCTTTGTAAGCGCGTTCGGCGCCATCGACTGCGTCGATGTCTACAAGAAACATCGAGAGCCTCTTGCTCGAGCGGGCGTCGGGATCGGTAACAGCCAACACAACAGCAAAGTCGGCGACCGGCGCGTTGTGGATGTATACCTTCTCGCCGTTTAGAATCCAGGTGTCCCCATCTTGGACGGCACGGGTTCGAATCGACGCAAGATCGGATCCTGACTCCGCCTCGGTCAGGGCATACGCCGGCTTGATCGTTGCGTCCTGCAGGCCTGCGAGGTAGCGCTTCTTTTGCGATGCGGTACCGAAACGAACGAGAAGCGACGTGGTCAACTCAACCAGGCCACATTGATCAGCAACTGATGCGTAGCCATAGCCCAACTCCTCCATAACGATGGCGTAGTCGAGGACGCTTCCTCCAACGCCACCTTCAGCTTCTGGGATGGTGATCCCGAACATACCGAGCGCCCCCATCTCGGCAAATATGTCTGCAGGAAATCGCTCGGTGTCGTCGAGTTCTTCGGCGAGTGGTTTTACCCGATCGCGAGCGAATCGTTGAACAGTGTCGGCGAGTAGTTCATTGACAGGCATTTTCGTGTCCTTTGCTCAAAGCTCCTGAAACAGCGAGGGATCCATGGTCCGGAGTGACTCGATCTTGGGTCGGAACTCCATTTGGTCGAGGATGTCAGCCTCGACTGAGACCCCGGGGGCGATCTCTGTGAGAGTGAGTCGGTCGCCCTCGAGTTGAAAGACAGCCCGTTCGGTCACCCAGGTGACTGAGGTGGCCCGACATACAGGACTGGCGGTGCGCAGCGTCGCAGCGCGTACGCGAGCGACGAACTTGCGTATCGATCCCTCATTGTCGATGCTGAGCCGACCGTCGGTCGCAGAGATCCGGAGCCCCGCTGCTGTGAACGTTCCACAGAAGACGAGTCGCGCTGCGTTCTGGGCGATATCGATGAACCCTCCCGGTCCGACAACGGTACCAAGATGGCTGACGTTGATTGCCCCGCCTCTGTCGGTCTCACCCATGCCCAACAGGGCGACATCGATTACCCCACCGCCGATCATGTCGAAGGTGTCGGTGGAGGAGAGGATGGCTTGGGAATTCCTGGAAGCACCAAAAAGATCGCCGGATTCGGGAAGGCCACCAACGTGGCCTTGCTCGATACAGACCGTGACATGGTCCAACCGGCCGGTAACGTCGAGCACGTTGGCGACACCTGCTGAGGCTCCGAACCCGAGCCCAATCGTGTCGCCGCTACGGACTTCTTGGGCGGCGCGGCGGGCGATGATCTTCTTGGCGAGATGGTCGGTCTCGACTAACCGAATTCCGTGCGAGCGTCGCTCCCCGGACAGCGTCGGGTCGTACTTCCCGGCGTATGTTTGCCACTGATTCGGACTTGGCACCACTACGTCGACAAGTAGTCCTGGAATGTGTACCGACCGTGGATCGAGTTCACCTCGATCGACTACTTCCTCGACTTGGGCAATCACCGTGCCATTGTCAGCCGCCGCGGCTTGCGCAGCCGCGAGAACGTCGAGCTTGGCGGCCTCTCTATCGAACACAAGATTTCCTGCGCGGTCGGCGTAGGTTGCCCTAACCACGGCGACATCAACTGGGATAGGGCGATACCAAAGATACTCTTTGTCACCCAGGCTGATCAGTTGCACGAGGTCGTCGGGAGTCTCGCGAGGATCCACGTAGGTGTCGATTCCGGTTCTCGTGATGAGACCGGGGCGACCGGCCCCTATCTCACGCATCCACGTCGAGATCACGCCTGCCGGCCACACGTGTGAGTCGACCGCTCCGGTCTCGGCGAGGCGTTGGAGCGAGGGGGCCCAACTCCAGTGTCCGCCGATGATGCGCGAGAGCATCCCGGGTGATCCGAACGCGTTCAGGCCCTTGGCATTGCCGTCACCGATTCCGAGAGCGTGGATGAGAGTAAGGTCGCGCGGCTGCTCCTCGTCCTCAAAGCTCCGCCGCACTGCTTGGCAGATGGTATCGGGCTCCAGCAACCCGCCACCGGAAGCTGCGAAAGCAACCGTGGCACCATTCTGGATGAGCGCCACCGCATCTGCGGGATCGAGAATCTGCACATCGTTCATGGCGGGCCTTGTTCGTTCACTGGGCTGAAAGACCGCCGTCCACGACGAGGATGGTCCCCGTCGCGAATGAGCTGGTCGGGCCGACAAGGAAGGCGACGGCCGCCGCGATCTCTTCGGGTGTACCGCACCGACCCATTAGCTGGCGGGCCGCGAGGCGTTGGTGGAAGACCTCAGTTGACTCTCCGTCATCACGTAGATTGTCGTAGTAGGGTCCCATTACGGTGCCGGGAGCCACCGCGTTCACTCGAATGTTGTCCTCGGCAAGATCAACTGCGAGTGCTTTCGTGAGGCCATGGATCGCCGCTTTTGAGGCGCAGTAGGCGACGCGGTTCCTAAGTCCAACCTGGCCGGCCACAGAGCCGATATTCACGATCGTGCCCTCGGAGGCGCGTAGATGGGGGACGGTGGCCCGCGCACATAGGAACGCTCCCTTGACGTTAGTGGCCATCAGCGCGTCCCACTCGGCGTCGGTGGTGTCCTCAAGACCCTTCGCAATGCCATATCCGGCGTTGTTGACGAGCGCGTCGATTCTCCCGAACTGCTTGATCGCAGCATTGACCGACGCCTGCACGGACGCCGGGTCAGACACGTCGGTTGTGATAGCGACCGTAGTTGAGCTTGACTGCGAAGCAATTTCCTGAGCTACCGTCTGAGCACCAGCTTCATCGCGGTCGAGTATCGCAACCGAGTAGCCATCCGTGGCTAGAGCGCGTGCCGTGGCGGCTCCGGTACCTGAGGCTGCGCCCGTTACGAGTGCTACTTTCCTTAACATAAATCGATTTCTAGCGTGATCGAGAGATTTCGTCAAACTGCTCCATAATCCCTTAGCAATCAGCGCTTCTGTAAGGTGGCGGAGTTGACGAATTGCAATTGTTACGTTATATATCGGTTTCTCAGACGAGTATCGTCGGCTTCTTGAGCGAGGGGGAGGTGCCATCGTGGAGTCCGCGGTAGACACCGCTCAGAAAAAGAACAGGAGTGGCGTGGTCGATCGTGGAGGATCCTGGCTCACACCACGCCGACGGCGTCGGCTCGCTGCTTGGGGTCCGGTGCTGACGCTTCTGCTGCTTATGCTGGTGCTGACGCTTCTCAACAGTAAGTTCGCAACGGCAGCAAACCTAAAGACTGTGGCTAACCAGAGCGCGATACCGCTCGTACTCGGGGTGGGGCTGGCGATGGTCATTCTGCTTGGCGCCATCGACTTGTCGATCGAAGGTGTCATGGTCGCCGCGATGTTCAGCATTGCGCTCTTGGCGGCCAACAATGTGAACGATAATGATCTTGGCGTCTTGGCGATCCTCATTGGGCTTGGTATCGGTGCCAGCTTCGGGTTGGCGAACGGCCTTGTGAATGCGTACCTTCGAATCCCGTCGTTCATGGTCACCTTCGGGACCTGGTTCGTCGGGATCGGCGTCGCGCAGAAACTCCTCGGACGCCAACCCCCGCGGATTGATCTGGAAGCGCGCAGCTGGGTGATCGAGCAGCGATTCGGAATCCAGCAGATGTTCTACATAGCGCTCGTTGTGGTTGTCCTCGGTGCGGTAGTGCTTCGCTTCACACGGCTCGGTCGTCATATCTACGCAATCGGAGGGAACGAGGAACTTGCGGCGCAGAGTGGCGTCCGTGTCCGTCGGGTAAAGGTCACGGTGTTTGCACTTGCCGGGATGTTGTCAGGCCTGGCGGGGGCGTTCGCCCTTGGCCGGGCAGGTGTTGCCGACGTCACTGCGTCTCAGGGTCGGCTCTTCACCACGATCGCGGGTGTTGTGCTCGGAGGGACTTTGCTTTCGGGTGGCAGGGGCGGTGTGCTTCAGAGCAGCGTGGGAATTGTGATCATGATCGTCTTGCGAAATGGCATGATCCTTGCGGGCGTCGATCCGTTCCTGCAAGACGCCGCCGAGGGCGGCATCGTCATTGCGGCCGTCATCGCGATGAATTGGTCGTCGCGGGCCAAGCTGAGGGTGGTTGCATGACCGACATGTCTGCAGTCTTGGCCGTTCGAGATCTGGTGAAGGAGTACCCCGGAACGGTCGCTCTCAACGACGTGACCCTTGAGCTTCGCGCCGGTGAAGTCCTCGGGCTGATTGGCGAAAATGGCGCAGGTAAGTCGACGCTGCTCAAGATTGTCACTGGTGTCGAACAGCCGAGTTCGGGCGAGGTGCTGATTAACGGACGGGCCACCAAACTCCGTGGCGTCGGCGACGCCAACGCGATCGGTATTGGCATGGTCTTCCAAGAGCAATCACTGATCCCCAACCTAACCATCGCCGAAAACCTCTTTCTTGGCCGTGAGAAGGCGCTGACGAGCTTCGGCATTATTCGCCGCTTCGAGCGGCGCAAGCTCGCACGCGAAGCACTCGACCGGGTAGGGATCGATCTCGACCCCAAGACAGTGGTTGAAGACCTGAGCTTCGTTCAACGCCAGATGGTTGAGATCGCCAAGGCGCTCCTGATCGGTGAGAGCTCCGATCATCCGCCGATCCTGTTGCTCGACGAACCGACATCAGTGCTTGAAGGCGGCGATCTCGAGCGCTTGTTCAGTCTCCTAGACAAGCTGCGGAGTGAGATCGCGGTGATCTTTATCTCGCATCGTTTAGATGAAGTCCTCCAGGTCAGCGACCGTGTATACGTTCTGCGCGACGGGGAGGTAGTCGCGGAGCGGGCGCCGAGTGAGACAAGCGAACACGACCTCCACCTCCTCATGGTCGGCGCCGAACACTCCGATGACTACTTCGTCAGTGAGCGGCAGCGGACCGAATTCGACGCCGTTCGTCTCCGGGTCGACAATTTGCTGGTCGAGGGTCTCAAAGAGCCGATCTCGTTCAAACTGCATGGTGGCGAGGTCGTAGCCTTCGTCGGGACTGAAGGTTCAGGTATCGAGGGTGTAGCCAAAGGTGTTGTCGGGATTTTGGACAGAGCCTCCGGCGAGATTGCCGTCGACGGCAAGACTGCGGATATCCGTCTCCCTTCTGATTCCGCTGCACTGGGTATCGGTTACATCCCTTCAGAACGAAAGACAGAAGGGGTGCTGTTGAGCCTGTCCGTCCGCGAGAACCTCACGCTTGCTTACCTAGACGAGTTCGCGACCAGATTTGTCGTGTCGCGGAAGCGTGAGAAAGCCGTGACGCGCGAGTGGATCGACCGCCTCCGAGTCAAGACGCCCGGCGTTGAGGTTCCGATGCGATCCCTTAGCGGTGGCAATCAGCAGAAGGTCGTCTTAGCGAAGTGGTTGCTCTCGGATCGCCTGCGAGTGTTGGTAGTGGTGACACCTACCAGAGGTCTCGACGTTGGTGCAAAGGTCGATGTCTACGATGTGATTCGGGATGCGGCCGAACGCGGGGTGGCTGTGCTGCTACTTGCAGACACCCTAGAAGAGGCCATCGGGTTGTCGAACCGCATCATGGTGTTCCGCGACGGAAGACAAACCGCCTCGTTCAATGCTCCACCTGACAAAAAACCGGCGCCTCTCGACCTGGTCCCATGGATGGTGTGATGTGGTAGCCGTAGCGAAATCCACTGACGGGATGCCACCACGACGATGGCTCGCCTCGTTTGCCCCGCTGGCAATGTTGGTGCTGCTTGTGGGCGGCGTGAGCCTTCTTGAACCTAACTTTCTCAATGCTGCGAGTTTGCGTACCCTCGCAGAGCAGTTCCCACTCATCTTCATGCTGGCCCTTGGTCAGATGACGGTCATCCTGTTGGGCCGCATCGACCTCTCGAACGCTGCCGTGGCGTCGTTTGCCGCGATTGTGATGGCTAAGTGGATCCCCGACTTCGGTGTTGTCGGCGTTCTCGCGGTCCTAGCGATCACGACGCTCATCGGTGTCGCCCACGGGTGGCTTCATGTCCGCGCGCAGACTGCGTCGTTCATGATCACCCTTGGCGGCCTCGGTGTCTGGTCAGGTTTGGCGCTGTTTGTTTCTGAGGGTCGTAGCTTTGGCGTTGATCCGGGATTTGCTTCTCGCCTGTTCGATCGCACCTTCGGTATTCCCAATGCTGCGATCTTCGCCATCGCCATTGCCGCGTTCTACGCCTACGCGCTGGACAACACGAAGTTCGGTCGCCGGCTCTACGCGGTCGGTAACGGCCAGAGGGCTGCTTCGATGTCGGGAGTGCATGCGGAGAGGGTTGTCATCGCAGGGTTCGCGCTTTCTGGCTTCTTTTCTGGGCTCGCGGGCCTTGTGCTGATTTCTTGGCTCGAGATTGCCTCGCCGACAACTGCCAACGCTCTCCTGCTCCCGGCGATCGCTGCTGTGATCTTGGGCGGCACTGCGATAACTGGTGGAGTTGGGGGAGTGGGCCGGACCCTAGTAGGCGCGTTAATGATAGCGGTCCTTCGGGTCGGTCTCGATGTCGCCGGCATTGAGACTTCGATTCAGCCGATCATCTTCGGCATCCTCGCCGTGATCTCAGTGGCCACTACGATCGATCGCGCTCGGCTTCCGGTGATCAAGTGATCCACGCCTGGGATCGGCTCAGCATCAATGAAATCTGTGTCGATGGCTGGGGCTCTGTTGAGTTGATCGAACAGTGCAGCAAACGCAACATCAAGTCTGTCGCTTTGTGGCGCAACCGAGTGGCTGACGCCGGATTATCAAACGTCCGAGCTGCGTTGTCGCACTGTGACGTGTCCGTATCGAGTCTATGTCGAGGAGGGATGTTCACGGCGCCAACCACGACTCTGACGCGGTTGGCTATTGATGACAACCTTCGTGCAATCGATGATGCCGCCGAGCTTGGTGCCGATTCTCTCGTACTCGTCTGCGGACCAGTGCAGGAGCGCGACCTCGCGCTCGGCCGAGCACAAGTCCGTAGAGGACTCGAGGCAATCGTCGATACCGCGAAGAGCGCGGGAGTGCGCCTAGCGGTCGAACCGCTCCACCCGATGATGGTCGCGGATCGCTCAGTCATAGTCACTTTGGGCGAAGCCCTTGACCTTGTCGAGGACCTCCCAGGGGCCACAGTTGGCATTGCGCTCGACGCGTACCATGTGTTTTGGGACCCGGGTTTGGCAACCATGATCGAACGAGCGTCTGATCGGATCTTCTGCTATCAGATCTCGGACTGGGTTCTGCCAATTGAAGGGGGTCTCTCAAGTCGAGGTCTGCCCGGAGAGGGCCATATCGATCTCCAGGGACTCGGACGGCTCCTCCTCAATGTCGGCTACGTCGGGCCTATTGAAGTCGAAGTCCTCAGCGATGATCTTTGGAGTCGTGCACCCGCCGATGCACTCGACGCGGTGATCTGTGCGTACAAGGGCTTAGACACGGTCTAACGCCACCCGCTAGCGAGTCCAGAGCGGCGGCTAGATGGGAGCGGGGCCCGTGGACTCACGGAGCACAACCTCTGCAGGAAGCGAGTGGGTAGTCGGGATTGAATTTTCGTTGATCAGCGCGAGCAAGGAGTCGAAGGCCCTGCGCCCAATCTCATCGCGTGGACTGCGTACCGTACTGAGCGCAGGAGTCAAGTGGGTGGCAAGGGAGATGTCATCGAACGAAGCCACGGAGACATCGTTAGGAATCTCGAGACCACTCTCGCGAAGCGCTTCATACACGCCAATTGCGAGGGTGTCATTGAAAGCCACAATCGCGGAGGGGCGATTGTTCAGTGCGGCAGGAACCGCTTTGTACCCGTCCACGATCTCCGTACCACCGGGAACGATTTCGCACTCGATTCCGAAAGCTGCAGCTTCGACAACGGCCCGCGCGCGCTCGGCGTTCTGCCAGCTGTGTTCTGGTCCAGAGACATACACGAACCGGCGATGTCCGAGCTTGTGGAGCTGCCCGATCAACTTGGTGCAGTCCCGATACGAATCGACGGCGACGGCGGTCACTCCGATTCCAGGACTGACCCGGGCAGTCATCACCAGCGGTTGGAAGGACTTCGCCGCGCGGCCGAGGTCAGCTTCAGACATACGAGGCGAGCACATCACCACACCGTCCACGTGGCGAGCGAGTGTTTCCAGTGCGTCGAGCTCCTCATCAGGGTTCTCGTCGGTATCGCTCAGAAGGGTTCGGTAGCCCTTTGCTGTTGCTGCTCGGGATATGACGCGGACAAGGCGTCCGAAGTAGGGATTGGTCAGGTCCGGGACCATGATCCCAATGGCACGCGACGATCCGAATCGTAGATCTTGAGCCACGGGGTTTGGCGAGTAACCGAGCCGGCTAGCGGCCGCCTTGACTCGGGCGACGAGTGTGGGATCTACCGACGCGATACCTCGGAGGGCGCGAGAAACCGTCGCCTCAGATACTTGCGCGGCTCGTGCGACATCAGAGATTGTCGGTTTGCGATTCGCCAACGATGTACCCCTGGTTCTCGAGACTTGGGCCGTCTGTGCTCGAAGTGTAGCGCAGCGCCCGAAGCTCCGCTTTGTCGTGAGTCTCACTGAGGAAACGATTACTAGAGCAACGACGTCGCCAGTTCACTCAGCCGCTACCCTTTGTTTGACAACAAGTCGGAATCTTTTGATCGTATGTTGACAAGACTGAAAGTCATCGACTAGAAATCGATATCTGAGATAATGCGCTGCCGGTTGGGTATTGCGTGAGCAACAATGGAAGGGATTCCCCATGAAGGATTTTATGAGCACTGGAGGAAGCCGATGGCGCGTACCATTGGCTCTCTTCGTGGCTTTAACGCTCGTAGCCTCGGCCTGCGGCGACGACGACACCGCGGGCGGCACCGAGCAATCGACCGCCGAGGAGGACCGAGGTACGACGGACCTCCCCGCGGATGGACAGTGTGTCTCTGATGAGGTGTCGCTGGTCTATTCGGGCCGGACCCTGTCGAACCCGTACTACGTGGCTGGCGATGCTGGTGCGCAGTTCTTCGCTGATTCGGTGGGTGCTCCCTACCAGTTCTTGGCGTCAGAGAGCGATTCGGCTCAGCAACTGTCGCAGATCCAAGCGATCTTGGCTGCTGATGGCCCGTGTGTTGCGTTGAACGTCGATCCCAACGAGACCTCGATCGTTCCCCAGATTCTTGAGGCTGTCGAAGAGGCCAACGCGTGCATGGTCACGCAGTGGAGCCGACCCGATGACCTGAGCCCGCTCGATTCGGACAACTGGGCTGCCCATGTCACCTTCGACGGTGTTGCTGGGGGCGAAGCCATTGCGACCGCACTGTTCGAAGCAATGGGAGGCGAAGGCAAGATCGTTGCCTTGCAGGGCATCCTGGACAACAGCGCCGCGCAGACTCGTTTCCAGGGTCTAATGGCAGCGCTGGCGAACTTCCCGAACATCGAATTGCTTGATGACCAGTCCGCTGGCTGGGCGATCGATGAAGCTCAGTCGACCACCGAAGCCTGGCTCGCCCAGTTCGGCGACGACATCGACGGTATCTGGGCCGCCAATGACGGCATGGGTATCGGTGCGGTGGAAGCACTGCGCGCTGCAGGCAAGGCGGGCGACGTACCTGTGGTTGGTATCGACGCCACTCCTGAAGGTCTCGCAGCTGTTGAAGCGGGCGAGTTCGTCGTCACGATCTCTCCCGACGCCCCTTACCAGGGTGGCATCGGTCTGGCGATCTGCCACGATGTCCTCACCGGCGAACTCGATATCAACTCGGTGTCGGACGGCCGACGTGTTGCTTTCCACGACGACGTCCTGATCGGTTCGGACAACGTCAGTGACTTCACTGGCGATCCCGACCCAGCCAACTACCAACCGCTGTGGGACGACCCCTTCAGCCGAGCCAACACCCCCGCGCTACCTGCCGCGGATGATGGTGGCGGTGAAGATCAGGTTGCCGCAGAAGCGCAATGCTCGCCCGATGAGGTGTCGCTGGTCTATTCGGGCCGGACCCTGTCGAACCCGTACTACGTGGCTGGCGATGCTGGTGCGCAGTTCTTCGCTGATTCGGTGGGTGCTCCCTACCAGTTCTTGGCGTCAGAGAGCGATTCGGCTCAGCAACTGTCGCAGATCCAAGCGATCTTGGCTGCTGATGGCCCGTGTGTTGCGTTGAACGTCGATCCCAACGAGACCTCGATCGTTCCCCAGATTCTTGAGGCTGTCGAAGAGGCCAACGCGTGCATGGTCACGCAGTGGAGCCGACCCGATGACCTGAGCCCGCTCGATTCGGACAACTGGGCTGCCCATGTCACCTTCGACGGTGTTGCTGGGGGCGAAGCCATTGCGACCGCACTGTTCGAAGCAATGGGAGGCGAAGGCAAGATCGTTGCCTTGCAGGGCATCCTGGACAACAGCGCCGCGCAGACTCGTTTCCAGGGTCTAATGGCAGCGCTGGCGAACTTCCCGAACATCGAATTGCTTGATGACCAGTCCGCTGGCTGGGCGATCGATGAAGCTCAGTCGACCACCGAAGCCTGGCTCGCCCAGTTCGGCGACGACATCGACGGTATCTGGGCCGCCAATGACGGCATGGGTATCGGTGCGGTGGAAGCACTGCGCGCTGCAGGCAAGGCGGGCGACGTACCTGTGGTTGGTATCGACGCCACTCCTGAAGGTCTCGCAGCTGTTGAAGCGGGCGAGTTCGTCGTCACGATCTCTCCCGACGCCCCTTACCAGGGTGGCATCGGTCTGGCGATCTGCCACGATGTCCTCACCGGCGAACTCGATATCAACTCGGTGTCGGACGGCCGACGTGTTGCTTTCCACGACGACGTCCTGATCGGTTCGGACAACGTCAGTGACTTCACTGGCGATCCCGACCCAGCCAACTACCAACCGCTGTGGGACGACCCCTTCAGCCGAGCCAACACCCCCGCGCTTTAACCAAAGCTAACCGTTAGCGCAAGAGACGGCCCCGTGAGCGCCTGTGCTGGAGAGACGACCCCCCTCCCTCTCTTCGGTACTGGGCGCGGCGGGGCCGCTCGCGTTCTCCTTGAAGTGATGTCCCGATGACGTTGTTCGCACCTTTAACCCAACGGCATTGCAGCGGAATTCTCGCCACAGGAACGGCTGATGCAGCCAAGTACAACTGCGCGCCAGCTTCACACGAAATCCGCCTGTGGGCCGAAGCGCTGGAGGATCTCTGTCGCGAAAACAAGGCCGACCTATTCGCAGTTGCGATGCAGTTTCCGCTTGCACATCCCACGGTCCCAACGGTCATCCCTAGCGACCGGACAGAAGAACAGTACGCGAAAAGTTCTGTCAGCTTGGCGGCCCCTATTCCGACGAGGTTCCTTGCTGCGCTCCGTGACAGCGCGCTGGTCCACGACGGCGCACCTGAGCCTGGGGGTTCTTTGACCGGCACACAGAAGGGAGTTCGCTCATGACTCTTTACGCGCTCGGCGAAATCGAACCCGACGTGCATCCCGACGCATCCGTCGCAGATGACGCGGTCATAATCGGCAATGTAGTCATCGGTGCCGGCAGCGTGATCGGAAACCGTGTTGTCATCCGAGGCGACGACGCAGTCATCGCGATCGGCGACGGTACTGTCATTGGTCCACGTAGCGTTATCCACGTGACGCCCGGGCATCCGACGACGATCGAAGGTTCAGTCACGATCGGCGCAGCAGCGCACACCGAGAGCTCCCACATCATGGCGGGAGCTGTCATCGGCGATGGCTCCATCGTCCTTGCGGGTGCTGTGATTGGACCCGGTGCAGTCGTGGCACCGCGATCGACTGTCGTCGGCGGAGCAGTCATCGAAGCGGACCAACGCGTTGTAGGCACGCCAGCCCGATGAGGGAGTGACCAGTGACCGACAAGAACGACTACGACTACGTCATCGTGGGTGGCGGCACTGCGGGCTGCGTCCTTGCTGGCCGTCTTAGTGCTCAACCCGACGTGACCGTGCTGATGATCGAAGCTGGCAAACGAGATCGGCACCCCCTCATCCACATCCCCGCCGGTTTCGCGAAGCTCACAGCGGGGCCATACGAGTGGGGCTACTCAACCGGAGCCCAGCGCCATTGCCGTGATCGCAGCATCCCCTACGCGCAGGGAAAGGTCCTCGGTGGTGGCGGCTCAATCAACGCCCAAGTCTTCACCCGCGGCGCGCCCGAAGATTATGACCGATGGGCAGAGCGGCACGGGTGCCAAGGGTGGGCTTTTTCTGACATCCAACCGTACTTCCTGCGGTCCGAGTCAAACGACCGACTCACTGGTCCCTGGCACGGGACCGATGGACCTCTCGGCGTATCCGACTTTCCTGAGGTGCACCCGCTGACCGCGGCGTTCATCGAATCAGGGAAACAGTTCGGACTTCCAGAAACTGACGACTTCAATGCCGAGTCCCAGTTTGGTGTCGGGGCTTACCAGATCACCAACCGTGACCGGAAGCGATGCAGTGCCGCCGTCGGCTACGTGAAGCCGCACGAGAAACGCCCGAACCTCACCGTCAAGGTGTCCAGCCATGTCGAGCGCGTAATCGTCGACGGTCGACGCGCCGTTGGGGTGAAGGTCAGCGCTGGTGGTGAGACTGTGACGTTCCGAGCCAACCGAGAGGTGCTTATGGCGGCTGGCGCAATCAATACGCCGAAGATCATGCAGCTCTCGGGTATCGGTGACCCCTCCACTCTCCAAGATGTCGGCGTCGAGGTTGCGGTGGCTTCGCCTTTCGTCGGGCGAAATCTCCAGGACCACTGTGACCTCGACGTCGTCTACTCACTGCGCGACAAGATCTCGGTCGACCGGCTACTGCAGATCCGCCCGGCGAGTGCGTGGGCTCTTATCCAGTACGCATTGTGCCGGCGAGGACCGCTTACGTCGACGGTTGTTGAAGGCGGAGCATTCACCTACGGCGATGAGTCAGCACCGACGCCAGACTTACAGTTCCACTTTCTTCCTGCGGCCGGAGCTGAACCGGGCATCGCTGCAACCAAGCCGGGGTATGGGTGCACCCTGAACACGTATTTCGTGCGTCCGCACAGTCGCGGCTCCGTGAGCATCGCTTCAGCAGACCCGCAAGCGCAGCCGATCATCGATCCGAACTACCTCGCCGACGACTATGACGTCGAGGTGAGCGCCGAAGGCGTGCGCCAAATGCGAGAGATAATGACCCAGCCTGCCCTCACGAAGTACATCGAAGCCGAGCACCATCCCGGATCTTCGTACGGCAACACAAAAGACGAGTTGATTCGGTACGCTCGCGACTTCGGGCGAACGGCATACCACCCGGTCGGAACCTGTGCAATGGGGTCAGACGACACCAGTGTTTGCGCACCGGATCTCACTGTCCGGGGGGTGGGCGGCCTCCGTGTTTGCGATGCGTCCGTCATGCCGGACTTGGTCAGCTCCAACACTCAGGCAGCGACGGTGATGATCGCAGAGAAAGCCGCTGACATGATCCTGGAGTCCAAGTAGCTCACCTCGGGGCCGTCGGAGTGGATCACGATTGGGTAGATGCCGCGTTCTGGTCTGTTAGTCTGCTCGGCGATGACCCGGCGGGTCACGCAATTTTCATGTGACGCTCAACTGAGGTGTGGTGACTGATCAATGGGGGACCGTTCCCAACGGGTCCTTGCCCCATGTGTTCAGCAGGATTGCAGGCGGCTTTCTTAGCTCATCGTCGAAGCGGGTTCGGTGGCAGGTCCTGCAGTCCACCCCAGAGCCAGTGGGCGCTGGTCATCCCGTCGTCGTTCAGGTTCCGCTTGTTGTCCCGGTTGTATTCCCTGCGCTTCCGACCGGAGTCGTCGGTCTTGAACTTGAGCAGGTCATCGCGGACCTGAACGACTCCGGCGGCCCATTGGGCATCGTCGTCGTTCATCCATACCAGGAGTGCCAGGTGGTCGGCGGTTCCGGAGTGCTCGTGGTCGTCGCAGAGGTACATCTCCATCGGGATCTCCCAGTCGCCGAAGTCCTTGGAGAACATGCAACCGACGTCGTACCCGTCGACCTCCCAGTTGAGGTGGGTGCCGTCGGGGATGCCGAATTCGGCTGTGAGCCCGATTTCCACGCTGGGACCCAAGTATTTCTTTTCCTTCTTTCTGAGTTGTTGGTAGCACCATCGGTTCGTGCGCTGCCCGTCGATCAGTTCGTCCAGGGAGTCGCGGAGCACCCAGGCGAATCGCTCGCGATCGTCTGGTTCCTCCTCGAACCAGCGAACAAGGCCTGTGAGGGCGGGAGCAGGCGCCGAGGTCTGTTCCCTGGGAGGGCGCCGGTCGGAGGACATCGGTATCTGCGCGGCGATAGCGAAGCCCTCCAGCGGTATGTCCCGGGGCCCCTTCGATCTGGTCCTTTTGCGTCGCATGGAGTCCGGTCGGGTCACACCGCGGGTCTACCGGAACGGTCGTGGGTTTGGCAACTCTGCACGCCGCGTTGACGGGATAGCCGACTAGGAACTATCGCCGGCTGCCGACGGTTGTCTCACTCTCAGATCGCGCCGTCCCCTCGGTTGAAGCACGGACCGCCTCTTGGACTCGGTCGGCTACCGACTCGGGGTCCTCGTGCTCCCAGAATCGCAGCACCATCCACCCCGCCCGATGCAGGTAGGCCGAAGTCTCCGCGTCGCGTTCGACGTTGCCGGCGATCTTGTCGGCCCAGTACTCGGAGTTGGTGGCGGGTTGCGTGTGGTGCTCGGGGCAACCATGCCAGAAACAGCCGTCCACGAACACCGCGATCCGGCTCTTGCGCAGTACCAGGTCAGCGGTACGGGGCAGTTCCGGCTCAGGACGGACCGAGACCCTGAAGCGGATACCCCGTCGATGCACCGCAGAGCGCACAGCCAACTCCGGTTTCGTATCGCGGCTTCGATTGCCCTGCATCGACCTGCGGTTGCCGGGCGAGGAAGCCCAAGACGCGCTCCCAGAGCCTTCGGCCACGCTCAAGACAATAGTGGATCGGTCGATCCGACACGGTGGGCTGCGCAAGTTAGTAGTCGCGGAGGGCGGCCACCGACCGCGGCAAGCCTGATCGAGCGAGGCGGTCTAGGACGTCGGAGACGCTCATGTTTGGATTCTTGAGCGGAGTTGCTTGGGATTGGACGATGTTGGCGACGGTGGTCGGGGACAGTTCGATGAGGTGGAGTACGAAGACGTCAGGAGTCTGGGCTTCGATGTTGTAGGTCCCGAGCGTGCATTGGGGAAGTCCTTGGTGTTCTCGGTGACGATGACTTGTGAACCTGAGCGGATGGCTGCGGCGAGCACGTGACGGTCGTTGGGGTCGGGTAAGTCGAGGGCACCGATGAGGTCTTGGTAGCCGGTGACGAGGCAGTCGGGGACGGCGTCGCACATTAGTTCTCGGGTTCGTTCAAGCTGGGCTTTCTGGAGGTCGGACCGGCGAGCGAGGATCGACGCGACCATTTCGTCGAGGATCTCATCACTCCAGTGGGCGCGGAAGAGGCCAGTCAAGGCGAGCCGTACAAGAAAATCGCGTAGGCCAGCTGGGTGCAGGACGCACGCGTCGTAAGTGGAGTCGAACGACACGGCGTAGGCCGATCAGTATTCGAGGCCGAGGGCTTGGGCTTCTGCGGTGAGTTCGTCAGCGATGGCTCGGCGCTCGGAGTCGTCGACGCGTTTGTATTCGAGGAGGTCGGCGAGCAGGACTCGGCGCCGGTTGCCGACCCTTCTGAAGGGGATCTTGCGAACTGAGGAGCAGGCCGTGACGGAACTGGCTGGCCGCAGCTATGTCCCCAAGCTGTACCGCATCTCCAAGTCCCGCGCACCGGTCGTGGACCTGTTGCTCAGAGGTATCGAGGATGGAGGCGGACGATTGGTTTCATGCTCCTTCCCGGCCAAGAAGCTGGCACCCATCTACATCGTTGCTGAAGACAGTGACAACCATCGCTTCGGCCTCGTTGTCTATCCGTTCACAACTACAAGGCGAACCACCAGAAACCGACCCACCACAGAGCACCGCTTCCAGATCCGCTACGGCGACCCAGGACGGGTTCGCCGTGAGCTGAACCCGGTCGGCCACGATCCCGCTGGAGTGGACATCACTCTGATACTCGCTGTCGACCCCGAGACGGGCATCATCGTCGGCCTGGATCCCCTCGTCTACGCGCAGCTCCCGATGGGAATCTCGGGTTACTACCGGGACACGAACGCCGAGGCCGTGATGAGCACTGGCTGGGCCTGGTGGGCGAGGGAGAAGACAAGACCGCGCACGCCCCAGGGCGAGGGTTGGGACGGTCTCGAATCCATGGTCGGCTTCCGTCCTGATCGCTTGCTTGACTTCGCCCGTTTCGAGGCGCTCGCAACGAGTCTGGGGTTCGACACGGGTCTGCGCCTCAGCCTCGCCGAGCACTTCCTTCATGGCAGGATCGGTCGCCACGACCTTGAGACTCTCTACGGTGTCAGTGCAGCCACCATCCTCGACATCATCGAATCGAACTTCCGTCTCGGCGTCGCAGTGCGGGGCAGCATTGCAGAACACCACCTAGGTAACTTCCTCGATGGTGATCCGTGCATCGCCTCCTACGAGTCGATCGACCAGGACGGAATGCCGGACTTCCGGATCTGGCTCGACGACGGACGCGAACTAACGATCGAGTGCAAGAACGCTTTCAGCGGGACCTACAAGGACGGCGACGCCAAGGTTGAGACCCAGAAGACGCGCGACTCCGGGGCAGGAAGGAAGTACGCCTACGACGCTTTCGACATCGTCGCAGCGTGCATGTTCCCGGTCACCAAACGATGGATGTTCGGGTTCAAGTGGGCCCGCGATCTCACACCATGGAACAAAGACAACACAAGGATCGGCGCCATCCAGCGAATCGACGACACCTGGGTAAACTCCCTCAACGACCTGCTCAAAACCTGAGCCTCTACGCGACGGTTCCTGCTATTGCGTTGCTGCTTGGTAGGCGTCGAGGACGAGGCTATGGAAATGGTGCAGCGCATGCTCGGACAACCCCGAGCCCGAGGGATCGTTCACGATGCGCCCTTGGGTGAAAGCCGGTGTCTGCATCCCGCGCTGCACGCTTTCGACCAAGTTGATGTCTTCGACCTGGAGGACCTGGTCGAGATAGCGGATCGATTCAAGCTCCGCTTCATTCGGCTCATCCGACTCAAAGAAGAAATCGTAGGTCTGGAACGTGACGTTCTCCGATACCGGGATGATCTTGAGAATGCTCATATTCCCTCGCCCTGGGTAACGCATGATGCAGGTGTTGGGCCAGAGCCACCAAACGGCGTGGTCGGTGACGGTCGCCTCTGACACGTCGTATGCGTTGTGCGACGAGGTGTCGGTCCCAGCCGATCACGGTGGCCGGTTTCATGATCAGCATCACACGGGTAAGCCGCCTGCCGGTCGAAAGCACGCGAGAGCACGGCCAGGATGGTCCGGTCCGTCGGGGTGAACCTCGGCCGCTCGACTTGTCGCTGCAGGATGAGAATCTGATGGCGAAGGGCGAGGATCTCGGCGTCACGCTTGTCACCGGATACCAACAGCAGTCCGAGACGGACGATCAGGAGCCGAAACAGGTGTGAGATAAGCGATGACACGACCGGTCACGGTACCGGTCGCCAACGCTGTGACCTGCAGCGACGCGTTCTCGGCACCCTCAGCTTCCCGATTGTCAGACTAGGGCCAGAATTTCCTGGGCAGCAGCGATCGCCAACTCGATGTCGGCTGTGGTGTGTTCAGTGGACACGTACCACAGGCCTTGACTGTGGATCCCCCGCGCGATGAGGCCCTCCACAAATGACTGCTGACGGGAATCGTCCGATCCTGCAAGGTCCTGGATGCGCACTACGTTGTGCGGGTCACCCATCACCGAAATGCTGATCGGCCCGACAGAGCGCACGGCCAGATCTGGATGGCTATCTGCCAGTCCGGCAGCCAGCTGCCCGCCGAGTGCGTGCAACCGCGTATACGTCGCTTCGCTGTCGCGAGCCAACTCGCTGACGGTGGCAATGATCGCCGCGCAACCAAGCGGGTTGCCGTTGAACGTTCCATTATGGATTAGTCGCCCCGACGACACGACCTCCATCGCTGCTTCGGTACCCGTCACAGCGCTGATCGGAAAACCACCCGCCAATGCCTTCGCGAACACGGTCACGTCGGCGTCGACCCCGTAGAACTCTTGGGCGCCTCCGAGCGCCAGACGGAACCCGGTGATCACCTCGTCGAACACGAGGAGCGATCCGTTGTCAGTGCACATTGATCGAACCAGCTGCAAGAACCCCGGCATCGGCGGGATGACTCCCCCGTTGACGTTGAGCGGCTCACAGATGACCGCAGCGATCGAGCTGCCGTACTGATCAAACGCGGCAACGAGCGCGTCTTCATCGTTCCATCGCACAGCGATCACGTCCGCTGCAGCACCGGGAGCGGAACCGATAGTCTGAGGGACCGGTTGCTCGATAATCGCTTGCTCGGTGCCCATGGAGTTGCCCACGCTGGCGAACATCCCGTCGAACCAACCGTGATAGTGACCCTGGAACTTCAGGACCAGTGATCGGCCTGTTGCCGCGCGGACAACTCGCAGCGCTGCCGCCACGGCCTCGCTACCAGTACTGGAAAAGATCGCCCGGTCTGCATTCGGCACGACCTTGGTAAGCAGCTCTGCCGCCTCAATCTCCAGCTCGTGCTGTGAACCGAACGTCATCCCACGCGCTGCCTGCGCAGCAATCGCCTGGGCGACAACGGGCGACGCTTGGCCAAGGATGGACGGTCCATACGACAACAAGAAGTCGACGTACTCATTGCCGTCGACATCCCACAAACGCGTGCCCAAGCCACGGTCGAAATAGAGCGGCACTGGTCGCGCTGCGGTCCGGACGGTGGAGGTCACGCCTCCTGCTACCGATTCGCGTGCCCGGTCGAGCGACGCAATAGACCGCCGATGGCGCTTGGCCACCTCCGGTGGAACTTCGGTGCTCATGAGCCGACCAGCGATGAAGCGCCTCGCGCCTGCTCAAGAGCGGCGATCACCCGATCACGACCTTCTCCAGTTACTGGCAGAAGGGGAGGTCTGGGAGGCCCGACCTCGAGGCCGGTCAACTGAAGCCCGAGCTTGTTGACCTGCACATATTTGGCCGTGAGCTCGGCCTCACTGAGGTATGCGTAGATGCAATCGGTGATCGCCTTGGCCAGTTTCAGATCGTTGGCCTGGGTAGCACGGTGCAGCGCCAGGCACTCCCTGGGCAACACGTTGGCCACACCGGCCACCCAACCGACGGCGCCTGCAGTTAACTGCTCCATCGCCTGATTGTCGGTACCGCACAGGACTGGGACGGTGTTTCCTGTGAGTCGATT
Organism: uncultured Acidimicrobiales bacterium; assembly: GCA_951812975.1. Classification (GTDB taxonomy): domain Bacteria; phylum Actinomycetota; class Acidimicrobiia; order Acidimicrobiales; family Aldehydirespiratoraceae; genus VXYK01. The sequence goes on along the minus strand of CATOTC010000001.1, from coordinate 1,247,203 downwards.
GATACGAATGACACGGGTGCAGTCACCCGAACTCTCCTTGATGGCATCCATGTGGGGGAGAGCAACAATTTCGGCCAACTGCTCGGGTGAGGCATCAATTCCAGTCGTGGCGGGATTGTTGTACACAATTACCGGTACCTCGATCCTGGCCGATACGGCGGTGTAATGGGCGAGCAGCTCAATGGGGTCCGGTAGTGCGTAGTAGGGGTGGGTGATCATCGCCCCGGTCGCCCCGCGGGTGGCGGCATCGTCGATCAGCCCGATCACTTGGTCAGTCGAGTAGCTTGAGCAACCGACGTACACTGGCACCTGGCCGGCGTTCGTGGCCAGCACGAGGTCGATGATCGCCGCCCGCTCCGCCTCCGACAGCGACAGCGCCTCACCGGTGCTGGCGCACGCGATGAGCCCGTCGACACCGTGGGCGACGAGCGTGCCGACCAGTGTCTCCAGCTTGTCAAGCGCTACCGCGAACTGGTCGTCGAACGGCGACACCAGCGGAACGATTACACCACGAATGCTCATTTTCAGACGTCCTTTGTAGATCTAAACGATAATCGACTTTATACTAGCAGCCCTTCCAGCGGTTCCGGTTCCGGTGCCTCGTCGAGAGAAGTCAGATACGCGAACACCCGCGCCGGGTTGACGGTCAGCAAGGTGGTCCACAACTCGCGCGGCACCCCGACATCGTCGCCCAGCAGCTGGACGTCCTTGAGTAGCCCGACGTACCCCTTGCCCCCATAGCGCTGCCAAAGCGAACGCAAACAGACGTCCTGCGAAACCAGGATCGACGGGGCCAACCCCTCTGTGGCTAGCGTTGCGATCGCTTCCAGCCGCTGGACGTCGGAGGGCATCACCCTCCCCCGGCTGTCCGGGTAATGCTCATGACCAAACGTGTCGTACTCGACCATCGCGCCGCGAGACGCGACCTCGCGCTGCTGCACAAGGTCGATCGCCACATCCATGTGACTGATAACAACACGGCCTAGGTCCGTGATGCCCTCCTCGTTCAGTATGTCCAGCACGCGCATCACTTCACGGCACTCCGCAGCCATGTGCACGTTGATCGGGCAACCGGTCCGCAGCTGTGCACGGGCCGATGCGCGCAAGACACGCTCCTCGTCAGGAAGCAGCGGGTCCCCCGTGCCGATCTCGCCGAGCACACCGGGACGGATCCCTGAACCGCCCTTACCACGCGTAACCTCATCAACCATCACATCAGCCAGCTGGTCGATCGACATTGTGGCAATCTCGAGCGGGTGGGACGCGCCGACGTACCAGCCGGATCCCATGATTACGTTGGCCCCAGAAGCGCGCGCCGCTCGCACCAACAAATCCGGATCGCGAGATTGTTGCATGATCGGAGTGACGTCCACGATGGTCGAACCTCCATTGGCAACGAACGACCGAAGCTCGTCGGTCGCTATCCCCTCGTCACGCATGTCCAGGTTATGAAGAAATCGCATCGGCGTCCGCCGCAGCTCGGCCGGGGCCACTAGCTCGATCGGGATCGATTGTGCTGTGGAATCGGTGCAGAGGAACGAGCTGTCGCAATTGAGGTGCTCGTGCGGAAGTGTGATGCCAAGGCGATCACGATGGATGGGGCCGAGCACGGTCATTGCGTACATTTTGTTCCCCTGATCATCGCATTGCCTTGGCGCCGCCGTCGATGCCAATGACCTCACCGGTGATGAATCCGTTGGTCATCAGGGCCACTGCTAGCTCGGCGCACTCTCTGGCGGTACCTACCCGCCCGACCGGCAGCCGAGCCGAGGCTTCGGCCTCGATGTCATCCGCCGACTGCAAGTGATCCACGTTTGACCACAGCGGCGTCCGCACCGCACCGGGGGCAATGGTGTTGATGCGAAGGCCGAGTGTGCCCAGCTCGAGGGCCAACGAGCGGGTGAGTGCGTTGATGGCTCCGTTGATGGCCGAGCCCACGACGAAACCGCGAACCGGGCGATCGGCCGCAACCCCGCTGTACATAACGACGCAGCCGCCGTGACGCATGTGCGGCACCGCTGCCATCGCAGCAAGGAACGGTCCCCAGAACTTACTGTCGAATGCCTCACGCGAATTCGCCTCAGTCACGTGCTCAAAGTCCACGGGCACCACCGTTGACCCGGGCAACACCAGGTGGTCGAACGGAGCGTAATCGGCGAGGAACTCAGCGACGGCGTCGCCGGATTCGATCGAAAGTGCGCGGTGACCCACGGCGCTCCCGGAGAGCTGATTGATTTGCTCCGCCGCCTGAGCCAGCCTGTGCGGGTCCCGTGCCGCGATCACAACGTCGGCGCCCAACTCGGCTACCAGCTTGGCAGTAGCCAAACCCATGCCGGCGCTGCCGCCGATGACGACGACTGTCTTGCCGGTCAGGCCAAAGGGTTGACTCATGGGTGGTTCTCCTCATTCGACGTGGACAGGGGTCTGTGCTCTAAGCGATATCCGCCGGGGAACGGGTCATCGGGGTCGAGCGTGATTGTCGACCGCGCTGTCACGTATGCCCTGCCAGTGACCTGTGGCAGGATCGCTGGCATGCCACCTACATCCGTCAGCTCGGTCGCAACCGCTCGGAAGCGTGTGCCGAGGACCCCCTCGAACTGCACCGTTCTGCCGACCGGCACCACCCCGCGCGCCCAGAGCGCTGCAAGCCGAGCGCTCGAGCCGGTTCCGCAGGGCGATCGGTCGAAGGTTGCCGGCGGCGACACCACAGCGTGTCGGTACACATCGACGGCCGACGACTCCGTGGTCCAGAGCACCTCGTAGAGTCGGTCGATGGTTGATGTGACGGGATGGCAGATCGTCAGCTGGTCGTTCACCGCGCCGACGATCGCCTGCGACCAGGACCCGAGGGTCTTTTCGTGCTCGGGACCGACAACGAACCCGAGCACGTCGGTGTCCACGATCGCATAGAAGTCGCCACCGAAAGCCACATCGACGAGGATCTGTCCGAGGCCTGGAACTTCGACCTGCGCATCGCGGTGCAAAAGGAATGACGCCACGTTTCGGAGCGTGACCGCTCCGACATTGCCACCCCTCGTGTCGACATCGCAGTGGACAAGACCGGCCAGCGTCTCGAAGGCTACGCCGGTGGTATCACCAGTGATCTCGAGTAGACCCGCAGCGAGAACCGTCGTGGCCGCGCCGATGATGCAGTGCCCACACATCGGCACGTACTCGTCCTGCTCCATGAGTAACACTGAGAACGTCGCCGCTGGGTCGATGGGAGGCATCAGCAGCACCGAACACATCATTGGGTTACCGCGGGGTTCAAAGTTCAAGAGCGTCCTTAGACGGTCATCGTGCTCGCAGAGATACAGCTGGCGCTCGAGCACTGTTGCGCCCGGCGGCACGGGAACACCACCGATAACAACCCGGGTGGGGTTGCCCTCAGTGTGGGAGTCAACCACCTCGATCAATCGAATCGCGCGCGAACGCATCAGCAGGTCCTACGGCCGCTCGGGTTCACCGAAACCTCAGTTGGGAAGTGGCACGCGACCTTATGACGTTGCTCCTTGGGAAGGGATATCGATGCGGGAACCTCCTGTCGGCAACGCCCCGGTCTGCCGAGCTTCTCGTAGCGGAAACACCGAGTATGGAAGGAGCAGCCCTCAGGCGGGTTCGAGGGACTTGGCATCTCACCGTCAAGCACGATCCGCTGCTCGCCGCGGCCGTCGGGCTCCGTGGTCAACACCGCTGACATGAGCGCGAGGGTGTACGGGTGGTGCGGGTTGTTGTACACATCCTCAGCGGGTCCAGATTCGACAACCCTGCCTAGGTGCATCACTGCGACATCGTGAGCTATATGGCGCACTACCGCGAGGTCGTGGGCGATAAATAGGTACCCCACTCCCGACTGCTCCTGCAGCTCGGCGAGCAGGTTCACCACCTGTGCCTGCACGGAGACATCCAGGGCGCTGACCGGTTCATCGCAGACCGTAAGCCGAGGACGAAGAATCATCGTGCGAGCAATCACCACCCGTTGCCGTTGGCCGCCAGAGAGCTGGTGGGCGAATCGGTCGACGAGCGCATCGGTGAGGCCGACCTCTCGCAACATCTCTCGCGCCTTCTCTCGCGCCAACCGCCGACCCGCGCCCTGTTGCACGCGCAAGGGCTCACCAACGGCATCGATAACCCGTTGACGCGGGTCCAGACTGGATGTCGGGTCCTGGAAAACCATTTGAATAAGGCGATGATCGGCCCTAGTGCGCTTGTGACCGAGTGAGCGTCCGTCAAGGAACAGATCTCCATCGGTCGGCGACTGCAGCCCGACGACGCATCTGCCGACAGTTGTCTTCCCCGAGCCCGACTCGCCGACCAGCCCGAGTGTGCGTCCGGCGGCAACGGTCAGGGAGACGTCATCAACCGCGTGGACTGCGGGTCGTCCGGACCGTCGAAAAACGACGGAAAGATTGTCGACCCGGAGCAGGCTAGTTGTCATGCAGGCACTCCCGGATGGAAACAGGCCACGAGTTGTCGACCGAGTTTGCGCAGCTCTGGCTCATCGTCGTGACAATCTTCGGTGGCGGACGCGCAACGCGGAGCGAAACTGCACGATTCGCCTTGTGCCTCACCCAGCACAGGAGGCGAACCTTTGATCGATCGCAGGCGGCGTCCGAGGTCGGCTAACTGCGGTTGGCCTTCGAGCAACGCACGGGTGTAGGGGTGCGTCGGGTGGTCGAGCACGTGACGTGTTGCGCCCTCCTCCACGATGCGACCAGCGTACATCACCGCGATCCGGTCGCATAGGCGGTTCGCAACTCCCAAGTCGTGGGTGATGACCAGCAACGCCATTCCCAGGTCGCGTCGCATCCGATCGAGCGTGTCCAAGATCTGTGCTTGCACGGTGACGTCCAGCGCAGTGGTCGGCTCGTCTGCGATTAGCAGGTCTGGAGTACAGGCAAGCGCGATGGCCAACATGACTCGCTGACGCATTCCCCCGGACAATTCGTGCGGATAGCTGCGAAGGCGTGAATTAGGATCCGTCAACTCTGCAAGCTCCAAGAGTTCGAGTGCTCGCTGCTTAGCGCGTGCTCGAGTGATGTCGAGGTGTGCCCTCAGCGTTTCGACTAGCTGCGCCTCGATCGTCATGACAGGGTTGAGCGACGCCTGCGGGTCCTGAAACACGATGCCCACGCGAGCGGCACGGATCGAGCGCAGCTGGCGAGCTGATGCGCCGACCACGTTGATCCCGTTCAAGAATACCTCACCTTGGACTCTCGCTGTCGTGCCGAGCAATCCCAGAATCGCCAAAGCGGTCGCACTCTTTCCGGATCCCGACTCCCCGACCAAGGCGACCGCTTCGTCACTATTGATCGTTAGATCAATGTCTCGCACGGCCGACAGATATCCACTTCGGGTTTGAAACGCCACGCCCAGCCGTTCGACCGAGAGTAGGGGTTGCGGCGTCATAGTGGCCTCACTGGTCAGGTTGTACACGTCACCCTAATCGAGGCTCAGCGATATCAGCGGTGGGTCTTGCGACAGCCAATACTATCCGTTAGGGTTACCTCACGCAATAAAGTCGACTATAAGTAATCGACTTTCAACTCAAAGGGGTAATCCATTGAATCTTCGACTGCTTCCCGCAGCAATTCTTCGACTGCTTGCCGTAGCAATGGCGTTAGTGCTCGTTGTTGGAGCTTGCGGCTCCGACGACGACACGGCGCCCGAGACGATCGCCGACACCGAGACCACCGGTGACAGCGGTGACAGCGGTGACACCGAGACAACCGGTGACACAGAATCACCCGATCCTGCCCGGGGTGGGCTGAGTGGCACGCTCATTGCCGGCACCACTGCGGAGCCCGCATCCCTCGACCCAATCTTCGAGACCAACCTGGCTAGCACGCTAGTGTACATGCCGATGTACGACCCACTGATTGAGTTCGCCCCTGACCTCGGCTACACGCCGCAGATCGCCGAGAGCTACCAGATAGCCGACGACGGCTTGTCGATTACCTTCAGCATCCGCGAGGGCGTCACGTTCCACAGTGGCCGAGCCGTCACAGCCGATGACGTCGTGTACTCCTTCGATCGCCTGCGCTCCGAGGAGAGCATCAACAAGGGCCTGTACGCTTTCGTCGATACAATCGAGGCCGAAGGCTCCACCGTTACGTTCAATCTGAACACGGCAGCGCCCCAAGCATTGCTCGCAATCCTCGCCGTGGCCCCCAGCGTGATCATGGACCGCGAAGTGGTCGAGGCCAACGGCGACCTGCGACGGGTCGACGGCGGTACAGGCGCTTTCGAGCTAGCAGACTGGAGGAGCGGCAGCGAGATCGCACTCACCGGTTACTCGGAATACTGGGCGGCAGGGTTGCCGAAGCTCGAACAATTGATCTTCCGCTTCGTTCCCGACGAAGTCTCCGCGGCGGCAGCGCTGACGGCCGGCGAGATCGACTGGTTCCAGTTCACCGACCCGCTGGCAGCCTCAGGAATCAAATCGGCAAGCTCGGTCACCTACACCGAGTCAGACTCGCTTGCATACGTCTACCTGGCCTTCAACACCACACTAGCGCCTTTCGATGACCCGGCCGTACGTCAGGCCATCGGCTACGGCATCGACCGTCAGGAAACTGTCGATATCGCCATCGAGGGCCGTGGTACGGTGACCTCTCCAATAACTCCGGCTCAGGTGGAACTGGCACAACCCCTAGAAACCTTCCCGTCCTACAACTACGACCCAGACAAGGCGATCGAGCTGCTCTCAGAAGCGGGCATCGACGGACTGAGCATCACTCTGACCGCCAACTCTTCCAACGCTGTCATGATGGCGACAGCGCCGGTCGTCGTCGATCAGCTCGCCCGCATCGGAATTGAAGCAGAAATCCTCCCACAGGAGTCGTCCGTCTGGTTGGATAGCCTTCTGAACCAGAACTACGACATGATCTTCGGTACCAGCGGTGGCTACCCGAACCCGGACGTTCCGTTCTACAACTCCTTCACCTGCGAAGGTTCATGGAACTATTCGAAGATTTGTGAGCCGTCCTTCGACGAACAGGTTCTCGCAGCCCGGGCGGCAACCGGCGCAGAGCGTGTCGCCCTCTACAACGAGGTGGAAACCCGCTTCGTTAACGAGTTGTCCCCATACCTGTACCTCTACACCGCCGACTCGATATGGGGTTGGAGCTCCGACGTCGACGGGTTCACTCCCCTCCCGTTGAACGAACGTCGGTTTGCTCAGGTCACGATCGGCGAATAAGGCAACGGCCGGTGCCAGCCACCAGCGCCTGGCACCGGCCCCCCCGCTCCCGAATGCTCACCACGTGATTCGGCGTACTATCACCTCACATCCAGGCTTAGCGATCGCAGCGTCCGTTCTGTTTGCCATCACTATTGCTGCACTCTTAGCACCGCTGATCTCGCCATTCGACCCGCTTGCCTTCGATCGGGAACGACGGCTTACCGGTCCATCCGCAGACCATCTGCTAGGTACCGACCGATACGGGCGTGACCAATTGAGTAGGCTGCTCTACGGGGCCCGCATCTCACTCGGCGTCGCGGCCGGCAGCGTCGGCGTCGCACTCTCGATCGGCGCAACGGTCGGAGTGATCGCCGGGTACTTCGGCGGCAAGATCGACCATGTACTCATGCGCATCATTGACGTCCTGTTCGCCTTTCCACCCCTTCTGTTGGCCATCATGCTCGCTGCATCTCTGGGGCCGAGTGCGCGCAACGCCGCACTGGCCATCGCCGTGATCTTTCTTCCGGTCTTCGCCCGCGTCGCGCGATCCACCACGCTCATCGAGTCAAGCAAACCATACGCCGAAGCGGTTCAGCTGATGGGAGCGCGCAAGACGAGAATCATGGGTCGACACATCGTTCCGAACATCACAACCGTGCTGGCTGTCCAAGCAAGCATCGCCCTTGCCCAAGCCCTTCTCCTGGAATCGGCGCTCAGCTTCCTCGGTCTCGGACCACAACCTCCAGCAGCCTCATGGGGCTCGATCCTGGGTGACGGCCGGGTACTGCTGGGCCTTGCGCCGTGGGTGACGATCTCCGCCGGAGCGACGATCACCATCGCCGTACTGGCGCTGTTCATGCTTGGCGATGGCCTAAGCAACTTGCTCGACCCACGGAGCCGCCGATGACGCGCTACATCGTGCGACGCGTTCTTGGTGGCGTGGCCACACTTACCGCGCTCTCGGTTCTCGTCTTCGTCGCTCTCATAGCAATCCCGGGCACGATCGTGGGCAGCACGCTCGGAGCCGAAGGCGCGAGTGACTCCGAGATAGCCAAACAACTCGAGGCGACGTACGGCCTCGACCGAAACGTGTTCGTGCAGTACTTCGATTGGCTCTGGGGCGTGATCAGGGGGGACTTGGGTGAGTCATGGCGCAGCGGGCGACCAGTGAGCGACGTCATCCTTGAGCGGTTGCCACTGACGATCGAGATCACCATTGGCGCAATCTTCGTCGCAATCATCATCGGTGTGCCGCTGGGGGCCATTGCCGCCAAACGGCAGCACACCTTCGTGGATCACGGAGCCAGGATCGCCGCACTGCTCGGCGCGGCGATCCCCGTGTACCTGACCGCCACGCTGGTGCTGCTCGTCGGATCCGAGAATTGGGGCTGGGTGCCACCGACGGGCTACGTCGCCATCTGGTCCGACCCGATAGAGAATCTGGCCACCGTGATCACACCAATCCTGATCCTCGGCTTCAGCAGCGCTGCCTCGATATTGAGAATGACGAGGGGCGCGATGACCGACGTGCTGAGTCAAGATTTTGTCCGCACCGCGGAAGCCAAGGGGTTGCGACCAATGCGAATCACCATTCGGCACGGGCTACATAACGCGTCCATACCCGTGCTCACCGTGCTCGGAGTGGAGGCTGGCGTGCTGCTGGGAGGCACCGTTCTAACAGAGTCGGTGCTGTCGCTGCCTGGAGTTGGCCGCCTAGTGGTTGACGCCATCACGCAGCGCGACTATCCGGTCGTCCAGGGCACAGTCCTCATGATCGCTGGTATGTTCATCGCCATCAACATCCTGACAGACCTCTTGTACGGGCTGCTCGACCCGAGAATCCGGCTCGAAGGAGACAACTAATGAACCCAACGCGCATTGTCCGCACGGTGACGGATGACATCGAACCCAAGGACCTAGGCGTCACGTCGGCACACGAACACCTGCTGTGCGACCTACGCAGCCGAGATTTGCAGCTCCCAGACGACCCTGAGGAGCAGCGCCGCGCTACCGAACCGCTGCAGATCGAAAACCTCTGGTGGATCCGAGAACACCACCTTGAAAGCCAGACAAACATCGTTCTCGACGAAATCGACGTCGCCGTATCCGAGCTGGCACAGTTTCGTACCGACGGTGGTCAGTCGATGATCGACCTGACGTGTCACGGGCTCGGTCGGCGACCGCTCGAGACGAGCGCTGTTGCAGCCCGCTCAGGAGTTCAAGTGGTTCTCGGCTGCGGCTACTACGTCGAGAGTTCCCACCCCGGCTCCCTCCGGCAGACGTCTATTGACGAGATCGCGCGGTCGATGGTGGATGACATGGTGGTCGGCATGGACGGTACCAATGTTCGCGCTGGCGTAATCGGTGAGATTGGCTGCTCGTGGCCTGTCACCGACGAGGAGCATCGCGTCCTTGAGGCCAGCGCGCTCGCCCACGGTGAAACCGGAGCTGCCGTCGTGGTGCACACGGGTCGCCACGCATCCGCAGGGCTCGACCACGTCCAACGGCTAGTGCGCCTCGGGGTGGCGCCCGATCGAATCGTGATCTCCCATGTCGATCGCCGCATCAACGACATTGACGACGCAATCGAGCTGGCGCGCACTGGTTGCTATCTGGCGTTCGACTGCTTCGGCCTCGAGCCTTGGATCGCTCCGTCCGCGCGAGGTATGCCGATGCCGTGCGACCTCGAGCGAGCCGTGATGCTCCATCAATTGTGCGAGGCGGGCTTCGCCAGGCAACTCCTGATTGGGCAGGACATCGCAATGAAACACCGTCTCTGCCACTACGGCGGCCACGGCTACAGCTACGTGCTCCGCTGGGGACTGCCCGTACTTCGGCACGTCGGCATCCCCGACGAGATGAGTGCACAGTTCCTCGTGGACAACCCAAGCGAAGTGTTCTGGATGAACGGAGATTCTCAGGGCACAACGACCAAGACCATCCAGGACAGGTAACCAATGACATTGACCTATGACCACCAAACAGCAGACGGAACGACGGCGCAGTCATTGCTTCATCCCATCGGCCACTACATCGCCGGTAGCTGGCAACCCCCCGTCTCCAGCCAATGGCTGGACGTCGTCGATCCGTCGACCGGCGCGGCTGTCGGCCGCATCGCTGCTGGCGACGCCGATGACATCGCGCTGGCGGTGAAAGCGGCACGTGCCAGCTTCGACAGCGGCATCTGGTCCGGACTCGCGCCGTCGGACCGGGCGACCGTTCTGCGCTCTGCAGCCCGCCTCGTGGCCGAGCAGACAACCCTGCTGGCTACCATCGAGTCGATCGACAGCGGCAAGCCCATCAAGGAAGCCGAAGGCGACATCGCCGGCGTCGTTGACGTCCTCGACTATTTCGCGGGCGCTGCAACGAAGGTTGTCGGGCAGACGATGTCGCTGCCCGAAGCCCAACTCGGCATCGTGCTACGTGAGCCCGTAGGTGTCGTGGGAGCGATAACACCTTGGAACTTCCCGCTGTACGTGGCGGTGTGGAAAGCCGCTGCCGCTTTGAGTGTTGGTTGCACGGTCGTGTTGAAACCGTCGGAGCTCGCGTCGATCACTTGCCTGCACTTAGGAGAACTGATGACCAAGGCCGGGCTTCCCGATGGGGCGCTCAATGTGGTCAGCGGCCTCGGGGCAACGGCTGGGGCCCCATTGTCCTTGCACGGCGATGTCGACATGCTGACCTTCACCGGATCAACCGCTACGGGCTCGAAGATCATGGAAGCTCGCGCTCGTCGAGCACTCCCCCTGCAGGTCGAGCTCGGTGGAAAGTCTCCGCTAGTCGTGTTCGCCGACGCGGATATCGCAACGGCGGCTGACGCCGCGGCGTTCGGCGCATTCTTCGCCCAAGGCGAGAACTGCAACGCAGGCAGCCGCATACTGGTCGAGCGCTCCATCGCCAGCGAATTCGTGCGGCGGCTGGTATCGGTCGCGGAAGCGATTCGAATCGGGGCGCCACTTGACCAGAAAACCGAACTCGGCTCGCTGATCTCACCAGAACATCTAGCCAAGGTCGAGGGCTTCGTCGACCGGGCGCGCGCCAGCGGAGTCACCGTGGCATGCGGAGGTTCCCGAGTGACAATTGCCGGTTGCGAAGGTGGAAGCTTCTACCGACCCACGGTCTTGACAGACGTCGGTCGCGACCACGAGGTGTTCACTGAGGAAATCTTCGGTCCAGTGGTCACGGTGACGGTTTTCGATTCCGAGATCGAGGCAGCCGACCTTGCCAATGCCACCGTATACGGGCTCGCTGCAGGTGTCTGGACACAAGACATCGACCGCGCGTTTCGAATGACGCGCACAATCCGTTCCGGCTATGTGTGGATCAACACATACAACACGACGCCGGTGGAAGCGCCGTTCGGCGGGGTAAAGCGTTCAGGTTTCGGCCGCGACACTGCCATGCAAGCAATCGACAACTACCTGGTCTGGAAGACTGTTGCAATTTCCACTGTCCCGTTCGCAGGTTGGTACCGGGCGTCCGCGCGGGACCTCGACACAGTGGGAACCGAAAGAGAGGTGGTCTCCGATGAGTGACTGGAGCGTCGCATCGAAGGATCGATTGTCAGAGTTGGTCGCGTCGCAGATCCGCGATGCCATCCGGTCAGGTCGCCTGAAGCCGGGTGACCGCCTGATCGAGTCCGCCCTCGCAGAGCGGCTCGACGTCAGCAAGACACCGGTACGGGAGGCCATCCGAGATCTCGAGCGTCAAGGCTTGGTGCAACAGCACCCTCGCCGTGGGTCATTCGTGCGCAGCATGACCGTGCAGGATCTTCGCGAGATCCGCATTCTTCGAGCCACGTTGGAGGGTCTGGCAATGCGGCTCGGCATGGAGCATGGCAACACCGAACCATGGATCGAGGAGCTTCAATCCCTCATAGTCCAGATACGCGAGAGCTCCTCACCGAGCGACATGAACGAGTTGCACGCTCAGTTCCACGTGGCGCTGTCATCGCGTTCACAGAACGGTCGTCTCGATGAGATGCTCGCAAGCCTTCGGGCGCAAACACGGATCTTCCTGTCGTTCGTGCACTTGCTGTACGAAGGCTCAGGGGAGATCGCCGACGAGCACCTTGAATTTATTGATGTAATCCGCTCCGAAAACCCAAGCCTTGTTCAGCCGCTGTTCCGCCGTCACATCCTCGAAGATGGAGCTCGCCTCGAGGCGATCTGGTCGTCGCAGACGACCGAACTCTCGGAGGAGACCACATGAACCCGATCGCAGGCTGCGGCCACCGCGGCAACGGCATCGACCGCCCGGAGCAGACGCTCGCCGCGTACCGTCGCGCAGTCGAATTGGGTGCCACGTTCATCGAGTTCGACGTTCGCGTCACCAAAGACAATCAGTTGGTGGTATTCCATGACGCTACGCTCGAACGTACTACGAACGGCACAGGCCGAGTCATCGATCACACGGTCAGCGAGTTGCGGGACCTTGATGCTGGTGCATGGTTCGCGTCTGAGTTCGCCGGTGAGCGAGTGCCAATGCTCGAAGATCTGCTGGCTTTCCTTCAGGATGCAAGTGTCATCGGTTGTGTCGAGGCGAAAGCCGAGTCAGCAGACGAGGCCGCGCGCACAGCGCTGCTCTTGGCTGAATGGTTGGTGGAGCACGACTGCAACGGGCTGATGCGGGTGTCGTCCTTTCACCTCGACGCGCTCGCAATGGTGGCAGCCAAGGCACCATCGCTTCGCCAGCTTCCGTGGATGGATGAGTTCTCGCCGGCCAATGTGCCCAGTCATCTGCAAGATGCTTCGAGATTGCAGGCACTCGGTGTGTTCCATACGGCAGCGCTCTTGAGTCGTGCACAGGTCGCCGAGCTACAAGCTTCTGGGCTCGAGGTATGGGTGTGGTCGGCAGACGACGAAGCATCACTTGCCCAGGCTGTGTCGCTTGTTCCCGACGTCATCTCATGCTCAAACATCGGTGGCTTGATGACGCTGGTCGGCGGGGACGACCAATGAGACTCGCCAGGTTCGAACACGATCAACAGGTACGCCTCGGTCTGGTCGAAGCGGTAGACCAAGACACCGTCCGGTTACGTCCCTTAGAAATCGGTTGGGACGACGCCGTAGAGGCGCTCACCGCAGGCGCAGCTGAAATCAACCGCGTTGCTGCGAGCTCACCCGCTATGGACACCCCGTTCAAAGATCTGCGAGCGCCCGTCGGTCAACGCGGCAAATTGATCTGCGCCGCTATGAACTACCACGAGCATGTCGCCGAGGTGACGCCACAAGCGTTTGTCAAGGAAGCAATCGTGCCCAAGCTTTTCATCAAGCCATCCACCAGCATTATCGGGCCCCACGCGGAGCTGGCCCTTCCGACAACCAGTGACACCGTGGACTGGGAACTCGAGCTCGCCGTCGTGATCGGCACCGGTGGACGCAACATCGAGAAGGCCGATGTATTTGAACACATTGCCGGCTACACGGTGATCAACGACATCTCAGCGCGGACGTCGCACTGGGGCATGGGCGAGCGAGCGCCGTCACACTGGGCCGATTTCTTCGACTGGTTGATGGGCAAATGGGCGGACGGATTCGCGCCCATGGGCCCATGGTTAGTTTCCGCCGACGAGGTGGCCGACCCACAAGCACTAGATCTTGAGCTGAGCGTGAACGGCGAGGTGCGACAGTCCGCAAGCACTGCTCAGATGATCTTCAACGTTGAGGAACTGATCGCCTTCGCGTCGACGTTTATGACGCTCGAGTCCGGCGATGTCATCGCAACTGGCACTCCCTCGGGAGTTGGCGCCACGACGGGCACGTTCCTTAAGCCAGGTGACGTAATGGCCGGATCGATCGCTGGTATCGGCGAGATCCGCACTCCCGTGGTTGCACCAAAGGTTTGAGCAAAGGGGTGGCGCATTTCAGTGAGCAGGTCCGCGGAGGGAGTTTTACGTGAGCTTGGTCACAACCTGGCGATGGCCTCGTCGAGATCCACTCCCAACATTCCCAAGGCCAATGCCATTGCCACGATCGGGATAGCGCGGTCGATCACGGTTCGAGGTCCAGTGCCGGTCGTAATGCGACGCCGATCTCATCGTGAAGGCTCGCACAGGGAAGCTGGAGTGGGTGACTGACCGGTACCCGGTGCAGCTCAATAGCGGGGACTGGGTCGTACTCCCGTTGCGGGCCCTCAACGAGGAGCTTGCGATTGTGTACTTCAAAACGGATTAGATGCCGTTTGACTGCGTTGATCGTCTGTCCCAACTGCTTGCCGAGCTTGTTCAACCTGTTCGACCAGACATCGTTGCCGGCGTGGCGACGCTGGGTCTATCGCTCGCCGGGGTCATCGCACGATCGCTCGGGCACTCGCACTACCTGCCGCTGGGTAGTTCCAGAAAGCCCTGGTACGACGAGCAATTCTCATGTCCGGTCGAGTCCGTGACGAGCACCGGCGCGGTCAAGCGGCTATGGATCGATCCACATATCGTTTCCACTCGCGTCAGCGGCAAGTCGATCCTTATCGTTGACGATGGCATGAGTACCGGAGGCACCATGGTCGCAGCGATGCGCGCGGCGTACTTGGTGGACCGAGGAGGGGTGTCCGAAAAGGCTAAGGAGCTCATGGCGAGGCGCCCGACACCCGAGATGCCAGCCGCGCGGCTCGGCGACGGGCCCACGAGCGTCTGGTCGAACGAGTTCGGCGTCAATGACCGCCTCGTAGCCCACTCCAAGATCGGCTTGGGAAGAGCTAACGATGGCGTCGTTGACGCGTGCGCTCGTTGGGCTTCATGGTGCGGGCCGCCAGGACACCTATGGGGCAGCCCTGCTCGACGTTGCGCAAGACCACTTGCTTTGGCTCCTCTATGAGCTTGGCCATTTCGACGGAGATGCACTTGCCTTCAAGGGCGGGACTTCGCTGCGACAATGCCGCTTGGGTGGCTCCGGACGCTTTTCGACCGACCTGGACTTCGTCGCGCCCGCTGAGGACACTGTTGTGGAAGTCTGCGAGTCCATAGATGGTGCGTCGGTGTCGGGGTTTCAATTCACGCTCGAGTCGACCCGCGGCGATGGCCGCCACTGAGACCTGCGAGTGCGTCATCCCGACCTTGGCGAGCCAGACGTCGCAGCTTCGGTTGAGTTCGCGCGCCGACCTCTGGTTCGCGCAGTTGAGCGCATGACGTTCGTACCGCTGCCGATTCACAGGTCCTATGACATCGAGCTGCCTCTGCTGCCGGTGATCGCTGAGGCCGAGGCGTGCGCGGAGAAGTTGGCTCGATACCGCCGGGTCCCGTTGGGCCGCGACGTGTACGACCTCGCTCAGTTCGCGGGCCGACCGTTGGATGAAGTGATTGTGCGCCGCCTCTGGGTGCTGAAGGTCTGGGGTGACGTGGTGGACGATGGGCGAGGCGAGAAGCCCCTTGATCCCAAGGACGTGTTGACCGAGCGAAAGGAGGCTGACTTTGCGCCGGAGTCGATCGGCAAGCTGACCAGTCCGATAGATCTGGTGGGTTGGGAACGAGAGGTCCGGCAGCGGTTCGGGTTCCTGATCGAGCTCGACGAGCACGAAATCCGGTGGGCGAAGTGCAACCCGCGAGACCGGTACGACGTGTCGCAAGCCATCGCTACGGGCGGGTTCCTCAGCGCCCTTCATCGACCTGCGGATGCCGGGCGATGACGAGTGGTATGTGTTTACCGTGCTCGGCAACAAGGCCGGGACTGGTCCTAACGCTAACGACTGGTACACCTCCGCGGTGACACGTTCCGATGAGATCACCCGCGCCGCAATCCAGACGCTCAACCTAGCAGACTTCCCAAGATCGTAAACGTATAGCTATACTCCGTTGATCGGAGCAACCATGGCAAGAGAACCAGACGACTCGGAGTTCTTCAGCGTCGACGATCTACCAGACGCCGATCCAGCAGCAGTCGAAGCCGCCTACAACCAGATCGTGGCCCGCCACGTTTTGGCGAACCTTCGCGCCGGCAGTGGCATGAGTCTCGAACAAGTCGCCAGGCGACGTGGTGTGACCAAGGCCGCGGTGCACCAGCTTGAGATCCGGCCGCTCGGCAAAGTCCGGATCGCCTCACTGATCGGCTACCTGCAAGCGGTCGGCTACGAGGTCGACGAAGACTGGGTGGCCCGAAGTCTCACCGCCGCTCTTCCAGCGCGTAGTTGAGGCGCGCCTCGGGGACTGCCTGGGAAGTGGCCCTTGTAACTGTCTGGTCCATCCCCGTCCTCGCTAGGCCGCCGGTGGTCAGGGGGTCTGGTCCGACTGGTCGGGGAGTGTGCTCTCGATGATGGCGGTTGACTCGCGGGAGGCGGCGGCGTAGATGCCTTTGGCCATGAGGGACCGCTCGATGCGTCGTCGGGCGGCGTAGATCTCCGCGCGGGCGCCGTGGGCGGCGACCGACTCCGGCTCGGCGGTCGTGGCCAGCTCGATGAGTTCGCATGCCAGGCGGAAGTCTCCGGCTGTGGCCATCTCCTGGGCGCGGCTGATGACCTTCTCTGTGCTACCGACGAGCCGAACGATCTCGGCCGCATATGCGGCCTCGCCCGCGGACTTGAGCTTCGCTGGATTCAGGTCCCACCATCCGCCGTAGAGGCGCCAGATGTTGCGAACAACGAACTCGGGTTCGTCGTAGACGGGCTGGAGCCACGGTTTGGACAACAAGTCCTCGGACACCTCGACGGACTGAATGATGGTGTCGAGCGATTCCCCGTCGTTCATCAGTTCGAGCGTGGCATCGACGAGACCCTCGAGCGCAGAGGCGAGGTCGCCCAGGATCAGATTGACTTCTGCGGTACCACGCACCGGGAGGCCGTGCGCGGGCAGCAGGAGTTCGGCCTCGAACGCCTGCATGCGCCGCAGTGCCCTGGCCCACTCCAACGGGTACCGCTGAACCTTCTGCGGGTTGCCGGCGTTGGGGAACACCCAGGTCACGAAGTCACCGACGCACAGGGCGCGATGCCCCGGAACCCAAGCCCAGGTGTGATCGTCGGTCTCACCCTTGTCGTGGTGCAGGACGAAGTCGGTGTCGCCGACCGAGACGGTCAGATGGTCATGGTAGGTGACATCGGGCCAGAGCGTGTCCGCACCGACGAAACGGCCAGCGCCCGCGCGCAGGCTTCCCAGATTCAGTTGCCTCGACACACCGCCGAACTGACGCGCGTTGATGGCGAGGTTGTAGCCGTTGGTGTCTTCGTAGCGTTGCAGACGGACCGGAATGTTGGCGTGGCCTACAACCCGCGGCGGTCGATGGCCGAGAGCTTCGGCATCGGCGGCGACTGCGCCGCTGCCGCCGACGTGGTCCATGTGCCCATGCGTGTAGATGAGCGAATCGACCGGCTCCTTCGACCATCTCCGGAGAGCCTCGGCGACAGCAGCACCGCTGAGAGCACCGCTCGCGTCGAAACACACGAGACCGGCTTCGGTCGAGAACGCGACCATGTGGGAGAAGGACTCGACGACCGCGATGCCGTCATCAAGCTCGGTGAGCGTGTTGGTCACCCGGTTGGTCGGTTCGTCGGCTGTGCCCGATGCAATAACGCGCGCCGAGAGCTCGAGTGGATCGGCAGTGCGGACCGCCGTCGAGTCGCGAGGCTTCGGGTGCAGTGACATGCTGCATCCTACCCCTACACAAAGTTGGCCTCGCCCGGCCCGTGCGTCGTGCGTGAGGAAACCGGCGAGGGTCCGGACTCAGGTAGTCAGCAGCGCTGCTAGGCGCTCGAACCGGTGGTCTTCGTCGCCTGTGATCCGTCCGACCCAACGCAGTGCCTCGGCGGTGTCGATGTGGGTTCCGAGCGCGAGCATGGCTTCGATGTCGATCCAGTCCTTGGGCCGATCGAACACCGCCTTGCAGACGCTCAGGTGGGTGGCCGAGAGCACGCGAATCGTGTCGTCGGCGAAGGGCACAGTGACGGTCGCGGCTTCCGCGGCGGCGTGGAAGGGGTCGTAGGAGAAGAAGAGATCTATTGGCGTGTTGTCCCACATGACCCGCGCCTGGCCGTCGCGGGCCGGCGACTCGGTTGCGGTGTCGACTCCGATCTGGCTGAGCGGTTCGAACACCTCTGCGGCTCTCTCCACGGACACGAACACGTTCACATCGATGTCGATCGTGGCTCTCGGCTCGGCGTGGTAGGCGAGCGAGATCGCACCGCCGAAAGCGTGTGGTACCGCTGTCAGGGCACGATCGATCGCGAGGATCTTGTCGGGCAGCGGCAAGCGGGTCACGACGAGTCGATTCGGGGAAAGGCGAGCGGCGCGCGTCTGCGATGTCCGACTGCGTCTGCGAACAGGAGCACGTCCACGAGTCGGCCAGCGTGCTCTTCAGGGCATGACGGTGGGGGGATGTCCGGCGGCTGGGATGCGAGTCGGAGTTCCAGTCGGTCGCCCGCTGCTGTGATGAGCCGTCGCAGCATGCGAGTCGTAGGATCCCGCCGCCCATGCTCGTAGGCGGAGATCACCGGTTGGCTGGTCCCGGCGCGTGCAGCCAGCGCCGCCTGACTCAGACCGTGACGCTGCCGTGCTGCCCGAAGGAGTTCTGCCGGTCCCATGATCAACAGTATATATCGCTTTGTATATATGACAAATGTTGGGGTTGGGCCGTGACCACCATGTGACAGCCATCGGGTGATGGTGGTCGGCGTCGCGGGCTAATCTCGCGTTTCGTAAGTGCCGCTGAAGAAAGGTCGGCCGTGGCGCACAACCATCAAATTGACGAGATTCGCGAAGCGTCAAGACGCAGCCTCCTAGCGGCTCTCCGACGTGTGACGGGATCGCGCTGCTCACCTGAGCGTGAGTGCTGGCTCGGCGTGCTCAGGTCTTTGGTTGGCTCACGCCGCGCGATCATTCTCGTCTACGGCGTCTAGAGATCGCTGCTGTCACACCCCTGTTGTGTGCTTGAGGTGTGAACTCTCTACGAATTGATCGGAACCCGCGAGGGGTGCAATTGCGTCTTGGTGATGGGCAAGTTGGTGATGGACAGGGGGTGCGCGCCCACGCCGACCGCAGCGGGCAGACTGAGGGTGTGACCGTTGGTTCCGCGATTTCTCTCTTCTCCGGCGCCGGGGGTCTCGACTTGGGGATCGAGTCGGCGGGGTTCGCCACACTGGCTGCGGTGGAATGGGACGACGATGCCTGTGACACTCTGGAGAAGAACGCCCCAATCTACTTTCCGAGTCTCCGCGAGGTGGTTCGGGGCGACCTCTACCCGCTCGCCATCGGTTCAGGTGGGGGTCTGACCACGCGGGACATACTCCGAGCGGCCGGTCTGTCGAGCCGGGAGAGGCCCGATCTTCTCGTGGGTGGACCACCTTGCGTTGCATTCTCCAAGTCAGGCTTCTGGCTCGAATGGAAGCGTGATGGTGTGGACCCCGCGGCGAGTCTTCTGCAGGCCTATACCCGTGTGCTTGCTGAGGCTAGGCCCCGTTACTTCGTGTTCGAGAACGTGTATGCGCTGACCTTCAACAACAAGGCGAGTCGGCCGGCGTTCACACGATTGCTCGCAGAGATCGAGGCGGCGGGCTACCGCTTCTGGTGGCAGGTGTTGAACACGGCCGACTACGGAGTGCCCCAGGCCCGTCCGCGTCTTTGCATCGTTGGTTGTCGCAAGCGGGACACACTGCCTGATCCGCCGGATCCGACTCACCATGGGCCTTGGGAACGACGAACCACGACCGGTGGGCCGCTGCCCCACGTCACAGCTGGTGAGGCGCTCGCGGGTTTGATCACCGACGCCGAGCCCCAGGAGGTGGTTCGAGGGAGTTGGGGCCACCTCCTGCCCGAGATCCCACCTGGCGACAATTACCTCTATTTCACTGAGAAGCGTGGTCACCCTGCGCCGGTCTTCGAATGGCGGTCGCGGTACTGGTCGTTCCTGTTGAAGCTTGATCCCGGCAGGCCGTCCCCGACGATCCAGGCTCGGCCAGGTCCCAACGTCGGTCCGTTCCACTGGGCCAATCGCCGATTGCGCGTCCCCGAGATTCGGAGGCTCTTCACGTTCCCGGACGACTTCGCGTTCGTCGGCAAGAGGGCATCAGTGCAGGCTCAGATCGGGAATTCGGTGCCTCCTCTATTTTCGGAGCATGTCGCTCGAGCCGTAGCGGCTGCGTGCTAGCGCCGCCGAACTGAGGAGCGGATCGTGACGGATCTTGCCGGCCGCAGCTACGTCCCCAAGCTGTACGGCATCACCAAGTCCCGCAAACCGGGCGTGGACCTGTTGCTCAGGGGCATTGAGGACGGGGGTGGGCGATTGCTTTCATGCTCCTTTCCGGCCCAGAAGCTGGCACCGGTCTACATCGGTGCTGAAGACAGTGACAACCATCGCTTCGGTCTCGTTGTCTATCCATTCACAACCACAAAGCGAACCACCAAGAACCGACCCGCCACAGAGCACCGCTTCCAAATCCGATATGGCGACCCAGCCCGGGTCCGCAATGAATTCAACCCGATCGGCCACGATCCCGCCGGTGTGGACATCACTCTGGTTCTTGCCGTCGACCCCGAGACGGGCATCATCGTCGGTTTAGATCCCCTCGTTTACGCGCAGCTCCCGATAGGAATCTCGGGTTACTACCGGGACTCGAACGCGAGGGCCGTGATGAGCACGGGTTGGGCCTGGTGGGCGAGGGAGAAGACAAGACCGCGTACTCCTCAGGGCGAAGGTTGGGACGGTCTCGAATCGATGGTTGGTTTCCGTCCGGAGCGTCTACTCGACTACGCCCGTTTCGAGGCGCTCGCAACCAGCCTGGGGTTCGACACAGGTCTGCGGCTGAGCCTCGCGGGGCACTTCGTTGAGGGCAGGATCGGTCGCCACGAACTTGAGATTCTCTACGGTGTCAGTGCAGCCACCATCCTCGACATCATTGAGTCGAACTTCCGTCTCGGTGTTGCGGTGCGGGGGAGCATTGCAGAACACCACCTCGGCGACTTACTCGACCGCGATCAGTGCATCGCCTCCCACGAGTCGATCGACCAGGACGGAATGCCGGACTTCCGGATCCGACTCGACGACAAACGCGAACTCACGATCGAGTGCAAGAACGCTCTCAGCGAGACCTACAAGGACGGTGATGCAAAGGTTGAGACCCAGAAGACACGCGACTCAGGTGCCGGGAGAAAGTACACCTACGACGCCTTCGACATCGTCGCAGCGTGCATGTTCCCGGTCACCAAGCGCTGGATGTTCAAGTTCAAGTGGGCCCGCGATCTAGAGCCGTGGACCAACGACAACACGAGGATCGGCGCGATCCAGCGCATCGATGACACCTGGGTCGACTCCCTGAACGACCTGCTCGAGAGTTAGGCCCAGCGCGGAACCCTCGGTTATCTAGAGCTTCATGTTACGGCTTCGGTTTGCCTGCATCGTCTGACGGTTGCCGGGTATGAAGTCCAAGATTGGCTTCCTGACCGTCAGACGCTTGCAAGACCGTGGCTGGCTCACCGCTGTGAGGTCCCATCTGGTGCCGAGCCATGGGGCAATTCGAGCTTCCTGGTCGATTTGGGGCGGCGTAGCGTAACGAACATATGTTCGATACACTACTAGACCGTGTCCGAGAATCACCCAGACGGTCAGCGGCCCGTGACAGGCGAACTCCTCCTAGAGAATGGACCGCGTGTCGAATTGGCCTCGCCTCTCAAACGCCTGCTCGCACGACTGGTTGACACGTTATGTGTGGTTTTTCTCGCAGCGGTTGTTCTTGGCGTCTTCCACAGCTTTCGTGCAGGGCACTTCGAGGTACCCGAGAATGCAGAATTCGGGAGCCTGGAGGGAGCTCTCATGGGGACGTTGTGGTTCCTCTATGAAATCGTCTGGCATGGGCGCTGCGGGTCCGGATCTTCGCTGGGTAAACGTTTGCTGAGAATCCGAGCCGTTTGCGCGAGAGATGGTAGCGCTGTCTCTCTCTCGGCTGCCGTGAACCGTTGGAGCATCCTGGCCGGTGGACTGACCGTCTTGCTGATCGCGCGCGGATCAAACGCGCCCCTGACCTATGTTGCATTTACTGCCGTGAGCGCTGTGTCGATACTCTGGTCTCCGTCGCGGCAGGGGTGGCATGACATGGCCGCAGGATCTGTTGTAATTCAGGTGCAAACATGGACGTTTGCTGCCTTGTGGGAGCGATTTCGTGAGTCGTGTCGAGAAGATTTGGAGTTGTTGCGCGACATTAAGCGGCGGGTCAAATCGTTGTTGCGCGACTTTAATCGGTGGGTCAAATCGGATGTCCCCTAGGAGACACGAGAGCTCAACCACCAGATCTCTGTGATTCCAAAGTGGGTGCCATTGTTCACCGGACTGCTGGCGGATTGGCGAAACCGATTACTCCTCATCTTCGTGCCGCTTCGCACGTACCTCTTTAGAGTGCTGAATCATGACGCCTGACCTCTTGGCGCTCTGCAGGCAGGACGGCGTAGCTCGAACTCACAACCGTTCATTCAAGAAGACTGGTCGTGGACCAGCGATGCAACGGCATGTCGTTGCATCGGGCATGGTGGTGGGGTGATTGTGGTGGCGACCAGCGCGGACGAACTTGCTGGGATGTGTGAACGTCTCGAAGGCCTCGGTGCGGGTCTGCTGGATGTTGTGGAGCCCAGCGACGCACGCCGGGTGATATTGGCCGCCGTGGATGACGAACGGAATGCCGCGAACCTCGTTGCGTCGCTTCAAGCTGAGGGTGTGATGGCGGTGATGCGGCCCGATGGCGGTGCAGCCCTGCAAGCATGGTTCCGTAACACCCGCCCGGTCGTGTTCGGTAAGCGACTGAGCGTCTGCGCGGCATGGTCTGAACACGACCGCAGCGGTCTCGTCGGGCTGGTCGAGCTCGGACCGGGTGGATTCGGAAGCGGCCACCATCCCACGACCCGCCAGATGATCGAAGCATTGGTGAAGCGGGTCTCCGGCGGTGAGAGAGTCCTCGATGTCGGCTGCGGGAGCGGGATTCTCGGGCTCTGCGCCCTCAAGCTCGGCGCCGCGAGCGTGGTGGCGGTCGACGTCAAGCCCGATGCCGTCGAAGCGGCACTGCGCAATGCTCGGATCAACGCCATGGATGATCAGCTGGAAGCGACACTCGCCGGATTGGGCGAGTTCGACGGCCTCTTCGATGTGGTCGTCGCCAACATCGCCAGAGCCGGGATCGTGGAACTCGCCCGGGAGTTGGTCGCCCATGTGTCACCGGGCGGATGGCTTGCCGTAGCAGGGATCTCGCCGTCCCAATGCTCCCAGGTGGTCGACTTCCTCCACCCTCTCGTTGAAGTCGAACGCGCAACCGCAGGCGAGTGGTCGTCGCTGGTCCTCGCCAACTCAGAGCCCCAGATCACCACGCCTGACCAAGAGCCATCGCCGGAGTGCGCGAGGGGGGACTTGAACCCCCACATCCTTTCGGACACAGGCACCTGAAGCCTGCGCGTCTGCCAATTCCGCCACTCGCGCGTGGCCGCACACCGCAGTGAACGTGCCCCGATCATAGCGTTGCGGATCTGAATCCGTGGAACCCCGAAGAGGCCGAGCGGATCTATCCCCCACACGGCCGGGACCGAACGAGGCCGTGGCCCGCGTGGCCCGTGAGCGGAGCGAACAGGAACGGCCCGTGAACGCAGTGAACAAGAGCAGGAGAAACAGATCCCGGCGCACCCGCGAAATTCAATCCGCGCACGTTCTAAGGTCGGGGATCGAACCGTTGTAGAGGGGACTACTCTCTGAGTGTGGGCCTGCGATCAGTTGAACGCCGTCTCGAACGCTTGGTGGGAGGCACCGTCGGCCGTGTCCTGCGCGGGGGAGTGCGTCCGGTCGAGATTGGGCACCGGATCGTGCGCGAGATGGGCGATGGTCGAAGCGTCGGCGTGCGAGGCCAGACGGTGGTGCCGAACCATTTCCGAGTGACGCTCTCGGCCCAGGATCTGGAACGTTTCGTTGAGATCCAGGAGTCGCTCATCTCAGAACTGTGCGACATGTCCCGTGACCATGCCCGCGACGAAGGCTGGACGTTCATGGGGCCCGTCAGGGTCGAGCTGTCGAGTGATCAACGGCTGCGCGGCGGGGCGATCAAAGTGGACTCCCGCATGAGGGAGGCAAGCAGCGAGATTGGGGTGCTGCACCTGCCCACTGGCGACCAGGTAACGCTCGGTGAGGACCTGGTGACGCTGGGCCGTTTACCCGAATGCACGATCTCGTTCGACGACCCCAACGTCAGCCGGGAACACGCCACGATTCGACCCGACGGCAACGGATTCATACTCCACGACAACGGATCGACCAACCAGACTCTGGTTAACGGCAGACCAGTGGTCTCGCACCGCCTCACAGACGGCGACCGGATCGAGTTGGGTTCGGTTCTGATCGAGTTCCGGTCCGCTTGAACAACCGCTGCCGTGTCATCGGCGGAAGGTAACCTCAAAGGACCGTGTCGGAACAATCGCTCGTCCTGCTTCGGCTCTGCTTGCTGGCCCTTGTATATCTGGTGTTTCTACGCGTGCTCAGAGCGGTGTGGGTTGAACTCCGAGCCGAGCAGGGACTGACCATTCCCAGGGTTGTCAGAGCCCCGAGAGCCCCAAGAGCCCCAAGAGCTACGAGACGAACCAGAGCGCCGATGGTTGCTGTGGGCGCCGGAACCAGCGAAGCGACGGGTACAGCGGGGGAGGCGCGGGTTCAGCGAACAGAACCCCGTCGGCGCCGAGAACGATCCAGCGAACTGCTGTTGGTCGCCCCGCCCGCGATGGCAGGCGGGAGGTTTGCTCTCAGCACCGAAACCACCGTCGGCCGCGCGCCCGGATGCGGAGTGCAGATCGACGACTTCCGGGTATCGAAACTCCATGCCCGCCTCTTCTTCCACGATGGCGCGTGGTATCTCGAGGATCTTGGTTCAACCAACGGCACGCAACTCGACGGAGAAACAGTCACCGAACCCACACCGATCAAACGCGGCGCCCGGATCCAGATAGCTGAAATAGAACTGGTGCTCACATGACCACGCTTGCTTGGGGTGCGGTCACCGATACGGGCCGAATACGTGACATCAACCAGGACGGAGTCCTCTCGGCTGAGAGCGTCTTTGTTGTGGCCGACGGCATGGGAGGTCACAGCGGCGGGGAAGTGGCCTCGGCCATTGCTGTCGAACAGATGGCCGAGACGACCACATTCAACAGCGTGGACGAACTGATCGAGACGGTGCAGCGAGCAAACCGCGAGGTCTTGGACCGAGCCCGGGACGACCAGGCGCTCTACGGAATGGGAACCACACTGGTCGCACTCGTAGCCATGACCGTTGATGACACCGAGTTGCTCTGCGTCGCCAACGTCGGTGACAGCAGGCTGTATCTGTGCACTGCGGATCAGATGGTGCAGTTGACCGATGACCACAGTCTGGTCGAGGGCATGGTGCGAGACGGTTGGATCTCCCCCGAGGAGGCGAAGGTCCACCCCCAGCGCAACGTGGTCACCCGGGCACTCGGTGTCGAAGAGCCCCTGCTGGTCGACGCCTGGGAGCTCGTGCCGGTAGCAGGCGACCGGTACCTGCTGTGCAGTGACGGTCTCAACAACGAACTCAGCGACGCCGAGATCGAAGAGATCCTCGACGAGACGGCCGATCCCCAAGAAGCTGCTATTGCACTCGTCGAAGCAGCGTGTGCCGCAGGTGGGCGAGACAACGTCACCGTCGTGGTCGTGGACGTAGTCGAAGCTGAACCGACCGAGTCGGACCCCCCTGCTGATCGAGTCGTCGCAGCCCACAAGGTTGATACCGCGCCCGCTGAACCCCCCAGCGACCCGACAGACGAAACCGCGCCCGCCGCCGAACCGACCAGCGATGACGCCGAGCCCGAAGGAGAAGCAGAGGCCGCAGACGCCGCATCAACCGAACTCGACTCACTGTCGTGGCGGTCCTTCGTCGACTGGCGCTGGTTCGAAACCTGGCCGCTCAGTTGGTTGGCGGCCTTGGCGCTCATCGTGTTGGTGTTGTTGCTAGTGCTCTTAGCAGTCCTGTGACAGCGGCTGAACTGCCGTCAAAACCTCCCGTCGTGAGCAGTCTTCGGCCCCGCCGGGTCGAACTGGGCCTGGTAGTGATGGTCTCGGTCGTTGTGGTCTCGGCCTACGGACTAGCCAGTCTCGGTCGCAACGCCGAACTTCCAGCCGACATCAGACCGTTCCTGGCGGGCACCCTGGGGCTGTTCTTCTTCATCCATATTGCGGTTCGGCGGCTGGCCTTCGCCGCCGATCCCGTGCTGGTGCCCACAGCACTGCTGCTCAACGGGATCGGCTATGTGATGATCGCCCGCCTCGGCTCCGATGTGGAAGGCGGCGGCGACCTCGCGGGCCTTCAGTCGTTGTGGACCGGAGTCGGGGTCGCGGCCTTTGTGATCACCCTCGTCCTGGTCCCCAGAGCCCGGGAATTGGCGGGTTACCGCTACCTGTTGGGGCTCGCCGGGATCGCGCTGTTGGCTCTGCCGCTCGTGCCCGGGATCGGCGTCGACATCCGCGGCGCCCGAATCTGGGTCAGTCTCGGCCCGGTCAACTTCCAGCCGGGCGAATTCGCCAAGATCGCCCTCGCGATATTCTTCGCCGGTTACCTGGTCGAGTCCCGGGAACTGATCCGCAATCGGATCGAACTGCGCGACCTGGCGCCGATCGCGGTTGCCTGGGTGGCATCGGTCGGAATCATGGTGTTCGAACGAGACCTGGGTTCGTCGCTGCTGTTCTTCGCGTTGTTCGTGGTGTTGATGTGGGTGGCCACCGAACGGTCGTCCTTTCTGGCATTGGGCCTGTTCCTGTTCGTCGGCGGCGCGATCGTGTCGTGGCGTCTGTTCGACCATGTGCAGACCCGTTTCGATGCCTGGCTCGACCCCTTCTCAGACTTCGGCGGAGGCGGCTATCAGATAGCGCAAGCCTCGTTCTCGCTGGCCGAAGGGGGATTGACAGGCACCGGGCTGGGCCGCGGCGACCCCGACCGAGTTCCGATCGCCGAATCGGACTTCATCTTCTCGGCGATCGGTGAAGAAATGGGGCTGGCTGGGTCTACGGCAATTCTCATGGCCTTTGTGGTGATAGTCGGTTCGGGCCTGCGGATCGCCATTCGAGCGACCCGACCGTTCGAGAAGCTGCTGGCGGTCGGTCTCACTACACTGATCGGGCTTCAAGCGTTCATCATCATCGGCGGAGTGATTCGTTTGGTGCCGCTGACCGGGATCACCCTGCCGTTCGTCAGCTACGGCGGCTCGGCCCTGGTCACCAACTACATAGTGCTCGCCCTGCTGATCCGCCTGTCGCACGAACAGCGCGCAGGTCCTCCCGAGACCGCCCGATGAACCGACGGATACGCCAACTGGGCATCGGCATGCTGGTTCTGTATGTGCTGCTCTTCGCGCAGCTCAATCGGGTGCAGTTGGTGAACTCACAGGAACTGCGCACCGACCCGCTCAACGTGCGCCCGCTGTTGAGGGAGTTCGGTCGTCCCAGAGGGGAGATCCGCTCGGCGGACGGTGTCGTGTTGGCCCGCTCGGTCGCTGCCGCCGGTGATTCCGACATCGACTATGTGCGCCAGTACCCAACCGGGGAGCGCTTCGCGCACATCGTGGGATTCCAGTCGTTCAACCAGGGATCGTTCGGCCTGGAACGCTCCTTCAACGATGAACTGGCAGGCGAACGGTTCACCCAGCAGTTCCAGTCGCCCGCGGACTTGTTCCGCGACCGGGACAGCACCGGGTCGCTGGTGCTGACTGTGCGTGACGACGTGCAGCAGGCGGCAGTGACCGCTCTGGGCCCGCGCCGCGGGTCGGTGGTTGCCCTCAACCCCTCGACCGGCGAGATCGTGGCCATGTGGACCTATCCCAGCTTTGACCCGAATCTGTTGAGCGGACTCGACGGACCGGCTGTCAATGCTGCATACGAGGTGTTGTCGAACAATCCCGACCAGCCGCTGCTGGCCAAGTCGTTCCGCGAGGTGTTCTTTCCGGGCTCGACGTTCAAGATCGTCACCGCAGCGGCCGGTGTCGAGAGCGGCTCGGTCTCGCCGACGACTCCCGTCTTCGGTGAGAGCGAGGAGTACCAACCTCTGCCCTCGGGCTCTCCGATAAGGAACTTCGCGGACACCGAATGCGGCGGCGACCTGCGAGAGGTGCTGCGGGTCTCGTGCAACACCGCCTTCGCGGAGATGGGCGCGGAGTGGATCGGCCCGCAGATCATGGTCTCCACCGCCGAAAACTTCGGCTTCAACGACACGGTCCCCTTCGACGTACCCGGGGCGGTGGCTTCACGATTCCCGACCGACTACGGCAAGTTCCTCGCCGACGTCGAGTACTACCGAGGCGACCAAGCGGCTTCAGCGGCTCTGCCGAACGGCGAAACTCCGATACATGAAGGCTCGGCGATCCTCGCCCAGACCGCGATCGGCCAGAACGATGTGGCGTCCACGCCGTTGCAGATGGCGATGGTGGCCGCAGCCGTCGCCAATCAGGGCGTGCTCATGGTTCCCCATGTCGTCGCGGAGGTCACCGCCGCCGACGGGACCAGATACGCGACCACCGAACCCGAAGTCTGGCGGATCGCTGCCTCACCCCAGGTTGCCGAAGTGCTGCGTGAGGCGATGATCCATGTGGTCGCCAACGGCACGGCCAGGAACATGGCGGTGCCTGGTCTGGTCGTCGGAGGAAAGACGGGCACGGCCCAGCTCGGCACCGACCCGCCGAACTCCCACGCCTGGGTGGTCGGCTTCGCCGGCCGCCCCGGCAGCGCGGCGACCCTGGCGGTCGCGGTCATTGTCGAGGCACAACCCGGAGCCGGCGAACAGACAGGAGGCCGCGTCGCCGCGCCGATCGCCCGAGCCGTGATAGAAGCAGCCTTCCAGACCGAGTTGCAGCAGCAACTGTCGCCGAACGACGGCGCATGACCGTGCAACGGTCAACGGTACTGCTCAGGTAGACTCCGGGGCTATGTCGGATGGTAGGCCAACGGTCTTCAATGGCCGTTACGAACTGCTGCGCCATATCGCGCGCGGCGGAATGGCCGACGTCTATCTCGCACGAGACGAATTGTTGAATCGCGAGGTCGCCCTCAAGGTACTGTTCCCTGAGTTCGCCAACGATCCGAACTTCGTTGAGCGGTTCCGACGCGAGGCTCAGGCGGCCGCCAACCTCAACCATCCCAACATCGTGGGGATATACGACTGGGGTCAGGAACGCGGCACCTACTACATCGTGATGGAGCACGTCGCGGGACGGACCATGGCCGATGTGGTGCGCGCCTCCGGGCCGGTCCCGCCACAACGTGCCGTCGAGATCGCGAATGACGTCGCGGCGGCGCTCTCAACTGCGCATCAAGCGGGCCTCGTCCACCGCGACGTCAAGCTGGGCAACATACTGATCGCGGACAGCGGAGTTGTGAAGGTGGCTGACTTCGGGATCGCCACCGCTCTGGCGGGTCGAACCGAAGCGGGGCTGACCCAGCACGGGTCCGTGATGGGCACGGCCACCTACTTCTCGCCCGAGCAGGCGCAGGGGAAGCAGGTCGACGGTCGCAGCGACCTCTACTCGCTGGGAGTTGTGCTCTACGAGATGCTCGTGGGGGCACCGCCGTTCGTGGCCGAGACCCCGATCGCGGTCGCCTACAAGCATGTTCAAGAGAAGCCTCAGTCCTTGATTGAGCGTGGCGTGCCGGTTTCCTCAGCGCTCAACGCCATCACCATGAAGTTGCTGGCCAAGAACCCCTTGAACCGTTATCCCACAGCCGAGGACTTGCGTGCCGACCTGCGCCGATATCTGGGCGGCACCACTGATCTCCCCGGTGGAGCCGCTGCGCCGGGGCCCCGGTCACGGCCTCAGGGCGCCCCTGGCGGGTCTCCGCCAGCGGGCAGGCCGCCCGCCGGCAGACCCGCAGCACCCCAGCCCGGAGCTCAAAGGCCGGCGGTTCCCGGTGCCCGTGCTCCGGTGCCGGTGCAGCAGGCTTCGGCGCCGGGCGGCCCGCGCCCCGGTGCCGGCTACGGCCATGGCGGCTACTACAACGAGCCTCCACCGATGTCGCGCGGTGACGACTGGAAGCGGACAGCCGGGCTCCTGGTCGGACTCAGCGTTCTGGTTCTGGTCCTGGGGTACCTGATCGTCGCCTTCGTCGACCAGGTCCGCGACGACGGCGTTGAGGAACCCAACGGCACAGCCGAACTGATCGCTCTGCCGTCGGTCGTCGGGAGGAGCATGTCCGAAGCCGAGCGGGACCTGCTCGGACTCGACCTCGAGGTGACGATCGTTCGGCGCAACAACGAGACGGTCCCGTCGGGTGAAGTGGTCCAGCAGACTCCCGTGGCCGGCCAGAAGGTGGAACCGAAGTCCGAGGTCACCCTGTTTGTGAGCGCGGGCGTGCCCGATCAGGTCCCCAACGTCATCGGCATGGACCAGAATCTGGCCCTCGACACTCTCGAATCGCTCGGTTACAGCGTCAGTGTCGAGGCTGTGTCTGATATTCGAGATTTTGGCGAGGTCGTGATCCAGTTGCCGGTTCCGGGCACGGAACTGCCGGCGGGCGGGTCGGTGGTCATCACGATCTCGACGGGGCCGGAGAAGGTGCCCGTGCCCGATCTCGAGGAGGCCACGCTCAACGCTGCGTTCGAAGCTCTGCTGTCCGCTGAGTTCAGGGTCACCCCCGAGAATGTTGAAGAACCCTCCGAGACGATCGAGGAGGGGCTGGTGATCCGCACGGATCCGGAAGCCGGCAACCTGGTCGACAAGGGCACCTGGGTGACACTTGTCATCTCAACAGGTTTCCCGACCGTCCCGGTGCCGGGTGTGGTAGACCTCTTTGCCGACAGCGCCGAACAGACCCTGCGTCAGGTCCGGCTTGAAGTGGAGATCGTCCTGGTTCCCGTGCCGGTCGGCGACGCTTCGGTGGGTCGGGTCATAACACAGACCCCGGAGCCGTTCACAGAGGTCGAACTCGACACTGTCGTTGTGATCGAAGTCGGAGCGGCGACCGAGGGCCCGATCACGTCCACCACGACCACGACCACCACGACCACAACAACCACCGACGCCCCCGAATCGGCCGACGGCTAACTTCGCTTACACCGGCATAGGGCTTACAACGGCATAGGGCTTACAACGGCATAGGGCTTACTACGGCATAGGGCCGACGGAGGCTCAGGGTTTACAACGGCGTAGGGCCGACGGAGGCTCAGGGCTGCAAGCGGCCCAGGTAGTTCTTCAGGAGGTCGTGACCGGCGTTGGTCAACACCGACTCGGGGTGGAACTGCACGCCCTCGATGTCGAGTCGGCGATGCCGCAGGCCCATCACCAGACCGTCGTCGGTCTCAGCGGTGACCTCCAAGGACTCGGGCAGCGAGTCACGTTCAACGATCAGCGAGTGGTAGCGGGTCGCCTCAAGCGGGTTCGGCAGTCCCTCGAACAGCCCCGAGTTCTTGTGGCGTATGAACGAGGTCTTGCCGTGCATGACCTGGGGCGCACGCACGACCCTGCCGCCGAAGACCTGCCCCAGACACTGCATGCCCAGACACACTCCGAAGACCGGCGGCGAACCTTGGAGTTCGGCGAGCACGTCCATCGAGATCCCTGAATCGTCGGGGGTTCCCGGGCCCGGCGAGATCAGGATCCCGTCGGGATCCATCCCGCGGATGCCGTCTATGTCGATGGCGTCGTGGCGGCGCACCACGGGGTCGGCTCCGAGTTCTCCGAGGTACTGCACCAGGATGTAGACGAAGGAGTCGTAGTTGTCGATAACGAGCACCGTGGGCTTCACGCCCGTCACGTTACTGCTCGCCAATTTCTATGGCTTCCAATATGTGGATGGCGATGTCGGCGACCTGCACCTCTTCGGGTTCCTTGCCGACAGCCTTTACTCCGTCGTCCATCATGATGTAGCAGAACGGGCAGGCCGTGGCCACACGGCTGGCACCGGTGTCGACCAACTCCTGGGCTCTGACGTCGTTGACCTTCTCACCGATCGTCTCCTCCATCCACATCCGGGCGCCACCGGCACCACAGCACATCCCCTTGGTCCCGTTGCGCTGAGCCTCGACGACCTCGATCCCGCCGAGCTTGCCGAGCACGTTGCGAGGCGCCATGTAGACGTCGTTGTGGCGTCCGAGATAGCACGAGTCGTGGTAGACGACCCGCTCCTCGAGCCTCGCCTCGTTGAGGTCCAGCCGTCCCTGCTCCACGAGCCACTCAAGGAACTGGCTGTGATGCACGACCTCGTAGTGGCCGCCGAGCTGGGGATACTCGTTGGCGAGCGTGTTGAAGCAGTGGGGGCACTGGGTGATGATCTTCTTCACGCCCATCGCGTTGAGAGTCTCGACGTTCTGGCTGGCGAGCATCTGGAAGAGGTACTCGTTGCCGGAGCGGCGGGCCGAGTCTCCAGTGCAGTTCTCTGCCGGGCCGAGAATCGCGAAGTCGACGTCGGCACGCTGCATGAGCTGCGCCATCGCCTGGGTGACCTTCTTGTTCTTGTCGTCGAAAGAGCCGGCGCAGCCGACCCAGTAGAGATACTCGGCGGTCAGCGGATCGTCACCCGAGATGACATTGAGGCCCTCCAGGTTGCGAGCCCAGTCGGCCCGCTCACTCTGGCTCATCCCCCAGGGATTCGCCGAGTTCTCCATCGACCGGAACGCCTGGCCGAGTTCCGAGGGGAAGTCGGAGTCCATCAGCGTCAAATAGCGTCGCATGTCGAGGATCTTGTCGAGGATCTCGATGTTGACCGGACAGATCTCGTCGCAAGCCTTGCAGGACGTGCAACTCCAGAGTTCATCGTTGGTGATGCGGTCGAACATCCAGTTGGCGGGCACGGTGATGTCGTTGTCGACCCCGATGGGAGGCGAGACTTCCGGGCTGCCGGTACGGGCCATGACCTCGCCCGTCTTCAAGACGATCTCGCGGGGATCGAGCGGCTTGCCGGTGGCGTGGGCCGGACACACCGAGGTGCAGCGGCCGCACATGGTGCAGGCGTCAGTGTCGAGAAGCTGCTTCCAGGTGAAGTCCTCGATGACCGAAGCACCGAAAGTCTCCAGTTCGGTGTCGCCCTCCACCAGGTTGGGCATCGCCTTCATCGCTCCCTTGGGCCGGTCCTTGTCGCTGAGGTACATGTTGAGCGGCGACGTGAACATGTGCCGCAACATCGTGGTGGGGAGGATCACCAAGAAGGCGATGAAGCTCAGCACATGGGCGATCCACCACCCCTGATGCCAGCCGGCGATGTTGCTGTTGTCCTCGACCAGCGTCGCCAGTGGATAACCGATGAAACTCCATTTCTCGAAGTCGGGGGTGCCGTCGAGGGCGATGCGGAACATCTCGGCCCCGAAGCCGGTGATCCCGATCGCCGCGAACACTCCGAGGATCACCATGTGCTCAGGTTTGCTCTTGATGCGGATGCGGTAGGGGCGCCAGTTCCACGGGCCGTAGCGCCGCAGGATCGCCCAGCCGATACCGATCAGGAATATCGCACCGGCAGCGTCGCCGACGAGGGAGTAGGCCCGGTAGACGTCGCCGTGGAGGAACTTCACGCTCTCGGGAACCTGATGGTTGATCTCGAGCACGGTGGTGACGCCGAGCAGCACCAGGAACCCGAAGTAGATCATCGAGTGCATGACTCCGGCACCGGGCTCTCGCAACAGCGTCTGCATGTAGACGCCCGACCGGAAGTCGGCCATGCGCTTCGGCGCGTTCTTGAGGGTCGTGCGGCGGTTGTCGGGCCGGCCGCGCTCCCAGTTGCGCACCCGCATGGCGAACATGTAGGCGCCGTACACCAGCAGGATCGGGATGATCGAGTAGAAGCTGAGCTTCAGAGCGGTCGGGACGTTGCCGAAGACCTCCCGTTGCACCGAGGAGTCGTCGTGCCAGTTGGTGTAGCTCGGCAAGATGCCTGAGACGAGCGTGAAGAGCGCGATTGCCAGACCGAGGCCGATAACGAGTTGATGGGGTTTGGGGCGCGGTTTCATGTTGCCGCGACGATACATCCCCGGAGCGGCCCAGTGAGTAACGGGCGCATGCATTGATTGTCGGACTTCTTCACGCCGACGTAACAGTGCTGAAACCAGCCACTCCTAGCTTCACGAACGGGCGCCGAGCACGCGCATCCGGGAGACGCTCCAAACAAAGCACCACGAACAAGGGGATACGAACCATGCACAAGACAATGAAGCGAACCGCGCTGATCGTCGGCACGGGAGCCATAGCACTGCTATGGGCCGGCCCGGCCTCAGCGCAGGATTCAGACGCGGCAGCGGCCGCCGTCCAACAGGTGATGGACAACCTCTGGTTGGTGATCGCCGGGTGTCTGGTGTTCTTGATGCAGGCCGGCTTCGCCTTCGTGGAAGCGGGCCTCACCCGAGCCAAGAACCTGGCCAACATCATGGCCAAGAACCTCGCCGACATGGCGGTCGGTACGGTGGCCTTCTTCATCGTCGGCTACTCGATCGCCTTCGGCGACGGCGGCGACTGGTGGGGTGGACTAGGCGACTTCTTCTTCAACGAGAGCGCCGACCCCTCCGTGCTGAATGAGGGCGGCGGCCTCACCGACAACGTCACCCCCGCAGCAAGCTTCTTCTTCCAGGTCGTGTTCGCCGCCACAGCCGTGACGATCGCCTCAGGGGCCATGGCGGAGCGAACCAAGTTCGTGACCTATCTGCTGTTCTCGGTGGCGATGACCGCAATCATCTACCCGGTCGTGGTCCACTGGACCTGGGGCGGAGGGCTTATCGCCCAAATGAGCATCGGCGACGCCGTCTACTCCGACTTCGCAGGCTCGACGATCGTTCACTTGACTGGCGGAGTGGCGGCCCTCGTCGGCGCCGCGATGCTCGGCCCCCGCGTCGGCAAGTACGGCCCCGACGGCTCCCCCCGGGCGATTCCGGGCCACAACATCGGTTACGCGGTGATCGGCGTTTTCATCCTGTGGTTCGGTTGGTTCGGTTTCAACGCCGGATCTGAGCTGGCTGCCGACAATCTTGTGCCGTTCCTGGCGATGAATACGCTGATTGCTGCCGCAGCCGGAGTGATCGGTGCGACCGCGGTCATCTGGAAGATCACCGGCACGCCGGATGTTGCGATCGCAGGGAACGGCGCGCTAGCGGGGCTGGTCTCGATCACCGCCCCGGTCGGTGCGGTGGAGCCTTGGGCTGCTCTGGTGATCGGCTTCATCGGAGGCCTTATCGTCGTGTTCGCGGTGCTCGCCTTCGACCGGATCCGCATCGACGATCCGGTGGGCGCCATCGCTGTGCACGGAGTGTGCGGGATCTGGGGCACGCTGTCGATCGGTCTCTTCGCCCGCTACGACGACGCCTTCCTGGGCCGTGAGAACGCGGGCCTGTTCTACGGCGGCGGTATCGAACAGTTGTTGATGCAAGCGGTGATGGTCCTGATCGTTGCTGCCTGGGTAGGGATCACCTGCTACATCCTCTTCTACACCTTGAAGAAGACCATGGGTCTGCGTGTCGACGCTGATGAGGAGTTCGAGGGCCTCGACGTCGCCGAGCACGGAACCTCCGGCTACGGCACGGAGACCGCGGTTGTCGCCTAGACCATTGATCGCCCTCTAGTCGATCCCCCTCTACTAGTTGGGTTGGCTGGTCCTGGCGGCGTTAAGGGGCGCCGCCAGGACCAGCATTCTCTGTCGCTGTCCTGCCGGTGTCCCGGTTGTGGGGGTTCAGTCGGCGGTTAGGGCTCGGTCGAGGGGGTGGGCCTGGTCGACGGGGCGCATGTTGGGGCCGATCACGTAGTGCAGGGGAACGCCGGTGGGGATGTTGAGTTCGATGATCTCGTCGTCGCCGATGTCGTCGAGGTGTTTGACGAGGGCCCGCAGTGAGTTGCCGTGGGCAGCGACCATGACGTTGCGACCCGTGCGCAGGTCGGGCACCAGCGAGTCGTACCAGTAGGGCAGCAGCCGGTCCACGACGTCTGCGAGGCATTCGGTGTCCGGCATGAGTTCCGGTGCGAGGTCGGCGTAGGCGGCGGACTTGGCCGGGTTGAACTCGTTGTCTTCGCTGATCGGTGGTGGCGGGGTGCTGTAGCTGCGTCGCCACTGCCGGAGTTGTTCGGCACCGTGGATCTCGCCGACCTGGGCCTTGTCGAGGCCGGTGAGGTTGCCGTAGTGGCGTTCGTTGAGCCGCCAGTGCCTTCGCACGGGGATCCACCGGCGGTCGAGCCCGGCGAGGATGATCTCGGCGGTCTCGATGGCCCTTTGCAGCAGCGACGTGTGGAGTATGTCCGGCAGCAGGTCTGCCTCGGCCAGCAGCGGGACGGCGTCGCGGGCCTCCTGTCGGCCGGTCTCCATCAACGGGCAGTCGTACCAACCGGTGAAAAGGTTGAGATCATTCCACTCCGAACGTCCGTGGCGCACCAGAATCAGGTTGTACATCCCATTGACGCTACTGTGCTTTCGCCGGGCGTAGCCGGAGCCGCGGGGTGTTTTCCCCAGGGCGTTGCAGCGACCCCATGGGGCCACCCCGCCCAGCCCTCTCTCCTGGTTCGGCCTTCAGGGGATGCCTTCCAATGGTTGACATGCCAGAATGCATGTAGCAAGCAAGTGGTGTTGACGATATGGGCATCTTGTATGCAAGATGCTCTGGATTGGTGGTGGGCGATGGCAAAGCGGAAGACGGGAGAGCTCACATGCCGATTCCATGGCCGGATCGCGGAACGACAAGACACCCATGAAGTTTTGGTGTAAGTTCGCCGCTTCTCTTGGAATCGCTGTGGCAGGTGCATCGCTGGTGTTGTCAGGCGGTTCTCTCTTGGGAGCGGCCAACGACGCTCTGTTCAGTTCTTCTGATCAGCCGGCCAGCGGTGATTTCCAAACTAGCATCGATATCAGTATTTCAACGGTTGATCGTGCCATCCGGGAGAACAGCGACATTGTCGCTTTGCTTGGCGACAACTCGTTTGTTATCGAAGACCGTCGGCCAGCATACGTTGAAAATGAGTTCTGGGGCGTGAGTGCACAATTGCGATTGGACGAAGCAACGACTTTGAATGGGCCATGGATCACTGTCGATACAGATGCCCTTCTCCAGTCTCCCGACAACGGCTTGCCACAATTGTCCCATATTGAACTCACTTCTGATGACTATGTGACAGGCACTGACACATATGAAGTTACAACTGAGTTCCTGCTAGTAACAATTCAACCCGATACAAGTGTTCTGCTGACGCTGGTTCCGTTCACCCCGCCAACCAACCTACGGGGTGATGTTGGCCCCACGAACAGTTCGGACTAGTGCTAGATGCATCCGATCTTGAGATACATGACCACGGTAATGGCGCTGTCGGTGTTCTTTGCTACAGCGTGGCAAATCTGCGGCCTCCACCACCGCAACCCCACCGCCGACGAGGGCACAGCAGCGGGCGGCCGTAGCTGCCGGCACCTTCGCTCAAGCGCCGATGTCACCGCTACCAAGGAGGGGAAATCCCCTGTAAGTCATCGCTGAGCGTCTGCCGGGCTCGGCGGTGCTACTAGACGCTAAAGTTGATAATAATACACTCAACTTTCCGGTGTAAACAGGTTCAAATACTGTTACACTCGATTCTAGCAAGATTCACACCCAAGACGGCTTCCGCGGAATTGTGGCGCCGTCCAACCCAAACCCCCCCTGACGGCTTCCGCGGATCTGCGGCGCCGTCCAACCAATAACCATCCCAAGACGGCTTCCGCGGATCTGCGGCGCCGTCCGCAGCGAAAGTAGAGCACAGCATGCCCAAGGCCGTAGGAATCGATCTCGGCACAACCAACTCCGTCGTCTCCGTGCTGGAGGGCGGCGACCCCGTCGTCATCCCCAACGCAGAAGGCTCACGCACCACCCCCTCCGTCGTCGCCTTCGCCAAGGACGGCGAGGTTCTTGTCGGCGAAGTGGCAAAGCGCCAGGCGATCACGAACCCCGAGCGCACCATCCGTTCAGTCAAGCGCCATGTCGGCACCAACTGGAAGGTCGACATCGACTCCAAGGCCTACACGTCCCAGGAGATCTCGGCCCGTGTCCTGATGAAACTCAAGCGTGACGCCGAGGAGTACCTCGGCGACACCGTCACCCAGGCCGTGGTCACGGTTCCCGCCTACTTCGACGACGCACAACGAACAGCCACCACCGAAGCCGGCCAGATCGCCGGGCTCGAAGTCCTGCGGATCATCAACGAACCGACCGCGGCTGCATTGGCGTACGGCCTCGACAAGGAGGAGTCGGACCAGACCATCCTCGTGTTCGACCTCGGTGGCGGCACCTTCGACGTGTCGGTGCTCGAACTCGGCGACGGAGTGTTCGAGGTCAAGTCCACCTCCGGCGACACCCAGCTCGGCGGCGACGACTGGGACGATGCCGTGATCGAATGGCTCGCCAAGTCGTTCAAGGGCGACCACGGAGTCGATCTGACCAAGGATCCGATGGCCGCACAGCGGCTCAAGGAAGCCGCCGAGAAAGCCAAGATCGAACTGTCGCAGACCCAGTCGACGCAGATCAACCTTCCCTTCATCACCGCAACCGACGCAGGGCCGCTGCATCTCGACTACGAGCTGACCCGCGCCAAGTTCCGCGACCTCACCTCCGACCTGCTCGACCGCTGTCGCAGCCCGTTCGAAGCCGCCATCAAGGACGCCGGACTCACCAAGGGAGCGATCGACCATGTCGTGCTCGTCGGTGGATCGACGCGGATGCCCGCGGTGGCCGAACTGGTCATGGAGATGACCGGCAAGGAACCGAACAAGACCGTGAACCCCGACGAAGTCGTGGCGATCGGCGCGGCCATCCAGGCCGGCGTGCTGAAAGGCGAAGTCAAGGACGTGCTGTTGCTTGACGTAACGCCACTGTCGCTCGGGATTGAGACCAAGGGCGGGGTGATGACCACGCTGATCGAACGCAACACCACCATCCCGACCCGCAAGAGTGAGATCTTCACGACCGCGGACGACAACCAGCCGTCGGTCGAGATCCACGTGTTGCAGGGCGAGCGGGAGATGGCCGCCTACAACAAGACGCTCGGCAAGTTCCAACTCGTCGACCTCCCGCCCGCGCCGCGCGGCCTTCCCCAGATCGAGGTCGTGTTCGACATCGACGCCAACGGCATCGTGCATGTGAGCGCCAAGGACAAGGCCACCAACAAAGAGCAGTCGATGACCATCACCGGGCAGAGCTCGCTCGACACCGACACCATCGACCAGATGGTCAAGGACGCTGAGATCCATGCCGAGGAGGACCGCAAGCGCAAGGAGGAGGCCGAGGTTCGCAACACCGCCGACACGCTCGTCTACCAGACCGAGAAGCTGCTATCCGACCAGGCCGACGCGGTCAGCGACGACGAGAAGGCGACCATCGAAGAGAAGTTGGCCGATGTGCGCGCGGCGTTGGAAGGCACCGACGTCGAAGCCATCAAGACCGCTACCGAGGCATTGATGACCGCGAGCCAGGAGTTTGGCCAGCGCCTCTACGAAGCAGCCGCGCAGGCAGAACGCGAGTCTGCGGCGGCCGCGTCGACCCCCGACGACGACGAGGTTGTCGACGCCGAGATCATCGACGAGGACGACTCCGACAGCCAGGCATCGTGAGCGGCACCGACAAACCCGGTCCCTCTGCCGAGGACTTCAGCGGGGAACAGCCGGCGACCGATGAAGCCCCGTCGGTTGACGCAGCGGTTGACGCAGCGCTCGACGAAGCGGTCGAGGCTGAGCCGGAGTCCGAGGTTGAGTCTGCTGAGGCCGAGTCCGAGCCGGAACCAGCACCCAGGGAACCGACCGCGCTGGAAATGCTCACCGCAGAACGCGACCAGCATCTCAACGACCTGCAGAGAGTCACCGCTGAATTCGCCAACTTCCGCAAGCAGACGGAGAAGCGCAACGCGGAGACCGTTCGACAGGCCGCTGCCCGGGTGATGCAGGCGATCCTGCCGGTACTCGATGCTTGCGACGCCGCGGCCCTGCAGCAAGTTGAAGGTGTTGAACCGATAACGGCCCAACTCCGCAGCGTGCTCGAGGCCCAGGGGCTAGAGATCATCGACCAGACCGAACCGTTCGATCCCAACCGGCACGAGGCCGCCATGAGCGAACCAGGCGACGAGGGCCAGACCGAACCGATGGTCTCCGAAGTGCTGCGCACCGGTTACGCCTTCAATGGCAGGGTGTTGCGTGCCGCCATGGTCAAGGTGAAGGGATAGGTGAATTGAGGAGGTGATCTGGTGACTGAATACGAAAAAGAGTGGTTCGAGAAGGACTACTACGCGATTCTCGGCGTCACCGAAAGCGCATCCTCCAAGGACATCAAGAGCAGGTACCGCAAGCTCGCCCGCGAGCTTCACCCGGACTCCAACCCTGGCGACGGACGCGCCGAGGAACAGTTCAAGGAAGTCTCGGCCGCCTACGACGTGATCGGTGACGACGACAAGCGTGCCAAATACGACGAGGTCCGCAAGATGGGCCCGATCGGCCCGATGTTCGGCCCCGGAGCCGGCTCGGGTCACGGAACAGGCCACTTCAACGTTGGGATGGACGACATCGGCGACCTGCTCGGAGGTCTGTTCAACCGTGGTGGCCGCGGACGCGGCCAACCGGGGTCGGCTCGAGGACAGCGGGGCAACGATATAGAAGTGGACCTGACGCTGGGTTTCGACGATGCCGTCAACGGCCTCGAAACCGCCATCACCCTGACCAGTGAAGCGACATGTTCGGGTTGTGACGGCAGGGGCTCAGCGCCCGGCACGGCACCGAGCAAGTGCGAGTCGTGCGACGGAAGGGGCGTGCACGACGAGAACCAGGGTCTGTTCTCGTTCAGCCGGCCCTGCCAGAGCTGCGGCGGTCGGGGATCGGTGATCACCTCGCCGTGCACGAACTGTCGCGGGTCCGGTGTGGAAGTGCGCCCCCGGGAGGTCAAGGTTCGGATTCCGGCCGGGGTCAAGACCGGCCAGAAGATTCGGCTCAAACAACGCGGAGGCCCCGGACACGGAGGCGGTCCGCCTGGTGACCTGTTCGTTCATGTCACGGTCGAGCCCCACGAGATGTTCGGCAGGTCCGGCAGGGACCTCACTCTCGAGGTGCCGATCACCTTCGCGGAGGCGACGCTCGGTGCGAAAGTGAAGGTACCCACCCTCAACGGCGAGGCCGTCAAGATACGGATCCCGCCCGGCACTGTGTCCGGCAAGACGTTTCGGCTCAAAGGCAAGGGCGGGGCAGGCGATCTGCTCGTCACTGTCGCCGTTGCCGTGCCCCAAGAACTCAGCAAGGAGCAGCGCCAGGCAGTAGAGGCGTTCGCAAAAGCCACGACCGAATCACCGCGGGCCCATCTGGGCCTGTGAGAAACGAGAGGAGACACAACCATGGACCAGGAACGATTCCATCGAGCGGTGTATGTGATCTCTGTTGCTGCGGAGCTTGCCGGAGTGCACCCACAGACGCTGCGGATTTATGAGCGCAAGGGGCTCGTCGATCCGGCGCGCACCGGAGGAGGCAGCCGCCGTTACAGCGACGCCGACATCGCTCTGCTGCAGCGAATATCCGATCTGACCGACGAAGGCTTGAACCTCGCCGGTGTGAAACGCGTCCTCCAACTCGAAGCGCGGATCGCTCAGTTGGAAGCCGCTTTACAACAGGTGCAGACCGACGCGTCGGTCGCTGTCGACGAGGTGCATCGCCAGTACCGCCGCGATCTCGTGCCGTTCAAGGAGAGCTTCACCATCTACAAGA
The DNA here is from genome assembly GCA_951812975.1 of uncultured Acidimicrobiales bacterium. GTDB lineage: Bacteria > Actinomycetota > Acidimicrobiia > Acidimicrobiales > Aldehydirespiratoraceae > VXYK01. The sequence continues at coordinate 1,205,437 of CATOTC010000001.1, read as the reverse complement.
AGCGCTCGTGAGCCCCCGAACCTGAAGAATCCTCAGTGCTGGTCCGGCCGGTGGCTCTCGCCGGAGCCGATGCTGCGGAACGGTGCCAACATGTTGTGCGGGAACGGCGTGCGAATCGAACTGACCTCGTTCAGCCGCGTCAATGCCTCATCGGGCAACTCGAGGTCGAGACAGCCCAGATTGTCGTCGAGTTGAGCCCGTGTTCTGGCCCCGATCAGCGGAACGATCACGCCCTTGCGAGAACGAACCCAGCTGAGCGCGACCTGTGCCGGTGAGCAGCCCAGTTCGTCGGCGATCGCCACAACTTCAGCAGCGATTTTGAGACCGCGCTCCGAGATTCGCCCGCGCAGCGTCGCCCGGCCCGCGGTGTCGGCATCACGGTTGTATTTTCCGGTCAGCACACCTGAGCCCAGCGTGTCCCACGGCGTGACCGTGAGGTCGAGCGCCTCGGCCATGGGCAACAGTTCATGCTCGACCTCGCGGTCGATCAAGCTGTACCTGATCTGCAGTCCAACGAAGCGGCTCCAACCACGCAGCTCGGCGATTGTGTTGCAGCGGGCCACCTGCCAGGCCGGCGCATCAGAAATTCCGACGTAGAGGACCTTCCCCGAGGTGACGAGATCATCGAGGCCGCGCATGATCTCCTCCGCCATGGTCGTGTGGTCGCGGGCGTGGACCCAATAGAGGTCGATGTAGTCGGTGCCGAGGCGCTTTAGGCTTGCGTGGACCGACTCCATCATGTGTTTTCGGCTGTTCCCCAGGGCGTTGAGGTCGTCGGGACGCATCGGCGCTGAGTATTTGGTCGCCAGCACGACCTCGTCCCGATGGTCCGCTATGAACTCTCCGACGAACTGCTCGCTGCGTCCCCCGCTGTAGATGTTGGCGGTGTCGACGAAATTGCCGCCCGCCTCCCGGAAACCCTCATAGACCGAACGGCTCTCGTCCATTTCAACACCCCACTCGGTGTTGCCGAAAGTCATCGCACCAAGCGCGACCTCAGAAACCCAGAGGCCGCTCGAACCCATCAGTCGATATTTCATGTGAGGACTCTTGCAGCATCCGCCTCATCGAGCCAACGCCAGTGCTACCGCAAAGTCTTTTCTTGACAAGGATTATTAGTAAAGTAAGGTTACTAACAATATGAGCGAAGGATCTGGAAGCGCTGTACTAAGGCTGATCAGTGGCCAACGGATTGTTGACGCACTGTTCGCGTCACACCCCCAAAGGATGTCGAGGGCCGGGATCGCCCGAGCCACCGGCCTCTCCAAACCGACCGTGTCGGCGCTGGTCGCCGACATGGAGTCCGCAGGATTGGTCCGAGTCGCCAACGAAAGCCCCAAGTCGGGTTCGATCGGCCGCCCTGCCGCGCTCTACGAACTGGTCCTGACGGTCCGGCACTCAGTGGTTGCCGACATCGGTGCCACGAAGATGCTCGTCGGTGTCTCCGACTTGCTCGGCAATCTGGTCAGCGAGCGCGAGTTGGAAACGGGTCCCGATGCGCAGGCGGCTCTGGAGGGGCTCATCGGGACGTCCACGGAGATGCTTCGGAGCATTGACGGCCCTTGCAGCGCAGTGTGCATCGGAGTGCCCGGCATCTACCGGCATGACCGCGACCGCGTGGAACAGGCCCTGAACCTGCCCGGGTTCGACGGCTTGGCGCTGCACGAGTTCCTCTCAGAGCGCATGGACGGTCGTATCCACATAGAGAACGACGTCAACCTTGCTGCGCTGGGCGAATTGACTCAGATGGGTGCCGAACAGCCCGACAGTGATTTTGCGGCTATCTCTGTCGGCACGGGCATCGGCCTCGGAATGGTGGTCGGAGGCGACCTCTACCGGGGCGGTACCGGATCTGCGGGCGAGGTCGGCTCCCTGCTGTTGTCGCTGCCCGCCCCCGGCGCGGTGCCGGTCACCCTCGAGGATGTGGCCTCCGCGCCCTCGATCCGCAAGCTGTTCGGAGGGGCGATCGAAGACGGGCACCGCTCCGCGCTCGACCCCAGCGCGGATGTGCCGGAGATATTCGAGGCCGTTGAAGCGGGCGACGATGCAGCTCGGTCCGTGCTCAACGAGGTGGCAGGGGCCATGGCGCTGGCGGTATCGCACCTGTGTCTGATCGCAGACCCGGGGCATGTCGTTTTCGGCGGGGGCGTGGGCAGCAATCCTGTGTTCGTGGACGCAGTCCGGCTCCACCTCTCCCGGTTGGTCGACTCTCCTCCGGAGCTTGCGGCATCCACTCTGGGCCGCCGGGCGGCTCTGGTAGGGGCGGTGTCGATGTCTCTGCGCTCGGTGCATGAGTCCCTGGTCACAGAGATCTTGGGAGACCCGCAGAGATGAGCGCTGCGTCCGAGGTCGCAAGCGCCGTCGACAGCGATGCGCTTGTAGAACTCGTGCGCGAAGCAGTTCGGATCCCCAGTGTCACCCCAAACGAGCAGGCCTTCGCTAACTGGGTCCTCGGGCGCATCAACGAGTCCGAGGCGTTCGGTGAGTCCGAACTGGTGGAGTGCGCCCCGAACCGACCCAATGTGCACGGCTCGGCCGGGGGCGGCTCGGGGCGGTCGCTGCTGCTGGCCGGGCATCTCGACACGGTGGCGACCGACGACTGGACGGAGCACTGGCAGGGGACCGACCGTGAGGACCCGTTCGCCTCGCCGATCATCGACGGTGCCATCTGGGGCCGCGGGGTAGCGGACCAGAAGGCGGGGATCTGCGCGATCATCGAGGCGGTCCGCGCATTCGAGAGGGTCGGCCTGCGGCCCGCGGGCAGAGTCTCGACGCTGTTCGTGTGCGACGAGGAGTCGGGCCAACCCGGCAGCGGCGTGTCCGCAGGGATGCGCGCCGCGGTGGAGGGCCGCCACGGGAAACGGCCCGAAGCGGACTTCGCGATCTACACGGAGCCGACGACATCGGCGATCTACACGGCGCAGATGGGATTCCTGATAGCCGATATCGCCTTTACGGGGGTGTCGGCGTACTTCGGCCGGCCGGAACTCGGTGTGGACGCTCTCAAGGCCGGCCACAACCTGCTGGGGAGGCTGTGGCGTCATTCCGAGGAACTGCAGTCGGATGTTGCTGCGCATGATCTGCTGGGGCGAGCGTTCCTGCTGGTCACTTCGGTGAGCTCGGGGGGAAACATCGCGGTGCCGGGACGCTTCGAGCTGTCACTGATCCGCAAGGTGCTTCCCGGTGAGAGCCTCGACACCGCGGCCGAGCGGATCGTCGCTGTCGCTTCCGAGGTTGCCGACGAACACTCAGTCGACTGCACGGTGGAGTTCAGCGCGCCGCGGGACCACCGTTTCGGGGGCACGCCCGACGAGCTCGACGTCGACCATCCGGGAGTGTTGGCGCTGGCCCGGTCGATCGAACAGGTCACCGGAGAGGGTGCTCGGATCGAGGGCGCTCCCTATTGGTCGGAGAAGCCGTTTCTGCGGGAGCTGGGGATTCCCGGCGTCTATTTCGCTCCGGGAGACATTTCCCACTGTCACACGCCGTTCGAGCGGCTGGCCGTAGACGAGCTGGTCACTGCCACGCGCACGCTCGCCCACTTCATCGCGCAGTGGTGCGGAGTCGCTGATCCATAACTGGACCCAAAGGAGGGGACCATGACAACCAAGAAGAAGATACCGAAGTGGCTGTTGCTAGTGTCGCTGGTGGCCGTGTTCGCAGTCTTCGCCGCCTCATGCGGCGATGACGACGAGACCACGCCGGAGACTACGACCACCACTGCCGCGCCTGATCCGGACCCGGCGCCCGAGTCCGAACCGGAGCCTGATCCTGAACCGGCACCCGAGCCGCCCCTGACTCAGGGTCCGGGAGGCGAGCAGGCGGTTGCGGCGAGCGAGATAACGCTCGACGACGCCGAGATCGCCGACGTGCAGGCGGGCGGTTATACCGCGGCGCTGCTGTGGCACACCTCTGGAGCCTTCACTGATGCGGTGAGCCAGGGGGCCCGCGATGCGTTCGCGGAGCTCGGGATCGAGGTGATCGCCGAGACCGACGCCGGTTTCGACGCAGCTCAGCAGGCCAATGATGTGGAGACCGTCATGGCCCAGAACCCCGACATCATCATCAGTCTGGCAATCGGCCCCGATGCGGGCGCCGAGGCATTCCGCCCGGCGGTGGACGCCGGAGTGTCGCTGGTGTTCCTGTCCAACGTTCCCCAGGGTTACGTCCACGGCGAGGACTATGTCGGCATCGTGACCGACGACCTCGCGGCGATGGGTATCACTGCGGCTGATCTGCTCGCTGACGCGCTCGGCGGGCAGGGCGAAGTGGGCTTCATCTTCCACGACGCGGCCTACTACGTGACCAACCAGCGGGACCAGGCTTTCAAGTCCTGGATCGAGATCAACTATCCGGGCATGGAGATTGTCGCCGAGCAGGGGTTGGCCGACCCGGCAGCCGCCGAGGAGATCGCCTCTGCGCTGCTCACCCGGAATCCTGACCTCGACGGCATCTATGCACCGTGGTCGGCGGGTCCGGCCGACGGCGTCATCGCTGCGCTGCGCGCCGCGGGTGCTTCCGATGTGGCGGTCGTGACCATGGATCTCGACACCAACGTGTCGCTCGACATGGTTGAGGGAGGCAATGTCGTCGGCATCGCCGCGGACGAGGCGTACAACCTCGGACGTACCATGGCCCTCGAGGGCGCCTACGGGGTGCTCGGAAAGTCGGCACCTGCCTTCGTGGTGGTGCCGGCCATCGGGGTCACGGCCGACAATATTGTGGAGGGATATCGCCAGTCGCTGGCCGACGATCCTCCCCAAGAGGTTCTGGATGCCCTCGGCTGAGTCGGCTTGATTTGAGGAACCCATCGTGAACCGGGATTTGCGCGCCGCCGTTCTTCTCCCTTCAGGGGCGCGTACGCGGATCGACGGTTGGAGACAGCACGCGGAGCTGCGTCACTACGTTGTGTACGCGGCTGCCGTGCTGGTGTTCCTGCTGTTTGCGGTGTTTCTGCACGACGATGGGTTCCTCACTTCCTCCAATCTCATCAACATCGGTCGCCAGTCGGCGCCGATCGCGGTCATGGCGGTGGGCATGTCCTTCGCCTTGGCGTCCTCGGAGATCGACCTCTCGGTCGGTTCGGTCGCGGCTCTGTCGTCGTTGGTCGCTGCGGAGGTCGTGGGAAGCCACGGTTTCGTTGCGGGCACTGTGGCGGCGCTGGTCGTCGGTGCCGGCATCGGGCTGGTCAACGGGTTCATCACCGTCAAGGTGCGCATCCCCTCGTTCCTTGTCACGCTGGGGATGCTGGGGATCGTCAGCGGTGTCGCCCGCAACATGAACAACCTCCAGTCGTTGCCGATACGCAACGACGCCTTCCGGGAGATCTTCGGTTCGGGTTCTGTCGGCCCTGTCTCCTCGCTGCTCATCTGGACTGCGGTGGTCGGGCTTCTGGGTCATTTCGCTCTGCATCAGCTGCGCTGGGGTCGCCATGTGCTGTCGGTCGGTTCTGATCGCTCGGCGGCCAAGGCGCTGGGCATCAATACCGACCGGGTCCGTATTTCGGCCCTGGTTGTGAGCGCGGCGGCGGCTTCGTTCGCCGGTGTGCTGCTCGCCAGCAGGCTTGCCATCGGTCGCCATGACCTCGGTGAGAACCTGTTGCTCACGGTGATCGCGGCCGTCGTGATCGGGGGGACCAACCTTTTCGGCGGGCGGGCCTCGGTGGCGGGTGCTGTGGCCGGGTCGGTGGTGATGGCGATGTTGAACAACGGCTTGATCCTGATGGGCCTGCGGGTTTCGGACCAGCTGATCGCCCGGGGTGTGATCATCATCCTGGCCGTGTCATTGAGTATGCGAGAACAGAAAGAGAGTTGAGGTGTTCCTTCGGTCCCTTCTCCAGCACAATCCCCGTTTCGTCGAGGCGGCGGTCGGGCTCCATCAGGCCGGGCGAGTGCCGGCCAACAGTTGCGTGCTCGACCTCGACACGATTGAGGCCAACACGGCCCTGTTGTGTGGACGGGCGCACGACCTGGGCCTGACCGTCTACGCCATGACCAAGCAGATCGGCCGGGCGCCGGGTGCGCTCGGTGCTATGGCGCGCGGTGGTGCCGACGGGTTCGTGGCGGTCGACATGGCGTGTGCCCGGCCCATCGCCCGTAACGGTCACCGGCTCGGCCATCTGGGCCATCTGGTCCAGGTTCCGAGAGCCGAAGCCGCTGAGGCTGCCGGCCTTGAGCCCGATTATTGGACGGTCTTCTCGGCGAACAAGGCTGCTGAAGCCGCAGCGGCGGCCCGTGCGTGCGGGCGTTCGCAGCGGTTGTTGGTGCGGGTCTTCGATCCGGGCGACGAGTTCTACAGCGGCCATGAGGGTGGTGTCGTGTTGGACGATCTGCCCGCCATGATCGACCGCATCGCCTCGCTTCAGGGTGTGGAGTTCGCGGGACTCACGACGTTTCCTGCGCTGCTGTTCTCTTCTGAGACGGGAGCGGCGCGCCTCACACGCAATGTCGACACCCTGGCCCGGGCTGCTGAGATCGCCGGTCGGCATCCTGCGAGTCCTGAGCGTCTGGAGCTCAATCTGCCGGGGACGACCTCGACTGAGGTTCTGGGTCTGTTGGCGGACTCGGGCGGCACCCAGGTGGAACCGGGCCATGGTCTGACCGGCACGACTCCGTTGCATGCGGTGGGTGATCTGCCTGAGCAGCCGGCGGTGCTGTACTTGAGCGAGGTGGCCCATGTCCATCAGGGAGTGCCGTTCTGTTTCGGCGGCGGGTTGTACATCGACCCGGTTTTCGCCGACTACGAGGTGCGGGCTGTTGTGGCGCACGACCCGTCTGAGGTCTCGACTGACCCGGTGCGTGCGGACATGCCCGATCCGGCCGCGATCGACTACTACGCCAAGCTTCACCCCGAGGGTCGCCGGACCGTGGCCGAGGGTGCGACGGTGGTCTTCGGCTTCCGTGTGCAGGCCTTTGTGACTAGGGCGTTCGTTGTCGGGATTGAGGGCGTGTCGAGGGGCGAGCCTCGGGTGGCGGGCGTGTGGAACTGCTTCGGTGACGGGGTCGTGCTCGGCGGTGGGCAGCGGTGATCTCTGTGCCTGCTGATCCGGGTTCTGCGCAGGCGGGTTCTGTTGCGCTTGAGATCTCTGGCTTGCGCAAGTCGTTCCGCGCCGTGCGGGCGCTCGATGGTGTGACGATGGACCTGCGCTACGGGCGGGTCACGGCGCTGCTCGGCGACAACGGAGCGGGCAAGTCGACGTTGGTCAAGTGCATTTCCGGCGTGTATGTGCCCGATGCCGGGACGGTGCGTGTCAACGGTGTTGAGCGTGCTGTGTCCTCGCCGGAGGCGGCGCGGACGCTGGGGATTGAGACGGTCCATCAGACGCTGGCGGTGATCGATCCTCTCGATGTGGTGGAGAATTTGTTCCTCAACCGTGAGCACACCCGCGGCGGCAGGCTCGGGGCGCTGGTCGGCGTGCTCGACAAGAAGCGCATGCGGCAGGAGTCCGATGAGATCCTGAGCCGTCTCGACATCCGCATCCCGTCTCTGCGCCGGCCTTTGGATGCGCTGTCGGGCGGTCAGCGCCAGGCGGTGGCGATAGGGCGGGCGGTGGCTTGGGGACAGCAGATCGTGCTGCTCGACGAACCAGCGGCGGCGCTGGGAGTCGAACAGGCGGCTCGTGTGCTCGAGTTGATCCGGGGGTTGCGGGACTCGGGCGTCGCGGTGTTGTTGATCACTCACAACATGGACCGTGTGACGGCAGTGTGCGATCGGGCGATCGTGTTGCGCCAGGGTCGCAAGATCGCCGATGTCGATGTCGGTGAGGTGACCAAGGACGACCTCGTCGCCTATATCACGGGTGCCCGTACCGACGGTCTCGACGAATGAGCCGCGACGCCGAGACGGATGATTCCGGTGATGTCCGCAGCCGTGACGGCGGCGGACTCGACCGCCGTCCCCACCCGCCGGGTGACGCCTCTGTGCGGCTCGGCATTGATGTTGGGGGCACCAGCATCAAGGGGTCGATCGTCGATGTTGAGGCGGGCAGGTTGACGCGGCACGTCCTCGTTGAGCCGACTCCGCCGACGGCCACGCCGGGAGATGTGGCCGCTGCGACTCGGCGCATCGCCGCGGCGATGCAGTGGACCGGGCCGGTCGGTATTGCCCTGCCGGGAATGATCAGCGGTTCGAGTTTGAGGCACGCTCCGAATCTCTGCGCTTCGTGGGAGCAGGCGGACGCGCTGAGTTGGTTGCGCGCTCCCAATGGAGGCAATGCGGTGCTGATCAACGACGCTGACGCGGTCGGGCTGGCCGAACTGGTCTACGGCGGTGCCGGTCTCGACGACTCGGGCCTCACGATCGTGTTGACGTTCGGCACGGGCATCGGCAGTGCATTGCTGCACAACGGCAGCCTGATCTCCGATTCGGAGTTGGGCGGTCTCAGCGGTGTTGCCGGCCGTTTCGAGGAGGTCGCGTCGGGTCGAGTGATCTCGACTGAGGCGCTCACCCCTGTTGAGTGGGCCGGGCGCGCACAACCGTTCTTCGACGAACTACAGGCGATCCTAAATCCTTCGCGGTGGGTCGTCGGTGGCGGACTCAGCGACGATTTTGAGAGGTTCTTGTCGAAGCTTGAACTTTCGAGGCCGATCTCGGTGGCCCGCGGCGGGATGCACGCCGGGATCGTCGGGGCCGCGGTTGCCTGCGGCACCGGTCTGGGTGCGGGGAACTCTTCGTCGCCATGAGGATTGTCGTCTCCGACGACCCCGACAGCGCTGTACACCAGGCCGCGGACATCGTCGAACGGTTCGTCTCCACCTCAGAGTCGCGGGCGTTGGGACTCGCCACGGGCAGAACGATGGAAGGGCTCTTCGCCGGACTTGTGAACCGTCATCGGCAGGGTTTGAGCTTTCGGGCCGTTGACGCCTACCTGCTTGACGAATACGTCGGGTTGGACCGGTGCGACCCCAATGTCTACCGGTCTGTTGTCCACCGCCTGTTGGCGCGGCACGTTGACCTCGATGATGGCTCTCTGCATGGTCCGGACCCCCGAGCCTCAGATACGGATGCGGAGTGCGCACGGTACGAGCGAGAGGTGAGGGATGCTTCGATCGGTCTGCAGATCCTCGGGATCGGTTCGAATGGCCATATCGCCTTCAACGAGCCGGGCACTCCGTTTGACAGCGTCACCCGTGTCGTTGAATTGAGCGAGCAGACCCGAAGCGACAACGCCCGCTTCTTTGCGGCCGGGCACTCTGTCCCGGCCCAGGCGATGACTCAGGGCATCGCCACGATCCTCGCCGCTTCCGAGCTGCTGCTAGTGGCGGTCGGAGCGGGTAAGGCCAGTGCCGTGGCACGAGCCGTCGAGGGTCCGATTACCGACGCTGTTCCCGCTTCAGCGATTCGAATGCACTCAAACGTCACCGTAGTGCTGGATCCACCAGCGGCCCAGGGCCTGGAGTAGATCGAGCTAGAGGGTCGTCCAGCGGATTGAGAGGTCGTCCCAGCGCCCGATTCGCAGCATCAACTCCTTGGGCGATTCGGGTCGGACGTTCCACATCGAGGCCAGCCAGAGGCCGTGGTCGAGTTCTCGGAGTCGGGTCGCACGCCTGAGGAACTCGGCGTCGACGGGCAGCCCGTACGCCGCGATGAAGTCCTCCGGATCGTCGTCGGTGGTGCGCTGGTAGTGCGAGATCATCTGCGCCAGATCGGCCTCGGGTGGACCGCAGCACATGAAATCGCAGTCGATCAGAAGGGTTCTGTCGTCGTGTACCACGACGTTGCCCGGGTACAGGTCTCCGTGAACCGGCACGACGGGATGCGTGTGGGGCAGTTCGTTCCAGGCCTCGACGAGCGAGGTACGGGATTCGTGCATCTCAGTGAGCAGAAAGTCGAGAGCAACCGCAGGGACGTCAGCTTCCATCCCGGCGGCGATCATCCGTTCGCGGCGTCCGTCCTGATGGCCCGGAGTCCACATCTCCAGCGACAGCGGGGGAGTGACGCTGTGCCACTCGGCCACGAGCATGGCCATGTCGTGAAGTGGTATCTCGTCGTTGGTCTCTCCCAGCGGCCAATAGCTGACGACCCGTCCATCAGCGGTTTGTTGAGCGGTTGTGAGAGGTCCCAACGCCGGCGCGCCCGCGGCAATTAGCAACTTGATGTTCCGGAGTCGGTCGTTGACCAGATCAACAGTTTCGTGCTTCGGCGCAACCCGGGCCACCACGCGATCCTCGTCGTTGGTGAACACGACGTTGGTGCCCACCCGCAGCAGTTCGTAGTGTCCGTCGCCCAGACCCGCAGCTGAGGCCGCGCCCTGAACGAGGACCGCCTGTTCGGCTGTGCCGGGAAAGGGTTGCCGTTCCATCGTTGCTCGCCCTTGATCCTACAAGAGGTCCCAGGTGCGCTGGAGTGGCAAGGGCTCAGAACGGAGCGCGGATTCTGGTGTTGCGAAGCGTTGACGGCAATACTCCTTCGGTGCGATGTGGCACGGCAGGAAGCACCAACAATGACTGACAACGCACTCACCGAAGACTACGTGGGCCCCTTCGACCCGGACTGGTCGCTGCAACGGCTGACCCGCAGGGCCCTCGCCCGGCTCTGCCGCGAGTACATGGTCGTCTCCATGTACCACGATCGGGCGCTTATGCCCCATGTTGCGCTCGCGGTCGGACAGGACGCCACGATCAAGCAGGCCGACAGCGAATGGATGGGATCGAGCCCGGTCTACACCGAGCGCAACAAGAAGAACTTGAGCATCGACGGCGACGGCGTGGGGGAGGCGTTCAAGTGCTTCCAGTTCGACGTCGGTGCCCCGCATCATTTCCTGGACTTCCACTTCGAAGAGGTCGACCACGATCTCGGCTACTTCTGGCTGCCCTTCTGCGGCGCACACCACTATCTGCGTGAGCTGACTGCAAACGACGAGCAGCTCGTCACCAACATGTGTCACCACATGGAGGACCGGACTTTCGACGCGACCCTGGGAGCGACCAACCCCAGACTGCGGGCGATACCGGTGCACCGGCCGCCGAAACCCGACGAGTTCACCGGTGACCATTGCCGCTGGGAGGTCCGAATAGTCGACGAGGAGGCCGGGCCGCGCGCGAGCGAGCCGTCGCTGGCAGTGGTTCGGCAGTCGGCGGCGGCCGATTTCAAGTTCGAACTCGGTGAGTCGCTCGAAGCAGGCGGCATGGACGACTACTCGGGCCCGTTCCGCGCCGACTTCCGACTTGAGGACCTCTCCCATGCAGTGCTGGTGCGCCAGGCCAAGGAGTTCGCTCTCGACGTTCACCTGCTGATGCGAGCGGCCTACTTCTCGATCGATGAGAACTTCAGTCCCGAACTGCTCGACGACGCCGCCCCCCAGCACCGTGCAGCGATGGCGCCGGTGATGGTCGAACGCCTCTGTGAGGCGATGGCGATCACCGGTGACGGTATGGAGACGATCGGCAAGGTTCTGCAGCTGGACCCTATCCTCGTTGACGACTACGTGCGCTACACCGTGCAGGTCCACGACGACTCGCACGGCTCGATCGAGTTCGGCGACTGCGCGGGAATCGATGACGACGTCTGCCGCAGCCCACTGGACTGGCTAGAGGGCTTCCTGCACATGGCCCAGGCCGTGAACCCCCGCTGCAGGGCATCTCAGACCGGTGAACGCTCATGGGACCTGCACATCGACCCCGCCGCCGAGGCTGTGGCACCGCACTGGCTCGCGGAGGGCATCGGCGGCGGGGGGCTGCGCACTTTCGATCTCCGCGAACGCCGTGTTGAACTCAGCGTGAAGTCGTCCTGACAGAGCGGTGCGGATTCTGATGGGCTAAAACCACACCATGGAACTGGCAGAGGCAGTCGATTGGGCTTCGGAGCGCAGGCTCGGGGTTCTCATCACGATCCGCTCAGACGGCCGGCCGCAGTCGTCTGACATCGTCTATTACGTCGACGACGGTGTGTTCTGCATCTCGGTGACCGATGGCCGGGCCAAGACCGCCAACCTGCGGCGCGACCCGAGGGCCGTGCTGCACGTTTCCGACGAACAGGCATGGTCGTATGTGTCCCTTGACGGCACGGTTGAGTTGTCGCCGCCCACCACCAGCGTCGACGACGCAACCAGCGACGCTCTGGTCGACTATTTCGAGCGGGTGGCGGGGACGCACTCGGACTGGGACGAGGACCGCCGAGCGATGATCGACGAGCGCCGCCTGATCGCCCGCTTCACGCCTGCCCACGCCACCGGCTACGTCTAGGGCCGCGCGGTTACCTCTAAACCCGTACAACCCGGGGCACAATCAGATTTCGGCGTGCTCGGGGCGGGCTTCGACGATCGTGCCGACATCGTGGTATTCGCGCCATTCACCGTGTCGGGCGTTCCAGAAGCGGCGGCCGGAGAGCTGTTCGAGGGCGAGGCCGTAGCAGTGGAAATTCGCCGAAGCACCCTCAATATGGATCGAGTGGACGTCGTCGCCGAGCATCGCCACCCCGGTTCCCCGTTCGACGACGACTTCGTGTTGCACCTGCGGTTCGCCTCCTCCGGCGCAGGGACCGTAGAGCCGGTTCAGTTCCTGGCCTCGCATGCCCACGATCACTGCCCAGGTCGTGTGCTCGTGCGGCGGTGCCGAAACGCCGTTGCCCACGGTTTGGATGTACAGCGCCAGCCGTTCGTCGTCCTGCGCTATCCGGTACATGAGCGAACTGGAGTCGCCGTCGGGCGGGGGGAAGTCCTCGTCGGGGAACAGGTCTTCGTGTTCGGCCAGCCGTAACAACCGAGCCTTGATGCGCTCGACACCGGCCTGGTCGATACCGCCCTGTTCGCGCCCGGCGGCGTCGATCTCAGCGATGTCTCCCATCGCCTCGGTGACCAATGCAGTTCGGTCCGTTTCTCGGTCAGTCTCGCTCATGGTGCCCTTTCGCCCGAGACCCGCCTTCAGCATATTCTGCGCACGCTCAGTAGTCGTCACTGGTCGCCAGGGTGTCTCGGTTGGTCGGGTGTCGAAATGGCCGAAAGGCGTCCCGAACAGGAACTGACCGTTGGTCTATTGTCGAGAGGGTCATGAGTTCGCAGACGAGCGAGAAGTTCCAGGTACTCCGAGGTGACGTGTTTGGTGGGCTGACTGCGGCCGTGGTCGCCCTGCCGCTGTCGCTCGCCTTTGGCGTCGCGTCGGGGTTGGGGGCGGTCGCCGGGCTCTACGGGGCGATCGTGGTGGGTCTGTTGGGGGCACTGCTGGGTGGCTCGAAGACTCAGATATCGGGGCCTACGGCGCCGTTGTCGGTGGCCATGGCCGTGGTCTTCGTCGACTACGCCAACCAGGATCTCGGCAAGGCGCTCGCCATCGTGGCGCTGGCCGGGTTGATCCAGGTGCTGATGGGTGCGTTGCGGTTGGGCAGCTACATGGCATACACGCCCTACGCGGTGGTGTCGGGGTTCACCTCCGCGGTCGGGTTGATCATCATCCTGGTCCAGTTTCTGCCGTTGCTCGGCAGCGAGGTAGCCCTCGGCGGTGCTCTCAAGTCGCTGCGTTCGTGGCCCGATGCGGTCAGCAACGTCGACCCGAGCGCGCTGGCCCTGGGGGTCGTCACGCTGGCGGTCTGTATCTTCTGGCCGGAGCGGCTCCGCAGGTTCATGCCCCCGTCCGTGGCAGCGCTGCTCATCGGGACGCTGCTCGCGGTGTTCTGGTTGAGCGATGTGCCGACGTTGGCAGAGGTGCCTGCGGGCCTCCCCGATCTCGAGATGCCGGAGCTGGCGCTGGGTGACATAGGAGCGGCGCTCCCACCTGCTGTGACGATCGCCCTGCTCGGTTCGATCAACAGCCTGCTCACTGCGAGGGTGGCCGACTCGTTGACCCTGCAGAGCCACGAGCCCAACCGGGAACTGATGGGCGTGGGATTCGCGAACGTGCTGGTGGCGCTCGTCGGCGGTGTGCCTGGAGCAGGAGCGACGTCGTGCACCGTCGCCAACGTTCGTGCCGGGGGCCGGTCGCGGGTGTCCGGGGTGCTGTGTGCGACGATCCTGCTGGCGCTTGTGCTGGGACTGGGAAGGTATGCCGACGCGATTCCGCACGCCGTGCTGGCCGGGATACTCATCAAGATCGGCTTCGACATCATCGACTGGCGCTACCTGACTCGGATCCGTCTAATTCCCCGCGAGAACGTGGTTGTGCTGTTGCTGACGCTCGGGTTGTCGGTGATCTCCGACCTGGTTGTTGCTGTGGCGGTCGGTTTGATTGCGGCGGCAATGACCGGCGCACGTCAGCTGGAGCGCTTGGAGCTCGACATGGTCGTCTCGACCCCGCTGCTCGACATGACCTTCCTCGCCGATGACGACGATGACGACGATGACGATGACGATGACGGCGGTGACGCGTTCGACTTCGATTTCGAGATGGAGGACCCGTTCGCGGCCCGAACGGGCCTGCTGTCGTTGCGGGGCAGCTTCACTGTTGCGTCCTCGACGAAGCTGTTCAGCACGATCCGCAGCGACATCGCCGAACACGAAGTGGTGATTCTTGATTTCTCCCAGACTGTGTTCATCGACGACAGCGCTGCTCTGGTGCTGGGCCAGCTGGTGGACGCAGCGATCGCGTCCGAGACCGAGTGCATCGTGATGGGCCTGTCGGGTCTGGCGAGTACCAGCGTTGAGGCGTTGGACGTTCTGCGTCGCGTCCCCGACGACCACTTCGTCGACGATATGGACGGGGCGCGCGTCGTGGCGCGCCGCATTCTGCTCTGATGTTCAGCGCCCGACGATGACTTTGCCCCAGGTGGAGCGGTTATAGATGGCGTCGAGGGCCGCGGGTGTGTCCTCGAAAGCGAACGGGGGGAACACTGGCGGGTTGATGCGTCCGTCTTGAAGAAGAGCGAGCATAGTCTGGTGGGCCTGCTCGGAGGCATGGGGGTTGCGAGCTACTGATGCCCCCCAGTGGACCCCGACTATCGAGTAGTTCTTCAGCAGCACGTGGTTTGCGGGGGCCTCGGGGATGCGCCCGCTGGTGAAGCCGATCACCAGTAGGCGTCCGTCCCAGGCCATGACTCGGCGGGACCGGTCGAACACGTCGCCACCGACGGGGTCGAAACACACGTCCACGCCTCGACCGTCAGTGTGTGCCCGGATCACGTCGACGAAATCGGGGGTCTCCAGATAGTCGACTGCCAGTTCCACGCCCATCTCGGACAGCCGGGCCGTCTTGTCGGCACCGCCGGCGGTGGCGATTACTCTTGCCTTCGCGGCCAGGCCCAGCTGTACTGCGGCGGTGCCCACCCCGCCCATAGCGGCGTGCACCAACAGTGTCTCGCCGGCGGCGAGTTGAGCACGGTCGTGCAGCGCGAACCACGATGTTCCGTAGTTCACCAACAGAGCCGCGGCGGCCCCTGCGGTCACGTTCTCGTCGAGCTTGTGCAGACCGGCGGCTCTAAGTGCGGCCCTCTCGGCTACACCCCCGCCACCGACTCCGACCACACGCTGCCCGGGCTCAAGGTCTTGAACCCCTTCGCCGACCTCTGTTACCCGCCCCACGATTTCGGCGCCAGGTGACCACGGGATCGGTGTGGTCGCCTGATACATGCCTCGGGCCATGAGACAGTCGACGAATGTCAACCCCACGGCCTCGACTTCCACCAACACCCTGCCGGGATCGACAAGAGGGTCATCGACCTCTTCCAGTCTCAGCAGTTCCGCCGGGTTGCCGAGTGAGTGCTGTCGCCAGATCCGCATCACCCATTCTCCCTGGCATCAGCATCGTTCCACAACACGAGGCGCAAACGGGGCGGCCGCGTGGCGGGCGCCCGGGTGGCGGGCGGCTGGGTGGCGGGCGGACGAACGCTGCGCCGTCTAGGCCACGGTTATCGGGTGGTGCCGGGGCTGGTTGATCAGGTATCCCTTCTCGTTGAACGGCACAGAGTCGGGCTGGGAGTCGCCGGTGAAATCCGAAGCCCGGGTCATCACCGTGTAATCACCGGGGCTCGGCGACCAGAAGAACTCGAACCGTGCCCACGAGTGCCTCCCGGTGGGGGTGTGAAGCGTGGCCTGTGTCCACGTGTCCCATTGGGCTGTCGAGGCGGTCGTCCGGTGCGGCCATGCGTCGATTCTGGCACGAGCCCGCAACGCGAGGTCAGGGCGGGGTCAGGTCTTGTGCCAGCGGTGTGACGTGTCGAGGGTCTCCAACCGGTGTTGCACTTCAGGCAGTGCGCGCACCTTCGTGCCGTGCATCGACGCCAGCCAGATTATCGATGCCACCTCCCGCAACCGGACGAGCCGGTTCAGCAGTTCCGCGTCGTAGTCCCCGTCGTAGCAACTGAGGAATCCGTGCTCGGTGGTTGAGGTCGGATAGCGCCGACAGTTGTGGATGACGGTTGCGAGGTCCTGTTCGGGCGGTCCGAAGCCGGTCTGGTCGCAGTCGATCAGCTTGATGGCGCCCTCGTGGCGGACCATCTTCTCGGGAAACGCGTTGGCATGAATCGCTATGTGAGGTTCGACATCTTTGATCTGCACGGCGAACAGCGTTCGTTCAAGCAGGCCCTCGAGCCGATCGATCAGAACCTCCGGCACCTCGGCCAGTCGAGCCTTGTCGAGATGGTGCCGGCTCAGCGCTTCGGAGTATCTCCACTCTCGCAACGAGAGGTCGGGTTCGGCTTGGTGGAGGCTGAGGATCGCGTCGGCCATCTCCTGATTCGTCACGTTGTTGTTGGTCATGGGGCTTGCCAACGGCCAGAACGTCACATTGCGACCAGACGGCAACGGCAGGGGGGTCGGGTACGCGGCGGGCAGCACCGCGGCGTCCTGGGCGACCAGCATCTCCACAGCGTGCAGCGTGCGTGCCGTTTCTTGGTGGGTCTCGTGGATCGGCGATACCCGTGCACAGGTCTTGGCTGACGAATGCGCCAACACGGTATTCGTGCGCTCATGCACGACTCGGAACCCGGGTGTGTCGACGATCCCGGCCTCGAGGGCGACTGTGTCAACTTCCGCAGAGAGCAATCCAGCCTCCTGACGTGTTCACGACACAATAGTCATTCCGATGACAAGTCCGCAGACGGCTATGGTTCGGGCATGGAAGTCGCTTCGCGCCCTTTGAATGGTCGTGCCAAGTGAGCAAGGCGGCAGCAGAGGAGGCCGTTCGATTCGAACCGGATGATCGCTGCGGACTGCCGGTTGCTCTGAGCGTCGGTCTTCAGGGGGTCATGCTGGTGTTGGCCACGATCGTGCTGATCGTTGCCATCACGGCCCGAGCCGGCGGGCAGGACGACAACTACATCGCCTGGGCGGTGTTCGCGTCTCTGGTGATCGCGGGCGGCCTGACCGCGCTTCAAGCGGCCCGTCTCCCGCGGCTCGGGGCGGGCCACATTCTGATCATGGGCCCCACGCCCAACTATGTGGCGGTGGCGGTGCTGGCCCTGGCCGCAGGCGGACCCGGTCTGCTCGCGAGTCTGACGGTCGGTGCTGGAATCTTCTACCTGCTGCTGTCGTTCTGGCTGCCCCTTCTGCGCCGGATAATCACGCCGGTCGTCTCGGGCACGGTGATGATGCTGATAGCGGCTACGGTGCTGCCCATAGCGCTCGACCGGGTGCAGGCCGTGCCCGACAGCGTACCCGCGGCGACCGGCCCGGTCGTGGCGTTCGTGACGCTGGTCGTGGTTGTCGTGTTGTCGCTGCGCGCTTCCGGTTCCTGGCGGATCTGGTCGCCGTTGATCGCCATCGGCGCCGGTTGCATCGTTGCGGTCATGTTCGGGGCCTTCGAGGTGTCACCGGTAAGTGACGCCGCCTGGATCGGCGTACCCGACGGCGGGTTCGGTGGAATCGATCTGAGTTTCGACGCCGACTTCTGGTCTCTGCTGCCGGCGTTCGTGGTCGTTGCCCTGGTGGGCAGCGTCAAGAACATCGGTGACTGCATCGCCATCCAACAGGTCTCGTGGCGCACGCCGCGGGTGACCGACTTCCGACTGGTCCAAGGATCGCTCAACACCAACGGCATCGGCATAATGCTCTCGGGTCTGGCAGGCACGCCGCCGACGTCGGTCTACTCGTCGTCGAGTCCTTCGCTGATCCACCTCACGGGAGTGGCGGCCCGCAGCGTCGGCTACGCGATCGGGGCGCTGATGGTAGCGATTGCGCTGCTGCCGAAGGTGGGCGCCGCGCTTCTCGCAATCCCGGATCCTGTGATGGGTGCCTACCTGGTGACCGCCATCGGTGTGCTCTGCGTAAGCGGAATACAGACGCTGGTAGCGGGCGGACTCGACCGGGGCAAGGCGCTGACCGTCGGGATCGCATTCTCGTTGGGGATCGGCCTGGACAACCAGACGATCGGCGCCGACCTGCTCGGCGACAGATGGGGGCCGCTCATCGACAACGGAATGCTGGTGGGTGCGGTGACCGCGGTGGCGATGAGCCAGTTCGTTGAGCGGACCGAGCGCCGCGCGCAGGCACGGCTGGAGGTCGACCTCGACATGTCGGTCGTGGGCGAGATCGAGGAGTTCCTGCGCGGCTTCGCTGTCGATATCGGCTGGGACGACCCAGCGACCCAACGGTTGTGCTCGGCGGGTGAGGAGACCTTGCTGAGCATTCTGGAGCACAGTGAAAGACGCCGGGGCGACCCGGGCGAATCGAGTAGCGGCACTCCGAAGTTGGTGGTGGTCGCCCGTCAGAGTCGGGAGACGGTGGAAATGGAGTTCCTCGCTGTGCTCGACGAGGAGAATCTCCAGGACCGGCTGGCCCACCTGAACGAAGAGTCCCACAGCGCTGCGGGTTTGGAGGAGGGCGAGGTCTCACTCCGGTTGTTGCGGCACTACGCCTCGTCTGTGCATCACCAGAAGTTCCACGGCCTCGACATCGTGACGGTTCAGGTCGCAGCAGCGCGCTGAACCGTCTACGGCTGTCACGTCAACTAAGGGAACACCAACGACCGTTAGGATCGGCCCATGATCCTCGCCGGCGTCTGGACCCTTCCCGAGCCGCTCTCGGTCCACGACGTGATGATGGACGACAGAACCGTCATCGTGTTGCGGCGTCATGGGAACCCGGATGGTCCCAGGATTGTCCTGTGCCACGGCAACGGTCTGGCGATCGACCTCTACTATCCGTTCTGGTCGCTGCTGACCGACGATTTCGATGTGGTCGTCTACGACCTGAGAAGCCACGGCTGGAATGCTGTCAGCGACCTCTCGAACCACACCTTCCCAACATTCGTCGACGACCACGACACCTTGATGCAAGCGATCGACGACCATTTCGGGGAAAAACCCCAAGTGGGTGTGTTCCATTCGATCTCGTCGATGGCACCGCTGCTCTCTCCGAGTTTGGGGAGCCGATACTCCGCTCTGGTCCTGTTCGACCCGCCCCTGCGCAACCCCCGGGTGGTTCGCCACCAACTAGACGAAGCGGCCCGACGCGCCGCCGGCCTCGCTACACAGAGATCACATCGGTTCAAGACCGAGGAGGCCTTCATCGACCTGATCGGCTTCTCCCCGACCTTCAAACTCGCCGTTCCCGGAGTGCACGAACTCTTGGCGAGAACCACGCTGCGCCCGAGCGCGGACGGCGACGGATACGAACTCCGCTGCCCGCGTGAACATGAGGCTCAGATCATCGCTCATGCCAGCATCTTCGCCGTGCTGGTCGATTTCAGCGCGATGCAGTGCCCCATCAAGGTTGTCGGTGCGGACCCGACGCTGCCGTACTCGTATCTGCCCACGATCGACCTGAGCGAGATCCTGACCGTGGACTATGACTTCCTTCCCGACGCCACGCACTTCCTGCAGTTGGAGCAACCGGAGAAGTGCGTGGAGGAGATTCGTGAGTTCCTCACCCAAATCGGGGTGATCTGATGGAGGCGGGTGACTGGTGGCGGCCGCACGCCCAGGTCGATGGGGTCGTGATCGTGCATGTCGACCTGGCAGCGGATTCCGCCAACGAGGAGGCGGCTTGGTCCTGGCTCCACGACGCTGAGCGGCTCCGTTGGCAGCGATTCCTGCACGAGGGCGCCCAACGCCAGTACCTCCTGTGCCGCGCGGCTCTCCGTTCGCTGCTGTGCGATGCACTCGACTGTCGCAACGGGGACCTGGCGCTCGACTCGGCGGAACACGGGAAGCCCTATGCAACGGTCGACGGCCGCGCAGTGTCCTTCGGTTTCAATGTCAGTCACAGCGGCTGCCACGGGCTGATCGCCCTCTCCCACGACCGACGTGTGGGAGTGGATGTCGAGGAACTCACTGCGCAGCGCAACCTCGACCTTCTGATCGAGGGGACCTTCGGGCCGAACGAACAGACAGAGTTGGCCGCGCTCGATGGAAGTCGGAAGCTTCGGCTGTTCTTCAGGCTCTGGACCATCAAGGAGGCGTTGAGCAAGGCCCACGGATGGGGACTCTCATTGGACGTCTCTCGCTTCGAAGTGCCTAAGAACCTGAGGGACGGCGAGACGACCGGCCGATTCCAGTTCTGTGACCTTGGTGAACCCGGCGACACCGTCTGGCACGTCTCCAACCTCTCAACGGACTCCTTCGCCGCTGCGGTGGCCCACGAAGGGAACCGAGCATGAGCGCACGTCCGACAAGACCCGTCACCACCGAAGAGATCGAGGCGTTCCAGCGCGACGGTGCGGTGCTGCTCCCGGGTGTGCTGGCACCTGAGTGGGTGGCCCTCGTAGCTGACGGGCTTGAGGAGTACTTCGCCGAGCGCAGCAGCAGGTCCAGCGAGGCGGTGATCAGGGGAGCGACGGTTCGGGTCGACCATCTCCTCGCGAGCCGGTCCGAGAGCCTCTAAAGTTCGCCGCCGAGTCGCCGGTCCGCCAGCGACCCCCACGTCCGGACCGCCACCCGGCAACCCGCCATCGACGGGTGTTCGAGCTAGGCGGCTTCGCTGGTGTCGCCGTTCGACTCGGGTTCTGTCTGTGACGGCAATCCGACCCCGAGGTGGCCTTCGATGCGTGCCAGTCGTTCACGGGCGTCGCTGAGGCTGACTATCACCTTGTCGAGCTTGCCTTCCTGCTTGTCGAACCGCCTGTCGAACTTGGCTTCCTGCTTGTCGAACCGCCTTTCGAAATCGGCCGCCAGCTTCTCGGCCGACTGTTCGAGTTGCGTCTGGAACATCTCGGTCGCCCGGGTGATGATCTCTCGGGTCTCGATGTTCTCGCGGTGGTGGAGCCGGATGAAGGTGAACGTCAGCGTGGTGAGCGTCACGAACATCGCCCCGAAAGCGGTGCCGAGGATCACCAGCACCTGTGTGTCTATCGCCGATCCCGCCATCGTCTCCATGCGACGAACCTACACCCGCGTTCAGCACGGCACAACCTGAAACGACATGATACTCATCATTCGCGACCCTTGAACCGGTCGGCATCGCCTGGTTCCTTGTCGGTCGGCGTTCAGAGTCTCTCGCCGGGCAGGTTGCTGGCCTGCCTCACCCAGGAGGCGAACCGGTCCTCGTCCAGGTCCTCGTTCTCGTAGATGTGGAAGTAGCGCGTCTCGGGCAACTTGGACTCCTCAGGCGGGACCGGCTCGAGCGACGTTCCCCTGAAGAAGGTCACCTTGATGTATCTGGTGAAACAGTGGAACGCCACAAACCAACCCTCGCCCTCCAGGCCATAGAACGGAGTGTTCCACTTCACCGCCTTGCTCACTTCGGGGACTGCCCGCACGATGAGTTCGTCGAGGCGCTCGCCGACTTCGTGTTTCCATCCGGGCATGGCGGCGATGTAGTCCTGGACGGGGCCGTCACCGTACCCTTTGGGGATCTGCGGATTGCCGCCCGCCAGCAGCCGCGGACCGGAGTCGGCCTTCGGCCCCCCGTTGACGGCTCTCTTCTCGGTGGACTTCTCGCGGTGGCTCATCGGGTCTCCATCGTCTCTCCAGGTCCTGTGTGAATTCAATCAGATCGGCACCCCACTATGGTTGGCCCATCACGAGCCCCCGTAGCTCAGTGGATAGAGCGTCGGTTTCCTAAACCGTGCGTCGCAGGTTCGATTCCTGCCGGGGGCGCCAAATGACTGTGCGCGAGGATGCTGGGCAACGCGAACGGCATTGAAGGGACCGGGTATGAGACTCGAAGGCAAGGTGGCGCTAATCACCGGTACGGCCGGCGGAATCGGGCGCGCCGCCGCGCTGCGCTTCGCCGAAGAAGGCGCCCGGATCGTCGCAGTCGACGTCGTTGCGGCCAACCACGAAACCGTCGAGATGATCCGAGCAGCCGGGGGCGACGCCACTGCGGTCCAGGCCGACGTGTCCGACGATGCCGATGTCGCCTCGGCCTACAGACCGCGGAACAGACCTACGGGCGGCTCGACATCGCCTTCAACAACGCCGGGATCATGCTGGCCGACGACTCGGACTCCATCGCCACGTCCGAGGAGACCATCGACAGGACTTTGGCCGTGAACCTCAAGGGTGTGATCTACGGATGTCGGCATCAGATCCCCGCCATGCGTCGGGCGGGTGGTGGTTCGATCATCAACACAGCGTCGTTCGTAGCGTCGGTGGGAGCGGCCACCCCGCAGATTGCCTACACCGCCTCCAAGGGGGCGGTGCTGTCGTTGACACGGGAGCTGGCCGTGATCCACGCTCGGGAGAACATCCGGGTCAACGCCCTGTCGCCGGGACCGCTGCGCACCGAACTTCTCATGTCGTACCTCGACACCGACGAGAAGCGCCAGCGCCGTCTGGTGCACGTGCCGATGGGTCGGTTCGGCGAGGCGACCGAGATGGCTTCGGCCGCGCTGTTCCTGGCGTCGTCGGACTCGTCGTACATGACCGGCGCCAACCTGCAGGTCGACGGAGGCCTGACCGCCGCCTACGTCACCCCCGAATAGGTCCTTTGAGTACCGGTGACCGTCAAGAAGCGTCGAATGCACCGAAGTCACCGTGGGGTAGTTGCCCGAGAACCCCTGGAGCACTAGTTTCGCGGCGGTGATTGCTCGATCCCGTTACGCCGTTCTGGCCGTCGTACTCGCCTTTGCCGTGGCCACCGCAGCGTGTGCGGATGATGACCCCCTCGACACGGAACCCACGGCCAGCGAAACGCCTACGACGACCGAGGCCCCGCCCGATGCAGGTGAACCCGACGAAACGACTGACGCCACGGACGCAGGCGCCGAAGAACCCGACACAACCGACACCCCCGCAGCAGACCCGTCCACCGAGCCTGCCGACCTCGGCGCTTTCAACAACTACAAGCCTGATGAACCCGACCCCACGCTGCTCGGCTTCGACCCCGAAGTCCAGATCGGCACCCTCGACAACGGCCTCACCTACTACCTCAGGTCCAACGACTCGCCAGCCGGGCACGTCTCCATGCGCCTGGTGGTCAACGCCGGAGCGGTGCTGGACCCGCCAGGCCAACAGGGCACGGCGCACTTCCTCGAGCACATTCTGTTCACCGGCACCGACAGCTTCTCCAAACTCGAGCTCAGGCAGGCGCTGCGCGATCTCGGCATCGAATTCGGCCCCGACCTGAACGCCGACACGTCCGCGGATGAGACCGTGTACGCGCTCGACTTCCAACTCGACGACCCCGAAGCGCTCAATCTCGCGTTCACGGTGCTGTCGGAGTGGGCCTCGTCGGCCACCATCGCACCCGAGGAAGTCGAGGCCGAGCGAGGCATCGTGCTCGACGAATACCGGTTGACCGACCAGTCCGCGAACGGCTGGCTCAGCAACTTCCTCGATGCCATCTACTACAGCGGCACCGTCTATGAGGGCATGCTGATCGGCGGCAACGAGGATTCCAACTCCTCGATCACCAGCGAGCAGCTGCGCGACTTCTACGAGACCTGGTACCGGCCCGACAACATGGCCGTCATCGTGGTCGGCGACCTGCCCGTGGCCGACATGACCCAGAAGGTGACGCAGTTCTTCGGCGACCTGGCCAGTCCCGTCGAACCGATGCCGCCTCAGCCCGAACGGAGTGCATTCACGGCAGATTTCGTGGACGAACCGGTCATCGCCGTCGCCACGCACCCCGACTACGGGTTCATCTCGATGTCGATCGACTGGCAACTGCCCGCCTGGACTCCCAGCACCTTCGGCGGCGACCGGCTCCGCTGGATGGAAACCATCATCGACCATCTGCTTGACATCCGACTCGCCAATGCTCACAGGGCCGGTCTGATGTCTCAGGCCGACGAGCCCAACATGTCGTTGTGGCAACAAGCACGCGGGCTGCGACTCTACGGCACCAACATCGTGGGCGAGGACCTGCAGCAGGCGACAACCGACTACCTGTCGGTCCTGGCGGGCGCAGCGCACTACGGTTTCACCGCCGACGAGCTGGATCAGGCCACCGCCGCGGCGCGCACCTCGCTGGGATCCCAGCTTGAGCGTGAGGCGACCATCCAGAGCGCCGATTACGCAGACCGCTTCGTCCTGAACTTTGTGCGCGGTGAGAGCATCGAGTCGGTCGAGGACAGGGTGGCCCGGCTGGACGCGCTGCTCGCTACCTACACCGTCGAGGAGCTGACTGCGCACCTGCGCTGGATCCTGGACAATGCGCCGCCGCTGGTGGTGCCGCTCGGCGACGATCCCGCCAACGTGCCCGACGCCGCACAGCTCCAGGCGGCGATCGATGCGGTGGTGCCCGTGCCGCCGCCCCCCACCGAGGAGCGCATCGAAACCCTGCTGGCGACGCCCGACCCGGTGGCGCCGATCCGCGAGCACGCGGTGGGCCTGTTCGAGGGAGCGCATGAGTGGGTGTTCGCCAACGGTGCTCGTGTCGTGTTCGCCCCCTCCGATCTGGCTGCCGGGCAGGTGGACGTGTCGGCGCAGAGCCTGGGTGGCTGGTCGCAGCTGCCGATGGGCGCGGCCGCAATGCGCCGCGCCATAACACGGGCCGTTGCCAACAGCGGCGTTGCCGACTACTCGGCATCGCAGCTAGACGAGTACCTCGCCCGCACCACGGCACGGGTGACCCCGTTCATCACCGAGCTGACCGAAGGCTTCTCGGGCTCTTCGAACCCCGACGACCTCGACGACCTGCTCGCGCTGATGCAGCTCTACATCACCGAGCCGCGGGTCAGCGAGGTTGCGGCGACCGAGCAGATCCAAGATCTGCGTCTCCGCAGTACCAGCTATGAGAACAACCCGCAGTGGACCGCAGTCTTCGACCTGTACGACGCCACCTACCAGAACAGTCCCTGGTACCACTTCATCCTCACGCCAGATGAAATCGACGCAGTCACGGCCGAGGGGCTGCTGGAGCTGTACGAGGCGCGCTTGGGCGATGTGGACGACCTGGTGGTGGTGATCGTAGGTGACATCGACCGAGCGACGGTCGCGGATCTGGCCGTCCGCTACATCGGCACCCTGCCGGCCGGCGAGGCCGACGCACACGTGAACCACAATCCGGGCTTTCCGCCGGGAGTCCAGCGCATAACCACCCCCGTAGACGCAGACTCGGGCGCAGCCGGCCTCGATCTGCAGTTCGGTGCCGCGGTGCCCGTCACCGCGGAGACCCTGGTTATCGGCGATCTGGTGACAGTGGTGCTCGATGACCTGCTCGTCGGCTCTGTTCGCGAGGATCTTGGAGAAACCTACTCCGTCGGCGTGGAGCTGACGCCGCGGATCGAAGTCGGCCTGTGGGAAAACTACCTCAGCGCGTCGGGCCCCTCCGAGAGCCTTGAGCAGATCAACGCGACGATCGTCGAAACGGTCGTTGAGTTGATCGCCAACGGTCCTACAGACGACGACCTGGCCCATGCCAAGTCGGTGCTTCGAGACGACTACCACCTCGACAGCAACGGCGAGATCATCAGCCCGCTGCTGCGACGCCGGCACCTCGACGATGCGCTTGTCGGCACGCCCGATCAGCGGTTGGAACTCCTCGACGAGATCACCACCGCCGACATCGCGCGGTACGTGTCGCTGTTCCTCAACCTCGACAACCGCATCGAAGCATTCCGCAGCGCCGAGTAGCCACAGCAGGGCGCTACCGTTGCGGGGGTGCTTCTCTACGACACGGCGCGCAACTCGATCGTCCCCTTCGAGCCGGGCGACGAAGTAACGATCTATGTCTGCGGCATCACGCCCTACGACTCGACCCATCTCGGCCACGCCAACACCTACCTGACCTACGACCTGCTGATCCGACGGCTCGAAGAACTAGGCCACAGCGTGAAATTCGTGCGCAACATCACCGACGTCGACGACAGCATCCTCGGCAAGGCCCGGGAACTCGGCGTCGACTTCCTGGAGCTGGCGGCCGCCGAAACAGCCCGCTTCCACGGCGACATGGCCGCGCTCAACACTCGGGGAGTCACAGCCGAACCCCACGCCCGCGAATGGGTGACCGAGATGATCGACCTGATCACGATCCTCAAGGGCGCAGGGCACACCTACACCGTGGAAGGCGCCACCTTCTTCGACGTGACGACTTTCGACACGTTCGGTGCGGTCTCGGGCTACGACGAAGCGACCATGGTCGAACTGGCCGCCGAACGCGGCGGCCACCCCGACGACCCCCGCCAACGCAACCCGCTCGACTTCGTCCTGTGGCAACCCTCCCTGCCCGACGAACCCGCATGGGAATCGCCGTGGGGACCGGGCCGCCCCGGATGGCACATCGAATGCAGCGCAATGTCGATGGGCCTGCTCGGCACCACCATCGACCTGCACGGCGGGGGCAGCGACCTGATCTTCCCGCACCACGAATGCGAACGGGCCCAGAGCGAAGCAGCCACCGGCACCACGTTCGTGCGCCACTGGATGCACTGCGGGATGGTCGCCTACGACGGAACGAAAATGTCGAAATCGCTCGGCAACCTCGTCTTCGTCAGCGAACTGTCGAAACTCGCCGACCCAAGGGCGATCCGGCTCTCGTTGATGGCACACCACTATCGAGAAGACTGGGAATGGTTCGACGACGACATCACCGAGGCCACAGCGGACCTGGAGAAGCTGCTAGCGGCGGCCAACGCCAGCACAGGCCCCGATCCGGCCCCGTACGCAAGCCGGTTGCGCGCTGCTCTCGACGACGACCTCGACGCCCCCCGAGCAAGAACAGAACTGCTTGGACTCGCCACGGCCGTTCTCGACGGAGGCGACGACTCTACGGCGCCCGCCGTGCTGCGAGAACTGTCAGACCTGTGCGGAATTGAACTAGAAACCCCGGCGGCTCCAGTCCCTTGATCCACCTGTACGACACCCTCACGATGAAGGTTCGGCCCCTCGCTCAGCGCGACCCGGGCAAGGTCTCGCTCTACGCCTGCGGGCCGACGGTCTATGACCACCCCCACCTCGGCCATGCCCGCCAAGCCCTCACCTACGACGTGCTGCGCCGCTACCTCGAATGGCGAGGCATCGAGGTACACCACGTCGCCAACGTCACCGACATCGACGACAACATCATCAACCGCGCCAACGCCGAAGGCCTCACCGAACCCCAGGTCGCCGAACAATGGGAAGCGGTCTACATCGAAGCGATGGACGAACTCGACATCCTCCATCCCCACGACCGCCCCCACGCCACCGAATTCGTCGACCAGATGGTCGCGTTCATCGAGACTCTGATGGACAACGACTCGGCCTACGCCACCGAATCGGGGGTGTATCTGCGGGTGCGCTCCGTACCCGGATACGGCGACCTGGTACACCGCAGCTTCGACGAACTCGCCGAAGGCTCAGGCGCCCGCGTGGAGGTCGACGAATTCAAAGAGGATCCCCTCGATTTCGCACTCTGGAAGTCGGCCAAGCCCGACGAACCGACCTGGCCCTCACCGTGGGGACCGGGCCGCCCCGGCTGGCACATCGAATGCGTGGCCATGAGCCTCGGCATACTCGGCGACGGATTCGACCTCCACGGCGGAGGCGACGACCTCGTGTTCCCGCACCACACCAACGAACGGGCCGAAGCAATAGCAGCAGGCCGGCCGTTCGCCCAGCACTGGCTGCACAACGCCATGCTCAACGTCGGCGGCGAGAAGATGGCAAAATCGCTCGGCAACTTCCGAACGGTGCGCGACCTGCTCGACGAACACCCCCTCAACGCCCGGGCCCTGCGCCTGCTGCTGCTGCAGACCCACTACCGCAAGACCATGGAAGTCAACGCCGAGGTGATGGCTCAGGCCCGTGCCGGGATCGAGCGCATCGACGCCATGGCCCGCAGGGCCACAGCCGCCGGCATTGCCCTCGACGGAACCGAGCGAGACGCATCGGCGCTCGAGGCGTTCGCGGCGGCGATGGACAACGACCTGGGCACTCCCGAAGCCGTCGCCGTCATCTTCGACACCGTCCGGAAAGCCAACACCGCCCTCGACGCGAGCCCCACCAGCGACACCGCAGAGGCGGCGGTGCTGGTCTCAACCGTGATCGACCTCGCCGGAGCGCTCGGCATCAGAGTCGGCGGACCCCGTGGCACCGAAGACTCCGCCGGCTCTGCTGACGATGCTGAGATCGAGGCTTTGGTTGCGGCCCGTTCCACAGCACGAGAAGCCAGGGACTTCGCAGAGGCTGATCGGCTCCGCGACGAACTCACGGCGTTGGGCATCGTCGTAGAAGACACCCCCACCGGCTCCAACTGGCACCGGCCGTAGTTCCCCCAAGGCTCGGTGCCGCTCAATCCGCGGCCCGCATGGCAAGCGGACGTGCACCGCCGGTGAATTCAGCCGACAGCGAAGATCTCTCCTGAACGCGTGCCGACGAAGATCCTGCCTCCCCACACGGCGGGGGTCGACTCGATGCAACCGCCGAGGTGGACCTCCCACAGCTGGGTCGGTTCCACCGATGTGTCAGACACATCGAATCCACGCAGGAACCCCGCGCAGTCTCCCTGGATCCACACGTCGTCAACGATCACCGGCGAGGACCAGACC
Source organism: uncultured Acidimicrobiales bacterium (assembly GCA_951812975.1). Lineage (GTDB taxonomy): Bacteria > Actinomycetota > Acidimicrobiia > Acidimicrobiales > Aldehydirespiratoraceae > VXYK01. The sequence continues at coordinate 1,176,722 of CATOTC010000001.1, read as the reverse complement.
GGTCCTTGGAGCTTGATCGACCAGCGCTGTTCGCCGGTGGCGCGGTCGAGCCCCAGCACGGTTCCCTGGTCGGTGGGCACGATCAGAATGTCGCGGTAGAGACCCGGCGTCGCCCAGACGCCAGAACCAAGATAGGAACGCGCATCGACGTTCCAGACGAGCGGATCATCGGGCCGAGACGGGTCGAGCTTGAAGATCTGACCTACTTCTTGACTGCGAGCATTGCCCCGCTCGTATTCGGCCCCGGCGTAGATCATCTGATCGCTGTCGATCACCAGCGTGGCATCGACATCATCGCCGGCCCAGAAGCGGAACACCCGCGTCGGATCGACGCCATCGACCAGGTCACTGATATCCCACCCCTGAATCAACCCTCCCGAATTCGCGAAGTAGACGGTGTTTCCTGAAATTGCCACCGAGTTCTCGATCGTAACGTTGTCGCCGACGGCTGAAATCAGTTCGTCGTCCCACCCTGGAGCGTTGAACACCAGGTGCGGGTCGACCGTGACGTTGCCGTCGATGTCATATCCCCGGTTCAGCTTGACGATGTGGAACTGAGAGTTCTCGCCGCCAATGAAGAGGTAGTCGTCGAGAACCAGTGCCGACCCGTCCCAATCGTCGTTCCACTTGGTCGGAGAGACATCGTAGCCCCACAGCGCCCAGAGCTCGACGGGTCCGTCACCGTCGAAGGAGAGGACTCGGAAGTAACCGTCGCGACTGCCTGTGTACAGCAGAGGGAATCCGTCGGGATCGACGGTTGCAGAGCCTTTGACGAGGTCGCCCGTTGGGAAGTTCGGGAGTATCTGGGTGCCGTCGTCGAAGTCGAGGAAATGGACGTTGCGGCTGTAGCTGCCCTGCGTCACCCAGGTTCTGCCGTCGTACTCGAAGACGGCTGGTTGACCCGTCCAGCCTGACCCGCACCAGGTCGTGGTCTCACCGCCGGTCGTGGAAAGCGAACACAGGGAACCTTCGCGGGGATACGTCCAGAGGATCTGAGGCGCAGACGGTACAGGACCCTCTCCGTAGTAGGTGCGAGTCGGATTGCCACGGAATGTCAGCAACCCCCGAACCTCTGCACCCCACGCCGTTCCCGACGATTCGGGATCCACCCAACCGGTGTACTCGGGGATCGTGGTGGTCGTGGTCGTTGTGGTGGTCGTGGTCGTTGTGGTGGTCGTGGTTGTGCTCGTGGCGTTCACGTCACCAGCGAGATCGTCGGTCGACTCGGCCAGCAGGGCGGTGATCAACAGCAGCATTGCCAGCGCGGCTGAGACCACGCCGATGCGAACTTGCATCTTCAGACCGGTGAACCGCGGCAGGATGTTGCGAACAGTCTTCAAGGTGCCGCGCGGAAGTCGAATACGATCATGTCGAACATGAGGCGATTAGAGGGACCAGAGATCCAATCGTACGATGTTCTCAGCGGTGAATTGGCTGAACGGGTGCGGATAGTGCGGGTGCCGGTGCTCCCGTTCGGTTCGAGCGGAATGGCGGTCGGCCGGTTCGTGCTGCTGCGGAACGACGATGACCGCAGCGGCAACAGCAAACTGTTGGCGCACGAACTCGTCCACGTTCGACAATGGCACGAGGCGGGTCGCTGGGCGTTCCTGCGGGCCTACTTCGGGGACTACCTCCGTGGACTGAGACGCCATCGACGCCACCGAGACGCCTATCTGGCCATCAGAGCCGAGCGCGAAGCCAACGCTCTCGCCGACGACTGGCAAGCACATAACTCAACGGCCCAGTAGCCGCTCGCGGCCCCGCGGATCCGGCTGCGCCCGGCGAAAGCACGGTTTCGCGGCTCCGGCTGCGCCCGGCGAAAGCACGGTTTCGCGGATCCGGCTGCGCTCGGCGAAAGCACGGTTTCGCGGATCCGGCTGCGCTCGGCGAAAGCACGGTCCCGCGGCTCCGGCTGCGCCCGGCGAAAGCAGAGCCTCAGTAGTCGTAGAAGCCCTTGCCGGACTTGCGTCCGAGGTGACCTGCAGACACCATCCGCCGAAGCAGCGGCGGGGGAGCGAGGAAGCGCTCGCAGTACTCGTCGTACAACGACTCGGCGGTCCACAGCATCACATCGAGGCCGATCATGTCGCACAGGGCCAGCGGACCCATCGGATGACCGGCCCCGAGTTTCATTGCCTCGTCAATGTCCTCGGCCGAGGCATGGCCCGCTTCGAACATCGCGATCGCCTGACACAGGAAAGGCACGAGCAACGCGTTGACCACGAAACCCGCCCGATCCTTGCAGTGCACGACCCGCTTCCCGAGCACGTGGGTAGCGAAACGCGCAGCGGTCTGTGCAACCTCGGGATCGGTGCGCTGCGTGGAGATCACCTCCACGAGCCGCATTACGGTCGCCGGGTTGAAAAAGTGCATCCCGCAAACCTGCTCGGGCCGCTCGGTCCCCATGGCGATGTCGATGATCGGTATCGACGAAGTGTTCGTCGCCATGATCGCCCCCGCGGGCAGTACCGCATCGAGCTGCCTGAAGATGTCGAGCTTGAGGTCGAGGACTTCCGGCGCGGCCTCGACGGCCAGTTGGCAGCCGTTCATGTCTGCGAGCTCTGTGGTCCAAGTGACTCTCGCGGCGGCGCTGTCGCGGGCGGCTTCATCGAGTTTGCCGCGGGTGACAGCGCGGTCCAGCGAACCCTGCACCTTCATCGAGCCTGCCTCGACAGCTGCAGCGTTGATGTCGTAGGCGACGACAGCGACTCCCGCCTTGGCTGCAACTTCGATGATCCCACTGCCCATCGCGCCGGTGCCGACTATGCCGATTGTGTCGATAGGGCCGATCGTGTCGATCGCCATGTCAGTCTCCCTCCGTGATCGTGACCGACGAGATCACCACGTCGGTCAAAGGGCGGTCGTTGCGGTCGGTCTGGACCCGCTGCATCTCATCGAGCACGTCTAGGCCGGACACGACCTTGCCGAACAATGAGTACTGCGGCGGCAAGCCGACGCCGCTCGCTCCCGAAACGATGAAAAACTGACTCCCATTGGTGTTGGGACCGGCGTTGGCCATTGCCAGAGAACCGATCTCGTAACGCCCGGGTCGAGGCAGTTCGTCCTCGAAACGGTAGCCGGGGCCGCCGCGGCCGCTGCCCTCGGGATCGCCGCCCTGACACATGAAATTGTTGATGATGCGGTGGAAGGTGACTCCGTCGTAGTAGTGGTAGCGCGACAGGGTCACGAAGTTGTTGACGGTGTTGGGAGCCGCCGCGGCATCAAGGTGGATCGTCATCGTGCCGAGCGACGTCTCCATCGTTGCCGTGTAGGTCTTGGCCGTGTCGATGAACATCTCCGGCGGTTCATCGAACCGCTGCCGTTTGGGACTCGAGCCGTCGCTGTTCGGACGTGGGGTTGGGGCCATGGAAATCTCCTGGTTCTGCTCAAAGCAGGCTAGGGCGCCAAGCTCGAAATCCGACAGGTGGCCGGGGGATCACCCAGTTGACATGGTGGGTGTGCATAGTGTGACTGCTGTGACCGAATTAGCTTCAGTCTCCCCGGTGGTCCAAGGAGTCGAAAAGCCGCTGCGCTGCATCCGCTGCGACGTCACCTGGAGAGGAACCAGCGCGGACGCCTGCTGGAACTGCGGAGTTCCCGGCGTGCCCCTCGGCAACGTGCGTATCGTCGAAGACGAGCCAGCAGCCTGAGCGTCGAAGACGAAACGGCAGCCTGATCCGGCGCGCCGCCGCTACGATCTCGGTGTGACACCGCCCGCACGAACACCGTCCGATTCAACTCTGCACTGGTCCGACAGCCGAGTTGAGGTGCATCGGATCGTCGTCGGTCCCGTGGACAACAACGTCTTCGTAGTCCGCTGCCGCGAGACCGGAGAGGGCGTGCTGCTCGACGCCGCCAACGAACACGAGCGACTGCTCGAACTGTGCCAAGCACTCGACGTGCGCACGGTGCTCGAGACCCACGGCCACTGGGATCACATCCAGGCTGTCCCTGCGGTGCGAGAGGCCGGCTACAAAGTCGGCGTCACCGCCGAGGACGCCGCCATGCTGCCGAGCTACGACTACCTCCTCACCGACGAATCGGTGATCGAGATCGGCCGGCTGCGAATCCACACCCATCACACCCCGGGCCACACTCCGGGCTCCATGTCGTTCAGCGTGGAGGACACGCCCCTGCTGTTCACCGGCGACACCCTCTTCCCCGGCGGACCCGGAGCCACCAGCTTCGAGGGTGGGGACTTCCCGACGATCCTGGCCAGCATCGAGGACCGTATGTTCCGGGTGTTCGACCCCGACACCATCGTTCTGCCTGGCCACGGCGTCGACACGACAATCGGCACCGAGATCCCGAGTTTCGACGAATGGGTGGAGCGCGGCTGGTAACCGACCCGACCCGCCCGGGAGTCAGCAGCCCCGCGGTTAAGGGATACTCCGATGCGGTGCCTACAATAACGATCGTTAACTTTTCGCTTCCTGCCCGATCCGGCAGGTTCTAACCCCGGAGGGGAAATGGGAAAGCTGCTTGAAGGCAAGGTCGCCCTCATCACCGGCGCAGGCCGCGGCATCGGCCGCGACCACGCGATCATGATGGCCGAACAGGGTGCCAAAGTCGTCGTCAACGATCTGGGCGGTGACGAATTCGGCGGTGGCGGCGACCTGACCCCGGCACAGGAGGTCGTCGCGGAGATCGAAGCGATGGGTGGCGAGGCCGTCGTCAACGGCGGCAACGTGGCGTCCTTCGACGACGCCAAAGCCATGATCGATCAGGCGATCGACACCTACGGCGACATCAACATCGTGGTCAACAACGCGGGCATCCTGCGTGACCGCATGGTGTTCTCCATGAGCGAGGACGACTGGGACGCAGTGATCGCGGTGCACCTGAAAGGCACGTTCGGGCCGTCGCACCACGCCGCGGTCCACTGGCGGGCCCAGGTAAAGGCTGGCGGCGAGGCCTACGGACGCATCATTAACACCGCCTCGCCCTCCGGGATCTACGGCAACGTAGGCCAGTCCAACTATGGTGCGGCCAAAGCCGGGATCGCGGCCTTCACGGTCATCACCGCGCAGGAACTGGTCAAGTACGGCGTGACCGTCAACTGCCTGGCCCCCACCGCAGTGTCGCGGCTCACTCTGCCGCTGATGGGTGGCGCAGAGAACCTCTCGGAATCAGCCATGGAGGCCATGTCACCGCGTTGGATAGCGGTGGTCACCACCTGGTTGGCGAGCCCCGAGGCGGGCAGGGTCACAGGCCGAGTCTTCGACATCCGCGGGCGCCACCTCGGGATCGCCGAAGGCTGGCACCTCGGCCCGACCGCTGAGCAGCCCGACGATCCGACCGAACTCGGCCCGGTGATGGCTGAGCTGATGGGCAAGGCCCGCCTCAATGCGAGCATGGACGGACAGGATCACGAAGGCCCCGGATTCCCGAGCCAGTCGATCTGACAGACCCTTCGCAAACCGGCGGGACGGGGTCAGGCGTAGCGGACTTGGCAGACCCCGTGGTTGCAGTACCCGCCGGGATTCCGGTGCAGATACTGCTGGTGGTATTCCTCGGCGAAGTAGAACGTCGGCGCGTCCACAACGGTGGTGACGATGTCGCCGTAGCCGGCCCCCGTCAGCAGCCCCTGGTACTTGTCGAGGCTCGCCTGCGCCGCGGCTGACTGCATCTCGTCGTAGACGTAGATCTCGCTGCGGTACTGGGTCCCGATGTCGTTGTGCTGGCGCATGAACTGGGTGGGGTCATGCACCTCCCAGAACACTGCGAGCAGTTCCTCATAGGTGACGACGGACGGATCGAACACAACAAGAACGACCTCGTTGTGCCCGGTCCTCCCAGAACAGACCTCCTCGTAGGACGGGTTCGGTGTGTAACCGCCCGCGTACCCCACAGCGGTGGCGTAGACGCCGTCGAGCTGCCAATAGAAACGCTCCGCACCCCAGAAACAGCCGAGCCCGAACATGGCAGTCTCGAACCCCTCCGGATACGGACCTTTGAGCGGTGTGCCGAGCACGAGATGCTGGTCCTGCACCGGCAGGGGATCGGGCCGCCCCTCGAGCGCCTCTTCGGGGCTGGGCATCGTCTGTTTGTCTCGTCGAAACAGCATGGTCAGTTCTCCTCGGGTGGGTTTGATCCTACGCCCGCCCCCGAAATCTGCGCGAAAAACCACAACATATGTGGCTGATCGCGCAGATTTGAAACGGGGCGGAGCTAGCTGTCGAGGCGTGCTGCCTCGCCGGTCAGATTGAGCACCGCCGAACCCGAGAAGTCCCGAGACGACCGACCCGCGACGATCCGGTACTCGCCCGGATCCACATACCAGCCTGGTTCGGTTCGATGAAGCCCCTCTCCCTCGGCTGGCACGGGACCCGCGTTGCTCAACTCGTCCCAGAAGGGGTCGCCGACGTCGTAGTAGGCGAAGGCACGAGCTTCCAGTTCAAGTTCAACCGTCGCCGTCTCGCCGGGATCGAGGGCCACCTTCCGGAACGCCTTCAGCTCGCGCACAGGCCGGACAATCTCCGGATCCAACGGTTCGACGTACACCTGCACGACCTCAGAGCCGTGCCGGTCACCGGTATTGGTCACATCAACCTCGACACTAAGCGTGCTACCGGGGGCCGCGACGGGCCCTGAGATGATGCGAGGCTCAGACATTGCAAAGGTCGTGTACGACAACCCGAACCCGAACTCCACCGCCGGTTCAAGAGCCAGCGCATCGTGGAAACGGTGACCGGTGAACAGACCCTCGCCGTAGCGGACGATCGAATTGTCACCCGGATAGTTCAGGTAGGCGCCGAAATGCTCGTAGCGGGCCCCGACAGTGGTCGGGGCCCGCCCGCCCGGCTCGACGTCGCCCAGCAGCATGTCGACAATCGCATTGCCGAGCTCCTGACCTCCGAAACCGACTGACAGGACCGCGGCGGGATCGTCGAGCCACGACAGATCGTGGGGCGCACCAACATTGAGGATCACGATCGTTCGCTCGTTGGCCTCCGCCACACGGCGAATCAACTCCGGCTGATCACCGGGCAGTTCCCAGAGGTCGCGATCACGCCCCTCGGTCTCCCAGTCGTCGTTGGTGCCGACCACCACAATGGCCATATCGCTGTCGGCAGCCAGCGCAACAGCCCGGCCCAGCAGATCCTCCTCGGTTGTCGAAAGCAGACCCAACTTCATTCCCGACAACAGCATCGAATCGCGGTTGGAGAACTCGGCAACTACCTCGATCGCCCGCCCCTCGACCAAGTCGACCTGAGCGGCGATCTCGTCGGTGCCGAATCCGAAGAAGGCGCTTCCCCGCGGAAAGTCGCCGGCGGTTGCGTCGAGCACAACCTCACCGTCGACCAGCACACGTGCCCGTCCGCACTGAACCAGCCGGAACTCGTAGACCCCAGACGACGTCGGCACCACCGTCGCTGTCGCCCGCAGCGAATAGGTCTCAGCAAACACCCCCGGAACGGGCGGTCCGAACGCCAAGAAATCGAAGCTGCCGGCCTCGATCGTGGCCTTGGCCTCACCCGGTCGGCCCAGATCATAGCCATCGAAGTAGTCGACGGTAACGGACCCCTGTACCAGCGGTTTCGTCAACGCCGGGCAGGTGCGGTCGATGTCGCAGCCCCTCTCCCAGACCACCTCAGTGCCGGGCAGCCTTGCGCTCAGAGCATCCAGTGGCGAAGTCGTGCGGTAGGCCCTCACCTTGGCGGAGCCGCCGCCCATCACCTTGGCGTTGTAGGCATTGGGACCGATCACGGCCAGCTTGGTGATACCGGTGGGATCGAGCGGCAGCACCCCGTCGTTGCGCAACAACACTGAACCGGCGGCAGCGGCACGACGAATCAAGGCCCGGTCCTGGGCTCGGTCAAGTTCGGACTCGGTGAAGTCGTTGTCGTGGTCGAGCGCGCCGGTCCGTTCCATCAGTGTCAGGACGTCCGCCGCAATGCGATCGAGGGCGTCGACGGACACCCCACCGTTGTCGACCGCAGCGGTTAGCAGATCGCCGTACCAACGCCCCTCCCCGGGCATCTCCAGACTCAGACCGGCGTTGGCCATGTCGACCGTGGAGCGTGCCCCGAACCAGTCGGTCACCACAAAACCGTCGAACCCCCACTCCTCACGCAGCACGGTGGTCAACAGCCAGTGGTTGTCCCCACAGAACGTGCCGTTGAGCCGGTTGTAGGCCGACATGATCCCCCAGGAACCGCCGTCCTTCACGGCGTGCTCGAAGGGCACCAGATACAGTTCGCGCAGGGTCCGCTCGTCGACCTGGGTGTCGATGCTGTTGCGTTCGAACTCCGAATCGTTGCCAACGAAGTGCTTGGCCGTTGTGGCCACACCACGCGACTGCACGCCCCGCACGAAAGCGGCGGCCAAACGCCCCGAAAGGATCGGGTCCTCACTGAAACACTCGAAATTGCGTCCGCCCTTGGGGGAGCGGTGCAGGTTGATCGTGGGCGCCAGCAGCACTTGCGCACGTTTGGCCACCGCCTCGTCGCCCAACAACTCGCCGAGCTCCTCCACCAGACGCGGATCCCAGGTTGCGCCCAGAGCAGCACCGCTGGGTATGCACGCTGTGCTGCTGCCGGTGCCCATGAGTCCGTCACCGCGGGCACCGTTGGGGCCGTCGGTCACCTTCAGCTTCGGTATCCCCAGCCGCTCAACTCCCCTGGTGTGCCACATGTCGCCACCGGTCACCATGGCCACCTTCTCCTCGGTGGTCATCTGTGCCAGGAGTTCATCGGTGCGTCTGCTCATCGCCGGATACTGTCACGCCCGCGGCGCACGGATGCAACTGGGCGGCGCGGTTGTGAATAGGTGCTGTGCGGTGACCGGGAATAGCATGAAGCCCCTACGGCAGCGAGGCCGCGTGCAACGCCCAGGAGGACGAAGCGATGCTCGACATGATTATCAGAGGTGGGTCCATCGTCGATGGCACGGGTGCAGCGCCGGTGGTGGGCGATATCGGTATTCGCGACGGTCGGATTGTCGCTGTCGGGCAGGTCGATGAGCCGGCGGTCGAGACAGTGGATGCCGACGGTCTGGTGGTCTGCCCCGGATTCGTCGATCCCCACACCCACTACGACGCGCAGATCTTCTGGGACCCGCGGACAACCCCGTCGAACCTCTTCGGCGTCACCTCGATGATCGGGGGCAACTGCGGCTTCACCCTGGCCCCGCTCGGCGACGAATCCGACGGCGAATACCTCAAGAAGATGATGGTCAAAGTCGAGGGCATGGCGCTGGAGGCGCTCGAGTTGGGCGTGCCCTGGAACTGGCGCAGCTTCGGCGAGTATCTCGACCGTGTGGCGGAGAACGGCACCGCCATCAACGTCGGCTTCCTCGTCGGCCACTGCGCCCTGCGCCGACTGGTGATGAAGGACGACTCGGTCGGCCACGAAGCCACCGAGGAACAAGTTGAACACATGCGCCGACTGCTCAAAGAGTCCATCGAAGCGGGCGGCCTAGGGTTCTCGACCGGCCGCTCCTTCACCCACAACGACTGGGACGGCAACCCCGTACCGAGCCGTTGGGCAGCCTGGGACGAAGTGCTGGAACTCTGCCGAGAAACCTCAGCGCACCCCGGCACGACCCTTGAATGGGTGGCCGACGGCTGCCTCAACGGATTCGCGGACGACGAGGTCGAACTGATGACCAAGATGTCGGTCGAAGGTGGCAGGCCCCTCAACTGGAACGTGCTGACCATCGACTCGGCCCGCCCCGAGGCCTACCGCAACCAGATCGCGGCCTGCGAGAAAGCCAATTCAGAAGGGGCCAAAATCGTCGCCCTCACCATGCCGGTCCTGGTCGGTATGAACATGAGCCTCGGTACTTTCTGCGCGTTGCATCAACTGCCGGAGTGGAAGACGATCTTCAGCCTCGACTACCCCGAGCGGATGGCGAAGCTGCGAGACCCCGAGGTGGTGACCTGGCTTGAGAATCAGGCGGCGCTCCCCGAAGCAGGGGTGTTCTCCCGCCTCACCGGCTGGGACAATTATCAGGTGGGGGACACCTACTCCGCTGCCAACGAGGGGCTCAAGGGCCGCACCCTCGGCGACATTGCCCGTGAGAGGGGCAAACGGGCATTCCACACGATGGTCGAGATCGCACTCGAAGACGACCTGGCGACAGTGTGGTGGCCGCTACCGACCGACGACGATGCCGAAAGCTGGCGGCTGCGGGCACAGGCATGGGAGCACGAGGCGGTGATGATCGGGGGCTCGGACGCGGGCGCACACCTCGACCGCATGGCCGGCGCCCCCTACACGACCGCCTGGCTCGCCGACTGCCTGCACGGACGACAGCTCACCAGCATGCCCAATGCCGTCCGGCATCTCACCGATGTGCCGGCAAGGCTATTCGGTTTGCGGGACCGGGGCCGTGTCGCCGAGGGCTATTTTGCCGATCTGGTGCTCTTCGACGCCGACGAGATCGGCGCGACCGACGTGGAGCTGGTGTTCGACCTCCCCGGTGACAGCAAGCGACTCTACTCCGAGGCGACCGGCATTCAGCGGGTGATGGTCAACGGCGTCACCACCGTGGTCGACGGGCAGCCCACCGACGCCCTCCCCGGCAAAGTGCTGCGCAGCGGCGCCGACACCGACACCGTCCCCGTCCCCTAGGCCCGGAGGGCAGTGCCCGCGGCGGGCGCCGCGCGTTGCCTTTCGCTCTGGTTCGCTGTGCTCACGGGGCCGCTAGGCCCAAAGGGCAGTACCGGCGGCGTGCGCCGCGCGTTGCCTTTCGCTCTGGTTCGCTGTGCTCACGGGGCCGCTAGGCCCGGAGGGCAGTACCGGCGGCGTGCGCCGCGCGTTGCCTTTCGCTCTGGTTCGCTGTGCTCACGGGGCCGCTAGGCCCGGAGGGCAGTACCGGCGGCGTGCGCCGCGCGTTGCCTTTCGCTCTGGTTCGCTGTGCTCACGGGGCCGCTAGGCCCGGAGGGCAGTACCGGCGTCGTGGGCGGCGAAGATCACGCGGCCGGCGCGCATACCGCCGACCACATCGGACATCATGCGGTTCATGGCGTAGCAGACGGTGAGTGAGTTCTCGACGTCCACCACAGCCATCGAACCGCCCCAGCCCGCCCAGAAGAGCGTGCGGTCATTGATCCCGAGCGGCATCGCAGTCGAGCTGAGTCCGTAACCGATACCGAACTTCATGTCGTAGCCGAGCACCAGGTCAGGTCCCGATGCCTGCACCTCGAAGATCCGCTCGATCGTGTTCTGACCGAGGAGACGAAGACCCTGGGATTCACCGCCCTGGCCCAGAACCGACACAACCTGCACGACCGAGCGGGCGTTGCCGTGGCCGTTCGAAGCAGGGAACTCGGCCCGCCGCCAACGGTCGGTGTTGACGTACTGGGAATGCTCAGCCTCCCCCCGAGCCTGACGGGCCGGGATCGGGTCGTTGTGGTCGCCGATGCCCTCAGCCCCATCGGTGCGCATCTCCGCCACGCGACCGAACTCCGCATCGTCGAGGCCGATGTGGAAATCGGCGCCCAGAGGACCGGCGATCTCTTCACGGAAGAAGGTGCCGAGCGTGCGCCCAGTCACCCGTCGCACAACCTCACCGAGCAGCCAACCCTGGGTGGATGCGTGGTAGCCCGAGGCTGTGCCCGGCTCCCACCAAGGGGCCTGGGCTGCCAGGTTGGCGCAGCAGTGGTCCCAGTCGTACATCTCTTCTGTGGTGATCGGCGGATCGAACCCAGCCAGCCCAGCGGTATGGCTCATCAGGTGCCGAATCAGCACGCCCTGTTTGCCGCCGGCAGAGAACTCGGGCCAGTGCACTGCCACAGGGTCGTCAACCGACAGCGAACCCCGGTCGTGCAGCACCAGCACGCACAGCGCCGCCATCATCTTGGTGGTCGACCAGACATTGACGATCGTGTCGCGTTCCCACGGCTTCGTCTCGGCGACGTCTCGATGCCCGCCCCACAGATCGACCACCAGCTCGCCCTGGTGCACCACAGCACACGAAGCGCCCAGGTCGCCCTCATCGAAATTGGTCGAGAAAGCCTCCCGCACGCCTTCAAATCCAACCTCGCAAGTCCCATGAATCTCAGTCACAGCCGTACCGTATCGGCTTCAGCGGGCCATTTGATTCTCCTCGATCCGGCATCTGACCAGAATGGATCTTGTGTAAGCTAAGTGATATCATATAGCTATAACCAACGATTCCGGAGAGAAACCCATGGATCAACTCAAAGAAACCCGCAGCCAGTCCCACTCAGGCGTGCCGTGGCTCGCCGCTGATGTGCTGATGCTCATCGCCATGGTCCTGCTCTACGTATTCGGCGGAATCGCCGGCAACCTGCTGATGATCTTCGCGGCGATCCTGCTGTCGATCGCGGTGTTCGTCGTCTCGATCAGCTTCTTCATGGTGCAGCCCAACCAAGGGGCGGTGCTGATGTTCTTCGGTGATTACCGCGGGACAGACACCAAAGCGGGGCTGCGAATCGCCAATCCGTTGTACGTGTCGAAGAAAGTGTCGCTGCGGGTCCGAAACTTCACGACCCAGACCTCCAAGGTGAACGACGCGCGCGGCAACCCGATTGAGATCGCCGCGGTCGTCGTGTGGCGCGTCGTCGATACCGCCCGGGCAGTGTTCGGAGTCGACAACTTCACGTCCTACGTCCACACCCAGTCCGAGTCGGCGGTCCGACAACTGGCCCGCTCCTACCCCTACGACGCATTCGACGAGGACGATGTCACCACCCTCATCGGTGCCACCAGCGAAGTCAACGCGCACCTGCTGATCGAGCTGCAGGAACGAGCCGACGACGCAGGCGTTGAAGTCCTCGAAGCCCGCATCACCGACCTCGCCTACGCCCCAGAGATAGCCGAAGCAATGCTTCGCCGCCAACAAGCGGCCGCGATCGTCGCGGCCCGCAAAGAAATCGTCGAAGGCGCCGTACTGATGGTGCGTGATGCTGTACGACAACTCGAAGAGGGAGGGGACGGGGAGGACTCGATCCCCCTCGACTCCGACCGCAAGGCCACATTCGCCTCGAACCTCATGACCGTGATCGCCAGCGACAGTCCAACCAACCCTGTCGTCAACGTCGGCACCCTGAACCGGTAGCCCTCCAAGGACTTCAGCGTCATGGCCCGGCAACGCAAGCAGTACCTGCTGCGGATCCCCCAGGAGTTGTACGACGCCTACGAGAAATGGGCCGGCGACGAGTTCCGGTCGGTCAACGCCCAGATCGAAGCCACCCTGGTTGATGCCGCCCGCCGCGCCAACCGCTTCAAACGGCGGCCGGCCCCCAGATCCAACGAACCCTCTACGAGCGATCCCGGCGACTTGACGTAGGTCTCACAGTTCTGACGTCGGTGGCGCCATCGAGTCGGTGATGAGTGCGTCGACGACGACTTTGAGCGCCTCGTCCTCCGTGGCGCCCGCTTCGAGCGCACCCTGGTACACAGCCAGTTGGCGATCAGCGGAGGTACCACGCTCGCAGATCGTGCGCGTGTGCTCGACCTCCGCAACACAGTCCAAGGCCTCAGCATCGGGCCTGACCAACTCGATCATCTCCTCCACCAGATCTGCGAACGGCACGAGCTCGCCCTTACCGAAGTCGATCAGTTCGCCGTTGACCCCGTAACGCTCGGCCCTCCACAGATTCTCCGACACCAAGAAGTTGGCGTAGTTGCGCCAACGCCGATTCTCCAACTTGAGCCGCCAGAGCATCCGCAACAGACACACGTACATGGCCGCCACCGCGATCGTGTCCTCCATCTTCGTGGGCAGGTCCGTGACCCGCATCTCCAAGGTCGGGTAGCGCTCCGACGGGCGGATATCCCACCACACCTTGCTGGAGTCCTCAATGATCCCCGCGTCCACCAGCACCTGCACATGCCGTCTGAACTCGGACCACGAGTCGAACTTCTCGGGAAGCCCTGTGCGCGGCAAGGTCGAGAACACTGTCGTGCGGTAGCTCTTGAGCCCGGTGTCGCTTCCCTCCCAGAACGGCGACGACGTCGACAACGCCAACAGATGCGGCAAGAAATACGTCACCTGATTCATCAGATCGATTCGCAATTCGGGATCCTCGATGCCGACATGCACATGCAACCCGGAGATGATCAACCGCCTCGACACCCCCGCCAGATCCTCAGCCAACGCTTGGTAACGCTCCCCCTCGGTGTACTCGAGGCGTTTCCACCTCGCGAACGGATGGCTCGAAGACGCGATGGGGGCCAACCCAAACTCGTCGGCAGCTTCAGCCACCGCTAAACGCAACAGCCCGACATCAGCGCGAAGGTACTTCATATCGGTACAAACACCCGTGGCGATCTCAATCTGCGAACTGAACAGCTCCCTGGCCACCAGACCGTGGCGCAGGTCGACCACCTTCTCCATCAGGCCGGGAGGCTGCTTGGCCACGAGCGCCCCGCTGTCGCGCTCCACCAGCAGGTACTCCTCCTCGACACCCATCGACCAACTCGGCTCGTTCGTCACCAGATCTCCTCTTGAGGCACTCAGTCCTATGGCCATCAGCAAGCTTAGTGCGACCCCGAAGCTATCGGGGCTCCAAGCCGACTGCGACTGCGACTACAACAGGTTGTGGTCCTTGGTGAGTTTCTGGGCCAGCACGATCGAACCGCGGTGCCGCTCAGCGGCGGGGTCGGTGCACAGCCAGGCCACGGCCGCGCCGATCTGCTCGGGAGTGCCGGCGGTGAAGTTCCCCTCGTACTGTTTGGCCCTGCCCGATGCGATCTGTCGTTCGGTGGCAACATGCCCCGGATCGACGCTGAAAGAGCGGATCCCGTCGGAACCGTGTTCGACCTCAAGCAGTGGTGCGACACGCTCGAAGGCCGCTTTGGTCATGGCGTAACCCATGCCCCACCCACCTGAACCGATCCTGTTGGCAGGGGTCGTGTAGGCGGTGGCCGAGATGATATTGACCACGATGCCCCCGCCAGCGGCGATCATGGTCGGCAGCGCCGCATGAAGCACCGCGAGGTGGGCGAACAGGTTGCCTTCGAAGAGGTTCTTTAACTGCTCGTCAGTCAGGTCCATGAACTCCAGCATCGCGCCGGGTCCCTGGTAGATGGCATTGTTCACGACCACATCGAGGCGCCCGAAGTGTGCAACCGTCCGATGTACCGCCGCTTCGACGGTGGCTCGGTCGAGAACATCCATATACAGCGACAGAGCCCGCCCACCAGCGGCCTCGACCGCCGCGGCCGTCGTGTCGAGTCCACCCGGCACAACAATGCTGTCATCGCTCTCGAGGCGACGGTCACCGTCGACGAGAGTGCGGGCCGTGATGGCCAGGTCGTAGCCGGCATTCGCCAACGCCCGGGCGATGGCCTTGCCGAGACCCCGGCTGGCCCCCGTAACCAACCCAACCGGCCGAGACTCAGCAGTCGAGTCAGTCATCAGATGTGGCTTCGGTCCTCGGGAGGAATGTGAAGCTCGAAAGCGGCGTGGAGTTTCGCGACGGCCCGCTCAACATCAACCTCACGCACCACGCACGACACGCGGATCGCCGATGTGGAGATCATCTCGATGTTGATGTCGTTGTCGGAGAGTGTCTCGAACATGGTCGCGGCCACGCCAGGATTCGTCTTCATACCAGCGCCGATCAGGCTGACCCGAGCGATCTTGTCGTCAGCCACCACTCCGGCCGCGCCGAGAGACTCGAGGATGGAGTCGGCCGCCGCCAAGGCCGGCCCCACCTGATCATGGGGCACGGTGAAACTGATGTCGGTGTGACCCTGCTCGGACGCGTTCTGCACGATCATGTCGACATTGACATCGGCATTCGCCAACGTGCGAAACAGCAGAGCCGCCACACCGGGACGGTCGACAACCCCCGAGACGGTCATCTTCGCCTCGCTGGTGTCATGCGTTACCGCAGAAATCAGTGCACCTTCCATGGGACCCTCCTCGGTTACCCAGGTACCGGGAATCCACGAGAACGCGCTGCGGACATGCAGCTTCACTCCGTGGGTCCGGGCCAGCTCAACTGACCGCATCGCCGGCTTGGGGCAGCCGGTAGCGGTCATCTCAAGTAGTTCGTCGAATGAAACCTGGTCTATCCGCCGTGCGTCGGTCACCAACCGCGGATCGGTGGTGAACACGCCGGGAACGTCGGTGTAGAGCTCACATGCGTCGGCATCCAACGCGTGGGCGAGCGCCACCGCGGTGGTGTCTGAACCGCCCCGACCAAGGAACGTGACGTTGTTGTCGGTCGATACTCCCTGCGAACCGCCTACAACCGGGACACGGCCGGCTTCTAGGGCGGCGCGGATGCGGTCGGGGCGCAACTCGAGGATCTTTGCGTCCTGATGGGTCGCGTCAGTGAGGAAACCTGCCTGACTTCCGGTGAATGAATCGGATTCGACCCCGAGTTCGTGAAGAGCCATCGAAACCAGTGCACACGCCTTGCGTTCGCCGCCGGTGATTAGCATGTCCATTTCTCGCCCTGGCTTCTTGGTCGAAACCTGATCAGCGAGACGCAACAGCTCGTCGGTCTCTTTGCCCATCGCTGAGGCAACCAACACGATCTGGTTTCCCCGCCTGTGGCTGCGAGCCACGTAGTCGGCGACCTCACGGATACGATCCGGGTCCGCAACGGAGGTACCGCCGAACTTCTGAACAAACAATGCCACGACCAGGAATGCTACCGTCGGCCAATCCGCTCCCGCTCGTGAGATACTGGCCGTCGTGGCCTCCCCGACCGCCGAGAGGGTCTTCCTGCGGATTCCTGCACGCCGACCCTACGCGCCGATCGTTCGGACCGCAGCCGCTGCGATAGCCATTCGGCTGGGTATGAGCTTCGTCGACATAGACGACCTGTGCCTGGCGATAGACAAGGTGATGATCATGCTGCTCGACGGGCTCGAACAGCGCCGAGGCACCAGGAGCGCGGCATCCCGACAACCAGGCCTCGACATCGATGTGGTCTTCGGTATCGCGGAGAGCCGGTTCGAGTTTGAAGCGAGTCGCAGCATCACCTCGAGTTTGTCTCAACAGGCGGTGCAGCTCCTCGACGACAGTGCTGCCGATCTGGTCGACGTACTGCGAATCGACGGTGACATTGGAGCGATCTGGCTGAGTAAGTCTTTCGCCGACGTACGCTGAGACCATGCTGGCCTGGATGGACTTGGAAATGACGGGGCTGGATCCCGACCAACACACGATCTTGGAGATCGCAACGCTGATCACCGACGACGATCTCGAGTTGATTGCCGAGGGGCCGGACTTGATCGTTCATGCCAGCGAAGAGGATCTGTCTCGCATGGACCAAGTCGTCGTCAAGATGCACACCCGCAGCGGGCTGTTGTCTGAGGTTCGAGCCTCAACGGTGAGCCTCGCCGAAGCGGGGGCCCGAACCCTGGCCTTTCTTAGACAACACATCGACAAAGAGGGCACTGTTCCCCTGTGCGGCAACTCGATCGGCACGGACCGTCGTTTCCTGGCCAAGCATCTGAGTGAGATCGAAGAGTTCCTGCACTACCGCTCAGTTGATGTCTCGACCATCAAAGAGCTGGTTCGGCGCTGGAATCCTGAGGTTTTGACGTCCGCTCCCGAGAAGGCCACCGGCCATCGGGCCATGGACGATGTGCTCGAGAGCCTCGACGAACTGCGCCACTATCGAGCGACTGTGTTCTTTCCGGGCGTAGCCGGAGCCCCGTGAGTCGACGCGGAGCGGTCGCGCTGTGCTTTCGCCGGGCGTAGCCGGAGCCCCGTGAGTCGACGCGGAGCGGTCGCGCTGTGTTTTCGCCGGGCGTAGCCGGAGCCGCGCTGTGTTCATTCCGGGCGAGCCGGAGCCGTGGGAACCCGCGGGCTCTGGTTTCGCCGGGCTTAGCCGGAGCCGTGGGAACTGGGTTAGTCGGAATGGTGGGGAGGCTCTAGGGTTCGGGGGTGATCTACCGCAAACAGGAACAGGAACCGGCGTCGACGGAAGTTCTCGAAGTAGCGCCCGGGGTGCTGCGGATGCAACTGCCGATCTCGATGCCGGGGCTTGGTCATGTGAATTGCTACGCCCTCGAAGACTCCGATGGTGTCGCCCTGGTTGACCCGGGTCTCCCCGGAGAGGAGTCCTGGCAGGCACTGATGGACCGCTTGGCGTCAGCGTCGATTCCCGTCGAGCGCGTCCACACGGCGGTGGTGACCCACAGCCACCCCGACCACTTCGGGGGGAGTGACCAACTCCGGGAGGTCGCCGGAGCCGAAGTACTCACCCATGAGGCGTTCCACAGTCGAATCCAACAGGCTGGAGACGACTTCGACATGGAACTGCTCGAAATGGACAACGAGGCGATCGTCGAACTCTGGAAACAGCGCATCACCGAATCCGAGAGAACCCCGTGGGGTGAGGTACGTCAGCCTCCACCAGACGAGATAATGCTCAAATGGCTGCACATGGACCCGGCCGGATCGCGCCGCTTCCTGGCGCCGCATCCAACGATCCGAGTAGCCGACGGCGACCCCGTCCGGCTTGCTGACCGAGACTGGTTCGCGGTCCACACCCCCGGGCACACCTTCGACCACCTGTGCCTGTTCGACCCAGAAGAGGGCGTGCTGCTCTCAGGAGACCACGTCCTGCCCACAATCACCCCCCACATAGCCGGGAACCCCGATCTGGGAGATCCACTGGCCACCTTCTTTGCGTCGCTCGACAAAGTCGCCTCCCTGGACGGTCTCAACTGTGTCCTGCCGGCCCATGGACATCCGTTCGAGGACCTGGCGGGTCGCTGCAGTGATATCCAGGACCATCACGCGGACCGCCTCCAGATATTGCGTAACGCCGCCGAGGATCTCGCAGACGCTCCGGTCGAAGCCTGGATGAAGGTGCTGTTCAAAGAGCGTTCATGGGGAGAGATGGCCGCCAGCGAAACGTTCGCCCACCTCGAGCATTTGCGACTGATCGGTGACGGCGAGGTGCGCCGCGACACTGACGGTCGCTTGCGTTTCACGTTGTCGACAAGTTGATGCGACTTCGTTGTGGCGGTGCGATGCATCGGAAACCGACGCATGGCACCGCCAGAACGGCGAGTTGATCTCAAGTTGGGTTGCTGAGAGGCCGGACCCGGGCGACGCTGCCGGCCACGCCATTGGTTGTAAGCCAGGTGTCCACACCACCCTCAGCAGCCGTCCAACGCAGATGTACTTCGCTGTCGGCCTCGACCCCGGGTCCGTGCTCGAGCTCGGCCCGAACTGATCCCGAAGTCCAACCCGACAGGTGGAGAGCCTGTTCCACCGGGGCCCACTGGGCGGCATTGTTGACATGTCCGAGCAGGTCGATGTCGGTGAATCGCAGAGGCCACGGATAGTCGTGTGCGCGGTCGGGCCATGCCGTTGGCAGGGTCGTGCGGGCTGACACGCGACGACTACCCGCACTCTCGCCCCAGATCTCAAAGAAGTCGTCACTGAGACGAGCGGGCCTCAAAGTCTCTCTGTCGATGTGGACCCAGATCGTCACCGCCTCGACCTCGGCGCCCCGCCCGCCCCTCACACTGGTGCGTCGCTCAGCCCAACGGCTGCCGTAACCGCTGCACCAGGTCGACAGTTCAATCCATTCCTGGAAGACGGGCGCGGTGCGGACCTCGACCATGGTACGCCGAACGATCCAGTTCATCGGGTTGGTCAGATTGCTGTCGGCAGAATCGTCGCGGGCGACGTCTTGGAGATGACGAACCAGTGCGTCCAAGCGGCAGCGTCCCCGAGGATCGACATCGGCGAGCCTCACGCGCCGTCCGCGCTCAAAAAGGCGCCCGCTGTCGGGCCGAGGAGTGATCTCGGCTGCGCCCGGCTCAGCCATCAGCGGTTCCCGCCCTCCCGGCGCGCATCGGCGCGTCCGGTTCGCTGCTCCCACTCATTCGCGTTCGCCGCCTGTTCCCATTCGCCGCCTGTTCCCATTCGCCGCCTATTCCCACTCGATTGTGCCGGGCGGTTTCGAGGTGATGTCATAAGCCACACGGTTGACCCCCGCCACCTCGTTGATGATGCGGTTGCTCATCAACTCCAGCACATCGTGGGGAATCCGCGCCCAGTCTGCAGTCATGGCATCCTCACTCGTGACCGCGCGGATGATCACGGGATGACCGTAGGTGCGCTCGTCCCCCATGACCCCCACCGTTCGGATGTCCGGAAGCACCGCGAACGACTGCCAGATCAGCCGTTCGAGCCCCGCGTTGCGCAACTCCTCGCGCACGATGAAATCCGCTTGTTGCAGAGTGGCCACCTTGTCGGGCGTCACCTCTCCGATGATGCGGACACCGAGACCCGGACCCGGAAACGGCTGACGTTCAACGATCTCATCGGGAAGACCGAGTTCACGGCCCACCTGGCGAACCTCGTCTTTGAAGAGACTCCTGAGCGGTTCGACCAGCGAGAACTCGATATCGTCGGGCAGGCCGCCGACATTGTGGTGGCTCTTGATCGTGGAAGCATGCTTGCCGCCCGACTCGATGACATCGGGATACAACGTGCCCTGAACCAGGAAACGGGCCTCTCCCGCCTGCGCCTGCGCTCCTTCGAAAACCCGGATGAAGAGCTCTCCGATCGCCTTGCGCTTCGCCTCCGGTTCAGTTATCCCCTTCAGCGCGGCAAAGAAACGATCCTGCGCCTGGGCATACACGAGGCGAACCCCGAAGTTGCGTTCGAAGGTCTCAACCACCTGGTCACCCTCGTTGAGTCGCATCAGACCAGTGTCGACGAACACGCAGGTGAGCTGATCACCGATCGCTCTGTGCACCAACGCCGCGGCGACCGCCGAGTCGACCCCACCGCTCAGTCCACAGATCGCTGTTTGGCCACCGACCTGCTCACGAATCTGAGCGACCGCCGTATCGATGATCGAGTCCATCGTCCAAGAACCGGTGCTGCCGCAGGCGTCGTTCAAGAAACGCTCGATCACATGCTGACCGTGGGTGGTGTGGATCACCTCGGGATGGAACTGCACGCCGTAGAGCTTCTGATCACGGTCCTCGAAAGCAGCCACAGCCGCGGCCGAAGTGGAAGCCGTCGCAGTCACGCCGTCGGGTGGTTCCACGATCGCGTCGAAATGGCTCATCCACACCTGTTGCTTGGCGGGAGTGCCCCCGAGCAGGCAACCACCGTCGGTCTCAAGCGACATCGTGGTTCGGCCATACTCACCACGGCCGCTGTGATCCACCCGCCCGCCCCTCTGCTGAGCGATCATCTGTGCGCCGTAACAGATCCCCAGAATCGGAACATCGAGGTCGTAGACCTCGGGATCGATCAGGATCGCGCCCTCCACATGAACCGACGCGGGGCCTCCGGAGAGGATGATCCCCGACGGGTTCCTGGCGGCGATCTCCTCCGGGGTGACCGTGGGCGACACGATCTCGCTGTATACGTTGGCCTCGCGCACCCGCCGGGCGATCAACTGGGCGTACTGAGCACCGAAGTCGACGACCAGGACCGTCTCGGCACCGTCGGGCGAGTTCACCGGTGCCTCGCTCACCCTACGACAACCTCAACGTTCGCTGTGTCGTCAACCCCGGTAGCGATGGCCAGGAGTTGACGCAGCATCGCTCCTGTAGCGCCCCACACGGTGTCGCCGGCGAGTTCAAAGAAGGTGATCGCTCGGGGCCCGTCGAAGTGGGGCAGAGGCCAGAACTCCTCACGCCACACATCATCAAGAAGAAGTTCGCGAAACCCGACGTGGCGTATCAACTCCACCTCGGTCGGGTCTCGTTTCAGGGTCGGCTGTTGATCGGTGACTGCTACGAACGGGGTTACCAGAGTGCGGGAGCCGACAGTCACGAAGCTGTCGAGTTCACCGATCCGCCTGATGGTGGAGGGGTCGATTCCTACCTCTTCTTGCGCTTCACGCAATGCGGTCGTCCAAAGATCAGCGTCTCCAGCCTCGCGGCGACCGCCAGGAAACGCGACTTCGTGAGCGTGGTGACGCAAGCGTGGCGAGCGCCTCGTCAAGATCATGTAGACATCGTCTGCACGTTCGTACAGAAGACAGAGCACCGCACTGTGGCCGATGCCGTCGCTGACGGTTCCCACCAACTGCGGAGGCCGATGGCTGGCGAGAGCCTTGGTGATGTCGGCGAGGGTCACGCGGCGCTGGGAGTGGGGGACATGCGCCCACGGCGCAGGCCCGCCCATCCTGGCACCTTCGGGCCGTGGGATCTCCTGGGGTCCGCCGCGTCCAGCGGGAACCTGTGCAAACGGTTCCGTTGCCCGGGTCTCAGGCAAAGACGCATCGGCAAGATCGCGTGTCACCGCATCGACGCTACCCGGCCAAGCACCGTATTCGGCCAGCGCCGCGCGGCTGAACGCCGAACAGACGAACATGCATAGCTCCGCTCAGCCGGGGACGTCGAGGATCAGCCCCAGGACTTCACGGATCTGAGCGAGGAGGGCCCCTCCGATATTGCCGAGCCGGTCCTCCACTCGACCCGTCGCCACCGCCCGGACATGCTGGCACTGGGCCGCCGAGCGGAGATCGAGACCGTTGGAGGGATCGGCTTCGACCTCCACCTCCGAGGCGAAGCCCCGCACCCGTGAACTGAGCGGCACCACCTGCACGACCGAGGCACCGCCGTCGATCACTCGCTGAGCGGTCACGACCACGGCCGGATGGCGGAAGCCGGCCTCGTGCCCTGCCGGCGTACCCAGATCGATCATGACGACGTCACCCGAGGTCAGCATCGAGCCACGTAGTCTCGGCTTCGCTCAGATCGGCACGCAGGTCGGCGCCCATCCGGTCCTGGCGAAGGCACCGCACCGCGATCGCGACGGTGTCACCCACGGTGGCTCCCAACTCGGCCGCGAGCCTCTTGAGCTCCTGGTGGGTCGAGACAGCCACGCGGACATTCGTGCTTTGCATGCAATTATGTTAACAATATTGCGAGCACATACCAAGTTCTTGCTTCGAACAGTGACGCGGAACGGCCCGGGCGGAAGACCCGGGCCGTTCTCAGAAATACCGCAGCTGATGGCTGGGCGGGGCACTACATCATGCCCATGCCACCCATGCCGCCCATCGGGTCGCCGCCGCCCATCGGCATGGGCGGTGCTTCCTCGGGCTTGTCGGCTACGAGAACCTCTGTGGTGAGAAGCAGTCCGGCGATCGACGCAGCGTTCTGAAGGGCCGCGCGGGTGACCTTGACCGGGTCGATTACACCGGCGTCGATGAGGTCGACCATTTCACCGCGGGCCGCGTCGAAACCGGTCGAACCCGACTCGGCCTCCACCCGCTGCACGATGACCGCACCCTCATGACCGGCGTTGGCCGCGATCAGCTTCGTCGGCGCATCGAGCGCAGCGCCGATAATGCGGGCACCGGTGGCCTCGTCGCCGTTCAGGCTCTCGGCCACGGCGTCGACCGAAGCACGGCAGCGAAGCAGGGCAGTACCGCCACCAGCGACGATGCCCTCCTCGATCGCGGCGCGAGTCGCAGAGAGAGCATCCTCGATGCGGTGCTTCTTCTCCTTGAGCTCGACCTCAGTCGCAGCACCGACCTGAACGACAGCCACGCCACCGGCCAGCTTCGCAAGACGCTCTTGGAGCTTCTCACGATCCCAGTCGGAGTCGGTGTTGTCGATCTCAGCTTTGATCTGGCTGACACGGCCCTCAACGTCGGAGCGCGTCCCCGCACCCTCGACGATGGTGGTGTCGTCCTTGGTGACGACGATCTTGCGGGCCTTGCCCAGCAGCTCCATGTCTATGGTCTCGAGCTTGAGGCCCACCTCCTCGGCAACGACTTGGCCACCGGTGAGGATCGCCATGTCGGCCAGCATCGCCTTGCGCCGTTCACCGAACCCCGGCGCCTTGACGGCAACCGAGTTGAAGGTGCCGCGGATCTTGTTGACCACGAGAGTGGCGAGAGCCTCGCCCTCGATGTCCTCAGCGATGATCAGAAGCGGTTTGCCCGACTGCATGACCTTCTCGAGCACCGGCAGGAGCTCCGCAACATTGGAGATCTTGCCCTGGTTGAACAGGATGTAGGGCTCATCGAGCACAGCTTCCTGGCGTTCGGGGTCGGTCACGAAGTACGGGGAGAGGTAGCCCTTGTCGAACTGCATGCCCTCGACGAAGTCGAGGTCCATGCCGAAGGTGTTGGACTCCTCGACGGTTACCACGCCGTCCTTGCCGACTTCGGCGATCGCGTCGGCGATCACCTCACCGACAGCGAGGTCGGCAGCAGAGATCGAAGCGACCTGGGCAACCTTGTCCTTGCTGTCGTCGACATGGACGGACTGGCTGGCGAGGTTCTCGACCGCGGCGGCCACGGCCTTCTCCATGCCCCGCTTGAGGCCCATGGGGTTGGCACCGGCGGCCACGTTGCGCAGACCCTCGCGTACCAGAGCCTGAGCCAGCACGGTGGCGGTGGTGGTGCCGTCGCCAGCGATGTCGTTGGTCTTGGTCGCCACCTCCTTCACCAGCTGCGCTCCCATGTTCTCGAACTGGTCCTCCAGTTCGACTTCACGGGCGATGGAGACGCCGTCGTTGGTGATGGTCGGTGCGCCGAACTTCTTGTCGAGCACGACGTTGCGGCCCTTGGGGCCGAGCGTCACCTTGACGGTGTCGGCGAGCTTGTTCACGCCCACTTCGAGGCCGCGGCGTGCGGACTCGTCGAATTTCAGGATTTTTGGCATGGACGCGACCTCAGCCCATCTTCGCGAGCACGTCGCGGGCGTTCAGGATGAGCAGTTCTTCGCCATCGACGGTGATTTCGGTCCCGCCGTATTTGCTGTAGACGACCGTGTCGCCGACAGCGACGTCGACGGGGATGATGTCACCGCTGTGGTCTGAGCGACGGCCGGGGCCGACGGCGATGACTTCGCCCTGTTGGGGCTTTTCCTGTGCGGTGTCGGGTATGACCAGGCCGCTGGCAGTGGTGGACTCCGCTTCGCTGGAGCGGACCACGATGCGGTCCTCAAGGGGCTGCAGGTTCATTCGATCCTCCGAGATCGGTCTTGAGTTGCTGATGTGATTAGGTCTCTGGACCGAGCCGGCTAATCGTTAGCACTCTCGACCAGAGAGTGCTAACGATAGGAGCGTCCCGCCCCCCGAACAACCCCCGCCCCCACAGTTTCTAAGGACGCGATCCGCTTGAGCCGCGACCGCTGCTGGGTACTAGATCGTTGGGAGTTGTAGGGACGGGTCTGCGCCGGTCGTCAGAGGGGAGGGGCCGTCGGCTTGCAGCCGGTACCAGGCGACCGCTGCCACCATCGCGGCGTTGTCGGTGCACATGGCCCGACTGGGGATTACCGCCCGGAAACCGTCGGCCTCGCACACCTGTGCGGTTCGAGATCGCAGCCGAGAGTTCGCCGCCACGCCGCCGGCCAGACAGATCGCCTCAGCGCCGATCTCACGGGCCGCACGGCGGGCCTTGTCCACAAGCACATCGACCACCGCCTCCTGAAACGACGCGGCCACATCGGCAGTGGAGACATCGGGATTCTTGCGCACATGGTTGACCACGGCGGTCTTCACCCCGCTGAACGAGAAGTTCCAGCCGTCGTTGGCCATCGCCCGCGGGAAGGCGATCGCGTCGGGGTCGCCCTCGGCGCTCAAACGATCAATCACCGGCCCTCCCGGATAGCCGAGCCCCATGAAACGGGCCACCTTGTCGAAAGCCTCTCCGGCGGCATCGTCGAGCGTGGCGCCGAGCACCCGGTAGCGCAGATGATCCTCCATCACCACAAGGATCGTGTGCCCGCCAGAAACCAACAGCACCACCATCGGCATCTTCAGATCCGGTTCCTCCAAGAACGCGGCATAGAGGTGCGCCTCAAGATGGTTCACAGCGACGAAGGGCACGTCCCAGACCAGAGCTAAGGACTTCGCCGCCGACACACCCACCAACAGCGCACCGACCAGTCCGGGACCATGCGTAGCGGCGATAGCGTCGATGTCTGCGGACTCGAGCCCGGCCTCGGCCACCGCGGCCGACACGACCGGCACAATCAGATCCAGATGGGCTCGACTGGCAACCTCGGGCACGACCCCGCCGTATTGGGCATGAAGCTCCACCTGGCTCGAAACGATCGACGAGCGCACAACCGAGCCGGACTCGACCACAGCAGCCGCAGTCTCATCACAGCTCGTCTCGATCCCCAGGATCTGTTCGGCCCGAGCGGTGTGAGTATCCCGCATGTCGGCCTGCGCGGGGCTCGTTGCAGCGCTCACGTCCGTGCTAACCGCAGGGCCGCCCGGACCCGGTCGATGCGCTCTGCGACCTCCGGCTCGTCGAGATAACGGATCGACATCACCAGAGCGTCCTCCGGGGGCTTGGTGTAGTAGCCGCGGCTGATGCCCAACGGTTGAAACCCGAGACGCGAATAGAGGCGGTGGGCTCGCTTGTTGGCGGCACGAGCCTCAAGGGTCGCCGCAGTGCAACCGCGCTCTCTGGCCCGGTCGAGCAGTTCGATTAACAGCCGTGTGGCGACCCCTCGATGTTGATAGTCGGAATCGACCGCCACGTTGCTGACATGCGCCATCCCGGCCAGGAACAGAAGACCTGCGTGACCCACAACACGATCGCCGGCCCCCTCGAAGCCGCCGGGATGATCACTGCAGCCGCCGCGCGGATGGCTTTCAGCGATCGCGACGAGATGAAAGCGATCATCGTCGCGCATCTCGTTGTACCAGGTCGTCGCTGACCAAGGATCGACATAACCCTGCGCGTCGATGGCTATGACAGCGTCAATGTGTTGAACAGTCATTCCCTCGATACGCACATCAACAGATATTAGGCAACTGTTCGGATCGGTTGGGCATCCGGTCCGCGAAGATACAGAGGCCTGATCGAATCCGCATTCACGACCTCACCGGCGGCGACCGCCGCCGCGGCCAACTCGACGATGGTCTCAGCACTCGGATACACAGAACATCGCCCGATGCTGAAACCCGCTTGAGCGAAGACCTCCGCGTGAGCCTCGACTCCGTCGCCGACGAGCAGAGTCTCTGCAGCGGCGCTGCGCAGCATTTCGGCCAAACCTTGAGGGTCGACGACATCGGGCTTGCTGATCCAGTCGCCCTCCGGTGTGAAGGCTGCATGGAACAGTTCGCCGCGACGCGCATCGACGACCGCATCGATGCGTTCCCAGGATCTCTCGGCGGCACCCTCATCGGCAGCGCGGCGGGCCACCAACTCGAGCGAGGTGACCGGAACCATGACAGCATCGAGTGCATGCGCCATGGTGACTGCTGTGGTGATTCCGACCCGCAATCCGGTGTACAGCCCCGGTCCGACATCCACAGCAATCACCTCGATGTCTGCAGCGGCCACGCCGGATTCTCTGAGAATCGCCGCGATCTGAGGCACCAGAGACTCAGCATGGCGACGGGGTTGGGCCGACTCGCGTGCAGCCAGCACTCCTGATGCATCGCGGAGCGCACAACCCACTCTCGAGGTCGCTGACTCGATCCCCAGAATAATCGGAGGTGCCATCAGCCGAACACCCGCTGCGGGCCGACCCAGGGCCCCAGAACATCTCGGAGCTCTTCGAGGAGGCCGCACCAGCGGTCCCCGACGGAGCGAAGTTCGATGAGCCGGTCATCGTCGCCGTCGCCGAAGGTGATCCTCACATCCAGACGGTCGTTCGGCAGGGCGGGCAGGATCCTCTCACCCCACTCGATCAGGGTCACCCCCTGCTCCAACAGTTCCGGGATGGCAAGATCACGGGCCTCAGCAAGATCCGAGAGCCGGTAGACGTCGAGATGGTTGACGACCAGCCGACCCTCGTAACGGTTGGCGAGCGTGAACGTGGGGCTGGTCACCGCCGCATCCACGCCGAGGGCCGCGGCGAAACCCTGGGTGAAGGCCGTCTTGCCGGCGCCGAGGTCGCCGACCAGAACCAACAGGTCGCCGTCGTCGACGAGACCGGCAACAGCACCGGCGAGCAGACGCGTCTGATCCACAGTCGAGGTGGAACACACCACTGCGGAGTCGTCAGGGAGGGTCACAACGAGCTGTTTCCGGCTGTGACCGAACCGCGCAGGGCCTGTTCGGTCGCAACCACCGCCAGAGCACGGACCTCGTCGACATGGGCGACGACCCCGCCGGTGGCGGCCGCGACGAAGGCGTCACCGTCGGAACGCGTGTGAGGCGGAAAGACGGCGCGAGCCAAACCGTCGTGCGCTCCCTGGGCGACGATCTTGCATTCAACAGGGTCGAGGCGGGCATTGGTGACTACAACGCCGATCACGGTGTTGCCGGCGGTTACAGCGGCTGTACCGAAGGTCTCGGGCCAGTCAGAGAAGGCACCCTCGGCGATCTCGGCGGGGACGGTTCCGTCGTCGATGTCGCCCGCAGAGTTGTTGACCACGAGTGCAGCCACGACCAGCTCGCCTTTGCGTGTTGTGAACATTCCGATCCCACCCTCGGGCGGTTCGTCGGGCTGGCGCCATTTGCCGACGGTCGCTCCCGTGCCCGCACCGATTGAGCCGGTCTCGGGGTCCGCACGGCAGTCTTTGAGGGCGAGCGCGCCCTGCGCGGGCCCGGGCCGCACATTGGCGTCGCCGACGCCGAGGTCGTAGAGGCTCATGGCCACCACGATCGGAACGTTGGTCGCCCGGGTCTCATAGCCTCGGCCCTGCACCTCCAGCGCGGCCACGACGCCGTCAGCAGCCGCCAGCCCGAACGCGGAGCCTCCGCTCAAGACCACCGCATCGACGTGGGTGACGGATCGGGTCGGGTCGAGCAGCTCGAACTCCCGTGTGGCGGGGGAACCCCCGCGGACCTCTCCTGAAGCCGTCGCAAAAGGCGGCAGCAGCACGACCGTGCAGCCAGTGCGTGCCGACATGTCGGTCCAATGTCCGACGGTCACACCCGGAATCTCGACTCTCACCCTCGGAAAACTACCTGCGTTGCGCTTGTCTGAACCAGGGCATTCAAGTTTTTCAGATTCATGGTTGCATTCACAGGTAATTCATGTATCTTCGTCGCTGCGGGACAACGACTTACAGGCGGGCAGAATGCTGCAGACTACTGACGGGACAAGAGGCGGACACTCCCCAAAGCGTGCCGTTGCAGCCTCGGGCAAGTCGATACTGCGAACCATTGGCGAAATGGTGGGCAGGAATGTCTCGGGTCGCGTCAGCGATGCGCCGGGCGGTTCGGTGCATCGTGTCAGCGGTTTGTCAGGCGGTTTGGTGTTGCGGTGTGTTGGTGGGATTTGTTGTGCTGTGCTCGTGGCCTCCGGCTGCAGCGACGACGGCGGTACTGCAGTCGAGTCGGTCACGACCACAATCCCATCATCCACCGCAGCATCGATTACCACCGCGCCTCCCACGAGTATGCCAGCGCCGACTGCGGTGGCTGCGACGCCTTCTGCGGCCTCAACGACGACCCTGGCTGCGACGCCTTCTGCGGCCTCAACGACGACCCTGGCTGCGACGCCTTCTGCGGCCTCAACGACGACCCTGGCTGCGACGCCTTCTGCGGCCCCGGCGGCCACCACCGTGGGCGAGTTGAGCGAAGACGATCACGTTTTCGCCGCCATCGAGCGCTACTACGAGGTGTTGGTCGAGGCTAATGATCCACCGGACCCAACCAGCACGCTCTGGGACGACGTAACGACCGCCAAACGCGCGGACGCTCTTCGAGTCAAGGCTCAACAGAACCTTGCCGCTCGACGAGGAGTGCGCTGGCCCGCCGATCGACAGCCTCTGGTACGCGCACCTAACACCGTCGTGCGCCGAGACTCCATTGCGGTAGTCGACATTTGTCTGCGCGACAGCCTCGTGACCTACGACCTCGACACCGACGCCGTCATAGACGACTCAGTTCTGTATTCCTGGGTGCAGTTGACGGTCACCGACCACTTCGGGGGTCTGCTGGTGAGCCAATACAACAAGGTCCAGGAGTTTGAATCGGAGGGGCCGTGTACCGCTGCATATCAATAGCGGCCATTGTGGTGTTGCTGTCGGGCACCGCGGCATCGGGCGAAGGTAGTGACGGCACAGAGATTGTGGAGACACCCAATGGCTTGGTGGTCACGGCAGGGACGCCGGAGTCGTTGGTTCTCAGCTCTGACCCTGGCAGGCCTGGCAGTGGCGCGACCGTGTACTGCAGTTGGTACAACTTCTCAGTCGAGTTCGGTGAGTTCCTGTTCGACCCGATCGGAGACTCCGTCTGGCCGCAGGTCGACAGCACCTACCTGCTCAACTGTTGGACCGACAGTCCCACCGTGTCATATCCGACATATCCGACGATCACGCGATACTTGGGGCCCGGAGATGTACCGGGAGCCGTAATCTCTAGTGCGGACGCCGCGCGGTTCGCCATTGCTCACATTGACTTCGAACAGCCAGCAATTGAACTCTCACCACCCAACCGACAAGTCGTCGGAG
Source organism: uncultured Acidimicrobiales bacterium (assembly GCA_951812975.1). Classification (GTDB taxonomy): domain Bacteria; phylum Actinomycetota; class Acidimicrobiia; order Acidimicrobiales; family Aldehydirespiratoraceae; genus VXYK01. The sequence continues at coordinate 1,146,476 of CATOTC010000001.1, read as the reverse complement.
TTCCGAGTTGGCTTGCGGTGACCAGTCGACTCGACTACGACCAGGTCTCGGCCAACGCCGGCCCGGTGTGGGCAACCGCATGGGCGTCATTCGGAGACGTCACCTGGGACTTCGGCAATGGCGCAAACCAGGTATGCACCCAGGACTTCTCCAAGGTGTGGGACCCGGCGAATCCGCTGGCCCAGACCAGCCGCTGCGCCTACACCTACACCAACAGCAGCGGATCACCCTTCAACGTGACGGCCACAGTTCGCTGGAACATCTGGCAACAGACCAACACCAACCCCAGTTGGCACTGGTGGGGCACGATCACCCGCTCAAGCACCGCCTCAGTCTCGGTGACCCAACTCCAGTCCGCGATCCGCTGACCGGGCACCGCCGCAGAGCGGCACCCGCGCAACGCTTACCGAAGGTTGCGCAGTATTGAACCGATCGAGTCGGGGAGGTCGCTTGCGATCAGGCCACGGCCCCTGAGGCGGCCGGCGGTGCCGTGGACATGGGCTGCGACAGTTGCGGCGTCGAAGGGATCTGAGCCCTGGGCAAGCAGGGCGGCGGTGACACCGGCCAGGACGTCGCCGGTTCCTGCGGTCGCCAGAGCCGATGTGCCTGAGGTGACGACCCGGATCCGGCCGTCCGGCGCGGCGACCACGGTGGACGGACCCTTGCGAATCACCGTCACCTGATGCAACAGGGCGAACTCGCGGGTTCGTTCGAGCCGGTCGGGGCCACCGTCGCCACCCAGTCGCAGCCATTCCCCGTCGTGGGGAGTCAAGATCGTCGGTGCGCGGCGGACATCCAGCGCCGCTGCGACCTCGGAGGTCAACCCATCGCCATCGATCACCAGCGGCACCGCCACGTCGAGCATCGCCCCCAGGCTCTCGGGGTCGTCGTTGCCCAGGCCCGGGCCCACTAGCACAGCCCGGACACGGTCATCGAGCCCATTAACAGCCTCTCCGGCCCAACCGAGAGCCGGTAACCGAAGCACGACAGCCTCGGTCGGCCCTTCGTTTCCCTGCGCGCCCGGCATGGCCAACTGCACCATCCCGGCCCCGGCACGCTGTGCAGCTCTAGCAGCCAGCCAAGCCGCTCCCGTCATGCCGACGGAACCGCCGACGATGCGCATACCTGAGCGCCACTTGTGGTCTTCGGCGGACGGCTTCGGAACAAGGGCCGCCACATCGGTATCCTCCACTGCTCGCCGGAAGGTCCGGCCCACATCCAAGCCGATATCGACCACCCGAACCTCGCCGGCCAACGAGCGGCCCGGTTCCAGTACGTGTCCCGGTTTGAGCGCCGCGAATGTGACAGTCCGCTCGGCTTGAAGCGGCACGCCGAGACGTTCACCCGTCAGGCCGTCGACGCCCGACGGTATATCGACGGCCAGAACCGGTTGCGCTTCGTCCACTGCCGGTGGCAGGTAGCCACGCGACAGCCCAGTACCGAAGGCGGCATCAATCACCAGGTCGACAAGCCCCAGTGAATCCGGAGCATCGAGCGCATCAACCACCGAGACGCGCACCCCGCGTCGGGCCAGGCAATCGGCCGCCACCCGACCGTCGGCACCATTGTTGCCGGGCCCGGCAAGCACGGTCACCCGGCGCCCGTAGACCCCGCCCATCAGGTCGATCGCCTCTCGGGCTACATGGCGGGCGGCTCTGTCAATCAAGATCTCGACCGGCTCGGGCGCAGCCTCGTCAATCGCAGCCATCTCGTCTGGAGTGACTATCGCCAACATCAGCCGCAGCGCCCAACGGCGGCGTCGCAGTCAGCCTCACGCCGACGAATCCCGGTCCTGCGCACCGCGGTCGGGAGCATCATTCGGCCAGGGCCACGACCACAGCCTGGGCCAGTTGGTCGGTGTGGCTGAGAGTGAGCGCGAAGCGGGCAGCGCCGAAGGCCTCGGCCTGCTCTGAAGCACCGGCATGCAGGCGCAGCTCGGGACGACCGTCGTCATGGTGGAGCACTTCGATGTCACGCAGCTTCATCGCACCGATGCCGTAGCCCATCGACTTCAGAGTCGCCTCCTTGGCTGCGAAACGAGCGGCCAGTCGCGGCACGGGGTCGCCCGCCTGGTTTGCGTAAGCCACCTCGTCGGCGCGGAACAGGCGCTCAATCAGACCTGGCGTCCGCTGCAATACGTCGCGGAAGCGGTCGATATCGACCAGGTCGGTTCCGATTCCGAGCACTCCTGAAGCCTACCGTCTCGCTGTCGCGGCGTCCGAAGCGCGCCGCTTGCTCGGCGCGCTGGGCTTGCTCTACTCCGCTCTAGGTGGTTCGCCAACGGTCGGCGAGCACGTTGATCGGCAGGGTCAGCAGGTCGGCCACATCCTCAGTGGCCAGAAGGTCCTCGCGGAACACGTCCTCGGTCTCCACCACCGCGTCGTAAAGGGCCGAATAGCGGTTGCGGTAGCCGCGCAGCACGCCGCGGGCCGCGGCTGCGGTGAGAGAGTCGGCGAACTTGACCTGAAGCAGCGTGAGGCCCGTCGTCACATTGTCTTTCAGTTCGGGGATGATGATCACGCAGCGGTCGTCCGAACGGCCGCGGGCAACAAATACCCGACGCTCGAGCGCAACTTGGTGCTTGGTTCCCCGCAATCTCGGGAAACGATCTGTGCGGGACGCAATGTGGCGCGAGATTCCACCGCGATCGACGACCACTACGGTCGCCTCACCGGTGCCATCGGCATCGAGACCCTCGACGCGATACCGGGTATGGCCCAGAACTTCATCAACCGCTGGATCAAGATCGGCCAGGGTGCGCAACGAGGCGTAACTGAGCCGGTCGCGGGGAGCGCCTGCTTCCAACGCCGCGAACGCCAGCGGCACCTCCAACAGCGTCTCGTCGGAGCGGGAGATACCGACCGTCACGGTCTTGGCCTGGTGCTTGATCGCGTCTATCGGCCGGGTCAACTCGTCGATCCCGACGCTCAGAGCCGCCGCGAGATCATCGAGAATCACCGCGGGTGTGCCGACCTTGCCGTACTCGATCTGATATGCCTCGAGTGGAGAGGAACCCAGCGCGAAGCGGAACAGCGAAGCCAACTTGACAGCAGTCGCCGCTTCGAGATGACCGTTGTAGTCACCTGTCCGAATGCGGTCGAAGAACGTCGCCGCAGATCTTTCGATAACGGGTTCCACCCAAGCCAAGGCCTGCTCCCCGTTTTGAAAGGAACGAGCCGCGGCCTGCTCGATGGCGCTGTGGGCTTCGCGCAACGGTTGCGCCTGAGCGTCGATGGCCAGAGCCGCCTCGTAGCCGAACAGGTGTCCGGCCATCGTCGACAGGATGAATCCGAGCCGGTTGTCGATGGCAGGGACCGGAATCACTGCCAAAGCCGTGTCGAAGCGGGCTTCGCCCTCGTCGGCGATCACGATCGGTGCTGCCTTGTGAGCTCGAAAAATCCCGACTTCTTTCGCGACGTCGTCGGCCGTTGAACCCGAGAGTCCAGCCGCGCAAACAATGATCAACGGTTCCGCCGAGAGATCAATGTGCTTCTTGTCCTCTGTCGCATCAGCGGACATCGACTTGTAGCAGAGTTCTGAGAGCTTGATCCGCACTTCATTGGCAGCGATGCGGTTTGCGCCGTTGCCTACCAGAGCCCAATAGCGGCGGCTCGGAGCGAATTGGCGGGCAGCTTCGCCGATGATGTCGCGGCGGCCCAGGACAGTTTCCATGGCTTCGGCCACATCGTGGATTGCGCTCAGCAGCGAGCGGCGGCCTTCGACGCCCTCGTCGCCCTGCAACTCGTCGGCGATGGCAATGGACAACAACAACCCGGCGGCGATCTGCGAATAGAAGGCCTTGGTCGAGGCGACGCTCATCTCCACATCTCGACCGTCAGAGGTGTACAACACGCCGTCCGCCCGATCCGTGAGATCGCTGCCGCGGCGGTTCACGATGGCAATGACTTGCGCCCCCCGATTGCGCACAATGTCGACCGTGCGGTTGGTGTCTGTGGTAGTACCCGACTGGCTCACCGCCACGACCAGAGTGTCGGACATGTCCGAACGAAGCAAGAACCCCGACAGTTCCGTGGCCAACATCGCCTCGGTGACTATCCGACCCCGGGGAACCAGCGCATCGAGCGTCACCGCGAGGCTTTGACCGGCCACCGCCGCAGTGCCCTGACCGATTATCACGACCCGCTTGATCGATCCTTCGCGCAGACCTTGGCGAACCTTGCTCGGGACGATCTCCGGCCCGAACGATACTTCCGGGCCGTCGACGCCGTCGACGATCCTGCCCCGCAAGGTTTTGCGGAAGGACCCGGGGGCCTCACCGAGCTCTTTGAGCAGGTAGTGGGGGCTGTCTCCGCGGTCGATGTCACGGGTGGTGATCTCGGCTGTGAACACGTCGTCGTCGGTGACCTCCAGGTCAGTGCCGTCGTAAGCCCGGCGCAGCATGCCCGCCGCGGTGCCTGCATTCTCGCTGTCGATTTCAACGATCTGGCCTCGGCTGGCATTGGGATTGTCCGGGTTGCCCGGGGTCTCACCATCCATGCGCACATAGCGGGAAGTTTCCTCGACCACGCCGTAGGGCTCGCTGGCCACGATGAAAGCATCCTCAGCCAAGCCGATGTACAGAGCCTGACCGCTGCCGCGAAGGGCTAGTTGAAGACGCTGCGGTGCGGTGGCGGTATTGGCCGCGATCGCCACTGATCCTTCGAAGGTGGCCACGGTGCGCCGGAACGCCTCCGCGGAACTGTGCCCCTCGGCCAGCCGTTGACTCATCAGCGCCGGGATGACTTTGGCGTCGGTGGTGATCTCCTCTTGGATGCGCACACCCTCCTCGGCGATCAGGTCTGCGAAATTGTCGACGTCGCCATTGAGAGCGCCCACGACATAGGGGCCGACCGTTGAGAGAAGTTCGCTGTTGAGAGGGTGCGCGTTGGACTCAGAAATGATGCCGATCGAAGCCCACCGGGTGTGAGCCAACACGACAGCTTGAGCCGTGTCGTTGGCCAGCGCGGCCGCCAACAGCTCGTCTTGGATCAACGCCTCGCGCAGCGCCGCAGTGTTGTCGCCCAACTCGCCGATCTCGGAAGCCACCTTGTGAACCACGCTGACAAGACCGTCAACGACCCTCACGCTGCCCGAGCCGAAACTGTCATCGCTGCTGCGGCGTGCGATTTCCGCCTGAAGCGCCGGATCAGCCAGATCGAGCGCGTGGTCGCGGACGAGCAGATGAATCCCCGCCGAGTCGCGGCCCCGGACTTCGAGGCGATCGAGCGACGCCAACGCCTGATGAACCGACAGGAACGCCGCGAGCGCGCTGGGTGTTGTTGCGTTGTTGGCCAGTTCGGCGACGCAATCGGCGGCACGGAGTCGGTCGCGAGTGACAGCCCAGAGTGCATCGCGAATGCGGTTGAGCTCGTGGTTGCGTTTCTCCAGATCAGCAGTGTCGAGAGTCGACTCTGATTCCAGCGTTGTTTCGATCTGCCGCACCGTGGCGAGAATCTGATCGCAGCGGTGTGCCAGGGTGCCCGCAACAGAACGGTCTCCCAAGAGCAGCCTGAGGCCGGGTACACCACGCAGTCGGGCGTCGATGCTGCTCAGTTCGTCGGCAGCCTCGCGAAGTACGAGGCACGCAGAGTCGTCGTCACCAAGATCTGAGAGGGAATTCTGCAGAGCAGTGAGCGGTTCGAGGATGTCATCTCTGAGCGGGGTCGGTCGGCTCGACGGTCGCCGGACGATTGCGATGATCCCGCACACAGGTCCTCCAATACGGGGCTGAGCTGTCAGGTCGAGGCTTCTGGGGGCCCGAACTCTCAGACCAGTCTAGGGGGCGCGCGTACGATGGGCGATGACCGCCCGGGGGTCGATACGTTCCGATCAGGTGCTGCGGCGCCCCGGGTTTCGGTGTCAGGCGAGCATGTGTGCGACCGCGATCGCCAGAGCATCCGCTTCCATCTGTGCTTCAGCGATCGTGTCGGCTTCGACCATCACCCGAACCAGGGGTTCGGTGCCGGACGGCCGAATCAGAATCCGACCCCTGCCGGCCAGCCGAGCCATCGCCGCATCTATCAGCGGAGCGCAACGGTGGTCGAGCAGTTGCGCCTCGCCCTCAGAGATCGGCGTCGACACCGCAACGTTGGACAGCACTTGCGGCAGGCGGGTCATTGCCCCGGTGGCCAGCCCGGCGAGGCTGGTGTTGCGGCGGACCACGATGTCCAACAGCTGGACCGCGGTCAGCAGTCCATCGCCGGTAGTCGCCAGATCCAGGAATATCACATGACCGGACTGCTCCCCACCCAGTGAGAGGCCCCTGGCGCTGAGAGCTTCAAGCACATAGCGATCACCGACTCTGGTCTCGACGACTTCGATGCCTGCAGCATCCATGGCGAGCCGGAACCCGAGATTGGTCATCGCAGTGACGACCACGGCGTTGTCGGTGAGCACCTGACGTTCGTGCCGGTCCAACGCGCAGATCGCGATTATCTGGTCGCCGTCGACGAGTGTGCCGTCGGCATCGACAGCGAGCAACCGGTCGGCGTCGCCGTCGAACCCCAGACCCGCATCAGCTCGCCTTTCGACCACCGTCTGCTGAAGGGATGTGAGATCGGTGGATCCGCAACCGTCATTGATGTTGTGACCGTCGGGGGAGTCGTGGATGACCGTCAGTTCTGCGCCGAGTCGGGTCAAGGCCAGTGCAGCGGTAGTTGTCGCGGCTCCGTTGGCGAGGTCCGCCACGACCTTCAACCCCTCGAGGGTGCGACCCTCAAGGCTGTCGACTACAGCGCTCAGATGACGCTCGACGGCCTCGCTGTGTCGGTCGACCCTGTGCTGGACGACGCTGTGTCGGTCGACGCTGTGTCGGTCGACGCTGTGCTGGTCGACGGTGTGCTGGTCGACGGTGTGCTGGTCGACCCAGTCTGGGGCCGCGGTGCTGTCCACGTCGACGGATCGTGCGTCGAGGTACTCCATGTCGAGATATTGGTCGAAGCGATCCTGGATCTGCTGCTGGGCGTCCTCGCTGAGCTTCAGCCCGCCCGCGGCGAAGAACTTCACCCCGTTGTCATGCCACGGATTGTGTGAGGCGGACACCACCGCGCCGGCAACCCCGTAGTCGTGGCACCAGCGGGCCACAACAGGAGTGGCCACTACTCCTAGATCGTCTGAATGTCCGCCGGCCGCAGCGACACCTCTGTGGACGGCGGCAGCGAATTCAGGACTCGAAGCGCGGGTGTCGCGCCCCACCGCAAAGCCCTGCGGACCGAGAACCTCCGCTCCTGCACGGCCCAGCGCGGCGACTGCAGCAGCGCTCAACACCGTGCGCGTGTCACCGCGCACACCGTCGGTACCGAAACGCAGGCTCACGAACTCTCCCTCAAAACCCACTCTGTCCCAACACCGAAGGCCCTCAACACCGAAGGGCCCCGAGCCCGAAGGCCGAACGAGACTGGAGGGTGCCGCCCAAAGGGTTAACGCTTGCTGTACTGAGGAGCCTTGCGGGCCTTCTTGAGACCGTACTTCTTGGACTCCTTCTTGCGAGGATCGCGGGTGAGGAAACCGGCCTTCTTGAGCGCATCACGGTGCTCGACGTCGATCTTCACCAGACCCCGGGCAATACCGAGCCGGAGCGCACCGGCCTGACCACTGGTGCCGCCGCCGTGAATCGTGGCATCGATGTCGAATGTCTCGTTCGTTTCTGTCACTTCCAGCGGCTCGGTTGAGAGCATGCGGTGCGTGCGCGACGGGAAATAGTCGTCGAGGGTCCTTCCGTTGACCGTGACCACCCCGTTCCCGGACCGGAACCTGACCCGGGCGACGGAACGCTTACGGCGTCCCGTGGACTGCATTATTGGTGAAGACATCAGCTTTGACCTTGTTCTACTTGCCCACGCGCCACAGCATGGGGGATCTCCAGCGGCTGCGGTTTCTGCGCTTCATGAGGATGCACAGGACCCGCGTAGACCTTCAGTTTCTTGATCTGGGAACGTCCGAGCCGAGTCTTGGGGATCATCCCCCGAACGGTGTCGAGCACCGCCTGTTCGGGCTTGCGGGAGAGCTTGTTCCCGTAGGTTTCGGCCTTGATCCCACCGGGGTAGCCCGAGTGGGTGTACAGAACCTTCTTCTCGGCTTTGCCGCCCGTCAACACGACCTTGTCGGCGTTGACGATGATGACATGGTCTCCCGTGTCGAGGTGGGGAGAGTAGATGGCCTTGTGCTTGCCGCGCAGGATGTTGGCGACTTCGGTAGCGAGCCGACCGAGGACCAGGCCTTCGGCATCAACGACATGCCAACTACGTTCGATTTCGCTGGCCTTGACTGCGGTGGTGGACACGGAACTCTCCGAAACAAATACGGGACTGTATGAGGCTACGGCCCTGAGGTTCAAACGACACATTTCCAGGCCCACTTCGTCTGATTCACGGCGCCTGATTCATGGCGCTGCTCAGTCGTAGTGGGCACGCCACAGCACCAGGCCGCGACTGGGCGCAGGGCTCGGGGCGGACTCTCGGCTCAAGGCCCGCAGCACCACACCCATATCGGCGACATCACGCCGACCGCGGCCGATCTCGACACACATACCCACCAGGCTCCGCACCATCTGATGAGTGAACGCACTGGCCGTGATCTCGAAAGTAACGATGTCGCCGGAAACACTGGCGCCGGACCGGTGCCAATGCGCCTCGCGAACTGTGCGCACGAACAGTTGCTGTGGCTTGCTCTTGTTGCGCTTCGAGAACGAACTGAAGTCGTGAGTGCCGACAATCGCACTGCTCGCTTGTTGCATAGCCTCGATGTCGAGGTGGTCGCGTACATGCCAGGTGAAATGCCTGGTGAGCGGATCAAGTACGGCCCGGTTGAAGACGTGGTAGCGGTAGCTGCGAGCGGTGCAGCTGAAGCGGGCGTCGAACGTGGGCGCGGTCGCCTCGATCCTGTCGACCGCGATCGTCGGACCCAGCATGCGATTGAGGGCCCGGCTCAACGCGGTCGGCTCAAAATGCGACTCGTCGGCGTCGAACGAGACGACCTGACCACGAGCATGGACTCCGGCGTCGGTGCGTCCAGCTCCGGTGATGGAGACCGGGTGGCGCAGTACCTGCGACAGCGTGTCCTCAAGTGACTGTTGCACCGTGACCACGTCCGGGTTGCGGGCAAAACCGTGAAACGGCGTCCCGTCATATGCGACATCCATCCGCACCCGGACGAACCCGGCCGGTGGCGGCACCGCCAAGGAGTCACTGCAAGGCATCAACCGCGAGCCTACGCGAGTTCGGGAAGGACGCGCAGGCTCGACTCTTTGCCCCGAAATATCTCAAGCTTGAATTGACACGGGGGGAAAACCTCAAGAGCCGTTTTATGCGCAGTGGGACCGACTCGGCGGGCCGATCGGCGACAACGGCAACGATCTCGAACCCCCGCGCTGGCCGTTGCCCCCGAGTTGCAGCGTTGGCGCGACCAACTCGGCGACGCTTCGGGTCAATGCTCGCGGCTCGCCGGCAGCAAAAGCACTTGGTGGGTGGATGGTGAGCACCCCGGCGAAGGGCGACTGGTTGCCCGCACCGTCCCCGCCGTTCACAGCGCTCTTTAGAGGTCCCTCAAATGCGCAGAGAGGACCCGGGGTGCGGGTCCTCTCTGGCTGTGCTGTGGGGCACATTGGGGACGGGGGTTTGGCCTAGCATGCCCCGTTGGTTGGGAGGCTGTTTTCTTGGTCGGATACGATGATGATCGATTCTTGGGTGCTGAGTGGGACCACGTCTTGAATGAAGGCGTTCGTGTCGGGTTGTTGTACTTCTGTGAGCTGGTAGTCCGATGTGTTGAACATTTGCCAGCGGATCGTTTCGAGGGAGTTCTCAATCTCTGAGCGGATGTCTCCGACGCGTCGACCTCGCCACGCCGCGCAGTGAAGGCTGGACTGGGTGGCAATGTACGTTTCTTCATCCGCAGCGGGGCGTCCGTAGTTCACGACGAAGAAGCCGGCCCCCTCGACTTCGAAGGCCGTGACGCCCCTGGTGTCGCGAGTCGTCTCCACCTCGAAGTCGCCGTGGACCTCGAGTGAGACTACGTGACCTACCAGTCCGTCTGGAACCGGAACGGCTCTAAGCCTTGCGTTTAGTCCGGCGTCTTGGAGTTGTGCCGCTGCTGCGTCGGGGTTTGTGACGAGGTTGGATACTTCGACCCGGATCGTTCCGTTGGTTTGGGTGATGGTGAAGGCCCGGGCTGGCTCGGCCCGGGGCCACAGAATCACAAGGGTGGCAGCTACCACCGCCAGCACTCCGGCCAACGACATTGCGAGGACCGGTGAACGGTGCCGCTGACGCTGGGGCACGGCGGCGCGCTCAGTCGCCGCGTCGTGGAGGTGTTGTCCCAACCGTTCAAGGAACGGGATTTCGGAGGTGTTGCCGCCGGTCATGTCAGCATCTCGTTCAACTGGTGAAGGCCGCGGCTCACACGGGTCCGGGCGGCACCTGGACTGCAGTTTAGTTGGTCGGCGATTTCAGGGTATTCGATTTGGTCGATGACTCGCATCCGTACGGCCCTGCGAAGTCTCGAAGGGAGTTTGTCGAGTGCGTCCAACGCGGCGGCCCCGTCGAGAATGTCCTCGGTTCGGCGAAGTGCCTGAACCGATTCCTCATCTATGGATTCTTGGGGAATGCCCAGCCGTCTTCTGGCACGGTCAGCAACTTTGCGCCGGCGCCAGTACATTGCGAGCTGGCGTTTGGCGATCCCGTAGAGCCATGCCGCAGCGCTGCCCCGGTCGGCGTTGAACTGGCGACTGTTGATGAGAGCAGCGGCGAACGTCTCAGCGCAGAGGTCCGCGGCGACGTCGGGGTCGTCGGTACGTCGATAGAAGTATCGCAGAAGGCTCTCGGCATGATTCCGATAGAACGCGTCGAACACCGTCGGGTCGCCGAGGCGGTGATCCGCCGCCGAGTCGCTCACCAACTCAGTCTCGCATGATTGGAACTCGGGCGTCAGCCGTAGCGGACACAGGACGCACGGTTGTTCATCCACCCAAGGCTCGGCGCCGAACCATGAATCGGTTGGTGCGACCCGGAACAAGACGACGAGTCGTAGAACTTGGTCGGCGACCCTCCACAGTAGTGATAGCTCGACTCGATGTTGTTGTTCCACGATCCAGACGGCTTCCAGACCAGACCCGAGCATCCTGACCCTGTGATCGTGATCGAGGATCCGGTGTAGTTCTGACCCTTGAAATGAACCCCGAGCACACTCGATGACCGGGCTCCCGCCACGCCTCTGGCGCTGCTCTTCGAGACGCTGTTGCGAGCCGCTCGAAGAGACTCGAAACAACCCGCCTCTGTCGCGGTACCGCCGCTCACCTCGACAACACAATGAGACTCCTGCTGAATGCCCTGCGCAGCCGCTCCAGCGACAGGCGACAGCACTGCCAGCAATCCGATGCAGATCAATACTGCCCAAGCTCTGGAATTGCACGCTCGTCTCGCTTTCCCTCGACTAAATCTCCTTGTAGGCCCCACAGCAATCAATCCTCCACTCCTAGGTTGTGTGTCTTGTTCTTTGCCCGTCTCACCGTTCCGTTACAAGAAATCTCAGATTTCTTGGTTTGTCCCGCATCCAGGTGAAAGTCCGGCTGTCACACGAACCGTCCCCGCCGCTCGTCATCCTCTCTAGAAGCCCCTCAAGTGCACAGAGAGGACCCGTGGTGCAGGTCCTCTCTGGCTGTGCTGTGGGGCACACTGGGGAGGGGTTTAACGGCGCAGCAATGCCCGTTGGTCGGGAGGCTGTTTCTTGGTCGGATACGATTGCGCGGACTTCTCTCCGCGGTGCTTGGCGACTCAGTGGTAGAAGTCATGCACATCGACGTCGCCGTGAGGAATATTGTTAGTGCAGTCATGAAAAGGCAGGGGTCCGCCGTTGTTGGGGAGGACATGACCGTCTGATGTCTTGCCACAGCCCGTATAGACCACTCGGTGACTATGTAGAACACCGGAGAATGTCACAGGGCTAGTCGTGATACTCGTGCATACCGTACAACTGAATTCTCTGCGTCCATGCGCGGTGTTGTTGCTGGTATGGTACACAATGATATCAGCGTAGAGATACGATGCTGTTGTCCCGGTGACTCGAGTGTCTCCGCTCATGTGATGGATTGAGTTGTGAGCGCCGCTGTGGTACTCGGAGGTTTCATGAACCCATCCGCTGTGTGATGCGCTGGCTCTCTGTGATGACGGAACCACTACCGATAGAACTACCAACAGTGTGATCGCTATCGCTGCACCGCCTACCATGAAAACAATACGGACGAACGCCGCTGTTCTGATTTGATACATCTTGGTGTTCATCGCTCTTCAATCCTCAGAAGGTCGTTGATGCTGACAGAGGACGACCCAACAACTGCTGAATTGTCAGATGGGTCGTTCCGGTAAACCGATGCGCTCATCGGTTTGTCGGGGCTAGCATCATTTTGCAGTTCGGTGGGCTGGGAAGTCGGATCCAGAAGGCTGTTCAAGTGCAGTTGGCCGATCAAGTGTGCCCGCTCGTAATCTGAGTTGCTGATTACCAGCGTGAGGCTGTCATTGATCACAAAGGACAGGGCCACCTCGCCCGTCAGGCCGTTCGAGGAACAACTCTGGAACCTCGAACTGCGGACCGGAGGAAGCCCCGAAACGGACGCAAACATGCCCAACTCTCGAAGGTCGCCTGATTCGCCACCTGACCCTTTGATCCTCGAGATCTCGGCACATGGATTGTATGTTTGCGCCCAGACCTGCCTCAACACCGTCACGGTGTCCAGCTCGGGCCCAGTTGCACCACTGTCGTCGTCGTGCGCGTCAACAATGCTGGTGAGAACAATCGCGGCAACGATCACTCCCGCGAATCCCAGTATCAGCCAGATCACCTTGTGGACGATGTGAGCCGGTACGACATTTTGCATATCTTTCCTCCATTCACCATGGAGACCCGGTTGCCCGAGGACTCCCTGAATACTTGCCGGCCGGAGTCCTCAGACGCCGAGGGATTTCTCCGGCCTCCGAATCGCCCGCTACTTCCTCTTTGCCTGTTCTTTGCCCGGCCGAGACGATTCGTTACAAGATTTCTGAGATTTCTTGAAACCTGTTCATCGAGACCCGCTCCTGATACGTGCAGAAACGAAACAGGATCCTACGCGTATGTGCGAGTTGTTGGTTGGGTTGGGCGATGTCGACGTTGTCGGCGTCGACGACGAGACCTCTGAGTCGTTGGTTCAACTTGTTGTCGCTCAGACCAGTTCGATACGGGCCATCGGGGCGTTGTCGCCGCCGCGATTGTCGAGCTTGATGATCCGCGTGTAACCGCCCGGGCGATCCTCGTAGCGGGGCCCGATCTCATCGAACAGCTTCGAGGCCATCTCCCGGTCGCCCAAGAACCTGACCACCTGACGGTGATTGTGAACCCCGCCCGCCTTGGCCTTGGTGATCATCTTCTCGGCGATGGGGCGCATCGCCTTCGCCTTGGCCTGCGTCGTGGTGATTCCCTCAGCGGCGATCAGCGACGACACCAGGTTGGCCATCATCAGCTTCTGGTGCTGTGAACTACCACCGAAACGGCGTCCCTTGCGTGGTCTGCCCGGCATTGTTCAGCCCTGGCTCAGGAGCGAGAGACCCCGCTCATCAAGCTTGAAGAGGACCTCATCGAGGCTCTTCTGACCGAAGTTGGTGATAGCCAAGAGATCCATCTCGGACTTCTGCAGGAGCTCGCCCACAGTGTTTACCTGAGCCCGCTTGAGGCAGTTGCGGGGGCGCTCGGACAGTTCGAGAGCGTCGATCGAGAGATCCATGTCGGGCCCGCCGGTGGCCACCTGAATGGCCTCACCGAGTTGCAGGCCCTGCGGCTCGTCGCTCATCTCCTCGATGAGTTGAACCAAGGCGCGCAGAGTGCCGCCGGCCGAGGCAAGAGCCTCGCGCGGCGAGATGGAACCGTCGGTCTCGATCTCAAGAATGAGCCGGTCGAAGTCGGTGGACTGCTCAACACGGGTCGGCTCGACCAGAAAGGCGACACGCCGCACCGGCGAGTAGATCGAATCGACCGGAATCACACCGATCGTGGCGCTGCTGCTGTTGCGGTCTGCCGACACGTAGCCGCGGCCCCTCTGCACGGTGATGTCGAGCGCCAGACGGCCCTTCTCGTTGATGTTGGCCAACGGCAGACCGCCGTTGAGTACTTCCACGTCGGGGTGGGGCTCGATGTCGGCGGCGGTCACCTGAGTCGGTCCGCGGGAATCGAGCCGCAGAGTCACCGGTTCGGTGCTGTGAACCTCAAGGACCAGGTCCTTGAGGTTCAGAATGATGTCGGTGACATCCTCGGCGACACCCGTGATGGTGTCGAACTCGTGGAGGGCGTCATCGAATCGAACCTGAGTCACCGCGGCGCCGGGGATCGACGAGAGCAGTGTGCGGCGGATCGAGTTACCGATCGTATGACCGAATCCGGGATCCAGAGGACCGATCGCGAACCTCTGAAGGTTGCCTTCGGCCTCGTCAATGGACTCGACGGTTGGGCGCTGAATGACGAGCATCGGTTACCTCGGCTACTTGGAGTAGAGCTCGACGATGAGCTGTTCGCGTACGGGGATATCGATCTGCTCCCGAAGCGGGAGTTCACGAACGGTGATCTGGAACTCTCCGCTCGACTCCAGCCACGCCGGGGGCGTGCGGTCCAGGACGTCGGAGTTCCATTGGACGACGGTGAAGCTCCGCGCCTTGTCGCGCAGTTCGACGACGTCGCCCTTGCGCACACGGTAGCTGGGGATGGTGACCCGCTGACCGTTGACGTTGACGTGTCCGTGATTGACGAACTGGCGGGACTGGGGACGTGTGGCGCCCCAGCCTGCGCGGTAGATCACATTGTCGAGCCGGAGTTCCAAGAAGCGCAGCATGTTGTCGCCGGTGACACCCTGGCGACGGCTCGCTTCAGCGAAGATGTTGCGGAACTGACGCTCTGTCAGACCGTAGGTGTGGCGAGCCTTCTGCTTCTCCTGAAGCTGCAGAAGGTACTCAGAAACGTTGCCCCGACGGCGGGAGCGGCCATGTTCGCCGGGAGGGTAGGGGCGCCGATCCAAAGCGATGGTCTCACCCTTGGTGCCCCAGATGTTGGTGCCCAGACGACGCGATACGCGTGCTTTGGGGCCGGTGTAACGTGACATGGTTCAAGCCCTCCGCCGCTTGACGAGGCGGCAGCCGTTGTGGGGGATCGGCGTGACGTCTTTGATGCCGGTAACTTCGATTCCCGCGTTCTGGATCGAACGGATCGCAGTCTCACGGCCGGAACCGGGACCCTTGACCTGAACGTCGACCTTGCGCACACCGTGCTCCATGGCTCGCTGGGCTGCCTGTTCGGCGGCGAGCTGGGCAGCGAAAGGCGTCGACTTGCGAGAACCGGTGAAGCCCACGTTGCCCGCAGAAGCCCAGGCGATGACGTCGCCGCGCTGGTCGCTGATGGCGATGATCGTGTTGTTGAAAGAACTCTTGATGTGCGCGACGCCGTGAGTGACGTTCTTGCGCTCCCGTTTACGGGGCCGGCGCCCACGCGCCCCTGCGGTAGCCATTACTTCTTGACCTTCTTCTTGCCGGCAATAGTCTTCTTGGGACCCTTGCGTGTACGAGCATTGGTGTGGGTGCGCTGACCACGGACCGGAAGGCCCCGCCGATGGCGCAGGCCCTGATAGCAGCCGATCTCCATCTTGCGTTTGATGTCTTGGCTGACCTCACGGCGGAGGTCACCCTCAACCCGGAGGTCGGAGTCTATGTAGCTGCGGATCTTGGCGACTTCGTCGTCGGTCAGGTCACGCACTCGGGTGGCCGAATCGATGCCTGTTGCGTCGCACACCTGAAGCGCCCTGGACCGGCCGATGCCGTATATGTAGGTGAGCGAGGTGCCCACCTGTTTCTCTCTGGGAATGTCAACGCCGCTTATGCGTGCCATCTCAGCCCTGCCTCTGCTTGTGACGCGGGTTGTCGCAGATCACCATGACCCGGCGGCGACGTTTGATCACCTTGCACTTGTCACAGATTTTCTTGACGCTGGTTCGAACTTTCATTTCACTCCCGACCGCACTTGCGGTCGTTGGCCGACCGAAGCCGGGTGCTACTTGTAGCGGTAGGTAATACGACCCCGTTGCAGGTCATATGGGGTTAACTCCACCTGGACTCGGTCCCCAGGAAGTATACGGATGTAGTGCATTCGCATCTTTCCGCTGATGTGTGCGAGCACCTTGTGGCCGTTCTCCAGATCAACCCGGAACATGGCGTTCGGGAGTGACTCGATGACGGTGCCCTCAAGAACAATCGCATCTTCCTTAGGCTTCGGCAGGGTGGAACCTCCTGAACGCGTTCAAGCCCTGTTGCCTGCACGCGGAAAGACCCGGTTGCCCAGGCCAGACAACAACGCTACCGGACTCACCGAAGGTGACCAACCTGCAGAGTCGGCAGTTCTGGCGATAGTTCCGTGGGTTCAGAAAGTTCCGTGGGTTCATCTGAGATTGACGGAGACGGCCGCATCGATGCGGGCGAACACCTCGTCTTCGGATCCGACACCGTCGACCGTGCAGAGCAGATCCCGCGAGCTGAACCAGTCCAGCAGAGGAGCCGTCTCCTTCTCGTAAAGATCCAGTCGCCGCCGTATTGCTTCGGGCGTGTCGTCCTGGCGGCGACGGTCCAACATACGCTTGGTGACGATCTCTATGGGCACATCGAGGTTCATAGCGATGTTCAGGACATGGCCGAGGCCCGAAAGAATGCGCTCGAGAGCGTTCGCCTGCTCCACAGTGCGCGGAAAGCCGTCGAGCAGCACGCCCCGCTCGACGATGTCGCGATGACTGAAGCGCTCGGCGACGATCCCGTTGATGATCTCATCGGAGACGAGGCCGCCGGCCTCCATGATCTGCGACGCCTGACGGCCCAGTTCGGTGCCCTGCGCCACCGCCTCCCGCAGCATGTCGCCGGTGCTGACATGGATGCAGCCGTACGCCTCGCAGATCCGCAGCGACTGTGTGCCCTTCCCCGATCCCTGGCGTCCGAGGATCACCATTCTGAGCGTTGACATCTACTGAAGGAACCCTTCGTAGTTGCGCATCGTCAACTGGCTGTCGATCTGCTTCATCGTTTCCAGCGCCACACCGGAGGCGATCAACAGTGAGATCCCACCGAAGGCAAAGCCGCCGGCGCCTGCGGCAGTGCCGGTAGCGGTCGGGTCGCTGTCGAGGGTGATCTTGATGAGTATCGAGGGGATGAGCGCCACCCCGGCGATGAACAGAGCTCCCGGGAACGTGATCCGGTTCAAGATCCGAGCCAGGTAGCGCTCGGTTTGAGGACCGGGGCGAATTCCGGGAATGAAACCGCCCTGTTTGCGGATGGTGTCGGCCTGCTTGGCGGGATCGAAAGTGATCGCCGTGTAGAAGTAGGAGAATCCCACAATCATCAGACCGAAGAACACCAGATAGGTGATCGCGGTCGGCTCGGCGAGGTTGTTGTCGACCCAACCCTGGATGCTCCCGCCGATTCCGTCGCTGGGCAGTGCCACGGCGATGAGCGTGGGGACATACAGCACTGAACTGGCGAAGATGATGGGAATCACGCCCGACTGGTTGACCTTCAGAGGGATGTAGGTGGACTGCCCGCCGTACATGCGGCGACCCACCACCCGCTTTGCGAACTGGACCGGTATCCGACGCTGCCCCTGCTCAACGAACACGATGCAGACGAGCAGCCCGACCGCGACCACGATCAACCCGGCGAGGGCGATGTTGCCGTTCTCGGCTTTGACGGTTGCGCCCTGAGCGGGCAGGGTCGAAACCACGCTGGTGAAGATCAGTATCGACATGCCGTTGCCGACGCCCCGTTGAGTGATCAGTTCCCCCATCCACATCAACAGTGCGGTACCGCTGGTGAGCGTGAGCACGACCACGAACACGGTCCAAGCGTTGAACTTGGGCAGGAGGTCCACAGTGACTCCCAGACCACCGTTGTGGAACAGGAAGGCGAAGCTGGTTGATTGGACGACTGCAATGGAAACGGTCAGGTACCGGGTCCACTGGGTTATCTTGCGCTGACCCACTGCGCCCTGCTGTTGCCACTGCTCGATCTTGGGAATGACCACACCGAGGATCTGCATGATGATCGACGAGGTGATGTAGGGCATGATCCCCAAAGCGAAGATCGCGAACTGGGTGAGAGCGCCGCCCGAGAAGAGTTGCATGTAGGCCAGGATTCCGCCGCTGTTGGCGTTGTCGCGCAGCGTCTGCACCGCTTCGATGTCGACACCGGGTGCCGGAATGAACGACCCCAGGCGATAGAGCGCAATCATCGACAGCGTGAAGAGAATCTTCACCCGCAGGTCTGCGACCCGGAAAATGTTCAGAACCCGTGAAAGCACGGTGATCCTCTCAAAGGGCTAGCGGTTGGTGTGTTGACTGAAGCTACCGTGCGGGGGACGGCGGTCGCCCCAGGGCAGTGCCAATTTCTCAACACTACCTCCCGCAGCGGTGATGGCCGATTCAGCGGACGCGGAGAAGGCGTGGGCCTTCACGTTGATCGCCTGGGAGATTTCACCGCGTCCCAGAATCTTGATCAAGGCACCCTTACCGACGAGGCCCTTCTCCAAGAGCGACTCGGGGGACACGTCGGTGAGACCCGACTGCTCAAGTGTGTCGAGGTTGATCGCCTGATACTCGACCCTGAACGGATTCGTGAACCCGCGGAGCTTGGGGACGCGCTGCAACAGGGGCATCTGTCCGCCCTCAAACCCGACGGGGACTTTGCTGCGGGCCCGTTGTCCCTTGTGGCCGCGGCCCGCGGTCTTCCCGGCCTTGCCGCCGATGCCGCGCGCCTTGCGCTTGGGCCGGCGGTTGGAGCCCTCGGGGGGTTTCAGATCGTGGAGTCTGATCACGAGTCGACCTCCTCGACTTTGACTAGATGGGGGACCCGGGCAATCATGCCGCGGACCTCGGGACGATCCTCGAGTGTGTTGGTCGCACCGATCCTGCGAAGACCGAGCGCGCGCAGCGTTCCGCGTTGTTTGGGTTTGGTTCCGATGGAGGAGCGGATCTGAGTGACTTTGAGCATCACGAATCCTCCCCGGGAGAAGTTGGGGCGGGGCGGCGCTGGTTCTCCTGATAGGCAGCCCAGAGACCCGCGGGAAGGAACTCTTCAGGGTCGAGGCCGCGCAGGCGGGCGATCTCGTCGGGGCGGCGGAGCCCGGCCAGCGCATTGATGGTCGCGCGGGCGATGTTGATGTTGTTGGACGAACCCAGCGACTTGCACAGCACGTCGTTGATGCCGGCCTCCTCGAGGATCGCACGAGCCGCACCTCCGGCAATGACGCCGGTACCGGGAGCCGCAGGTTTGAGCATCACCCGACCCGCACCCATCTCGCCGATGGTCTCATGGACGATGGTCGAGCCGGCCATGGCGACGCTGAACAGGTTGCGACGGGCTTCCTCGGTGCCCTTCTGGATCGCCAGGGGCACTTCCTTGGCCTTGCCGTAACCGAGTCCGACCCTGCCGGCGCCGTCGCCGATCACCACCAGAGCCGTGAAAGAGAACCTGCGCCCGCCCTTAACGACCTTGGCGACACGGTTGATGTTGATCACGCGGGACTCGCGCAGCCCCTCTCCACCGTCGCGCGGGTTGTCCGGGTTGCGCTCGCGGTCACCGGTCTGTTTGGAATTGCGTTGATTGGCCATCAGAACTCCAGTCCTGCTTCGCGCGCTGCATCGGCGAGCGCAGCAACCTGACCGTGGTAGCGGAAACCGCCGCGATCGAACACCACCGTTTCAACACCTGCAGCCTTTGCCCGCTCGGCGAGCAGAGCCCCGACTTTGGTCGCGGTTTCGGTGTCTGAGTTGCCGGCGGGTCGCAGCTGCTGTTCGGTGGAGGCTGCCGCGGCGAGCGTGCTGCCCGCCGAATCGTCGATGATCTGGGCGGAGATGTGGCGGTTGGAACGGTGCACGGCGAGACGCGGCCGCGCGGCGGTGCCCCGCAGAGTCTTGCGAATCCGGTAGTGGCGGCGACGGCGGTCGATTCGGCGCTTCTTGGCGGTGTAGGACATTACTTGGCTGCCTTTCCGGCCTTGCGAATCACTCGCTCGTTCACATAGCGGATGCCCTTGCCCTTGTAGGGTTCGGGTTTGCGCCACTTGCGAATATCGGCGGCCACTTGGCCGACCAGCTGCTTGTCGATTCCTTTGACGAGAATCTGGGTCTGTTGGGGAACCTCGAACTCGATGCCCTCGGGGGCTTCGATGTTGACGCTGTGGCTGAACCCGAGCGCCAGTTCGAGTTTGTTCTTTCCCTTGGCGACAGCGCGGTAACCGATTCCTTGAATCTGCAGTTCCTTGCTGAACCCCTCAGTCACGCCCACGATCATGTTCTGGATCAAGGAGCGCGAGAGACCGTGGAAGGACTTTGCCTCGCTGCTGTCGTTGGGCCGTTCGACCACGAGGGTGCCATCGTTGTGGCTGACCGTGATCCCGCCGGGGAGTTTCTGGTCGAGGGTGCCCTTGGCGCCGGTGACTGTGACCGTGCGCCCGCTGATCGAAACGTCTACACCGTCTGGAACGGTGATTGGTGTGTTACCGACGCGACTCATAGCTCCTCCTCACCAGACGAAGCAGAGGATCTCGCCGCCCATGCGGTTCTTCCTTGCTTCTCGGTCAGACATGAGTCCCTTGTTGGTGGAGACGACGGCAACACCGAGACCGCCCTGGACTCGCGGGATCTCGTCGCGCCTGCGGTAGATGCGAAGACCGGGTTTGGAGACCCGCTTGAGTCCCGAGATCACTCGGTCCCGGTCAGGCGAGTACTTCATCTCGATGGTCAGGGTCCTGCCGGGACGGTCACCGTTGTCGATCTCGCTAAACGAGCTGATATAGCCCTCGTTCTTCAACAGATCGGCGAGCGCCAACTTCTGTTTGGAGGAGGGCATCGCCACCTCATCGTGCATCGCCACATTGGCGTTGCGGATGCGGGTGAGCATGTCTGAAATGGGATCGGTCATTGTCATTGCGGCGTCACCTCCTCACCAGCTGGCCTTCTTGACACCGGGCAGTTCGCCGGCGTGGGCCATTTTGCGCAGGCAGACTCGACACAGACCGAAGCGGCGATACACCGAGCGGGGTCGCCCGCAGCGACGGCATCGTGTGTAGGCGCGTACTTTGAACTTCGGTGTGCGCTTCTGTTTCTGCTTTAGTGCTTGTTTTGCCATGGGTCATTGCCCTTCGCGTCGGAACGGGAAACCGAATGCCGAGAGCAGGGCTCTGCTGGCGTCATCGGTGGTCGCCGTCGTAACAATCGTTATGTCCATGCCTCGGGTGGCACCGACCTTGTCGTAGTCGATCTCGGGGAAGATGAGTTGTTCGGTCACGCCGAACGTGTAGTTGCCGTTGCCATCGAACGACCTGCGCGAGAGTCCCCTGAAGTCACGGATTCGCGGGATGGCCAACGAGATGAGTCGATCGAAGAACTCGTACATGCGGTCGCCGCGGAGAGTTACCTTGCAACCGATGGCCTGGCCTTCACGCAGCTTGAAACTGGCGAGAGACTTCTTCGCCCTGGTGACGACTGGTTTCTGGCCTGCGATTGTGGTCATGTCCTCAAGCGCTCCTTCGAGCAGCTTGGCGGAGCCGACCGCTTCTCCGACCCCCATGTTGAGCACGATCTTCTCGAGCTTGGGAACCATCATCAGGTTGGGCAGCGCTAGTTCCTCCTGCAGCGAGGCGCGGATCTCGTCGTTGTAGCGGGTGCGGAACCGGGGGGCGTAGGCTGTGGCGGGCATCAGATCTCGACTCCCGTTCGGCGGCACACACGGACTTTTCGGCCCTCTTCGGTGATCAGATAGCCGACGCGGGTGGCTTTCCCGTCTCCGGGACTGACCACTGCGACATTGGACACGTCGATCGGCATGGCCTTTTCGATGATCCCGCCCTGCTGGTCGCCGCGCGTCGGGGCCTGATGCTTGCGCGCCACGTTGACACCCTCGACGATGACCTTCCCCCTCTCGGGAATGGCACGCTCCACGACGCCTTCGGCGCCCTTGTCCTTGCCCGACAGGACAACGACCCGGTCACCTGCATGAATTTTCATTGAGGCGTGCTTCTTTCTGGCGCTCATCACAGAACCTCCGGGGCCAGCGAGACGATTCGCATGAACTGCTTGTCGCGTAGCTCTCGGCCCACCGGGCCGAAGATACGCGTGCCGCGCGGCTGGCGCTGTTCGTTGATCAGCACCGCGGCGTTCTCGTCGAAGCGGATGTAGCTGCCGTCGGGACGGCGCTTCTCCTTCTTGACGCGCACCACGACACAGCGGACGACATCGCCCTTCTTGACCTGTGCCCCCGGGATGGCGTCTTTGACGGTCGCCACGAAAACGTCTCCAATCGACGCATAGCGACGCTTAGAGCCGCCGAGGACCTTGATGCACAATACCTCTTTCGCTCCGGAGTTGTCGGCGATCCGAAGTCGCGACTCTTGCTGGATCACTTGGCACGCTCCAGGATTTCCACGAGTCGCCAGCGCTTGGTCTTGGAGAGCGGACGAGTCTCCTGCACGCGCACGCGGTCGCCCACGTTGAGAGTGTTCTCCTCATCGTGGACATGGAGGCGCTTGGTGCGTTGAATCGTCTTGGAATAGCGACGGTGCTGGACCCGGTCGATCGCTTCCACCACGGCGGTCTTGTCCATCTTGTTGGACACGACGAGGCCGTCGCGGACCTTGCGGGCTCTGCGCTGTTGCGTTGCTTGGGTCATTTCAGGCCTCCTGAGCCGCTTCGAGTGCTTCGGCGTCGGCGATCTCGCGTGCCCGCAACTCGGTCAGCACACGGGCGATGTCCTTCTTGACGGCTGTCAGACGAGCCGAATTGTCCAGCTGGTTGGTGGCGAACTGGAAGCGCAGGTTGAACAGCTCCTCCTTGTAGTCGGCAAGACTTTCGATGAGGTCCGTGTCGGCCATTTCCACCAGTGCGGTCTTGCGGGCCATCAGAATCCCTCCTCACGGGTCACGAAGCGGGCCTTGATCGGCATCTTCTGGATGGCACGCTCGATTGCGGCACGGGCAACGTCCTCGTCGTGATATGAAAGCTCGTAGAGGATCCGCCCGGGTTTCACAACGGCGACCCAGTGCTCCGGGTTGCCCTTGCCCGAACCCATCCGGGTCTCGGCGGGTTTGCTGGTCACGGGCTTGTCCGGGAAGACGTTGATCCACACCTTGCCGCCGCGCTTGATGTGGCGGGTCATGGCGATACGGCCGGCCTCGATCTGGCGCGCGGTGATCCATCCGGGCTCGAGGGCCTGAATACCGAAATCGCCGTAGGTGACCTCGGTTGCACCCTTGGCTACGCCCTTGGTGCGTCCTCTGTGGTGTTTGCGGTGTTTGACCTTCTTGGGCATCAACATGACGGCAGCCTTCAGTCGTTCGCGCGGAAGTGGGGAGTCTCGCTGTGCTCGCGAGTCGAGGCTTCGATGGCGTCCTCCTCGTCGAGGAGCTTCTCGAACTCGGGGTCGGCCTCTTTGATGAGCGGTGCCGGCTCCTCGTCGAGGTCCGGTTCGACATCGGTCGTTTCCCGGCGACGTGCCGCGGCCGACGAGACGATCTTGCGGGACCTCGACTGGCCCGACGTCTCGCCGGTGGCCATGGCGGCTTCGAGGGTTGCCTTGTCTTCGGTCTGGGTCTTGTAGGGCAGGATGTCGCCCTTGTAGAGCCACACCTTCACACCGATCCGTCCGTAGGTCGTGGGGGCCTCGCGGAAGCCGTAGTCGACGTCGGCTCTGAGCGTGTGCAGCGGTACGCGGCCCTCGAGGTACCACTCGTTGCGGGCCATCTCCGACCCCCCGAGGCGTCCGGAGCACTGCACTCGGATGCCGAGCGCACCAGCTTTCTGCGCGTTCTGTACGGCGCGTTTCATGGCGCGCCTGAACGCCACGCGTCCGGCGAGCTGGTCGGCGATGCCCTGGGCGATCAGCGCGGCGTCGAACTCCGGCTGTTTGATCTCCTGGATGTTGAGTTGAACCTTGGCGTTGCCGGTGATCTTGGTGAGTCCGGAGCGCAGGCGGTCCGCCTCGCTGCCTCGACGACCAATGACAATCCCGGGACGGGCTGTGTGAACGTCCACACGAAGCCGGTCGCGGGTGCGCTCCACCTCGACCCGGCTGATGGCCGCGTGGGGGAGTTCGGTGAAGAGGAAGTCGCGGATCTGCCAGTCCTCGATGACGTTGTCGGCGTATTCCTGGCGGTCGGCGAACCAGCGGCTCTTCCATTCCGTCGTGACGCCCAGGCGGAATCCGTAGGGGTTGACCTTCTGTCCCATCAGTCTTGTCCTCCGGGCTTCTCGCTGTCGTCGGTGCCGTCGCTGTCGTCGGTGCCGTCGGTGCCGGCTGAGCTGTCGGTGTCGTCGCCGGCTTCGTCGCTGGCTTCGTCGCCGGCGGGTTCGCTCGACGCCATGGCCTGCTCGGTGGCAGCGACGATTTCTGCAGCCTGCTCCTCGACCGTCGGTTCCGGCTCTGCGACCTCTTCAGACTCGTCGGCTTCGGCGACCTGCTCGCGTTCGCGGCTCCGTTGAACCCTGCGTCGACGTGCCTCGGCGGCATTGCTGGTGACACTGCGACCGCTGCTGGCCTCACGTTCACGGATCGCTTCGAGTGCGTCCTCGTCGTACCGGCTGACGATCACGGTGATGTGGCAGGTCCGTTTGAGAATGGGCGTTGAGCGCCCACGGGCCCGCGGCCGGGCTCGTTTTAAGGTCATGCCCTCATCGGCGTAGCAGGCTGAGACGAACAGCTCCTCGGCCATCAGATTGTCGTTGTGTGCAGCATTGGCGACTGCGGAGTCGAGGACCTTGGCCACCTCGTTGCTGATGCCGCGTTCGGAGAAGGCAAGGATCTCGGAGGCCTCGCCGTAGGACTTGTTGCGGATCTGGTTGAGCACCTCGCGAGCCTTGTTGGCCGACGACCGCACATACTTGGCCTCTGCGCGTGTTCCAGCGCGTTCGTTGGTCTTGGGACCGGTCATCAGCGACGGGCTCCCCGTTCCTGGCCCGCATGGAACTTGAATGTGCGGGTCGGCGCGAACTCTCCGAGCTTGTGACCGACCATCGATTCAGTGAGATAGACGGGCACATGTTTTCGGCCGTCGTGAACTGCGATCGTGTGGCCCACCATGTCTGGGATGATGGTTGAACGCCTCGACCAGGTCTTGATGACCTTCTTGGTGCCCGACTCGTTGAGAGCATCCACCTTCTTGAGGAGGTGGTCGTCAACGAAGGGGCCCTTCTTCAGACTGCGCGGCATAGCAATTACCTCCGCGAACCGCGCGTCCGGCGACGGCGCACGATCAGCTTGTCGGACTGTTTGTTCTTCTTGCGGGTCCTGCCCTCGGGCTTGCCCCACGGTGAGACCGGATGGCGACCACCGGAAGTCTTGCCTTCGCCGCCGCCATGGGGGTGATCGACCGGGTTCATGGCGACACCGCGGGTCTGGGGGCGCTTGCCCTTCCAGCGGTTGCGGCCGGCTTTGCCGATCTTGAGCAGTTCGTGGCTTGAATTGCCGACCTCCCCGACCGTTGCGCGGCAGTCGATCGGCACCCGACGCATCTCACTGCTGGGGAGGCGCAGGGTGGCGTAGTTTCCTTCCTTTGCGACCATGTGGATCGCAGCGCCGGCTGAACGGCCCATCTTGGCGCCCGCACCGGCTTTGAGCTCCACATTGTGGACCACGGTGCCCACCGGGATGTAGCGCAACGGCAGGGCATTGCCGACACGGATGTCGGCGCCCCGGCCGGACTGCAGCTTGTCGCCGACCTTCAGGTCGCGGGGAGCAAGGATGTAGCGCTTCTCGCCGTCGTGATAGTGCAGCAGGGCGATGTTGCATGTCCGGTTGGGGTCGTACTCGATCGATGCGACAGTCGCCGTCACGCCGTCCTTGCTGCGGTTGAAATCGATCACCCGGTAGCGCCGCTTGTGGCCGCCCCCGCGGTGACGTGAGGTCTTGCGCCCGTAGTTGTTGCGCCCACCGGTGCCTGATTTGCCGGTCACGAGTCTGCGTTCGGGCTTGGTCGAGGTGATCTCGGAGAAGTCCGAAGAGGTTTGGAAGCGGCGACCCGGACTCGTCGGTTTGCGTTTGCGAATGGCCATGTCTATGCCTCGAACAGATCGATTGAGTCACCCTCGGCGAGAGTGACGCGGGCCCGCTTCTGGTCGCTGGTGCGAACCCAGCGATTGGAGCGCCGTTCGCGCTTGCGCTTGCCCTTGCGGTTCAGAGTGTTGACCTTCAGCACCGAGACGTCGAAGATCGTCTCCACGGCCTCGCGGATCTCGGTCTTGGAGGCTTTTGGAGCCACAACGAAGGTGTAGACGCCCTCTTCAAGCAGCCCGTAGGACTTCTCAGACACGACCGGGCGCAGGATTACGTCACGATGGTCTCTCACTGCTGCACCCCGCTGTCATTGGTCTTCTTGTTGAGAGTCGGCGATCCGCTGGTGGCGTCCTTGAGAGTTGCCTTGGTGAACACGACGACATCGGAATCTAAGACGTCGTGGGTATTGAGTTCCGCGGAATGCAGGCAGGACACGTGTGGAAGGTTGCGGAAGCTCTTGGCGGCGTTGGTGTCGCCGTCGTCTAGGACGACAAGAACCTTGCCCTGCGCACCAATGGCCTCGAGCGCTGCCGAGGCGTCCTTGGTCTTGGGAGTCTCGAAGCTCCATTCATCGACCACGATGACCCTGCCCTCGCCGGCCCGGTCCGACAGGGCGCCGGCCAGAGCGATCTTGATCATTTTCTTGGGCGTCCGCTGGCTGTAGTCACGGGGCTTGGGTCCATGGGCGATACCACCGCCTCGCCAGATCGGCGAGTTGCGTGATCCGGCACGGGCACGGCCTGTGCCTTTCTGGCGCCACGGCTTCGCTCCACCGCCCCGTACTTCCGAACGGCTCTTGGTGCTGTGGGTACCGGCCCTCTTGGCAGCCAGTTGTGCGGTCACGACCTGATGCATCACCGCGATGTTGGGCTCGACCGCGAAGAGTTCGGGCGCGAGCGGTGCTCTGCCCGCATCAGCTCCGCTCTGGGTCTTGACGGCGATGGTTTTGGCCGTCTTCTTGATGGCCGTCTTCTTCGAGGTTGATTCAGCCATCTCAGGCACCCTTCACCGCGTTGCGGACGATTACCGTGCCGCCGGCAGGACCAGGCACAGAGCCTCGAATCAGGATCACCTCGGCACCCGGGTCGCTGCGCACAACTTCGAGGTTCAAGGTGGTGACCTTCTCATTGCCCGCCCGGCCCGGCATCTTGCGACCCTTGAAAACACGCGACGGCGTGGCACACTGGCCGATCGCTCCAGGCTTGCGATGCACCTTGTGAGCACCGTGGGAAGCGGGCGAGCCCTTGAATCCGTGCCGTTTCATCACCCCGGAGAAGCCCTTTCCCCGAGAGATTGCGGTCACATCCACGCGCTCGCCCGCAATGAGCAGGTCCGCAGCGATCTGTTGACCGACGGAATACTCCGAGACATCGTCGAGACGCAACTCGACGAGCTTTGAGCCCGGTTCAACGCCCGCAGCGGAGAAATGGCCGGCCTCGGGCATCGTGAGCTTTGCGGGGTCCTTCAAGCCGAGGGTCACCTGGATCGCGGAGTAACCATCATTCTCGGGCGTCTTGATCTGCACGACGCGGCAAGGCGAGACACGCAGAACAGTGACTGGAACGACACGGTTCTCTTCATCCCAAACCTGGGTCATGCCGACTTTCTCGCCGACGATCGCCTTGCTGGCCATAGTTGCTTCCTGTGGTCCTAGTGTGAGCTACCGCTCACGCGAGCGCTCCGCACGGGCGGACCCGGCGGAGCGTGTTTCAGTTTTGCGATGTGGTTCCCGTGGGCCTTCATCGACGTCGATTGTTGTGGCGCAAGTTCTGTAAGGAACCCTTGCCGAACAAGACCTCGTAGCCTATCGGGAAATCCCGTCATGCCAACGGTGGAGCATCCCCGAATTGTAACTGGCTTCGATGTAGCGTCCGCTTCGATGACACCTGACAGTGCCGGGCTGACTCCGGAGGGCAACAGCGGTGTTGCCGAGCAGGACGAGAAACCCAGTTCCACGGTGCCGCGCTGGGTTGTCAAGGCGATCGCTCTTTTCTGGCTGGGTTGGGTAGTCGTCTATATCGGCACAGGCGCAGTCCGGTCGTTGCGGTCGTTCCTGGTCGTCCTTTTGATCTCGGTGTTCATCAGCTTCGCAGTGGAACCGGCCGTCAACCGGATGGAGACATGGAAGATCCGCCGCGGTGTGGGTGTGTGGATCGTCTATCTGGGTGCATTACTCGCGCTGGCGGGATTCTCGGCAGCCATCGGGACGGCGCTGGCAGACCAGATCGACAGTCTGATCGACGAAGCACCGACGTATGTCGATGACATAGAAGACTGGCTGCAGAACAACATCGACGACGACATCGACCTGCAGAGGATTCAAGACGAGTTCGTCGAAGGCGGCGGAATCAGCGACCTGGCCGAGCGCTTCGCGGATGACCTGGTCAACCTGGGTACGGCACTGCTCAACATCGTGTTCCATGCTTTCACCGTCTTGTTGTTCACCTACTACCTGGTCGCGGAGGGCCCGAAACTGAGGCTCACCATCGGCTCGATCCTGGCACCGAGACGCCAGAAGATGTTGATGAGCATCTGGGATCTGGCGATCGAGAAGACCGGCGGGTATGTGTTCTCCCGCACGATCCTGGCGATCATCTCGGCGATAACGCACGGGATCGTCTTTGAGATCATCGACGTGCCCTTCCCGATCCCACTGGCACTCTGGGTCGGCGTGATCTCGCAGTTCATCCCGGTAATTGGCACATACTTTGCGGGTGCCCTGCCGGTGCTGGTCACCGTGCTCGACGAACCTCGCAAAGCGCTGTGGGTTCTGGTCATGATCGTGGCGTATCAACAGGTGGAGAACTATCTTCTGTCACCGAGGATCACGGCCCACACCATGGAGATCCACGTGGCGGTGGCGTTCGGATCGGTATTGGTGGGTGCCGCGCTTCTCGGAGTCGTCGGAGCGCTGTTGGCTCTGCCCTTCGCCGCGACGGTTCAGGCGTTCATCTCCGGCTACCTGCATCACCGAGACCTCGACGAATAGCCGGCGTCCCCTGCCCGGTCAGCCGGCGAGACCCTCCGCCTGGGAGAAGTCCCCCAACAGCGATTCAGGTGAGGGTGCCTCGATCGAGATGCTCTCGTCGAAATCGTGGTACTCGATGACGCTTCGCCAAGTGGGGAGTTCAATGTCTGCGTCCTCCCCACCGAAGGCGTCCGCGAACCCACCGAAGATCGATGAGAGGTCCACCACCAACATCCGCAGCAGCATGTCATCGTCGATCCAGACGTCAACGGCGACGGACCCTTCGAACATGCCGCCGAGGTCACCACCGAGTCCGTCCTGAGACTCCGCCGCCGAAGGCAGATCGGCTATCGAGACCATGAACCGAAGACGCTGGGTTGGTACGCCACGTACCTCCTCATCACCGATGACTGTCGCTTCCTCGGCCAGATCGGCAAGCTCTCGCAAGTCGGCTGCCGGATCGCAGGCAAAGGGTTGCGTACTCGGCGTACTCAACTGAGCCTGCGGGGAGGCGCAGACGATCGCGAACAGTTCAGCGTTCTGACCAGTGACGCTGAACCACGCGGTCTCGCCAACAAAGTCGGGGAACAACTGAGCAGCCATGATCCCGGGGAACCCGGCGTAAGTCTGGCCGTCGACGATCCGAACCGTCAGCGGCGGCGCCGACGGGTCGCCGTCTGACAACATTGCTTCGATGTCACCCTGCGCGTCGGACTCGAAGTCGATAGCCAGAGCGTCGCCGTTGGCGTCGACCATGTCGCCCTCGAGCCTCAGATGTCCGCGCACCGCGCGGCCCACTGTCGACTCGATGGCGCCGGACAGGAGATCCGCCGCAGAAAGATCTTGAGCCCGTGCCACGGTCGTAGTCGTCTCGGTCGCAGTGTCGGGCGCGGTGCTCTGAGTCGGGGCCTCGGTCGCTGTCGGCGCCGGGGAAACGGTGACAGTGTCGTTTCCGCAACCCGTCGCAAAGAGAGCTAAGAGTGCGGCTACAGCTGCGAGTCTCGCCATGGTCGTCTCCTATAACTGTGTCTGTTATAGCTCAACGACGCTCAGGTTGGCCGGATGGCTCCATCCACAACTCAAAGAGTCGCACCAGATCTCAAAGAGCCACAGAATCTGTGACTCCCCTGGTCAGGCCTGTTGGATCTTGATCTCGATGTCGACGCCGGCAGGAAGGTCGAGGCGTTGCAGGGAGTCGACGGTCTTGGGGGAAGGCTCGAGAATGTCCAGCAACCGCTTGTGGATGCGCATCTCGAAGTGTTCCCTGGAGTCCTTGTCCTTGAACGGACCCTTTATGACTGTGAAGCGGTGCTTCTCCGTCGGCAACGGGATCGGACCCGACAAACGAGCCTGTGTTCGTTTCACCGTTTCAACGATCTTCTTCGTCGACTGATCGATGATCTCGTGGTCGTAGGCCTTGAGCCGGATGCGGATCTTCTGTCCCGTTGCCATGGTCAGCCCGCTACTTGAGGATCTTCGTCACTGAACCGGCACCGACGGTACGGCCACCCTCGCGGATAGCGAAACGAAGCCCCTCGTCCATGGCAATCGGGTTGATCAACTCGACATGCATCGCGGTGTTGTCGCCCGGCATGCACATCTCGGTGCCCTCGGGCAACGAGATGGTGCCGGTGATATCGGTCGTACGGAAGTAGAACTGGGGCCGATAGTTGGTGAAGAAGGGCTTGTGACGGCCGCCCTCCTTCTTCGACAACACATAGACCTGAGCCTCGAACTCGGTGTGGGGAGTGATGCTCCCGGGAGCTGCGAGCACCTGGCCGCGCTGAACCCCGTCCTTGTCGACACCACGCAGCAGCGCACCGATGTTGTCGCCAGCCTGACCCTGGTCGAGAAGCTTGCGGAACATCTCAACACCGGTACAAGTCGTCTTCGAGGTCGGCTTGATGCCCACAATCTCGATCTCGTCGCCGGTGTTGACGATTCCCTGCTCGACCTTGCCGGTCACGACTGTGCCGCGGCCTGTGATCGAGAACACGTCCTCGATCGGCATGAGGAAAGGCTTGTCGAGGTCGCGCTCGGGGGTCGGCACATACTCGTCCACCTCAGCCATGAGTTCAATGATCGCCTCAGCCGCCTCGGCGTCTCCCTCGAGAGCCTTGAGCGCCGAGACGTGCACCACCGGAGTGTCGTCACCCGGGAAGTCGTATTCGTTGAGGAGCTCACGCACCTCGATCTCAACGAGCTCCAGCAGCTCCTCGTCGTCGACCATGTCGACCTTGTTGAGTGCCACCGCGATCTTCGGCACGCCGACCTGACGGGCCAGCAGCACGTGCTCACGGGTCTGGGGCATGGGGCCGTCAGCAGCGGACACGACGAGGATCGCCCCGTCGACCTGGGCCGCGCCGGTGATCATGTTCTTGATGTAGTCGGCGTGACCGGGCATGTCGACATGGGCGTAGTGACGGTTGTGCGTCTCATACTCCACATGCGACACGTTGATCGTGATGCCGCGCTCACGCTCCTCTGGAGCGTTGTCGATATTCTCAAAATCGGTGAAGGCCGAGCCTTCAACGTTGTCGGAGAGAACTTTGGTGATCGCTGCAGTCAGCGTCGTCTTGCCGTGATCGATGTGACCCATCGTTCCTACGTTGACGTGCGGCTTGTCCCGCTTAAACGTCTCCTTGGCCATAGTTGCCTTCCTTGTTCATTCTGTGGTTGGGGTTAGGAGACGATCATGCGCCGCGGACGCGAGCGACGATCTCTTCCTGGACGTTTGCAGGTGTGGGCTGGTACGAGTCGAACTGCATCGTGTACGTTGCCCGCCCCTGCGTGCGCGAACGCAGATCCGTACTGTATCCGAACATCTCGGATAGCGGCACAAGTGCATTCACGACTTGATTGTTTCCTCGCTGTTCGGTGCCCTGCACGCGACCGCGACGAGAGTTGACGTCACCCACGACATCACCGAGATGGTTGTCGGGGGTGACGATCTCCACTGCCATCACCGGCTCGAGAAGCGTCGGCCTGGCACGCGGCGCAACCTCGCGGAACCAGGCGTTGCCGGCGATCTTGAAGGCCATCTCCGAGGAGTCCACATCGTGGACCTTGCCGTCGTTGAGGGTGACTTTGATGTCGACTGTCGGGAACCCGGCGAGCACTCCGTTGCTCATCGCCTCGCGGATGCCCTCGCCCACCGGCTTGATGTACTCCTTGGGGATCGCGCCGCCGGTCACGGTGCTCTCGAACTCGTAGGAACCGCCCGGGTTGGGTTCGAGGGTTGCGGAGATGACCGCGAACTGACCGCTGCCGCCGGTCTGCTTCTTATGGGTGTAGGTGTAGTCGAGGACCGGGCGGGTGATGGTCTCGCGGTAGGCGACCTGCGGTTTGCCGACACTCGCCTCGACTCTGAACTCGCGCATCATGCGGTCGACGAGGACTTCAAGGTGCAGCTCGCCCATGCCGGCGATGATCGTCTGAGCGGTCTCCTCGTTGGTGCTGACCTGGAAGGTGGGGTCCTCTTCTGAGAGGGCCTGCAGAGCCTTGCCCATCCGTTCCTGGTCGACCTTGGACTTGGGCTCCACAGCCACCTCGATCACCGGATCGGGGAAATCGAGGTTCTCGAGAGTGATCGGATGGCCGGGATCGCACAGCGTGTCGCCGGTGCGGGCGTTCTTCAGCCCGATCGCGGCGGCGATGTCGCCGGTGGCGACGCTGTCCTTGTCGACACGGTCGTTGGCGTGCATCTCCAGGATGCGACCGACCCGCTCCCGGCTCGATGTGCGGGTGTTGAGGATCTGGGTGCCCTTGTCGAATGAGCCGGAGTAGACCCTGAAGTAGGTGAGGCGACCGACGTGGGGATCGGTCATTATCTTGAAGGCGATCGCAGAGAAGGGCTCGTCGTCGCCGGCCTTGCGGGTGGTCTCGTTGCCCGAGCGGTCCTCTCCGACGATCGGTGGAATGTCGAGTGGCGAGGGCAGGAAGTCGACCACGGCATCGAGCAGTGGCTGAACGCCCTTGTTCTTGAAAGCGGTGCCGTTGAGTATCGGCACCAGCCCGTTCTCGAGGGTGCCCTTGCGGATCGCCGCTTTGAGTTCACCCTCGCTGACCTCCTCGTCTTCGAGGACCTTCATCATGATGTCCTCGTCCTGGTCCGCGGCGACTTCGAGGAGCATGTTGCGGTACTGTTCGGCACTCTCGGCCAGTTCGGCGGGAATCTCGACTTCGTCCCAGCTCGCCCCGAGGTCCTCTCCCCGCCAGATGAGCGCTTTCATCTTCACCAGGTCGACGACGCCGGCGTAGTCGCCCTCAGCACCGATGGGCAGCTGCATGACCGCAACATTGCTGGTCAAACGGTCTTTTATCGAGTCGAGCACGAAGAAGAAGTCGGCACCGGTGCGGTCCATCTTGTTTATGAAACACATTCGTGGAACGCCGTAGCGGTCGGCTTGGCGCCACACCGTCTCGGTCTGCGGTTCAACCCCGGCCACGCCGTCGAATACGGCCACCGCCCCGTCGAGGACGCGCAGGGAGCGCTCAACCTCGACCGTGAAGTCCACATGGCCCGGAGTGTCGATGATGTTGATGCGGTGGTCGTTCCAAAGACAGTGCGTGGCTGCAGAGGTGATGGTGATGCCCCGCTCCTGCTCCTGCTCCATCCAGTCCATCGTGGCCGCGCCGTCGTGAACCTCCCCGATCTTGTAGGAACGTCCGGTGTAATAGAGGATCCGTTCGGTGGTCGTGGTCTTGCCCGCGTCGATGTGGGCCATGATCCCGATGTTGCGTGTCTTGGCAAGCGGGGTTCGCTTCGTAGCCATTGCAGTTCCTCGACTAGTTCGTCAGAGCACTACCGCTGCATCACCAGCGGTAGTGTGCGAAGGCTTTGTTGGCCTCCGCCATCTTCTGGACATCTTCACGCCGCTTGCATGACGCACCGATCCCGTTGGACGCATCAATTATCTCGTTGGCGAGACGTTCGGCCATGGTCCGTTCGCGACGCCCTCGGGCGTAGCTGACGATCCAACGGATCGAGAGCGTGGTGGCCCGGCGGGGACGAACCTCGATGGGCACCTGGTATGTCGCCCCACCGACGCGGCGGCTCTTCACTTCGAGCTGGGGACGGACGTTGTCGACCGCCCGCTTGAGCGTGGCGACAGGCTCCGAGGTGGTCTTCTGCTCTACAGAGGCGAGTGCGTCATAGACGATACGCTCGGCCAGTGTGCGCTTGCCACGCTGAAGGATCTTGTTGATGAACTGTGTGACCAGCACCGAGTTGTAGATCGGGTCGGGACGGATCTCCCGGCGCGGAGCGGGACCTTTGCGAGGCATCGTCAGCCTTCCTTCTTGGCGCCGTATCGGCTGCGGGCCTGCTTGCGGTCGCGGACACCGGAGGTGTCGAGCGTTCCGCGCACAATCTTGTAGCGGACACCGGGGAGATCCTTCACGCGGCCGCCGCGGACGAGCACAATGGAGTGCTCTTGAAGGTTGTGTCCCTCGCCGGGGATGTAGGCGGTCACTTCGATGCCGCTGGTCAGGCGGACACGCGCCACCTTGCGAAGCGCAGAGTTCGGCTTCTTGGGGGTGGCGGTATAGACGCGAGTGCACACTCCGCGACGTTGCGGCGCGCCTTTGAGCGCTGGTGTCGCTTCCTTGCGACGTTTCGATTGGCGACCCTTGCGGACCAGTTGCTGAATTGTGGGCACAGAGATTTCCTGGGAGTGAGTTGATTCAAGTCGGCGCAAGCGACTAGCGGGCGCGCTGAGACCGACCGCAAAGCATACGAGCGGGACAGGGGAACCTCAACCTGTCGGCGTCACGAGGTTGAGCGAATCGACTGGTCGCTACCGGGTTGCCGCGTCTACGCCGGCGACCGCTGCCTGCGAGGCGAGCCAGTCGGCCAGATCCTCCTCGGGATCATCAGAGGAGTAGTAGTCCATCGGCTCGTACTCCGGAGCGTTGGGAGCGATGTTGCGGTACTCGCCCATACCAGTGCCGGCCGGGATGAGCTTGCCGATGATGATGTTCTCCTTCAGACCGTGCAGGGAGTCGCTCTTCGACTCGATCGCGGCTTCTGTGAGGACGCGGGTCGTCTCCTGGAACGACGCAGCCGAGAGCCATGATTCGGTGGCCAGCGAAGCCTTGGTGATCCCCATCAGCTGGGGACGACCCTCCGCAGGCTGACCGCCTTGTTCGATCACTCGACGGTTGGTGTCCGCAAAGGTCTTCTGCGCCACCTGATAGCCGGGCAGGAACTCCGTGTCACCGGGCTCGTTGATCAGGATGCGTTTCGTCATCTGGCGAACGATCAGTTCGATGTGCTTGTCGTGAATCGACACGCCCTGGTCGCGGTACACCTTCTGAACCTCGTTGACCAGGTACTGCTGGGTCTCGCGCACTCCCTTGATCTCAAGGAGCTCCTTGGGATCGCGGGCTCCCTCGACCAGCGCATCACCGGCCCGGATCTCTTGGCCGTCGAGGACCTCGAGACGTGATCCCGAGGGGATCGTGTAGGACTGTTCCTCGCCGTCGTCGGCCACGATCACGACTTCGAGTCCACGACCGTCGTCCTCGCCGGCTCGAACCACTCCAGAGATTCGGGCCAGGGTGGCCTTGCCTTTGGGGGTGCGGGCCTCGAAGAGTTCAACAACACGCGGCAGACCGCCGGCGATGTCCTGGGCACCTGCGACGCCACCGGTATGGAAGGTGCGCATGGTGAGCTGGGTGCCCGGTTCACCGATCGACTGGGCGGCGATCACGCCGACCGCTTCGCCGAGCTCGATCAGTCCACCGGTGGCCAGCGACATCCCGTAGGACTTCGCTGAGATACCGAAAGCGGAGTCGTCCGTGAGCGGCGACAGGACCCGGACCCGGTTGACCGTCGGGTCGTCACGCAGGGCGGCGAGTTCATCGTCACCGACCATCGTTGCGCGCTCGATTATGGTCCCGTCGGACAACTCGACGTCGTCGGCGAGCACCCGACCGAAGAGCCTGGTCTCCAGGTGGGAGAGCTTGTCGGGGGTGTCGGGCACAATATCGTCGAGCCGGATCCCGCGGACCACGCCGGGGCGGTCGAACGGGTCCTCGTCGTTGATAATCAGTTCCTGGGCGACGTCGACAAGACGACGGGTGAGGTAGCCGGAGTCGGCTGTGCGCAGAGCAGTGTCGACGAGACCCTTGCGGGCACCCGGCGTGGCGATGAAGTACTCGAGCATCTTCAGGCCCTCGCGGAAGTTGCTCTTGATGGGTCGGGGGATCATGTCGCCGCGCGGGTTGGCGACGAGACCGCGCATGCCGGCGATCTGACGAACCTGAGTCGTGTTGCCCCGGGCACCGGATGAGACCATCATGTTGACCGGGTTGAAATCGTCTGCTTCGAGTTCTTCGCGCATGCGTTCGGTGACTTCTGCGGTCGCTCGAGACCAGAGTTCGACCTCCATCTGGCGGCGCTCACCGTCGGTGATGATTCCTCGACGGAACTGCCCTTCGATGGTGTCGGCCATCTTCTCGTGACGGTCCAGAATCTTGGCCTTCTCCGAAGGTGTCGCGACATCGTCGATCGAGATCGTGAGTCCCGACTGCATTGCGTAGAAGAAGCAGAGATCCTTGATCGCATCGAGGCTGACGGCAACGTCGGCCTTGGCGTAACCACGGGCCAGATCATCGACGATCTCACCCATCACCTTCCTGTCGACCCTGGCATTGACGTAGGGGTAGGCGTCGGGCAGCGCCTCGTTGAAGAAGACACGACCCACAGTGGTGTGTTCATATTCGGCCGGTTCGCCCTGCGCGCTGACCAGCAGGTCTGGATTGCGGAACTCGATCGGCGCGTGGATTGCCAGGTCGCCACGTTCGTAGGCGGTGTGAACCTCCCGCGCGTCACGGAACACCCGACCCGCTCCAACGGCGTTGTCAACCTGCTCGGTCAGGTAGAACGCGCCGATGATCATGTCCTGGGTGGGCGTGACCAAGGGTCGACCATTGGCCGGACTCAACACGTTGTTGGCGCTCAACATGAGCACCCGGGCCTCGGCCTGAGCCTCGGCCGACAGCGGCAGATGGACCGCCATCTGGTCGCCGTCGAAATCGGCGTTGAAAGCGGTGCAGACCAATGGATGCAAGCGGATAGCCTTGCCTTCGACCAGAACAGGTTCGAAGGCTTGAATGCCCAGACGGTGCAGTGTCGGGGCGCGGTTCAACAGCACCGGGTGCTCTTGAATGACATCCTCGAGAACGTCCCAGACTTGGGGCTTGCGACGTTCAACCATGCGTTTGGCTGATTTGATGTTCTGTGCCAGTTCTGTGTCGACGAGCTTCTTCATGACGAAGGGCTTGAAGAGTTCAAGGGCCATGATCTTGGGCAGTCCGCACTGGTGGAATTTCAGCGTCGGCCCGACCACGATGACCGAACGACCCGAGTAGTCGACACGCTTGCCCAACAAGTTCTGACGGAACCGGCCCTGCTTGCCCTTGAGCATGTCAGAGAGAGACTTCAGGGGACGATTGCCGGGACCAGTGACCGGACGCCCGCGGCGTCCGTTGTCGAACAACGCGTCCACCGCTTCCTGCAGCATCCGCTTCTCGTTGTTGATGATGATGTCGGGAGCCCCGATATCGAGCAGACGCTTCAGCCGGTTGTTGCGGTTGATAACCCGCCGATAGAGGTCATTGAGGTCTGAGGTCGCGAAACGGCCGCCGTCGAGCTGAACCATGGGTCGCAGTTCCGGCGGGATGATCGGGATGGCGTCCAGGATCATGGCTCGAGGGCTGTTGATCCGGCGACCATGATCATCGCGACGATTGAACGCAGCCAGGATCTTCAGTCGTTTGATGGCCTTCTGCTTGCGCTGCGCGGAGAGTCCCCGTTGACCTTCGGGCGGGTTGATCTGTGTCCTGAGCGTTTCTTCCTCTTCATCGAAGTCCAGCGTCTCGGCGAGATGCGCGATGGCGCTGGCTCCCATGCCGCCCTCGAAGTAGGTGCCCCAGCGATCCTGCATCTCACGCCAGAGCATCTCGTCCTCGACGATCTGTCGAGCGAAGAGGGCTGTGAACTCCTCCCAAGCCCGGTCGAGGGTGTCGAGCTCGATCTCGTACTGCTCTCGGATGTCGGCGAGTTCCCGGTCGGCTTGGCGACGCAGGGCTTTCAGTTCGGAATCCTTGGCACCGTCCTGCTCAAGCGACTCGAGTTCGCGTTCGAGTTCGGTGTTGCGGCTCTCAAGGTCTGCCTCCATCTCGGAGTTGATGGCGTCGCGCTCGGCGACAACCTCGGCCTCGAGTTCTGACAGGTCTGCGTCGCGGCGCTCCTCGTTGACCGATACCACCAGGTTGGCGGCAAAATAGATGACCTTCTCAAGCTGTTTGGCTTTGAGTTCCTCGCGGGGCTGAGTACCCATGAGCAGATACGCCAGCCAGGAGCGAGTGCCGCGGAGGTACCAGATGTGAACAGCGGGCGCCGCGAGTTCAAGGTGCCCCATGCGTTCACGGCGCACCTTCGAGCGGGTCACCTCGACGCCGCAGCGCTCACAGATGATTCCCTTGAAGCGGACCCGCTTGTACTTTCCGCACGAGCACTCCCAGTCTTTGGTAGGACCGAAGATCTTCTCGCAGAACAGTCCGTCCTTTTCGGGCTTGAGCGTGCGGTAGTTGATGGTCTCGGGTTTCTTGACCTCGCCGTTGGACCATGTGCGAATGCTGTCGGCGGTGGCGAGTCCAATCTTCAGATTGGAGAAATCGTTGACATCGAGCATGACTATCGTCCTCTCAACTCTTTAGTTCTGCCGCTCAGCCGCGGGCCGCACGAGCCGCGGCACGGGCTGCATCTTCTTCATCTGAACCTCGTTCGGGGCGCTGGAGATCGATCCCCAGTTCCTCGACCGTCCGGAACGTCTCCTCATCGAGTTCCTGCATCTCAATCTCCTGGCCCTCTGAGGAGAGGACCTCGACGTTGATGCACAGGGCCTGCATCTCCTTGATGAGCACCTTGAAAGATTCGGGGATGCCGGGTTCGGGAATGTTGTCGCCCTTGACGATCGCCTCATAGACCCTGACGCGGCCCAGGACGTCGTCGGACTTGATCGTCAGCAACTCCTGGAGGCAGTAGGCGGCGCCGTACGCTTCGAGGGCCCACACCTCCATCTCACCGAACCGCTGTCCACCGAATTGTGCCTTGCCGCCGAGCGGTTGCTGGGTGATCATCGAGTACGGCCCCGTCGAGCGGGCGTGGATCTTGTCGTCGACGAGGTGCGACAGCTTCAGGATGTAGACGTATCCCGTCATGATCGGGTTGTCGTAGGCCTCGCCGGTGCGACCGTTGTAGAGCACCTGCTTGCCGTCGTCGCCGATCAGCCGGGTTTGGCCGTCGTGGCTCTCGGGGTTGAGATTCTTCAGAATGTCGACGATCACAGGCTTGTCGCCTGCCAGTTCCTTCTCGTCCCATTTGGCACCGTCGAAGACGGGCGTGGAGACAAAAACTGCCGGGTCTGTAGTTGGGCGAGTCTTGGACTCGGTGTCGCGGACCGGTTCGTTGCCGACCCTGGATCCGTCGGTCTCCCAACCCCAGCGGGCGCAGTAACCGAGATGCGCCTCGAGCACCTGACCAACGTTCATACGCGACGGCACGCCCAGCGGGTTCAGGATGATGTCGACCGGTTGTCCGTCGGCGTTGTAGGGCATGTCCTCGATCGGGAGGATCTTGGAGATGACGCCCTTGTTGCCGTGGCGTCCGGCGAGCTTGTCGCCGACACTGATCTTGCGTTTCTGGGCAACATAGACCCGGACCAGTTGGTTGACGCCCGGGGGGAGTTCGGCGTCGTCACGGCTGAAGGCCTTGACTTCGATGACCTTGCCGCTCTCACCGTGGGGAACCTTCAGTGAAGTGTCGCGCACCTCTCGGGCCTTCTCACCGAAGATCGCGCGCAGCAGGCGCTCTTCGGGTGTCAGCTCCGTCTCGCCCTTGGGTGTGACTTTGCCGACGAGCACATCGCCGGGCCCGACTTCGGCCCCGACCCGGATGATGCCCCGTTCGTCGAGGTCGGAGAGGATGTCGTCGCTCAGGTTGGGGATGTCCCGGGTGATGTCCTCGGCACCGAGTTTGGTGTCGCGGGCATCGATCTCGTGCTCATGGATGTGGACCGAGGTGAGCACGTCATCTTTGACGAGCCGCTCAGAAAGGATGATGGCGTCCTCAAAGTTGTAGCCCTCCCAGGGCATGAAGGCCACGAGCAGGTTCTTGCCGAGCGCCAACTCTCCGTTGTCGGTGGAGGGACCGTCGGCCAACAACTGGCCGGCAGCGACTTTGTCGCCGACAGCGACCCTCGGCTTCTGGGATATGCAGGAATCCTGATTCGAGCGCTCGAACCGCTTCAGCCGAATGTTCGTCCGACCGAGGTTCTTGTAGTCGATGATCATGTGCTCAGCGTCGAGCTCGAGCACTGTTCCGTCGTCTTCGGCGAGCACTATGTCGCCGGCGTCGGTAGCGCAGTCGGTTTCGATGCCGGTGCCGATGTAGGGCGCTTCGGAGCGCACCAGAGGCACGGCTTGACGCTGCATGTTGGCGCCCATCAGGGCACGGTTGGCGTCGTCGTGTT
Organism: uncultured Acidimicrobiales bacterium; assembly: GCA_951812975.1. Taxonomy (GTDB): domain Bacteria; phylum Actinomycetota; class Acidimicrobiia; order Acidimicrobiales; family Aldehydirespiratoraceae; genus VXYK01. The sequence goes on along the minus strand of CATOTC010000001.1, from coordinate 1,105,884 downwards.
CGAGGAAGGGGATCAGCGCAGTGGCGACCGAGATGATCTGTTTCGGTGAGACGTCCATCATCTGGACTTCGTCGGGGGGAACCGAAGAGATCTCAGTCGTGGCGCCGAAGAAGACGTCTTCGTCGAGCTGCGCGCGCAGTTCTTTGAGAGACACGGCTTGAGGTGAACGCCTCACCAGGACGCGGTCGTTGATGAACCTGCCCTCGTCGTCGATGGGGGCATTGGCCTGGGCTACGACGAACTCCTCCTCCTCGTCGGCGGCCAGGTAGACGATCTCGTCGGTGACCGTCCCGTCGGTGACCACCCGGTAGGGCGACTCGATGAAACCGAACGGGTTGACCCGCGCATAGGAGGCCAGACCACCGATCAGGCCGATATTGGGGCCCTCCGGTGTCTCGATGGGGCACATGCGGCCGTAGTGCGAGAAGTGAACGTCGCGGACTTCGAAGCCTGCACGCTCCCGCGACAGTCCACCGGGACCGAGCGCAGACAGGCGGCGGCGGTGGGTCAGACCTGAGAGCGGGTTGACCTGGTCCATGAACTGCGAGAGCTGCGAGGTCCCGAAGAACTCCTTGATCGCGGCGACAACGGGACGGATGTTGATCAGCGTCTGCGGAGCGATCGCCTCCACATCCTGGGTGGTCATTCGTTCACGCACGACCCGCTCCATGCGCGACAAGCCGATGCGGACTTGATTCTGGATCAACTCGCCGACGCTGCGGATACGGCGGTTGGCGAAGTGGTCCTGGTCGTCGAGGCGGTAACCGGGGGTGGCGTGAGCCAGGTTGAGCAGGTAGGTCGTCGCAGCCAGCATTTCGGCTTGGGAGAGCACGGACTGGTCCGGGTCGGGTCGTTCCAGATCCAGCCCGAACTCTTCTTCAAGGAAGTCGATCTCTGGACCGAGTTTGCGGTTGAGCTTGTAGCGGCCCACCCGGGACAGGTCGTAGCGGCGCGAATCGAAGAAGGCGTTGCGGAAGTATGAACGAGCCGACTCGACCGTGTGCGGTTCGCCGGGGCGTGCACGCTTGTAGATCTCGAGGAGTGACTCCTCTCGGGTCGGGGCGATGTCCTTGTCTTTTTCCCACTGGCCTTCAAGGAGGTGGAAGTGTTCGACCAGGCGGTCCAGGAAGCCCGGTTCGTTCTCCTCGTCGTAGCCGAGAGCCCGCAGCAGGGTGAAAAGCGAGATGCGACGCTTGCGGGCGACACGCGCCCCGGCGGTCGTGTCCTTGCCGGGCTTCTGTTCCACGTCGAACTCGATCCATTCGCCGCGGTACGGGTGGATGGTTCCGGTAACGATCTGATGCTTGCTGCGGTTGCGCAGTCGGTAGCGTTCACCCGGCTGGAAGATGACACCGGGGGACCGTACGAGCTGCGACACGACAACCCGCTCAGTGCCGTTGATGATGAACGTTCCCTTGTCCGTCATCATCGGGAAGTCGCCCATGAAGACGGTCTGTTCCTTGATCTCGCCAGTGTTGGCGTTCATGAACCGGGCGCGCACGAATATTGGCGCGCTGTAGGTCATGTCTTTTTCTTTGCATTCCTCAACGGTGAACTTCGGCGGCGGACAGAGGTCCTCGTCGTCGGGATCGAACTCGAGTTCAAGTTGAAGCGTCTCCGCGAAGTCGCGGATCGGACTGATGTCTCGGAAGGTCTGAGCCAGTCCCTCCTTGAGCAGCCATTCGAACGATTTCTTTTGAACAGCGATCAGATTCGGCAGTTCGAGGACCTCTTTGAGGTTTCCGAATGAATAGCGTTCGCGTGGTTCGGCGCGTGTTGTCACCAGTGCTCCTGAGTTGCCAGTGAACGAAAACGGGGCGCGGCAACCGGAGCGCGAGAAAACGATCGGAAGTTGGTCGGAACAGGCGCCAAGGGGACCACGCTGTTTCAGAGGCTAGTGGGCGAGGAGCCGGGCAGCAACTTGGGCAACAAAAAGCCGCGCCTGCCGGTTATTTTGGCGGCACGCTCCAGGCCGGTGAACCAGCCGAAGATACGCGAAGAATAGAACAGTTGCCTGCTGAGGTCAAGTGTTGGGCCATCCGGCGGCGTTGTCGGCGGTGTTGTCCGCAGAATTATCCATGGCCCGGCGTGCACAGACTCGAGCGAACTGCTTCAACCATTTCATCGCCCACGCCGATCGAGTCGAGGTAGCCGGCGTGGTCCCGCCAGCGTTGCCGCAGCCCTTGGAGTGTCTGTCGCATGACGACCCTCGGCGACAGCCACATCGTCTCGAAATCCTGTGGATCGAACCCTGCAGCACGGATCTGTTCCTGGAATCGCGAATCGGTGACCGGTCTGCGGTACTGCTGACTGATCTCGTAGTCGTCGAGCAGATACGGTTCGGGTACTCCGGCTAGTCCCAGGAGCACCATCGCCATGACGCCTGTCCGGTCTTTGCCTGCCGTGCAGTGAAAGAGGATGCGCTGTCCCGCGGCGACCGTGTTGATGACCTCTATGAAGTAGTCGCCGAACCCTTCGAGCATGTTCAGGTACCCAGCGGCCATGTCGTCGTTGTCGAACTTGGTGAGGGTTCCGTCGACGATGCGCGCCAGCATGCTGCGATGCTGCGCCACATCGCTGGACATCGGGAGGTGGACGTGGGTGACGGTGCTGGGCAGTTGATCGGGGGCGGCGGCGACTTCAGCGTTGCTGCGCAGGTCGAACACAGTGGAGATGCCCAGCGACTCGATCATTGCCTGGTCGCCGGCGCTGAGTCCGTCGAGCCGGTCGCTGCGAAACACGCGTCCCCAACGGGTGGACGAGCCGTGGAGCGCCGGGTAGCCGCCGAGGTCGCGGAAGTTGTCGGGTCCGTCCATGTCCAAGCAGCGCTGCGCCGCGACAGTGAACCCCTCCCCGGGTTCGAACAGGTGGATGTACTGTCGGTCCTCGCAGCGGGCGATGACGGCGCGGCCCGCGCCGTCCGGGGCCCGGACATCGGTTCCGGGATCGTCGGGATCGTTGGAGACGAAGACCGACAACGACGGTGACCCGCCACGCCAGGTGACGATCAACTCGTCGTTGTCGGCAACAACGTTGACGTGGGTGACGGCCACCTATTGGAGTTCGACGCTGGCGCCCGCCGCTTCGAGTGCCTCTTTGGCCTTCTCGGCGTCTGCGACAGCAATTCCTTCCAAGATCTTGCTGGGGGCACCGTCGACGAGCTCCTTGGCTTCCTTGAGGCCCAGGGAGGTGAGTCCACGCACCTCCTTGATGACCTGGATCTTCTTTTCGCCGATGGCGGTGAGGAGCACGTCGAATTCCGTCTGTTCTTCGGCCTCGGCTTCACCGGCGCCGTCGCCGACAGGTGCCGCGACTGCAGCGACCACCGGGGCGGCGGCTGTCACGCCGAACTTCTCCTCGAAATCCGTCAACAGCTCGCTTAGTTCAAGGACGCTCATGGCGCCGATCGCATCAAGGATCTCTTCTTTGGTTGCTTGCTTGGTTGCCATGTCAGGCCTCCTTTTCTTGGCTGGCTTCGCCAGACTCGCCGGCGTCTCCGGCATCGGCGTCAGCCGACGCCTCGGTTTGGTTGGATGCATCGTCGGCCTCAGCGGCGGGGCCGTCAGTGGGGGTAGAGGCCTGCGCGTCGGTGTCGTCGGTTGGTGCATCGGTGGTTGTATCGGTTTCGGACTGGTCGCTGGAGGGCTCGCCTTCAGCAGGCGTCTCGGCGGGGGTCTCAGTGGCGGCTTCGGGGCCTCCCCGCTGTTCGATCAGCGCGTTGAGTGCGTAAGCGAAGTGACGCGGCACCGCCGAGAGCAGACCGGCGAAGGACGCCATCGGTGCCTGGAGGGCACCGGCCAGTTGAGCCAACAGGATTTCCCGGGACGGAAGCTCGGCGAGCGCCTTGATCTCGTCTGAGTCGAGTGGCTTGTCGCCGAGCACGCCTCCTTTGATCACCAGCAGTTGGTTGGACTTGGCGAACTCCCGGATTGCTTTGGCAACGGCCGCTACGTCTCCGTCGGAACCGTCGGGCCGTTCTCCGACAAAAGCGAGTGCAGTCGGTCCGACGAGCAGGTCCTCGATCTCAAGGCCGGCATCGCGTGCGGCTAGCCGCACCAGTGTGTTCTTGTAGATCTTGTACTCTCCGCCTGCTTGACGGAGAGCGTGACGCAACTCGGCCATAGCGGCGACGTCTAGGCCCCGGTACTCGGTGAGGATCATGCCGTCGGTGTCGGCGAACTTCTCCTTCAACTCGTCGACGACCGCAACTTTGGCGGGATTCGGGCTCTTCATTTCGCTCCTCCTCTCGGTGTTTGGGTTGGTCAAGAGCACTGCAAAAAAACTTTGGGCGCTCACCGGATCGGCGAACGCCCAGACGAGCCCCGTTGGATTCAGGGGCAATCAGGAAGCTCTCCTCGTCCGGCGGGCGGCTGCCCATTGGTGCTCTTCAAGAAGGGCTCTTGTCGAGCGCACCGGAGGTCTTCGGTGAACAAGGTCTTCAGTTGTGCGGCTGAGGCTATCGTCGGTTGCCGGTTTTGACTCAGCGAGTCCCGCTCAGTCTCAGGTGTCGCTGCCGACCAGAGAAGGATCGATGTGAACACCGGGGCCCATGGTGGTCGAGATCACGATCTTGCGGACGTACTTGCCTTTCGCGGCGGCAGGTTTCGCCCGTTGAAGTTCGGCGGTGAGAGCGCGAAGGTTGGTCAACAGCGCCTCTGCGCTGAAAGAGGCCTTACCGATCGGCACATGGACGTTGGCGAACCGGTCCGTACGGTATTCGACGGTGCCGCCCTTGAACTCTCCGATTGCCTTGACCACATCGGGGGTCACAGTTCCGGTCTTGGGGTTCGGCATCAAACCCCGAGGGCCGAGCACACGGCCGAGCTTTCCCACAGTCGGCATCATGTCGGGCGTAGCGATCGCCACGTCGAAGTCAGTCATGCCGCCCTGTACCTCCGCAGCGAGTTCGTCGCCGCCGACATGTTCCGCGCCGGCCTCGCGAGCGGCGGTTGCCGCCTCGCCCTGGGCGAACACCGCGATGCGGACGTCTTTACCGGTACCCGATGGAAGCGCGACCGTTCCGCGGATCATCTGATCGGCCTTGCGAGGATCAACGCCCAGTCGAATCACGGCATCAACGCTCTCGTCGAACTTCTTGGTGCCGAGCGATTTGATGATCGCAAGAGCATCGGCGTCAGAGTGCAGATGGTTGCGGTCGAACTTCTGGCTGTTGTCTCGGTACTGCTTTGCTTTCGCCATTTTGGCTCCCTCTCAGTTGTTGCCGCCCGGTGAGGTCTTCCGGTGCGAGCATTCGGCTGAATCTCAGCCGGTCGGTCCTGTTCGTGGGGGCCCTCAGCCGGTCACCTCGACGCCCATCGAGCGGGCGGTGCCGGCGACCTGCTGCTTGGCGCCTTCGAGATCGATTGCATTGAGGTCGGGCATCTTGATCTCGGCGATCTCGGCGACTTGAGCGTCGGTGATGGTTCCGACCGTCTCACGCCCAGCGTTGTTTGCGGCCGATTCGATACCCGCTGCCTTCTTGATCAGGGAGGTGGTAGGTGGCGTCTTGAGGATGAAGGAGAAGGAGCGGTCTTCGAAGATGGTGATCTCTGCTGGGATGATCTGGCCGCGCCGGTCCTCGGTGTTGGCGTTGTAGTCCCGGCAGAAGTCCATGATGGCAACGCCGTGAGGACCGAGCGCCGTGCCGACTGGGGGCGCGGGTGAAGCTTGACCGGCGGGGATTTGGATTCTTACAACAGCGGCGACCTGTTTCTTGGCCATGTGATTTCCTGATAGACGGGGAGCGATCCAGTTTGGGCCGATTGAACCTCCGCGACAACCTCAGCGGTCGCAGCGATCGGCATCAGAACGCGCCGGTTTTGTTGGTGGATGGGTTGAGTTCGTCGAACCGTGCCTTCAGAGCCTGGCGACTTGGGCAAATTCGAGTTCGACGGGGGTTTCTCGGCCGAAGATGTTGACCAGAACCTTGACACGCAGTTGGTCTTCGTTGATCTCGATGATCTCGCCGGAGAAGTCGGCGAATGGACCTTCCCGGACCCGAACGGTTTCGCCCATGCCGTACTCGAACATCGGCTTGGAGCGCTTGGCCGCTTCCTGGGTGCGGTCAGCTTCGACGCCGAGAAAGTTCTCCACGTCCTTGCGACGCATCGGCGACGGCTTGCCGCCCTGGTTCACGAAACCGGTGACTCCGGGCGTGTTGCGAATCACATACCAGGAGTCGTCGTCGAGACGGGTGCGACAGAGCAGATAGCCGGGGAACAGCTTCTTCTCAGTGATCACCTTCTTGCCGTTCTTGAACTCGGGGGTCTCGCGGGTTGGGATCACAACCTCGTAGATGCGCTCCTCCATGTTCATCGAGGCGATGCGAGCCTGAAGGTTCTGCTTCACCTTCTTCTCGTAGCCCGACTGGGTATGGAGCACGAACCAGCGACCTGGACGGTCATAGGGAGAAACGTAAGGTTCCTCCTCGCCGGCCAGGATGTCGTCTTCGCTGAGAACCTCGGGTTCTTCGGAGGCGTGCGACCCTTCGGTCGACTCGGTGGCGGAGTCGGCCTCGGCCGGATCGGAACTGTCATCGACTGCTACCGCCTGGGCATCGCTGGAAGCTTGGGCTGTGTTGGGACCCGTCCAGGCGTTGGCGAGACCCGCCCCGACCGGCGCTGGGTCCGAGTGTGCAGCGTCGGAGTGTGCAGCGTCGGACTGTTCTCGGTCGGTTTGTTCTGGGGTATCGGATTGGTCAGACATGGAAACTCAGTTATCGAACAGATCAAGGATAAACACCGAAAACACCCAATCGAGCCCGTAGATCATTGCGCCGAGCACAATGACGGTTACGAGGACGACAATCGAATAGTTGACGGTCTCGGAACGGGACGGCCATGCAACCTTGCGAAGTTCGTTGCGTACTTCGCGCAGAAACTGGAAAAAGCCGGTTCGTTCCTGAGGGGGGCCGGAACTCGGTTGTTTGCGCCGCGCGCGAATCGGCTCGCCATCGGCATCAACTTCACCTTGCCTCTGCAACATGCGTTTTTGCTGTCGGTTCATCGACATGAACGGATTCCTTGGATCTCGACGACGCCGCCGGAACGGCGACTGTGCCACGCAGGGGCGGCAGGACTCGAACCTGCAACCGCCGGTTTTGGAGACCGGTGCTCTACCAATTGAGCCACGCCCCTGAGAACGCGCACCAAGGCTAGCACCGCCTTGTCGAATTCGGCCCCTGGATTACCGGCCCTCAGCTCGCCAGCCGGGCCCAGCGCCGTTGACGCGTGGCCAGCGCGATCATGCCGGCGGCAGCCGCGATACCTCCGATAGTTGCGGCGGTGCGGGTTGGGAACCTGTGTGTCGGGCCGTTGTCGATCTGGTCGAGCAGAACAGAAATCTCGTATTCGAGTGTGGGATCGGCATGAACGGGCGCGGTTGCCAGATTTCGCATCATGCGACGCAGGCGTCGGTAGCTCGCCAGCTCCGCTTGGCAGCGAAGGCACTCAGACACATGAATCCGAGTCGGCGGCGAAAGCAGGGACTCGTCTGTAGACACCAGCTCGTCGACAAGGTCCCGGCAGGCGAGACCGGTCGGCAGAATCTCCTCAGATGGCATGAAGTTCCTCTCCCCGGTTTGGGAACAACTGTTCGCGAAGCCGTTGACGCGCCCGATGAAGACGAACTTTCGACGAACTCACCGAGATGCCGAGCTCCTCGGCGATCGCATCGTGAGGCAGGCCGTACACGTCGCGCAGAACGACCACAGCCCGGAGGCGGTCCGGAAGGTCCGCAACCGCGGTCTCCAGTTCGTCTCGCAGAGCCAGAAAATCACCTCGCAGGGCGGGGTCGTTGTCGGGTCTGGTCTCGGCCAGGAGCGCTTCGTCGGGGAGCTCGTCGTGGCGATGCCGCCGTTTCTTGCTGCTCTGCGTCGAGGCGCAGTTGGCAACGATTCGATACAGCCAGGTGCTGAAGCGGGCGTCGCCGCGGAAGCGGGCGAGCCCCTTGTAGGCCCGAAGATATGCATCTTGAACCACGTCTCGTGCGTCCTCCTCGTTGCCGGTCAGTCGTAGTGCCAACCCAAAGGCGTCGCCATGGGTGAGGCGCACCAACTCGTCGAACGCCTGACGTTCGCCGGACTTCGCTCGAGCTACGAGCTCGTCCGCTTCGTTGGTGTGAATATTGGACTTCGCAGGTTGCACCGGGTTACGTGACGGATCCGTGACAATTCGCAACTTCGATGAACGCCTGGATCTTGGGCTCATGGTCGCCCCCCGTGGTGCTTGTAGCGACGGACAGATTCGAACTGTCGACCTCTCGATTATGAGTCGAGCGCTCTCACCTACTGAGCTACGTCGCCCCCGAAGCGGCTTGGCGCTTCGTGAGCTCCCTGTCAGAATCGAACTGACGACCTTCTCCTTACCATGGAGACGCTCTACCGACTGAGCTAAGGGAGCCTGCAACCCGCGAAGCGTGAAGCGTTGGCAATGATGCCACGGTAGAAGTCCCGCTCCAACTCCTTTCCGTCATAGTATTCCCACCGCTTCGGACCTCGCCCGACTCTCACTGTGCCAATGGACCTTCCGCCACCCGAGCCCCAGACTGCAATCCCGCGGCTTCTTCGCCGCGCCCTGTTGGTGAGCTTCGCCCTCTACGTGACTCTGGGGTTGCCCGACGGTGTGTTCGGGACTGTCTGGCCAAGCCTGCGTGACGATTTTGGGCGGACCGACAGCAGCTTCGGTCTGTTGATCGCGTTCTCAGCTGTGGGCTACACGTGTTCCAGTATCGGGGCCGGCCACCTGACTCAGCGCTACGGCAGCGGTGTTGTCTTTCGGAATGCGTCCTTCGCTGCTGTTTTCGGGTTGGGACTACTCTCGGTGGCCCCCACCTGGTGGACTGCGATGATCGGCATTCTGATCCTGGGGGCCGGGTGGGGGCTGTGTGACGCTTCGGTGAATGCCTGGGTGGCACTGACCCAAGGCCCCCGGGAGATGGGGTTGCTGCACGCCGCGTACGGTGTGGGAGCGCTTCTCGGGCCTTTGCTGGCCACGCCGTTCATTGCCAACGGCAACCTCTGGAGAGGTCCCTTCATGGTGATCTGCGGGATCGGTGTGGTTCTGGTCGGGGTCATTGCCACTGCTCGTGAGGGGTTTGACACTGCGCCGGTGTCTGGCGAAGTTGCGGGCTCGCCGGCCCCAGCCCGCGGGTCACGCAAGTTGCTGGGGTTGCTGATTGTCTGGTTCTCGATTTACGTCGGGATTGAAGTCACGGTGGGTCTATGGAGCTTCACTTTGATGACCGAGAGCCGCGATTACAGTGACGTGAAAGCGGCGGCGTTGGTGACGGGGTTCTGGTGCGGATTGACGCTCGGACGTTTCCTGCTAGCGGGCTTTGGTAATCGTTTCTCTCCGGAGCGGGTCCTCGCCGCCACGATCGGCGTCACGGCTCTCGGCGTGGTTTTCTTCTGGGCCGACCCTGCTGGTGTCGGCGCTTACGCTCTGCCCTGCATCGGGCTCTCGCTGGCGTCAATGTTCCCCTTGGTAATGGGGCGCACCGCGGTCTATTTGGGTGAGGCGCGAGCCGCGCGAGCGGTCGGCTACCAGATTGCCGCCTCATCTGTGGGATTCGTGATTCTGCCTGCTTTTGTGGGAGTACTGGCCGACCATCACGGCGTGGGAGTGGCTCTTCCGGTTGCCTTCACCGCTACCTGCGTGCTTGCTCTGCTGTGGCTTCTCATCCAGCTTCAGTTGACTCGCTCAACTCATCCGGAATCCGCTTGAGTCTCGAAGGTTTGAGTGGATCCGCTGGGGAAATCGGGGGTCAGAGCGGTGAGGTCGCCGGTTTCCAGCACGCCTTTCCAGACGCCTGTTCCGTAGGCGAGGTCGTCGGCGAGTCGCAGCCCGAGTGAACGAATCAGGCCGGCGGGTCGAGACCCGCGAACCCAGTCGAGCAACGACGGGCCGAAGACCGCGGCGACGATCATGGGCCGGGTGCGAGGGCGGATCAGTGCCAGCAGAGCTACCAGCGGCCACCACACTCGTGCCACCGCACGAGCGATCCCATAACCGGCGTGCAGGTGCCCGATCCCCGCTATGCGAGCGGTGATCGCAAGTGAGTCCGGTAATGAATCGAGTTTGCGCTTGAGCGCTGCGGCGGAACCGGCCGCCACGCCGAGTCCGACGATCGGATGTCCGGCCGCCAGTGCCGTCCAGGCCGCAGCGCTCCAGCCAGAACAGCGCGCGGGTGCTACGCGGGAGCCGTGCCGGGCTCCGAGAGCAGCAGCAGAGGAACCGTATTTGCGCCTCTGACTGAGAAGCGCCGGCCAAGTTCGGCGGGGACTGTGTTCGACGTCGACCGAAGGGTCGTAGCGAACGGTGCCGCCGCTGTCGACGAGGCGCCAGATCAGATCGACGTCTTCGCCGGTTCGCATCGCTGCGTCGAACCCGCCGATCTCGGTGACGGCATCGACCCGGGCGACCAATGCCGCGGCCGGCACGTAGGAAACCGGGTTCTTGGGGGCGACCAACGCCCGATTGTCACCAAGGTCGAGCGGTGAATGGTGCGCCTCGTAGCGTTCGAGACCGCTGTCGCCGGGACGGGACCGAACCCTGGGTGCGACTGCCGCCACTCGGCGATCGGCGAAGTGGCCGACGAGGTGGTTGAGCCAACCCGGCCACGCTTCCACATCCGTGTCGACGAAGGCCACCAGCGATGTTGTCACCGCTCCGAGACCAGTATTGCGCGCCGCTGCTGGACCTCGGTTGGTGTCGTGGCGGATCAACTGCGCTCCGTGCCGTTCGCAGATGGCGGCGATCTCCGCGGAGTTCCGGGAGGCGTCGTCGACCACCACGACAGGGAGGTCACCGAGAGAAGCGAGGCAGCAGGGGAGACCGTCTGCGTCGTTGTAGGCCGGGATCACCACCGTTGTGTCAGGATCGCGGATTGGATCAACGACGGGATGCACCACTGCGGCGTCGAGCAGGCGACGGGCCAGTGTGCGGGCACCGCCGTCATCAGCCAGCGGTGCACCGTCCAGCCAGGCCGCGAGGATCTCGGCACCGGCATCCGACAGCCGGATGATGCGCAGAGGGGCACCCCCGATGAGCAGACGACCCCTGTCGCGGCGATCGAGCGCCGTGTCTGCCACCAGTCGAATCCCCGCCGGAGGCAGCGTTTCGTCGGCCCGTGATTCCATAACGGCACGGTAGTGCCGATTGCTATACCGAGATCACCTCAAGCTCGTCGATAGACGGAAAATCGTGATTCTGGGTGACGATGGCCACTCCGAGCGTCATTGCGGTGGCGGCGATCCACGAGTCGTTGACTGCCATCCTGAGTCGGCGGTCGCGCAGCATCAGACGAAGCCCGGCCCATGTTGCCGCGACCTGCTCGTCTATGGGTACCGGTTCGAGCGTGAGTGCGGAGGTGAGTGTCGACAGTCTGCGTTGGCGAGTTGCCGTGTCGTTCGCGGCGAGCACGCCGACGCGCAGTTCGCCGATGGTTACGACAGAAACGGAGAGTTCGTCAGGGACGAGGTCTTCAAGGATCGGTCGTGCTGTTTCGCGCGCGATGAAGAGGGACGTGTCAGCGAGTCCCCGGCTCAGTGCCATGCGAGATCGTCGGTGGTTTCATCGGTCAGCGCCGCGAGGTCGTCGGCGAGCCCCGGGTCGGCCTGATGTGCCAGCACCTCACGAATAAACTGGCCGCGGCGCATCCAACGTTGCCTTTGCGCCACTGGCACCAACTCGGCCACCGGTTTTCCCTGAACGGTGATGGTGATGCGTTCCCCGTCGGCGACTAGGTCCAGCACCGCCCGGGTGTTGTTTCGCAACTCTCGAGAAGCCACTTCGGTCATGCGACAAGTGTAGCACTAATGCTACGCATCGCAATGATGCGGGTATCGGAGTCAGCCCAAGACCTGAGTGACAGCTGCGGGGATGGCGGCGGGTCCGTCGATGACGGCACAGCGGGCACCGGCCTTGGCGGCGAACTCCTTGGCGTCGTCCGGCGTCGTCGGCGGGGGCGAGCACGGCCAGTTCATCAAGTCGCCGCGCAACACCGACCGGATCAGCGCCGGTCGTCGCTCGACAGTCCGACAGCAGGATCACGATCCGGCGTTTGGCCCGTGAACGGTCGAGTTGTTCGGCCGCAGCCTGCAGAGCGCCGGCCAGATCGGTTGTGCCCTGACCTCGAAGGCGCAGCAGGGAATTCACGACCAGCGGAGCAGCCTTGGCGTCCTGCTGGGATTTCAGCACCAGGATTCGGTCGGCGAAGACCAGCGCTGACCAGTCGTCGGGCACCCGGAAAGAACATGCTGCCGCGGCCACGGCCGCGGTCGCCAGACGTTGTCCGCTCATCGAACCGCTGCGGTCCACGACCAGAGCGAGGGCGGTCATCGGTCTGGTCCAGTGCCTGACCCGCAGGTCAGCCATGTCGGCGCCTACACCACCGGCTTCTGCGTTGACAAGAGCGTCGATCGAGCGGTCGATGTCGAGGTCGCCCTCGAAGCGGTCAGCGGCCGAGGAGACCAGTCGCCCGACGCCGCGAGACCCCACCGGGCCTCCGCGGGCAACATCGAGCACCAGGCGTCCGGCGATGCGTGCAGCAAGAGCCGCCAGGCGACCATCAGTGGCGGATGACATCTCCGTCAACAGCGTCAAGGCCCCGTCGATGTCGTCGTCGATAAGTTCCGCGAGCGCGTCGGTGTCGATCTCACCGACCTCCCCGCTGATGTCATCAAAACCGTGGTGGCGGCTCAGTTGGCCACGCGGGATGGTTCGCCGGTTCTCCTCAGCCAGGGCATCGTCAGCATCGCTTCCCTCGAGGGTGAGGGCCTTGCCATGGTCGCCCCCTATGGGGCTGGGGCTTTTCCCGGGTCGTCGGTTGCGCTGGTCGACTGTTCGGCGCCGATGACCAGCTCCCACAGTTCGGTCACGACGTCTTCGGGAGTGCGGTCGGTTCCCTCATGAAGGCGAATCCGTCCGGAGACAGCGACCAGAGCGGCGTCGAGGCCGATCGCAGGATCATCGAATTCAGCTGATCGGATCCGCGCGAGACGGGTTGCCACCTCAACGAGGTCAATCGCCCCGCGGACCGAGGAACCGATGCGCAGATCGGGATGTCTGCGGGTGGCTCGAGCGACGGCAACCGCTCGGTGCAGCAGGGTTTCTCCCGCTTCGGTCGGCTCGAATGGCTCGACCCGTAGGCGGACGATCTCGCGCTCCTCCTCGAAGGACTGGTAGTCCAGCGAGATTCGGGACATGCGGTCGTAGATCGCGCTCGACACCCGGGCCGTCCCGATGTTGTCGAACGGGTTCATTGCGGCGACCAGCCGGAACCCTTCGCCGGCTTGAACCCGGCCGACACGCGGCAGGGTGAGCTCCCCCTCAGACATGACCGTGATCAGGAGGTTGATGGTCTCCTCCGGCACACGGTTCAGCTCCTCCACATAGAGCAGCGAACCGGTCCGGAGAGCCTCCACCAACGGACCGTCCACGAAGACCTCGGGTGAATAACCCTCCGCCATCACCCGTGAAGGGTCGAACTGTCCCGCCAGGCGTGCAGGGGTCAGCTCGGCATTGCCCTCGACGAACACCAAGCCGGTACCGGAACTGGCAGCGACAGCGCGCAGAATCGTAGATTTCCCCGTGCCCGGCGGACCCTCGAACAACACATGACGGCGTGCTTGCAGTGCTGCGGTAAGCAACTCGAGTTCTCGGCGGCGACCGACGATCGCCGAGCGCAATCCGTCGAGCATGCTGTTCGATTCCATCGCGTCCGATGTCCCCTCTGTTGAGCCCTCTGAGTCCGTCGTTCAGTGGAAGGTGATGACGCCGCGCACGTTCTTGTTGTCGAGCATGTCCTGGTAGCCCTCGTTGACCTGATCGAGCGTGTAGGTGTTGGTGATCATCTCGTCGAGCTTGATCTGACCGGCCTGATACATCGACAGGATGTGGGGGATCTCCTTGCGCGGCGCGGTAGAGCCGAACAGGCATCCACGGAGCTGCTTGTTCATCATGGCGAACTCGAACAGGTTGAGCTGCACGTCCATCTGCATCGCCGGGGCGATCGCAGTGGCGACCACGGTCCCGCCCTTGCGGGTGAGGAACTGAGCCGGCGCGATCATGTCGCCGGTGAGAACACTGGGAGTCAATATGACGCTGTCGGCCATGACCCCCAGGGTCAACTGCCCAACGAGTTCGGTCGCCTCCTCCATTGATCGGGCGCGATGGGTGGCCCCGAACTCCATGGCGCTCTCCTGTTTGAACTCTGAGGGATCGACCGCCACGACGTTCTTGGCGCCGGCTACCGCAGCCCCCTGCACCGCGGCGTGTCCCAAGCCGCCGCAGCCCACGATGACCACTGTGTCGCCCGGCGTCACTTCGGCCCGGTTCACCGCCGATCCGTAGCCCGTGGTGACCCCGCAGCTGACCAGTGCGGCCGGTCCCGCGGGGATGTCGGAGGCGATCTTTATCGCCGAGTCGACGCTCACCACCATGTGCTCAGCGAACGTGCCCAGCTTCAGGAACGCTGAGAGGTCTTCGCCTGCGGCGCTGTGGTGACGGAAACCGCCCGCCATCATCTCGGGTTCCATCAGGTGTGCGCCGAGGTCGCACAGGTTCTGCTGACCCGAGGCACACCACCTGCATTTTCCGCAGGAGGGGATGAACGAGCACGAGATGTGGTCGCCGACTTCGAACTCGGTAACACCCGGCCCTGTGGCCTGCACCACGCCTGCTCCCTCGTGGCCGCCGACGAGGGGGAAGGGGGCCGGCATCGTGCCGTCGTGTGCATGTTCGTCGGAATGGCACATCCCCGCAGCGAGGGTCTTGACCAGGATTTCGCCCCCGACCGGATCGTCGAGCTCGATCTCCTCGACGCTCCAAGGCGTGTTGGGTTCACGGAGGATTGCGGCCCTTGTCTTCATTGCGGTTCCTTTGAGATGGTTTCAACGTCGCTGAACGTAGCAGCCCAGCGCAGCAACAACCCCACTAGCTCTAATAGGGGAGGCCGACTGCGGTGGTCAGGAATTCGGCGTACGGCGAGGCTGTGCGGCAGGCGTCGGCGAACTCGTCGATGAATCCTGGGGCCGTGACCTCCTGTTCGGTGAACGGGACAGAGGCGATGTGATCCTTGCGTTTGAGGTCCTCGATGTTTGGGTGGTCGGGATCGAACCCTCTGGGCGGCCGTTTCAGTGAGTCCCCACCCAACGCGAACTCCTCAGCGAATCCGGGGGCTGCCAGCGCATCGAGCCAGGCGGGCGTTTCGTCGACGATCCGCTCGCGGATGCGGGTCACCGCTGCTGAGTCGGGTCGCCAGATGCCGATCCCGGCGAAGACTTCGTCTGGTTCCAGGTGGAGGTAGAAACCTGGCGCGTGTGCCGACTTGCCGGCCTCGTGTCGGAAGTGGACCGCCGCTTGGGTCTTGTAGGGAGTCTTGTCCTTGGAGAACCGGATGTCGCGGTAGATGCGGAACATGGAGCCGCCGTTGGCCCGTGTGTCAGCGACGAAGTGTTCGCTGATCGAGTGCAGGTACGGTTCGAAGTCTGCGACGAAACTGAGCAGCGGTTCCTTGACGTGGCGCTCGTAGCGCTCCTTGTTGTCGGCGAACCAGCCGCGGTCGTTGTTGGCCCGCAACTCGAGCAGGAACTGGAACAACTCGGGACCGAAGTGAGATTCCACAGCCCCGCCCCTACTTCATGAAGGCGTGATCAGTTTTCATCGAGTGAACCTATCGCCCGCCTCAGCCGGTGCGACGTGGATGGCTGTGGCCGCGCGGGGTATCAGGCGGTGTGGTATCTAGCTGATACCATCCATTGAATGGCTATGACGCTCAGACTGAGGGAGGAGGAGCAGGCCGCCCTGCGCGAGCGAGCTGCGCTCGAGGGTGCGTCGATGCAGGAAGCAGCGCGCCGGGCGGTACGCGAGTACATCGCCAGGGGTGATCATCGCGATCGTGTTGCGGTTGCCGCTGAACTGATCACCCAGCGTCATGACGACGCGTTGCGACGCCTCGGCGAGTGAGTTCCAGTGTCGAATACCTTGATGTCGAGGACCTGTTGGATCTCGCCCGCCGGTTGCTCGGTGATCCTCCGCCCGTTCGCGATCTAGGTCTGCTCGGGGCGGCGGCCGCCCGCCCGCGGGCAGCCGCGTTCGGCGAGGACGCATATGGAGACATCTGGAGCAAGGCAGGTGCGCTGCTGCATTCAATTGTCAACAACCATCCGCTCATCGACGGCAACAAGCGACTTGGCTGGCTCGCGACCGCGGTGTTCTTGGAACTCAACGAATCCACGGTCAGCACAGCCGCAGACGACGATGTGTACGACCTGGTCATAGCCGTGGCGGCGAGCACCCCGAGTGTTGAAGACGTTGCAGACGCACTCCAGTCCATGCACAGGCAAGCCCCGGGCTCCTAGAAGACCCAGGTAATCCACCGACCGCGGTTTCCCCGGCACCGAGCGCCCGGGACTTCATCGCAGTCAACCGAGACTCCGCACAGCCCAACACCTTCAGATGTGACCGCAACGCCTTATCAGACAACCGCACCTCATCAACGCGCCCCACACAGACCGACCCGACAGCACCGCAGCGCCCGGCACCCATGGAACGGTCCAAGAGACTAGGGGCGGGGACTGATTCCATGCACACAACCTTAGACACAGGGTGTGACAGCGATCCCTGTAAACTTATCACATATCATAGAAACAATGCAAACAGCGCAAGCGTTTCCGTTGCGGGCCCGGACGAGTTCAGCGACGAGGCGGCGGTCCGGGTGGACCGCAGTACGTGACCGCGAGAGTGCCTGGCGAAGCCCAGGTCAGAGGTTTACGTCTAGATCGCAAAGGCACTTCATCGAGGAGCTAATCGCTCCAGAGCGAGGACAGAGGCAGGACCAAGATTCTGTCAGAGATGGCCAAGGGTTGTTGACCTGTGTAGAGGATCAATCCCAATTCGAAGCGGTCGCCGACCAGATCCTGGAGCCATCTGAGATGCTTGGCATCAGCTGGGCGCACCGTGGCGCCAGCTTTGACTTCGACTGCGATGAGGCGTCCATCGGGTCGTTCGATTAGAAGGTCGATCTCGCGGCCACGGGAGTCGCGGTAATGGCAGAAATGCAACTCGGGAGCAACCGCCGATGCCTGGCGGCGAAGTTCGTTCACCGCGAAGGTCTCGTGCAAGGGGCCGCGGCTCGCGGTCGCCGGATTGTTGATCGCCTCGGCGGTCAGTCCCAGGATCGCAGCGGCCAAGCCAGTATCAGCGACATGTAGCTTCGAGCGGCGTTTGGCACGGCTCGCGGCACCGGTCGCCCATCCGGGCAGGCGAGCCACGAGGTAGGTCATCTCCAGGAATGAGAGGTAGTCGGATGTGGTGTCGATGCTACCGAACTCCAAGTCGCGATGAAGGTCTTGCATCACCAACTCGCCGGCGGTTCGCGCCGCGACGGCGCGCAGCAAACGAGGGATTTCGGTTGATCGCCGGGCACCGGTGAGTTCGACAATGTCGCGGGTCACCGCAGTGTGGATGTAGGCGTTGAACCAGAGTTGACGATCGGCATCGTCCAACCTGATTGCTTCCGGGTATCCACCGCGGCACACGCGTCCGGAGTATTCCGCGCGAGTGGCCGTGGCCGGCCGGGCCTTCAACAGGTCCGAATTGTCGGGTTCAGAATTGGTCGGTCGGTCGGTCGCCGCCAACAGGCGCGCCAGCAACCCATCGTCCGCTCCTTCGATCTCGACTTCGGAGAAAGGAGCGAGATCGAAGAACACCGCCCGGCCGGCAAGGGATTCGGACAGCACCGGAACTGTTAGGAAACTGGTTGAGCCGGTGAGCAGAAACCCGCCAGGAGTCGGATCGGAGTCGACCGCTAGTTTGATGGCCCGCACCAGATCGTCACCTCCGCGTTGGACCTCGTCTATGACCACGGGTCGGGCGCGCCCTGCGATGAACCCGGTTGGATCTTCGAGCGCCAACGACAACAGCGTCGGGTCGTCGAGGCTGAGGAACGTTCCGCCGTTGACTACCTGATGAGCCAAGGTGGTTTTGCCCGACTGCCGCGGGCCCTGCAGAACCACGACTCGGAACGTGTCGAGTGCGTGCCGCACCGACGGTTCAATCCGACGCGGAACGAAGCCGATTTCAGCCATAGATGCCCAGTATAGTGGCTAATCTCCTAGCTATTAGTAGTTATACCCGATATCTACTAGGTGTTTTACCGCAAGATCACCCTAGGAGAACGCCAGGATGGCCGAGCCGTCCAGAACCATGTTCACTCCTGGTCCTCCCGTTCCGATTCACGCCGACGTTCGGCCAGAAGTTCGCCGACAAGATCAAGGCCCTTCAACTCTCCCCGCACGCGATCGAGCAGGCCGTAGTGGAGGGCCATGCTCTCGGGGTAGCTGCGGGAGAAATAGTTCCAGAGCTGCTCGCCGTAGGTGGAGGGGCGGTAGCTGCTGGCGATGTCGCCGACACCGGCCTCGGTCTCCTCCTTGAGGGCCATGAAACCGGCGCTGGTGTGGTGGGGACTCGCCGCCACCGCAGCCGCGAAGCGGTCGTCGAGAGGGAGCGGGGCCAGCGAGGCGTCCAGCGACGGACCATGGAAGTAGCCCGCTGAATAGCGTTCGCAGGTGGTGATCACGCGGTGCGCGGTTGCCACCAGATAGTTGCCGGTCATGGCCTGCAGCATCTCCCCGAGGTTGATGACGAAAGACCCCTCCACGAACGGAACATCGATCCACTCGCCAGCCTGGTTCTGGACCTGCAACCCAGCGGTCGGGCCCGGTGCGAGCACGGTCAAGAAACCGGTGTCGTGGTGCGCGTTGACCCCGGCGCCACCGTCAGGGGTGGGTGGATAGTGGATGAACTTCGACAGCGACATCGGACGGTCCCCGAAGTAGTGCTTCATGTGGTCCTCGGGCAGACCCAGACCCAACGACAGGGCACTCAGCAGCCGGTCCGCCAGAGCACCCAGCTCTTCGAACCACTGAAGGGCGAGCTCCTTCTGCCCGGCCATGACTTCCTCTGGCAGCCACTGGTTGGACCCCAGCAGACGCAGATAGTTGGGTTCGGCGTCTTTGGGATGGGCGGGCCACTCGCTCCACCAGTCGATCTGTTCGCGGATGTCGGGGCGGTTGTTGGTGTATTCGGCCCCCACCGGCTCCCATCCTCGGAAATAGCGTGACTTGGTCTTGTCGATCAGCGCCTTGGTGTCGTCGGGCAGCGCGAAGAAACGGTACATCATCTCGAACACGTCGTTGCACAACCCGTCGCTCACGCCGTGGTTGACAACCAGGAAGAAGCCGACCTCATGACAGATCCGACACAGTTCCTCCGCCAACGCTCGTCGCGCCTCTGAAGCTCCCGACAACGGCCCGAGATCGACCACCGGAATCCGGTCGAACGGGGCAGAACTCATTACCCCAGCCTACGGTCTGGACTCCGCTGCGACCAGACCCGTGGACGCCGACCTAGTCGAAGACGATCACGCCGCGGATGTTCTTGTCGTCGCGCATGTCCTGGTAGCCCTCGTTGATCTCATCGAGCGAGTAGGTCTGGGTGACCAGCTCATCGAGCTTGAGCTGACCGGCCTGATACATCGACAGCAGATGGGGCACCGCCCGACGGGGACTGTCAGAGCCGTAGATCGTGCCTCGCAGCTGCTTGTTCATCATGGCGAACTCGAAGAGGTTCAGCTGCACGTCCATCTGCACCATCGGGGCCAGGCCGGTGATCACAATGGTGCCGCCCTTGCGTGTCAGAAACTGGGCAGGCGCTACCAGATCGCCGGTCACGACACCCGGCGACAGAATCACGCTGTCGGCCATCACCCCATGGGTCAGGCCCCCCACCAACTCCATCGCCTCCTCCATCGACGAAGACGTGTGTGTCGCCCCGAACTCGAACGCCTTCTCGCGCTTGAACTCCGCTGGATCGACCGCAACGATCGTCTTTGCACCTGCGGCCTTCGCTCCCTGCAGAGCGTTGGAACCGATCCCGCCGCAGCCGACGACCACCACGGTGTCACCCGCTGAGACCTCGGCACGGTTGACAGCCGAACCGAAGCCGGTGGCGACCCCGCAGCTCACCAGCGCCGCGGCGATCAGAGACACGTCCTTGTCGACCTTGATGACCGAATCCTCACAGAGCAGCATGTGCTCGGCGAAGGTCCCGAGCTTGGCCATCGTGTTGACCGTCTCTCCGTCGGGACCGGTGTGGGCGTTCCGCCCGTCGGTGATCATTCCCGGGCCGAGCGTGCCCGCACCGAGGTCGCACAGGTTCTGTTGCCCCGAGGCACACCACCGGCACTTTCCGCAGGCCGGCACGAACGACACCGCAACGTGGTCGCCGACTTCCAGATCGGTGACTTCGGGGCCGACCTCGATCACCACACCGGATCCCTCGTGCCCGCCGATGACGGGCAGCAGGGAGGAGCCGCCCGGTGCGTCGGCTGAGCCGAGGTCGCCGGTGACCATGTGTTCGTCGGAGTGGCAGAGACCGGCCGCGTGGGTCTTGACGAGGATCTCGCCCCGCCGAGGATCATCAAGTTCCACTTCTTTGACTTGCCATGGTTGATGCGCTCCATACAGCACCGCAGCGCGAGTCTTCATCGTCGATTCTCCAACCGTGTTCGGACCAGGTTAGTTGCGCGCACAGTAGTAGGAGACGAACGCACGGGCGAATCCCGCCCGCGCCCCTTAGCAGGTAGTGCCGATGTGCGCGCGTGCGTGGCCGCCTGATCTTCTCCACCGCCTCAACCCGCACTGAATGGCGTGTGTAGCAGCGCGCATGGCCGCCTGACTTGCATGGTTCCGGCGGGTGTTGAGGCAGCTCAGATGGTGTTGGTCATGCCTCCGTCGACCGGCACGACGGTGCCGGTGACGGCGCTGGCGCCCGCAGAGCAGAGCCAGCAGATCGCGTCGGCGACTTCGGCCGGTTCGACAAGTCTTGCGAGGGGTCGTTGATGGGCCGCGAACTCTTCGATGTCAGTGTTGAATGCGGCGGCTGACGCCTCGAGGATTGCGGTGCGGGTTGAACCGGGCGCTACGGCATTCGACGTGACCCCTGTACCTGCCAGATCAACGGCGAGTGATTTCACCAGACCGATCACTCCGTGTTTGGCGGCAACGTAGGGGGCCATTTTCGACAGCCCGATGGTTCCGGCGGACGAGGACACGGCCACGAAGCGGCCCCGTCGGGGCTCTGAAGACGCCAAGATCCGGGGGATCGCCGCTCGTGCCGTTTGGAACACCCCTGTCAGGTCGATGTCGGTGATCGTTTCCCATTCGGCGTCGTTGACCTCCCAGAGTGGGGTCCGGGCCTTGAACACGCCGGCCACCGCGACCGCGGCGTCGAGACGACCGAAGTGCTCGACGGCTGCTTCGGCGGCGTCGTGGAGCGCAACCTGGTCTCGCACGTCGACCTGCATGGTCAGGACATGGCCGCCACCGGCGGCTCCGACCGCAGCAAGCTCGTCCGGGGTGGCGAGCGAGTACTCGATGTTCGGGACGTCGCCGCAGATATCGACAGCGACGACCGACCAACCGTCGGCGACCAGTTGGGCGACGGTCGCTGCGCCGATTCCGCGGGCTGCACCGGTGACAAGGGCGACGGGTCGGTTCATGGCACCTTGTCTAGCTTGTCCGGCGCCGGTTGCCCGCAATCCGGTGATCGTTGGCGGCTAGCTGTTGGTCAGTTGGCGCACGGCGTCGTCGATCAGACCGGCCAGGAGTCGGGATCCCTCCGCTGCGTTGGCGCCGGTGGGGTCACCGAGAACGCCGTTGGCTGAGACTTCGCGAACTCCGCCTTCGATCATCTTGGGGAGCAGCTCCTCGATTGGTTCGGCGGCTCCCGGTTCGGCCAGGTCGAGGTGGACAAGATCCACGGCGATCGCCAGCATCAGCGAGGTCTCGGTCCGTCCGGCGTGCGCGTCGGCGCCGGGGAGTCGCACCGACCAAGCTTCGAGGGCCCTCCCCCGTGCCTTGCACACTTCGGTTGCGGCGCGGAGAGCGTATGCGTTGCCGCCGTGACCGTTGATTGCCACGATGCGCCCGAACTCGGGGCCGGCATTGGCGACGATCTCGATGAGCATCTCGGTCAGCACTCTGGTCCCCACTGAGAGCGTGCCTGCGAAGCCTCGGTGCTCATCGGAGGCGGAGATGCTGATCGCGGGTGCCACCTGAACCGAATCGAGGCGGAGGGCCACTCCGTCGGCCACTGCTTGCGCGATCTGAGTGTCGGTGTCGAGCGGAAGGTGCGGTCCGTGCTGTTCGGTTGATCCCAGGGGAAGGAGAAGGGTCAGCGGGGCCGCCGCGCTGCCGGCAGCTATTTCTGGTGAAGTGGACGAGCCGAGCGTGGCCATGTGCGAAGCGTAGCTTCGGCCGGTTCAGCCAAGCTCGGGAGAGGAGAAGCCGGTTGGCACGACCACGTCTGCGGGGGTCAACTCGGTGATCGAGCTCTTGCCGATCCCGCGCAGGGTCGCGGTGATCCCGGCGTTGAGGATGTCGAGCACATTCTCCACACCCGCCTGCCCGTTGGCTGCCAGACCCCACAGGTATGCCCGGCCGATCAGCACGGCGTCGGCGCCGAGGGCACAGGCTTTGACGACATCGCTGCCGCGCCGGATTCCGCCGTCGAGAACGACTTCGATCTCGCCGCCGACCGCGCTCGCTATCTCCTGGAGCACCCGGATCGAGGCGGGGGCGCTGTCGACATTGTTGCCGCCGTGGTTCGACACCGAGATGGCTGTGGCGCCCGCATCGACCGCCCGGCGGGCTTCGTCGGCTCTGGCGATTCCCTTGACCATGAACGGGCCGTCCCACTCAGAACGCAGCCACGCAACGTCCTCCCAGGTCGGCGGGGGCGTCGTCATCCAGGTGCCGTACGCTTCGAAGAACAGCGGCGCCTGTTCGTCGACACCGGCGAAGTTCGGTACCCGAAGCCGAGGAATCGTGCCTTGGCGCAGCCACGACCAGGCCCACGCCGGTTTCGCCAGGACCTCGAAGGCGTGCGGCAGGATCTCTTTGGGGGCGAAGGATTGGGGGATGTGGGGGCTGCCCCAGTCGCGGCCGTGGGAGAACGACCAGTCGAGCGTGAGGATCAGTCCGACCGCCCCGGCGGTCTTGGCGCGCTCCATGCGGGCGAGCATGAAGTCGCGGTCTCCGGCCCAGTAGATCTGGAAGAAGGTCTGCGGGTTGGCAGCGACGACCTCCTCTATCGGCTTGCCTCCGAAGGAACTGAGCCCCATCGGGATCCCCCGGTTCGCTGCGGCTCGGGCTACGGCCACTTCACCTTGTGGATGAACGGCCTGCACGCCGGTGGGCGAGATCATCACCGGCATCGCCGAGGGCTGGCCCATGATGTTGACGGCGATCTCGGGGTTTGCTGCTTGGCCTGCGGTTACGGGCCGGAACCCCAGTTCGTCGAAAGCGGCGGTGTTGTCGCGCATCGACACGCCGGCCTCCGCCCCGGCCACCAGGGCGCCGTAGACCGACTTGGGGATGCGCTTGCGGGCACGCTGCTCGGCGATGGCGACGGTCTCAAACCAGCTCACGATTTGTGACCGTACCGCCCCCCACCGAAATCTGCGCGTTCAAGCGCGGTGGTTGCGAGCCAGGAACTTGACGGGGGACGGGCGGGAATGGTCGAGAGCCGGCGAGGGGCGGGCTGCGCCAGCGGCGTTGACGAGTGGTTCGCCGTGGCCCAGGACGCATTCGGGGTCGGGTCCGTCGAGGGGGATTCCGGTGAAGAACTTGGCGGCCATGCAGCCTCCCTGGCAGGCATCGAAATGGCCGCACGATGCGCAGGCCCCGGCCGATTGCGGCTCACGAAGCTCGGCGAACAGGTCGCTGTGTTGCCAAACCCGTTGAAATCCGCCCTCGTCACAGACACTGCCCGCTCGGAACTCGTCGTGGAGCACGAAGGGGCAGGCGTAGACATCGCCGATCGGGTCGATCAGGCACACCACCCGGCCAGCCCCGCACAGGTTCAGTCCCGGCAGCGGCTCGCCGAGGGCGGACAGATGGAAGAACGAGTCGCCGGTGAGCACCTCGGGCCGGTCGAGCAACCATCGGTACAGTTGGCGTTGCTGAGTATCGGTGGGATGGAGTTCATGCCAGCTGTCGGCGCCCCGCCCCGATGGGCGGAAACGGGTAAGCCGCAACTCGGCATCGAAGCGGGCGGCCATGGCTTCGAACTCGTCGACTTGGGCGATGTTGTGGCGGGTCATCACCACCGAGATCTTGAAGCCTTTGAAACCTGCATTTTGCAGGTGGTTCATTGCCTGCACAGCGACCTCGAAGGAACCTTCGCCGCGCACCGCATCGTTGGTTTCGGCGTCTGCGCCGTCGATCGAGATCTGCACATCGATGTAGTCGGAGGCCGCTAGTCGGCGCGCGACGGAGGCGTCGATGCGTGAACCGTTCGTTGAGAACTTGACGCCGACACCGTGATCGGTGGCGTAGTCGACAAGATGCCAGAAGTCGCTGCGGACAGTCGGCTCGCCCCCGCCGATGTTGATGTAGAAGACCTGCATCCGCTCAAGTTCGTCGATCACTGCTTCGGCTTCTTTGGTGGTGAGCTCGCGAGGGTCGCGCCTGCCCGACGAGCTGAGACAGTGGATGCACTGCAGGTTGCAGGCATATGTCAACTCCCAGGTCAAGCAGATGGGGGCGTCGAGCCCCGCCTTCATCTGATCGGCGAGGCCGCTGCGCTTCACGGGCGACAAAACCAGACTGCCCGGTGTTGGCGTAGAGGGGACCTCAAGCGCTGAAGCGGGGGTCGGCGCGACAGCGGTGTCGGTCATACCGCCACCAGGAAGTCGGAGGCGGCCAACGATGCGAGGGCCCTCTCGAATGACGGCCAGCGGCGGTCATCCAGGCCCGCCGATTCGAAGGCCTCGCGGACGCTGCAGTGCTCCCCGAGGCTCTCAACGAGCGTCACAAGCTCGGGCGCCCTGAGAAAATTGAGGCGGCGGTTGTCGTAGTGGTAGGCGAGCGCGCCGAACGGTTCCGGTCGCAGGGCCACACGTTCGTGCAGCCTGTAGGGACGATTCGCATCAAATTCCACGTTGGCCGGCTCTCGGGTGTTCAACTCCGTGGGATCAGTAGACGCCGCACATTCCGTCTATGGAAATCTCCTCCACCAGCAGTTCCTCCTCGACGAGGTCGGAGACGGGGAGGTCCTCGTGTTGAGTGTCCGCGTCTTGAGTGTCCGCTGGTTCGGTCTTGTTGATGGGCTTCATACCTTCACTCTAGGGGATTGCTTCTCGATGCTCCCATCGGCGGTTTGTTGCCCTACGTTTGGACACGGCTGAGGCCTGACCACAGCACGGAACGGCACAGCCCAGGGAGGCATTGTGAAACTCGACATCATGTCCGGGGCGATGGAGTTGCGAGCCATGCAACGGCACGCTCAGGCCGTTGAGAAGGCCGGATTCCACACGATGTGGCTGACCGAGTCGGGCCGTACCGCATACCTGTCGGCTGCCGCGGCTGGGTTGGCCACCGAACAACTCAGGCTCGGAACCGCCGTGGCCGTGGCTTTCCCGCGCAGTCCGATGGTCACCGCGTCTGTTGCCTGGGAGTTGGCCGAGGCCACCGGCGGTCGTTTCACGCTTGGCTTGGGCACCCAGATAAAAGCCCATATCGAACGCCGTTACTCCAGCAGCTACGCGCCTCCGGGTCCGCGGATGAAGGAGTACGTTCAGGCCTTGCAGGCGATCTTTCGGGCCTTCCGGGGAGAGGAGAAGCTGTCGTTCGACGGCGACTACTACTCGTTCTCCCTGTTGCCGCCGCAGTGGTCGCCCGGGCCGATCGAGGTGGAGAACCCGCCGATCTACGTGTCTGCGGTGCTGGGCTGGATGTCGCGAATGGCGGGTGAGGTGTGCGACGGGATCCACATTCATCCGTTCAACTCCGCGGCCTATGTGCGTGACGTTCAGAGGCCCCGGGTGCAGGAGGGCGTTGACCGCGCTGGGCGTGAGCTTGCCGACGTCACCTTTGAGATCCCGGTGATGACACCGGTGGGCGACACCGACGAGGAGATGGCCGAGTCTCGTGAACACGCCCGCCAGATGATCGCGTTCTATGGTTCGACCAGGACGTATGCGCCGGTGTTCGAGACCCACGGGTTTGTCGGGCTTTCAGATAAACTCCATGAGCTGCAGCGACGCGGTGACGTCGCGGGGATGGTCGGGTTGATCAGCGATGATGTTCTCGACCACTACACGGTGTCGGGCACCTGGTCGACCCTCGGCGCGAATCTGGTTGAGCGCTACCGCGACGTTGCGCCGAACGTGTCGATCATGACCTACACCGCGGCGAGCCAACTCCGCCGCCACCCCGACATCCTCGACCGCTGGTCCGACGTCGCCCGCGACGTCTCAGCGGCGTCTGCGTAGCCAGCGCCGCCAGTTGTCGGCGTCTGCGACCGGGTCGCAGGTCGCGAGACAGATCATCGGCGACGCCGTTCAGCCGGCCGGGGACGGTGAGCGATCTTGTGGCTGAGCAGCGTCGGTGATGGTCTACTCCGATCCGTCGAGAGTTGTCGTGGGTTGGGCTTTGCTGACGGTGACTACTATGCCCGACAGGTGCGCCATCCCGGACAGCTTCTCGACGTTGTGGGGGCCGTCGCCGGCTAGCAGGTTGGAGTTGACGCCCGGATGGTCTTGCGCGTGGGACAGGCCGTCGGCGTCGGCGTGGCCCCAGCATTGGGGGATGGCGACGGTTCGGGGCATGATCTCGTCGCTGATCCGGACCGGGATGACGACCTGGCCGAACTCGGAGGTGACCGACACGCGCTCGCCGTCGCTCACCCCGGTGCGTTCGGCGTCGGCAGGGTGCAGGTACGCGAAATTGGTGCGTTCCCGCACGAGGCCCGGAGCGTTGGCCGATGATGTGTTGATGCGGTTCATCTCCCGCTTGCCGATGAGCTTCATACGGTCGCGGTCGGCCAGCTCCCGCCGGTAGAAGTCATCGGCGTGCTCACAGAACGTGTCCACGATGGCGGCGGGTGCAAGGTCCACGAGTCTGTCTGCGGTGAGGACTCGCTCGGGGCCCAGGAATGTCTCGGCGGGGTCGTGGTCGATCAGCAGGCCATGGGGATGGTTCCGGACCAGTTCTGCCGAAGAGGGAGCGCCGCCCGCGGCCAGCGCTGCGTCGATGAGCCCCTCGGGACTCGGGGGCATCGGCAGTCCCATCTCTTCGGCGAGTCGGCTGTAGATCCACCATTCGTGCTGCACGCCCGGCGCGGGCTGTACGCAGGCCTCGCTGTAGGTGATGTAGGGCACGGGCATCGCTCCGGCGAAGCTCTGTATCGCGTAAGGAATCTCGGCGCGCTCCAGCCAGGTGGGCGCGGCCAGTACGTAGTGGGCGAGGTTGCCGGTCTCGTTGCGGAACAGGTCGATGCACACCAGCAAGTCGAGCTTCGCGAGCGCTTTGGTGAGGCGCCCCGAGGGGTTGCTCACCGCAAGCAGCGGATTGCTGGCCTCCACGATCAGGCCTCGCACCTTGCCCGACTCGATGTCGTCGGCCAGCATCGCCGCGGGTTGCTGGCCGGCCACGGTGGGGAACTCGTCGCCGCGGTCATAGCTGGGCCCGAGCCGGTCCTTGGTGGCTGCGGCCATGTCGTACAAGCCGCGGCCCATGAGTGTGCCGCCAGCCCGGTCGAGGTTGCCCGACACGGCGTTGATCGCTTCCGCCAGCCAGAAGCACAGGCTGCCGCTGCGGCCCTGGTTCACCCCGGTCGCCATGTAGAGCGCGGCCCCGTCGGCAGCAATGTGGTCATCGACGAGCCCCCGCAGCACGTCCGCTGAGACTCCGGTGACCGCTTCTTGGCGCTGCGGGGTCCAGGGCTCGACCGCGGCCCGCAACTCCTCAAAGCCCCGCATGTGGGCCGCGATCCGCTCTCGGTCTACGCCGCCTTGGAGGATCAGCTCGTTGCAGAACGCGGCCAGGAGGAACACGTCTGTGTCGGGGCGAATGAACACGTGCTCGCCCGCCTTGGCGCTCTCGGGCCGCCGCGGGTTCGCGAACACAACCCGTCCGCCGCGGCGCACAATGTCGTTGAAACGGCGCGCCGGCGCGGGTAGGTGGTACAGCGTGTTGCCCGACACCACCGGATTGGCCCCCAACACCAATAGGAACTGCACACGGCGTATGTCGGGGTGCGCGAGGCGCATGGAGGCGCCGTACATCTCGTGGTTGACGCGGAACTTGTTGGACGTGTCGCAGGTGCCCGTCCCGTAGGCGCGGGTCGATCCAATTGCCGACCACAGAGCCCCCCGGAACGCACCCGACAAGACGTTGGCCCCTGCCGGCGATCCGACGAATTGCCCCATCGCGTCGGGTCCGTGAGCCCCGACGATGCTTGCCATCCTGGCCGCGATGTCGCCGAGCGCGTCGTCCCAGGCAACGGGCTGCCACTCTGTGCCGGTGCGCTTGATCGGTGCCTGCAGCCGGTCGGGGCTGTGGTGGACCTCGTCGAAGCGCAGACCCTTCATGCAGGAGTATCCCTTGGTGACGACGTGGTCCCGGTCCGCACGGATCCGCAGCACCCGGTTGTCCTCCACCTCAACGAGCACCCCGCAAGTCGCCTCACAAGTACGGCAAAAGCTCACGGCCACAGTGCGCTCCCCACCAGCGGATCGGCTGTCGCTTTGAGGATCAGCCCTTCGAGGATCAGCGCCTTGACGTGCCACCATGGCCGCATCGTAGCGCCATACCCCCTCACCGGTGCTGCAACACAGGTGTTCGTTCTCGGATATCCGCGGTCAAGGTTCTGCGCCCAGAAACGGATTCACGGGGCCGCGGCTTGCTGGATGGGTCAGTTGTCGGCGTCGATGGCGTGGGTTCGCAGCATCTGCAGGGGGACGATCTCGAGAGCCCGCTCGTGGGTTGCTGAGAGTCGGACTGGAGCGGCGGCGCCGGCGAGGGCGGCCTCGAGCCATCGGGCAGCGCAGACACACCAGCCGTCGCCGGGCGAGAGACCCTCGAAACCCCACTCCGGGCGCGGTGTCGACAGGTCGTTGCCTGCTGCTTTGGAGAACTCGAGGAATTCGCTGGTGACGATCGAACAGACGGTGTGCGAGCCCACGTCGGCCTCTGAGGTGTTGCAGCAGCCGTCTCGAAAGAACCCGGTGACGGGATCAGTTCCGCACTCGACGAGTTCGGTCCCCAATACATTCTTTTGAGCCATACCCCATCAAACCACGGGACCCAGAGGCCGAGCGGAATTGTCGCCCTTTTGTTGATCGTGACTGTTGGTATCGAGGCCGTGGCCCAAGCGGCTCTGTGAGCACAGCGAACCAGAGCGGGAAGAGGCCACTGTCGACGCGGGGCTTCTCAGTGATGAACGGTGAGGTACATTTCGTTGCGACTCCGCGACTTTGCGATCCTGCGATTCCCGACAGGAAAGATCCCACAACAAATGCGACTCCGATTTGCCACCGTTGCCGACGCTGAAGACCTTCGCCGGATTTACAATCACGAGGTTCAGAACACGACGGCCACATTCGACATCGAGTCGAGAAGTCTTGAGGCCCAGCGCGGATGGATCGCCGAACGGCAAGGTGCTCTCGGGGTTCTCGTAGCCGAGGTCGAAGGACGTGTGGTCGGCTTCGCTAGCCTCAGTCCGTACCGGAACCGTGCCGGCTATCGCACGACCGTCGAGAACAGCGTGTACGTGAGCGAAGACGCCAGAGGACTCGGTGTGGGCCGGGCGCTAATGAACGAACTCATTGACATGGCCGCAAAACGGGGTTTTCACAGCATCATCGCCCACATCGTCGACGGTCACGAGGCGAGCATGGCGCTTCACCGAGCCTGCGGGTTCGAGCTTGTGGGCACAGAACGCGAAGTGGGTCGCAAGTTCGGTTCCTGGCTCGATGCGGTCATCATGCAACGCATGCTCCCCTAGGGGAACCGCCCGGCGGAGCCCGCAGAACTGGCCGGTGGAACTGACAAGGTCCGGCACCGTGGCGCCGGACCCCGTCTCCGCTGTGGGCCGAGAAGGATTTGAACCTTCGTAGGCATAAGCCGACGGGTTTACAGCCCGTTCCCTTTGGCCGCTCGGGCACCGACCCGCGGACCAGAAATACTACCGGAACAAGACCGCGACCGGCACAGATTTGCAGGCTCGACCAATCGAGAACGGCCGCTGCTTGATACGGTTTCGCCATGCCGACTTTCGATGTGGTTTCAGAGCTCGACGGTCAAGAAGTACGCAACGCCGTCGATCAAGCCTCCCGCGAGGTTTCTCAACGATATGACTTCAAGAACACCGGTTCCTCGGTGCAGTTGGGCGACAACGTCATCGAGATGGCGTCGTCGTCAGAGGACCGGCTGGCAGCACTGCGCCAAGTCCTTGAGGAGAAACTGGTCAGACGCAAGGTGAGCCTCAGAGCGCTCGACTACGGCAACGTGGAACCCGCCTCTGGAGGGACCGTGCGCCAGGCCGCCCGTCTCCAAGCCGGGATCTCACAGGACAAGGCCAAAGAGATCAACAAGTTCATCAAGGGTCTCGGCCTCAAGGGCATCCAATCGTCGGCGCGGGGCGACGAACTGCGCGTGCAGGGCAAGAAGCGCGATGACCTGCAGAAGGTGATCGCCGCGCTCAAGGAAGCCGACCTGAAGATCCCCCTCCAGTTCATCAACTTCCGAGACTGACTCACATCGAGCGCAGGCGGGCGATCCTCTGGGCTGTGGGAGGATGGGTGCTGAACAGCTTGCTGCCACCGCCCCGGCCGCGGGCCTGAGCGCTCAGCGGGTTGATGATGTAGCTGCTGGCCTGGCTCGGGTTGACGTTCACGGGGATGGCGTTAGCGCCGCGTTCCAGCTTCTCGAGAGCACTGGCCAGGGGTTCACCGCTGCCGATCAACTTCGCTGCTGAGGCGTCGGCCTGGAACTCGCGGCTGCGGCTGATGGCGGCTTGAATAATCATCGCGGCGATCGGAGCCAGCAGCGCGAAGGCGAGCTCCCCTATCGGGTTGCGATCTCGGCCCCCACCACCACGGAACATCGCACCCCACATAACAATGTTGGCGGCGAAGGTGATCGCCATGCCGATCGCAGCAGCCACCGACCCGATGAGGATGTCCCGGTTGCGGATATGCGCCAGTTCATGTGCCAGCACACCCCGAACCTCCTGCCAACTCATGTGCTCCAACAGACCGACGGTCACCGCCACCGCGGCGTTGTTGGGGTTGCGTCCGGTGGCGAAGGCGTTCGGCTGCGGGTTGGGAGAGATGTAGAGCTTGGGCATCGGCATGTTCGCCCGCGCGGTGAGGTCTTCCATGATCTCGTAGTACTGCGGTGCCTGCTCGCGGGTCACGGCTTGGGCACGAGCGGATTTGATCGCCAGCGTGTCGCTGAACCAGTAGGAACCGCCGACCATCACCAGAGCGATCACCAGCCCGATCACCAGGCCCGTTGAACTGCCGATGGCACCACCCGCCACGATGATCAGCCCACCGAGCAGGGCAAGTAGAACGAACGTCTTTGCTGTGTTGATCATGGGGTTGGACACCTCCGGAATCTCTTCGGCTCAATGCAGAGCCTGCCGCCAGACTGTTGCCCTCAACACTAGGGCCAGTCTGATGCTTGCGGCTACGCCGATTTCTGCGATTCGGCTATTCCTCGTCGTTCTCGGCGGCGCCCTCGCGGATGGCAGCGACAACGTCGGGGTCGGCGAGTGTGGTGGTGTCGCCCAGGTCTCGGCCGTCGGCCACATCGCGCAGCAGCCGCCGCATGATCTTGCCGGAACGGGTCTTGGGGAGGTCCGGCACCAGGAACACGGCTTTGGGCCTCGCGGTCGGGCCGAGCTTGATGCCCACGTGTCGGCGGATCTCCTCCCGCAGATCGTCGGAGGCCTCGACAGAACCGATCAGGATGACGTAACCCACGATCGCTTGACCGGTGATGTCGTCTTTGGCCCCGACCACTGCTGCCTCGGCCACCGCGGGGTGGTCGACAAGAGCGCTCTCAACCTCGGCGGTGGAGATGCGGTGGCCCGAGACGTTCATCACGTCGTCCACCCGGCCGAGCAGCCAGACGTAGCCGTCCTCGTCAACCCGGGCTCCGTCGCCGGCGAAGTAGCGGCCCTCATAGGTTGACCAGTAAGTGTCGTGGTACCGCTGCGGATCTCCCCAGATCCCCCTCAGCATCGACGGCCACGGCCGGGTGATCGTGAGATAGCCGCCGCCGAGATCGACGGGGTTGCCACCGTCGTCGACAACCTCGGCGTAGACGCCGGGGATGGGTGTGGTGGCGGTGCCGGGCTTTGTTGTGGTCACGCCGGGGAGGGGAGTGATCATGTGCGAGCCGGTCTCGGTCTGCCACCAGGTGTCGACGATCGGGCAGGAAGCGCCACCGATGTTGTCGTGGTACCACATCCAGGCTTCTGGATTGATCGGCTCACCGACGGTGCCGAGGACCCGCAGACTTGAGAGGTCGCGTCTCGCCGGCCATTGGTCCCCCCACTTCATGAACGTGCGGATGGCCGTGGGGGCGGTGTAGAGCTGGGTCACGCCGTAGCGCTCCACGATGTCCCAGAGCCTGTCCTTGTTCCAGTCGGCGCGGTCGCCGCTGCGTTCGGCGGGAAGCGGCGTGTCCGGCGTGCCCTCGTACATGACCGAGGTGCAGCCGTTGGCCAACGGTCCGAACACGATGTAGGAATGGCCCGTCACCCAGCCGATGTCAGCAGCGCACCAGTACACGTCGGTCTCCGGTTTCAGATCGAACACGTACTTGTGGGTGAACGCGACCTGGGTCAGGTAGCCGCCGGTGGTGTGCATGATGCCTTTGGGCTTGGCTGTGGTGCCGGAGGTGTAGAGCAGGTACAGGAGTTGTTCGGCGCCCATCGGTTCGGGCGGACAGCTCGGCTCTGCGGTCTCCATCAGTTCATGCCACCAGTGATCGCGGCCCTCGACCATCGCCGGGCCGGTCCCACAGCGGTCGACCACGATCACGTTCTCCACGCTCGGCGCGCCCGCTGCGAGCGCTGCGTCGACGTTGGGTTTCAGAGCCGACGGCTCTCCACGCCGATAGCCGGCGTCGGCGGTGATGATCAGGCGGGCCTCTGCGTCTTCGCAGCGGTCGGTGATGGCGTCGGGGGAGAAGCCGCCGAAGATAACCGAGTGGGCGACGCCGATGCGGGTGCAGGCGAGCATGGCGATCGGCAGTTCGGGGATCATCGGCATGTAGATGGCGATGCGGTCGCCCTTCGAGAGGCCGAGGCTCTTCATGACGTTGGCGAATTTCTCTACCTCGGCCAGCAGTTCTGAGTAGCTGATGGTGCGGGTGTCGCCGGGTTCGCCCTCCCAGTGGTAGGCGACCTTGTCGCCGAGCCCCGCGGCTACATGGCGGTCGAGGCAGTTCTCTGAGACGTTGAGCTCTCCGTCCTCGAACCACTTGGCGAACGGCAGGTCCCAGTCGAGCACCTTGGTGAAGTCGCTGGACCAGCTCAGAAGTTCGCGGGCCTGACGCGCCCAGAAAGCCTCGTAGTCGGCGTCGGCCTCGTCATAGAGCGAACGATCGTTGGCCAGCGCCGCCCCGGCGAAGGCGGCGGAGGGCGGAAACGTCCGCGCTTCGCTTTCGTAGACCTCGATTGATCCCTGAGCCCCCGTGCTTTCCCCAGCCATCGGTACATCCCTTCGCGTTCGCTCTGTGGCGAAAACCATATCCACGGTGGCTCGAGCGTGCTGCATGGGGAAAGCTGTTGCTCATGTCGGATCAATCGCCTGCTGCCACCTACCAACGGGACGGCCACATCGCCACCATCACCTACAACCGGCCCGAAGCGCTCAACGCAGTAAACGGGGCGATGCGCCAAGCCCTCGATGCCGCCTGGACCGAGTTCCGTGAGGACGAACAGGCCTGGGTTGCGATCGTCACCGGAGCCGGCAGGGCGTTCTGTGCGGGCGCGGACCTGCGTGACGGAGCGGGAGCCACCGGCTCCTGGCCGGGTTCGTTCTGGGAGTGGCCCACCATCACCACCTTCGAGAGCGGCATGGAAATCTGGAAGCCCACGATCGCCGCGGTCAACGGACCGTGCATCGGCTACGGGCTCACCGCGGTCCTGGCCTGCGATTTCGTTCTCGCCAGCGAAAGGGCGAGTTTCGCCTATCCGGAAGTGAAGTTGGGTCAAGCGACGATCGTGGGAGCGCTGAGGCTGCCGGACCATGTGGCGACTGTGGATGCGTTGGAGCTGCTGTTGACCGGCGACCCGATCGACGCCGAGCACGCCAGGGAGATCGGACTCGCCTGGCGGGTCCATCCCCACGACGATCTGCTCGACGCGGCACGGGACCTCGCCGAACGGCTGTGTCAGGGAGCGCCTCTGGCGGTAAGGGCCACCAACGAAATGGTCAGGCGAGGCCGCAAGATGGGGTGGACCGATGCAGTTCGGATGGGCGAAACGATGCGTCGGGTCGTCGGGCAGTCCGAGGACGCGGCCGAAGGCGGCCGGGCCTGGGCCGAAAAACGTGACCCCCAATGGAAGGCTCGTTGATCCCGACGGTGTTGATCCCGACGGTGTTGATTCCCGACGGGTGTTGATTCGGACGGTGTTGATTCGGACGGTGTTGATTCCCGACGGGTGTTGATTCGGACGGTGTTGATCCCGTCGGGTGTTGATTCGGACGGTGTTGATTCCCGACGGGTGTTGATCTCGACCGTGTTGATCTCCGATAGGGGCCGCAGGCAGATCGGCGGGCATGATTAGCCGATGGACATCCACGGACACTGTGACCCCTCGTTCTCGGCGGTAGCCGACGCTTTTGAGCGGAACTTCGCTGAGGGCCTTGAGTTGGGCGCTGCGGCGGCGGTGACCGTCGGCGGTGAGGCGGTCGTCGATCTCTGGGCGGGAGACTCGGACTCGGCGGGCAGTTCATGGCAGCGCGACACGGTCGTCAACGTCTACTCGACGACCAAGACCATGGCGGCTGTGTGCATGCTCATTCTGGCCGACCGCGCGGAGTTGGACTTTGACGCGCCGGTGGCGCGGTATTGGCCGGAGTTCGCTCAGCACGGCAAGGAGAGTGTGCTGGTGCGTCACGTGATGTCCCACACGGCCGGGCTGCCGGGTTTTGTCCCGCCGGTGGCGCCCCCGATGCTGTACGACCTCGACCGCGTGGCCGCTCAGCTTGCTTCCCAGGAACTTTGGTGGGAGCCGGGCACCAAGTCCGGCTATCACGCCATCACCCAGGGGAACCTTGAAGGCGAGATCCTCTACCGCATCACGGGGGAGCGCATGGCCGACTGGTTCGCCTCCGAGGTGGCAGGTCCGCTGGGCGCCGATTTCTGGATGAGCCTGCCCGCTTCTGAGGACGGACGGGTTGCCGAGTTGCAGCTTCCGCCTCCTCCTACGGGCATGGAGGTCAACGGTGTGCCGGTGGCTCTGGACTCGATAGCGCTGCGCACGTTGATGAGCTGTCCGCTGAACGCGACTGAGCCGCGCACCCGGGAGTGGCGGGCTGCGGAGATTCCTGCGGCGGGTGGGTTCGGCAATGCCCGTTCGATTGGCGCGGTCCATTCGATGCTCGCCAACGGTGGTGAGGTCAACGGCGTGCGGTTGTTGTCCGAGGCGGGGGCTCGCCGGGCTCTTGAACCCCAAAGCGACGACGTCGATCAAGTGTTGATGCTGCGTCTGCGCCATGGTCTGGGTTTTGCCCTGGAGATGGAGGGCTGGGTGAAGAGCCCGAGTCCCAACCACATGTTCTGGGGCGGTTGGGGCGGTTCGTTGGCCACGGTCGACTTCGACGCCGCTATGACTGTGTCCTATGTGATGAACCGCATGGACGCGGAACTGACCGGCGACCCCCGCGGCGGCCGCCTGGTCGATGCCGCCTACGCCAGTCTCAGCTAGCGCCAGTCTCAGCTAGCGCCAGTCCGCTGAGTTCCGCTGGTTTCTGACCTGACCGAGGCTGTGATCTTGCGGACCAGGGGTTCGAAGTGGGACAGCGGGAGGGTGTCGTAGTCGGGGTCGAAGGCCTGTTGGTCCCAGTCGTCGGTGAACTCCTCGCACAGCGCGAACCACGACTCGTCTCGGAACTGCTCGCGCAGGTCCCGGGGAGCGCCGAAGTGGTGGTAGTAGTGCCGCCCCTGGAAGTCCTGGTGGTTGAGGATCGTCTGGTAGACGTCGTCGCGTACATAGGGCTTGATGATCTCTGCTGAGATCGCCCCGTGGTTGGGCACCGATACTGCCTTGCCGACGTCGTGGCAGAGGCTGGCGAACACCATCTCTTCGTCGGCTCCGGCCCGCTCGGCCATCGTGGCGGTCTGGAGGCTGTGGGTGAGCTGGTCGGTGAGGAATCCGTCACGGATCCCGGCCAGCGACTCGAGCAGCATCAGTATCCGATCTGCCACCCGGGGCTGGTTCATTGCCGTGCATCGGCCGATGTGCGCCCACTGTTCGGCGTTGGACTCGTCCATTCTGCGGAAGCTGGCGTCGGCTGTCGTGGTTGCGGACTCGGTCACGGTCATAACCCGATAATAACCGCCTGCCCTCGATTTACAAAGGACAAAGTTAAGTGTAGGACACTCAAGTTTTCTGCGTTATACTGTAGATACTAGATCCCGACCGCCGAAGATCCCTACTGTCTCAGAGAAGGCTAACCGATACCAATATGGCCCTCGACCCGAACCGCTGGACTCTCAAGACCACAGAAGCAATCTCTGCGGCCACCGAACTGGCCCGCGCAGCGTCCCATCCCGAGATAACCACACATCACCTGCTGCTGGCCCTGCTCGGCCAAACCGACGGCATCGTGCAGCCGCTGTTGCACAAGGTGGGAGTCGACGTGCCCTCGGCCAAAAGCAGGGCGGAGTCGGCGCTGGACCGCCTACCGAACGCCTACGGATCCGAACCGCAGTTCGCAAAGCCGCTCATCGGCGCGCTCAACGACGCCGACGACCTGCGCGCCGAACTTCACGACGACTACTTGTCAACCGAGCACGTGCTGCTCGCATTGGCCGAACTGATCGAGGTTGACCGGGAGGCGCTGCTGGCGGCGCTTCGAGACGTGCGCGGCACCCACCGGGTGACCACCCAGACCCCGGAGAACCAGTACCAGGCCCTCGAACGGTTCGGCCATGACCTCACAGAAGCGGCCGGTCGCGGCGAACTCGATCCAGTCATCGGACGTGACGACGAGATACGCAGGGTCATCCGTGTCCTGTCGCGTCGCACCAAGAACAACCCGGTGCTCATCGGTGAACCGGGAGTCGGCAAGACCGCCATCGTCGAGGGGCTGGCATCCCGGATCGTTGAAGGAGACGTGCCCGACTCGTTGCAGCACAAGCGGTTGATCAATCTCGACATGTCGCTGCTGGTGGCCGGCGCCAAGTACCGCGGCGAGTTCGAGGAACGCCTGCAAGCGGTGCTCAAGGAGATCGAGGACGCCGACGGCGAGATCATCACCTTCGTCGATGAGATGCACACCGTGGTCGGTGCGGGAGGCGCACAGGGCGCGATGGACGCGGGCAACATGCTCAAGCCGATGCTCGCCCGCGGCCGCCTGCGGATGATCGGCGCCACCACGCTCGACGAGTACCGCAAGCACGTTGAGAAAGACCCGGCACTTGAGCGCCGCTTCCAACAGGTCCTGGTCGCGCCACCGTCTGTCGAGTCCACCATCGCGATCCTGCGCGGCCTCAAGGAACGCTATGAAGTGCACCACGGAGTGCGGATCCAAGACTCCGCGCTGGTCGCCGCGGCGGTGCTGAGCGACCGCTACCTGACCGGCCGCTTCCTGCCCGACAAAGCGATCGACCTCATTGACGAGGCAAGCAGTTCGCTTCGCATAGAGATCGATTCGGTGCCGACCGAGATCGATGTCGTCGAGCGACGGATCCGCCAGATCGAGATCGAACGTCTGGCTCTGGCGAAGGAGACCGACGACGCCTCCGCGGAACGTCTCAGCGACCTCGATCGGGAACTGGCCGACCAGAGAGAAGAACTAGACGCACTGACCATCAGATGGCAGGCCGAGAAGGACGCCATCACCGCATTGCGCGGAATCAACGAGCAACTCGAACACCTGCGCGGAGAGGTTGAACGCGAACAGGACCTGGAACGGGCGGCTGAACTCCGCTACGGCCGGATCCCCGAGCTGGAGCGCCAGTTCGCAGCCGCCAAGGAGGAGCTAGACAAGCTCCAGGCCGAAGACTCGATGTTGAAGGAGGAGGTCGACGACACCGACATTGCCGAAGTGGTGAGCCGCTGGACCGGTATTCCCGTGTCGCGACTCATGGAGGGCGAAGTCCAGAAGCTGGTCCGCCTCGAAGAGCATCTGCACCAGCGGGTCGTCGGCCAGGACGACGCAGTCTCGGTGGTGGCCAACGCCATACGCCGCTCCAGAGCAGGTCTGGGCGATCCTCGTCGCCCGATCGGCAGCTTCCTGTTCCTCGGGCCCACCGGGGTCGGCAAGACCGAACTGGCCCGCTCACTCGCAGAGTTCCTCTTCGACGATGAGCGTGCCATGGTTCGCATCGACATGTCGGAGTACATGGAAAAGCACAGTGTCAGCCGGCTGATCGGTGCACCCCCCGGTTACGTCGGCTACGACGAGGGCGGGCAGCTCACCGAAGTCGTGAGGCGGCGCCCGTACTCGGTCGTGCTGCTCGACGAAGTCGAGAAGGCCCATACCGACGTCTTCAACGTGTTGTTGGCGCTCCTCGACGACGGCCGTTTGACTGACGGCCAGGGTCGCACCGTCGACTTCTCCAACGTGGTGTTGATCATGACCTCGAACCTGCCTGGCGAACCCCGAGACTTCTTCAGGCCCGAGTTCATCAATCGAATCGATGACATCGTTCGCTTCAGGCCTTTGACCGAAGACGACCTGATCAAGATCTTCGATATCCAGTTCGCGGATCTTGCGTCCCGTCTCACCAGCCGCCGGATCACCCTGGAAGTGACCGGCGAGGCTCGCAGCCACATGGCCGAGCGGGGATACGACCCGGCGTTCGGGGCTCGTCCGTTGAGGCGGCTGATCCAGCGCAGTGTCGGCGACCCGCTGGCGATCGCGATACTCAAGGGGCGATACTCAGAAGGCGACACCGTGAAGGTCGATGTCGAGGGCCACCTCGACAATCCGCAGATCGTACTGTGCTGATGAGTCCGTGCTGATAAGTCCGCCCGGATCGCTGCGAGTTCAAGCTAATCTTTCTCGGTAACGCAAATCCATCAAGGGAGAGCGCCGTGCCAGCGACCATCGTCGTCGGTACTCAATGGGGAGACGAAGGCAAGGGGCGCTTCACCGACCTCCTGGCCAAGGAGATGTCCATGGTCGTCCGCTATCAGGGCGGCCACAACGCTGGGCACACGCTGGTTGTAGACGGCGAGACCTTCGCCCTGCAACTCGTTCCGAGCGGAGTCCTGTACCACTACATCACCCCGGTGATCGGCAACGGTGTCGTGGTCGATCCCCGTGTCCTCATCGCCGAGATCGACATGCTCACCGGGCGGGGCGTCGACTGTTCAAGGCTGAAAGTCTCAGGCAACGCGCATCTCATAATGCCGTACCACACCGAACTCGACGCGCTCCACGAACGCCACCTCGGCGACGCCAAACTCGGCACCACCAAACGTGGTATCGGACCCGCATACGCGGACAAGGCGATGCGCGTCGGGCTGAGGGTACAGGATCTGGCAGACCCGAAGATCTTCCGCCAGAAGCTCGAAGTCGTCCTCAGTCACACTAATCAGGTGCTCACCAGAGTCTTCGACCGGCCACCGGTGGACGGAGAGGCGATCGCGGCCCAATACCTCGACGAGTGCGCCCCCCGGATCCTGCCCCTGATCACGGACTCGGTCGGGTTGCTGCACGACGCACTGGAAGCCGGACAGGAGGTGCTGCTCGAAGGTGCCCAGGCCACGTTCTTGGACCTCGACCACGGCACCTATCCGTTTGTGACGTCATCGAACCCTGTTGCGGGCGGCGCCTGCACGGGTTCAGGTATCGGGCCGCGGCACATCGACCGCATTGTCGGGGTTGCCAAGGCCTATGTGACCCGAGTCGGTTCGGGGCCGTTCCCCACCGAGCTCCTTGACGACGTCGGCGATCATCTCGTCGACGTCGGCCAGGAGTACGGTGTCAACACGCGCCGTCGGCGGCGGCCGGGTTGGCTCGATGCGGTAATGGTCCGTCATGCGGTGCGAGTCAATTCCCTGACCGAGATCGCGATAACCAAGCTAGACGTGCTTGACGGGTTGGATTCTTTGAAGGTCTGTGTCGCCTATGAGATCGACGGCGAGTTGTGCACCAATCTGCCCTACCATCAATCACAACTGCATGCAGCGGTGCCGGTTTATGAAGAGCTGCCGGGCTGGAATACGGACCTGAGCGCGGTGACGAACCCGAGGCAACTGCCCGCCGCAGCGGCTGAATACATTGAGTTTCTGGAGAGTCAGATCGGTGTGCCGATCCGACTTGTGGGGGTCGGCCCCGGCCGTGAGCAGTATCTAGACAGAAACGACAGGCTCGTGGCATGACTGACGCCGTGACCAATGTTCTTGCTGATCGCTATGCCAGCGAGGCGATGAATAGGATCTGGTCGCCCGAAGGCAAGATAATTCAAGAACGGAAGTTGTGGCTCGCTGTGCTGCGGGCGCAAGTCTCTTTGGGAATGGAGATCCCCGAGGGGACGGTCGAAGCCTACGAAGCGGTGTTGGATCAGGTCGATCTTGCGTCTATAGCAGCACGGGAGGCAGTCACTCGTCACGACGTGAAAGCTCGTATCGATGAGTTCTGCGATCTCGCAGGCCGACAGCACATTCATCGTGGAATGACTTCAAGGGATCTGACCGAGAACGTTGAGCAATTGCAGATCCGCCAGGCTCTGGTCCTGCTGCGGGATCGTTTAGTGGCGGTGCTCTCCCGCATCGCCGGGTTGGCTTCAACGCATGTTGATCTGGTGATGGTTGCCCGCACCCACAATGTTGCCGCGCAGGCGACGACGCTGGGGAAGCGCTTCGCGGATGTGGCCGAGGAGACCATGATCGGTTTGGAGCGGGTGGAGGGGTTGCTGGCCCGCTACCCGCTTCGAGGGATCAAGGGTGCTGTTGGTACTCGTCTGGACCAGTTGGATCTGCTGGGGGATGCCGATGCCGTCGATCAGCTGGAACAGATGATCGCGCAGCACCTCGGGTTCGGGCGTGTTCTCGACAGTGTGGGTCAGGTCTATCCTCGGTCACTTGATCTTGATGTCGTTTCGGCGCTCGCGCAGGCTGTGTCGGGACCTTCCTCCGCGGCGACCACCCTGCGGCTCATGGCTGGAAATGAGCTGGCTACCGAGGGGTTCAACCCGGGTCAGGTGGGTTCGTCGGCCATGCCTCACAAGATGAACAGTCGCAGTGCTGAACGTATCGGTGCACTGCGAACGATCCTCGACGGCTATCTGACCATGGCCGCGAACCTTGCGGGTCGGCAGTGGAACGAGGGTGACGTGAGCTGCTCGGCGGTTCGTCGAGTGATGCTGCCCGACGCGTTCTTTGCTGCCGACGGTCTGCTGCAGACAGCTATCGGCGTGTTCGATGATTTTGGTGCCTTCGATGCGGTGATCGAAGCTGAACTGCAGCGTGAACTTCCGTTCCTTGGGACCTCGCGCATTCTCGGCGACGCGGTGGCGGCGGGACTCGGTCGTGAGGAGGCCCATGATCTGATCAAGTCGCATGCGGTGGCCGCGGTGTTGGCCCGCCGTGAAGGCAGGGCCGGCCCGAGCTTCATAGAGCGCCTCGCTGCAGATGAACGAATACCGCTCGGCGCCGCGGCGATCCACAGTTGCTTGGCAGACAGCGACGACTTTGTCGGGACCGCAACAATCCAAGTCGAACGCGTTGTAGCGCGTGTCAATAGGATTGTTTCAGAGCATCCACAAGCAGCTGTTGTAGCTGCGGAGATCCGGTTCTAAAGCAACCGGCTGCAAAGTGGTCTCTAGGCGGAACGGGAGACCCCGGCACGCTTAAGAATCGCAGCCGGTACCCCGTTCGAACGCCAAGCTGAATAGCTGATTCCCTTGGCTTCGCCGTATTCACGAGCCACAGCGACAAACTCGTCTTCAAGCGCCGAAATGTCGACGACTGCCTCAGCGGCTTCGATCTTGGACTCAAGGTTCATCTTCTCCTGAGTCAGGTGCAGCCGTTGCAAGGGCTTTGCTTCATCCATTTCGCTGTCGATCGCAGCAATTCTCTTGCGCATGCTTCCAGGTGTCCGCCTGCGTCCCGGCTTTGGACGGTGCGACTCAAGCGCTTCAAGGTAATTGCGTACCACCCGGACCCGAGCTCTTCCCACCGCGAGTGCTGCTCGATGCTCGTCGGACATCGGCCTCTTTGTAGATTTTGTTGCTTCAGCCATCATTTCTCCAGATTCGTGTTCAAGGTTCAAGTCAACCCCGCGCATAGAAGCTATCG
This sequence comes from uncultured Acidimicrobiales bacterium, assembly GCA_951812975.1. GTDB lineage: Bacteria > Actinomycetota > Acidimicrobiia > Acidimicrobiales > Aldehydirespiratoraceae > VXYK01. Next base: position 1,063,540 of record CATOTC010000001.1, on the reverse strand, counting down.
GCTGAATTCGAAAAGGGTCAATATTGGTGGATCGGCGATTTCGAACCGTCGCTCGATTTCGGGTTCGAGCGTTTCGCTGAATAACGTCCTTCGCGTGCAGAACGCTCCAACCGCCGCATTCTCGATCACCCTCAAGATCTCGCTGGACAACGTCCCGGGCACGCTCGGCCGGTTCGCGGCGGCGGTTGGTGACCTTGGAGGCAACATCGCAGGTATTCCCGGCTTTGAAGCCAAGGGTCCCACGGTTGTCCGCGATATCGACGTTCACTGTCGTTCCGAGTCACATGCTGCTCAGATAGCCGCGGCGATCAACGAACTCGACGGCGTGGCGGTGCTCGACTGGTGGGACCGCACCTACGCCCTCCATGAAGGGGGCAAGATCGAGGTGCTTCCGCTTTGTTCGGTCGGTGACGCCGACGACTTGTCAATGGCTTACACGCCGGGTGTGGCTCGTGTCTGTCTGAGCATCCAACAAGACGAGTCGCTGGCGCATCTATACACGATCAAGAAGAACACCGTGGCGATAGTGAGCGACGGCAGCGCGGTGCTCGGCCTCGGCAATATAGGTGCCCACGCGGCAATGCCGGTGATGGAGGGCAAGGCTCTGCTGTTCAAGGAGTTCGGAGGGATCGACGGTTTCCCGATCTGTCTGGACACCCAGGACACCGAAGAGATCATTGAGACGGTGACCCGTATCGCCCCTGCATTCGGGGGGATCAACCTGGAGGACATTGCTGCACCTGCCTGTTTCGAGATCGAGGATCGTCTCAAGGCGGATTTGCCGATCCCGGTCTTCCACGATGATCAGCACGGCACCGCCATAGTCGCTCTTGCCGCCCTCACCAACGCTTTGAAGCTGGTTGACAAGAGGATCGGGGACATCTCTGTGGTCATCTCGGGGATGGGTGCCGCGGGTGTGGCAGTGGGCAAGATCCTGCTGGACGCAGGCGTCGGCGAGGTTATAGGCGTAGATCGGATCGGAGCGGTGCACGAGGGCCGCGACCAGCAGAACAAGGTCAAAGAGCAGTTCGCAGCGGCAACCAACCGTGATCGCCGAGCAGGCACACTCTCTGAAGTGCTGGTGGGCGCGGATGTGTTCGTGGGCGTGTCGGCACCCGACCTGATCGACGCTTCGAACCTTCGCAGGATGGCCCGCGACCCGATCGTCTTCGCTATGGCCAACCCGGATCCGGAGATCCGTCCTGAAGCAGCCGACGGTATTGCTGCTGTCATGGCGACGGGCCGCTCCGACTTCCCCAACCAGATAAACAACGTTTTGGCATTTCCAGGGATATTCAGGGGAACACTGGATGCTTGCGCGCACAGCGTTACCGAGAACATGAAGGTGAGTGCGGCCGCGGCGATCGCCGCTTGCGTGCCTGAGTCGGAGCTGCGCCCCGATTTCGTGGTGCCGTCGGTCTTCGACCGTTCGGTCGCGCCGATGGTGGCCGAGGCGGTCGCCGAAGCAGCCGAGCATGATGGTGTCGTTCGCAGCGTGGTCGGCGCCTCTCGAAGTTGAACCGATTGGAGTCTGAATCGATGTTTGAGCACCTGTTGGCACCGGTCTCCGTAGGGCCGATGGACCTGCGAAACCGGATGGTCATGGCCCCGATGGGAGTCGAGATCGTCGGCGATGACGGATTCGCCAACGATCAGATCATCGCCTACTACGAGGAGCGGGCCCGTGGCGGTGTCGGGTTGATCATCACTGAGGTGTGCGCCATGGCATATCCCAGGGGTGCCAACTCCGTGCACCAGCTCGGGCTGTCAGACGACCGCTATATCCCGGCTCTGCGCAGACTCACCGATCAGGTGCACGGCCACGGTGCCAAGATCGCGGTGCAACTCGTTCATCACGGCAAGGTCTCCCGTGTCGATATCAAAGAGGGACGCCCTGTGCTCGTTCCGTCGATTCCCCAATGGCACGGATCGCTCGACATGATCCAGGATCTGACCCCCGAGGAATTGGGGCTGATGGCCGCAGCCAATGGTGGTGGAGCCCCGAACTATCACGAACTGACCATCGATGACATTGCTGCGGTGACCGCAGACTTCGCCGCGGCCGCCCGCCGGGCCCAGGAGGCCGGCTTCGACGGGGTGGAGATCCACGGCGCCCACGGATACCTGATCTCCGGGTTCCTTTCGGCGCAGTGGAACCGTCGAACCGATGAGTACGGCGGCGATGTCCACAACCGTTCGCGGCTGCTGTGCGAGGTGATCGCTGCTTCCAAAGCCGCCACCGACGACGATTTCGCGGTCTGGTGCCGGCTCGACGCCCTTGAGTACCGCACGCCGGACGGCATCGTCTTTGAGGACACCGAGGTGACCGCGCAACTCGCCCAGGAGGCCGGAGCCGACGCGGTCCACCTCAGCGCCTATGGCGATCAGACGTCCGGTCCGGCATTCACCGAAGGGACCCTGCCGCACCGTGAGGCGACCCATGCGGCCCTGTCGGGCAGGTTGAAGAGCAGGCTTGATGTCCCGGTGATTGCGGTCGGCCGGATCAGGCCCGAGACCGGCGACGAGATGATCGCCCACGGAAAGGCCGACCTGATCGCCATGGGCCGCCAGATGCTGGCCGACCCTGCGACAGCGTTGAAAGTCAGCGAGCAGCGCCCCGCCGACATCCGTCCCTGCATCAACTGCTACGTCTGTGTGGCCCAGCCGTTCTTCGACAGGCGGGTGCGTTGCGCTGTCAACCCGGTCCTGGCCCATGAGGTCGAGTTGCGCGACATTGAGCGAACCACCGCCGCCGAACCGCGCTCGGTTGTGATTGTCGGGGGCGGACCTGCGGGTATGGAGGCGGCGCGGGTTGCAGCTACACGGGGACACAAGGTCACCCTCTTTGAGGCGAGCCCGCATCTGGGCGGTGCACTGAGATTCGGGGCTCTGGTCTATGAACCGAACCTCCGGCTCTTGAAGTGGTTGACCACCCAGATGGAGACGCTCGGTGTCGATGTGCGGCTGAGCACGCCGGTGACCGTCGAGGCAGTTGAGGAGCTCGGGCCGGACGCCTTGATCGTGGCCACGGGAGCCTCGCGTGTGCGCCCGGAGATTCCCGGCATCGACTCGGACCATGTGCTCGACGGCGACGACCTGCGGGCGATGCTGACTGATCGTTCCGCTGACGCCTCACGCAAGCTCTCCTTGACGGGGCGTATTGCGGTTGCTGCAGGCAAGCGACTCGGGGTGACCGACGATCCCGAACGGCTGGCCTCGTTGACGCATCACTACATGCCGATCGGCAAGCGGGTCACGATTCTGGGAGGCGGCCTCGTCGGGATCGAACTCGCTGAGTTCCTGGTGGACCGCGGCCGTGCGGTGACGGTGCTTGAATCTGCGGCGACGTTGGCCACCGAGATGGCCCACCCCCGGCGTTGGCGTGTCCTGACTGATCTGCGTTCCCACGGCGCGGAGTTGTTGGAAAACGCCGATGTGCTGGAGGTGACTCCCACGCAGGTGCGCTACCGCCACAACGACAGCGACCATGCCGTCGACGCCGATTGTGTGGTGGTCGCGTCGGGGTTGACCGGTGATGACTCGGTCACCCGACGGCTGCGGGCCGCTGGGCTGGATCCTGTGGCGATCGGAGACTGCACCGGGGTCGGTTACCTCGAGGGGGCCATGCGGGAGGGTTTCCACGCCGGTTACGCGGTCGGCTGAGAACAGTCGGTGAACGCAAGCGACCCGGCACAGATGCCGGGCCGCTGTTGGTGGTCGGGACCGGCGTCGATCCGGTGACCTACCGCTTTTCAGGCGGCCGCTCTGCCAACTGAGCTACCCGACCCCACAGCATCCCCTGGAGGATGCGTGGCGGTCCTGACGGGATTTGAACCCGCGGCCTCCACCTTGACAGGGTGGCGATCACTCCAAACTGATCTACAGGACCCTTCGCTCGTACATGCCGTGCGAACCTGAAACGGTATGCCACGCCGCCGATATTCACAACCTGTTTAAACCCCGAGCAATTCCAGACCGAGCGGTAGCACCCCGCAGGGGATTCGAGGCTCCGGTATGGCTGTCTGGTGGAAGCGCTTCGACGGTGATTCGTCGGCTGTCCCATCCACCCGGCGCCCCTTTCGCGCCTTCGTCGGGGGGCTTCGGTCAGATGATCCGGTCGGCTCGGAGCGAGTCCAACTCTCTGTCCAACAGACCGAGCACGCTCGACAGCACTTCGTCGGTGTGCTCGCCCGGAGCCGGCACCGGCGCTCCGGCTCGGAGCGGGCATGACTGAGTGGGAAGGTCGCTCAGACGACGTTGCGATCCCTCAGGGCAGCGATTTCGGTGCCGGAGAGTCCCAGCAGATTCGAGAAGACCTCGTCGGTGTGTTCCCCGAGCCTCGGCGCGCCCGCTGGGACTGGAAGCCGGCCGTCGTCGAAACGGGGGTAGGGGGCCTGCTGGCGCACCGGTCCGATGACGGGATCATCGACGGTGCAGACGTCTCCTTGCGCGATTACGTGGTCGTCGGCGACCACGTCGGACACGTCGTAGACGACGCCGACGGGCACGCCGTGGTGCAGGCAGCGCTCCTCGATGGTGGCCGCGTCCTGCCCGGCCGCCCACTCGGCGATGGTCTTGTTGACGGCTACCCGGTTGCGCTGTCGCGCCCTTGGCGTGGAGAAGCGCTCGTCGGTCGCCAACTCGGGCCGGTTCATCGCCTCGCAGAGGGCATCGAACACTTCCTGGCGCACAGCCACGATGCAGACATACCGGCCGTCCCGGCTGGCGAAGTTGTCGAGGGGCGCGGCCTGGTCCGAGTGGTTGCCCGTGCGCTGGCGCACGGTCCCCAGCTGGTCGTAGGCGGCGATCGTCCACTCCATGATCCGCAGCACCGATCCGTAGAGGTAGGCGTCGACCACGCCGCCGATTCCGGTGCCCCTGGCGTCGCGCTCATAGAGCAGGCTGGTCACGGCCTGGGCTGCGAACACCGCTGTGAGGTAGTCGGAGACGGGAAGGCCCGGCCGTGCCGGTGGCCTGTCTGTGTGCCCTGTGAGGTGCGTCAGCCCGGCGAAAGCGACGGCGTTGTGGTCGAAACCGTTGTAGAGGGACTTGGGCCCCTGCTGGCCGTACAGGCTGATGCGGGCTGTGACCAGCCTCGGGTCGAGCCTCGACGGGTCGATGTTCCAGCGCTCGAGTGTGCCCGGTCGGAAGTTCTCACACACCACGTCGGATTCCGAAGCCAGACGCCGAAACAGTTCTTGGCCCTCGGGGTCTCGAAGGTTGATGGTCACGGACTTGCGCCCCCGGCCCTCCACCGACCAGTAGAGGGAGTAGGCGTTGTTGTCGTCATCGGTGGTGAAGGGCCCGTTCACCCGAGTCTTGTCGCCGCGGTCGGGGTCCTCGATCTTGATGACCTCCGCGCCCTGTTCACCCAGGATCCCGGCACAGAACGGAGCCGCTATGCGGGTGCCAACATCGAGCACCCTGATCCCGGCCAGAGGCTGCCTCACCGAGTCACTCGGCGTCGATCTGGGGGAATGCTGCAACGCCCATGCGCGCACCCTAGATCACCCAATTCCCCCGGCCAAGCCATTCCCCTGCCACCCGACTGGGCGGTGGCGGGCTCTAGTCTGTAATTCCTTTGCGGCTTGGTGACGGTGCGGACATGATCGTGCGGTGCATTCTGTTGCGGAGTTGATTGCGTCGGTTGATGCTGCGTTCGTTGAGACGGGCCGAGGGCTGGCCCGGTGGGAGGATCCGCATCCTGACCGGAGGCCTTCCGAAGAGGAGTACTCCCGTTTGACGAACCCGCAGAAGTGGCGGATCCTGCGTGCCCGGGCTGAGGCTTGGTTGAAGGCGTTGGATGCCGGGGGCCTGGCCGTGATCGACCCGGACGCCGCTGTGGTGTGGGAGGAGCAGCCGAGGGCCGATGTTGTCGGGGTTCAGCGGGCCTCGCCGCGGGGTTCTGGTGCAATCCCGCTCACCTTCGCCTGGACTCGCTTCGATGGTGCCACGGGGGTGGTGATCGGCGTAGGCGACCCGGTAGTGGTCGTGGAGTTGGTCCCTGACTGCGGGTGCGATGCGTGCGACTCCGGGTCCCAGGCCGTCCTCGATGAACTGGACGAGTACGTGCTCGGCGTAGTGACGGGCGAATACCGCAGGCTCAGGCGAGGCAAGCGGCAAATCACCGTCTCCGCACGCGATCACCTGAGCTGGTCGGGTTTCGAACGGCCATCGCAGAGCCTCTGGAGGTTTGTGCCATCCCGGGATGAGCTGGTGCCGAGGCAGCCGGCCCGAACTAACCGCAAGCGGTCCTTCCGCCTTCCGAGAGCCCTCCTTCGCTACTTTGCTAGCAACCGTCGAAACAGACAGGTGGAGAAGGCCTTGGCGCGCCCCAAAGGTTGGCACGAGGTCAGCGGATCGTCCTGGCTTCCAAGCCGTCAACAGGCCTGTGACCCATGAGCGCTTGCGCAACGCACGTAGTGGGCGGCGATGTGGTCTTGCCGAGTGGCATAGTGAGGACCGACCTGACGATTTCCTCAGGGCGTATCCGACGAATCGGCACAGCCGTCGACGTCGAGTCACACGATGCCGTCCTGGACGCTAGTGGGATGCTCGTCGCCCCGGGACTGATCGACCTGCAATGCAACGGGGCAGGAGGCGCCGATTTCACCAACGATGCCGCGGCAATCGAAACGATGAGTTCGATACTGCCGCAATTTGGTGTCACCAGCTTCCTTCCGACGGTGGTCACTTCGACCAAGGCGTCGCGCCTAGCGTGCATCGAGGCAATACGCGGATTTGCGGGGTGCAGGGACGCCGCCCAACCGCTTGGCCTGCACTTCGAGGGCCCAGCGATTTCGCGGAACCACGTGGGAGCCCACGACCCTGCGCTCTTGGTGTCGCCGCCAATGCTGAGAGATGAGATCCAGGAGTGGGTGGCGTCGGGAGTGGTTGCGCTGGTCACGCTTGCTCCGGAACTCGACGGCGCGATCGCCGCCATAGAGCAGCTCAGTTCAGGCGGCGTAGTCGTGTTTGCCGGCCACACTGCCATGTCGTCCTGCGAACTGCAGCGAGCGCAGGCCGCTGGGCTTCGAGGAGTGACCCACCTGTTCAACGCGATGGCCCCGTTCGGACATCGGCAACCGGGGCCGATCGGTGCAGTCCTCGCCGACGACCAAGTCGCGGCGAGCGTGATCTGCGACGGCATCCACGTCGATCCCGTTGCTGTTCGTGTCGCATGGCGCGCACTCGGCCCCGAGCGACTGCTGCTCGTTTCCGACGCGGCTGCCGCGCTCGGCGAGCGCCATGGCACCGTCAAGTTGGGACGGCGATCAGCGGTGCACGATGAATCCGGAGTCCGTACATCAGAGGGCGTGCTCGCCGGGAGCGCGTTGGCGCTGGACCAAGCGGTGCGCAACCTCATCGATTTCACGGGATGCACTGCGATTGAGGCGCTTGGCGCGGCGACCACGGCGCCCGCAGACGTACTCGGACGTGACGACATCGGCCGTATCGCAGTTGGTGCACGCGGTGATCTGGCTATATTCGACGAGCGGCTCCGCCTCAGACGGACGCTTGTCGCCGGTGTCACGGTATGGTCCCAAGATCCGGAAGGGAACTGAGGACATGTTCTTCTCCACGCTGGACGAGGTCCCTCGACACGTCGTGACTTCTTGCTATTGGCTTGCCTTGGAGTAGGTTCAAGTGATCTTGCGTCACTCCCCGGTCAACGTCCCATGACATCGCCTTCTCCCACAATCTATGACGTTGCCAGGGCTGCAGGCGTCAGCATCTCAACCGTCTCGAACGCTCTGAACAGGCCCGATCGCGTCCGCCAAGAGACGAGAGCCCGGATACTCGAATGCATAGACGAATTGGGCTTTGTGCCCAAGTCAGAAGCGACGACCATGGCGCGAAAGCAAATGCGACGAATAGGCGTGATTGCTCCGTTAACGTCGTACGTGTCGTACATGACAAGGCTGTCAGGAGTGCTCGCCGAAGCAGGGGCTTCCGGCTTCGAGGTAGCAACGTTCGACAGCGAGTCCGCCGCCACTTCCACCACGCCGATTCTCGACACCCTCCCCATCAAGGGCCAAGTAGACGGTCTCATTATCATGGGATTCGAGATTGATGAGGCGGTCGAAATCCGCCTGGAGGATCGTGAGGTTCCCACGGTCGTCGTCGACGCAGCCAGCGCTCGCTTCCCCATAGTGACATGTGACGACGAGGAGTCCGGTCGGATCGGGGCGGCTCACCTGTTGGATCTGGGGCACCGCTCGTTCGGGTACGTGCGAGAAAGACAACTCGGCAGATACGAGTCGCAGGCCGATCGCAGGCTGTCCGGGTTTACCGCCGAGATCGCGGCGATTCAGGGCACCCAGCTTCGAGTCATTGAATCCGACCCGTCTTTCGAATCAGCCCGCAAGGCCGCGCGCGAACTCATCGATTCGGACAGCCGTCCGTCGGCCATCATGGCCCACTATGACGAACTTGCCGTAGGCGTGCTGAAGGCAGCCGCCGACCTAGGTGTGAGGGTCCCCGACGAACTGTCTGTGGTAGGAGTGGACGATGGACCGGTTGCCGAGGCAACCGACCTCACCACCGTCCGCCAACCCTTCAAAGAGTCCGGTGTTGAGGCCGTGAGGCTGCTGCTATCGCGACTCGAGCGACCGACAGCCGAGCGGACGCTCACCTACCTCGACCTCCGCGTTGTTGAACGAGCCACGACCGCGCGTGCGCAGTTGGGCGACCAGACGGAACGAGGGCACTCCTAACCCCCTTGCCCGGCGCCTTGTGGGACTTGGAGCAATCGATGCGCTTCAAGAGAGTGACAACAAGCGAGCCGAAGCGCCTCATGCCTATGTGGGAATCGGCGATGATCGTGCCGATCCTCGCCCTGGATGTGATGCTGGTGCAAGCGCAGGGCTTTGTCTTGAGTATTAGAACTACTTTTATAAAAGCACTTGACTTCTATCTGCTTCGTAGCAAGAATGGGCATTCCACACATCGACAGCGGGCAGATCTGCTCGTACAAGGGGGAGGTCAAGATGCGTTTGCACTTGATGAGATCGCGATCAACGGGAGGCTGGACCGCTAGGGCACTTGCCGCCTGTGGTAATGGTGCCAGCCATTTCCGCAGCACGGAATGGAGTACGACAGCTGTGCCGCAAGCTCCAGTAACCGAAAGAAACTCGGAGCCTAGATTGCGGCGAGCGAGCGTCATGGTGATCGCTTGTGCGACACTCATCGCGGCATCGTGCAGCCCTGGCAACAGCACGACGAGCGAGCCTTCCGATGAGTCCGCCGAGACCGCTGCGACGAGCGAGCCACCCGAAACGAGCGAGCCAGCCGAGCCTGCTGCGCCGACGAGCGAGCCTGCTGCGCCGACGAAACCAGAGCTGACATCGGAACCGGTTACGCTCAGGATCCTCATGCAATCTGGCGGGGGGGAATTCGACCTCCTCCAGTACCTTGGTGATGAGTTCACTCGGCAATTCCCGAATGTGACCTTCGAGTACCAGAAGGACTCCTTCGACAACTTGCTCATCAATGGCCCCAGGCTTCTTGCTTCGGACAATCCACCGGATGTGATCCTTCTCCCGCAGCTTGCCGATCCAGCGAAAGATGGTCTGATTCACAGCCTTGACGGGTACTTTGAGCAGTTCGGATGGGACTCCTTTTCAGAGTCACAACTAGCCCAGAATCGGCTGAGCGATGAGGGTGTACGTGGATCGGGGACTCTCTATGGAGTAGGAGCCGGCTATTCGATCACCGGGGTGATGTACAACAAGGAGTTGGCAGAGCAAATCGGATTCGACTCGCCGCCAGCGACGCTCGATGAGTTTGAGGCGCTACTGGCAAGTGCAAAGGATAACGGCATTCTGCCGATCATCACATTGAATCCGGCTACATTTGCCCATCAGTACATCCACAACCAGTACGTCGATCCAGCCGGGACTTCCGACTTCATTTTCCAGGCACCTGGGGCCACGATCGACACGCCCGAGGCGGTTGCAGCCGCCGAGCGATTCGAGCGCTGGATATCCGAGGGCTATTTCAACGACGATGCAAACAGCTTGGACTACGGGGGCTTTATGTCGAGGTTCATCGACGGTGAGGGCCTCTTCATGTTCAACGGTAGCTGGGCTGCTGCAACTTTGGATGAATCAATGGGCGGTAACGCGGGGTTCTTCCTTATGCCACCGCTTGTCGAGGGCAACCCGCCAGTCGCCATGGGAGCGTCGCTCACGATCGTGATTCCGCTCAGGGCAAGCCAGCCCGACGAGGCGGCATTTTTCTTCGATTGGATTCACACCAATCAAACTGCGAGGCAGATAGTCGCTGACACGACCGGAACTTCACCAGGGGGGCCAACAGACTTGCCGGTACCCGACAGCGAACCTGGGTCTCTAGTTGGGCAGATGCAGGAGGAGGCGGCGTACCTGGCTGCGAATGGAGTAGTTGTTGACTTTCTGGCTAACGCTACGTCGGGGTTCCTCGCAAACGCCCTGATGCCTGAAGTTCAGCGCATGATAGGCAGTCAGACAAATCCGGGAGACTTCGTCCGTGCGTTGCAGGAGGGCTACGAGGCGTCGCTGGATCAGTGAGCGTAACCCCTCCCGCTCTACTGGAAGTCAGTTCGCCGCGACCCTATCATCGCGGCGAACTGACTCACGACCCCTTACTGCTATGAACGATAGCGATGCAGGTATCACCGCACCTGTTCGGAATCTGGCTATTCGAAACCGAGGCTGGATATTCGTGTTGCCGGCGTTTGCGATGTACGCGGCATTCGTACTCTGGCCACTGATCGTCTCCGTCAATTACTCGTTTTATGACTGGAACGGCATCACAGAGTCCCGATGGGTCGGACTTGAAAACTATGAGCGGATTCTGACCGATGCAGATCAGCTGAACCCAATCTTCAACTCGATCAAGCTCCTAGCGTTCTTCACAATTGTACCGGTCGCTGCCGGGTTGTTGTCAGCCGCAATACTGAACGACTTGCGGAGTCGCTTCCTTGGTGCCTACCGCACGTCGCTCTTCCTGCCTCAGGTCATCCCACTGGTCGCATCGGGGATTCTCTGGGGGTGGATCTACTCCCTGAATGGTATCCTGAACCAAGGGCTATCGTGGATCGGACTTGGTTCTTGGACGCGTCCCTGGCTCGGCGATTTCGACCTGGCGCTTCCTGCGGTAGGCGTGGTGGGAGCGTGGGTTCTCACCGGTTTCTGCACGCTGCTGCTGGCATCGGGAATCTCCAAGATCGACCGGAACCTCTATGACGCTGCGAGAGTTGACGGAGCTGGAAGAATCCGGGAGTTCTTTGCGGTAACGCTGCCGGGTGTTCGCAGAGAGATCGGGGTCTGCGTCATCGTCACGATGATCGGCGCTTTAGCGAGCTTCGACATCGTCTTCATCACGACGCGCGGAGGCCCGGGCCGGGAGACGCTTGTCCCCGGAGTTCACATCTTTCGGGCCGCATTCGTGGAGAGAGAGATCGGCGCGGCCTCCGCCATGGCAGTGATCCTCATGCTCCTCATCTGGACTCTCATTCTGCCAATCCAACGGTACTTTCAACGGGATTTGACGAAGTAGCGATGTCTCGTTCTCAGCTGCTCCCGAGGCTCGTCATGGCGATGCTCCTCCTGTTCACCCTGGTGCCGTTCGTGACATTGCTGTCAGCAGCGCTGCAGCCAGTTGGGTCGAGGCCCAGGGGCTTCGAGTGGCCTACGAACCCGCAGTGGGGAAACTTCGCTGAGGCCTATCAGGTGGCCGATGTCACTCCTCTGCTGGTGTCGAGCATCTTGATCGTCGTCGGCGTAGTCCCGCTCTCGCTGCTGATAGCCGCGCTGGCAGGCTACGGCCTAGCGTCGCTGTCGATCCCCGGCGAACGTTGGATTTTGCTCCTATTTATTGCAGGGCTGACGATCCCATTCGAGTCGCTGATGACTCCTCTCTACTACCAAATGAGGTCGCTAGGAGTACTGAATACAAGGTGGGCAGTAATCCTGGCGCTGATCGGTCTCTTCATGCCATTTGGCGTCTTCTGGATGCGCTCTCACTTCGTGTCCATCCCGTCCGAGATCAGCGAGGCGGCCGAGATCGATGGCGCGGGCCCCTGGCAGGCGTTCTGGCGAATCCACCTGCCGCTCTCCCGCCCCGCAGTCGCATCACTCGGGATCCTGCTGTTCCTTTGGACGTGGAACCAGTTCATCCTCGCCCTCGTCTTGATTGAGGATCCGTCCATGCGGACTGTCGCTGGCGCACTGGGCGCATTCCAAAGCCAATATCAGACAAATACCGTTCTGCTAGCAGCCGGGTCGGTGCTGATTATGGCGCCGTCGATCGCCGTCTTCTTGATCTTCCAGAGGCAGTTCTCCAAGGCTCTACTCGAAGGTGCGGTGAAGGGCTGATGGAAAAGGACGAGATCAAAGGATCCGCTTCGCCCTCGCAGAGCCACGACGCCACGGGGCGGTTGCCGCAACGGCTAGCACGGCAGGACGTCGTGGATCCTCAAGCCATTGCCCGATACACCAACGTCGGCTTTCTCCCGTTGTTCCAACGGTTCCCGCTCACCGAACAGACGAAGCTCACCATGCTGGCGGAGATGATGTCTCTTTCGATTGCCGAAGCCTCAGCGATCATGGACTCCCTGTCTTCGGAAGCAAATGCAAACGTTGCTGAACTCCTGAGCGATGCGAACGTGATCGAAGCGCTGCCTCTGCTTCCCTTCCAACGCGACGCGCGTATCGTTGCGGTGGGCGATTCGATCACAGCCGATCGACTCGGATGGGCTGAGATGATGTCCCGCCTAGCGGAGGAGATTTCCAAGCCTCGCTTCACCGTGGTCAATATGGGCGCTGGCGGCCAAACGAGCTCAGACGTGATCAGCCAGATGGACGTCTACGCGGACTGGCAGCCGGACTGGATCATCCTGATGATCGGCACCAATGACTTTCGGTTCCACACCGAACAGATGGACGCGACGATGCTGTCCAGGTCGGAGACGACACGGAACCTGCTGCTGATCCGCCGACTCATCGAGAAGGATCTGGGCGCCCGACTGGTGGTGGTCACGCCACCACCAGTCGCAACATCTGGCGTAGTGGATGGCTCGGGGGCAAGGGCTGTGGGCTGGTGCGAGGGCGAAGACGAATCACTGGCAGAATTCATACGGTCCGAGTTCGCGAGCCACATTGATGTGCACAGCGTCCTCAGCGACGGCACCGCTGACGGTCTCTTCGAAGAGGACGGGATCCACCCTAATGCGCGAGGGCAATTTCTCATCCTGCGGACGATCCTGCTCAATCTTCCTTCACTCGGCTCGTGACGGTGGATCAGGGGAGCAGTGGTCCAAGCGGAGCTTCGACGATTGCGGACCGCAGATGAGCCGGAGACAGAACCGAAGGCTCCACCTTGCTGCGCCCGCGGGGGCAATCAATGACCCAAACGGGATGTGGACAGACGCGGCCGGTCGCGTCCACGTTGTCTATCAGCACAACCCGGCAGGTGAGAGCCCCCTCTCTGCCGGGCCTGGCAGTGGCCCGAAGCACTGGGGCCACGCCTGGTCGGACAACATGGTCGCGTGGACGCATGGAGCGAGCGTCATAGCGCCGACACCGGGATGGCACGATTGCGACGGGTCGTGGTCCGGCTCGATTGTCGTGGAAGACACTCGCGTGCAGGCGTTCTATTCGGGTGTCAGATTCAAGGGCGACAACTGGATGGAGTCGGTGTGCAGCGCCACGATCGATGGCGCCGCGACGGTCGATAGCTCCACCAGCGACGCCAAGCGGTTGCTGATCGCCGCTGGGGACGCTGACGACGGCAACCATTTCCGAGACCCGTACGTGGCCTTTCATGACGGAGAAGCCATCATGATCGTCGGCGGCGGAACGGCCGAAGGTGGTCGCCTCATGGCCTTTACCAGCTCCGAATTAGTTGGCTGGGAGCCCCAAGGGGTGTTCTTCGACGCGTCGCGTGCCTCCTCCCTCCTTCCCCACGATCTGGCAGAGGCAGTTTGGGAGTGTCCTCAGCTGTTGATGTTCGACAACACCGCGGTTCTCATCTTCTCAGTTGACAGAGAACCGCGACCTGTGGTCTACCTCGTTGGCTCCGTGGATCCCGAATACGGCTTCAGCGCCGAGACATGGGGTTACGTCGATTGTGCCTTCGGCTCATATGCGACGCATGCCGCCGAACTCGGTGACGAAGGCCCATGTTCCATCAGTTGGGTGAGAGGCCCTTCGCTGTCGACGCGAAGATCGATAAACCGAGGCCACCTCACGATGATTCGCCGGTTGGAGCTTGACGACCAGCGGCGGCTTAGATCTCGTTTCGCTCGCTCTCCACGCCAAGTGGCGACGGCGGTGGGCATGCAGACCCGCCGCTTCGAGGGCGGCATTAGCTATAGCGGGATTAAGACGGCTCTCCTTGAAGCGACGCTCACGACTGATCAATGGCCGACCGGCACGAGGTTCGCGGAACTCAGAATCGGGTCTCCGCTCGAGCGGATTCGGCTCAACATCGACCTCCGACAGCGACGAGCCGTTCTTCAAACACCGCACCACAAGATGACCCTCGATGTGCAGTCTCCGGAGGTCGAACTGGAGGTCGTGTGGGACGCGCCGATCGTCGAGGTCATCGTGGGAGGGAACTCCTTCACGTACCACTTCTTGGATGGCAATGACGGCGTGGCGCTCTCGTTAGGGTTGTCGCTCGGTGTCAAAGCAGCCGGCGTGGTCGCCGTCGACACCGAAGAGCATGAGTCGCCATGACCAGCGCGACGCCACGCTTGAGGAACTCGTCTCGACGACTCTGTCTGGAGCTCCCCGGTCGACCGGTTCTTTTTCGGACTTCAGAGGCTGCCTCGCTGAGTCACTCGGCGTCGATCTGTGGGAACGCGGCAACGCTCATACGCGCACCCTAGATCACTCGATTCCCCCGGCGAAGCCGTTCCCCGGCCCCCTCCGCTTCCTGCGGTCAAAGACGCGATAAGAACGATTTCACCTGATGCACGGTGTGTTCGCCTGTGGCCCTTGGTCACATCTCGTTTGCGATGGTGCGAAACCTGAAAGAAATGCGTCGCTGGTGCTTGTTCTTCAGGCTGTTCCAAGTGTCGCAGTGCCATTTGGCGCGCTGTGGTACCCCGTACGGGATTCGAACCCGTGTTACCGGCGTGAAAGGCCGGCGTCCTAGGCCGCTGGACGAACGGGGCCCGACCAGAGAACCGGCCGAACGACAGCATACGTCGTCTGATCCCGGAGCGTGCGCGCGAATTATGGGCACGCAGTACGGTAACGCCCGTGGTGAAAGGGTCCATTCGTACCCGACGCAGGACAGTGCGCCTCCTGGCCGCGGCGAGCGGCGGTTATCTACTCGGCATGATCCCTTCGGCCGATATCGCGGCCCGTCTTGCGAGGCGGTCCGACCTGCGCATATCCGGAACCGGAAATCCCGGTGCAATGAACGCCGGTCATGTGCTCGGCAAGTCTTGGGGAGCGGCTGTGAGCGCGGCCGACATCGCCAAAGGCGTTGCCGCGGCCCGTTTCGGCCGAGCGCTGGCTGGCCCCGCCGGCGCGAACCTCGCGTCGACCGCCGCGGTCGGAGGCCATTGCTTCCCGCTCGGACGCACCGGTGGAAAGGGAGTGGCGACCAGCATCGGGCAGGTCATCGGCACGTTCCCCATCTATCTGCCGTTGGACGCGGCAGTGGCGCTCGCCACTTCGGCACTGCCGTTCAAGCAGCGGACGCGGACAGCCACGACCGTGGCCAGCACTACCTGGGTGCTGACCGCGGCGCACTGGTGGTGGCACGGCTATCGAAACCCGGGTGGGGTCGCGCCCACCGTGTCCCTGCCCCTGGCGGCAGCTGCCAGCTCAGCCATCATCGCGCTGCGGTTCGCCGCCGGTGCCGAAACGGTTGACACCTTCAATAGACAAGCATCGAATCGCCAGGAACTCGACCGCCAACAACCGACGCAATCGGTCCAGTCGGCAGAATCGGTCCAAGCGGCGCAGTCAGCAGCGGTCCAGTCGGCTGGAGACGACCCGGGTCGCCAAGATTCGACACTCTCGGAGGGGCGCAGCGGACAGTGATAGCGCTCGTCACCGACTCGGCCTCCCAGCTACCGCCGGAACTCGCTGCGGAGTTCGGAATCCGGGTCGCTCCGATCATCGTCAATATCGACGGTGTCGAATATCGCGAGGGAATCGACCTCACCGCTGACGCCTTCTGGGCGCAGTTGAGCGACGGAGATCTCCCAGAGATCACAACCTCACAGCCGAGTCCGGGAACGTTCAGCGAGATCTATCGGTCCGCCGTCGAACAGGGCGCGACCGACATTGTCTCGGTTCACATCGGCGCCGAACACTCCGGAACCACCAACAGCGCACGTATCGCGGCCGAATTGGTCGACGCTGACGTCCATATCGTTGACTCCGGCACCGCCTCGTTTGGCGTTTCGTGCTGTGTCTGGGAGGCCGCCTCGGCCATCGCCGCTGGTGCATCGGTACCGCAGGTGGTCGCTCGGGCCCAACGGATACGCCCAGAGGTCGGCACGGCGTTTATCCTCAGTGCGCTGGACTTCGCTCGCCGGGGCGGTCGCTTCAGCCCGGAACTGCTCAACGACAGCGAACAGAGCGAACGCGAAGGGGTCGCAGTACTCTCGGGATACGGAAGCGATCTCAAGGTTGTGGCACAGGGGCACAGCGTTGATGAGTTGTGCGATCAGATCGTTGCGTGCTTCTTGGCTGAGGGCGGACCCATCCGGGCGGGTGTGTGCCTGGCCGATGCGGCCACTCTGGTATTCACCGAGGGAATCGAGCAGAGGTTGCGGGCTGCCCCTGTCGAGGTGGAGTTGGTTCGCTACCGCGTTGGCCCGTCAATCGCCGCGCACACCGGACCCGGCACCGCCGGCGGTTTCTGGTACTGCACAGGAGAATGACAGCGGACTCGGCGGCACCGCAGAGACCCAGCCGATGCCCTACAGGTCGTGTGCCTGACTGGCGGCGTCGATGAGCTGCTCGAGGAGCCAGCCGATCCATTCATACAGGGCGGCCGAGGCGGTGTCGGGCATCTTGTGGTTGACAAGATCGACACCAGCGAGCGTGAGCTGTTCACCGAGCACCAAACGGAGGCTGTTGAGGCTCTGCATCCAGGCCTCGGCGCCCGAAGCATCGAGTTCAGCGCCCGAGAGTGTTAACTCGACCAGTTCGATCGCTTCAAGACGGCCGCGCAGAAGGTCATCGTCGACGAGTTCCCGATACGAGGTCTCAGCTTCGGAACTGTCCGGATGGGCGGGAGGCTTGAGCCGCCTCAAGGTGTCGTCTCCGCCTTTGATCAGCAGTTCGCGCAGATCCGACAGCACCTGGGACAGCATCTCGCGTTCCCCGGAAGGCAGATCCACGACAACGACGTCACCCTCGGGACGAAAGCGGCTCATTCGTCTTTCTCCATGGTCGCCCAGAGTCCGTGCTCGTGGAGCCGAAAGACGTCGAACTCTGTTTTCTCCCTGGTCCCCGACGACACTACGGCCTTGCCTTCAATGTGGACTTCCATCATCAACCGGTGGGCTTTCTCCTTGGAGTAGCCGAACAGTTTCTGAAACACGAACGCCACGTACGACATCAGGTTTATCGGATCGTCCCAGACGATCGCCTTCCAGGGCCGGGCGTAGTCGACGGATTCTTCGACCTTCGTCTCGGGGACCATCACCGGTGCGGTCATGGCACCGGCTCCGGCGATCTGGTCGGACTGACCGGCACTCGCGCGTCGACCGCCGTCGACAGATGCAGCCGGACAATAGCGATCCAGCTCAAAGACGCCCCGAGGATGTGGACCCCGACCAACAGCACCGGCACACCCGCGAAGTACTGCCAGTAGCCGATGGCGCCCTGGGCCACTAGCAGACCCGCAGCGACAAGCCCGCGCCGGCGAACCTCCGGTTGCTGCTGTCGGTGGGCCGAGCGGACCAGCCACAGGATCCCGCCAACCAGCACGAGCGCGATGATGCTGTGGACACGGGTCACTTCACGAACGAGGAAGGGCAGACGCTGGGCAACCTCCGCTTCGTCGCTTCCGCTGTGGGGCCCGGATCCCGTGACGATTGTGCCGCTGACCAGCAGAATCGCACCTACTGCTGAGATCGCACGCGCCGCACCGGTGAACGCCCCCGGAGAACGGCGAGCGGTAGCATCGTCGCGTCCCGCGAGTTCCATGAGCACCACGGCGTTGGCCAGCAGCACCATGCTCAACAGGAAGTGCCCCATCGTGAACCTGGGATCGAGTTCGGTCTTGACAAGGATCGCGCCCAGCACGACCTGAGCCGCCACGCCGGCGACGAGTCCCCACGACCAGCCCAGCAGGTCTTTGCGCCGTGGCGAACGCCGCAGCGAACCGAGCACGGCCATGATCACCGCCACGGCCACGACCCCGGTGAAGAGGCGGTTCGCGAACTCGATCAGGGCGTGGTACTCCAGGTCGGCCACGAACTGGTCCTCTTCGCAGTTCGGCCAGTCCGAGCAGCCCAGCCCCGACCCGGTCAGGCGCACCGCACCGCCCGACACCACGATCACGGTCAGCGACCACAGTGCGCCACGAGTCCAACTCAGGTAGCGAGCGGGGCTGACCGGCCCGAGAGCAGCCGCTCGAAGCGATGCCGAAAACGAGGACACAATCAAAGGGTACGGCGTCGCCGACCGCTCTTGTCCGCTTTGTTCAGAAGCCATGGGCGGGCGGCTTTGTCCCCGGTGGCGTGGTCTTGGTTCGGGGGGCGTAGCCTGACCGACGTGAGTGAAGTGACAGGGGTCCGATCCAGGTCTCGAATCGCCGCGTTCGTGGCGTTGACCAAGCCGCGGATCATCGAGCTCCTGCTCATAACCACGGTGCCCACCATGGTCGTCGCCGACGGGGGAATCCCCTCGGTCTGGTTGATCGTGGCGACCGTTGCAGGCGGTGCGCTGGCCGCGGGTGGGGCCAACACTTTCAACATGTACATCGACCGCGACATCGACCGCCTGATGGAACGCACCAAGGGCCGCCCGCTCGTGACCGGGGAAGTCTCACCACCCCAGGCCCTGGTGTTCGCTTTCGTGCTCGAAATCGTCGCCTTCGGGTGGCTCTGGGGCTTCGTCAACCTGCTGTCGGCCCTTCTCGCCGTCTCAGCAACCCTGTTCTACGTCTTCGTCTACTCGCTGTGGCTGAAACGCACGTCCAAGAGCAACATCGTCATCGGCGGGGCCGCCGGAGCAGTCCCGGTTCTGGTCGGCTGGACGGCAGTGACCAACCAGTTGGACTGGCCGCCCCTGGTTCTGTTCGCGATCATCTTCGTCTGGACGCCGCCGCACTTCTGGGCGCTGGCGATCCGCTACAAGGAGGACTACGCGGCCGCCGAGGTGCCGATGCTGCCCGTGGTCGTGAGCCTCAAGACGACGGCGAGCAGGATCGTGCTCTACACGCTGGTGCTCTGGGCGCTCACCCTGGTGTTCGCCCCGGTCGCCGATATGGGTTGGCTCTATCTCGGCGCCGCGGTGCTGCTCGGAGCGGTTTTTTCAGGACTCGCGATCAGAGTTTTCATCAAACCGGAGCCACAGCGGGCCATGCGGCTTTTCGGGTGGTCGATCACCTATCTCGCGTTGTTGTTTGCGGCGATGGCAGTCGATGAGGTGATTCGCAATGGGGTCTGAGAAAGACCTTCCGCCGGGTTTCTATTCTAGTGCCCGAGTGCCTGTAGGCTCATCGGCTGGTAACGCAACTCGACCATCTGCGATCAGACGTGCGCGGCGGGCTTCGCCGGGGGCGCTCGGAGGACATTTGCCAACATGACGATGACCGATTCACCACCAGTTGCGGAAACCGCGCTGGCGGCAGCCTCGCCCCGAGTTGTCGGCCTCTTCGACGCCCTCACCACAACCGACCACAAGCGCATTGGTCGCCTGTGGCTCCGGTCCGGTGTGCTGGCCCTTCTGGCTGCGACCATCGTCGGTGTTGTTCTCACTGTCGAGAACAGCAATTCGTCAGCCGACGACCTGTTCGGCGGAGTGAACAACTACTTCCAATATTTCAGCGCATACCGCTTCGGTCTGGTGCTGCTGGTGGTGGCCCCGCTGTTCGTGGGACTCGCCACAGTGGTGGTGCCGATGCAGGTGGGCGCAACGAACATTGCATTCCCGCGGGCGGCCCACGGCGCCGTCTGGCTGTTCATGATCGGTGCGGGAATAACCGTTGTCTCGGTTGTGGCCGGCGGCGGCTGGGGTGCGCTCGACGGCGTTTCGAGCGGTGAGCGCGACGCCATCGCCCTGACCCTGGTCGGCACCGCCCTGGTGATCGTCTCGCTGCTGGCGGCTTCGATCTGTATCGCCACGACGGTCGTCTCGCTGCGAACGGCGGGCATGAACCTCCTGAGAGTTCCGCTGTTCGCCTGGTCGATGCTGGTCGCGACGAGTGTCTGGCTGCTGACCCTGCCGATTGCGCTCGGGAACCTCGCCCTCATCTATTTCGACCTGCGCGGCGGCCCCGGGGAATACGGCGTCGCCGAGGGGTCCAGTGACATCTACACGCAGCTCGGTTGGCTGGTCGAACAGCCACAGGTCTACGCCTTCGCCATTCCGGTGCTGGGTGTGCTGGGCCAGATCGCGCCGGTCGTGGCAAGGCGCCGCCACGCGCAGCACACGGCCGCAGTCATCCTGATCGGCCTCTTCGGTCTTTTGTCGGTGGGTGGATGGAGCCAGCCCGCATTCCAGGGCGCCAACTACGACGAGAAGTTCATCTTCATCGTCTTCGGACTCTTTGCGGTGCTGCCGGTGCTGGGCTCGATAGGCGCGGCAACCGACACGATCGCCAAGCGCTCAGACGACGGCGACGGTGCCGGCATCTCCGGACTTCTGTCGGTGTATAGCCTCGGCGCGATCGGAGCGGGGTTGCTGCTGCTCGCGGGCACGGTGGCGGGGCTCGCCCGAGTCATACAGCCCTGGGATCTCGGTGGCCGGACCACGACCACCGCGGTGATGAACCTCGTGCTGTACGGCGCGGTGGTTGCTGCGATCGCCGGCATCTGGTTCTGGGCACCCAAGATCAGCGGTCGTCATCTCCCGGTCATGATGGGCCGCCTGGTCCTGTTCGACCTTGTGGCCGGTGCAGTCCTGCTCGGCGCTGCGGACTTCGTCAGCGGCTTCCTCGAGGCCCCGGCGTTCGGGTATCAAGTGGCCGGCAGCACGGCGCCGCTGATGGCTGTGCCGTCGGACCAGAACCTCATCGAAGTGATGAATGTGGTCGCCGCGGTGGGTGCGGTTCTCATCGTGCTGGGCGTTCTCGGCGTGGTGGCGGCCCTCGCCAAAGCCGCGAGGTCCGACGAGTCGGTCGAGGACAACCCCTATGGCGGCCAAACCTTGGAATGGACCACCTCGTCGCCCCCCTCATCCGGTAACTTCTCAGAACCACCGGAGCGTGTCGTGTCTGAAGCTCCGTTACTGGACACCGTGAGCGAGAATGGGGAGGAGGCCTGATGGTTGCCACCACCGGGCTTCCAGCCCCGGAAGTCACCCGGCCACGCAGTCTGTTGGTGGGCACCATGTTCGCCTGCGCGGCAGCGTTGATGTTCTTCTTTGCAGTGACCGGGATCTATATTCTCGAACGTGCTGCGGCTCGCGACGCCGGCAGCGAATGGTTCCCTGAGGGCGTCATCGAACTGGGGCCTTCGGGGTTCATCTTCTGGACGCTGATCCTGTCGATATTCACGATCCAGTGGGCGGTGCAGGCGATCAATGCCGATGACCGCGTCAACGCCTACGTCGCACTGCTACTCACCGGGCTCTTCGGCGCAGCGATCTTCAATCAGCTCTGGTTCATCATCAACGACACCGGGTTCGCCATGGCTGCGGACAACGCCCAGTTCCTGTTCTTCTTCGTCAACGGAACCTTCATCGTCTTCCTGATCGCTGCGGTGGTGTTCGTGGCGTTCACATTCATACGTGCAATGGCCGGCCAGTTCGGTCCCCGCAGAGCAGAAGCAGTCTCGTCAGCGGCCCTGTTCTGGAACACCGTCGTGTTCATGTGGTCGATCGTCTACTACCTCATCTACATAACGAAGTAGCGCGGCGATGTTCACCACAGGTTTCAAGTTCTTCTTCGGTCTCGGAATGGCACTGGCGGGTGCCGCGGTCTTCTACGGCTACACCACCGGCGGCAACCATATGGGTCCGCTCTCGATGGGTTGGAAGGGCGGTATCGGCGAGCACCTCGGGTATTCACTGCTGTTGGGACTCGGCGTCACCGCCATAACGGTGGCGTTGTTCCTGGTGTTCTTCAGAGACGCCGATCCTGCCGCGCAGGCCCACTACATGGGCGTTGAAGAGATCCCGACCAACAGTCTGGTCACTGCGAGCTTCTGGCCGGTGGTCGGAGCGTTCGGCGTTGGTGCCATGGCGATCGGGCTGGTTCTGCACACTGCCGTGTTCGTCACGGGTCTGGTGGTCTGCGGTGTGGTGGCGATCGAATGGCTGATGGACAGTTGGGCGGACCGCGCCACGGGCGACCCCGAAGCCAACCGGGTTCTGCGCAACCGGGTGATGGCGCCCATCGAGATCCCTGCGCTGGGAGCGGCGATGGTGGCCCTGGGCGTGTTGGCCACCAGTCGGATCCTGCTTGCGACCTCAAAACTCGGATCGGTGGTCGTTGCCGGAGTCGTGTCGGTGTTGATCCTTTGCATCGCGGTGCTGTTCGTCAGCAAACGGCGGATCAACAGGAACATTCTGGCCGGTCTGGTTCTGGTCACGGCCGTGGCGGTGCTCGCCGGCGGAGTCGTGGCCACGGTCACCGGTGAACGGGACTTCCACCACCACGAGGTGGACGACGAACATGACGGTGCCGATTCTGTGGAGGGACACTGAGGTGAGTGTCCCCGTTCGTTCGCTGAATTCACGGGCCGCGAGGCTTTCCCGCTCTGGTTCGCTCCGCTCACGGGCCGCTCGGGCCGCGGGGCTCCGCCGACGGCCGCTGGGTTTGATTCTGGGGCTCGGGTTCGTGTTGGCCGGATGCGCCAAAGACGCAGAATTAGACACGTTCCAGGACCGCAGCGAGACCGCCCGCCAGATCAACGACCTGGTGTATCCGGTGTTCATCGTCGCCGGGGTCGTGCTGGTGCTCGTGTGCGGTGCCCTTCTGTGGATGTCGGTCAAGAACCGCGTTCCGGCCGACAAGGACTATGAGGGCGAGTTCCCCACGCAGGTCTCGCACAACAACCGTCTGGAGATCGGCTGGACCATAGGCCCGGCGGTGATCATGACCGTTATCGCGGTGGCCACGCTGATCACCCATCTGGCGGTCAACAGCACTGAAGCCAACGCCATCGAGGTCGAGGTTAAGGGCCAGGTCGAGACCTGGGAGCCGAGAGTGGTTGTGGTCGGCCAGCAGTGGTGGTGGGAGTATCGCTACTACCTGACCGAGGACATCACCACCGCAGACCTCGGCGACCCCTGGAACCTTCCCAAGGCCGACATTGTCACTGCGGGCCAGATGGTGATTCCCACAGGCCAGGAGGTCGAGTTGATCATCACCTCGCGAGATGTCATCCACTCACACTGGATCCCCGCGCTCAACGGCAAGAAGGACGCGGTGCCCGGGATGTACACGCCGTGGAAGCTGGAAGCCGACGATCCGGGCGTCTATTTCGGGCAGTGCACCGAGTTCTGCGGCCTGTCGCACAGCCGGATGAGGATGCAGGCTGTCGCCGTCACACCGGGTGATTTCCAGGATTGGATCGAAGCCCAGATGGCTATGGCGACGATGCCGACCGACGAAGACACAGCGGAGTACCGGGGCATGGAGGTGTTCACGAACTTCTGCGCCAGTTGCCACCTGGTGAGGGGCCTCAACGACGGGGACTACAACGGGGCCGAGACCGTCTCAGGATCCGCGCCGGACCTCACCCACTTCGCCGGCCGCACCACGTTCGCGGGTGGCCTGTTCAACCTCTACAACCCGGACGGTTCGCTCAACGACGACGATCTCGCCGCTTGGATCCGCAACCCCAACGACGTGAAGGAGAACTACGCGGACGACCTCCCGGAGGGTTCGCTTCCGCGGGGCATGCCCGACATGGGGCTGTCCGAACGACAGATTTCTGATGTGATCGCCCTGTTGGCCACACTCGGCCCGAGGCCAACCGACGCCCAGATCCTGGCGACTGAGGTGGAGTGAGATGACCATCACCGAGAAACCCGTGACTGAGGGCCCTCTGGAGCTTGAATCCGGTAGAGAGGCCATTGCGGAGCGACCGCTCGGCGTGCTCACCCGACCGCAGGGCGGCAGGGGCTGGCGGGACTGGTTGAGTACCGTCGACCACAAGAAGATCGGGATCATGTACGGCGTTTCCGCCATGGTCTTCTTCGTGGTGGGCGGTGTCGAGGCCCTGCTGATCCGCCTGCAGTTGGCGGTTCCCAACGGCGGCGTGCTCTCGGCCGACGTCTACAACCAGGTGTTCACCATGCATGGCGTCACCATGGTGTTCCTGTTCATCATGCCGTTGGCGGCGGCCTTCGCGAACTACCTGATACCGCTTCAGATCGGTGCCCGAGACGTGGCGTTCCCGCGCCTCAATGCGCTGTCCTATTGGATCTGGCTGTCGGGAGCGATCTTCTTGAACAGCTCCTGGATCGTCGGCGGCGGCGGTGCCGACTGCGGCTGGTTCTGTTACTCGCCCAACAGCGGCCTGACCTTCTCGCCGAGCCATGGTGTGGACTTCTATGCGATCGGTCTGCTGATCGCCGGGATCGCCTCACTGGTCTCGGCCATCAACCTGATCGTCACCTGTCTCAATATGCGAGCGCCGGGAATGGACCTGTTCCGCATGCCGGTCCTGACTTGGATGCTGCTGATCACCCAGTTCCTGCTGCTGTTCGCGTTGCCGGTCATCACCGTCGCTCTGTTCTTGTTGATGTTCGACCGGCTGTTCGACGCCAGCTTCTTCAATCCGGACATGGGCGCGGACCCGTTGTTGTGGCAGCACCTGTTCTGGATATTCGGACACCCTGAGGTCTACATCATCGTTCTGCCTGCCTTCGGCGTCGTGTCTGAAGTGATCCCGACGTTCAGCCGCAAACCGATATTCGGTTACACGTTCATGGTGTTCTCGGGGATCGCGATCGGATTCATGGGATGGGGGGTGTGGGCCCACCACATGTTCGTGTCCGGTATCGGTCCGATCTCGGTGGCTGCGTTCTCACTGTCGACGATGTTCATCGCGGTACCGACCGGCGTGAAGGTATTGAACTGGATGGCGACCATGTGGGGCGGACAGATCCGCTTCACGACGGCGATGCTCTTCGCGGTGGGAACCGTGGCCATGTTCACGATCGGTGGTCTGTCGGGCGTGACCCACGCGATTGCCCCGGCCGACACTCAACAGACCGACACCTACTACATCGTGGCCCACTTCCACTATGTGATCTTCGGTGGTGGTGTGCTCGGGTTGATCGGCGGCCTCTACTTCTGGTGGCCGAAGATCTTCGGCTACATGCTCAACGAGCGCCGCGGCAAGATCAATTTCTGGTCGATGCTCATCGGTTTCAACCTGACGTTCGGGCCCATGCATATTCTCGGACTGCAGGGGATGAGCCGTCGTATCGACACCTACTCGGCCGGGTTCGGGTTCGAGTTCTGGAACATGGTGGCGACCGTCGGCTCGTTCATAATCGCGCTCTCGGTTCTGGTCCTGTTCCACAATGTCTGGAAGTCGAAACGGGAGGCAGCCGATCTGCCGCCGCCGGGTCCTGACCCCTGGGATGCGCGCAGCCTCGAGTGGATGATCCCGTCGCCCGTTCCGGAGCACAACTTCGACGAAGTCCCCACCGTGGACGGTCTCGACGAGTGGTGGCACCGCAAGTACGGCTTCGATGACAACGGCAAGGTTGTGCAGATCGCCACGGTCGAGGAAGCAGCCCAGGACGGCTCAGCCAAGGGTGTACACCTTCCGGCGCCGTCGTTCTGGCCGCTGGTGCTGGCCGTGGGTCTGCCGTTGATCGGCTACGGACTGATCTTCAACCTCTGGCTCTGCGTTCCGGGCGGCCTGCTGGTCGGCATGGGCATCTTCGCCTGGGCCCTCGAGCCCGTCGATGACCCCGATGCTTCCCACGACCACCACGACGACGACCACGACGATGACGGCGATGGCGATGCTGACGACGCTGAACTCGCTGCCGCGGCTCCGGTTGCGCCCGGCGATAGTAGCGCCCTCGCTGCCGCGGCTCCGGCTGTGCCCGGCGAGGGAGGTGCCTGATCATGACCGCAGCAACCGCGGCTCCGGCTACGCCCGGCGACAACACAGCGCCCGGCGAGAACACAGCGCCCGGCGAAAGCACCGCGCACGACGATCACGGACCCTCCACTGGAATCTCCAACACCAAGTTGGCGATGTGGCTGTTCCTCGGTTCGGAGTGCCTGCTCTTCGGTGGCCTGATCTCGACATATCTCCTCTACAAGACACGGCGCGGCCCCGACAACCGGGCGATCCCAACCGACGTTTTCGACATTCCGTTCACTTCGATCAGTTCGTTCGTGCTGCTGATGAGCTCGCTGACGATGGTGTTGGCCCTCTCGGCCCTCACCCGAGGCGACAACCACGGGGCGCGGGTCTGGCTTCTGGCGACGAGCATGCTCGGTGGAGTGTTCATCGGTGGGCAGGTGTACGAGTTCACCAGCTTCCTGCGTGAGGGAGTCGGTTTCACCAACAATCCGGCCTCTTCGGCTTTCTACGCGCTGACAGGGTTCCACGGTGTCCACGTCAGCCTCGGGATCGTGATGCTGATGTCTCTGTTCGTTGCCTCGTGGCAGGGCAAGCTGCGGCCTGAACACTCTGAGACCGTCGAGATCGTAGGTCTTTATTGGCACTTTGTTGACGTTGTGTGGATCTTCATCTTCACTGTCATTTATCTGGTTCCGGCCTAAGAGGGTTTGGAGTATCCATGAGTACGACCACCACCGGACACGAAGGCACCAGAGACACTGCGCAGGAGTCCAGCGCGGAATCAGACGCCGGGCACGCAGACGCGGACCACTCAGAACATGAGCACCCGTCCGATTGGGCCTACGTCAAGATTGCCCTGATCCTCGCGGTCATCACTGCGGTCGAAGTGTTCACCTACTTCGAGACTGTGCTCGACTGGGGGAGTTTTCTGATCCCGTCGCTGCTGATAATGATGGTCGTCAAGTTCTGGCTCGTGGCGACCTGGTTCATGCATCTGAAGTTCGACAATCCGATCTTCTACAAGATGTTCGTCGGGGGATTGTCGCTGGCTGTCGGCGTGTATGTGGCGGCGCTCGCGGCTTTCGAGTTCTGGGCGTGATCTGAATGAGCGGGCCTTGGGAGTTCGAGGCCCATCCCGCCGTCTGGCTGCTGATTGCGGGGATCGTCGCTCTCGGTTACTACGCGGTGCGCCACATCGGTCCGCTGGTGGTGCCGGATGGGCAGACCGTCGTCACGAAACGACAGAAACGCTGTTTTGCGCTTGCCGTGTTGCTGCTGTGGGTCGCGGCGGACTGGCCGATGCACGACATTGCCGAGGAGTACCTCTACTCGGTCCACATGGCTCAACATCTGCTGATCGCCTTCATCGTTCCGCCGCTCTTCCTGCTGGCGATGCCGGAGTGGCTGGCCCGGTTGATAGTGGTCGACGGCGGCGCGGTCTCGCGAGTGTTGCGAGTCCTCACCCGGCCTGTTCTTGCCGCGGTCATCTTCAATGCCCTGCAGATCCTCTCGCATTGGGGCGCGGTCGTGAACCTGTCGGTTGAGAACGGGGTGTTCCACTACACCATCCATCTCGCGGTGTTCTTCTCGGCTCTGCTGATGTGGTTCTGTGTGGTGGGTCCGCTCCCGGAGCTTCAGATAAGCGAACCCGCCAAGATGGTGTATCTGTTCGCCAGCTCGATCGTGCCGACGGTGCCCGCGGGTTGGTTGACGTTCGCCGAGGGTGTCGTCTACTCCGCATATGACCATGCCGATCCGCTGTGGGGAATCTCTCCCACCGACGATCAGCAGGCCGCCGGTGCGGTGATGAAAGTCGTCGGAGGCTTCTACCTCTGGGCATTGATCACGATCCGGTACTTCCGTTTCACCTCAGGACGCCGCGAAGCCGATCTCGTGGGGCGGCGGACGCGCAAACAACCCCCTCCAAGACCGGAGCGTGTTGGTGCGGTTGCTACCACTGGCGACCTCACGTTCGGCGATGTTCAACGCGCATTCGATGAGAACCCCGAGCCCCCGCGCGAAGCCCCCACTTGATGCACGCTTTATTTCCCGCTCTTGTTCGCTTCGCTCGGCTCCCGCTCTTGTTCGCCTCGCTCGGCTCCCGCTCTTGTTCGCTTCGCTCACGGGCCGCGAGGCCGCGGGCGGGGCCGCGAGGCCGCGGGCGGGTCCTCTCGGGCCACGGCCTCGTTCCGGTGGGACAGGTTTCGGATCATTCCGCTCGGCCTCTTATTGGTGACGGAACGACGCTGATGGGGCGCTACCGTCAACGGCCATGCTCGATATCAAGCTGATCCGTTCGGACCCAGAGGCTGTCAAGTCGGCTGTCGCGCGCCGCGGAGCACCGACCTCGTCGATCGATGAGATCGTTGAGATCGACGCGCAGCTGCGCGCTGCCTCCACCGAGCGAGATGAGATTCGCTCGGAGATTCGGCAGACCTCCAAGCAGGTCGGTGCGCTGCACGGCCAGGGCAAGGCCGACGAGGCGAAGGCTCTGGCCGATCACAGTCGGTCACTGGGGACCACCGAGAAAATCCTTGATGAGCGCTGCGAGCGACTCGCTGCTGAGCTTCGAGACCTGCTGCTAAACGTCAGCAACATGCCTTCGCCCGATGCTCCTGACGGTTTGACCGAAGAGGGCAATGTGGAGGTCCGAAACTCAGGCTTGGACCCCGACGCCTTCGGTGACTACCAGAAGGTTCCCCACTGGGAGATCGGTGAACAGCTGCAGATACTCGACGTCGACCGCGCGGTGCGTCTCTCCGGCTCGATGTTCGTGATGTACCGCGGCGACGGCGCGCGACTGTTGCGAGCGCTGATCGCCTACGGCCTCGAACGCAACCGTGACGCCTTCGAGGAAGTGCGGCCACCGACCCTGGTGAAGTCCGACACGATGATCGGCAGCGGTCACCTGCCGAAGTTCGCCGATGACGCCTACCACATCGAACGCGACGACCTGTGGGCCATTCCGACCTCCGAGGTGTCGCTCACTTCGATGTTCAGCGGAGAGGTCCTCGATGAGGACGAACTGCCGATGAGGCTGATGGCCCACACCTCGTGCTACCGGCGCGAGGCCGGCGCCGCGGGACGCGACACGCGCGGCCTGTTGCGGGTCCATGAGTTCGACAAGGTCGAGATGTATGCGTTCTGTACCCCCGAGCAGGGCCACGACGTGCACATGGAGATCCTCGACCGGGCCGAGAGCGCCATCCGCGACCTGGGGCTGGTCCACCGGGTGCTCGACCTGGCCTGCGGAGATATCAGCAGTGCTGGCACACGCACCTTCGACATTGAGGTGTTCGCTCCCGGCGCTGACCGCTGGCTCGAGGTCTCCTCGGTTTCGTGGTGCACCGACTATCAGACCCGCCGCGCCAACATCCGCTATCGCTCCGTGGGCACGAAGGGCACCCGGTTCGTCCACAGCCTCAACGGCTCGGCCCTGGCGGTCCCACGAGTCTGGGCCGCGATCGTGGAGACCTACCGCCAACCCGACGGCTCAATCGAGCTACCCGAAGCCCTGCACCCCTACCTAGGCGGCCTCACCAAGATCGAGCCACGCAGTTGATCGGCCCATTGACCTCGGGATTGGCTGGGTTTCACCAGCAGTTCTCCGGTCGATCTCGCCAACGGAGACCGGCACTTTCGTGATTGGTCTCCATAGTTTTGACACTTCATTGTCCTACACACTTTCATTCATGCGTGGCCGCTCGAGCGAGGACGATGTGAAGCAGTGACAGGTTACTTGCGATACCACCCGGTGGTGGGGGACGCAGATCATGAGGTTGGTTCCGTGCGTCCCCATCGGATGTTGGTCGTGGGTGAGCGCGTCCCCGACTCGGTTTCCATCTCCACCGCGGCGCGCAGGCGTGACGCCGATGAGGCTCAGCTACCGATGGGTATCTACGTGTTCGATGACGGAGCACAGGTCGAGGTGATGGTCATAATCGAAGGCGGCGCCCCGGCTGCCCCTGCCCGGACCGATTGGACGGCGGAGTCGCATCCGCTCCTCTCAGCCTACGACTGGATGGGCGCTTGGTGGGACGATGCAGAGCACATTGCCGCGCCGCTCTATGAGGTCAACTCACCAGCCTTCACGCGGGGATCCGGGCAGGAGGCGTTCGTGCGCGGCCGGGACTACGACCGCGGCCAGTGGTGGTACCGCATCCGAGTCGACGGACGCACCGTCACCGTCCCTGAACGCGATCTCCAGCCTCCGGTGATAGACGACGATCCCCACGAGTGGATTGCCCGCCCTCCGGCCCATGCTGACCGTTTCGCGGCCACGCTCACTCGAGCGAAGCTTCGAGAGCAACTCACGGACACGGTCTATTCCTTTCGTGCCACCAAGACGATCTTTCGCGCGTATCAGTTCCGCCCTGTGATCCGACTCCTTGAGACAGGCTCGCTCCGACTTCTGATAGCCGACGAGGTCGGCCTCGGGAAGACCATCGAAGCTGGTCTTGTTTGGACCGAACTCGATGCCAGGCGGCAGGCTAACCGCGTTCTCGTCGTATGTCCCTCGATGCTCGTTCCGAAGTGGCGCGCAGAGATGCGTGAACGGTTCGACTACGAGCTTCAGGACCTCGACCGGCCCCGGCTCGATGAGTTGTTGGAACGAGTCGACGAGGACCGCATGCCATCGAGATTTGCGGGCGTATGCAGTCTCGAAAGGCTGCGAGTATGGACCGGCCTCGAGGATCTCGCCGAGCTCGCCCCGAGATTCGATTTGGTCATCGTCGACGAGGCGCACGCGTTCCGCAATTCAGAAACCAGGAGCCACGCGCTCGGGGCTCTGCTGTCCGACTGGGCTGACGCGTTAATATTTCTGTCGGCGACTCCGCTGAACCTGGGGAACGAAGACCTCTTCAGCCTGCTCCAGCTCCTAGCCCCCGGCGAGTTCGACAACCGATTCGTCCTAGAGCAGCGGTTGGAGCCCAACGCTGTGCTCCACGCTCTGAGCGCTAGCTTCTTCGACACGGACGTGACGAATGTCGAGCGCCTTAGGCGGCTGAAGGAAGTTGAGTCACTGGACTTCGGCCCTGCCGTCTCTGGCCGCCCGGAGTACCGCGAACTGGTAACGCTTCTCCAAAGTGAGAAGTTGCTACCAGCACAAATCGCCCAAGCCAAGCGGCTTATCGGTCAGCTCCACGCGCTCTCCGCCGTCGTAACTCGCACGCGCAAGGTCGAGGTGCAGGAGAGGAAGGCGGTGAGAGAAGCAATCCAGATTCCCGTCGAGTGGACAGACCCGGAGGCCAAGTTCTACGCCGCATTTGAGCGATGGCAGATCGCTCGGGCCAGAGCATTGGGGCTGCCGGTCGGTTTCGTGACCCAGATGCCCCTTCGCCTTGCAAGCACGTGCCTTCCGGCTGCCCGGGACCGGGTCTTGAACTGGCGAGACGAACTCGGGGACGAAGACCTGGATGGAACAGACGACGATATCTCATGGGACATCACGAATCCCCCTGAGGAGGTCTTGGAGCTCGCGCACAACCTCGGCGACGTCGACACCAAGTTCGACGCGTTCATCGAACAGCTCCGACCGGTCGTGGAGGACAGCCGACGAGTTCTTGTGTTCACTTTCTCCCGGCGCGCGTTGGCGTACCTCAGCGAACGTCTCAACGCGGACTTCCGCATCGCAGTCATGCATGGCGGGGTCGGCCGCGAGGCCCGGCACGACATCATGCGAAGATTCCGCGAGAACGACTTCGACGTTCTCCTTGCGAGCCGAGTCGCGAGCGAAGGCCTCGATTTTGAGTTCTGCTCAGCCGTCGTCAACTACGACCTCCCTTGGAATCCAATGGAGGTCGAGCAACGGATCGGCCGGGTCGACCGATTTGGCCAGGTCGCGGAAAAGATCCGTGTTCTTAACTTCCACACACCTGGAACTATCGAATCCGACATCATCGAACGAGTGCATCAGCGGATCGGCGTCTTCACGGACTCCATAGGTGAGCTCGAGCCGATCCTCCAGTCGCGGATGGGAGATCTGCGCCGCGCAATGTTCGACTTCACATTGACAAGAACCGAACGTGAACGCCGTCTAAACGAGACGCTGGCGGCAATCGAGGAACAGCGGCTCGCTATCGACGATGTCGAAGCAGCAGCCTCCTTCCTGTCCTCGACAGACACGGCAGAGATCGACGGCCTGGAGGAAGACCTCCTCAAGTCCGGCCGATACATCGGCCAACCCGAGTTGGTTCACCTGCTGCGCGATTGGGCCGCTAGCGCACCCGGTGCACACTGTGAGGTGAACAGCGGTGGCACCCTTCTCACGTTCCGAGGCACCGCAGCGATGGAACAGCACCTACGAGGTGTGCAGTCTGAAGGTGAGCGATCACGAACCGAGATCGACAGGCTGGCCAAGGCGATGCTCGATGAACGTGACCTGGTGCTCTGTCTCGATCCGGATCACGCGCGCATGACAGGCCAGCGCCTCCTCTCTGCCAACAATCCGCTGGTCCGGGCGGCGCTCCGCGTGCCTGGTTCGTCCCAGGCGCGCTTTGGTCACATTCGAATCAAGAGCGGTTCTGTCACGCCGGGCTCGTATTTCGTCTTGGTGGCTTTGGCTAGGTGGGACGGGCTCCAGCCGTCGGCCGAGTTCTGGACCGCGGCGGTTGACCTCGACACGGGAATCCTGACGGGGGAGCCCGTGGGATCGACGGTATTGGCTGCGCTCGCGGAGTCTCAACTTGAAGAGCACGAGACGGGGATTGACGTGGACCTTGACGTGCATCTCGGGGAGGCCGAGCGTTCACTCCGGAAGCGACACGAGGAAGAATTCCATCGGCGCCAAGCGATGAACACCGCGCTCGTTGAGTCCCGGCGCATCAGCCTGCGGGAGACCCACGATCGGAAGGTTGCCCAGATCGAGCGTCGCATCGAGACTCTGAGGGAAAGAGGGAGCACCGGGGTGATCCACCTCCAGGAAGCCCAGCGGTCAAATCAGGACCGCCTACTGTGGGAAGCTGTGGAACGGCTCGATCAGAGCCGCAAGGGTCACATGGACATCGAGACGATAGCGGTCTGCGTCGCTGAGGTGACACTCGAATGACTGAAAGGACAGACGATCAAGGCCACCAAGCTGTCTTGGATGCCGAGCGCGCCGTCAATGAGCAGTATCTGAATGAGATCGAACGCCGCCTTGCTGAGCAGCCCCACCTCTTCAGGCAGATCACCGTCGTCCAGAGTCACTATTGGACCACCTCCTCGCTCCCTCGACCGGGCATAGACCGCGGGGCGACCGCTGCCGTGATCGGCCGAGTAGCACTCGAGGACGACCACCCATACTCCGACATGATGGACCAGACCTTCTACATCGCTGGTCGGCGCGTGACGATGGACGGGTTCGAGGCGGTCAACTGGGCTGCGCCAATCGCAAGCCTGTATTTTGAGGGTCGCTCGTCGACCCACGAGATTGCGTCATCCATAAAGGGGCGGCGGACGTTCGTGCTTAGGCGCAACGACCTTGTCGATTACTCCGATGAGATTGAGACCGGTGTTGTGGACCCCTTTGAGGGCCAGGCACGTGCCCTCGATATCCCGAAAGCTCCGATACGACGCCAACAGACGGTCCGTCCGACTGAGGAGGAGCAAGCGCCGGCGGAACCGAAGGCCGGCGAACTCGACAAGCGGCCGACAATCGAGCGGTCCGAGTTGTCCGAGCGATTCGAGCAGTCCGATTTGTCCGAGCCGTCCGTCGCTGAGACCGTGGGAGAAGTTGAGACTCGCCGGGGACATCTGCGTGCGGCTGATGCGGTCGACATGGTCATGCAGATGCCGAAGCAGGGCCGTATGGGGATGGTGCTGCCAACGATGCAACCTGACCAGTACCTGCTCGTGGCCGCCGCCGGCAACCGAGGGCTGGTGGTGCAGGGACAGCCTGGCACGGGCAAGACCGTTGTCGCTGCACACAGAGCTGTGTACCTCACGAGCGACGCGCGAAAGTCTGAACGGGTCGCCCGTGTCGCGATTGTCGGACCGTCCGATCAATACGTCGAGCACATAAAGCCGGTCATCTCTGAGTTGAAGGAACCCGAGTCCGAGATCCAGGTCCTCAGTCTCCCCTCCCTTCTTAAGGGAGTCGCCGGGCTCCGGTCCATTCCCAAGCCCGGACAGATAGACCGAATTGAATCGTCCTGGGACCTCGGCAGGGCGATCGATGGCTTCGTGAAGTCAATGGCTGATCGCCCCATTTCGGGCCGTATGGAGCAGCGTGTTCGTCGCGTCGTCGAGGCCATGAAGCAAGCCAGCGAATCCGAGATCGGAAACCCTGAGATCCTGGCCTGGCTCCGAGCTCTCCCGAGCTGGAACGAGATCGCTGGACGGACCCGCTATCTCCCGATGCTTGCCACGGTTGCTTTGTCGCTCGACCCTAGGGTCATTGGTGAGCTGGTTGGGCACCTGATAGTTGACGAGGCGCAGGATGTTCGTCCGCTTGAGTGGCGCATTCTCACTAGTTCCCTGCTAGAACTCGGCGGCTCGCTTTCGCTGTTTGGCGACATGAATCAGCGGAGATCCGACTGGACTGCGGCAGGTTGGCAGGAACTCGCAGAGGATCTCGAAATGACTGACGACACCGGGTACTGCAACATCCAAGTGCTCCAGAATGGTTACCGGTCGACGCGGCAGATCCTCCGGTTCGCAAACCAGTTGCTGCCTCGCGGCGAAAGAGGGGAGCAGGCGCTGCGAGACGGGCCGCACCCCACCGTTACGAAGGTGCCCGCAGACGAACGCACATCTGCGGCCGTGGCCGCGGCAATCGATCTCACCAACCGGCACACGGGGACTGTGGCGGTTATCTCCACCGAGCCGAGGCCGTTATCGGCTGAACTCCGAACGCGCGGCTGGGTTCGCGGTCACCATCAGCACAGCTGGTCGCGGGATGAGACGACTTTCGTCATCCTTCACCCCGACGAGGCGCGCGGGCTTGAATTCGACGCAGCGGTCGTCGTAGAACCCGGGGACTTTCCCGAGAATGTCGGCAGGCAGGGTGTTCTCTATACGAGCCTGACCCGCGCTAACAAGGAACTTACCATCGTCCATGCCCGACCCTTTCCCCGCGGTCTCCGCCCACCCCGCCTATAGCCTCTACGATGCGGTCATTCGAGAGCACGTGACGTCGGGTTACGTCGGCAATGAAGGTCGCTATTGACGCAAGGATGGACAACGACTGGACAAGCATCAGACGCAAGCTCCGACCCGAGTCTTTCTACGGACCCGGGCATTGGTTCTGCGCGCGACATGAAGACGCCCAGCGGACGTGTCACAGCAGCTCAGTACTGTTACCTACAGACCCGCTGCGACGAGCGGTTGGAACGACGCCATGACCGAACAACAAAGCAACGACCGAGACTCCACGGCCCGCATCGCGCCTAACGAGTCCGCCGACGATAGCCGGTTGACGGTCACGCCCACGGATCCTGGTTGGCGTGTGTTCAGCGAAGGATGGGCACCGCCGTACGGAACGAGCGCCGACTTCGAAACCGATGCTTCGGAAGATGTCGAGCAAGCCGAATCCGGCGATGGCCACGTCGCCCGCATCGCACCGCTTTCGGTACCGCTTGCCTTTGTCGACGGGACCCGTCGAGCGGAGTTGCTCGTGTGGGCCGAACATGCAGAGAGCGGCACCCGAGTCCCTGGCGTCGCTGGTGCTTATGCCGTGGGTGCGGTGACGATAAGGCCCGGCGGTACGGCCGAGTTCTCTGGTATCCGCGTCGGGCGCCTTGCCATCTGGGGTGGAGGTCAGACCGGCGACATCATCTCGCAGCGCACGGGGTACTCATGGGCCTCAGCGCCGATCACGGATAGTGACCCCGACATGTGCTTAGCGCACCTTCAGGACCGTATGCGCCGAGCCGAAGGCGAGCTCGCTCTCGACGCGGCTGACGCGGGCTGGAACGTCGTGCTCGATGGCCCACTCAACCGCATTCGTGCACTCCACGGGCTTGTGGCCGGTTATGTGAAGTCGCACCACCGCCGAATCCTGCCTGTGGCCGCACACGCCGCCGTTCCGAGGCTCGCGATTGGCGAGCGCACCCGGATGTACACCGCCGGATCTGATCGATACACGTGCTACACGCGCGTGGGAAACCCCGCCCCGGGCGCATCGCCCTGGTCAGGAGTTGCGCGGCTCGAGTTTCCATCCTCCGCAGGAATCGCCAGCGTGACAGAACGCGCATCGGTGCTCGCCACGATCCTTCCCGCATACGCCGGCGTTCACCATCGCGATCCCCGCGCCCCCGTCAATCTGACACCGGTCAGGAATCTGGAGCGCCGCCTCAGCCAGACTCTCGGCCGTGTCGCCTATGCAACACGTGCTGCCCGTGACGTAATCATCTCTGGAGCCAACCAATGAACGAGCAAGACACATTCCCTCCTGCTGACTTCGATGTCTCGCCCGACTTCGTGACGGATGTAGCCGCCGAGGTCGAGTTCGTTCCGCTCACCAGGGTGTATGACATCACTGGTGAGGACCGACGCAACCACCTCGAAGACCTCAACGGGATCCCAGGCAGCGATCCAGTGGGGCTCGTCGATGCATCCACCGACGCTTCGACGCAGACCGCCAACGTGATCGTGGACGACGCTGTCGATCTCGCCCTCGACACGTTCGTGGTGTCACCCCAGCGGTTGGTCGACGATTCCGTTCTGTTCCACTACGGCATCGTTACCGAGGTGTCGGGTCGGATCGAAGGCGCTGAGATGGCGACCGATACCGCCCGGCTCGCTGCGTCGACCCTGCCAGGACAGCGGTTCCGCCGGGCGGAGGTGACCTGGATCCGCACTCACCCCGAGCGCTACTTGCCGCCGTCGTCAGGCGCACCAATTTGGGTCGCCGGTGACATTCACCGCCGCCGTGCGCTGTTCCTCGACAAAATGGCCGACGGCGAGGCGATTCCCATTGGGCTCGACATGAACAACGAGCTTGTCTTCTTGCCATACAGCTTCCTCAATGGCGACCGCGGTGCCCACGTGTCGATCTCAGGCAAGTCGGGCGTCGCGACCAAGACCAGCTACGCGCTCTTTCTCCTCTACATGCTCTTCGAGAGTGACTGGGGAACCACCGCCCGTGCCGGGTCGAGCCACGACCGGGCGGTGGTGTTCTCAGTCAAAGGCTCCGACCTGTGCGTGATCGACAAGCCCAACAACCGCTTCCACGCGAATGATGAGATCGGCGCGGACGCGATGGCTCAGTGGGAGATGCTCGTGGGTCGGGAGAACCCGGGTCCGTTCACCGACGTAGGCGTCTACGCGCCGGCGGAGGAGGCTGCCCCCGGACATGATCCAGTGGCTGACATCTCTGTCCGAGATCGCAGCGACACCCATCCGTATGGCTGGTCGCCGGCACGGTTTGTTGAGGCCGGGTTGCTGGAGTACCTGTTTGACGATCTTGAGTCGGGGCAGCTCTCGTTCATCGAGCAAGTCGTACGACTCCAACTGCTCCGCTGGGCCTGGCCTCTAGCGGGCGACGACAACGGGCGTATCGTGCTCGTCAACCCCGACAGTCAGGTGCTCCCAGTGCCGTCGACGTGGGAGTCGGCCGCCCGCCAGTTTCGTGCCTACAAGGTCAGCAACCCTCGATTGGCTGGCGACGGCCTCGTGGTCGAAGACCTCGACGGTCTGGTTGAGTTCGTGTCGGGGATGGTCACCGAGGGCTCACCCGGCTATGACCCGATGTGGTGCGGGGGCACAACGGCAGCGACCCAACAAGCGTTCGTTCGGCGGTTGTGGAAGGCCACCCCTCGGCTCCGGCGCCTGATCCGGGCGGGGCTCACCGAGGTCGACCTGTCTTCCCAGGTCTCGGTGGTCGATGTCCACGCGCTTCACGCAGACGCGCAGCGCTTCGTGGTCGCATCCGTCCTCCACCACATCTGGTCGCAGCACGAGAACTCCACCGCGACCGGAAAGACCTTCGTCGTGCTCGACGAACTCAACAAGTATGCGCCTCGTCAGGGCGGATCGCCGATCAAGCACCTGCTGGTTGATGTTGCCGCACGCGGTCGGTCACTCGGTGTAATCCTTATCGGCGCACAACAGAACCCGTCAGGAGTGGCCCGTGACATCACGAACAACGCCTCGCTTGAGGTAGTAGGACAGATCAAGGCGTCTGAAGCCACCGAGCTTGGGTTCCTTCCCCAGACGATGAGGGCGCGGGCCCAGATCGTTCCGCCCGGCACCATGATTACGAGCCAGCCCATGCTGCCAGCCCCTGTGCCCGTGAGGTTCCCCTACCCGCCGTACGCCACTCGCGTCGCCGAGGTGCTGGGCTCGGCGGACGACGACATCGATGCCGAACAGATTCTGGGACGACAGTGAATTCTCTGCGCACCCTCTCGTCGGATGCCGTGCCCGCCCGTCCCGAGACCGCTGTGCGCGTGCTGCACACGTCCGACTGGCACCTTGGAGTCACCGTTCGCGACGAGCCGCGTGAAGTTGACCACGACAGCGTCATCGCTGAAATCATCGAAATTGCCGTCGCCGTGCAACCCGACGCGATCATCCACACCGGCGATCTCTTCAACAGCGGCCGGCCGGCCATGGCCGACTTCGGACGGGCAATCCGAGCGCTTCGAGAACTGGGTGAGATCGCTCCTGTGGCGGTGCTAGCCGGCAACCACGACTCGGCCATCGCTATGGAGACGCTCGGTGTTGCCGTCGGCGATCCCGTCCCTGAACTGGCGAGCGAGAATTCGTACGATCCGTTGGCGTTCTCACCGACGCGCATCAGGGTGATGCACCGTCCGACCACGGCCGCTCACGGAGCGGTGCTGACCCTCTCCACCCAGGCGGGCGGTCGTCTGCGAGTAGCCGGACTGCCGTTCCTTCACGCAAACCGCGTACTTGGCGATTTTGACGACATCCTTGCGGCCAACGCGACCTACGCCGACAGCGTCCGAAAGATCTGTGACCTCCTCGCCAAGTCGGCATTCGTCGATTTCGACACTTCAGCTGACGTGGCCGTGTTCGCGTCCCACCTGCATGTATCCAGCGCGCGTACGTCCACCGAAAAGGAGATCCATGTCTCCTCCGAGTACGCCACCGACCCGACCCACATTGACAGTGTTTACGGCTATCTGGCCTTCGGACACATACACATCGCTCAGGCCGTTGCGGACAACCGCGGCCGTTACGCCGGCTCGATCCTCGAGATCGACTTCGGCGAGGAGGGAGAGACCAAGCAGTTGGTTGTTGCAGATCTCACCCCGGGCCGACCCACCAAGATCTACGACGTCGCCCTCACGGCAGGTCGGCGAATTCACCGCATAAGAGCGCCGTACTCGGCCCTCGCTGAGCGAGCTGCTGTTCTGGGCCACGACTTGGTCGAGGTAACCGTCGAGCACGAGCGAAAAGGCGACGGGTTCGAGGAGAACGACACGGTGTCGCTCGAGATTCCGGGGTACGACACACTCACGGCCGCAGTCCACGCTGCCCTTCCTGATGCATGTGTCGTGTCAGTAGTCGATGCTCGCCGTCCAGATGTCAACGTCGCCGACGAGGTCGAGGTGCCGGAGATCACAGAGACCCCGACCCAGCTGTTCAGAGGGTGGTTCGCCGAGCACGGACAGGCCCTAGTCGACCGGCACAATGCCCACGGAGCGGACCCAGAGCGGGTAGCAAGCCTGTTCGAGGAGATCCACGCCGCAACCACCACCGAGAGTGACGTCGAGATTGCCGAGAGCGGAATCATTGCTGCCCTGATCGGTGACGAGGGAGACACCTGACGTGCGACCTCGCCTGCTCACGTTCTCTGGCCTGCGGTCGTACCGGCAGTCGACCGAGATTTCATTCGACGATCTCGACCTTTTTGCGATCATCGGTGACACCGGCGCGGGCAAGTCCACCATCATCGAGGCTCTTTGCCTAGCTCTGTACGGCCGAAAGACATGGTCAGGGGGCGGGAACATCGCCGACCTCATCGCCGACGGAGAGAATCTGTGGCGTGTCGAACTGACCTTTGACGCTGGAGGCCACACCTGGAAAGTCACCCGGGCGCGTCGCCGTTCGAAAGCGTCTCCTGTCGACAAGCTCGAATCCACCACCAACCATGCACCGATGGTCGACGGCGCACGTGAGGTGACGAAGCGAGTCGAGGAGTTGCTCGGCCTCGAATGCGAACAGTTCACCCGCGCCGTTGTCATGCCCCAAGGCCGATTCGACGAACTCCTACGATCGACCGAGAGCGAGCGAAATGAAATCCTCAAGTCGATCCTCGGGCTGAGCGACATCGATCGTACCCGCGGGTTAGCAACGGCCTACCGCGATAAGGTCAGGGACACGTACACGCGCTACACCGAGCGCCGAGCGAACCTTCCCGCCGACCCGAACCTGATCGTCTCCGACGCGAAGGAGCGGTCGGAAGCAGCCGCCGCACGGCAGCAACGCCTCGCTGATGCGATCGAGGCCGTCGTCGAGCCACGCCAAATCAGCGAACGCATCAGCCGTACCCTCGGCCCTTTGAATTCCGCTCTCGCCGCTGTCCCCGGTTTTGACTGCGATCCAACCGCCACCCTCCGCTCCTGTCTCGAGCGCGGAACCCACCTCCTAGGAGAACTCGACCGAGCAGATGCCGACAAGAATCAGGCCGAGCGGGACATCGCAAGCATCGATGCCGACGCAGCTACTGCATTAGCTGGTTTCGGTTCACGCGACGCCCTGACGATTGCGACGTCTCATCTTGCCGATGCCGCTGACGCGATGCCGAGCGATCTCGAACGACTGGAGAAGTCGCAGAGCGAGCTTCGCAAGGTTCAAGCCCAGGCCCCCCAGACAGAGGTGCCGTCGACTCTGAGCACTGCGCTGGCCGAGGCTGAGGCGGTGAGCACCGAAGCCCAGAGCCACCTTGATTACGCTCGTACGCGGACCGAAAAGGCCCGCAATCTGTTCGAGAAGCTGAACGAGGCGCGCGGCAAGGTGGCGGAAACCGCCGCGGCCGAAAGAGTCGCTACGGCCCGAGTCAGTGAGATGGAACAGATCGTGAATGTCGCGCAAGCTGCGGTAGATCTGGCCAAGCAAACCGACCTGGATGCTCGCCGCGTGTATGAGAACGCACAGCGTGAGAACGCGGTCGCTGTTGTTGCTGAAGGCCATGGACCCGGCGACGACTGCCCAGTCTGTAGTCGAGACCTGCCAGAGGGTTTCGAGCCACCGGAGAGTCCCGATCTACATTCAGCCCACGATGCAGTTGACTCGACTGAAAGTGCACTCAACGCTGCCCGGAGTGGTGCCGAAGAGACCCGACAGGCCCACGCGCGTGCTCGCGAGGGTGCGTCTGTCGCTTCGAGGTCCTCGGAGGAAGCGGCTAGCGCCGTCGCTGGTTTGGAAAAGCGCGTAAGAGAATCAGGCGCCGACCCAACCTGCGAGGACGCTGAAGAGGCAATCGCCAGCCTCACGGACGCTCTCAGTGCAGCAGAGCTTGCTGTAGAGCATGCCGCGAGCAACGAGCGACAAGCTCGCGAGGAGTTAACGACTGCGAAGGTCGAACTTCGCACCGCCGACGCTCTCTATACCGAACAACTGAGTTCCGTTAAGAAAGATCTAGCCGATGCCGCCCAGAAGGTCGAAGCTCACAACGCACTAGTAGCCGAGATGCCCTCGGTCTGGCGGACCGGTAGTCCTGTGACAGTCGATGTGCTCGCGGACCTTCATCGTCGGTGTGCGGCGGTCGTCACTTT
The DNA here is from genome assembly GCA_951812975.1 of uncultured Acidimicrobiales bacterium. Lineage (GTDB taxonomy): Bacteria > Actinomycetota > Acidimicrobiia > Acidimicrobiales > Aldehydirespiratoraceae > VXYK01. Next base: position 1,021,687 of record CATOTC010000001.1, on the reverse strand, counting down.
GCTTGACGACCTAAGCCGTCGGCGGACGGAAGCGGAGCAATGCCGATTTGATGCCATGGAAGTTGACGCCAGGGTCCGGGCTGAAGTAGCCGAGGAAGTTACGGATCCCGCACGGAGAGCCATTCGTGAGATCAATATCTACTTGGCTCGCGTGCGTGACGTCGTTGCTGCTGGCCGGGTTTGCGTCGGCGTGGCGCCCCTAGAGGTGTCGTTGGATCTTGACGCCCTACACACTCTCGATGAAGGTGCGGTGACCACCGATCTCGCGGCCACGATCGAAGCCGCTGATGCCGCGCTCAAGGCAGCCAACGTGATGATGGCGACGGCTACCGAGGTGTCTACCACTGTGGAGGGCGTTGTCGCTTCGTGTGAAGCCCAACTGGCTCGAATACTCTCCGACGTTGACTGCGACACCGTCGATGCCCTCCATGGCGCGCACGGCGAGGCGGTTGGTGACGTGAGCCGTGCGGAGGAGCAGCTAGCGGCAGCAACTGCCGATGCAACTGCGGCGGCTCATGTCGACGAAGTCTTGGGCGTGGTCGACCCCTTCTATTACAACCTTGTCGTGCTCGTCGCTGCTCTGGCCAACAACCAGTTCGTCGACTACCTCCTCGAGATGCGTGAAGCTGAATTGCTGGCGGAGGCGTCCCGGCGACTGAAGACCATCTCCAACAACCGGTTTGGTTTCGTGTCCGACTTTGGAGTGAAGTACCTCGCCTCCGGCGAGATCCGTGCTCCGGAGGCATTGTCCGGCGGCGAGCGCTTCCAGGCGTCCCTTGCTCTCGCTCTCGCATTGGTCGAGATCGCGTCGCGGGGCGGTGGCCGCCTCGACGCCGTGTTTGTCGACGAGGGATTTGGATCGCTCGACGCCAACGCCCTAGAAACCGCACTCGCGACACTTGGCAAGGTCGCAGGCGGCGGGAAGATGGTCGCCCTCATCTCGCATCTCCAGCCCGTTGCCGAGTATGTAGACACCGTGATGCACGTCACCCGTGACGATGCAACCGGCTCCTGTATCCGCACCCTCTCAGAAGAGGATCGCGATCGACTGCTCGCCGACGACGTTCGATCACGCTTGACCACATGAGTTGGCGTCGATCGTGTACTTCAATGCCATCTTCCCTGAGTGACGAGTAGTAAGACCCATGGCCAAATTGACCCTTCTTGAGCAGATCGAGCGCGACGTACTGACATCTCAGCCACTCGCTGACACCCTGCGGAAGTGTGTCGTACTAGGTGGGAAGGCTGGTTCGATCGAGTTGCGCGAGTGGGCCACCCGAGAGCTTCGTGGCTATGACTCGAAAGACGATGCCCCCGACTATCGCACCGTCGGCGCAGCGATTTTAGCCGACGGGGTAACGGGAAACGCGATCGTGAAACGCCAACAGATCGCTGCGTCATCCATTCCCAACGTCACTCAGGAAGAAATTTCAAATCAGTACACTTTCCTAGAGGGAATCGGAGCACTCGAAGCTGCGGCCGCTTCAGCGGACCGCTCTGATAATGGCTTTGTATACCTGTCGCTTCCGATGGCCAGTGAAATCGGATCGCTAATGGATGAAGAAAGTGGCAATCGGTTCCAGCGGATCACGGCGCTCTACTGGTCAATCAGTGGCGTGGCCATTCACGGAGTCATTGACCAGGTGCGCACAACTCTCGCAGAACTAGTCGCCGAGATGCGCGCCGGCACGCCCTCTTCGTCGGCCCTGCCGACGGCTGGTGCGGTGGATCAGGCCGTCAACGTTGCTGTGTACGGGGAGGGTGCCCGGGTGACTGTTCAGTCAGCTCAATCGTCCGAGGGGTCATCGGCCAACCTTAGGGTTGACGATGATCGCGACGACTCGCCATCCTGGACAAAGAGCCGGCGAATTGTGGCGTTTCTCGCAAGCTTGGTTTCCATCGGTTATATCGTCGCGGAGGTACTTGGCTGGATCTGATGAGTGTGACACAACGGTGCGATCGAAATGCCCGAAGCCCTGCACCTCCATCTAGGCGGTCTAACCGAGATTGACACTCCGTACTGAACGACCGTGAGAGGGACAGCAGCGCGGACAACGGCGCCACCGCGAAAGCTCCCATCGCCGTTGCAGCCCGCACGACCGGGGGAGCGCTCCGCGGTGTGGAGGGTCAGCGGGACTCGGTCGCGAGCCGTCATTCGGTGCCGGTCGGGTTCGTCTCCGGGTGATCCGGGTTGAGGCGGAGAGTCTCCATTGGCTGGCCTGTGACGTCTGCGATCAACTCGAAGTCTTTGTCGACGTGGAGAACGGTGAGTCGAGACATTTCGGCTGTCGCCGCGATCAGCAGGTCGGGGATCGACGGCGCTCGGTGATGCCCCCTGTTCGCCAACGCCAACTGCACATCGAGCGCTCGGGCCTCTATTTTGGGCGTCAGGTACTCAACGGGCATGAGCGCGACCGGCGACTCGGCAAGCGTGGCACGATAATCGGCCGCCGATCGTGTGGAGAATCCGACCTCAAGAAGAGTCACGGTGGTTACGCGTACGCGACCACGCTGAATGTTCAAGGCCCATCTCTCGGCGTCCGGGCTCAGGGCAAGTCGCGCCAGAGCAGACTTGTCGGCAAGCCATGTGGTCACGTCCAAGCGCCGGCCATCACCTCCGGCCGCCCCAGGTCGCTGCACATCTCCGCGATTCGCGCCAAGGATTCGACGGTCACCTCGCTTGATGAGTCGGCTTGTTCGCGCAACAGCACTCGTCGCAGGTATTCGGCCCGTGAGAGTCCCGCAGTCGCTGCCTTGACATCAATTTCGGCTACCACGTTCTCAGGAACGTCTCGGATCAAGATATCGGTCACGATCCGATGATATCTATAGATATCAAAGTAATCAACCGCCCGTGGCGTCGGGAGTGCGCTAGGTCAGGGAGATGGCGAGCCAGTATCTCGGTTGACCAGGATGCGATCGTTGCGGAGGGTGTTTGGTGATGACCCCAGATCGGTCACAGTCTGTGCATGCCCTATGGGCCGAGGGTCGTGAGGGGGATGACCGAAACGCCGTCGGGGCGTTGGTAGGCGTATCCACCAGTGGCGGTCACCACGGCGAGGGCTGCGAGCCTGCGGCGGACGGCATCGTCGACCCGTCCTGCGAGCTTGGTGAGCGACGTCGCCGCATGCTCGATGGCTCGTTCGCCCCCCAGCTTGACCTCGAACGCTGCCCAGGCACCGTCGCCGAGTTCGACGATGGCGTCTGCTTCCAGGCCGGTCTCGTCCCGATAGTGCCCGACCCAGCCGCGCAGCGGTCCCGCGTACACCCGCAGATCGCGCAGCACGAGCGATTCGAAGAGCAGGCCGAACGACTCGAGATCGTTGAGCAGCCGTTCGGGTCCGGTCCTGAGCATCGCGCACGCCAGTGCGGGGTCGACCAGTTGCCGCGCGGGTGCGGAACGCAGCGCGACCTTCGATCTCATGCGAGGCGACCACGCCGGCACGTCGTCCGCGACGAACACTCGCTCGAGGGCAGAGAGGTAGCTCGTGACGGTCTTCGGGTCGAGGTTGCCGCCGTCCGCGTCTTGGGCCAGGGTGCGGAGCGTGGCTCGGGTGGAAATGTTGCGGGCCAATGACCGGAGCAGCCGACGGACGCGAACCGGGTCGCGAGCGATCCCATCGACGCGGGCGATATCGACGCGGCTGATCTCGTCGAGATACAGCACCAGGAAGCGCTGCGCATCGTCGACGGACATCCCCAGCGTCTGCGGAAACCCGCCCCGAACGGTCCATTCCGCTGCTTCGCCGAGAGTTCGCGGCGGCGTCTCGGCTCGAGGTGCGGTGCCGTCGAAGATCGTCCTCAGCGAGACGCTCCCGTCCGAGACGCCCTGTTCGAACAGCGACATCGGCCGAAGTCGCACACGCCCGATTCGGCCGGCGCCGGAGTGGCGCGTGATGTCGTCGGCTGGGTTCGCCGAGCCGGTCAAGATGAACTGTCCGGTCCTGCGCCGGTCATCGCTGGCACGCCGCACTGCGTTCCAGATGCCGGGAGCGAGCTGCCATTCGTCGATCAGCCGTGGTGTGTCGCCATCGAGGATCGACCGGGGGTCCACCTGTGCCGAGCGACGCGCGTTGGGAATCTCGTCCAGGGACACCTCGCTGGTTGCGAACTGTCGGGCGCTGGTGGTCTTCCCGCATCCACGAGGACCTTCGAGGACCACAGTCGGCACGAGGCGGAGCAAGTCTTCTATCTCCAAGTCGACGACCCGTGGCATATAGCGGGTCTCCTGCTGGTCAGCGTCACCGGGTTTCTTGATGTCCACAGGACTCAGCGTACACAACAAGAGGTGTCTGATGGACGTTTCAGGAAGATTTCAATGGATGATATAAGAACGATTTGATGGATGTTTCGAGAACAACCTGATGCGCGGATTGCGACAAGCCGGGCTTGAGGTCGAATTCGTCGGTGGCCTGAGTGAACCTTCACCTGATAGAGGCGGAACCTGATTCAGCGGGCAGGCTAGGCCAATGAGATGGCGAGCCAGGCGGCGGCTACCCCCGCGACGAGGGTGAGTGATCCGTAGCCCAGGGTGCGGCTGCGGGAACGGGGCCACATCTCCATGATCTCTCCGCCCAACGCCGAGAACGTCGTGAACGCACCGAGCCCGCCGATACCGACGATGACCACCTCGTCGGGTCCGGCAGCGTGCAACAGGCCGAAGGCGAACGACCCCAAAACGTTTGCGACCAAGGTTCCCTGCGGTGATCTGAGGCGCGCACCGAGTTGCCAACGGGCCAGTGTGCCGATCAGAGCGGCGGCGCCGAATGCCATCGCGGTCATACGCGCCTGCTCTCCAACTGGGTGCCCAAGCGGCTGCCGGCCATCACCGCGAGCAGTCCGACGCCGACGGTGACCGCCGTGAAACCGATCGCATTCGTTATCTGACCGTGGTCGATCCGCTCAGCTATCTCGGCTGCCAGCGAGGAGAAGGTGGTGAGCGAACCGCAGAAACCGACACCCACGCAGAGCCGGACCGACGAATGCTCCTTATGGGTGCGCAGCAGCATCCCCAGAATGAACGCGCCCGCACTGTTGACGAGCAGCAGGGTCACCAACGGGTCGTCGATGATCTCGGTCGCGGCCCATCGCAATGATGCCCCGGCAATTCCCGCCATCGCCAAGCCTGCGATTGCGTATAGACGACTAGCGCTCACCTCGCAAACAGTAGGCTCCGGCAATGGACATGGCCGCGATGCGTGAAGAGTTCGGGCGCATCGGGCTTGATGTCTCAGACGTTGCCGACGATCCCATAACGCAGTTCCGTGCGTGGTTCGACCTCTGGGCAGATGTCAACCCCTACATCGCCGACACCATGGTGTTGTCGACGGTCGACGCCGACGGTTGGCCCGATGCCCGCGCCGTTCTGTTGAAGGGCGTCGACAGCCGCGGATTCGTGTTCTACACCAACCGCCTGTCGGCCAAGGGGCGCCAACTCGAAGCCAACAGCCGTGCCGCGCTCACAATGGTGTGGCGCGAGATCGAGCGGCAGGTCCGTGTCGTGGGCGAGGTCAGCCATGTACCCGAATCGGAATCCGACGCATATTTTGCTAGCCGTCCCCGCGGCGCTCAGATCGGCGCCTGCGCCAGTGAACAGTCAGAAGTCCTCTCCTCGCGGGCCGAACTCGAAGCGCGCGTCGCTGAACTCGAAGAGCAGTACCCCGATGAGATCCCGAGGCCGCCGCACTGGGGCGGGTACCTGATCACCCCGCATCAAGTCGAGTTCTGGCAGGGCCGCCCGGACCGTCTCCACGACCGGGTCCGCTACCGCCGAGAAGCGGACGCCTGGATAACCGAACGCCTCGCTCCCTGACCGCGATCAAACGCTCTCGACCTGTCGGGCGCGGAGACGGCCCGCAATTCGTCGCCACACGACCCAGACCACCAGCGCCGTGATCAGGACCTCGATCGGCACCCCGAAACGCAGCGGATCACTGAACCAGTTCACGACCCGCAGCGGCCACCCGCCGACGAAGCGCACCAGCGGCAGGAAGATGAACTCGCCACCGTTGAACAGGAACTCGATGATCAGGTAGCTGCAGACGTACCCCGAGCTGACACTGAGTCGTTTGATCCGGTCGGGCTCGAGGTCGCGCCAGCCGATGATCAGCGCGCCGATGACCCCGAGCACGCTGATGACCGCTATACGTTCCGGCGTGGTGTCCTGAATCCAGTTGTTGACTGCTGCCTGGAACTCTAAGAAACGGTCGACCCGCGGACTCGAATAGACATCACCGGACAACAGGCGGATCTCGAAATAGCCGTAGTCGATCAGATAGAGGCCGGCGGCCAACAGCACGAAACCCGACACCCGGCTCACGTAGGGCAGCACCCGTCGCATCCCGGCGACCACATCGGTCTTGGCGAGCGCCAGACTCATGGTCAAGAAAGTGATCAAGGCGCCCATCCCCAGCGCGTAGGCGAGGAAGTTGCCGAATCCCTCCAACCACCCGTCGGTGGTGAACGAGTTGGTGACCGACGACAGGAACAACCCGATGGTGCACGACAGCGAAACGACCGCGTAACTCACACCGAAGAGGAACACCGACGAGAGGTCCCGACTGCCGGTTCCCACGTTCAGTTTCGGAAGCCGCAGCACGAAGTCCTTGCCCAGGGCCATAAAGACTCCCAAGGGAAGCATCAACACGCCGATGGCGATCGTCACATAGCCCGTGTACTCAAAGACCGTGCCCTGATTGATCACAGTCTCGAATGCCACCCCGCAGAGACCGAACACAGCGATAAATCCCGCAGTCATTACCAGGCCCACCACCAGGCCGCGCACAATGGTGGCCAGACGGCTGCTTTTGTAGTCACCGTCAACACCCAGGAAATAAGACAGGTAGACGGGCAGCAGGGCGAAGCCACAGGGGTTGAACGCCGCGACGAGTCCGAGCGCGAACGGGAAGGCGTAGACCCCCATCAGAGCAGGTGCTCCGTGATCAGGTCGCGCAGTCCCTGCGCCGTGAGCACTCCGCTCCACTGCTCGGCGACCACTCCGTCGCGGTCGACCATCAGCGTGCTGGGCATACCGAGCAGACCCAGTTCGGGAAACAGCGAGCTGTCCTCGTCCCATCCCGACGGATAGGTCACGCCCGTCTCGGCCAACAGTTCGAGCGACGCGTCGGCAGAGTCGTCGCGGCTGATGCCGATGAAGTTCACCTCGTCGGAGAACTCCTGGTAGACGCTCTCAAACTCGGGCAGTTCGGCACGGCACGGACTGCACCAGGCGGCGAAGAAGTTGACCACCAGCGGCTTGTCGAGATGGTTGGCGAAGGTGTCTGACTCACCACCGGAAAGAGAGGCGAACCCGAGATCGCGGATAGACCCCTCAACGGCCGGGGTCCGGCCGGTACTGCCCTCGGGACTGAGGGCTCCGTCGGTGAGATCGACCCGCTTGGCCTCACCGAATTCGCTGCCGGAGTCATCCGCGCAAGCAGCGACGAACGCCACGGTCAACAAGATCGCAGCGATGCGCCAGAACGCGGGGAATCTACAGAACGAGGACATGAGGACTCGGACAGAACGCTACCTCGTGGAGCGCGCGAACTACCCGGCGCCAACATCTTGCACAATGCGCGAACTACCCGGCGCCAACATCTTGCAGAATGCGCGAACTACGCGGCGCCAACATCTTGCAGAATGCGCGAACTACGCGGCGCCAACATCTTGCAGAATGCGCGAACTACCCGGCGCCAACATCTTGCAGAACGCGCGAACTACCCGGCGCCAACATCTTGCAGAACGCGCCAGCCATTCGGCGCCACCATCTGGCGGCTCCGGCTGCGCCCGGCGATAGCAACGCGGCCGCTCCGGCGCTGATCGACCAAGGACCGGGGCTCGCTTTAACCGTTGCCCGGGTTCTTGGGGGAGTGGTCGATCAGCGCCGTTAAGCGGTCCGCCGCTCTGCCCGTTCCCGAAGATGTATCGGCACCGGAACGACCGGCATCAAATCCTCGGGACGAGCCACCTTGGGAGGACGGCCCCTACGCCGTTTGACGGACAACATCTCTCCGTTCACGAAGAGCTGCCCACCCCAGACTCCCCACTGCTCCTGGTTGTCCAGAGCAGTCTCAAGGCAGGGGGCTATCACCGGGCACTCGGCACAGACGCGCTTCGCGGCCGAGATCTCTCCGATGTCGTCGGAGAAGAACAGGTCATAGGCGTTGTCGACCGCCTTGCAGGCCGCGTGCGTCTCCCAGGCGGTGTTGTCGGCTTGGAGTTGTTCAGTTATGTCGACGAGGGTTGACATGTCCCCGTCTCCTTCCGTGCTTGGGTTTTGTTTGTGGCGTGGATTTCTGTCTGTGTCGGTTACTGGGCGGTTCTTGCGCGTCTTGTGCGGCGGATGTTGGCCGGGCAACGCAGAAAGGCCGCTGGGTTCACCAGCGGCCTTTCTGCGTACTTCCCGTTTGTTGGGTCGAGTTACCCGGAGGGAGCGCCGAAGGGCCGCTGGGTGTGATACGGCTTCGTGGTAAACCAAGAAGCTGGCATGACCGTCTGCACATTTACGCGCGCGGCGATGTCAGCTTGATGCTGATAATCGGTGCGGTGAATGTTGCTCATGTCGGTCCTGTCCTGCGGCCGGAAACTCCGGCGAAAACCAGATTGGCGAGTTTCAGCATACCTGTCAACCGAATTATTCGGACCTGCTGGCTCTGAGTTGGCCGCGGAACGGATGCCGGGGGGAATTTTAATGTTATTTCATGTTATTGAGTTGACAACTCGAACGTCCCGACTAGGCTGCATACATGGACGCGGCCCTGTTGGCGATGATCTCGACGTTGTTCGTGGCAATGCTCGGCAACTCTTGGCACCAGTCCCGTGAGAACACCAAGACCCGTGACCTCATGATTCAGCTCAACAATGGCACCCGTGCTGAGGTGAAGGCTCTCGGCACCGAACTGCGCGCTGATCACAAGGCTCTCGACGTCAAGCTGAGCGGAGAGATCAAGACTCTCGACACCAAGCTGAGCGGGGAGATCAAGACTCTCGACACCAAGCTGAGCGGGGAGATCAAGGTGCTCGGCATCGGTTTGGGAGACGTCAGGGAGAGGTTGGCTCGCATCGAAGGTCATCTGGGGATCGGCCCGCCTGGGATCGGCACCTCACAACCACCCGAATCGCCGACAGACGAATAGAGCAACGCCCTTTCGGGTCCGGTGGATTCTTCACCGGGTGTTCACTGTTCGTTCACTCATCCGGCGGTGCGATTTAGCAATGCCCGCGTAGCTTTGCGCCCGAACCGGATTCGCACCGAGCGGGTCCAAGACCCGGGAAGGAACCCGAATGCGTCAATCTAGGAATGTTGTTAGGTTGCTGGCGATTCTCTTGAGTCTGGCACTCGTCGCGTCCGCGTGCGGAGACGACGACTCAGACTCGTCTGGCTCAGATACCTCTGGCTCGGACTCGTCCAGCTCAGATTCCTCCGATATGGACGACTCCTCCGATATGGACGACTCCTCCGATATGGACCTATCGGGTGAGATCTTCATCTCCGGTTCCTCCACCGTTGAACCGATCTCGCTGCGCGTCCAGGAGCTGTTCAACGACATCCATCCGAATGTCTCGATCGCTGTCGACGGACCGGGAACCGGCGACGGGTTCGCCCTGTTCTGCAGCGGTGAGACCGACATCTCTGATGCCTCGCGGGCAATCAAAGACAGCGAAGCAGAGGAATGCGCCGCCAACGGAATCAACTACGTCGAACTGCAGGTCGGGATCGACGGACTCGGGGTCATGACGAACGCCGCCAACGATGCCGTCGAGTGTGTCTCGTTCGCGGACCTGTACGCGCTGACCGGCCCCGAGGCCACTGGAACCCGATCCTGGGCGGACGCCAACGCCGTTTCCGCAGAACTCGGCGGTGCAGGGAACCTGCCTGACATCCCCCTCGACATCTTCGGTCCCGGAGAGGAGTCCGGAACCTTCGACACCTACGTCGAACTGGTGATCGAAGACCCGGCGGAGGAACGCGGCCAAGACGGGACCACACGCCCCGACTACAGCCCGTCGGGCGACGACAACGTAATCCTGCAGGGCATTACAGGCTCTGACACCTCGCTGGGATGGGTCGGTTTCGCCTTCGCCAACAATGCACAGGGAGTCAAGCTTCTCGACGTCGACGACGGTGAGAGCGGTTGTGTAGGAGCGACACCGAGCACGATCGCTTCGGGGGAGTACCCGCTCAGCCGTCCGCTGTTCATCTACGTGAACTCCGACGCAGCCGCTGCGAACCCGGGACTCGACGCCTACGTCGACTACTACATGGGCGAAGGCCTTGATAGGGCCGTCGCTGAAGTCGGATACGTCGAACTGACCGAGGCGGCCAAGTCCGAAGTCCGCGCCAATTGGGCAGGATGAGTCGATCGGCAGGTCCAGCACTTAGAATTGGCCCCCGATGCATGAGTCCCGAGATCCATTCGTTCGACCGTGAACGATCGATTGTGAACACGGTCATTAGATGAACTGTGAACACGGTCATTAGATGAACGAGGCTGGATCTGCTGAACTGAGCATTGAGGCGCTCTCCGGTTCACCGCGCCGGGTGCGCAGGGAACGGATCATCAGCCGTGCGATGTTCTGCACAGCGTTCGTCTCGGTGGTCGTCTCGGCGCTGATCATCTACGCGCTCTTCGCGGAAGCCTGGATCTTCATGCGCGATGTCGACTGGTCGGCCACGTGGGGCCAAATCGGGTGGTTCCCGCGCCGCGGGATCTACGACATGCCGACCCTGCTGGTAGCAAGCCTCTGGACCACAGCCATCGCCATGGTGGTGGCCGCGCCTCTGGGAATGGGCGCGGCCATCTACCTGTCCGAGTACGCCAGGCCATCGCACCGGGCCTTTTTCAAACCAATTCTGGAGATCCTCGCCGGAATCCCCAGCGTGGTGCTCGGCTTCTTCGCGCTGCTGTGGCTGGCCCCCAATGTGGTCGCCCACATCGGCGGGGAAGGCGGCCGCGGTTCGATGCTGGCCGCGGGGATCGGTGTCGGGATCCTGACGATCCCCCTGGTTGCGTCGATCTCAGAGGACGCGATGGCAGCAGTCCCGAAATCACTGCGGGAGGCGTCAGCGGGGTTGGGGGCGCGCCGAGCGGTCACGACCCTGCGGGTCGTGCTCCCGGCCGCGGTCTCGGGACTCGTCGCCTCGTTGATCGTGGCGGTGTCGCGGGCGCTCGGGGAGACGATGGTGGTGTTCATGGCCGGCGGCGCGGCTGATGCTGCCATCAAGACGTACTCCCCCTATGACGGCAGTCTCACGATGCCCGCGGCGATGGCATCACTCGCTTCGGGCACCGATCAAGTCGTCGGGGAGGGCCTGACCTTCCAGAGCCTGTTCTTCGTCGGTCTGGTGCTGTTCATGCTGACTCTGGGACTCAACTTGATCGGCGACCGGTTCGTAGCCCGCGTCCGTGAGCAGTACTGAGCAGCGGTCATGGCACTCACCACGATAGGAACCGCCGCAAGACAGGGAGCGACCGCGTTCACCCGGCAGCGACGCGACTTCGCTGGAGGGCTGTTCAAGGCTGTGATCCTGCTCTCCCTGATCGTGTCGCTGGCGGTCCTTGCAGTGTTGATCGTCGACACTGTCGCAGACGGTTGGGCCCAACTGTCCACCCGCGCCTGGGACTTTCTGAACGGGTCGCTCCGGTCCCGCTCGATAGACGACAAACTCGGAGTGAAGCAGGGACTCTACGGCTCATTGTGGATCGGGATCATCGTGGCGGCAAGCGCTTTCCCCGTGGGGGTTGGTGCCGCGGTGTACCTCGAGGAGTATGCACCGAAGTCCCGCTGGAGTTCGATCATCGAACTGGTGATCAGGAACCTCGCGGGGGTGCCGTCGGTGGTGTACGGACTGCTGGGCCTGTTCCTGTTCGTCGAGAGGAGTACGATCTTCGGGTTCCTCGGACTCGGCTGGTTGGCCGACGCCACCGGCGGCCGGTCCGTGCTGTCCGCGGGCCTGACCCTGGCGGTGCTGGTGCTGCCGATTGTGATCATCACCGCGCAGGAGGCGGTCCGGGCAGTCCCGACTGGACTGAAGGAAGGGGCCTACGGGCTCGGGGCGACCAAGTCTGAGATGGTTCGGACCCAGATCCTCCCCTATGCAGCGCCAGGGATCCTGACCGGCACGCTCCTGGCTATGTCACGGGCGATCGGCGAGGCCGCACCGCTGATCCTCGTCGGCGCGATCTCGGGGGGACTCACCCGAAATCCAGATGTCTGGGACACGTCAGGGTTGCGGGAGAAGTTCACGGCGCTGCCGATCATCATCGTGGAATGGGTGAGTGAACGAGGTCGCGACCCGGGATTCGCAACGGCCGCGGCAGCAGCCATCGTCGTGCTGCTGGTGCTCGTGCTGTTGATGAACATGACCGCGATCCTGCTGCGAAATCGATTCGAGAAGAAGCGAGGCTGACCAAATGACGACCGGACATGACACTAGGCTTGATTCGTTCAACGACACAGGGCTTGATCCGTTCAACACGAAAGGCGGCCGCCCCGAGGATCCCGATATGACGGCGACCGACCAACGAGCTGACGAACCCGTTCTGGACCCGGCGGCACGGGAAGGTGCCGAACTCCCGACGGAGAGAACCGTGATCTTCGATGTGGAGGAGCTCAACGTCTACTACGGGGACTTCCGGGCGGTCCGCGACGCCAGTCTTAAGGTTCACAAGAACGAGATCACCGCATTCATCGGGCCCTCCGGTTGCGGAAAGACCACGCTGCTGCGTTGCTTCAACCGCATGAACGACCTGATCGAGACGGCCCGGGTCACCGGCTCGCTCCGATATCACGGAGTCGACCTGTACCACCCCAAGGTCGACTCAGTGGAGGTGCGCCGGCAGATCGGGATGGTCTTCCAGAAACCCAACCCGTTCCCGAAGTCGATCTGGGCCAACGTCGCCTACGGCCCGCGGGTGGCCGGGTTGGCCAAGAAGGGTCCGGCGATGGACGATATCGTCGAGAACTCGTTGCGCAAGGCCGCCCTGTGGGACGAGGTGAAGGACCGGCTCGATGAGAACGCGCTGGGCTTGTCCGGGGGGCAACAGCAGCGTCTGTGCATCGCCCGGGCCATAGCCACCGACCCCGACGTGCTGTTGATGGACGAGCCGTGCTCGGCATTGGACCCGATCGCCACCACCCGGATCGAGGAGCTGATGCACGGCCTCAAGGACGACTACTCGATCGTGATCGTCACCCACAACATGCAGCAGGCGGCCCGGGTCAGCGACCGCACTGCGTTTTTCTCCGTCGAGGTCAACCCGGAGTCCGATACCCGTACCGGCATCCTGGTGGAATACGATTCGACTCAGAAGATGTTCTCGAACCCTGCTGATGAGCGAACCGAGAACTATGTGACCGGCCGCTTCGGTTGAGATGAGATGAGATAGGTGGATGAGATGAGAGGAGTGCACGGTGACTGAGGAACTCCGCAAGACCTACCACGAAGAGCTCGAGTCGATCCGTGAGGCCATTGTTCGCATGGCGGGGGTCGTCGGTGAGACCATCCCGCGCGGAACAGAAGCGTTCCTGTCGGGCGATTTGGCCGAGGCACAGCGGATCATCGAGGACGACGACGCGATCGATGCAATGTCGGTCGAGCTGGAAGAACGCTGCTACCAGCTTCTGGCTCTGCAGCAACCGATGGCATCAGACCTGCGAGCTATCACGACCGCGTTGTGGATGAACGCCGAGATCGAACGTTCCGGTGACCTGATGGCCAACATCGCCCAAGCGACCCGCCGCGTCTACGGCAGTTCCATCGGCCCCCGGATCCGGGGTCTGATCGCCCAGATGAGCGAGGAGGCGGCGCGTCTGGTGCGGCTGGCGGTCGACAGTTACGCAGAGGGCAACAGCGGCCTGGCGGTCGCCCTCGACGACATCGACGACCGACTCGACGAGCTTCATCTCGATGCCATCGCGGCGATCTTCGAAAGCAACCGCGAACATGCGTTTGACCTGCAGGTGGGAGTGCAGTTGGCGCTCGTCTGCCGGTTCTACGAACGGATCGGCGACCACGCAGTAAACATGGGTGAACGCGTTCGCTACATGGTCGACGGTTGGCTGCCCGAGCACTCCGGTGCACTGCGGGCGCAGGCTCGACTGGCAGAATTCGGCGTCCTCCCGGACGAGACTTCATAGGAGCGGTTCGGCATGACAGCGCTGGTGGTCGCTCTAGCAGTCGCAGCGGCCGGTGCGGTGGCGGTGCTCGTGGTGGGAATTCGGCAGCGGCGTCTTGTCAACCAGCATCTCGACCGCATCTCCAACCGTGTCTCCGGTGCTGTTGCGCCGGCTTCTCGAACTCCGGTGGCCGCGGTAAAGCGACTCGAGACAGTGCTCGAGGCCAGCGACGCAGAGCGCCAGTTGCGGGGAACCGAACGCCGCTATGAGGCCGCACTCGAGGCGATTGACATGGGTGTTGTCGTCGTCGATGAAGACGAATCGGTCGTCTATTGCAACACCTCTGCCGGCTGGTACCGCGAGGGCAGGCACAGCGAAGCTGTGATCGCTCAGAAGATCGATGACTTGATCCACGAGGCGACCCGGGGGGAGAGGTTCACCGAGACTGTCACGCTGTTCGGACCGCCCCGTCGAGTGCTGTTCGTCTCCGCGCTGCCGATAATTGACAACGACGAACTCTCCGGTGCGATCGCGCTGATTCACGATGTCACCGCGGTGGAGCACAGCAACGCGATCCGGCGTGACTTCGTGTCCAACATCAGCCATGAACTTCGCACGCCGATCGGTGCGGTGTCTCTGCTCGCTGAAACGCTGATCGGTGAGCATGACCCCGATGTGATCGACTCGCTGGCTGATCGACTGCGGGTCGAGGCGGAACGGCTCGCCGACACGGTGCAGGACCTGCTCGAACTCAGCAGAATTGAACACGGCGACGACACCGAGTTCACCGAAGTCGTCATCGGCGACGTCGTAGGCGGTGCCCATGATCGGGTTCGGGCTGCTGCGGCACAGAACGATGTCACGATCGAAGTCGAGATGCCGGACCGGGATCTCCTGGTGCGCGGGGACCGTCGTCAACTCACCTCGGCGGTCTTCAATCTGTTGGACAACGCGATCAAGTTCTCCAACGCCGATGGTGGGGACATCTCGGTGGCCGTCGCACAAGCCCACGGTCACGTCGAAATCGAGGTTCGCGACAGCGGAATCGGGATCCCACGCCATGATCTGGACCGCATTTTCGAGCGCTTCTACAGAGTCGATCGAGGACGCAGCCGCACCAGCGGCGGAACAGGCCTCGGCCTGTCGATGGTGCGCCACATTGCCGCCAATCACGCAGGCCGCGTCTCGGTGACCTCGATCGAGGGCGAGGGCGCGACTTTCACCATGGAACTCCCGCTGATGCCAGACACCGCTGACAACGCCCCCAACCCTGTCAATGACCAGTCGGCTTCCACGGCTCCGGCTGCGCCCGGCGAAAGCACCGCGGCTCCGGCTGCGCCCGGCAAGAGCACCGCGCCCGCCGAAAGAACAGCATGAACCGTAGAGGTGCGCGCATCCTTGTTGTGGACGATGAGGAGTCGTTCCTGGAGGCCCTCCGGGTCGGGCTGCAGCGGGAAGGGTTCCAGATCGATGTCGCCCGCGACGGCCCCCAAGCCCTGGCCCAGTTCAAGAAAGAAACTCCCGACCTGGTGCTTCTCGATGTGATGTTGCCGGGAATATCGGGTATCGACGTCTGCCGCGAGATCCGCTCCGAGTCTGGCGTCCCGATCATCATGGTCACCGCCAAGAGTGAGGAGATCGACGCGGTGGTCGGACTCGAGGTGGGCGCCGACGACTATGTGTCAAAGCCGTACCGGCTGCGGGAACTGGTTGCCCGGATAAGGGCACTGTTGCGTCGTGCGGCGATCAACGGAACCTCGCCTGTTCCCGGTTCTGACTCCGACGAACCGGTGCTGCAGGTCGGTGGGCTGCACCTCGACAGTGAACGCCATGAAGTCATAGTCGACGGGGCGCAGGTCAAACTCCCGTTGAAAGAGTTTCAGATCCTGGCGTTGCTGATGCGGAATCCGGGTCGGGTCGTCACCCGCGACACTTTCATCGACCGGGTCTGGGGCTACGACTACGTCGGCGATACCAAGACCCTCGACGTCCACATCAAGCGGTTGAGAGCCAAGATCGAACCGAACCCGAATCGCCCTGAGCGGATCGTCACGGTCCGCGGCGTCGGCTACAAGCTCACAGCCTGAGCGCGACGGGGCGCACAGCCGCCCGTTGTGCTTGTACATTGCTGTTGGTTCGAGGCTTGAAGGTCAGGGCGAACTGAAGGAGCTTGTGATGCCGCGACGAGACGGTTACGAGCACGGCGTGTTCAATTGGGTTGATCTCTGCACCGGTGATGTCGACGCTGCCAAGGTCTTCTATTCGGCGCTGTTCGGGTGGAGTTTCAGCGACGACACCAACAACGGAGAGGTTGTCTATTCGCTGGGTCTGAAGGACGAACAGCCCGTGGTCGGCCTGATGCGCCAACCACCGGAGTTGGGCGAGATGGGCGTTCCCTACTGCTGGGAGACCTACATCAAGGTCGACGATGTTGATGCCGCTCTCGGCGGTGTCGTGGAAGCGGGCGGCACGCCGATGGGACCGGTGATCGACGTTGAATCAGGGGCCGGTCGAATCGCGGTGGTGTCGGATCCGACAGGGGGAGTAGTGATCCTCTGGGAGCCGATGAACCACTATGGCGCCCATCTGGTCGACGAACACGGGACGATGTGTTGGAACGAGCTGTTGACCAGCGATGTGGATGCTGCCCTGGGGTTCTTCTCGGCCCTGTTGGGCTGGACCGGCGTGTCGATGGGAGGCGGAGAACTCAAGGGCATACGCCGAGGCGAGGAGATTATCGGAACCGTTTCACCGGCTCCTGAAGGCGTCCCAAGCCACTGGACGGTCTATTTTGCGGTCGATGATTGTGACGCCGCGGTTGAGAAGTGTGTTCGCCTTGGCGGTCAGGTCGTTGTCCCTGCGATGGACCAGGCACCAGGACGTATGGCGCAGCTAGCCGATGATCAAGGTGCCATGTTCTGGATCATTGATCTGAATCGGGAGTTCTCAGTCTCTTAGGGGGTTGGATCCGGAGCCGCGCGCCGGCGTGTTGAGGGCGTGGCGGATGCGGTGGCGGGTGACCCACAGGCGCAGCAGCACCAGAGTGGCCAGCAAGGTAGCGCTGACGCCGTAGACGACAACCGGCGCAGCTTCGACGAGGACGCCGAAGAGGCCCCAGAAGATTCCTTCGAGTGCCACCAGCGTCCACGACAGCGGAGAGACTCCCACCGGTGTATGCGTCCTCCACGCCACCACCACAGACGGCCCGAGGTAGAGCCCGTTTGACAGACCGAGCACAGTCCCCAGAACCGTCCAACCGGCCACCAACTGCACGATCACGCACGCCCCTGCGACCAGAGCGGCCAACATCACCCCGGCCCGAATCCCTGCATTGTTGCGGTAGAGCAGATACAGAACCACGCCATAGCTGGCGGCCCCCGCGATGACCGCAGGAATGGTCACCCACAGTTCCTCGGCCACCACGTAGGCGATCCAACTGGCGTTGACGGTGGTACCGATGGCAGCCCAGGCCGGCGAGATGCCCTCGGTGCGCCCTATCCGCAGCAGCCGCGTGATCTGCGGCAGAATCTGGACGAACGTCACGACCGTGGCTACGACACCTACGACAAAGGCGAGTTGGGCCTGGCTCACCGGTCCAATCTACTAGTGGATAGAGGACCGACACCGATTTGTCGATGCACGGTGGGATGATCGACCCGGTGCGATGACGGTCGTCGTGTCACCCCACACGGGTAGGGTGAGCCGATGCCCGAAACATCGCCTCTCCTTGAGGGTTTGAACCCGTCACAATACGACGCGGTGCTGCACTCGGGAGGCCCCCTGTTGGTCGTCGCGGGGGCTGGTTCGGGCAAGACGCGAGTGCTCACGCACCGGATCGCCCACATGATCGACGAGGGCATGTCGCCCTTCGAGATCCTTGCCATCACGTTCACCAACAAGGCGGCGGGCGAGATGAAGGAGCGCGTGGCCACCCTGGTCGGACCGGTGGCCGAGAGGATGTGGGTCTCGACGTTCCATTCCGCCTGTGTGCGGATCCTGCGCTCAGATGCCGACCGGCTCGGCTATCCAGGACGGTTCTCGATCTACGACCAGGCAGACGCCCGACGGTTGACCGGCTATGTGATCCGCGACCTCAACATCGACCCCAAGCGGTTCACGCCGCGGTCGGTCCACGCTGCGATCTCCACCGCCAAGAACGACAACATCTCGGCGAGCACTTACGCAGACGCAGCGGAGGACTTCTTCGCGAAGCGTGTCGCAGACATATACCTGGAGTATCAGCGACGACTCGTAGCGGCCGCGGCGATGGACTTCGACGACCTGTTGATGCGCGCCGTCGAGTTGTTCCGGACCCAGCCCGACGTGTTGGCGCGTTGGCGGGAACGCTTCGCCCATGTCCTCGTCGACGAGTACCAGGACACCAACTCGGTCCAGAACGAACTCGTGTTGATGCTCGCCCAACAGCACCGGGGAGTGTCCGTCGTCGGTGATGGAGACCAGTCCATCTACGCCTTCCGCGGTGCCGACCTGCGCAACATTCTGGAGTTCGAGAAGGCGTTCCCAGACGCCACCACGATCGTGCTCGAGCAGAACTATCGCTCGACACAGTCCATCCTCGACGCCGCCAATGCGGTAATCGCACAGAACATGGGGCGTGTCCCCAAGGACCTCTGGACTGATCGCGGACAGGGCGAGAAGATCGTGCGCTACCACGCCGGCGACGAGCATGACGAGGCCCGTTACGTGGCCCACGAACTGGCTCGCCTGCAGGCCCATGAGGGCATGCGCTGGGATGAGATGGCGGTGTTCTATCGCACCAACAGCCAGTCGCGGGTGCTTGAGGAACACCTCGTGCGGGTGGGGATTCCGTACCAGTTGGTGGGTGGTGCCCGCTTCTATGATCGACGCGAGATCAAGGATGCAGTGGCGTACCTGCGGGCCATCGTCAATCCGACGGACGAAGTCAGCGTCAAGCGGGTCCTCAATGTGCCCAGACGCGGTGTGGGCGACTCGTCGATCGCCAAGCTCGATGCCTGGGCCACCGCTCACGGCGTGTCGTTCTCCCAAGCACTCCAGAATTATCGGAGTGCCGGTGTCAGCGGCCCCGCGACCGCCGGGATCGGGAAGTTCCTGACACTCACAACAGAGATCGGAGAACTCGAAGCGGGGCCGGCGACAATCATCGAAGAAGCTCTTGAACGCTCCGGTTATCTCGAGGAGCTGAAGGCTGAGCATGGCATTGAAGCCGAGGGCCGGCTTGAGAACATCATGGAACTGCTGGGAGTGGCCCGCGAATTCGAGACAGTCGACGAGTTCTTGGAACAGATCAGCCTGGTCACCGACACCGACGACATGGACGACAGCGAGTCGCTGGTGACGCTGATGACCCTCCATTCAGCCAAGGGGCTTGAGTTTCCCGTCGTTTTCCTGACCGGTATGGAGGACGGCGTCCTCCCGCACATTCGAACCTTGGGCGAACCGCGGGAACTCGAGGAGGAGCGACGTCTGGCGTATGTGGGAGTTACCAGGGCGATGCAGTCGCTTCATTTGACCTGGGCCCAGAGCCGCATGCTCAACGGCATGACCCAGTACAACCCACCCAGCCGGTTCTTCTCTGAGATCCCCCCGGAACTGGTCAACGAGATCGGCGGGGAGCGCCGGAGCAACCGTTTCGACCGTTCATTCCCCAGCGGCCGGCGCACCTTCGGCCAGCGCGGCGCGAGCCGGAGCAGTGAGGATAGTGGCGGCCGAAGCGAGCGGCAGAGCGGACCCTCGGGCATTGACGAGCACCGCGACCGTATCGTCGATGAGGCGCTGAAGGGCGACAGTCCCGCCGCCAAGTCGCCCTTCGCGCCCAAGGGAGCGGAATCCCTCGGACTGAAGATCGGTGATGATGTTCATCACTCCTCCTGGGGCGAGGGAGTGATTGTCGACATGGGCGGAAGCCGCGACAGCCCCGAGGCCACCGTGAACTTTCCTGCTGTAGGACAGAAGACCCTGCTGCTGTCCCTGGCGCCTCTGGAGAAGCTCTAGTCCGAGTTCCCCTGCTCACTCGCGGTTGTTGTTGAGCAGGACGTGGATGTTGCCGTCCCGAACCTCGACTTCGTACTGCAACAGTCCGGTACCTGCGGCATCGACGGCGACTTCGTCACAAGTTGTGCTGCTCCCCTCAGCGGTGGTGAGGAAGAACAGCTGTGCGTCTGCGTCCCAGGCAAAGAAGCAGTCTCGGGGATCGTCTGCCCGCCGAGCTGCGAAAGCCAGCCAACCCTGCTCCGGGTCTGCACCGAGGTGGGTGACGATGATGTCGCGTCGACCGCTGCTGCCCACATCGGAGTAGAGAATCGGACCTCTGTCGGCGATCTCGCGGCTGATCGCCCCGATCTTGCCCGCGTCGAAGTCCCGGTCGCCGAGCACGATCTCGGTGTCTCCCTGGGAGGAGGCCAACCAGACCATGCCGAACAGCAGACCCGCTATGACCACCGCTGTGAATCCGATTAGCAGCGCATTGCGGGCGGTGATCTGTGGACCTCGGGCGACGGGCATAGCTCCTCGGGTCTGTTTGCGGCGGACTGTGTCACAGCATCGGGACCCGCCTAGTATCGCCTGAGTTCACGCGAACTTGGAGGTGCGGTGGATCTTTTTGAGCATCAGGGAAAAGAGTTCTTCGCCGGCTACGGTCTGCCAGTCTCTCCCGGAGAAGCAGCTTTCACCGTTTCAGAGGCGGTGGCAGCCGCGCAGCGGCTCGGCACACCGGTCATGGTCAAGGCCCAGGTCCATACCGGCGGGCGGGGCAAGGCAGGAGGTGTCAAGTACGCGGCGGACCTCGACGCGGTGCGTGAACACGCAAGCAATATCCTGGGGCTTGATATCAAAGGCCACATCGTGCGGCGGGTCTGGATTGAGAAGGCGTCGGACATCGCCGAGGAGTACTACGCCAGCTTCACACTCGACCGTTCGGCCAAGAAGCACCTCGGGATGCTCTCGGCTGAAGGCGGCGTCGAGATCGAGACTGTGGCCGAAACGAACCCGGAGGCCATCGCCAAGATCTGGATCGATCCGCTCGACGGGCTCACCGAGGAGGTGTGCCGGGACTGGGTGGCGGTAGCGAACCTGCCGTCCGCGGCGGTCGAGGGGACCGTTGAGATCCTGTTGAAGCTCTACGCCGCCTACACCCGAGGAGACGCCGACCTCGTTGAGATCAATCCCCTCATCCTGACTCCCGAGGGGTCGGTGCATGTGCTCGACGCCAAGGTGACCCTCGACGGCAACAGCGAGTTCCGCCATCCCGACTACCGCCAGTACGACGCCACGCAGAGCCGTGATGAACGTGAGGAGGCAGCGCATGCCAAGGGGCTTCAGTACGTCGGGCTCAACGGCTCGGTCGGGGTGATCGCCAACGGCGCTGGTCTGGCGATGAGCACCGTTGACGTCGTCAATCAGGTCGGTGGAAGCCCCGCAAATTTCCTCGACATCGGCGGTGGCGCGAATGCCGACGTCATGGCGGGGGCTTTGGAGGTAATCAACAACGACCCGGCTGTGAAGGCCATATTCATCAACATTTTCGGGGGGATCACCCGCGGCGAGGAAATCGCCAGCGGCATCCTCGAAGCAATGCAGCGTGTCGACATCGACTCCCCGATCGTGATCCGGCTCGACGGCACCAACGCCGCCGAGGGCACGGCGATGCTGGAACCACACCTGACCGACAACTTGATGATGCAACCGACGATGCTCGACGCGGCGCGCCGCGTGGTCGAGCTCGCCGGCTGAGTCAGCGACGAAGAAGGGAAGCAGACCATGAGCATCTTCGTCGATGAGAACACGAAGGTCGTCTACCAGGGCCTAACCGGGTCACAAGGCAGCTATTACGGCTTGTTGAACCGGGGCTACGGCACACAGGTGGTCGCCGGCACGCATCCGACCAAGGCGGGCACCGATGTCGACGGCGTGCCGGTCTACGCCAACGTGACCGAGGCGGTGCAGGCGACCGGGGCAACCGCTAGCTGTATATTCATTCCCGCTCCAGGCGTGCGGGGCGCGGTGCTGGAGGCCGCCGAGGGTGGCGTCAAGTTCATTGTCGCCATCACCGAAGGTGTGCCCGCACACGACGAGGTCTACTTCTACAACGCCCTGAAGCGGGACTTCCCCGATGTCCTGCTGCTCGGTCCGAACTGCCCGGGAATAATCAGCCCCGGAAAGTGCAACATCGGTATCACCGCAGGTCACATAGCCAAAGCAGGAGGCCCGGTTGGAATCGTCAGCCGTTCCGGGACTCTGACCTACCAGGCTCTCTACGAACTCAAACAGGCCGATGTCGGGGTGACGACCTGTGTGGGCATCGGTGGCGACCCGGTCCCGGGCACCTCGTTCATCGACTGCCTGCGGGCCTTTGAAGACGACCCGGAGACTCTGGCTGTGATGATGATCGGTGAGATCGGCGGCTCAGCCGAGGAGGAGGCGGCCGAGTTCATCAAGAACCACATGACCAAACCCGTCGCCGGCTATGTCGCCGGGGTCACCGCCCCCCCAGGAAAGAAGATGGGTCACGCCGGAGCCATCGTCTCAGGTGGACGGGGCACCGCTGCTGCCAAGATCGAGGCGTTGACCGATGCTGGTGTTCACGTCGGGCAGAACCCGACTGAAGCTGGCGAGCTTATGGCCGACATCGTCGCCGGCCTGTGACTCTTCGAATGCGCGGATTGAACATCGTGGGTGCGCCGAGACCTGTCGTCTCCCGCTCTCGTTCACTGCGCTGGACCCCCGCTCTTGTTCGCGACGCTCACCGGCCGCGAGGCCGCGGGCGTGCCGCTCGGACTACGGCCTCGTAAGGTCGCGGCCGTGTGAGGGATCAATCCGCTCGTCCTCTTGGTACTTGCGGCTTGCTAGGTTCGGGCAATGACTAGTGTTCCGCCTCCGCGTCGTGCGCTTCTGTCGGTCTTCGACAAATCGGGGGTCGTGGATTTCGCCCGCGGACTGGTCGACCTCGGCTGGGAGCTGATCTCGAGCGGCGGCACCGCGAAGGTCATATCGGCCGCGGGCATCCCGGTCACCGACGTTGCGGACTACACCGGGTCGCCGATCATGCTGGGACATCGTGTGGCGACGCTCCATCCGCGGCTTCACGGGGGCATCCTCGCGGATCGGGAAGACCCCGAGCATCAGGCTGATCTCGAGACTCACAACATCGAAGTGATCGACCTGGTGGTCGGCAACCTCTATCCGTTCGGCTCCGAACCTGGAATCGAGATGATTGATATTGGCGGGCCGACACTGCTGCGGTCCGCGGCCAAGAACCACGCTTACGTTGGCGTCGCCACGAACCCGGCCGACTACGAGCCGATCCTGGCGGAACTGCGGGCCAACGACCGCGGCACCGGTTTGTCGGACGCCACTCGCCGACGCTTGGCCAGAGCCGCGTTCGCTCACACCGCCGCCTACGACGCTGCGATCGTCGACTGGTTCGACAGCAGCGAACCGGAACCGACGCCGCTTCCCCCCACGATCCACTTGGCCCTCGAACGCGCCGATTCCCTCCGCTACGGCGAGAACCCGCATCAGAGCGGGGCGCGCTACCGCTCGATCGGTGGGACCGGCATGTGGGATCAGGTCGAACAGTATTCGGGCGTGCCGCTCAGCTACCTCAACATCTTCGACGCCGACGCGGCGTGGCGGCTGACCCACGAACTCGGCTCGCTCTGCGACAGCTGTGCGGTAGCGATCATCAAACACGCCAACCCCTGCGGAGCGGCCGTCGCCACAAACCTCGCCGATGCATACCTGCGTGCGTTCGAGTGCGACCCTCGCAGCGCGTTCGGAGGAATCGTCGCGCTGAATCGAACCGTCGACGAAACCACGGTCGAAGCAATCGAATCGGCTGCTCAGGCCGATGTGATCATTGCGCCGGGGTTTGCAGACGGCGCCGTGGAGCGGCTGATAGCCAAGCGCCGCAACACCCGTATTCTGCGCGCCGAGCCGCCGCGGTCAACATCGCCGGCCGGTGTCAGCCTGCGTCAGATCAGCGACGGGTTCCTGGTGCAACAGAACCAGTGTTTCGCATCGTCGCCCGCTGGTTGGCGAGTGGTCACTGAGCGCGAACCGACTGCGGCTGAGCTTGCCGACGCGGCCTTCGCCTGGCGGGTATGCGGTCATGTCAAGTCGAACGCAGTGGTTCTGGCTCACGAGGGAGTGGCCTGGGGGATCGGAGCCGGTCAACAGAACCGGGTTGAAGCTGCGGAGATCGCCGCGGGCAAGGCGAATGGCCGAGCGGAAGGCGGTGCCTGCGCCAGCGATGCCTTCTACCCCTTCCCCGACGGTATCCACGCGGCCGCAGACGCGGGAGCAGCGATAATCGTGCAGCCGGGGGGCTCAGTCAACGACAGCCAGACGATCGCGGCGGCCGATGAACGTGGTGTCTCCATGGTCTTCACCGCCGAACGACAGTTCCTCCACTAGAGCGGGTCCCACGATGAGCGAGCCTGTTGAGGGCAGAGCCGAAAAAGCCCAGAGGGAAGCCAAGAGCATGGAGTGGGCCCTGGAGGTCGGTCTCCAGCGTCGCTCGATGGCTTTCTACTACACGATCCGGTTTCTCATCCGAACGTTGCTGTGGCGGTGGTTGCGGTTGAAATCCCGGGGGGCGGAGAACATTCCTGCGACCGGTCCCGTGATAATCGCACCTGTTCATCGCTCGAACCTCGATGCCCCGCTCTTCTCGGGTTGCACTAGACGCCGGTTGCGGGCTCTGGGCAAGGAATCGCTGTTCGTCCATCCGATCGGTGCATGGGTCTGCGCGGCGCTCGGTTCGATACCGCTGCGACGCGGTGAAGCCGACCGAGATGCGATGCGTTCGGCCCGGGCGATGCTCGATTCGGGCTCGATGTTGCTGGTCTTCCCCGAGGGCACCCGCCAAAGCGGTGACCGGGTCACTGGTGTCTTTGACGGGATGTCGTATCTGGCGTCCAAGACGGGTGCCCCGATAGTCCCCGTGGGAATCGCGGGAACCGAGGCGGCTTTGCCCGCGGGGGCGAAGTTCCCCTCCAGAGGCAGAGTTGCGATCGTGGTCGGAAAGCCGATCTGGGCACCGGAGAGCCGAATGAGTCGCCCAGCGCTGGCAGCGCTCAGCGCTGAAGTCGGAACACGCCTCCAAGAAGCATTCGACGAAGCACGAACCCTTACAGCCTGAGGCCGGTCTGCGGCCGGCGTGAACCCGGACCGCAGCCTTGACCTCGGAACCTCAGCGGTTGTATCGCAAGATGTGATACATTTACGAAGTGGCATATGCTGTCTCGGTCCGGCTTGATGATGAAGCGACGAAAGCGCTGCGCGTCTTAGAAGCGTCTGGTTTGAACCGCTCGGAGGCGATTCGTTGTGCGTTGGTGGAGGCGGCGAGGCGGAGACTGAGTCGCGCTGCTCTCGCCGCTGAAGCGGCAAGGCTCGAAGCCGATGAGCTTGATCGATCCGAGATGCTTGCGGTAGCGGAGATGATGGAGTCGATGCGTGCTCCGAGGTGACGTCTTCCAGTTCAAGCTTCCGAAGGGAACCGGGCACGAACAGCACGGAGATCGTTTCGGCGTGGTGATCCAAGCCGACGAGTTGCTTCCACGGTCAGTCGTCGTAGTAGTCCCGACATCGCAATCCGCACGAGCAGCCTCGTTTCGACCCGAAATTGACCTCGGCGGCCAGAAGACCAGGGTGCTCGTCGAGCAGATCGGTGCCGTTGATGCCTCTCGGTTGGGGGACTTGGCGGGCCACCTCACACCCGAGGAACTCTGGGGCGTTGACGAGGCCCTTCTCACCGTCCTCGGACTCCGCTGAGAATTGATGGCACCTGCGGCACGGCGGGTACAGTCAACGCCATGGCAGACAAGATCTCGATGCAATCAGACGGCACGTTGGCCGTACCGGACAACCCCGTCATCCCCTTCATCGAAGGTGACGGCACGGGAATCGACATCTGGCCGGCCGCAAAGATGGTGCTCGACGCCGCAGCCTCAAGATACGGCCGCACCATCGAGTGGCGCGAGGTCCTCGCCGGCGAGAAGGCCTTCAACGAGACCGGCGACTGGCTTCCCCAAGCGACCATTGACAGCTTCAGCGAGTACCTGATCGGTATCAAGGGTCCGCTCACGACACCGATCGGCGGGGGTTTCCGCAGCCTCAACGTCGCCATCCGCCAGATCATGGACCTGTATGTGTGCCTCCGCCCGGTGCGCTGGTTCACCGGCGTCCCGTCGCCGGTGCGCGAACCCCACCTGGTCGACATGGTGATCTTCCGGGAGAACACCGAAGACATCTACGCCGGGTTGGAAGTCGAGTCGGGCACACCCGAGGCGCGCAAGATGATGGACCTCCTCTATGACGCGTTTGGATGGCAGATCCGTGAGGACAGCGGAATCGGCGTGAAACCGATCTCCAAGACCGGTTCGCAGCGGTTGCAGCGTGCCGCGCTCGAGTACGCGGTGCGCCGAAACCGCAAGCGGGTCCATTGGGTCCACAAGGGCAACATCATGAAGTTCACTGAGGGGGCCTTCCAGAAGTGGGGCTATGAGCTCGTCCGTGAAGAGTTCTCCGAAGTGGCGGTCGGTTGGGACGATTGCGGCGGAGACCCGGGAGACAAGATTCTGGTGCAGGACGCCATCGCCGATATTGCGTTGCAACAGGTGCTCACCCGCCCGGCCGAGTTCGATGTCATCGCCACGATGAACCTCAACGGTGACTATCTCTCCGACGCTCTGGCAGCGCAGGTTGGTGGTATCGGCATAGCCCCGGGAGCCAACATCAACTATGTGACTGGTCACGGAGTGTTCGAGGCGACCCACGGGACAGCCCCGAAGTATGCAGGTCAGGACAAGGTCAATCCGTCATCGGTGTTGTTGTCGGGGGTGATGATGTTTGAACACCTCGGCTGGCAGGACTGCGCGGACGACATCGTTGCCGCGGTGGAGAGCACGATCGCCGACAAGGTCGTCACCTATGATTTTGCCCGGTTGATGGACGGGGCGACTGAAGTGAAATGCTCAGAGTTCGCGTCGGCGATCGTCGACCGGCTCTGAGACCGCGTCAGCTGCCAGACTCTCCGAAGTGGCGAGGGTGAGTGCCAGCGTGAGCAGAGCCCTGAACGTTGACGAACACATCTGGCGCCGCGGTGGCCGGCTGATCGCACGGTCGTTGCGCGCCCACCCCGGACCTCACGCCATCGCCATGTTCGGGGCGATGGTGTTCGTGTTCGCTGCGGTCGGAGGCGCCTGGGTGTTCCGCTGGGTCACCGACGAGTTGATCGTGCCGGCGTTCGAGAGCGGCGAACTCTCAGGCACCGGTGGAGAGAGAGATGTTTCAGCGAGCACGGTCTGGTGGGCAGTAGCGGCGTTGGTCGGTATCTCGTTGATACGGGGGATCAGCGTGGTCACCCGCCGGTTCTTTCTGTCGATGGCCGAGTTCCGGACCCAGCGGGACTGGCGGAGAGGGCTGTTGTGGCACTACCTCGACGTGCCACTGCGATTCCATCGCTCAAAACCCACCGGAGAGCTGCTCGCTCACGCCGATATCGACGTGCAGATGGCCACGGTGGTCCTGAAGCCTCTGGCGTTCTCGGTGAGCGTCGTGCTGCTTGTTGCCGTCTCGGTGGTCAGCATCTTTCTGGTCCATCCACTGCTGGCCCTGATCGCCGCGGTCCTCTTCCCCGTGTTGGTCGTCATCAGCCAGAAGTACACGTCATTGGTGGAAGAACCGGCTGCCCTCGCCCAACAGCGCGTCGGCGACGTATCCGCGATAGCCCATGAGAGCTTCGATGGTGCGGTGGTCGTCAAGACGCTCGGCCGTGAAGCCGCTGAAGTTGAGCGCATGCTCAAAGCCTCAGACCGCTTGCGGCAGTGGAGGGTGCGGGTCGGCCGTCTTCGGGCCAACTTTGAACCGTTGATCGACGCGCTCCCCAACGTCGGCATCATCCTGCTGATCCTGGTCGGCGCATCGTTGGTGTCGAGCGGTGATGCCAGCGAAGGCGACCTGGTGTTGGCGGTAACGCTGTTCGGCTTGCTGACGACACCGTTGCGGGTGTTGGGGTTCTTTCTTGAAGAACTGCCTCGCTCGGTGGTTTCGTTGGAGCGGGTCGACCGGGTGATGGCGTATCCAGTCGGCGACCGCAAGGGTACCGTTCGACTTCCTCAGGGACCGCTCGGCGTCGTGGTCGACGACCTGACGGTCAGCTACAGCGGAAACCGAGCCGTCTCGGAAGCATCGTTCGTGGTTGATCCGGGAGAGACGCTGGCGCTGGTGGGTCCGACCGGGTCGGGAAAGTCCACGCTGGTTGAAACCATCGCGGGGTTGCTCGAACCGTCCGGTGGAGGCGTGAGTGTCGGCGGAGTGCCGGTTGATCAGCTCGCTGCTGAGGAGTTGTCACGCGGGGTGGCCTTAGCGTTTCAGGAAGCTTTCCTGTTCGCCTCATCGATCTCAGAGAACGTCGCCATGGGAAGGACCGGCGTTGATGTTGCGGGTTCGCTGCGGCTTGCTGAGGCGGAGGAGTTTGTTGCCGCGTTGCCTTCGGGTTCAGCGACTGTGGTGGGGGAGCGTGGTCAGACTCTCTCTGGAGGGCAGCGACAGCGTGTGGCTTTGGCCCGGGCTCTGGCCCGCTCGCCGCAGTTGTTGTTGCTCGACGATGCCACGAGCGCGGTCGATCCCGTGGTGGAAGCCCGCATCCTCGACAACCTGGGCGACCATCTCGAGACGACGGTCATTGTGGTGGCCCACCGCATCTCCACGATCCTGTTGGCAGACCGGGTCGCCTACGTCGATGCCGGCCGGGTCGTGGCGGTGGGTCGACACGACGACCTTCTGGAGCGTGAGGATTACCGCTCCCTGGTGATGTCCTACGAACAGGCCGATCTAGATGGCTGAGCACGCGGTGTCTTCGCCGGGCGTAGCCGGAGCCGCGCAACTTGGTGCGGTGTCTTCGCCGGGCGTAGCCGGAGCCGCGCAACTTGGTGCGGTGTCTTCGCCGGGCGCAGCCGGAGCCGCGCAACTTGGTGCGGTGTCTTCGCCGGGCGTAGCCGGAGCCGCACAACCTGGTGCGGTGTCTTCGGGAGTGGAAGAGGCAATTGCGCTGCTCGATGGCGAGGCAGTGCCCGATGTCGGAGCTCTCACGGTTCTGCGACGGGGGTTGGCGATCAGCCCGGAGCTCAAGACAGGCCTTCGTGTAACCCTGGCCATGGCCTTCACCGCCGCGGCAGGTCGGCTCATCGTCCCCATCCTCGTTCAGCAGGTGATGGACAAGGGTCTGTTGGGTGAGAATGGCTACCAGCCCCGATTCGTGCTCCTTGCCTCTGCTCTGGCGTTCGGAATTGCGCTGGTGGTGCTGGCCGCGGCCCGGATCACCCATATACGTCTGGTCACAGCCGCCGAGTCGCTGCTGTTGGGCTTGCGGGTTCGCGCTTTCGAGCACATCCACAAGCTCTCCATGGCCGATCACACCGGCAGCAGGCGCGGAGTGCTGGTCAGCAGGGTCACCTCCGATGTGGAGTCGCTGGCTCAGTTCACCCAGTGGGGAGCGTTGAGTTGGATAATCAACAGTTCCATCGTCACCGGTGCGGTGACCGTCATGGCGATCTACAACTGGAAGCTGACGCTGCTGGTCCTGGCCTGCCATCTCCCGTTGATTCCGTTCCTCCGTTGGGTGCAGGTCCGTCAGTTCGCGGCTTATGGACTGGTCCGCACCAGGGTGGCGGAGACCCTCGGTGAGACCTCCGAGGCGGTCTCGGGCGCGCCGGTCATCCGGGCTTATGGTTACGACGCGGCGCAGCGTGATCGTCTCGACGGCGTGGTCGACCGCCAGTACGGCGCGCAACTTCGCTCGAGTATCTGGTTCGCGGGGATGCTCCCCGTGGTCGATTTCTTCTCGTCTCTGTCTCTGGCGGCCACGGTCGGCGTGGGCGTCTGGTGGAGTGGAGCTGTCGACGTCGGCGTCGGTGAGTTGGTGGCGTTCCTGTTCCTGGTCAACATGTTGCTGCACCCGATCGCCGAGGTGGGCGAGGTGATGGATCAGACCCAGACTGCCCTGGCGGGTTGGTGGAAGATCCTGTCGGTTCTCGACGTGCCGATCGAAGTGGAAGAGCCCGAAGAGGGCGTCGACCTGCCGGCGGGTCCGCTCTCGGTGGCGGTCTGTGGTGTCAGTTTCCGCTACCGGAACGCGGAGCCGGTGCTCCACGACGTGGATCTGTCGATTGCCGCTGAGAGCAACGTCGCGGTGGTCGGTGAGACGGGCAGCGGCAAGACGACCTTGGCGCGTCTGTTGACACGGCTCGCTGACCCGACCGAGGGCCAGATCCTGGTCGGTGGCGTTGATCTGGCCACCGTCGACCCCGCAGCGCGGCGGCGCACGATCCGCATGGTTCCCCAGGACGGTTTCCTGTTCGACACTTCGATAGGGGAGAACATCTGTTTCGGTCGCCCCGACGCACAGCGGGCCGATGCAGTGGCGGCTGTTGAGGCGCTCGGCCTCACGAATTGGCTGGCCGGGGTGCCGGGCGGGCTCGACGCTGTCGTCGGTGAGAGGGGCGGTCGCCTCTCGGTTGGGGAGAGACAACTGGTGGCGTTGGCCCGTGCACAGGTTGCCGACCCCGGCCTGCTGCTGCTCGACGAGGCGACTTCAGCCGTCGATCCCGAGACCGAGGAGGCGCTGGCCGCGGCGCTGAGCCGTTTGGCGGTCGGTCGCACCATGATCTCGATCGCCCATCGCCTGTCGACCGCCGAGCGCGCCGACCTGGTGGTGGTGTTCGACGCGGGCCGGATCGTTCAACAGGGAACTCATGAGGAACTGGTCGCTGTCGAAGGCACCTACAGCGCCATGTACGACTCCTGGATCGGCAACACCCGCGCCGATGCACCAACCTGACCGTGACAGTCACCAAAGAGCCGATGGAGAATGTCGCACTATTCGCAATGCCCGGTGGTCTCGCTGCTAGCGTTCAGCGCGGTGCGCCAATTTCCCGCATTCGGAGACCCCAAGTTGCTCGTGAATGAGGATGTCCATGAATGAACCTGTTCGCGTAGCTGTGACCGGTGCCGCCGGCCAGATCGGTTACAGCCTTCTGTTTCGAATAGCGAGTGGATCCATGCTGGGACCCGACCAGCCGGTAGTCCTGCAACTGCTTGAGATCCCGCCCGCGATGAACGCGCTGGAGGGGGTGGCGATGGAACTCAACGACGGGGCGTTTCCACTGCTCGCCGGCATCACCCAGTCAGACAATCCGAACACCGCGTTCGAGGGGGCCAATATTGCACTGCTGGTGGGTTCCCGTCCACGTTCCAAAGGGATGGAACGCAAGGATCTGCTAGAAGCCAACGGAGCGATCTTCACGGTGCAGGGCAAGGCGATCAACAACAACGCAGCCGACGATGTGAGGGTGCTGGTCGTCGGCAACCCGGCCAACACCAATGCGCTCATCGCGATGAATAATGCGCCGGATGTTCCCGATGATCGGTTCACGGCGATGACTCGCCTGGACCACAACCGTGCCATGGCTCAGCTGGCGAACAGGCTCGATGCGTCAGTGAACGACATCAAGAAGATGACCATCTGGGGTAACCACTCGGCCACCCAGTATCCCGATGTGTTCCACTGCACAGTCAACGGTTCCGACGCGGCCGCAGCGATCGGGGATCAGGCCTGGCTGGCAGACACTTTCATTCCCACTGTCCAGCAACGCGGGGCGGCCATTATTGAGGCTCGCGGACTGTCGTCGGCGGCTTCGGCGGCTTCGGCTGCGGTGGACCATGTTCACGACTGGATGTTGGGAACCGACGATGGGGATTGGGTCTCAATGGCGATTGCCTCTGATGGTTCCTATGGAGTTCCGCAGGGTTTGATGTCGTCGTTCCCGGTTACCTGTACCGGCGGTGATTACTCCGTCGTCGCTGGTCTGGACATCAACGAGTTCTCGCAGAGCCGCATCGACGCATCGGTCGCTGAACTGGCCGAAGAACGCGAGACGGTGCGCGAGCTCGGGTTGATCTAGCCCGCAACAGAACCCGATCCGGCATTGGCGCGGCTCTGGACCGTCGCGGCCACCTATGACAGAATCGGTCTCTAATGAGGTGGTTCGCGGCCGTGATGGCCCAGTCAGAAAGCGCATCGCTGCTGGACGACCCCCTTACCGGCGGGGATTGGATCAGGGCGGGAGCGGTACTCGTCGGTTCCGTGTTGTTGGCTGTGCTCGTCTCCAGAGTCATGCGCCGGGTGATCTCCCGCGGCCTTGGACCCGGGTTCGCGGCGATCATCACGGGGCGGCTCTCGGCCTATGCGGTCTTTCTCGTCGGCCTGTCGTATGCGCTCACGAGTCTCGGCGTGAGGGTCGGCCCGCTGCTCGGCGCTCTGGGTCTTGGTGGTCTGGTGCTGGCTCTGGCGCTTCAGGGAGTGGTCGGCAACTTCGTGTCATCGCTGCTGTTGCAGACCCGCAGGCCCTACACGGTGGGCGACACTGTCGAGTTGGACGGGTATATCGGGACTGTCGAGGACATTGATTCGCTCACCACTCAAGTCAAGACTCGTGACGGGAGACACATCCGGGTCCCGAACGCGAATGTCGCCAATGCCACCATCGTCAATCTGACCCGGGATCCGGTGCGGCGCAGCGAGTTGGCCGTGGGCGTGGCATATGACACCGACCTTCAGCGGGCCACTGGCGTGATCTACGATGCGCTGGAGAGGGTTCCTCGTGTGTTGTTGGATCCCGAGCCGGAGGTGTTCTTGGAGGGTTTCGGCGATTCCAGCATCGGCTTCATCGTTCTGTATTGGCATGCAAGCGACGTTCCTTCGGAGCGTGCTGCCCGCCACGACCTCGTGCTTGCGATCCATCAGGCTTTCGCAGCGGAGTCGATCACGATCGCCTTTCCCCAGAGGGTTGTTTGGAGCGGAGCGGCACAGCCCGGTCAGCTGTACGAGGGCCAGGTTGACGTGGTGAACATGTCCCGTCCAGGCCTGGATGTGCCCGAAGCCGATCCGGAACGCCGCGTCGCACATTGGCGGCTTCCAGGCCTGCGCCGAAGCGATCAGCAATCGGGTTCCTAGAAGCCGGGGGATTGGCATATGCCGGAGCTGCCCGAGATCGTGGCTCATGCCGAGCGCCTAGCCCGCGACTATGCGGGCGCGGAACTGAGCGCTTTCGTTCCGCTCCACATGAGTGCGCTCAAGACCTATGCACCGTCGCCCCGAGAGGTCTACGGTCATGAATTGACCGCCGCGGCGAGCCGTGGCAAGTACCTGTTCCTGCGGTTCGGTGATTTCACGTTCGTGCTCCACCTGATGCAGGGGGGCCGCCTCCGGCCCGATCCGAAACAGGCACGGAAACCGCGTTCGGGTATGGCCCGTTGGGTCTTCGCCGACGGTCGGGCACTGCTGCTGACCGAAGCCGGTACCGAGCACAAAGCAGGCGTCTGGCTGGTGACGGGGGACCCGACCAGCCAGGAACCGGTCGATCATCTCGGACCTGAGGCACGTGACATCA
Organism: uncultured Acidimicrobiales bacterium; assembly: GCA_951812975.1. Lineage (GTDB taxonomy): Bacteria > Actinomycetota > Acidimicrobiia > Acidimicrobiales > Aldehydirespiratoraceae > VXYK01. The sequence goes on along the minus strand of CATOTC010000001.1, from coordinate 988,115 downwards.
GCCGAGCGGACTTTGCGTCAGCGCTCGGATCCGACAACACCCGAGTCCACGGATTCTTGCGGGATCAGCGGCGGATCGCAGGTGTCGGCCGTCTGCTCTCCAACGAGATTCTCCACGCCGCGAGACTCTCGCCCTTCGCCATGACTTCAAAGTTGGGAGACGACGAAATCGACCGACTCCACGCGGCGACAGTCTCGGTTATCGACCGGCACCTGACCTTCGAGCGAACACTCGACGAGATCGGCCGTTCCGCGGACCGGCCCAACGAGGTCCACCACCGGATCGGGTCGCGGTGCAGCACCTGTGACGACCTCGTGCGCTCTGTCGAGTATCGGCGGTACACGGTGGCCTACTGCCCGACTTGCCAAACAGGCGGCAAGATCCTGGCTGACAACACCACCAGCAGGTTCCTCAAATAGACGCTAAATGGCTGCCGCCAGCAACGCGGCCACATTTTCGAGTTGGACGTGGCTGTCGAGCAGTGCGCTGATATCGCCGCCGACTTTCAGTTCACCGTCCAGAAACGCCCGCTGCGCAGACTGCCTGCCGCTGCGGATCGCCTCGATTGTGGGTCTTGAGCCGGTCAGTGTCAGGGTGGGGTTCGGGTGTGGACCGCTGCGAAAGGTGACCTGGCCTGCGTCGATCTCCACATGCCATACGTCTTCGTTGTCGCCGGTGACCCGCTGCTCGATTGTCACTGACAACTCAGGACTGAACTCTAGATCGGCAACCTTGCGTTGGCGTTGTGCGATCCACTCTGCAGACGCGACCGTGCCCATGTCAGCTGGCTCCGAACCTCGTGTTCACCTGAGCCAGGATAGGGCGTGGCAGGATACGACGTGCCGGGATCCAGTGTGCCGCGATACGACGTGCCGGGATTCAGTGTGCCGGGATACGACGTGCCGGGATCCGGTGTGCCGGGATCCAGTGTGTCGGGATACAACGTAGTGGTGAGAACAACCCTGGTCGGACTGTTCGCAGTGCTGACACTCATCGTCGTTGCGTGTGGCCACTCCGGTCAGGCCGACCGCGGACCACAGGTCACCCGATGGGCGGAACTGGTAGCCCGTTCAGGGGGGATGACCACGGCGTTCGACGACACAGAACGCGCTTTCGGACTCACCGCCCGCAACATCAACGACTACGAACGTCAGATCTTCGCCGAAGGCACCGACCTTTTTGAGGCTCAGTGGATCGCAGAGTCCGACGCGGAGTTCTCCGGACTGGGGCCTCATTACGTCACTGATTCCTGCTCGTCCTGCCACGCAGGCGACGGACGTGCCGCAGGCCCGACCGGTGACGGTCCACTGCCGAGCGGGTTCATCGTCCTGCTCGCCGACACCGATCCAGAAACGCGGCGACTCTTCGGAGACCAGTTGACCGAGAGGGCTCACGGCGCAGTTGCCGAAGGACATGTGATAGTCAGCTACACGGAACTTGTCGGCACCTTCGCAGACGGCGAAGAGTATTCGTTGCGCAGTCCCGACTACACGGCCGTTCTGGCCGACGGCGCCCTCCCCGACGGCGCCCTCCCCGCCGGCGCCCTCCCCGCCGGCGCCCTCCCAGACAGTGTGGTGTTGCGCCCGCGGGTGGCTCCCCACCTGTCGGGACTGGGACTCCTCGAGCTGATCCCGGCCGCCGATCTCATCGCCAACGCTGATCCCGAAGACCGAGACGGCGACGGGATCAGCGGGCGGACGGGCGAGGCTGTGGAATTATTGAGCGGCACCGAAGTACTGGGACGATTCGGCTGGAACGCGACTCAACCCAGCGTCGAGCAGCAGACCGCAACGGCGCTGTTCGGTGATCTGGGACTCACCAGTCGTTACTTTCCCGACGAAGCCTGTGATCGTGGTGGTCTGTGCGAGCGCCGGGGACTCCCGGTCAGCGCATACTACGAACCGGCCGGATTCGGCGGAGGCTTGAAGGGGAGCGACGGCTATGAATTCGACGGAGAGGTCTCTGACGAGGCGCTCTTCAAGCTCTCTTTTTACGCGCGGGCCTTGGCCGTGCCTGCAGTCCGTGACATCGACGACCCCGAAGTCCAGCGCGGGTGGGAACTGTTCAACACGATCGGATGCAGCGCATGCCACACATCGTCATTTCGCACCGGTGTCGGAGCAGTCCAGGGTCTCAGCCTTCAACAGATCAGCCCCTACAGCGACCTGCTGCTCCACGACCTCGGAGAGGGACTGAGCGATCAGACCGTCGGAGGTGAACCGGTCGGCGTCGAGTGGCGCACACCCCCGCTGTGGGGGATCGGCCTGTTCGAGACCGTCAACGGCCAGACCTATTTGTTGCATGACGGCCGGGCCCGGAACTTCTCAGAGGCGATCTTGTGGCATGGAGGGGAGGCACAACACAGCGCCACGGCATTCTCCGAACTGAGTGCTGCTGAGCGAGCCGCGCTGGTCCGCTTTCTCGAAGCGCTCTGATCCGCCGCCCGTCCCGGGTCGCCGCCGAATCAACTCGCGGGTGGAATCGCGATGCTGTCGAGGTCCAAGGCCATCGGCAGGTTGATCGCCGGCTGAGGCGGGTCGGTCGCCGGGTCGCCAGGCATGTTTTCGAAGTTGTATTCGGGTACGGGAGCGTCCCGGTAGTCGATGGGGTCGAAGCCGATGTTGAACTTGGCGATCAGCTGATCAAGTGGCACCAGCCCCTCGTTCGTCGGGTTGTCGCAACTCAGTGAGACTTCGATATCGGCCGGTGTGGAACTGTCGAAAGTGTTGCCGTAGTAACAGTTCTGTTGGCCGCCTTGCTCGACCGACTCGAGTGCCAGTAAGAGGTCCGCATCAAGTGTCGATCCATGAATGATGTTGTCGCGCACGATGTTGCCGACGGCCTTGTAGTCAACTTCACCGCCGAGGATCGCCGCGATCCAATCAAGCGTGGTCACTCCGGCCCGGTTGTTGTCGACGATCCGGTTCCGTTCAACAATGTTCTCGGTGGTACCGGCCAGGATGACCCCCGTGCCGAGCCCGAGTTGATAGCTGTGGTTGCGTGACGGCACCTGTTCGTTGTTGTTGTCGTGGATGTAGTTGCCGACGATGATCGTTCCGGTGTTCGGGGCCAGTTGTTCGGTGGACAGGCTGCTGGTTACCACGCCGATCATGTTGTTGTGGAAGTGCGAGCGGGCTATCACGGTCCCGCTCGAGTTGGTTCCGGAGTAGCCGAGTTGGCTGTTGGTGGCCTCGACTTCATAGAGCAGGGCGTTGCAGTCGCGGCACTGGCCGACGTAGTACGACGAGTCGTCGGACCCGCTGGCGTAGGTGTGGTCGAACTGGCCGTTGAGGGCGTTGAAGGCGTAGATCCCGTACACGCCGACGTTGTGTACGGTCACGTACGAAGCTCGGTAACCGTCGACGAAGAAGTCGTTGCCGTAGTCGCCGGTCCAGAACAGTCCGTTGCGGGTGTAGGCGCGGATAGTCAGGTTCTCAACGGCTACTCCGTTGGCTGAGATGATGATCCCGTTCTCGCTTCCGATCTCGGCGTACTGGCCGTCGAGGATCACCTTGTTGCGGTCGATTCCACGGATCACGATGTTGTCGGTCTGCACGACGACCGCTTCGTTGTAGACCCCCTCGTGGATGAGGACCAGATCACCGGGTTCGGCCGCATCGACGGCTGCCTGAATCGTGGGATAGTCGGCGGGCACGCTGCGCACGGTGTAGGTGGGTTCGTCGTCGCTCGCGTCGGATCCGGAGTCGCTGCTGTCGGTGTCTGTGACGTCGGCGTCGCCGTTATCGCTGTCTGTGCCGCTACCATCGGCGTCCGGTTCGACGGTGGTCGTGGCGTCGTCGACTGCTGTGGAGCTGTCGTCGTCGCCTGAACTGCATGCCGCAGCGATCAGTACCAGCACGGTCAGGACGATGAGGGATGCGAAGCGTGACTTCATGACCCGCTATCGTACGGTGCCGATTGCCCGAATAGCCAAGGCCGCGCTCTGCCAGAATGCGCTGGTCAGGTGCCGGCCACCACGATGTAGCCGGTCTGGCCGAAGGTCGCTGTGCCGTGGATTGAGCAGAAGAGGGGGTAATCGCCCGAGTCCTCGAGTACCAGGGTCACCGGCCCTTCATCGAGCGCAGAGTCGGGGATTCGCTCGAACGCTCCCTCGTTTGCTGGAACCACGTTGTGAGGGGTGAATCCCACGTTGACGAACACGATCTCGGTGCCGGGGTCAACGATGAAATTGCGAGGACTGAAGTAGTTGTCACCGACCTCGACAGTGATTTCGGTATTGCCGGTGAGATCAACGAGGTCCTCGGGTCGCTCGATCTGGGGTCCTGGCGCATCCTCCGCGAGGTCGACCCCAAGAGGGTCGTCGGCAGCGCAGGCCGCGACGACCATCACCACCGAGATCCCCGTGGCGATACTCAGAAGCAGACGATGAAGCAGCGGAATCGATCTCAACTGTGTTCCCGCGCAGCAAGGGTTTCACTTGCCTTGGCCAAGCCGATCACCGCACCGAATGCCACCACCGCAAGGATCAGCGGTGCGGGCAGATCGCCCGATGCCGGCCAAGACAGCCCCGTGCCGTCGATGACGTCGGCATGTCGCTCGGATATCACACCCACCCCGTTGGGCCAGGGCCACAACACTCTCAACGAACCGAGCATCAGCCCGATCATGGCTGCCGTGACAAGGTCGCCGTGCCTGTCCATGACCCAGCCGAGTGCCGACGAGAAAAGGGCGAGACCGATTGCGGCGCCCAACCCGACGAACACGATGTCAGCGAAATCACGGTCACTGACCGCGCCGATAACGGTGCTGTACATGCCGATCATCAACAAGATGAACGAACCGGAGATGCCTGGAAGGATCATGGCACAGACGGCCAGCGCGCCCGACCCGACCAGGATGATCGCAGTGGGGTCCGACACCGGCCCGGACTGATAGCCGAGCACCACGAACAGGACTGTCCCGACTGCGGCCATCAGCGCGTAGTGGGCTGCCGTCGGTCGGCTTATGAGTCGTAGCGAAACGACAATCGAGGCGCCGATGAGGCCGAAGAACAGCCCGGCCATTTCTTCGGGATTGTCGTGGAGCTGTGTCTCGATCGCCCCGGCCAACGATCCGACCGCCACCACGATGCCGATTCCCAGCGGGACGAAAAAGCCGAAATCGAGTGACTTAAAGCCTGCTGAGGCCCCCCTCAGGTCGGCTTTTGCGAATGTCAAGAGGGTCTTTGCCGCGCTGCGGATGGCTTGGATCAGGCGCTGGTAGATCCCCAGCACCAAAGCGATCGTTCCCCCAGAAACGCCGGGAACGACATCGGCGGCCCCCATCAGCAGCCCACATCCGACGAAGCGCCCGTATCGGCGGGCCAGGCCGCCCGGGGACTCTGTCGTATCGGCTGTCATGTCGCAGTCACTGCAGGCACGTCGGCAAAGCTACCCGCAGGCGGGCGCTCTGCCAGGCCGGAACAAAAACTACAGGTGGGGTGTCCCCACAGGGACACCCCACCTGTTCGAGAGAGGTCCTCGTTACGTTGCTGCGGCCTTTGGGATCTTCTCTCTAAGCGCTTCTCCGGTCGCCTCTTGGGCGCATCGGGCGCGAGAAGCTTGTGGGAGCGGTCCCGTCCACGGTGCAACGTGGGTTCGTATGGCAACAAGAGTGCAGGGCATCGGCCATTTTCGAATGCCTGTCCGACTTCCTGCTTTCGTCGTGCGCCTCCTCCCTTCTGTCACAGGCAGAGAAGTTGAGGGGTTGAGGCGGTTGCCTCAACCGAGCGGAATCAACCTATCTGCCGAGGTGTGACACTGGTCACTGTTTCACAGATAGGCAGACTCGTCAAGCAACGCCGACAGCGACGCGACCGCCCGGTAGACCTGCGAATCCGAGCGTGAATCGGCGGACCGGAGCTATTGACTGGCGAGACTGCGGTTCTTGCTTTTCGACTTGATGTAGTCGCGGTTCATGAAGGCAATGAAGTCGAGCGAGATCTCCTTGGGGCATGCTTCGTGGCATTCACCGTGGTTGGTGCAGGAACCGAAGTAGTCCTCCATCGTCTCCACCATCGCCTCGGTGCGTCTCCAGCGCTCGGGTTGACCCTGTGGCAAAACGTTGAGGTGGGCGAGTTTGGCGGAGGTGAACAGTTGAGCTGCCGAGTTGGGGCAAGCCGCCACACAAGCACCACAGCCGATACAGGCCGCGGCGTCCATGGCGGTGTCAGCCACCTCTTTCGGCACCGGGATTTCGTTGGCGTCCTGCGGTGTGCCGGTAGGGGCGGAGATATACCCGCCTGCCTCGATGATGCGGTCGAAGGCACGCCGGTCGACCATGAGATCCTTCAGCACCGGGAAGGCGGCGGCGCGCCACGGCTCGATCACAATCTGGTCGCCGTCGCGGAACTTGCGCATGTGCAGCTGGCAGGTGGCGGTGGCTCTCTCAGGTCCGTGGGCCTGGCCGTTGATCATCACGCCACAGGTACCGCAGATCCCTTCGCGGCAGTCGTGGGGGAACGTGATCGGCTCGATGTCGTCTTCGATCAACCGCTCGTTGACCATGTCGAGCATTTCCAGGAACGAGGCGTCGGTGGGGATCTGGTCGGCATCAACGTCGAGGAACGACCCTTCGGCGTGCGGTCCGTCCTGGCGCCAGATCCTCAGTTTGAGGTTCAGCGCTCTGTCTTGTTCCACACTGCCGTTATCAGTGCTTTCGGTACTGCTCATCTTGTGGCCCCTACTTGTAGCTGCGCTGGGTCAGTTGGACGTTCTCGAAGTTGAGATGCTCCTTGTGCAGCACCGGGTCGGCATCAGGTCCCCGCCATTCCCAGGCGGCGACGTAGGAGAAGTTCTCGTCATCGCGCAACGCTTCGCCTTCGGGAGTCTGGGACTCCTCACGGAAGTGGCCGCCGCAGCTCTCGGCGCGGTGCAACGCATCACGGACCTTGAGTTCCGCGAACTCCATGAAGTCGTCAACCCGGTTGACCTTCTCCAGTTGCTGGTTCACCCCGTCGGGACTTCCCAGCACCTTGACGTTCTTGCGAAACTCTTCACGTAGAGCGGGAATCTCAGACAGGGCCTTCTCCAGACCCGTCTTGTTGCGGGCCATACCGCAGTACTCCCAGACAATCTTGCCGAGTTCGCGGTGGTAGTGCTCGACGGATCGGGTGCCTTTCACCTGAGTCCAACTCCTGGTTCGCCGGTCCACCTCGGCGAGTGCTTCGGCGAAGACCGGATCTGTCGTGGGCACTGGGGCGTCACCGAGCTTGGGGGCGAGATGATCGCCGATCGTGTAGGGCAGCACGAAATAGCCGTCTGCGAGTCCCTGCATCAGCGCCGAGGCACCCAGTCGGTTGGCGCCGTGGTCAGAGAAGTTGGCCTCGCCGAGGCAGTAGAGCCCCGGCACGGTGGTCATCAGGTTGTAGTCCACCCAGAGTCCGCCCATGGTGTAGTGGGTCGCAGGGTAGATTCGCATGGGCAGGCTGTAAGGGTCTTCGCCGGTGATGCGCTCGTACATGTCGAAGAGGTTGCCGTACCGTTCCCGTACCGCTTCAACCCCGTCGCGGGCGATCGCCGCGGCGAAGTCGAGGTAGACCCCGTTCTTGAGGGGACCGACGCCGCGGCCTTCATCGACCACAGTCTTGGCGTTGCGGCTCGCCACATCGCGGGGCACCAGGTTGCCGAACGACGGATACTTCTCTTCGAGGTAGTAGTAGCGCTCTGATTCGGGGATGTCCGCGGCGGATCGGGCGTCGTCGAGTTGGCGCGGCACCCAGATCCGTCCGTCGTTGCGCAACGACTCCGACATCAGGGTGAGCTTCGACTGGAACTCGTCGCTGACCGGGATGCAGGTCGGGTGGATCTGCGTGTAGCAGGGGTTGGCGAACAGGGCGCCCTTGCGATGTGCACGCCACGCCGCGGTCACGTTGCAGGCCATGGCGTTGGTCGACAGGTAGTAGACGTTGCCGTAGCCGCCGGTAGCCAACACAACCGCGTGGGCGCTGTGGGCGTGGACCTCGCCGGTGAGCAAGTCGCGGGTGACTATGCCGCACGCATGGCCGTCCTTTATGACGACGTCGAGCATGTCCGATCGGTTGTAGAGAGTGACCTTCCCGGCCCTTACCTGAGCTGCCAGGGCTTGGTAGGCGCCGAGCAGCAACTGCTGACCGGTCTGTCCCCGGGCGTAGAAGGTGCGGCTGACTTGAGCACCGCCGAACGAGCGGTTGGCTAGCAGGCCGCCGTACTCCCGGGCGAAGGGCACTCCTTGAGCGGCGCACTGGTCGATGATGTCAACCGAGACTTGCGCCAGGCGGTAGACGTTGGCCTCGCGCGAGCGGTAGTCGCCGCCTTTCACGGTGTCATAGAAGAGGCGGTATACCGAGTCACCGTCGTTGCGGTAGTTCTTGGCGGCGTTGATGCCGCCTTGTGCGGCGATCGAGTGGGCCCGTCTCGGCGAGTCGTGGAACGTGAACGCCTTGACGTTGTAACCGAGTTCGGCGAGCGAGGCTGCAGCAGATGCGCCGGCCAGTCCGGTGCCCACGACGATAATGTCGAACTTGCGTTTGTTGGCCGGGTTGACCAGCTTCACCGAGAACTTGTGATTGTCCCACTTCTCGGCAATCGGCCCGTCGGGGATCCTTGCGTCAAGCATCGGCGCTGCTTTCGTCGGGGTTGAACTCTCCGACTGGGACGGAGCGGTTGTCCTCGTTGAGCAGGCCCGCTTGAACGGCTATCGGGAAGCTCAGGTTTCCGATGAGGATGACCGCGGCGAGGGTTCCGGCGATGCCGCGGCGCAGATCGTTGAACTTGGGGTTGTTGATTCCCAGGGTCTGGAACATCGACCACGTGCCGTGGAAAATGTGCATCGCCAACGCAACGTTGGCGACGATGTAGATGATCGCCACGGGCAGCGAGCTCATCGACTCGACGACATTGTGGTAGATGTCGCCGCGCACGTACTCGTCGCCGAGCCACCAGCCCCAGGTGAGGTCGGCGAGGTGGAACAGCAGGTAGAGCAGCACGATCGGGCCGGTCCAGCGCATCGTGCGGCTGGCAAAATTGGCAGCGATGTAGTTGCGCTTGCCGGCGTATGAATCGTCGGCCTTCAGGCTCATGCGACTGAGTGAGTAGGCGCTGTGGATGTGGATCGCGAACATGGCGATGAGACCGAGGCGCATCACCCACAACAGGAAGGTGCGAGGGGCCAGGTGTCCGCCGAGGTCACGCAGAGCCTCACCGTATTCGTGCACCTGCACCGGGCCCTCATAGAGGTGCAGGTTGCCGATCATGTGGACGACCACGAAACCGAGCAGACCGATGCCCGAGATCGCCATGGCGTACTTCTTGCCGATCGCGGACTGGTAGAGGCTCAGAGGCCACGGGAGCTGCTTCGGTCGCCGATGGACGGGCGCGACCTCGTGTTGGCCCTGGGTCTGCCGCGTGGAGGTCTGCGCCATGAATGTTGCTTTCGGGTCGCTTCGCTTGGGTGAAACGGTATCTGTCTATCGGGTCCCTAGCTAACTGGAGAAGAGCAGCAGCGTAGTCGCCGGCCCGTCTCAGAACGCGCCGAGGAGAGTTCGTCCTCTGTGAACGCTCCGAACTCCGCCTCCGCGGGCCGCACGGAGCAGTTCCCCGCGCAGGACGTTCCGTTCGACTGGCCTACAGATGAGAGGCCAGCGCGGCGACAACGGGGGAGAACGAGGTGATGGTTTCGGCCAGGCCCTCCGCGGCGGTGCGGCGGGCAGTGGCGGCAAGATTGAGGCTGACACTGGTGAAACCCATGTCGAGCACAGCTTCGAGCTGCTGCGCGCACTCTTCGGGGGTGCCGACGATGGTGAACGCCTCCACCAGACGGTTGTCGATGAGTTCGTCGAGGGCACTGTCGTCGGTTCGGTTGTGGTCGAAGTACCAACCCTGGCTGCGCTCCAGAGCTGCCTCGACGGCGGTCATGCGATCGGGGTCCACATCCAGTTCAGCGGGGCGAATCAGGGTGAGGTAGTGGGCGACATAGCGCTTGACGCTTCGTCTGGCCAGGTCGCCGTCAGCAGAGCAGCACAGCGTCAGGCGTGGCGCCACCTCCAAGTCCTCGAGCGTGCGCCCAACACGCCCAGCACCCTCGGCCAGCCAAGATCGGTATTGCGCGGCCAGACCCGCCGAGAGGTAGCGCCCACCGACCAGGGCGATGTCGGCCACTTCTCCGGCCAAGCGCATCACTTGAGGGCTGCGCGTGCCGATGGAGATCGGTATCGGATGCGTCGGCGGACGGATCAGGCGCTCGCCGCCCACCTCCCCGCCGCCCAGCAACGTGCGGATCTCGGTCACGGCTCGGCGCAGCGCGGCAACCGGTTTCGGGTAGTCGATCCCCAACGGCTCCAGGCCGGCCCCCACACCGAGCCCGCAGAATGCCCGACCACCGGCAAGGTCGTCGAGCGTCGCGAGCGCTGCGGCCAACACGACTGGGTGACGTGTGTAGGGGTTGGTGACCATCGCCCCCACTGCGATGCGGCGGGTGGCCTGTGCGCAGAGCGCTTGGACCATGAACGAGTCGGGCCAATACACCACGTCGGAGATGCCCAACCTGGCGAAACCGGCTTCTTCGGCGAGTTCAGCCAACCGCACCGCAGCTTCGGTGCTCATCTGAGGGCTGATCTCTGCTTCGAGGACGACGCTCATCGGCTTCTCGGAATGCCGGAATCAATCTTCGGATCCACTCTGCTGCTCAAGAATCGGTCCTCCCCGCAGTCACCAGGATGCTCAAGGAGTGTAAACCGCAACGCAGCTGTGGACAGGTCGACACCCATGTGGCCGACCTGCCCACAACTGAGAACAGTTACTGGCAGCGGGTGCGAGCAGATGCCAGGAACCCGCAATATGACTCCCGGCTAACCACCCAACTGCCATCGACCCGCTGGAGCGTCCCGCTCAGGTCTTCATAGGCGACCGTTGCCCCGAAGAGCACATTGTAGGTGACGGTGGCGGAGTCGCCGTCGACCTCTGCGGCGGTCGGTTCCAGGCTGATACCACCCATGCGCTCCCCCGCAGCGGCGTAAGCAGCGTTGCTCGCCTCCAGCGATGCGGCGCCGTCCAGATGGTTCAACTTGGCTGAAATGTCCAGAGAAGAGTCGAACACCACAGCCCATGCGTCCATGACCGTTTGCTCTTCATCGCCCGGTCTGTCGGAACTTTCGGAACTGCTTGGAGTTGCTTCAACCGCAACGGTCGTACTGGTAGTGCTCGTGCCCTCATCGATAGTGGAGGCTCCGGTGGTGGCAGTCGGTTCGCTGGTTGTGGTGGTGGCAGTCGGTTCGCTGGTTGTGGTTGTGGTGGTCGGCTCGCTGGTTGTGGTGGTCGACTCGCCGGGGGACTCGGGTGGTGGGGCCTCCGTGCCTGCGTCGTCGCCACCGCCACATGCCGTTGCGGTCAGAACGAATGCGAGCAGCAGTGCCGACCACCAAGCTGCAACACCGCGCTGAAGAATCCTTCTGCGATGCATGTCTGTCAGTTGTCCTCTTTGGCATCAGCCGGCCCTGCGGACAGCACAATGTCGAAACTCAGCACTTCTGAGCCGTGCGCTACGGGCTGGCGGTTGGCTTCGGCATGGCCCCTGGTGAAAGAAGCCGACCTGACCCATGCCAGGAAGTCCTCCTCGCTGGACCAACGCGTGTACACATACCAGGTGCTGCCCTCGGCCGGACGAAGGAGTTCGAAACCCTCGAATCCAGCCATGGTCTCTACCTCGCCGACCCGTGCTTCGAAGCGGCGCAGCAGTTCGTCACCGGAATCTTCGGGGACGGTGATGGCGTTGATGCGGACAATACTCATTTCTTGTTCTCCTTACTTGTTGTTGGATTGGATGGGCTTGTTGTTGGATTGGATGGGTTCATTGTTTGATTGGGTGTGTCCGTCGGATTCGGACTGAGTCGGCTGAACTCGGGCGACTGTGCGTCGGGACGGCCAATCAGTTCGGAGACCAGACAGGCGCCGTGCAGAATCACCGCTACTTCGTCGATGTTGATGCGGGGATCGTCGGCGCTCACGCAGACGGCGGTCACACCCAATGGGCCGTCCGGCAACAGCTTGGCGTTGACAGCACCGCAAAGGGGTTCTTCGCATTCGAGTCGGCTCAGCACCTCGATCACGTGGTCCGTGCGCAGCAATGTGGAGAACCACCTCTGCTCGGGTTCAACTCCACGCAGGCGGTAGACACCGCCGCCGCGACTCTGCAGAGATCCGCAGATATCGGTTGTCTCGATCCAGCGGCTGACATCGGGTCGGTGTGGGCAGACGCTGTACAGCAGTGCCTCGCGCAGGTCGCACAGCGTCACGTCGGACGAGGGGTGCGCCGATGCGATCAGAGTTCGAGCGTCCGGTGTGGCCAGCCGTATCTCGGCACCTTGGACAACATGGGCCAAACCGACTCCCAGGCGCAGGGCCTCGGAACTTCTGGTGGTCATGACTCCTCCTCCGAGCCGTTTTGGTTGCCTGCTGTTGCTGGGGTCACCGAAGCGAGATCGTCGCGAAGCGCTGCGAGCATCTGTGCGGTCCGGGGACCGTTGCCCAACAGGAGCTGGTCGTCGTAGGCGAGAACCTGCCGGTTCAGCCCCGCCGGGGTCTGGCCGAGCCCACCGATCTCCACCAACCCCTCCACGCCGCCGACCGATTCGAGCCCTGCGCGAGGCACCAGGATCACGTCCGGGGCGGCGGCCAGGATTGCCTCCGCGGAGATGGGGGCGGTGTCGCCGATGCCCATTGACTCCGATATGTCGACTCCGCCGGCGGCATCGATCAGCCAGTGGGTGTTCAACGACTTCCCCAAGACCAACTGTGCCGCAGTACCCCGAACATACAGAGCCACCACCCGTGGACGGTCTTCTGGTTCGCGCGGCCCGGCGGTGGCTTCGTTGATGGCAGCGTCCAGAGCATCGGCGAGTCGTGCTCCCCGCTGTGGGACTCCCAGGGCAGCGGCAACGGCTCTGATCTTCTGACCGGCGCCGGTCGGTGTGGATTCGTTGGGCAGGATTATCAGCGGGTAGCCGAGCCGTCGCATGTCGTCGAGCGCTTCGGGTGGACCGGCAGTGTCGGTGGCCAGCAGTACGGTGGGGGCGAAAGCGGCTAAGGTCTCCGCAGACAGCGCCCGCTGATAGCCGATCTCTGGCAGAGCGTCGGCTTCGGGCGGGAACGTGGCTGACAGGTCTGTGGCAACCACGTTGTCGCCCAAGCCGAGTGCGAACACGACCTCTGCAACGTCGCCGTCGAGCGGGATGATCCTCTTGACGGAGTTCACGGTCACTTCGGCGCCGGTTTCGTCTGTCACGGTGACGGGCAGGACTGGATCGTCTCCGGTTGAGGCTTCAGAGTTGTCAGTGGTGACCGGGGTCGAGTCCGGCGTGGTTGCTTCAGGTGCGTCTGTGGTGGTCGGAGCAGCGGTGGCGATGTCGGTGGCTGCGACAGGTTCGGAACCGACGGAAGCACCGCTGTCGCCGCAGCCGGCCGAGAAGAAGACCAGAGCTGCCCACGACAGCGCGCTCACCGCCAGTGCCCGAAAGGTGTGGTTGCTAGGAGGGTGCGCAATCATCACGATGTGTTAGGTATACCTAACACATCCGGGGTTTGCAACTTGGCAGTGATTTTCGAGCTTGGCGAATAACGCTCCGGCTAATGGCAGTGTGTGTGGGGCACGCAAAGAGGCGTGCCACTGACCGGGCAGGAGATGACGCTCACGTGCAAGCCAAACACGCGCTCGATCATCTCCGCGGTAACCACCTCTGAGGGATGCCCTACAGCCTCAATACGGCCGTCTGCCAGCGCAATCAGGTGCGAGGCGTAGCGGCAAGCCTGGTTCAGGTCATGCAGCACCATCACAATGGTTCGATTCTCTGACCGGTTCAGTCGAGCAAGCAGATCGAGCATCTCCACTTGATGGGCGATGTCCAGGAAGGTCGTGGGTTCATCCAACAACATCACCGGTGTGTCCTGGGCCAGGGCCATGGCGATCCAAGCACGCTGGCGTTGACCGCCCGACAGCTCATCGAGGGGTCGATCTCCCACGTCGCTGAGTCCGGTCAGCTCGAGTGCTCGCACCACTGCCCGTTCATCCGCCTTGGACCACTGGTCGAACAGCCGCTGATGCGGGTAGCGCCCCCGCCGCACCAGGTCGCCGACAACGACCCCCTCCGGAGCCCGGGGTGATTGGGGCAGCAGACCGAGCTGAACCGCCACGGAACGGGTGGACTGGCTGTGGATGTCTGCACCGTCAAGGTAGACAACGCCGCGCGCGGGTTTCAACAGGCGTGCCAGCGCCCGCAACAGCGTGGACTTCCCCGAAGCGTTGGCCCCGACGATGGCAGTTATCTCGCCGGTGGGTATCGAGGCTGTGAGGTCGTCCAGCACCACCGGACCGCCGTAGTCTGCATCAAGGTTCTCAGTGCTCAGAACGGGTCTGGATCGCGAAGACACATCACCGGGGTTGCGCCTCGCACGGTCGGCGGCCAAGACGGGATCAAGCTTGTGGTCAGACCGCACGGTTGAACCTCCTCAACACCAGCAGCAGATAAGGGCCGCCCATCGCCGCGGTGACCACTCCGGCGGGAAGCACGGTCGGAGCGAAAAGCCGCTGGGCTACCAGATCGGCTGACAGGAGCATGACCGAGCCGAGCAGTGCGGTGAGCAACAGCACGCCGACGGTGAGCGCTCCGGCCAGTGAGCGCGCCACGTGGGGAACAAGCAGGGCCACGAAACCCAAGGGCCCGACCACTGCCACGACGATGGCGGCCAGACCGCAGCCGGTGGCGATCACAGCCATTCGGTTCTGCTCCAAGCGCATACCCAGAGCAATTGCTGTGTCGTTGCCCAGTTGCATGATCCGCAGTCGACGCACGAGTAGAAATGCGACCGGAAGCAGCACAACCAGAGCCACGGCCAGTGTGCGGGCGTCGTCCCAGGAAGACGCCGAAAGGGTACCCGCTTGCCAGCGCGCAGCCGCACTGACCCGCTCGACGGGAAAGCGCACGAGCATATAGGTGATCACGGCGCTCAACAGCGCGTTTATCCCGATCCCCACAAGTACGAGGCGACCTCCGCTGAAACCGCGCCGCCATGACAGCGTGAAGATCAGCACAGCGGTTGCAAGCGCTCCTGCAAAGGCCGCGTAGGGCAGGAGCCGGGCATCCAACCCGATGGCGAGAATGGCGACAGCAACCGCCGCGGCTCCGGTGTCGATTCCGATGATGTCGGGCGACACCAGAGGATTGTCGATCAACGTTTGGAACAGCAGTCCCGACGCGGCCAGACAGACTCCGGCCAGCACCGCCACCGTCACTCTGGGAAACCTCAGAGAATTGATTACGAAGTCGAACTCTCCGCCCCGGTCCCAGACGGCAGTGGCTATGGCCGAGCGGGCGGGCACGGGGTAGTCCCCGACTACCAAGCCGACGATCGCCAGACCCAACACGGCGGCCGCCGCAGCCGAACACAGCCGTGCCGTACGATTCACAACTCGGCCAGTTTCATGCTGCGCACCAGATAGATCAGGAACGGCGCTCCCAACGCGGCGCTGACAATACCTACCTGCAGCTCCGAGGGACTGACGACCACCCTGCCGATGATGTCCGCGCCGAGGAGCAGGCACGGACCGAGAAGCGCCGAGTAGAGGATGATCCAGCGGTAGTCGGGGCCGACGACGGAGCGCACGATGTGTGGTACGGCCAGCCCGATGAACGCCACGGGACCGGCCAGGGCCACCGCAGATCCGGCGAGGGCCACCACGCATGCGCCCGCCGCGGCGCGCACGATAGAGGTCCTCTGGCCGAGACCGGTAGCCACCTCCTCCCCAAGGCTCAGGGCATTCACTTGGCGCCCCATGAACAACGCCGCGAGCAACGCCACAGCAATTATCGGCAAGAGCAGCGCGGCTTCCTCGGTACCTCGCCCAGAGATCGATCCGGCCAGCCAGAACCGGGCTTGATCGAGGGTCTCCAGGTCAAGCAACAACACGGCCGCTGTCCATGAACCGAGCAGCGCGCTGATAATGGCACCGGCCAACGCCAGCTTCACGGGCGTGGCCCCACCTGAGCCAGCGCTGGCCACGGCGTAGACCAGGACGGTTGCGCCCAAAGCTCCGATGAACGCGAACCATACGTATCCGGCGGGACTGGTGATGCCGGCGGTGTAGATGGCGGTTACCACGGCGAATGCCGCGCCAGCGTTGACGCCGAGGATCCCGGGTGCTCCCAGGGGATTTCGGGTTACGCCTTGGGTGAGGGCTCCGGCGACCGCGAAGCATGCGCCGGCGAGCACTCCTATGACGGTTCGGGGCAGCCGAAGTTCCCGAACCACGATCTGGCGGTGGTCACTGCGGTCGTAGTCCCAAACAGCGTTCCAGACGGTGCCCGTGTCAATTCTCAGAGCACCGTAGCGCAGGCTCAGCACGAGCACTGCCAATAGGAGGGTCAGTGCAATGGGCAAAGCCAAGGTATGGTGTCGAAAGGTTCGAGGGCCGATTCTCACGGCGCTGAATTTCACGGCGCTGAATTTCACAGTGCGATTGTAAGGCTTGCCTAACAAATTTGATAACCGGACCGAGAATTTATCCGACCAGGTTGTGAACTGGAGTCCGGTATTCGTTGGTGACGGTCATCGTTTCCGCAGTCAACTTCAGACTGACGACAAGTTCGTTTGCTAGTCCCGGCACGGCGGCCTTCACTCTGCCGATCAGCGAGCATGCGTCTTCGGGAATCGTTCCGCTCCAGCTCTGCTCTGAAACGATCGCAGAACCGCCGCCGGTGATATTGGCCCGCACCGTTGCCCTCACCCGAGCATCGGGAATGGGATTGCGCACGTCAGACACGACGTGCACGGCCAAGTCGATCCCCTCACCGGGGGCGAGCACGGCACCCAGAGGATCTGCGACCACGATGATCGGACGGCAAGCATCGACCAATGCCTGCCAACCCGGCTTGGCGCCCCGGCTGCGGTTGAGCACCCCGAAACCGCCGGCATCTGCGGCATCAGCGAGATAGAACAGTGAGAACCCGCCAGTCGGCTGGTACTTCAGCCGACGCAACAACTCAATCGAAGTCTTGACGACCTCGGCTTGAGCGAAACCGGTGCGCTTGGCCCAGTCGGTTGCATCTGTCGCATGTTCGGGTGCTACCAGGTGCAACAGTGACTCGGCGGGAGCACCGATCGACGCGGCGATCTGTTCCCAGTCCAGCGATGGCCAGCGATAGTCCTTCCGATGGGAATCACGAGGACGGGAACCTTGGAGATGCGGGTTGTCGGGTTCAACAGTGGCGGCTCCGAAGGCGGTGACGAAGCGGGCCATCCGCGGGATCCGGGCTGCCGCCGCGGCGAGGTCGGCGGCCCTGCCGTGATGCCATCCGAACCAGAGATGGCTGGTGGTGCCGTCGAAGTCGGGAAAGGTGGGTGGCACAGCGGTGTGTGCCACGACCGGACGGGAACCGTCGGTGCGGCTGAGCACACGGCGAACTGAACGGTCCAGAACGGTGCGGTTCCATGAGGGGGTCTGCTGGCCGAGCAGGGGTGGCGTAGGTGAAGGAGTGTCTGGCTTGTTGAACGGTTCGTCGTGGGCGCACCAGACGGCAACCGACGGGTGATGACCCAACAGGTCGACCGCTTCTCGGGCCTGCCGCGTCGCCTGGTTTCGAACCCCGCGCGCCATCTGTCCTCGCAGCGGCAAGTCCTGCCACAACAGCATGCCGGTCTCGTCGGCGGTCTCGTAGACCTCGGGCCGGGCGATGTGGGTTATCACCCGGATCATGTCCAGACCGGCCTGTTTGGCCGCGAGCACGTCAGCGGTCACCTCGGCGGCACCGGCGTCGCCGGGCCGGGCCGAAGTCGGGAGCATGCCGATGCCCTTGACGAAGAGGCGCTCGCCGTTGACATGCAGGATCCAGTTGCGCATCCGCATCGAACGGAAACCGACACGGGTCTCGAACGAATCGGAGACCTCGGCGTCTACGACCACCTCGCAGCGCAGGTCGTGCAGGGGCTGTTCGCCGAGTGAATGGGGCCACCACAGATCCGGCTCGGGCACCTCGACCGTCCACTCAACCCGGTTCTCGCCCGCGGCGGCAGGATGGGAGAGTTCATGGTCGTGGCCCGCCACCCGGGTTCGCAACACCACCGGCCCGGCAACCGGGGTGTCGAACACACACCGCATTGCGAGAGTCGCTCGGTCCGTGTCGGCATCGAGACAGACCGTGCGCCAGTACAGCACTGCGGTGGGGCCGGTCTCCCGAATCCGGACCGGCCGCCAGATGCCGCCGGGGTTCTCGTTGGCGGCCCCGGACAGTTCGGGGTCGATGAGCGCACCCATCAACGATTTGCGTGCAGCGCCGGGGTTGTCGGGAGCACAGGTCACATCCACGGCCAGCAGGTGGTCGCTGCGGTCCTCAAGGTGTTGGGTGATGTCGAAGCCGTGGGGGATGAAGTAGCCGTCGGTGGTGCCGACGTAGCGGCCGTTGAGCCAGACGTCGCCCTGTTGACAGACGCCGTCGAGCCACAGCCAGCGGCGGCGCTCAATGTCTGGTGTCTCGAGCTCGAACCGGGTCCGGTGCAGCACCGAATGGGCCTGAGCGAACTCCGGACGGCTGGACCAGTGGCCCGGAACTTCGATCTCCGACCAGTTGCGATCGTCGAGTTCGGGCTGGTTGAACGTCCGGCGCATTTCGTCGTTGGCGGTGGTGGCACGCCACTGGCCGGTCAGTTCCATCCCGTCGAGCGTACTGCTGGGTCGTTCTGGCGGTGCGGGGCGCCGGTTTCCGACTGATGGCACCGCCAGAACACCGGTGTAGGGTTCGGGCATGGTGAGATCAGAGCCCGTGAGATCAAAGACACTGAGACCAGAGACCCTGGGGGCGCTTCGTGACAGTGGATGGGAGTCGGTTCCCGTCCACCAGGAACTGCGCAACAACACCATCGAGCGCATCCGCGGGTCCGAGCCGCTGTTCAGTGAAGTGTTGGGCTATGACAATACCGTCAACCCACAGCTCGAAAACGCCCTGATCGCAGGTCACGACATCATCTTTCTGGGTGAACGGGGACAGGCCAAGACCCGCATGATCCGCGGCCTCACCAACCTGCTCGACGAGTGGATGCCGATCATCGCCGGATCCGAGATCAACGACGACCCGTACAACCCGATCTCACGCTACGCACGTGATCTGATCGCAGAACACGGCGACGACACCGCGATCTCATGGGTTCATCGCGATGATCGGCTGGGGGAGAAACTGGCCACGCCCGACACCTCCATCGCCGACCTGATCGGTGAGGTCGATCCGATCCGGGTGGCCGAAGGTCGTTATCTCTCCGATGAGCTGACGATCCACTACGGCCTGGTACCGCGTACCAACCGCGGCATCTTCGCGATGAATGAACTCCCCGACCTCGCGGAGCGCATCCAGGTCGGTCTGCTCAACGTGTTGGAGGAACGCGACGTGCAGATACGGGGCCACAAGGTGAGGCTGCCGCTCGACGTGGTGCTCGTGGCATCGGCGAACCCGGAGGACTACACCAACCGCGGCCGGATCATCACGCCTCTCAAGGACCGTTTCGGCTCCCAGATCCGCACCCATTACCCCCTCGACGTCGACACTGAGATGGCGATAGTCGAACAGGAGGCCGAAGTCGCCTTCACCGGCGATGTCGAGGTGTCGGTGCCGTCGTTCATGAGCGAGATCGTGGCGACTCTGACTCACGCGGCCCGCGCCAGCCAGCATATCTCGCAACGTTCGGGCGTGTCGGTGCGGCTGTCGATCGCCAACGAGGAGGTCATGGTCGCCAACGCCGTGCGACGCACGCTGCGAGCCGGTGGCAGCCATGTGGTGCCGCGCATCGTCGACCTTGAGGCGCTGCCCGCGTCAACTTCGGGAAAGGTCGAGATGGAGACACTCGACGAGGGGCGCGACGGGGAGATTCTCAACAACCTCGTGCGGGCCGCGGTGCTCGCAGTGTTCAAACAGCGGGTGCCGTCCGACACCCATCTCGGGGTGGTCGAGGCGTTCGAGGGCGACCTTGTGGTCGACACCGGCGAAGACGTGACCGACGAGGCGTACGCGGCGATGCTCGAGCAGATTCCGGCGTTCATTGCGCCGGTTCAGGCTCTGTTGGCAGACGAGGGCCAGTCTGAGTCGCCGGCTCTGGTGGCCAGCGCCACAGAGTTGATTCTCGAAGGCCTCCACCTCATGAAGCGTCTCAACAAGGACGGAGGGGGAACCAAGTCCCAGTTCCGCGGCCGCAGCTGAGAGTTTCGCGGTGAGTGCTGCTGCGGGTGATGAGGGACTGCCGGAGGGTCTGGCGCAGCGGGCTGATGGAACGCTGGCTTGCTGGTGGGGAGAAGGGCACGACGACTACGCGGCGTATCACGACCGGGAGTGGGGCGTGCCGGTCCTCGATGATCTGCGGCTCTACGAGAAGATGTGTCTGGAGGGTTTCCAATCGGGTCTCTCCTGGTTGACGATCCTCCGCAAGCGGACCCACTTCCGAGCCGCGTTCAGCGGCTTCGACTTCGAGCAGGTGGCCCGCTTCGGTTCGGGTGATGTGGAACGGCTGCTCGGCGATGCCGGCATCGTTCGGCACCGAGGCAAGATCGAAGCGACGATCAACAACGCCCGCGCCGCCATCGACACGGTGGAGGCTTACGGCTCGCTCGCCGCGTTCTTCTGGAGTTTCGAGCCCGAACATGGGGCCCGGCCGGCGCGGATAGACCACGCGGCGGTGGCAGACATGGCGACCACGGCCGAGTCGACGGCGATGAGCAGGGCGCTCAAGAAGCTGGGCTGGCGCTTCGTCGGACCCACCACCTGCTACGCCCTGATGCAGGCGGCTGGCATCGTCAACGATCATCTCGACGGCTGTCACCGCCGCCGGAAGATCGAAGAAATGCGTTTGCTAGTCGAGCGTGGCAACTTGGCCTAAAGCCACGACTCGGGACGCAGCCGCGGGTAGGGGAGCGTTGGAGCGGAACCAGCGGAGGCTCAGCGATCCCTTGGGATGCCCGGCGGTGTCGAGCCAGTTGGGGACGCCCGGGTCCTCGTGTGCGACTACAACACGCACCGATCCGTCTTGGCGCCGCACTGCAGTCTCTTTGTTGATGACCGTCGGGCGGGTCAGCCAGTCGACGGTCTCTCCCCAGTGGGTGATCAGCACGACTCCCCAGTAGTCGGCACCGGCTGAAGGGTCGAAGTCGATCACCAGTGCTTCGTCGGGACCAAGCTGCCAGTCTCCTGAGAAGTAGCGCACATTCTCGGGCGTGTGCATGTCGCCATCGTCCGGCAGGGGGGCGAAGGTGTTGACGGGCGCGAATTGATGCCCCTGAGATGCGAACCGCCCCCACCACCGGAACGATCCGACGGCATGCAGCGCGGCCAGTTCCAGTTTCTGCTTCAGGTGCTCGGGGGTGAGCATGGGTGCGGGTTCGGGCGCCGCAACGGCTTCAATCGTCGGTCGGGGGTGCGCCAGCCGGACCTGTAGGTCGGTGAAGTACGTTCGGATCAACACCGAGGTGGAATCGGGGTCCAGTCGCAGTTGGTTGGGATCGCCGGGGTCCGGGTCGGGGGTCAACAGCAATTCGTATGTGCCGTCGTTGTTGAGTCGCAGGGTGGTGTCCTCCACCGCGCTGACTAGTCGCCTGCCTCCGCTGTTTGCTCCGAAGTCCCCGGCGTACACGCCGATCTCAACTGCCACTGTGCCCGCTGCGGAAGCTCTGATGCGATAGGAGCGGTCGCCGCTCACCACGGCAGAAAAATAGGTCTGGTCAGGGTTGTCGCCCATGTACTTTCGAATCGGCGTCTGCACATCCACGAAAGCAGGCCGGGTCGGGTCACCCCGTTCCAGGCACCGTTCCAATGCGAACGTGAGATATCGGCTCAGTGTTCGAATCCCCTCGGCCCGGATGTTGCGATGTTCGGGTACGCCGGGTGCGAGCACCATTTCTCCGGCGTCGGCCATGGCCTCACAGAATTCCCGCCATGC
The DNA here is from genome assembly GCA_951812975.1 of uncultured Acidimicrobiales bacterium. Taxonomy (GTDB): domain Bacteria; phylum Actinomycetota; class Acidimicrobiia; order Acidimicrobiales; family Aldehydirespiratoraceae; genus VXYK01. The sequence goes on along the minus strand of CATOTC010000001.1, from coordinate 966,177 downwards.
GGCCACCGACAGATCTTCATCGGTCATTTCACGCCTCCAGAGTCGCCGGAGAACGTTTGGATCTGATGATGGTGGGTCATCGCCGAGCCCGGCGGTCCCAACAGCATGTGGGCGCGCAGGTTGCGGCGATGGAACAACTTCACCAACTCCTCGTCGTGCACGCTCGTGTCGGCGTTGGCGAGCACAAAACGCTCAAGTTCGGCCTCACCCTCCCGCCAGTCGGCCGGTCTGTGGCCGACGAGGCGGTGAAGGTCGTCGAGGTTGGCCTGTTCGGTGGCGTCGCCGACCTCGTCGATGCGTTGCAGGTGGCGGGCCAGACGGAAAGCGGTGCGGATCTGGTGGCGCTGAACCTCATCGTCTATCTGCTGCGAGCGCAGCATGCCCACGAGGTGTTGATGGCCGGCGGACGCCTGTGAGACTCGGGGTTCGGGCATCTCGACTTGAGGCAACTCGATCTCGAGCATCTCGGCGAGTGCTTCGGTGGCGAACAGGTTGGTCTCGTAGCACCATTGCAGGTTGGTCATGAGGTCCGAGTTGGCCGGCGGCTCTTTGATGGCGGCGCTGAAAGCAAGTTGGTTGGTGAGCGTGAACACGAAATGGTGGTGCTGGATGGCCTCGATGTCGATTGGTTCGCCCCGCAGGTCTTCGTAGCGGGCGTACAGCGTTGCCATGTCGCCGTAACCGACGATGGTGTCGCGCATCCTCCAGGCAGCGAGGTCCATCATCGGATCGCCGATGTGGGCGATCTCCAGGTCGAGCAGGGCCACGATCTTGCCGTCGGCGTGATGGAACTGGCCCGAGTCCCACACGATGGGGGCTTCACGTCCTTTGGAGTCGGGCGGGTTGCGCCGCAGCCACCCTAGACAGAACTCCAGGAACGGGTCCGGGTGAACCTTCTGGGATCGGTAGACCTCCTCGTAGCGGGCCAGACCCACGGTCCCTGATGCAGCAGGGGTCTCTGCCCGGGTGATTCCGGCGGCGGCGAAGGGTTCTGGATCGAGCGCATGAAGTCGGGCAAGATGCCCGAGGTAGTCGTCAACTGCCGCTGCCCGCTCGTCGTCGCGGGTGTCACCGAAGTGTTCCTGACCCCCGACTCGGTCCATCACATAGGCATAGGGCGTATCGATCATTCCGTGAACTGCGGCGACAGGGATGCCGCGCTCGTCCAGCAGCGACTGGAAGCGCATCTCGTGTTCGAGCGGGAAGATCAACGGCATGTCGGACCGCTCGGTCCGCACGCACAGTTCCAGGGTCTCGCCGTCACGCTCCAGGTCGGCGAACCACACCGGCCGCCAACGAGGCTGCTTCTTGATGTCCACGACTCTGCCGCCCAACTCGCGCTCAAGCCATGCAGTGATCTGCCCGGTGTGTTCAGCCGCAGGAACATACATCGCCCTGACGTTACATATTGGTCGAGCGAATGAGCCAAAGACGTACTAGATCGGGGATTTGGCCGGCCCTGGCCGACCGGGCACTATTCGAGGTCCGCCACTATTCGACTCGGCAAACAGAACAGAGCAGTCTCGACCCCCCACAGCCCCGAACCGAATTGGCGCGCCGTGACCTCTCCCGCGCGGGTGCCCTCTGCATCGCTGATTTTCCAGGTCACAGTGCCGCCGGTCTGGTCGATGACCTCAAAGTTGTCGTAGAAAAGTTCCTCGATCGGGTATTCGACGAGAGCCTCGCGAGCTGTCGGGTACCCGCCTCCCTCCGCATAGTCTGAGTCAGCGCCTTCTTGCCACCGACAGTCTGGAAACGCGGTGGGAACCAAGTATGGATCCTCAGCGACTTCGTGCACACCTGCATCAGTCTGCGTCCCACATGCACCCAGACAGAGCACAGCCCAACAGACCATGCAGGTGAGAAGCGGAACAGGAATGCGGAGCGATCGCATCTTGGATCACGCTAACGCCCGAATCCGGATCGGTCTGGAACGAAGAGTCTTAAGTTGAATGCGACCAGTTTCTCAATATGCCGATGCGATGGTGTGTTTGTCATGCGATTCTAGGGTTCTCATGTAGGAGGTTCCGCTTGGTATATCACTCTGGATCAGGGACCGAACGGCGTTCTGGTGGCCGATTTCAATGGCCTGACCCCCGAGAACCCATGGGTTCCACATCGGCTTTGTGCAAAATTCGTAGTCAATTATGTGCAGAACTTGTATTAGAAGTCGTGCAGAATTGGTAGTCTGCGGTTGTGGCAGACTACATACCTCGAATGGCCGACTCCAGGATCGAGTTCTTGGCCGAATCCCCCGCGGCGTTGTTCGTCACCGGTGCACGTGCTACCGGCAAGACGACCACCGCCCGTCGGCACGCAGCGACAGTGGTTCAATTGGACAACGCCGAAGAGGCTGCTGCTGTGCGGGCCGATCCCGACGCCGCCTTGCGAGATCTCGAACCGCCGATCCTGCTCGACGAATGGCAGGTTGTCCCAGAGGTGCTCGGTGCAGTCAAACGAGCCGTCGACACTGAGCGTGCTCCCGGAAGGTTCATTCTCAGCGGTTCGGTCCGCTCTGCTCGCGATCCCTCCCTGTGGCCCGGTACAGGCCGCTTGCTCCCGGTGACCATTCACCCGATGACCGAGCGCGAGCAGTTCGGAACCATCGGCGTCGAATTCCTCGAGATTCTGCGCACAGGCGAAAGCATCCGACAGCCGGCGGACCCACCGGACCTGCGCGGCTACGTGGAACTGGCGCTCAGGGGCGGGTATCCCGAAGCAGTCCTGGAGCGCGAGACCGCGCGCCGCGACGCCTGGCTCGACGGGTACCTCAGCCACATGTTGAACCGCGACCCGTCAACGTTGGGTGCGTCCCCCGACAGCGCCCGTCTCGGTCGCTTCTTCGATGCGTACGCGCTCAACACAGCAGGTCTGGCGACGGATACCACACTCAACAACTCTGCGGGGATCAACCATCGGACTGGTACCGCCTACACGCATTTGCTCAGCGATCTCGGCATAATCGCGGAGCTGCCGGCGTGGCACAGCAACCGGCTGGCGCGACTTGTCAAAGGACGCAAACGCCTCGTGGCAGACACCGGCCTGTGGGGCGCGGCGGTTGGCGTCGACGTCGCAACTGTGATGTCCAGCGGTGATCTGCTCGGGAGGCTCTTGGAGACCTTCGTCATCAACCAGTTGCGGGCCGAGACGGCTCTGATGACCCGCGGTCCGCAGTTGAGTCACCTGCGATTGGCAGATGGTCGCCGCGAGGTCGACTTGATTGCCGACTATGGCGCCCGTGGCGTACTCGCCATCGAGATCAAGGCGACCAACGCACCCAACGTCGGCGATGCCCGCCATATCGAGTGGCTCCGCGACGAATTGGGACCCCGGTTCGCAGCAGGCGCCGTCCTGCATGTCGGCCGACGCAAGTACCGCCTCGCCGATCAGATCGAAGCCATCCCCATCTCCGCCCTCTGGGAAGCGTGAGACCGCCCGCAAGGTCAAGTACCGCATCGGTGTAGTGATGCGCTGTGCCATCGCTGAGTGCCACCGCAGCGACGACTCCGCGGGCCCGGCACTGACCGCGGCGCCAGCAACCAACGGTGATGCACAAGTCGAGCACTACAAGGCCCTACCTCACTGTGAGGTGTCCGCTGCGCTCGCAACCATCGACAACTGAGCCCGCACCTGGCCTGATTCACCCTGGGTCTTGTGCAGGCTCCAATGATCAGAGCAAGCAATGGAGCTATGGATATGAATGCGCGGCATGGGCCGATGTCGCGTCGGTATTCGAACTCCGGGATGGGTTAGCGGGTGGTGAAGACGCCGGCGTCGAAGACGACTCGGTCGCCGACCCGGGTTTGGAACAGAGTCCGGCCGTTCACATCCCACATGTGGACGTCGAGACGCTCGCCGGGTATGACCGGAGACTTGAAGCGGCCGCCCATCGACCCGAACCGGCTGGTGTCGCCCCCACAGCGTCCGTGCAGCAACGCCCTCCCGGTGAAACCGAAGGTACAGAGGCCGTGCAGGATCGGCTTGTCGAACCCCGCCATTGCCGCGAAGGACGGATCGCTGTGAAGCGGGTTGCGATCGCCGTTGAGGCGGTACAACAGGGCCTGGTCGGTGCGGGTGTCGTAACCGACCACCGTGTCGGCTTCGCGTTCGGGAAGCGCCCAGTCGCTTGCCGGCCCGCGGTCGCCGCCCCATCCGCCCTCACCGGAGATGAACAGCCCGGATCGGCTGGTCCACAGTGGCGACCCAGAGGCGTCGGTGACGGTGGTTTCGAGGCGAACGAGAGCGGCCTTGCCCTTGTCGTAGATGGCCGCCACCATGCCGATGCCGATGGCTGAGCCTTCCGCCGGCAGGGTCTGGTGCAGTTCGATCTCCTGTTCACCATGCAGCAGCGCCGCCAGGTTGTAGTCGCCGAACTTCGGCATCTTGCCGCCGCCCATGACCACGACCTGGGTGGGCAGAGCGAGTTGTTGTACGTCCTTGGTGTTCTCGGTTGTGAACTCCAACTCGAAGCCGGTCGGGTCGGTCACACCCGCGCCGACTCCGAGGGCGTAGAGCAGGCTGTCGCTCGAGGACCACGTGAATTCGGACGGTTCGCTGGTGTTGCCGACGGCGTCGGGGTCGATTGGCATTGCTGTTTCTCCTGTCGGTGGGATCATTCGATGGGCGCGTGCAGCGTTGCCATCGCAATGGTTGTTAGTCGGTTTTGGGTCCGCTGACCGATTCGAGCCACGTTAACAAGATCACGGCAGGTAGCGAACAAGCGGCGGCTGGGTGTGGGGGTATCGGGACGGGTTAGGGTTTCGCCATGGTCCTCCGTCGGCGACGCCGCCGAAATCGTCGCAAGCCACCGCATTTCCGCTACTCGGCGTGGGACGGCACACAGAGCGCCTTCGAACTCGACGCTGACCGCCTCTTCGACGAGTTGGCCGACGACCTGCTGTATCACGGTGACGTCAACAGCGCCCTGCGCCGGATCATGCAGGGCGGAATGACCGACCGCGATGGACGCAACCTCAAAGGGATCCGCGAGATGCTCGACCGACTGCGTGAGCGGCGCCGCGAGATCCTCGATCAGCACGACCTCGGCGGCGTCTTCGATGAGATCTCCGAAGCGCTCGACAAAGTGGTCGAAACCGAACGCAGGGCTCTGGGCGACATGGTTTCCCAGGCGGACGCGTCGGGTGACGAACGTCGTTCGGAACTCGCCGGCGACTCGGCGACGATGAAGAACATGGAACTTGACATGCTCCCACCGGACCTGGCAGGCAAGGTCCGGGGTCTGCAGAGCTACGAGTTCGAGAGTCCGCAGGCACAACAGCAGTTCGAGGAGCTCATGGACCGGCTGCGTGAACAGCTCATGCAGCAACAGCTCGACCAGATGGCCGAAGGCGTCAACGACATGTCGCCAGAGGACATGGGTCGCCTCAAGGACATGTTGGCCGAACTCAACGGTATGCTCGAACAGCGGGCCAACGGCGAGGTACCCGACTTCGAAGGCTTCATGGAGCGTTTCGGCGACTTCTTCCCGGAGAACCCGAGATCACTCGATGAACTGCTCGAAGTAATGGCGCAGCGGATGGCCCAGGCTCAACAGATGATGAACTCGATGACGCCGGAGCAGCGCGCGCAGCTTCAAGCACTCAGCGACCAGCTGATGGAGGACATGGATCTGCGCTGGCAGATGGACCAGCTCGCAGGCAATCTGCGCGACCAGTTCCCACAGATGGGATGGAACCAGTCCTACGACTTCGAGGGCACCGACCCGCTCGACATGTCCTCTGCCATGGAGATGATGGGAGAGCTCGGAGACATCGACCAACTCGACAATCTCCTGCGCGGCGCCAACAACCCCGGGGCCTTGGCGGAGGTCGACATCGACCGTGCCCGGGACCTGCTCGGCGAAGAGTCGGCCGAGAGCCTCGAACGGATGGCGGAGTTGGCACGCCTGTTGGAGGAGGCCGGACTCGTCGAGAATTCTGAGGGCCGCTACGAACTCACGCCGCGGGCCATTCGCAAGATCGGCCATGGTGCGCTGGAGGAGATTTTCAAGCGCATGTCCGAAGACATGATGGGCCAGCATTCGCTGTCGGAGGCCGGGCTTGGTCACGAACGCGAATACGAGACCAAGCCCTACGAGTACGGCGACGCCTTCAATCTCGACATCGGACAAACGTTGCGCAATGCGATCTCTCGCACCGGCGGTGGTGTCCCGGTTCGCCTCCACCCCGACGACTTCGAGATCGAACGGACCGAGCAGCAGGTCAGGTCAGCGACGGTGTTGATGCTCGACGTGTCGATGTCGATGGCTATGCGCGACAACTTCCTGCCGGCCAAGAAGGTGACGATGGCGCTGCACTCGTTGATCTCGGCTCAGTACCCACGTGACTTCCTCGGCATGGTGTCGTTCTCGGAGGTGGCTCGAGAGTTCAACGCGGGCACCCTGCCTCAGCTTTCGTGGGACTACGTCTACGGCACCAACATGCAGCACAGCTTCCAGATCGCCCGCAAGATGCTCGCCCGTCAAACTGGGACCAAGCAGATCATCATGATCACCGACGGCGAGCCGACGGCGCACATCACCAGTTCAGGTCAGCCGTACTTCAACTATCCGCCGTCGCAGACCACGGTCGACCTGACGTTGGCGGAAGTGGTGAAATGCACCCGTGAGGACATCCGTATCAATACTTTCGTATTGGATGTGACTCCGTATCTGCGCGGTTTCGTGTCTGAGATCTCCAGGTTGAACGGTGGTCGCGCCTTCTTCACGACCAACCAGGATCTCGGGAACTACGTCCTCCACGATTTTGTCGACAATCGGCGCAGCATCGTCCGCTCACGACGTTGAAACGGCGGCTAGCAGGGCCGACGACTGGTTCCGGGGCGCGAAACTTGCGCGTTTCAGAAGAAATTAGACCGGAAATTTGCGCCGAGGGCTTTACAATATGAAACCACAGTGTTGTAATTCCAGTGGTGCTACTAGTGGAATTGAAGCTAACACAGGTCCAAACGCTGCGGAGGGACCCATGTCCGTTTTTGAGATAGAACCGGAAGAGCTGGTTTGGCAGAACTATGCCAACTGCCTTGGAGTCGACCCCGACCTGTTCTTTCCCGAGCGTGGAGCCTCGACGCGCGAGGCCAAAGAAGTGTGCCGTGGCTGCGTCGTCCAAGACGATTGCCTCGAATTCGCGCTTAGCAACGGAGAGAAGTTCGGCATCTGGGGCGGCAAGAGCGAGCGCGAGCGTCGGCGGGTGCGTCGCCAGCGGGCATTGGCCCGGGCCGCTGCCGCTGCTCAGGCCTAGTTCACACTTAGCGAAGGCGCGCGGACTCAGCTAGGCTGAGCGCATGTACGGTTTGATTTCCACCCCGTCCGCGGCTGAACTGATCATCGTTCTGCTCATCATCTTGCTGGTGTTCGGCGGGGCCAAGCTGCCGAAGCTGGCGCGCTCGCTCGGCCAGGCGCAGAAAGAGTTCAAGTCAGGGTTGTCAGAGGACGCTGAGGACGAGGAGTCGCCTTCCTCAAAGTGATCGCTCGAAGTGATCGCGGGTAGAGCGGTTCGATTGCCCCGATAAACTCAATCCAGCGTGGGTTTGCGCGCATGCTCAACACCGGAGCACGGATCGAGGTCCTAGGAGCGATGATGACCGATACCGCAGAGACCGAATATGACGAGTCGCCAGTAGGTCAAGCGACGATCGTGTATCTCGGGCCTACCGCTCCGCATTGGGACATCCGTGCGGTCTTCGGAGAACGCGAACTGATGGACGGGTTCCGGGACCGCGTCAATGCCAGACTGCTGCTGCTTCCACCCCATGACCCGCAGTTCCGACGGAATCGCGAGAGGGTCAACCGTGACGGAGAACGCGAGCGCATCGTCGTTGCTTGGGACCTCGGCTACCCCGAGGACGATGTGGCGAGGGCGTGAACCGGATGCAGGTCTCAGGAGAACGGTAGATGGCGTCGATTGGCATAGATCTTGGAGGCACCAAGATCTTGGCCGTGCTCGTCGAGAACGGCCAGGTGCTGGGCAAGCACAAGCTGCCCACGCCGACCGCGGGAGGGCCCCAGGCGATCCTTGAAGCCATGGGCGTCGCTGCTCATGAGGTTGACCCGGCCGGCACCGCTGTCGGCATAGGTGTGGGCGTACCTGGTCCGGTGGTACCCGACAGCGGGGTGCTTCCGCTGGCCTGCAATCTGAGCGACTGGACTTCACCTGTCGACGTGGCCGGCGAACTGTCGGCTCGATGCGACCGCCGACCGGTTTTCGTCGACAACGACTGCAATGTGGCGACGCTCGCGGAACACCAGTTGGGTGCGGGTCGAGGGGTGGACAACCTCGTCGGCGTGTTCTTGGGCACCGGTGTTGGAGCCGGGCTGGTTCTAGACGGTCGACTGCGCCGGGGCCCGCATGGCATGGCGGGCGAGATCGGCCACACCTTCGTTGACTTCTGGGCGAAAGCAAACGGTGAGAGCCAGGGTGAACTGGAGGACTATGCCGGTCGCTCAGCACTCGAGCACCGGGCGCGGGACCTTCATTCCCAAGGCGAGGCCTCGCTGCTGGTCTCTGAGGCCGGAGAAGGTCCCATCAAATCCAAGCTTTGGAAGAAAGCCCTCGACATGGGTGATCAACCGGCGATTCGTCTGATCGACCAGGCTGCGGAGGCGTTGGCTGCGGCGCTGGCGACAGTAGTCAACCTGCTGGACATTGAGATCGTCGTTCTCGGTGGCGGGATGGCCGAGAGGCTCGGCCCGGCGTTTCGAGACGATCTGGTCCAACGGCTCGCGAGCCGCACCTTTGCTGGTCGGTTGGTGCCGATCCGGACCGCTGAGACCGGCGACAACAGCGGGGCGCTGGGCGCCGCCCTCCTCGTTGAGGAGTCCCGCACGTGAGCGTCCGGGTTGGCGGCTGGGACGTCAACGACACGACGGTATTCAATCGCGAGCTGAGTTGGCTGGCCTTCAACGGCAGGGTCCTTGAACTTGCCGCTGACATGGGAGTTCCGCTGCTTGAAAGGGTCCGCTACCTGTCGATCTTTGCCAGCAACCTCGACGAGTTCTTTCAGGTGCGGGTGTCGGGACTCCATGACCAGATCGCCGCGGGGATCTCAACGGTGGGCCCTGACGGCCGTACTCCTCGTAAACAGATTGAAGACATCCGCTCGGTGGTGCTTGAACTCGGCGCACGTCAAGAGAAGATCTTCGCCACTCAGGTTCTGCCTGCTCTCAACGAGATGGACATCGAACTGCTCGAGTTCGAAGATCTGACAGCCGACGAGCGGGAACTGATCGCCGAGAGGTTTCGCAGCCGCATCTTCCCGATACTCACGCCTTTGGCGGTCGATCCCGGTCATCCGTTCCCCTACATCTCGGATCTGTCGCTCAATCTTGCGGTGGTCGTCCGCAACCCCGCGGACCGCGAGAAGCGTTTTGCGCGGGTGAAAGTCCCCAACACCCTTGAACGGTGGATCTCACTGGGTCACAGTTACCGGTTCGTTTCCCTTGAATCGGTCCTCGCCGCGCACCTCGACCAATTGTTCCCCGGAATGGACATTGTGGAATCGGTGCCGTTCCGGGTCACCCGCAACGCAGACCTGACCCTGGGAGAAGAGGCTGAAGACCTGCTTGCCGCAGTTGAGATCGAGTTGCGGCGGCGGCGTTTCGGACGGGCTGTTCGTCTTGAAGTCGCGTCCTCGGTGTCCCAGCAGACTCTTGAGTTGCTGGTGCGGGAGCTTGATCTCGAAGGAGGCGATGTCTACACGAGTTCGGTTCCGTTGGACGCGACTTCGCTGAACGCTGTGGCCGACATTGACATGGGCCTCCAGAAGTGGCCGCATTGGCGTGGTATCGCCGAACCGGGACTCACCTCGGAGGACGAGCCGATCAACCTGTTCGACGTGATCGCCAGCCGTGATGTGCTGCTTCACCACCCCTATTCGTCGTTCAGCAGATCAGTTGTGCAGTTCGTTCGCCAAGCCAGCCGTGACAGATCGGTTCGAGCCATCAAGCTCACGCTGTACCGAACCTCCGGTGAGAGCCCGATCATTGATGCGCTGATCGATGCCGCCGAACGCGGCATACAGGTGGCGGTGTTGATTGAAGTCAAGGCAAGGTTCGACGAAGAGGCCAATATTGGGTGGGCTCGGCGACTCGAGCAGGTGGGCGTTCACGTGGCCTACGGCATTGTCGGGTTGAAGATTCACTCCAAGATCGCCATGGTGGTGCGCGAGGAGTCTGACGGGATCCGTCGCTACTGCCATGTGGGCACCGGCAACTACAACCATCGCACTGCCCGGCTCTATGAGGACATCGGGTTGCTGACCGCCGATCCTGTCGTGGGAGACGACCTGGCTGACCTGTTCAACTATCTGACCGGGTACAGCCGGGCGCGTGACTATGAGCGGATTCTGGTAGCGCCCGAGATGTTGCGTTCACGCCTGTATGAACTGATCGACGCTGAGATCGCCAGCGGTTCGGGCCGGATGATCCTCAAGTTGAACAGCCTCGTCGACACGGAGGTGATCAACAAGCTCTACGAAGCATCCAATGCTGGTGTTGAGATCGATCTGATTGTGCGCGGTGTGTGCTGTTTGCGCCCCGGTGTTGAGGGATTGTCGGAGAACATTCGGGTTCGTTCGATCGTGGGTCGGTACTTGGAGCATTCGCGGATCTTTCACTTCGCAAATGGTGGACGTGCAAATGGTGGACGTGCCAATGGCGGAGGTGCCGACGGCGGTGGGCCTCGCCGGAGCCGCACCTACATCGGCAGCGCCGACCTGATGCGTCGGAATCTGGATCGTAGGGTCGAAGTTCTGCTCGAAATGAGCAATCCGGATCTGGAGGACCGGCTCCTGGAGGTGCTCGACACCAATCTCAGAGATGACTGCCTGGCGTGGTTCCTTGACGGGTCCGGTGTCTGGACACGTCAGGACGGTACTGTCGGGGTTGATGTCCACGAAACGCTCCAAGAACTCGCGAGGGTCCGGACCCGTGGGTGATCTCTACGACCGACTGTCGCGAAAATACCCCAAGGTTGAGGTTTGGGCTGCGGGAGGTCTGGTGCTTCGCGAACACCGCGGCATCAACGAGGTGCTGCTGGTACATCGTCCTGCCCACCGTGACTGGTCCTATCCGAAAGGCAAGCTCGATCCCGGTGAGACTCTGGGCAGGGCCGCCTGGCGGGAAGTGTTCGAGGAGACCGGGTTTCGGTGCAAGCGCCTGAAGCGATTGCCGCTGGTTCGTTATCGGGATGGCAGCGGTCGTCGCAAAGCCGTCGTGTATTGGACGATGCAGGTTCTGGACGGACAGTTCGAACCGAATGCCGAGGTTGATGCCCTGGGTTGGTTCGACTTGTTGTCAGCGGGGCAAGTCTTGACGTATGAGCATGATGTTTTGCTGCTTGATTCCGTGACAGGACCCGTTCCTTCGCTCAGAATGCTTGCGTGAACACTGACGACAAGCGACCGTTTGCTCCCTTTGAGTCATGGTCGCGCTCTTCGGGGGCGCGCGCCTTCGGGGGCGGGATCGTCACTCCGTTCATGCGATTGGCGCGTCTGCATGCGATGAGCGCTGCTGCCGACGGTGCCATCGCCGCGGCTCTGGCAGGTTCGATCTTCTTTGCGATCAGCCCCGAGGAGTCGCGGGGGCGGGTTGCCCTAGCGCTGTTGTTGACGATGGCTCCGTTCGCTGTGGTCACGCCGCTGATCGGCCCTGCTATCGACCGTATTCGTGGTGGTCGCCGGATGATGATCATCTTCACGACGGTTGGTCGGGCGGTGCTGGCACTGTTGATAGTCCAGCATGTCGACACCTTGTTCCTGTTCCCGGAGATTTTCGGTGTTCTGGTGCTGCAGAAGGGTTATTCGGTTGCCAAGAGTGCTGTTGTTCCCCGTCTGGTCGACTCTGATGAGGATCTGGTCGGGGCCAACAGTCGTTTGGCGTTGATCAGTGCGATCTCGGGCCCGATCGGTGCAGGTATAGCCGGGTTGTTCAGCATTGTGGGTGGTCCCGCCGCGTCTGCAGCGGTGGGAGTGGTGGGGTTTGTGCTGGCGACTGCGTTGGCCCTGCGAATCCCGTCGGTAGTTGTCGCCGCGGTGCCCGCAGAGCAGTCGGAGCGTGCCGAGTTGAGGGACCGCAAGATACTCCTGGCTGCGACGTCGATGATGATTGTGCGAGGCATCGTCGGATTTGTGACGATGCTGATGATGTTCGACCTGCGCGGCGGCAAGGACGGCCTTGACGTGAGCACCGAAGGCGCCGCGTTCGGTGGTGCCACAGCGACGGTGCGTGACATCGACATCACCGGAGATCCGACCGCGCCGGTCTGGCACTTTGCGGTTGTGGGGTTGTTCGCTGTTGTCGGGACCCTCGGGGGTGTGCGTTTCGCACCGACGTTTCGCCGCCGTTTGACAGAGGAGCAGATACTGCTCGGCGCGATCACAGTGCTCGTGTCCGGGGCTTTGTTCGCGGCACTGTCCGGAGGTCTGTTCGGCACTGTGATCTTTGCGGGAACGGTCACCGCTGCGGCCGGTACGGGAAAGCTCGCTTTTGACTCCCTCGTCCAGCGAGACGCAGTCGTCACCAACTACGGACGTTCCTTTGCACGGTTCGAAGCGCGTTTCCAACTCGCGTTCGCGGCCGGGGCGATGCTGCCGGTGGTGATCCGCTTGAGTATTCCGGTTGGGGCGGGCCTGGTCGGTGCGGTCGGCGGGATTGCCCTGCTCGTCTACGTTTTCGGCAATCCCGGTCGGCTGTTCAGGTTGCCGCGGGTCTCGAGAGCCAGACCGTCGTCCAACAGACCAGACGCACGGTCACACGGCGTTCCGGCAGACGGCGCTCCGGATTTCGACGAGGATCTGCGGCCGTCGCAACCCGCGCCGCCGGCGGGGACGAGCGACCACTCCCGGCCCATCCGATGGGATGAGAGCGCGCCCTATATCTCCTCGATCGATGGTGTGGAAGTTGATCCGACCCCACCATCGCGTCCCCGCGAAGAACCAGACGACACTCCGCCTCGTTAGTTGCGTTGACGCCAGAGGCCGAGCGGATTGATCCTGCACACGGCCGGGACTGAACGTGGCCGTGGCCTGAGTGGCCCGCCCGGGACTGAACGTGGCCGTGGCCTGAGTGGCCCGCCCGGGACTGAACGTGGCCGTGGCCTGAGTGGCCCGCCCGTATCTGAACGTGGCCGTGGCCTGAGTGGCCCGCCCGTATCTGAACGTGGCCGTGGCCTGAGTGGCCCGCCCGTATCTGAACGTGGCCGTGGCCTGAGTGGCCCGCCCGTATCTGAACGTGGCCGTGGCCTGAGTGGCCCGCCCGTATCTGAACGTGGCCGTGGCCTGAGTGGCCCGCCCGTATCTGAACGTGGCCGTGGCCTGAGTGGCCCGCCCGTATCTGAACGTGGCCGTGGCCTGAGTGGCCCGCCCGTATCTGAACGTGGCCGTGGCCTGAGTGGCCCGCCCGTGGCCCGTGCGGCCCCGTGAGCGCAGCGAACAAGAGCGGGAAGTGGAGCGCAGCGAACAAGAGTCGCGTTGACAGCAGACCGTCGACAGCGGTCGGTTCGACAGTCAGCTCAACGGAAGGTCGATTCGAGCCAGCCACAGTCCCGGCGCGTCGACTTCAGACGGTGTCGGCAGATGGGCGGGGTCGTCGAAGAGACGGTCGAGCCCCTCAGTCCCGGCCCGCGCGATCACACCCTCAACGAACGCGGTGCCGCGATCGAACTGGTTCTGGTCGAGTTCGAGGCCCAGTAGACGCTCGACGAGCCGGTCGGAAGCATCGGCTTGAGTCCGACGCCGACGGAGTGCTTCGGTGACCCTGTCATAGGACCCGATTATGCTTCCACCCGTCTGATCCATCACATGGTCGACGTATCCGGTGATGGCGGCCACCAACGCGGTTATCTCAGGCTCCAGAGCTGCTTGTGCGGGGGAACGGACCGCACCGAAGATCATTTCCGGGTCGCTGAGGGTCTTGTTCAGTTCTGCGAGGGCTTCTGGACCTGCGCTCAGGTTGAAACCGCTCAGGTGTTCGTTCAGCGCCTCAGGATCACGCTCGAAGGCGTCGGCGTGACGTTGCAGCAGGTCGCTCAGACGCTCGCTCACGTGCGGGACCCCGAGCACCGCACGATGCGCGGCTTCGTGGAGGCAGACCCAGAGCCGCAGATCGTCGGCGTCGAGTGACCACTCCTGCCCGAACTGATCAATGTTGGGAAGCAGTACCAGCAGCTGGGCATCCGCGGGACGCGGCAGCGGCAGGTGAAAGCCTCCGAAAGCGACCCGTGCGAGCTCACCGACCATCGACCCGGTGGTCATCGTGAGCAGCATCGACTCGAGCATCTGTTGCAGGCCCGCCATCATCTGGCTCATCGGGTCGTTCTCTGAGAGTTCGTCGGGTGTCGGCAGGCTCGTCGATATCGACGCGGCGATGGTTCTGAGCAACGGTCGATAGTGCTCGATGGTGCTGTCGACCCATTGCGAACGATTGACAACCTCGACCCGCAGGGTTCCGCTGCGAGCGACCACTAGTTGGGTGGCTGACTGGACCTGCAGCTCCGCGACTCGGACCAGTTCTTCAACCTTGATCCGGTCCTTAGGGTCGATATTGGGTTCGGACTCGCCTCCGGTGGCGATCGAGCGGGCGAGATCACGCGCCGAGTTGGCCGAGGGGCCGCCCGAGCCCGACAGCATCTTCATGATTTCGCCGAGAAACGCGCCGAGCGATTCGCCGTCGGGTGGCAGATCGTCGCTCATGCGGGCATCGTAGATGAGTGAAGGTGTCGATCCTCCTTTCTTGGTGTTGCCGCTGATGATGAACAGAGTCGTTGTAACGGGGGCCGCGGCAGATATCGGAGCGCGGGTCGTCACTGCGCTGACGGTGGCGCAGCCGCGTGTTGATCTGGTGGCAGTCGACCGGACGGCGATTTCCTGGTTGCCGCCGCAGGCGGAGACCAGGCGACTCGACCTGGAGTCTGCAGACCTCAAGTCCCTGTTCAGCGGGGCCGACACAGTCGTCCACCTGAGTTCTCGCGGTACCCCAGGCGAAACGGATCCTGTCGCCGATGAGGCGGACCTGCGGATAGCCGGACGGGTACTGGACGCCGCGGCGGAATGCGGGGTCGGCCACCTCGTGCTGTTGTCGACGGCGCTGGTGTACGGCGCACGCACCGCAAATCCCCTTCCGCTCAGCGAGGACGCTCCCGTACGGCCCAATCCGGATTTTTCTTGGGCTGTCGTACGGGCGGACATCGAGAAGTTGGCGACTGAATGGAAGAAGGCCAATCGGGATGCAACGGTTTCGGTCCTGCGTCCCACGGCGGTCGTCACCGAAGACGATCTGGGACAACTCGCCCGCGTGCTTCACACCGCTCGGCTCGGGGTTGCCGCCGATGGCGACCCGCCGGTGCAATACCTCCACATTGATGATCTCGCCAGTGCCGTGGTGACTGCGGCGGTGAGCCGTGCTGACGGCCCGTTGAACGTGGCGCCCGACGGCTGGATCCCGCCTGATGCGCTGCGAGAGCTTGAAGGACCCAAACCGAGGCTGCGGGTGCCGTTGTGGCTGGCCCGCGCCCTTGCCGCGGTCCGTCTGCGGGCGGGAGTCGCACCCATTCCACCGGGTGTGGTCCCCTACACGTCGCATTCTTGGGTGATCGCCAGTGACCGCCTCCGGGCACTCGGTTGGGAACCCGGCTATTCCAATGAGGAAGCGTGGGTGGTCTCACACAACCCGAGCCCGCTCGACCGGCTGCCGGCGCGCCGGCGCCAGGAGTTGGCGTTGGCGATAGCGGCTCTGGGGGTGGTGGCCGGAGTCGGGATTCTTGTGTGGCTGTTGCGTCGGGTGGGCAGGGCACGGCGCGCCGGCGCGTGACGGACTGATCGTTCGAGCCGTACGATTAGGGGATGCTCGCCGCGCCGACCGACTCCGACACCTGGCTGGGACTGACCGATGAGGAACTTCCGGTAGGTCGCGCCGCCGATTGGGCTGTGCTGCCCAGCTGCGGTGCGGTCGTCCTGTTCAGCGGAACGGCCAGAGACCATGCCGAAGGAAGGGACGGCGTTGAGCGGCTCGAATACGAGGCTTATGATCGCTACGTAGTACCCAGACTGGAAGAGATCGCTGAGCAGATGCGTCGGCGGTGGCCCGCACTCGGGAGGATCGTGCTTCTGCATCGGGTGGGTGTGGTCGAGTTGGGTGAGTCGTCGGTGGTGGTGGTGGCTTCGGCTCCCCACCGACCGGAGGCCTTCGCCGCAGCCCGCTACGGAATCGATGCGCTCAAGGCGACCGTGCCCATCTGGAAGCGCGAGACTTGGGCTGATGGTGAGTCCTGGGCGCTCGAAGCGCAACATCTGGCAAAGCTCGACTCATGAGCAGCGCCGTCGGATTCCTTGTTGTGGCCGTTGCGGTCGCGATCCTCGGCTCGCTGATTCTGTGGTTGTGGCATCGCGCCCGGACGACGAAACCGCCTACCTTCAATGAGCACTTGCAGGCGCTCGCACCGCGAAGGAGACCGGCATCCGTTGAGCAACCGACCGGGATTGTTCCTTTCGATCCCGACTCTGGCGAGGAGTTGAGCTCTGGCACGTGACCTTGCGATCGACTTGGGCACCGCCAACACACTGGTGTATGCCCGGGGTGAAGGCATCGTGTTGAACGAGCCCTCCGTCATCGCGGTCAACAGCCGCTCCAAGAAGGTGCTCGCCACCGGCCGCCAAGCCTGGCAGATGATCGGGAGAACACCGAGCCATATCGTCGCAGTGCGTCCTCTTCGTCAGGGCGCGATCACCGATTTCGACGTGACGCAGCGAATGATCCGCCTGCTGTTGCAGAGGGTGGGGGTCAGTCGGCTCAATCGCCCCCGCGTGGTGATCTGCGTACCTTCTGCAATCACCACTGTGGAACGGCGAGCGGTGACCGATGCTGCCAGAGGAGCGGGCGCCGCGGATGCGCAACTCATCGAACAACCGGTCGCGGCTGCGATCGGTGCCGACCTCCCGATCAACGAGCCGATTGGAAACATGGTCGTTGACATCGGTGGCGGAACCACCGAGTCCGCCCTGCTCTCGCTCGGCGGAGTAGTAGCGCTCGAAGCGGTTCGGGTCGGTTCCTTCGACATCGACAGCGCAGTGCAGGCCTACGTTCGTCGTCAGTACGGAATAGCGATCGGAGAGCGGACCGCCGAGGACATCAAGATCGTACTGGGCTCTGCCGCTCCGACCGCCAACGAGGTCAACGCCGAGGTGCGCGGCCGCGAGATGATGAGCGGGTTGCCCAAGACCATCGTTTTGACACCGCTGGAGATCCGCAGGGCAATCGAGGAGCCGGTCGCGGCGATGGTTGACTCGGTCTTGTCGTGCTTGGCCCAGGCGCCTCCTGAACTGGCTCAAGATCTCATTGTGCAGGGCATTCATCTAGTCGGTGGAGGTGGAATGTTGAGGGGCATGGAACAGAGGCTGTCGCGTGAGACGAAGGTACGGGTCCAGTTGGTGGAATCGCCACTCGAAGCCGTCGCCTACGGAGCGGGTCAGGTGATTGAGCACTACGAGTCGGTTCAGGTGATGTTCATGAAAGCCGGCAGCGACTCGCGGGACCGCTGATCACGGCAGCTCGTCGGCTGCCCTAGTCGGCTCTAGTCTGCTCTTCGGCTCTTGTTCGCTTCGCTCACGGGGGCCGCTAGGCCGCGGGCCGCTCGGGCGGCCTCGTTCAGTCCCGGTCGTGTTGGGGATCAATCCGCTCGGTCTCGGGGACGACGGGTCCGAGCAGTTCGTCGACGGCGTCGCGGACTTGACGGTCGCGGTCTCGGCGCGCCCGCTCGTAGGCGTCGGAGACCTCGACACCTTCGAAAGCGGCCAGCGCGATGACGGCCCTGCGCCGCACTGCGACCTTGTCGTGGGTGGCGTCAAGGATCGCCTGAAGGCCTCGCTCGTCGCCGATCGCTCCGAGCGCCGCGACGGCACTCTCGCGGGCGAGGGGATCTTGGTGATCGCGGGCGACCTGCGACAGGCGATCGATGATCGCGTCGCTGGTGGTCTCACGTTCTCCCAGAGCCCAGGCGGCGGATTCGACGACCATTGAGTCCTGGTCGTCGAGTAGCCGCTCAAGCTTGGGAAACGAGTGGTTGGCAGCGATTTCGAGCGCGGCTATCCGAACCGCCGGATCGGGATCGTCAAGGGCTTGAGTGAGCTCGTGCTCTGTGATCACCCGCAGCCTCGCCAGAGAACGGAGCGCGGCGATCCGCACTCTGGGGTCGGGGTCCGTTTGTGCTGCTTCGGCAGCGTCCGGGTCGCCGTGGTGACCGGCCAGCGCGGCCGCTCGTCGTCGTTGCGCGGCGTCGGATGCGGCCATGGTCCTCAAGAGATCGCGTTCTCCAAGAAGAAGGCGAGGCCCAGAACAATGACACCGACCACCACTGCCAACACGATGCCCACACCGACAACGATCGCGGCCAGGACTATGAGAGAACGCAGACGTTGCCAGAGTCGAACGTACGCCTTGGGCCCGACGACTGGACGTTGGACCGGTTGACGCAGGATTCCGACGGCTCGCAGCGCGCGCACGAGCACTTCAGATGCTTGCTTGGATTGCTTGGACTTTTCAGGCGCTGTCATAGTTGGCCCTGGCTCTGGCAGGCTGAAGTGTCCATCTCGGCCGCGCAGCGCGACCAACAAGATTCCCCGTCGCTAGGACGAACACACACAAGATGACTGAAGTGAACACGTCCGTTCCAACGTTACCGTACGACTTGGACGGCTCGGTGGCGGACGAGGACTTCGAGCTGCCCCCACCTCCACCGGTGAAACGGCGTCCCCGGGGGCGCTCCTGGTGGAAGGGGGGCCTGTGTGGACTGTTGGTCGTGGTCGTGCTCGGTGGAGCGAGTCTGGTGGTTCCAGCCGAGACGCTGGGCCGGGTCATTCCAGGTCAGGCGCTGATCGACCGGGGAGCGGCGGTCACGAGGCCGGGGTCGGCGCGGTCGGTCGGCGACCGGGTGGAGATCAGCGGGCGCCCCAGTTACCCGCCGGAAGGTGAGTTCCTCTTCACAACCGTTGCGGTGGACCTCGACGTCTCGGTGTTCGAGTGGATTGAAGCAGAGGTCAACGGTGATCTTGAGTTGCAGCCGCGTGAACACATTCTGGGTGACCTGACTCCGCAGGAGAATCGCACCCGCAACCTCGAAATGATGAACCGTTCCAAAGACCATGCGGTCACCGCTGCGTTGGAGTATCTCGGCGTGTCTGTCGAGGAGACGGGAGTGGGTTTCAACGTCGTTGTCAGTGGTGGCCCCGTTGACGGCCTGCTGACGGTCGACGATGTGATCATTGCCGTTGACGGCGTTGAGATCGGCTCGCTTCAGTCGCTGCGCGACCAGTTGATTCGAAAGACCCCGGGAGAGTCTGGCGTTGTGACCGTGGAGAACGGCGACACGCTCGAAGTTCGAGACGTCTCGATTGTCTGGGGTGAGCACCCCCAGGGGTTCGAGGGCGCCTACATCGGAATCGGGGAGATCGTTCCACGAATTGAGGATTTGTCGCAGGGGATTGATGTTGAGATTGATACCGGTTCAACCGGTGGACCCTCAGCTGGACTTGCGTTCTCTCTCGCCATCATCGACTGGTTGACCGATGGCGAGCTCACCGGAAACCAACCGATAGCCGTGACGGGACAGATCTTCGTCGGTGGCGTTGTCGGAAACGTCGGCGGCGTCGGCCAGAAGGCGGTGGCAGCGCGTTCGGCCGGCGCCGTAGCGTTCATTGTCCCGGAGGCCCTTGTTGAGGAAGCGGAGGCCAAGGCCGGCGATATGCGAGTCTTCGGGGTGTCGACTCTTCGAGAGGCGATCGAGGTGCTTGCTGAGCTTGGTGGTGACACCAGCGACCTACGAATCGACCCGTAGGACAGGACCGCTGAGGCTGATCCACAGCGTTGATCCACCCACAGGGACGGCTTGACCGTCGATCGTTGGGGTATTCCCCATCGGTGCTGGTCAGGGCTCTAGCATGTTGGGCGTGACGGAGACGCATGACGTCGACTTTGCGAGCGCGCCACAATTTGGCGGATCGCCCAGCGGTCAGGGGGTTGACGCGGGCGATATCGAGTCGATGGACTTCCCGGTCACGAGACGCGGTTTCGACCCCACAGAGGTGCGCGCCCGACTCCAAGTGGCGGCATCAGAGATCCGTCGGTTGCAGAGGCTCTGCGACGAGTTGACTGGGAGGATGACCGAACTCTCCCAGGCCGGTCGTAGCGGATCCGATGCTCGTCGGGTCACCGAAATGCTCGGAGTCGAGGTGAGCGGGGTCCTCGAAGCGGCTCACGAAGCGGCGACGAGCACGATCCACAGAGCAGAGAGCGAAGCCGAGGCGATGAGCCGGGAGGCACGAGCGGCCGCTGAAGCTGTGCTTGGGGATGCAACCGCCCAGTCCTCTGAACTGGTCGAGGCGGCGCGCCTCGAAGCCGACGAGATCGTCGAGGAGAGCCGAGATCATGGTCGTGAGATGGTCCATGAGGCGCAGATGGTAAGGGAGCGGATACTGCGTGACCTTGCCCGAAAACGACAGACCGGGCGTACCCAGATTGAGCAGCTTCGAGCCGGTCGGGATCGGCTTCTTGAAGCTCTCTCCACGGTTCAAGCGAATCTTGACGCAGCTGTCGAGGATCTCGTGAGCTCTGTACCCGAGGCGCGGTCCGCGGCCAATCGTGCAGGCCTGCGGATTTCCTCCGAACCGACGCCGACCGTTGGTGATCTTGAAGCCGAGATCGAAGCCGGGAGGCTCGTGGACCATCCGTTGGTCTCCGATTCGCCGCTCCCCGGTCCGATTGGTGACACTTTCACGACAGGCGAAATGGAGGCTCTGGACCATCTTGATGCTCTCAGTGCCGGTGCCGGCGAGACCGACGCGGACGAACATGGTGTTGATGAGACCCATGTTGATGAGACCCATGTTGATGAGACCGAAGTCGATGAGACCGAAGTCGATGAGACCGGCGTCGATGAAACCCATGAGTCGGAATCAGCCGAGACCGAAGCGGAACGCGAAGCAGAGCCTGAGGAGTCGGAGGAGCCTGAGGAGCCTGAGGAGCCCGATCCCAGATCAGAGATCGAACCTGAGGCGGAGGCTGAACCAGATCCGGAAGCTGTCGCCGAGGCTCGTCGTGACGAACCTACCGGAAGGGCACGCGATGTGTTCGCCCGGCTGCGCCGGTCGCGTCCATCAGCGGAACCGAAGCCCGAACCCCAGCCGCAAACCTCCCAAGAGACTGAGTCCGTCGCGGAACCCGCGCAGGAGATTCAGGACAAGGAGTCCGATGCACCCAGCGGTTCAACAGCGTCCAGCGACCCGGTTCCGGCTGGAGATCCACCGGTCGATCCAGCCGACGACGTTCGCGAACGTGCTGCTGTCGCGGCGGCCAAGGCGATGAAGCGGGTTCTCGTTGAAGAACAGGGTTCGCTGCTTGATGGGATTCGTCGCTCCGGAGCGGCCGCGGTAGCAAGTCTCGAGGAAGAGCAGATTCACAACTCCTGCTACGACAAGGCGGCGACACCAGCGCTTCGAGAGCAGTGCATCACTCTCGGCGGCACTTCAGATCTCGATCTGGCTCCAGCGCTGGCCAACATCCATGTGATCGCACTGGAACCCGTGCGGCGACGGCTCGCGGACATCGCCGAGCAGTTCGACAGCGAGGAAGAACTCTCAGACGCGGTGCGAGCACTGTACCGCGAGGCTCGCTCAAGGAATTTGAACGAAGCGGCGTCGGCGGCTTCCGTTGCCGTTGATGGCCTGGTCAAGATCGAAAAGGCCCACAATGGCAAGGCAACCCGAACGGTGCGCTGGGTGGTTGACCCCGGTGGCTCCTGCGGTGCCGACTGTGCCGACAATGCGCTGGCCGGCGAAGTGACAGCAGGCGAGAAGTTCCCGACAGGTGATCGATTCCCCCCTGTGCATCCTGGGTGCAGATGTCGCATAGAGGTGGCCTAGAGGACCCGCCGGACCCCCGGACGTGACCCGAAGCGCTGGTTGATGGCAAGCACGCTCGCAAGAGGCCAGCGATTGATTCGTCCGAGCAGGCTCGCGTCAGGCCCCGCGACCGCTAGCCTTCCCTCCGATGGCTGAGGTTGAGGACATTCTGAATCCACGACGTGGACGGTTCCGTCGGAACGGACGGATGATCGCCCTCGTAGTCGTAGCCGCTTTGATCATCGGTCTGTTGTCGCTGCGCGGAGTGGCCAGCTTCTACACCGACTACCTGTGGTTCGATGCGCTCAACCGTGCCTCGGTCTGGCGCCAGGTGCTCGGCGCCAAGATCATTCTGACCCTGATATTCGGCGCGTTCTTCTTCGTGCTGATGTGGCTGAACCTCTTCATCTCTGATCGCAGCGCGCCCACGCACAGACCCCCCGGGCCCGAAGAGGAGCTGATCTCGCGGTACCACGCCACGGTCGGGGGGCGTTACTTCCTGTTGCGCACGGTCGTTTCGTTCTTCTTTGCGCTGCTCGCCGCGGCGGGGGTGCCGAGCCAGTGGGAGGAATGGCTGCTCTTCGTCAACCGCAAGGAGTTCGGGATCGCCGATCCCCAGTTCGGTGCCGACATCGGGTTCTACGTCTTCCAGCTGCCGTTCTTGAGCTATGTGGTCGGCTGGGCCTTCGCGGCCTTCGTGATCATGCTGATCGTCACCGCGATCTCGCACTACCTCAACGGATCGGTCCGCGTCAGCGTGATCGGAGGCGAACGGGCCAAACCGATCGTGAAGGTGCATCTCTCAGCGATTCTGGCGGTCCTGGCCGTCATCAAGGCACTGGACTACTGGCTGGCCCGGTACGAGCTGACGACCTCCACCCGCGGTGTTCTCGACGGGGCGTTCTACACCGATGTCAATGCCCAGCTTCCAGCGTTGTACCTGCTGATTGCCATCTCGTTGTGTGCGGTCGTGTTGTTGGTTGTCAACCTGTGGCGACGGGGTTGGACTCTTCCGGTACTCGCTGTTGGGCTCTGGGCGTTCGTGGCGATTGTGGTGGGTGGCATCTACCCGGCGTTCGTGCAGCGGTTTCAGGTCGACCCCAACGAGACCGCCCGCGAACAGGATTTCGCGGAACGCAACATCGAAGCCACCCGCCACGCGTTCGGTCTCGAGGCCATGGCCGTCATACCGTTCGAATACTCCGAGAATCTCTCACCGGATCAGATCCGCGACAACGCGGTGACTGTCCAGAATGCCCGGGTGCTTGATCCGGTCACGGTTCACCCGACCTTTGAACGCTTCCAGGCCGAACGCGGCTTCTACCGGTTCCTCGGGGAGGATGCGATTCCGGAGTCCGGAGCGCTGGAGCCGACGCTCGACACAGACCGCTATGTGGTCGACGGTGAATTGCGCCAGGTGATCCTGGGTGCCCGCGAACTGAAAGGTGAGGACTCGGCCAGCTGGGAGCGGCAACACGTCCGTGTGACTCACGGGTACGGCCTGGCCATGGCCAGCGCCAACGCAACGACCGACGAGGGGCGTCCAGACTTCCTGGTCTCCACAATCACCAACGATGTCGACGACTCGATCGAACTGGATTTCGGTGTCCCGCAGATCTACCACGGCGAGGACATGGGCGGCTACTCCCTGGTGGGTACGACCGTTGATGAGGTCGACTACGTAGCCAACGACGGTGGCGACATCCTCGGCAACTATGAGGGTTCTGCAGGGGTCGGGATCGGCGGGATCGTGCGTCAGCTGGCGTTCGCGCTGCGCTTCGGTCAGATCGAGCCGCTGATTTCCAACTTCATCGAGAACGACACCAGAGTGATCTACGTGCGTGACGTGCGTGAGCGGGTGGAGAAGCTTGCGCCGTTCCTTGAGTACGACAGCGATGTGTACCCGGTGATTCTGGACGGACGCATCCATTACGTGATCGACGCTTACACCACGACCGACAGGTACCCGTACTCGCAGCGGTCTGAGAACGACAGGCTGCAGCGGGGTGGTTTGGCTGGTCCCCGCTTCAACTATGTGCGCAACTCTGTGAAGGCCGTGGTCGACGCTTACGACGGTGATGTGGCGTTCTACGTGATGCCGGTCAACGATCCGATTGTCGAGGCTTGGCGATCAGCCTTCCCGAGCCTGTTCAGCGACTTCTCGGAAATGCCCGATGAGTTGAAGGAACATCTGCGTTACCCCCAAGACCTGTTCCGGGTTCAGACCAACATGTACTCGACCTACCAGATCGAGAATCCTGTGAGTCTGCTGGTCGGTACCGAGCGCTGGGCGGTGGCCCAGGATCCGGGCCGATCGGTTTCGGCCGGCGGGACTATTGAGTCGTCGACTGACGAGCAGGGGATCGTCAGCTTCCGTGAACAGCGGGTCAGTCCCTACTACACGCTGATGCAGTTGCCCGACGAGGACGATCCGTCCTTCGTCACACTCCGATCGTTCGTCCCGTTCGACGAGAACGACGACCGCAAAGAGCTCGAAGCATTCATGGTGGGCGAGACGCGCGCCGACGGATCCTCCCGTCTGGTCACCTACGAACTGACGAACTCAACGGCGCCGGGTCCGGTTCTGGTGGCTTCAGGCATCGCTCAGACCCAGGAGATCACGACCCAGCTCACCTTGCTGGATCAGGCCGGCTCCCAAGTTGACTTCAGCGATCTCGTGATGTTGCCGATCGACAACTCGATTCTGTGGGTTCGTTCGTTGTACGTCTCGGCGGAAGGCACGAGCGTGCCGAATCTGGAGTTCGTGATTGCCGCGATCGTTGGTGAGACCCAGCAGATCGGCATTGGTCGAAACCTCAACGAAGCGTTGCAGCAGCTGTTCCCCGGGGAGGACTTCTCAGATGTGGTCGGAGTTGCACTGGGCGACGTGAACGGTTCGGGTCCGGATGCAGGTGCCGCGGATGGTGACGACGTTGTTGACCGTCCGGCCACACCTGATCCTGACGACACGTCTGATTCTGACGACACCTCAGACCCAGGTGATCCGCCCGTTGCCGGTGATGAACTTCCCGACAATCTCGTGGACCTGCTCACCGAACTGGATCGTCAGTTCCGCCTGTCGCAGGAGGCGTTGGCCGCCGATCCGCCCCAGCGCAGCGCTTGGGCCGCGGCCCAGGACCGCATCGACGAACTGTTGGCGCAGTTCCGTTCCCTAAGCCAGTGACGCCTGCTTGTGCTCGAATTTGGGTAGGCCGCGCCCGTCAGGTAGCGGCGCTCACCAGGATTCGGGCGGAGGCGAACCCACCCACGACGACAGGGGTTCCGTCAATGACGACTGTGGAAGTCCCATCCGGGGATTTTGCGCTGAGTTGACCGGTTGAACCCGGCACGATCGAGGACTCTTCAAGGAAGTCGAGCATTCCTTCGGTGAACTCGAGTTCCTCGGTGATGCGCCGGATGGTCAGATTCCCACCGACTTCGATGGCGTTGAGCGTCACGAGATCGGGTGTCTCGTAGTCCGAACCCGGAATGGGGTTGCCGTGCGGGCAGGTGGTCGGTTCGTCGAGCAGATCCATCATGGCCTTCTCGACGGTGGGAGAGATGATGTGCTCCCATTTGCCCGCTTCCTGGTGGGCCTGTGCCCAGGTCAGGTTGAGAACGTCAGTCAGGAATCGCTCGGCGAGACGATGACGACGCACGACAGTCTCGGCAAGGTGCATGCCCTGTCGAGTGAGGGTTATCTTCTCGCCGATGTTGATCAAGCCCTCGGCCTCCATCCGCTTGACCATCTCCGACACCGAGGGACGCGACACCTCGAGCCGGTCCGCGATCCTCGCTTGGATCACGTCGAGGTCGTCTTCTTCAAGCTCGTAGATCGTCTCGCAGTATTCCTCGAAAGCGGGGTGCCACTCCGGAGACTCGTAGTCCTCCATGCCCGCATTGTAGACCAGAGGGGGGATGCCGTTTCCATGACAATTCGGTGTCATTGTCTGGTGCCTTCAGTCTGGCGCCCTTGTCCGTCACAGCTCTGCTCGAGATTGGTGCGTCGAGTGGAGCATGTGCGGCGTGTGTTCGGTCTGTTCGTTAGCTTCCCGGGTTGGGGTTGCTTCCGGCGGTTCCTTGGTTGTCCCGCGTTGCTCGCGTTGGCCGGGCTGCGGTGTGGGTTGGGTTGGTCCCGGATCGTTGGCTCGTTCCGGGCCTGGTTGTCGTGCTCGTTCGGGTCTGCTCAGTCGGGGTTTGGTCGGTTCGGGTTTGCCGTGCTGGTTGCGCTCGCTGCGCTTTCCTGTGCGGTCTGAGCGGGTCCGGTCTTGTGCGGTCGGTTTTGTTCGGTCTGATTGGGTCGGCTCTGTTCGTTCGGGGTGACCCGGTTGGAGGTTGCCGGTTCCTGCCCGTTTGCCGCGGCGCTTCTCGTTGTTCGGGTTGGTTGGGGCTGTGGGGTTGGGGGGTTTGAGGTGGTATTTACCGGTGTCGGGGTCTTGGTGGACTTGCCAGCCGTCGTCGTGGATCTTGTGGTGGCAGTCATCACATACCAGCACGAGGTTGTCGAGGTCGGTGGGCCCGTTCTTTGACCACCAAACAATGTGGTGCGCTCTGCACCACAACGGGTTTGCGCCACAGCCGATGCAGTGTTGGTCTCGTGCGATCAACGCGACCCGTTGAGCCTCAGTAGCGGTCCGCAACCGGCGGCCCAGCCACATGTCTTGGGCTTTGGTATCGAAGATCGACGGCAACAAGTTTGCCTCCAATGCGAGGCGGTGGAGCTCAACGATCGGTATTGGTGAACCGTCAGCCAACCGGGGGTTGTCCAGTTGTTGTTTGAGCACATCGAAATCGGCGATCACCAACAGATCAGTGCCAGCAGACTTTCCGTCACCGGATGGTTCGCAGATCAGCTCGGCCAACGCGTCAGCCATGCGCTGCTGTGGTGTGGCACGGTTGTTGGGGTCCTCGCGGCGCCACAGCTGTCGTTCCTTGGCGGTCAACGCGGTTGCGATGCGGGCTCCGGTGATCTGATCGAACTCTCCTGATAGCACGAACATGCCCGAGTCTGACGATTCGAAGATCCGAGCTTTGCGTTTGGAGCGTTGACGGTCCAACAACTCCTGGCCGTCGTCATCTGCCACGTCTTGTTGATGGCGTTTCACGGTCCGAGCAAACTCATCAAAGGGCTCGCTGTTAGCTGCTTCGACCAACACGGCCTCGTCGATAGGGCTCTCACCAGATGCACGGGCGATCAACTGGGCGTGGCTCACAGGGATCTCACCAGACTCCAACGCATCACTAGTTGTCGGCAACTCCGCTAGCCGGGCCGCGGTCTCAACATCGCGTTTGGCCTCACGTTTCGAAGCCCGCAACTCGTTACGAACCAGACGCTGCGCGTCGCCTTTGCTGTGACGGCGGCTCAGCTCAGCGAGCGCCCGGGACTTCATCGCCGCCAGCCGAGACTCCGCGCGACCCAACACCTTCAAGTGTGACCGCAGCCCCTCATCAGACAACTCCTTCTCATCAACCCGCCCGACACACACCGACCCGGCGGTGCCACAACCGACACCGACAGGGTCCAACAGACCGGAAGCAGGAGCGAATTCCATGACACAACCTTAGACACAGGGTGTGACAACGACCCCTGTAATAGTATGATAATCTAGAAAAATTCATAAAACGGTAGCCTGTGACACCGACGCTGAAGGCCGCTGGCTCATCAACGTCGAGACGGCCAATGACCGCTAGGAAGGAGATTCAGCGCCATGACCGCGACCCGCACTCCCGCCGAGGTGTTCCCGCCGGGCGAGTACATCCGCGATGAACTCGACGAGCGCGGATGGACCGTCGCAGAGTTCGCAGGAATTCTCGACCGTCCGCCACAGGCAGTGTCGGAGATCCTGAATGGGAAGAAGGCGATCACTGCCGAGACAGCCCGTTCTATTGCCGAAGCTCTCGGCACCACTTCGGAACTGTGGCTCAACCTTCAGAGTGCGTATCGTCTCCGCCGATAGCGCGAAGCGACTGTTCGGGACCGCCCGTGCCCCGTGGGCAGGCAAGACCGGCCGATATGTTGACTCTTGCCGGTCCCCGCGGCCAAGCAGCCACCGATCAGTTGCGCGCCTCTGGTCCTGTTCGATCGGTTCGTTTCGAGCGACTTGGCAAGCCGGTCCAGCTGGCTGCGATGTGGGTTGTGATCTCCAGCACCGTGGGTGAACTCCATTCTTTGCATTAGTTTCAATATATTTCATGTTGATCAATGTCATACATCTGTGCAAGGGTGTCAGTATGTGTATTAGATGCGAGGGATACAACGAAGAGCAGGTCGGGCGAATGCACGATCTGATGATCGATGTGCATGGGTTCATGATTACCCAGGTGCGAGGACACGGCCAGGACGCCTGGACGTACACGATGGGACTCTCCGAGGGGTTGGACCATCCCGATCTGCTGGTCGTGCATTTGCAACCGGATGTCCAAGCAGAGTTGGCGTCGAAGTTGGGGACGATGGTGGTGGACGACGGGCGGATCGATCCCGAGGTGTTGGCGGTGTCCGACATCGAACTCGTACCAGTGGATCCCAGACACTTCCGAGATGGACTGGTTGCTGAGTGGGTCAACCGCTACCGCAGGTTCCCCGAGGAGGGCGACTTCCTGCAGGTCATCCTGGGTCCGAGCATGCTGTGCGAATGCTGCCAGCACAGGATGCCGCGTCTCGATGAACCGGCGCCGCTGCAGCTGCACCGCAAGAACCGACAACAGCGCCGGGCCGAGCAGCGCAAGCGGCACCGGCCGAAGCCACCGAAGGGTCATCGGAGGTGAATGGCCACACCCGGCAGAACTCGGGCGCAGCGGCGAGCTTGAACGTCGAGCCGTTACGGTTGGGATATGAGTCTTGCCGTTGAACCAACAGACCTGGCCGGTGTTGCGCAACAGCATGGACCGGCTGCCTATGTGCTGACCACGGGTGCGGACGGCCGGCCCCGGGTTATTCATGTAGCGGTCGATGTCGCCAATGACGGCACCATCTCCGCCGTTGTGGGTCGCAGCGCTGCCGCCAATGCGATCGACCGTCCCAACGTCTGCGTGTTGTGGCCGACAGCCCCCGACGGGTTCAGCCTGATAGCCGACGGCACCGCAATCGTTGACGGCGAACCCGGCCCCGGCACACCGATAACCGTCACCGTGACTTCCGCGGTTAGACATCGCCCCGCGCGTAGCCACGGCTGACGAACACCGGGCCTGGGGACGAGATGAGGGCGCTGTCGGGTGGGGAGCAACTGACGGGGCGCTGTCGCTCAACTTGACCGGTATGCGTCTCTGCGGTGCGCGACGCGAAGGACTACCACTTCTCGTTGGGCGTCGTTGATCCGGTAGAGAATGCGGTAGGTGCCTCTTCGGGCGCTCCACAGTCCCTCCAACTCGTTTCGCAACGGGACGCCCACCCGTTGGGGATTCTTGAGCAGCGCCCCGGTGATCAACTCAATCACCGCGGCGGCGACTGCTTCTGGGAGTTCTTCTGAGATTGTGTTGGCTGCTGGGCGGGTGACGACGATCTCGTACGGCTCGTCGGTCATGAACGCAGCAGCGCCCGAACAGCGTCGACTCCGCGAACCACGTCGCCTTCAAGGTAAGAGCGGTGTGCCTCGGCTAGCTCCTCGACGGCTGAGGTGTCTTCGAGCACGGCCAGGGTCTCCTCAAGCGACTCAAGATCTTCGGGGCTCATGAGTACTGCTGCAGGTGAGCCGTTTCGCGTTATGACGACCCGTTCGTGGTGGGCGCTGACCCGTTCAATGAACTCTGAGAAACGGTCCCGCACCGTACGGAGTGATTCGCTCGACATGGCCACAATTGTGCCACACCTGCGCGCCAAGTCAACACCCTCACCACCGATTTCGGTGTGTCGGTGGCCGACAAACCCTCCCGCACCTTCGCCTCGTTTGACAGTCGCCAAGTTTTTCGTGCGTATCGTTTGGTACAGGAGGTTTCACCTGTAGGGTGAAGGACTGAAGTATGAGATTCGAGTTTGAGGATGACGACTTACGACGACTGTACGAAGACAGAGAGTTTGTGCTTCCCCGAATCGGGCCGGATGTTACCAAGGCCTTTCGTAAGAAGATGGGGTTGATCGCCAATGCTGGCTCTGAGTCCGACCTTCGGAGTTACAGGGCTTTACGTCTTGAGAAACTCAAAGCGGGCCGCACCGGTCAGCACTCGATCAGACTCAACGATCAGTGGAGGCTCATCTTTCGGATCGAGACCGATGCTGAAGGTCGTTTGCTCATCATTGTCGAGATAGTCGATTACCACTAGGAAGGAGAATCAGCGCCATGACCACGACCTACACTCCAGCTGAGGTGTTCCCGCCGGGCGAGTACCTCCGCGATGAACTCGACGAGCGCGGATGGACTGTCACAGAGTTCGCGGGAATTATCGACCGCCCGCTTCAGGCAGTGTCGGAGATTCTGAATGGAAAGAAGGCGATCACTGCGGAGACTGCCTGCTCTTTTTCTGAAGCTCTCGGCACCACTCCGGAGCTGTGGCTGAACCTCCAGAGTGCCTATCGTCTTCACCGATTGCGCGAAACGGCCACTCGGGATCATCCGAGCCCGACGGCTCGGCGAGCGCGACTCCGCGAGGTAATTCCGCTGGCGGAGGTGAGGCGTCGCGGCTGGATACCGCAAACCGACGATCTCGATGTCACCGAAGCAGCGGTTCGCGATCTGCTTGAGATCGAGACTCTCGACAGTGATCCAGAGTTTGCACTAGCGGCGAGGCGTTCGAATTCCGCCGACCCGATCAGCATTGAGCAGTCAGCGTGGCTCGGCCATGTTCGGCGAGTTGCTGAGAATCAGACAGTCGCCGACTATGACGTGAAGGCGCTGAAGGCACTCGCGGAGCGCCTTCCTAGGTTGCTCGTCGAGGGCCCGGGAGAACTCCCGGGACTGCCGGCTCGTTTCAGTGATTGCGGTGTCTGTCTAGTGTTCGCCCAAGGTCTTCGAGGAGGCAAGCTGGATGGCGCTGTGACTCTTCTTCCCGACGGCCGTCCGGTCATTGGGCTGACCACGCGGGGAGACCGTTTCGACAGTCTCCTATTCACTCTGCTCCATGAGTGTGCCCATTTGACACTTGGTCATATTGATTCACACACTCCCACAATTCTTGACGACGATCTGAGAGAGCCTCGGGACGATCCGGACGAGGTAGCAGCCGACGAGCAAGCTTCAGCGTGGCTCTTCCCGAGCGGTTTCCGGGTCAAATCGGCATCGGTACCAGCGATTCTTGAAGCTTCGTTGGAATACGAGGTGCACCCAAGTGTGGTCGTTGGTCGCGTTCAGTACGAGACCCAGAACTGGAGTCGCTACCGCAACCGTATTCCAAAGGTCCGTTCCGAACTTCAAGACGCAGGACTGCTCTCATGAATGCATTCACCGAGTGGGGCCGTCATGACCGGCCAGCCACTTTCTCGTTCTATATGACAGCCCACCGCTGCAAGAGTCGGCCCGACTTAGCTTGGAGTGCAGTGAACCTGGCCGACAAGTTAACGATTGCCGGTCCCAAGGGCCCCGCTGCCGCCGATCGGTTGCGGGCCTCTGGTTTCGACTCTCCGATTCTGTTCGACGGTACCGGTTACGATTCGCGTCAGGACTTGCCCCGACCGGATGTTTGGGTAGACCGACAGCGTCGCGCCGAAGCAGCATGCCATCATCTTCCGGGCATCTTCTTGCCGTGGGATAAGGACTGTAGTGAAGCGTTCGTGGGTGTGGTCCAGGAACAGGGCCGCATTGCAGGGGACTTGGGCGCAACGATGCTGTTGGCGATTGACGCGAGGTGGATCGGGAAGCGGACTGACGTGGTTGTGGATACTCTGCGCTCGGCAGACCAAGCTGTAGCACTTGTGCTTGCACATCGTGCAGATCCTCTTTCCGTTGGTGGAGCGGTCAGTGGTTTGCGAAGGATTGCATCGCAGGTCGAGCAACTTTCCGTGTTTCGGAGCGACCATGGAGCGATAGGTGCTCTTGCGTACGGAGCGGATCATGCGTCGATCGGGCTCACGACCACAACACGCCACTTCGCAACCGCTCAAATGAGACCGAGCCGTCGCCCAGGAACAGATTCAAGAATCTTTGTGAGCACGCTGTTCGATTGGTTCCTTGTTAGTGACATAGCAGGCTGGACCGCGGCGGGCAGCGATGTGGTCTGTGATCTCCAGTGCTGCGATGGCCGTTCGCTTGGTCGTTTCATCGACCCTGATCTGGATGCGAACTGGCACAACATGAATGCACTGGCTGATGTCGCCGATTACGTCCTCAACGCTGAGGTTATCGATCGGAGGTCGCTGTTCATTGAGGAGTGCCAAAACGCCACCTTGCGCTACGGGCTTGCGGGATTCAAGGGCCCGGAGAATCCGAAGCCTCAGCTGACCGAATGGGTGTTCTCGTAGAGATAGCGTTCATAGGCGAGTTCAGCGAGCCACCATCTGTAGACGCTTGGGACGCCCATCTCTGCGGGCATCGCGGGGACTAGCACTTCGGAGGGAGTCTGTTCATTGAGAGCGATGATCCCCACGCCCCATTCACGCGCCAAGTATTCCACCGGTGAAGGTATCGGTCTGTGACCTTCATCGATCAAGACGGATCTTTGAACAATCGGCGTGAATCGAAGTGCCCGACCAACGGATCGTTCTACTTTCTTGCCACTGAACATCACTGATCTCAGCACTCCAGGAGGGGAATAGGTTCGTTCGAGTCCGGCAGCCGTCGCGATGACGGCGTAAGGGGCTGCGCGCAGCCGGTCTACTTTCGCGTCAGGTAGCGCCTCGGCGGCGATCGGAGCGCCCGAAGGCAGTAGCCAGAGACCGCACAGGAGAGCTCTGGAGGTGATGGCTCCAACGCCTTGCTGTGACCTGCGCTCGTGCTCGGAGGGACAGAGTTCGAATGTGGCGTGCAATTTGGATCCGTTGATTGTGAGGCGAACCACGTGTTCGTCGATGATCTTCCCGAGAGCGTCTAGCGCGAACCCCACATCAGCTGCCAGCACTTGTCCCCCTGTCACGGCTGTCCGAGGTCAAGAATGCCATTGATTTCCGGTTTGGAACCAATCGTGCATACTCCAGCGTAGGTCGCTGGGATGCTCGGACCGGTGGATCGGCGTGACTGCGAGGATTCTCGACAGGTGTTGTCGGGGAGCATGATTCGCGCTCACTCCCGAGATGGGCGTCTCGGGCCAGGTGGGGCTGGATGATCTTCATGGCTAATCGGGCGAGGGTGGTGATGGCTTCGGTTTCATCGATTTTGTGGGGAGCGAAGCCCTCGTAGTCGTGGATGGCCCACTCTTCGGCCTGGGGGGATGGTGAAGTGGCGAGCATCTGGTGGATCTCGTCGTAGATCAGATCGGGGTCTTGCGCTGCTCTGATCCAGCAGCCGTGGAGGTGGCCGTTGTTGTAGGCGCTGAGGCAAGCGGCGTAGATGCGGGGCTCTGTGGAGTCCGGAGGCCCTTGTCGCCCTGACTGTCCTTGCATGGGAGGGGGCTTTCTATGTGGTTTGTGGTGGCTGCCCTCCTTCTTCGGGTGGCTCGGGCGGCGAGAGACCTGGGCTCGATGATGCTGGGTGGGTATGACAGCGACCGCGCCGGTTACTCTCGTCGGGTGCTCACACTTCCCCAACTGGAAAGGCATCTCTTCAAGGCAGCAGACATCCTGCGCGGAAAGATGGACGCGTCGGAGTTCAAGGAGTACATCTTCGGTGCTCTGTTCCTGAAACGGGCGAGCGATGTGTTCGACGAGGAACGTGAGCGGGTGATCAAGGAGCAGCTTGCGAACGGTCGCTCGCAGGACGAAGCCGAGAAACGGGCCGATGACGCCGATTTCTATAACGTTTTCTTTGTGCCACCACAGGCTCGCTGGTCGCATCTGCTCGACGAACTGCATTATCAGGTGGGCCATGGACTGAACAAGGCTCTGGGGGCTCTCGAGCAGAGCAATCCGGAGTCGCTTGAGGGCGTGCTGCAGCACATCGACTTCAGCCGACGGGTCGGGAATACGGCGGTCTCGGACAAGAAGTGGCGTGATCTCATCGATCACTTCTCGAAGTACCGGCTTCGCAACGAGGATTTTGAGTTCCCCGACCTGCTTGGAGCCGCATACGAGTACCTGATCCGTGACTTTGCTGATTCCGCGGGAAAGAAGGGTGGAGAGTTCTACACACCTCGCCCCGTCGTGCAGTTGATGGTGCGCCTCGTCGACCCGCAGGAAGGCATGGCGATTTACGATCCGTGTTCAGGCTCGGGCGGGATGTTGATATACGCCCGCAACCACGTGGTCGACAACGGCGGCAATCCAGACAATCTCGTGCTCGCCGGTCAGGAGAACAACGGAACCACCTGGTCGATCTCGAAGATGAACATGCTGCTGCACGGCATCCGAGACGCCGACCTCCGCAACAACGACACGCTCACCAAACCCGAGCACACCAGCGGCGGTGAGCTGAAGCGCTTCGACCGGGTCATCACCAACCCTCCGTTCAGCCAGAACTACGACGAGGACTCACTCGCCCACACCGAGCGGTTCCGCTACGGCTATACCCCTGAGAGTGGCAAGAAGGCCGACCTTATGTTCCTCCAGCACATGCTGGCCGTGCTCAAACCCGACGGGATTGTGGCAACGGTCATGCCTCACGGTGTGCTGTTCCGAGGTGGTGCCGAGGGATTCATCCGTCAGAAGATCATCGAAGACGACCTGCTCGACACGGTCATCGGCCTCGGACCGAACCTGTTCTATGGAACCGGTATCCCCGCTGCGATCCTGATCCTGCGGGCCAAGGGTTCGAAACCGCCCGAGCGGCAGGGCAAGGTGCTGTTCATCAATGCCGATCGCGACTACGGCGAGGGCCGTGCCCAGAACCACCTGCGCCCCCGGGACGAAGAGAAGATCACAGCGACCTACCGAGCTTTCGCCGACGTGGACGGGTTCGCTACGACCGTCGCTATCGAAGAGTTGGCCGAGAATGACTTCAACTGCAACATTCGCCGCTACGCCGACAACTCCCCACCACCCGAACCCCACGACGTTCGAGCTCACCTCCACGGCGGCGTGCCCATGGCTGAGATCGACGCCGCCGCGGAACTGTTGGAGCGGGCCGGACTGCATGCCTTAAGCGTCTTGTTCTACGACAACGACGACGACTACGCCGACTGGTGTCACAACATCGCGTCTCCGAACGGGCGAGAGGCCGCACACGACGCCATCGGCAACGCCGTGACCTATCGGGCAGTCGATAGTCCGTGGCCCCAGTGGTGGGTTGAGACTGTTGAACCGACACTGCGCGACCTGCCCGACCTGGCCAGCCTCGCCGGGTTGCGCCGACAGCTTGTTGAGGACTTCTCCGCCATTATGGCTGCTGATGGTATGGACCGCTTCGACGCAGCGGGCATTGCCGCCACATGGTGGGAGGACAGCGTCCACGAACTCCAGACTGCGGTCAGCCGAGGCTACAAGGCAGTAATCGAGGCCTGGCTCACGACCGCCGAAGCCGCCCAAGACGACAAGAACGCTCCCGATCTGGCGGATCAGATCGCCATCAAGCTCCTAGCCGGGCCACAACTGGCCGAGCGCGCGGAGCTTTCAGCCGCGCTCGCCAGCCTGGATGCCGAGATCAAGGCTGCTGAATCTACCGACGACGAGGACCAGCCCGACAACGACACTCCCACGACAACCGGTATCAAGTGGATGAAGTCGGAGCGCACCAGGGTCAAGAAATCGCTCAAGACCATCGACACGTCACTCCTCGAGGCCGCCCACCAGAGCCTCGAAGTCATGTCGGCGGCCGATGCTCCAGATGAGGTCATCGACGTGCTCCACAAACGAATCGAGACGCTGGTGGCAGCGCACTTCACCGACATCGAACGCCGCACGCTCGACTGGTACGACGGCCTTGTCAGAAAGTACGGCACCGCCCTGCAAGATCTAGTGGCGCAACGAGATGCTGCCGCCGTCCGTCTTGAGAAACACCTCAAGGAGTTGGGATATGGATAGCGGGCGACTTCGTGATTTGGTGGATCATGTCACGACGAAGGCTCACGGCCGGAAGTCGGTAGAATATCCTTACGTGGGTCTTGAGAACATTGAGCCTGGTGGTCGAGCCTTGACGGGCACCGCATCGTCCTCGGTTTCAGTGAGTACAAATGGGGTGTTTGATGTTGGAGACATATTGTTCGGAAAGTTGCGGCCCAACCTGCGTAAGGCCGTACAGGTAGACTTCCGCGGCTATTGCTCAACGGACCTGCTCGTGCTGCGGCCCAGAGCGGGTGTGGACGTAAGGTACGCCGGACATGTTTCCGCTAGCGAGACGGTCTTTGGGCACGCTGAACGCAACTCGATTGGTACCCGAATGCCTAGGACATCATGGGATGCTGTTGGCCAAGCTCCGGTATGGATTCCGCCGTTGGAGGAGCAGCGGCGGATCGCGGAGATTCTCGACACGATCGACGAGACCATCCGAGCCACCGAACGCGTCATCGAAAAACTACTGAACATCGAGAATGGGCTTTGTCGCGACCTTCTTGATGGAAAGTTCGAAGGTGCGCACGCCGAGCATTGGAGGTGTTGTCGGATTGGGGAGTTCGCTTCAGTGCAACGCGGTGCTAGCCCACGGCCGATCGACAACCCTGCCTGGTTCTCGTCAGATGGACCCGGTTGGATCCGAATTTCGGATGTAACGGCCTCCGATGATGTGCTCCTTCGGACTCGTGATCACCTGTCGCCAGCCGGTGCGGCACGGAGCCGCCGTGTTTATCCCGGGGACGTGATTATGAGCATCGCGGCGACAATTGGAGTCGCCATCGTGGTTGGTATTGAAGCCTGCTACCACGATGGTTTCGTGCGAATCGCCCACGATGATTCTGTCATCCCAAAATACCTCGTCATGCTTCTTGAACACCATAAGCCGGACTTCATTCGGAGCGGCCAGACGGGGACTCAGGCCAACATCAATTCCAGTATCGTTGCTGCCACTGAGGTCGCACTGCCAAGCCTTGATGTCCAATCGGAGATTGTCGCCTCAACGTCGGCCGTTCGTGGTGCGATACGAGCGGAGAAGGAGTATTGCAGAGCACTTCAGGCGATGCGCGCCGGGCTCGCCGATGACCTGTTGTCCGGGCGTATTCGGACGGTGGCGGCGTGAGTTCTGGACCGGAGTGGGAGAAGGTCGAGCGACTGCTGCTGGAGCATCTGGCTTTGTTGGGGTGGGAGACGCTCAACTGGTCCGAACGGCAGGCTGACGGAGTTGAGGCACGTGCGTCGGATCGTGACGTGCTACTTGAGAAGCGGCTTGGTACCGCGCTGAAAAAGATCAACCGTGGTCCAGATGGCGAGACGTGGCTAGACGGGAACCGGGTCAGTGCAGCGATCGCGGAACTGCGTTCGATGCCGGCAGGAGCGAAGCTGTTTGAGGCCAACCAGCAGGCGACCAAACTCTTGCTCGGTGGCATCGCGGTTGAAGGTCTGAAAGCGTGGGACGGAGGTCGGGATCAGACCATCAACTACATCGAATGGAACGACTGGAAGGCCAATGATTTCCTAGCGGTGTCGCAGTTCGCGGTTGCGACTCCAGGGCGAGCACCGAACATCCGGCCGGACGTGACGCTATTCGTCAACGGCATCCCGTTGGTCGTGATCGAAGCGAAACCTCCAGGATACGACAGCGGTATTACCGATGCCATCGACCAGCTCCGTCGATACGCCAACCAACGTGGAAGTGAAATCAACGAAGGGTCAGAACAGCTCTTCTGGACGAACCAACTAACCGTTGCCACAACCGGAGAACTAGCCGAAGCAGCGACATTCACAGCGCTCCCCGAGCACTACATGGCTTGGAAAGATCCGTACCCGGCCACAGTTGAAGAGGTTGCTGCGTCGCTAGAAGAGCCCACCGACGCGCTCACCCAACAAGAGTTGCTGACCGCAGGGATGCTGGCACCGGAGCGGCTGCTCGACATCGTGCGGCACTACACGCTCTTCACTGACTCTGGCTCTCGTCGCACCATCAAGATCGTGGGTCGCTACCAGCAATACCGAGGTGTGCAGAGGGCGATGCAACGGTTGCTAACAGGCGAAACCCGAGTTACTGACGGTCATGTCGACCGCCGGGGCGGGATCATCTGGCACACTCAAGGGTCGGGCAAGAGCCTCACCATGGTGTTCCTGATCCGGGCGATGCGCAGCCATCCCGAGTTGCGAAAGTTCAAGATCGTGTTGGTCACCGACCGCATCGACCTCCAGAAACAGCTCAGGGACACAGCCGCCCTGATCAACGAATCCGTCCATGTCGCCCAAAGCACCGCGAACGTGAAGGAACTGCTCAGCCATCCTGGTCCAGGTGTGGTAATGGCAATGATCCAGAAATATCGAGACGAAGAGACATTTGAGCCGCTGAACGAGTCGGAATCGATCCTGGTGATGGTCGACGAGGCCCACCGCTCCCACGGGTCTACCTTGCACGCCAGCCTCATGAACGCCGTGCCCAACGCGGCCCGCATCGGTTTCACCGGCACGCCGATCATCATGGGCAAGCGCAAGAAGACCCTGGAGATTTTCGGCGGCTACCTTGACCAGTACACGCTGCGCGAGTCGGAAGCTGATGGTTCGACCGTCCCAATCTTCTATGAGGGCCGTACCAGCGACGCCGCAGTGAAGGGCAAGTCGAAGATGGACGACCTGTTCTTCGGTTGGTTCAGCGAACTCACCGACGAACAACGAGAATCCCTGCAACAAAAGTACGCCACGGTAGACCGTGTGCTCGAAGCGCCGGAGTTGATCGAAGCGAAGGCCAAAGACATCCTGCGCCACTACATCTCCACAGTCATGCCCGACGGCTTCAAAGGCATGGTCGTCGCGACCAGCCGAGAAGCATGTGTGCGGTATCAACTCGCCTTGGTCAAGGCACGCGACGAACTCGTATCCGAACTCGACCAGCGGTCCGATCTGCTCGACCAACCCGCTGAGCGGTTCGACACGGACGGGCCGTTCATGAGTGGCGCCGCCAAGAAGATTGACCTCCTCCGCAACCTTGACTTCGCGGCGGTGATTTCCGCCGACCACAACGACCCCCCTCACTACGCTCAATGGACAGACAAGCAGCACCAGCAGGAGCACATAGATCGCTTCAAGCTCCCGATCGGTTCCGCGGACGAGGGAAGAGCACCGCTCGGGCTGTTGATTGTCAAGTCGATGCTGCTAACCGGGTTCGACGCGCCCCAAGCCCAAGTCATCTACCTCGATCGGATGATCCAGGAAGCCGAACTGCTACAAGCTGTGGCACGAGTCAACCGGACAGCGCAGAAGAAGGAAGCCGGCTTGGTGGTCGACTACTACGGGGTGTCGGCCCAACTAACCCAGGCACTGGCAGCGTATATGAGTGCCAGCGGTGAAATCGACCCGGATGTCGACGGAGCCCTACGTCCACTCACCTACGAGATCGACAAGCTTGAACCGCAGCGTCAACGCCTGCGGCAGATATTCGTGCAACGCGAAGTGGAACCGACGACCGACAGCGCTGAAGACTGTGTTCTTCTGCTTGGAGACGAACGACTCAGGACGGAGTTCGACGTTGCCCTGCGAGCCTTCCTCAACACGCTCAACACAGTGCTGCCGAGACCAGCGGCCCTGCCGTTCATCGGTGACCTCAGACTCTTCGGAGAGATCCAGGTCCAGACCCGCCGCCGCTATCGCGACACACCCGACGGCGACTTCGATCCTCGAAAATACCAAGAGAAGATCCGGCAGTTGATCGATGAGCACATCACGGTGCTCGATCTTGAGCACAAGATTCCACCAGTGCGCATCAACGATGTCGCCTTTGCCGAACACGTCAACCAGTTCGACTCAGACCGGACCAAAGCCTCAGAGATGGAACACGCGTTGCGCCATCACATCCGCGAGCACATCGACGAAGACCCCGCCTACTACAGCAAGCTCTCGCAGCGAATCGACGGCATCCTCGAGCGACTCGAAGACCGTTGGGACCAGATAGCCCTTGAGTTCGAGGACCTGATCAGCGATGTCAACGACGGGCCCAGCGACGAAGACAACACCGGTCTCGACCCGACCACCGAACTGCCATTCCACAACCAAATGGTCGAGAAGGTGGCGACCTCTCAACCGGATGCAACCGAGCAACTGATCACTCTCACGTCATCACTCGTCAATGAGATTCGTCGGATCATCGGTGTGATCGGCTTCTGGGACAACGCGACCAAACAGGACGACCTGCGCAAGGCCATCAAACGCTTCCTTGACGACAGCGGTCTGTTCGAGTGGGACAGTCTCGACGAATTGTCCGTCGAACTAGTCGCCCTCGCCAAAGCCAACCAGCACCGCCTCAAGTGATGTCCGCACCGGTCAGCTCACGGCGCTCGGATGCTGCGCCGGACGAACCCATGACTGACTCCGCTGGAGTCCCGATCCATGACCTGGAGACATTGGTGGTCGGTGACCTCGTGCTTGAGATCGCTCCGCCCAGTAATCGCAAGACGATCGAGATTATCGTCGAGCGCGACGCATCGCTGGTTCTGAAAGCACCACGCGCCTCCACTATTGAACGGGCTGAGAAGTTCGTGATTGCCAAGCGCCCGTGGGTGTACCGAAAGCTCGCCGCCAAAGACGCTCTGACCGGTCCGCCGATTGTGAAGCAGTTCGTGGAAGGCGAGGGCTTCGCTTACCTGGGCCGCAGCTATCGGCTGACCCTCACTCCCTCGGAAGAACCCACTGGGGTCCGCCTAGAACGAGGGCGTTTCCGGGTCAACGCCTCAGATGTCGCCGATGGCGCCGAGCTGATGCGTGGCTGGTACACCGAAGTCGGCAGCCAATGGCTCCGGCGCAGACTCCGCCCCTGGGCTCGTCGTCTGGGAGAACCCGAGGTCACGGTTGAAGTCCGTGATCTCGGCTAC
Source organism: uncultured Acidimicrobiales bacterium (assembly GCA_951812975.1). Lineage (GTDB taxonomy): Bacteria > Actinomycetota > Acidimicrobiia > Acidimicrobiales > Aldehydirespiratoraceae > VXYK01. The sequence goes on along the minus strand of CATOTC010000001.1, from coordinate 925,389 downwards.
CGCTGGGGCTCAGCCCGCCCTTCGGACGGCTCACAGTACATCAATGTCCACTGGGCCACCCTCCAACTCCCCCCAAGCCTCATCGACTACATCCTCGTGCACGAGTTGGCCCATCTCCGCGAAGCCAACCACACCCCCGAGTTCTGGTCGATAGTCGCCCGTCTCATGCCGTCCTACCAAGCCCACAAAACCACCCTGGCCACCACCGGCAAATCCATCTGGCTCGGCTCCGTCGTTTAGTTCAACCCGCCGTAGGTTGAATCAATCCAGGTGTCAACCTCCCTGCGTATGCAGGCAAACCCATGGGAAGTGCAATGATGAACGTAAGTATCACTCCGTCGGCGAAACAACTGCGCGAGTTACACACGGAAGAACTCGCGTTGATCGTTCTGACGAAACTCGAAGATCAGATCAGCGTTCACAACGTTCTGAACAACCACAAAACCGTGCATGGTCAGAATTAAGAATCAGATGTTGATCATCTACTGGGGCGACTGAGCGATGCATGGGCTTGGTTGGTCGCCGAAGGTTGTGTGGGTCCACATCCGTATCAGCCTTACAAGCATTACAGCGTGACCGAACGTGGCCGCAGCCTTAGAGAAGAAGGCACCTTGTAGGTCCTACGGACGGCAGATGCGCTGTCCGGTGAGGGGTGATGGTTCACCTCCGTTGAGGTGCCGCAGGGCCAGAGCCGGGTGAGCGAGCGTGTCGGCTAGCGACGACCATGAGGATCCGGCGGACGCGTCGACGCAGGTGACCGAATCCACGGCTCGCACTGCGGCCTCGCCGACACTGAGTGCCGAGTTGACATGAGCAGTGATCTCCTCGACGAGGGCTATCCCCGTCGACTCATTGGGGTTTTGGTCTGTCATCACTGTCATGGCGTAGGCACCGCCGCCAGGGTCGCGCACGACGCCTGTGGTTCCCACTCGCCATCCAGCGCCTCGCAACGGGTAGAAGCCGTTCTTGAGGGCCGCCTCGTAGCCGTCGGGCAAATCGGCCGTCACGCCCCAACTCTGGGCTGCGCTCACGCCCGACATCGTCTCCCATGCGGTGGCCACCGACGCAGCGTCGAGCGGACCTCCACCGACAAGCAGCTTCTCGACGAGAACGGTTCGGTCCTCGGCTGTGCTGACCGTGGCACCGTAGCGCGCGGTGTGGTTCGTGCCGGCTATTCCGAACCGCGCATCGAGCGCTTCCATCCCGGCGGCGCCTCCAACAGCGATGTACAGCCGAGAGGTGGGCGGGCTGTTGTGGCTGTAGTGCATCATCAACTCGATGTCTGCGACTTCAGATGCACTGAGCTGGCGGCTCCCGTCCTGGGCTGCCAGTAGAACCCCGGCCAGTACCTGCGCCTTGATCACGCTGGCGGTGGTCATCGCCAGGCCACCGTTTAGGTGATACCAGCACCCGGTACGAAGGTCGTGCACCGCTGCTGTGAAACGTGCACCACGGTGCTCCTCGCCGATCTCGGCGACGAAATCTCCGTCGAACAGGTCGCTGCACTGTTCACTGGCGGCCTCGCAGTCCGCAGACGAGTCACCGGGTCCGCCCATCGGGATCGGTGGGGATCCCATCCAGCGCCAGACGAAGGTGAGAAGTTCTGCCCAAGTGACCGGGGCGTCGGGGTCGAAGACAGTGGCAGAGCGCCCGGTGGTGATCCGCTCGGCCGCCATCCATCCCACCGGGGCGATCTGCCAGTCCCGTTTGACGTCGACAAACCAGCTTGGCCGACCCTCGGGGCTTCCCGACGCTCGCCACAAGAACGCGGCCACCTGGGCCCGTGTGGTCGGGTCGTCGGGGCTGAACGTCGTGGGCGAAGTTCCCCTCGTGATTCCCCTGGTGGCCGCCCACGCCACCGGGATGTGCAACTCCGTGGCCCTGATGTCGAGGAAGGGGTGGCGGTACTGGGCCAGCGGCTCGCCGAGGGACTTGTGTAAGACCGTGACGACCTCCCCGCGTGAGACTGAATCGCCCAGGGCCACACAACCTTCCACCACCCGGGAACCTTGCGCCCACGCCACCGCATCGCGGTAGTACGGCGCAGAGTCGGAGTCGCTTCGGCCCGCCGAATCACCCGACGCAGCAGCGGCCGAACTGAGCAGACCGGCCACGACGATTGTGGTGAGCAGCACGTTGGCAGCCCGGAGCCTCATGCCCGCCGAGCCTAAGCGGTACGCCCGGTTGGGGCACCTGGTGCGGCCCGTGCCGGTCCGGGCACCCCGGTGACGGCATCTGGTTACGTTTTCTAGTCCGGACAATCGGTCGGGCACCTGGTGCGGCCCGTGCTGGTCCGGGCACCCCGGTGACGGCATCTGGTTACGTTTTCTAGTCCGGACAATCGGTCGGGCACCTGGTGCGGCCCGTGCTGGTCCGGGCACCCCGGTGACGGCATCTGGTTACGTTATCTAGTCCGGACAATCGGTCGGGCACTTGGTGCGGCCCGTGCTGGTCCGGGCACCCCGGTGACGGCATCTGGTTACGTTATCTAGTCCGTGTAATCGGTCGGGCACTTGGTGCGGCCCGTGCTGGTCCGGGCACCCGGTGACGGCATCTGGTTACGTTATCTAGTCCGTGTAATCGGTCGGGCACTTGGTGCGGCCCGTGCTGGTCCGGGCACCCGGTGACGGCATCTGGTTACGTTATCTAGTCCGTGTAATCGGTCGGGCACTTGGTGCGGCCCGTGCTGGTCCGGGCACCCGGTGACGGCATCTGGTTACGTTATCTAGTCCGTGTAATCGGTCGGGCACTTGGTGCGGCCCGTGCTGGTCCGGGCACCCGGTGACGGCATCTGGTTACGTTATCTAGTCCGGACAATCGGTCGGGCACCTGGTCCGGGCATCCGGTTATGGCATCTGGTCGGGGCACCCGGTAGGCGTGTTTGGTCGGGGCACCTGGTTCGGATATTCAGTCCGGGCACCTGGTCCGGGCAATCGGTCGGGCACCTGGTCCAGGCGTCCGGTTCGGGCAATCGGTCGGGCACCTGGTCCGGGCGTCCGGTTCGGGCACTCAGTCGCGGCAGCTGGTCGAAGCGCTCATTCGGGGGACCTAGGCTGAGGGCTTGTCTGTTTTGCTCGCCGGAATCGCATCGGCGCTGTTGGGTTTCGGCGATTTCTTCGCAGGTGTCGGGGGCCGCCGAACGGGTCACCCGGGTTCGGCGATAGCGATCGCCTGGGTGGCTTCGCTCGTCGGCGGAATTGTGGCCGGCGTCTACGTGCTGATCTTTCAGCCCAACGCCTTCAGCCTCGACGACCTGCTCTGGACCCTCGCAGCCATCCTGTTCTTTTCGTTGGCGCGCCCGCTGCTGTACCTGGGTATGGAGCGGGGACCGATGGCGATCTTCGCTCCGGTCATCGGGGTGGTCGGACTGGTCGTACCCGCAGTTGTTGGACCGCTCACTGGTCAGGCTCTCAACGGCTTGGAGCTGCTGGGAGTCCTGTTGGCCGTTCCTGCGGTGGTGCTGGTCGTGGCAGAAGGAAAGTTCCCGTCCATCGACTCCGTCCGCCACAGCCCGGCGTTGGGACTGGGGGTGATCACGGGTGCCTTGATCGGCGCCACCAGCCTGTGTTTCGGTCAGATCGATCCAGACGCCGGAGCCATGCCGGCTTTCATAGTTCAGGCTGGTGCAGTGCTATTGATCCCGCTTGTTGCCCGGACGTTCAGGCCCATGGCACCTCTGCGGACCGATGTCCTCCGTTTCGGTCTGCTGGTCGGATTTATTGATGCGGGTGCCATCATCGGCAGCGTGATCGCATATCAACGCGGCAATGTAGCGGTGGTCGCGGCGATCATCGGTTTCGCTCCAGTGGTGACGATCGCTCTGGCATGGCAGGTGTTCGGCGAGAAGGTCTGGCGTTGGCAGTGGGTCGGCGCCGGTTTGGCCACCGCATCAATCTTGTTGTTCGCAGCGGCCCAATGAGCGGTGTGCCATTGTCTTTGGTCGAGTATCTTTGGCCGAGCGCCTCGCCGCCATCCCGCCCAGCCGCAGTCCTGCATAGCCGCCGTCCTGCATAGCCGTTAGGGGAACCGAATGACTCCAGCACTGCTCCACCCGTTTGCCTCTCCGGCCAAGGCGGCAGGCGACTACCTGTCGCTCGTGCGCGGCGAGGGGGCTCGTGTCTTCGATGCCAACGGCAAGTCCTACATCGACGGTCTCGCCAACCTCTGGCTGTGCCAGGTAGGTCACGGACGCCGCGAGATCATTGATGCGGTAGTCGCCCAGATGAGCGAGCTCGAGTGCTACAACACCTTCAACCCGTTCACGAACCCTGCTGCTGATGCTGCAGCAGAATCGGTCAGGGTGCGCTCACCACACCCCGATGGCCGCGTCTTCTTCGGGCTCGGTGGATCCGATGCCGTGGACACCGCCCTCAAATTGGCACGCATGACGATGCAGCGCCGAGGCGATGCCGACCGTCAGGTCATTGTCCGCCGTGAGGGCGGATATCACGGAACCAATATGGGAGGCACGAGCGCTCAGGGCATCACTTTGAACCGCGAGGGATGGGGCGACCTGGTGCCGCATTTCGTGGAGGTTCCCCGCGACGACATCGAGGCGATGGCCCGAGCATTCTCGGATCACGGCGAGCGCATCGCCGCGGTGATCACTGAGCCGGTGCAGGGCGCCGGAGGGGTGTGGCCACCCCCCGACGGGTATCTGCCGGCGCTGCGGAGACTCTGCGACCTCCACGGTTCGCTGCTGATATTCGACGAGGTCATCTGCGGGTTCGGGCGGACCGGGGAATGGTTCGGGGCGCAGCGGTTCGGGGTCGTCCCCGACATGATGACCTTCGCCAAGGGGGTGACCTCGGGCTATCAGCCGTTGTCGGGCGTGATCGTGTCTCGTGAGTTGTGCGCCGAGATGGAGGACCCGGACTTCATTCTGCGCACCGGCTTCACCTATTCGGGTCATCCGGCGTCGTGCGCGGCGGCTGTCGCCAACATCGATTTGATCGACAGCGAAGGACTCCTGGCAAGGGCGACCGATGTCGGCGCCCAGCTCGAAACAGGGCTGAAAGCGCTTGCCGATGACGGCACCATCGAAAGTTGCCGTGGTGACGGGGCAGTGTGGGCGGCCGAACTCGGCTACGACTCCATGGCCGTCTGGAACGGCCTGCTGGACCGCGGGGTGATCGTGCGGTCCATGGGTACTGCGCTGGGGATATGCCCGCCTCTCGTCGTCTCGACGGCTGAGGTGGAGACCATACTCGACGCCATCAGCGACGCCGTTGCGGCTTCCCCCAGAGTCAGCTAGCCAGAGGACTCGGCGGCGAACTCAAAGACAATGTTGTTCCTGCTTCCCTCGATGTCGGTGTGGTCGAGGTGATGGATGACGGTGATCTTCTGGACGCCGCAGTCTCCGAAAGCGTCGCAGCTGATCGTGCCGATAGTGCCCTGGTAGCCGCTCACGGCGTTGAGATGGTTCCGAATGGAGGCGCGGTCGATCACCAGGTTGCCGTCGACGACTTCTGAGGCTGCCCGGATTGCCTCGAGGAGCAGCGTCGTGGCGTCGTACGCGTGGGCCCAGTAAGCACCGCTCGGCGACTCCCCGTAGATGTCCTGGTAGGCCTGAAGAATCTCAGCGGCGGTCCTGCCGGTGCTCTCGTTTGCTTCGGTGCCGAATCTGGTGTCCGGGCCGGAGATGTAGATGCCCTCAGACTGCGGAAGTGACATGAAACCGTCGATGAGCAGGGCCGCGTCGGTCAGCAGTACCGTGTCTTCGAGGCCCGATACCCGGGGTGCTTGATCCGCGATGAAGTCTCCGGCCGGCTGGAATATGGGGAAGAACAGCGCTTCGGCGCTGCCCGCCGCGACCTCGGTGAGTATCGGCACCATGTCGGTGTCTTCCTTGTTGACCGCGCTGACAGCAGTGACCGACCCACCGAGGCTCTCAAAGCTGTCGGCGAAGGCCTGCGCTATCGACTGGGTGTAGGGGTCGCCGTCGTGAATCGCAGCGGCGGACGTCAGACCGAGTTGCTCGTACACCATCAGGGCCATGGCCTCTCCCACATAGAGGCCGTTGTTCGACGTACGGTAGTAGCCGGGGCTGTGGTTCGGGCCAGGGTTTCCGGCGAGGTCCGAGTGAGCAGCGGCGAGGTGTTCGACGGTGCGATCATCGTCATGCCCGCGTTGGTGATCAGCGGCGCTGCGGCGGTCGCTGCAACCGAACAGCTGGTGCCGATCACTCCAACCACGTCCTGGTCCGCGACGATGGTCTGGGCAGCCGCCTGTCCGCCGTCGCTGGAGCAGAACTCGTCGAGTCCTGCTCCGAGGTTCACGTCGAAGCCGTGTATCGGGCCGAAGTCGGCGACCGCCAACTCGACGCCGCGCTGGTTGGGGATGCCCAGGTAGGCGACGTCGCCGGTGATGGTGTTGAGCGAGCGGATCTGGATGGCCTCCTCGGGCGTTACGGTCACGGTGCCGAGTGAGTCGTCGCCGGTGGACGGTGAACTGCCGGAACTGTCGTCTCCGCAGGCCGCCAAAGTTGCGAGGGCGACTGCCAGAATCGAGTACAAGAGGATTCGCGCGACCGTTCGGACGGCCGTCTGCTTCCTCAGGGTCTCGTCCATTGGAGCAGTATTGTCGATGCTGGGAACTTCTGGCGGTACAGACTGCGGGCTAAAGCGCGTTTCGGCGCTTGGAGGTGTCTATTGTTGAACGATGAACGACGAGGTGTTTGCCGGTCACGAAGCCCTCACCTTCGATGACCTGCTGGTCGTGCCCGGTTGGAGCGAGGTGCTGCCTGCTGATGTCGACTTGACCACGATGCTCGCGGGGATCGAATTGAGAGTGCCTCTGATGTCCGCGGCCATGGACACGGTCACCGAAGCCCCCCTCGCCATCGCGATCGCCCGGGCGGGTGGGATCGGTGTGCTGCACCGGAACCTCACCGCCTCCGAGCAGGCCCAAGAGGTCGAACGGGTGAAACTGGCCCAGGCGGGAATGATCGCGTCGCCCATCAGCCTCTCTCCAGAAGCCACGCTCAACGACGCCGAAGAATTGATGGCGAGCCACAAGATCAGTGGGGTGCCGATATGCGAATCGGGCGGGCGGTTGGTCGGCATCCTGACCAACCGGGACGTCCGTTTCTGCACCGCAGACGAGTACTCGAAACCTGTGACTGACTTCATGACAGCGGAACCGTTGGTCACTGCCCCCGTGGGAACAGATCTGGACGAAGCAGTGGCGATCCTGCACCGTCACCGGATCGAGAAACTCCCGTTGGTTGACGACGACGGGGTCCTCGCGGGTTTGATCACGGTGAAGGACATCGCCAAGCGGATCGAGTATCCCGACAGTACTCTCGACGACGCTGGGCGGCTCAGGGTCGCCGCGGCGATAGGGGTCAACGACACCGCCGAACGGGCAGAGGCTCTGGTTGCTGCCGGAGTCGACATGCTGGTCGTCGACACTGCCCATGGGCACACCGCGGGGGTCGTCAACGCGGTGCGCACGATCAAGTCGGCATGGCCTGAGGTGCTAGTGGTAGGCGGAAACGTCGTCACCGCAAAAGGTGTCGAGGTGTTGGCGTCCGCCGGAGCCGATGTCATCAAGGTTGGTGTGGGGGCGGGCAGTATCTGCACGACTCGGGTCGTCTCGGGTGCGGGTATGCCGCAGATGACCGCCATTCACGATTGTGCTCAGGTCGCCCGCGAGCTGTCGGTCCCGCTGATCGCCGACGGTGGGGTGGTTGCTTCGGGCGACATTGTCAAGGCCTTTGTCGCCGGTGCCGACGCGGTCATGCTCGGCAACCTGTTGGCAGGCGTGGACGAAGCGCCAGGAGAGCTTGAACTCGTCGAGGGTGCTATGTGGAAGACGTATCGCGGCATGGGTTCGGCGGGTGCCATGCGCGGGCGTGCCAGCGACCGCTACGGGACCGGGCAAACCCCAGGCAAGCATGTTGCCGAGGGAGTGGAGGCCCGCGTGCGCTACGCCGGGCCGCTCTTTGAGCTTGTCGGCCAGCTGACTGGAGGACTGCGTTCCGGGATGGGTTACGCGGGCGCTGCGAGCCTCGCTGACCTGCAACATCGCACCCGTCTTGTGCGGATCTCCGGCGCCGGTCTGCGTGAGAGCCACCCCCACGACGTAGACATCCTCCGCGACGACTGACCCGCGTATCGGTTTACAAGGCCCGGTTTCAGCCCGCTCAGCCTTGGGCGATGGCGTCCAGGATGTTGAGGCGGGCGGCTCGGCGGGCTGGGACGATCGCCGCGGCGATACCCGCGATGGCGGCCGCAACCAGGTACAACAGTAGATTCGTCACAGGGATGTCGAGCGCGCGAATGAAATCGTCGGGCATGACGGTGACCGCGGCGCTGCCGAAGGCCGTTCCCAACAGGATGCCGAGCACGCCTCCGAACCCGGCGATTATCGCCCCTTCGAACAGCACCATCCGCAGCATCTGCCGGGTGGTCATGCCGACGGCGCGTACCAGGCCGAGCTCGCGGGTCCGTTCAAACACCGACAGAGCCAGGGTGATGGCGATTCCGAGCAGCGCGATCACGACCGAAACGCCCACCAGCACATTGATCACGATCAGGGCCTGATCGATCTGGCCGGCTTGGCGGTCCTGGAACTCTTCTGGCGTATCGACGTTGAGCGTCGGGTATTCGTCGGTGAATCTCCCCAATGCCGCGCGGGCCTGCTCTTCGTCGACCCCGTCGCTGACGTTGATGGAAATGAACTGGTCCTGGCTGGAGGGGAACTGATCGGCCCACATCTCCAAGGAGATGACCCGGTTTCCATAGATGCTCGAATCGGTGAAGATCCCGGCCACGGTCACGGTCTCGAGGCTCAGGTCGGGGAACTCGATGTCGAACGTCGAACCGATGTCGAAGTCGTTGTCGTCGGCCATGTCCTCGTGGATCCAGATTGCGTTGCGGTCGAGCAGCGACTCGTCGAGCGCAACGAAATCAGGGTCGATGTGGCTGACCGAGGCGGCCATGTCGGCAGCCGAGGAGTCTCGAACGTTGTCGTCGAAGACCGTCCGGTATGCCTCGAACGCGAAGCGGTACCGCACCACGGTGTCGACCTCGTCGAGCTGTTCGAGGTCATCGGCCAACTTGGGGCTGAAAGATGAATCCGGACCGCCGCCGCTCGACGGCGATACGAACCAGTCGGACGTGACCGACTCTTCGAGCACGTCGGCGAAGGTGGCTTTGAAGGAGGCCGCGACCACAGCGGCAGTGCTGACCAGAGCCAGTCCGATCATCAGAGCCGCAGCGGCCGAAGCACTGCGCCTCGGGTTGCGGCCGGCATTCTCGCGGGCCATGCGGCCATTCGACTTGAGCTTGCCGGGCAGCCAACGGCGCAGCCAGACGACCACCGCCAAGACCGCGGCTCCTATCGGGATCAAGACTACCGAGGTCCAGTCGGCGGTCATGATCGCAACCAGACCGGTCAAGACCATGACCGCGCCGATCGAACCCACGAAGAACAGAACGACGCCTGCTGCCACCCAGCGGAGCTTCCAGCCCATGATGAACGCCGCGTCGACTCCCCGCACTCCCACGATCACGACCAGCAGGGTCAACGGAATCAACGCCAGCGACCCGAGCAACCCGACGATACCGGCGCCGTCGAAGTCACTCACGAGATCGATGATCGACAGGAGCACCAAATACAGCGCCCCCAACGTGGCAAGAAACCCTGCCGCAGCGGTGGCGACGCCGGTGATCCCCAACAGGATCGCCAACGGCCAGCGCCCGATGAAATTGCTCATGGGACGGGCCAGAATCGGGCTGATGCTGTTGACGCCCAGGAAGATTGTGAGCGCGGAAAGGCCCACCAGCGACAGAACGGCGACGATCCCCAGGTCGAGCAGAAGCGCCAGCATCATCATCACTAGGCCGAACCCGAGTGTCGCATAGCGTCCGAACCTCGGCGCCAGACGTCGGACACCGAAGGCGTTGCCTACAGCCGCGGCCGCGCCCAAGCCGAGGATCCACCACCAGTCGCCGGTGGCTATGCCGACGACCGCGACGAACCACGAGGTCATGGTCACGAACCCGCCGACCACCAGATGCGCCTCGGGCACATGACGAGACAGGCGGGCGTCCTCACGCAGCGCTGCCATCGGGCTGATCCGGCGGGCGCGCAGCGACGGAGCGATAGCGCTCGCCATGGTCACGCCGATCCCCACGGCGATGCCCCACGCGAACGTCGATGGTTCGAGCAGGAGTTCGTTGCCGCTGGGACCGAAGTCGAGCTGCCCCAACAACCAGCGCAGTCCCACACCGAAACCGATCCCCAGTCCCGTGCCGACCACGGTAGCAAAGACGCCGACCAGCAGCGCCTCGCCCAGCAGGGCCGCGGTGACCTGTGTCCCGCTCGCTCCGATTGCGCGCAACAGACCGAGTTCTCGGATTCGCTGACCGATGAGGATCGTGAAGACGTTGAAGATCACAAAGGCAGAGACCGCCAGGATGATGAAGGCGAACACCAGCATGAATGTCTGGAAGAAGCCGATGAACTCTTCGAACTCCTCGGTCTGTTCCTCAACTAGTTGTTCACCGGTGACGAGTTCGACCCCGGCGGGGAGAGCGGCTGCCACCGAATCGGCGATCGCTTCTGAGTCTGCGCCGCGAGTCTCGAATGCGATCTGGTCATAGCCCGTTCCGAGGTTGATGACATCGCGGGCGGTGGCCGTCTCGTAGGCGACGAGCTTCGCCCCGACCGCCGCGTTCTCGTCCGGCGACGCATAGAAGAAGGTGCCTACCAGCTCGAAGTCACCCGGACCGGCCGGGTTCACGACGGTGTACGTCTCGCCGATGACAAAGTTGCCGGCTTCGAACGCATCAGTGTCGAGGGTGAACTCTCCGGGGCCTTGCGGAGGTCGCCCCTCTTTGATGTACAACAGCGGGATGGAACTCTGATCGGGCCAGTTGACACCGAGATTGGGGGCGGTGTTGGCTGTCTGCGCCTCACCGTCGCCGTCGATCGGGACGGACCCGAACTTGAGTATCTGCGGTTGCACGCCGGCAACGCCGTCGATGCTGTTGAGAAGATCGACGATGTCGTCGTCGAGTAGCGTGCCGACGATTTCCCGTTCACCGAAATCGACTTCAGAGCGGACCGCGTACTCGGTGTCACCGTCGATGTCTTCGGCGATGCTTCCGAAAGTCGCCCGCAACCCGTCGGTGAACACGAACACGCCGACTGTGAACATCACCCCGAGCGTCACCGCGGAGCAGGTGAGCAGGAAGCGGAAGGGCTTGCCTGAGATGTTGCGTCGGATCAGCTTGAAGATCATCAGTGCAACTGCTTCATGTGGTCCAGAACCTGCTCGGCGGTCGGGTCGAGCAGCTCGTCGACGACCTTGCCGTCGGCTAGGAAGATCACCCGGTCCGCGAACGCGGCGGCCAGCGGATCGTGCGTGACCATCACGATGGTCTGGCCCAGATTGTCGACAGCGTCCCGCATGAACTGCAGAATCTCGTTGCCAGATGTCGAGTCGAGATTGCCGGTGGGTTCGTCGGCGAAGATGATCTCAGGGCGGCTGGCCAACGCCCGGCTCACCGCCACTCGCTGCTGCTGTCCGCCGGACAGTTCGTTCGGCAGGTGGGTCAGCCTGTCGGCCAGACCGACGGTGTCGACCACGTGGTTGAGCCATGCCTCGTCGGGGTCGTCGCCTGCGAGGTCCATCGGCAGGGTGATATTCTCGAGCGCAGAGAGCGTCGGCACGAGATTGAAGGCCTGGAACACGAACCCGACCTTGTCGCGGCGCAGCAGGGTCAGATCCCGTTCGCTCAAACTCGAAAGGTCGGTGGCGCCGATGTAGACCTGACCACCGCTCAGCGTGTCGAGTCCCGCGAGGCAGTGCATGAGCGTGGATTTGCCCGAACCCGACGGGCCCATGATGGCGGTAAAGCGGCCCTGCTCGAAGTAGGCGTCGATGCCGTCGAGGGCTCGGACTTCGGTGTCGCCTTCGCCATAGATCTTTGTGGCTTCAACGGCGAGGGCCGCGGTGTCAACAGAAACGGGTGCATCGTTCATGAAAGCTCCGGTTCACTAGGGAGAGGATTCGCAAAGCTCCAAACGAGGTTATCGCTGCGCGTACTCCGAACTACTTGAGTTTGTGCGAGTTTCGGCGCGGAACGTGACAGAGTGGTGCGATTCTTTGGAACTGGAATTGAATTGGACAATGAAGGAGCCGACATGCGCCCTGTGAAGATCGCTACTTGGTCCGATGTACCTGATCGTGAACCGGTCGGGGCGATAGTCGACGGGGTCGACCTGGTTGTCGTTCGTTTCGACGACAACCACTCGGTGCTCTACGGACGCTGCTTGCACCGCGGTGCGCTGATGGCTGATGGTCGAGTCAGCGGAGACAACCTCATCTGCGGACTTCACGGTTGGGACTATGTCTTTCACACCGGCGTGTCGAGTTATGACAACGCTGAGCGGCTCGCCATGTTCGCGTCGTGGGTGGACGGCGACAATCTGCTCGTTGATCTCGACGAGATTCAGGCGTGGACCAAGGAACATCCCCAACCCTTCGACCGGGACGCCTACCAGGGCGTGTTTCAAGATCCCCACGGCGACCCGGCTGAGCCCCACGTGGGTTTGATCCGACGGTTGGCCAACGAGGGGCTCGACTATCTCGGTCACCACGGGCCCGTCGTGTCGATGGGTGTCGAGCGGAATCAGCTCCCCAAATGGGACGACATCCAGTTTGTGACGGCGCAGTTGGCACGCAAGCCCCAGCTCGACCATGTGGATGTGGGCACCGAGGTGGTCATCGGGCCCAACGCTGAGCGTCCGCTGGGCCTCGACATCCCTTTGTTCGTGAGCGATATGAGCTTCGGGGCGCTCTCGGAGGAAGCCAAGATGGCGCTCGCCCGCGGCGCAGAGTTGGCAGGAACCGGGATCTGTTCAGGAGAGGGCGGGATGCTGCCAGAAGAGAAGGCAGAGAGTTCGCGTTACTTCTACGAGATGGCCAGCGGAAAGTTCGGCTGGTCGATCGACAAGGTCGCAGATGTGCAGGCCTTCCACTTCAAACTCGGACAGGGGGCCAAGACCGGAACAGGAGGGCATCTGCCGGGCATCAAGGTCCAGGGCAAGATCGCCGAGGTGCGGGGGTTGGAGCCTGGCACCGACGCGATTTCTCCCTCAACGTTCGTGGAATTCGATTGCGAAGACGACTATCGGCGTTTTGCCGATCAGGTCAGGGAGGTCTCCGGCGGGGTGCCGATCGGGGTGAAGATGTCGGCTCAACACATCGAGGACGACATCGACGCAGCGCTGCGGGTCGGAGTTGACTACATCATCCTAGATGGCCGCGGCGGAGGCACCGGTGCTGCACCTGTGGTTTTCCGTGACCATATTTCAGTGCCGACGATCCCGGCTTTGGCACGGGCACGGCGCCACCTCGACTCCCGCGGTCGGCGAGACATCACCCTGGTCGTAACCGGCGGGCTCAGAACCCACACAGACTTCGCCAAGGCTCTTGCGCTCGGCGCCGACGCGGTGGCGGTGTCGAACTCGGCGATGCAGGCGATCGGCTGCATCGGCATGCGTGCCTGCTCCACCAACAACTGCCCAGTAGGAATAGCCACCCAGAAGCCCGAACTGCGGGCGCGCCTGCCCGTTCAAGAGGCGGCGCTTCGGCTAGAACGGTTCTTTGCTGCGAGCACCGAACTGATGGGTGTTCTGGCACGAGCCTGCGGGCACACCCATCTGCGCGAGTTCTGCACCGACGATCTCACAACCTTCGACTCAGACATGGCCCAACTCACGGGTATCGCATACGGAGGAGTAGCAAAGTGAACGACCCGATCGCCGAGCAACCATCGGTCTCCGAACCGGCACTGCCCCAAGAGGAGTACTCCTGGCATCGCCTCCTGGGCCTCGACGAATTGCCGCAGGGCCGAGTCTCGACCGTCACGATCGGCCATGAAAGCCTCTGCGTGACCCACACGGCCGAAGGCGGCTACGGCTGTCTGGCCAATGCCTGCCCGCATCAGGCCGGCCCGCTCGGCGAGGGGTCGATCGAGGGCGGATGGCTCCGCTGTCCCTGGCACGGCTACGACTACTCGCCCAAGAACGGCAAGCCGCCCGGGGCCTTCTCCGACGCCCCACCGGCATTCCGGACCGAGGTTCGCGACGGCGGGGTGTATGTCGCCCTGCCCCATCAGCTGGCGCGGCCGCGAACCGTCTCTGACGTGATGGTCGAGACGATGGTCAACTGGGGCGTGACCCACGTCTTCGGCATGGTCGGGCACTCCAATCTCGGTTTTGCCGATGCTCTGCGCGCCGCTGAGGAACGCGGCGACCTTGCCTTCATCGGTATCCGGCATGAGGGTGCGGCCTCGTTCGCGGCGACTGCGTTCGGCAAGCTCACCGGCAAGCTCGCGGCTTGTTTCGCGATCGCGGGTCCCGGCTCGACGAACCTCATGACCGGGCTCTACGACGCCAAGACCGACCGCGCCCCGGTGCTCGCGGTCTGCGGGCAGGTTCCGAGCAGTGTCCGTGGCCGTGGCGCCTTTCAAGACACCGACCTCTCCGCCGCGTTCGCGGACGTCGCCCGCTACTCCCAGACAGTGCAGGCCAGATCGGACCACGGTGAACTGATGACTCTGGCGTGCAAGACGGCGTTGGTGGAGCGTGACGTGGCTCAGCTGGTGCTGCCCGACGAAGTCCAGGTGCTTGCGGCTGCCGACAACGCCCGCGTGGGTTCCCCCGAGGGTCGCAGCGGAGACCGTCAGATCGGGCCTCCCGCAGAGTCGCTGAGCGCAGCGATCGAGGCGATTTCGGCGGCTGACCGGCCCCTGGTCATCATCGGCAACGGTGCGCGTGACGGGATCGACGACATCGTTGCCTTCGCTGAGGCCATCGATGCACCGGTCGCCACCACCTTCAAGGCGAAGGGCCTGATCTCGGATCAGCATCGCCTGGCGGCGGGGGTGCTGGGCCGCTCCGGCACTCCTGTTGCGAGCTGGTTCATGAATGAGTCCGACATGATCGTGGCGTTCGGGGTGTCGTTCGCGAACCACACCGGAATCGCCGACTACAAGCCGATCGTGCAGGTCGACTTCGACCCGATGGCTCTGGGCCGTTTCCATCCTGTGGCGGTTCCGGTGCAGGGCCATGTGGGGGTCGTTGCCAAAGCGCTGCTCGACGGGCTTGGTGCTCTTTGCGGTGAGGGCATCGCCCGCTCCGGCGCTGCCGACGAGATTGCGCAGCGTTGGGCCATCTGGCGCAGCGAGAAAGCCAGCCGACGCCAGGACGATCGTGGTGCAGGGATCAGCGCCGCGGCCCTGTTCGATGCTCTCAGTACTTGCGTGCCGCCGAACGCCATCATGCCGGTCGACGTCGGCAACAACACCTACTCGTTCGGCCGCTACTTCGAAGTGCAGCAACAGAGCGTGCTGATGTCGGGTTACCTCGGGTCGATCGGCTTCTCTTTGCCGGCTGCGATGGGCTGCTGGGCTGCCACACAGAGCCAACCGGAATACGCTGATCGCCCGGTCGTGTCTGTTTCCGGTGACGGAGGTTTCGGTCAGTACGCCATGGAGATGACCACAGCCGTGAAGTACGGCATGAACATCACCCATGTGCTGATGAACAACAGCGAACTCGGCAAGATCTCAAAGGAACAACGCGCAGCTGACTTTGACGTCTGGCAGACCTCCCTGCACAATCCCGACTTTGCGGCTTTCGCTGAACTGTGTGGGGCAAAGGGCTTTCGTATCACCGAGATCGACCAGTTGCCCTCCGCCATCGCAGAGGCGATCGCCTACGATGGCCCTGCACTGGTCGAGGTCGTCACCGACGCGCTGCTCGTCTGACGGGGTCGGCAAAACGAGATTAATCGGCCGGCTGCCCGTGTCGGCTATTGCATGCCGAGACCCGACCCAGATTCCGGTGAAACCAAGAATACTGGGGTCTGAACTACCCTGTTTCACCCTGTGCGAGTCAACTGCACGTTGCTGACGCCAATCTACGTTTTGGCGGGTTGACAACCGTAGTTCAATGATTCAGGCATATCCTGTTCGCGTCCAGTGTCGTTTTGGAACGAGCACGATGCTGAGACTGATGGAGGTGAATCCTTTGGAAGCAACCACCGAATCAGCAACCGCGGCCGCCATTGGCAAGAGGGCACGTCGGCAACTGCCGGGGGCAACGCGACGGATCCTTCTTGTCATCGCAGGTGTGTTCATCCTGGTCCTCAGCGTCGGTGGATTTTATTTCACCTCGGCTGCATTCGACAAGCACACTTCCGTGCTCGTAGCCGCGGTGGACATCGAGAGGGGAGAAGTTGTTGGTCCCGGACATTTCCGCTCTGAGTCGGCAGTCATGGGTTCGATTCCTCACATCCCTTACTCAGCCGACGTACCGTTGACGTTGAGCGATCTCGTCGCTACTCAATCGATCCCCCAAGGGGGTGTGGTGTTGGGTGAGATGATGATCCGTCCGGATTCGGGACCGACGGGCAACGAGTTGGAGTTAACGGTGGAATTTGACACGAGCCTGGCTACGTCGGGCGTGTTCAACGGTGACGAGGTGTTGCTCATCGACCCGGGCGTGGAGCCGACCGCTGAGGATCCCGGCAGCCCCCAAGCGGTGCTGCGGTCGTTTGTTCTACAGAACTACGACAACGGTTCGATGACGATGTTCTTGGAACCCGAGGAGTGGGCATATTGGCAAGGCTTGCCTGCGACTCTCGGAGGCACTCCCAGAATCCTCCCCGTGCCTGTCGGGGGTACCTCTGAGGAGTTCGGATCGCTCTTGAATGCGGTATGGTTCGCTGAGTGGGAACAGAATGCGGCGGCGGTCAACGCTCCACCTGCAGGATCGGTGGTAGGACCTGGACCAGGCGAACTTGAGGTAATTGTGTCGCTCGATACCAGCTTGGTTCCTTCGGATTTCTATTCGGGCGAAACCGTGTTGTTGATCGACCCCGGGCAAACGCCTTCGCGTGACGATCCCGGCAGGGTTCGCAAGGTCATACGAACCCTCAAGTTGGAGAATTTCGACGGTAGCGCGATGCGGTTGTTTGTCCCCCCTGAGGAGTGGATCGCGTGGCAGGTTCTGCCTGAAGAGCTTGGCGCATCACCTATGATCCTGCCGATACCCCCTGGGACTGATATCGACGACATGACCCGACGATTGAACTCGGAATGGAATGCCGAGTGGCAGTTGGCCATCAACAAGGCCAGGACTGGGGGGTGATCAAATGTTAGGTGTCGTCTCAGCCGAGGGTTCTTGCCTCGATGCCGGGTCTGTGGGGCTGTCAATGGCCAGGCTCTGGGCTGGTGTCGGGCGACATGTGCTGTTCATCGACGCGACCACGGTCGGTGAGCCGCTTGCTGAACGTGCAGGGGCGGCGATGCGCTCTGAATACAGGCCTGAGATTCGCGGCCTTCCCTCACTGATCACGGCTCGCAAGCCCCTGAACTTGAGTCTGACGGCTGAGCATTGTTTCAGCCTCGGCACCGGGACGGGGTCGCTTTGGGCACTGTTCGGGCCTAACCATCCTGAAGGAAGGCAAATTGCGACGAGATGGCTTGAGGAGCGGGTCAGTGACCTCGCCGAGATCAATCGACAGCGGACCATTGTCCTTGCGTCGTCGCTGAAGTCGCCAGACGATGCCCAGGCGCCGTTATTGAAGGCGTTGCCGGCTTTGGCGTTCTTGGCGCCTGCGAATTCGCGTGAGGAGTTGAATTCGCTGCGGTCTCTTTGTGATGCGTGCGGTTTATTGGCGATGAGTCCCGATAGCTCGTCCCAGCAACGCGCCCTAGTCATTGTTGGCGATTCGGCGGCTGTTGGAGACAACGAGGCTATGGGTATCACCAAGCTGTACTTGGAGGGCCGGTTGCCTCAGATCACAGATGAGAGGCTGCTTCGTATGCAGCGCGGCCGCAAGGGTCGGGAGTTCTTTCGGCGGTTTGACAGGGTTTCGGAGCGTCTTTGGCGGTTGTCGAATCTCAATGATGGCACCGTGTCACGCAACGTCGCAGAGGTGTCTGCGGCGACAAGGAACAACGCGCCCGAGGGTGATCGCGGTGTTGGGGCGGTCCTCACGCTCACCAACGGAAGTCCCGAGGGGACGTCCGACCGCTTCGTGGCCCCGCGTCGCGGGGAAATGGAGGTGTAGCCGTGTCGCTGCGCGAAGAAATCTGGGAGACGGTAAAACCGCAGATTCAGGACTCGAGGATCGCCGCGGCGATCGAAGCCCAAGATGTGTCTGCGGTCTGTCATCGGGTTGCCGAGGATCTGATCAGGAATTGTGAGGCGAAGGAGTTGCACACCTCGGGCCGTGTGCTCTCCGATGAGGACTTGGAGTGGATGTGGGACCAACTCACGGCGTTGCTCGGTGCTGGTCCGATGGAGCGTTTCTTGAGTCGTTCGGATGTGGAGAACATTTACGTGTTCGGCCCCAACCATGCTGTGCTGGGCTTGTCGGGCGGGAATCAGGAACATGTGTCGGAGCCGGTGTTCGAAGACGAGGACGACATGATCCGCTACATCTCCCATCTGGCAACTACGCATGGCCAAACTGGGCGACGGTTTGACCAGTCGGCTCCGTTACTCGACCTGCGTCTGCGATCCGGCGAGCGAATTTTCGCGGCCATGGCAGTTTGCGGCACACCGTTCTTGACGATCCGCTGTCATCGTCACCGCTCGATTCGCCTTGAGGACTTGGTTGAGAGCGGGTCGCTGTCGGAGCAGGCTGCGGACTTCCTGCGGGCCGCGGTGAGACCGCCGTCACCGTCGAATGTGCTGGTGTGTGGAGCATTGGGTGCTGGCAAGACAACGCTGTTGCGTGCGCTGTTGGCCGAGGTGGGTCCTTCGGAGATTGTCTGCACCCTGGAGCAGACGTTCGAGTTGTTCTTAGAGCAGTCGCATCCGTTGACGTTTTCTGTTGAGACTCGGGAGGCCAACAGCGACGGTTCGGGGGAGATCACAATGGAGGAACTGGCCAAGCGGTCGTTGCGGTCTGGGGCCGACCGGGTGATTGTCGGCGAGTTAAGGGGCTCGGAAGCGGCCACGTTCTTGTCGGCGTGCGGTACGGGTTCTGACGGTTCGATGGCAACTATCCACGCGTCTTCGGCTCGTCAAGCACTCAGTCGTCTGGTGCGCTACTGCTTGGCCTCGGGGGCAGCGGGCGTGCAGTCAGCCCTTGTCCAGGAGGCGGCGGAGGTGATCCATCTGGTGGTTCATTTGCGGGGCGATCCGCGTACGGGGTTCAGGGGCGTGAACACCATTTCTGAGGTGCTCGGTTCAGTGGGCGGCCGCTTCGACACGCACGATATTTTTAGGCGCCGTCAGCGTGATGGCCCGTTGGAACTGCTTGACCAACCGCGAAATCCAGAGGTGACCGAGAGGGTTGAGGAGGCTGGTCTCGACATGTCGAGTTGGTGGTAAGGGGACTTATCCGCGATGCTCATGACGCTGATCTTCGGAGTCTTGTTCGCCGTTGGCTTGGCTCTGTCTGTCTTTGCTGAGCCAATGAGTCGGAAATGGGCGGAGTATTCGCGCCGTTCGGCTGCCAAGCATTCGGAGGCGAGACGTCAGCGAGCCGAGCGGACATCAGCCCGCCAAGCTGAATCCCGGCGGAGCATTAGCGCCGTAGGGATTGTTCAGATCATTGGTGGCGTCGCTGGGGCGTTGATCGGTTGGTCCGCAACTGATCTTTTGGGGATGGCCGTGCTCATCGGCGGGATGGGAGTGTTGCTTCCTCCGTTCATGGCAGCGCCATCGCGGCGGCGGCGCCAGATGCGTGAGGCGTTGGCCTGGGCGTTGTGGTGCCGCCAACTCGCCGAGTTGGCTCGTTCGGGTTCTGGTCTTGTGGAGTCGCTCAAGGGGAGTGTGGATCATGCTCCTCGTGAACTGGAGCAGGTTATAACAAGAGTCGCCGACACGGCGGAGCTTCAAGGGTTGGAAGCCGCTATGGACGAGTTGGCCGCTGCTGGCAAGATCTGGGAGCCGGAAATTGCCGCGGGGTTGCTCATGGCAGCGACGGCGGGTGGTGCGATCGCAGAGCCGCTGTTCGACCTTTGCGGTCGAATCAATGATGTGGTTAATTTGTACCGGGCCAAGAATGAGGCGGTCGTTCAACTTTGGACTCAGACGATCGCGTTATTGAGTCTGGTCGCGGGTGTGGTGGTTCTCATGTATCGCAACAATCCCGCCTATTTCGATCCTTACAGCAGCGGTACGGGGCAGTTGGTGTTCTTGATGATTGCGTTGATCTTGTTGGGATCGACCTTTTTTCTCGTGTATCACTCGGTGGTGCGCGAGGAGTACTCGATTCTGGTGATGCCCAAGCGGCGGAACCGGGCGAAGGATCCGATATGACCGCTGAGGTGATTGCGGGGACAATGTTCGTCGTCGGCTTGGGTGTGCTGATTGCAGCTTTCTTGCCGCCTCGGTCGCCGGGATCGTCGAGTTTCAGAGAGTCGTTGTTGGAGTTGCTTCCCGCTATCAACGAGGGTGAGGAACAGAATCTGCGTTTGGCGGGCATCACCTCTGAGGCTTATTCGATGCAGCGTTTGATTGGCTTGGTCGTCGGCTTGATTGTCGGGCCATTCGCTAGCGTATTGTTGGGTCGCGGTCTTGTAGGGACTGCGCTGTTGGTGGTCGGCGCGGTTGCGATGGGTTGGTTCCTGCCGATGCTCGGTGTTCGCGACACTGCCAAGAAGGCCCGCGCGGAATTGGACCAGGTCATCCGGGTTTGGATCATGCTTGTTGCGCAGCAGGTATCTGCCGGCGTTGATCCGTCTGTGGCCATGTTAGCTGCCGCGCAGACGGGCAAGCGACCGAGTTGGAGACTGCTGCACCGTTTTCTGGTTGCCGCTCAACAGGAACGACGCGCTGCTTGGGAGGGTCTGCTCGACATTGTTGAGCGTTACGGTACCCACACTTTGACGCCGGTGGTCTCAGCTTTGGGGTTGGCCGCTGAGCGCGGTACCCGTATTTCAGAGGCGGTTCTGGTTGCGGCGAAGACCCTCTGGGACGACACCAATTCGCGGGAGCGTGAGGCAGCGGGACGTCGGGCGCAAATCGTGGTGTTGCCTGCGACTGGGATCGCTCTGGCTCTGGCGGGCATTCTGGTGTATCCGCCGTTCTTCTTTTTGACTGGCGGCGGTGGTGTGGGTGGGTAGACGTTTGGGTTCGCCCTGGCCGGCCAAAGGTCCATTCCGTGCCGAGCTTGGCCTGATGACTCTGGATTGGCTGCTCATCCTGGGAGCGATCGCGGCTCTGGCGGCTGGTTCGGTGTTGGCAGTGCAGATTGTTGTCGATGACTCTTCTGATCTACCCGATCGTCCCGATGTTCGTGTTGCCGATGCCGAGATTGCCGCGGCGATCGTGGCTTTTGAAGCTACAAAGATTGTGCGGGCTAACCCAGACAACTACAACGACACCACGAATGAAGTATTCAAGATGCGCTGCCAAAATGTGGCGAACGAATACAGCGACGTGGTGCAGGATGGCGACTGGCACAAGCCATCAATGGACGAACTGGCAAGATGCGTCCTACGCCGCGTATAGTTTAGAGCCTAAGTTTCTTGTCGGGGGTTAGACTCAGCAGACTGCGAGGTCGTCTTGATCTGGTAGAGCGAAGCCGTTGAAGTCAAGGGCGCTGTTGGGTACGGCCGGACCTCTGGCCACTGCGTAGACCCGGTCGAGACGGCCCGGCCACAATGCCGTCATCGGTCCGAAGACATCACCTTCAACTCTGATCTGCACCCACCCGGCCTTCCCGGCGCCGGGACGGCTATCGGTTCCGGTCCTGCACCAGTCACTTCGCACCTCCGTGGCGCCCTGGGTCCACCAGCGCCATCCCTGTTGTTGTCCTGCGGTTGTCGCGGCAGCGTCCTTCGCTGCGTTTGCCATGGACAGCACCTGGGGATGCGGTTCGGCGGCGGTGTACGGCGTGTCGACGAGTAGGCCGTTTTCTGCAACCGGCTGTGTGTGGAAGTCCGAACGCTCCGCGGCGCGCCACGCGGCCTTCAGTGCGGCAGAAGCTGCGACCTCAGCCTCGGCCTGGGCGTTGACGACGATGAAGGTGTGCACCAATAGCAGCAGAATGACCACGAACAGAACCGGCCACAATACCAGGAATGCCAAGGTCTCGCCCCTGTCGTCGCGGCCTGCTTGGTGCGTCTTCATGTCAGACCAGTGTGTTGATTCTTGGATGATGAGTCCATACGAATCTCATGAATGTACCGCGTGGAGATGCTATAGTTCGCGGGCCGTTGGGGCAAGTAGTGAGAGCGATGACTACTGGTTGAATACTGATTGGACTCCCATGCGCTCAGTGGCGGGGCGTCTGCTAGGGAGAATCATGGGATCGCTTGTTCAGGGTTCGAAGCTGCAATTCCGCCGACACGACCAGACCGGTGGAGCAATCAGTCTCTGGGTCGTGCTCATGACGCCGGTCGCAGCGTTCGCCGCAGTAGTAGCGATGGCAGGTCCGCAAAGATTGGCTGCTGAATCCTCGATAGATGAGACCGCTGCGGATCTGGCCGCCCTGTCTGTGGTGCTGCTCGACGGCACCGGTGCCACCCACGAGGAACTGGTCGTGTTCGCCCCCGATTGCCTACCGTTGGGCTCGTCTAATCCTGACGAGAATGAGTTGAAGGCTGCTTGCGAATTGTTGCTGGGCGACCCCGGGACTGGTCGGGGCGGTTATTGGCTCAGCGACCTGGGCAATCTGGGTATCCGTGCAAACTCCTGGGAGGGGTTCTACAGCGGCGCGGTCACCGCGTCTAGCGCCCGATGCGTGATCTCCGCTAGTTTGGAGACTCGCATCGCCGTGTACGTGGCTCTGGCTGCAGATTGGCAGGACGCCGGCTGGGCGGCGGCTCAGGTATGGCCGGACGGTGTGCGGATGGGCAGTGAGCAGGTGGCGATGTTGAACCAGAGTACGACCTCAGGGTCACCGAGCGATCCCTGTACAGATGAGTTCGATCCGCCCTTCAGAGTTGACTCGGCGCCGGCGCGCACCGTGTTCACCAACTGAGGTATCGATGTGGGCTACGGCACTCCCCGACGCGAGGTTGTGATTGACTCAGCGGAGTTCGCTGACGTTGGCGGCGCTCGTAGCGAGCGGGGCAGCGCGTCGTTGGAGTTGGTGTTGGTGCTGCCGGTCCTAGTGTTGCTGGTGTTGTTCGTGCTTTGGGCGGGACGGGGTGGTCGGGTCGCTCTGGTGACCGATCTGGCTGCGGGTGAGGCTGCGACGGTGGCGGCTCTCTACAGCGACGACCCGAACGATTCTGCAGCGCGGGAACAGGTTGTGGCGCAGATGCTGTCGGCGCGGCCGGGTTTGGATTTCCTTTGCGTCGGCGGCGTACGCGGGGGTGACCATGAAGGCGACGGGTTCGTAGACGAGCGGTGGGTAATCTTCGAGACGGAGCTTCAGGGTCGTTCTCGAGGGTTCGGTGTGATAGGTGTGAGTCTAGAATGTGTCACTGACGGTGCGGTGGCGCCCACACGACATTTCTTCCCGAACGTGAGTTTCGAAGGATGGGCTACTGAGATCGTCGTGGTGGATTAGCGGCTGTAGCTGTCGGTCGTGGAAGCTCGTGCAGACGAAGGTGACCGTGCCCTACACCATGGCCGACGACATCGCCACAGTCGTCGACAGCGACTACACCGCGGTGACCGGCACCGCAATGGTCATCGCCGGCCAGACCGCCACAACCATGGGGATACCAACAACTTCAGACACCACCGTTGATATGACGACACCTTCACCGTGCGACTCCCCGCCCGACACCCAGGCGACCCCGGCGGCGACCTCGCAACGCTCCCATCTCCTCCACCGGCCACACCGCAACCAGCGCCATCACCAACGACACCTGACCCGCCGTTCAGGCGAGTTGTTCCACCACGCACAGGGCTTGCGCTTTGGTGGCCGTCGCTGCATCAGGATCC
Source organism: uncultured Acidimicrobiales bacterium (assembly GCA_951812975.1). Taxonomy (GTDB): domain Bacteria; phylum Actinomycetota; class Acidimicrobiia; order Acidimicrobiales; family Aldehydirespiratoraceae; genus VXYK01. Next base: position 901,506 of record CATOTC010000001.1, on the reverse strand, counting down.
GCAACGGACGCGGCGCTCGCCGCGGCGGAGTCGAATCTGGTGCCTCCTAGCGCACGAGTGAACTCGTTGCCGGTGACCGCGATCCGTTCATCGAATATGGTGAACTCGATCCTCGCACACTTGTCGCTGAAGTGCTGCTCCCAGTCATCCCAGGTGGCGAAATCTTCGGCTTCAGCCGATTTTGCCTCGTTAACCACTCCGGCTGCCTGCACATGGGCGGCGGTCAGACGCGGGATGGGCGCCTCAAGACGATCACCGGTCTCTTCCACGAAGCCATAGACCAGCACGACCGCCAATACGGCCAACGCCGCGACGGCACCCACGATGATCAGCCACTCCAGAGTCGCAAGACCCGATTCGTCCCGTCTGGCTCGCCCGAACCGGCAGGTGACCAGGGTGTGCTCGCTCATCTTGTCTCCTGCGGCCCCCGCCCGCTATAAACTGAAGCGCAGCGTCACGCTAGCACGGGTGTGTGACAGCGCAGACGGTTTCCGTGCCCTATCGGTGATGTGCCAGCATGGTCCTGTGCTGGCCAATGCCTTGATTTTTCTTGCGGTCGGTGTCTGGGCGGTGATGGGAATCTACGTTTCGGTGACCGACCTGCGCGAGGCCGTCATCCCTCGCCGGGCCTGTTGGATCACGGGCTTTGTGACAGCCGGGCTTCTCGGTGCCGCCGCTGTGTTGATCGACGATGTACCGAGGCTGGGTTGGGCTCTGGCGGGAGCAGTTTCTGTCGGTTTGTTCCTGGAGGTGGTCTATCGCTGGCGTGGCGGAAAGATTGGGTTCGGCGATGTGCGGCTCATCATTGTCAACAGCCTGTTGGCCGCCTGGTGGGGTCTCCCGTGGGCCTGGTGGGCACTGTGTGCTGGCGCCCTTGCGGAATGGCCGGTCGCTATCGCCGCGGTGATCCGTCACGGACGCGCCGCCACCGTCCGCTGGGCCCCGGGTCTTGTAGTTGGCACTGCCTCGGTGGTCGCCTTCCTCCTGTGGACGAAAGGCCCCACCCGCTGATACCCAGGCTTGCTCAACCAACCCTCGGTGTCTGTACCAGAACACGAAGAAGTCCTCCCCTCTTGAGGACCGCATGGCGCGATACCGCGCCCGTGAGTGCCGAGATGCACCAATTGGAGCCTCAGCAAGGTTGATCAACCTCAGGGGACACCTAGCACCAACTGTCATTTCGAGGATGCTGCTAGACTGCGTTGCTAGTCAACTCAACGGTCTCTAGGAGGAGCACATGGTCGATAGCTGCATTCACAAAGCGGGAGCTGCGGATGAGGAGCCTCGTGAACGCGGCTTGTGCCGCCGCGGTGAGGATGGGCTCACCACCCTGGAGTGGTTGCTCATCGTCGCCGCCGTCGCCGGTCTAGCCGCCCTGGCCGTCGTCTTGGTGCAGAACGTCGTCGACGACACCGCCGAACAGATCAGTGGCTCCAGCGCCCGCAAAACGGCGGCCCAGGTCGCTGCCGCCCGGGTTACGCAAAATGCGCACGACAATGCACCCGA
>CATOTC010000001.1:0-895000 GCA_951812975.1 uncultured Acidimicrobiales bacterium | reverse complement strand
TTCACTGTGAAGCCATTTTCGGCGAAGTGTTGGGCGTCGCGTTCTTCGGGGATTGCGGCGACTGTGTCGTTGAGTGATAACTCCGGGGCGATACGGGAGGTTTCGGTGGAGACGACTGGGATCGGGTCGGTGACTGTGCAGTTGAAGTGTTGGCATGCTCGTCATGTGAGCACGGAGTATGCGGTGTTCACTGCGCGTACGCCGATGGTGGAGATCACCGGTTTTGATGGGGTTTCGGGTCCGAGTCCTTTAGCTGGCGGGTTTACCGTCGAACCGTCCTCAGCGCTATGTTATCCTATAAAGGGTCCTGGGAGCGATGATGTGACGCTGGAGTGGCTCGACAAGTTGGGACCGTCGCGGGAACTTGAGGTTACGAAACCAACGGCGGGTGCAGTCACCGTGTCTGTGGTTTGTACTGAAGGACCGTATAATTTTGATTTTGCAACCGCCGATTTCATTGTGACTGGAGCTGAGGATGAGACTGTTGATTGCGTACGTACGTTGGAACTGGTAGCGAACCCGGATTTCACTTTGGAACCGGAGTATGTTTTCTATGACGGCTGGTTACCGGTGTCGGATATAGAACCTTGTTTGTCATCAGTACTCGGCGATACTTTTACCCGTCACTACGCGAACAAATTCAGATTCACCACGAACTCAGACGTGACGATCTCCGTTTACGCGGATCCTGACACCTCAAAAGATCCACGCCTGAAGTTGACTGTGATCAAGAAACTGAGCGGTCCGCCAACGGCTGGTGACCCAAGCGGCACGGTGATCACTGCTGTTTCAGATGACACATATCTACTGACCCCTGGGAGGTACACGATAGAAGTCACAACCGTTGAAGCGCTCCAAACAGGGCATTTCACGTTGAGTGCCGCAGCGTTGGGCGGGACCGGGTTCGACAGCATCAAGGCCACAGAGGTTCCACCGGGCCAGAAAGTGTATCCGGTGGCCGCGGGAGCGCTCGAAGGGATCATGAAAGCCGCCCAGAACGCATTGGACAGGGACTTTCACAACTGTGCAGCGAATGTTCCTACCCAATATCAGCTGACCCGTAACCGACTGGTCGCGTTGCTGTTGGCGATCTCGACCAACGAACTGCGGGGTTCCGGCCCTCACGCACTGATGAACGTGGGCAGGTCCGACTGGACCGCCGGCCAGCTGACGGAGTCAGTTCATCTGCCGTTGTATTCGTTCTACACCGCTGCAGGGAACGTCCGGGCGTTCTGGCATGCAGGTATAGGTTTATGGCAGATCGACGACGCGAACGGTAGCGGCCTGAACCATGCCGAGAGAGCACACTCGATGACCGGCGCCGCCAGAGCAGCCGATATCTTTCTTAAAGAATACTGTAAAGCATCAGGCGTTGAAACGCTCCAGAAATTTATGCTTGCATTAAAACCTTGGCATGGTTGCAAGACAAATGCTGTGGTTGGGGTCAAGTGTTACAACACGTTCCTGGATGTTATTGCGGGTGACGCGTTTCCGTTGACGAGGCCATCGTTGGACGTTCGCTTGTACTTGACAGTTGACGACGATTACGCGGACCGTGCTGGCGGGGTCAGACCACGCAAATGCAAGTGGAGCACGGGAGGAGCCGCGTTCGATTGTTTCTTGTACGACATGAAGAACGCGCAAGGCAAATGGTGGAGCGGGACTGAGATGGGCATCCCCGAATACCCCGGGATCAGCCCGCTCGCTTGCCCGTTTATTTCGTTCACACAACAATGGCCTGGTTCAAGCAGTTCGCAGCCCCTTCCAGCCGATTCACTCATCCTCTTAAAAGCCGGAGGGTTGTACAAGTATGTTGCATTTAAAGATCTTGACCATGAGTGTGTGTTCAGCGGGGGTTCAGTTCCGTCGGGTTCTGACATCATTGCCGCTGTTCCGAAAGGACACAACCTGCGAGTCATTGATGGTGTGGGTCTGACCCGTACCGACAAGTGGTGGTATGTGGACACGGTAGGCGGCGTTGGTGTAGAAGTGTGCGATGACTGTGAAATGGCCGATAACGATGATGAAGATTAGCCGAAGCTTGATGCAGGATATGGGTGTTACTTACTATTTGACTGTGTCTGGATCGTTTCGATGAGCAGTTCTACCCTTTTTGTGAGGGTTGGTTTTGTGGTAGTGGTGTTGTTTCCGGTTGTGGCTTGTGGCAATGACGAGTCTCAGGGTGAGGTTCCGGTTGTTTCGTTCGGTGAGGTTGAAGACCAGAGTCTGTCGCCTTTCATTGATGGTGATGGTGGTTCGAGTGGGTTGAACGATCCTGAGGGTTTGGGGTTGCCTGGTGTTGGTGACGGTTCGGGTGGGTCGAGTGATGACCTGGATCTGTTGGGATTTGATGAGGGTAGTGTGATGGTGCCCGGGGATGGTGATGGTGGAGCGGGTTCTGGTGTTGGTGGGCCTTTTGACGATGATGCTGGTGTCGGGGGTGGTGTGGTGGTTGTGGTTGATTCAGATGGTGTGTTGGTTTCTGGTGGTTTGGATGGTGAGGCGGGTGTGGTGTTGGATGGTGTGGGGAATGTTGTGTTTGATGGTGTGATTGTGGATTTGGAGGGGAATGTGGTTGTTGATGGTGAGAGCGGTGTGTATCCGGTGTGTGGTTTTCCGGGTCCGAAATGTTTGCGTTATGTGGGTGTCGATCCGTTACAGGAGGGCGGACCGTTGGTGCCGCCGAGTGACTATTTGACGGCGAGGTGGGATCCTTGGGTGGGTCAGGTGTTGGACATGTGCAACGATCACGAGGCGCTTGTAGCGATGCAAGGTGAGTTTTGGGATGGGTCGGGTAGTGATATTGATTACAGTGTGTTCATCGATTCGGACTCGAGGGCTTCTATCGACAATGAACGCAGGTCCGAGTATATTATCTGCAGCGACGCTGAGGCTGAGGCTTTCAGTGGGCGTTGGTGGTGTTTCGGGACAGACGACAGGGTTGCGTTGAATGCCTATCTGGCGGGGTTTGATGAACGCCCGGAGTCTTCGGTTGCAGCGGCTTGGGCAGAAGCCAACAATGTGAGCTGTGAGGATGTGGGGTGGGAACGACGCAGATATGTGTATATCACTTATAGAGGGCCTTTGCGAGCGCAAAGAGATGTCGAAGCGGCGATTCAGTCTCTAGAAGACGATAAGGAGTTTTACTTGAAAGATGTAGGTGTTTACCCCTGGCGACAATACGGGCCTCCTATGGGCACAACTGGAATGCGGGCCATCGACCTCGGTTTACGGGCTGATGAGTTGGTTGTATTGGATGACTCGGTGACCGTGATCGATGGTGTCGTGCGCGGGTTAGTGAAGAATCGTTCGTGGAGGTTGTGGGCACACGACGCGGCTGTGACTGTGGTTGATCCTTCCGGTGTCGTGCTTGAATGGCCGTTTGTGTTGACGATACAACCCGGCGAGGCGATGCCGTTCGAGATCGAAGGCTGGACCGGCACGAACGATCCATCAGAAATTGGTTTTCAAGTCACCGCTGACCTGTCACCAACAATCGACCTGTCACGGTCATTACGCTTCGAAGAAACGGAGCAGATTATGCGTGGGTCACCACGAATCGACGAAGAGACAGAGCTGGTTAAGCTTGGTGATACTAGTCCCAGTGATGAGTTCAAGTCATACTACCCAGAAGAGATATTCAAGGGTCAGATTTATCCTGAAGATGTTTACGAACGCGACGACATTTGGAGTACCCAGGAAATGAGTATCACGATCGAAGCATCCAGAGAACACCCAAGGCTCGCAGAAGCTTCTTCAAACCAAACCGTCGAAAATCTCACAATCTTCGCAGCAGAGTACGAGTATGATTCAGAAGGACATAAGCGCGTGATCGACGTCCTTGAGATCACACCAATGTCCAGCCCTAATTCTTTAAGCCAACAATGGATAGAACTTCATCACCTGGAACCCGGCCATGCAGCCTATGTTGTTTGGGCCCTTACGCGAGATTTCTCGGGATACCACTTGTGGGCGGGTTCACCGAACCAGAACACTCAACAAACGGGCGATGACACAACACAGCCGTGAACCATGTTTACGGCCACATGCTCATCGCACCCTAGAGACAGTGATCGGTGATTCGTTGTGATGGTTGAACCCGCACACAACGAATTGACACCATCAACATTGCTGCCCAACAATTCCGCCGCAACCCTGGGTCGCGGTGCTCGCGGCGAAACGGGTTTGACCACCCTGGAATGGTTGCTGATCGTCGCTGCGGTCGCTGGGATCGCCGCGTTAGCAGTGGTGTTGATCCAAAACGTCGTAAACAGAACCGCTGAAAGCGTCGACGCGCACAGCGCCAGACAAGAAGCCGCGTGGCTAGCAACCGAAGAACTCACCGCACGCTGGCAAACACAAAAACCACTCACGCAAACGGACGCTAACGAACTGAACGGGCTGTACACACACAAATGCAACCAACTCGCCATCATCTACAGCGACATTGACCTCACTCCCACACCCACAGATGGAGACTTTTCCATGCACGCCTATGATCAGCACCTACAGTTAGGCGACGGCGACCCAGGCTATGTTGATCTCGGACCAGGATGGGGCCCATGGAACTCAAACCTGCCATTATGCAGCCTATGACCATGTGAGGTATATAGCAGAACCAGGGCCTGTCAGGAATTTTGTGTATCGGGTGTGATCTGAGGGTCCGCGGCTTGGTGTTGTGGGCCAGAAAGGATCATGTCTATGGGTGATCAGACTATGTCGGCTGTGCCGGCGAATGGTGCTGCTGGGGAGGCGGCGATGAAAGACTGGGCTGAGCTGTTGGTTGAGCGTGCCCGTGTTGAGGGCGTGGAGCTGACCGGCGCGGACGGCTTGTTGACGGGCTTGGTCCGGCAGGTGCTGCAATGCGGTTTGGAGGTCGAGATGGCTGAGCATCTCGGCTATGAACGTCACTGTGTTGAGGGCCGTCAGACACCGAACTCTCGCAACGGTTCGTCACCCACGCGGGTCAAGACCGAGATCGGCGAGGTTGATCTGCGGGTGCCCCGTGACCGGGCCGGCACGTTCGAGCCGGTGACGGTGCCCAAGCATCAGCGTCGCCTCGATGGCCTGTCGGGCAATGTGGTCTCGCTGTATGCCAAAGAGGTTTCACCACCGGTGAGATCCAGGCGCATTTGGCGGAGATCTATGACACCGAGGTGAGCCGCGAGACGATCTCGAAGATCACCGAGGTGATCGTCGCGGACATGGCGGTGTGGCAGAACCGGCCGTTGGACGCGGTGTATCCGGTGCTGTTGATCGACGCGATCGTCATCAAGGTCCGCGACTGGTAGGTCGCCAACCGGCCGGTCTATGTGGCTATCGGCGTGAACCTGGCCGGCGAACGCGACGTGCTGGGCCTGTGGCTCGGACCCACAGGCGGCGACGGTGGCCAAGCAGTGGGCGACGATGCTGACCGAGCCGCGCAACCGGGGCCTCGTCGACGCGTTGATCGTGTGCTGTGACGGTCTGAGGGGCCTGCCCGAGTCGATCCGGGGCAGGTGGCCCGACGCCACGGTGCAGACCTGCGTCGTGCACATGGTCCCCAACAGCTTGCGTTACGCCTCCCAAAAGCACTGGGGCCAGATCACCAAAGCCATGCGCGAGATCTACACAGCCCCACCGTCGAAGCCGCCGAAGCCTCCTTCGAGGCGTTCCGCGACGACTCAGAAGCCACCTACCCGGCCATGATCCGCAGCTGGCAAAACAGCTCAAACGAGTTCGTGCCGTTCCTGGAGTTCCCCGCTGAGCTGCGCCGGATCGTCTACACCACCAACGCCGTCGAGAGCCTCAACGCCCGGTTCCCAAGAGCCGTAAGACACCGAGGGCACTTCCCCAACGAGCAAGCCGCCATGAAAATCCTCTACCTTGTCGCCACCACCAAACGCAAGAACCGAGCGAACCTCAACGGCAAAACCAACGGCTGGAAAACCATCCTGAACACACTCACAATCCACCACCGCGACCGGATCGCCGACCACATCAAATGAAAACCATCACAGCCGGTTACACAAAGTGAGCTTCCCCCCTAATCGTGGAGAGGTTGTTTATGGGGGTCGGGGTTGTGGGCTTGTTCGTATTCTATCGGTGGGACCATTCCGATTGCGGAGTGCAGCCGGTGTTGGTTGTACCAGGTGTGGACCCACTGGGTGATTTCTTGGCGGGCTTGGGCTTTGGTGGTCCAGGCTCGTTGGCTGATGAGTTCGTGTTGGAGTGTGGAGAAGAACGATTCGGCTGCGGCGTTGTCCAAGGCGTTGCCGGTGCGGCCGGTTGATCGGGTGATGCCGAGCCGGCCGCAGGCTTTGGCGAACTCGCCAGAGGTGTATTGGGTTCGGTTGTCGGAGTGGAAGATCACCCCGGCGATGTCGCCGCCGCGTACGGCGACTGCGGTGTTGATCGCGGCTTTGGCCAGCTCGGCTGTGGGATAGCGGTCTGAGGTGGCGAAGCCGACCATGCGCCGCGAGCAGAGGTCCTCGACGGTGGCCAAGAACACCGGTCCCTCAGCGGTGGGGACCTGTTTGAAGTCCCCGCACCATTTCTGGTTGATCGCCTCAGCGCTGAAGTCGCGTCTCAGCAGATCCGACGGGCCACAGCACCGAGGTTCTGGCTGGTCAAGCCCCTGTAGCGGCGTTTGGGGCGTGCGCACAGGCCCTGACGGACCATCGACGCCTCAACGGTCTTGGTCGACACCGAGATGCCGTCGCGGCGCAACTGGGCTCTCACCCTGGGCGACCCGTAAGTGCCCTTGGACTTCTTGAACGCCTTGTTCACCTCGGCGTCGACCACCCGGCGGCGCAGCTGCTGACCGGTCAACGGCCGGTTGAGGTGCTTGAAACGTCGAGGGCGCAACACCGAGCGCACGGCACGACACCGCATGAGCCACACCGTGTTCGGTCCTTTGGGAGGCGATGAACCCCGCTGTCACCGCGTCGCCTCGTTGACCCAACCGACCACGGATCGTTTGAGCACATCACGCTCCATGTCCAACTCGGCCACCCTCTTGCGGAGCCGGGCCAGCACAGTTCGCTCATCCGCACAAAACCCGCCGGCCCGCTCCACAGCGTCCTGGCGCACCCAGTTGCCCAAAGTGCCCTCGTTCACACCGAGCTCCCGGGCGACATGAGCCACCCGACGACCGGTCTCCTTGACAATCCGGACCGCTCCATCTCCGAACTCCGAATCAAACCCTCTTCGCAGTCGTGGCATGACTCTCCTTATAGAGCATGTCTCCACGAAAAGGGGGAAACCTCAGACCACCACCTCCACGAAACCCGGGGTGATTCAACTCCCAACCCCGCTGGACCTGGCACTCCCCACGACTCCGCTGCCAACTCCAGCCGAAGACAACGATAAACACGCGAGCGGGTTATAGTGCGGCTTCGATGAGCATCATCACGACGAGCGGCTTGACGATGCAGTTCGGCGCACAGCGAGCGCTCGACTCGCTCAACGTTGATGTGCAGAGCGGTGTGACCGGCCTTGTGGGCGCCAACGGTGCAGGCAAGACCACGCTGATGAGCCTGGTGCTGGGTCTGCGGGTGCCGACCGCGGGGCAGGCATCGGTGCTCGGGTTCGATCCGCAGACCAACGGAGCGCAACTGCGTGCTCAGATCGGTTACGGGCCGGAGCGCAACGTCGTGCCCGAGGACATGCCCGCCTCGGACTTCGTGAAGCATATGGCTGAAGTACGGGGCATGCCCCGCAGCGAAGCCAGAGCCCGTGCCTCAGAAACCAGATCACCCACGACAGCGACCGGGATCGCAGTACCTGTCGATTGGATTCATCGGAGGTTCCCAGGGAGTGTCATGCGATGGTGCACCCTGGATCTGCGCTCCATCCGCCGTCGGTTGAGTCGAACTTACCATCTTTGATTTCGAAATTCTCGGAGACGTCTGCGTAGATGATCGAATAGTGCTGGCAACGGGAACGGTATTTTTGGTTGGTCTCGGCAGCTTCCTCCGGAGTTTGTGGGTTCGCGTTTACCCAATCTTGATGGATTTCCGTCGTTGCGATATCCGCTGCGGTATCGCGCGCATCTTGAGACTCAACTGACTCGGCGGTTTCGTTCACCACGGTCTGGACCAAGACCACCGCCAACGCAGCCAACCCCGCGATCGCAGCAACGATCAACAACCATTCCAGCGTGGTCAACCCTTTCTCACCGCGATCGAACTTCCGATATCGGGTGATGGTTCTATTCGCTGTTCTGCCACAGCTTGGATACATCGTCAGTTGGGTGGAGGGTTTGATTCCAGAATCGCTCGTTCCAGTTCTTCGTAAATCTTGTATTCTTCATCCGCGTATTTCGATACGCAGCTATATGATACAGTCGCAAGTTCAATTTCTCGGGTAGCAAAGTCTCGATAATCGGCAGCGGAGTTATCGTCTAACGCTGTGAAGAACCCAAAGGAGCCGGGATCTTTTGGTGTTAGATGTCTAACAAGATCCTCGAATTCATCGGTAAGCGCATCGTCGAGATCTCGTTCTGACCTCCAGTCATCGTGACCCCTTGTGCTCATACAATCTGACCACTGCTGATCAAGCCTCTTGAGGCGTTGATCCGATTCGGCGGCATCAAATAGTTCATCGGACACCTCCGTTAGCCAATCAGCGTGAGTGATCCACAGTGGAGTCTCTAACGAAGAATGGGCTAGGGCCCTACACCCATTGGTTCCGTTGGCTCCATTTTCGGACGTTTCTTGCGAACGGTCGCCTTCTAACGCGATCTTGTAAGCGTCGAATTCTGCTGGTGTCAACAAATCCAAGTAGTCTCGTTGTTGATCTTGCTCCCTTTGTTGCGAAAGGCTCATTTCCTCTCCTGCCATCCTACTTCGTGATATCCCGAATCCGAATTCACTTGCATATTGTTCTCGCGAGAGCCCAAAGCCGAACGCTTCAATATATTCGTTAGGATCTGTGTGTTGAACAACGTATTCGAAACCACTCTCATGCATACATCGACCGATCAATTCATTGATCTTGTTGGTGTGGTTGATTTGGTCGGTGAACTGGTCGATAACAGTACCAGTCCAATCGATCGCTTCTAGGAAAAGTGTACCTGACCCCCTCCGTGTTGAAGAGGTATCGGAATCACTCCCTGAACACGAAACTAGAATGATCCCAGCTGACAGTGCCAGTAGCACATTTCGTCCCGCGACGCTGGTCCGTCTGGTTGATTCTCGCTGTTTGCTCATTTTCTCCCATTCCATAAGAATCTATTTCCATACCACACCTATAGATGTGTAGCGGGTTATGCTAGTACTTCCTCTTGTTTGGTTGAGGCGCGTCGTGTGGGGGTATGGGCTGATGTTTGTAATCCCTTCGATCCGATCGTGGCGGTGCTGCCAGGTAGAGTTCGGCCAAAGAACTCGATCTCTAGGGAGAACCCTTCCTATCAGTTGGATGATGCGATAACACGGTAAACGTAGTTATGGTTCTTCGACTTCCCTCCAGAGAAATGTGGCTTCATAATATTGAAATGTAAAACTCTCGCATGTGAGAAGGGCCCAAAGACATTCTACGTCAGCGACCACGTAAGCAATATCGGTGCCAATAGCGTAATCGGTATTCGTCCATTCATCAGGAGGATTGCGATCCAACAGAGAAACTTGGCGCACTAGGGTATCGCATGGAACCAGCGTTCCGTTTAGACCCCCGTTGCGTCCTGGGCTGAAGTTCAAGTTTCTTCCGGACGTGGTTTGCAGCCGACGGGTGTGATATGGCCTAGACCCTGTCGAGACCTCAGCTATTGAACAATCGGTGGGTGAAACTGGAGCACCGTTTGCCGGGTCGACAGGTGAGTAACAAACTCCGGACAGTAATACGTCCCTCGTTACGCAAGCTGTGAGTCGAACGTTGAATGCACCGGTGCGTTCAACACCCCAGGTACTAGCGGTCACTGTGTAAACGCCCGCGTCAAGGACACGGTTCGACAGTCTAGAGTTCAGGACGTTGGTGCCATCGCCGCTGTGGTGATCATCGTTATAAGCTAACAAGCTTCCGTTGGGGCTGTTTCCGCGAATCAGGAACAGATACGTGTCCTGATCATCGGAGGTCAGGTCGATCGTGACTGTAGCTGGTCGAGGCAAACTGAAGGTGTAGTGCTTGGCGTAGTAGGTCGCGCTGCTACTAGCCCTACGCCCGGGCGGCAGTACACAACCGCTATTCCATGATCCCGATGCCTGAAACTGACCTGAATAAATCTTGCCACTGGCAAAACTCTGAGTGCATACTGGTGGTTGGCAGGTGCCGTTGCTCAATTCGGTGTGGCCGGCGGGGCAGGTTACGTTGATGTTCACTGTGGTTGTTGGAGGGTCGGTTTGGCCGGGTTGGGTGAACGCGAGTGTTATCGTGTAGGTCCCCCAGTGGCTCGGGTTGCCGGTTACTTGAACCGTTCGAGTGTCGATGGCGGGGGGACCGCTGGTGTGTGTCAGACTCAGGTTCAAGGTTCGTAAAGCAGTTTCTATCGATGGGATTGCCGATGGCGGCTCGATGCTGAACGCGAAGTCGAAGGACTCACCAACTGTTGCGGGGTAGGCTGGTTGAAGGTGGTTGACGGTGACTGGTTCGGGTGCTTGGCAGGTGTGGTCTGTTAGTTCGGTGTGGCCGGTGGGGCAGGTTACGTTGATTGTGGTTGTGTCTGTGTCAACTCGGCCGGGTTGGGTGAATTCAACGGTGTAGTCTCCGGCAAGGGTTGGCGTGCCGGCCATCCTGACTGTGGTGCTGGTTTGGTGTCTGCGTGTGAGGTTCAGGCCTGTTTGTGGCGACACGGACTGCACAGAGGGTGTTGCTGGGGGTGGTTCGTAGTTGAACGAGATGTCCAGCAACTCGCCGACAGTGGCGGGATAGGAGGCGGCGAGGCCGTTGATTGTCGGTGCGGTTGTGTTTGATGTCTCGATGTCGGTGGAGATTGTGAGGTTGAAGTTGCCTGTGGCCCGGCGCCGGTAGGTGGTTGCTTCGATCGTGTAGTTCCCTGCGGTCAGCTGAACACTCAAATGCGAGTCCCGACCCGCACCGCCGTCGTCGTCGTAGTGCAACACTGAGCCGTTGGTGCCGTGCCCGGAGAGCAGATACAGGTACGTGTCAGTTGACGACGACAGATCGATGATTACCTCGGCGTCGACATCGAGGGTAAACGAGTAGAAGCGGGCGTTGTAGTCTCCTGTGCCTCGATGTGTTGCCAAACAGTCCCCGGAGTTCGACCATGAGTCCTGGCGGGTCACGTCCTGTGATCCCAGCGACCCCAAAGCACTAAGACAATCAGAGGCAGGCGTCGTGGTGGTGGGGGCTGTGGTGGTGGTGGGGGCTGTGGTGGTGGTGGGGGCTGTGGTGGTGGTGGGGGCTGTGGTGGTGGGGGCTGTGGTGGTGGTGGGTGTTGTGCCGCATGTGCTGTGGGTCGGTAGGTGATGGCCGGGGTCGTGGTTTCGGTTCTGGCCGTGGGGAGCGCCGACTGGTCCGAACGTCCAGTCACATGAATGTTGATGACACCCGAGGTCCCCATGGAAGAATGGGTCGCTGCCGTGTGCGCCTGTTGGTGCTGTGCAAGTCGGAGGGTCAACTGTTGGTGTGGGGTTGTTTGTGGCGAGCTTGATGGTTTGCACCTTCTCGGCTCTGACCCAGAGGCCGCCTGGGTGGCATGTCGGTGGTGGAGAGTCGCTCGCTGTCCAACATGTCGGGTTAGCCAGTTGCGAAGGCGAACTCAACGAGTCGCAAACCCGCCATTGGGTTTGCCATTTCGTTTGAACAGCATCGGGATCTTCGGTAATGCCGAAAATCCCGTAAGAGCCACCGGTTACATCGCACGAACTTGGCGGCGGCGGCGGTTGAACAACAACCGGCGGCACAGTCGTGGTCGGCGGCGTGGTGGTGGTCGGCGGCGTGGTGGTGGTCGGCGTTGGGCTAACGCATGATCCGTTGACGCTGCCCGGCGGAGACCAATACTGTCCGCTCGGACAGCTTGGTTGATGCCAACACCCATAGATCGTCCAAACCCCGCCACTCGCGACACATTGTTGCTGCGGTGAGGTAGTCGTAGTCGGCGCAGTCGTAGTCGTGGTCGGATAAGTACAGGTCGGGAACGAATATGTCCCACCGTTGGCGGTACACGCGAGATCATCCTCGCACACATTGTGATAGAAGCCCTCCGTGCCCCCACAGGTCGGATGAGCACTCGCGGGTTCTGCGTCGAAAAACGTTGGGCTTTCGACGGACACGAACCCCAACCCGAACACCACCACAGAGACAACCAAGATCATCCGCAACGCCCGAGCCATCTCGGAACGCTTGCTCGACGGTCTAGGTGATGCCTTGCCCGGGTCTGTAGTCATACGAGCTACAGAGTAGCAAGATATAAATCACACTAGTGAAACATATTACCTTCACTGTCACGGGCCCCCGTCTCGAATTGGCGGGTCAATCGTGTTGACTGCTCTGATACCAACGGTCAAGGAGTCAGCGTCGCTGCCTGCTTGGGATTCATTTCATACATGTCGGTCAACCCGAAGCGCCGTGTCTCGCGTTCAGGTCGTCGATCCATTCGGTGACGTCGCCGATGGATTCGCTGTAGGTGCCCATCTCGAAGGGCAGGTCGGCTTTGCCCAGTCTGAGCACCCAGTCACCAGCCGACACCAACGTGATCCGGTAGGCGTAAGGACCGTTCCGGTCAGTGCAGCGAAACAGCCAAGTCCCGATCCATCCGGTGGTGCCTTGGAGTAGTTCGACGGTGCCGTTGCTGCTGTAGATGTGGTCCTCGGGTCCATCGCTTCCGATTTCGGTGGTGAACCCAGGCAGCCCGTCACAGTACGGCTGTGGTCCCATATGTACGTACGCCCGTTGTGGTTCGACGATCCCGAGTTGTGATCCTTCGTTGTTGCGAACACACAGCTCGCCGAACCACAATCCCGGCGTCAAGTCGATTGTTCCTTCCCACAACGGGCGAACATACGATCCTTGTTCTGCTGATGTGATCACATGATCCCAGCGGTCTGTCCAGCCATGATATGAGGCGTCGAATGATGTCGGACACGGTGGCCGATTCGGGTCGAAATCGGGGCACACGGTCCACTCAGCAGCGTTGTAGAGGATCTCTCCGGCCGAGTTTCTCGGCGCGGAAAGACACAACACCGTGCCGTCATCGAGACGGCATCCTGACGGTTCGCCCAAGTGGAACCGTCCCATAATCGTCCCTGGGCAGTCGTCTCCAGCGGATACCAGATCTTGGCTTGCTCCTCGATCGATCGTCGTCGGCGCGTCTGTGGCGGTCGTGGCCGGCCCGGAAACCGATGGCGGAATCTCTGTCGGCCCAGCCGTCGTCGCGTCGGCGGTTGATGCTGGGGTCGGGCATGGCCAGGGATCGCCTGAATAGGTGACATCGGGTCCATGCGGTCGTGTCTCACAGGTGTGCGTATGGCACTCGGATGCGGGCTCGCTTCCGACATGCGCGTCAGTTACCGCCGGGTGGGCATGCACGAACTCGGTGTGACACTCGACCCGGGTGAGATAGACAATCGGGTAGGTGACTGCGGGTTCGTCGTGTGTGTGCCCATGCTCAACGTCAGACGTTTTGCCTGTGTCGTAGACGTCTGCCGTAATGATCGTGTTGTCAAGGTTGAGGCTGGTTCCGTCGCCGTTTGAGCACGACGCGAACAGGAGCGTCACGAGAACAACTAGAACTCCTTGCTTGAAGGCAAAGGTGGGGAACATAGCTCGGACCGGCACTATAACACCCGGTGTCTCAAGGAAGACCGGCAAGATCTCGGCTGGTTGGACCTGTTCGAGCGACAATACAAGATTCACCACCACGTCACAACACCCACGCGTCCTGCCCATCTCGTACAACCTCCAGCCCCGCCGGACCCGGCACTCCCCACAACGCCGCTGGCAACTCCAGCCGAAAACAACGATGGACAAGCAAGCGGGTTATAGTTCGGCTTCGATGAGCATCATCACGACGAGCGGCTTGACGATGCAGTTCGGCGCACAGCGTGCGCTCGACTCGCTCGATATTGATGTACAGAGCGGTGTGACCGGTCTTGTGGGTGCCAACGGTGCGGGCAAGACCACACTGATGAGCCTGGTACTGGGTCTGCGGGTGCCGACCGCAGGGCAGGCATCGGTGCTCGGGTTCAATCCGCAGACCAACGGAGCGCAACTGCGTGCTCAGATCGGTTACGGGCCGGAACGCAACGTCGTGCCCGAGGACATGCCCGCCTCGGACTTCGTGAAGCACATGGCTGAAGTACGGGGCATGCCCCGCAGCGAAGCCAGAGGCCGTGCCTCAGACGCCCTGTGGCTCGTCGGTCTGGGGGAGGAGCGCGCCCGGGCACTGGGGACGATGTCCACCGGCCAACGCCAGCGGGTGAAGCTCGCCCAGGCCATCGCCTCGGATCCAGCCTTGCTGCTCCTCGACGAGCCGACCGACGGCCTCGACCCGGTTCAACGCGACGAGATGCTGTCACTGATCCGCCAGGTCAGCCGCGAATACGGGATCGATGTGATGCTCACATCGCATCTGCTCGAAGAGGTCGAACGAATCTGTGACCACATCGTGGCCCTCGACGCAGGCCAACTCGTCGCACAGGGGCGGCTCACCGACCTGGTCGGAGACGAGCAGGGCGTGGTGGTCGAACTCGCGGAGACCGCGGACCAGCCCCATGCCTTCGACGAAGTGATGAGCCAACTGTCGCAGTCCGGCCTCGATGTCCGGCGCGGCGAGGTGGAATCCCGTATGGAGGTGATCGGACCCGATGCCGACCTCGTCGCCGACCGGGTACGTGACGCAGTCGCCGATGCCAACGCCAGAGTCGTCCGGATCGAACGCCGACGGCGCCGTCTCGAAGACCTCTTCTCGGTGGGGACATCATGAACGGCCCTGCCAACAGCAACGCCAGATCAAGCGCGGACGGAACCGAGATCCACGACCGCGGCTACCGGAAGTACGAGGGCTCTCGTTCCGGTGTGGTCGGGGCAGTCCGGTCCCTGACCTGGCAGACGATCCGCAGCATCCTGGGAATGGGTCGGCCCGCTCGCCACAAGGTCTTCCCGGTCATTGTGGTGGTGATAGCGGCGCTGCCTGCTGTGGTATTCGTGGGTGTTGCCATCCTGTTCCGTGATCTGGGTGACGGTTCGCTGGTCAACTATTCGGACCTGTTCGGTTTCTCGGTTTTGGCGATTCTGCTCTTTGCGGCGATGGTGGCCCCGGAGGCCCTGGTTCGCGACCGGCGCGACGGGATGTTCTCGTTGTATCTGTCGACGCCGCTGACTCGGAGTTCCTATGTCGGTGCCAAGGTCGGAGCTGTGCTGGCGGTGATGATGATCATCGCCCTCGGGCCTGTGCTGCTCGCCCTGCTGGGATACACAGTGGCAGGTGACGGCCCCCCAGGCGTGGTCGAATGGCTCGAGGTCTTCCTGAAGTTGACTGCGGGCAGCCTGCTGATCTCGGCGGTTATGACGGCACTGGCGATGGCGGGAGCCAGTGTGACAGACCGCAGAGCCTTCGCGAGCGTCGCAGTTGTTCTGGTGGTCTTGGGGGGCACGACTGTCAGCAGCATTCTTATCAATGTGGCGGACTTCTCAAATGCGTACGGGTTTCTTGATCCTCTGGCGACCGCGGGCGAAGCGGCGACGCGAATCCTCGGTGAGGTATCAGACGAAAGCCAGCCGCTGTCGGAGATCGACACAGGAGTCGTCGCGCTCGCTGCTGCGGCCTGGTTCGCGGCCGGTGCCGGCGTCGTGGGCTACAAGTATCGAAAGCTCGAGGCGACCTGATGGCTGTATCCGAGTCTTCTCCGGCTCCACCTCCGGCTCCACCGCCTCCACCTCCGCCCCCCGCCGCGCCGATCGTTGAAGTGCAGAACGTCACCAAGGCATTCGGTGACGTGGTCGCGGTCTCCGACGTGAGTTTCACAGTGGGGCCCGGCGTGACCGCCCTGTTGGGACCCAACGGCGCCGGAAAGTCGACGCTGTTCCGCATCCTCTGCGGCCTCACGGGTCCGTCGCGGGGCACCGTGAGGGTGTTCGGTGAGAATGCCCGCGAACACCGCAACGTGCGCGGCACCATCGGGCTCGCACCCCAACAGGACACTCTGCTGGAGCGATTCTCGGCCTTCGAGTTCGTCGAGTTCGCCGGCAGGACCCACGGTGTCGCCGACGCAGCCGCCCAGGCCCGCCAGAGTTTGGCCCACGTTGACCTCGATCCCGAGGACCCCAAACGGATAGGTGCCTACTCCAAGGGAATGAGGCAGCGCGTGAAGCTGGCCGCAGCGCTCGTCAACGATCCCGACCTGCTAGTCCTCGATGAACCGCTCACCGGACTCGACCCGGTTCAACGCAACCGGATGATCAGCCTGTTCCACGACCTCGGCAACAGCGGCAAGTGCCTGCTGGTCTCCAGCCATGTGCTCGACGAGGTCGCACGCATCGGTTCCAGAGTGCTTGTGATCGCCCAGGGCCGACTGGTCGCCTCCGGCGACTACCGACGTCTGCGGGAACTGATGGACGACCGTCCCCATCGCATCAGGGTGCTGTCGGACGATGCACGCAGGCTCGCCTCCGAGCTCATCGGACGAGGCCTCGTCGATGGGGCCTCCGTGCGGGAGAACACCGTGTTGATCGACACGCTCAACGTCGACCAGTTCGGTCGGAACATCGCCTCATTGTCGGCTGAACTCGGAATCCGACTGCGGGAGATGGTCCCGACCGACGATGACCTCGAATCGGTCTTCAGGTATCTGGTGGAGCGGCGATGAACACCTATGTCTCTGCTCCGCGGGCCATCGTGATCACGCATCGTCTGCTTGTCCGCCAGTTGCTGTCGAAGGGACGAGTCGTGGCCCTGCTCGGCGTCGGAGCCATCATCTCGTTGGTTGTGGCGCTGGTCTCACGCACCGTCGGCGACGATGAGTCGGCCGAGGAGGCCCTCGAACTCGGAACCGAGGTTATGGCTAATCTGGGCTTCACGATCGTGGTTCCGATCGTGGCTCTGGTGTTCGCCGCAGCGGCATTCGGCGACCTCAAAGAGGACGAAACACTGGTGTATCTGTGGTTGCGTCCGATGGACCGTTGGCCGATGGTCGTCGGAGCCTGGCTCGCCTCGGTCACCGTGAGCCTGCCCTTGACCCTCGTCCCCCTGACGGTGGCGGCGTTCGTCACCAATGTCGGTTCCGAATTGGTGTGGGCCACAGTTCTGGCCTGTGCAGTGGGCAATCTCGCCTATTCCGCGGTGTTCATGCTGCTTGGAATGCTGATCAAGAACGCCGTCGTGTGGGGTATCGGCTACATCCTCATTTGGGAAGGTGTTGTGGCGGGACTCAGCAGTGTGGGCGAGAGGCTGGCCATCCGCGGCTACACCCGGTCGATCATCGCCGAGCAGACCGGAGCCGACCTGTATCTCGGCAACCTCTCGTTGACCACCGCCACTGTCGTGCCTGCTCTGGTCGTCATTGCCGCGATTGTGCTGTCCAGCCTGCGCTTGCGGACAATGGACATCGCCTGACCCGAGACCGCAACCGATGGGCGTTCAGCGGCCGGTGAAGGAGGCCTTGCCGGGACCGTTCTGCAAGAAGCTCTGCACTCCTATGGCGCAGTCCTCTGTGTTGAAGCAGTCGGCGAACAGTTCCGACTCGATCTTGACCGCTTCGTTGAGGGGCAGGTGATAGCCGCTCAGCACGGCAGCCTTGGCGAGTTGCAGCGACGCTGGGCCGGCCGCATAGCCTTCGGCCATCTTGATCGCCTCGGCCTGTACTTCGTCGGGCTCGAAGATTGCCGAGATCAGATTGCAGGCGAGGGCCTCTTCGGCGCCGATCGCACGGCCCGAATACACGAGATCCTTGGCCTTGGTGACGCCGGCCAATCGGGCCAGCCGCTGGGTGGCCCCACCGCCTGGAATGATCCCGAGCAGAACTTCGGGGTTCCCGAGCTGGGCGTTGCTGGCAGCCACACGGAAGTCGGTGGCGAGGGCGAGTTCAAGGCCGCCCCCCAGCGCGTAGCCGTTGATGGCGCTGATGGTGATCTGCGGCAGTGCCTCGATGCCCAGCGCAGTGTTGTTGAACTCCTGGGAGAAGGCGAGTGCCTGCTCGCGGTCAAAGGTCGGGAAACGTCCGATGTCGGCACCCGCTGCGAAGTGACGGTCTCCTCCGGTCAACACCACGGCTCGGATCTCGCGGTCGTCGGCCAGCGTGTTGCAGACGGCGCCGAGTTCATCGAGCATTGCTTCGTTCACGGCGTTCACTTTGGGTCGGTCGAGCCGGATTATGGCGACCCCGGTGGTGGTGCTGCGTTCAAGTTGGACTACAGATGACATGTTCCGAACCCTATCCGGCGATCCAGATTCAGGGGGCATCCGATGGGGTGTTCGGGGTGCGAAGCTGCAAGACTTCGAGCCCTGAGCCAATCAATCAGTCGCTGGGGGACTCAATGTCGACGGTCACGGTTCTCATGCCGCACGAATCGCTTGAAGTAGATGGCCATTGTGTCGATGATCTTGTGCTTGTCGACCGAGAATCGCTGCACGGGGTCCTCGGCTGGGACCTGAAACCTCAGGGTCTGTGTCGAGAGAGCGAGTGCATACCGGTCACCGAGATCGACCTGCTGCACGGTGACTGCGTTGATCTCCGCGCTGCTGCGACGGCTGTCGGCGTCAGTTCCATGCTTGCGGACGACACCGATCTCGTGGCTTTGAGCGTGCCGTCCCAGACCCGCAGCGATGCGCTCAGCGGACGTCGTGCCCCCAATTTCGTGCTGCCCGACCTCGACGGGGAGGACCGGTCGCTGGAGCAGTTCGCGGGCCGCAAGAGGCTGTTGGTGGCCTTCGCAAGTTGGTGAGGCTGCGGATTTGATCTGCCCGGGTGGCAGGCACTCAACGATGAGCTGAGCGACAGTGGCTTCATGGTGATCGGGGTGGCGCTCGACGAGTCGGCCGACGACGTTCGGCCCCTCACCGAGGGTATTTCGTTTCCTGTGCTGCTTGATCGAGACCATGTGCTCGCCGAGCTGTATGCCGTGAGCAATGTGCCCACGGTTGTCTGGATCGATGAGGACGGTGCCATCGCCCGGCCGAACTCAGCCGAGGTCGGCACCGACATGTTCTTCGAGTTCACGGGTGTGCGCCCCGATGAGCACCTGGACCGGGTTCGGGAGTGGGTTCGTTCCGGGACGCTTCCCGCAGACGCTGCCACGGAGATTCCCGATCTCAACGTCGACGAGATCGAGGCTCGTCTGGCTTTTCGGATTGCAGTTCATCTGCGTCGCTGCGGTGAGCCGTCAGCGGCCGACTGGTTCGCGACCGCCGCCGAACTCGCCCCCATGGACTTCACCGTGCGCCGTGCGGCTATGCCCCTGCAGGACCTCAGTCCGTTCGGTGAACAGTTCTTCGAGTTCTACGCCGAGTGGAAGAAGGCCGGTCGTCCCTACCACGGCATCCCCGCTAGTGGCAATGAGCCTCAGAGGCTGAGTCAGAGGCCGAGCGGATTGATCCCGGACACGACCGCGAACCAGCGAGGCCGCGGCCTCGCGGCCCGT
This sequence comes from uncultured Acidimicrobiales bacterium, assembly GCA_951812975.1. GTDB lineage: Bacteria > Actinomycetota > Acidimicrobiia > Acidimicrobiales > Aldehydirespiratoraceae > VXYK01. The sequence continues at coordinate 875,488 of CATOTC010000001.1, read as the reverse complement.
GAGCGCAGCGAACTAGAGCGGGTGTCAGCGCAGCGAACTAGAGAGGGCGCTCAGAGGCTGAAGGTCCCGGAGGAGACTTCGATCGGCTGGCCGACGCATTCGACCTCGGTGCAGGTTCTCATGAGACTCGGGTCGGTGCTCGTGGCCCAGGTCCGTGTGCCGTCGGCGAAGCGAACCAGGCCGATGGCCCGGGTGGGACCCGCACGGTCGTAGGCGACCGTCACCCCGTCGAGTGTCGCGGTCCCGGACGTGTCGGGATCGGCGGGTTCACGAACAGGAGCGTCGTGGCTGACGGTGATGAGCCGGTGTGGTTGGCGAGGTGGTGTCGTCGAGTAGGTGGCGAGGGCGTGTTTGGAAACGTGACCGCCGTTGCCCTGGACCAGGCCCAGAGAACCGGGCTCGGAACGGAGTCGGCCGACCATGCCGACCACACTCTCACCAGCCGCGAAGTTGAGCGGTGCGCCGGCGAACGCCAACCCGCCAGTGACGGTGAGCGCACGATTTGTGCCGATCTTAAGCACCTCCGTCGTAAGCGCCACCATCGAAGGGAAACACGAGTAGAGGTCCAGGTGCTCGACATCGTCGAGGTCGCCGATCATCGTCTGCAACCTGGCCCCCGCAGCCACTAGACCCGGCGCGGTAGCGACCTCATAGCGGCTGATCAGGCTTGCCGTGTCTGCGGAGACGACACACTGTTGCGGATAGACGCGCTGTTCGGCGTTCACACCGAGGCGGTCGGCGGCTTCGGTGCTGGCGACTACGATCGCGCCGCCGTGGTCGACGTTGTTGTTGGCACACATCGCTTTGGTGTAGGGCCAACTCACGAAACGGTTGTCGCTGCCGGGTCCGCGGATCTGCGCCGCGGTCATGGCGCTGCGGTCCGCGGCGTGTGGATTGTCGGCGGCCACCGCCGCGTAACCGGCCCAGAGCGATGCAGACCGGTCTCGGGACTCGCCGAGAGTCTCGCCCCTCCGGTGGCGCAGCGCGCTGTCGAAGACGGCGTAGCTGTTGCGGGGCATCTCTGCGCCGCGCTCGATGGCCGTTGCGTCGCCCATGTCCAGTGGAGGCCCGAAGTTCTCTACCCTGTTGGTGCCGGCCGCCGGCATGTCGGTTTCTGGTCGGCGGGCGAAGTTGATGCCCAGCCTCCTCTGGGCCCGCCTCGACAGGTTGTTCTCCCCGCAGGTCAAGACCGCGATGTCGATCTCGCCGCCCCGAATCCGATCGCTGAGAGCGGCGAGCAGATGGATCGGCATCTGCCCGCCGAATGAGGAATGCACCGTCCGTGAGGGTTCGATACCGCACTCCGCCGCGACCAGAGCGGCCGGGTCCCGGTAACGCCACAGTCCGCCCACGACTGCCACGGTGTCGATACCGCAGCGCCAGTCACCGGCCCCGCAGTCGGCCAAGGCGACCTCTAAGGCCTCCGCCATCAACGAAACGGAGTCTGCCGCATGGGTGATCTCGCTGTCGCTCACAGGAAACCGGGCAACCTGCCCCACCCCGACGATGACAGGCGTACGGGGGTCTACTTTCACACGGCAATTATTACCGGCACGCGGCTCGGAGATAGCGTTGGGAATGGCTGTCACCCCACAGAGCGTTCTGTTGACGGATCGAGTTGCGGTTGTAACCGGAGCAGGGCAGGGCATCGGAGAAGCTGCCGCGCTGGCGCTGGCACGGTTCGGTGCCGACATCGCAATCTGCGACATGCACGGCGACAGGCTGCCGTCGGTGGCCGCAGCCATCGAGGAGACTGGCCGCCGCTGCCACGCCACCGAACTCGACGTGCGCGACGCAGCAGGCGTCGACCGCTGGCTCGGCAGTGTCGCCACCGAACTCGGGGCTATCGACGTGCTGGTCAACAACGCCGGGGGAGGGTTCCACTCGCTGTATTCGGGGGTGTCACCAAAGGGGGAGGGTGTCCTGATCGCCGAGAACTTCTCCACCGTCACCAACTGCGTGCGTTACGGGGTCGACCGGATGAACGATGGCGCTTCGATAATCAACGTGACCTCCGTGGAGGCGTACCACGCCGCCCCCGGATTCGCGGTCTACGCGGCGATGAAGGCGGCCGTTGAGCAGTTCACCAAGTCTCTGGCCCTTGAACTGGGTGGGCGCGGCATCCGGGTCAACTGCATCGCCCCTGACATGACCCCGACTCCAGGCGACCGGAGCCTGTCTGAGGCCAGCAACGCCATGATCGACGGGATGGAGCCGACGCCTCTTCGCCGTATGGGGTCCACGGACGAGAACGCTGCGGTGGTCGTCTTCCTGGCGTCCGATATGGCGAGTTTTGTCACCGGAACATCGATCCCTGTCGACGGCGGCACGATCGCGGCTGCAGCTTGGAAAGTCCGAGACGACGGCACGTTCGCCATGTGATTGAAGGCGCCATGTAGGCGAGCGCTGCGGAGCGTTGACGGTTCCGGATCAGCAGGAGGCTGGAGATGACCGAAACGGATCGATATCGGGACCGTGATGTGACCTACGCTGGGCGACCCGGCGAGAACATGGTGGTCAGATCGGCGAACCCGACCAACTATTTCCAGGCAGTCACCGCGCCCGAATCTTGCGAGCCGATCGACATCGACGCAAAGCTCTTTCTGCCTGCTGTTGAGGGGCCGTCACCCGCAGTCGTACTCGTGCCGGGCAGCCTGGGTGTCGGCGAGAACATAGAAGCCCATGCCGCCACGCTCCTCGACGAAGGCTTCGCAGTGTGTGTCATCGATCCGTTCGGTGCGCGGACAGTTTCATCGACGGTCGCCAACCAGACTCAGTTCAGTTTTGCGGCGAGCGCATTCGACGTGGTCGCGACCCTCGTCGCGTTGCAGCAGCGTTCAGAGATCGACCCGGCCCGAATTGCCGCGCAAGGGCACAGCAGGGGTGGCGCAGCCGTGCTGATAGCGGCGTGTCGCCAATTTGCTGATGCGGTCGGTTCCCCGGAGGCCTGCTTCGCGGCGGTGTATGCCGTCTACCCCTGGTGCGGCCATCAGTTCCGCGAACCGAGAGTAGGGGCGACGCGGGTGCGAGCAATTGCTGCAGATCAAGATGAATGGTGCTCGGTGCAGGAGATTCAGGGACAGATCAACGCCATGCGGATGGGTGGAGCAGACGCTGAGGTTCGTGTCGTGGTGGGAGCCCATCACAGCTTCGACCGAGTTGAAGCCCCCAATGTCATAGCCGAGGCACGCGTCGCCCGAGGCGCGCCCACGGTCATGGTCGACAACGACGGCGCGATGTTCGACCCGCGAACCGGTCAGGCGGACCCGTCGCTTGTGGATTTCGACCTGTTCGTGTTCGCGCTGAAACAGGGTTTCGGCACCAGAGGCGCCACCATCGGCAGCCTCGAGGGTCAACCTGAACTGTTCAGAGCAGACATGCTCGAGTTCCACCGACAACTTCTCTGAGCGCTGGGCCCGGGTCAGAGCACAGTGGCGAGGATTTCTGTGGCGGCGCGTCGAGGGTTTTCGAAGGGGCCGAAATGGGTGTTGTCGGGCCAAGTAACGCTGCGAGCGTTGGGCAGTTGATCGGTTATCTGCCCGGCGACGGTGGAGGGGGGACCTCCGTCTCGAGACGCGGCGACCGTGAACGGCGCAGCCACAGACCGGAGTTGCCCGAACAGTTCAAGGTCGACCCCTTCGAACAGGCGGGCCTCGGTCTCCCCAGAGGTCTTCAGAGTAATTCCGGTGTCGGTCTCGAAGAAGCCGTCGACCACGTAGTCTCTGATGACGTTGCGGCTGACCAGCGCAAATGGGGTTGCTTGTGCGTACCGCTCGATGGCTTGGTCGAACGAATCGAAATCGTGTCGACGAAGCCGTGCAGACTCGGCGAGCCTGTTGCCTTGCCTGGCGACGGTGACTCCGGTCGGAGGGAAGATCACCGGTTCGAACACCCAGGCCGCCGAGACCAGACCAGGATCCAACAGGGCAGTCTTGGCGGCCACTGCACCGCCCATTGAATGCCCGGCGACCGCCCAGGAATCAACACCCAGATGTTCGCTGACCGCTAGCACGTCGTCGGCCATCGAAGCCCAACCGAGGCCTGTGTCGGCTGGCGTTATCGAGTCGCCGTGGCCGCGCAGGTCCGGTGCCCAGACGTGGAAGTGGTCCACGAGGTGTTCGGCGACGGCTCGGTAGCAGCGACCGTGGAAGCCGGTGGCATGCAGGATCAGCAACGGCGGGCCGTCGCCTCCGAGGTCATGCAGCGCGACGCGGACACCGTCGCTGGAATCGATCAGCGTTGGCACGGTGGTTCAGCCGGTGCCCTCGGGCAGCAGATAGAAACCGTCGTCGTCCGCGGCGATGTCGAGCACCGCCAGGAAGCGTCCGTTGCCGACCGTCATGGCGCACAGGGCGGTCAACTCAATGACTTCCACGTCTGAGAAATGGTTGCGAACCTCAGCCATGAACTCGTCGTCGATCGAGTGGTGGTTTCTGGCGAAACGGTCCGCGAACTCACCGGCGAGGCGTTCACGCTCGGTCAAGCCCGCGATTGCCGGCGGCGTGCCGATGGAGCACGCCATCACCTCTTGGACAGCGTCCTCGTCGAGACCCTGCGCGGCGGCTTTCGGTGACCGTGTGTTGAGGCACACCCCGCAGCCGTTGGCAACCGCGACACGGAGCCGGGCGATCTCGCGCAGCCGAGCGGGCAGCGAGGTCTTCTCATACACCGCGTTGGCGAACACCCACATGCCTTTGGCCACGTCGGGCTGCATCATCAGCAACCGTTCCCGCTCGAGCCCTTCGCCGTCTACAACATCAATTCGTGCCATCGGTCAATCCTTTAGGAGAGTAGAAGTGGGGCCCAGGCTCATGTGAGCACGTTGGGGCGGTCGAGGCCCTGGGCTTCGCACATGGCCATGTAGGCGGTGTAGATGCCTTCGGCGTCGGTGATCGACTCGACGTTGCCGTCGGCGTCGAGGTTGAGGTTGGAGCCGTAGATCTGGAACCACACGTCGGTCAGTTCGGTGTTGTCGTCGGGCACCGTCAGTGTGTGCTCCGACCCGGCAGGCTCGTACAGGAACGAACCGGAACGGTTGATGTAGTCGTATTCGGCGTACTTCCAAGCGCCGGTCAACGTGTAGCCGTACACCTGACCTGTGTGCCGGTGTTTCTGGACCACAACACCCGGCGCGAAGCGGTTGCGCACGATCCAGAGACCGGCCTCGATATCAGCCTGCACGAGTTTGATTTCAACGCCTGTACCGGTATCGACCCAGGGGATCTCGTCTTCGCCAAGGTGGAATGCTTCGGTCATAGCGAGCCAGCGTAGATCGGAGACAACCGTTTAGTGAAAACGCGTCAGCCTGAGAGCCCCAGACAGCGCAACGCTGAAGTTGTTGACGTGCGCGGCTTGAACAGGGGTTGTGCTGACACCAGTTGTTTTCCGATCTTGTTCGCTGCGCTCGATTTCCGCTCTTGTTCGCTTCGCTCAGCGGCCGTGTTCGGAATCGATCCGCTCGGCCTCTAGGCGACGCCGGCTGCCTTGAGGGCCCGTTCTGTGAAGACCCGTGCCAGATGACGGCGATAGTCGGCATCGGCGTTGAGATCAGACGGCGGTTGCAGCCCCTCGGCTGCCACCGCTGCGGCATCGGCGGCCGAGGCTCCTGCCGCGACTGCGGCTTCGACAGCTGATGCGCGCACCGGCGTAGAACCCATGTTGACCAGGCTCACCCCAGCGCCCTCCTCGGCCACCGCGACGCCCACGATCGCCCAGTCCTGCGCTCGACGGTTGAACTTCTGATAGTTCCAGCCACCGGCGCTCGCAGCGACCCTCACCTCGACGATCATCTCGTCATCAGCGAGCGCTGACTCGAAATAACCGGCGAAGAAGTCTGTGGCGGCGATCTCACGATCACCGCCAGGACCACGGGCCACGATCGTGCCTCCCAGGGCCAGCACCGCGGCGGGAAGGTCCGAGGCCGGGTCAGCGTGGGCCAGAGTGCCGCCCAACGTGCCTCGGTGGCGCACCGACGGATCACCCACGAGTGCCGCGACTGATGCCAGCAACGGGGCGGACTCCGCCAGCAGCGCTGAATGCTCGAGTTCGCTGTGGCGGGTCAGCGCACCGATCGAGACGGTTCCGTTGTCGGAGTTGATGTAACGCAGGTCGTCCAACCGGCCCACATCAACAAGCACCGTCGGGGTGGCCAGACGGAAACGCATCATCGGAATGAGGCTGTGACCACCAGCCAGGAGCTTGGCTTCGTCGCCGTGCTCAGCGAGCAGCGAAACAGCATGTTCGGCCGATTCGGCCACCTCATAGTCGAAACTTGCGGGAATCACGACGCACCTCCTTGGGCCTCGTTGATGGCTCTCCAGACAGTCTGTGGTGACGCCGGCATCGTCACGTCGGTAACGCCGGTGGGCCGCAGAGCATCGACCACGGCGTTGATCACCGCCGGTGTGGCGGCGATGGTGCCGGCTTCGCCGATGCCCTTCACCCCCATCGGGTTGGTCGGACTCGGCGTCACGTGGCTAGCGACCCGGTAAATGGGCGCTTCAGCAGCTGACGGCACCAGATAGTCGCCCAGGTTGACGGTCACGATCTGGCCGTCCTCGTTGTAGACGGCATCCTCGTACAGCGCCTGGGCCGCGCCCTGCAGCACGCCTCCGTGCACCTGACCCTCGACGATCATCGGGTTGACCTGGTTGCCGCAGTCGTCAACGGCCACATAGTCGACGATGTCGACGTTGCCGGTGTCGGTGTCCACCTCCACCACCGCGATGTGGGTGCCGTTGGGGAACGTGAAGTTCGGCGGGTCGTAGGTGACATGAGCTTCGAGGTTGGGTTCCATGCCGTCAGGCAGGTCGTGTGCGGTGAACGCCGCGAAGGCGATCGCTGCGAAGGGAACCGCTGCGGTGGGTGTGCCCTTGACCTGGAACGCTCCGTCGACATATTCGAGGTCGTCCTCGTTGGCTTCAAGCTGGTGAGCGGCTATCAACCGGGCCTTGTCGAGCACCTTGTCGGTGGCCATGAACACCGCGGTGCCGCCGACCGATAGTGACCGTGAGCCGTAGGTGTCGAGACCGGTGGGGCTGATCGCGGTGTCGGAATGCAGCACTTCGATGTCGTCGGGGTCGATGCCGAGTTTGTCGGCGACGATCATCGACCAGGATGTCTCGTGGCCCTGTCCGTGTGGTGTCGAACCGGTGATCACCTGCACTTTGGCGGTTGGCAAGACCCGCACGGTCGCTGCCTCCCAGCCGCCGGCACCGTAGTTGAGCGACGCCAGCACACGGCTCGGCGCAAGCCCGCACATCTCCACGTAACTCGAGAAGCCGACACCGATCTGACGGTTGGATCCGTCCGCACGCCGCCGAGCCTGCTCGGCCCGCACGCTCTGCAGGTCGGCCATCTCCACAGCCTTGTCAAGCACTGCCTGATAGTCGCCGCTGTCGAAGATGAGGCCTGCACAGGACTCGTACGGGAAAGCGTCGGCGGCAATGAAGTTGCGGGAGCGGATCTCCTCGGGTGTGACGCCCACAGCGACCGCCAGAGAATCCATGGCCCGCTCGATCGCATAGGTGGCTTCGGGGCGTCCGGCACCCCGGTAGGCGTCGGTCGGAGTCTTGTTGGTGAACACCGAGGTGCACTCGAACGAGTAGTGGGCGATGTCGTAACAGCCGTGGTACAGGAACCCGCCCAGCAGCGGCACACCCGGGGTGACCAACTGCAGATAGGCGCCCATGTCGGCGAGCAGCTTGACCCGCACGGCCTGCACCTTGCCGTTCGCGTCGGCGGCCAGCTCGATGTGCTGCACCTGGCCGCGGCCCTGGATCGTGGCCGTCGCGGCTTCGCTGCGGCTCTCGGTCCAGCGCACCGGCACGCCGCGGTCCATCGCCAACGCGCAGCAGAGGATCTCCTCTGCGTAGACGTTGAGCTTGCAGCCGAAGCCGCCCCCGACCGAGGGTGCGACGACCCGGATCTTGTGTTCTGGGATGCCGAGCGTCACCGCAGTCATCACTTTGAGGATGTGCGGTATCTGTGTGGCCGAGTACAAGGTGAGCTCACCGTTGGCCACACCCGGCGCGGCGATCACCCCGCGGGGCTCCATCGGCGCTGGGATCAACCGCTGTTGAACGTAGCGTTCGCCCACCACCACAGCGGCGTTGGCGAAAGCCTCGTCCACGGCGTCGGGATCAGGGATCAACGGCCAGGTGTAGCTTTCGTTGGTGCCGAGGTCCTCATGTACCAGCGGCGCGCCCTCCGCCACGGCGGCTTCAATGTCGACCACCGCGGGCAGCGGGTCGTAGTCGACGGAAACTGCAGCCGCCCCGTCCGCGGCGGCGTAACGCGAGTCGGCGAGCACCACGGCCACTGCGTCGCCCACATACTTGGCGATGCTGGTGGCTACCGGCAGGTGGGCAGGGTTGCGCATGTCGTCGGTCACCGGCCAAGCGCACGGCAGGGCACCTTCTCCCCACAACGGCGCCAGATCGGCCCCGGAAAGCACTTCGGTCACGCCGTCGATCTCGAGCGCGGCGCTGCCGTCGACACCGAGAATCGTGGCGTGGGCCTCTGTGGAGCGCACGATCCCGACCCAGATCTCGCCGTGCAGACTCATGTCGTCAATGAATTGTGCCTCACCGGTCAGCAGGGCGGGGTCCTCACGCCTCAGTCGGTGGCTGCCCATGTGGGTTGCGGGGTCATCGGTCATCGTCATGGTTCACTCCCTATCCTGATTGGAACCGTCTGATCCCGAGCCGGCGACTGCCAGGACAGCGTTCACAATGTTCTGATAGCCCGTACAGCGGCACAGGTTCCCTTCGAGTCCATGGCGCACGCCCTGGTCGTCAAGTTCGGGATACTCCTCGACCAGCGATATCGCCGCCATCACCATTCCGGGTGTGCAGTAACCGCATTGCAGAGCGTGATGTTCATGGAACGCCTGCTGCATCGGATGCATCGTTCCGTCAGCGTCAGCGACGCCCTCAATGGTGGTGATGTCGGCTCCGTCGGCTTGAACTGCAAACATCGTGCAGGACTTTGCGGACTGACCGTTGACGAGCACGGTGCAAGCACCGCAACTGCTCGAGTCGCAGCCGATGTTTGTTCCCGTGAGGCGTAACTCGTCGCGCAGAGCATGCACCAGCAGGGTGCGAGGCTCCACTTCGAGACTTCTTTCGGTGCCGTTGACGGCCAAAGTTACTGACTCCATGCGTCTCCCCTGACGGTGGACCGTTGAGGCTGAAATGTTGCCGCGTCCGAGCGCCCATGTCCAGCGCTGCGGACACTTGTTTGCCGCTTCAGGGTCGTAGAGCGCCCGCAAATAGGTGAGAGCCTGTTGCCTTGGTGGCGGTGTCATTCCCGCTCTTGCTCGCTGCGCTCACGGGCCGCTCGGGCCACGGCCTCGCGCCGTATGGGCCGCGTTGTCCCGCCGATTCGCTCGGCCTCATGGGTTCAGCTCGGAGGTTCGTTGCCGTGCCGGCGAAGAAAGTGCTCGAACTCCTCTGCGAGATCGTCGGAGGTGGGGAGGCTTGATTCTGCGTCGGCGTCGTAGCGCTCTTCGAGGGCGCGGACGTATTGGACCAACTCGTCGTTTCCGTCCATTGCCTCGTTGACTTGGGACTCCCATTCGAGGGTCTCCCGGTCGAGCCTGGCCCAGCGGGTCGGCAGACCGGTCACCCGTTCGAAGCGCTCCAGCAGTGCGCGGGAGGCTTTGGGGTTGGGTGCGCCCGACACGTAGTGCGGCACGCTCGCCCGCAGCGACACTGCGGGGATGTCGGCGGAGTCGAGGCGTTGGTGCAGCGCTCCGACTATTCCAGTCGGACCCTGATACGAGGGCAGGTTGAGGCGCAACCGCTTGCCGAGCGTTTTATCGGTGGTCGAGCCTGTGATCGTCGGCGGGCGGGTGTGGGGTACTTCTGCGATCATCGATCCGAGCGTGACCACGAGTTTGACGTCGAGTCGATCGATGACCTCCAGGACTGCGTCGACGAAAGTCCGCCAACGCAGATGCGGCTCCACCCCCTCGATGAACACAAGGTCCCTGTCTCGGTTTTCGAGCGTCAGGCAGTGCACATCGTTGGACGGCCATTCAATGATCCGTCGACCGTCCGGACCGATCCGAACGGTGGGTCGGCGTTCGTTGAAGTCGAAGAACTCGTCGGAGTCGATGCTGGCCAGATGGGTGGCGTCCGGGCCTCGCATCGCTTCGACCGCGCCGGTGGCCGCGCCGCCGACGTCGAACCAACCGTCCCAGGCGGTGACGAGGATGGGCGATCGGAGTGACCGCGGCGGGTCGTGGTGCCAGAGGAGTTGCTCCATTGCCCAAGCATGCTATTTGGACGCCGGGCCGATCGGATACAGGCCGATCGAATACGGGCTATTCGGATATGGAGCTGTTCACGGCGGAGACGATGGCTCGCAGCGAGGCGCTGACGATCGACTCGTGCAGGCCCACACCCCACACCAGATTCCTGGCACCGGTGTCGATTGCGACGTAGGCCGCCGCGGTGGCGTCGGAACCGAGACCGAGTGTGTGCTCGGTGTAGTCCGCGATCTTGCCCCTGAACAGGCCCACGGAACTGAGGGCGTTCACGAAAGCGTCGATCGGGCCGTTTCCTTCGCCCGAGACCATGCGCTCGGTGCCGTCGACGATGAGTTTCGCTTCCAGGGTCGTAAGTCCACTGTCGATGGTGTCGCTGGTGGCGCGGTGACCGATGATCTCCACCCGGGGGTCGGTGGGTTCCACGTAGTCGGACATGAATCGGCGGTGAATCTCATAGGAGGTGATCTCCGTTCCGGTGTCTTCAGTGACCTGCTGGATGGTGTTGGAGAAGTCGATCTGCAGGTCCCGGGGCAGGTCGAGCCCGTACTCGTGCAACAGCACGTAGGCGGCTCCGGCTTTGCCGGACTGGCTGTTGACTCGGATTACGGCTTCGTAGGACCGGCCGAGGTGGCGGGGGTCGATCGGCAGGTAGGGGACGTCCCAGGTGTCGTAGTCGCCCCGAAGCTCCTCGCCGGGGCGCACGTCGTAGATGTCTGCCATACCTTTCTTGATGGCGTCCTGGTGACTGCCCGAGAAGGCGGTGTAGACGAGGTCGCCGACGTACGGGTGGCGCGGATCGATGGTCATCCGATTCGAGAACTCGTACACCCTGCGCATCTCGTCGATATCGCTCATGTCGAGTGTCGGGTCGACGCCCTGGGTGAACAGGTTCAAGGCGATCGTGGCCAGGTCGACGTTGCCGGTCCGTTCACCGTTGCCGAACAGGGTTCCCTCGATCCGGTCGGCACCAGCCATGAGGCCCATCTCCGCGGCGGCCACGGCTGTGCCCCGGTCGTTGTGCGGATGCAGTGACAGAATCACTGCGGAGCGGTCGCGGACCACCCGGTCGAAGTGCTCGATCATGTCGGCGTAAAGGTTCGGTGTCGACATTTCCACGGTTGCGGGAAGGTTCAGGATGATCGGGTTGTCTGCTGTTGGTTGGAAGACGTCCATGACCGCTTCGCATACTTCGACCGCGAAGTCCGGTTCGGTACCGGTGTAGCTCTCGGGACTGTATTGCCAGCGAATTGATTCGGGGTTTGGTGATCGCTCGAGTCCTTGCTGGCAGACCTTGGCACCGTTCACGGCAATGTCGACGATTCCCGCTCGGTCGGTTCCGAACACCACCCGACGTTGTGTGGTCGATGTCGAGTTGTAGAGATGCACGATCGATCTCGGGGAGCCCTCGATCGCTTCGAAAGTACGGTTGATGAGGTCGTCTCGAGCTTGAGTCAGTACCTGGATGGTGACGTCGTCGGGGATCTCGTCGCTTTCGATCAGCTCACGCACGAAGTCGAAGTCGGTCTGGGAGGCGGCCGGGAACCCAACCTCGATCTCTTTGAATCCCATCGCCACCAACAGGTCCCACATCCGCTTCTTGCGGCTGGAGTCCATGGGGTCGACAAGAGCCTGGTTGCCGTCACGGAGATCGACGGAGCACCACAGCGGCGCCTTCTCGATGCGTCGATTCGGCCAGGTCCGGTCGAGAAGCTCAACCGTCGGGAACGGACGGTACTTCTCAAACGGCATCTTGCTCATGTTTGTCTCCATTGTGGGGTCTGTGGGGGGGGGGGGGGGTCGTTTGCTTGATCTCGATAGTTCGTGCCAGAAAAGCACGAAACCCCCCGGCACGAGGCACGAGGGGTTCGGCGAGCGCCGGTATGTGGCGCTCGCCTACATGAGAAGAAGCAGGGTCGTGGTGCGATTCACGCCCTCAATGAAACCAGATTCCCCCACCGATTGCAACCCCCGGGCGGTGCCGCAGGGCCCTAGGGTGGGCTTGTGATGACCGAACCGGTGATGATCGGCGAAATCTCTGACGCCCTTGGTCTGGGTGATCACGAGCTGGTTTCGCTGGTCGGGGGAGGGGGCAAGACGACAGTGTTGTTCGCTCTCGGCACCCAGCTTTCCGGCACGGTCGTGCTGAGCACCACCACGAAGATGGGCCGTGACCGAACCGGTGGACATGAACCTCTCCTGGCTCCCACCGACGACGCGTTGCGCGCCGCGTTGGCGGGTCGGCGGGTGGCGTTGGCGTGGGGGGCCCTCTCAGATCGCAAGGCTCTCGGTGTGGAGCCCCATGTCTGTGACCGATGGTTCGGTCTGGCCGACCACGTCGTCGTGGAAGCGGACGGTTCTCGGCGGATGCCTTTCAAAGCCCCACTCGACTACGAGCCGGTTGTCCCCTCCAAGACGACGACCCTGGTTGCCTGTGTGGGCGCAGCGGCGCTCGGAGCGGTGATCTCTGAGCAGTGCCAGCGCCCGGAGCGGGTTGCGGCGGTCGCCGGGTGCTCTCCTGCTGATGTGTTGACGCCACCGCGTCTGGCGGCGGTGCTGTTGAGCGATAAGGGATCCCGCAAGGGCTGTGGAGCGTCGGCTCGTTTCGTGATCGTTCTGAACAAGGTCCTGCCGACACATTCGAGCTTCGTTGCTGAACTGGCCGAACTCGTCGGCGACGCCGCGACCCTGGTGTGTCTCGCGCCCTTCGGCCCCGAGCACTCGCCGGAGACGCCTGCGGCGAGTTGACTTGCCTGGTGGATCTAGGCCGCGGCGGCTACCAGAGTCCAGTCGAGGACTCTGGTGCCTTCGCTTCCGGTGATGGGCAGCCCGTCGGTGTCGGGGCGGTGGGCGAAGCCTTCGACTTGCACCGCGAAGGCGCGGCCTGCTCGGGCGGGTTTCACGTCGAGCAGCGTGTGGCGAAACGACAGCAGGTCGCCCTCGAATGCCGGGCCGGTGTGGTCGCAGTGGTGCCAGCCGACAACGGTGGCCATGCCCGGCAACACTCTCGACAACGACGCTTGGGCGAGTCCCACGACATGGCCGCCGTAGACGAGTCGCTGGGGATAGGGCGACAGTTCAGCGTCGCGATGAATCATGGCCAGGTTGTGGGTCAGACGTACCAGGGAGGTGGCTCCGTCGATCACGTCTCGGCTGGGATCGATGATCGTCTCGCCGACGCTCCACTCGCTGGGCGGTCCCAAGGCCGCGAGGTGCCATTCCGGTACCAATTCGGCGTAGGAGCCGAGGTCCAGATCGCTGCTTGTGCCCAAGTCGTCGTTGTGGCCAGGCACGGCATCGTCGTCGAGTTGGGGGAGCATCGGGCAGCGTTGATAGGCCACCGCGGGTTCGCCGTTGGCGTAGGTGACAACATCGATGAGCACCTTGCCGCGCCGGGCACGGCCTGGATGGAGCGAACCGTCGGCCAGGCCGGCAACGGTCACGGCCGTCTCTATCGAGTCGCCGATCATCACCGGGCGCAGCAGGCGCACGTCGCGGTAGAACAGGTTTGCTATGGCCCGACGGCTGATCGTGGTGCTCTGGCCGATAGAGAACTGCATCACCAGACCCGGACTCACGACCCGCCGTTCAGAGGCGCTGACAGCTCGGCTCACGTCTGTGTCCAGCACCATCGCCAGGCGTTCGCCGACCAGCGACTGGTACAGCGCAGCGGTGCCTTCGTCGATGGTCACCGACGGTTGGCGCGGCAGTTCCTGGCCGACCACGAGCTGGTCATAGAACGGGCCGTCGAGGGGAATCACAGATTGGCTATCTCGTTCTCGATCCGCGCCTCGATATGGGCTCGGGCGCCCTGCATGCGGCTCGGAATGTGCGCGGACGGCCACAGCCCGTCGTGCGGCTTGTACTGCTTCAAGACCGTCTTGGCGATGGTGTTCTTGTGGACCTCGGTGGGCCCGTCGGCGATCCCCATGACGGGCACCGACATCCACATGTTCGCCAGCGGCATCTCGTCGGTGACACCGAGAGAGCCGTGGGAGTGCAGCGCCCGATAGACCACGTCCATCAACACCTTGGGCGTCGCCACCTTGACCCCGGCGATGTGCTGGCGGATCTTGGCGTAGTCGCCCTCCCTGTCGATCAGCCAGGCTGTGTGGAGCACCTGCAGGCGGAACTGCTGAATCTGGATCCAGGAGTCCGCAACCCAATGCTGAATCGACTGTTTCTCCGCGATCAGCGACCCTTTCGTCTCCCTCGACAGCACCCGCTCGCACATCATGTCGAGCGCGCGCTGCGCCATGCCGACTGAACGCATGCCGTGGTGGACCCGGCCGCCGCCGAGCCGTGTCTGGGCGATCTTGAAACCGCTGCCCTCGTCGCCGAGCAGGTTCTCGGCGGGCACCCGCACATCGTTGAACCGCAGGTAGGCGTGCCCGGCGCTGTCAGCCGACGCACCACCGCCGACGTGGCTGTTGCGCACCAACTCAAGACCTTCGGCTCCGTGGGGAACGAGCATCATCGACGATCCCTTATAGACGGGCACGTCGGGGTTGGTGATGACCATGGCGATGAGGAAGTCGGCGAACTTGTAGTTCGAGGCGAACCACTTCTCGCCGTTGATGACCCACTCGTCGCCGTCGCGGCGGGCCTGGCACCTGAAGTAGCCGGGGTCGGAGCCGGCTTGGGGCTCGGTCATTGCATATGTGGTGGAGATCTCGCTTCGCAGCAGCGGTTCGAGGTAGCGACGCTTCTGTTCGTCCGTCCCGTAGTGGGCGAGGACCTCAGCGTTGCCCGAATCAGGTGCCTGACAGCCGAACACTGAGGGCGCCCAGCTTGAACGGCCGAGGATCTCGTTCATCAGTGCGAGCTTCACCTGCCCGTAGCCGCGCCCGCCGAGTTCCGGACCGATGTGGCAGGCCCAGAGCCCCTGGTCCTGCACCTGCTTCTGCAGCGGGCGAACCAGAGCCTGGGCGGTCTCGTTCTTCTTGTCGTACGGCGATGCCTCCCCGCGGAAATAGAGGTCGAGCGGTTCGACTTCTGAGCGGACGAACTCGTCGATCCAGTCGAGTTTCTCTTGAAACTCGGGTTCAACTTCGAAGTCGATGGCCAATTTGCGGACCTCCTGTTACGGCTGCGTCGTCGTCGGCGTCAGCAGCGGACATTACCGCGCGTTCGTGTTGCAAGCCCCTTCGAGCAGCGTCGATTCGCTGGGTTCAGTTGATGAAACGGGCTCGGTAGCGGTCGAAGGACTGCCTGATCGCGGCGTTGTCCAAGCCGAAGTCGGCCGGATGGTATCGGTGCGCTCCGGCGGCGTCTTCGCGTTGCTCATCGGCGACCGTGGTCGCTGATCGCCGGGCGGCCGCTGGGTCGATCCCCAGCTGTTCGCAGATAGCGGCGACCGTGGCCGGCGTGTCGGCGACCAGGTCTTTGAACGCCACATGGATTGTGCGCTCAGCAGGCAGCGCTGCGTGATCGACATGGTCAACGAGGGCGTTGAGGCTGCGCCGGTAGAGGTCGTGGTGGTAGCGGCCGATGGCGACCGCGTCGACTGTGTTGCTGAAGGCGGAGCGCATCGTCGCAACGAGGCTCGAGACCGATGCGAGTATCTCTGTCGGTTCGCGGTGGGTGATGATGAAGCTCGCATCGGGGTAGGTGGCGACCAACGTAGGCACCGATTGGAGGTGAACCGGTGATTTCAATATCCACCGTGCGGGTGGCATTCGTTGTTGCAGGGCGCGCAGTATCCGCCGGTGCATCTCGTAGGCGGGTGCCATGTCGCATGCCTGAAGCCACTCGACGTATGCGGGCACGTTGTAGCGGCTGATGAACTCTTCTGTGCGCGCCGCGAACGCCATGGCGGAGAGACACTCCTTGGGCATCTGCGCGGAGTAGGTGTGTATTGAGCGAAGCCCGGTCGCAACTGCCTGCGGGAACTCCAGTTCGTCCGCGGTCTGGTGGATTCTCGGGTCCTGATCGTAGGTGTCAGGTTCCGGTGGGGGCAGTGGGCGGGTGAACTCCCATCCCCGAGCCACCCGATGTCCCGCCAATGCCCCGAGATGCCGGTGCAGCACGGTGGTTCCGCTGCGGGGCGGGCCGATGACGAAGACCGGTTCGGTGACGGCCTCGTTCTGCAGGCGCTGTTGGGCGGCTTCGTGGGCCTCCAGTTCGAGCCGCACGTCGAGCAGGCGTTTGAGGTATCGCTGTGTTGCCCAGCGACCCAGGGGCGTGAGCTTGGCTGTTGTCTCTAGAGCGTCGCAGAAGATACCGAGGGGTTCAACGAAGTCGTCCCCTGCGAAATGGTCGGCTCTCTGGGAACGTTCAAGGGCGTCTTCGATCAGCGCGGCGGCGTTGAACGGTCCGGGGGTCGGCTCGAACTCGGGTCTCTCGCCGCGGTTGGCTTCGGCAACCCATGTTGCCTGCGGACCCACCGACCATGCCATGGGCGTTACGATACGCGGCGTGACAGACACCGGCGATATCGGCTCAGCCGGCGGTTCGGTTTCCGCGGGCGTCTCGGCTCCGGCGAGCGCCTCGGTTTCAGCGGGTGATATGGATCTGGCCGGTCGGGTCGTCGTCATCACCGGGGGTACGAAGGGAATTGGGATCGGCCTGGCGCGTCACCTCGGTGGCTGCGGCGCGAGCGTTGTGGTGACCGGACGCCGACAGGCTGGGGTCGATGCAGCAGGAGCCGAGCTGGCAGGTCTCGGTATCGACCATCTGGCCCGGTCGGTCGATGCGGCCGATGCCGACGCCACCGCGGAGTTGATCGCCGATGTCGTCGAGCGTTGGGGACGGGTCGACGGGTTGGTCGCCAACGCCCAGAGTTTTCGACCGACCACGCCGCTGGTTGAGGTGAGTGAGTCGGACATGGACCTGTTGTTCGACACGGGGCCCAAAGGGACGCTCTGGGCGATGCAGGCTGTCTACCCGCACATGCGCGAAGCGGGATTCGGTCGGATCGTCACGATGGCCACTTCGATGGGTCTAACCGGCGCCGCCGGTTATGGACCGTATGCAGCCTCCAATGAGGCGATCCGTTCGCTGACCCGCACGGCAGCCAACGAATGGGGGCGCGACGGGATCACGGTGAACTGTGTGCTGCCGGCTTCGGCCGCGCATCGGCTCGACCCGGCGGCGGATCCACAGCGAGCGGCTGCCTTCGCAGCGATGTACGACAATCATCCGCTAGGACGTGACGGCGATCCCGACACCGACATCGCCCCGGCAGTCGCCTTTCTGCTGTCGCCCAAAAGCCGCTATGTCACCGGCCAGACGATCGGCGTCGACGGCGGAGGTCTCCTGCGATCTTGAACCTGCCTGGGTGTCTTGCCTGCGTGATTGTCTTGAACTGGGCCAGGGTGTTCAGCTTCTGAATCGCCAGCGAAGGTGGGCTTGACGGGCGTTGACCTCGGTGTGGCGTTGGGATGGGGTGAAGGCGGGTGTGTCGGCGGGGAGGATCGAGCGGACCTCAGCGAGCGGGACGACGGTGGTCGACGGGATGGGCCGGGTCTCGCTGTGCGGCCAGAACCAGCGCAGAGTGCACAAGCCGTTGCGTCGCCCGGCGATGTCGAGCCAGTTGCGCACGCCCGGGTCGGTCGCGCTCGCCACGATACGCACCCGTCCGTCGTTGGAGACCTCGACTTGGCGGTGGTTGCGGCTGCCGATGTGGGCGTAGGGATCGACGGGTTCGAAGTTGTGCATGGTGTAGAGGTGCATCGACCAGTAACGGGCGTCGGGTTGGTCGCAGTCGATCACCAGTGCCTCGTCTGGTGACAGATCCCAGAAACAGAATTCGTATCGTGCGTCGGCGAGGCCCTTGTTGAGCTTGACCGTGTTTGCCGTGAAGGAGTTGTCGGTCCGCAGAGCTCGGTTCTCGACCAGGTAATTGTTCCAGTAGCCCATCGACTCTTCGATCTCGTTGAGCGTCTCGTCGAGTCGTGCCTCAAACTGGCCGGCGGTAAGCGGCTCCGGGGGCTCCGGGTCGAGACACTCGATGGTGATGGTGGCCGGCTCAAGGGGCCTCCAGTCGTAGTAGTACTCGCGGATCGACACCATTACGGCACCCTCAGGCAGTTCCACGTCGGGGTTCTTGCCGCCCAGTATCAGCTCGAAGTCCTCGCCCTCGTGAATTCCGTGATCGGTGGCGGTCAGTTGCGCGACCGTGCCCCACACCGGACGGTGCATGAA
The DNA here is from genome assembly GCA_951812975.1 of uncultured Acidimicrobiales bacterium. GTDB lineage: Bacteria > Actinomycetota > Acidimicrobiia > Acidimicrobiales > Aldehydirespiratoraceae > VXYK01. The sequence continues at coordinate 857,073 of CATOTC010000001.1, read as the reverse complement.
ACCGGCACGGATCGCCAGCAGGAACTCCTCACAGGAGTGCATGCGGCCGACTATTCGGTAGCGCCGGGAGGGGTCGATTCGGGCGTGGCGGTAGGTGTTGTCGTTGTTGGGTCCACCCCACTGGCTGACGAGATCGTTGTGGCGATGGAAGAACGGGCGTGACGGGTCGGCGTGCAGCGTCTCCCAGGCGAGCCACAGCGAGAGTTGGTCCGCCAAGTGTTCGAAGCCTTCGAGTTGACCCCCGGGGTCGGTGGCGAACGGCGCTTCGGTCATCCGTTCGCCCATCTCCTTGAGGCGGTCACATGCAGCGTGCCAAGCCTTGAGTGGGATGCTCATGTCGGCCTTCTGCTCGCTGAACGGATGTTCGACTGAACACAGATGCCGCTGATCGAGGAGGACTCGTCGGAGGCGAGCCACGTCACCATGGCCGCTATCTCTTCGGGCCGGCTGAGCCGCGCCAAGTTCAGACCGGCGGTGTGTGCTTCGACGCCTCCGGGTTGTTCGGCGAGGTAGGCCAGCAGGGGACCGGTTGCGGTCGGTCCAGGCGTGACTGCGTTGGCCCGTATGCCGAGGTGCCCGTATTCGGTGGCGACCGTTTCCATCAGCGAAATGACGCCTGCTTTCGCGGCTGCATATCCACCGAGTTGGTAATGTCCGCCGACTGCGGCGCCGGACGACATCGACACGATGCTGCCGCCCTGCTGGTGAACCATATGGCTGAGCACGGCACGGGTCGCGAAGAATGTGGTGTCGAGAGTGAGCCTCTGCTGGAAGTGCCAGTCGTCATCGCTCAGGTCGCCGATGAGTGCCGTTCGTGAGACGCCGACGTTGTTGTAGAGCACATCGACACGGCCGTGCTGTGCTGCTGCCCGATTCACCCAGTCTGTGACGAACGCGGAGTCGGACATGTCGCCGGCGAGTCCGCTCCCGCCGGTCTCGGCGATGATCGCGTCGAGTGCTGCGGGGTCGAGGTCGTTGAGCCACAGGGTCGCGCCCTCAGCGGCGAATCGTCTGGCGACGGCCGCGCCTATGCCGGCACCTGCGCCGGTGACCAACGAGACCTTGCCCTCGAGCAGCCCGCTCATGTGCTTGTTGGCCCTTTGGCGGTGACATCGCGCCGTGCCCACCTGATGGTCGGGTTCGGCAAGATTGTGTCGAGTGTGGGTTCCGGCATTGGTGGCTCAGTCAGTAGGCGGCTGGATGTTCAGTGGTTGGCTGGATGTTCGGTGTGCGTGGCGATCGGTGGGTGGTTGGGGTTTGGTGTGCGGGCGGTCGGTGGGTGGTTGGATGTTCGGTGGTTGGGTCGGTCAGTGGGCGGTTGGGGTTGGCGGTCGGATGTTCGGTCAGCGGGCTGGAGCGTGGGAGTCGGGATGGGTGGCGGGGCGCGTGGACAGTATGCGCGGCGGGCCGTCGGTCACCGCGATCACGTCACGATGATGGCCGTCACTGACGCTCAATACCATTCCGGCTTTGAGAACTTCGCGGTGTCCGTGGTCCGGGTCGAGCACCGGGTGTTCGAACCCCAATCCGAGCCCGCGGACCAGCCAGGGCCCGTCGGCCGCATCGGCGAGGTCGGTGTGGCCAGCGCCGCCGCGGCAGGCGTCGACTAGCGGTGGCGGCGCTCGGCGGCGGCCGTCGATGAAGGTTCCGCCCAAGCCTCCTTCATAGCCGTTGAGCAGAACACCCAGGTCGATGATGGTCTTGTCGCCGGCGCGCAGAATCGTGGGCGCGGATGAGGGAACGGTGGTGCCGGCTCTCGCCATCGCCGCGATTGCTGCTCCAGCCGGGTTGCGCGGCGCTTCGAGGGCGGCGTCTGCGCCCGCCCAGGCCACCTTGCAGGCAGCGTCGATGCACTCGATCTCCTCATCGAACTTCACTCGGCGTACCTCGGCCATCAGATCATCGGCGGTCGCAATGTCTGAAAGCGGCGCTATCCGCTTCGCGGCTCGTTCAAACGACGGCGAGACTTCGTCGACTCCGATCAGCGTCGACTCTGCGAAACCATCGATGGCTGCCAGGTGTCTGGCCATGATCTGCGGGTTCCAGGTGAGGGGATAGAGGTCTGCTCTGGTCATCGTTTCGGGAAGTCCGGCGTCCCAGGTTGACAGCACATGGGTTCGGCGGGTTTCGGCAATGACCACGCAACCGGCGCCGAAGGGGCGGGTTCCTGCGGTCCACAACCCCTGCATTCCGCTGGCGTAGCAGATGTTGTCGGCGCGGCCCAGCACCAGCGCGTCGAGTCCGCGGCGAGCCATGGCGGCCAGTACCCGATCTCGGCGGCGGACAGTCAGCGATTCGGTCATGAGTCGAAGGGGGCATAGCCGGGAAACGATGACAGGATCCGGTTTCCGTCGTCTGTGACCACGACGATCTCCTCGGCGCGGTAGCCGGCGACGCCGTCGTCCCAGACCACTGGTTCGAGCACCAGGATCATGCCGGGTGCGAGCACGAAGTTGTCGTCGAACTCTTCGCCGAGGTCGGTGCCGATCATCGGCATCTCAGCGCTTTCCAGCCCTACCCCGTGGGCGAGATAGAAGTAGGGCAGCCATGGTCGGGTTCCGCCGTTGGCTGCGACGGCTCGGCGTGCCACATCGCCCAGTGTCACTCCTGGCCTGATGGCGTCGTAGCAGGCTCGGGTGATCGTCAGCCAGCGGTCGAAACAGGAGCGCTCGGCTGCTGACGGCTCGCGCCCCACGATCCAGGTCCGTCCGTAGTCCGAGGCGTAGCCCCCACAGCCGTGTCCGGAGTCGACCCAAACCAGGTCGCCCGCCTGGTAGCGGGGGTTGCCGACGCCGGTGGGGAAGGCTACAGATCCGCTTGCGGTGTAGGGCCCGTCTCGCTGTGAGCGCGGCATGGGTTGGAAGATGGGGTCGATCTCGTTGTGGTCGCCGCCGAGCCCCCGTAGAGCTTCGAGGAACACACCGGCGACGTCTCGGCGAGTGGCCCCGACGACGCACGCTTCGCGTGCCGGTTCCATAGCCCACTCGGTGAGGAATTGCGATCGCTCGATGCAGGCGACCTCGTCGGTGGTCTTGATGAGACGGGCAGGACCGAGCACTCGATTGGCGTCGACGAGTTGGGCATCGTCGTACAGGCCCGCCCGCTCCATGGCTCCTGTCACGGAATCGACAGCGATGCGCCGACCTGCCAAGTCACCGGCAACTTCTTGCAGCGCTGAGCGAACGGCTCGGGTGTCATCGTCGAGTTCGGGCCACAACGGTGCGCCGATCTCGCAGTCAAGGCCATCGGTCTTTTCATGGGCATCTCGGCCGTGGGCATGGAGGCGCACCCGGTCTTCGGTGACGATTGCCAACGCCCGTTGATAGGTCGCGTGGCTTGCGTCGACGGCTTCGGGCACGAAGCCGGTGGCGTAGGTGACGTTGGGTCCGTGCAGCAGCACCGCGGCGTCCACTTGCTGTTCATCCAACCCGCTGCGCAGGCGCGCCAGTCGATCAGCGCACATTCGTTTGACCTCACAGGTAGGCAACTCGGCGGCAACAATCATCGCCAACAGCATGCAACATGGCCGGCGTGAGCGCGTGGTCCGCCAGGGTTCATTCGGCTTGCAGTTCGCCCACGATGTCGGAGATGAGTTCGGTCGCTACGACGGAGGGTTCGCCGGCAGCGGCACGCGCCACATACGTCGAGTCTGGGAGCGGGGGAATCGAGTCGGCCCGAGGCCACCGGATCAGGTCACCTCTCATGGAACTCTCGGCGAGGACCGCCACGCCCAGCCCTGCTTCTGCGGCGCCTATGACGCTTGCGGCGCTGGGTCCCGAGAAAGTAACCGTGAAGGGTATGGCCGCGTTGGTCAGGGCCTGTCGCGCAAGCGGGCGGTAGAACCCGCCCTCGCCGAAGGTGATCAGGGGAACGACACCTTCCTCGTACTGGCTGTCTGGGGCACAGACCCAGATGAGCGGGTCCTTCCAGAGGATCTGGTCCTCCGGTCGCCGGTCCTTCTCGATCACTTGCAGCACCGCAACGTCGAGTTCGCTGAGGGCCAGCATCGAGGCGAGCCGAAATGACCGGTCTACGAAGAACTCGATCGATGTTCTGGGGTGGATGCGGTTGAAGCGTGAGAGCACGGCGCACATGCGCGCCGTGCTGATCTCCTCGGGGGTGCCGACTTTGACGGTGCCGCTGAGTTCTGAGCTCTCCAGGCGGCGGACGGCTTCGTCGTGTGTGCCGACGATGGCTCGGGCGTAGTGGAGGAGTTCTCGCCCGTCGCGCGAGGGTCGCAGCGAATGGCCTTCGCGAATCAGCAGGCTGCGACCGACTTTCTCTTCCAGGCGCTTGATCTTCCAACTGACTGCCGATTGGCTGATCTCTAGAGACTCGGCTGCTCGGGTCATGCCTTTGAGGTCGACGACGGCGGCGAAGGTCCTCAGCGATTCGATGTCCAACTGCATTTGCTGAGTATGTCATGCAATCATGATAATACTTGGCAATAAGTATTAAAAATATATGGTTGTGTCATGTCGATATGGGGGCGATAATACAGTCATGACCATCAACCCGAATCCATCCACGGTTACCGCAGCAGCCCTCCGCTCAGCGCTTGGTCCGGGTTTTCAGTTCGGTGGCGTGTCGGATTACACCCTGCGTGTAATCAGCCGGCCCCGGTAATCCACTGGCCCGCAGTCTCAGTCTGGCGATGGGTCTTCCCCCTTCCCATCGCCACCCAAGGTAGCGCCTCGCCGGTCCGCCCCCAGCGACCGGCCGGCGCTACCATATTCGTCGGGCAGCGGCCCAGCGGCTGAGTTCGTTCCGGTTCGAGAGTTGGAGTTTGCGGAGCACCGCCGAGGCGTGAGTCTCGACCGTCTTGATCGAGATCGACAGCCGACGGGCGATCTCCTTGTAGGTGTAGCCGCGGGCCAGATGCCTGAGGACCTCCTGCTCGCGTGGGGTGAGCCGGTCGAGGTCGTCATCGGAATCCTCGTCGGTCCGGGCTCCGCCGGCGCTGAAGGCGTCGAGCACGAATCCTGCCAGCCGGGGCGAGAAGACCGCATCGCCGTTGCTCACCCGGATGATCGCCTCGACCAGGTCGTCGCCGGAGATCGACTTGGTGACGTAGCCCCGCGCGCCGGCCCGCACCACGTTGATCACATCGGTTGCCGCGTCGGACACCGACAGAGCCAGGAAGCGGGTATCGACCTGGCCCGAACCGACTGCCTCGATGACCTCACGCCCCGAACCCGAGGGCAGGTGGACGTCGAGCAGCACGACATCGGGCCGCCACTGCTCAATGGCCGCGACCGCCGAGGCCACGTCGTCGGCCTCAGCAACCACATTCACCCGGTCGCCGAGCTCGACCCGCACGCCGCTGCGGAACAGCCGATGGTCATCGACGATGACGACCCTTGGAACGGCGGCGACCATCCCCTCACCGTAGCCGCGGTGCGCATCCGCAGCGGCGGTGGCAGCGGCTGGGGTCGTTGGGCTAGGGGCCGGCGATCAGGGGAACGAAACGGACACGGCCTAGAGATTCTGTGGTCGTTGCGTCGCCGGTCCGCCTGAGGCGGGTGAGGTGTTGGACCTCGCCGAGGGGTCCGAGCGGGATTATCAGTCGGCCCCCGTCTGCGAGCTGCTCAACCAACGGCAACGGCGTGTTCTCAGTGGACGCGGTGACCACCACCGCTGAGTACGGCGCGCCGCGGGAGCAACCGAGCGTGCCGTCGGCTTTGACCACCTCCACGTTGTGACAGCCCAGTTCGGCCAGCAGCACGGCGGCCGCGTCGGCCAGTTTCTGGTGACGCTCGACGGTGACCACTTCAGCGGCCAACTCGGCGAGCACCGCGGCCCCGTAGCCAGAGCCTGTTCCCACCTCCAGTACACGGTCGTCCGGTGTTATTTCGGCCGCTTGGGCCATCAACGCCACCATGTAGGGCTGTGAGATCGTCTGGCTGGCCGCTATGGGCAGCGGGTGATCCTGATAGGCGGTTCCGGCGAGGGACTCCTCCACGAACAGGTGCCGGGGCACAGACTCCATCGCGGCCAGGACTCGACGGTCGGTCACCCCCCGGTTCTTGATCTGTCTGTTGACCATCGCCAGGCGCCGCTTGCGGTGGACGTCTTCAGCGTTGTTGCGGCGGGCGCGGGAGCGCTTGGTTCGGCGGCGTCGGTTCGGTCTGTCGAGCCCGCTGGCCATGCTCCATCTTCGCCGATCCACCTCGGTCTCGCCGGGTGAGCGGCATGGCAGTTCTGTCGGCGTGTCAGTCGGCTCTGAGGCGTGGGCGGTGTTCGGGACTGCAGCCCGACATCTGCGCGATTGCCTCGGGTGGGGTGGCGTCCGCGGTCAGGTCCGCTGAGACGACCGGTGGTTCGAACCGGGTGGTTATGGGCACCACGCCGGCCCACCAGGATCCGGCGATGTCGTCGGCTTCGTCTATGGGGTCTCCGCTGCGTACCTTTGCCGACGATTCGGTCAGCGGCATCTGCAACACCAGCGTCTTGCGAAGGTCGATTTTCGAGGGCGGACGACTGCTGTCCCAAATTTCGGCGATGTGGTCGGTGACGAGCTTCAGCGCTGTGAGTTTGTGTTCGTCGTTGGTGATGCGCTGGGCCCTTCCGCGCACCACCACGGAGCGATAGTTCATCGAGTTGTGGAACGGTGTGCGTGCGACCACCAGCCCGTCGAGGCAGGTCACGGTCACGCATATCTCTTGATCCTCACCTGAGCCGAGCAGATGGTTGGTGACCGCACCGTGGAGGTAGAGACTCTCGCCGTCGTGTCCGTATGCCATCGGCAGCACCAACGGGCCCTCGGGCGTCGAGACCCCCACATGCGCGATCAACCCGGCGTCGAGAATCTGCGTCACATCGGCCAGGTCATAGCGCCCCCGATCAGCACTGCGCCGTACCTTCACCCGCTCCGAAGCCGGCCCCGCGCCGCTCTCGGCCTGTGTTTCATCCATCCCGGGAGACTACCGACCCATGTTCATCAGGGCCTGCGAATTGCGATCAACAGCCCGGTGGCGAATCCGACGAACTCGAACAGGGCCAGGTTGAGAGCGGAGTGGAAGAAGATGGATTCGTGCTCACCGATGACGTTGGAATGCAGATCGGGACTGTCGATAACGAAGTGCAGCAGGTATCCGAACATGAATGAGGCGGCCATCGACACGGAGAAGAGGACGGCCCCCACTCTCACGCTCCTGCGAAACGCCACAAGGACAGCCACGAGCGGGAGCAGAGTCACCACGACCACGATGAACGCCTGTTGCACAGCCGTGTTCGGTACGTCTGCGACGATGTGGCTGAAACCGTGCGTTACCCCCACGGCGAGATGCAAGAGCGCGACAGCCAGCAGCGTCAGCCGCTCAGATTTCGCACGCGTCACCGTTGCACCCCGGTTTCTTGCGGCCGAAGACCTGTCGGATAGGGGGAATGTAAAGCAAGAGTCCATACAAGAGGTAGGCGGACACCTGCATGCTGACGGCCCGGGTCGCATAGATCCCGGTGAAGATCTTGTCGGTTCTGTTGTCGACCACAACGATTTCGCCAGCCGGGACCGCGCCGATCGGTGAATCCTCGGTCGCTACGGCCACGCGCCCGAGCCAGTCCAGCTTCTCGGTTCTGCGAGCTTGGCGTTCACAATCCGGGCATTCAGCGTTGTAGTAGAGAGTGACAGCCATGTACGAGCGTCGCGCGGATCGGGGCTGCACGACCAACCGCGAGCGCTCATGCGCCGCTATGTGACCTGGCTAGGCAGAGAAGCCCTTGCACCCTCTGGAAGTGTACGATTCGGGATCGTCGGAATGGGAGCGTGAGCGATGCGTGGATGGGTTGAGGGCGAGGGTGAGGTGGCAATTCCGTGACCCTTTCGTTCGACGATCTGGTCGCTGGCATGCGACTGGAGGGAGTGGTTGCTGATGGGCACGTGACGGTGGTGGCCGTGGAGATGCACGGGCCGAGTTCAGCAACCCTCACCTACCGCACGGGTGATGGACGGTTGGGCGACCGGATCATCGGCGCGGCCGATCTGGAGGGATTCGGCGAGCCGGAGCAGCGGAGATGGAGCTTCGATGCCGACGGTGATATGTTCAAGCTCGCGGCGGAGGCGCAACGGTTGCAGCAGGCGCATCTCGCCGACCCGTTCGCTGCCGTCGACACGTCCAACATTGAGCCCTACCCGCACCAGATCGATGCGGTCTACAACCGGATGCTTGAGTTGCGGCCGTTGCGGTTCGTCTTGGCAGACGATCCGGGTGCGGGCAAGACGATCATGTCGGGGTTGTTGATCCGCGAGTTGATGTTGCGCGGCGACGTTGTCCGTTGTCTGATTGTGGCTCCCGGGAGCTTGGTGGAGCAGTGGCAGGACGAGTTGTGGGAGAAGTTCGGACTGTCGTTCGAGTTGATGTCGCGTGGGGCTGTCGAGGATTCCCGCACGGGTAATCCGTTCGTGGAGAAGAATCTTCTGATCGCCCGGTTGGACCAGCTTTCTCGGTCTGAGGACATGCTGGAGCGGGTCAGGGGTTCGCAGTGGGATCTGGTGATTGTTGATGAGGCTCACAAGATGTCGGCGAACCGTTACGGAGCAGAGTTGAAGAAGACGAAACGGTTCATCCTCGGTGAGGCGCTTCGGGAGCGCACTCGGCATCTGCTGTTGCTCACGGCGACTCCTCACAACGGCAAGGACGATGACTTCCTGGCTTTCATGACTCTGGTCGATCCAGACATGTTCGAAGGCCAGCTGCGAAAGCGCGGCTCCGGTGATGAACGGGCCGAAATACCCGACACGTCAGATGTGATGCGCCGGATCGTGAAGGAGAACCTGCGTACGTTCGAGGGTCGTCGCTTGTTCCCTGAGCGGAATGCACACAGCTTGAGCTTCGAGCTCTCGGCACCTGAGACGGAGTTGTACGAGTCGGTCACGAACTATGTGCGGACGGGAATGAACCGGGCTATGCGTTTGCAGGAAGGTGGCGACCGTCGTGGGATTATGGTCGGCTTCGCCCTTGCGGGTCTTCAGCGTCGGTTGGCGTCCTCCCCTGCCGCGATCTATCACTCGTTGCGCCGCCGTCGGGACCGTTTGGCCGAGCAGGAGTCGGAACTGCGTCGCTTGGCTTCGTCGGGCGATCCGGTTCCTGTCGTTGATCTGCCCCGTGGTGTGCGGATCGCCGACCTGGAGGATCTTGATCTTGACGACTACAACGACGATGAGTTCGAGCAGTTGGAGAACTGGGTGATCGACGCGGCCACTGCCGCGGGAACCGCTGATGAACTTGCGGCAGAGGTTGCGGAATTGGAATCGTTGGTCGAGTTGGCCGACGGAGTTCGCAAGAGCCGTAAGGACACCAAATGGGTGGAGCTTCGAGATCTGCTACGCTCTGGCCGCTTTGAGGTCGGGACCGACTTCAGCGGCAACGGCGAAGACTCTGGTGGGGACGGGACGGTCCCCAAGTTGATCGTGTTCTCTGAGCACAAGGACACGCTCACTTATTTGGAGGAGCGGATCACCGCTGAGTTGGGCCGCCCCGAGGCTGTTGTCGTCATCCACGGCGGGATCAAGCGCCATGACCGCAGGGCGATTCAGGACCGCTTCCGGGTGGACCCGACGGTGCAGGTCATGGTGGCTACCGATGCGGCGGGTGAGGGCGTCAACTTGCAGGTCGCCAACTTGATGGTCAACTACGACCTGCCTTGGAACCCGAACCGCATTGAGCAGCGGTTCGGGCGGATCCATCGAATTGGCCAGAATCGGCCTTGCCACATGTGGAACCTGGTCGCTCACGGGACTCGGGAGGGTCAGGTGTTCCAGCGGCTGTTCGAGAAGATCGAGCAGCAGCGGGGCGTGTTCGGTGATCAGGTGTATGACGTGCTCGGTGACTCGCAGATCAATGTTTCGTTGCGGGATCTGTTGATGCGGGCCATTCGTTCTGATGCTGATCCTGCGCATGCGGCCTGGATGGACGAGGTGATCGACGGCGACATCGGAACCCAGCTCAACGGCGTCTTGGAAGAGCGGGCATTGGTGTCGGGTCTTGCCGACGCGGCTGCCAACGATGAGATCCGCCGGACGATGGCAAAGGCTCGTGCCCGCAAGTTGTTGCCGTGGTTCGTACAGACCTTCTTCTCGACGGCGCTGCGCCGGTACGGCGGACGGATCACGGGCCGTGAGCATGGCCGCTTCGAGATAACCCGTGTGCCAGTGGCGGTGCGTGCCGCGGCCGACCCTGCGCTCGGGCCGGTGCACGACCGTTACCACAGGGTGACCTTCGACAAGGCCCACATCGAGGGTGATCGACCTCGTTCTGGTTCTGGTGAACCGAGTGCTCGTCCAGGGGTTGGAGGCCAGGCCGAACTCGTGTCGCCGGGGAGTCCGCTGCTCACGGCCGTGCTTCGCAAGGTTTCCGCCGACCACGGCGAGACGCTCCAGCGCGGGGCGATTCTGGTTGACCCCATGGATTCGTCGGTGGAGCCCAGGTTGCTGGTGTTCCTCGACCATTCCATCACCGATGGGCGCCTGGTTCATGGGAGTCGTCAGGTGGTGTCTCGCCGGGTTCAGTATGTCGAGATCGACCGGCATGGAAACGTTCGTGATCCGGGCGGTCAGCCTTATCTCAACTATGCGCCGTTGGCCGAGGAGCAAGCGGATCTGCTCGATGGGCATCTTGATCTCGATTGGGCCGGCCACGCGGCCGAGGTCGGTGCTCGTGATTGGGCGATCGAGCAGATGGCCACGCCACATTTCGAGGAAGTTCGTGCGGTTGTCACCAGCCGGGTTGCCCGTGTTGCAGAGGCCGTGAGGGAGCGGCTGGAAGCCGAGGTTCGCTACTGGGACCTGCGAGCTGAGGAGATCAAGGCACAGGAACTCGCCGGGGGCAAGCCTCGTTTGAATTCGGGGAGGGCGCGGGCTCGTGCTGAGGAGATGAAGGCTCGTCTAGCGCAACGCCGTGCCGATCTTGCTCTGGAGGAGAATCTCCATAACGGCCCACCGACAGTGGTTGGGGCCGCGCTCGTGGTCCCGTAGGGCCTGCTCGATCAACTGCAGGGGAGTCCGCCTGTTCCTGATGCCACCGCGGACAAAATGGAAACCGACCGCCGAGCCGTTGCCGCTGTGATGAAGGCCGAGAGGGCGCTGGGCCGCAGACCTGAGCAACAGGAACACAGCAACCCTGGTTTCGACGTGTTGTCGTATGATCCTGGCAACCACATGCACTACCTGATCGAAGTCAAAGGCCATCTGCCGGGCACCGAGCAGATCAGCGTCAGTAAGACCCAGGTCGGGCAGGCCCAGTGCAGTCCCGATGTGTGGCGTCTGGCCGTTGTGTCAGTCCCCAACGAACCCGACGTCGAACCCGAGGTCCGTTACCTAATTCGCCCCTTCGAAGGCGTGACGATGCACGAAGCCCAAACCAGCATCCCACTCCGCGTCTCAGATCTTCTGGCCAAGTCACAGCCCCCACACTGACCTGGGGCGTTCCAGGGCGCTACGAGGGGCGGCACGCTCCATCTAAGAAGAATCATAGTATTTTCCATGTAATATTGTCGCGATGTACAACGCCGCGAAGGAAGCCATCGATTTGATTCAGGTCGTCGCCCGCGACACAAAGCTGAGCCAGTCCGTTCGTCGAGAAGCAAAACGGTTGCTCTCGCTTGCGGCCTCCGAGCCCGAGATGGTTTGGGACCGGCTTGAGGCGCTTCGCCAGAGGGTGGTTCCCGGTCTACCCCTGTGGCCGCCGGACTGCAACTACGCCCGTTGTGTCTCAGTTGACGTGTTCTGGCGTTTTCACCTTTCGACCCACTACCGGGACTTCTTTCGGCATCATGGGCAATACTCGAGGTTCCTTGAAGCCCAAGCCGATCCATCGGTTGTAGCGCATAGCCATCTTGCCGACTCTGTTCTGGTTCCGGCACCTCATTCCTGGCTCATACCGGCTGACAGGATCGCCGGTCTCAGCGGTATGCAGACCAGATCTAGGCTGCAAGTCAAGCAGAAACCGCCTTATCTTGTAATGATCTTCCCCATGGCCTTGATGAAAGCAGCGGGAGTGGGCGTTCGAGAACCCCGAGGGCTGGACGCCGTTCCCGGTTGGTTCTCGCAGTGGTCATCGGACGATGTGTCCGGGGAGCGCATCGACGAGGACATTCCGCTGGCGGCCCTAGGAGACATTGAATGGCGGCCATGACACAACCATCGCCCAGCCTATACGCTGCCGTTCTTCAAGCTCTGCGGAGCACCGACCCGTGGTCGCAACCGCTGTCGTCGGTGATGTCCGGGTTTGTTGCCCATCTCACGACTGACGAGGCCGAATCGTTGCCCGAGGCAATCGCGGGAGTGCTGCCGATGTTGCGGCAGGATCGTGATCGGCTGCGATTCGCGGCGGAGATTGCGGCCCGACTGGATTACTTTGAGACCGCAGGTGCAATATGTGATCTGGCATTGGGACTTGGCGATCGCGGCCTACTTTTGGAAGCCGCATCGCTATGCGGCAATCCTGCGGTGGATTCTGGGGTTCGGGCTAGGGTGTCGGAGGCAGTTGGTAACGACCCTGCGGGTCGAATCAGGCTGGATTTTTCGACGGTCCCAGTCACCGCCGAGGAAGTACATCTCTATCGGCAGTGCTGGCCTGGTGTTGGGGAGCAAGACGACCAGCACGCGGTTATGCCGATGGTTGTGCTCGACAGTTCATTCGACGCGGCAGCGCTGTTGCGGCTCGCTGTTCGTCTAGATGAAGCGGGTTCATCGGTCCGACGACTTGTACCGGCCGCTGAGATCGCGCCGTGGTTCGGCCGATGGACCGTTCTTGTCTGCGGACATCCCGCCAGGTCCCGCGTGTTGAGCAAGTATCCAAGGTTCTCGGAGTATCGGATTATCGTTGGAGCCCTTCCGTTGGACGATCGCGGAGGCGTCCAGCTACTCACCAAAATCAACGCTTGCTTGCGTGGAACTCACAGACTGAGCCTTGACAGTGCGACTTCCGATGTTCCGACAGTTGTTTGGGATCCTGGCGTGTTTTTGGCTGGTGCCTACGTTACGAAGGAAGCGGCCTTCCTTGCCGGAACAACTTCGTCCTCGTTGAACTACTTACGAAGACGCGGCTTGCTGACACCGCGTACGTCTGCTGGTTGCTACTGGACATTTCGAGACGTGGTAGCAGTGCGGACGTGGACCTATCTGAAGTCGATCTCGCCGCGACGGGTCTCAAGCCGAGTGGTAATGTCGCTGGCACGCTTTGCTGGTGACTCGACCGCCGCTCAACTCGGTGTGACATCAAGCGGCGACGTCTTGGTGAACCAGGGCAAAGGATGGGTTGATGTTGAGTCTGGCGAGAGCCCACTGGAATTTGACAACATCGCCGACTTTGACGATGTCTTTCGGCCGTTCAGCTATGGAGGCCGAGAGACGCTTGATCTGCTGCGCGCGAGTGAGAACACGAGGTTGGACCCGACGGTACTGCATGGGACTCCTCATCTAAGCGGCCATCGCATTAGTGCCAAGGCGCTGGCTAGTGTCGACCGACACGGCGAACGTCGTGTGATTGAGGCGGCTTATCCCGAACTGGCGGGGAAGCCGTTCGAAGACACGGCGCGCGTAGGCGTGCAACTGCTGAGTGCCGTTTGATCATGTGGTTGCTCTACGACGCTGTCCTGCCGCAGAGTCTGGCTGATGAAGCGCCGTCTTTAGATCTCGAGCGTTGGGACGGACCGGATGTCACGGACGAAGAACTTGTCCGCTTCGTTTCTAAGCAAGGAGGCCGCGGAGTGTTGTTTCTGGGCCGCGACTCACTTGAACAACCCGACCTGCGACGCCTTGCCAGCGAGTTGGGCGTCGCCCTGATTGCGGCTGCGACGGACGATCCGATTGAGGCGAAGCGGCGGATCATCAAGAATCGGAAGGCACTTCGTCGCTTGCTGGACAGCCACGACTGCGTGCTCGTCTTGTCCAACGAGGTTCGCCCGGCGCCCCAGGAGAGTTCGAGTCTCTACCGGACGGTTTCCGGCCGAAGGGGTCGCCGTTAGTGATTCCGCGTGCAACCGATTGAGGCAGAAGCTTAGTCGGTTTAGATCACAATTTGGACAAATTTGCAGACATGATGTTGGACAAAACAGGGGTCTGTTAGTAGAGGGCAGCCGATGAGGGACTACGAAAAGTCGCATCCGTGGATCACGTTAAAGGCTACGGACGTGAACAATCTGCCGCCGCGAACATGGATGGTATTGGGTGAGGCGCGGGCAATTTGCGAGCAGATTTCCAGTACTCCCTTGAGACCGAGCGTTGCTTGGGACTTGGAGGAGATAGCGCTGATCAAGGGAGTCCAAGCCACGACGGCCATCGAGGGGAACACCCTCAATGAGGAGCAGGTTCGCAGAATCTACCGTGAGGAGTACACCGCGCCCCCTTCGCGGGCATATCAAGAACGAGAGGTGCGTAACGTTTTCAAAGCTCTCGCCCACATTGACGAGCACGCGAAGAACGGGACCCTTGGTCCTGTCACCGCTGATTTGATTTGCGGCTACAACCGACATGTTCTCGATGCCCTCGAACTCCCTCCAGATGTCCGACTAGGGCTGTTCCGGGATCATTCAGTCATGGTCGGGACGTACCGTGGGGCACCAGCCCGGGATTGTCGATACCTGACGCAGCGACTGGCTGATTAGCTGGAGAGTGGCATCTTCAATACTGATGACCCTGAGACCGATTTCGCGCACACCGTGCTCCAAGCGGTCTTTGCCCATCTCTACACTGCCTGGATTCATCCGTTTGGAGACGGCAATGGGCGCACCGCCCGGCTGCTGGAGTACATGCTCCTAGCGCGATCAGGACGCATACCTCTGTTGGCTGCACACCTGCTGTCCAACCACTACAACCTCACCCGGACCCGGTACTACTGGGAATTGGAAGCCGCTAGTCGGTTGCGTTCGACGAGCAGTTTCGTGGCTTACGCTGTTCGTGGCTTGGTGGACGGCCTGCGAGACCAACTCAATCTGGTGCGTGAACAGCAGCTAGATCTCGCTTGGGCGAATTACGTGAACAAGACAATGGACCGCTTCCCTGCGAGCAAAGCCAACAACCGCCAACGCGCCCTGGTTCACGCCATGCCGCCGTTCGAGTCTGTGGCCCGAGACGAACTGACCCTCCTGACCCCGGCCCTGGCCGCGCTCTACGCTCGGACCGGTCCCCGAACCCTGAGTCGTGACCTCAACCGACTGTTGAAAGCAGGTTTGATCCGACGGGAGGGGCGGAACTGGAAGGCGAGAACTGATGTCATGTTCAGGTTCATGCCTCCAGCGGCACCATCCTGACAAACAACTCTTACTGTTTGTCGGACGGAGATCGCGACCCAAGGGAGAGACGACCCAAGGGAGAGACGACCCAAGGGAGAGACATTCGATCCTGGTTTTGTGGACCGCGTAGATGAATGGGCCTGTCTCTTGGCAAGCACGAGTGATGCTGTTCAGATTGCCCAAGAAGCGGTCTGCCATTTCTTGGGCCTTGAGCTGTTGACTGGACAGACAGACGCATGCCGTACCGCTGACAGCGAATCTCGATCGAGCAGGACTCGTCGGCAACGTGGCGCTGAGCGTCGCGGCGACAGGTTGGCCAGCGGACTCGGTTGTAGTGCCGCTCGGGTTGGCACTCATCGATCGCTCATGGCTCGTGGAAGCGGTCGGGCAACTGCCCGAAGCACTCATTGACGCGCGCAACGACGGTCCGAGGCCGTCTTCGACCAATCAGAACCAGCGGACTCATGCTGCGATCCCGGCAGAATTTCGACCTGTGACAGCCATGCCTACGGTCGACAAGCAGCCAGCGCAGTTCGGAGACGCGGTTCGTATCGGCTCCACTTCGTGCAGCGAGCCCCGATGGGCCACTTGTCGCGCCCGCAGCCGATTGCGCCGCGTAGTGCTCTTACCGTTCTGGCGGGGTCGGCCCGCTGTGAATACATCGGTTAGTACGTACGTGTGTTCGTTTTCGACTGTCATATACCGACATAAGATGGAGGTATGAACGAGACCTACGGGAGGTGGCCGGTTGGCGCGGACCGTCTCTCGGCAGGTAGGGGCTAGCGCTATGACGATCGAGCGGAGGCGACGGCGTTCGCCGGATCTGGATAAGCCGATCAAGGTCTTCGACTTCTTTTCCGGGTGCGGCGGTGCAAGCGCCGGTCTTCGGGCTGCCGGGCTTGAGATCGCGCTCGGCTTGGACAACGACCGCGATGCGGCACGAACGTTTGAAGCCAATTTCGTGGAGGCGGAGTTCGTGTGCGCTGATATTGAGGAAGTGTCTGAGGAGTCCTTCGACGGGATTGTCGACCGCTTGGAGGGTCATCCGGTGTTGTTTAACGCCTGCGCTCCGTGTCAGCCATTCTCCCAGCAGCGGAGGGGCGAGGCTGAGCCGCACGACAAGCGGCTGGCTCTCCTCAACGATTTGTTGCGATTCGTCCGGCGGCACCGCCCCGAGTTGATCTTCGCTGAGAACGTTCCGGGCCTACGAGACGGGAGCGCCGGCCGGAAGATCTTCCTGCAATTCACTCGCATGTTGGAGGAACTGGGCTATCGCACAAGCCACGGTGTCGTCCGCTCGCAGGACTACGGTGTGCCACAGCGGAGAGCACGCTTGGTGCTGGTGGCAAGCCTGCTCGGCCGCGTCGACCCTCCCGCCAAGACTCACGGTCCCGGTACCCAACGACCGAGCTACGCCACTGTGGCCGACTGGATAGGCGACTTGCCCCAGATCTCAGCCGGCGAGTCCCACCCGCTCGTTCCAAATCACCGGGCGGCGAGCCTGTCACCGCTCAATCTGCAGCGGATCCGCGCGACTCCTCCTGGAGGTGGCTGGAGGAATCTGCCGCCTCGGCTACTTCCAGCCAGCCGCAAGTCCGGCTTCTCGGGGTTCACCGATGTATATGGCCGCTTGAGGTGGGACTATCCGGCGCCGGCGCTGACGACCAGGTGTATCAGCTACTCAAATGGACGCTTCGGGCATCCAGAACAGGATCGGGCCATCAGCGTGCGCGAAGCCGCCTGTCTACAGACGTTCCCCCCCGACTTTGTCTTCACCGGCAACCTCAACTCGCAGGCCCGGCAAGTGGGGAACGCGGTCCCGGCGCTGCTCGCCCAGCAGTTCGGGGAACGCATCACGAGCCATCTCGCGGAAATCGTCGTCGATGCCGGGACGCGTCCAGACCCGAGCCGGAACATGACAAGTGAGTCTGTCTGCGAGGCAGCCTGCAATCATGCCTAACTTCAGGACAAGCGCCCGGACGGTAGACATGCTCGGCCGTCAGCAGATCGCGGGCATTCCCACCGCCATCAGCGAACTGTTCAAGAACGCTCATGACGCGTATGCGACGCGTGTCGAGGCCGATTACTACCGCCCCGAGCAGCTCCTCGTTCTCAGAGACGACGGCCTCGGAATGACCCCCAATGACATCCTTGAGCGTTGGCTCGTCCTGGGGACGGACAGCAAGGTTGGTAATGGCGGCGAGTTGGACGCTATCGCGTCGGCCATGGGTCTGGAGGCACGCATTCCGACCGGCGAGAAGGGCATCGGCCGGTTGGCCATCGCGGCGATAGGCCCTCAGGTGCTCCTTGTTACCCGGGCAAGACGATCCGACGGGCTTCACCCTACGGTGGTCTCGTTCGTTAACTGGTCGCTATTCGCTCTGCCTGGGGTATCACTGGATGAAATCGAGGTTCCCGTCCAGCAGTTTCCAGATGGCACGCTACCGAGTGTGGAGGATCTATTGCTGCTGGTCGACGCTGTCCGAGAGAATCTCGATCAGGTGCGCGGTCGATCAGACGCCGGAGCTGTCGGCGACATCGAACGTCAGTTGGATCAAGTCTCGTTCGATGTCGCCGCCCTCCAGAGGCGGTTCGACTCGGCTGCCCTCCGCGGTTCCGCGACCGGAACGCAGTTTTTCATCCAGCCCACGGATCCCATGCTCGCGGTCGCACTGGACGCGGAGCCGGAGAAACGCAGGATCGGTGACTTGCAGAAGACTCTGATGGGGTTCGCGAACACCATGATGCCAGATCGCCCTCAAGCGCCCATCACGACGGCATTCCGAGATCATCGCTCTCCTGACCTCTCGATGTCGGTCATCGGGCCGCAGGAGTTCTTTACGCCGGACGAATTCAGCGGCGCGGATCACCACATCCGAGGATCTTTCGACGAGTATGGCCAGTTTTCTGGAACGGTATCCGTCTACGGGAGCGAGCCCGAGCGCCATGCCATAGTCTGGCCGGCCGCGAGGGGCAATAAGACTGCCTGCGGCCCCTTCACCATCGATTTCGCCTACGTGCAGGGTTTGGCCCGCGAATCTCGAATGGCTCGTGATCGCTGGAGTGGGCTCATCGCGAAACTAGACTTGATGGGAGGGTTGTACATCTACAGGAACGGTATCCGTATCCTGCCGTATGGAAACACCGACTACGACTTCCTCAACATAGAGGAACGGCGCAACCTCGGAGCGGGATATTACTTCTTCTCCTACCGTCGAATGTTCGGTGCCATCGAACTACCATCCGATAGTTCGCATCGTCTTGTCGAGAAGGCAGGCCGTGAAGGGTTCCGAGACAACAGGGCCTACCGGGACTTCCGTGCAATTCTCGAGAACTTCCTTGTCCAGCTTGCTGCTGACTACTTCCGGGATGAGGCGGTGCACGGAACTCAGTACAGACAGACGAAGGGTGAACTCGATCGGCAAGCCCGGGCGCGCGAACGGCAAGCCCAGCAATCGCGAGAGCGACGCCGTGCGCTCGAGAGTGCGCTTCGCGAACGTGGAGCCATGATTACCGGCGACGAGCCGACGCTGAGGGTCGAAGCGGCAATCGAGAGGCTTGTCGCAGAGGTGGAAGCGGCCTCGCACGAAGTTGATTCGGATAGCAAGCTTCACGCGATTCTCCAAGCGGAGTTGGCCGCACAGAGAGAGTTGACGGCGCTGCGGAACGAACTCACGATCCCGCAACCGCGGGGCTTCGCCGTTTCCAGAGCACTGCGCCGCGATCTCGCCGCGTACTGGGAGGAGCACGCCGCGCTGGACGAAGAAGTGTTCAAGCCAGCCATTGCCTTGACCGAGGAAGTGGTGGCCAAGGCGACAAGCGGTCTGGATGTAACCCGGCGACTGCGCTTCGATGCCGCGGCGGAAGAAGCTCGGCGGACTGCGCGGCAGACGGTGGCCGCCAGCGGGCGGAGTTCCGAGGAGCAATTGAAAGCGACGCGCGAGCTGGTTAGCGGCGCGATCCGGCAGGCGATTTCGGATCTCGAGTCTCGTCTGAACGGGATAGCACAACGGGTGCAGCAAACCGATCTAGCGTTGTTGACTGATGCCGAGGTTGTGGAACTGCGGTTCGAAATTGACTCGGAGATCGATTCCGTCGCATCTGCCAAAGAGGAGCAGCTCGAAGCGATAGCCGAGCAGCTCCGCGCAATAGCCGTAGCACCCGACGACTCCGGCCAGATGGTGACGCAACAAGACATTGTAGGCGCCGTGGAGGAGGAATTACTCGCTCTCCAAGAGCGCGCCGAAGCGGATCTGGAACTAACTCAACTTGGGATGGCCGTTGGGATCATTGATCATGAGTTCCAGGCGACGATTCGCTCGGTCCGTAGCAATCTTCTCCGCTTCCGGGCGTGGGCAGACGTCAACGAAGATTTGGCTGACGTCTACAACGGGATCCGAGTCAACTTCGAACATCTCGACAGTTATCTTACCATGTTCACTCCACTGCAAAGACGTCTTTATAGGACCGAGATCGAAATAAGGGGAAGCGATGTCAGCAAGTTCCTATTGGATCTATTCGGGGAGCGCCTCGAACGCCACCACGCTGAAGCAAAGGTGACGCAGGCATTCCAGCGGCACCGGTTCACGGGCTATCCGTCAACCTTCTACCCAGCGTTCGTTAACCTGGTTGATAACGCAATCTATTGGCTCCGAGATCAATCACCACCTCGCACCATCTCCTTGGACGTTGAGGACGCGACGATGATCGTCGCCGACAACGGTCCTGGCGTCCACCCTCGAGATCGGGAGGCAATCTTCGAGCTTGGATTCACACGGAAGCCCGGTGGGCGTGGCCTGGGTCTCTATATTTCTCGTGACGTTCTGGCACGGGTCGGTTACGACCTGACTGTCGGCGAGCCTACCGACGGGACCGGTGCAGTGTTCATGATTCGACCGAGAAATGCCGACCACAATGACTGATCACAACGTTGTATCCGATCCCACAAATCGACTTCGGACCATAGCAGAGTCATTCCTGCAGAATGTAGTCATCCTTGACGACCTTGTCATCATGTCTGAACAAGGGGACGAGAATCGGGATCCGCCGCCAAGTACCACCCTCCGTCCGCCAGATTACCCAGAACTACCAGCGGCAAACGACAAAGGAAAAGGCTCTCGCCGCTCAGATGTACCGTTGACCGCGGACATCGTAATCGATGCGTTCGCAGACCTCGGAATGGTATGTGCCGTGCTGAGGGTTGCCAACGACCCCGCCGTTCCTGAACGGACAGTTAGGGCCGCTGTTCGTGCTGATATGGTGGTTCTCGATTGGCAGATCCACGAGTCGGCCGGGGACAAAGCCTTGGATGTGCTGCGGCGCATTCTCGAGGACGATCAGAGCAACCATCGCCTAAGACTCATCGCCATTTACACTGGTGAACCGGATCTCGGCGAGATCTGCCGCCGCGTCGAGGAAGTGATCAACAATTTCTACGAGGGCGACGAACTAGTTGTCGATTCTCCGTCGCGTATAACGAAGGGACCGGTACGCGTCGTGATTCTCGCGAAACAAGGAACCGTTCGTGATCACAGCCCAATGCCTCTTCCCCAAGAAGTTGCGGAGATTGAATTGCCGCAGACGCTGGTAGATGAATTCGGTGAGATGACCAACGGGTTGCTCCGCACCGTTGCCCTCGCGGGAGTCACCACGATCCGAGAGAATGCTCACAGGGTACTCGCAAGATTCGACCAGACTCTGGACGCCGCTTATCTGGGCCACCGGATCTTACTTCCGCATCCCCCCGATGCAGAGGATCACCTCGTCGCAGCGCTGGGCTCCGAGTTGATTTCGATCCTTGATGAGGATCGACCAGGAGCGCACGCTGACATTGACGCTATCGAGTATTGGCTGAATGGATCGGGCGCACCTGACGTATCCGACCCGCGTATTTTCGCATCCGCGGATGTAACTAAAGAATGCCTTCAGTTGCTCCTACGCGGTATAGATGCCGTTGATACTAACTATATCAAGGATGGTAAGAAGACGTTGAAGACTCGCGGCACAGAACTATTCACCGACTGCCCTGCTGCTGCGACCCGGTCCAATGGCAACTTTGCTGCGTTGCTTAGTTCTAAGACCCGCTATCCGGGCCAGCGTCCTCGATTGACCGTCGGAACCGTTGCATATTCTGAGGAACACGATAATCACCAGTACTTGCTCTGTCTCCAGCCAAAGTGTGACAGCGTCCGACTTGGCGCGGCATCTGGGTTTCCATTCCTACCGCTGGCAATCGTCAAAGACGATGAGCGAGCATTATCATACCACTTGGCCGTAGAAATCCATAAAGGGGAGTGGGAGACGCTCGGCATCATACCCAAACCATCAGAATTGATTGTGTGTTCATTTGAGGCCGGACCAAACCCTCCCGGAGAAGTGCTTGCCGCCGAAGACGAACGGGGAGAGTTCTACTTTGAGGACGTTGTCGGAACCAGGTATCGGTGGGTCGCAGAAATGAAGGAGGAACACGCGTTTAGAGTTGCAGGAGCTGTTGCGTCTGCCTTGACGCGCCCTGGCCCTAATGACGCGGAATGGCTGAGGCGAGCATCCAGGCAGTAGTTCTCTGCTCCGCGACAGACCCAGAACCGTCGGTTTGCGACCTCGCGGCCGATCACGTTCGTGCCCTCAATGTTGAACTGTGTGTGCGTTCGGGAGCAACAACCGTATTCTGTCATCCACACGACGCACGGACCATTGAAGGGATCGGCCGCGGCATCCAGAATCGTCGACAGGTTGGAGCCGACGACTTCGATTGACCGACGTGGGGCTGGGCACTGGCGGTGGATTTGTGGGTAGGGTGAGCGGCCGTGAGTGAGGTGCGGCCGAAACTGATTGAGGTGGCGTTGCCGTTGGCGGCGATCAACAAGGCGGCGTCAAGGGAGAAGTCGATTCGGCATGGGCATCCCTCGACGTTGCATCTGTGGTGGTCTCGTAAACCGTTGGCCGCGACTCGGGCGGTGATTTGGGCGTCATTGGTGGATGATCCGTCCGGCGATGAGTCTTTGACGTCAGAGGAACAGGAGAAAGAGCGGCAGCGGTTGTTCGGGATACTTGAGCGGCTGGTGGTGTGGGAGAACTCCAACAATCCTGACGTCTTGGCCGAGGCCAAAGCTGAGATCGATCGGTGCTTTCCTGACGGGTCGCCGCCGATTCTTGATCCGTTCGCGGGAGGTGGCGCGATTCCGTTGGAGGCGCAGAGGCTTGGACTCAAGGCACTTGCAGGGGATTTGAACCCTGTGGCGGTGCTGATCAACAAGGCGATGATCGAGATACCGCCGCGTTTCGCGGGGATGGCACCGGTTCATCCCAGTATCGAGAAGACTCTGACCACTTGGGGGCGGGCACAGGGACTGGCTGCCGATGTGGAGGCCTATGGAAAGTGGATGCGTGATAAGGCGCAAAGCCGGATCGGGCATCTGTATCCAGATGCGACGGGTCCCGGCGGGGAGAAGCTCACTCCGGTCGCCTGGATGTGGGTGCGGACAGTGATTTCGCCTGACCCGAGTTGGTCGGGACATGTGCCACTGGCGTCATCATGGGTGTTGTCCAACAGGTCGGGCAAGCCCAAGGTGTGGGTTGAGCCGATCGTTGACCGAGACGCGCAGACGATCCGTTACGAAATCCACGAAGGCGGCGAACCCATGATCGAGCGGACCGTCAACCGAGGCAACGGGACGTGTCTAGCGACCGGCTCGGCCATTCCGGGGGACTACATCAAGTCGGAGAGCCGCGCGGGACGCATGGGGGAGCAGTTGATAGCGGTCGTTGCCGAAGGAGAATCCGGGCGACGCTACTGCTCGGTCGAGTCGGTCGACGCGGATGCAGCGATCTGCGTTGAACCGGTCTGGAAACCTCAGGGCAGAAATCCAGAAAAACTGACGGGCGGGACTGTGTACGTGTATGGTCTGGACGAGTGGTGGAAGCTGTTCTCGACGCGGCAGTTGGTTGCGTTGACGACGTTCTCGGATCTGCTGGGTGAGGTTAGAGAAGAGATTCTGGCGGATGCCGTCGCGGCCGGTTTGGTAGACGATGAGAAACGGTTGTACGACGGCGGACGCGGCGCTGTCGCCTACGCGGACGCCATCGTGACCTACCTGGCGTTCGCCATTGATCGTCTAGTCGATCGAAGTTCGACGATCTGCACCTGGGACAGTGGATACGTGAAAATTCGGAACACGTTTGGTCGCCAAGCGATTCCGATGTCTTGGGATTTTGCAGAGGGCAATCCGTTCTCATCTTCCTCGGGCAATTGGATGGGGATGGTTGGTTGGATCGTGAAGTCGGTTGCGCATGTTCCTGCGCAGGCGAGTGGTGAGGCTCACCAGCGGGACGCCAAGGCTAAGGTTAAGGAATGTTCGGGTGCAGCGCTGTCGACTGATCCGCCGTATTACGACAACATCTCCTACGCTGACCTGTCGGACTTCTTCTACGTGTGGCTGCGGAGGAACCTCAGCGATGTGTGGCCGGTCGAGTGTTCGACGCTGCTCACACCAAAGGCTGAGGAGTTGATCGCCAACCGCTACCGTGCCGGGTCAAAGGAACGAGCCGAGGAGCACTTCGAATCCGGTATGGCTGAGTTCATGGCCCAGGTCGCTCAGAGTCAACCAGCGGATGTTCCTGCAACGATCTACTACGCCTATAAGGCGACTGAGACCAAAGACGGGGAGATACGCACCACTGGTTGGGACACATTCCTTCAAGCCGTGCTAGATGCGGGTCTGCAAGTCAACGCCACTTGGCCGATGCGTACCGAGTTGGGCAATCGTCTGGTGGCGTCGAAGAGCAACGCGTTGGCCTCTTCCATCGTCCTCGCGTGCCGCCCCCGAGCGGTGTCGGCTTCGCTGGCCACGCGCGGAGAGTTCATCGCTGCGTTGCGGACCGAACTACCCGAAGCGGTGAGGTTGTTGCAATCGGGCAATATCGCCCCGGTCGACATGGCCCAGTCCACCATCGGGCCGGGGATCAAGGTGTTCTCTCGGTACGCCCGGGTCGTGGAGGCCGACGGGTCGTCTATGACCGTCTCGGTAGCGCTGCGAATCATCAACGATGTGCTTGGCGAGATACTCGACGGTGAAGAAGCAGAACTCGACACCGACACACGTTTCGCGCTCAGTTGGTTCGCACAGTACGGCTACAATCCCGGACCCTCAGGCGACGCGGACAGCGTCGCTCGGGCCAAGAACACGTCGTTGGCTGGTATCAAAGAGTCTGGTATCGGTGAGGCTCGTCAGGGTGAGTTCCGTCTCTTCGAACGCAGCGACCTGGCTGAAGACTGGTCACCGGTAGACGACTCCCGACTCACTGTCTGGGAGGTGTTGCAGTACCTCGTCGCTGCCTTGGAGAGATCAGAGTCAGAAGCCGCTGAGCTGTTGCACAAGCTCGGCGGTAACGCCGACCGAGCCCGTCAGCTCGCCTACGTGCTGTACCAGAAAGCCAACGACAAGGGCTGGAGCACCGAAGCCGGCGCCTACAACGCCCTCATCACCACCTGGCCCAACCTGACCACCGCAGCAACCACAGCCGCCGCAGGCACCGCCCAACAATCGTTGCTGTAGCCTTCGGCCGCGGGATCGAGGCCAATAGTGAATTCTCCCCAACCCTCTACTCGCGCCTGGGGATAGCGTGTACTTGGAGGTTGGCCATGCACCTGCACTCGTCCTCACAACGGAAACCCTTGCCGGATGAGACTCGAAAGCGGCCCCTGGCGGGTTCGGCGGAAGAAGTTAAGGCTGCCGATCCCGAGGGCGACCTTGCCTCGGAGCGGTATACCCGCCACGTGAGTTCCGAAGAGTTTCTGACCTCCTTGAAAGAGCGGATTTGAGCCGCCACCGTGCCCACACTCCCGTTCTCCGAAATAGAGGCGCATCTCTCTGAGGTGGCAGACCGCGTCGAACACCAGCATGATCGCATCCTTGTCAGCCGCAACGGTCGGCGATCGTTCGTTCTCATCAGTACCGACGATCTCGAATCGCTGGAGGAGACACTCGACATCATGAGCGATGAAGAACTGGTCGAGTCGTTGCGCAGGTCGCTTCAAGAAGTCACCGAGGCGAGACAACTGCCGCTCCTTGCAGAGTTCTGAGCCGGAACATTTCGTGAGGAGAGGGTCACTGACAGGAGACCCCCACTCGAGTCGGTCACCGGCCGTTCCGAATCTGCCAGCGGATATCTGCGAATTCGTAAGCTAGACCCTCCACCCGGTCTGCAGCGACCGACTCCACCTCCGGCGGTTTTGTAACTAGTGGGTAGTCAGTTTTGTAAGTATCTTGCGGGCGATTCTTTTGTTGATGCTGGACGTCATGCATTTTGATGACCCCATGGGTTGCCTAGCCAGTCAAGAGCGTCCACTCGTGGGGAGTGGCGCATCGATCAGAGCGGAAGACTCCCCACCTGTGTCACACGGTCGGGGTAGCTTGTACGCATGGTTCTTGCTGGTCTTTCGCCGTCGTTCCCTAGTGGGTTTGGACCCACCGGACGGCCCCCTGCGGTATGAGCATGTCGGATCGGCGTAAGCGGGGAACGTCCACGTCCAACTTTGGAGTCGGACGGCGCGAGGGACATGACGCGTCTGCGTTCTATGCCCGTTTCCCGGCACCGGAGATCAGCGGAGAAGACGAAGTTGTCTCCCCTTCCTGTATCGACACACTTTGGGAGGGCGACGCGCGTGACATGGACGCCTATGGCGACATCGCTGACGGCTCGGTAGGGCTTGTAGTCACGTCGCCTCCCTACTTCGCAGGCAAGGAATACGAAGAAGCGGTGGGGTGTGGACATGTACCGGCCGACTACATCGCCTACTTGGAGATGTTGGAGGCGGTGTTCGCCGAATGCGTGCGCAAGTTGGAACCCGGTGGCCGCATCGCCGTGAACGTTGCCAACCTGGGGCGCCGCCCGTATCGATCATTGTCGGCCGATGTGGTGCAGATACTCCAGGACCGTCTGCGACTGCTGTTGCGCGGCGAAGTGATCTGGCTAAAGGCGCGGGGCGCGGCGGGCAGTTGCGCATGGGGCAGCTTCCAACAGCCGGCCAATCCGGTTCTGCGAGATCTGACCGAACGGGTTGTGATCGCTTCAAAAGGGCGCCTGGACCGGGCGCGGCCGGCCGCGGTGCGCGCTGACGAGGGGTTGCCCTCGGTGAGCACTGCACACGTCGACG
This sequence comes from uncultured Acidimicrobiales bacterium, assembly GCA_951812975.1. Lineage (GTDB taxonomy): Bacteria > Actinomycetota > Acidimicrobiia > Acidimicrobiales > Aldehydirespiratoraceae > VXYK01. The sequence continues at coordinate 830,687 of CATOTC010000001.1, read as the reverse complement.
AGTTCATGGAAGCCACAACCGACGTGTGGGAGATCCCTCCGGAGTCGGCGACGCGTGTGGGTCATCCCGCTCCGTTTCCGGTGGAGTTGCCGCAGCGTCTGATCGAGCTCTACACCTACCGGGGCGACTTGGTGCTGGACCCGTTCGTGGGATCAGGAACCACCGCTGTGGCCGCCGTGCGCTCACAACGCCACTACGTCGGCTTCGATACCGACGCGAGCTACTTGGATTCGGCTGAGCAGCGCATCGCCGAAGAGCAGCAGAAGCCTGTGGAGTCCTCGGGTTCGCTTCGCTGGTCGGTCACCGCTCCCAGCCGAAAGGGGCGCAGGGGACAGTTGAGTTTCTCTGAGGAACTGCTCGGCGCGTCGGGCTCGGAGAATGGACGCTCGGGCGAATCCCATCGCAAGCCCTCTGTTGAGAACGAAGACTTCCAGGCTCGGGCGGGGGAGGAGGGCCGTAAAGCCCAGGAGATGGCCCTCGCGGTCCTGCACCGTTGCGGTTTCCGAGACATCCAGGCCAAAGTCGCCGCGGGCTGCGGCGTGGAACTCAACTTCAAGGCCCTCGATCAGAAGGGACAGCCGTGGTGCTTCGATGTGTCGGGAGCGTTCAGTGTGACCCAGCGCCCGGGCCTCCGCCGTACCGACACCCTTTGGAAGGCGCTCGGCAAAGCATCCGTGCTGCATTCGAAGAACCCAGAAACCCGACTGGTCCTTCTCACCACCGACCGCCCCACTCCCAATAGTGCAGGGGACCGTGCGCTCAAGGAACTCACCGGTCCCAAGAAAGCGGTTCGAGACGTGATCGAGATGGACTCCCCCGAGGACCTCGAACGTCTAGCAGACTTGGCGGTCGGTGAGGGCAGTTTCTGAACTGGGTCTCGCCGTCGATTCGTGAGAGGTCGTCGGCGCGTGATGCGGGTGGAAACACCAGGGGAAATGCGAACTGGTCCGGGGCGTCGGGCAAAGGCGACAACGCGCAATGGCATTGTCTTAGGTTCGTGGCATTGTATGGGGCGTGAATCCAACGATTCCGGTTGACGAACGGAGACGCCCATGGTGATGGCCAACACGGAACGCATCGCCAAAGCGCTTGACTTGCTACGCGACGGGTTGCGGCCGAAGTGCGAAGAGACGTGGCAGGGGTTCTATGGCGATGACTGGCTCCAGACCGTCAACCAGAGGCTCCACAATCCACTGCGTGAACCCTCGACCGACGATGCAGCGTTTCTGCTCACTGGCATCAAACTCACTTGGAACGAAGTGTTCGGTCACGGCTTTCCCGCCGGAGTGCGTTCGATGGTGTTTGAATTAGCCGACACCCGCAACAAATGGGCGCATCAACAGTCGATGTCCACCGACGACACCGTACGAGCGCTCGACTCCATGGAACGAGTGCTCGAGTCATTCGGCAACGCAACCGAGCGACACCAGATCCGCAGCCTTCGACAGGACCTCATGCGCCAGATGGTGGACGAGCAGTCGCGCTCCGAGCGCCGTCGTACGGCAGCCAAACCGGCAGAGGGCAGGCCCGAGACCGGGCTGACGCCATGGCGGGAGATCATCACGCCACACGGTGACGTCGCGTCCGGGCGTTTCGAGCAGGCCGAGTTTGCAGCCGACCTGTTCGAAGTGTTGAGCGGCAACGCCGAATCGGAATACCAGGATCCCCGCGCCTTCTTCGCCCGCACCTTCATCACCCAGGGGCTCCACGAGATGCTCGCAGGAGCGGCACGCCGACTCTCGGGTGAAGGCGGCGACCCCGTGATCGAACTGCAGACCAACTTCGGTGGCGGCAAGACCCACTCAATGATTGCGTTGTACCACCTGGCCTCGGGCGAACCGGCCGCCGAAATGCCCGGTGTCGGCGACGTGATGTCGGCCGAGGGAGTGTCGCTTCCAGCGCATATCAACCGGGCGGTTCTCGTCGGCCAGATGATCTCACCGTCGAAGCCCGAGGCCGTGGAACCCGATGTGAGCCTCCACACCCTGTGGGGCCACCTCGCCTACCAACTAGGCGGCCGAGAGGCCTACGAACTAATACGGGTCGACGACGAAGCCGCAACCAACCCCGGTGCTGCGCTGCGAACACTGTTCCAGCAGTTCGGCCCCGCTGTCGTGCTGATCGACGAGTGGGTAGCGTATGCCCGCCAACTCAACGACAGTTCCGACGAGAACGCCAAGCGGCTTGCCGGAGGCGATTTCGACACGCAGTTCACGTTCGCACAAGCGCTGACGGAAGCGGCGGCGGCTGTGCCCAATGTGGTGGTCCTGATCGCCATCCCGGCTTCAGACATCGAGACGGGCGGCCCCAAGGGGCGCACGGCACTCGAGCGGCTCAAGAACGTCGTGGCCCGCAAGGCGGCGCAATGGCAACCTGCCTCACCCGACGAATCCTTCGAGATCGTGCGCCGTCGACTGTTCGACCCGATCACTGCTGAGCAGGCCAAGGTCCGAGACGGAGTGATCCGAGCGTTCAGCGAGATGTATCGCAAGCACGCCAAAGAGTTCCCTCCCAGAGTCGGGGAAGGCGAGTATCGGCGTCGTATGGAGCTCTCTTACCCGATCCATCCGGAACTGTTCGACCGCCTGTTCGGCGACTGGTCGGCACTTGAGAAGTTTCAGCGAACCAGGGGAGTGCTGAGGTTGATGGCTCTGGTGATATCGCAGCTATGGCAGCGCGACGACCGATCGCTCGTGATCATGCCGGCCAGCCTGCCGATGGACTCCGGACCGTTGGTGAGTGAGATGAAGAAGTACCTCGATGAGGGCTGGGACCCGGTGATCAAATCCGACGTTGACGGTGAGAACGCTCTCCCGTTGCACATCGACAGCGAGTTTCCCCACTTCGGGCGACTCTCAGCCACCCGTCGGGCCGCGCGCACCGTGTACATGAGTTCTGCGCCGCGGTCCGACGGCAAACGCGGTGTCGACGTCAAGTCGGTGGTACTGGGATGCGCGCAACCCGGAGAGTCCCTCGGCCAGTTCTCCGACGCGCTGCGACGGCTCTCGGACCGGGCGACGCACCTGTACGTCGACGGCTCCCAGTACTGGTACTCACTTACCCCCAACGTCACCCGAATCGCCGAGGACCGAGCCTCCAACTACGACGAGCGCGACGCCGAGGATCTCGCGCGGAGAATGGTGGCTGAGCAGCGCGACCGCGGACACTTCCACGCCGTGCAAGTGTTCGCTGAAGGCCCGGGTGACGTTCCCGACAACGACGACGGCGTGCGACTTGTTGTGCTGGCACCCAAGTTCACGCATTCCACAGGCGACGACAAGTCCAAGGCGATCGAGATGGCGGAGAAGATCCTCAACAAGCGAGACGCTGGGCCCCGGTTGAACCGCAATCTGCTGGTGTTCGTTGCACCGGGCACCAACCGTGTCGGCGAACTGCTCGATGCGGCCCGTTCCCACCTCGCTTGGCGTTCAATCGTTGATAGCAGTGACGATCTGCAACTGACAGCGCATCAGCTTCGTCAGGCGCAGACCAAGGTCGACGATTCCAAGAAACAGGTCGAGTCGCTGATCGCGGAGACCTTCAACCTGGTCCTGACCCCGGAGCAGTTGCCTGGGACCTCTGAGATTGTGTGGCAGACGAGCCGCGCCGCGGGAGAGGACACAATAGCGGTACGTGCCAGTCGAAAGCTGCGAAGTGAGGAGAAGCTCATCTCCAAGTACAGCGGTGTTCGGGTGCGTATGGACATCGACCGCGGCGAACTGTGGTCCGACCGCGGGGACTTGTCGGTCGGGGATCTCTGGTCGACCTACGCCCGCTTCTGTCACATGCCGAGGCTGGGATCGTTCGAGGTGATGGCCGACGCTCTTTCAGGCGGGGTGGCGGACTTCGACTGGGAGAAGACGACGTTCGCCTATGCCGACGTCCATGACGGTGAACGCTGGCTCGGCGTCCGCACAGCCCAACATGTGACACCGACACACAGCGGCCTGTTGATACACCCTGAGAGTCTGCCCCCTCCCGCAGACCCCGAACCAGAAACGGGTGCTTCGACTGAAGAAGGTGCCAGCGGGCGCGCCGACACCGATCCTGGTGGCAATGGATCTGATGGTTCAACCGGAGATGCAGCCGGTGCCACTACCGGGCCGACCGAGTTCTACGCCCAGTTCGAATTGGATCCGGTTCGCTGCATCAGACAACTCGGAGAGATCGCCGAACATGTGACCGCCCGACTCGGCCCAGATGTAGAAATCACCCTGGAAGTCCGCGCCCGCAACGAAGACGGGTTCGACGACGCCACCCGACGAACGGTCTCCGAGAACGCAACCAACCTCGGCTCCCGATCCTCCGAATTCGAATGACTCACCGTTCGGCAATGGCGGTTGCTGTGGAGCGCGCCGGTTAGTCCGTACCGTTGCGTGTTCACCTTGGCCGTAGTGCTCCGAGGGCTTCAACGCCATGAATTACGTCGCCTTCGGCGACCTCACGCTCGGCTTGAGCGATCGCTTCCATGGCATCGGGGTCAGCTAGGATCGCCAGCGTTTCCTCAAGCGATTCAAGGCCCTCAGGACTGATGGGCGGGTTCGGTGGACTTGATGAGGGGAGCGAATCGATCTTGGGCATCTTGGGCGGTGGTGTCGAGGATTCGGGCGATGCGGTGCCAGGGCGTTCCGGCGGCTCTGGCGGCTGAGACGGCTTCTATGAGTCGCGTTTCGCCTTCCGGGGAGGTCTCGTAGACGCACTTGAGATAGAACTCGGCGGTTGGCACCCCCACAGCCGTTGCCCAGTCGAAGGCTTCGCACCAGTCAGTGACCTGATTCCAGTCGCCGCTCAACTTGGCTTCGTCTATGAGTTCTCGGAGGGACTCGGTCATTTGTTCTACCTCAAGTATTTTGCCCTTGCGGGCATTGCGTGAATGATCTTGAAACGCTTGCCGTCAGCAACAACCCCCACCTCTAGGGGCGTCCCACTTCGGTCGGCACCCACGTACATCAAGAGATCGTCCTCCTGGTGCACAATGATCGCGTTCCGACATGCATGGAGCATATCCTCAGCTACCACCCCATGGCGGTGGGCACCCTCAGTGATGGATATTGGATTATCATCAAATAACATTACCATCATAGATATATCACGGACAGGGCTGTTTCAGTACTCGGCATCCAACGGATTCCGTTGTGTAGCGTTTCGAGCGACATGGAGCAGGTGCCACTGGGTGGCGTGGGGGAGCGATTCCGATATTTCGGTTGACATTTCTCGTGCTGCGGCGGCAGAATTCAGGGGTCTAGAGCACTAGCTTTGGGAAGTGAGGCCCGGTACTTCTCCGGACAGAGAGGGGCCGGGCCTTTGCGCGTTCTGGCGCATCAGACCTTCTGGACAGCCCGGTGCTCCCGGGTGGTGGAGGTTGACCGGGCCGCCGTCGGTCAGGTTGAGGGGACGATGTTGTGGTCGGGGCCGTAGGGGAAAGCGGTGATGTTGTCGACGGAGCCGTCTTGGTTGATGACGAGGATGTCGTGCTCGCGGTAGCCGCCCGCGCCGGGCTGGCCCTCGGGGATCATGATCATCGGTTCCATTGAGACGACCATGCCGGGCTCGAGGATTGTGTCGATGTCCTCGCGCAACTCCACGCCTGCTTCGCGGCCGTAGTAGTGGCAGAGCACACCGAAGCTGTGGCCGTACCCGAACGAGCGGTACTTGAGCAGGTCGTACTCGCGGTAGATGTTGTTGAGCGTCGCCGCGACCTCGCTGCACCTGACACCGGGTCTGATCAGGTCGAGGCCGGCTTCGTGCACCTCGATGTTGATGTTCCAGAGCCGGAGGTGCTCGGCGGAGACCGATTCGGCGAAGAGCGTGCGTTCCAGCGCCACGTAGTATCCGAAGAGCATCGGGAAACAGTTGAGCGAAAGTATGTCGCCTGACTCGATGGCCCGGTTGGTGACCGGGTTGTGGGCGCCGTCGGTGTTGACGCCGGACTGGAACCAGGTCCAGGTGTCCATCAACTCGGAGTACTCATAGGTATTCGCCAGTTCCCGGACCATGGCCTGGGTCGAGGCGAGAGCGACCTCGTGCTCACCCACACCAACGGCGATCGCCTCACGGCAGGCTTCGCCGCCGATGTCGGCGATGGCGGTGAGCTTCTTGATGTGGGCGATCTCCTCGGCCGACTTGATGGTGCGCATCCACATCGTCGGGGTGCCGACGTCGACCAACTCGGCGCCCGGCACCGCCGCCTGCAATTTCTCGAACGTGTCGAGGCTCACCTGATCGAACTCGATGCCGATGCGCTTGGCCCCGCGCGTCAGGGACTGGACCGCATGGTAGAAGTTGTCCTTGCGCCAGTCGGTGTAGGTGAGGTTGTCGCCGTGGGTCAGACGCCAGGGTTGGCCGCCGTCGATACCGGCGCTGACGGTCGTGGCGTTCTCGGCGGTGAGGACCAGGCCGTAGTTGCGGCCGAATGCGCAGTGCATGAAACCGGAGAAGTAGCAGATGTTGTGGTGGCTGGTCAGCAGGCTCGCATCGATGTCGTGTTCGGCCATGTGGACGCGCAGCCTGGCCTGACGTGCCTCCATCTCGGCGGGCGTGAAGGGCGCGAGGGTCTTCTCCCCGTTGTTCCAAGTCACAAGTCGGTCCATGTCAGTGCTCACAGGTTCCTCCCTGTTGTTGTGTCGTCGGTCCGCTCAGTCGGCGTTGAGGGACTCTTGGGCGATTTGGGCGGGGTCGGCGGGGCGGGCGTCGGGAACGGAAACGTCAACGTAGCTGATCGTCCCGTTCCAGGGGAAGGGAGGCTCGTAGTCGTCGCAGACCGGGAAACCCGTGTCGTAGCCGATGATCAGGCCGGTACCGCCGTTCTGCCACGAGTTGGGCAGGGTGCGGTCAAGCGCAAGCGAGCCTGCGACTTCACCGTCGACCAGCAGGTTCACCGCACTCGAAGTTGCTGACGTCAGCTCATAGTGGCACGCCACCGATGTGGCGGCCGCGTCGATCACGGAGTCGGTCGACACCTGGAATTGGTCGCCCGACAGGCAGAGGGCCAGCACCAGGCAGCCGTCACGGCAGTACAGGGCGATTCCGCTGGTCCAGTCGCCCATCGCCCAGAGAATCCCGCTTGCGCCGCCCGGTCCGACTGTGCATTCGGTGGTGATCGTGAAACCCCGCATGAGCACCGGCAGCGCCTCGTCGGCGATGCGGCCGGCGCCCGGCCGATAACGCACCGCAGACGGTGTCGGATACGCGGGTGGACTGACAGCGGGCATGCGCGTGGCGTAGCTGTCGTCGAGGGGCAGCACGTCGTAGCGCTCGGCTGCCTCCCACCAGGCCGCTTCGAGCTCCGCCAACTTCTCGGGATGCTCAGCGGACAGGTCGTGAGCCTCGGAGAAGTCCTGTTGAAGGTTGAACAGTGCCCAGGAGTCGTCGTTGAACGAACGGCTGCCGGACAACAGGGCGAGTTCGTCGCCATGGGCCGCGCCGACATGGTCGGTGGTTGCCTTCCAACCGCTGAGGTACATGGCTCGCGACCCCTGCACCTCGAAATACTGCGAGTCCCGCGGCGGCGGAGCCTCGGGATCATCGAAGGTGGCCGCGATGCTGGCACCGTCGATCGGTTGCTGCGCCACGCCGTCCACAGAATCGGGGGCTACCACGCCACAGAGATCGAGCACGGTGGGCATCAGGTCGATTGCGTGACAGAACTGCTGCCGCACCTCGCCGCTAGAGGCGATCCCGCTCGGCCAGTGAACGATCAGCGGGGTGCGCGTACCACCCAGCCAGGCGTAGCGCTTCCAGAGCCGGAACGGGGTGTTGCCCGCCCAGGCCCACCCCCAGGCGTAGTGGTTGTAGGTGCGCGGCCCGCCGAGCTGGTCGATCCACTCCAGGTTGGCCGCGACCGATTCGGGCAGTCCTTTGGTGAAGCGGTGCTCGTTGATGGAGCCGACATGGCCGCCCTCAGCGCTGGCCCCGTTGTCCGAACAGAGCATGACGATGGTGTTGTCCAGTTCGCCGACGGCCTCCAGGCAGTCGATCACCCGGCCGATCTGGGCGTCGGTGTGGCTGACGAACCCGGCGTAAACCTCGTGCATTCGGGCGAACAGGCGCTGGGCGTCGGCATCGAGAGTGTCCCAAGGCTGTACCCAGGAGGGCCGCTCGGTCAGCACCGTTCCCTCGGGTACGATCCCAGACTCCAGTTGCCGGGTGAAAGTCCGTTCCCGCATGCGCTCCCAGCCGTCGTCGAAGGCTCCCCGATAGGGCTCGACCCACTGCGGAGCAACGTGATGGGGAGCATGGGTCGCCGCCTCCGCGTAGTAGCAGAAGAACGGCTTGTCGGGAGCGGCATGCTTCTGGTCGGTGATCTGCCGGATGATCTGGTCGGCCAGATCGGCCGAGAGGTGGTAGCCGTCCTCGGGACTGGCCGGAGGATCGATGTAATGCTGGTCGCGCACCAGATTGGGGGTCCAACAGTTCGCGCCCCCGTGCAGAATGCCGTAGTAGCGCTCGAACCCGACCCCGGTGGGCCACAGCCCGAACGGCCCTGCGGCGGTGCGTTCACTCCTGGGAGCGAGGTGCCATTTGCCGACCGCCATGGTGGACCAGCCGGCGTCGCGCAGGATATGCGGGAGCATCGCCGCTGAGCGGGGGATCCTGGCTGTGTAACCGGGGAATCCCATGCCCATGTCAGACAGGAAGCCCATGCCGACGGCGTGGGCGTTGCGCCCGGTCAGCAGCGCAGCACGGGTCGGCGAACACAGGGCCGTGACGTGGAATCGGTTGTAGGACAGACCGCCGGTCGCCAGGCGGTCGATATTTGGTGTGTCGATGTCAGCGCCGAAGCACCCCAGTTGGGCGAAACCTGTGTCGTCGAGCAGGATGACGAGCACATTCGGGGCCCCGGCCGGGGCGCGGGGCAGAACTGGATGCTCAGGCGTCGAATCAGCAACCGTGAGGCCTCGCCCGCTGGTTGGATGCTTGCCAGTTCCCTGTTTGCCCATTCGTTCTCACCTGCCGCTGACAGGACGACTCTCAGTTGAATCCGCAACCGCAATGCGCGGCTGCCACCGCGCAGAAACTACCCTCTGGCAAGGCGCGTCCGGTAGTTCCGGGCGATTGTCTGAGGAGTCACCATGTCGATCAGAGCTGAAGACTTGATCCTTATCAGCGTGGACGATCACATCATCGAGCCACCCGACCTGTTCGAGGCCCATCTGCCCGAACGCTACAAGGCCGAGGCCCCCCGAATCGTTCGCCGCGCCGACGGAGCCGACGTCTGGCGGTTCGGCGAGGTCGAAGTTCCCAACGTGGCGCTCAACGCAGTGGCCGGTCGCCCCAAAGAGGAGTACGGCGTGGAGCCGCAGTCCCTCGAAGAGATCCGTCCGGGCTGCTTCCTGGTGGATGAACGGGTCAAGGACATGAACGCGGGCGGGGTTCTGTCGTCGATGAACTTCCCTTCGTTCCCCGGGTTCGCGGCCCGTCTCTTCGCAGTCGAGGACGAGGGTTTCGGCTTGGCCCTGGTGCGGGCCTACAACGACTGGCACATTGATGAGTGGTGCGGGGCCCACCCGGGCCGGTTCATTCCGATGGCGCTGCCGGTGATCTGGGACGCAGAGAAGTGCGCCGCCGAAGTGCGCCGCGTGGCCGAGAAGGGCTGCCACTCGCTCACCTTCACCGAGAACCCGGCGGCGCTCGGGTATCCGAGCTTCCACGACCCGTACTGGGATCCACTCTGGACCGCGGTGTGCGACACCGACACCGTGCTGTCGATCCACCTCGGATCATCGGGCGAACTCTGCTTTCCTGCGCCGGACTCTCCCGCGGACGTGATGATCACGCTTCAGCCGATGAACATTCAATCAGCGGCCGCCGACCTGTTGTGGTCGCGTGTGCTCAAGGAGTTTCCGACCATCCGCATCGCCCTGTCCGAGGGCGGCACCGGCTGGGTCCCCTACTTCCTTGAGCGGGTTGACCGCACCTACGACATGCACCGCCTCTGGACAGGTCAGGACTTCGGCGATCTGCTGCCGAGCGATGTGTTCCGTCAGCACTTCTTGACCTGCTTCATCTCCGACCACACAGGGGTTCAGTTGCGCCACGAGATCGGCGTCGACAACATCAGCTGGGAGTGCGACTACCCCCACAGCGACTCAGCCTGGCCCGGCGCCCCCGAGGAACTGGCCCGGGTGATGACCGAGGCCGCGGTGACGCCCGATGAGGTGGCCAAGATCACCCACACCAATGCCATGCGCTGGTACTCCTTCGACCCGTTCACCCATGTGCCCCGAGACCAGGCCACAGTCGGCGCGCTGCGTGCCGCCTCGGCGGGACATGACGTCAGCATCAAGGCGATGAGCGACCGCGAGAAGCTGACACCGGAGCAGATGCAGGCCCGCTGGGCGAAGATGGGTGATGCCTCAGCGGGTTCGGGCGCCGAGAAGGCCAGCGCCTAACGGCCGGGCACCGCCGTGAATTTGAACGGCTCCGGCGGCTTTCCCGCCAACTGCACGAAGCACTGGCCGACAAGGTCAGATCCGAGAACGGTCATAGCTCCGGCGGCCACCTCCTCAGGGTCCATCACTTCGATGCCGGCGGCCTCCAGACGGGCTCGATGGCCGCCGACGAAACCGGTGTCCACCGTTGCCGGGCAGATGGCGTTGATGTGGACACCGCGGGTTCTTAGGTCGTCGGCGACGCTGCGCACCAGTCCGGCCACAGCGTGTTTCGACATGACATAGCCCAAGTCTTGGGCCAGTGGTCCCAGCGATGCCCTCGACGCGGTGACCAGGACGTTGCCGCCCCCGGTCCGTTCGAGCAGTCCTACGGTTGCTCGGATCCCGTAGAACACTCCGTGCTGGTTGATCCCGATGATCCGCTGGTAGGCATCGTCGTCGAGTTCGGTGATGTCGCCGATCCCCTGTCGGATTCCGGCGTTGAGGTGCACCACGTCGAGTCGACCCGGGTCGGCCTCGAGTTCTTCGGCCAGCAGCGCCCACTGCGCCGGGTCGGCCACATCCAGTGTGCGGTAGCGGATGCCTGTGTCTGCGGCGAGGCGCTTGCCTGCGGCATCGTCGACGTCTGTCGCAATGACCGTGGCGCCGTGAGCTGCATAGCGGGCCGTGCAGGCCGCACCGATTCCCGATGCTGCCCCGGTGACGAGCACCACTCGGCCTGATAGTTCAACCTCAGCCATAGGGTCAGGGTTCCGTTCTGCGGGCGAAGGCGTTGTCGGTGTCGACGTCGTGGAGCCCTTGGAGGAACTGGAGCGGCGGTTTCTTGGCGAACTCCCGCTCAGCCCGGGTAGCCATGATTCCCTCCCGATGGCGCAGCTCCCACATCGACTCGCAGTAGCCCGAGTATTCGTCGGGCTGCTCGACCATCCAGAGGATTCCCTCGGCGGGCACGCTGGTGGGCTCCCAGTCTGAAAGGTCGACGTCTCCCATATTGGCCAGCGTGCCCTCCGACGCCACCGGGATGTCGATGCGGAAGCAGTTGACCGCGATCCGGTCGCGGACCAGTTGGCGGGCCAGATCGGTGGTCATCCGCTCAAGCGCGAGTTTCGACATGCCGTAGGACATGAGTCCGGGCACCGGGCGCAGCGCTGCCTGCGACGAGAGGTTGACGATTCGGCCGCGGCCTGCCGCGCGCATATGCGGCAGCGCGGCCCGCACGCAGAGCAGGGGTGCCTGAACGTTGATGGCCATGACCAGATCGTGGCGCTTCAATTCGACGCCGACGTCGCCGACGAAGGTGACCGCGGCGTTGTTGACGAGCACGTCGAGGCGGCCCCAGTGATCGACTGTCATCGAGACCGTGCGGGCGATGTCGTCCGGCGAGGTGAGATCTGCCGGAATTGCCAGCGCCTCACCCCCGGCTTCGACTATTTCGGCGACCGTCTGGTCGATCGTGCCGGGAATCCGTTTCGGTGCCGCGTCCGTTGAACGGGCCACGCAGGCCACCCGGGCGCCACGGGCCGCGGCTGCAACTGCAGTCGCCGCGCCGACGCCTCGACTGGCCCCGGTGACCAACACCACTCTGCCGTCGAGACTGAACGGGCCGTCGAGACTGGAGGGGCCGTCGAGACTGGAGGGGCCGTCGAGACTGGAGGGGCCGTCGAGACTGGAGGGGCCGTCGAGACTGGAGGGGCCGTCGAGACTTGAGGACTCGCTCATCGTGCCTGCTGAAATCTGCTGGGAGTGACCATCAGGCGAACGGCTCGTCGCCCACGATGGTGGTGCGGTGCATGAGCCGCCCGGAGTCTGCGGCATAGGGGAGCGCCCGGTGCATCGTGCCCCGATTGTCCCAAAGCACCAGGTCGCCGGTCTCCCAGCTGTGCTGGTAGCGGAAGCGCTCATCGGTGGTCCAGTCCTCGAGGTGCTCGATGAGCTCAGCGCTCTCATCGGGGTTCATGTCGATCACATGCGAGGCCGTCGCGCCGAGCACCAGCGAGGTACGGCCGGAGCGGTGAGTCCAGGCCAGCGGTTGAACCTTGGACGGTCGCTGCTCCCAGAACTCGACCTGGTCCTCGCTGGGATCGGGGTAGACGCGCCGTTGCGCGGTTGCGAAGCTGTGGAGCACCCTCAAGTCCGCACAGCGGGTCTTCTGATCCTCAGGCAGTGCCTCCCAGGCTGCGTAGGTGTTGCAGAACTGCGTCTCGCCGCCGGAGGCCGACACCTCGAGTGCGTTGAGCATGGTGGCCTTGTTGGGAATGTCGTCGGTGGCTCCGTCGATGTGCCAGTGGAACGTGCCCTTGAGGTACTCGGCGCTGAGAGCCTTCTCGGGATCGAGCGAGACCGTGAAGATCTCCCGATGTTCGAGCCCCGGAACCGGCAGGATCTCAACCTCGCCGAGATGTCGGCTGAAAGCGACCTGCTGCTCGTCGGAGATGAACAGGCCCCTGAACGCCAGCACACCGAACCGCTCCAGTGCGTCCAGAAGAACTCCGGCGACCTCGGCCTCGGTCAGATCAGCAGGCGAAATGTCGCTGACCGACGCCCCGATCGTGTCGTTGAGCGGTTCGATTCGCAAGTTCCCCCCTTGAGGTCGGGCCTCGGCATCCAAACGTACCCCAGCGGTACCCGACCACCAAAGCTGCGCAGGGCCGGGGCTGCAGTTACGTGCGTGACAGGCAGAGCCGGACTTCGGTGCCCTGCCCGGGGGAGCTGATGATCTCACAGTCTCCGCCGACTCGTTGCAGTCTGCCCCGGATCGAGTCGCGGATTCCGTGGCGGTCGTCGCCGACAGTCTCCGGGTCGAAACCGACGCCACGGTCACGGACGAAGACCTCCACCTGGTCGTCGGTCGCCTCTGCATAGACGCCGATGTCGGACCGGCCGGACCATCTCGCAGCGTTGGTCATGGCCTCACCTGTCGCAGCCACCAGAGACTCCGTCGCCGCGTCGAGGGTGGCATCGCCGACGACGACCACATCAATCATCGCGCCATGACGATCCTCGACCACGCCGGCTAGATGTTCCACAGCAACCTTCAACGTGGCCTGTTGCGGGCCGGGACCGTACTTCTCGCCGTAACGCTCGCCGTAGAGCCAGCCCCGCAGCTCCCGTTCCTGGCGCCGCGCCAGAGCCGACATGTGGGCCGGATCGTCTGAACGCTGGACCAGAGCCAAAGTCTGCAGGACCGAGTCATGCAGGTGCGCTGCTACTTCGGCGCGTGCGTCGGCACGGATCCGCTGTTGGCGCTCAGCGCGTCGGTCGCGCACCAACACTGCCACCCAGGGTCCGAGGATCAGAGCCAGCCCTCCGACAACCAGCACCGTCGACAGCAGCCCGTCGAGCACCACCCACAACGAGAGGTTGGCCGCCACCAGCACCCCGATCCCGAAGGCGACCAGGATCGTCCCGCCTGCCATCCGAACGGCGAACGCCCTGCCGACTGCCGCAATCGGCTGAACCCTCCACACCACCACGCCGACTCCGAGAGCAGCGCAGAGGGCGGGCCAGATGTATGCATCAGGCAGTGTGACCCGCAGGTGGCGTGCCAACAGCACCGTGCCGAACACAGCCAACACCAACCCCAGTGCACGCCTCGTCACCGTCGATGCGGGGACGGCCGCTGCGGGAGGCCCGCCCGGGTCGGCCCGCGGCAACAAGAGCCAGGCCAGCAGATAGATGGGCACTCCGACCCATGCCAGGGTGAGCACGACGAAAGCCAGCCGGATGAGCGTCACGTCGATACCGAGGCGCTCACTGATCCCTCCGCACACGCCGCCGATGATCCGGTTGCGGTCAGACCGTGCAGGCAGGGCTCGTGGGTGCCGGTTCATGGTCTTGATGATGGCACGAAGCGCTTGCCATGCACATGGGGGACAACCCCGAATTCTCGGGGTCGGCTCAGGGAAAGTTCAGGGTCATCCCCCATTTGTGGAGCCGTCAGACTGCTTCACAATGGTCCCATGGCCAAAGACCCTTCCGCGGATCCGGAGGAATCCCTCTCCGACGACTCAGAGGAGACCGAGGCTGAGCCAACAGCTGAAGACCAGACCGCGGGCGACCCAACGGAAGAAACAGAGCTGACTGAGGCCGACTCGACAGAAGAACCAGACCAGTCCGCGTCCGACTCGACAGAAGAACCAGAGGTGGAGGACAGCGGGCCCGAGGAGAACTCAGAGGATCCGCCGCCTGGCGGGACTGAGTCCGAAGAGTCTTCCGACCAACAAACCCGACCGAAGCGCAAGTTTCGTTGGCCTGCTCTTCGGCGTAGTAGAGATGATCGGTTGGTTGCCGGTGTAGCCGGCGGACTCGGGGACTACTTCGGCATTGATCCCGTGATCGTTCGCATCGGCTTCATCGTTCTCACTTTTGTTGGCGGCGTCGGACCGGTGATCTATCTGGTGAGCTGGCTGGTCGTGCCGCTTGATGACTCGGGCAGCATCCTTGCCAATGCCTTGCGAAGCGGTGCGCCCCGCCGGTTCCGAAACCTCGCAGGCATCGGCTTGATCGCGGCGGGCCTGGCCATCACTGCAGTTTTGAGTCGCAACCTTTTTGAGGTGATTGAGAGAGTATCGAGCTCAGCGCCGTATTTGGCGCTTGCTTTGATTGTCGCCGGTATTGGGCTGGTCTTCTGGCCCCGCCGATCGGCGCCCCCCCTGGACACTCCGGCCGAGCCGCTCGCGGCACCGACTGAAAATGTGGTGCCGCCACCTCCCTCGGCGGCTGGCTCGGAGTGGCCGGGGGTGAACTTAGGGGACCCGCCGTCCGAACCGCCCGAACCCAAGGCGAGTTGGCGTGACCGCAGAGCCGAGCGCCGCTCTCAACGTCGTGGTCAGTCAACGGTCACCTTCCTGACTCTCGCCGCCCTGCTCGTGCTCACGGGCGGAGCAATCCTGTTGGATCGACTCGATATCGAGCGGGTGCTCTTAGGTGAGTTCTTTGCCGTTGCCCTGCTGGTCGTTGCTGTGGGTCTGTTGGTGTCGGTCTTCGTCGGCAGGAACTGGCCGCTCATCGTGCTCGGCGTGTTGCTGCTGGTCCCACTTGTTGTGTTCTCAGGCAGAGACACCTCGTGGTGGTCGGGGTTCGGCGACGTCGAGACCGTGCCCGAAGACGTGAGTTCATTGGATCGCGACGTCAAGCATGGGATCGGCAGCCTGATCGTGGACCTGAGGTCGCTGGACCGCGACTCATTGCAGTCGACCGGACGAGCGGCCATCGACCACGACATTCGTCTCACCATGGGTGAAGTCATCATTAAAGTCCCGGCAGATCTGAAGGTTCGAACCAACGCCAGTATCGGTGTCGGCACGATCCGTGGTGGCGAATACGTGACCATCAAGCAGGTGGATGTGCCGAGAATTGAACACGGGCGGTTCTACTGCGTCACCGCCATTTATCGCTATGGGGTCGACGAGGAGATACCGGACTTCAGAGACGAGAAGGCACTTTGTGGGGATAGTCCGTACTCCGATTTCGGCAGGATTGGCTACGACCGCGTCGAAAAGGGTGTCGGACTGGAAGTGGCGCACAGCACCCACCGCCAGCACGACCTCGAACTCAATGTTGAGATCGGTGTGGGGCAGGTCCGAGTGGTGCGGTACCCGACCCAGCAGCGATAAGGAACAGGATCATGGACGAAGAATCAACTGTGGAGAGTTCCGGACAACCCAAGACGACGTCTGTCGATCTGCTGTCGTTGGTGGCCGCGCTGACATTCGCAGCGGCGGGAGCCATCGTGTTGGCCGGTGAATCTCTGGCAGACATCGATCCCGTCGTATTGGCGGGTGTCGCCCTGATCGCGATCGGCGCAGCGCGCTTTGTTGCGGTCCCCGTCCGTTCCCGTGCCCGTCGTCGGGCTGCGGCCGGACCCGTTGAACAACACGACTAGCAGGATCAAGCCCAGGACCAGGATCAGATCACGGAGTCTTGACCTAGAAACCGAGCGGATTGATCCCGAACACAACCGAGCGGGGCCGTGGCCCGAGCGGCCCGCCCGCGGCCTAGCGGCCCGGGAGCGTAGCCAACAAGAGCGGAAGTCAAGCGTAGCGAACAAGAGCGGAAGACAACTGGTGTCAGCGCAACTCCCTGTTCAATCCGCGCATGTTCTCAGTCCCTGCCTCACGGGTCGCGGTGCTCGGCGAACACTTCTTTCATCGAACCCTTGGACTTGCGTTCCTCGAGCGCTCCCAGTGCGGTTGCGGTGTTGTGCATCCAGTGGTGGGCCTGAAAGTGGTAGTCCCAGGCGTCACGCTGACCCTGCAGGTCGAGCGTCTTGTTGATCGAACGCTTCACCACCTGGGCGGTCGCGGGAGGAACCAGGGCGATCTTGGCGGCGAGCTCTCGGGCCGCTGAGGCCAGATCGTCCCGCGGAACGACCTGATTGACCATCCCGAGCCGCTCCGCTTCGACGGCCGAGAAGCTCTCCGCGGTGAGCAGGAACTCCTTGGCCTTTCGCACGGGCATCTCCCAGGGTTCAACGAGGATCTCAACTCCGGCTCCGGTCATTCGCAGCACCGGATTCTGGAACGAGGCGTCGTCGCTGGCCACGATAAGGTCGCACATGCAGGCGAGCATCACGCCTGCGGCGATGCAGCGGCCCTGCACCGCGGCGATGGTCGGTTTGCGGAAGTCCCTGATACGCAGGCAGCGGTCGAAGTACATGACCTTCTCGTGATGCCATTTGCCCTCGGGAGTCTCGCGCATCAGCCGCCATTCATCGGGCTCCACGTCGCCGACCAGCGCTTTCAGGTCGTGCCCAGCAGACCAGTGCTTGCCATTGCCGGCCAGTATCACCACGCGCACGTCGTCGTCGGCATCGGCCACATCGAACGCTGCGTCGATCTCATCGAGCAGTTCGGTGTTCTGGGCGTTGGCAACCTCGGGACGGTCCATCGTGATGATGCAGACCGCCCCGTCGACTTCGTAGGTGATCGAGGAGAATTCGGTCATGGGTTGATTCTCCCAGGATCTGAGGGCTGAGGAAAGCGCCGATCTCGCGGACCTTCGGCTACCGCGGTTGCGGCGACGGGTTCGCGGGGCAGGCCCAGGGTCCGCTCGGCGATGATGTTGCGCTGGATCTCGTTGGTGCCCGCGAAGATCGAGGAGGCCAGGTAGTACAACCAGGACCGCTGCCAGCGCCCGTCGGCCGGATTGTCTTTCGCCCCGCGCCACAACGGTGCCTCGTCGCCGAGGACCTGCATTGCACAGCGATGCAGTCTTTGGCTCATCTCGCTCCAGTAGAGCTTCGCGGTTGCGGACTCAGCGCCGAATTCGCGGCCGTGCTGCAAACGTGACAGCGAGCGCCAGTTCTGAAGCTGGAACAGCCGCAGTTCGACGAAGGCCTGGGCCAAGTCTTGACGGGTGCTCGGATCGCTCAGCAGGCCGCGCTCTTCGGCCAATGCGAACAGTTCTTCGAGCAACTGGCTGTGGATGACAAGCTGGCGTGGGTTGGTTCCCCGTTCGTGGCTCAAGGTGGAACCCGCAACGGCCCAACCACCGTGCAGCGGCCCGATGAGTTGGTCCTGCGCGACGAAGACACCGTCGAAGAACACTTCGTTGAAGTCGGACTCATCGGTGATTTGACGCAACGGTCGGACCTCGACGCCGTCGGCTGACATGTCGATCATGAACATCGAAATACCGCGGCGCTTCGGGGCGTTCGCGTCACTGCGTGCCAGACACAAGCCCCAGTCGGCGAATTGCGCATACGAGGTCCAGACCTTCTGGCCAGAGAGCATCCAGCCGCCGTCGACGGCGACGGCTTGGGTCCTCAGCGATGCCAGGTCAGATCCGGCATCAGGTTCAGAGAAGAGCTGGCAGAAGAGTCGGCTGGCGTTGAGGATGTCGGGCAGCCAGCGGGCCCGCTGCTCTTCGCTGCCGTGAGCCAACAGGGTGGGTCCAACGAGGTTGACTCCAATGCGGCCCACCAACTCGGGGGCTCGGGCGCGGGCCAGTTCCTCCTGCAATATGTAGTGGTGAAGCGCGCTGGCGTTGCGTCCGCCGTACTCGACCGGCCAGGTGACGCCCACGAATCCGGCGTCTGCCAACTTTCGCTGCCATCCCCGCAGATACTCGACCTCGTCGGCGAGGTCGTCGAACTGCGGTGGAAATCCGACTCCGTACTCCCAGTCGAGGTTGGCTTGCAACCACTCGCGGCACTCTCGACGAAACCCCGCCTGCTCAACAGTCGCCGACAAATCCACACCGTTGGTCTATCAGAGACGGCTAGGGACGCGGGCGTCCCAGGCGCGTGCCACCTAGATTGACGGTGATGGACTTTGATCTCTCGGCTGATCAGGTTGACCTGCAGAGCGCGGCCAGGGAACTGTTGAGCGCTGAATGCTCGATCGAACGGGTGCGGGGCGCGGCTCAGACCGGTGGTTTCGACGCGGCGCTCTGGGAAGCGATGGTCGACCAGGGGTGGACGGCGATCGCGGTGCCTGAGATCCAGGGTGGGTTGGGGCTCGGCACTGTGGAGATCGCGGTTCTGCTCGAGCAGGTTGGGGCACACCTCGCGCCGGTCCCGCTGACGCAGCAACTCCTCGGCTTGACGGTGCTCGCTGACTCGTCTTGGGGGGCGAAGCTGATCAGTGGTGAGGTTATGACGGCCGCGGTTCGAACGCCGCTGACCAGAAACTCGGACGGTTCGGTGTCGGGGCGGCTTGAACCGGTGATTTACGGCGCGCGTGCCGATGTGCTGGTCGCGCCTTGCGCAGACGAGTTGGTGGCTGTTGACCTAAGCGCTGTGGAGCGGACGCCGGAACCGGCCATGGACCAGACACGCGAACTGGCCTGGATCACCCTCGAACATGCACCGGCAGAGACCGTCGGGGACGCCGCTGCAGTCAACCGTCACCTCGACCGGGGAGCGTTGTATCACAGCGCCGAGATGCTGGGCGGAGCCGAAGCGGTGATGAACCTCGCCGTCGAATACGCCAAGCATCGTGAGCAGTTCGGTCGTCCCATCGGCAGCTTTCAGGCCGTGAAGCATCGGTGTGCGGACATGCTCGTCGACGTCGAAGGCATGCGCTCTGCCGTGTACCACGCAGCCTGGGCTATCGGTGCCGACGACCCCGAAGCTTCCGTTGCCGCGGCCACCGCCAAGATTTGGTGCAGCGACGCAGCCCTGCGGGTCGCCGAGAGCGCCCTGCAGGTACATGGCGGTATCGGCTTCACCTGGGAATCCGACGTCCACCTCTATCTCAAGCGTGCTCAACTCGACCAGACAGCGTTCGGCGATGCTCGTCATCACCGTGAGCGCCTCGCGGCGATGTTGACTCAGCAGCTCGAAAGTGGCGGTTCGGTGCTGACTTGAGGCACGATTGGGCCGTTAGTCTCAACTCATTGAGAAGAAGCGCCAGAAGAAGGTTGCCATGTCGATTGATCGCCGATCCCGACTCCAAAAGAATGTTCGTGACCTCGAACGCGACGAAGTGTTCGATTCGCTGCTGCCCCAGGCGATCTCGGAACACGGCTGGCTGGCCGGTCGTGGCGTGACCTACAAGGAACTCCCGCCGGTGAGCCTCCGGGTTGACGGCCGTGCAGTCACAATGCGTGCGAACGGCAGCACGCTGGTGCTCGAAGCAGGCGACGAACCCACGGGCGTGACCGCGGAGATGCCCGCCGATGCCCTGTCGGACCTGATCCAGGACCATCAGTCGACGATGGGTTTGGCAATGACCTCGCGGGTGAAGCTGACCAGCGGCAACATCAACGAATGGATCGGTTGGGAGCCGGCGTTTCGAGCCCTGCTCGACGGGCGCAGAGTCCACGAGACCGGCGATGTGACATTCCAGGATCTCAACGGCGATGAACTCGACCTGGACCGGACTTTCAAGATTGACGATGACCGTGAGGAGATGGCCCACTTCCTGCGTGAGGCCGGGTTCCTGCACCTGACCGGCATCTTTGAAGCAGACGAGATGGACACCGTCGGTGCCGACATTGATGAGTGGATCGCCAAGGCCACCCCGGACGACGGCGAATCCTGGTGGGCCAAGGACGCCGACGGGGTCGACCAGGCTGTGCGGGTGCTGTTCTTCTTGGAGAAGTCGGCCGCGTTGCGAGAGATCGTGGAAGATGAGCGCTACCAGTGGCTCACCGAACTGACCGGTGACGGTCATCGACACAACGGCGGTGCTGAGGGTCTGGTCAAGCCGCTCGGGATAGTGCAGGGGCTGTCGGATCTTCCCTGGCACAAGGATTGCGGCCAGGGTCGCCATTCCTACATGTGCAACGGAATGACCACTGGGATCAGCGTCACCGGAGCTGATCGGGTGAGCGGCGCGCTCGGTGTGATCCCCGGGTCGCATCGGGCCAACACCATGGCCACCGGGCGCGACCCGAAACTCGATCTTCAACCGAGGATGCTGGAGACGAACAAAGGCGATGTCACGGTCCATTGCAGCGACACGCTGCATCGGGCACACCCGCCGATCGAGCGACCCCGCAAGGTCGTCTACTCGTCGTTCGGGTTGCCGCCCCTGCCCGGCGACGAGGTCAAGCCCAACCCGCGCTACAGCCGCGAGGCACGCGCCGAGTTGACCAACGTGACCGATCGCATTGCGGCCGCCGACAACGAGAACGATCCCGAGCGCTACCGCGCCAGTCGCTGAACGGCCGCCAACTGGTCAGCTAAGCGGCGAACTCGAAGTACTGGACTCGACCAGATCCGCCATCGCCGGAGTGCACATCTAGCCGACCCGAATCAGGCACCTGCCTCAACTGTCGCTGCGCACATACGGCAGTTGCAGGTCGCAGCGCTGTTCTATGGCCGATCCGACCCGTTCCCCGGCTCGGACGACTTCGACACTGGTGGACTGCTCGCCGTCGGCCGGGTCGTAGCTCTGTTCGTAGGCTACGAGCAGATCCAGATCGGCTCGCAAAGATGACGGTGCGAGATCCCGCAGATTCGCTAGAGCATCCAGGTACGGCGTACCGGACTGGGACTGGTTTTCGCTGGTGTGGTTGTCGATGTCTCGCACGCTCCGCGCCGCGAAGAATTCGGCTTGCTCGCAGAACGCGCGGTCATCGGGCTGGCTGCACCCGACTAGCCCAGAAGCGAACACGGCGAAAAGTGCAAGTCTGCTACAGCGCGTCATTGATGTGGTCAAGGTCGTCCTGGGTCAAGACTTGGGAGTTGTACACACTGGTGTCGACACCTGTCCGCATGCAACTGCTACCGGACACATGGGAGATGCTGCCGGTGTGGCCGAACTCGTGACAGCCGAGCCTCTTCCAGTAGTTGCGCTCCAAAAGGGTGTCCGGTGTTGAGTCGACGCCGGAAGTGTTGAACCAGACTCTGTAGTGGTCGCAGCGATCGTTCCACCAATTGGTGCTTGTGCATCTGGACGTTCCTCTGTATCCCCCCCATTCGAAGCTGTCGTGGCAATGAATGTCATCGGCACCGAGCTCCACGCTGATTTCTGAGCGCCCGAGTTGCGCTGCACCGTGGTCGCAGGCCATCGCGCCGCCTTCTGTGAGGTTGTTGTGGTCGTAGTCTTGAGTGTTGTTGTCGCGGACTGGTTGACGTCCGCTGTCGTCGTCGTGGTGTGCAGCTGCATGGCCTGCGGTCAGCACCAACACGAAGGCGGTGACGCCTATGGTTCGACGCAGGGCGTGTGAAGTTTTCATTCTGTCACCTCCCCACCGGGTTCAGACGTTGTGCCGGGTTCACCGGGGCCGACAGGTACGCTGCTGTCAGTGCCGCTGCCGGTGTTGTTGATCGCGCCGGTATCGGCATCGTCGGGCTCGATCTCGAATATCGACTCATAGAACGGTCTTTGCGGTTCGATCTCCTCCGTCACGACAGCTACGGCTGCCTGCCGGACATGTTCAGCGGCTCGGTCGGGCGCCAACTCGGTCAGAGTCGCTCCAAGCGATGTGTGTGAGAACGTCTCCACAGTCCCTTCATACATGTGGGACTGGCCGTCCTCGCCGCGGTAATGGGTCAGCATGCGCCCATCGGGATGAACGTGCCTATAGTGGTTCGCGGGCAAACCGTCATAGTGTTTCAACGAGAAAACGCCGATATCACCAAGCCGGCTCCAAGGCATGTCGGCCAACTCGAAAGAGCCGTCGGCGTCGTAACCCGCCTCACCGATCACGACGGCGGCACCCGGCGCGGTGCCCTTGAGGGTTTCAGAGATGGTGACGGTGACGTTGCGGAGCCCGATTCCGCCTGGGTCGTCAGTGGGCATGGGACCCCTCTCGATTGCCGTGACTTCGCCCACCACAACCAGATCAGAGGTCGCTACCATCTCTTCGAGACTGGTGAAGTGGTAGTTCCACCAATGGGCGGACGCGACAGTGTCGGGTTTCTCGTCCGCCGCTTGCAGGGAAGAATCGCTACCGCAAGCTACTGCTGCCAGCACAACGATTGCTGCCACAGCAGCTTGCGTCATGAACCCGTGTGATCGTTGCATCGACCCTTTTGGCTCTTCGGATTGTAATGGGTACTGGGTCCGTGCTGAGATGGTTGGGAGCCTCACCGGGTTTTACCTCCACTTCCTAGGTTGTGTCTTGTTCTTTGCTCAAGCCACCACTTTGTTACAGAAAATCTAAAGTTTCTTGGTTCTCCGCGTTTAAGGTCGGAGTGAACCACCCCCATTTCGGGTTGCCGCCCCTGCCCGGTGACGTGGTCAAGCCCAACCCGCGCTACAGCCGTGAGGCACGCGCCGAGTTGACCGACGTGACCGATCGCATTGCGGCCGCCGACAACGAGAACGACCCCGAGCGTTACCGCGCCAGCCGCTGACCGGCCGCTAGGCGGCGAACTCGAAGTACTGGACTTCGACCATCATCGGCAGCAGGTAGCCGACGTAGAAACTGTGAAGCTTGAGGACTCCGTGGTCTTCAACCTCGTAGTCGATGATGTCGACCCGGTCGTCGCTCTCGGCGAGGGCTTTTGCCCGATTCAGGACCTCGTGCAGCTGCTCAATGGTGTCGACCGCGAGACCGAAGTGGTCCAGGCGTGGGGCTCGCATCGGCTCCTCATCGGCGATGAGAAACACGAACTGGTCATAGGAGTGCACGCCCATGACCAGGCGTTTGCGGTCCTCGGTCATGGATGGGTGCTCCTGCCACCCGAAGACCTCGGAGTAGAACCGGCAGATGTCGGCTCTGCCGTTCTCGTCAAGCGAATCGGCGGGCATGCTCATGGCCACATGGTTGAAACGTGCGGGCCCGGAGAACTCTGTCATGGCGTGACCAGTACCTTTCCTGCGATCTCGCCCGATCGTAGTTGCGTCATGGCGTCGAGCATTCCCTTGAGGCCCACCGTTTCGGGGTGGATCAACAGATCCAGCGGCAGCGTGCCCGATGCGATCAGGTCCAGCGCGGCGCCGAACCCGTCGGCGTCATAGTTGAAAGCGCCGGTTATGTGGAGTTCGTTGAGGATCACCCGGTTGGTGTCGAGGCGCGGGAAGTCGAGTCCGGTGCCGACGATCACGAGCGTCCCGTCGCCGACAAGCTGAGTGAGTCCCGTCTCACACGCGGACCTCGTACCCGACGACTCAAAGACGACGTGATAGCCCTGCTCGAGCGTCTCGCCCGGATGGCTGGGAACGGTGAGTTCGCCGGGTCGAAAGACGCTGGCCCCGAGTGAAGCGGCAAGCTCCAAGCGCACCTCGGAAAGTTCAACCGCGGCAACGCTGATGCCCCGCGCCACCAGGATGGCGATTATGGCCGCGCCGATCGGTCCGGCGCCGAACACGAGTGCGTGCTGGGCATCTGTGATCTTGGAGTTGGTAACGGCGTGAAGTGCTACGGCCAGTGGTTCGGTGTAGGCAGCGCTGACTTGATCGATCTGATCGGGAACCGTCACCAGCCGACGGGGGTCGGCCACCAGGTACTGCGAGAAAGCGCCCCGCTCAAGCGACATGCCAGCATCGGGCCGTCTTTCGCAGAGGCTTGGATGACCGTCGAGGCACGGCTCGCAGTCCCCGCAGCCGACCGACGGCAGACCCACCACTCGGGTCCCCTCGACCAGACCGGAGTCAGCGGCATCGACGACCCGACCTGACCATTCGTGGCCGAACACCGAACCCGGCGTCCCCCAGCCGTCCAACATCATGTGCAAGTCGGTGCCACAGATCCCGCAATAGTCGATTTCGATCACAGCCTCGCCCGCTGCAGGAACCGGTACCGACATCTCTTCGATCTCAACCTCTCCGGTTCTGCGATATACCGCGGCCCGCATGGTCTCGCTCACGGCTCCAGCATCGCGCAGTCCAGCAACTCAGCGCATCGTGAGTGATGATTTGCGGCCCCGGCCGTGTGCCGCGACGAAGCGTCAGCTGCTGAGGCGCCGCGCCAGGGCGGAGCGGTCGATTTTCCCGGAGGCGAGAACGGGCATTTCGGAGACGTGTTCGAGGCGTTCCGGGCAGATGTATCTGGCCGCACCTCTGCTCTGGAACCACTGCTGACAAGCCACCAGATCGAAACTGTCAGCGGCCACCACGAAGGCCGCGACCCGCGATCCCAGCCGGTCGTCGGGTTCGGCCAGGGCCACGGCTGCGCTGACCGCGGGGTGAGCCCCAAGGTGGTTCTCGACCTCTGTGGCGGAGATGTTCTCGCCGCCGCGGATGATCTGCTCGCCGAGCCGGCCGGTGATGGTGAGCCAGCCGTCGTCGATCACGCCGAAGTCGCCGGTCCGGAACCAGCCGTCTTCGGTGGCCGTGGCCGAATCGCTCGGGTCGAGGTAGCCGCGGAAGAGCTCCGGGCCCGACACCCACAATTCGCCGTGTTCATCGACCCGGATACGGGTCTCGCCGAAGGCACGGCCGTCGGTGGTGATCATCTTGTCGACAGGATCATCGAATCGGCTGGTGGTGACGCTCGGG
Organism: uncultured Acidimicrobiales bacterium; assembly: GCA_951812975.1. GTDB lineage: Bacteria > Actinomycetota > Acidimicrobiia > Acidimicrobiales > Aldehydirespiratoraceae > VXYK01. Next base: position 805,459 of record CATOTC010000001.1, on the reverse strand, counting down.
GCCTCGGTGGACCCGTACGTGCGTTTGACGACTGCATCGAGTTCGGTGCTCGCCCGCCGCGCGAACTCCGGTGTCACGCCGGCGCCCCCGCACGATATGAGCCGCAGCGACGCCACCCGCTCGCGATCGAAGGCCGGGTCGTCCATCAGGTCGATGAAGAAAGTCGGCGGCCCGACCATCCAGGTCACCTGTTCAGCCTCGATGTGCTGCAGTGCGACAGCGGGGTTCCACTGTTCCATGAGCACCGTCTTGGCGCCCAACGCTGCGGGCACGAGCACTCCGTGGAGCAACCCTGAGACATGCGCCAGCGGAGCAGGCATGAGCACACAGTCGGCGCTGGTCAGCCCATGTATCTCTGAGATCTGGCGGGTCTTGACGACCAGGCCGGTGTGAGTGTGGATCACGCCTTTGGGTCTGCCGGTCGACCCGGACGTGAACATCACCAGCGCATCGTCTGAGTCGCGGCACTCAACGGCGGGCGCTTCACCCCCGGTGAGCTCGTCAACTCCCACTGCTGCGGGCTCCTCACGCAGCGCCGAGTCCGGATCACCGACAAGCAGGCTCGGGTGCGACTGATCGATCATGTCGTCAATCTGGGCGGCACCGGCTCTGGGGTGCACCGGCACAGCCACTGCGCCGATACGCCAACACGCCCGGTACAGCGCTATGGCATCGATCCCGGTGGGCATCTGGAACGCAATGTGGTCGCCGTGGCCGATCCCCCGGGCGTTGAACGCTGCCGCCGAGCCCTGCGCCCGTTCGACGATCGCGGCGGTTGAGACCCGCTGGTCTCGCTGGACGATCAGATCGTCACGCTCGGGCGCCGCGGCAAAGAGGTCGATCAACACCGCCGAACGCCTCTCCGGCGATCAGCCGTCCGCGGATCTGCCGACCAGCAAGTCACTGGTGGCGCATGATTTCTTCTAGCAGTTCGTTGAATCGAGGCATTCTGGGTGGTCCTGCGTCGAGCACCACGCGTAACAGCGGCTCAAGGCGAAACGGTGGCGCATAGGAGTCGTTCACCGGGAACGGAGCGCTGTAACCAACCGTCAGCCAACTGCCGTTGGTGCTGATGACTCGGGGCAGCGGCGCGGCGACAGTGCCCCGGCCGATTTCTGATCCGTCAGCCAACAACGTGACTTCGGTCGAGTCCGAAGCGGTGTCGCCGAGCACGACTCCGAGCACCGTGGCCCCAGTGGGACGGGCCGCGCTGATCCGGTGTCGCCCCTGGCCGGGAGAAGCGATGAACACTGCGATCTCGTCTTCGAGTACGACCCAGGACCAGCCTGTGATCCAGTTCCCCTGTTCGATGATCACTCCTGTGGCGTTGCCAAGGGGGCTGTCGAGTTCGGCGGCGGCTGTGATCCCGCCATACAGCAGTGGCCCGGAGTAGACCGCCACTCGCTCGCCGGCGTTGAGTTCGTAACGTCTGCGGTATCCGGCATAGGGCACGAACATGTGGACGAAGCGCGCCGTTGCCGAGTCGTCGATCGGCAGCACCTCGTTGCGCTCGGCTTCCGCCGACCACAAACCGATCAACTCTTCAAGTTTTTCGGGGTGCTCCGAGGCCAAGTCGTGGCTCTCGGAGAAGTCGACGCGGGTGTCGTACAGGGCCCAGTTGTCTTCATGGAAGTCTGCGCTGCCCTCGATCATCTCGCGTTCGTAGGGGTTCAGCTGGTTGACATGGTCGGTGACTGCCTTCCAGCCCCGGTGATACATGGCCCGATGCCCCCAGCATTCGTAGTACTGGCTGGTTCGCACTTCGGGTGCGTCGGCATCGGTGATCGGTTCTCGCAGCGATACGCCGTCGACGCTCATCTGGGCGACGCCGCGCACCTCTTCGGGTTGTGCCACGCCGAGCAGGTCGAGCACCGTGGGCCACAGGTCGATCACATGGCAATACTGATCGCGGATCCCGCCCGGGTCGTCGATAGCGGCGGGCCAGTGCAGGATCAGCGGATCTCTCACCCCGCCCTCGAACGTGTAGCGCTTCCATCGTTTCAAAGGGGTGTTGCCCGCATGGGCCCAACCCCACGGGTAGTGGTTGTACCCCTGATGGCCGCCGGCAGTGTCGATTTCCTCAAGCAGCTGGGAAACATCCTCGTAGTTGTCGTTGAGTTGGGCCATGTGGTTGGTCGAGCCGTGGGGGCCGCCCTCGCCGGAAGCTCCGTTGTCGGAGATCAACAGGACCATGGTGTTGTCGAGTTCGCCAGTGGCTTCGAGTTCGTCGAGGATGCGGCCGACCTGCGCGTCGGCGTGGGTCAAGAACGCGGCGAACACCTCCTGAAGCCGTGCATAGAGCCGTTGCTCGGGCGCCCGCAGCGAGTCCCATTCGGCCACCCAGTCCGGTCGGGCGGGCAGCTTCACGTCCTCGGGGACTATCCCGAGTTCCTTCTGGCGCTCCAGGGTCCGTTCGGCAAGGACGTCCCAGCCCTCATCGAAACGGCCGGCGTATGCATCGATCCATTCGGTCGGCACCTGATGGGGTGAGTGCGGAGCGCCGGTCGCCCAATACAGCATGAACGGACGGTCGGGTTGGTGGATCCGCAGTTGACGAATGTTGGCGATGGCTTCGTCGGCGATGTCTTCGCTGAAGTGATAGCCCTCCTCGGGAGTGCAGGGTGGATCCACATAAGACTGGTCACGCACCAGGTCGGGGGTCCACTGGCTGTCCTCACCGCCCAGGAATCCGTAGTAGCGGTCAAAACCGACGCCGGTCGGCCAGGTATGGAACGGCCCGGCGGGCCCACGATGGTCCCGCGGGCTGAGATGCCATTTGCCGATCGCCCAGGTCACCCACCCCTCTTCGCGCAGAACCGCGGGCAGGGTGGCTGCCGTTGGCGGCATGACCCCGGTGTAGGCGGGGAACGGCAGCGGCATGTCGGGCAGCATCCCCATGCCGACACGATGATGATTGCGCCCGGTCAAGGCACTGGCCCGGGTCGGTGAGCAGACCGCGGTGGTGTGGAAGTTGGTGAAGCGCAGACCCTGCTCGGCGAGGCGGTCGATGTTGGGTGTCTCGATGAGAGATCCGTAGCAGCCGAGCTGACCGAAACCGCAGTCGTCGAGCACCATCATGATGACGTTGGGCGCTCCGCGACGGTACGGATCGGCCGGCCGCGGCATCCTCGATTCGTTCAGCGTCAATCCGATGTGTGTGTCTGCTTCGCTCATAGTCGGGTTCAGGTTTTGTATCGGCTCCGACGGGCGCAGCGCCACATGTGCTCCAAGGCGGCGACCGCTTCGTCTGCGGATCCGTGGCAGCAGCGTCCGATGGCACGCGTTTCGACGGTCACTCGATTGCGTGGCGTTCGCGGAGCTTGCGGGCGATCACCATCTTCTGGATTTCGCTGGTGCCTTCACCGATGATCATCAGCGGCGAGTCGCGGAAGTACCTCTCGACGTCGTACTCCTGGGTGTATCCGTTGCCGCCGTGGATCCGCAGAGCCTCGGTGCTGATCTCGAAGGCAGCCTCGGAGGCGAACAGTTTCGCCATGCCCGCCTCGAGGTCTATTCGCTGGCCTGAGTCGTACTTCTCTGCAGCGTCGTAGGTCATCAGACGTGCCGCCTGGAGTTTCGTGGCCATCTCCGCGAGTTTGAACGCGATCGCCTGGTGCTCGAAGATCGGCCTGCCGAAGGTCTCACGTTCGAGGCTGTACTTCATGGCCGCGTCGAAGGCGGCTCGGCCGACCCCGACTGAACGTGCGGCGATGTTGATCCGTCCGAGTTCCAGAGCCGACAGCGCATAGCGAAGTCCGTTGCCCAGGCCTTCGGGGCCGCCGAGCAGGTTGGCGTCGGGTACCCGATGGTCGACATAGCTCATCTCGACCGTCTCGAGACCCTTGTAACCGAGCTTGCGTATGTGTTTCGAGGTGCGGATCCCCTCGAATTCGCTGCCTGGTTCCTTCTCGACGATGAAGCAGGTCACTCGGTCGTCGGGAGTGCGGGCGAGCAGCATCACCAGCGATGCCCGCTCGCCGTTGGTCACCCACATCTTGGTTCCGTTGATGATCCATTCGTCGCCGTCGCGGGCGGCTCGGCAACGGAGCGCGCCCGCATCGCTGCCGCTGTCGGGCTCCGAGAGGGAGAAGGCAGCCCGATAGTGGCCGTCGACCATTCTCGGGAGGTGCTTCGAGCGCTGTTCGTCGGTCCCGTACCGTCCGATCATGACGCAGGCGATCTTGTGGGTGTTGAGGATCCCCGAGAGGCTCATCCAGCCCCGGCTGAGTTCTTCTATCAGGCGGGCGTAGGTCTTGGCGCTGAGCCCGAGACCTCCGTATTCGGCGGGAATGGTCGCTCCGAAGAGGCCGAACTCGCACATCTGGTCGAACATCTCCTGGGGAAACTCATCGGCGTGTTCGAGTTCGCTCGCGCGGGGGACCACTTCGCGGTCGACCCAAGTGGCGACCACCGAGACGAGTTCATCGGCGATCTCTTGATCGGCACTGTTCTGATCGGCGCCGTTCTTAGGGGCACTGTCTGGGAGGCTCATACGGGTTGTCTCCTGCCGTGATTCTGCAGATCACCAAACTAGAACAGTTCGTAGTGTACGAGAGCCCCTTGGGAGGACTCGATCGAGTCCTCCCAAGGAGATCAGCAAACCAGGTCAGTTCGAGGGGAGTTCGAGCACCCAGCCGATCAGGATCAGGTTCGGGTTTGTGAGACTTCGCCCGTCGGCTTGGACCCTGCCCATGTTCAATTCGAAGATCTCCGTGTAGCGGAGACCGGAACCCAGATGGGTCCTGGCGAGCCCCCACAGAGTGTCCCCGCGCACGACGGTGACCGTGGTCGGCTCCGGCTCGGGCTCGGGCTCAGGCTCGGGAGTCACCGCCACGATCCGGTTGTCGCCGCCGACCGGGTAGTCGGCCGCAGTGATCTTCCCGCCCAGGTCGGTGGAGATGTAGTCGGCGAGGGCCTGCTGGTAGCTGACACCCATCTTGGTGAACTCCAAGTCGGCGAGCGGGTAGCAGTCTCCGCCGCCGGCCAGGAAGTCGATGGTGGCCAGCCCCACCGGATCACCGGGCACGACGGCGCCGTCCTCGATGATGACGGTGCCGTCATCGAGAACCACGTCGCGCACCCTCGATCCCGGGTCGCCGATGAGCGAACAGTCGCCGTCGCGGTCGGTCTCACGGGCCGCAGCAGTCGGGTCGTAGGACAAGGTGAACCCTGAGACCTGAGCGAACTGGCCTCCAGCACCCGGGATCCGGTCGACAGCCTGCTCAAGCAGCACATGGAACGTCTCACGGGGCACTTCAAGCACAACCACAAAGTTCCGGAACGGGGCGATGTCCCAGGTGTCGCCGGTGGTGATGTCACCTGCGGGGATCACCGCGTCGTTGCGGATGCCGCCGCCGTTCTGGATGGCGACGTCCGGCGCTGCGATCCCGAAGGAGGCAGCGAGGTTGGTGGCGGTGGCGCGCAGAGCATCCGCGTGGAGGTTGCCCTGGTTGGTGGACGTGGTGCGCACCATGGTGCGACGACCGTCCAAGTCCACCTCGCTGGTGCCGATCACGTCGGCATCGACTTCGGCGACCGCTTCTGCAAGCGGTTCGATCACGTTGGTCTGCACGTCCGGATCAGGTGTCACGTCGAGGCTGACACCGACGGAGCGGCCGCTGCTGTTGACGATGTTGCCGTCCCCATCGAAGGTCACGCTGAGAGCACCGATACAGCGGTAACCCCCGGGCGCGGTGATCACCGGCACCTCAACATCGTCAGCGTTGGTCACCAGGGTCGGGTACGGACCGGCCGGTTCGTCGTCGGGCATACAGGTGTCGCCGTCGTTGCGCAGCAGGTCGTCGCCTCCGCCGGCGATGACCACGTCCACGTCGGTCAACGAGGCTACGAGCGCGATCTCTTCGTCCACATCCTGGAGGTGGCTGACCAGGATGATCTTGTTGACACCCTGCTCGGTCAGCGACTCAGCCTCGGCTGACACTGCGGCCAGCACGTCGGAGACGACCACGTTGCGGGGCGTGGAGATGTTGGGGAGCTGTGGTGTGACCGCCCCGATCACTCCGACCTTCTGGCCGCCGGTCTCGATGATCGTGCTCGCTGCTAGCCTGCCGTCGTCGACCAGTGCCTGGAGAACGGGCTCGCCCGAGAAATCGGCGTTGGCGGACAGGAACGGTATCGACGGTGTGAACCCTTCGATGAATCGGGCTGTCACCTCGGGGCCCAGGTCGAAGTCGTGGTTGCCCAGCGCCATGGCGTCGTAGAGTCCGCTGAGAGCGATCGAATCGTAGAGGGCACCCTCTCTGGCCAAGGAGACCCCGAGTTCCTGCGAAGCCAGGAAGTTGTCGCCGGAAGTCAGCGTGATGACGCCGTTGCTCGTGGATCCCGCCGCAGTCTGCATCAACTTCATCTGAGCGGCGAAGCGGGCAACGCCGGGGAACCCGGCATCATCGTCGGGCAGGAGTTTCGACTCGCCGTCGTTGTTGTGCAGGATCGTGAGAGTGAAGGTCTCAGCGCTGATTGGAACGGGGGTCTGTGCCCCTGCAGAAAGGGTCAGCGATGCGAACATCGCCGAGACCAGCGCCAGCACGGCTAGAACCGTGATCGGTTTCTTGGGTTGGATACGGGACATCTTCGGCGCCTCCTAGAGCAGGGAGTGGGTCGAGTGCATCGTAACTTCCTGTCGAGCCAGATTGCCAAGACAGCGCGCCCGGAGACGCCGGATCGACGAATTCTCGGAGGATTCAGCTGCCGAAACGCTCGGCGAGCAGTTGCCCCAGCGCGGTCAGGTCGATTTTTCCGCTGTCCAACCAGGGTAGTTCGCTCGGCGAGGCGAACACCGCGATGTGACGGGGAACCTTGAAGCTCGACAGCTCCGCCTTGACGCGGGCCTGCAACTCACTCGGCTCGCAGAACTCATCGGGCCGCAACACGACGGCTGCGGCCACATCCTGGCCGCGTTGCGCACTTGGCACGCCCATCACGTAGGCGTCCATGACCTCGTCCTGCTCCTCTAGGACGATCTCCACCTCGCGCGGCGTGATGTTCATCCCCGAAGACTTGATCTGGTCGCCCATGCGACCCTTGAAATAGAGGTGTCCGTCCGCATCGAGGTGCCCTGCGTCACCGGTCGGGAACCAGCCGTCTGCAGTGAACACATCCTGTGGGTCGGTCTTCAACAAGCCGAGCATCAGCGAGTAACCCTTGATGTGAATCTCGCCCATCTCTCCCGGCGGTTGCTCGGTGCCGGACGCGGGATCGACGATGCGGTGCGCAACACCGGGCACCGAACGGCCGAACGAACCCCGCTTCGCCGGGGGCAGCTCGCCCCCCATCATCTCGATGGAGTGTGGACCCAGCGACTCGGTCATCCCCAGAGCGTTGGGCCGCAGTTCGGGATCATCGATGCGGATGTGTTCAGGCAGGAACTCCTCGATGCTGCCCGAGCGCACCGAGGAGAGGTCCCGGTCCTTGGCGGTCGGATGCTCGACGAGCGCCTTGGCCATGTGGGGCCAGCCGACGACATGGTTTACTCGATGGCGTTCGATCAACTCCAGCGTTGCCTCCGGTTCGAACTGGTGCTCGAAGATGATCGTTGTACCCGCGTGCATGCTCGCGATCAGCACGTAGGTCATTCCGCCGACCCAGAACAGCGGCATCGGGGTGTACAGGACCTCGCCCGCGCGGCGGTCGAGGAACTGCAACAGGTTGTAGGGATGGCAGATCACCCCCGCATGCGAATGAACCACACCCTTCGGATCGCCTGTGCTGCCGGAGCTGTACATGACGATCATGGAGTCTTCGGGTGCCACCGCTGCTTCGGCGTCGGCCAGTTCAGCGTCGCTGGTCTCTGCGGCTGTAGCGAGCAGGTCGTCTACGTGCCCGGCCCAACACGGGACCTCATCTCCCCACATCCAGACACTGCGCAGCGCGGGGTGGGACCCGACCGCGATGTCGCCTGCGGTCGCTTGGCCCAGACCCTCCAAGACCGATTCGAGCCGTTCGACGTAGTTGTTGTTGAGATGCTCGTCAACGGTCAGCAGTACCTCGACATCGCTGTGCTCGAGCACCCACCGGAGCTCGCGGGGTTTGTAATAGGTGTTGAGCAGCACAACCAGAGCGCCGATACGGGTCGCCGCGAGCCAGGCAACGATCCAGTCGCCTCCGTTGGGTGCCAGCAACCCGACATGGGTTCCCGCCTGCACGCCCGAAGCCAGCAGGGCTTTGGCCAGTTCCGCTGACCGCGCTTCGGCTTGGTTGAACGTCAGCGTCTCCTGCTCGATCACGCAGAGGTTTCGGTCGCCCCAATCATCAGCGACATGTTTGATGAATTCGCTTGCGGTAAGGCGATAACCGGGTTCTTGGAAACGGTGTTCGCCGAGTCTCACGCTCAGCGGTCGAACATTCTGTAGCGAACAGGCAGATGCTTGGGTCCGACCACGAAGCTCGATGCCACGTACTCCGCCGTGCCCGCATGCTCCATTGATTCGATCCGCGACGCCATCTGCGCCAGCAGCGCCTTGATGCTGGCCCGGGCGAGATGGGCACCCAGGCAATAGTGCTCCGCCCAGCCGAAGCCGAGATGCCGGTTGGGGCTGCGACCGATGTCGAAGCGGTTTGGGTCTTCAAAGACGGTCTCGTCGCGGCTGCCCGAAGCGTAGAAGAGCGCGAGGATCTGGCCCTCCTTGATGTCCTGTCCGTCGAAGACGAGATCGCGGGTTGCGGTTCGCTTCATGTAGTTGACGGGTGCCGTGTAGCGGACCACCTCTTCGACAGCGGTCTTGAGCAGGCTCGGGTCTTCACGCAGACGTTTCAACTCATCGGGATTATCGAGGAGTGCCTGGAACGCCCCGGTCAGCGAATGGCGGGTGGTGTCGTGCCCGGCGTTGAAGATGATCAGGTAGTAGCCGAGCGTCTCGATGTCTCCCAGCGGCTCGCCGTTCTCCAAGGTGGCGTTGGCCAGCATGCTGGCGAGGTCGTCACGGGGGTTGGCACGGCGATCTTGAATGATGTTGTTGAACATGTTGAAGAAGTCCATCATCAAGTCGAAGCTGGCTTCGTGACGATCCTCGCCCTGGCGTCGAAGCTCAGGGTCTTCGCTGGCGAGCAGCTGGCTGGTCAACTCCAGCAACTGCTCCTCTTGATGCGGCTCGATCCCGAGGATCGTCGCCAACACCCGCAGGGGGTGCTTCTGGGCGACGTTCTCGACGAAGTCGGCTTCGCCTTCGGGGCCGAGGCTGTCGATTACGGTGCGGGCGCTGGTCTCCACGATCTCGTCGAGCCGTTCGATGCCTCGAGGTGTGAAGTAACCACTGGCGACCTTGCGGAACATGCGATGGTCGGGCGGGTCCATCTCGATGACAGTCTTCATCTGGACCGGATAGCCCTTGGCGCGCCTCTCCACTTGTTCGCTGCTCAACACCACGATGCCGTTGCTGTTGCTGAAGTCCTCGGGGCGACTTGAGATCTCCATGATGTCGGCGTGTCTGGTCACTGCCCAGAACGGCTCACGATCTTCAGTCTCGAAATACTGCAATGGCTCTTTGCGAAGCTGCTCCCATTGCGCGTGGGGTTGGCCCGACTCGCCGTAGCGAACCGGGGAGATGAGATCGAGTCCGTCTATGGCCATGGCCGAAATGATAGATGAGGCGTTGCCCCGGCCGCATATTTCGTCGGGCCGATTTGTGTTCCTCGGGTTCATTCGCCTTGAGCGTTGAGCACCGCGAGGATCGATTCCTCGAAACCCCAGTCGACGGTCTGCGTCTGCGCCAGACCAGCGTCGTTGTACCAGTCGAACGTGTGGTCGACCATCGACTCGAAGGTGTGTTGAGGCTCCCAGCCGAGGTCGTTGCGGAGCCGGTCGATCGAGAACACCGTGCTGGAGTTCCAGTGGTGGATATTGGGCGCAAGGTGCTGCACGAGTTGTGCCAGCTGGAATCGTTGCGCACCGCGGGACACTCTGCCGATCTCAGACACTGTGCCGCCCTCAGACACTGTGCCGCCCTCAGACACTGTGCCGCCCTCAGACACTGTGGCGGTGTCGGAGGCTTTGACTGTCGACCGGGTCTGCAGTCCGACGCCTGAGTTCGCGGCGACGTCGAGGGTCTGCTCGCCGCTCCACAGTGCGTCCATGATCGGATGCGGGATATATCGCACATCGGCGGTCCTGCCGATGGCGGCCGAGATGGTGTTGACATAGTGGTTGCGGGTGATGGCCGTGTTCCCGGTGAGGTTGTAGCGGCGACCGAAAGTCCCGTTGCGGCCCATCATCTGCTGGAGCGCGTTTGCCTGGTCGTCGACGTGGCCGAGCTGCAGCAGGGTCTGTCCGTCGCCTGGTATCAACACGGGCCTGCCGTCGAGAATACGGCGGAACATTCTCTGCTCGCGGGCCGGGATCATGTTGTGCGGTCCGAAGACCATCGAGAACGCAACGCTGGTGGCGGGAAAGTCGTGCTCGCTGTGGGCCTTCCACAGGAGGTCCTCGCACAACAGCTTGTGCAGTCCGTATTCGTTCTGGCGGTCGCTGCGGTCGTCGGGGTGGCTCTCGGTGATCGGCAGCACGTCGGCTTGGGCGTAGGTGACTGTCGAAGAGGCGAAGATGTAGTGGCCGACTCGACCGGAGAACAACTCGATCATCAGTTCGACATCTTGGGGGTGGTATGCGGTTATGTCTTGGATCACGTCCCATTCGGTTCCGGTCAGAACAGCGCGCACAGTCTCGGGTTGGCTGCGGTCAGCGACGAGACGGCCGACCGAATCCGGTATCTCAGCGGTGCTTCGGCCACGGTTCAACACGGTCACCGCGTGGGACTGGCGCACAAGTTCGTGTACCAGCGCCAAGCCGTTGAAGTTTGTCCCACCCATCACCAGAACCTTCACGCCGACAGCGTAGGCACTTACGCACCCCGCGCTCCATCTCGGGGAAATCGGGGCGTTTGATGCTCGACAATTTGGTCTGCCCCGTTGGGTGGGCGTAAATAGGGATCACGCAAGCCGAGCCGAGGGGATGAGCAACGTGGAGTATCTGATCGATCAGCGAAAGAACTGGGCGATGGCCGAGCATCGGCTGGCAACTGAGACAGACCCGCGGCGTCGCAAGCTGCTCGGCACGATCATTGAACATGCCAAGGCTGAGGCCCTGCCCGACTATGAGCGTCTGATGGCGACGGTCTCGCCGCGCGCCCACTATCGCTTCTTCGGAGACGAGGTCACCGATGTGGCGGGCAAGCACGGGGTCGGAGCGTTCTACGCGGACTTGGTTGCGAGCGGCCGCAACAACGTCGAGCACGCGGTCGATCGCATGGTGGTGGACCAGGATGCCGTCACCACGGAAGGCCCCATGCGGATGGCTTACCCTGGGGCGTTCCTTGCCGACGCCGGGATCGAAGTGCCCGATCTCGACGGGCTGTACATGTTCCAGACTCGGATGATGATCGTCTGGGGTTTCGACGAGGACGGCCTGGTGCAGTGTGAGGACTCATACACCGCTGGTGACGGCTGGGCCGGCATTGCGAGCCGACCGGTGGAGCCCGCGCAGATTCGCCCCGTTACTCTGGCTGACCTGTGAACTCTTACGGTGAGACTGCTGCATCGCTAGACGACCTCTTCTTACCGGACCCGCCGCCCGCGGAGGTGCGCTACACCGTGGTGTCCGTCGATGACCACGTCGTCGAACCGCCCCACCTCTTCGAGACCTATATGCAGCCGGGGCTCCGTGATCGTGGGCCTCAACTGATCGAGACCGATGAGGGGCATCAGGTTTGGGAGTTCGACGGTGCCCGGTACGTGCAGATGGGCATGAATGCGGTGGCCGGCCGGCGACCCGAGACCGTCAAGATCGAACCCTTCCGTTTCGAGCAGATGCGTCCGGGGTGCTACGACATCGAGGCGCGAGTGCGCGACATGGACCTCGGCGGTATCTGGGCGATGCTCAACTTCCCGAGCCAGATCACCGGTTTCTGCGGCTCGGTGTTCGCCGGGGCGAGCGACCCTGCGGTCGGAATCGATGCGGTGAGGGCCTGGAACGACTGGCTCTTCACCGAATGGTATGAGCCCTATCCCGAGCGGGTCATTCCGGGCGGGATCACGTACCTCGGCTCGTCGGAGGGTGCTGTGGAGGAGATTCACCGCAACGCGGCCCGCGGGTTCGTCTCGGTGACCATGCCCGAGCGTCCCCACGCCATCGGCCTTCCCAGTCTCTGGGCACGGGATTTCTGGGATCCGATCATTCAGGCCTGCGTCGACACCGACACCGTGATTTCTCTGCATGTCGGCAGTTCCGGCATGTATCCGATGCCGCAGGGGTCCCCGGGGCTGCAACTCGGCGCCACCATGTTCGGTCAGCTCTCGCTCGGGTCGTGTGCTGAATGGCTCTGGTCGGAGTACCCGCTGCGTCAACCACGATTGAAGATCGCGATGAGCGAAGGCGGGATCGGCTGGGTGCCGATGCTGATCGACCGGCTCGACAACCTCGTCGACCGTTCTGGTTACGGCAGAGGCTGGGCTGAGCGTCCCGCCGACGTCTTGCGGCGCAACTTCTGGTTCTGCACGATCGACGATCCCTCAACGATCCGCTGCCGCGACATCATCGGCGTCGAGAACATCTGCATCGAGACCGACTATCCCCACGGCGACTCGACCTGGCCCGACACCCAGCAGGTGATCGCAGACGCGTGGGGCGACCTGCCCGCGGCCGAACTTCGCATGATGTGCAGCCAGAACGCCGCCGCCCTGTACCGTCACCCGCTCCCGACCCCGGTGCTGCCCCTCGGCTGAGGCGTCACAGACTGGACTGCGCAATGGAAGCCAAAGGGATCATCTTCACAGCGCTCGACACCGACCACGACAACATCGAGAGTTGGAACCGCTGGTACGACTTGGAGCATCTGCCTCCCAACATCGCCATGCCTGAAATCGCCGCGGGCCGCCGTTATGTCGCACCCCCGGAACTTCACGACATCAGGCTGCCTGATGAGCCTCATCGGGGTTTCGAGGACGGCAAGGGAGTCAACGTCACGATTTATCTGACTGCGGTGGACCCAGCGGAGGCGATAGCGGCGATGACGGTCTTTCGCGAGGTTCTGGAAGCAGCGGGTCGGATGGAGGGGGCAGGCCGCCGGACGGTCAGGACCGGTGACGCTATGGACCTTTCCTGGGTTGTCGGCGACCCAGCCTTGAATCTTGATGACCGCGACATCCCCTACCTCGGCCACACCGGCATCCGGGTCGTGCTGCGGCGTGGCGGCGAGGCGCGTACGGTGGCCGAGCGGGCGGTGGGCGTCGACGGCGTGCACGGCGTGATGTCGTTCACCAGCCGTTTCTTCACCGGACTCGAAGCCGATATCTACCTGCTCTCAGGCGTAATAGCCGATACCACCCTGGCAACCCGCGAGGCCGCCGGTTATGGCGAAGATGCCGAGATAGTGCTCGACGCCCCCTACGACGCGATCACACCGCTCGACTATTCGTTCGCGCAGCGGATCCGCGCCAGTTCGCTGCCCGCCGAGCTCGACACCGATCAGGTCATGTGATCGCCGTTAGAACCGGAATCCCCAGCGGTGTCAGTCCCCAGTGGTTCTCAGCCGTTGGGGAGTAGGACGGTGCGGGCCTCGGTGCCGGTCTTGATGGCGTCGAAGGCACCCTGGAGCCCGTCGAGGCCGGCGGTGTTGCTGATCAGCTGATCGAGTTTGAGTTGGCCCTTCAGGTAGAGGTTGGCCAGCATCGGGAAGTCCTTGCGGGGACGGGCGCCACCCGCACGGATGCCCAGCAGGTTCTTGTTCTGGTGCAGAGCCTGGAACGGGTAGGTGACCTCGGCTGTGAGGTCCGGCACACCCACCGCGCAGATGTTGCCGCCCGGCCGGGTCATCGCCAGACAGTCGGTGAGGAGCTTGGTGGAGCCCACCACCTCGAAAGCGTGGTCGACGCCGGTACCAGTCATCTTCTTGACCTCGCTGATCACGTCGACGCCCTCGTCGGCCAGAATGAAGTCGGTCGCTCCGAAGTCGATGGCGAAGGCCTCCTTCTCGGGGACCCGGTCCACAGCGATGATCTGACTGGCCCCGCAGAGCTTGGCTGCCTGGATGACATTGAGGCCGACACCGCCGGCACCGATGACCACACAGGTGTCGCCGAGTTGCAGCCGTGCCCGGTTGAACACCGCGCCGGTGCCTGTGATGACACCACAGCCGATCAGCGCCGCAGCGGTGAGGGGCATCTCCGCGGGGATCGGGATGCACTGGTTCTCACCCACGATCGTCTCCTGCACGAAGGCGCCGATCCCGGCAAAGTTGTAGAGCGGCTGCTCGCCCTCACAGTAGGGCTGGGTGAGGTTGCCCATCGACACGCTGCAGTTCCCCGGATCGCCTCCCTCGCAGTCAGCGCAGTGACCGCAGTTGCTGAAGGTCGACAGGATGACATGGTCGCCAACTTGGCAGTAGGTGACCGCGGAGCCCGTCTCCACAACCACGCCGGCGGCCTCATGGCCCGGGACCAGGGGTGTGGGCATGTAGTACTTGCCGTGCACGCAACTCAGGTCGGATCCGCACACGCCGGCTGCCTTGATCTCGACGCGTACCTGGCGGGGGGCCAGGTCGCGCTGCGCGAACTCGACATCGGTCGACAGACGCACGGAGTCTTCGGTGGTTCCTTCAAGAATCAGTCCCTGCATCCCGCCAGTGTCGCGCATGGGGCGGACCGATGAACAATGCTGGGAGATGACGTCTCGTTGTCGGTTGCACACTCGACATCGGGCAGCGCTAGACATGGTGCGATGGAGAACGACCTGAGAGCCGCATGGGTGAGGCTCTGCGACACCCTCAAGGAATCTGCTGAATACATATTCGATCCATCGCTAGGCATCGATGCTTCCGAGCAGGCCGAGGGGCTGCGTCACCATCTGCGGATGCTCAACGGGGCGACCGACCGCCTGTTGGAGAACTGCGACCCGGACCACCCCGAGTTGGGCTGGACGTATCCGGCCAAGATCGGCCAGGACAACCCCGACGGCTTCTACATGTCCGCACCGATGGACCTGCACCGCAGCTACCGGCTGACGGGGCGCATCGACACGCCCCGCTACCTCGGGTTCTCACTGATGGACTTCCGTTTCGGACGGGGCAAAGTCACACAGATCCTCAACATCGGCACCCCCGAGTTGATCGACGTCGGTGGCGGACGCATGGACGTCGTGTTCAGCCCGGACCCCGACCCGGGTGACCATCGGGGCAACTGGTACCAGCTCGAGCCCCAACAGTGCCGCCTGCTGGTGCGCCAATTCTTCTCTGACTGGTCCGGAGAGGACCTCGCAGACCTGCACCTCGAGTGCCTCGACTCGGTTGAGCCGCCACAGCGGTTGAGCGCGACGGACGCGGTTGAGGGCCTGGACCAGTTGGCCGCGGAGATGAGCATCGTCCCGAAGTTCTGGACCGACTATGTGGTCGGCCAGCGTGATCGGGGAGAGGTCAACTCCTTTGAGCACATGGCCGGCCGCAAGGTCAGCGGAGTAGGTCTCGGCGGCAGCGACCAACAGGCCTACGGGCAGTGCTGGTTCGAGGTGGGTGAGGACGAGGCGCTGCTCTTCGAGGTGACCCCGCCGAAGTGCCTGTACTGGGCCATCCAGGTGGGCGACACCTGGTTCCAGAGCCTCGACTACGTGAACCTGCCGACGACCCTCAACGATTCGCAGGCCCGCATCGACCCCGACGGGGTGCTGCGGGCGGTGGTCTCGCACCGCGATCCCGGAATCGAGAACTGGATCGCGCTCGGCGGATGTCCCCAGGGCGCTATCACCTACCGTTGGAACAACGCCGAGACAGTACCGGTTCCCACACTGCGCCTGATGTCGATGTCGCAAGTCGCGCAGCATCTCCACCCGGACACACCACGGCTGGATTCCCGAACCCGCCGTGAACACCAGGCTGAGCGCCGCCGTCACGCCCTTCGCCGTTTCAGCCGATAGAGGCCAGCTCTCCCGATAGAGGCCAGCGCTGAGCCTGTGGCGGACAACCATCGCCGCGTGGCACCCGCAGCCTGAACGGACCTGCTAATCTTCGGTGCTTGTGCGGCTGAGACTGTTGCGTGAGTCAGCACCGAGGGAGAACCGAGTCGCTCTCGTTCCCGACGGCGTTGCCGCGTTGGTGCAGCAGGGTTGCGATGTGTCCGTGGAGCGCAGCGCAGGTTCGGGCTCGGGCTTCGACGACGACGCCTATCTGCGTGCCGGGGCGATCATTGTCGATCGGCTTGCTCCGGAGGCGGGCGTCGCCGATGTCGTCGTCTCGGTGCGGGACGCTCCGATGGGTTCCTCGTCCCTCAATCCGGCCGCGGTGCCCGAGACGGTGTTCGTGGGCGTCTTCGACCCGCTGTGGGCTCCCCACAGAGCGCAGCGCCATGCAGCGAACGGTGTCTCGGCATTTTCTTTGGACCTGGTGCCGCGCGTCACCCGTGCCCAGACGATGGACGTGCTGTCGTCGATGGCGACGATCGCCGGGTACGAGGCTGTGCTGCTCGCCGCGAGCAGTCTGCCCCAGATGTTCCCCCTGATGATGACTGCTGCGGGCACGCTGGCTCCGGCCCGAGTGCTGGTGCTCGGCGCGGGCGTGGCGGGTCTGCAGGCCATCGGCACCGCCAGGCGACTCGGTGGTGTGGTGGACGCCTACGACGTGCGACCGGAGGCGGTCGAGCAGATTCGTTCGATTGGCGCCCGTGCGTTGGAATTCGAGGTTTCACCGGACGCTGTTGGATCCAAGGCCGTCACCAGCATCAACGGCTACGCGGTCGCCCAGAGTGACGACGTCGCGCAGATCCAGCGGGAGATGCTGACGCCTCATGTGGCCGGCGCTGATGTTGTGATCACTGCCGCATCCGTGCCGGGTCGAAGGTCCCCGCTGCTCGTCACCGCGGAGATGGTCGACGCCATGGAGGCCGGGTCGGTGCTGATCGACTTGGCGGCCGAGCGCGGCGGCAACTGTGAGGTAACCGAAGCTGACGAGAAGGTGGAGTGCGACGGTGTCACCGTTCTCGGCCCGACCGATCTGGTTTCGAAATGCGCCCGTCACGCCAGCGAGATGTTCTCCCGCAATCTTGTGGCGTTCCTGACCTATCTCGCCCCCGACGGTGAGGTTGAGCTGCGCGCCGACGACGAGATCCTTTCGGCGATGCTGATCACCCACGACGGCGCGGTCGTCCATCCCGAAGTCTTGGCCGCGCTCGGGGAGGGCTGAGAACGTGGAACTGCTGATCGCGGTAACCCTGCTGGTGCTGGCCGTGTTCTTGGGGGTGGAGCTGATCACCAAGGTGCCCCCGACACTGCACACTCCGCTGATGTCGGGTTCCAACGCGATCTCGGGCATCACGATTGTGGGGGCACTGTTGGCCGCCGGCGCAGACCACTCGACGTTCACCGCGGTCCTGGGATTCGTTGCGGTCACCATGGCGATGATCAATGTGGTGGGAGGCTTTCTGGTGACCCATCGAATGCTGCACATGTTCGGTCCGAAGCGGCGTCGTGCTCCCGCGGACCAGGCAGACACCGACGGAGACGGTTCGTGACCAACGATTGGGCCGCGCTCGGTTACCTCGTCGCGGCAATCCTGTTCATCCTCGGTCTGAAACGGCTCAGCCGGCCCCGCACCGCGGTGCGGGGCAACCAGTACGGAGCGGCGGGAATGCTTGTCGCGGTGCTGGTCACGCTCACCGACAACTCCATCATCGGCTTCGGGTGGATCATCGGAGGGGTGATTCTGGGAGCGGCGGTGGGAGTTCTGCTGGCCGTGCGCGTGCAGATGACCGCGATGCCCGAACTGGTCGCCTTGTTCAACGGTTTCGGCGGGGGTGCGTCGGTGCTGGTTGCGGCTGCGTCCTACACCCAGGCTGTTGATCTGTTCGGCGACACCGCGCGACTGTCGTCGTCAGCGGCGCTGGCGTCGCTGATCGGGGCGGTGACGTTCACAGGGAGTCTCGTCGCCTTCGCGAAGCTCCGCGAAGCTCTGCGTTGGTCGGGGTTCAAAGGGATCACGGTGCTCAGCGGCCTTGGAGCGGTCGCAGCGGTGGTTCTCGGTGTGCTGATGGTCGTCGACGCACAGAATGCTCTGTGGCTTTGGCTGCTGGTCGGGGTTGGGGCGGTTCTCGGACTGTTGGTGGTAGTGCCGATCGGTGGAGCCGACATGCCGGTCGTGATCGCGTTGTTGAACTCGTTGTCCGGCATGGCTGCGGTGGCGGCTGGTTTCGTGCTCGACAACTCGCTGTTGATCATCGCCGGCTCGCTGGTGGGGGCAAGCGGTTTGATCCTCACCCAGATCATGTGCGTGGCCATGAACCGCACACTGCTGGCGGTGATGTTCAGCCCCGCCCCTACGGGAGCGGGCGGCGACGATGTCGACGACATCTATGCAGGCAAGGTCCGCTCCACCTCCGCTGATGATGTGGCCATGCTGCTCGAGTCGTCAGAGCGCGTAGCGATCGTCCCCGGCTACGGGCTTGCAGTCGCTCAAGCGCAGCACGCTGTGCGGGACCTCATGAGGCGTTTGCAGGACCGTGGTGTGGAGGTCGTGTTCGGCATCCATCCGGTTGCGGGACGGATGCCCGGCCATATGAACGTGCTGCTCGCTGAAGCAGAGGTCAGCTACGAGCGCCTCGTCGAGATGGATGACATCAACCCGACCTTCGAGCAGACCGACGTGACCATCGTCATCGGTGCCAACGACGTGGTGAACCCGGTGGCTCGCACCGACCCGTCAAGTCCGATAGCAGGAATGCCGATTCTCGACGTCGACAAGAGCGACGTTGTGGTGGTGATCAAACGAAGCCTCAGCCCGGGTTTCGCGAAGATCGCCAATCCTCTGTTCGCCGCCGACAACGCCCTGATGCTCTTCGGAGACGGCCGCGAGGCCGTGGTCGAGATCACCAAGTCCCTCCAGTCCCTCTGAAGCTCGCGAATCGAATCTTGGGGGCGGGTTTGGCTACGGTCTTGGCGTGGCTGAACTCGCTGTGGCTGAACTCGTATACAACCCGTTCGGGTTTGCGCACCAGGACGATCCCTATGTCACCTACAAGCGGCTCCGTGACGAGGCTCCCGCCTATTGGAATCCTGAGCTTGAGTTCTGGGCTCTGAGCCGTTTCGAGGATGTCCTGGAGGGCTTTCGCGATACCGAACTGTTGTCGTCTGCCGGTGGGATAGCGCTCGAGAATCGTCGGCCCATCGGCCACAGCACGGGGTTCAATCAGATGATCGAATTCGACCCGCCGGAACACACCGTGTTGCGCAAGTTGGTCAGCCGGGTGTTCACGACCCGCACGGTCGCGAAGATGGAAGCCGAGATCCGCGGGATCTTCACCGGCTACCTCGATGAAGTCATCGAGTCGGGCCGAGCTGAGGTGGTGGACGACCTTACGAGCCCCTTTCCGATGGATGTGATCTCGGCCATCTTGGGCGTGCCGGAGGTGGACCGCCCGGCTTTGCGGGCAAACAGCGACAAGGTGATGATCCGCGAGGACGGGGTGTTCGCGATCCCTCGTGAGGCCGCTGACGGGATGCTCGGCCTTGTCGCCTATTTCATGGAAGACCTGCCGAAACGCAAGGCCGGTGAAGGATCAGGGCTCATCAACGATCTCGTCGGGTTCGAGGTTGACGGGCGGGCGCTCACCGACGAGGAACTCCTCGGTTTCTGCATCCTGTTCATCATCGCCGGCCACGAGACGACCACAAAGATGGTGGCCAACGTCATGGAGCTGCTGTCGCGGCACCCGGACCAGAAGGCCGCAGTGGTCGCGGATCCTGCACTGATCCCGGACATGATCGAGGAAGTGCTGCGCTACCACAACTCGACCCAGTACATGCATCGCACCCTGACCCGGGATTTTGGGATACATGGACAGCGGATGCGCGAGGGCGACTCGGTGCTGCTGCTCATTGGGGCGGCCAACCACGACGAGCGTGAGTTCGGCCCCACAGCCGAGGAGTTCAACATCTTCCGTCGGCCGGAGAGACACCTGGGATTCGGATACGGCGCGCACTTCTGTCTGGGCGCCGCTCTGGCTCGCATGGAGGGGAAGGTGGCAGTCGAGGAGATCCTGCGACGTATCCCCGACTACGAGGTGGACCACCAGGCCAAGGTTCGCTTCCATTCGTCCAACGTCACCGGTTGGCGCTCGCTGCCCGTCACGTTCACTCCAGGACCCAGAGCGGGCACCGCCGGACCCGCAGACGGCTGACGCGTTACTCGTTGGTCGGGAAACCCAGGTTGACTGCGCTGCCGGCGGGATCGGGCCAGCGGGTCGTCAGCACCTTGGGGCGGGTGTAGAAGTGGATGCCCTCGGGACCGTACATGGTCGTGTCACCGAAGGCTGAGTCCTTCCAACCGCCGAAGGAGTGGTAGCCGACGGGCACGGGAATCGGCACGTTGATGCCCACCATGCCGGCGTCCGCGTCCTGCTGGAACTGGCGCGCCGCGCCGCCGTCGCGGGTGAAGATCGCCGCGCCGTTGCCCCAGGGATTGCCGGCGATCAACTCAGCGGCCTCCCGATAGGTGTCCACCCGCACCACGCTCAGCACCGGGCCGAAGATCTCGTCCTGGTAGACGGTCATGTCCGGCGTCACATGGTCAAGCAGGGTGACGCCCAGAAAGAAGCCGTCGTTGTCGAAGGCGGCCTCGCGCCCGTCCACGACCACCGATGCCCCCGATGACTCGCCCGCGGCCACATACCCAGCGACTCTGTCGCGGTGGTCACGGGTGATCAACGGCCCCATCTCCGAAGCGGGGTCGGTGCCGTCGCCTATGGTCAGCTTCTCCATACGGACCTTGATGGCATCGACCAGCGGATCGGCGACATCGCCGACCGCGACGGCCACCGAGACCGCCATGCAGCGTTCACCCGCCGAGCCGTAGGCCGCCGACACTGCGGAGTCCGCCGCCAGGTCGATGTCGGCGTCGGGAAGCACGACCATGTGGTTCTTGGCTCCACCGAGAGCCTGCACGCGCTTGTGGTTGGCGCTGGCGGTCTCGTAGACGTACTGGGCGATCGGTGTGGAACCGACGAAGCTCAGCGCTTTGACGTCGGGGTGGGCCAGCAGCCGGTCGACTGCGACCTTGTCGCCCTGCACCACGTTGAGAACGCCCGGGGGGAAACCGGCTTCGCAGAACAGTTCGGCGATGAACAGAGGTGCGGAGGGGTCGCGCTCGGAAGGTTTCAACACGAACGTGTTGCCGCACGCCACCGCGTTGGGAACCATCCACATCGGGACCATTGCCGGGAAGTTGAAAGGGGTGATCCCGGCGACCACCCCGAGCGGACGCCGCACCGAGTAGACGTCGACCCCGGTGGACGCCATCTCGCTGTGGCTGCCCTTGAGATGCTCGGCGATACCGCAGGCGAACTCAATGTTCTCGACGGCTCGTGCCACCTCGCCCGCGGCGTCCGAGGTGACCTTGCCGTGCTCTGCTGTGAGCCGGGCCGCGACTTCAGCGGCGTTGTCCACGACGAGGTTGCGGAACGCGAACATCAGCTTGGTCCGGCGGGCGATGCTCACCTCGCTCCACTCCGCGAAAGCGGCTCTTGCTGAGGCGACCGCGGTGTCGACCTCTTCGCTGGAGGCCAGAGCCACCTCGGCTGTCTGTTCGCCGATCGCCGGGTTGAAGACCGCAGCGGATCGCCCGGATGTGCCGGGAACGGAATCGTTGTCGATGAGGTGGGTGATCTGTTTCATGATGGTTGTCCTGTCTGTGGGTGCGCGTCGGTGTCTAGTCGATCTCGTCGATTGTCTCGAGGATGGCTGCGATCCCCTCATCCAACTCGTCGGCGCTGACGTCGAGCATCGGGGTGATGCGGATGGCGTTGCCGTAGAGTCCGCCCTTGCCGACGAGGAGGCCCCGCCGCTTGCAGCCCTCCAACACCGCGCCGGCCCGCGCAGCGTCGGGTTCGAGCGAACCGGGATGAACGGTCTCGATCGCCTGCATGAGACCCTTGCCCCGCAGTTCGGCAATCCACGGCACCGAGGCTGCCACCGGCGCCACCGCTGCAGTGAGTCTCTGCCCCATTCGCAGGGCATTGCCTTGCAGATCGTTGTCGAGCACGTAACGCAACGTGGCCAGACCTGCCGCAGACGAGAGCGGATTGCCACCGAAGGTGCTGAACGAGAGCACACTGATGGTGTCCATGATCTCTGCACGGGCGACTATCCCCGCCAGCGTGGCGCCGTTGCCGACGCCCTTGGCGAAGGTGAGCATGTCGGGTACCACATCGTGGGCCTGATAGCCCCAGAAGTGCTCGCCGGTTCGCCCCCATCCGGTCTGCACCTCATCCACCACGAGCAGGATCTGATGGTTGGCGAGCACCTTGTTGAGCTCACCGAAGAAACCGTCCGGCGGCGTGGCGAAACCGCCGACTCCCTGAATCGGCTCGGCTATCAGGCAGGCGACATCACCGGCAGTCATCATGTCGATCACCTGCACGAGATCGTCGACGCAGGCGTTGGTGAAGTCTTCGTCGTTCATATGACCGAACGGGCTGCGCAGCCGGTAGCCGCCCTGGATGAAGTTGACCGACAAACCCGAGAGGCTGGTCGAGGACCAGGAGGAGTGGGCGGTGATCGCCTGGGCTGTGAACGAACGGCCGTGGTAGCTGTTGCGCATGGCCAGCACCTGGTTGGACTTGCGATAGCTGGTAGCCAACAGGATGGCGGTGTCGTTGGCTTCGCTGCCCGAGGTGGTGAAGAACACTCTGGCGTCGGGGATACCCGATATGGCGGCGATCTGTTCAGCCAGCTCGATCATCGGCTCGCAGAGGTACAGCGTCGAAGTGTGCATGACCTTGGCGGCCTGGTCCTGCACCGCGGCCACCACATCGGGATTGCTGTGGCCGACCATGGTGGTGAGCACTCCACCGAAGAAGTCGAGGTAGCGGTTGCCCTCCACGTCCCATACGTAGCCTCCCTCGCCGTGTTCGATGGAGATCGGTTCGGCGTAGAGCGGATTCACATACGACGGCAGGACCGCTCGGTAACGTTCAAGCAATTGGGCGTTGGTGGTCATTGTGATGGAGATTACTGTTTGCCGCGAAGAGTCGCGCCGAATCCTGCCGATAGAAACCGAACCGAATTCAGAACCAGAGGAACAAAATGAGCTATCCGTCAGACCCGCAAGCAGTCGACTTGATGATCGGGTTCCCGTTCACCGACAAGAACGCCGTCTATCAGTACCTGCGAGCTGGTTTCAAAGACGCCGAATCAGCCGAGGGCGGTGATCTGGTGATGCCGGCGGGATACATGTTCACCGACACTCCACCCGAGGCTGCCCCAGACGAGGATCCCATAGAGACGACCTTTTCGAAGATGGATCGTTGTGGCGTTCGGGCCGGCCTGTTCGGTCTCAACAAGGTGTCGATCGAGGCTCGCCGGCGTCACCCCGGGCGAGTGTTCTTCTCGCTGGAGATCGACCCCAACGATATTGCCGGAACCGTGCGGAAGATCCGCGAGAGACACAGCGAACACGGTCTCAGCGCGGTTACAACCTTCCCAGCGGGTTGCATCCCGCAGGTTCCGGTCAGCGATCGTCGCTACTACCCGATCTATATGACCTGCATAGATCTCGACCTGCCGATCATCTCCAATGCCGGTATTCCGGGCCCACGAGTGCCGGCAGACTGCCAACACGTACGGCATTTCGATGATGTGTGCTACGACTTTCCCGAACTAAGGATCGTGATGCGTCACGGAGCCGAGCCCTGGGAGAGCCTGGCTGTGAAGCTGATGCTGAAATGGCCGGGTCTGTACTACATGACATCGGCTTTCGCCCCGAAGTATTACCCCAGAGCCATCATCGACTACGCCAACACCCGCGGCTCCGACAAGGTGATGTACGCGGGCTACTATCCGGCGGGTCTCGATCTGGAACGTATCTTCGCGGAGCTTCCCGACGTTCCGTTGCGACCCCACGTCTGGCCCAAGTTCCTCCACGAGAACGCCGAGAGGGTCTTCAAGATCCCGGCGCCCGGTAGCTGATGGGATCTGCGCCGCGCCCGAATCTGGGTTTGTACTTCGATTTTCGCAATCCTGAGCCCTGGCGACGCGACCCAGCGGCCTACTACGGCTGGCATCTTGATCTGATCTCCGAGGCCGACCGACGCGGCCTCGGATCGGTCTGGGTCAGCGAGCATCACTTCGTCGACGACGGTTATCTGCCGGTGCCGCTCACCGTGCTGGCCGCCATCGCGGCACGTACCGAACGAGTGCGCTTGGGCACCGCAGTGGTGGTGGCACCGCTGCAACACCCGATGGCCGTAGCGGAACAGGCCGCGGTGGTTGATGTGATCAGCGGGGGCCGTCTCGAGTTGGGGCTCGGCGCGGGCTACGTGGCCCCGGAATTCGAGGCGTTCGGTGTCGAGCTCGCCAGCCGCTACCACGCGACCGATCACGCGCTCGGCGAGATCGGCCGGATCTTTGCTGAAGGCGGCTGCAGTCCCGGACCGGTGCAGCAACCCGTGCCGTTGTGGGCCGGGTACCTCGGTCCTCGGGGCGCGGCGCGAGCTGGGCGTCTGGGCGTTGGTCTGTTGACTCACAACCGCGACAGTTTCGGCATCTACCGCGACGCGCTGGAGGAGTCCGGCCATGGTGTCGAAGCGGCCCGAATGGCAGGGGTGGTCGACTTCCTGGTCGCCGATGACCCTGAACAGGCATGGGAGAGGATCGTTCCGCACCGCACTCACCAGCTCAACAGCTACCGGCAGCAGGCTGCTCTGGGCACGGGCCGCACTCCTCGTTGGCTGACCACCGACGAGGTTCGTGAAGGCCGCGGCTCAGGCGTGGTCGGCGCACTGCAGGTCCTGACTGCGGATGAGGCGGTAGCTCGAATCACCGGTATCTGTGACGGGCTGCCCGTCGAGCACCTGTATCTGTGGGCTTCGATCGGCGGCATGCCAGAGGACCTCGTTGAGCGACAGATGGAGTTGATCGTCGATGAGGTGCAACCGGCCCTTTTAACCGGGTGAGCGGCGGGGTGAGCGTCAACTGGTGTCGGCTGCGGCGATGACCTCGGTGCCGTAGCGCTGCAGGGCCTCGAGGGCGCGGTTGATCGAGTCTCCCGGCACGGTCACCGACGCCCAGGTGACGCCCAACGCGTTCAGCGAGGCCAGTCCCTCGATCTGGGCGCCTGCGTCGAAGGTCTCTGATGCCGGAGAGCCTCCCGCATCAGAACCGAAGCAGACGTCGATCTCTGAGCGGTCACGGCCCTGGTCGTCCACATGCCGCCAGAGGTAGTCGAGCATCTCGGCGAGGTCCTCAGGAGTTTCCAGTGGCGGAGTCTTGGTCGTGCTGGCCAGGGCTCGCGGCGCGGGGAACGGGACCCAGCCGTCGGCAACAGCCGCGACCCGCCTGCGTGAGAGTCTGCTGTTTCCGCCGATCCAGATCGGAACCCTGCCGGGCTTCGGGTTGGCGGTCTGCCCGTAGGCCAGGAAATTGCGGCCTTCGTAGGCAAAATCATCGTGCTCCCAGACGCCGCGCAGAACCTCGATCGCCTCGTCGAACAGCTCGTTGCGCTCATCGAAGTCGACTCCCAACGCTTTGTACTCGCCTTTCAGATAGCCGGTGCCGGTCGCCAGCACGAACCGTCCGCCGCTCAAGGCGTCGATAGTCGCTATCGACTTGGCGACGAGGAAGGGGTTTCGGTAGGGGAGAACAACAATGTTGGGAATCAACAGCATGCGGTCGGTGACCGCGGCCACGAAGGCAAGTGCCGAGAACGGGTCGAGCGCATCGTGGCCCCCGGCACTGAGCCAACGGTGGGTGGGTGCTGGATGGTCGGTGAACCCCATCGCGTCGAAACCGGCGTTCTCGGCTGTTTGAGCGAACCGGGTCAAGCTTTGCTTGGTCAGGAGTTCAGGGTTGTAGGGGTGGTGGACGAGCGGATAGGTGACGGAGAACTTCATCGTTCGACCAGTCTGGCAACGCTCATGCTGCTAGTTGTAGCTGACCGGGTTGCTGATCGGCGAGTCAGGTACTCGGGTCAGTCGGTTCCCGAAAGGCGAGACGTGCCGACATCGCCTCGACACAGCCGGCAGTTCATCGTTCGACGGCTTCGCGGAAACGCTGGTATCTGCTGTCGGCCGCTTCTGCGGCTCGATCGCGCGGTTCGACCCGACGGCTGATTCGGGCCCAACTTCTGCTGTCCGATGAGTCGGCTTCCAGACCTGCGCAGACCCGTGCGGCGTATGCCGCCCCGAGAGCTGCACCTTCGGGATGGACAGACACGTCGACTCCAAGACCGCTGCAGTCGGCCAGTGCCTGCATCCAGGCTCTGCTCTGGATCCCGCCCCCGGCGGCCACGATTCTCTGCGCAGAGACGTCAGCAAGATCAAGGTGATGCCGCACAACGAATGCGGCAGCCTCGTAGGCGGCCGCGACAATCTCGACGGGCCCGTGGTTGAGTCCCAGTCCCAGCAGCTCTGCCCGGCGAAGGGGGTCATGCCAGGGGGTTCGCTCACCTCGAAGATACGGAATCCAAACTGGTAGATCTGCTGCGCTCACGTCGAGCAGGTCAGCTTCGTCGACATCGCCGATCATTGAGCGCACGCGGTCGATGAAGAGTCCGCCCGCGTTGCTGGCGCCGCCGATCGCGATCCGACCGTCGACTGCGTACGGGATGGTCCACAACCCGTCGACCTCGCGCCATTCGTCGGTCAACCCCCAGATGATCAGAGTCGTGCCACAGACCACCAGCACATCGCCGGGGGCGTGGGCGTCGGCGACGGTCTGTTCTGCCAACGCATCGATCGTGCCACCTGAGACAGCCGTGGTGGCCCCGATGATCGAAGAGGCCCCGTGAGAGCTGTTGCGCGGGATCGGCGTCTGCCCCGGGCATGTGACGGGAAGTTGGCCGGCGTTGAGGCCGAGCATTTCGAGTATCTCGGCGTCCCAGCCCTCGATGCCGAACAGCGGGGTCATCGTCATTGCGCTGGACGTGTCGATGGCTCCCACCCCGCACAGAGCGTGATTGGCAACCGCCTGTGCGGGCCACAGGGCGGCGACTCCGGGTTGTGCGGCGATCCAGCCGGCGAACCCGGCGACCTCGCCGAGACCGGTCGTCGGCAGATCCCCAGGTGTTGCGCCGGACGGCCTGTAACGACCTCGGGCGTCACCATAGAGCAGTCCGGGTGTCACGGGTTCGCCACGATCGTCGACACCGCACAGCGACGGAACCATCGCCGACACGCAGACTCCGGCCACATCGTGGCCCGCGCTCACCACCTTCCAGGCGGCTGTCACATTGTCGATCCACGCTGATCTCGGATCATGTTCAAATCGGTCCGAGCTTGGAGCGATTAGACGATGACCGACCCGCGTACGTGCAACGATTTCGCCGTCGGCAGCCGCGGCCACGGCCTTGACCGAAGTGGTCCCGATGTCGATTCCCACGGTCACCTGCGCCACAAGTCGCCCCTCCGCCAGGTCATTCTAGGAGCCTGACGCTTCCAGCCTCTAACGTGGGGGTCATGTCAAGACCCCGTGCGTTCGTTACTGCGCCGCTACGCGGTCCGGCGCTCGAAGAGCTTCGCAAGGTGGTTGAGGTGATCTTCGATCCCTGGCTGGAGTACACCCCGATCAGGCTCTACGGCCCGGACGACCTGGCCGCCGAGCTTCGGGAGTCGGGTGCTGAGATTCTGATCTGCGAGGCAGACTTCTGTTCCGGCGCGGTGTTCGATCTTCCGTTGAAACTGATCGCTGCCACTAGAGGCAACCCCACCAACGTCGATGTGGCGGGTGCGACCTCGGCGGGGATTCCGGTTGTCAGTGCGCCGGAACGCAACGCCGATGCGGTGGCGGAGATGACTGTGGCTCTGTTGATGGCACTGGCTCGACGGGTCATTCCGGGTCATCGCGACATGGTCAATGGCACGGTCTTTGGAGAGACGCTGCCCTATCAGCGTTACCGGACTTGGCAACTGGCAGGTCGGACAGCCGGGCTCGTGGGACTCGGCGCGGTGGGCCGAGCAGTGAAATGGAGACTGGAAGGCCTCGGCATGACCGTGATCAGCCATGATCCATATGTTGGCGACGCCAGCCATGAACTGGGTGATCTGCTGGTGCAGGCCGACGTTGTCTCGATGCACGCCAACGTCACAGCCGACACGCAACAGATGATGAACGAGGCGAGATTCGCGCAGATGAGACCGGAAGCGCTGTACATCAACACAGCGCGAGCGGGTCTGCATGATGTCGATGCGCTGATCGCTGCGCTCAAGAGTGGTCACCTCGGCGGTGCTGCCCTCGACCATGTCGACGGCGAGTCGCTTCCGGTCGAACACCCGCTGCTGCAAATGGACAATGTGGTGATCACGCCTCACATCGGCGGAGCAACCTACGATGTGGAGATCCGTCAGACCGAGATGATCGTGGCGGACGTGAAAGCGATCCTGGCCGGCGAGCGCCCGTTGAACTGCGTCAACCCGGAGGTGTTGTCATGAGCGACAATCCGGACATCCGTCAAGCGGTGGTCGACACGGCCAGGCGAATGTACGACATCGGGCTCGTCGTCGGCACCGCGGGGAACGTCT
This sequence comes from uncultured Acidimicrobiales bacterium, assembly GCA_951812975.1. GTDB lineage: Bacteria > Actinomycetota > Acidimicrobiia > Acidimicrobiales > Aldehydirespiratoraceae > VXYK01. Next base: position 776,965 of record CATOTC010000001.1, on the reverse strand, counting down.
CGGGTCGTCAAGCCGACGGATCGATCGTCATGACGCCGTCGTCGGTCCCCTACGTCGACATTTCGGTGGACAACCTCGCGGTCGTGGACCTCGACGGGGAGCCCGTTTCGGGCACGGCCCGGCCGTCAAGCGAGAAGGCGATGCATCTGGCCTGTTACAACGCGTTCTTTGAGGTCGGGGGAGTGGTTCACTGTCATCCTCGGTACGGCTCGATGTTCGCCTTGGCCCGCAAGCCCATTCCGGTGTGCATCGAGGAGGGGATCGTCTATGTCGGTGGCGATATAGCGGTCTCGGAGTATCGCATGACGGGCAGCGACGAACTGGCTGCCGAAGTGGTCCGCCACCTCGGCGACCGAGGCGCGGTGCTTATGGCCAACCACGGCCTGCTCTGCGTCGGTCACTCGCCAGAAGATGCCCTGCACACCGCTGAGGTGGTGGAACACACGGCCAGGGTTGCGCACGGAGCGGAGGCTCTGGGTGGGGTGGTGCCGTTGCCAGCTGAGATCGTTGAGAGTTTCGCCAACGTCTACGGGCTGATCCGCAGCGGTTGGTGACGCGACCGGCCTAGTCTCCGGCCGACTCGAACAGTCGGCCGGTGACGACATCGCCGGCATCGCTCGCCGATCCCTGCCAGGCGACCTTTCCGTGTTCGAGCAGCACCGCGTCGTCGCACAGTTCAAGGGCATGCGCCATGTGCTGTTCGACGATCAACAGAGCGGTGCCGGAACTACGGATCGCCTCGAGTGTGGAATAGACCTCGTCGACCACGATCGGGGCGAGACCCAGCGACAGTTCATCGGCGATCAGCAGGCGAGGTTGGAGCACCAGAACCCGGGCCAGTGAGAGCATCCGTTGTTCCCCGCCCGAAAGGGTTCCGGCCGTCTGCGAACGACGTTCTCCGAGGCGGGGGAACAGTTCGAAAGCCTGTTCCAGCGATTCACCCACTTTTTGCCTGCCGAGAAAACTCCGGAACGTCAGGGTGAGGTTCTCCTCAACGGTGAAACTGGCGAAGATCGAACGTCCCTCGGGGGCATGCGCGATGCCTGCCCGAGCGTAGGCGTAGGTCGGACGGTTCGTCATTTCGATGCCGTCTACTGCCACATCACCGGCACTGGCTTGAACGAGCCCGGTAGCGACCCGCGCAACAGTCGTCTTGCCGGCGCCGTTGGCGCCGAGGAGTGCTACCGCGCCGCCTGGCGGGACTTTCAGGTCAACGCCGAAGAGCGCCCGAAACGGCCCATATTCCGCCCACACGTCACGCAACTCCAGCAACGCAGTCACAACTCACCCCCCGTTCCCGGTTCGGCTCCGGGGGGATCTCCGGCACCAAGCTCGCGCCCGGTATCGGTTCTAGGGGGATCTGCGGCGCCGTCCGCAGCGCCAGCAACGCCAAGCCCGCGTTTAGTGTCGGCTTTGGGCGGGTCTGCGGCGTCGTCCGCAGCGCCAGCAACGGCAGCACCCGCACCGAGGTAGGCGTTTCGCACGGCGGGCGAAGCGAGCGTCTCGGTGGTCGGGCCGTGTGCGATCAGCTGGCCGAAGTCGAGCACATACAACCTGGTGGTGAACTCAGCCACCAGCTCCACGTCGTGTTCGACCAGCAGGATGGCGAATCCTCGCTCGCTCTGGATGGCCCCCAGGGTTGCGGCCAGAGCGTTGGTCTCGGAGCGGTCGAGCCCCGAGGACGGCTCGTCCAGCAGCAGGATCTGCGGATCGGTCATCAGTGCCCGTCCGACCTCCACGAGTCGCCCCTGCCCGAGGCTCAAAGACTCGATGGGGACCTCGGCGACTTCGCCGAGTCCCAGCATCTCGAGCACCGCGTCGCAAGCAGAGATCTCCGCCGCGTTGGGCCTGCCCCGCCCCAGGAGGTCCTTCCAGAAAGCGCCGCTGTTGTTGCGTACCCGCTCGGCGATGAGCAGATGCTCCCGAACCGTCGTGTCGCTGAACAGTTCGATGCGCTGGAATGTACGGCCCATCCCAGCTTGGGCGCGCTTGTGCACGCGATGGCCCGTGACGTCGACACCGTTCAACTCGACCTGCCCCGCGTCGGGCCGCAGGATCCCCAGCAGACAGTTGAACAGTGTCGTCTTGCCAGCACCGTTGGGCCCGATCAACCCCACTCGTTCGCCTGTCTCGACGGTGAGGCTCACGTCGTCGAGCGCGACAATGCCCGAGAAGGTCTTCTTGATCCCGGACACGGCCAGCACATCAGGCGAGATCACGTCGCACCGCCGCCTGAATCCGCACTCCGAGAAACAAGGCGGGTCTGGTCGCGTCTCGCCAATCGTCGGTTCAGCCCGGCGGTGGCCCGCCGTTTGCCATGCTCGAGCAGACCCTCCGGATGTCGGGCGAACTGCATTGCTCCCAGGCCGAACAGGATGAAACGCCACTTCCCGGATATGGGGAAGAACCCCGGGAGCCGATGTTCTGCCCGCAGCAGCCAGGCGAAGAGCTCGCCCTTCAGGATCAGCGGTTCGAACATCGAGAACGCGGCTCCGGCCTGAGCAGCGCCCTCAACCGTGCGCACACTCAAGGTCACCACCAGAACCAGCCAGAACAGCGAGCCGACCGGTGAGAAGTTGTTCTGGTAGTTGACGTTTTCCTGGTGCATGGTCATCATTGCACCGCCCAGACCGGCGATGAACGCTGAGGTTGCGAAGGCCGCGATACGAGCTTTGGCGGGGGAGATGCCGATCGACTCGGCGGCCACCTCGCTGCCGCGGATCGCCCGAAGCGTCCTCCCGATCGTGCCCTCGCGAAGTTGAATCACTGCCAGCGAGGTGATCACGAACACCACAACGGCGAGCGCCAGAAACGATTTGTCGTTGCCGAAGTCGATCGGTCCCAGGATGGGTCGGGGCACCCGGGTTCCCTGCAGCAGCGCAGTGTCGCCGCCCCCGATCCACGACATGCGCACAAGGACTGCGTCGAAGAAGAAGGCGAAGGCGAGCGTAGCGATAGCCAGCCAGATCCCGCCGAGGCGCAACACCGGCAGTGACATTATCGCACCGACCAGAGCTGCAATAGAAGCGCCGATCAGGGCCGCTAACAGCACCGACAGGTCGAAGCGATCGGCCATCTGGAAGACGGTGAACCCACCGATAGCCGCGAAGGCCCCCTGGCAGAGACTGATCTGCCCGGCGAAACCGGTGATGACCGTGATCGACAGGTAGACCGTCGAGAGGACCACCGCGCTGGTGACGAGGAACACCCAGGAGCGGTCAGCCCGAAAGAAGACCGTCAGCCCGACGAACAGAAAGAAACCGACCGCGAACAGCAAGGTGAACCGGGTAAGCAACCGGTGACGCTCCGTAGCGGCGGGAGCGGCAGGCGGCGGATCAACCCCCGACAGAGGATCGCCCACATCGGTAGCCCGCCTGATAGCGGGCCAGAACACCAATATCGCGAACAACACGACAAACGGCAGGGAGTTCGAGAAGTTGTCCCTCAGCGGCCGCAACCAGGTGTGGTCGTCGGCCCAGCGAGGCAGGAACGTGTTGAAGACGGCGATGAACCAGCCGAGGCCGATCCCCCCGATCAACGCTCTCGGAAGGCTGACGAGTCGGCCGATCGCCGCCGCAGCTATCGCCACAAAAACAACGTTGAAGAAGTCGGTGGAGATGAGCGTGTTGAAACGGATGGGGGCGATCAACACACCGGCCATCCCGGCGAAGGTGCTCGACAATGCCCAGGCGAACGCAGAGACCCGGTCTGCGGCGATGCCATTGAGTTCGGTCATCCTCGGGCTCTCGACCACCGCCCGCATCTGCAGTCCGACCGGCGTGAACCGAAAGATCGCTCCCAGCACGATGACAGCCGCCAGGATTACGCCCATTGCAGCCAGTTCGTCGCGGCTGAACGGGTACACACCGAGCGGGTCGTAGAACACCGAGCCGCCCTCTGGCACGATGCCGGTGGGCGCGCGGCCGGCAACCGGGGCGTAGTCGGCAAAGATCTCGAACAGTGCAGGAAGCGCCACGCTCAAGCCGATAGTCACCACCAGCTTCGACACCGCCGAAGCAGTTCTCAGATGCCGGAACAAGAATCGTTCCAGAACCACCCCGATCGCCGGAGCCAACACGAAGACCGACACGAGCACCGACAGCGGAATGGACCAGTTCCACTGCGTACGCGCCTTGAAGAACATGGCCGCCGATATGTAGGCCTGCGCGCCGAACGCCAGGTTGAACACACCGGAGGTCTTGTAGGTGAGGACGAATCCGATGGCGACCAGCGCGAAGACAGCACCTGAAGGCGTTCCCTGGAGGACACTGCGAAGCAGATCTTCAAGGAAGCTGGAGGCGAGGATCACCGGTTCTGGTTACCGGTCCGCGAAGTTCACTGGGAAGGGCTCGGACCAGGCGGTTGTGGCGTTGTCCCAACACATGAAGGGAGCCTCCTGGAAACCGACGAAACCGCCGTCGAGCATCTGTACCGCCGAGATGCACTCGAGTTCGTAGTCGTGGGTGGGGTCACCCTCGGTCGGCGATGCGTGCTGTCTACCGAACTCGAGCGGATTGATGAGCCCGTCGGCGTCATAGACAATCGAGTTGAGGGCGTCTATGAGTTTCTGACGATCGAAGTCCGGCCCTGCGTGGAGCAGACCGGTAACCATGGTGTCGGCGTTTATCCAACCAACCATTGTCTGTTCCGCCACCGGACCGCCGTGGCGTGGAACCCACTCGTCGTACAACGCCCTGAGTTCGCTGCCTGTGTCGTACTCGAAGGCTGCGAACTGTGGGATGACGTAGTCACCGTCGAAGAAGTTGCCGGCCTCGGCCACAAACCCGGCGTCATAGGTGTTGGGGTGATACATCGTCACCTGATCACGCGCACCCTGGCGTTGCAGTTCCTGCGCCAGGGTCTTCATCCCGTTGAGATCCAGACAGGTGGCGATGAAGTCGACTCCGGCATCGATCATCTGGGTGACTTCGGGGGCGATTCCGCTGGTCAGCCCATAGCTGAGATCGTCGTTGACGTAGCCGACGGAGATGCCGAGATCATTGCTGTACAACTCCACCGAGTAAGCCAGAGCGTTGGCGCAGACCTGACTGTTCTCCGACAGCCCGTAGCCGAGCGTGGCGACTTTAGAGGCCCCTGAAATGGACACCAGCCAAGGAACCGCCCGCTGAGAGCAGGTAGGGCAGCCGACTGCGAAGTGTCCGAAGATCGTGTCGCGGTCGACAGATTCGGTCGAGTGGATGTTCCAGGTGAAACTGGGAATTCCGGCTTCGTGGAGATCGCCCCAACCTGAGGCGTTGAGCGTCGCTTGGAAGGATGCGAAGCTCTTGTTGTCGGAGATGATCTCGAGTGCGGCCTGCTGGTTCGCGAAGAGCTGGTCGTCGTGTTCCTCGCCGATCACCAGGTCACGGCCGTATATCCCGCCGCCGTCGTTGATGTAGTCGAAATATGCCTGAACGCCTGTGATGTAACAGTCGAGTATGCAGGTCCCGAGGGGGTTGAACTCCCGGATGCCGACGACGGCGACGGAGATCTCATCGTCGCTGACACCGGGAACGCCCTCTATCGCGACGAATTCGTGCCGTGCGGCCCAGAGGTCTTCTTCGACGTCTTGGTCTTCACCCTCTGAGCTGTCGCCGGCGTCGGTGCCGTCTGTGTCTGTGTCCGTGCTGCCGGCGTCGGTGCTGTCGGTGTCGGTGCTGTCGCTGTCGGTGTCGGTGCTGTCGGTGTCGGTGCTGTCGGTCGAGTCTGCGCTGTCGTCGGCGCCGCCGGACTCATCGGCGCTGTCATCGCCGCTGGCGTCGGTCGGCCCTGCCCTGGTGGGTTCGTCCGCATCTCCGCTGTTGCCGCATGCAGAGGCCAACAACATGAAGGCACAGAACAGAGCCACGATGGTTTGCCGTTGTCGATTCATCATCAGTCCCCCAAGAATTGATCGTACGCGATGCCCGCCCCGGTGTGTCAACGAGGTGCCTTTTTTGGAAAGGCCATCAGAGGATTGCCCCGGTCTCCTTCATGGCGATGATGTCGGGCCAGTCGAAACCGAGCTCGTTCAAGACCAGTTCGGTGTGCTCGCCGAGCTCGGGGGCGCGCTCAACGACGATCGGCTGCTCATCGAACTGCGCGGGGCTCGCAACCAGCTGCACTGCCTCACCGCTGGCGTGCTCCATTGAAGGCAGGTAACCGTTGGCAACGACCTGGCAGTCGGAATAGAGCTCAGCGAGCGTCTGGAAGGGTGTCCACACCCCTTCGAAAGTCTCGAGCCGTTCCTTCCACTCGTCGAGGGACCGCTCGCCGAAGGCCTCGTCGATGATGTCGATGCAGGCCGGACCGTTCTGCGCCCGCGCAGACGAGTGGTTGAAGCGTTCGTCCTCAACCAGGATCGGTCGTTGGAGTCGAGCCGCGAAGTCGTCCCAGTGCTTGTCGCTCTGCAGCAGGATCAAGCTGATGAAGCGGTTGTCTGCGGTTCGGTAGACGCCCACTCCGGGGTTCGGTGTCAAGCGGCGGTCTCCGCGGGGCAGTGAAGTCAGACCGAACAGCTTCGAGGCGACCACCAGCGGCGAGATCTGCCACAGAGCTGTGGCCAGCAGACTCACATCGATCACACTTGTTTCCCCGGTTCGTTCCCGTTTCAACAGAGCCGCGGCGATCGCTCCAGCGGTGGCAAGGCCACCGATGACGTCCCCGAACGCGGGTGAACTCTGCGGAGTCGGCCAACCGTCGCGGTCGGGTGGGAATACCGACCCCAACCCTCCACGGGCCCAATATGAAGCACCGTCGTAACCGCCTTTCTCTGCATCGGGTCCTTTGGGTCCCTGCCCAGTACCTCGGGCAATGACGATCCTCGGGTTGCGGGCCAGGATGTCGTCGGTGTCGATTCCCAGTTTGCGCCGGATCGGCGGCAGATAGTTGGTCAAGAAGACGTCAGCCGACTCGATCAGCTTCATGAATGCCTCATGGCCGTCAGGGTGTGCAACGTTGATGGCCACCGAGCGCTTGCTGCGGTTGGGCTGTTCAATCATGAAGTTCACGCCACCCGCCCCGCCCGGAAGCAACCCGGAGGCGATCAGTCCACGCTGAGGGTCGCCGCCCTGAGGATTCTCGATCTTGAGTACGTCCGCCCCCCAGTCGGCCAGCACCGAACCACCCGACGGGACAAACATCCAGCTCGCCATCTCCACCACCCGGATCCCCTGCAGTGGGCTTGTTGGGCGAGCGGAAGGCGAGTCTTCGTTCATGATCCGTTGTGCCACACCAATTGGAGATTCTCGACGCTTCGCAGCCCCATCGTGTAGTGCGGAGTGGTCCCAGGCTTCAATTCATAACAAGGCACTCGTTTGTGCCATTCGTCGAGACACACTCGCATTTCCATGCGTGCCAGATGCGATCCGAGGCAGCGGTGAACACCCCCGCCGAAGGCAATGTGTTTGTTGACCGCCCTGTCAAGATCGACCGTGTCAGCGTTGTCCCAGAACCGTTCGTCGGTATTGGCCGAACCCAGGTTCACCGAGACTTTGCTGCCCGCCTTGATGGGGCAACCCGACAGTTCGGTGTCTTGGACCGCAACCCGAACAACTCCGGCGACCGGGGTCTCCCAACGCAGGAACTCTTCCATCGCGGCACCGATGTCTTCGGGTTGTTCGACGAGTCGCCGTTGATGCTCCGGGTTCTGAGCCAGATGAGCAAGCATGCAGTCGAGCGATGCGGTGACCGTGTCGAGCCCAGCCAAAAAGAACAGGTAACCGATATCGAGAACCTCATCGACGGTGAGCTGAGTTCCCTCCACCTTCGCGTCCAGAAACTGCGACAGGAAATCGTCTCGTCGGGTCTCAAGGCGCTGATCAACGGCTTCCTGCAACACCGCATAGATTCGCCTGCCGGTAGCCATTCGGAACTCCCGCGCCTCGGCCGAACTGTCCACTGGTGGGCGAATGATGCCGTCTTTCAGTTCGATGAACTCCGCAGTGCGCTCGACGGGGAGACCGAACATTGTCAGAAAGACTTGGCTGGGAAGCGGCTCGGCGATCGCTTCATGAAAGTTGCAGTGCCCTTGATCGACCACCGCGTCGATGAGACTGGCTGCCAGCGCCCTCGTCGAAGGTTCCAGCAACGCCACCCTGCGAGGCGCGAAGAGGGGATCTAGGAGCTTGCGATACTTGGCGTGCTCCGGAGGGTCGATCTCCAACGGGATGAGAGGACGAACCTGGCCGATCTCGGCGGCTCCGTCGGATGAGAAGATCTGCGGGTTCTGCAGCACCGTCACGACATCGTCGTGGAGTGCGACGCTGGTTCCGGTCATCATTTCGTGTTCAACGGCCATCACCGGCATGTGATCGCGCAGGAAGCGGTACATCTCCTGGGGTGGTCCGGCAATGTCGAGTCCCGTGCTCGTTTCTGCAGGCGGTTTGGTGCCGGTCGACTGCGCAGTCATCGGTCAGACCTTCAGCAGCGACTTGAGGTTGCCGCCCATGATCTTGGCGACATCGTCACGGTTCAGATCAGCGGGCAGGTCGTCGACGAATTCAAGCGGATTGCCGAGTCCCTCAGGATGCGGGTAGTCCGAACCGAACAGCAGACGGTCCGGGGTCATGATCTCGAGCAGCCCCTCAAGGGCGTCCTCCCAGAACGGATTGACATAGACGTTGCGCTTGAAAGCGTTGACAGGATGCTCGCTGAACTCCTGAGGCATCTTCTTGTAGACCTCTTCGAGGCTCTTGACGAAGGGCGCCACCCATGTGCCGCCGTTCTCGATCGTCCCGATTCGCAGGTCCGGGAAGCGGGTGAAGGCGCCGTGACACACCATGGCGCTCATCATGTCGGTGATCGGCCGGTTGGACATGAGCAGATGGCGCAACGGATTGGGCTTGAACGGCAGCATTTCCGTGCTGCCCTCCCAAATCGAGACCAGATCGGCGTAGCCAGAATCAGAACTGTGCATGCCGACCATCACACCGGCTTCCTGCACCCTCGCCCAGAACGGATCGAACTCCGGCAGGCCGGGCGAACGAGGACCCCGCAACCCCCAGGCGGGAGCGGGACGGATGAGGATGCAGCGGGCACCCCGGTCCAGACACCACTCCAGTTCCTCGATCGCCTTCTCGACGATCGGCAGGGTGATCACCGGAGTGGCGAAGATCCGTCCCTCGTAGTCGAAACGCCACTCGTCATAGATCCACTGGTTCAGCGAATGGACCGCGGCGTGGCAGAGGTCGGGATCGTCGCGCATCCGCTCTTCGAGCAGGCTGGCCAACGTCGGGAACATCAGCGAGCCGTCGAGCCCCAGTTCGTCGAGATGCGGTAGTCGTGCTTCGGCATTGCGGGCCCACTGCGGGCACTTGATCGGTTTGCCGAAGATCTCCCGAAGCGACTTCCCCTCGGGATTGCCGGAACGGTAGAATTCCTCTTGAGCGCCCGGCGCGGCCACAACCTCGAACGTGGGGTTGGGGATGAACTCGGAGATCTTGTCGTTGATTGCGATCTTGGTGCGGCCCTTGACCTGCACGTACTTGATGGCGTTGGCGTACTTCGACGGAAGGTAGCGGGTGAACGCATCCTCGGTCTCATACATGTGGTTGTCGGCGTCGAACACCGGGAAGTCAATGGTTCGCTTCGTCATAGCGGTCGCCTCGTTGTCGAGTGGGATGCTGTGAATGGATCTTGTGCGTTGGATGTTGCTGCCAAGTATGGCCCAGGGTGCATACTGTCGCCTAGCCAACATCTCAAAGCCCCACTGAACATCTGAAAGCCCCAGCCAATTTCTGAAAGCGGAGTCATGACACACGCGAGCGAACTCTTCGACCTCACGGGGCGTACCGCCATCGTCACCGGCGGCAGTCGCGGCCTGGGGCGTGAGATGGTTCTGGCCTTCGCCGAGCACGGTGCCAATGTTGTGATCGCCAGCCGCAAGCTCGACAACTGCGAATCGGTGGCCGCAGAGGCCCGCGCCCTTGGAGTGGAGGCTATGGCGTACGCGTGCCATGTGGGATATTGGGACCAGGTGGAGGGTCTCGCTGATGCGGCGTATGAGCAGTTCGGTGACATCGACATCCTGGTCAACAACGCCGGAATGTCACCGCTGTATCCCTCGATCGCAGAGATCAGCGAAGCGCTGTACGACAAAGTGATGGACGTCAACCTCAAGGGAACGTTCCGGCTCACTGCGATAGTCGCCGAGCGCATGAAGGAGAGGGGCTCAGGGTCGGTCGTCTTCGTCAGTTCGAGCGCGGCCGTCAAACCGTCGCCGAGCGAAGTCGTCTACGGGATGGCCAAGGCGAGCCTCCACAACCTGACCGAGAGCATGTCCAGGGCGTACGGACCCGAAGTCCGGGTCAACTGCATCCAACCAGGCCCGTTCCTGACCGACATCTCCAAGGCATGGTCAGCCGAGATGATCGCAGGACTCGGCAACCAGATCTCCTTGGGGCGTGCCGGCCAACCTGGAGAGGTCGTCGGCGCGGCCCTCTACTTCGCCAGCGACGCCGGGATCTACACCACCGGCGCAATCCTGCGACTCGACGGAGGCCTGCGCTGATCGTCAGCGACCGGAGGCCCTGGTCGCGAAGTCCTTCAACGAAACCTCTCCGCCGCTGTCCTCATAGCGGCCGGTAGACAGAGACCGTTCCGAGACGTCATGGTCGCCGGCCGCGGCGCGCAACGCACCGACCGTGGCGTCGGTCGGGTCCAACGAAGCGAACGGGTCGTAGCAGAACCAGTCCATGGCGTTGAGGTGGGTGATGCGGTTGATCTCGTCGTCGGGCACGCCGACGAACACCTCGGCGAGTTCCTCGGGGGCGCTGGGCCAGTTGGAATCGGAGTGGGGATAGTCCATCTCCCAACAGATGTTGTTGATTCCGATCTCGTGGCGCAGAGCCACGCCGACCGGGTCGGTGATGAAACAGGTCAAGAAATTGCGGCGGAACACTTCGCTGGGCAGCATTCCGCCGAAATCCTGACCAGTCCAGAGGTGGTGCATGTCGTAGGTCTTGTCGGCGCGGTCCATGAAGTAGGGAACCCAGCCGGTGCCGCCTTCGGAGAGGGCGATCTTGAGTTTCGGGTAGCGGCGGGGGATCGTCGACCACAACAGGTCGGCTGCCGCGGTGGAGATGTTCATCGGCTGCATCTGGATCATCACGTCCATCGGCGCGTCGGGTGCGGTCACCACCAACTGTCCTGAGGAACCGAGATGGATCGACAGCACCGTGTCGCAGTCCACCAGCGCGTCCCACAGCGGGTTCCAGTACTCGTCGTGGAAGCTCGGCTCGCCCAGTGGCACCGGGTTCTCGGTGAAGGTCATCGAGTGGCAGCCCTTGTCGGCCACTCGGCGGACCTCCGCGGCGCACTCCTCCGCCGACCAGATCATCGGCAGTGCCATCGGGATGAAGCGTCCGGGGTAGCTGCCGCACCATTCGTCGATGTGCCAGTCGTTGTAGGCGCGGATCAGGTCCGCGGCGAAAGCCTTGTCGGGGTGGGCAGCGAACAGCCGCCCCGCGAAGCCGGGGAACGAAGGGAAGCACATCGAGCCGAGCACGCCGCCTGCGTTCATGTCCTTGATGCGTTCGTGAATGTCGTAGCAGCCGGGACGCATCTCCTCGAAACAGGTCGGCTCGATCCCGTATTCCTCTCTGGGGCGGCCGGCGACGGCGTTGAGCCCGACGTTGGGGATCACCGCCCCGTTGAACGTCCAGACGTCGTTGCCCTCTTCGGTCCGGATCAGCTTCGGCGCCTCATCGGTCCATTTCTTCGGCAGATGCGCATCGAACATGTGAGGCGGTTCGCACAGGTGGTCGTCCACACTCACCAGGATCATGTCGTTCATGTCCACAGCGGTCCCCCTTGGCTTGGTCCCGTCGGCCAGAAACTAACACCTGTGCCGTTTGTGTGGCGAAGAGCGCCCGGTTGAACTACTCGTTTCGGAAGGCCGCAAAGTCCAACTCCATCTCACCGGCGATCATCTTCACGAGTGGGGCGTCGAACGAGTCGACCAGAGAAGCGCTCACATGTCCCTGGTCCACCAGCAGGGTCACACCGTTGACTCCGCTCGCAGCATCCGAGCACAGGAAGATCATGGTGGAGGCCATCTGGTCGGGTTGCAGAGTCGGGGCATTGGTTGCCTCTCGGTAGTCGGCGCCGAAGGTGAGCCAAAGATCGGCGTTGGCCCTGGCCAGGGGGGTGTCAGTGGGACCGGGGAGGATCGCGTTGATCCGGATCCCCTTGGTGAGCAGCGGGAATCCCTGCTGGGCGACGTAACAGTTGATCGCCTCTTTGCTGAAACTGTAGGTGTCGGTCTCAGGGTGTGCCTGGGTCCACGCGGCCGCGGCGTCCCAGTCGGCGCTGGCGAGAAAATCCTTCACCTGCTCGATGTTCTTGCGCCAGCCCAGTCCAGCAACTGATGAGATCAAGGCCACGGAGCCGCCGGAGACCAGCTTGTCGTCTGCGATCATTCGCTCGATCAGGTGACGTTGGCTGGTGAAGTTGATGAGCATTATTCCAGGCGTTCCGTCTGCCACACCGGCGCAGGCGAAGACTGCATGGACCGGACCGTCGATCGCGTCGATAGCGGCATCGACCTCGCTCTGGTTGCGAAGGTCCGCCTGGATCGACTGGGCGCAGTCGTATGCAACCTCTGCAACATCGATAACCACCACTTCCGCGCCTGCCTCGGCGGCCATACGCGCCGTCGAAGCTCCCATTCCCGTAGCTCCGCCAACAACGACCACGCGTTTCCCGTCATATCGGAATAGGTCCATGGTCATGGCATTTCTCCCTGCGTCGATTGCGTTTCGTCGGTAAGTCAAACAAGACTGAGAACCGGTGAGCAAGTCCGCGCCCGAACCAGTGAGCAACGATATCGACGTTGACCACCAGGAAGCGGACTTCATCGCGCATCGTCATAAGCGATATGCGGAGCTGCGTGAGTCCTGCCCGGTAGCGCGCAACGCAGCGTACGGGGGCTTTTGGATGGTCACGGACTACGCCTCGGTGGCGCAAGTGGCCCGCGACAACGAAACGTTCGCGCATCGCTACGACCCTGAGCCGTCGGACGGAATCGCCTACCGGGGAATCTGTGGGATCCCCCGACCTCCGAACCTTCCGCGCATGGGTGTGTCGGAGATCGACGGTCGTGAGCACGCCGATCTGCGTCGTGTGATCAATCCCTTCATGGTGACCAAGGCAGTTGAAGCCAATCGAGATCGCATGGCGCAGGTTTCAAGCTGGTTCCTCGACGAAGTGGTCGAAAGCGGCGCCTGCGATCTGGTCGACGATTATGCAACGCCTGTACCAGCGGTCATGACACTTGAGATGATGGGAATGCCGTCGGAGAACTGGCGCCACTACGCAGACTTCTTCCACGCCACTTCGTCGTTCACCAAAGACGACCCGCGTCTGCACGCCGCGCTCGCCAACTGGTCGACGATGTGGGAGGAATTGGTTGACTTCGCGCGCTTCCGGCGGGCTGATCCGTCGAGCGACCTCACCTCAGCCATCGTCACCAGCGTCTTGGACGGAAACGTCCCGAGCGACGACCAAGTGGTTGGGATCCTCTGGAATCTGGTGGCGGGAGGCATCGACACCACAACCTCGCTGGTGTCTTGGGGGCTGCATCATCTGGGCACGCACACCGCTGAGCGGGAACGGCTCATCAATGATCGGGCACTCATTCCGACCGCTGTCGAGGAGTTTCTGCGCTTCTACAGCCCCAGTGAGTCTTTGACCCGCACGGCGACGCGCGACGTCGAACTCGGCGGTCGTCAGATCAAGCGCGGCGACGTGGTCTTCATCTCCTGGGTTGCCGCCAACCGTGATTCCAGCGTCTTTGACCGCGCCGATGAGGTGGTGATCGACCGGGAGGTCAACAAGCATCTCTCCTTCGGGTTGGGCGGTCACCGGTGTGTGGGGTCGAGCATCGCCCGACTCCAGTCCGAGTTGATGATCGCCGATGTGTTGGACCGGCTTCCCGACTACAAGATCGACCCTGACGGGTTCGTTCCGTATCCCGGCAACTTGCTGATGACGGGTGTAGTCGCTATGCCGGTTACATTCACGCCAGGTGAGCGTTGCGGCGTTCCCGCGCCGTTCGCCGACTGACTCAACCCCCAAAACTCAGACCAACAAAGGAGCGTTCTGCTGTGGCTTTCATGATGATGCGGCTCAACTTCGTGCACCCGGACCCGACCGACCCCGAACACATGAGCGACCGCTACCGTGCCGGTTTCGACCTCGCGGAATATGTCGACAAGAACGGTTTCGCGATGGTGAGCCTCGAGGAGCATCAAGCCACGGAGATCGGTTGGAGCCCCACGCCGCTGCTCAACGCGGCGATGATTCTCAACCGCACGCAGAACCTTTCGGTGGCGATCACCGCGCTGCTGGTGCCGCTGCACGATCCGGTGCGCCTGGCGCAGGAACTGGCGGTGATCGACCTGATGAGCAAGGGCCGGATTGCGATCACCACCGGGCTCGGCTACCGCCCCGCGGAGTACGCCGCGGTCCAAAAGGACTGGAGCCGCCGCGGCAAGATCCTCGACCATGCCCTTGAGACCATGCAGAAGGTCTGGTCGGGTGAGGAGTTCGAATACAACGGCGCGACGATCAAGGTTGGTCCCATGCCCTACACCCGCCCGCATCCCATGGTGATGATCGGCGGTTCGGGTCCGGCCGCAGCCAAGCGTGCGGCACGACTGGGTCTGCCGCTCCAGCTTCCCGCCCCCAACCCCGAGGTCGAGGCACTGTATTACGCCGAGTGCGAGAGGCTGGGTACGCAGGGGTTCTGCATCTCGCCCGAGCAGGTGGCCATGATCCATGTGGTCGACGATCCTGATGAGGCTTGGGCCAAGCTCGGCAAGCACTTCTGGCTCGAAGCGTCCGTCTACGATTCGTGGCAACCGCCGGGGCAGACCTCCGCGGTGCATACCCACGCCACCAACCAAGAAGAACTGCGTGAGGAGGGGATCTACCAGTTCCTGACCCCGGATCAGGCCGTGAAGCGGGCCCGCGAGACGGGCGCCCTCTCGCTGCACCCGTTGGTCGGCGGCATGCCGATCGATTCAGCCTGGCAGTCCGTCGAGCTCACAGTCGATCAGGTGATCCCCGCCCTCCAAGACGAATGATCGGGCTGTTTTGTTGCCGGGCGTAGCCGGAGCCGCGGGGTCAGGCTTGTGGGGATTTCGGCGGGACGCTCCGGTCTCGCGCGGCGATAGCGGTCGCGGCTTCGGCTGTCGCGCGGCGAAGTTTGACAGGGCTCCGGCTACGCCCGGCGAAAGCAACGCGGCTCCGGCTGCGCAGGGGCGAAGTTGACAGGGCTCCGGCTACGCCCGGCGAAAGCAACGCGGCTTCGGCTGTCGCGCGGCGAAGTTGACAGGGCTCCGGCTACGCCCGGCGAAAGCAACGCGGCTCCGGCTGCGCAGGGGCGAAGTTGACAGGGCTCCGGCTACGCCCGGCGAAAGCAACGCGCGTAGGTTGGGGGCATGCAGAACGACTTGACACGACGGTTCGGTATCGAGTTTCCGATCTATGCGTTCACACACTGCCGTGATGTGGTGGTCGCGGTGAGCAAGGCCGGCGGACTGGGTGTCCTGGGTGCGGTCGGCTTCAGTGTGGAACAACTGAGGATCGAGCTCGAATGGATCGATGAGCACATCGGCGACAAGCCCTACGGCGTGGACATCGTCCTGCCCGCCAAATACGACGGTGCCGGTGAGATGGACCTCGGCAAGTTGACCGGACAACTCCAGTCGATGATCCCAGACGAACACCGCCAGTTCGTTCGGGAGATGCTCGAAAAGCACGACGTCCCCGAGTTGCCTCCCGACGAGGAACTCGGCAGCGGACTGATGGGTTGGAACGCTGCGACCGCGGTCCCCCAGGTCGAGGAGATCCTGCGCCACGACAACGTTGTCATGGTTGCCAACGCTCTGGGGACTCCGCCGCCGGACCTCGTCGAGCAGATCCAGGCGAGCGGCCGTGCGGTCGGGGCGCTCTGCGGTACCCCGGCACAGGCGAGCCGCCACGCCGCAGCGGGCCTTGACTTTGTGATCGCCCAGGGCTACGAGGGAGGCGGCCACACCGGAGACATCGGTTCGATGGTGTTGTGGCCCCAAGTCATCGATGCGATCTCGCCGGTACCGATGCTCGCGGCGGGGGGTATCGGGTCGGGTCGCCAGATGGCGGCTGCGCTGGCCATGGGAGCTGCGGGTGTGTGGACCGGTTCGTTGTGGCTGGCTGTCGAGGAAGCGGCGGGATCCCCCGCCCAGATCCAGTCCTATCTGGATGCGACCAGCAAGGACACGGTGCGCTCGCGCTCATACACCGGAAAGCCCTGTCGAATGCTCCGCAACGACTGGACCGAGGCATGGGAACGGCCAGACACCCCCGACACGCTGGGGATGCCGCTGCAGATGATGGCCGTGCGCGAGGCGATGGTGAGAAGCGGCCGCTATCCCGACAAGGCCCAACAGGTCGCCTTCAACCCGGTCGGTCAGATCGTCGGTTCCATGAACAGGGTGAAGCGCAGCGCCGATGTCATCTTTGAGCTGGTGGAGGAGTGCGTCGATTCGCTGGAACGCACCCAGGTGCTGCTCGCTATCGACTGACAGCGGACCCTGAGGTGGACCCGTCTATTACTCGGGCTTGCGGGCAAGCACGAAGTACATCGGCGTGAAGATCTCCATTCGGCCTCCCTCGGCGAGGGCGTCCGCGGCGACATTGAGGAGTCGAGCAACCTCCGACGCCCCGGCGGGGACGACCTTGACCTTCTCGAAGGCGCGCAGAGAGCGATGGGTCACTGCCCGGCCCACGTTCGAGCTGCGGAACCCGGCGAGGGAGATGCCGGATCCGACCAATGGCTGATACCACGGAATACCGGCTGCAGTCTGGTCTGTGAGGTCGCGTGTCTCGACGATTTCGAGACCGGACTGCACCAACGCCGCGTCCACTTCGTGGATGTAGCGCAGGTCCGGCGTCGCTGAACCGAACTCGATGTCCTTCTTGAGCTGGACGTGGTGCGGATCATCCGCGTCGAACTTGCCGGTGAGGCACCACTCGTATGAGGCGAAGCAACCACCGGGCTTCAGCAGACGCCGAGCTTCGCTGAACACGGCGACGGCATCGGGTGAATGAACCGTCGCCTCGATCGCGTAGATGGCGTCGAAGGAGTTGTCGGGAGCGTCAACGTCCATGAAGTTGCACTCGAGGTATTCCGCCAAGTCGCTCAGCCCGGCTTCCTTGGTGTATTTCCGTGCAAGATCGAGTTGGTACGAACTGATGTTGATGCCGACCACGTTGGCGCCGGTGAAGCTGACGATCTCCCGCAGCGGACCGCCGACACCACAACCGAAGTCAGCCACACGCATGCCGGGTTTGAGGCCGAGCTTGTAGGCGATGAAGTGCTGATGGCGAGTCAGAGAAGCCTCGAAGCTCTCATTTGAATGCCGCGGCGCGAAATGGAAGGACTTGCCCCAGCCGTACTCGTAAAAGTCGGTGACCAGTTTGTAGTAACCGGTGACGAGCTCGTGGTTGCCGCTCTCGCGCGGGTCGTCGTCACCGGTGGTGTCGAACCGGCGCTCGTGATCCTCGGCAGTGCTTGCTACCTCGTCTCGAGATATCGAGTCTTTGAGAAGGCTGAACAATGTTGACGGCATCCCGGCATGATACCGTCTGCCCACCGAGTCTGAACGATGTGGGCAAACGATGAGGGCATCGACGACGGATAGCGACGCACAGGCAACTGTCGGTTCACGGTCGATGGCTCGGTGGCGTTGGTTCGGCCTCCTGGCGCTGGTCGCCGCGTTGTTTGTTGCGGGGTGCGCCGGCGGCGACGATCAGAGCCGAGAACCGTCTGAACCTCAGGCGTCACCATCAGCATCGTCGACGACCACAACCACGACGGTGACCACAACCACGACGGTGACCACAACCACGCTGGATCCTCGCCTAGCTGAAGCAGCCGCCATCGAACGCTTGGATGCACAACTCGCCGCAGAGATCCGGTCTGGTGAACAACAACTCGCAACAGCAATCGCCCGTGCCGAGGCACTCAGGCGCGCACAGAGCATCTCCGAGGCACCTCAACCGCGAGCGACGACCCTCGACGGACTCCTCGCACTCGACCGCCCCCTGGTGATCGCCCACGCGGGCGGCGACCAGGACTATCCGCATTCAACGATCTACGCATATACCCAGGCGGCCGCAGCAGGCGCCGACATCCTCGAGCTTGACGTGCAGTTGACCGCCGACGGTGTCCTCATCGTGCAGCACGACGACACTGTCGACCGCACCACCGAAACAACCGGTCGAGTGGCCGAACTGACGCTGGCGGAGATCAAGGCGCTCGACAACGCATACTGGTTCCTGCCCGGTCAGTGGGGAGACCAGACCCAGCCGGATGAAGAGTACGTCTTTCGCGGGGTGCGCACCGGGGCAGTTGAACCGCCCGAGGGATTCGAACCCGACGACTTCTCGGTGGCGACGTTCAAGGAGGTGGCCCAGCGGTTCCCCAATCACGTGCTCGACGTCGAGATAAAGGTCCAGACCACCCCCGACGGTGAGCCCGATCCCAGCACCGGCATCGCCGCGGCGGAGGTGCTTGCCGCGGAGATCACCGAACTGGGCCGTGAGCAGTCAGTGATCGTCAGCTCCTTCAACGACGCGACGCTGGCCGCGCTCAACGAGCTTGCTCCCAGCGTCGCCACCAGCCCCGGGCTCGACGCGATGCTCGCCTGGTACTTGTCGGGAGTGCCCCTCGATCCCCGGTATGACGTGCTGCAGGTCCCGCTGACCTTCGAGGGAGTGGAAGTCGTCAACCCGGAACTGACCGAGAGGATCCACAACGAGGGTCGGTACGTGTGGGTGTGGCTGAGCGGAACCGACGTGGTCGAGACCCGCGAGTTCTACGCCGATCTCCTCGCTCGGGGCGTTGACGGTCTGATAGCGGGCCGCCCAGCCGAGGCGGTCGCCGCAACATCTCGATAGCACATGCTCAGGCTCGGCGAGCTGCCTACTGGCCGGTGGTCGACCAGTGCCAGGGCTCGCTCGGCAGGTTGTTTAACCCGTAGTCCGGCGCGATCCGGGCCAAGGCTTGGAACACAGCCGTGTTCCGGCTCCTGATCAGCCGGCCGTTGTATATGAAGTCCACAGCCAGACCCACTTCGTGCATCGAGAATCCTGGTCGTGCAGTGGGCGGACTGCATTGCGACGACGGCATCTGATAGACGGCGTAGTCAGAAGTCCCACAATGTTCCATGCGAAGTTCGATCTGCCTGGAGTTGGTGCGGTATCCGCTGCCGAACAGGTCGAATCCCTCGGCCCTCATTGCGTCCAGAAGCCCGTCGAGCCCCTCGGCGATGAGAACATTGACGACGATTCCCTGCACTTCGACCAGATCGACCGGTGCGTTGGGTGGCACGGTGACCCCTCGAGCCCGCGCTCGGGCCGCGGCGGCGATGGCCTCTAGGCGTGCCACTTCTCGCGCGATTTGGTCTTCCAGTTCGGCACCTCGATTCTCGAGAGCTTCGAGTTCGGTGAAGAGATCACCTACGCGGTCTTCGATCTTGGCGACCGCTCGCTCCTCGTTTGCCACAGCAGTGCGGAGTTTGCCAATCCGGTCGAGGGCTTCGTTGCGCAGGTCTTCGAGTTCATTGACGTTGCGGAGAGCATCGGCTCGCAGCGCCTCGAGCTCCGCGGATTGGCCGCGATAATCGTCGAGGAGATCCTCGGTGCTGCGGTTGGTGAAGCGCCGCAGGGATTGGATGCGGGCGTGTTGCCACGGATCTGAACTCAACGCGGTCTGCTCGCTGTTGGGTCCTTGAAACGCGGTGAAGGCGTTGACGGCTGATTCCTGCAACAACTGTTGGGTCTCGGCAACCTCGGCTTCCAGTTGGGCGATCCTCGCTTCTGCTCGTTCTAGATCATCTTGGGCCTCTTCATGTTTTCTGATAGCGGCATTAGCAGCTGCTTCGGCGCTGTCTCTGGCTTCTACCAGTGCGTGGACCGCAATCTCCAGGTTGTCGAGATCGTCGAACAATTCGTCGATCTCCTGTTGTGTTTCGGCCTGTTCCTCTTCGACTTGCTCCTTTTCCCCTCGCAATTGGTCCCGTGTTTGATTCTGAGCAAGCGCCATGGGGCCCGTGGTCGTGAGCGAAACGAAAACCACGGCCGCGGCTACGACGCGAATCCACCGGTTGCGGCGATTTCGGGGGGGAGCTGCGGGTGATCGCGACGTGCCGGACATTTTGTCACACAATTGCAATGAACAGGATCAACGGTATCAAAGCGTGGACCACGAACACGCCTGGGTCAGTCGTTCTTCATGGTCTGTCCGCCATCGACCGCGATCACTGCGCCCGTTACGTAAGACGACGACGGCAGAGCCAGGTTCAACACCATGTGGGCCACCTCCTCAGGGTCGCCGTAGCGGCGCAGCGCAGTGCGCCGTCGTGCGAAGGTATCGCGGTGCTCGGCCGGAATGGCCTGCGTCATTGAGGTGAGAATCGGGCCTGGGCACACTGCGTTCACGGTGATCGAGTGTTTCGCCAGGGCGATCGCCATTGCCCGGGTGAGACCGATGACGCCGTGCTTGGCAACGGTGTAGGGAGTCGTCGATCTTGAGGCGCCCAATCCTTCAGTCGATGAAATGTTGATCACCCGACCCTCTCCGCAGTCAATGAGATCATCAAGGCAGGCCCGAATCAGCCGCTGATGGGGCGTGAGCAGCACATCGAGGGCGAGTTGCCAGCGGTCGTCGAACTCCTCATCGTCTATCTCTGCGCCAACGCTGATCCCGGCGTTGTTGACAAGCACGTCGATCCGACCCAACCCCTCCCGGACCGTCTTCAGAGCGGCGCCGATGGAGGCTGGATCTGCAACGTCGAGCACCACGCCGAGCGCGGTCCCACCGGCAGAGGAGATCTCAGCGGTGACAGACTCGACCCCGTCGCGGTCCACATCGGTGACGGCGACCTTGGCGCCCTCATCGGCGAACAGCAGAGCAGTGGCCCTGCCCATTCCCGAGCCGGCGCCGGTGATGAGCACGACCTTGCCCGCCACGGAACGGCTGAGTCTGCTGAGTCGTCGGGTCATGTCTGCTCCTCGAATGCCTACTCGGGTCGGGTTGAGGTCGAGCTGCTCCTGAGTATTAGCGTACGGCCCTACACGATCTCTCACCGACTGTGATGACAACCCCGGCCGACCTCGCAGAACGACTGCTAGACCTTGTCAAAGCGGTACTGAGCGATCTTGAGTCCGCACACGCTCCCGGTCTCGACCTGCCACGGGTGCACGGCGGTTACCTCGTTGGCCCGGACGCTCGAGCTGATCTGGCATTCACACTCTCTCTGTTGCACGAAGCTGGTGTAGAGAAGGTCGCGGGACTGTCGTGCGCCGACCTCGCGCTCGAAATCGTTCGACAACTCGATGGCGCTGCGACGCACAGTTTCTACAGTTATCGCGCAGCCGAGACTCTGTTGCGCTTGGGTGGTCTCGACGACAACGCGGCGCTCCGAAGCTGGAACGAGACGGATCTGGCCAACGTTGCTTTGGCCATCGACTCCTCCTCGATGTTCGAAGCGCTGGCCTCAGGCGGGCTCCCCAACAACTATGCGGTGGTACTCACCCGCTGTGAGTTTGATCGATCCCGCCTCGGCCGACTCCCCGACGAGGATGTGCTCGACACTCTGATCAACAAGGTCTCCGGTTTGTTCACCCGACTCCAGACGGGTTGGATCGACGATTTCGGTGGCGCCAACTTCGACATCTACACACCGGACGTGTATCTGTTCGCCGAACCGTTCGCAGAGCGTCTTGGAAGCTCCTGGTCGAGCGGATTCCGCAAGGTTCTCAACGACGTCGCCGACTTGGCCGCACCGCAGGGAGCGATCGTCTGGGGACGCTCGACGGGAGCGCTGGGGGTCGTAATGAACATCGAACTCGGCGCGATCGCGGTGTCACGGGGGTTGACCGATGACCCCAGCGGTTGGCTCGGCAGAGCTGAACTTTCAGCACACCGCATCAGCGACTGGTTCGAGGACGGTCTCGTCAACGCCCACCAGCACCGTTCAACGATGTTCTACCGTGGTCCGCAGCGGCGCCTGCAGATGACTCTCGATCTGCTCGGGAAGCTGGTGCAGGCATCGCTCGAATTGAGGAGGTCTGAAGCGGTTGACGCCGCCACTCCCGCAGCGAGTTTCGAGGCGGTCGACCGCCTAGTTGTCCTGGACCCGCAGAGCAGTGCCTCGGTCTGGGCCCACCGCGGCGGAGGCGTCGAGTTCGTGCTGCCCTTCGTGGGTGGATTCTGGGTCGACTACACGCCGGCGCTGCGCTGGCCCGGCACCTTCGAAGTACCTGTCAACAACAACCAACTGGCGTCGATGCTTCCCGCGGTTCACGCAGACGGCACCGTGTGGACCACTTTCGGGACACCAGACTCGATCCAGCACAGTGACGGCCGACTCGACGTCAGCTTCAACCAGTTTACGCCGCTGGGAACCCCCTCGGCCGAAACGGCAGGCTCGGATTCGCCGGGTCCGTCTGTCGCCGGATCTCGCAGTGCCAGCTACAGAGTGGACCAGCGCAGTGTCGTCGTGTCCGAGACGCTGAGGTTTGAACGCTCCCCCGAAACCATCGACGCGGTATCGCTGCAGATCCCCGAGGCTTCCCAGCGAAAGCTCCTAGTCGAGTTCGAAACCGACCACCGATGCACGACCAGAGTGATCGACACCTCGGGAATGTTGGCACACCGCTCGTTCTGGAACGAGCACGTGCGCGTGCACGAGATCGACCTTGAACCGTCCGAAGAGATCAACTTCACCTGGAAGGTCACGCCCCAGTTGCGGGTTGCGGCCACAGCCACAGGACACTGGTATCACCGCAGCCTCTATGACCCACTCGGCGATCGTGTAGCGGACCAGGAGGCGATGTGGCTGTTGGACGACCCCGCTGCGCTGTATGAGTTCGACCTGTTCCATCTGCACTGGCCGGAGTGGGTCGTCGGAACCGATCCGGCCCGAACCCGGGAAGTGATCGCCAATCTTCGCGCCGCGGGCCTGCCGATTCTGTGGACTCAACACAACCGCAAGCCGCACTACGTCTCGGGGGCGCGTGAGATCTACGAGATCTGGTGCTCGGAGGCCGACGGCGTCGTCCACCACAGCAGCTATGGCCGAGCGGTGATGGAATCCGACTACGGCTACGGTGCCCACACTCGCCACCTGGTCGCTCCCCACGGTCATTGGGGGCAGCGTTTGGAGCCATTGCGGCCCCCCGGAGGCCGCTCGGATGCCGAGGAGAGCCTCGGTCTGTCGCCCGCAGGCCTGCGACTCGGTGTCGTGGGCGCGCCCCGCCGTGAAAAGGACGTGCAACTGGTGATCGACGCGGTCCATCGGTGCAATCGCGACGATGTGCAACTCTGTGTCTGGTCCCTGGGCGACGAGCAGGTTCCAGACGATGACCGGATCGTTGTGGCCGAACGGTACGAACTGGTCGACCTGGAAGTCTACGCTCGCCGACTCTTCTCGCTGGACGCCCTGGTTCTGCCGTTCAGCGAAGGAATGTTGACCACCGGCGTGGCCGCCGATGCCATCGGAACCGGGTTGCCGAGTCTGGCCTCCGATTGGGGATACCTCCACGAGGCTCTCGGAGGAGCCGGGATCTACTACGGATCGACAGTCACCGACCTTGCTGCCTGTATCGACGCGCTGAGAGATGACGATCTGGCGACCGCCGGCGCCGCGGCAACCGCGAGGCAAGCCGATACCGATTGGTCAGACATCGCCGAGACGACCTACAACTTCATTGAGACTTTGGTTGCGGAGCATTGATCCGCCAAGATCAAGCGTCCATTCAACTGGGAAGGAAACCGTGATGGAACTGGGACTCATATGGGGCTACTGGGGTCGCACAATGCCCGAAGACTTCGTGGAACTGAGCGTCGAAGCAGAGAAGGCCGGTTTCGATGCAGTCTGGTCCGCTGAGTCGTGGGGTTCTGATGCTTTCAGTCCGCTCGTGCTGATCGCAGCGCACACGGAACGAGTCAAGCTCGGAACCGGAGTTGTGCAGATTTCGGCTCGCACACCGACCGCTACTGCCATGCATGCCATCACCCTCGATCACATTTCCAACGGACGCACGATTCTGGGGCTTGGTGTGTCCGGGCCTCAGGTTGTCGAAGGCTGGTACGGAATGCCTTCGCGCAAGCCTCTGGCCCGTACCCGCGAATACGTCGATATCCTGCGCCGGGTCTTCCGCCGTGAGGGGCCCATGGAGTTCCAGGGGGATCATTTTCAGATGCCCTATCACGGAGCGGGTTCGGAGGGTCTGGGAAAGCCGTTGAAGGTGATGACCCATCCGCTGCGCGAGATACCCATTTGGATCGGGGCTGAGGGACCGAAGAACATTGCTCAGACCGTGGAGATCGCCGACGGTTGGATTCCGCTGTACTACTCACCGTTCAGGCCTGAGGTCTATGCCGAAGAGTTGGCCATGGCGAGACCCAACTTCGAGATCGCGGTCAACGTCTCGATGCGTGTCCACGACGATGTGGAACAGGCGCTGTATCCCACCAAGGCCTCGCTCGGATTCTACATCGGCGGCATGGGTGCGAAGGGGCAGAACTATCACACCAAGTTGATGGCGCGAATGGGCTATGAGCAGGAGGCATACAAGATCCAGGACCTGTTCTTCGAGGGAAGGCGCGATGAGGCGATCGCCATGGTCCCCACCGAGTTCGCAGATGAGATCTCGCTGGTCGGTTCCGTCGATCGGATCCGTGATCGGCTTCAAGCTTGGCAGGAGAGTCCGGTCACGATGCTCAACGTGGCCGCCCGGACACCCGAGGAACTGCATCTCATAGCGGATCTGGTGAAGGGCTGAGAACCGCCTGGAGAACCTGCGCTCTCATCCGCCGAGCGAAAGGGTGGGACAATGCGGCCCATAAGGCCCGAGGCCGTGTCCCGAGCGGCCCGCCCGTGTCCCGAGCGGCCCGCCCGCGGCCTAGCGGCCCGTGAGCGGAGCGAACAAGAGCGGTAGTCGAACGGAAGCGAACAAGAGCGAGAGTCGAGCGCAGCGAACAAGAGCGGGAATGACACCGCCGCCACACGACAGGCTCGCACCTGTTTGCGGGCGCTCTAAGGACTCCGAGGCTTTCGGCGGAGCCGCCACTGATGTCGCTCGTCGTCGGCCAACTCATCGAGTGTTGGAACTCCGTGACGACCGCCGAGATGCGCAGCGACAGAACGTTTTGCGTGGGGCGCAATATTGACGATTTCCACGGTCAGACCCGCGTCCACCGCGTCATCGACGAGTTCGGCCAGAGTCGCCGCGCCCCCGTAGTCGACACGCCCCACGTTGGCGAAGTCGATACGCAAGTTCTGAAGTTGGGGATGCTCGGCCCGAGCTGCGATGAAGCGTGCTTCGAGATGAGGGGCGGTCACGAACCAGATAACCCCGCGGGGCCTCAGCACCAGGGTGTCGTGGTCGACCTCGTGGGTGTGGTCGACCCGGAGCTCGCGGATGAGATGGACTGTGACGGCGAGGGCCACGCCGACGATCACGCCGCGTTCGACGTTGGGCGCGAACAGCAGGGTCGCTGCGAAAGTGCCGAAGACGACGAGTCCCTGCAGTCGCGAGCCGCGGGCGATCCTGAGCATGGCCCCAACGTCGACGAGACGGTAGGCCGCGGTCAACACGATCGCCCCCAACACGGCGGTCGGCAGGGACTTCAGTGTGGCCGACAACGGGATCGCGGCCATGACGAAAGCCCCGGTGATCGCGCCCGACCACTGCGTCTGTGCCCCGGCGAGGCGGTTCAGCGAACTGCGGGAGAATGATCCGCCCACGGGGAATCCTCCCGAGATGCCTGAGGCGATGTTGGCGACGCCTTGACCGAGGAACTCGCGGTTCGCCGACCAGCGCATACGATCCTGGGTTGCGAAGGTCCGGGCGATGGATGCGGGTTCGGCGAACCCGACCAGCGCGATGACGATCCCTGCGACTATCAGCGACGGGACCTGACTGTAGGGAAGGTCGAGGCTCAGGCTGATGAAGCCCCCGGGAAGGTCGCCGACGACGGTCCCGTCGTAGTCGGTGGCTTCGCTCCACAGCACGGTCGCAACGACTGCCAGCAACACGCCGGGGAAGAGCCGGTGAACTCGCCGTGCCCCCAACACCACCGCCACGGTGGTCACGCTGAGCGCCATTGCGGTCGCATCCCAGTGGTCCGGTCGTGACAGTACCCACAGGGCCCGGGCGAGGATCCCCTCGGCGTCGGGGTCCACGTCGAACATCGAAGGAACCTGCGAGGCCACGATGAGAATCGCGGCGCTGGCTGTGAAGCCGGTCAGCACCGGTTGCGACATGAGGTAGGCGACGATGCCGAGCCGTAGCAGACCGAGGAGGACTCGGACGACTCCCACGATCAGCGCCAAAAGCGCAGCAAGCTCGATGTAGGAAGCGGTGCCCGTGCTCTCCAGCCCCGATAGCGCACCGAAGGTCAGCAGCGCAGTGAGTGCTACCGGACCCGTCTGGAGGTAGGGCGACGACACGAAAGGGGCGGCCAGCAGAGGAGGCAGAGCCGCGGCGAACAGCCCCACATGTGGCGGAACGCCGGCGATCTCCGCGTACGCCAGCGCCTGGGGCAGCAACACCAGCGCTACCGAGATCCCCGCGATCAGATCTCCCGTCGTGGGTGCCGGGAATCGGCTCGTTCGTGTCGTGCTCACGACTTTGAGCTAATCAGGCAAAACGTTGAGAGCGGCAGTTTTCGGAAAAAGTCGGGCACCGACGGGTTCACGGAGTCTGTTGACGGGCAGCCGCGATGAGGTCTCGGGCCCGGTGGAGGAAGGCGGCCATCTGGCCGCGGGTGACGGGCAGGTTCGGACAGTAGGTGTCTGTTCCGCAGCCTGTGGTGATTTTGGCTTGTCGGAGGCGGTTGATGTCGTCTTGGAACGTCGAGTCGTCGTCGTCGCTGAAATAGTCTTGGTCCGCGGCGGGCAGTTGCAGTGCCCGGTTCAACAAGGCGGCCATTTGGCCGCGGGTGACGGGCAGGTTCGGACAGTAGGTGTCTGTTCCGCAGCCTGTGGTGATTTCGGCTTGTCGGAGGCGGTTGATGTCGTCTTGGAACGTCGAGTCGTCGTCGTCGCTGAAATAGTCTTGGTCCGCGGCGGGCAGTTGCAGTGCCCGGTTCAACAAGGCGGCCATTTGGCCGCGGGTGACGGGCAGGTCTGGGCAGTAGGTGGCTGTTCCGCAGCCTGTGGTAATTCCGGTGTGTCGAAGCCAGTTGATGGCGTCAACAAACGACGTCTCGGCGATATCGGTGAAATACCGCTCGGGGTCGGCCGCAACGACTTGGGCTGGGTCGGCGGTGAGCATCGGGTGGTCGAGGTGCGCATCCCAACCGACCGCGGCCCGACGAATCGTCGCCCCGTTCAAGTTGATCGAATCGGCCCCGATGCTGATGCCGTCGTAGTCGGCGTCGTCGTTGAGCGTGTACTCGAACTCGACAGTGCTGACTCCGTCGTCCGTCGACGTGGCAACGTAGGCGGCCTTTCGGACGTCGTTGCCTATTTCAAGGTTCAGGGACGGCTCCCCGTCCTCCGTATCGACAACGACCGGAGCGTCGAACTGAACAGTCACCGTGACTCTTTCGCCCGTTTCGTAGGAATCTGCCGCGGGAGTGGAGGTGAAGGCCAACTGTGAGACGCGCGGGACGAGCGACGCGACCGCTTCACGGGCGACACCAATAGGATGTGCACAGCCCGATATTTCCGAGACTGTGTCGGGTTGGATCCCGCCTGATGCACTGAGGCCGTCCGGACCGAGGAATCTCAGGCTCGTTACGCGGATTGCGCCCAACACCGCGCCGTTGGAGGACACGGCAGTAAACGTCAACTGACCGGTTGACTTTCCAAAGGTCGTCGTGCCGACGATCTTGGCCCGGTTGTTTCCCCGCATGGCCAGGATGAACAGCTCAGAACCCGAAGCCGAGCCGCCATTCACGGCTACTGCCATCGGGAGCGCGATGGCGTCCGAAGCGATGCCGTCAGAATCCGCAAAGAAGGATGAGTCCTCTCGAACCGACCGTGTCCGATGGTTGAGATCGCCCATCGCAAGGAACAGGTCGACGATCTCTGAGGTGACGCTCAGATACCCGCCGGGGTTGTTTCGGAGATCTACCACGATGGACTCGACACCAGCGCTGAGGAGATCGCTGAGCTCGGCTGCAAACAGCTCAGCAGCTCCGGTGGCGAACACGTCGAGTCGGATGTAGCCGATGCTGTCATCAACGATTCGACTCGACACCAGAGGATCGACCACTTCCGCCGTCCCCAAGAAGTGGTGGACCTCGACGCCGTCGCGCCGCACCACCACCGCGACAGACTCACCGAGGTAGTCCCGGTCGTCGAGGTCCAGCAGTTCGCTGCAAGTGTGGTCAGCGACTGTCTTTCCGTACTCGACGATCACGTCTCCGACCATCAGGCCCGCCGCGTCGGCAGGACTCGCCGGATAGACCTCGGTAATGGTCAAGAAACAGGTGTCGCTGAGCGCGGAACACGGTTCACCGTCGGGTCCCAACAGAGCGAATTCGATACCGATTCCGGCCCTGGAGTTGCCGGCGCTCAAAAGGCTGAAAAACCTTCTCGTCTGCAGGGGCGCCAGATACCGGGTGTTCGAGTCGTTGAGGGATGCCAGGATCGCGTTCGTCGCAACAAGCGCTGCTGTACGCGTGTCCTCGACCTTGTCGATCTCCGCGCACACCGCTTCGAATTCGGGCGCAGGTACTGCACAGGGCGGCGGATGAGTCGTTCTGGGCGCGAGGTTGGCGTCGATCAGGCCCTGTATTGCGGCCTCCGCCAAGTCCGCTACCACGACCCCGTCGACGAAATGGTCGACAATCGACTCGAACGCCAGGCAGAACACCACGAAATCATCAGTGGGGTTGCTGCACTCAGTCCGGTTCGTTGGAGCGTCCTGGGCCGAACTCGCCGGTGCGAAGAAGAGAATCGAGATCAGCGTGAACGACACTCCGAGCAACAGCAACATTGTCAGCGGTCGGGGCGACCGCTGGGTGTCGTGGGAGTGTGTCTGCGCCAGGGGCCCGCGATCGCGCCGAGTGGATTTCACTTGCTG
Source organism: uncultured Acidimicrobiales bacterium (assembly GCA_951812975.1). Taxonomy (GTDB): domain Bacteria; phylum Actinomycetota; class Acidimicrobiia; order Acidimicrobiales; family Aldehydirespiratoraceae; genus VXYK01. Next base: position 747,895 of record CATOTC010000001.1, on the reverse strand, counting down.
AACCCTAGTGCTCATCCCCGATTCGGTTCGAACCCGAGGAGGGATCTGCGCGACGCTGGACTGTATCGTTCGTCGGTGATCCACAGAGGTGACCATGAGCAGATGGAGTGACCGCGGCGACGTTCGCAGCGGTGCCGAGTACGACAGCAGATGGGCAGCCATGGAAGCGGCCGGTGAGTCCGTCCACGGCGAGGCCGACCTCGTGTCGGCACTGCTCGAGTCGTATGGGTACGGGCCGGGGGCTTCGGTGCTCGATGCTGGTTGCGGCACCGGTCGCGTCGCCATCGAACTCGACCGGCGCGGAGTGTCTGTTGTCGGGGTGGACCTCGACCCGCACATGCTCGCCGAAGCAGAATCAAAGGCACCCGGGTTGTGTTGGATTCAAGAAGACCTGTGCGTGCTTGATCTTGGTCGACGGTTCGACCTGATCTTGATGGCTGGAAACGTGATGATCTTCCTGGCATCGGGCACCGAAGCAACGGTGTTGGTCAACATGGCCCGACATCTTGAACCAGACGGACTGATACTGGCCGGTTTCCAGCTTGGTCGCCTCAGCCTGGCGGACTACGACCGACACGCAGCCGCGGCCGGACTGACATTGGCGGGACGGTGGGCAACCTGGGGGCAGGAGCGGTACCGCGACGGGAACTACGCTGTTTCGCTTCACCAGCTCAGTTCAGTGGCCGGCTGACCCGCGGGAGTTCTACAGCGACCTGACTTCTGTTCATGCGGGGTTAGATGCAAGGATCATCCAATGCGCGAATTCAGGGGAAAGACTGCGGTGATAACCGGCGGCGCCAGCGGCATCGGTCATGCGGTGGCCGAACGATTGGGCAGCGAGCGAATGAACCTGGTCATTGCCGACATCGAGCAGGCTGCCCTCGACTCAGCGGTTGGGGAGTTCAAGGCGAACGGCGTGAGCGTGTTCGGACAACGCACCAATGTTGCCGACAATGATTCAGTCAAGGCTCTCGCCGAGGCTACCCACGACCGTTTCGGAGATGTCCATATCCTGTTCAACAACGCAGGGGTCGCTGGTGGCGGGCCGATACTGGAACCAGATGACATCGGGGTCTGGGACTGGGTGCTCGGTGTTGATCTGATGGGGGTGATCTATGGAATCAAGGCGTTTGGTCCTGCAATGGTCGCTCACTCAGAACCATGCGCGATAGTCAATACAGCTTCAATGGCCGGGCTGCTTCCGACGCCGTCGCTGGGGTCGTACACGGTGGCCAAGTACGGTGTTGTCGCGGTCAGCGAGGTGCTCTCCCTCGAGACTCGTGACACCACCAACCTGAGAGTCTCAGTGTTGTGTCCCGGATTCGTGCACACTCGGATAGCCGACTCTGACCGGAACATCCCCGAACACCTGGTATCGCTGGAGGAACCGAACGAAGAAAGAGAATTCAGGCGCGAGGCGATGCGAGATCTGGTTGCTTCGGGGATTCCGCCCAGCGAAGTTGCGCAGAAGGTGTTCGAAGCGATCGTGGAAGAGAGATTCTACATCCTCCCCCATCCTCAATACGGAGAGCAGATCGTCGCTCGTGCTCAACACATAGCTGTCGGCAGTAGTGTCTCGACTTGGGCGATCTGAGCTGTCTGAATGGCCGATTCCTCCGATCATGCCTTGGCGTTTCGTATTGCGTCGGAGACAGGCCGGCTATTGCAGCGCATGCTCGCAACATCTGAAGGCTCGCATCAGCGCTGGACGTCGCTCGAGTACGCGGCCGATCGTGCCGCGCATGAATTCATCGTCAAAGAACTGGCCGAGCATCGTCCCGATGATGCGATCCTCTCCGAAGAGGGGCGCGATCTGAGCTCTCGGCTGTCCGCTGACCGGGTTTGGATCGTCGATCCGCTGGACGGCTCCAATGATTTTGGGTGGAGCGCCCACTGGTCGGTTCATGTGGCGCTGGTCGAAGCGAACAGACCGACCGCGGGAGCCGTGGCGGTACCGGGATGGGACACGACCTGGGCAACCGAGCCGACGCCGATACCGATCATGTCACGGGTGGGGGACCAGCCGCGGGTGCTGGTCTCACGCTCGCGTCGCCATGTGGACGGTCGTGTGTTGCAGAGAGCGCTCGACGCCGAGATATTGGCTGTCGGGTCAGCGGGGGTGAAGGCGATGGCCGTTGTGCGCGGCGAAGTCGACGCTTATGTCCATGGTGGCGGGCTGTATGAATGGGATGTGTGCGCTCCTGCCGCGGTGGCTGAAGCTGCGGGACTGGTGGCCTGCCGGGTCGATGGCAGCGAACTCTGTTTCAACAAGGTCGATCCGTGGTCGCCGGGTCTCATCATCTGTAAACCAGCATTCCGTGACAGGATTGTGGATGCCATGTCGGTTCGGAGGTATTGAGCCATGAACGCCAAACACGTGTCCCGTTCGCTTGAGAGGCATGTAAAGGCGCCGCGTGAACACGCCTGGAAGGTGTTGCACGACCTGATCGAGCAGGCTTGCGGCGGCTACGTGGTCGAGGGTGACCCACCGCCGCACGGCGAAGGTGCGGTGCTGCACCTCAAACTGCAGGGCCAGCAGGAACTACTGGATTCCGACGAGCCGTTGGTGGAGACGGTGCTGTCGTTCGAACCACCATGGCGGCACGCCTATTCGGTGACCGGACCCACGGGCCTCGACTTGTATCACGGCACGTTCGTGCTACGGGACGACGGAGACGAATGCCACGTCTCCTGGGGGGTGGTCGTCGACCCTGAACCATCCCCGGAAGGCTTGGCGTTCCTGGACTTTGCGGTAGCCACTATCGACGGTTTCCTAGATGTTATCGCCGCGGTAGCCGAGCGGACCGAACCTGTTTGAGGGTACTACTGTGGTCCTATGGGGGAGATGACAGCAATCGAACGGGCGGTGGCGCGCGATGAGATCCGGCAGCTGGCGTTTGCGTACGCCGATGCGATCGACCGCCGAGACCTTGATCTGCTGGCATCGCTCTACCGTCCGGACGCGCGGTTCGGTGAATACGGCGAGGGTGCCGAAGCAGCACGAGCGTTCTTTGCGGAATCGCTCGGCGAAATCGGTATAGCGGTGCTGTTGGTGGCAAACCACCTCATCGAGTTCGATCAGACGAGCACCAGCGCAGGTTCTTGTGACAGCGATGCGGTGACCGCGGGAGGCACAGTCTGGGTGCACGGATTCATCGACGACTGTGCCGAGGGCTTGATTCAGCAGCTGATCAAGTACGAGGACCGATATGTCCGAATCGAAGGCGTCTGGAAGTTCACCCGCAGGCGCCATCTGCTGTGGCTCGGCTGGCGACACGCTGAACCCGAGCCGCTGGCTCAGGAACCGGCCAACTGGCCGGACAGACAGATCGGTCTGGGTTCGATTCCCTACGACGACGAGCACTGGCTCCAGTTCTGGTCCGAGCAGTAGAGAACCCCACAGCCGCTAGAGCTTCTGCAGCAGGGTTCCTGTTCCGAGACCACCGCCGCAGCACATCGTGACTATGCCGTACTCGATGTTGCTGCGTTGCATCTCGTGTACCGCCTTGGTCATCAGGATCGATCCCGTTCCGCCGAGGGGATGACCGAGCGCGATGGCTCCGCCGTTGGGATTGACGGTGCTCATGTCGGGCGAGAGTTCGCGTTCCCAGGCCAGCACAACCGAGGCGAAGGCCTCGTTGATCTCGACGAGGCCGATGTCGTCGATAGTGAGGTTGTTGTCGGAGAGGAGCTTCTGGGTGGCATCGATGGGCCCGGTCAGCATGAGCACGGGATCGGTGCCCACAAGACAGGTGTCGACGATTCTGGCGAGCGGCTCCAGACCGAGTTCTTCGGCCTTCTCTCGGGTCATCATAAACACCGCACCCGCACCGTCGCTGATCTGGCTTGACGAGCCGGCGGTGTGGATCCCGTCGTCGCGGGCAACCGGCTTGAGGTTGGCGAGTGCCTCGATGGTGGTCTCGCGCAGACCCCCGTCTCTGGTGACCGAGTTGTGTTCCCCGGTGGGTTTGCCGTCCTCACCAAGAACCGGCACCTCGACGGGAACGATCTGCGACCCGAAGGCGTCTTGGGCCCAGGCCTCAGCTGCCAGTTGCTGGCTTCGCAGACCGAACTCGTCGGCCTCGGTCCGGGTGAGGTCCCACTTGTCAGCGATACGTTCGGCTCCTTCGAACTGCGAGGTCCACTCGTAGCTTTTCCAGTAGCGGGAGTTGACCGGCACGCCGGTGGTATCGGGGTCGGGGATGGTCGAGCCCATCTTGATCTGGCTCATCAACTCGATTCCGCAGCTCAGTGCCACCTCGACGACCCCGGACTTCACCAGCGAGTAGGCGAGGTTGGTTGCCTGCTGGCTCGAACCGCACTGGGCGTCGACTGTGGTCGCAGCAACCGAGAGCGGCAGCCCCGCAGCGAGCCAGGCGTTGCGGGCAGTGTTCATGGCCTGCATCCCGACCTGGCCGACGCAACCACCCACAACCTGGCCGACCTCGGCCGGGTCCATACCGGTGCGGTCGAAGATCGCCTTTTGAACATCGCCCAGCAGGTTGATGCTGTGCATGGTGGACAACTCGCCGTTTCGCTTGCCGATCGGGCTGCGGACGGCGTCAACGATTACAACTTCGGGCGTGCTCATGCGCGCAGTGTACTCAAGCATGTGAACGGTCGCTAACTTCCCGGTATCGTCAGCGGAACGAGCTTCCCCCCGCACGAGCCCGAGAGGATCACTGATGCGCAACGACGTAACGGAGATGTTTGATCTTGAGTTCCCTGTCTTCGCATTCAGCCACTGTCGAGACGTGGTTGCGGCAGTTTCGAGGGCTGGAGGTATGGGAGTCCTCGGTGCAGCCAGCCACACCCCCGAAGCACTGGAGATCGATCTTGAGTGGATAGAGGACGCTGTCGGCGACAAGCCCTACGGCGTTGATCTGATCATCCCGGCCCGCTATGCGGGTGACGACACCGGCGGTTTCACGACGGCGGACCTTGTCAAGATGATCCCCCCGGAGCACAGAGAGTTCCTCGACGACATCCTGGCCCGCTACGAGGTGCCGGAGATGCCCTCTGATGACAGCAAGCTCTCGGGGAGCATGGACAGAGCCGGGGCCGCGCCCTTCTCCGCGAACGCGGCAGCTCCGCAGATCGATGTGGCGTTGGCCAAGCGGACGGCTTTTGTGGCCAATGCTCTGGGGCCGCCACCCCCGGAGATGATCGAGGCGGTCAAGGGAGCCGGTCGCATGGTGGGCGCGTTGGCCGGTCGAGCCTCACACGCAGAGGCGCACGAGCGTGCGGGTGTGGACCTGATCGTCGCACAGGGATCGGAGGCCGGCGGCCACACCGGAGAGATCGGATCCATGGTCCTGATCCCCGAGATCGTCGATGCAACGTCGCTCCCGGTGCTGGGAGCCGGCGGTATCGGCCGCGGCCGACAGATGGCTGCAGCCATGGCGCTCGGTGCCCAAGGCGTATGGTGCGGATCGGTCTGGCTGACCACCGACGAGGCGGAAACGCACCCGGTCGTGAAGGAGAAGTTCCTCGCGGCCACATCGGCTGACACGATCAGATCACGATCACTCACCGGAAAACCCGCGCGGATGTTGAAGTCGGCCTGGACTCGGGAATGGGAGCGGGACGACACACCGGACCCGCTCGGGATGCCGTTGCAGCCGATCCTCACCGCGGCCGCTCGACGACGGATTGACCGCGCAGCCCACCAGGCTGGGTCCGGAGCGGAAAAGTTGGCCAACTATTTTGTCGGACAGGTGGTCGGCAACATGAACCAGCGAAAGTCCGCGAGCACAGTCGTGTTGGACATGATCGAAGAGTTCATCGAGGCAGTCGAGGACCTGCAGGGCCAACTCAAGTGATCGCAGGATGCAACTGTGACTGAATCAGACCTCGAGTTCAGTTTCAGCAAACCTGAACTCTCAGACTGGTCAGATGCAGTCGACAAGGTGCTGCGCGGCAGATCGTTCAAGGAAGTGCTCGTCTCGACGACCCGCGACGATCTTGACATTCGACCCCTCTACACGGCGGCGGACTCGGTTCCGTCCGCGAAGTTCGTACCCGTGGACCCTCAGCGGCTCGAGCGGGGTTGGGATGTGCGCCAGCAGTTCAGCGCGGACGACCCCGATGCCTGCGGTCGCGCCGTGCTTGAAGAACTCGAGAGGGGAGTCACCTCCGTTGAGCTGACCCCACCGGAACCGAACTGGACCCTCGAATCGTTGCAGCGGGCCACTGCCGGGATCCTGTTCGATCTGGCTGCGGTGGTGTTGTCCCCCCATGCCGACATCAACGCGGCGCGCGCACTGGCTGCGGTGATCGAACAACGGGGCGACTTGGCTGCCACTCCCAGCTGGCTCGGACTCGACCCAATCGGCGAGGTGCCGCGAGGCGGTTTCGCCAACCCAGACGATGTGGTGAACGTTGCGGCTTCGCTGGTGCCGTCGCTGCGCTCGGGTCGAACCTTGAGTGTCGACTCGACCTGCTACGCCGAGGCCGGTGCAACTGAGGCACAGGAGATCGGGTACAGCACCGCCACCGCTGTCGCCTACCTGCGCCGACTCGAGTCCTTCGGCGTTGCGCCCTCAGATGGGGCGAACACGATCGGGTTCAGGTTGAGCGCCGGTGTCGACCAGTTCGCGAACATGGCCAAGTTGCGTGCCGCGAGGCGGGTCTGGGCGCGGGTTCTGGAGGCTTGCGGGGTCGACCCCGGAGCTGTCCCGCAACTTCAGCAAGCGGTGACCAGTCGGGCCGTCTACAGCCGCCTAGACCCATGGGTCAACATGCTGCGCTCAACAACAGCAGCTTTTGCGGCCGGGGTGGGAGGTGCCGATGCGGTGACGGTGCTGCCATTCAATGAGTCGCTCGGAACGCCCGATGAACTCGGCAGACGTCTTGCTCGCAACACCCAGACGGTGTTGATTGAAGAGTCGCATCTGGCCAGGGTCATTGATCCCTGCTCCGGATCCTGGTTTGTCGAGTCCTTGACCGACCGGCTCGCGGCCCGGGCATGGGAGGAGTTTGTGGCCCTGGAAGCTGCCGGTGGGATCGAAGCGGCGATTGCAGATGGTTCTTTGTACGCAGATGTCGACCGCTCGTGGCAGCGGAGACTCGAATCCCTCCACAGACGTGACGAGGTCATCACCGGCGTGTCGGAATATCCAGACCTGACAGACCAGTCAGATCAACCACCCTCGGGACTGGAACCTCAAGAATCTCGAGAACTCGGCCCGTCGCGGGCGGCGGGTCTGTCGGTGCGTCGACTGGCTGAACCTTTTGAGACACTGCGCGACGCCGCTGACCGTCATCTGTTGGCCACCGGCGAGCGTCCCCGAGTTCATATTGTTGCGCTCGGAGATCTGGCGACCCACACCGCATGCAGCACCTGGGTGTCCAACCTGTTGGCCGTGGGGGGCGTGGTCGGCTCGGGAGCGCACGAAGGAGGATCTCACTCGCCGTTGGAGGCCGAGGCTCGGTTCAGCGAGTCCGGCGCTTCGGTTGCAATCGTCTGTTCAACGGACGCGGTGTACACGCTGCGAGGCACGGCCACGGCATTGGCATTGCAAGAGGCGGGAGCGCAGCGAGTCATACTCGCGGGCGAGCCCGGTGATCTGCGCTCAGATCTGGAGGCTGCGGGTGTCGACGAGTTCTGGTATCAGGGCATGGACGTTGTTGAGGCCCTGACCCGACTCCACGCGGACCTCGGCGTCTAGCCCCGTTCGCTGAGGGCCTCGCGGAGGTGGGGCTCGATCGCCGCCGCGATGGTTGCTGCTCCGTGTTCGTTGGTGTGCACGAAATCCCAATAGACCGAAGACTCAACTGAATCGAGAGCCTCGCTCAAGTCGATCACGTCGGGCCCGAGCCCGGCGCGGACACGCTCTGTCATCGGCAACCACACATCGGTGTCGTAGCCGGGGAGCCCGACGAGGGTCTGTTCCGCCGGCGTCAGCGCCGACTTGGTGTACAGGTACGGCTGCCAGAAGAACAACGTCTCGAAACCGTAGCCACGGGCGAGCGACTGCACATGATCCACACCTCGACGATGAATCTTCAGCGCAGCCTCGGCCGCGGCGGCGGGGTCGATCGTGTCGATCGGCGCGGCGTCGATGTCTGCAACCTGCACGGTCGGTTCGTCGTCGAACAGATCGGCGATGCGGCTCGCGGCAAGTGCCACTGCGCTGTGATCGGCCCACCAGGATCTGATGGAATCAGCAAGTGGTTCATCATCCGCAGGTTCCTCGGCGGGCATTCCGAAGAAGAGATGAGTCGGTTCTTGGTGAACACCGAAATGGGTCTGTAGAACGAGATCGTTGAAACCGTCGTAGAAGACCACTGCATCGGGCGGGGGGCGAATGCCCGCACTCAATTCCTGGGCCAGCAGTTGAACCTGCTGCCAGTTGGCATAAGCGGGATGGCCGAAGTTCACAGCATTGATAGGCACGCCCGCATCATCGAGCAGCGCAACGACCACTGAGGGGATTGTGGCCATATCGGACTGACCCGACCCGTACAGCGTCGAACCCCCGAAGAACCAGATCTCGGCACGCTCACCATCGATTCTAGAGGTCCGCGTGGTCCTGACGCCGTCGACGATGTTGACCACGGGTGACTCGTAGGTGACTCCAGGACCGAATCGCCAGCCGGTGAACGGGTCGAAATTGCCGATACCCGCTTTGGTGAGATGCGACATGACCTCCGCTGAGCCTGGTTGAGTAGCGAGCGCTTCCTGCGCCGTCGGCTCGAATCCGAATACAACGTGACCGTCGGTTGGGGCTGAGTCGTCCTTGTCGAAGCGGCTCAGCAGCAACCCGAGAGCGATATCGGCGATCAACAGCAACACGAGACCGCCCAGCAGGCCCCGGACCCAGCGAAGCGAACCGGGCCGTGCGGCCGTTCCTGTTGACGGGCGTCGGTACCTCTCGTCGGTGTAGGGGCGATGGTGCAGCGGCCGTTTCTGGGGGAACCGAGGAAGCCATTGGCTGGCCTTGTCGTTGTGTGAGGAGATGTCGAGCGGGTCGCTGCGTGTCAAACGGGACCACATCGCCGCCGGAGCGAATATCACCAGCTGCACGATCCCCAGCAGAATGAAAGTCAGGAACCGGCCCGCCCAATGCCCGACAAGAGTCATGATTCGGGCGAGTCTGTTTCTGAACCGCGGCGACGCGGCGCCCGCCACGGTGATCGTCAGAGCGACCGCTGCGACAATGATCGCCAGCGTAAGGTGACCAAGCAGCCATAGCGCGGCGATCAGTACCAGCGGCACCAGTACCGAGGCGGGCCGACGATGCTTCTGGGGTACACCACTGGTCGGCAACGTCGACCATGAGTGGTCAAGAAGTGGTCCGGTCTGGTTCATGGCAGCGGCATCAGAAGACCGTGTAGAGCGTGTAGGGCGCGGCGGCCTGGCCCACCACGATGAAGACCGTGATCACTGCCAGCACGACCATCACCGGGATCAGCCACCACGCCCGATTCAGCACGGCGAAGCCGATCAGGTCTCGGACGAGGCGGGCAAGGTGACGGAAGCGCAGCGCAAGCATGAATCAATCCAGCAGGCTCTCTAATCCAACTTGAAGGCTTGGCGCCAGTTGTCGGTCTCAGGCCACTCGGGTTGCTGGTCCTTCATGAGAATGTGATCCTCCAGAACGAGCACGTCCATTTCGGTTCGCATGAAACAGCGGTAGGCGTCGTCGGGTGTGCAGACGATTGGTTCGCCCCTGACATTGAACGACGTGTTGATGACCACGCCACAGCCGGTGCGGGCCTCGAAGGCCTTTAGGATCTCGTGCAGGCGGGGGTTGCGTTCGGCGTTGACCGTCTGCACCCGTGCCGAGCCGTCGACATGGGTTACCGCAGGTATGTCGGAGCGCCGCTCGTTCACCCAATCTCGGATGTCCGACTCGCCCGTGTCCGATCGACTTTTGTTTGATTCTCGTCGGGCCTTCACCGCCGCGGTGTCGAGCCGACTGTCGGCCACCGGCGCTACCAGCAGCATGTAGGGGGATGGCACCGACAGGTCGAACCACTGCCGGGTCTGTTCCTCAAGCACCGCTGGCGCGAACGGCCGAAACGACTCACGGTATTTGATCTTGCGGTTCATCGTCGACTGCATCCTGGTGGATCTGGCGTCGCCGAGTATCGAGCGATGGCCCAGTGCGCGGGGTCCGAATTCCATCGGTCCGGCGAACAGGCCGACGACGCGACCGGCGTCGATCTCCGCGGCGACGCGCTCGGCTCGGGCGCTCCCCTGCAGAGTCTCGTGAGGAAGGCCCGAGGCATCGAGCCAAGCGCCGATCTCGTCGCTGTCGAACGACGGCCCGAGATAGGCGCCGCGCATCTTGTCGTTCAAATGGTCGGATTCGATGGTTCGCTCCTCGCCCATGATCCGGTGCCAACCGAGGTAGGCCGCACCGACCGCCCCACCGGCGTCGCCTGCAGCAGGTTGCATCCAGATCCGTTCGAAGATGCCCTCGCGCAGCAACCGGCCGTTGGCGACACAGTTGAGGGCCACCCCACCGGCGAGCACCAGGTTTTCTTCGCCGGTCATTGCCCGAGCTCGTCGTGCGATCGCCAGAACGACCTCCTCAATGACGACCTGCACCGATGCCGCCAGATCCATCTCCCGCTTGGTGATTTCCGACTCCGGCGCGCGCGGTGGCCCACCGAACAGGTCGGCGAAGCGGTCGTTGGTCATCTGCAGACCGGTCAAGTAGTCGAAGTAGCTGAGGTCCAAGCTGAACGATCCGTCCGCGCGGAGGTTGATGAGGTGGTCGCGGATGGTGTCGGCGTAGACCGGTTCGCCGTAGGGAGCCAGCCCCATGAGCTTGTATTCGCCGCTGTTGACTCTGAACCCGCAGAAATAGGTGAACGCTGAGTAGAGCATTCCCAGCGAATGTGGGAAGTCGATCTGTTCGATCAAGGAGATCTCGTTGCCGTGCCCGACTCCGATCGAACTCGTGGCCCACTCGCCGACTCCGTCGAAGGTGACGATGGCGGCGGAGTTGAAGGGTGACGGATAGAACGCGCTGGCGGCGTGACTCTCGTGATGCTCGGTGAACCAGGTCTGTTTCGGCGGCGTGTAGCCGAGCTGTTTCAGACCTCGTTCGATCTCCAGGGGGATCCACAGTTTCTGGCGCATCCACAACGGGATCGCCTCGCGGAACGACGAGAATCCCCTGATCCCGACCTTCAGATACGTGCGGATCAGCCGCACGAAGGTGGTGAGCGGTTTCTCGTAGAACACGACCGCTTCGAGTTCGTCGGGACCCACCCCTGCGTCGTGGAGGCACCAGGCGATGGCGTTTTTGGGGTATCCGGCGTCGTGCTTGGTTCGGGTGAACCGCTCCTCTTGAGCCGCGGCGACCAGTTCGCCGTCGCGCAGCAGCGCAGCGGCGCTGTCGTGGTAGAAAGCGCTGATCCCCAGGACGTAGCTCTTCGTCGACGTTGCCGAACTCAAAGCGGCCGGCCGAGACATCGCAGATTCAGACATTCTGCAAAGACCGTAGTCTCTGGGTGCGGCGACACGACATTGCCGCCTGCGCGGGTGTGACCGCTACGGTGAAGCGATGAGCGTGATCCCCGATTTCACGACAGTCGACCTCGATAACGGGGAACTCAGCGGGCTCAGCAGCGAGCAGATCGCCGCTGGAAGGGCCCATCTCAGCGCGACACCGGAGGGAATCGACGTCTGCGCGGTCGCGACCCCCGCAGACACCGCCGAATTGGATTTTCCGCACACCTTGCCGGGGTTCGCGCCGTTCCTGCGCGGCCCGTACCCGACGATGTATGTGAACCAGCCATGGACCATCCGGCAGTACGCGGGGTTCTCAACCGCGGAGGAATCCAACGCGTTCTATCGCCGCAACCTGGCAGCAGGCCAGAAGGGGCTCTCGATCGCCTTTGATCTGGCGACACATCGCGGCTACGACTCCGACAGTCCCCGTGTGGCTGGCGATGTCGGAATGGCCGGCGTTGCGATCGACTCGATCCTCGATATGCGGCAACTGTTCGAGGGAATCCCGCTGGACCAGATGAGCGTCTCAATGACCATGAACGGTGCGGTACTTCCGATACTGGCTCTGTACGTGGTGGCCGCGGAAGAACAAGGAGTGGAACCGCGCCGACTCACCGGAACGATCCAGAACGACATTCTCAAGGAGTTCATGGTCCGCAACACCTACATCTACCCTCCGGCACCGAGCATGCGGATCATCTCCGACATTTTCGCCTACACGTCGGAGCAGATGCCGAAGTTCAATTCGATCTCCATTTCGGGCTATCACATCCAAGAAGCCGGAGCGACCGCCGATCTCGAACTCGCCTACACCCTCGCTGACGGGATCGAGTACGTGCGGGCGGGGATTTCGGCGGGTCTGCCGGTCGACTCGTTCGCGCCGCGTCTCAGCTTCTTCTGGGGTATCGGCATGGACTTCTTCATGGAGGTGGCGAAACTCCGCGCGGCCCGGCTGTTGTGGGCCGAGCTGATGTCGCAGTTCGGTCCAAAGAACCCGAAGTCGCTGTCGTTGCGCACGCACTCCCAGACCAGCGGCTGGAGCCTCACCGCCCAGGACGTCTACAACAACGTCGTTCGTACCTGTGTGGAGGCGATGGCGGCCACACAGGGCCACACCCAGTCGTTGCACACCAATGCTCTCGACGAGGCGCTCGGACTCCCCACCGACTTCTCGGCCCGCATAGCGCGCAACACCCAACTGTTCCTGCAACATGAGAGCGGCACGACCCGCACGGTCGACCCCTGGGGAGGCAGCTACCACGTCGAGAGACTGACCTTTGATCTAGCGGAAGTCGCGTGGGGTCACATCAGCGAAGTCGAAGGCATCGGTGGTATGGCCGCAGCCATCGAGGCCGGGATCCCCAAGATGCGAATCGAGGAGGCAGCCGCACGAACCCAGGCTCGGATCGACTCCGGGGCTCAGGCTGTGATCGGGGTGAACAGATACCGGCTCGATCCGCGGTCCGCCCAAGGCCAGGAGGTCGAAGTCCTCAAGATCGACAACGCCGATGTGCGAGCCTCCCAGATCGCCAAGCTCGAGTTGTTGCGAGCTGAGCGGGACCAGACGAGCGTGGAGTCTGCCCTGGATGCGCTGACCATGGCAGCACGCAGCGGTGAGGGCAACCTTCTGGCCCTCGCCGTGGACGCGGCGCGCGAAAAAGCAACCGTGGGGGAGATCAGCGATGCGCTAGAAAGCGTCTACGGTCGTCATGTAGCGCAGATCCGTACGATCGAGGGGGTGTACCGAGCCGAAATGGGTGCGCAAGACGATTCCATCAGCAGAGTCAGGGAACGGGTCGAGGCGTTCGCGCGGGCTCGCGGCCGTCGTCCCCGCATCCTGGTGGCAAAGATGGGCCAGGACGGCCATGACCGCGGCCAGAAGGTGATCGCCACAGCTTTCGCAGACCTCGGCTTTGACGTCGACATCGGTCCGCTGTTCCAGACCCCGCCTGAGGTGGCACGTCAAGCCGTTGAAGCTGATGTCCATGTGGTGGGCGCTTCGTCGTTGGCCGCGGGCCATCTGACCATGGTGCCGGAGTTGATCGGTGAACTGGAGCGGCTCGGCCGTGCAGACATCAAGATCACTGTCGGCGGAGTGATTCCCCCAGATGACGTTGAGACCCTGCTGGAGATGGGCGCGGTGGCTGTCTACCCGCCGGGAACGGTCATCACCGATGCCGCAAACGAGTTGCTCGACCTGTTATAGACGGCATTGTGTAGACCGGCATTTGTTGTGACAGGCCGAGCGAAATCGGCCCCGTCGAGGGACGGGTCAGACCCATTCCCGGTCGGCGGGCGGCACCATCATCGGCTCTGACGGGCGCCAACCGCTCTGTTTCATCACCTTCATGAGGTGGCTCTCGGAGTACAGGTCTTCTTCATAGGAGAACTTGCCGTCACCCGCGTACTCAAGAATCGACAGTCCCATGTTGTCCTCTCCGGCGCCGGGAATGCGGTTGCTCCAGCGCAAGAAGACCCGGTTGCCGTCGATGGCCTCCCAGAAATGCGGGAAATCCCAACCTTGCAGCCCTTTCATGGAGTCGTCGAGAAACTTCACCAGGTTGTCGACGCCCTGATGACGGCCCCACATGGAATCGACGAACACAACATCGTCGGTGAACACCTCCTTGAGCTCGCTCCACTGGATCTCCCCTGCGATCGCCGCGCGCCGCAGTTGCAGGTAGCGCTCGATCGTGGCTGAGATCTCGGCGCGGTCAAAGACGACAGGGTCATCGCCGGCGTTTTGGTTTTGGGCAGTCGGGTTGTTGTCGTTGGGTGACATGTTGTTTCCTGGTCTGGTTCGGGTCGGACGAAACGGTAACGTCGGCAGGGATGGCAAGCGAAATCTCGGATGACTTTCCCGGCCCGGACACAAGCGATCGCGACCTTGGCGAAGCGGTGATCGCCGGCGATCGAAGTGCCGTCGGGCGCGCCATAACCCTTGTCGAGTCGACCATCCCCGAGCATCGCCGGAGAGCCGCGGCGCTGCTGGAAGTGTTGTTGCCCCACACGGGAAGCGCCGATCGGATCGGGATCACCGGTGTGCCCGGTGTCGGCAAGTCGACGTTCATTGAGGCGTTCGGCTCGAAGCTCACCTCGCAGAATCACCGCGTCGCGGTTGTGGCAGTCGATCCTTCAAGTTCGCTCAGCGGCGGTTCGATCCTTGCGGATAAGACGAGAATGTCGCGACTCTCCGTTGATGATCTGGCCTTCATCAGGCCCGCGCCGTCGTCGGGCACCCTTGGCGGGGTGGCGCGCTCGACACGCGAGTCGATGCTTGTATTGGAAGCGGCCGGTTACGACTTGATCATTGTTGAGACGGTCGGTGTGGGGCAGTCGGAGACGGTGGTCCACTCTCTGGTCGACATCTTCATGGTGCTGATGCTCGCGGGAGCGGGCGATGAACTGCAGGGCATCAAGAAGGGTGTCTTGGAGTTGGCCGATCTCGTGGCTGTCAACAAGGCCGACGGCGACAACGCCCAACGTGCCGAACTCGCGGCAGCCGACTATCGCCGAGCACTGCATCTGTTGGCGCCGCAGAGCCCGAATTGGAGCACCCCTGTCGTCACCTGTTCCGCGCTCAGCGGTGAGGGACTCGATGAGATCTGGGAACTGGTGCAACAGCATCGCCGAGTGCTTGGAGAGTCAGGCGAACGGGTTCGACGCCGATCAGACCAGATGCTCAATTGGATGCGCGCCATGGTGCGCGAGCGGCTTCTGGAGCGAGTCGCCGCTGATCCGGTGTTCGCGGCCCGCAACAAAGAGTTGGAATCCTCGGTTGTCGCTGGAGAGATCACCCCGAGTGTTGCCGTGGATCGTCTGCTTGACGGTTGAGGTGCCGGTGTTGTCGTTTTGTTCAAGTCCACGGCACCATTGAGTACGGCGGAATCGATTCGAAGCGTCGCACAGACTTGTCGAGTCTCGATTGCGTCGGCAGCCCGCTGAGAACCTCGCAGACAAGGAGCAACAACCATGGAGATCGCGCCGCCGGGACTGAAGGGCTTAGCGGTGGCAAACACGGTGCTGGGCGCGGTGAGGGGCCAGGAGGGATTCTTCCACTATCGACAGTACGACGCCGCGGAACTCGCCCGCACCCGGTCGCTCGAAGATGTCTGGACCTTGCAGATTGACGGTGCTCTTCCGCCTGAAGTGCCGCGGCTGGATCCTGGCCCGTTGCGAGTGCTGCCTGAGGAGACCTCCCGGTTCGTTGACGAGAGCGCCCGTCGGGTCGGCGATCCGATGGCAGCTCTTCGGATCGGATTGCTGGCGGTGGGCGATCACGAGTCCCGCGGCCCGATGCTCGACCGCAGCGCGGAGCAGATACACGGTGACGCCATGCGCCTCGCCGCGATCGTGCCGACGATCCTCGCTCGCCACTATCGACGTCGGCAGGGATTGACACCGGTGGATCCTGACCCTTCCGTCAGCCATGCCGCCGACTATTTCCGAATGGTGACTGACTCGATTCCCAGCGCAGAGGCTGAACGCGCCGTTGAGCAATACCTGGTTGCAACGTTGGATCATGGTTTCAACGCCTCGACTTTCACGGGTCGCGTGGTGGCAAGCACGGGAGCGGACATGGCGGGTTCGCTGGTTGCCTCGGTAGGAGCTCTCACGGGGCCCTTGCACGGTGGAGCGCCGAGTCGTTGCATGCAGATGATCGACGAGATCGGAGATCCGTTCTCCGCTGCTGACTGGACCCGTGCCCGTCTCGCTGCCGGAGACAAGATCATGGGGTTCGGTCATGCGGTGTATCGGGCTGAGGATCCCCGTGGCGTGGTGCTGCGAGAGGCCGCGGAGCGTCTTGGTGGCGACCTCGTTGAGCGTGCTGCGGGAATCGAGGGTGAGATCCTCGCGGTGTTGTCTGAGTGGCGACCCGACCAGCGGATCGTCACCAATGTCGAGTTCTGGGCCGGCGTGGTTCTGGAACTGGTCGGCTTGCCCCGCGAGATGTTCACACCGACTTTCTCGGTGAGCCGATCGATTGGTTGGTCGGCTCATGTGGTCGAACAGCACGCCGAGGGCAAGATCATGCGTCCCAGCGCGCGCTATGTCGGTCCTGAACCAGCCGTCGCTCCCGCTGTCTGAATTTCTCGTTGGGTGGGCGTCTGAGTTAAGGTTCCTTCGCAGGAAGGCAAATTACGCAAGCGCGAAGCGAGGCTCGACATGGCAGTAACTGATGGCGTTGATCTGTGGGACCTGGATTCGTTCCAGCGTCAGGAACACCACGACATGCTTGAGCGCCTGCGAGAGACCGACCCCGGAATCCACTGGATAGACGAGGGAGACAGGGGTCCTGGATTCTGGGCTGTCACCCGACTCGAGCACCTCAGAGAAATCAACCGCAACGCTGAAGCGTTCTCATCGAACCGCGGCGGCACTCAGATGACCGAGCGGAACCGAGCGGATGCAATCGACGAATTCAGGAGCGACTCGATGCTGTCGCTCGATCCTCCCAGACACACCCGCTATCGCCGCATCGTCAGCCGCGGTTTCACTCCGCGGATGATCAACCTGTTGGAGGACTACCTGCTGAATCGCACCGACATGATCATCGACAAGGTGTGTGAACAGGGCCATGCCGACTTCGTCGAGGATCTGAGCGCCGAGCTTCCGTTGCAGGCGATCGCGGAAATGATGGGGATCCCGCTGGAGGACCGGTTGAAGATATTCGACTGGACCAACGCTATGATCGGCGGCGACGATCCCGACGTAGTGGCTTCGCGCGAAGATCTTCTGGCCTCGTCAATGGAGCTGTTCGCGTACTCCAACGCTCTGCAGAACGAACGTCGCGACAAACCCGCAGACGACATTATCACCACCCTGCTGTCTGCCGACGTCGACGGCGAGAAGCTCTCCGAGATGGAGTTCGACATGTTCTTCCTGCTGCTCTGTGTGGCAGGCAACGAGACAACCCGCAACTCGGTCACCCGGGGAATGCACGGTTTCTTCCAGTTTCCCGAACAATGGGAGAAATACCGTTCTGACCCGGATCGTTACGCCCCGACGATGGCCGACGAGGTGGTGCGCTGGGCCACACCGGTTCTGCACTTCCGTCGTCAGGCCACGAGGGACTACGAGGTGGGCGGAGTCAAGATCAAAGAGGACGACAAGGTGGTGATGTGGCATATTGCCGCCAACCGCGACCCGCGGGCTTTCGACGATCCTTGGCGCTTCGACATTGAGCGCACACCCAACGACCACATTGGTTTTGGAGGCGGCGGGCCTCACTTCTGCCTCGGCGCCAACCTGGCCCGCATGGAGATCCGTCTGATGTTCAAGGGAATCGCCCAACGCCTGCCCGATATCCGATTGGCCGGAGAGCTCGACTACCTCCGCTCCAATCTCATTGGCGGCGTGAAGCATATGCCCGTCGAGTTCACCCCGACGCCGTCCACTCACACCACGCCTCTGCAACGGCTCGGTTCCGCCGCGGGTGCCTCGGGCACGACCGGCTTCGGAGGTTCAGTCGATCGTCAGACCTGACCGCCGTTCGGTCCTGGGCTATACCCTCGACGCCTTCAAGAAACGTGGCCAACGAGGCCTGCGCATCGCAGCGCTACCCAACGATGGCACCAATTCCGGCGACGACAAGCAGCGTCGCCGCGATCCGACCTACCACCACTGCGATGGTAACGGAGACGCCGCGCGCCCAGCGGCGGCAGACTCCGGGTCGGCTTCCGGCGTCCCGAACGCAGGGCCTCGGGTCAGAAGTCTTCGTCGAAGGAGACTTCGCCCTCGACTCCGACCTGGTAGGCCGACACCGTCCGCTCGAAGAAGTTCGACAACTCCTGTACATCTTGCAGTTCCATGAAGGCGAACGGGTTGCGGGAACCGAAGCGCCGGGGAAGGTTCAACTGGGTGAGCCGCTGATCCGCCACATACTCGAGGTAACTGCGGGTGTCGGCGGTGGACATGCCCGGAACGCCCTCGCCGAGAAGGTCCTGCGCAAACATGAATTCGGCCTCGACGGCATCTTCGAGCATGTCGGTGATACGTTCTGCGAGCTCCGCGTCGAAGAGGTCCGGTTCTTCGGTGCGCACCGTGTTGATCACCTCGAGGGCGAAGTTCATGTGCATCGACTCGTCGCGGAACACCCAGTTCGTGCCGGCTGCCAGACCGTTGAGAAGACCCTTTGATCGCAGAAAATAGACGTAGGCGAAGGCGGCGAAGAAGAACAGACCCTCAATACAGGTGGCGAAACAGATCAGGTTCATCAGGAACCGTTTGCGGTCCTCGGCGGTCAACAGGGGGCCGTTGCCCACAGAGTCCATCCACTTGAAGCAGAACTCTGCCTTCGCCCGGATCGAGGGGATATTGTCGATAGCCGCGAAGGCTGCGGCCCGCTCGTCGGCGTCGGGGATGTAGTTGTCGAGGAGGTTCAGGTAGAACTGGACGTGCAGCGCCTCTTCGTAGAGCTGGCGCGAAAGATACATGCGCGCCTCGGGCGAGTTGATGTGCTCGTAGAGGTTGAGCACAAGGTTGTTGGCCACGATCGAGTCACCTGTGGCAAAGAACGCCACGAGCCGGCTGATGAGGTGCTTCTCGGACGGCATCAGCTTGCGGTCGAGGTCCGTGAGGTCGTCGGAGAAGTCGATTTCCTCGACGGTCCAGGTGTTCTTGATCGCGTCCTTGTACATCTCGAAGAACTGCGGATAGCGCATGGGACGCAGGGTCAAGTTGAAGCCGGGGTCCAAGATGTTGGATTCGGCATCGGCCGGCGTGGCGTAATGACCGGCATTGCTGACGCTGTGTTGAGCCGGACCAGTGGCCTGTCCTGGATAAGTGTTTTGTGCCGAATCAGTCGGTCGTGCGTGGCCGGTAGTGAAGTCTGGGTCGTTGGCTAGAGCCATCAGTCGCACGCCTCGCATGTTTCGGGATTCTCCAATGAGCAGGCGAGCAGTTCCGTATCGCTGAAGGCCGTTCTGTTTCGGGTGCCGTTGGTCGGATCACCACCGGAGTTGGGACCGGCCGCGTCGGCGGTGGTCTTGTTGATGCGTGTCTTGGGCCGACTACGCAGGTAATAGGTAGTTTTCAGGCCCCTCTCCCAGGCGTGCATGTACATGGAGGACAGCTTCCCGATCGTCGGCGCCTCCATGAACAGGTTCAACGACTGGCTCTGATCGATGAAGGCGCCACGGTCGGCCGCCATCTCGATGAGAGACTTCATGGGGATCTCCCAGGCGGTGCGATAGACGGCCTTGAGGTCGTCGGGCACCCGGTCGATCGACTGGACCGAGCCTTCCGCTTTCTTGACCTCTGCAATCATCTCGGGGTCCCACAGGCGTCGCCGCTGAAGTTCTGCCACGAGGTAGCGGTTGATCTGCATGAACTCTCCGGAGAGCGTCTCCCGTTTGAACAGGTTGGACACTTGGGGTTCGATGCACTCGTAGCATCCGGCGATCGAGGCAATGGTTGCGGTGGGGGCGATGGCGATCATCAGCGAGTTGCGCAGCCCGTGCTCTGCTATGCGTTGGCGCAGGGACTCCCAGCGCTCGGGATCCGTTGGTTCCACATCCCACAGGTCGAACTGCAGGTCGCCTCTTGCGGCCCTGGTCTCGGCGAAGGCGGAGTGCGCTCCGTTGCTCTCCGCCAACTCTGTCGAGGCCCACAGGGCGTTGAAGTAGATCTCCTCGCTGATGCGACGGGAGATCTCGCGCGCATCGGGTGAATCGAAGGCCAGACCCATCTTGAACAAGACGTCCTGCAGGCCCATCAAACCCAGACCGACGGGTCGCCAGCGGTGGTTTGAGGTGCTGGCCTCGGTGGTCGGGTAGAAGTTGATGTCGATGACCCGGTCAAGGAACGGCACGACCTGCCGCACCACCTGTCCGAGCCGCTGGTAGTCGATTGTCTTGAGATCGCCCGGGTTGTCCGGTGTTGCTGCGGCCTCGATGGGGGTTGCGCCGTTGGTGCTGGTCAAACCGTTGAGCGCTGGAGCTTGAGCTGGAACAGTGGTGACGAACTCGCCGAGGTTGACTGAGCCGAGGTTGCACACCGCTGTCTCGGTCTGGCTGGTGACCTCGATGATCTCGGTGCAGAGGTTGGAGAGATGCACGACTCGGTCGCGGGAGTTGGCGTCGCCCTCCCGTCCTGGCCCGGTCTGGTTGCACTTCCGGTTGGCGGAGTCCTTGAAAGTCATCCACCCGTTTCCTGTCTCGGCCAGGGCCCGCATCATGCGTTGGTAGAGCTCGCGGGCTTCGACCTGCTTCTCCTGGAGTCCGTCGGCCTCTGCTTGTTCGTATATTGCACGGAACTCGTCGCCGTAGGTGTCGATCAGCTCAGGCACCTTCTTGGGGTCGAAAAGGCTCCACTTCCAGCCATTCTTGACCCGCTCCATGAACAGATCGGGAATCCAGTTGGCGAGGTTGATGTTGTGCGTCCGGCGGGTGTGGTCACCGGTGTTGTCGCGCAGTTCGAGGAACTGTGCAATGTCGGCATGCCAGGCTTCGAGGTAGACGCAGGCTGCGCCTTTGCGACGGCCTCCCTGGTTGACTGCCGCAACAGAGGCATCGAGGGTCTTGAGCCAGGGGATGATGCCGTTGGAGAGCCCGTTGGTGCCGACGATGAGACTGCCCTTGGAACGGACTCGGTGCCAGGCGACACCGATCCCGCCGGCGAACTTGGAGAGCTGCGCGATGTCGGTGTAGCGCTTGTAGATGCCTTCGAGCGAGTCCTCGGGGGAGTCGAGCAGGTAGCAACTCGACATCTGCGGGTGTCTGGTGCCGGAGTTGAAGAGTGTGGGGCTTGACGGCAGGTAGGCCAGCGACGACATCAGGTCGTAGAAGTAGATGGCCTCCTCGGGGTTGTTGGAGAGTCCGCAGGCGACGCGCAAAAAGAAGTACTGGGGGGTTTCGATGACCTTGCGGGTTTCGGGATGGCGCAGCAGGTAGCGGTCATAGACCGTGCGGATCCCGAAGAACTCGAAGTTGCGGTCCCGTTGGCTGTCGATGGCGGCGTTGAGCTCCGGGGCGTGCCCGCCGACGAACTCGAGCACCTCGTCGCTGATCAGTCCGAGCGAGTGGCCGAGTGACACTGACTCGGAGAACCAGGGAGCGTTCTGGTTGCGGACCTCTTTGTCGATATAGGTCGAGAGCAGGCGAGCAGCGAGTTTGGAGTAGTTGGGTTCTTCGACGATCAGGCCAGCGGCCGTGCGGATCGACAGTTCGTCGAGTTCCTGGGTGGTGGCGCCGTCGGCCAGCGCGGCGATGGTGCGGGTCGACACGATCATGGGGTCGACGCCGTGCAGTCCCTCTGAGGCTCTGGCGACTGCGTTGACGATCTTGTTGACGTCTACGGGCTCGAGTGTGCCGTTGCGCTTGCGCACTCGCATGCTGGTGTTGACGGTTGAGGCTGCTGGTGTGCTCTGTACGGCGCTGAGCCGATCCTGTTGCATCACCATCGTCTGACCTCTCCGTGCCGGGGGAGGAGCTTGAGGGGTGGTGGTCCCGGCTTGGCACCGCCCTCACCGTGACTGTGTTGATAGTCGCGGACTAATAATTACAGCAGTGAAATTACAGACGCGTCAACCCCCGTTCGCGATAATCCTCTGGCCTGCCCATTTGTCTGATCAACCGTCAGTATTTTGCAGTCGAAGGGTTCGGTCTGGGCGCCGTCGAAGTGGTCTGGAGTAGCTTCTCGGGATGGAAATCCTCGATGTCGACCTGTTGGCCTTCGAAAAAGGTGACCGCGCGGCGCGGCGAAGCGTCGTAGACGGAGTTATGAAAAGCCTAATCACCGGGTTCGTCTACGTGGAGCATGACATGAGCGTCGACATGATCGACGAGGTCTACGGCAAGCTCGAAGAGTTCTTCTCCCTGCCCCAGGCCCGCAAGGATGAATACATAGTCCCTGGTAGCAACGGGCAAACGGGATACACGGGACTGCTTGTGGAGACTGCCGCGATCGCGGATGTGCCCGATTTCAAGGAGATGCTCAACTGGAGTGCTTCACGCCCCGAGGGCCATCCGTTGCGTGCCCAGTACCCGTTCCGCTACGGGCCGCCGACACTGCCCGACAATGACATCGCGGGTGTCGGCGAACTACTCCTTGATTTCCACGACACGGTCGCGGCACTTCAGATTCGGGTGTCAAGGATCATCGCGGTCGGTCTGGGCCTCCACGAATCGTTCTTCGAGCAGATGCTCGTCGACGGCGCGAACCTGACCAGGGCGATCCACTACCCGGCGATGGACCAGGCACCCGACGAGTCCCATGTGTGGGCTGCCGAGCATGCCGACATCAATCTGATAACGGCGCTGCCCCGCGCCACCGCAGCCGGTTTGCAGGTCCGAGTCGAAGACGGCTGGATTGACGCGGTCCCACCCGATGACGGGGCGATCATCAACACGGGTCTGATGCTCGAACGGTTGACCAACGGCGCGATCCCGCCGGGATTCCACCGGGTCGTATCCGGCACAGGTCAGCAGGGTGACCGCTATTCGGTGGTGCAGTTCGCCCATCCCGAACCGTGGACCATCCTGGCACCGGTTCCCACGACAGTGACCCCGGACAACCCGCTGAGGTTCCCGACGATCACCGCGGGCGACGCCCTGTCCAAGGTTATCTGGGAGATCAACCTCGTGGAGGAAGGCCGCCGTCTCGACAACTAGCCGTCTCGACAACTACGGGGCCGAGCAGAAGCAGAACGGCTCGCCGTCGATCCTGGTCTCGTGGACCGCCAGAGGCTCCGGTGCGGCGATGGTGCGAATATCGGTGGCCGGCGCCTGCACAGACACATAGTGTTGCGGCGCAGTTGCCCGAAGTTGAGACCGCAGGAATTCCTCTCTGATCAGTGACGAAGCCCGGCGTCGAGGAACGCAGCGTGCAGTTGGGGGAGGCATCGTCGTTGTGAGAATCGGCGTTTACTGCTCGGGAGACTTGACGAATGAAGCGGTCTGGGGATGATTCTGACAGGCCGTTGTTTCGGGGAAGAACTGTGCATACCAGCGTCGCACGCGCATCACCGGTCCGTCGTCCCGGCATAGCACCGGCGCACTCCTGAATGCCTTGGACTCCCAGATGCCGACGTCGTGGCGCCACTGCGAGACCCAATTGCCGACGACCCACCACACAACGAGCCGCGGGATTTTGCGTTCGGCGTACCAATGGAAGTCGACCTGCTGCTCGAACGGCGCTACCGGCAGCTGGGTCTGGACGATCTCTATCTCGCCCGCGTCGGGAACGGCGATACGGAAGTTGATGATGCTGCCAGGTCCGGTGAACGTGGCTCGAGCCTGCGCTCGGGTGCGCTCAAGACGGCGGTCGAGCACCTTGACAACAGACTCGACGTCTAGCGCGATTGTGTGCGTCCCAACGGCATCGTCGATACGCAGGTCTGCTCGATGTTCGAGATCGACACCCGGCACCGGCACCTTCGTCCACGGGACGCACAGCCCTCGGTGGAGGTGCCCGAAGTGCGCTGTGTCAGCTGCATTCTCGATCATTTCGATAATGTGGGTGCGTGTGCGGCCAGCGTCGTAGTGGCCGCGATCAACGAAACGTCCGTCGTCGAACTCCGCGACGCGGGGAACGCCAAACGGCACCTCCTCGTCAGCGCGTCGGCTGGGGCCGCCGATGCGGTGATACATGAAGATGTGGCCGTGTACTTCTTCCACAGGGAAGGTCTCGGCGGCTGCGCCTGAAGGCACGTGGGCGCTGTAGGGCACGCTGACCGCTCGCCCGTCGCCAGTGAATTGCCAACCATGAAACGGGCATTCGATGCGGTCGGCGCAGACGCGGCCCGCTGCGAGATTTGCGCCCAAGTGAGGACAGAACGCCGTCATCGCGAACACGTCGTCGGCGTCTTCACGGCGCCACAACACCAGTGCGCGTCCAAGGCACTCGAGGTAGCGAGCTTGTCCGCGCCGTAGCGAATCCGAGCACATGAGCCGGTACCAGCCGTCGGGATAGGGAGGCGGGTAGCCGTCGAGGCGATATTCGTCAGCGACGGTCGTTGCCGAGCGCTTCGTGCTCCGCTTCAGGAAACCGACGCCCATGCGCCGCCTCGCAGTTGCTGCGCTGGACATCACCGTCCCAACAGTAGTGGACAAAGAGGTTCTGTCGTCTAGGTAGCCGCTGTCGGGGTCGTGCGCATAGAGAAGCAGAACGGCTCGCCGTCGATCCTGGTCTCGTGGACGCGCAGGCTGTCTGGAGAAGCGGTGGTGCTGATGTCGGTGGCCAAAACCTGCTCAGACACATAGCCGCGATGTTCTTCGAGGGAAGCCAGGGCGGTCACGCCCCCGGCTGTGACGAAGACCTCGATACGGTCGGTGACTACCAGGTCTTCGGCTCGGCGGGCGTTCTGGATCTCGCGGACCATGTCACGCGCGAGACCCTCGGCTTCGAGTTCTGCGGTG
Source organism: uncultured Acidimicrobiales bacterium (assembly GCA_951812975.1). GTDB lineage: Bacteria > Actinomycetota > Acidimicrobiia > Acidimicrobiales > Aldehydirespiratoraceae > VXYK01. The sequence continues at coordinate 723,067 of CATOTC010000001.1, read as the reverse complement.
ACGTCGGCGTCGATGCTGACCACCGCATCGTTGGAGCGCAAAGCAGCCGCAACCACACCCTCGGGGGATTCGAGCACGAGTTCGTACTCGTCGGAGCCCAGTACCTGACCGGCGACGGTGACGGTGCCGTCACCCCGGGTTTCCCATTCGCCCTTGCGGGCCGCCGCGAACACGGCTTGGACCGCCGAACCCAGTCGGGGTCCCAGGGCCTTCCCGTCGGGTCGCAGGATAAGCGTGGCAAGGTTCCCGATCTCGTCGGTGACATGCACGGACTTAACGTTGAGTTCATCGGCGAGCAGTTCGCTGAAGGGTTCGAGCGTGGTTGCATCACGGCCGGCGACGGTGAGCGATGCCAGCGGCAGCCGCACCCGCAGGCCCTCGTTCTCGCGCAACCGCAGTGCTGTGGAGGCGACATCTCGAAGCCGGTCCATCGCGGCCACGAGCGCGTCGTCGGCAGGAAGATCGTCGAGCGACGGCCAGTCGCAAAGATGCACCGACGGTGCCATTGATTCGTCGTCGCCCGCTAGGCCCAGCCAGATCTCTTCGCTGATCATCGGCAAGAAAGGAGCTGCTACCTGCACAAGGGTGGTCAGAACGCTGTACAGCGTGTCGAGTCCGCCGACGTCCGCTCCACTGCCGTCAACGCCCCAGAAACGGTCCCGGGAACGGCGGATGTACCAGTTGTTGAGCGCGTCGATGAACGAGCGGATCTCCATCGCCGCGCCCGACAGGTCATAGGCGTCCATCCGGGCTTCGGTTCTGGCCACGAGGTCACGCGTCTTGGCGAGTATGTAGCGGTCGAGCAACTCTGTGCTGTCGGTACGGAACGTTGCCTGATAGTTCTCGACGTTGGCGTACAGGGTGAAGAACGAATAGGCGTTCCAGATCGGCAGGATCACCTGGCGTACGACATCGTCGATTGCCTGGTCGGAGATGCGGGCATCGCCGCCGCGTACGATGTTGGACGACATGAAGTACCAGCGCAGCGCGTCGGACCCCTGTTGAGAGAAGATGTCTTCGGGCTCTGTGTAGTTGCGAAGCTTCTTGGAGAGCTTGGCTCCGTCGTCGGCCAGCAGGATCCCGTGACAGATGACATTCTGGAACGCAGGACGGTCGAACAACGCTGTGGCCAGTACATGCAGCGTGTAGAACCAGCCGCGTGACTGGTTGATGTACTCGACGATGAAGTCCGCCGGAAAGTGCTCGTCGAACCACTCCTTGTTCTCGAAGGGGTAGTGGACCTGGGCGAAGGGCATGGAACCGGACTCGAACCAGCAGTCGAGCACCTCGGGGACCCGCCGCATCGTCGAGCGGCCGCTGGGGTCGTCGGGGTTGGGGCGCACCAGCTCGTCGATGAAGGGACGGTGAAGGTTGTCGGGGCGCACCCCGAAATCAGCTTCGAGTTCGTCGAGGCTGCCGTACACGTCGGTACGCGGATACTCGGGATTGTCGCTGATCCACACTGGGATCGGCGAACCCCAGAACCGGTTGCGTGAGATCGACCAGTCCCTCGCCCCTTCGAGCCACATGCCGAACCGTCCGTCACGGATATGGCTCGGCACCCAGTTGATCTCCTGGTTGGTTTCCAGCAGCCGTTCGCGGATGTCGGTGACCTTCACGTACCAGCTCGGCATGGCCTTGTAGATGATCGGCGTGTCGGTGCGCCAGCAGTGCGGGTAGTTGTGGGTGTAGCTGTCGTGGCGCACGAGCCGGCCCGAGTCGCGCAGTACTTTGATGATCCCGGCGTTGGCTTCGAGAACGTTGATCCCAGCCCAGTCGGTGACCTCTTCGGTGAAACAGCCCGAATCGTCGACCGGCACCACGGTACCGATACCCACCTCGGTAGCCACCCGCTGGTCGTCCTCGCCGAAACCGGGTGCCATGTGCACCACACCGGTGCCTTCGGAGGTGTCGATAAAGTCGCCTTTGAGGATGACGAAGGCCCGGTTGGTGCCGTGATGCGGTTTGTTTGGATCGACCTCAGCCATGTCGGCGAAGAAGTCGAAGAGCGGCACATAGGTGCGGCCGACGAGCTCGGATCCACTGATGGTGCCGACATGGGTGGCGTCGCTGAGTTGGCGCTCGTAGGAAGCCACCGCAGCTTCGCTCAGCACGTAGCGGCTGCCGTCGGTGTCTTGCATCACCGCGTACTGGAGGTCTGGTCCCACTGCGAGGGCGAGGTTCGAGGGCAGTGTCCACGGCGTGGTGGTCCAAGCCAACATCGACACTCTTCGGTCCGATTCCGACCCGTCGGACCCCGGGAGTCCGGTCGGGTCGTCGAGTTCGAACGCCACGGTGATCGCCGGGTCCTGACGGGGACGGGTGGCGTCATCGAGTCGGATCTCGTGGTTCGACAGAGGCGTCTCTGCACCCCAGCTGTAGGGCAGCACCCGGTTCGACTGGTAGATCAGCCCCTTGTCCCAAAGCCGTTTGAAGGCCCACATGACCGATTCCATGTAGTCGCGGTCCATGGTCTTGTAGTCGTTGCCGAAATCGACCCAGCGGGCCTGCCGGGTGACGGTCTTCTCCCACTCTCTGGTGTATTTGAGAACCGAAGTGCGGCAGTACTCGTTGAACTTCTCGATGCCGTACTCGATGATCGAGGCTCGGCCGGCGACCGGGAGCTCCTTCTCGGCTTCCATCTCGGCGGGAAGGCCGTGGCAGTCCCAACCGAAACGCCTCTCGACCCGGCGGCCCTTCATCGTGAAGTAGCGGGGGACCACGTCCTTGACGTAACCGGTCAGCAGGTGCCCGTGGTGGGGGAGCCCGTTGGCGAACGGCGGGCCGTCGTAGAACACGTATTCGGTGTCGAGCGGGCGCTGCTCGACCGAGGCCTCGAAGGTGCGGTTGGCCGCCCAGTAACTGAGAATGCGCCGCTCGATTTCCGGCAGGTCTGCTTTGCCGACATGGGGATAGGGAGCGTTCGCGGCTTCACTCATGGGGCCACAGGCTACCGGCGAGCGGCTGTGACCTCCGCTACGTATGACTTGGCAACTCAGGCGGTTCGTGCGACAGTTCGGTGGCCCTGCGAGCATCTCGCTTCGCTGCCCGCTTCGCTTTGCGCTCTGCCTTGAGTTCTTTGCGGTTCGCGAACGCCTCCTCGAGACCGGCGTCTTGGAAATCTCCTGGCACTTCCCCGGTGGTGGCGAACAGGTATAGGGCCATCTTGAAGACGCCGGTGAGAGCACCGATCGCAACCGAGACGATCGCCACCCAGACGATAGCGAGCGCGCCGAAGACATAGACGACTCCAGGCAGACCCACAGCGGAGGCGAGAGCGGCGAAGAACCCCACGACCGCCAGTCCAGCCACCACGCCTGCCAGCCAGATCAGTCCGAAACTCACCTGGTTGACGAGTTGTTTCCCCCAGGTCTCGCGGAACAGTTGGCTCGAGCGCCGAAAAGAAGCCAGCGGACGAGGTCGCTCGATTACCAGGATGGGAGGCACGAGGAAGCTGACCACTTCCCAGACGATGGCGAACACGTAGCTCAACACGGTGATGATGGGACCGATGAAGAAGGGCAGATCCTTGAGGAAGTCCCTGAGGTTCCTGACGATCGAGGGCAGCAGTCCGATGGTGCCGGTGAGCAGCGACCAGGGAACGATTACGTCGAGTCGGTCGACGGCTGCTGAGACGCAGTCGGAGAGGGTGGGTTTGTTGCCTTGGAACCGCTGCCAGGCACCGTAGGCAAGAGCGACGCTGAAGAACACAGAGACCAGGCTCACCAGCAGGCACGTAACGATCGCGCTGATCCACACAACCGGTTGACGGCCCCACTCGGCGCCATCGGCTGCGGTGGCGCTCTCGATGCCGTTGGTCATCAGCCAGATGGGGATCCAGAGCCCCACGGTGATCACGATCGAACCGAGAAGACCGATGAACGGCAGCGCCAGCAGAGCCTTGTCCCGTCTCAACACCTCGTAAGAGGCCTTAGCCAGCGTGTTCGACCTCTTGACGGTGCCTGCCATGGCCCCAACCTAGTGCCAAAGCGGGGGGCGCGACAATGCATCTCGTCGGCTTGCCAGGTCTAGGATCAGCGGATGCGTCGATTCCTGATTGACACCGACACCGCAAGCGATGATGCCGTTGCTTTGGTGATGGCCCTGCGGCACGCGGAGGTCGATGTCGAAGCGATCACTGTGGTGTCAGGCAATGTGGGACTCGATCAAGCGGTGCAGAATGCGCTGTACACCGTGGAACTGTGCGGTGCCGACGTTCCGGTCTATGCGGGTGCCGCATCGCCGCTGATGCGCGTGCTGCAGACAGCGGAGTACGTCCATGGCAAAGACGGGATGGGCGACGCCGGCTATCCGCTGTCGGGTCGAGTGCCTGCTGAAGGGCGTGGCGCGCAAGTCATCGTGGAGACGATTCTGAGTGCACCAGGCGAGATCACGCTGGTGGCTTTGGGCCCGTTGACCAACGTCGCTATCGCGGTCCTGCTAGCGCCTGAAATAGCGTCCGCGGTCAGCCGTGTGGTGGTGATGGGAGGTACCGGAGTCAATGGCCCCGGCAACGTGTCGGCCATGGCGGAGTACAACTTCTGGGCCGATCCCGAGGCAGCTGCGATAGTGACCCGGGCGGGATTCCCCGTCGAGTTCGTGGGTTGGGACATCTCGATCGCGTCGGCTGTGGTCGACGCCGACCGCCACGAGGCGATGAAGGCCATCGGCACTCCACTGTCGAAGTTCGCGGTCGACATCGCGCAGGTGGTGCGGAGGTTCGCTATGGAGAACGGGTTGGCGGGAGACGACCTGCCCGACCCGATAGCCATGGCCCATGCCATAGACCCGAGCGTGGCGACCACCAGTCGTCTGCATGTGGACGTGATGGTCGGTGACGGCCCCCAACGCGGCGTGATGGAGGTCGACCAACTCGGCTTCGGCGATGGTGAGCCCAACGTCAAAATCGTCACCCACTACCCCAGCGACCACTTCTTCTCCCTGCTCCACGCGGCTCTGCGCCTGTAGCCGTCTTGGTGCGTGCTCAGGAGAGTACTCGTGCGACCTCGATGTGTCGGCCGGTGCCGTACAGATCGTCGGCCAGCGCCTGCACGTCGTCAGCATTGAGCTTTGAGAGTTCGTCGGTGCGACGGCGTTGTGTGACGATGTCGTCGTCGGGGGTGTGTATCCGGCGGGCCATCGCTTCGAGGTCCTCTATCTGCTGGCTGTGGTTGAGTTCGACGACGCTGACCGCGTTGCGCAGTTCGTTCTCGTCGGGCCCGTTCGTTGCCAGATCAGCGAGGATCCGGGTTATCTCGTCGCGGATCTCGTCGATCGATTCGGGAGCGCCGCTGGCCTCGATCTCCGAGGTCACGGCTGACTCGGGCGTGAACTGCGGATTCAGCGAAGCCGACACGCTGTAGCTCTGACCGATGTCTTCGCGGATGTCGTTCAACAAACGGGCGTTGAGTACCGCCTCGAGAACCTCGAGTGTCGTCTCGGCTTGAGGATCAATCGGTCTGATCGCCTCGTGGAAGAACGTGATACCGGTGGCCTTCGTGTCGTCGGCGAGAACGACTTCCTTGCGCACGACGCCTCGGGGATGCGCCGGCCTCCTGTTGGTGAACGTGTCTGGTTCGCCTGTCGGCAACGTGCCGATGTAACGGCGGGCCAGGTCTTCGACGGTGTAGCGTTCGAGATCGCCCGAGACCGCCACGAGCAGACCGTCGGTGTTGCCGAGACGATCCCGGAAGATGTCGAGGAGCGATTCGGCAGTCACCTCACCGAGCACCTCCTGGGACGCGACCGGACCGAACCAGTCGATTTGTTCTCCGTAGCGGGCCTCGTTGTAGGCAACCCTCGTCTGTGACACGGGGTCGGTCTCGGGCCGGGAGACCTGTTGCTGGGCGGTTGCGACGACGCTGTTCAATGCCTGCTCGTCGATGCGAGCTTCGCTGATCAGCAGATGCAACAGAGCAAAGAGCGTTCCAGCCTCGTCGCTCGGAGCCCCACCGGTGAATCCCTCCGTGGTCTCCGCGATGAACGGCGTGATCGACACATGAGTCGTCCTCACGTGCCGGGCTATCTGTGCCGGTGCCAGATCAGCCAATCCGCTCTGTGCCACCGCGTTGGGAGCGAGGACTTCGGCCAGCGGTCGATCACCGGGTTCCAGGGCCGACCACCCACCCAACGAGACGGCCTTGATTTCAAAGAATCCGTCTACATGGGATTTGGTGAAATTAACTCGTGTGCCATTCGCGAACGACCATTCGTACGGGTCGGCCCGGAGTCCTAGATCAGTGATCGGACCCTCTGTGACCGGATCAACGGGATCGGGTGGGGTCATCAGTCGATCGACTGGAGCCTCGGCTGGAGCCAGTTCAGTCGGCCGCGCCGAGTTGATGACCGCTTGGATCTCCGCTGCGCTGGGTGCCTGCGTCAGGTCCGAGGTGACAACTGAGACTATGGGACCGCTCTGGGTAAGGATCGATTGTAGACGGCTCGTGATCTCGGCGGGTTCGACTGTTTCGAGCAGGGCCGATACACGGTCAAGCCGTTGGGGCGAAGTTTCGATCTTGGTGCCGCGCAGGAAGTGGTTGGCATAGAGGAAGGCGTAAGCGGGATTCTGAGTGACCTCCACGTTGTCTGCCACCAGTTGCAGGTCGGAGATGATCTGTCCCTTCGCCTGAGTCAGGTCGCTTTCGTCGAACCCTTGAGTCGCCAAGCTCAGCAGAACAGTCCAGACATCGCTGAATGCTCGGGTCAAGTCGTCTGCACGGATCACGGTTCCGTAGTGCCTCAGACCTGCAGCAGGGTTGAAAGTCAGCCAGGCGGGCGGATCGGTCTGGGACAGCAGGCCCTGGTCGTAGGCAGCGCGCAGGCGGATGTCGACGCTGTTGGCGAGCAGGGCTTCGAGTATCTCGTCCCGTTCGCCTTGGGTGGTCTCAGGATTCCAGACTGGGATCTGCATGTAGAACGACAACTCGGGACTTCCCTGTCCGGGCGTTGCGGTGACTTCGATTCTGGGTTCGGGACTTAGCGGGGATTCTGTATCGGGAACTGCTGGTGGGGCTTTAGCCGGGATCGAGCCGAAGTACTTCTCGGTCAACTCCTCAAGTTCGTCGACGCTGAGGTCGCCCACCGCAATCACAGCCATGTTCGAGGGCACGTACCAGGTGTCGTAGAACTCGCGCAGGTCGGCTGTGGTCGCCGCCTCGATGCCGGCGGAGTCGCCGATCGGGGGATGCTGCTCGTAGGGCGTCCCCGCAGTCACGAGCCGAAGGAAGGTGTCGAACGCCACGCCTTGGCTGGTCTCGTTGCGAAGCCGGTACTCGTCGCGGACGACACCCCGTTCAAGCTCGACGGCATCGGGTGCGATCGTCGCGGCGTGCGCCCACTGCGACAGGACCTCGAACCCGGCCTCTACGGAATCAGCGTCATCGCTGAGTCCGATCAGGAAGTAGACCGTCTCGTCGAAGGAGGTGAACGCGTTCACCTCAGGACCCATTTCCAACCCGAACTCCCGCATCTCGTCGTAGACCGTGTTGCCGGGGTATTTCTCCGTTCCGTTGAACATCATGTGTTCAACGAAGTGGGCCACACCGCTGTTGGGTTCTGATTCGTGGAGCGACCCTGCTTTGACTGCCAGGATCAGCGTCAGCGAGTCGTGGGGTGTCCAGTTGGAGTCCAGGTAGTAGGTGAGTCCATTGTCCAACTGCCCGATACGGACGTCGCCGCCGCCTCGGCCGGCGAATTCCGGTTCGTCTGAACAACCGGAGGCGACCAGCAGCAACGCCATGAACAGCAACGACGAAGTCCTCCAGAGATTCAACCTTCGCCTCGCGGGTGCCATTTGTTCCACGTTCCTCTAGTGATGTGTGAACCTGCACTCTAGGTGGACCGAGCGGTGTCTCGCGCGGACAGCCCCGCCTGGGAGCCGAGGTGTTGATGAGGTAGGGTCGGCGGCTATGGATGTGGGCAAATTGCGGTCTCTGTTCGATCTCACGGGCCGCACGGCGGTCGTTACCGGCGGCACACGCGGCATCGGCCGTGCGGTGGCTGAAGGGTTCGCGGCGGCAGGCGCGAACGTGGTCGTCGCCAGCCGCAAGGAAGCTGCCTGTCAAGCCACGCAGGCCCACCTCGAGTCGATGGGGACGGGAGCTCTTGGGGTTGCGGTCAACATGGGCGACTCAGACAGCGCTGAGAGGATCGTTGGTGCGGCCGTAGACCGTTTCGGTGGGATCGACATCGTCGTCAACAACGCTGCCAACGCCCTGGCCGCTCCGGTCGGCGGCCAGGATCCGGGCATGTGGCAGAAGTCCTTCGAGGTGAACCTGCGCGGTCCGGCGCTGCTCATCGGCGCTGCCCGTGACCATCTTCGTGACTCGGGCCGCGGTGCGGTCGTCAACGTGATCTCGGTGGGGGCGTTCCAGTTCGCTCGGGGCCTGTCGATGTATGCATCGATGAAGGCGGCGCTGTTGTCAATCACCCGGTCCTTTGCCGGTGAGCTTGCCGACGACGGCGTTCGGGTGAACGCTCTGGCACCCGGACCGGTCAACACCGACATGGTGCGCAATCTTGGTGAGGGGGCGGCTGAGTCGATGGGCGCTCAGACCCTTTTGAATCGTTGCGCCGAACCCGACGAGATGGTGGGCGCGGCCCTCTTCCTGTCGAGCGACGCCTCGTCGTACATGACCGGCCAGGTGCTCGTGGTCGACGGCGGCATGCACCCGAACTAGCCGGTCGTTTTGGTAGGCTGTCGTCGTTGTGGGTGGCAGTCGTGGGTTGAATCCTCGAAACGATCCAAGGGAGTGGTGATGAGCGGTATCAAGATCTCGGTGGCGACCGCGCCCGGACCTCAGACCGAAGAGTTGGCGGTCTTGGCCGAGGAGTTGGGTTTTGAGCGGTACTGGCTGTACGACTCGCCGGCGATCTACGAAGACGTGTGGATGACACTGGCGCGTCTCGCTTCGGTCACCGATCGGATCGGTCTCGGCACCGCGGTGTTGGTGCCTCATTCGCGCCATCCCATGGTGACCGCCTCTGCGATCGCCACCATGGAACGCCTCGCACCAGGGCGTTGCGCCTATGCGTTCGGAACCGGGGCATCGGCGCGATGGTGCTTCGATCAACCGGCCCTGACCTGGAAGTTCATGGGCACATATCTGACACAGCTCAAGGCCCTGCTGGCCGGTGAAACGGTGGAGATCGACGGCAAGGCCTGCCAGATGATGCACCACAGCGACCTCGCTGTCGCCCGTCCGATCAACGTGCCGCTGTTGTTGAGCGCTTTCGGCCCCAAAGGGATCGGCGCGGCGACCGAGTTGGAGGCTGACGGGATCATGAACATGTTCCCGCCCGCGGAAGGGTTCGGTGAGCGGGTGCAGATGGTTTCGGGCACTGTGCTCGACGACGGCGAAGTGATCGACGATCCCCGCCCGGCTGCGGCGATCGGACCCTGGCACATGGTCGCCTACCACGGGATTTATCAGGCAGCGCCCGAAGCGGTGGACACTATGCCCGGCGGTGCCGACTGGCGGGCAGGAATCGAGGCCGAACGTCCGGCCGGCGAGCGTCACCTGGTTGTCTGGGAGGGCCATGTCACCCACCTTGTTGAACGCGACGCGCCGGTGATGGCGGCAAGCGGCGAGGCTATTGCAGGCATGTCCTGGGTGGGGACCGCTGATGAGATTCGTGCTCGGGTGGACGCTGCCGGCCAGTCCGGTGTCACCGAAGTGATGTACACCCCTGCCGGTCCCGACGCCGCGCGTGAACTCCGCGCCTTCGCGTCTGCCACCTTGTCGGACTGATCAAGCCCGGCCGACCCTGGGTCGTTCAAGCGGAGCGGTCTGTTTCTGGGCTGGCAGCCAGACCGGTGGGTCGGATCTCCAAGATGAGGTCGCCTGGTTCGAGCAGTGCGCCCTGCGATGCCGTGACCTTCTCGATCGTGCCGGCGATCGGAGCTGAGATCGACGATTCCATCTTCATGGCCTCAATGACGGCAACCACCTCGCCGACATCGACTTGATCGCCGACCGCTACCGAAACGGTCACCGCGCCCCTGAAGGGCGCAGCCAGATGACCGGGGTTGGTCGGTTCGGCACGCGCCGCCTCGGGACGGTCCGAGGCGACAGAGCGGTCCACCGTGTCGATGTCGCGGGATTGGCCGTTGACGCGAAATGCAACGGTGCGGATCCCCTCGGCGTTGGGCTCGCTGACCGATTTGAGCCCGAGCAACAAACGCACTCCCTGCCCGAGGTTGACTGCGGTGTCGTCCTGGTGGGGGTCGAGTCCGTACCAGAACAGCAGCGACGGCAGGACCGACAGGTCGCCGTACCGGTCACGGTTCTCGAGTTGTGACGCGGCAGGTGTAGCGAACAGCAGACGGTTGAGCGTGGCGCGGCGGTCATTGGCCAGTCCTTCAGTGTCCTCGCTGGTGAGTTCTTTGGTGTGGGGTTCCCAGGTACGGTCTCTTGTCGCCCTTGAGCGGAACGGTTCGGGGAACCCGCCCGGTGGAGTGCCCAGTTCGCCGTGCAGGAAGCCGACCACGCTGTCGGGCAGGTCGACACCGGCCGGGTCGTCGAGGAGTTGTTCGGGAGTCACACCGGAGGCGACGAGGTGCAGGGCCAGATCACCGACGACCTTGGACGACGGTGTGACCTTGATGGGTCGGCCCAACAGTTCGTTGCAGGCTGCGTACAGCCTCTCGACCTCTTCGAAGCGGTGCCCGAGACCCAGCGCTCTGGCCTGTGTGCGCAGGTTCGAGAGCTGCCCGCCGGGTATCTCATGGCGGTAAACGGTGCCTGTCGGCGACGCGAGCCCGGCCTCGAACGGAGCATAGACTCCTCGGGTCGCTTCCCAGAACGGTTCAAGATCACCGATCGCGTCGAGACTCAGTGCGGTGGCCCGCTCGGTGTCGTCAGTCATGGCCACGACCGAAGCGATCGAGGGTTGCGATGTCATGCCGGAAAGGGGAGGTGCCGCCGCGTCCACCGCGTCGACTCCGGCGTCGACGGCAGCGAGGTAGGTGGCGAGCTGGCCCCCGCCGGTGTCGTGGGTGTGCAGATGCACGGGCTGTTCGAATCGTTCACGCAGAGCGGCAATGAGCTTGCGGGCCGCTGCAGGCCGCAGCAGACCGGCCATGTCTTTGACACACAGAATGTGCACACCGGCGTTGGTGAGCTGTTCGGCGATCTCAAGGTAGTAGTCGAGCGTGTAGAGGTCTTCGGTCGGGCTGGTGAGGTTGCCGGAATAGCAGATGGTGCCTTCAGCGACCGCCCCCGCGTCGAGCACTGCGTCGATGGCCGGACGCATCTGTTCGATGTCGTTGAAGGCGTCGAACACCCTGAAGATGTCCATCCCCGTGGCGGCGGCCTCGGCCACGAAATGCTTGGCGACAGTGTCGGGGTACGGTGAGTAGCCGACCGTGTTGCGGCCCCGCAGCAGCATCTGGGTGCAGATGTTCGGGGCAGCGTCGCGTATGCGTTCGAGCCGTTCCCAAGGGTCTTCATGCAGGAATCTCAATGCCACGTCGAAGGTGGCGCCGCCCCAGCATTCGAGGCTGAACAACTCGGGTGTTCGGTGGGCGAACTGGCTTGCACCGGTGACCAGGTCGATGGTGCGGAGTCTGGTGGCGAGAATCGACTGGTGGGCGTCTCGCAACGTCGTGTCGGTGACAGCCAACGCGTCGGTCGCTCGCAGCTCGGCCGCGAACTTTTCGGGTCCTGACTCCAGCAGTCGCTGACGTGAACCCGCAGGAGGCCTGCCTGAAGGTCGGGGCGGTAGTTTGGTGGTCGGATCGATGCGTGTGGAGGCCGCCCCGTTGGGTTGATGCACGGTCACGTCGGCCAGGTATCGCAAAAGCCTCGTGGCCCGGTTGGCGCCCACCGAAGCGGCCGTCAGGTCTCCTCGGTCGTCGATGAAGTTGGTGGTGACCGGCCCGGCCTGGAATTCTTCGTCGCTCAAGATGGCTTGCAGGTACCGCTGGTTGGTGGACAGGCCGCGGACCCGGTATTCGGCGAGGGTTCGGCGGGCCCGGCGGATCACTGTTGCGAAGTCGTGGCCCCGGCAGGTGATCTTCTCGATCATCGAATCGAAATGCGGGGTGATTTCAACACCTTGATAGACACAGCCGTCCAGGCGCACCCCGGCACCGCCGGCCGGCCGGTAGGCGACGATCCGGCCAGTGTCGGGACGGAAATCGTTGGACGGGTCTTCAGCTGTGACCCGGCACTGCATGGCGTAGCCGCGCACGGAGATGCTGTCCTGGGTCAGTCCCAAGTCACCAAGAGTGCTTCCGCCAGCGATCAGGAGTTGCGACTCGACCAGGTCGACGTTGGTGACTTCTTCGGTAACGGTGTGCTCTACCTGGATTCTGGGGTTCATTTCTATGAACGCGTAACGGCCGGTTGGATCGAGCAGGAACTCGACCGTTCCAGCGTTCTCATAGCCGATCGCCTCCGCGAAGCGCACCGCGTCGGCCAGCATGGCGTCGCGCACCGCCGGGTCGAGTTGGCGTGCCGGGGCGATCTCGACCACTTTCTGGAAACGGCGCTGCACCGAGCAGTCCCGCTCGAACAGATGCACAATGTTGCCTTGGCCGTCGGCGAGTATCTGGGCCTCGATGTGGCGCACACCGGTCATCGCTTCTTCAAGGAATACGGTCGGGTCGCCGAAGGCGCTCTCGGCTTCTCGACGGGCAGCATCAACGGCGTCGCCTATGGCGTCCTCATGGTTGATCCGGCGCAGCCCCCGACCGCCGCCGCCGGCCGCGGCTTTCACGAACAGCGGAAAACCGATCGTCTCAGCATGAGCCGACGCGTCGGCGCCGTCCTCGATCGGCGGTGACTGGGTCAGCACCGGGATCCCTGCCGTGTTGGCGACTTGTCGGGCCCGCATCTTGTTGCCTGCCAGTTCCAGCACTTCAGGGCTCGGTCCGACGAAAGTCACTCCCGCGGAACCGCAGGCCTCGGCGAGGTCGGGACTCTCGGCCAGGAACCCGTAACCGGGATAGATCGCGTCGGCTCCGACCTCGACTGCTTTGGCGACGATCGCCTCGTAATCGAGGTAGGCGCGCACCGGGTATCCCGGTTCGCCGATCACGTACGCTTCGTCGGCTTTGATGCGATGCAGCGCGCCGCTGCGCTCTTCTTCGACGGGCAGGATGGCGACGGTTCGTATACCGAGCTGGTTCGCGGCCCTGAAAGCGCGGATGGCAATCTCGCCCCGGTTGGCGACCAAGAGTTTTCTGATCGCCACTAGTTGTTCTCAGACACGAAGCAGGCCATGAACCCAACCATATTTCATCGTGACGGATATCGGGTCCGGTCCTTCAGCGGTGGTCGCGCTTTCGCTGTTCGCGATGCCTCGCTATTCGTAGTGGAGGGCGGGCCTCGGGCCGGCGCGCATGTCGTCGATGGCCCGGGTCACGTCGACAATCGCCTCTTCGAGTGTGGCGGCCGCGGTTTCGGCGTCGATACCGAACTCCAGCGTTTCGAGCAACTGGTTGAGGCGCCCAGTCGCCCGCCAGGCCGCATGGCGGGACCATTCGGTGTACAGGACCTCGGGGTCGTCGATCCCGATGAGGTCGCGGGTGCGGGTCTGGTCGTCTGGGTTCCGGTCGAGGCTCACATATCCGCTGACCATGGTGATCCGCTCGGCGGGTGCGGTGAGTTCGGCGCCGCGGTGCACCACCATGTTTCCGTGCAGCGCCACTGCGTAACCGGGCCCTGCGAACTCGGGCGTCACCACGCGCCCGCGCGGTGGCGTCTCGCCTCTGGCCGCTATCTCGGCGGCTTCGTGTTTGGTGCCGTGGAACCACTCGAACTGGCCGCCGGGGAGTCTGGTGGGGTCGCTCACCATCATGACGTAGTCCAACGCGACGGTGTCGTGGTGCCACTTGTCGACCGGTTGGTCGGGTTCGGCCGTGGGTTCGTAGTTGATGTGGCCGACATGCACAGGCATTGTGTGAGGCGCCACCGGGGTACCGAAAATGGCACTCATCAGTTCCGTGAAGTCTGGGTCGAAGCACAGATCCCTGAGCCAACGCGATCGGTAGCATCCGCCTCGGACTGTGTTCTCGATTCGGTTTCCGGCGCGTCGCTGGTGGACTCGGAGCTTGCGTGCCACATCGAGCAGCACTTCAGCGCCCTCGTTCGAGAGGACCCTGAAAGGGGCTGAGACTGCCATCGGCGTGGCTGTGGGTGCGATCTCCTCGTCGCTGTAGCCGAGTTCGGCGAGTGTGGTTATCGACGCCGGTTCCTCGAGTTGCAGATGGATGTTCGGGTCGAAGGTCGGCTCATCGGTGATCCAGCCGTACCCCTGTGGCAGTTTGTCGGGGAAAGAAACGGCCAACGTCACGGGCTCAGCCTAACTCGCTGTCGATTCCCGGTCGTCGGCGTCGCCATCATCGTTGTCGGGTGTCTTGTCTGAGTCCTCTCCGCCGCTGAGGTCGGGTTCGGCCTCGGCCTCGGCGCCTGCCTCGGATTCGGACTCCGGCTCGGCTTCGGGTTTGGATTCGTCTTGGGGGTCGGCGGGAGGTTCTTTGCCGTCGCGCAGGGCTTTCCACTTCTCCGCGGCAGCGAGGTAGGCGGCCTCGGCTTCGATGCGTTCCTTGGACGACCCGCCCTTGGAGAGCTTCTGGACCAACGCCGCGGCGTCGTCTTTGGCTCGTTCGGCCTTCTGCAACCTCTTCTCCCGCTGGGTTCGTTCGCGATCAGCGGCCACGTACTCGTTGAAGAGCGTCAGTGCCGCGGTTGTCTCGTCGTCAAGGTTGGTCTTGGCCATCGGTCCATTCTGTCGTGCGGGAGCCGAAGTCACGACTCAGCCGGTCGAGTCGCTTCCCGGTCTCATTCAGTTGTCGGCAGGCCGCGGCGGTTTTCGGTGCGGAGATCGAAGGCGATCTTGACGGCGCCGCGACTTCCGGCTTCGGCAGCGTGCGTCAGGGCGTCGCGGTAACGGTCGAGTGGATAGGTCGCTGACAGCATTTTGTCGAAAGGCACTTTGCCGGCAAGTTCGATGGCAGCCTCGAAGCTCGTGAGCGAGCGTCCGTCTCGCAGCTGTTCGCTTCCGTAGGTGTAGCTGCCGACGAGTTCTGTCTCGCGATGCCAAACCGGCGTGAGGTCGACATCGATCACACCGGGCATACCTAACAGCACCACACGACCTCGTGGTCTGCACAACCCGATTGCTTCGGTGATCGATTCGGCCGAACCGACCGCGTCGATCACCACATCGGCACCACCGGAGAGTCGTGGACCCACCATGAAGGAACCGGTGGCGCGGCGCACGGCTCGGCTCAACTCGTCGGGGGAACTCACCACATCGGCTCCGAAGTCGGCGGCCAGATCCCGCTGCACCGGGTATTTTGCGCCGATCATGATCGTGCCGGGCTCAGTGAAGTTGCGCAGTGCTGCCACAGTCACCAGCCCCATCGGGCCGGCGCCGATCACCGCCACGATGTCGCCGTCGGTGACTCCGGCCCGCAGCGCGGCATGCACGCCTCCGGCTACCGGCTCAACTGTCACCGCGGTCTCGTCGCTCATCTGCTCGGGCACATCGTGGAGTTGGCTCTCGTGCGCGACGAACTCGGTGGCCCAGCCTCCACCGGTGCTTTCGCAGAACCCTGTCTGCAGGCCGGGTTCGAGGTGTCCGCAGGTCAGGTGCCGGTAGTCGTTGCCATCGGCGGGTGCGGCGCCTTCGAAGGGCAGCGGGAAGCCTCTGGCGGCGTGACCGAGGACCGGTTCGATCAGCACTCGACGGCCGTTGGCCAACTCGCCGACGATCTCATGTCCGAGCACGAAGGGGAAGGAGACGAAGTCTTCAAAGTAGCGCGACGAATGTCCGTCGATGGTTGCCAGATCGCTGCCGCAGATACCCGAGAGGCGGGGCCAGACCCGGTGCCACCCTTCGCCTGGCAGTTCGGGTGCATCGTCGGTCACGAGTGACAGCGGCCCGACCCCCGCGCCCGCGCCGGGCCGCAACCTTGATGCCGCCATAGCCGCGACATAGCGGACTTCCTTGCGGCTGAACCGAAGCGCCTTCATGCCCTTGAGGCTACCGCGCCGGCCGCCAGCGAAGTTGTTCGGACACGAGCGAGTGGCCTCTTCTGTTGATGTGGTTACATACGAGCCGATAACGTGACTACATGAACGTTGGCATACGAGAACTCAAAGCGAGACTGTCTGAACATGTTGCCAGGGCTTCCAGAGGGGAGCGAATAATCGTTACGGACAGGGGCAAGCCGGTAGCACAACTCATCGGACTTGAGGAGGAATCGGCGCTGGATCGCGGCATTGAAGAAGGATGGATTACGCCACCTTCTTCTCTGGGATCCCTGCCAAAGGCCTCACGGTACACCTCGCCACTCAGCGTATTCGAGGTGTTGGACGAAGATCGTGGCCGGTAGGGCTGAGGTTCGCCGATGACGATGTATGTCGACAGCAGCGCATTGATGAAGCGTTACCTCTCCGAACAAGACTCGGAAGCGGCCGAACGTTTCATCGCAGGCAACCCTCGGAGGGCGACGTGCCACATCACCCAGGTCGAGATTCGGCGGAATCTGGCCCGGTTGCTGAAAGGAGAGGATCTGATCGGCGCGCGGCGGCAGTTCCAGTCTGATCTCAACTATTTCGCGATCATCAGTATCGACTCAGCCACATGCGCTAGGGCCGCGAGTATCGCAGAACAGACGCAATGCAGATCGCTTGACGCGTTGCACGTGGCAGCGGCCCTGCTGGTTGGCAAGTCAACCACCTTTCTCACGTTCGATATCAGGCAAGCCCAGGCAGCACGATCCGTTGGGTTGGAGGTCGTCGGCGCGTAATTCCTCAACACCGTCACTCTGCGCGGATTCTCGAAGAGTCCAATTGTGGACGCGACCCTGCGCCAGATGCTTGACGTTGCAATCCTCCGATGGGCCTAGGAAGCGGAGTTGATGTGGTGACGGCGGGTTTGGAATAGGTGCAAGGCTGCGGGAATGGTGATCGCAGCGATGGCCGCCGCGGCTGTGGCAGCCCAGGCGTAGCCGTCGCCCAAAGCGTCGACAAGGCCGTCGGGGATGATCTCGGCGTCGTTGCCGAGCAGTTCGCGCACAGCCTCGACGTCGCCCACCCGGTGATCGACGACGGCGAGTGTGATCGCCGCGACCGCGGCGATCCCGATGGTGAGCGAGATCGTCCTCAGGAATTGGTGAGCGCCGTTGAGACGTCCCATCTCCGCCAGTGCGGTGCGATTCTGAAGCAGCGCGGCACCGGTGGAGGTGATCGTTCCGACTCCGAGGCCCATCCATGCAAACATCAGGTACACGACTGGCAGGGCTGCGTCGATGTGGATGACGAAAGCGACGGCCACCGTGGCCGGGAAGGCAATGACTGACCCCAAGAAACTGACCGTTTCGCCTCGCCAACGATCTTGAAGCTGACTTGCGATCCAGGCGCCGGCGGTCCAGCCGACGGTCATGTACAGCACCGAGAAGGCAGCGACGGTTGTGCTTTCTTGCCGTACTCCTCGGATATAGAGCGGCAGCAGGGAGTTCACGCCGACCCCCGCGGCGAGAACTGCCATTGAGGTGAGATGGACGTTGCGATACCTGATTTGGGTTATGTGGCCGATGTGCAGAATGGGTTCGGGGGTTCGTTGGGCCCATGAACGGTAGACAACGACGCTGGCGACCATGACCACCGCTCCGATGATCACGATCACCGGGGTGGCTGCGGTGAGGCTGAGCGCGGCCGCGGTGATGATGGCGACGAGGACGAGGCCAACGCCGTCAATCCGTTTGCTGCGGGTGGCCCCCGGGCTTTCGGCACTTTGCCGGTCAGGCAGTTCGTTCCAGCCGACCCACAACGCGATGGCGGTCACAGGGATGTTGAAAATGAAGATGGCGCGCCAACTGGCGACTGCAACCAGGAGCGCGGCGATTGCCGGCCCGGCTACGCCCATCACCCCCCACACGGTTGATATCGAAGCGAATGCTCGGGGTCGAAGCGCCGACGGTATTGCGACACCGATTCCGGCGGTGGCGACGGTCATGACTCCGCCTGCGAATACGCCTTGGGCGGCTCGGGCGACAATGAGGGTGGGCATCGTTGGGGCTGCGGCGACGATGATTGAGGTGATCATGAACCCGGTCCCTGCGATCTTGAAGGTTCTGCGTACGCCGGCACTGTCGACGATCGGCCCAGCCGCTAGCACTGCGACCGCGGAGGTGAGCAGTTCGATGGTGATGACCCAGGGCAACAGGTTGATGCGGCCGAGGTCGTCACCGATGTCGGGTAGGACTGCGGTTGCCGCCAAGTTGTTGTACGAGGCAATGGCGATGATCGAGATCAACGCGGTCATGACCGGGCGATGCCGAGGTCCCCACAGCGTGTCCGGCTTAGTCATCGGCAAGCGACCACACGGATCGACGATGGGCTGCTCCCGGTGGTTGGGGTCGCGCGGACATCAATTGCGCACGCTACCCACATGACTCGTAAGTTATGAACTGTGAAACTCGGCTTGGGACTCGATCTTTATCGTGCGGCTCGTCTTGAGGTGCCCGTTAGGCAGGTGCAGTTTGTTGAACGGCTCGGCTATCACTCGGTTTGGACGGCTGAGGCCTATGGTTGCGATGCCCTGACTCCGTTGGCGTTTCTGGCCGCTCATACCAGCCGGATCAAGTTGGCGACCGGAGTTGTGCAACTGGCGGCCCGCACCCCTGCGGCCACTGCCATGCAAGCAATGACGATCGACGCTTTGGCAGGGGGCGGTCGGGTCATTGTCGGTCTGGGTGTGTCGGGACCCCAGATCGTGGAGGGTTGGTACGGCCAGCCGTGGGGGTCGCCGGTCAACAGGCTCCGAGACTATGTGGCGATCATGCGCAAGGTCATCGCCCGTGAGGGGCCGGTGAGCCACGACGGCGCCGAGATCTCGCTTCCATATGAGGGGCCGGGTGCGATCGGGCAGGGCAAGGCGCTCAAGTCGATCCTGCATCCGGCCGGCGACATCGAGATCTGGATCGCTGCGGGAGCGCCGCTCAATACTGCGCTCGCCGCGGAGGTGTGCGACGGCTGGCTGCCGATGGGCTACGGATCCGACGGATGGGAGGTTCACGGACCCAATCTTGAGAGGGGCTGGGCTCGTCGAGGCGGTCGACCCGATGATTTCGACATCATGGGCGGGTTGACCATTGAGATCACCGACGATGTGGCAGCGGCCATTGAGGCGAAGAAACCTCTGACAGGGATGTATGTGGGCGGGATGGGCAGTGAGTCCAAGAACTTCCACAAGGAGGCGATGGCCCGCCGGGGTTTCCCTGAAGCTGCCCAACGGATTCAGGACCTGTGGTTGGCAGGACGCAAGGACGAGGCGATCGCCGCGGTCCCGGACGAGTACATCGATGCCGGTTCGCTGTTCGGGTCGACGAAGCGATGCCGGAGCCGCTGGCACGCGGTCGTACCGGCTGGGTTGACCGGGTTGATCGTGCGCAGCGTTTCTGATGAGGGCCTCGAAGTCGCCGCCGACATGACCGGCAGCCGAGACCATGTTGTGGCCGCGAGCACCACGACCGCGACGAGTCGGGAGACCTGATGAGTGAGAAGTTGGTGACGGTCGAACGAGCGGCAACCCATGTTCGCTATGTCACGTTGAACCGTCCGGAGAAGCGCAACGCCATCTCGACGCCCCTGCGAGCCGAGTTGTTCGCGGCGTTGCAGGATCACGACCACGACTGCGACGTGCATGTGTCGATCGTGCGGGGTGCCGGTGTCTGTTTCTCGTCGGGCTATGACCTTGCCAGCCCGTTGATGGACGAGACGCCGTATCATTCGGCGCCGGGCGACGGGGCTTGGAGTCGCCAGGCGACCGACGGCTGGTTCTCGATCTGGGATCTGGCGAAGCCCGTGATCGCCCAGGTCCACGGTTACGCCATGGCCGGAGCGACCGAGCTGGCATCGGCCTGTGACCTGGTCTATGTGGCCGCCGACGCGCAGATCTCCTACCCGGTGGTGCGGGTGGCCTCGCCGCCGGACTGGCAG
Source organism: uncultured Acidimicrobiales bacterium (assembly GCA_951812975.1). Taxonomy (GTDB): domain Bacteria; phylum Actinomycetota; class Acidimicrobiia; order Acidimicrobiales; family Aldehydirespiratoraceae; genus VXYK01. The sequence continues at coordinate 703,112 of CATOTC010000001.1, read as the reverse complement.
TACCACGAGCCGCTGATGGGTCTGCGTCATGCCATGGAGGCGATGTTGACCGGTGATGCGATCGACGGGGTTGAAGCGGCCCGTGTCGGTTGGGCGAACCGGGCCTATCAGGCCGACGAGCTCGAGGCTGCGGTGCTCACTTTTGCGGAGCGGATAGCACAGGTTCCCACGGATCTCGCCCAGCTTCACAAGCGCATGGTCCATCGCCAGTTCGACGTGGCGGGAGGGCGTGCGGCCATGCGCGCAGGTCAGGAGTTTCAGGCGCTCGCCGCTCATCAAGAATCGGTGCAAGCTTTCAAAGCAGATCCTCTTGGAGCGGTCAAGCGGGAACTGTCGAGCTGAGCACCTATCCTCTTTGCAGCTTTTTAATATTTATTGTATTATTCAGTTGCTTTTCAAAGTGATCTATGCGATCCTCTGATTCGGCAGATTTTCGCCGATCCAATTTCCCCCTTGTTGAAACCGAACGACCAAGGAGGACAGACATGGCGGGCGACATGCTGGTAATGAGCAAGTCACAGATGGAACAGTTGGCCGGCAATTTTGCTCGGCAGCAGCAGGCAGTACAGGACGTGATCCGGGCGATTCAGTCCGGGCTCGAGGGCACCACCTGGCAGGGCAACCGGGCTGATCGCTTCCATCAACTCTGGAATACGGAGTTCCGCCCGAACCTGATGAACCTGGCGGAGGCTCTCGGCGAGCACTCCTCGTTCATCACTCGAGAGCTTCAGGCTGGTGTCAGTGCGCTCGACACGGTCTGAATCAGTGGGAGTCTTCTTGACTCGACTGTCTGCACGGGAGGCTCGACGTGCGAATCGTTCACCGTTCCGAGGTCGGCGAACGCGTCGCCGAACTTGAGATCGGCGACCCGAACGCACCGGTCGAAGACCTACTATCCGCGCTTGGAGTCTCCGGACCTGCGATTCTTGACGGACAACTTCTGAGCCTCGACGCACCATTGTCGTCTATTGCTCTCTGTGAAGGTTCGGTGCTGGAGACAGCGCCGGACCAGATCTCAGCCACCCCCACCGCCCGGACGCTCGCCATTGTCGGCGGCGTCCGGGCCGGTGTGGCCCATCCGTTCCCCTTATCGGGAATGGTCCTGATCGGGCGAAGTCCCCGCGCCGGCGTGCAACTTGACGACCCGGCAGTGTCGGGCAGTCACTGCAGTATCTCTGTCAACGAGATCATCGACCACGGATCACGCAACGGCACCTCCGTCGACGGGCATGCGGTGCCTCCGGGCATCGGGGCGGTACTTCCTGTCGGCGGGATTGTGCGTATTGGCTCCACCCGCCTGGTGGTGCGCACCGCCCTAGACGATCGACCAGTGGCGGTCACCTCCGCACTGGGCGCTTCCGGCGGCACGATCCCATTCAACCGTCCGCCTCGTCAGCTTCCTGATGTGGATCTTCCCGGACTCAACGCGCCTTGTGAAGCGCCTGAGTTGGCCCCCAGCGAGGCATTGTCAGTGGCGGGGATCGTGCTGCCGATCATAGCGGGCCTGGTGATCGCGCTGTTGTTGAGTCCGTTGTTCGCTGTCTTCGCGGCGCTCGGACCGGTGATCACGATCGGGACCTGGTGGGAGCGGCGCCGACGCAATCGGCGCGATTATCGCCGAGCGTTGGCCGAACTCGACGAGCAGCTGGGGGGCCTGGCGGTGGCGTTGCCGGTGAGCCGTGTCGCGGAGATGGAGCGTCGTCGGGCATTGCATCCTGATCTTGCTGAGGTTGTGAGGCGCGCCGAGGGTCCTTCGGTGCATTGTTGGGAGCGTCGTCCGGGCCACGCCGATGCCTTCCGTGTTGCCATCGGCGTGGCCGACGAAGCGTTCTCGCCGACGCTCATCACCACAGGCGGCGAAGCACCGGCGGACAGCGCCGTGGCACTCCTGGCGAGTCTGCCGCCGATGAGCGACGTCGCGGTCGAGGTGGCCCTCTCACCGGGCAGTGTCGTCGGTCTGGTGGGTGAGCGCGGCGCGGCGGTCGCTGTCGCGAGGGCTCTTGTGTTGCAGGCAGCGGTGCATCATGGGCCAGCCGACTTGGCAGTGGCGGTCGGTGCCGATGACACAGTTGTCTGGGATTGGTGCCGTTGGCTTCCCCATACCGCTGATCACGTCACGGCTCGGAGGGGTGCGACCGTTGTCTCCACAGTCGAGGTCGGCGCGGCCGATGCCCTGCTGGCGGTGGCTGCTGATCGTGCCATTCTCGCGGTCATCGACGGAGCGGACCCGTTCCAGGGCCGGTCAACGGTCGGTCGTCGGCTGCTCGGCAGTGAGCGAACCGCGGCGATTGTCCTGGTTGACGACGCTCATCGCCTTCCGGCGGGCTGTGACCTGGTGGTGACTGCGGACGGTTCGGGTCGTGTGGAGATAGTCGATCCTCGTCAGCATGGCGATGGGCAACGCGTGTTGGGTTGGGGCATTGAAGAGGCGGTGGCTCAGCGAGCCGCTCGGCGATTGGCTCGACTGGACGATCCTGAACTGCCGTTGGTCGGTGCTGGAGTTCCGGTGGCGTGCGGTCTGTTGGGACTGCTCGGCGTGAGCGGCGATGACCACCACGAGATTCTGCGCCGCTGGCGAAGCAGCAGCGGCACTGCCGGTCTGGCTGTGCCGATCGGTGCGGATGCGCAGGGCCCGGTGGTACTCGATCTCATCGCTGACGGTCCTCATGTGCTGGTCGGGGGTACGACCGGTTCGGGAAAGTCGGAGTTGCTCCGGTCGCTCGTCGCAGGCCTAGCGGCTTGGGCCGATCCCGATCACCTGGCGATGGTGCTGGTCGACTACAAGGGCGGCGCAGCGTTTGACTGTTGTGCCGATCTGCCTCATGTGGCTGGGCTGGTGACTGATCTTGACGAGCAGCTCGGCGCTCGAGCGCTGCGCTGTTTGGAGGCCGAGTTGCGCTATCGGGAGCATCGCCTACGCGAGGTCGGGTCTGAGGACCTTGCTGCGTTTCGGTCTCGGTGCGCGGTGATGCAGAGCGAAGGATCGTCGCGTGAACCGTTGCCGCGGTTGCTGGTGGTGGTCGATGAGTTCGCTTCGTTGGCCGGCGATCTTCCTGATTTCTTGGATTCGCTTGTGGGCATTGCACAGCGGGGTCGCAGTCTGGGCGTCCACATGGTGCTCGCCACGCAACGCCCGGCTGGTGTGGTGACCGACGACATTCGTGCCAATGCAACCTGTCGGATAGCGCTGCGAGTCAGCGATCCCCGCGAATCGGTGGACATCATCGATGCGGCTGACGCGGCCGGAATTCCCCGCAGTCGGCCCGGAAGGGCGATTGCCCGATTCGGCCCCGGTGAGGTCATCCCGTTTCAGTCGGCGTTGTCGACCGGGCGTTCGACAAAGGAGGCCGGCGTCTGTGTGCGCGGTGGCGAGGAGGCGTCGGACACGCCCGACGGCCCGACCGATCTGGAACGTCTCGTAGCGACTGTCCACGCTGCTCACGCCAGCGTCGGCGGGGTGGCACCGCGTTCACCCTGGCCTCCTGCGCTGCCGACCGATGTCTGCCGCGCAGAGCTCGCCGATACGGCCGACGGATGCGAACCGTCGGGCTGGCTGTTGGTGGACGAGCCCGATGAACAGCGACAGTCGGTATCCGGCTGGACGCTCGATGACGGCCATCTGGCGGTGGTGGCCGCTCCGGGTGCGGGTGCGACGACCACGCTCGCCACAGCCGTATTGGAGGTGACTCGTTGTGGCGGAGACGAAGCTCCACATGTGTATGTCGTAGACCTTGATGCTGGGGGGCTCAGTCCGCTGGTCGCTCTGGCGCATTGTGGAGCCGTTGTTGGTCCCACCGCCAAGGAACTGCGTGTGCGGTTGCTCCGCTGGATGGACGACGAGATCGTGCGCCGCCGCGCCGACGATCAGCCGTCGGCCCGGATCCTGTTGGTGATCGACGACCTTGGTGGTCTGAGTCGGGCCCATGATCCGGTTCGGGAGCAGGCCGTGCACGAGGCGCTGGAACGCATCTGGGCTGACGGGCCCTCTGTTGGTGTGACGGCGGCCGTTTCGCTTCGCCGTACCGCTGATTTGGCGCCGGCGATGGCTGCAACGGTCGGAACGGTTCTGCTGCACCGGGTGGGCGACCCCTCTGATGCTCTGCGATTCGGGGTCAAGGAGTCGACTGAATCTTTCCCCAGCGGGCGAGTGTTGCGTGCCGGCGACCGTGCGGTCGCCCAGGTGATCAGGGATGCGCCCAGTCTGTCGGAGTCTGTACGGGCTCGTGGCGATTGCACACCTCCGTCGGTTGCGCCCCATGAGGTCGGGGTGCTCGCTGCGGTGATTCCCGCCGGCGATGCCGGAGCAGTCGGCAAGGTTGGGCCGGCCACCGCGGAGTTGCTTGTGGCGGTAGGGGATCGTGACCTCAGCTTGAGCCCCCTGAGGCTTCATCGTGGCGAACACGCGCTGATTCTGGGCCCGGCGCGTTCGGGGCGGACCAACGCTCTGGCCGCTGTCGCCGCGGTCTGCGGCGAGCGCTGCGTGATTGTTGGCGAGGGACCACGGTCAGAGAACGAACTCGCTGCCCGCGCGGGGTGCGACCCGGTCGGTGCCGAGTCCTTGGCCGAGGTGGTTTCGTCCGGCCCGATGGTCGTGTTGATCGATGATTGTCTGAACGTCGCTGACCCCGATGGTCAGCTGGCGGCTCTGGTAGCCTCGCCGCCGCCGGGAGTGCACATTGTGGCGTCTGCGCGGCCGGACCGATATCGGTCGGCCTATGGTCATTGGGCCGCTGAGATTCGTTCGTCAAGAGTCGGGATCCTGTTGAAACCCGACCCGATCGACGGCGACCTCCTCGGTGTCACCCTCCCCGCCCGGCTCGAACTTCCCAACATTGCGGGGCGAGGCGTGATGGTCGCGGACTCCGAGTTCGAAGTCGTCCAGGTGGTGTACGCCGGAAGTCCTCAGTCGCTCGGGTAGCGGACGCCGAGTTGGGAGCGCACCCCGTCGCAAGCGGCGATCATCGCGCGGCTGGTGGCCCAAGGCATCTGCGGGCTCTGTTGTTCCCCGGCTGCAAGGCAACGGTGGACTTCGGCCACCTGATAGTGCAGCGATGGAGGCGCGTCGTTGATCTCTTCGCGCTCGGACCCACTTTGCACAATGACGGTGTCGGTGGCGTGTGCCGGTGCCGGAAACTCGACGAAACCGCCGGTTCCCTCAACCCGGGCATTGAGGGTTCCGGGCACGTCGATACCACAAGTCAGCGTTGCTGTGGCTCCGTTGGACCAGCTGCACAACAGCGTCGTCTCCGCGTCGACTCCGCTTTCGGCGACGAGCCCGGCCGCGGTGATAGAGGAGGGTTCACCGAGAATCCACCAGGCGAACGTGAGCGGGTAGACACCGAGGTCGAGGAGCGCGCCGCCGCCTGTGTCGAGGTTCCAGAGCCGGTGGTCGGGGTCGTAGGGCATGGCGAACGAGAAGTCGGCGTGGACGCGCCGGACCTCACCGATGGCGCCGTTGTTGATGCGCTCGACGGCCTTGAGGTGCGCGGGGTTGAAGCGCATCCACATTGCTTCCATCAAGAAACGGTCGTTGGCCTGCGCGGCCGCGGTCATGAGATCGACCTCCGCAGCGTTGAGGGCGATCGGCTTCTCTACGAGCACGTGTTTGCCTGCTTCGAGGAACATGACGGTGTCGTGTACATGGCTGGGTTGCACGCTGGCCACATAGACGACGTCGACACCGGGGTCCGCGGCGAGGTCGGCGTTGCTGCCGTGCGCGTGGGGAATTTGATGGGTGGCCGCGAACTGAGAGGCATTGTCCTTCGTTCTTGAACCGACCGCCACGAGCCTTCCACCCTCGGCTTTGCTGAACGCGTCAGCGAACTGGGCGGCGATATTGCCGGTGGAAGAGATGCCCCAGCGGACCGTTCCCTGGTGTTGCTCCATGATGCCTCCGTGTGATCGGCGTTTGCATCCGCAAGGATACGCAGGTGAGTTCAACACTGGTCACCGGCCAAGGGTCCTTTCCTCGACGCCATGCGCTGACGCGGGGCTTCACGCTCGGCGCCCCCCGTGACATTCGGGTTTCCGCAGATGGTGAGCGGGTTGTCTTTCTGCGTTCGGGAGGACCGACCGATCCGGTCAATTCGCTGTGGATGTTCGACGTGGCGAACGGCACCGAGCGACTCGTGGTTGACGCAACTGAGTTCGGTGCAGATCGAGCCGATCTCCCGGCGGCGGAGAGGGCTCGTCGCGAACGTGCCCGGGAGTCCGCCGGAGGGCTCGTTTCCTACGACGCGGACCGTGACCTTACGGTCGCGGTTTTTTCAGTGGGATCGCAGATTGCCCGTGTGGACCTGCTCAGTGGCGACCTTCGTGTGCTCGACACCGCCGAAGGTGCGTTCGATCCGCGGCTTTCGCCCGACACCACCAAGGTTGCCTATGTGGCGGGCGGAGAACTGCGCGTGGTGACAGACGACGCGGACCGCCTGCTGATTGGCGAACCGGATGAGACGGTTTCGTGGGGCGCCGCCGAATTCATAGCGGCTGAGGAGATGGGTAGGACTAGGGGGTTCTGGTGGGGACCCGGCAGCGATTCGCTTCTGGTCCAGAGAGTCGACGTAGCACCGATCGATGCCTGGTGGATCAGCGCGCCGGTCAACCCGCATGAGTCGCCGACGCAGATTCGCTACCCGGCAGCCGGTAGCGCCAATGCCGATGTGGCTCTGGCCATTATCGGTCTCGACAACAGCCGCGTCGACGTGAACTGGAGACCCCGCCAAGCTTCCGATGCTCCCGGTTCCGCGGCTCCGGCTGCGCCCGGCGACAGCAGTGCGTCGGGTGCTTCCGCGGTTCCGGGTGTGCCCGGTGAAAGCAACACCCTCTGGGAGTATTTGGCCAGAGCCGATTGGACCGGCGAGGGCCTTTTGTTGACGGTGCAGAGCCGAGATCAGCGCACTCTCGGCGTGTTGGACGTTGACCCGCTGACAGGGGAGTGCTCTCGGCGCTACCAGGTGGTCGATGAGCACTGGGTTGAATTGATCGCCGGAACTCCCGTGTTGCACGAGGGGCGGCTGGTCACCGTTGAGGATCGGGCGCCGGCTCGGCGTCTGTGTGTCGACGGCGTGGCGTTGACCGGCGACGGGGTGCAGGTGCGAAGCGTGACCGATGTCGGGGATGACGGCATCGTGATCACGGCTTGTCGGGAGCCGACTTCCGTACAGGTTGCGACGGTGGGCTGGAACGGCGAACTTCGCTGGTGGGACAACACCCCGGGCATCAAGGGCGCGGTGGTCGGCGGTGCAACCGAAGTACGGGTGAACCGCGGCCTGGCTCATCATGGTGTAGGGGTCGAGGTTCGTCGTCACGGGCGTGCTGTGTCGCGGATCGCCAGCCGGAGCGAGGCGCCGGACGTCGATCTCAATGTTTCATTGCACCGCCTCGGTGAACGTGAACTGGCGGCTGCCCTGCTGTTGCCGAAAGAGCATTCCGAAGCGGATTCGGAGACGAGACTGCCAGTCCTGCTCGACCCTTATGGCGGCCCCCACGCGCAGCGGGTACAGCAGGCTCGGTCGCTGTTCTACGTTTCGCAATGGTTCGCCGATCAGGGTTTCGCTGTGCTTGTGACCGACGGCCGCGGCACGCCCGGTCGGGGACCGACCTTTGAGCGCGAGGTGCGAGGCGATCTGGCAGGCCCGGTGCTCGACGATCAGATCGACGCTCTGTTTGCGATGGCCGAGCTGAACCCCCGCCTCGATCTCGACCGCGTGGCGATTCGAGGCTGGTCGTTCGGCGGCTATCTGGCGGCGTTGGCCGTGCTGCGCCGCCCCGACGTTTTCCATGCGGCTGTCGCCGGAGCACCGGTGACCGACTGGCGGTTGTACGACACCCATTACACCGAGCGCTACCTGGGTCATCCCGATAGCGAACCTGAGAACTACGAGTGCAGCGATGTTCTCTTTGGTTCCGTGCCCGTTGACGATGCGAAAGGCGGCCCACCGCTGCTGCTGATCCACGGTCTCGCCGACGACAACGTGGTTGCGGCCCACACCCTGAAACTGTCACGCGCCCTGCTCGAAGCCGGCCGGCCCCACACCGTGCTCCCCCTGTCCGGCGTCACCCACATGACCCCCCAGGAAGAAGTCGCCGAGAACCTGATGCACCTCCAGCTCAACTTCCTCCGCAACGCCCTGTCATAGTGATTCGTGCCCTGACAATTTGTCGGCGGGGCTTGGGTGAAACCTCAGTGATTGCTGGTTTCGAGGATCTCAGGTTGGGTGTCTGGCTCGATTTTCACCGAGTCGTTCGGCCGGCGCAGGCGGTTCACGGCGGGGTAGAGCAGCCAGGGGAGGCACCAGAGCACCATTGCGACCAGGAGAGCGGTCTCGCCGCCGGGGGTCAGGCCGGGGGAGTGGAAGGGTTCCACGAAATAGTGTGAGATGAAACCTCCCCGGTAGGGGGTTTCCCCGGCGAGGCGCCAGAAGTACTTCTCCCAGACCGTCAACGGACACGGCATTGAGAAAATGTTCACCGCGGCGGTCGGCACCAGCATCGCGAGGTACCAGCGCATCACCAAGGGCTTGTGTGCTGCCACCGGCGCACCGAAGACCAGGAAGACGGCCAGCAGCCCATGCATCAGGGCCATCGCGATAGCCAGTAACCACGGTCCCACAAACCCACACTACTGCGATGTCACGCGTGGCGATAGATGTGTCGCAGGCGGGCTAACTCCAAGTTGCCAGAAGAATCCCGATGACGCTGTAGGAGATCAGTGGGTAGCCGCTGTTGATAGCGAACAACCGTAGACCACGGCCCTCGAAGGCGTAGTTGATGGCGTTCGAGGTGAAGATGAACGCGACCGCGGCCAGAATCCCGACGAGGAGGCCTTCCGCAGCGCCGTCAGCACCCAGACCCTGCACCAGCAGTGCCAAACCGATCGTGAACACAATCCCGGCGTCAACAGCGATGAAGTAGGGGTACCACTGCCTGGGGGTTCCCTTCATCGCTTCCATGTCGTCTGTGCTGAGGCCGACGTCGGCCATCCAAGGCTTGGCCCAGACCGTGTACCACGCGGCACCGAGCACCTGGTTGAAAAGCACCGCGACGATGATCGCCCAGTAGTTCAAGCTCCCAAGATCGAGATTGTCCATGCCCTGCCCATCCTTCCGATCCCATAGTTGTTGGCCATGAGGCGTAGGCCCATAGTTGTTGGTGGAGAGAATCCGTCAACGTAGCCAAACTACTCCCTGCAGTCATGCGAAGGCGGGAGATCAGGCGGCTTGCGGTTGATCGGGATTCTCCGCGATGCTCTGGCGCAGTGAGACATGAACCGTCAGCGGCTGGGGGCACAGGTGAATGAGATAGACGACGAGCGACGAGCACGGTTGCTCGACGGACGGGCCTGGGAGGATTTCTGCGACACGCTGAAAGCCGCGGGCAGGATCGTTGTGCGGGAGACCCCCGATGGCGACCCGCAGGATCGTGTCGAGGGATTTCGATACCTGACCCGGATGATGTTGATGGCCAACGCCCGAGTGATCGAACCGCGGACTCCCGGCACCAGACCGCAACGAATTGGGATTATTCCTCCGCCCATGCAGGGAGGCATGGGCGTGCAGTCACCCAACCAGGACCACATCGTCCAAGCCGTCAACCCCAAGTACCGCTACCGGATAACGGGCGCGGCGGGAGATGTCTACACCCATTTGTCGGCATGGAGCCCGCCGGTGCCGGACGATGTCGGGGCAACGGCCGTCGGGCTCGGTGCCGAAGATCACCTGGAGGCCTTCAACCCCAACATGGCGCTCACCCCCCACACCGCGTATCTGACCGACTTCGCCGACGCAGACGGCACCGTCGACTTCGTCTTGTCGGTCGAAGAACCCGCGGACGGGTCGGCTTGGATGTCGATGGCACCGACCACCCGTGAACTGATGGGTCGGGTGGTCTACGACGACCGCGCGACCCAGGCGCGGCCGCGGCTGCAGATCCAATGCCTCGACGAGCACCCCCAACCGCTCACTCCCGAACCCGAGGACATGGCCGTGCGGCTGGCCGTAGCGGCCCAACTGATCCTGGGGCTGCAGTCCGACTACGGCGGATGGACCCGTGACCTGCTCACCCGCGAGAACCAGACCCATTACACCAAGGAGTGGTACGAGCGCATCGGCGGCTCCCCCGACGACCGCGTCTTCGAGTTCGGCTATTGGCGGGTCCCGCCCCGCAAGGCTCTCGTCATCGAGTTCGAGGAACCGCAGACACAGCATTGGAACTTCCAGTTGTGCAATCACTGGATGGAGAATCTCGCCAATTATGCGACGGGTGAGGGGTACATCGACAAGGAGAACGCGGTGCGCGACGGTTCGGTCGTGCGTATTGTGGTTGCCCATTCAGATCCGGGCGTCCCCAACTGGATCGAACCGGTCACTCACGACCACGGCGTGATGGGTGCTCGATTCGTGCGACCGGCGACTGAACCCCAGGTTTCGTGTCGTCTCGTCGACCTCGAAGACCTCGCCTGACATCGGCGGGCGCGGTCTCGCTTGACGCTGGGGCCATTGTGGCCCAACATGTTGTATCCGTCACACGTCGGTTTGGTCTGCGAGTTCTGGGGCCTAAGGGTCCCGTGAGCGCGGGGCGGTGGTGCGCATCCTTTGGGGGAGGAGGTGTGCTCCACCGCCGCCGCAGTCCAAGTATTGCACCTCGATACTACAGTTCGGACCGGTCGGGTCGGGGTGACCATCCGGAGATGAGTCCGTCGAAAACACGTTCGACGAGGCCCTTCGCATCGAGGCCGGGGGTCATGTTGGCGACTGTGGCTACACCATGAACCGCTGCCCACAGCGCCATGGCGTAGTCGAGCGGCTCGCCAAGTGCTAGATCGCCCTCAGCGATCGCTCGGCTTAGTTGGTCGACCATCGCATCGAACACCGCTGTCGCTCCACTGTGTTCGATGCCGCTGCCGACTCCGAGGGAGTCCGGGCTGTAGAGGAACATGAGTTCGAACAGTTGCGGTTCGTCGATCGACATCTGCACATAGGCCAAGCTCGATTGGCGGAGCATCTCGATGGTCCTGCCGGCTGGGACCGCGGCGAACCGGGCTGTGAGTTCGTCGTAGCCGACTTGCGCGCAGGCCCGCAACAACTCGTCGCGGGAACGGAAGTAGGCGTAGAACGCCGGGGCGGTCACACCCATGCGTGCTCCAAGAGTGCGCATCGACAGTGCCCCGAGCCCCGAGGTTCGCACCATTGCGAGCGCCTCGCCCACGATTGCGTCTGGGCTCAGCACTGCTTTTGGTGTTTGTACGCTCATGTGCGCACCATCATATTCTTGCCCCATTTTCTTTGGCTGGCGACGTGCCCGGTGTCGTTGTCGTCGGTCGCCGCGCACCCGTGATCCCTGACGGGAACCTGATCGCTACGACCATCAGCAGCAGGCCGTTGAGAGCGAACTGGTAGCTGGAGGCATCGTCGTTGAACTGGTCGAGGCCGACTGTCAACAGCCCGCCCTCGGTGATTGCCCCTGCTACGAGCGCGGCGGCCGGCGCGGCGATCCCGCTCAAATAGGCGATCGCCACGACGACCAGGGAGTCCAGAGCACCGAAAGACGCAGCCGACACGAATTGCTGCTGGTAGGCCAACAGCGTCCCGCCAACACCGGCAAGCAGGGCGGCCACTGCGTTGGCGCTCAGCTTGACTCGTACCGCGGAGATGCCGATCGCCTCAGCCGCTCGTTCGTTGGCCCTCACTGCCAGCCATTGGCGACCCGTTGCGCTGCGCCTCAGGTTGACGACGACCCACATCGACCCGGCCAGCACCACCAGCGTGAGCACACCGAATGCGGCCCGCGGGTAACCCGCGCCGATCGCTTGGATGTTGAAGTCGAGGCCCGCGATCTGGGCGGGTTCGACGACAGAGCCGCCCAGCCCCCCGGTGAACCAGCGCCATTTGAACACCAGTTCCTCTACCGCGACCGCAGCAGCGAGCGAGGCGATCGCCAGGGTCAGTCCACGTATGCGAATCGCCGGCAGACCGGCAATGGTTCCGAGCGCCACAGCAACCGCCACGCCCAGCAGGGGCGCGACGGGAAACCCGACGCCGAGTTCGTCTTGTGCGCGGACCATGCTGAAGGCCGCGATTCCCGCCAGTGCGAAAGTCGCCAGGGAGATCTGGCCGACGAAGCCTGTGAGCACGATCACCGACAGGGTTATCACTGCGGCGATGGCTGAGAGCATGATGCCGAGTCGCCACTGCGAGCCGAGCAGGAACAGTGCGACACCGCCGCACAGCACCACCACAGCCGTGATCGGCATCGCCAGGCGAGGATCAGCAGCGGCGGGAGGGGTGATGTTCGATGCCAGCTCGCCCCGCCGGATCCTGCGGTCGCCGCGCAGCGTCAGGGCCAGCAGCACCAGGATGAAGGGCAGACCCTGCTGCAAACCGATCGCCGGCAGCCAGTCCCACTCCGACTGCGCATGAAGCAGTTCGGACTGCAGCATGCCGATCCCGAATCCGGCAGCGGCGCTCACACCGATCGATTGGAATCGGCCCAGCAGGGCGGCACCGAGAGCGGCGACGATCAGCAGCGGTGTCGTGGTCGGCTCGATTCTCGTGATCGGCGCGGCGAGGATCATTGCTGCGCCGGCCAGCATCGTGGCCAACATCCAGTTGACGACACCGATCCGATCAGCCGAGATGCCCACCAGTACAGCCCCGGTCTCGCTCTCGGCGCTCGCTCTGGTCGACAGTCCGAAGTTGCTGAATCGATAGAGCGCCCATACGCCCACCGATGCGAGCACCACGATTGCAGATAGCCAGTAGCGGTCGGCGACGTTTCGGACGCCTGCGATCTCCACGATGTCGGTTGGCAGCGGGCCGTCGATGTTGAGCGTGGCGGACGACAGCGTGGAGAAACGAAGCGCCATCACCCCGATCAGGTAAGTCATCAGTCCCAGTGACGCGACGATTCGGGCCAGCGGTGGTGCGCGCCGCAGCGGACGGAATATCAGCGGGTAGCAGAGAGCGCCCACGAGTGCAGCCAGCACCATCACGATGACGAAGGCGCTGGCCACCGTGGGGCGCGCCAGAAGATGGAACCGCTCGGGCACGAACGGGATCAGCAGCGGTTGTACAACGTCTCCGCTGGCACGGAATTCGTAGTAGACGAGGGCCAGGTAGGTGCCGATGGCGCCGTGGGCGAAGTTGATCACGTTGCTGGCCCGGTGAGTGACCACGACCCCGACGGCCAACGCCGCGATCACCGCTCCGCTTCCCAGGCCGAGCAACAGGTTGGAGAGGTGTCCGCTCACGCCATCGGGTCTACCAGCCCGCTACGACAGACGCCGGGAGAGCGGCTGACAGTCCGACATGGCGGTGTTACGAGCCCGCACCGCTGGCGGCGAAAAGTTCGGCGGTGTCGATCCAGCCGCTCACATACTCGACCTCGCCGACGGTCTCCATCTTGAACAGCGTCTGTTGCGGTGCACACAGGGCCCGCAGTCCGGGCACCTGTCGGCCGTCGCAGGTGTAGGGGTGGCCCCAGAAACTCTCGCGGTCGACGGATTGGCGCAGCCAGTCGATGATCGCTTGGCTGGTGATCTGGTCCGCGCCGATTTCCACGAGTACGCCGTATAGGTTCATCATTCCCCTGAACCCGACCGTTCCAGCGGCTTGGGCCGGGCCGTTGTTGTATCGGTTGGTCACTTCGTCGAACAGTGTGCCCTCGACGTCGGCGTCGTCGGGGGGTCCCTCTGAGTTGAACACCACGCCGATGTTGGCGCCGTCTGCGGCTTCGATCACATGATCAGCGGCGCATGCTCCCACGAGGTAGAGCTGGGCGTCGATCTCGAGTTCTTTGAAGGTCTCCATGATGCTCACGCAGGAACTGTCGGCAGCCGCGATCACGACTGCGTCGGCCTCGAACTCGATGGCTTGGTTCAAGACCGGCAGGAAGTCCGCGGCGATCACCGGGAACCGCACCAGCTTCACGTCGAGCCCGAGGTGCTCGCCGACGACCGCTCCGTAGTCGGCCGCGGCCACCTCGAAGGCGTCGAACTCGCCGTAGGCGATCACAGCCTTGTCGGCGCCGTTGTCAGCCGCATGCTTCATGAACGCGGCGAGGCCGCCCGACGATCCGCCGGAGAACGTGAAACTGAACGCGCTGCGTTGTTCGGTGAGTCCTGCGGGGATTCCGCCGACGACTGGAATCCCGTTCTGCTCGAGGATCGGGAACGACGCCTGACTCATCACGTTGATCCCGCCGACCAGCGCGACCACCCCCTCCTGCACCATTTCCTGGGCGCAGACCTGGGACTGTTCGGGGCTGAACGGGGTGATGCACCAGTGGAATTCGAGGGGACGGCCGTCTACTCCGCCGAGTTCTGCGTTGATCCAGTTGATAGCGGCCTCGGCAGCGAAGCGCACTTCCGGGAACGATCCGATGGGTGTGTCCTCCTGGTTGATCATGCCGATCTTGATTGGTTCGGAGCTGCTGTCGGCGGCGACCGCGGTCGCGGGGATCGTGCCCAGGAACCAGGGTTCGCCCCGGTGCTGCCAGACGATGCTGCCGTCGTCGGACACTGTGTCGGTCTCGTCTTCTGAGCCTTGCCCCGTGCCGGTTACGTCGCCTTGGTCGGTGTCGGTGCCGCTGCCGCTGTCGGTGCCGCTGCCGCTGTCGGTGCCGCTGCCGCTGTCGGTGCCGCTGCCGCTGTCGGTGCCGCTGCCGCTGTCGGTCTCAGCGTCGCTTGTTGAATCGCTGTCGGCTGCAGGTGCTGGGTCGGTGTCGTCGGCGTCGTTCTCGGTTGTGGTGTCGTCGGAGCCGGAGCTTGTCGGAGTACTGGTGCTGTCGATGTCGTCCAATGGTTCGCTGCAAGCGGCAAGGACCAGGACCACCGCTGCTAAGGCGATCAGTAGGCGGTTGGGTTGCGACTCCGGCACTCTGGGCACTCTAACAACTCCGTTTCCCGCGAATTTCGTCTGACACTTAACAGTGTTAACCCAATGGGCTAGGATTAACAAGCCGATTCGAATTGAGGGACAACATGACTATCACCGAAGACGACCGCTCCACTAGCTCCGTCAGCACCGCCGAGGCCGATCCCCGATGGCACCTGAACGGCAACTTCGCGCCGGTCATCGATGAACTGGACGTCGGCGACCTTGAAGTCGAGGGGGCGATCCCGGAAGAGCTCAACGGTCTGTATCTGCGCAACGGATTCAACCCCGTCAACGGAGAGAGTGATCACTGGTTCTTCGGTCACGGGATGATCCACGCGATCGAGCTGGACGAGGGCCGGGCGTCCTACCGCAACCGCTATGTGCGCACTCCCTACTTCGAGGCGGGTGGTACGAGCGTGTCGCTGGACCCGGTTGCTTCGCCTGCCAACACCCATGTCGTGGCGCACGCGGGACGGATACTGGCGCTCGAGGAGGTCCACTATCCCTGGGAGATCGACGCCGAGCTCAACACGGTCGGTGTGCAGACGTTCGGTGACCGCCTCGCCGGCGCGTTCACCGCCCACCCGAAGATCTGCCCGACGACCGGTGAGATGTTGGCGTTCGGGTACAACGTTCTGGGACCGGAGTACCTGCGCTACTACCGTTTCTCGGTTGGCGGCGAGTTGGTGCAGAGCGAACCGATCACGCTGCCGACCGGTGTGATGATGCACGATTTCAACATCACCGAGAACTATGTCGTGTGGATGGACCTTCCGGTCTGCTTCGATCTGGAACTGGCGATGAAGGGCGAGAGTCCGTTCTATTGGAACCCCGACAACGGTGCCCGCCTCGGCGTGATGCCCCGTACCGGCACCGATGCCGATGTGGTTTGGTTCGACATTGAACCGTGCTACGTGTTCCACCCGGTCAACTCGCATGAAGAGGGTGACTGCATCGTTTTGACTGTGTGCCGCGCGGAGAGGGCGATGAGGGGAGGCTTCGACGACATCTCGGCCAAGGCGTCGCTGTGGCGTTGGACGATCGATCTGAGCGCGGGCACCGTTTCTGAAGTTGAGATCGACTCGCGCAAGTCCGACTTCGCCCGTGTCGATGATCGCCGTCTCGGCCTGCCGGCCCGCTACGGCTACACGATGCAACTCGGCAGCAACCCCCACAATCCCGAGATGGGCACCGAGATCTACAAGTACGACTTGGCCACCGGCAATGCCGAGGTGCACGACCTGGGAGCTGTTACGGGAGGCGAGGCGCTCTTCGTCCCACGCGACGCTGATTCGTCCGAAGACGACGGCTGGGCGATGCTGTTCGGCTACGACCCGACGAAGGACCGCAGCGAGTTGCGGATCATCGATGCCCAGGACTTCAGCGGACCGCCGGTGGCGCGGGTGTTCACCCCCCGGCGCGTCCCCTACGGCGCTCACGGCTCCTGGCTTGGACGCTGAGGACCGGCGCCGACGACAGCATCTGGTAGCGGGCGGCTAGCTCAGATAGCCGGACTGGATCGTGGACACGTCGGCGCGAAGATCGGCGGCGTCCCCTTCCAGCACTATCGATCCCTTGGCCATGACCACGGCTCGGTCGGCGAGTTGCAGCGCCAGCTGAACATGTTGTTCGACCAAGACGATCGCAGTGTTCTCCTCGTCGGCGACACGGCGCACGACGGGCAGTATCTCCTCCACGATCACGGGCGCGAGTCCCAGGCTCAACTCGTCGAGCAGCAGCAGGCGGGGACCGGAGACGATCGCTCGGGCCAGCGCCAGCATCTGCTGTTCGCCACCTGACAGCAGGCCCGTCTGCCGATCCATCAGGGGCGCGAGGGCAGCGAAGACGTCGACAGCGCGTTCGTAGGCAGCAGAGCGGTGTCGGTGGCGCAGTCCGGGCGCCAGGCGAAGGTTCTCGCGCACAGTCAAACCCTCGAACAGCGAACGGTCCTCCGCAACGTGGCACACTCCCCGTCGAGCCAGGTGATGGGGGCGACGGCTGTCGGTCGGGTTCCCGAGCACGTCTATGGTGCCGCTCAGGATGGGCAACAGCCCTGAGATGGTTCGCAGAGTTGTGGTCTTGCCCGCGCCGTTGGGTCCGAGCACGGCAACGATCTCGCCGGGGGCGACTTCAAGGTTGACGCCGTGCACGACCGGCACGCCGAAGTATCCGGCGTTTACTCCGGTAAGGGTCAGCGCGGGTTTGGGCCGTGTGGCTTCCGCTGGTCGGGTGGTGGTCACGGCTGCTGCGCGACCTTGCCGAGGTAGGCGGCTACAACAGCGGGGTCGTCTTGGATCTGCTGGGGCGAGCCGCAAGCGATGATCTTGCCGAAGTCGAGCACGGTGATGACTTCGCAGACGTCGAGCATCAGGCTCATGTCGTGATCGACCAACAGGACGGTGACTCCCGTCTCGGCAATCGCGCGGATCTGTTGTCCGAGGATGAGGCTCTCGTTCGAGTCGAGTCCCGCGGCCGGCTCGTCGAGGAGCAGTAGTTTCGGTCCGGCGGCAAGCGCCCGCGCCAACCCGACGAGTCGTCGCTGCCCGTGGCTGAGTTCTGCGGGAAGTCGCCGGCGTTCGTCGCTTAGCCCGACGAGCTCTAGAGACTGGTTGACGACTGTGTTGGCCGGCGTCGGTCCCCCTCGACGCACTGCGTCGCTGATGAATTGCCACCAGCCGGTCTGCTCGGCGGCCGCCAGCAGGTTCTGCTCCACGGTCAGGTCTTCAAACAACTCAAGCGTCTGGAACGTTCTGAGCAGCCCTTTTGCGGCTCGTTGGTGGGGTGCGTCATGGCTGATGTCGGCTCCGCCGAACAACACCTGCCCGCGGCTCTCGACCATGCCGGTCACGGCATCGATGAAAGTGGTCTTGCCTGCACCGTTGGGCCCGATCAGCCCGGTCAGGGTGCCCGCTTCGAGTTCGAGGTCGACGTTGTCGAGCGCTCGCACCCCTCCGAAGGTGACCGACAACTTCTTGATCTCCAGCAACGTCACCCCGGCCAAGGTACTGCCTCTTTGAGAGGAGCGCCCGGGCGTCGCCTAGATGTTGTTCGACGGGAGCGTGACGGTGGTGTCGGCGAATTTGGCGTCGTCGGGGTCGTGGGTCACCCAGACGACCGTGCGGTGGTCGGTGTTGATCAACAGGTCTCGCAGTGCCGTGCGGCTCTGGTCGTCGACGGAGGCGAGCGGCTCGTCGAGCAGCAGCACCCGGGCGGGCGTGGCGAGTGCTCGGGCGATGGATGCCCGCTGGCGCTGACCGCCCGACAGTTGTGCGGGTCGGGAGATCGCGACTTCGCTGAGTCCGACCGAGGCTAGGTGGTCGGCTGCCAGCCCACGGGCAGCGGCCCGTTTCAGTCCTGCTCGACGCAGGGGATAGGCGACATTGTCGATGATCCGCAGATGACCGAACAGCCGGTGATCTTGAAACGCCACTGCCACGCTTCGTTGGTGGGCGGCGATGAATGTCGACGAACCGTCGTCGACGACCTGCCCGTCGATCTTCAGCTCCCCGGTCTTGAGCCGTTCGAGCCCCGCGATCAGACGCAGCAGGGTAGTCTTGCCGACCCCGTTGGGGCCTATGACTGCGGTGCGCTCCTGGTCGAGAGCAACATCGAGTGACAGCGTGAAGTCCTCGCGTCTCACCACTCCGTGAACCTCGATCTGAACGGGCCCCGGCGAACGAACTTCGGCGCTCATCGGGTCAGCCACCTGCCGCGCAGGGCTATGAGCACCCCGAGACTGACCGCCAACAGCAGCACGCTGATCGCCACCGCGGACTCGGGGTCGGATTCGAGGGCCAGAAACGTCTGCAGGGGCAGCGTGCGGGTTCGCCCGCCGAGGCTTCCCGCGAAGGTGATCGTGGCCCCGAACTCGCCCAGCGCGCGGGCCCAGCCGAGCGCCAGACCAGCACCGATCGCACCTCGAATCGACGGCACCGTGACAGTTGCGAAAGCTGTCATCGGCCCTGCTGCGTTGACCGCGGCGGCCTCTTCGAGGTCGCGTCCCTGTGCAACGAGAGCGCTTTCGACCGTTGTGACGAAGAACGGCAGAGCGACGAAGGTTGCGGCCAGGACAGTGCCCGCCGTCGTAAATGGAAGGGTCACGCCGAACCAGTTGTCGAGCCACTGGCCCACGAGACCTCGACGGCCGAGCGCGAACAGCAGAGCCGTTCCAGCCACCACTGGCGGCAGGACCATGGGCAACAGGACCACGGCCCGTACGAGTCTGGGGAACGGCAAGTCGACTCGGGCCAGAACCCACGCCAGGGGCAGACCCAAGGCCAGGCAGAGCCCTGCCGCGCTGAAGCTGACGATGAGCGAGACCCTGACGGCTTCGAGGACCGCGTCGTCGACGAGTCGAGAGCCCAGCGACGACCACGGAGCGCGCTGCAACAGTCCCACGAGTGGAACGACCAGCAGCGCAACGGCCAGCGTCGCCGGGACCAGCAGCGTTGCGGGGGCGCGCCGGAAGCCGATCATCGGCAGAGCCCCAGTTCGAACCCGCCTCGTTGCAGTGCCTCGGTCGGCAGGTACTGCTCGACGTGCACCTTTGGGCGCCCTTCGTCACCGGCGGAGGAGGTGTCACCGGCGGAGGAGGTGTCACCGGCGGAGGAGGCAGCGAGCGCGGCGATTCCGTATTTCGTGACTGCTGGGTTGGAGCAGTCGTTGCTGTGGGCGATTCGGGCGTCGGCGATCGTGTGGAGTCCAAGGCTGCGGGCGTCGGTGGCATAGACGAGTCCGGCGTCGAGTTCCCCGTTGGCGAGTTTCTGTGCCAGGGCGCGGACGTTGGGTTCGGCGGTGTCGGGGCGCATGGTGATGCCGAACTCGGTGGCGATTCGCAGCGCGGCGGCACCGCAGGGGACTTCGGGCGCGCACAGCCCGATCAAGGGCCCGTCCAGGCTCAGGTCGTCGATGCTGGTCATCTGTGCGGGGTTGCCGTCGGCCACCGCCAACACCAGCCGGTTGGTTATCCGCGGTTCATTTACGACGACATAACCCAGATCGAGGATTCCCCTCAGCTGCGTGTTATCGGCGGAGATGATGACGTCTGGTCTTGCTCCGTCGCGGACCTGCGCGATGAGTCGGGAGCTTGCGGCCAGCACCCATTCGGGCGGGTCGTCCCCGTCGGCTTCGAGCGCAGTGTCGATGTCGTCGGTGACCGCGGCCAGCGATGACGCCGCGAAGATCACGGTCTCGCCGTTGTCCGACGAACATGCCGGGACCAGCCAGACCAGCGCGATCACAGGCATCATCTTCTTGAGGGTCCAGGCCATCAGGCTCGTTCGATTATGACTGCAGTCGACTTGATTGAGGCCACGGCCCTGACTCCAGGTTCGAGGCCGAGGTCGTCGGCTGCTTCTGTCGAGATGAGCGACACGACTCGGTGGGGCCCGGCCTGTATCTCGACCTGTGCCATCACGGTGTCGCGGACCACCCGGGTCACCAGCCCAGGAAATCTGTTGCGCGCCGACACGGAGCGGGTTTCGTCGTGCGGCGATTCGCCCAATTCGAGTGCCAGACGGGCCAGCGCCGGCCCGGCGATTTCTCGTTGTCCCCCCGGCGTACGTTGAGTTTCGACCCGTCCCTGGTCTGCCCAGCGCCGAACCGTATCGACGCTTACGCCCAGCAATTGCGCTGCTTCTCCCATACGAAACTTGTACATGAGGCTAAATCATACAATAAACCTATGATCTGCGGTAAAACTAGGAGAGTAGACCCCCCGCTGGGAAGCCCACCCGAAAGGCCCCTTGGGGCCGTAGTCTCAATCCATGACGAATTTGCTGGCACAAACAGGAGACCTGCTCGATGCCTGTGGAGCCGAGAGCTCCTACATCTGCGAGAAGGTCTACGAATGGACCAATAACGAACTCCTTGCAACTGGCGCCGACTGGCTGCTCGACCGGCCGATCCGAATCCTGCTGATCGTCATCCTCGCCTGGATCGCTTCGAAACTACTTCAGAAGTCGGTGCTGAAATTCGCCCAGACGATCGCCAACTCACCGACGGATCCCCGTCTGCAGTCTCTTCGTGAGCGGGGACCGGGCAAGTTGTTGATGGAGGAGAGGGAACTGAAGCGTGCCTCGGCGCGAGCCGAGACCATCGGGCTGGTCCTGCGAAGCATCGGTGTCGCGGCAGTCTGGATGGTGGCCCTGTTCATGATCCTGGGCCAGCTCGACATCGACTTGGCACCCTTGATCGCCGGTGCCGGTATCGGTGGTCTGGCCCTGGGTTTCGGGGCCCAGTCAATCGTCAAGGACTTCCTGTCGGGACTGTTCATGCTCATCGAGGATCAATACGGCGTAGGCGACATCGTCGATGTCGGCAGCGCTTCGGGCACCGTCGAGAAGGTGTCTCTGCGCTCGACGACCATTCGCGACGTCAAAGGAACCGTCTGGCATGTGCCCAACGGCACGATTTCCAGGGTTGGGAACTCGAGCCAGCTCTGGTCCCGCGCCCTGTTGGATGTGGAAGTGGCCTACGACACTGATCTCGATCTGGCCCGCGACGTCATCCAGCGCGTCGGCGACAGCTTGTGGGAAGACCCCGAATGGGGCGGCGATGAGTTGATGGAGCGTCCAGAGATCTGGGGAGTCCAGGACCTTGGTGCGTCGGCAGT
The DNA here is from genome assembly GCA_951812975.1 of uncultured Acidimicrobiales bacterium. Lineage (GTDB taxonomy): Bacteria > Actinomycetota > Acidimicrobiia > Acidimicrobiales > Aldehydirespiratoraceae > VXYK01. The sequence goes on along the minus strand of CATOTC010000001.1, from coordinate 681,626 downwards.
GGCATTGCGACTGGTGGTCAAGACTGAGCCCTCCAAACAATGGGCCGTAGAGAGGGAGCTGCGCATGCGGCTCAAGGTTGCGTTCGACAAGGCGGGGATAGAGATCCCATTCCCGCAGCAGACCGTCTGGCACCGGAATGTGGACGCGGTCAGTCATGAGGCCAAGCAGATCAAGCCGTCGGACAAGTCCGAATCCGAGGACAAACCGGAGTCTGAGAAGAAAGCCAGGGTCGGCTCTGATTCGGAGAGCGGAGCCGACAGCTAGATCAACGACGACGCCGCGGTCCACGAGGCGGTTGATTGGCCGGGTTTACTTTGCGCGTCCTAGGGTTCGGCCATGACTGACGCCAACAGCGACGATTCCAGCCGCGAACTCCATGACGAGGTCGTTTCGGGGAAGACCTGGAACGAGTTCTGTGATTCCCTGAAAACCGCGGGCGAGATGATTCTTGAGCGTTCCGAGTCCGATCTCGACAGAGCGGAGGGGTTCCGATTCTTGAGTCGTCTGACGAGGGGCGGTCTGGCCAGCTTCGTGGAGGGTGGCGACATACGATTTCCGATAATCAAGCCGCTCCCTGATCAGGTCAAGATCGGTTCAGACAATCCGGACTCGGCTTATATGTCGTGTTCGATCGACGGGCGGCTCAACTACAAGGTTTCTGGCAATCGGGGCACAGTCCACTATCTGTCCTTCAGTGCGTTCTCCGGCAACTACGGATCTGCTCAGGAGCGTCTCGGTGTGATGGGTTTCATCGACGGCAGTGATCTGCTGATCGACGAGAACGGCAACTTCGAGCTCTTTGTTGGGCCGACGCCCCACGACCACAACTGGGTCAAGACCGATCCGGAACCCGGGATGCTGGCGATACGCCAGTTCTTCCTCGACCGCAGCACTGAGGTGCTGCCGACCCTGCGCATCGAATGCCTTGACCATGACGAGTTGCCTCAGCCGTTGAGTCCGGTGCAGTTCGGCAAGCAGCTCCAGGGAGCGATGATGTTTGTGGCGGGCTGCTCACAGATCTTCACCGACTGGGCCGACGAGTTGATGGACGAGGTACCCAATGCGATGCACACCAAGGCCGGTCCCGCCCAGGGTGCGTGGGGCGACCCGAACCAGATCTTCTACCACGGCGCGTACGACCTGGCCGACGGTGAGGCGCTGTTGATCGAGTTCGTCCCGCCCGAGTGCTACTACTGGAACTTTCAGGTGGACAACCGCTGGATGGAGAGCCTCGACTATCGCTGGTTGCCGGTGACGGTCAACAAGCACACCGCGCACTACGAGCCCGATGGTTCGGTGAAGATCGTGGTGTCGGCATCCGATCCCGGGTTCGGCAACTGGATGAGCACCGACGGCCACCCGCGGGGATGCATCGGCTTGCGCTGGAACCAGGCGACAGAAGACGTCGAACCCACCCTCACGGTGATCCGCCCATTCGACAACTAGTTCTCAGCGGCGGCGGATCAGCGTGACCCCGTCGCCGATGGTGAGCAGAACGGCTTCGACCCGTTCGTCGGCGGCCACGTGGTCGTTGAAGGCTCGCAGAGCCACCGTGTCGGAGTCTTCCGCCCCGGAATCCTCAAGGATCATTCCGTGCCAGAGTGTGTTGTCCACCAGAATGACCCCCTGCGGCGACAGGCGCGACAAGATTTCTTCGTAATACGACATGTAGCCGGTCTTGTCGGCGTCGATGAACGCCAAGTCGATCTTCGGTTCGGGCGGAAGGGATCGCAGGGTTTCGATAGCGGGAGCGATTCGCAGATCGATCCGGTCTGATACACCGGCCATCTCCCAGTGCTCGCGGCCGATACTGGTCCACTCCTCGCTGACATCACAGCACAGCAGGCGACCGCCGGGCGCAAGGCCCCGGGCTATGCAGAGGGCCGAGTATCCTGTGAAAGTTCCGACCTCCACCGCGAATCCGACTTGCAGGACCGCGGTGAGCAGGGTCATGAACACGCCCTGGTCGGTTCCGATCTGCATCCCGGCGAAGCCCCCAGCCTTTGTTTCGGTGGCCGCGATCAGGGCCTTCTGGACTTCGTCGGGCCGGGTTGAGTGTGCCGCCGCGTAGGCGACGAGGTCTGCGGGCATGGCACTGTTTCGTGACACTCAAGTCTCCTTGCTGATCAGAGCTGGGGAAAGCTCGTCGACGGTTGACGCGCCGCAAAGCGCCATGGTACGGCGCATGCCGTCGTCGAAGAAGTCGAGCAGCCAGTCGACGCCGAGTTCGCCTGCGGCGCCGAGGGCGTAGAGGTAGGGGCGTCCGGTCATGACCGCGTCGGCGCCCAACGCTCGGGCTTTGACGATGTCTGAGCCGCGCCGCACTCCACCGTCGGCGATGATATCGATGCGGTCACCGACGGCGTCTCGGCATGGTGTCACCAGATCGATGGGCGCGGGAGCGCCGTCGAGTTGGCGGCCACCATGGTTCGATAAACACGCGGCATCAACACCGCGCTCCACGCAGAGCAGAGCGTCTTCGACGGTCTGTATGCCCTTGACGATGATTTTGCCGTCCCATATCGAACGGAACCAGTCGATGTCGTCCCACGACAATGACGCGTCGAACTGTTGGCTGAGGTGATCAGCGAGAACGATGGCACTCGACCCGTCGGGACTTTCAATGCCGCTGCTGCTGGTTGTCACGTTCGCGAACATGATCGGATCGTTGCGCAGGAACTGCCAGGTCCACGACGGGCGCAACATCCCGTCAATTATGGTGCCGAGCCCGAGCTTGGGGGGCAGTTCCATCCCCCGCCGCACGTCGCGTTCGCGGCGACCCAGACGAGGCGTATCGACGGTTACTACGAGTGCTTCGTAACGTGCAGCGGCGCAACGCTCGATCATGTCGCGCATCAACTGACGGTCTTTCCAGACATATACCTGGAACCACAGACGTCGCTCGCCGTCGCCAGCCCATGCAACGCTGTCGCTGGCTGCGGCCATTTCCTCAATGGAACGCGTGCCCATCGTGGAGAGCGTGTAAGGGATCCCGAGCCGAGCTGCCGCCCGAGTGACCGCAAGCTCGCCTTGGGGATGGGCGATACGCGTGAATCCGCTCGGCGCAAGCACCAGCGGCAGTGGTGTTGGCCGACCCAGAAGGGTGCAGGAGGGATCGACTGCGGACACATCGCGCAGGACTCGGGGACGAAATCCAAGCGTCTGGTAGGCCCGCGCGTTTCTGACGAGTGTGAGTTCGTCCTCCGCGCCCCCGTCGATGTAGTCGAAGACGCCGGCAGGCAGCCGTTTCTTGGCTAGTCGACGAAGGTCGTCTACATCGGCGGACGTCGCGAGCCGTCGCCTGTTTGGGTTCAGCTCAAATTTGCGGAACCGCAGTACTGACCGCAGCGAATCAAACATTGGTCCGTTTACTTTTTCGCATAGGGCTCAACTCTGCTCAAGGAGCTAGTCTAGGTTCATGCGGAGATGTCTTCGGACATCACGCGATGGGGCGGGTGCGCTACGCGGCGCGAAGAACCTGAGGAGCTTGAGATACAGCCTGGATCGCGCAGCGACGAACAACTGCAGTCGCAGCCCGAGACTGTGAAGGTCACCCCACCTGCGCCAAGTGCGGCCAACCAGAAGCAGACTGCACCTGCGAACCCGCAGACACAAGACCGGACGAAGACTCACAAAGCGAGCCTGACGAAGGCGACAAGACTGGTGCAGCGAAGGTCAAGCATTGGCAACTCACCCTGAACATCCACGCCGCCGTGAACCCCGCCGAACCCGACGACCACCTCGTGCACCTTCTACGCGAATTGTCCAACCACCTCGAAGAAGGCAAGATCGCCCACATCAACCAAACCACTCAAATCACCGTCACAGGTGGTCAAGATGTCGTCGACGGGCTCGAAGATCTTGCCAAAGAAGCAGGAACCGGCCTAAACGTGATCCAACTATGAATCGAGAGGGAACAATCCCCAGAAGGCTACGCCTTTCTTTGACGGCGGAGCTGGTGCCGTCTCACCCTTCGAGAAATCCGTTACAGCCAACCCATGGGCACTGTCCCAAGACCATTGAAATTACAAGGATCTTGGGACTCGCACGCCAATCCCGTTAGGTAGGGCGGGCATAATTCGTGACATGATCCCGGAAGACTTCTTCGAGGAAGACTTTCTTGAAGAGGAGCGTCTGCTCAACCGCGGGCTGTTGAAGCGACTACGCGCCAACGCTTACGCCGACCGGTCTGACGCTGAGGTCGCGACCGCGTTGCTGCGCTTAGGGCATGACGAGCTTAGAGCCTACGTCGAGGGTGGTTCGCGTCGGCTCGATGAGGAAGAAATCCGGCTTGTTGTCAGGACGAGCCGGAGATTACTGGACCGGCTGGGTGTCGTCCACGAACTGCCGTTTAGTGACTACTCCACGTTTTGGACCTACTGGGTGGAGCATGGAGATGAAACCGAATCGACGTATAGCGGGGTTGCCATACTGAACAACTTTTTCGAGCCGATCCATCTCGAACTTGAAGAGATCGAGGACCACGAACTCGCTTCAACCCTTGCTAGGCCGATCACAAGCCGTGACGGTACGGGATGGACCGAGGTTGATGAGGGGATCACCGAACTTCGGAGACACTTCCGAGATGCCCGCAGCTCTCTGGAATACCGGAACATCGGGAACGACTGCGATGCCATTCTCGAACGGCTCAGCGAGATCGTGTTCGACCCAGAACTTCATCTCAAGGAGGGCGTACAAGAACCACCCGTCAAGGAAACCAAGAATCGGATCGGCAGTTTCGTAGCGAACTCTGCTCCCAACCAGGGCACGAATGAGAAGATCAGAAAGCTCGCCAACGCAACGATAGAGATGACGCAAGCCGTCAAACACAAGCAAGAAGGGACGCGAAAGAATGCCGGGATCGCCGCAGACTCAGTGATCCTGCTCGCGAACATGCTCCGCCGGCTCGCCGAGGAATAGCTTCTGACGGTCTGAGCGCACCACAAGGTCCGCCCCTCCGGCACCGCCAACCCAGCACAACCTCCAACTGAGGTTCACATTCCTGGCCCACACTCGATGAGTCGCAGACACTCATAGAAGGATAGCGGCGACCGAAACGGCGCTATGGCGATCAGACGAGTTAGCGCCGTGCCGCGCGAGGAGTACCCGTGACCACCAAACAACCAGAATTAAACAAGGATCACTTGTGGCACCGGCACCAATGTCGCGACAAGAGTTGTCGTTGGTGCCCTGCCCCTACGCTGCGTGGAGAACAACTGCACGCTTATGTGCCGACAGGGTCCGTTGACGACAACCGCAAGTATCACCTGAGCGAATGCGAGATGGCCACGTCTGGGATGACCCAACGGTGCCAATATGGGTGCATGCCGGATGGACCGTGGAGTTTCCACCTACCGAAAGAACTGACCGCGGAGTTCCCCATCTACGCCTCCGAGCAACTATAAGAGGCTCAACGATACCTCGGCGCGACTCGTGAACGCGCGACTCAGGGCGGGGACTGTCCGCGTAGCTCCTAGTGCTCCCGCCGTGTTCGGCAGAACCGGCAGTAATGGTCGCCCTCCGCGCCTTCAGCCACGCAAACAGACCCTTCGGGGCATTCCCAGCCTGACAGCCTGTCGTCTCGCCCGCCGAACCACAGACGAACCCGCCGCCCGACCCACCGTCGGAAACTCTCTGGAAGCACTAGTCGGTTAAGACCCCTCAACAATGAGCGCTCGCGGTTTCGCCCGCTCCTTTCCGCTTCGTTGAGTTCTCCGTAGTCGACGCCGCAGTCAGCGCAAGCCACACCGCGGTGGCATTCCCTTAACTCCTTGACCCATCGCGGTGTTTCCTTCACGTCGGAGTAGTCCTTGATCCGGTCATAGAGATGCGGGTTGTTCTTCAACGCGCGCAGGTTGAACCACGGCATACGGAACTCAATGGTGGCGTCGAGCGAGGTTCGTTTGTCGTCGGGTATCTCGTTGCCGGGTCTGTAGCTCCGAGGGACCAGCCATCCAAGCACGTTTCGCGTCCATCGGTTGCGCCGCGAATTGTCGGGGTGTATCCCTGACGTTGCGCTCTGAAATCGTGTCCATCTATAGACGTACCGGACGACAGCCCATTCCTGAATCCTTGTCCCGAGCCTTGCTTGGGTGCATAGGGCGACGACAACGGCGATGACTGTAGCTGCTTCCGCGGCTGTTCTCATGGACGGCCAAGGGTATGGCGGTCCCGTGGATTCGTCACCCCAGAACCGGCGCGTAAGTTGAGCTGGCGACGTGGCGTCCTGGTTCTTCGATAACTCGGTCGGCCGTGAACGACCCCTCTGGTTTTGGTTGACCAGACACGACACGCACTGCAGCTACAGACTAACGAAGCATCCCGTACCACAGCGCGCGGAGAGACACCCCGAAGCACCCAACACCGAGATCCGTTCCGCCTTTCGAGAAATCCGTTACAACCAACCCAAGGGCATCGACTTCAACACCAACCCCCACGCGATCAGGAATCGTGCCGACCCTGGCAGAGTCTTGAGACGCTGAATCGCCGTTTAGGGATTTTCACGGGTTCCGGAAAATCGAGTGTGTTCCACACCGGCGCCACTGCACATGGCGCGCGCCCTCCTGGACCGGTTCGCCATACGAGAATGTTGCTCGTCCATCGGGTGCCCACGTCATCTCAAACACTCCGCGGGTCCCTTGCACGCCTTTGACCCTCAGCCCGGAACGGAAGTGTTTGCGTTTACCCGTTTCGATAGCACTCAGGTCGGCGACGAATGCCTCGAGAACGGAGAGAAACCGCTGCTTGTTTGTCGAATTCAGCCTCGCGAAATCGCGACGAAACGAGTCAGTCTCATCATGAGTGGGCACTGGGGAGGCTTAGATCCGCTGTTTCAACGAGGTCAGAAACTCTTCGGAACTTGAGTGGCGGGTATACCTCTCCGAAGCGAGATCGCCTTCAGGATCGGCAATATCATCATCTTCCGCCGAAGCGGCCGCTAACCGCTTCTGAGTTTCATCCGACAATGTCTTCCGTCGTATAGATGAGCGCAGGGGCATAGCCAACCTCCGGTTACACCCTACCCCAGTTGAGCGCTGAGCGTCCGGGAGACTTGCAGTTCTCCTCAACCTTGGATCATTGGTCGCTGCGTTCGATGGCGCGGTCGTCGGTGCCGAGGTAACTTGCTATCACCGCGGGGTCGTTGCGTACGGTCTCGGGTTCCCCGGTAGCGATCACCGCACCGGACTCGAGGCAGTAGACGCGGTCGCTAATGCTCATGATGAGGGGCATGTCATGCTCGATGATCAGCATTGCCGCGCCGAGTTCTTTGCGGATCTCAACGATCAGGGGACCGAACGCCTCGGTTTCTCGTTGTGCGATCCCCGCGGTGGGTTCGTCGAGGCACAACAGTTCGGCGTCGACGGCCAACAACCCTGCGATCTCAACGATGCGTCGGGTTCCGGTGGAGAGGTCGGAGATGAAGCTGTCGGCGTACCGCCCTAGGCCGAGAAAGTCGATCAGGTCGTCTGCGTCGCTTCGTTTGCGTCGTTCAGCGGGTCCGTTCAAGAACAGGGCGCTCTTTACGAAAGACGACCGTTCCCGCGCCTCGAGTGCTACCTGTACGGATTCGCGCACGGTCAGCTCGGGGAAGAGTGTGGCCGCCTGGAAGGTCCGGCCGAGACCTTCACGCGAGCGTCTCGGCGGCGACAGGTCCGAGATGTCGAGGCCGATCAGCTCGACGGTGCCGACCGACGGCACGTATCCGCCGACGGCGTTCATGAATGTGGACTTGCCCGCACCGTTGGTGCCGATCAGGCCGACGATCTCGTCTTGGTAGACGTCGATGTCCACATGGTCGACCGCGATGTTGCCCCCGAAGTTCACGGTGATGTCTTGGGTCCGCAAGATCAGTCCGTTGCCGTCGGAGCTGCTCGGCGTGCTTGCCTGATCGACTCGTGCCGCTGAAGCCAGACGTCTCTCGCTGGGGAGCCAGTTGCGTATGAAGAACGGCCACATGAACGGTATGCCCGGAGCTTCAAAGAACAACAGCAGCGTGTAGAGCGCCTTTTGGCGGGCGGACCCGACGATCTTCGCCGGTGCTGGAGCCAGCAGATACAGCAGGTGCGCGGACCAGAACCCCGAAGCAGCGACAGCCAACAGCAGGATCCCCCAGCCGTAGGTGTCGCCACCCAGCAGTTGCGGGACGGCCAACACGGCTATTGCCAGCGATGCCAGTGCCTTGACGATGGCGACCCCGAACCCCAGCGAGCGGGTGATCGTTGATGGGGCTGCGGCAATCTCGGCCGGGTTCCGGCGGACACGTTGCTTCAACGCGGTCGGGGGCGCGGTGGTCGATTCAGCAGTCGCCTGCGCATCCCGCCGTTTCTCGACTGCTCCGATGATGCTGTCGCGCGTCGCATAGGCGATCTGCACGAATCCACCCGGGAAGTACATCAGCACGAACAGGAAGCCGATGCTGGAGGTGACGAGACTCACCACGGGTTGGTCCGGGAAGAACTTAGGGAGTCCCTCGATCCACAGTGCGCCGAGCAGCGGCCCCGTGACAGATCCCAGCCCGCCGATCACGACCATGTTGACAACCTTCAGAGAATCGCCGATCTGAAACAGTGCCTCGTTGAAACGGATCTGGCGGACGAGGTTGCCCAGCAGGGCACCGCCGAGTCCGGCGACGCCGCCGGCCACCGCGAATGCCATGAGCTTCATGCGAACCGGTGACACGGTGTAGGCCGAGGCGGTGTCTGCGTTGTCGCGCACCGCGATGACCGTCCGCCCGAACCCGGAACGTCGGAGCCTTCCCAGCACCGTCACTACCACGATCAGACAGGCGAGACAGAAATAGAAGTAGCTTCGCTGGTCTTTGAGGTACCAGCCGAACAGATAGCCGCGGTCGAACAGCACGCTGCGGTCGCCGTCGCTGAAGAAGGGCCGGCCGTAGAGGTAGCTCTGTGCAGCGATCGCGAACGCGAAGGTCGACACGGCCAGCATCAGCCCGCGCACCCGCAGCGCCCCGACGCCGGTGATCGCAGCCACCGCTGCGGTGAAGAACACCGCGGCGATGATCGCCGGGACCGTCGGTATCGGTGGCCATTGGAAGTCGATGAGGCGGGTGTCGCCGTAACCGATGTCGAGCTCGATGCCGCGGTTGAAGGCGGCGGCGCTCAATGCACCGATCCCCGCGTACGCCATCTGCGCCAGCGAAAGCTGCCCCGACCAGCCTGTTATGACCGTCAACGAAGCGACACATATGGCCACAGCGACGATTGTCGAGTACAGCAGGAACTGTGATTGTTTGATCTTCTCAGGGGCTTCCCACAGAGTCTGGTTGTCGTTGATCCAACTGAATATCTCGGTGTGTCGCCAGGCAATGAAGATCACGACCAGCAAGCCGATCGCCATCGCGATGCGGTGCATGTTGCGTATCCACCAGATGTCGCGTGCCCACAGCGGCAACGGCCGCACCTTGGGGGCGAAGGCCAGAACCGCTTCGTCGTCGGTGTTGCGGCTCTGCCAGTAGAGGGCGACCACCACCACTACGAACACCAGCAACGTGCCGAGCCCGGGGTCTCGGGTGAAGTTGAAGTTGAAGAGATTCTGGGCGATGCCGATGGCGATCCCGCCGAGCATGGCCCGCGGGAACGAACGCATCCCCGCTATGACGGCCGCAGCGAGGGCGTTGGTGAGCGTGAACGGCCCCAGGTTCTCGATTCCGGTCGCCGCTGACCCGCCGCTCAGCAGGATCATCGAGAGGGTTGCCAGGAAACCGCCGATGGTCCACACGACGGTGGAGACCACATGGGGGTTGACCCCCGACAGGCGGCTCAGTTCGACATTGTCAGCCGATGCGGTGATGGCCTTGCCGAACACCGTTTTGGTGACCAGCAACCCGAGAACCAGGGCCACGAGCGGAACGACAATGAGAACCTGCAACTCCGCGCCCTTGATGCGCAACCCGCTGTCGGCGGCCACGCCGGGTATCCAGGTTGTGAGCGCGGTGACCCAGGAGAGCGCGTCCTCCCAGATCGTGCCGATCGCCACCGGATATGAGGTTTGGACTCCTTCGATGTCGGGGTAGGCCGTGACCACTATGGCGCGCATCAACTCGGCGATTCCGACCGTGGCGATCAGCAGGACCACCCGGGGTCGGTGAAAGAGCCGTTTGACGATGACGACTTCGACGACCGCGCCGATCAGCGCGCCGATCAGCAGGCATGAGATCAACGCCACCCAGAACGGGAAACCCCAGTTGATCATCATCAACGCGAACAGCGCCGCGCCGGGGAGCCCCATGTTGCCGACCGCGAAGTTGATGACTCGGGTGCTGCGGTAGATCAACACGATCCCCATCGCCAGCAGCCCGAAAATGAGACCGTTGACGACTCCCCAGAAGATCACCTGGTTGGTGATCCAAACCCCGAGGATCGCGGCGGGCATCAGCCGCCTTCCTTCCCGAGGAACACTGCTCGGGCCAGGTCGTCACGAGCGGCCAGTTCCTCAGCGGAGCCTTCGAAACGGACTTGCCCCTTCTCCAGGAAGATCGCCCGGTCCGAGACGGCCAGGGCCACGTTGAGGGACTGTTCAACGATGATCATCGTCTGTCCGGCGGCCCGCAGGGTGTCTATGTGTTCGAGCAGTTCCTGCACGACGGTGGGGGCGAGGCCCAGTGAGAGTTCATCGATGATGAGCAGTTCCGGTTCGTGCAGCATGACCCGTGCCAGAGCCAACATCTGCTGCTGTCCGCCTGAAAGGTCCCCTGCCCGCTCCGACAGGCGGTCCGCCAGTGCCGGGAACATTTCGAGCACCCGGTCGGTCCGGCGCGCCACGTCGGCTGGGTCGGAGCGATAGTTGTACGCCCCGATCGTCAGGTTGTCGCCGATCGACATCGACGGCCAGATTCCCTTGCCGCCCGGCAGCATCTGTATTCCGAGCTTTCCCCGTGTTTCGGGACTCGCGAAGGTGGCGGTCCGTCCCTTGTAGCGCACAACTCCCCGTTCGGGTGTTTCGAGGCCGGCAACCACTTTGAGAATCGTCGACTTGCCGGCCCCGTTGGTCCCGAGCAGTGCCAGGGTTTCGCCTTGTGCCACGTCGAAGGACACATCGAAGAGGACTTGGACTCTCCCGTAGCTGAAGTCGATGTGGTTGACCTGCATCACCGGGATGGCGGTTCCGGCGTCGATGAGGTCGTGGTAGGCCTGTTCCTCCTGGAGCTCCTCGACCACCAGCGAAAGGTCGTGTCGGACCCGGTTCGAGCCTCTCATGATGTAGTAGCCGCCAAGCGGCATGAACACGATCGTGAGGAAGGTGATCGCGGCCCGTTCACCGACGGTGTCCTGCAGGAAAGCGCTGACGAGTCCGCCCGCAACACCGCCTCCTGCGAACATGAAGAAGGTGATTATCGCCGTTCCCATACCCCGCAGGCGGTAGGGGACCACGCTCTGGATCGACGGCTGGACCATCGAGAAGGCGGCGCCGAGGAAGGTGCCGTTGAGCGTGGCGAATACAACGAACATCCAGACGTTGGGCATCGAATATTGCAGCGGGACCAACACCGCCGCGGGTATCAGCAGCAGCCCCATGATTCGCAGCGCCTTGTCGGGGCTCTCCCTGAACGTCTGGTCGAAGCGTTTGCCGATCCAGGGGAGGAACGCCACGATCAGCACCCCGGTCGGTGCGGTCGCGAAACCACGTTCCAGAGCATCGAGACCGAACTCCTCCTCGAGGAAGAAACTCTGGATTGAAGCGCCCGGGAACAGGGCGAAACCGATGGCCACCATGGCCATCGTCATGTAGCGGATCGTGTCGATTCGCCAGATACGGGCGAACGCCGCGCCGATGGAGATGGGGATTTCGGCGAGGTCCTTGCCGAACGAGTGCCCCAGGACGTCCTTCTTCTCCCATTGGCCCCTTTCCGGTTCGGGGAGGAGAAAGGCCAGCACGGCCAGCACCGCCACCGGTATCCCCAGGCTCAGGTACGCCCAGCGCCAGCCCTCGTCACCGCCGACGGCAACCGCGATTCCGCCGACCAGGATCGGGCTGGCCGCGTTGAAGACCCTGCCGACCGCCGCGTTGGTCGCGAAGATGCGGCCCCTGACCGCGATCGGGTACGTGTCGGCCAACAGGGTGGCGTGGACGGTGATCGTGTTGGCTTTGGAGATTCCGGTGAAGAACCGGGTCCAGAACAGCATGAACGCGTTGATGGCGAGACCGCTGAGCGCTGCGAAGCCGGCGAAGGCCATGCTCGCCACGCCGATGATCGGACCACGCCGGATCCTGTCGGCGAGCCAGCCCATCGGCCCCGCTCCGAGCACGAAGAAGGCGACTGAGGCGACTGAGATGAAGGTGATGGTGCCGTCCGAGACGTTGAGCGTCTCGGCGATGTCTGGGCCGAGGATGTTGATCGCGGCGCCTTCGAGTTCGTCCATGGAGTTGAGCGCGAGGAGCACGCTGAAGGTGTAGACACCTCCTTTCTTGATCCCGTCACGAAACTCCATCTCCTCGGTGCCGACCCCGGGCAGCAGGTCGTCGGCGAAGACGACAGCCTCGGACCGTTCGGCCTGGCTGCGTTGACGGGCTGCTTCCTCGTCGAGCATGGTGGCGGTCAGCGAGGCCGCGCTGCGTGTTGGTTCGTTCGCCTCAGCCACCGAGTCGGTCCCTCAACGCGCGATGGCTCAAGGCGCAGCGTCTCAACGCGCGATCACTCGACGCATTGGCCCTCGACGCATTGGCCCTCAACGCAGTGCCGTCCATTGCGGCGCTACTGTAGCTCAGCATCATTTTGGGTATCTAGTTGGCTACTGTGAGCGGAGTTCACTCCAAGAGGCAACGCAACTCAGACAAGGAGCCCGAGGTGGCATTCTCAACGACGACTGACGAAGTAATGGCGGGAATCGATCTGACCGGGCGGGTTGCGGTGGTGACGGGCGCGACTACCGGCCTCGGACTCGAGACGGCCAGAGCGCTCGCAGCGGGTGGAGCTGAGGTGGTGATCTGCGGACGCACCGCGAAGAAGTGTGAAGCGGCTGCCGCGGCGATCTCCGAGACTGTGGGCACCGCGAAGCTGTCCTCGGCGGTTTTCGACCTTGCCGATCTTCCGTCGGTTCGTGCGGGAGCGGCGAGCATTGTCCAGGCGCATCCGGCAATCCATCTGCTGATCAACAACGCAGGGGTGATGTTCACACCCGAGGGACGAACCGCGCAGGGCTTCGAGACCCAGTTCGGCACCAACCATCTCGGGCATTTCGTGTTGACCAACCACCTGTTGGGTGCGCTGCGAGGCGGTGCCCCCTCGCGGGTGGTCAACTTGTCGAGCGCCGGTCATCACAGCGGGCAGATCCGCTGGGACGATCTGCATTTCGAGTCCGAGCCCTACGACAAGTTCGAGGCTTACGGCCAGTCCAAGACCGCCAACATCCTCTTCTCGGTTGAGCTCGACCGTCGTCTGGCCGGTTCAGGTGTGCGGGCCAATGCGGTGCATCCGGGAATGATCGTGACCGATCTGGCCCGTCACATGACAACTGATGACCTGGCTGAGTTGCAGCGTCGGGCCGCGGCGCGTGCCGCCTCGGGGGCCGGGCCGGGCCTTCCTGAATTCAAGTCCGTTCAGCAGGGCGCCGCTACCAGTGTGTGGGCGGCCGTCTCGGCGGAGATGGCCGATGTGGGCGGCGTCTACTGCGCTGACGCTGAGATCGCCGAGGCTGCCGACTACGCCACCGATGCCGATTACGCGGCGCGCCTGTGGGCTCTGTCCGAGCAGCTGGTCGACGAGTCGTTCCCTGGCTGACTAGCGGCCGAGCGGAGTGAAACCAGAGCGGGAAACGACTCGTGTCAGAGCCACTCCTTTTCAATCCGCTCAGGTTCTAGAGGGACGCCTCGGGGAGATCGAAGACGGTCAGGTCGGCGCCCGCGCCGCTGGGATTGGTACGGGCATAGGACTTGTAGCGACGGCGAACGAACCACCAACGGCCATCTTCGTCACGTTCCAGATCGTCGTGGTAGACGCCGAACGTGTCGCAGCGTTCGCCTGACTCCACACTCTGACGGGCCTCCTGCATGTACATTCGAGCCGTCGCCCGCCACGCCTCGGTGTCGATCTTCATCACGGTGTTGAGGATCACGAACTCGAAGAAGTCGAACTGTTCGATCTGGGCGGCGATGAAATCACCGATCGCCGTCGGCCCGTCGAAGTCGATCGCCCTGTCGAGGAGATCGACGGTGATCACGCAATCGGGCCGCATTATCTCGGACAGCTCCGGCCAGGCCCGCCGGGTCACGATGTCGGCATAGCGGTTCTGGAGGCGGCGCAGGGCGACATAAGCGACAGTCTCATCGAGTTCAGTTCCATCCGGCGTCGGCATCAGACGTACGGTAGACGCAATATGCGCATCGGCATCAACTTCTCCAACACCACGATGCTGGATTCCATCGAGCCGGTACTCGACAGCGCCCGTCAATGCGATGCCGACGGGTTCGCCCATTGGTGGCTGCCACAGGCCGGGTACCTCGACGCCCTCACCGTTTTTGCCGCGGCTGCCCCGCTTGCGCCGCGTATCGAGATGGGCACCGCAGTCATCCCAACCTGGTTGTATCCGCCCCATACGTTGGCGGCCAAGGCGCACACCGCGGCTTCGCTCATCGGCCCGAGGTTGACCCTGGGGGTCGGTCTGTCGCACCGGGTGGTAGTGGAGAAACGGCTGCGCATGGCCTGGGAGCGACCCGTCCGGCACGCCATTGACTACCTTGAGGTGCTCAACTCCATGCTTAACGAGGGCCGGGTCGACTATGACGGCGAGATCTTCGCCGCGAACGGACAGTACGCAGTCTTCAGCGAACACCAGCCCACCGTTCTTCTGGGAGCGCTGGGGCCGCAGATGCTTGCTGTCGCCGGTCGGCTGGCGTCAGGCACCGTTACTTGGCTGACGGGCCCGAAGACGATTCGAGACCATATTCGACCCACCATCCGTGACGCTGCTGAACGCTCTGGGCAACCGGAACCGCGCATCGTCGCGAGCCTGATCGTCACGGTGACCGACGACGAGGACGGTGTGCGGACCAGGCACGCAACCAATCTGGCCGGTTACGGCTCGTTGCCCAGCTACAGGTCAATGCTTGAGCGTGAAGGCGCCAAGACCCCCGCCGATGTCTGCCTAGTCGGCAATGAGGACTCGGTGTTGGAACAGCTCGAGAACCTGGCTTCGGCGGGCGCGACCGATTTCGCGGCGGTCGAAGTCGGCACGAATCCCGAAGAGAAGCAGCGGACCCGCGCCCTGTTGAAGAAAGCTGCCGCAAGCGAAAGGAGGATGCAATGACCGAGCCGCAACCCGAAGGTGGTGCCGCGAACCCCCAGAGCCCGCAGAACGTGCCGCCTATCGATGACTGGAACCGACTCCTCGAAGGCAGAGTTGCGGTTGTCACCGGTGGCGGTGACGGGATCGGCGGGGCGATCAGCCGCCTGTTCGCCCAGCACGGAGCCATCGTCGAGATAGCCGAGATCGACCCTGAACGTGCCGAGACCGCAGTGTCTGACATTGAGTCGAGCGGTGGTACCGCACGGGCGCATCTCGTGGATGTGCGACGCCCTGAAGATGTGGAGCGCCTGCGAACAGCGGTGCTGTCGGCTCACGAAGCTCCGGACGTGGTGGTCAACAACGTGGGTGACTACCGCCCGATCGTCCGCTTCCACGACTCGGGGCTCGAGTCTTGGACGGCAATGTATGAGATCAACTTCTTGCATGCGGTGATGGTCACCCGCGCCTTCTTGAACCCGATGATCGACAACGGGGGAGGGTCGATTGTCAACGTCCATTCTGTTGAGGGCCAGCGCGGCTTTCCCGGCGAACCCGTCTATGGGGCGATGAAAGCAGCATTGGCCCATTTCACGACATGTCTTGCGGCGGGATATGGGCGCAAGGGAATCCGGGTCAACGGGATCGGCCCAGACCTGACCCAGACTCCGCAGGTCGACTATCTGACGGGCTATGAGTCATCCCAGCACCTTTGGGAATCCTGGGCACCGGTGGGCCGCCTGGGTTGGCCGGAGGACCAGGCCCGGGTAGCGCTCTTCCTGGCGAGCGATCTCTCGTCGTTCGTCACCGGTCACAACATCCCCGTCGACGGAGGAACCAAGACCGGTGGCGGCTGGTTCTTCTCGCCGACTGAGCACCGTTTCGTGAACCGCCCCAAGACCCTGTAACGCGGCCCTGTAACGCCCCGAAACCCTGTAACGCCCCGAAACCCTGTAACGATCGCCGAGCTGGGCCAGACCTCAGACCGGCATGCCGTGGTGGGGTGGAACGTTCAGGTCTCCGATGGCGCTGGCCCGCCGATGCAGCAGATCGACGGTGTCACGCAGGTCCATGGTGATAATGAAGCGCCGGGCGGCGGTCTCGGACACGACGAAGTCGCCGAGCGCATCCAGGTCGGCCTCGGTCACGTCACGGCCCGCCGCGGCGAGCATGCCTTTCATTTCTTCGAAGGTCATGCTCTTGCGACCGGTGGCTTCACCGACCCGTGCCAGGTGCTCGGGCCGGTTGCGGCTGGCTGTGAACAGACCGGTCCGCAACAGTCCCCCCGAGGGATAGAAGACCGAGGCCCGAAGCTGGGTGTCCTCGCTGACGAGGTTGTGGTGCAACGCCTCGGTGAAGCAGCTCACAGCCGCTTTGGAGGAGGCGTAGACCGAGGCGGTGGGCACGGGAGCGAAACCGCCGTCACCAGAGGACGTGTTGATGATCTGACCGGGCTCGCCCGACTCGAGCATGCGTGGAACGAACTCACTCACGCATATGGCAACGCCGAAAACGTTCACTCCGAAACACCACCGCCAGTCGTTGGGCTCCTGCTGCCAGGGTTTGCCACCCCCGCCGGAAGTCACGCCCGCGTTGTTGTACAACAGGTTGCACTTGCCGTGGGTGCGGTAGACGTAGTCGGCCAGTGCCGCCACCGATGTTTCGTCGCTCACGTCGGTGCGGACTCCGGTCACTGCACCGAGCGCCGTCAACTCTCCTACAGCGGTGTCGATGGCGGCCTGTTCGATGTCGGCGATCACGACGTTGGCACCGCGACGCAGAAGCGCCCCGACGATCCCCTTGCCGATTCCTCCCGCACCCCCGGTGACGACTGCTATGCACTGGCCAATGTCGATGTCGGCGATGCTGCCGTCGGAACCGGTCATGCGACCTCCTGGACCTGGTTGAGCGGGTTCATGCCGGGGCAGCCCTTGGCACGTTCTGGGATTTCTGAGTAGTCGATTGGGGTCGCCACGAACTCCTTGGTCGGGCAGTACTTCTCAGCGAGGGGGGCGAGCGCGTCGAGGTCGAACTTGTAGACCTTGGCTGCGTTGTCGGTGAGGATCGTGGTCGTCTCTGCGGGTGTCATCTGAGCGAAGGTGAGCCGCAGGTGTTCACGGGTGTGCGGGTAGGAGCCCTCGATGTGGGGATAGTCCGAACCCCACATGATCCGGTCAACGCCGATCGAGCGGGCTATCTCGGTCTCGGCCGGGCGCAGGAACGATGCGCCTATGTAGCACTGCCGGTTGAAGTACTCCGAGGGTGTGAGCGACATTTTGGCTACGGCTTCCCCGCCGAAGATCGACTCGGAGCCGTAGCGCGAGTACTTCATCCGGTGATAGAAGCTCTCGAGTTTGTCCAGCGTGTCGGGCACCCAGGATGTTCCGGTTTCGGTGATGACGTAGTTCATGTCGGGGTAGCGCTCGAACACTCCTGAGAACATGAGGTGCCACAGCGCCCGTTGGGTCCACCACTGCACTTCGAGCATGAACATTGCCAACGAGGCGGGGAAATGGCTGCCGAAGTTCGGTGTGGCGCCGCCGGCGTGATGGTTGAGGGGCAGACCGGCAGCCGCGGCTGCTGCCCAGATCGGTTCGTAGGTGTTGGAGTAGAGGGGCTCGAAGGGCGAGTCCGGTGGCGCCCCCGGGACCAGAACCCCGCCTCGGAGTCCCTGTTCGGCGGCCCATTCGATTTCTTTGACCGAGCCTTCGACGTCACCGAGGAAGATCTGGATGATCCCGGCTCTGCGTTCGGGAGCCTCGCTGACGAAGTCGGCCAGCCAACGGTTGTGCGCCCGCAGCCCCGCCCACCGGTGCTCGAAGTTGTCGGAGTACGGAGGGGCCTCGAACGAGGTAGCTGCGGGGGGCGCGAACGGCGGTTGGGTGTTGGGGAAAAGCACCGCGGCGATGACGCCGTCCTCCTGCTGTTCCCGCAGGCGTTCGACCGACGACGAGTTGCGGTACGAGAACACTTCGGGGTCGCCGTCGACGCCGACTTCGAGCGGTGTCCGTTCCATGTCTTTGAAAAGTTCTTTGCGCGCCTCGTTGTCCCGTTGCATGAACTTGGCCCAGTCGTCGAACTCATCGAGGTACCTGGCGTCGAGGTACTCGCGGTAGCTCCAAAGACCGGCTCCGCAGTGGGTGTCCGCGCTGATGACTATGTGGTGTTCTTTGCTCACCTGTCCAGTTTGGCGCGTGGCGGTCAGTCTTGCGAAACGGGGCTGGCTTTGTGGCGCAACCCGTCGCGGTCGTTGCGGTCGAGGCAGTGGTTCAGGGCGCGTATCTTGTCGCTAGCGGTGGTGGGGTACAGGAACGGCATCAGCGCGTGGGTGAAAGCAGCGAGTGCTGCCACCATGAGTTGTCTGCCTACGCCGACGGCGATCCCGAAGTGTTCGCCGTAGGTCTCGCCGTTGGCGTGGGGATGCGCGGTAAACGGGTTCTGAGACATGGGAATGAGACTACGGCAATGGTCATCGAAAATCCTGTTGGTTCAATGAGTTTGGTACGCGTCTTTTTTGTTCGGCAACCCAGCGGCTACCCTCGCACGAGTCGGAGCGGCGCCGGGCGCTTCGAGGGAAGGAAAGCGTGCCAGCAACCGTTGGCTATATCGGTTTGGGAGACATGGGCGGTGCCATGTCGGAAACCATCGCCGCGTCCTACGACCTGGTCGTCTTCGATCTCAGCGAGGAGGCGATCGCCAAGGTGGTGGACAAAGGTGCCCGGGCGGCGGAGTCCGGTGCTGGTCTGGCGGCCCAGTGCGACCACATCAGCATCTGCGTGCCTGACGACGCGGCTGTGATGGATGTGGTTTCGGGAACCGACGGCATTTTGGATGCGTGTCGAGGGGGTACTTCGATCGCGGTGCATTCGACGGTTCATCCCGACACGATTCGGGACCTTTCTGCATTGGCCGCAGAGCGTGACGTGGTGCTGTTCGATGCCGGGGTTGCAGGAGGGTCGTGGGCTGCGCGCGAGGGGAGCCTGGTGATTATGCTAGGCGTTCCCGAATCCGGGATCGGTGAGTTGGCCCGGGCCGTGATCGACGAGTGCGCCGGGGCGGTGTTCGAAGGTGGCCCGATCGGCGCGGGAATGGCCATGAAGGTTGCGTTCAATGTGATGACCTATCTCCAGCAGGCTGCGTTGAGCGCCGCGCACCAGATCGTTTTGGGGGAGTACAGCGACCCCGACATGTTGATTGAAGCGTGGCGTCATGCCGGCCAGCTTGGAACCTTGACCGAGCGTTTCTACCCGTTGGTCTCGATGCCGCCGGAGGTGAAGAGCGGACCGCTCGGCTCCTACCTTGCGACCACCATCGGGATCGCGGAGAAGGATCTGGACCTTGCAGTCAACCTGGGGCTGGAGAGTGGCCGCCGAATGCCGGTCGTGGAGGCCGTGCGCGACGAGATGCGTCTTGTCTACGGGATGCCGAAGAGTTGAGCCGAAGAGAACTGGAACAAAACCTGAGAGGGACGAGATGAGCGAAGAAACCAGCGACATCGACGACGAGAGATGGTTGATAGGGGCCGAGAAGATAGCTGACGTCTATCAGGGGATGGTGCCGGCGGTCCGGCCCGGTCTGATGGAGTTCTCCGACATTATGGTCCGAGACCTCTTCGGAGGGATCTGGACCCGAGAGCAGCTGGACACTGGGCAGCGGCGGTTGATCGTCATGGGCGCGATCGCCGCTGTCGGCGGCCCCAATACTTGGAAGCTTCAATGCAAGTCTGCGTTGAAACGCGGCGAGTTGACCGAGGAGCAGGTTCGCGAGGTTCTGATCCAGGCAACCCCCTATGTTGGATACCCGAGGGCTGCGGAGCTGGTGGGCGCTACAGAGGAGGCGATCAGCGAGTGCCGTCGGGAGGCCGCCGAAGCTGAGGCCGACGCAGGCGACGAGACGGGCTGATGGCGGCTATCACTGCGCCCGGCGACTGGTCCTTCGGTGTCCAGTTGCCGATTCAGACCCTCACCCGCACGTTGGTTGATCCATGGGAGGACGCCGCCACGGTAGATGATCTGGTCGCTGTTGCTCGGCGCTGCGATGAGCGGGGCTACGACTTCATCGGTGTCTGCGACCATGTGGCGATTCCCGACAACGAATATGCCGCACGGATGACCACAACCTGGTACGACACGGTCGCGACCTTGTCTTTTCTGGCGGCCCACACTCGCAGTGTGCGGCTGCTTTCGGTCGTGTGGATCGCCGCGTACCGGCACCCTCTGCAGACCGCCAAGTCGTTCGGCACGCTCGATCATCTCTCGGGGGGCCGGGCCATTCTCGGTGTCGGCGCCGGGCATGTCGAGGCCGAGTTCGAAGCGTTGGGCGTTGACTTCTCGACCAGGGGCAAGCGGCTCGATGAGACCCTCGATGCGGTGCGCGGCGCCTTCGCCGACACTTATGTGAGCCACCACGGTGAGATTTTCTCGTACTCCGATGTCGGAGTGGCACCCCAGCCAGCGGCCGAGCTGCCGATCTGGATCGGTGGTATGGGCACCGCGGCTTGGCGGCGCACCGGACGGATCGGTGACGGCTACATACCGATGGGCAACGCCAAGGAGCAGTACGCCGAGATTCTGGAGGCGATTGCGACCGCTGCTGAGTCTGCGGGCCGGTCCGGGGCTGGTTGCGACGTCGGTTACATGCCGCCCTGGACCTATCTGCTCGGCGATGTTCCAGACGGGGTGATGGCGTTGTCGGGTGGCACCGAAGCGTTGGCGCACGACATCCGCGCGGCACGCGAGGTGGGGGCCAACACTTTCCATCTCAAGTTTCGGGCTCGTGACCTGCCGGAGTATCTCGAACAGATCGACGCCTTCACGGAGCAGGTCGTCCCCATGGTCAACGAGGCTTGAGACCCGCTGCCTGAGAGCGCAGTCGAGCGCTCAGTCCAGGAAGTTGGGCGGCCTGCCCTCGGCGCGGGCTTTGGTTGCCTCCTCGAAGTTCTTTGTGGTGAGTCGCACATACAGCTGAGTGTGGCTCTCCATCTCGATAGCGGCCTGCAGGCTGTTGGTTTCCAGCCCGGCCCACATGAGGCGCTTGGTGAGAGCCACCCCCTGGGTCGACCAGCCGTTGATCTGATCTGCGAGGTCGAGTGCTTCTTCGATCAGGCGGTCGTCGGGGACTGTGGTCGACACGAGGCCGATCTCGGCAGCTTCTTCGGCGCTGACGTCACGCCCCGACAGCATGAGTTCGAAGGCCCGAGTAGCACCGATTGCACGGGGGAGCAGGAACGAGAGTCCGAGTTCGTTGGCTGTCAGGCCGTTGTTGATGCCGGCTGCACGGAAATAGGCGGATTCGCCGGCGATGCGGATGTCGGCTCCGAGGGTCAAGCACATGCCTCCGCCGATAGCGGCACCGTTGATGGCTGCGATCACCGGTTTGTTCATCTTGCGCATGCGGGGCACGAGGTCCGACAGCGTTGTCATCGCCTTGGTGGCTATTCGGGTGAGGGTCATGCCTGCGCTGTTGGGCGGCGGCATGGAGTCTCGGGTGTCGGCCCCCGAGCAGAACCCGGTCCCGGTCCCGGTGAGGATCACACAGGTCGTGTCGTTGTCCTCGTCGACTTGTTCGAACGCTTCGGCGAGCGGGACCATCAACTCGAAGGCCATCGAGTTCATCCGCTCGGGACGGTTCATGCGAATTATCGTCGTGTGAGGCCTTGGAGATTCGATCTCGATCAGTTCGCTTGCG
The DNA here is from genome assembly GCA_951812975.1 of uncultured Acidimicrobiales bacterium. Classification (GTDB taxonomy): domain Bacteria; phylum Actinomycetota; class Acidimicrobiia; order Acidimicrobiales; family Aldehydirespiratoraceae; genus VXYK01. The sequence continues at coordinate 659,699 of CATOTC010000001.1, read as the reverse complement.
GGGTTTTGATAGATGCGGTCGCTCATGGGCCTAGCTTGCCCGACAATGAGGCACCGCACGGAATCGTTGCGCGTCTACGATGCCGCCATGGGTGATGACTTTCAGCCGACGGCAGACGAACTGCTCGCCAACAACGCCGACTATGCCAGGACTTTCGACTTTCAGGGTCTGCCCGTCTCACCTTCACGCCGCGCCGCGATCGTGGCTTGCATGGACTCGCGCATGCCGATCTTCGGAATCCTCGGGCTTGCCCGCGGCGAAGCCCACATCATCCGCAACGCCGGCGGGGTGGTCACCGATGACGTGATCCGATCACTGTGTCTGTCGCAGCGGGCGTTGGGGACTCGGGAGATCATCTTGATCCACCACACCGACTGCGGTCTCCAGAAGGTCACCGAGGACGGTTTCAAGACTGAACTGGAAGACGAGTTGGGTGTGCGCCCCCATTGGGCGGTCGAAGCCTTCGACGACCCCCATGCCGACGTGCGCCAGTCGATCCAGCGGCTCCTGTTGTCGCCCTACATCCTCGAGAAGAGCTATATCCGCGGCTTCGTCTACGACGTCACCACCGGCCTGCTCGAAGAGGTGGCCGTCTAGGACGCGGTGCCTAGTCGCCCCTCATTCCTCTGCGGCGTTCTTTCTCGAACTCGATCTCCTCGGCGTACTCGTCGCTGGACTTGGGCGCCGTGGGCACCGGACGGTTGCGTGGACTCGATGAGCCGAGCAGTTTGGTGAAGAATCGTTTCAATCCCATGCTCGACCCTACACCGACTCAGCATGTGTCACAGCCTGAAGTACTGCCCGTTGTTCAGCGTCGAACGGTGCAACCAACTTGCTCACTGTTAGCCGGCGCGCTCGCGGAGCCGGTATTTGAGAACTTTGCCGCTGGCATTGAGGGGGAGCGCGTCGACGTACTCGACCTGGCGGGGGACTTTGTAGTTGGCCATCTCGCCGCGGCACCAGGCGATCAGTGCCTCGGGGTCGCGGTCGGATCCGACCGCGGGCACCACGAAGGCATGGCCGACTTCGCCGAGCCGTTCGTCGGGCACGCCGACCACGGCTACCTGCCCGACTCCCGGATGGTTCATCATCAGGTTCTCGATCTCGGCGGGGTAGGCGTTGAACCCGCCGTTGATGAACATGTCCTTGACCCGGTCGGTGATGTCTATGTTGCCTTCGGCGTCCATCACCCCGATGTCTCCGGTGTGCAGCCAGCCGCCGGCGTCGATTGTCTCCGCGGTCTTGGCCGGGTCGTTGAGGTAGCCCTTCATGACGTTGTAGCCGCGAACGACGATCTCGCCCGGTTCGCCCCTCGGCACCTCTTGGCCCGTTGGGTCGACGATTCGAACTTCGACGTCGTCGATCGCCCGGCCGCTGGTTTTGGCGATGATCTCGGGGTCGTCATCGTGGCGGCACATGGTGGCGATCCCCGACGATTCGGTGAGTCCGTAGCCGGTGACGATCTTTTCGAAGCCGAGCCGTTCGCGCATTGAGATGATCATCTCTACGGGAATGGCAGCGGCACCGGTCACCGCCAAGCGCAGCGACGACATGTCCCATTGGTCGAGGTCCTCGCTGTTGAGGATCGTCTGGTAGATGGCTGGTGGTCCTGGGAGCATCGAGATGCGCTCTTCGGGTATGCGTTCCATTACTGAGGGAACGTCGAACACAGGGTGGGGGATGATGGTCGAGCCGGTCATGAGGCAGGCGAGAATGCCCGCGTTGAGCCCGAATGAGTGAAAGAAGGGGTTGATGATCAAGTAGCGGTCCCGGTCGAGCCCGATCACTTGTGACCAGCTCAGATAGGACCGGCAGACAGCGGAATGGATAAGCATGGCGCCTTTGGGGTCGCCGGTGGTGCCGGAGGTGAACATGATGTGGCAGAGGTCGTCGCCGTTGACGGCGGCGCTGCGGGCGGCGCGTTCGGTTTCGTTGACCGCAGTGGCACGGGCCATGAAATCGCGGTACTCGCTGGTGCCGGTCGGGCAGTCTCCTCTCATCACGACGATCTCGGACAGCGTTTCGGGCACTTCGGCTTGCTGCAGCAGTGCCACGTAGTCGGTGTCGAGGAAGTCGGTGACGCAGAACAGAAACTTGGCCCCGGAGTTCTCAAGCACGTAGGCGGCTTCACGTCCCTTGAAGCGGGTGTTGATCGGTACCACAACCCCGCCTGCTGCGTGCACCCCGAGCGCGGCCACGGCCCATTCACAGATGTTGGGTGCCCACAGCGCCACGCGGTCGCCTGAGGCCACTCCAGAGGCCATCAGCGCACGTGCCGCAACGTGGATCTCCGTGCGGAACTCCGAGAAGGTCCAACGGATGTCGTCGTCCACCATCGCTTCACGTTCACCGAAGCGAACCGCTGCATCGTCAATAAGTTCCGGGATCGTCTGCCACACGGAGTTGTTCATAATTCGTGAGGGTAGTCAGCAGCCTGGTTTCACACCCATTAGGCGAGGCTGCTTGACCCTGTTGGTTGCCAGAACCTGGCTATTTTGGTCCTGTCTCAACGGATGCGTCCGAAACGGTGGGCATCCCGATGCCCAAGTAGCCTTCGATGCGCGCCAGTCTTTGCCCGTTCTCCGCGACAGCTTCGTTCAGTTGACGGAGTGACGTGTTGAATTCTGAGCGGAGTTGTTGGTTCGAGGTGTTGAATTCTGAGCGGAGTTGTTGGTTCGCGGTGTTGAATTCTGAGCGGAGTTGTTGGTTCGCGGTGTTGAACTCTGAGCGGAGTTGTTGGTTCGAGGTGTTCAATTCTCCGCGGAGTGCGTCGTTGCCGCGTTGCTGGTGCCAGACGATCGCCATGGCGGCCACCACGACGGTGACCAGTTGCACAATCGTGTCTAATGCCATGCCCGGAACCTTAGGTGTGGCAAGAGCGATAAGCAATATAAATCTATGAAATATTTCTGAGGCGTGCTTGTCAGCCGTGTTGAGCCGTGCGGCGGGGTTCGAAGGTGAGTTCGGGGAGGACGACCTCCCAGTTTTCGCAGTGGAGACCGTCTGCGTACTCCGGGTCGGAGCGGTCTTTGCTCCAGGTGGCAATGGCTGCGACGGTTGCGTTGGTGCACACCATTTTGTCGGGTGGCTTGAAGCTCTGGGCGAGAATCCCGACGATGGTTCCGGCTTGGTTGAGCAGCCTCCACCGTTGTTCGCCCTGGTTGACTTGGAGTGGGTCGCCTGGTGACAACGCGGCAATTGCTCTGTGCAGCTGGTCGTCGGGTGGTCTGATGCCCGCGAAGCTCAGGAACACTTCGTTGAGGGCGAGTTGGCGGTGGCGGCGTGTGAGTTCTGGCCCGGGGCGAGGTGAAGTGGTTGTTTCGCGCAACAGCACGGACGGTCTGTGGTCCAGACCAGCGTGGAACGGGTGCGGTTCTTTGCGGCGCAACAGTGCAAGGGTCTGCCGGGCCCGGGTCATCGCAACGTAGTAGAGGCGGCGCTGGGCGTCGGCGTCATCAGCGCGGTTGCGCCGGTCCCAGCCTCCGTCGAGAACGATCACATGGTCGAACTCGAGACCCTTGGCTCGGTGTGCGGTCAGCAGGAGCAGTCCACGCTGTCGGCGACGCGCGTCGCGGCACCATTCAGCCAGCCATTCGATAAAGGCGGTGTTGGGGACCTTTGCGGCGCCGGTCTCAAGCTGGTGTTCGTCGAGGGCTTGGTCGAGGAGTTCGAACCAGGGGCTGGGGCGCTGTCGGCGAATCCATTCTCGGAGGCCGCTGATGTCGACCAGGTTGGAGCCGCGGGCCTTTCGGACGAGAGCTTGGGTTTCGCGCAGCCGCCAGAGGCTCATCTCCGTTTCGTTGGCTTTCTGGACGGGGATGTTCAGGTGTTCGCAGAGGCTGCGGACGGGTTCGAGATGGCTCCATTCTGCCGCTATCACCGCGCAGCGTGACCAGTCCCAGTCGGGCACCAACCCTGACAGCCGGTTCAGTTCGGTGACAGCACGTCGGGCCTGGGCGTAGATGTCGTCGTCTGAGGGCAGTATCTGGACTCGTCCGCGGGCGACCGGGTCGAGTTCTTCCCACACTCCACCGGGCCGGTCGTGGGTGCGTTGGTGGTCTATGCGGATTTCGTGTCCGGTCTTCATCCGGTCGGTTGCTGGGGAGATGACGGCGTTGGCGGCGTCGATGATGTGTCTGCTGGAGCGGTAGTTCTCGATCAGGTAGTTGGGTTCGGCGCCGTAGTCTTTGTTGAAGCTGCGGATGAACTCCACTGACGAGCCGTTGAACGCATAGATGTTCTGGTCGTCGTCGCCGACGGCGAGGAGGTTGGGCCGGGCGTCCACATCGGTGATCGTCTGGCCGGCGAGTGCTGAGATCAGGTCGTATTCTCTGCGGCCGATGTCTTGGTATTCGTCGACGAGTATCCAACGGAACCCGGCTAGGAGGCGCGCTCGTGCCTGTTCGATCACAGCCCGTTCGATTTCGGACTGCTCGGACGGTTCGGCCTCTGCGCTTTCTTCTTCGGGGGCGAATTCGTTGCCTTGCAGATAGTTGATGGCTTGGACCATCACCTCGTCGAGCAGGTTCTTGAGTTCTTCACCGTCTCGCAGGTCTGATTTGCCCGAGAAGCTTGCGCCGACGAGCCGCATTGCCAGAGCGTGGCAGGTGAGCACGGTCACGCCTTTCGCATCGTTTCCGATCAGTTCGGCGAGCCTTTGGCGAATCTCGACTGCGGCGTGTCGGTTGTAGGCCAGAGCGAGGATGCTCCGGGGGTTTTGACGGCGGACCCGGACGAGGTAGGCGATGCGGTGCACGAGCACTCGGGTCTTGCCTGATCCGGGTCCGGCCAGCACGAGTGTGTTGTCTGTCTCGCGGTCGTCGGTGACGAGTTGGCGTTGGGTGGTGTTGTTGAGGTTCTCGACGATCTTGTCCCACGATGTTGGTGTTGTCTCGCGGTCGAGTTCGTGTCGGCGCTCCGGTAGCCAACGCCGTATGAAGTCCTCTTCGCCGAACTCGAAGTAGTCGACGGACAGCCGTATAGCTTCGGCGATGGCGGTTCGGCCCTTCTCGGCGAATTCCGCCATCACATGAATCTGTCGAACCGTTCGGTCGTAGTGATGTTGGAGATCTTTGAAGTCTGTCTTTTTGAAGCCTCGCTTTTCGGGTGTGAGGGTGATGGTCATTGCGGGGCGGAAGACCGTGAGTCCGCGGTTGAGTCTGATCACCTCCTGTTCGTGCAGCCAGAGCAGGGCCCGCTCCATCAGTTGCTGGGGGTTGCTGGTCTGGCTGCGTAGAACGAGGTCGTCTTCGATGACCTTGAGCAGTTTCTCGAGCGTGGTCTTGACGAGCAGGTCCTGGCCTCGTTGGTTGGGTGCGAGTTCAGACAGCAGGTGCTTGAGTAGAACCTGGGCTCCCTGGCGGCGCCGGTCAGCAATTTGGGCTAGGGAGGACCAGTCACGATTGAGGGTCAGCCATACGTTCTCTGAGTTGTGATTCCTGATGGTGATGCTGCCGCCTGCGAGATGTGTGCTGGTGCCGCCGTCATTGCGGCCGTCTCTGGCGATGCCTTGCAGCACCCGGGTGACGTGTTCGGTGCGGACATGGCCGAGGTCGGTGTCTTTGAGGCGCTGTGAGGCGATCCGGAGGTTCAGAGGTGCAGAGTCGTTTTTGCCCATGTCGGGGGCCAATTCCTGCATCAGTTCGATCAGTTGCTTCTCGATGGCGATTGCGTCGGTAAGTCGTTGATGGGAGGGGCGTTTTACTCCGACGTGTACGAAGGCGGTGAGCACGGTGCCGGTCCTGGCGATACCGAACCGCTCCAGGTCGAACAGTGCGGTTCTGACCCGAGCGGAGCTGAGGCGGGACACTTCCATCATGGTGTCGGTGGTGACGCCCTCGTCGGGGGCTGCGTACAGCAGTGTTGTGGCCATCTTTGTCAACGCTTTTCGGTAGTCTTCGTCGATCTGCTGGTTCTGCAGTTTGGCTCGCGCATCGTCGACGCTGCGGATGTTGAGGGAACTGGGGAACACGCGCACTTCGTTCTCGTCGCGACGCAGCAGGTCTGCTTCTTCGAGCCAGGCGACCGCTGTGCGCACGCGGGTGTCGTTCGTTGCTTTATCGCGGGTGAAGTCGCCGTCTTGGTCCTCGACCAGTATTTCACCTGTTGTGGCGATGACTGGTTCACGTTTGCCGTGGCGGCGGTTGCGAAGTTCAAGGGAACGCAATGCTCGGAGCACGCCGTGGATCTCGCGTCGGGTCAGCCGTGACCGGGCCGACATCCCGAACTGTCTCTCCACGTCTTCTTCGGTGTAGAGCAGGACGCAGTGCGCCTGTTGCTGGTCTCGGCCCGCTCGTCCGGCTTCTTGGAGGTAGTTCTCGAGCGACGCGGGGATGTCGGCGTGTATGACTAGCCGTACGTCGGGTTTGTCGATGCCCATTCCGAATGCGTTGGTTGCGGCTATGACGCGTAGGTCGCCTTTGATGAACGCCTCTTGGACGTTCTTTTTGGCTTCGGGTTGCAACCCGGCATGGAAGTGGCCGGCGTCGATCCCTTGATCTGTCAGGAAGTCGGCGACTTCTTCGGTTCTGCGGCGTGTGGCGCAGTAGACGATGGCTCCGCCGGGTCTGCCGTGGGGAAGGTGCTGGGTGAACAGGGTTGCGATTTCGTGGAACTTGCCGGCTTCGGTGGTCTCCAACACGGTGAACTCGAGGTTCGTGCGACGACTGCCTCCGTCGAAGACGGAAAGTTCGGCACCGAGGTGTTGTTGGAAGTACTCGCTGATTTCGTCTTTGACTTCGGGTTTGGCGGTTGCGGTCAGGCACAGTACCGGTGGAGTCCGGTTCTGGGCAGCCTTCTCGCGGATGAAGCGCCCGACGTAGCGGTAGTCGGGACGGAAGTCGTGCCCCCATTTCGACAGACAGTGGGCTTCGTCGATCACCCAGAGTCCTATCTCGCGTTGTTCGAGGACGTTGCGCACTCCCACGCTGCGTAGTTGTTCGGGGGATATGAGCAGGATCGCCGCGTCGCCGAGCCGGACCTTTTTCAGCGCTTCAGTGCGCTCGAGCATCGACAGGGTTCCGTTGACCGTGACACAGGTCGTGACGCCGAACTTCTTGAGGCCTGCTACCTGGTCGGCCATTAGCGCAACGAGCGGCGATATGACGACGGTCAGAGCGCCCGTCTTGTTGTAGCGCGACAGCGCGGGCAACTGGTAGCAGAGAGACTTTCCGGTGCCCGTCGGCAGTATCGCCAATGCGTCCTGGTTCTGCATGGCCGCCTCGACGATGGCCTGCTGCATCGGTTGTTGTGTGTCGGGGTCGACGGGTTCGGAACGGAACTTTTCGAATCCGAACCAGCGGTTCAATTCCGAAACGGGGTTGTGGTGTTGGCGGCACGAGTCACACGAGCGGTGGCCGCAGGCCTCGTCGCGTAGGCGTCGCACCAACTCGGCGGCCGCGACGAAATTGTGCCGGACCCATGGCGGCATCACAGAGTTGCCGCCCGAGACCGAGATCCAGGCCAGTGCGTAGGCGAGCGGCCAGCCGTGTTCTGCCAGACCGGCTGTTGTCGAGCGGAGCTGCTGGTTGCATGCATGGCCTTGAAGAGCTTGTCGGATCGCCTCACGTGCCTCGCCGATGTCGGGCCGCGGCGAGCGGCGCAGGGTCTCGAACACCAGGTTGAAGCCTCTCTCGCCGGAGTTGGTTGTGAGCCAGTGCCATGCGGTCAGCAGGTGCGGGGGTGTCTCAAGCAGTTGTTTCTGTTGTTCTGAGAAGACCTTGAGGGTCAGCCGTGCGTCGAGTTCGGGGTCGTTGGGGGTTTTGCGGTCGAGCGCCCCGTCCTTGTAGTGCTTGACGAGACGGTGGTAGGGGTGCTGCGGGAAGGCCAACGGGCTGAGCCACAACGTGTCGATCACGGGCAGGTGCAGTAGGCGCAGCGCGGGGCGTTCTTCTTGTAGGCGAGGCAGGTCGAATCTGATCAGATTGTGGCCGAGGACGAATTCGGCGCCTTCGGCGAGTTCGTCGAGTTCTTTGAGCGCCGGTTCTGGCTGTTGGTCTGTTTTGGAGTAGGTGACGCACTGGCCGGTGTCGGCGCGTACTCCTGCGTAGGCGTGGATTCTGTTGGACTTCTTGCTGACCTCTAGGTCTATCGAGATACAGCGCGCGAGGGCGTCGGGGGAGGTGGTCGGCCCGGTTCTTCTCACGGGCCCCGATTCTTCCACTCAGATCATCGAAGCGCGCAGAGGAGCCCACGCATTTTCTGACGTTTCGCGATGATCACCTCACTGTTGGTTCAGCTACAGGATCCTGGGTGGGAATCAGTTTGCTGGTTGGTCGGTGGGGCTGGTGTTGGGGTCCAACAGCCTGCCGTCGAGAGCGGCCTCGACCTCGGGGGTCGCGTTGAGCGCTGCGATCAAGAAGCTGTTGTATGACACTAAATCACAATGAACTTTGTGTCAACTCCCTTCAAACTAGGTACGTCCGTGGTGTTGGGCGTACCTAGCCTGGGCCTCGGCGACGATGTTGCGGCTGCGCTCATCGAGGCCCGCTGCCAGAGTCCGGGCCTGCTCCCTTCCCGCGCCGCTCATCTTGGCCAGGGTTTTGGCCACGATGTCAGCCACCTTGGAGTCGTCGTCGAGCCGGTCGATCACCGGCCGCAGCTCCGTCTCGAGGAACGAGAGGCTCACCGCGTCCTCGAAGGTCTGCACCTCGTGGTCGGAGCCCAGCCCCTTCTTGGTCACTATCTCCGCCGCCCTGGCCGACACCGACTCATGCACCCCGGCGGCGCTGAGAATTGCGACCAGGTCGCGCCCGTGGCGTTCTCTTTGGGCCCGCCGCCACCTCAAGTACCCGGCGCGGCCCTCGGGGTAGTCTGAGCGGGGCAGTTCCCATCGACGCAGATGGTGGGCTCGGGCGGCCAACCTCAGCGCAACCGATGCGTCGGAATTGAGACGCGCCACCCACGCCTCGGCCTTGCGGCCCTGGGCGAGGGCCAGCGGTTCGGTCTCGTGGGTTCTGGGATCGTTGGCATTGACAGCGTCGATCGCCGCCCGAAGATCGTCCATTTGGCCCTCCGCCCGAGAGTCTATGTCTCGCGTCGACTCCCCGACGTGGAACTCGGGAGTGAGCTGGGATCGGCCATCTGTGGCTGATCGGCTGGTGCGTTCACACGGGTGTCTTGAGTGCCGATAGTCTCGGTGCTTGACGTAGCCGGTGCCGCTCGCTGCGCCCGTCGAAAGGTCCCGCTATCCCCCCGACCGCGACACCGAACTCAGAACCTTCTGCGGGCGATCCGTCCGTTTCTGCCTCCCGGACGGCTCCCGGTGATTGCACGGCCCCGCCGGATTCAAGCGTGCTCCGTGACAAGACCGCGCCGAGAGATCGCACGGCGCCGGGAGATCGCACGGCGCCTGGTAAGAGGACGGCGCCTGGTGAGAGGACCGCGCCTGGTGAGAGGACCGCGCCTGGTGAGAGGACGGCGTCTGGCGAGAGGACGGTTCCGCGTGACAGCACCGCGCCGGAGGTCAGGACCGCACCCGGTGACAGCACGGCGCCCCCAGATCCGACCGCCCTGGGGGAGAGGACCGCTCGGAGCTTGCGCAACCCCCCACGGGAGATTGTCGGAATGGCAGCGGTGCTGTTGCCGTGCTCAGCATCGGGGGAGATCGACTGGTCCTGCACCGAAGCACACATAGCCCGCACCTTGGATGCCGGATTGACACCGGCGGTAAACATGGACACCGGCTATGTGCAGATGCTTGATGAGCGCAGCAAGCAGCGAGTTCTCGACATTGCTGGCGAAGTCACCGATGGGAACTTCGTAGCAGGTGCTTTTGTGGCCGATGCCGAAGGCGACAGCCTCGATCTCGACGCCTATCTCGCGTCGGCCACCGCGGTCGCTTCCCGGGGAGGAACCCCGGTGATCTTTCCGTCGCACGGGCTCAATGGCGGCACAGAAGATGCCTGGGTTGAAGCACTGATCACCATTGGGGCGAACCTGGACCGCTTCCTCGGCTTCGAGCTCGGCCCCATGTTCGTGCCCTACGGACGTATCTTCTCCCTCGATGCCTACCGGGCAATGCTCGATATCGGCACCTGCGTCGGAGCCAAACATTCGTCGTTGAACCGTGAGCTCGAATGGCAGCGGCTGGCGCTGCGCGATGAGGTCCGCCCGGATTTCATGGTCTTGACCGGCAACGACCTCGCCATCGACATGGTGACTTACGGCTCGGACTACCTGCTGGGTCTGGCAACTTTCGCCCCCGACGTGTTCGCCGAACGGGACCGCCTGTGGGCGATCGGTGACCCCGGTTTCTATGAACTCAATGACACGCTCCAGTATCTCGGGCAGTTCGCGTTCCGTCCCCCGGTGCCCGCCTATCGTCACAATGCGGCGATGTTCCTGCAGCTCCGCGGCTGGGCCGAATCCGACAGGGTGCCCACCGGCGCGCCGCGTCGCCCGCAATCTGACCGAGCGGTCCTGCGCGACATAGCCGAACGCCTCGGGGTGCTGTAATGCCGCGGTTCAAGCAGGTCAAAGGGCTCACGGACCTGAACACACTGCGTGCCTATGTTGAGACGCTCGGCGTAGAGATACCGATCGACGGCGAGATCGACCCGTCAGGTGCGCTGGCAGAGCCCATGACGATCGCCGACGGTTACGCCGGACGCAAGGTTGCAGCCAACCGCTTCACGGTGCTGCCGATGGAGGGCTGGGACGGGTTGGCTGACGGACGCCCTTCGGAGCTGGTGAAACGGCGCTGGCGGCGGTTCGGAACCAGCGGCGCCGGTCTGGTGTGGGGTGAGGCGACAGCGGTGCGACATGACGGCAAGGCCAACCCCAACCAGCTGGTGCTCAACGAGACGACAGTCGACGACATTGCAGAGTTGCGAACTCTGCTGGACCCCTCGCAGGTGACCGTGTTGCAGCTCACACACTCAGGCCGCTATGCCCGTCCGACAACAGCAGGGCCGCAGCCGCGCACCCTCTATGAGCATCCGTTGCTGGACGACCGCGACGAAATCGACAGTTCCACCCTGCTGAGCGACGACGAAATCGACGAGTTGGTTGAGTGTTTCGTCGCCGCGGCAGTCCTCGCGGAGCAGGCAGGATTTGATTTTGTCGACATCAAGGCTTGCCACGGATACCTCGGCCATGAGTTTCTCAGTGCGCAGGACAGGCCCGGCAAATACGGAGGGGACCTTGAGGGGCGCAGCAACTTCTTGAGCTCAGTGATCGCAGGAATTCGCGGAGCAGCCCCACACATCGGCGTCGCGGTGCGTCTGTCATTGTTCGACTTTGTGCCCCATGTCGCAGGCGAAGGCGGGATCGGCCGTCCCGCGACCGCGGCAGGCTGTGGTCCCGACGGCCCCGGTCCCGACGGCTACAGATACGCCTTCGGCGGGGACGGCACGGGTCTGGGCTATGACCTGACCGAGACCCATGAACTGCTCGACCACCTGGCGGGCTTGGGCGTGGGGCTCGTGTGCGCCTCTGCGGGGAGTCCTTACTACGTGTCCCATGTGCAGCGGCCAGCCTATTTTCCGGCGTCGGACGGTTATCAGCCGCCTGAAGATCCACTCGTTGGAGTAGCCCGCCTGATTGCCGCTACCGCTGAGGTTGCCCGGCGTCACCCGAACATTCGCATCGTCGGCGCGGGGTTGTCTTACCTGCAGCAGTGGTTGCCCAACGTCGGCCAGGCAATGGTGGCAGGCGGTTGCGCCGGCTCGGTGGGGTTGGGCCGAATAATGCTGTCGTATCCGCACATGCCCGCCGATGTGCTCGCGGGTCGCCCACTCGACAGAAGACTGCTCTGCCGCACCTTCTCGGATTGCACGACAGCGCCGAGAAACGGCCTTGTCTCTGGTTGCTACCCCCTCGATGACTTCTACAAACAGCGGGAGGAGCGAGTGCTGCTGGCGGCCGCCAAGAGACGATCGAGAGCGCGTCTCCGGTAGGGCCCGCTGGCTGGCGCCAAACGGTCCACAATCAGCCGGACTCCGTCCGAAGTGGGGCACCGAAGCGAGAACAAATAGAGTCGTGGGTTCATGGATCTCTGCTACACCGAAGCCGAGGAAGCCTTCCGCGACGAACTGCGGGCGTGGCTCAACAGCGTTCTCGGTGACATAGGCCCAACACCGGCGGACCACACAGACCTGGAGGCCCGCCGAGCCTACGACACCAGCTGGCAGCGAATCCTCTACGACGCGGGTTACGCCGGGATCCACTGGCCCGCCGAGTTCGGTGGCCGGGGATCCACCCCCACAGAACACCTGATCTTCCTCGAGGAGACAGAACGGGCGGGCGCCCCCTACGTTGGGGTCAACTTCGTCGGACAACTGCATGCCGGCCCGACCCTTATCGCCGAGGCCACGCCCATCCAGCAGAGCGCCCACCTGGCCCCGATCCTGAGCGGAGACCACGTCTGGTGCCAGGGATTCTCAGAACCCGGCTCGGGATCAGACCTCGCCTCGCTCACCACACGAGCATTCGACGACGGGGACCACTACGTGGTCACCGGCCAGAAGATCTGGACCTCCTTCGCGCAGGTGGCGGACTACTGCGAACTGTTGGTCCGCACAGACCCCGACGCGCCCAAACACCGGGGGATCACCTGGTTGATAATGCCCATGGACCTTCCCGGCATCGAGATCCGCCCGATCGTGACCGCCCTCGGTGCCGGCGAGTTCGCCGAGATGTTCCTCGACGAGGTACGAATCCCCAAAGTCAACCGCGTCGGCGACCACAACGACGGCTGGCGGGTGACGATGGTGACCTTCGCCTTCGAGCGGGGAACGGCGTTCATCAGCGAGATCATCGCCTCGCAGCGGTTGCTCGCCGACCTCGCAGGGGTCGCCCGGAAGGTGACCAGAGGCTCGGCCCGAGCCTCAGACGATGCAGAGATCCGCCGAGAGCTCGGTCGCCTCGAAGCCGAACTCGACGCCCTGTGGTCATTGACCAAACGCAACGTCAGTCAAGCACAACGCACAGGCATGGTCGGCCCGGGTGGCTCCGTGTTCAAGCTCGCCTATGCCGATGCCCGAAAACGCATGTCGCAGCTGGCTGAACGGATACTGGGCCGGGCGGGCCTGGCAATCGGCGACACGCTGGACCTCAGCGAACTGGACCATGTGGGGGAGCGGATCTACACGCTGACGCTCACGATCGCGGCAGGCACCTCAGAGATACAACGCAACATCGTGGGCGAACGCCTGCTCGGACTCCCCAAGGACCGTTGAGATGGACTTCGAGCTGAATGAGGACCAGGAGGCGCTCGCTGAGGGGGTTGCCGCTCTGTGTGCAGGCCGTTTCGACATTGAGACGGTCCGCGCAATGGCAACCGACGGACTCGACCGCAGGCGTTGGACGGAGCTGGCGGAAACGGGTGTGTTCTCGTTGACCCGACCAGAGTCCGACGGTGGTTTGGGCATGGGTTGGGCCGACGCCGTTGTGGTTTTAGAACAGCTCGGTCGTGCCCTGGTACCCGGCCCGCTGGTAGCCACCACCCTGGTCGCCGCGCTCATCGGATCGGGCGGCGACGATGGTTCTGAGATTGCCGAAGGCGCAGCTCAGGGTACAATGGTCGTCGGAACGCAGGAGCGCTCGCCGGGGCGGTGTTACGTTGAGTTCCTGCCGTGGATCGACGCTCTGGTGATCAGCGACGATGAGGGACTGTGGTGTGTCGATGCGGCATCGCTTTCAACCGCTGGGGCCGCACCCGCCGCCCACCCGCTCGATCCGCTGACTCCGGTCACGGCAGTGGCGGAGTTGCCTCAAGGACGCAGAATCGCCGATGCGGACACCGCGGCCCAATGGCGGCAGTGTGGCGCGCTGCTCACGGCCGCGTTGCAACTCGGTCTTGCTGCGGGCGCAACCGACCTCGCGGTCGAATACGCCAAGCAACGTGAACAGTTTGGCAGGCCGATCGGCGCCTTCCAGGCGGTCAAGCACCGCTGCGCCGACATGATCACCCGAGTCGAGGTCTTGCGGGCTGCGGTCTACGCGGCGGGAACAACCCTCGACGGCAACGGAGTGGACGATCCCGCCCACTCGGTGGCAGTGGCCAAGGTCCTTGCCTCCAGCGCGGCCGCCGCGTGCGGCAAAGACTCCGTGCAGGTCCACGGCGGTATGGGCTACACCTGGGAAGTCGACGCTCACCTGTACCTGAAACGGGCTTGGGTCAATGACCACACTTTCGGCGACGGCGACCACTACGCCGAACAACTGGCCGCCGGGCTAATCGGCCGGTATCAATGACGCGCGTATCAAGCAAGGCGTCGTGGTCGGTCGTGTCGTGGTCCTTGGTGGTAGGTTCCCATGGGTAGTGCGACGGGTGGCGAGATGACGGACATGCAGCGGGTGGCCGCCGAACTTGAGATTCGCAACCTGGTCGCGCGGTACTGCCACTGTTACGACCAAGGGAGAGTCGACGACTACTGCGACCTCTTCGTGGAGAGCGCGGAATTCCGGGCGCCGGGCATCGCAGCCGTGGGTCGTGAGCAGATCCGCGAGAAGGTCGGGGCGACTGCGGCGATCGCGCCCCCGGCGCAGCATGTGACCTACAACACCGTCATCGAAGTCGGGGAGGACGGGTCTGCCAAGGGTTGGAGCGACTTCATGTACGTGGCAGCCGGGTCCGACGGCGGCATTCTCGTCGTTGGGCGGTATCTCGATGACTTCGTTGTGAGCGACGGCCGGTGGATGTTCCGACGGCGCCTCGCCGAGTTCGTCGAGAGCTGAGCCGGAATCCGGTTGATCCCGAGTCGGCGCGCGCCAACGCGAGAACTCCGAAAAGGGTCGACAAACCCGGCTGTGGCATAATCCCGTTCGGCGGCGACCGCCGCTGACCGCACGGTTGCGGAGACGGAGCACTCTGGGGGCTCACATGTTGGATATCGTCATCCGAGGCGGAACCATAGTCGACGGGACCGGGGGCGCGGCCCGACAAACGGACCTCGGCATCCGTGACGGACGGATCGTCGCGGTCGGTGCTGTCGACGAGGAGGCCCAAGAGACGATCGACGCCACAGGCAGGATCGTGTCGCCCGGCTTCGTAGACGTTCACACGCACTACGACGCGCAGGCCTTCTGGGACGGGACGCTCTCGCCGTCGCCCTACCACGGCGTGACGAGCGTGGTCGGCGGAAACTGCGGCTTCTCGATCGCTCCCCTCTCTCCGGAGGCGGGTCCGTACCTGATGAAGATGCTCTCGCGTGTCGAGGGGATGCCGCTTGAGAGCCTCGAACAGGGGGTCCCATGGAACTGGCAGTCGTTCGGCGAGTACCTCGACCAACTTGAGGGCACGCTCGCGGTGAACGCCGGCTTCATGGTCGGCCACTCGGCGATTCGGCGCACGGTGATGGGCGAGCGGGCAGTCGGCCACGAGGCGACCGACGAAGAGCTTGCGCAGATGGTGGAGTTGCTCCGAGCCTCGCTGGCCGAGGGCGGCTTCGGTTTCTCGTCCACTATCTCAGCCACACACAACGACTTCGAGGGCAATCCCGTCCCCTCCCGCCATGCCACCAGAGACGAGATGCTGACCCTGGCACGCCAGGTGCGCGACTTCGAGGGGACGACGGTCGAGTTCCTGCCGGGCGTCGGCTGGGGGGAGGAGGAGGCGCAGTACATGGCAGACCTCTCACTGGCGGCGAACCGGCCAGTCAACTGGAACGTCATGGCGCCCAGCTCCAACAACACCGCCAGCACACAACGACAGCTCGCAGCGACCGACCTCGCCCGCGCCCGCGGGGCTGAAGTCATCGCCTTGACCGTTCCCCAGCCGATGACGATCCGGATCAACCTCGACTCGGGATTCGTGTTCGACGCGTTCCACAACTGGGCGCCCTTCTTCAGGCTCTCCAAACAGGAGAAGCTGGACTTCCTGAACGACCCCGCCAAACGCAGGCACTTCGAACAGGACGCCCAGAACCCGACCTCGCCGATGCACAGGATGGCGAACTGGAGCAACTTCACGATCGACCAGGTCCAGGACGAGTCGCTGGCGAAGTACCGCGGCCGCAGCGTCGGCGACATCGCGCTCCAGGAAGGGAAGGAGCCTTTCGACGCAATGATCGACATTGCCGTGGCCGACGGTCTGCAGACCTACTTCATGCCGCAGGCGGCGGGCACCGACGACGAGACCTGGCGAATTCGAGGCGAACTCTGGCAGGACGACCGCACGGTCATCGGCGCGTCGGACGCCGGTGCCCACCTCGACATGATCGACACCTTCGCATTCTCGACAGTGGTGCTCGGTGAGGGCGTGCGTGAGCGCGCCCTGATCACGATGGAGGAGGCGATCCGCCAGTTGACGGACGTCCCTGCGCAGCTCTACGGACTCCGTGACCGGGGCCGGCTGGAGGAGGGTTGTCACGCAGATGTCGTGGTCTTCGACGCCGAGACCGTGGGACTCGGCGCGACGTACACGAAGTACGACCTGCCGGCGGGCGCTGGGCGCCTCTACGCCGATGCCACCGGGATCGACCACGTATTCGCGAACGGCGTCGAGATCGTGCGCGACGGCACCGACACGGGCGCGCGGCCCGGCGTCGTGTTGCGCAGCGGTCGCGACACCATCACCGTCGAGGTGCCCGGCGGGCGCGACGTGTAGCGACGATCGGCTCGTGACCGAGAGCGACAGCTCCTAGTCGTGACAGCGCAAGAACTCTGCGGGCCGGGCCTGGCCGCACTAGATCGTCACGGAACCGGTCCTCGGCGTACCGATGGCTGCCATAGTGCGCTGTTCCGCGGTGCAGAAGGGGTGGCGCCCCCGGGCGGTGACGTTACGACTTGGCGGGCTGTGCCTGAGGCGGTTTCAGACCCCGGGTGGTGAGCGCTTGCCAGTATGCAAGATCGGTGTCGTCGGGTTCATGCCCCAGGTGGGTGACTGTGTCGACGTCGGCCGCCTCGGCGCGCAGCGCCGCTGCGGTGCACTGTTCTCGGGGTCGCACTGAGAACGGGTCGAACCCGAACTGTTCCATGGCGTTGAGGTGGGTGACCTTGTCAACTATCTCGTCGCTGACCCCGGCGAAGCACGATTCGAGGCTCTCGGGGGCGTTGGGCCAGGAACTGTCGCTGTGCGGGAAGTCCGACTCCCAACAGACATGATCGATGTTGAACTGGTCGATCAGCGCCACGCCGACCGGATCCTCGATGAAACAGCACAGCATGTGACGGTGGAAGATATCGCTGGCCAGATCCATGCCTGCCGGGAATTCGTGTCCGGTCCAGCCCTGATGTCGGCGCTGCACATGGTCGGCCCGTTGCAGCAGATAGGGGATCCAGCCGATGTCTCCCTCGCTCAGAGCGAACTTCAAGTCCGGAAAGCGATGCCAGATGTCGGCCCACAGCAGATCGCCCATGGTGTACATCGTGCTCAACGGCGACAGAGTGATCGGGACCGGGGGCGGAGCATCGAATGAAGTGTTCATCCCCTTCGACGACGACCCGATATGACAGCAGATGACCACGCCCTCATCGTTGCAGGCGGCGAACAGCGGATCCCAGAAACCTGAGTGCATCGACGGCACTCCCAGCGCCGCCGGATTCTCTGAGAAGGTGATTGCCCGCACGCCCTTGGCGGCCAGGCGGCGAACCTCGGCTGCAGCCAGGTCGGCATCCCAAAGGGGCACCATCCCGCAGGGAATGAACCGGTCGGGATAGCTGCCGCACCACTCGTCGACATGCCAGTCGTTGTAGGCGCGGATCATCACGAGGTTCAAGTCACGGTCGGGACCTTCGCTCAGAACCTGGCCGGCGAACCCGGTCCAGTTCGGGAAGTTGAGGCCCGCGAGTTGGCCTCCCGCGGACATGTCACGGACGCGCTCGTCAACGTCGTAGCATCCCGGGCGCATCTCATCGAAGCGACTGGGGTTGATGTTGAACATCGACGGCGGTTTGCCCGCAACGGCGTTCAAACCCAGGTTGCGCCCCATCGCCTCGCCGTACCACCACTGCTGATGGCCGTTCTCGTCGGTTTCGACGCGCGGCGCTCGGCCCTTGTAGGCGGCTGGTACATGGGCGTCGAACATGTCGGCGGGTTCGCAGATGTGATCGTCGACGCTTATGAGGATCATGTCCTCGGCTTTCATGGCGCCCCCCTTTTCTTTGTTTGCGGTTCTGGCTGGTTTCTCAGGCCGATCTCAGAATCGCACCTTGGGAGTTGAAGAAGAAACCCCCGGGAGTCACCAGTGCAACCTTGGCACCTTCAACCTGGCGTGCGCCAGCCTGACCGCGCAACTGAATCACTGCCTCACGCAGGTGACCGGTTCCCCGTGTGGCGCCTTCGGACAGAGATCCGCCGTGGGTGTTGAGCGGGATCCGACCGTCTATCTCGATCCGCTGGCGTTCATCATTCCAGTGCTCGGCCAGGTATCGCTCGGCTCCGCCCATTTCGCAGAACCCGCAGTTCTCAAGCCAGCTCAATGCGATGATCGTGAATCCCTCATAGGGATAGAACAGGTCGACATCGTCGATCCAAAGATCGGATCGAGCTTTGAGATGGTCGACCACGACATGCTGGCCGTGGCGCTTGAGGCTGGGGAGTTGGTCTTCGGTGTTCTTGCCGTAAACACCGGTCGTGGCAGCGTGGATCAGTACCGGGGGTTGCGGGAGTTGCGCCGCCCGCTGCGCGGTGGTGACCACGAAGGCGTCGGCACCGTCGGCGGGGTAGTCCATGTCGAACATGTTGAGCGGGGTACGGATCATGCGACCGGCGTGATACTCGTCGAACGAAAGGGGTTTGCGCATCGCCGCGAGTTCGTTGGCCGCGGCGTTGCTCCGCGAATTGACGGCGATCCGAGCGAACGGGTCTTTCGACGCGCCGAACTCGTGCATGTAGCGGCCCGCCCAGGTGGCGTAGGCGTTGGCGTTGGCTGAGTCTTCGGGAACGGGGAGGATGCTGCTGCGGGCGCCGCGCCGCCAGGGATCCTGGGTTGCTCGCCGCGAATTCCACGATGACATCATCACCGGCGTGACGATCAGCACATGATCGGCAGTTCCTGCGAACACGGCTTGGGCTGCGTCGAGCAGGGAGAACATGATCAGCGGGGCGGGACGGCTGTGGTGTGAAACCTCGGTGAGTCCCAACGAAGAAACCACCAAGGGTGCGCTGGCGGCGCCTGCTTCCGCGGTGGCTACCACACCGTCGATGTCTGCGGCGGTGAGGCCCGCATCACGGATCGCCGCGGTGGAAGCCTCGAGAGCCAGTGACAACGGTGAGCGGTCACCGCGACTGAATCCGGTCGAGCCGACGCCTACGATGGCGATCTGATCTTTCATTGGCGATCTGGCCATCAGTCCTGGCTCCGGTGCTCTTGCAGGCTCGGCTGGTCTGGCTTGGTCGGGTGGTTGAGCTCGGTCGGGTGGCTGGGCCGGAAGGCCACTATCGGCGCACCGCCTCTATCGAGGAAGTCGAGTTCGACGGCGTCACCGATGGACGGCTCGTTGGGGCCGAACTCGTGAACGGTCCCGGTCACTCGCAGGTGTTCCTGTTCTTCGAGTTCAACCACGACTACGGGATGGCCACCGTTGTGGTAGTCGACACCGTCAGCCGGAGGCCCCGCATGAAGGTACATGAGCAGGTGGATCGTGCCGCGGCCGCTCACTGGTGTCGGAACAACGTCGAACGACCAACAGTTCGGACACATCGGCCTCGGGGGCTGGTGATAGCGGGCGCAGTCTGCGCAGCGATTGATCAGCAACTGACCGTCGAGTCGGCCCCGGTACTGGGCTGCGTTGTCGCGGTACACGCCATGGCCCGCGAACAGTTCGAGAAGTTCCGCGTCGCTCAAGTCACCATCGGCGGGTTTCTGTTCGGATTGGTTGGGATCGGCCACCGCGTGACATTATGCGCGGATGAGCGATAACCCCACACCACAGGCAACTGCCGCACTCGACGACCTGATCACGGCCCTGACCGAGATCCGCGACGGTTACATTCTCGATTCCGCTCGATGGGCTGAGCCACTTGAACAGGTTGAGGCGTTTCGTTACGTCGGTCAGATGCTCTCTGCGATGTCGGAGCTGTACTGGGAGGCGCAGCCTGAGTATCCGCGATTTGTTGGAATCGTGGATCCGGGTCGCAAGCTTCAAGGCGACAATCCCGATGCGATCTATCACTACGCCCGTATCGACGGGACCAGAAAGTACCGGGTCAGCGGCCGAATCGGCAAGGAGTGCTACACATCGTTCACGCTGCACGCGCCGGCCGACGACGGCGGGATGGCAGGACCGCTGCGGGGCGATGTCAACGACCGGGACCTGACCGTGGCCGAGGACGGCACCTACAGCCTGACCCTCAGCGCCGACCCCGCCGATGCCGAGGGTGGGGATTGGTTGAAGCTGGAACCCGACACGATTGCGGTGATAGTGCGTGGCTACTTCCAGTTGCCGTTGTCGGCCCAGAACGACAGTGAGGTCCATGTCGACATCGAGATCGAGTGCCTTGATGTAGTCTCGCCGCCGCCACCGCTGAGCGACGAGTTCATTGCCGGTCGGATGAACGAGGGGATCGCCTTTCTGCGTCAGGTGACGGTTGGACAGGGCACCTTCGGCAGCGGTTCGGGTGTGCCCTTCGTGTCCGATGTGCCCAACGAGCTACCCAAACCGTTCAGTTTCAGGGACTCAGGATTGCCGGTGCCGGGTGCGGCCGACATCCATTACGCGATGACTCGCTGGGAACTTGAACCTGGTCAGGCTCTGGTGATGCGTGGGATCCTGCCGGCGGGGCCGTTCGTCAACGTCATGCTCTGGAACTCTCATATGCAGACTCTGGAATATCGCAACAGAAACTCATCGCTCAACGCCGAACAGATCGCTTTCAACGACGACGGCAGCTTCGAGATCTGGGTATGCGCCGAGGATCCCGGCCACCCCAACTGGCTCGACACCGACTCCCACCGGCGGGGCTCGATCTTCTGGCGCTACTTGCTTCCCGAGTCCGACCCCGAGCATGTCACCACCGAAGTAGTCACCCTCTAAGCCTGCTGCAACCGGTTGATCACACCGCTTGATCCGGCGAGCAGTTCTCGGCGCGGTTAGGTGCTCGTGGACTCGTCGGGAGCGGAGGGAAAGCCGATCCCCGGGAAGCCTTCGATGCGCGCGAGTCTTTGCCCGATCTGAACGATGGCTTCTCTGAGTGTGTCGTGGTCCCGACGCAACTGGCGGTTGGCTGTGTTGAAGTCGTCGCGGAGTTTGTCGGTGCTGCGTTGTTGGTGCCAGACGATTCCCAGGCCGACCATCAACAGGGTGACGAGTTGGGCGATGGCGTCCGCTTCCATGCTCCCTGAGACTGGTCAGGGGTGAATTGATATACAATATAAGTTTATGAAATATATCTAGAGATCGGCTTCACAGCTCGTCGGGGTGGCGCTGTTCGAGGACGTCGGCCCAGGCGGAGCGGCCGGTCGCACGCAACCGCTCAAGATAGGAAGGCAACCGGCCCCGGCAGTGGTAGGGCCCGCCCTCGGACAGGACGATCTCCATCGGATCGACCGGGCTGTAGCTGCGCGCCATCTGTTCGTCCGTCCAAGCCGCCAACAACTCCCGCCCCTGCGCCGCAACCGACAGATCCTCACCGCCCGCAACGAGATCGTCGACCTCGTGGGGATCACGAGCGATGTCGAAGAGCATCTCCTCGTTCCAATGGGGGTGGTAGCCGTCGTGCCAGGTCCGCAGATACAGGTGATCGCCGAAGCGGACCCCGCGCTGCGCCGACCATGCTCCCTGCGACACAACCAGATGCTCGCGGCCTGCTTCAGTCCCGGCCCGCAGTTCGCCGGCAACGCTGCGCCCGTCCCAATGGAGCGGCAGCAATATCCCTGCCAACTCAACGATGGTGGCGCCCACGTCAAGGTGATACAGCAGCCCGTTGAACACCCCGGGGTCAAGACCCGGCCACGACAGCACCGAGGGGATGTGACAGGTCGCCTCGTCGGCACCCTGGTGGTCCGCGTACACACCGAGCTCACCGAACGCCTCACCATGATCCGATGAGACCAGCACGGCGGTGTCTTCCAGCACTCCGAGTCCGGCGAGCTGGTCGAGCAGACTTCCCACGGCATCGTCGGCGTAGCGGATCCCCACGTCGTAGCCGTCGATGATGCCCTTGATGTTGTCCATCGACGACCCGTCGTCCGGTTGGCGCGGCCCGGGCGGCCCCCACTCGTTGGGCTCAAACCCCCACGGTTCCTGCGCAGAATGAGGCCCCGCCAGACCCCAGTTGCGCTCACGGACCTCCTCGGTGTGCCACCGCGCGATCGGATCGCCGGCGAACGGGTTGCCGTACCCATCGGGAGTGTTGTACGGCGTGTGCGGATCCCAGAGGTGAACGTGCAGGAACCAGTTCTCTTTGCGACCGTTCTCGGCGATCCACTTGTGCGCGCCGGGCAGTACCTCGTCAGCCCGTTCGCCGCCCATGCCGCGCATCAGGTTGAGCGCCTCCATGAACCCGTGGTTCCACCAGCCCGCAGAGTGCCGGAAAGGGAAACTGGAGATCGAAGCGGTGTGGTAACCGGCGTAATAGAACTTCGATGCCCACGAATTGGAGGCGAAAGTCCCGATAAAATGCCGCCCGGGACCCTCGGGGCGCAACTCAGCGGCGACGCCGCCGTGGTTCACCACCCCGTTGCGGATCCCGAACATGCCCGAGATCAGCGCTGTCCGGCTGGGCAGGCACGGCACGTCGGAGGCGTACACGTTGGCGAAACGCACTCCGTTGGCGGCGATCGCGTCGATGTTGGGCGTGGTATTGCGGTGATATCCAGCGCATCCGAGATGGTCGGACCGCAGGGTGTCGATGTCGATATAGAGGATGCGCATGGTTGTACAGTCAGGCTCGTGAATGGCGTGGGACGGGTTCTCGGCACCGATGATGCTACGCCACTGGAGTTCTGGGTGGCACTCGGCCCCGGACACCACCTGCAACTCGACGATGTGGTGGCGGTCGACCGGGAACTCCCCAACGGCGACAAGATCAAGCTGTACGGGATAGTCAGCCAGGGTGCGCCTGGCGATGCTGCCGTTCGTGTCCAAGCGCGGTGTGGTTCGGGCCGCCGGCCTCATGGAAGCCGCCGCTACGAGAACACCCAGGCCTATGCCGACCGCATACGTCTGCTGATCGAGACCTGACTGCCGAGTTCGGCACCGACACGGTCAACATCCTGACAATGCACGATTAGCCCTTGGCCTCAATGAAGGCGTCGGAGAAGTTCACCTCGAAGTCGCCGGTGTCGTAGATCTCTTCCAGGAGCTCCAGCGGGGCCACCCCAGGCGTGCTGAGGAAGTCTTGGAGCTCCTCATTGAGTCCGTCGAACGCGGCCGCGTTCGGGGTGGAGTAGGAGTTCCAATTCGACAAGGCTGCGCCCTGCTCGGGGGTGAGCAGCCAGTTTATGAACGTGTGGGCAGTGCAGGGGCTGCCAGCGTCGAACGGAATAGTCATGGTGTCAATCCAGCGGGTACCGCCCTCCTCCGGCACGAAGTACACGTAGCGCGACGGTTCCTCAGTCTCCTGGAACTGGGTGAACATGTCACCCGAGTAGCCGTGCGCGATCACCGTCTCACCGGTCGTGAGGAATTCGTCGGCCGAGTCGGTGTCGAACGCGGCCAGACGATCGCGGCTCTCGGCCACCAGATCGGTGGCCTCTTGCAGCTCGTCCTCATCAGTGGAGTTCAGCGAGTAACCCAGGTACATGAGGGCCGCCCCGATCGTCTCCCGAGGGTCGTTGAGCAGCGAGATCGAGCCGCTGTGCTGATCGGCAAGAGCCGGATCGAATATCAGACCCCAGGAGCGGGGGAAGTCGGTGCCCAACACTTCGGTGTCCACCGCAATGCCGGTGGTGCCCCACTGGTAGGGAACCGAATAGGCGCCCGTGGGGTCGTAGATCAAGTTTTGGAAATCGCTCGAGATGTTCGCAATGTTGGGAATCGCGTCCGTATTCAGCGGTTGGACGGACTCACCGGCGATGAGGATGGACACCATGTAGTCCGACGGTACGATCAGGTCGTAGCCCGAGTTGCCGGCGCCCACGATCGACTGCATGGCCTCGTTGGAGTCGTAGACGTCCATGGTGACGCTCACGTCGAACTCTTCTGAGAATTCGGCCAGCTGTTCCTCATCGATATATTCAGCCCAGTTGAAGATATTGAGGTTGCCGTCGGTCTGATTGACTTCGCAGTCGGCGATTTCACCTCCGTCATCATCGTCGTTGCCGCACGCTGCGGCTACCAGTGCGAAGGCCAGCAGCACACAGAACGGCCAGAACAGTTTTTGGCTTTTCATTGGTATATCTCCTTTTTCATTTGGTTGTTGGGGGTGGATACGGCTTCTCTTCCGCCGCGCAGCAAGGAGCGCCCGCCGCGCCCGCTGAATTGCTGGAACGCCAGCGACAGGGCGACGAGGAACACCGATGCCGTCAACATGAGCACCGAGGTTGCGTTGACCAGCGGTGTGACTCCCCGACGGATGAGGCCGAACACGAACACCGGCAGGGTGGTGGCTCCCGGGCCGGCCGCGAACTGCGTAACCACAACGTCGTCGAGTGATTCGGTGAGGGCCAGCAGCGCCCCGGCTGCCACGCCGGGCATGATTTGGGGGAAGGTCACATAGCGGAACGTCTTCCACCGCGTGGCGTAAAGGTCGAGGGCGGCCTCTTCCAATACCTCGCTCATCCCAGCCAGTCGAGCCCGCACCACTACGGACACGAAGCTGATGTTGAAAGCGATGTGGCTGATGGTGATGGAGCCGAACCCCTTCTGCCAGTCAAGGTTGAACCAGGCGTCGAGTAGTTCGAAGAACTCGGAGAAGAACAACAGCATCATCACTGCCATGGTCACGTCGGGGATGATGATCGGGAGATAGAGCAGGGCATCGAACACCTGGCGGCCCCGGAATTTGAAGCGCTCCAGGGCCAAGGCGGCCAGCGTGCCGAGCACCACCGAGATGACCGTGGAAAGCAGGGCCACTCGGATCGATACCCACACCGCGCTCTGGATCTGGTTATGGTCGAAGAAGCCCTGGTACCACTCCAGTGTGAAGCCGCCCCACCGGCCCACGTTGCGGCCATCGCTGAATGAGAACACGATCAGCACGAAGATCGGGGCGAAAAAGAAGATGTAGACCAGCCAGGAATGGACCGACAGCGCGATCTTGGTGGCACCTCGGGGCTGGACGGTGCTGCTCACAGGTTCCTGCCCCCCGTGCGGAAGTACACGACGGTGGCGACCAGCATCACCGCCATCAGCACGAATGAGAGCGACGCCCCCACTGGCCAATTCCTCGCAGTCAAGAATTGGGTGACGATGTAAGAGCCAAGCAGGGTGGTCTTGGCCCCGCCCAAGATCTCCGGGGTCACATACGCACCGAGACTGGGTACAAACACCAGGATCGACCCGGCAATTACCCCCGGCATCGAAAGCGGGAACAGAATCCGCCGCAACGTCTGGAAGCCCGAGGCGTAGAGATCGCGGCTGGCCTCGATCAAGCTGAGGTCGATTCGCTCGATCGACGCATACAAGGGCAGCACCATGAACGGCAAGGAGCCGTAGACCAGCCCGATCATCACCGCGGAGGTAGTGAAGAGCAACTCTCTTTCTCCCAAGCCGATGGCCTCGCTAATGTTGGTGAACAGACCGTCGTTGCCCAACAACACCCGCCAGGCGTAGTTGCGCACCAAGAAGTTGGTCCAGAACGGGATCATCACGAAGATGAGCATCACGTTGCGGACCACGGGGCCGCGGGTGGCCATGAAGTAGGCGAACGGATACGACACCACCAAACAGATCAGCGTGGTGAGGATGGCCAGCCACAGCGACCGGAACAGGATGTCTCGAACGATGGGATCGCCCAGCTTGCGATAGGCCTCTAGGTTCCAACCCGAGAGGTCGGTCCCGCCGAACCGGTTTCGGGTGGCGAACGAGTAGATCATCACGATCCCGAGCGGGACAGCGAAGAACAGCACCAGATAGGCGTAGGCCGGAAGCGCGAGCAGAAGGCCCCGCCGGGACGCGGCCCGACTGGCGGCCTTCTCGTACTCAGGGGTGGCGGCGGCCGCGGCCTCTTGCTCCTCGGGCCGAACGGTGACCATTGTCATGCCCGCACGACCGAGATCGCGTCGAGTGTCCACGACACCGCGACTTCTTCACCGACATAGGGTCGGTAGCCGCCCGGCTGATTCTCCCGCCGGACCTCGAGGCGAGCCCATTCGAATGCCACCGTGTACACCAGTGCGTTGCCCAGGTAGGTCACGCTTTCTAAGCGCCCGACGACCGATTGATGATCGGCGGGCACCTGGTCGGGCCGATGCATTCCTGCCCGCTCCGGTCGCAGGCACACCGCGACCCGGGAGCCGACGTCAAGATCCGACTTCCCGGGGATGTGGACCCCGTTGGCCAAACACACTGTGTCGTTCGAAACCACGGTGGCATCCAGCAGATTGGTTTGACCGATGAAGTTGGCCACGAAGCGGTTGACTGGGTGCTCGTAGATCTCCGCTGGCGTACCCACCTGAAGAAGTTCGCCCTCGTTCAACACCCCGATCCGGTCAGCCATGGTCAGGGCCTCTTCCTGGTCGTGGGTGACGAACACAAAGGTGATGCCCACCTCGCGCTGGAGCGCCTTGAGCTCACCTTGCATTTCTTGGCGCAGTTTGAGATCGAGGGCGCCCAGCGGCTCGTCGAGCAGCAGCACCTTGGGCCGGTTAACCAGCGCCCGGGCCAGCGCAACCCGCTGGCGCTGGCCACCCGACAGCTGCTGGGAACGGCGCTGCTCCAATCCTTCGAGGCGAACCAGGCCGATGGCCTCTCGCACCCGTTCAGCGATCTCAACTTTGGGGACTCGCTGCATCTTGAGCCCGAACGCCACGTTGACCTCCACCGTCATGTGGGGGAAAAGGGCATAGTCCTGGAAAACAGTGTTGACCGGACGCTTGTTGGGGGGCAGCGTAGCGGCTTCGTCGCCGAAGATCTTGAGACTGCCCTCAGACGGCAACTCCAGTCCGGCAATCATGCGCAGGGTCGTGGTCTTGCCGCATCCCGACGGTCCCAGCAAGGCGAAGAACTCGCCGTCGGCGATCTCCAAATCCACGTTGTCGACCGCGACCACAGAACCGAAGCGCTTCGTGATGGCCGTAAGCTCTAATGCTGCAGCTTGGTTGTTCACCTGATCGTTCCCCCCGTCGCTTGTCATCCCGTGCCCCAGCTATAGGTCTGTTTCACCAACCGCAGGTAGTTCAGCGTTTCGAGGGTGACCACGCCGGGAATGGCCCGGATGTGGTCGTTGACTACCGACATGAAGGCATCGCTGTTGGAGCACACGATCTCGGTGATGATGTCGAACCGTCCGGCCACGATGATCACGTAGTCGGCCTCGTCGATCTCGGCGATGGCTTCAGCCACGCGCCGGGCATCCCCCGACACGGTGACTCCCACCAGCGCCTGGTAGCCCAAACCCAGCGCCACCGGATCGGTTACCGCTACTACTTGGATAACCCCCTTCTCTATCAGCCGGTTCACTCGCTGGCGGGTGGCGGCTTGAGACAGCCCGACAATCGGCGCGATTTGGGCGAGAGGCAGACGACCGTCGATTTGCAGCTCGCGGATAACGGCCTTGTCAATATCGTCGAGGTCGAAGATGGCGGTCATCGGCTGAATCGTCCTTGGGCCTCGGTGAGGGCGATTCGCAGGGTCTGGTTGATGCGGTCGAACTCGTCAGGACCGGCAATCAGCGGCGGGGAGAGCTGGATAACCGGCTCACCCCGATCATCAGCCCGGCAGATCAAGCCCAAATCGAGGAGGCGGTTGGTGAGAAAACCCCGCAACAGCGACTCCGATTCCTCCTCGGTGAACGATTCTCTGGTGTCCCGGTCCTTCACCAGCTCGATACCGTAGAAGTAGCCCATGCCCCGAACCTCGCCGACGATCGGAAGATCGCGTAGGTCTTCGAGGGCGCCCCGGAAAGCGCCCTCGTTGGCCATCACATGGTCGAGGAGGTGCTCTTTTTCGAAGACGTCGAGGTTGGCCATGGCCACCGCGCAGCTCACCGGATGCCCGGCGAACGTAAAGCCGTGCAGGAACGACTCGTCGGTGCCCACGAACGGCTCGGCTAGACGATCGCTGGCGATCATGGCCCCCAACGGGGCATAGCCCGATGTCAACCCCTTGGCGCAAGTGATTATGTCGGGGAGGTAGTCGAGCCTCTCCGAGCCAAACATGCTGCCCAGCCGGCCGAAGGCGCAGATCACCTCGTCGGAAACCAGCAGGACTCCATGGCGATCGCAGATCTCACGGAGTCGGGCGAAATACCCGTCGGGAGGCACGAAACACCCACCAGCGTTCTGGACCGGTTCGACAAACACCGCGGCCACCGTCTCGGGCCCGGCCCGCAAGATGGCCTGCTCGATATCGTCGGCACAGGCCAGCGTGCAGGCGTCGCAGCCGGCGCACAGCGGGCAGCGATAGCGGTTGGTGTTGGCCGCATGGAACGCGCCGGGTACGAGGGGCTCGAAGGGCTTGCGTATGGCACCCAGCCCGGTAATCGACAGAGCCCCCATTGAAGTGCCGTGGTACGAGAGATCACGGCTGACCACCTTGTGCCGTTCGGGCTGATCGGTCACCTTGAAGTACTGCCGAGCGAGCTTCCAGGCCGACTCCACAGCCTCCGAGCCGCCGCTGGTGAAGAACACTCGGTTGAGATCGCCGGGGGTGAACGAGGCCAAGCGGGCGGCTAGCTCGACGGCACCGGAATGGGCGTAGGTCCAGATCGGGAAGTAGCCCAGTTGGGAGGCCTGGCGCCCGGCGGCTTCGGCCAGCTCCTCGCGCCCGTGGCCCACCTGGGAGACAAACAGCCCGGCCAATCCGTCAAGGTATTGGTTGCCTTTGGCATCCCATACGTAGCAGCCGTCACCTCGCTCCATAATGAGCATGCCGTCGACTGCACTGCCGAGGCTGCTGAAGTGGCCCCACAAGTGGCGGTCGGCCAATGCGACCAATTCGTCGTGTTGCATCGATGGCGCCCCCCGCTCCATTCGGTGAGAACTGATTTAACACTATAATGGCCACTAATGCAACCGATTCGGTTGTCGATTGCGAAACGACAACTAGTTTTTTCAAAAAAGGGGCTTGATTGTGCGGGTTTGGTGCTGCAATATGAGTGAAGGGACAAACAGAACGGGGGCAGCGGAATTATGCTGACTGACAACTACATCAATGGAGAAGCCAGACCCGCGGTCGACGGGGCGACTGATCCGGTGGTGAATCCGGCCACCGGATCAGTGATCGGCGAGGTGGCTTCCAGCTCGGCGGCCGATGTGGACACCGCGGTCAAAGCGGCCGCCGCGGCCTTCCCCGAGTGGTCGGCCAAGACCCCGAGGGGGCGCAGCGAGATCCTTCACCAGGTGGCCGACATCGTGGAGGAGAACGTGGAGGAGCTGTCCCAGCTCGAGTGCGTAAACGTGGGCAAGCCGGTGTCTATCATCGAATTCGAGATGGACCAGTTGTGCGACAACTGGCGGTTCTTTGCCTCTGCCGGGCGCTTTTTGGAGGGGAAGGCGGCCGGAGAGTATCTCGAGGGCTACACATCGATGGTCCGCCGCGACCCACTGGGGGTGGTGGGCTCGATCGCTCCTTGGAATTACCCGCTGTTCATGGCGACGTGGAAGCTCGGCCCTCCACTGGCCGTGGGCAACACCGTGGTGTTGAAGCCCTCCGAGCTCACGCCCAATACCGCCCTGCGGCTGGCCGAACTGCTCGACGGCGTCCTTCCCCCTGGCGTCTTCAACGTGGTGTGCGGCCGGGGCGAGACAGCCGGCGTTGCGCTGGTGGATCACCCCGATGTGGCCATGGTGTCCCTAACCGGATCGGTGGCGGCCGGGAAGTCGGTGGCCAAGCATGCGTCGGATTCGCTCAAGCGGGTTCACCTTGAGCTGGGCGGCAAGGCCCCGGTGATCGTTTTCGATGATGCCGACATCGAAGCGGTGGTGGCCAACCTGAGGGACAACAGCTTCTACAACACCGGCCAGGACTGCACCGCGCCGTGCCGGGTGATCGCCGGTTCCAGGGTGCATGACGACTTTGTGGCCCGGCTCACCGATGCCGCGGCCTCGGTGGTCACCGGCGATCCCACCGATGCGGACACCGAGATGGGTCCACTGGTGTCAGATGGCCAACTGGCCCGGGTGTCGGGATTCGTGGACCGGGCCGTCGATGCCGGTGCCGAGGTCACCGTGGGAGGCGCCACCCGCGACGGCGCCGGATACTTCTATGAGCCATCGGTGGTGGTCGGGGTGGACCAGGCGTCTGAGATCGTGCAGCAGGAGGTATTCGGTCCGGTCATCTCCGTGCAGTCGGTGCCCGATGAAGAGACCGCACTGGCCTGGGCCAACGACTGCGACTACGGGCTGGCCGCCAGCGTGTGGACCAACGATGTGGGCCGGGCGATGCGCATGGCCAAGGCCCTCCGTTTCGGAACGGTGTGGGTGAACGATCACATCCCAATCGTGTCGGAGATGCCCCACGGCGGCTTCAAGCTGTCGGGCTACGGCAAGGACATGTCGCTATACGCGGTCGAGCACTATACCGAACTCAAGCACGTCATGGTGAAACACTGAGCTCGACGCGCTGGGCCCCGCAGGCGCTGGCTGCCGCCAAACCGGCAGTGTTCTGGTGCGATCGCGTCGACGTACCCGCGCCGGCCCCCCAATTGGTGGATACCGTCGAAGCCGACTTGGCGGTGATCGGCGGCGGGTACACTGGACTCTGGACTGCGCTTCAAGCACTAGAAGACCAACCCGGCCTCCGGGTAGTTGTGCTCGAATCCGAGCAATGCGGATTCGGAGCCAGCTCCCGCAACGGCGGATTCTGTGACTCGTCGCTCACCCATGGTTTGGCCAACGGGCTCTCGCGTTGGCCCGATGAGATTGAGACTCTGGTGCGACTGGGCCGGGAGAACCTCGCCGGTCTGAAGTCCAGTCTGGAGCGCCACCGGATTGACGCCGATTATCGGCCGTGCGCAGAGATCGAGGCGGCCATCGAGCCATGGCACCTAGAGAGCCTTGCCGAGGACGTCGCGGACCATCAAGGCCTCGGTGACGACGTCGACCTATTGGATGCCGAGCAGATGCGGGCTCGGGTAGATTCCCCCACATACCTCGGCGGGATGATCCGCCACAACGACGTGGCCCTGGTTGATCCTGCCCGCTTGGTGTGGGGTCTGCGGTCAACCATCGAGGGGCGGGGCGCCGCGGTCTATGAACATTCCCCGGCCCGTGCGATCAAGCGCCAGAACAATCGCATCGACATCCGCACCCCCGGTGGGCGGGTCCGGGCCGATCACGCGGTGATGGCCACCAATGCCTATCCGGGGCCGGTCCGTCGTCCCCGCCGCTACACCATCCCGGTCTACGACCATGTGCTGATGACCGAGCCGCTCTCGGCCGAGCAGATGGCCTCCGTGGGCTGGGCTGAGCGCGAGGGTATGGGGGATATCTCGAACATGTTCCACTACTACCGGCTGACGGCCGATGATCGGATTCTGTGGGGCGGCTACGACGCCACTTACCACTTCAACAACGGGGTCGGCGCCCCCCACGACCAGAGCGAGAAGACGCATCCTCGGCTGGCCGAGCACTTCTTTCAGACGTTTCCCCAGCTTGAAGGGCTTTCGTTCAGCCACCGCTGGGGCGGCCCTATTGGCACCACCACCCGATTCACCGCCACGTGGGGCACTAGTTTGGGCGGGCAATTGGCCTGGGTAGCGGGATACACCGGTCTCGGGGTGGGGGCCAGCCGGTTCGGGGCTCGAGTGGCGCTCGACTTGGTGTACGGCCGGCAAACTGAACGGACCGAACTCAAGATGGTGCGCAAGCATCCGGTGCCCTTCCCGCCCGAGCCGGCTCGATGGATCGGCGTCCAGATGACCCGCAAGGCCATCCAGCGATCCGACCGGCGGGGCGGCAAGCGGGGGGCCTGGTTGAATCTGCTCGACCGGTTCGGTGTGGGATTCGACTCTTGAGCAGCCGATATCGTGCCCGGTCGTTCTGGCTCGAATCCTGCCCGGGCTCGCTTGAACCGCGCCCGGCGTTGGATGGCGATGTCGAAGTAGACGTTGCCATTGTGGGTGGGGGTTACACCGGGCTGTGGACCGCCTACTACCTGCTGTCCATTGACCCGTCGATTCGAGTCATTGTGATTGAGCGCGACATCGTGGGCTTCGGAGCGTCGGGCCGAAACGGCGGATGGTGTATGGGAGAGTTAGCCGCCGGTCCCGAACGGCACGAGGCCGTCGCCGGCAACGACGCGGCTCGACGGTTCCTCCACGCACTGCATGACACCGTCGGCGAGGTAGGTCGAGTGGCAGAGCGCGAGGGGATCGACTGCCACTACGCCAAGGGCGGAGCGGTCTACCTGGCCCGCAATCGGGCCCATCTCACCCGACAGCGGGAGCATGTCGAGCTCTTTCACCATGCCTATGGGCTGTCCGAAAGCGATATGCGGATGCTGAGCGCGTCCGAGGCCAGCACCCACTTGGCCGCTACCAGAGTGGCGGGAGGCATGTTCTTCGCCCACACCGCGGCCCTCCATCCGGCCCGGCTGGTTCGGGGGCTCGGCGATGCTGTCGAGCGCTTGGGCGGCACGATCGTCGAGGGCACAACCGCCACCGCCATCGAATCGGGCCGCGTTGCGACCGACCGGGGAGTGGTCAAGGCCGATGTCGTAGTTCGAGCCCTGGAAGGCTACACCGCCACGCTGGAGGGGAACCGCCGGTCCTTGGCACCGCTGTATTCGCTGATGGTGGCCACCGAACCTCTCGACGACGCGCTCTGGGCCGACATCGGTCTGAGCCACCGGCAGACCTTTGCCGACGACCGATTCATGGTGATCTATGGACAGCGCACTGCCGACGGTCGGATCGCGTTCGGAGGAAGGGGGGCGCTCTATAGCTTCGGCTCAGGGATCGTCAGCTCGGTCGAACAGAGATCGCGCACCCACGACCGCATCGTCAAAACGCTGGTCGAGCTCTTGCCCATGCTCTCAGATGTGGCCATTACGCACCGCTGGGGCGGTGTGATCGGCGTGCCCCGCGACTGGTTCCCTTCGGTTGGACTCGATCGGGAAAGCGGCATGGCCTGGGGCGGTGGTTACGTCGGTGAGGGGGTGGCACCCGCTAACCTGGCCGGCCGGACCATCGCCGAGCTGATCACTGAGACCGATTCGCCCCGCATCGACCTGCCCTGGGTGGGACACTGGTCGCGGCAATGGGCGCCAGAGCCGCTGCGATGGCTGGGTATCAACGGGGCACTGAAGACCATGGGCATTGCCGACCGCACCGAGGCGATAACCGGCCGAAAGTCGCGGCTGGCTGGGACGGTGCAGCGACTGCTCACCTGACAGGCGGTTAGGCACCCCCAGGCAGGCCAGTTGGTCGCCGCACACGTCGGCCACGGCGGCGTTCGATGGCTTCTTCTTGCCACTTTGACGTTAGTGGCATGGATACCGGGTCAGCTCACATCGGTGGGTGAGGCGCAGGCCATCTCAAAGGTCTCCGCTGCGACGGCCAAGATCTCGTCTCGGTCGGCTTCAAGGATGTATCCGGCGGCAATTGTCTGGTCGAGGGCGGGGGTGAAGTCCGCCAAGTAGTCGTCGCACCCCTCGGGGTAGAGCCGGGCAATGGCTTTTGGTTCCAGTGGTGCAGTGGTGCCGAAGAGGAAGGCAAAACCCTCGCCCCCTTGTCCTTCACCGGAGAGCACCCTGATGGGAACGTCGACCCACGGGTTGCGGATGCCACCTCGGGCGTTGCCCAGTTCATCTCGCTGGCAGGTTTTGTCGTCATCGAGCAACTCCAAACGGGCAGCGGAGGGGGGTGCCTCACCGTGCCCGACCCACCGGTCGAGGTGCTCCAAGGCGGCTTGGGCCACGTAGTGCTGATGCGGTGCGGAGTTGATGGGCTTTTCCACGGTCATTATCACGAGGTCGGTGATCGGTTCGAGCATCCGGGTGAATTCCACCGGCTCAAGCTGACCCCCGTCGGCTCTCGATGCCACCAGCAAGTAGGTGTCGGCGTGAGCGGCTCCTGGCATTTCCCAAACCCGGACGTTTTCGCTGTCGGCCTGCTCAATGGCCGCGTTTCGCAATACCGTCACGTCGGTCTCGCTGCTCAACAACAGTACCGGCACCCGGGCGTCGGCCCGAATTTGCTCGGGGAAATGAGCCATCGCGCCGTACTGCTCGTTCTCCACGCGGGGGCCGAAGGTGCCGTCGAACTCGGCCCTCACTCCGGGGCGACCGTGGCTCTCAGCGACAGTCACGCCGAGATGGCCCCGGAAGGTGCTCCGGGACTGGACTCGCTGTTCCTCGACGAGGGGTTCGGCACGCTCGACCCCGAAACCCTCGATGTGACCGCAGCCGCGATCGAGGAACTGGGCGCCTCAGGCCGAATGGTCGCCATCGTCACCCACATCCGCGAACTCGCCGAACGCATGCCCCTCCGTTTCGAGGTCGCCAAGACCCCCACAACCTCCACCGTCACCCGAGTGACCGCTTAACCGCGTGAAATAGGTACTGAGCTGCGCGTGAAATGGTTACTGACTCCCGCGTGAAACCGGTACTGACCCCCCGCGAAATGGGTACTGGGCAGGCTTCCAGACGGCTTCGTCACGGCTCAACTGCGTTCCGAAACGACTGTAGAGGTGCAGGAGATCCCGGCTACCATTGACGAGTCCACAGAGGTATACTCCACGGTATGCCTGATTCGACTACCATCAAGGTCTCGGTCCAGAATAGGGATGCCCTGCGCCTGCTCGCCGATCGCGAGGGGCTGACATACGACGCGCAGCTTGAGAAGATGATCCGACGGGAACGTCGTCGCATCATGGGTGCGCAGCTCGCAAGCGCCCTGCTCGATGCCGACGACGAAGCTGTGCTCGATGCGTCTGCATTCGATGTCGCTGATGCAAGCAGGTGACGTTGTCCGTTGCGACTTCGGGACGCCGGCGAGGGGCGAGCCAGGGTTCGTCCGACCGGCGATCATCGTCACCTCCGATGATGTACTCGAGTTCCGGCAACACGCGATCGTGGTCATACCCTGCACGACCAGAAGCCGAGGATGGTTGAGCGAGGTTGATGTCACCGGGTTCGGTGTCGCCCAAGCACACCTCCCGACGACTATCAGCGTCGACCGCGTGGTCGAGACAACGGGCACGAACATCGGATCCGTAGCGCTGCAACAGATCCGCGAACTTATCGCCGACCTGCTCGGACTCTGATCGGCCCCGGCGACAAACGTCCGCAGAATCCCTGAGACCATGGGCACGGCGTGGCAGGAATAGAGATCAAGGCGACTAACGCACCTGGCCGGAGTGACGCATCACGCCTCGCATAGATGCGTGACCAACTCGGGGATCGTTTCGTCGCCGGCGTAATCCTCCACACGGGACCCCACACCTATCAACTGTCGGAACACATCACCGCCGCCCCGATATGCACCCTCTGGTCTTAGACACGGGGGTGCGTGCTATTGTCGCCACCAATGTCTTTGGAAGAGATTGTTCCTGACAAGGCGTTCTGCGGCGTGTCTCCTGCTGAGACTAACGCCGCTGCTGGGCAGGGTTGGTGTGGCGGTTGAGAGCGTAGTCGTTGAACTCGGGGGCGCCCTTTTAGCCGATAGTGCCGAATTGCGTGACGAGATCAACAGCGGAGTAACGACTGAGCACGATCTCTATTGCGAATTGCTGGACCTGCTCTACGGATTGTTCTTCGAGGGCCTCGGTGTCGCCCGGTTGCGCGAGATGGCTAGCGGCAGTTCATTCGAAGAGACCGCACGACGGATTCGCAGTGAAATTGATGCCGCGGAGCTTGGAGCGGTTTATGAGTCGATGCTGGAAATGTGGTTAAGCGTCGACACGGACACTTGGGAGGTGGCGCTTGGTCGTGCGCCCCAACACGACCGCAAGGCGAGTGGAAGCTATTACACGCCGGAGGCGCTGGTTGAGCGCATACTCGACTGGACACTCGACCCTGCGATCAACGAAGCGTTGGCCGGCGACGAACCAGAAACTGCGCTGCTCGATCTCAAGATCCTCGATCCGGCCTGCGGGTCCGGCCACTTCCTGACCGCGGCGGCGGACCGGGTCGGCTCTGTGCTGGCAACCCTGCGCAGCGCGCAATCCGGTCCGTCCAC
The DNA here is from genome assembly GCA_951812975.1 of uncultured Acidimicrobiales bacterium. Classification (GTDB taxonomy): domain Bacteria; phylum Actinomycetota; class Acidimicrobiia; order Acidimicrobiales; family Aldehydirespiratoraceae; genus VXYK01. The sequence goes on along the minus strand of CATOTC010000001.1, from coordinate 623,593 downwards.
CGAAGAGTTCGAACTAGCGCGGTGCGATGTTGTGAAGCACTGTATCTATGGGGTCGACAACGACCCGATAGCCGTGGAACTCTGCAAATTCGCGCTGTCGTCCGGTTCGGGTGAGAGCCGGATCCGCTGCGGTGATTCGCTGCTCGGGCTCACCCCGAAACTCCTCGCCCAGAGTGACCAAGAACTAGGCACCGGTGAACACAGAGCGTTCCACTGGCATCTGGAGTTCCCGGAGGTGTTCAAGGAGGGCCAGACCAACCCCGAAACGGGATGGGGAGGAGGCTTCGACGTGATCATCGGCAATCCGCCGTTCCTCAACCAACTCGAGACCATGACCGCCCAGCCCCAAGAACTCGCCGCCTTCCTGAAACGGCGTTATCCAGGGGTCGCCAAAGGATATGCCGACACAGCGGTGATCTTCGCGGAACTCGCTTCGCAGTTGGTGCGCCCCGCCAGCGGACGGATCGGTCTGGTGCAACCGGCCAGCATCCTTTCATCCGCCGACACCAGAGGGGCGCGAGAGGCCCTCACAACCCGGGGGACTCTAGAAACACTCTGGGTCGCACGCGAGGGCGTTTTCGATGCTTCGGTACGCACCTGTGTAGTGGTCTTTCGCAATGGAGAAAGGCCATTTACAACCGAGCTTTGCCGTTTCACTGGTTCCGACTTCCGTGCACTCGCGCCACTACGAATCGACGCAGACGAAATCACGCAAATGGAAACTTGGGCACCGCTGATCGCCGATGGTTTCGGGATCCCGAGGGTCGACCTCGATGAGAGCCTGGCCATGGGCGCCGTGCTCAGCGCCACCGCCGATTTCAGGGATCAGTACTACGGACTCGTCGGATTCGTCGAGGAGGCCGACGGTCGAGTTCCAGACGGAATCAGCACCGCAGCACTGGTCACAACCGGCGTAATAGACCCCGCCGAACTTCATTGGGGCACCCGGCGCACCAGGTTCAACAAGATCGACTACGACGCGCCGGTCGTAGATCTCAACCGGCTGCGCTCCGAAGGCGGCCTCGGCGACTGGGCAGAGAGCCGTCTGGTTCCAAAGCTGCTGCTCGCTACACAGACGCGGGTCATCGAAGTAGTCGTCGACGAGACAGGCGTGCTGCTGCCGTCGGTGCCGGTCATCACCATAACGACCGACGGGATCGGCCTGTGGCACGTTGCCGCGGCGCTGATGTCACCCCCGATCACCGCATGGGCGGCGGCACGGTACATGGGTGCGGCGCTCAGCATCGACACCCTCAAATTGAGCGCTTCTCAAGTTCTCCGCCTTCCCCTGCCACCGAGTTGTGCCGCATGGGACCGCGCCGCGGCGCTGACCCGCGATGCCAGCAGGGCATCCTCGTCACAGAAGAGGACACAACACCTTCAGGAGGCGGGTGCGCTCATGTGCGACGCGTATGGTGTCTCTGACGCCGATCAACTGATGAACTGGTGGCGTGGCCGTCTCGGCCGCCGCAGCAAGGAGCGTTCGTTGTGAAGTTCAGTGTGGAGACTTGGGCACCGGAGTACGGGATCGGCCTCGACCCCGAGCAGATGGAGGAATCGACGGGCGATGTGAACGTCGGGATCGAAGTCGATGCCGATGATTGGATTCCTCAACAGCCCGAGTCGCCCGAACTGGCCGACAGCGTCCTGTTCGTTGACGGCGTTCGGCGAATCGACGCGAGGATCTGGATCAGTGACGGGGAACTGGTGCATGCGGGGGTGTGCGCTTCAGTGGCCGCGGGTGCCGTCAAGTGTGACCAGCGCGAAGCTCATGTGGTTGACGTTGAGGTGAAGAGAGGGGTCTTTGCATCGCCGTCCGAGGCGGCAAGCCGATCCACACAAGTCACGGCACCTACGAATTCGTCCCGTGCGCAAGCGACGCACCCACCGACGTCTACAACGGCATTCACGAGCAGATGACCCGCCTCAAGACCCAGTTCGGACACGACCACGATGCCGACATGGTCATCTTCGACGGCCCGCTCCGGGGACGCATGAACACCAACGGCGTCGGATACGTCAAGACCCAGCACGTCCAGTATCTGCCCGAGCCTCAACAAGCGATCCCGCAACAGCTCTAGGAGGGGCAACGGACACCGGTGTTCCTGATCAGCGTCATGGGTTTCACTCGTTGGTCCTGGTAACTGCGTCTGCGGGGACCCAGGAGCAACCCGCACGCGGGCATCGTCCGTTGCGAACTCGTCGGTACCGGGCCCGCAGCACAAGCGATCAACAGGGCAGAGGAAGTAACCGCCACGCTGCAACGCTTCGCCAGCGAACCGCACAAGGACACGCGTGCCCGCAGAACCTGTATCCGATAGCCGGCCTGGAGAACCGCCTGCGCCACCTCCTCGGAGACCAGCAGATTCTCGAACGTGCCATGCGGGTTGCGGCTTCGACCTGAGATCGGCGACGAAACGAGTTCCAGCTACGCGCTTGGCTAGGTTGTGAGTGTGGGCGTTCACGCAAGGAATCTCCAATGAGGCTCGGTAGAAGAACTTGCCAGGAAGGTGCTCGCCACGCGCACACCGATCCGTGTGTGGCGGATCTGGTCAGAGCGCTCGGCCCCGAGAGGGTCCGCGCCGACGGGGCAGCTCGGCATCTCGCCAGTGCAGACGCCTCAATGTTCTCCGACGGCACCGCGGGGCCGGTGTGCTTCCCGGATTCAACCGAGCATGTGCAAGCAATCATGCAAGTCGCCGCAAGCCACGACCGGGCCGTCCTTCCCCGAGGAGCCGGCTCGGGTTTGAGCGGTGGGGCCGCGCCCCTCGGCGATCCCATCGTCGTCTCCACGACGCGCATGAACCGGGTGCTCGAAGTCGATGTGGAGGATCGCGTTGCTTGGGTGCAACCAGGTGTCGTCAACCTTGATCTGTCCCGGCAGGTGGCGCCGCTGGGCGTGCACTTCGCCCCCGACCCGTCGTCGCAACAGGTGTGCACCATCGGCGGCAACGTGGCCAATAATTCTGGTGGACCCCACTGTCTTGCCTACGGAGTGACGAGTGCACATGTGCTGGCTGTGGAGGTGGTTCTGTCGAGCGGCGAAGCGGTCGTGCTCGGTGGACTCGACGCTGAACCCTCCGGTTATGACCTGCGAGGCGCCTTCGTCGGTTCGGAGGGCATGTTCGGCATTGCCACCAAGATTGCGGTGCGCCTGACGCCCGACCCGGAGAGCATCAAGACGCTGTTGCTGTCATTCGACACGGTGGCTGATGCGGCGGCCACTGTAGGTGCGGTGATTGCATCGGGACTGGTTCCCGCTGCCATTGAGATGATGGACCAGCGCTGCGTGGCCGCCGTCGAGGACTTTGTGCATGCCGGCTACCCCCGCGAAGCGGCAGCGGTGCTGTTGATCGAGGTCGACGGCCTTTCACGAGGAGTTGAGGCGGACACCAGGAAGGTCACCGAGATCGGGCTCGCACATGGCGGGAACGTGCGGGTGGCGGCTGACGAAGAGGAGCGGGCGCTGCTCTGGAAGGGACGAAAGAGTGCCTTCGGGGCGATAGCGCGGGTTGCACCCGACTACTACCTCCACGACACGGTGGTGCCTCGTTCCAAGCTCGTCGAGGTGCTCGAGGCCGTATACGAAATCGTCGATCGCCATGATCTCGTCGCGGTCAACGTCTTTCACGCCGGCGACGGCAACCTGCATCCGCTGCTGGCCTATGACTCGCGCCAACCCGGTGCCAACGAGCGTGTAGCCGCCGCCGGGCGAGAAATCCTCGAAGTGTCTCTGGCAGTTGGTGGAGTCCTTTCCGGTGAGCATGGCATCGGTGTCGAGAAGCGGGATTTCATGGAGTTCCAGTTCACCAGCGCAGACCTCGAGCAGCAGGCGCTGTTGCGTCGTTCGTTCGACCCGCACTGCCGCTTGAACCCGGGCAAGGTCCTGCCGTCGGCCCACAGCTGCGCAGACATCGCCTCGTTGTCCGCGTCGAGGCCCAACGGGGTGTGGGGATGATCGCCCCGCCGGTGATTGATGACGAGGCACTGCTTGTTTTTGCCGCTGATATCGGTCCCCAAGATCCGGTTGTGGTCCGCGGCGGGGGCACCCAATGGGATGTGGGTGGTACCCCGATCGGCGACGTCCGTGAAGTACGGGCACCGTCTGGCATCGTGGAGTATCGACCCGACGAGATGACCGTCTGCGTGCGCGCTGGTACCACAGTCGCCGAACTCCACGCCGCGCTCGCCGAACATGGCCAGCGCACAGCTTTGCCCGACGGCTCCGGGCCGTTCGGATCGCGTTCTTCGACAGTTGGGGGAGCGATAGCGGTGGGGCGGTCGCCGGTCACCAGGCTCGGGGACGGTCACATCCGCGACGCTGTTCTGCAGTTGCACTACGTGGCCGCCGACGGTCAGCTCGTGACCGCGGGCGGACCCACAGTCAAGAACGTGAGCGGTTTCGACATGTGCCGCATTCTGGTCGGCTGTTTGGGCACGTTGGGGTGCATCGGCGACGCGATCTTGCGCACCCGCCCGAAACCCGAGTACGAGCAATGGGCAAGACTCGACGACACCGAGCCGCAGATCGTTCTCGACACAGCAAGGACGGCGACGGCCGTCCTGTGGGACGGATCGGCGGTGTGCGCTCGACTCTCAGGGCATCAGGTCGATGTTGAAGACGATCTCGCTCGACTACCGGATGTGTCTGAGAGCCCGCCGCCGGAACTGCCACCATTTCGCTGGTCGCGTCGCCCCAAGGATCTGTACCGCCTTGGAGCCGAGACCGGACGCTTCGTGGCCGAGATCGGTGTCGGCGTGGTCCATTGCGAACGGCCCGATCCCGATCCGCCACCGATCCCAGCCGGGGTTGCGGCGCTGAACCGTCGGGTACGCGACCTTTTCGACCCCGACCGGCGCTTCAATCCTGGTCGTTCCGTGGAGCACCCATGACCGACTCTCTCGGACTGTTGGGGGTTGACCAGGCTGAACTTGACAGTTGCGTGGCCTGCGGACTGTGCCTCCCGCACTGCCCGACGTATCGCGTGACCGGCGCCGACACCCACTCGCCGCGGGGGCGCATCGCTTTGATGCGGGTTGTGGATGAAGGCATCGCCCCACTCTCCGATGAGATCGTCGAGTCGTTCGATTCGTGCATTCAATGCCGAGCTTGCGAGACCGCATGTCCCGGCGATGTGCCTTTCGGACATCTGCTCGAGGCCACCAAGGAGTTCGTCGAGACGACCCAGCGCCGCGCGCCGTGGTGGCTGAAGCTGGGCTTGCGAGGCTTGACCCGGCCGAGGCTCCTGCGTTTCGTGTCGAGCAGCCTCGCGGTCGCGCAACGGCTACGACTCGTGCCGTCACGCCGGATGGGAATCCCGGAGCGTCTGCCAGTCCGCCGCCGGGCGCTGCGCCCGACCGGTGATGACGTGTGGCTGTTCACCGGGTGCGTGATGGACGCCTGGCAGCGCGATATCCACCTCGCAACCCAAGAAGTGATCGAGGCGACTGGCACGACGGTTCGTCCAACCGGTTCCGCGGCCCCGTGCTGCGGCGCGCTGCACACACACGCCGGTCTCGGCAATGACGCCCGCAAACTCGCTGCCCGAGCGATCTCAGCGCTCGACGGCAACAACGCGATTCTTGTCAACTCTGCTGGTTGCGGAGCGGCGCTGAAGGACTACGGCCGCCTGCTCGACAGCGACGAGGCTCGGTCCTTCTCAGCCCGGGTCTTCGACATCCACGAGTGGCTCGCTGCCCATATTGATGAGCTGGCGAAGACCGCCGCAGAGTCACAGATCGCCGGACGGGTAGCAATTCAGGACCCCTGTCACCTGCGTCACGTGCAGGGATCGCACACGGCTGTTCGCCGAGTCCTCCAACCGTTCGTAGAGGAGTTGGTGGAGCTTGACGACGAGGGAATGTGCTGCGGTGCCGGCGGAGCGTACTCTCTGGTCCACCGCCAGTTGGCGCTTGACGTTCGCGCCCGCAAGTCCGAAGCCGTCAACCGATCCGGTGCCGACCTGGTGGTGAGCGCCAACCCCGGATGCTCCATGCACCTCGAAGCCGCGGGCCTCACCGTCCGCCACCCCGTAGAACTGATCGCCGAAGCTCTACGAACCCGCTAGGGGGTGTTCCTCCACCTGTCCGCTAGGCCTCGGGGTCGACGACGGCGCGGGAGCCGCCGCGGGCCCACAGAACGAAACCGATCGCTACAGCCGTATAGACGATGTTGCCGACGGCCATGGGTGTGACCGTGTTGTCGATCTGTCGATCGATCAGGTTGGCGAGAATCGAACCCCCACCGATTGTGATAACGCCGAACATGCCAGACGCCGCGCCGGCGATTCGCTGCATCGGTTCCATGGCGATCGCGCTCGCAGTCGGAGTGAAGATCGTGGTGAAAGCGCCGAGCAGACCGGTGGCGGCATACCAGACCCAGAACGACGGGACACCCTCGGCGGCCACCGCCCAGACGGTGAACACCGCAGAGACGACCAGAAGACCAAGCAATGCCGTCATCGAGACGCCGTCAGCGCCGTAGCGTCGGATGAACCGTTCGCTGGTCCATACTGCGGCGGCGAGAAACAGGGCGGAACCCCCGAAGATGAGAGCGAAGTACTCGTCGAGGCCGTAGATCTCGTCGATGATGGGAGCGCTGCTTCCCAGGTAGACAAAAAACGCTCCGAACGTGAACATCGACGCCAGCGTGTAACCGATCGTCACTCGTGTCCCCAGCACCGCGCGCACGCCGCGGCCGGTGGCGCCAAGATCAATGGGACGGCGACTCGACCGCGGCAGCGTCTCACCGAACCGCACGGTCCAGAACACGGCGAGCGCTGCCAGCGGCGCTGCGGAGAAGCAGACCAGGCGCCAGTCGCCGATCAGCAGGATTCCCTCACCGACCGCGGGCGCGATTGCGGGACCCAACAAGAAGACCGCCATCACGAATGAGATGACCCGGGCCATCTGGTCCCCCGAGTAAAGATCGCGGGAGATCGCCAACCTTGTGGCGCTCGGAGACGCGGCACCCAGCCCCCACACGAATCTCATTGTCAACAAACCGGTCATGTTCGGGGCGAGCCCCGCTCCGAGCGCGCCCAGTCCGTACAACCCCAGTCCCACTACCAGAATCGAACGTCTGCCGAAGCGGTCCGACAGCAGGCCCCACAGCATCTGGCCGGCCGCCATCCCCAGCAGATACCAGGTGATGACGAGGGAGACTTCGCCTGATCCGGGCTTCAGTTCAAACTGCTCGCTGATCTCGTCAAAGGCTGGCAGCACCGAGTCGACGCCGAAAGCGAGGATGATGCTCAGAAACGCCAGGAACCCGATTACGTGGCGTTCACTGCGGTCCACGCTCTGGCCCTCGACAGGCCCCGACGCAACGGGGTCGGACTCTGTGGCGGTCACCGACTAGTCCGCTTTGAGCCGCAGAGACAGCTCAGCGACACGCGCCCGCAGCGCATGAAGTTCACCACCGAAGGGTTCGAGGGCACCGACGATCTCGTCTTCGAACGTCCCCCAGCCGAATTGTAGGGCCGTGGTGATCGCGACTTCGGCCAACAGTTCGATGTCGGTCTCGGACCGCCCACTGGCTTTGGCCTCGCCCGCCACGATCCGCGCAATCAAATCGGTGATGGGCGAACGAGACTCGTCGATTTCGAGTTTGGCGAAAGTGCGGTAGCTGGCCGCCTCGTCGCTGGTGTTCAGCGGCAGCACACCGCTCTCATCCCAGCGCTGCGCCATGGTTTCGGTCGCCTCGGTCACTGCTTGCGCGAAGACGTTGTCCTTGGTTCCGAAGTAGTAGTGGATCAGGCCGTAGTTCACACCGGCGCGCTGCGCGAGTTCCCGCCCTGAAACCTGCCGCGGCGAACGCACCGCCGACAGCGCCTTGGCGGCGTCGATCAGGGCGCGGCGGACCGCCTCAGGTCCGCGAACATCAGTGATCGGATCGGTGATCCCCACGGTCAGCCCTGCTGCCTGTTCAGCTTGTGACTTGGCTCACGTCGCGTACTGCGCCGCGGTCAGCCGAAGTGGTCATAGCCGCATACGCCTGCAGGGCGGCCGAGACTGTGCGCTGGCGGTTCTGCGGGCGCCAGGCGCTTGTGCCTCTGGACTCCATGGCCCGGCGCCGCGCCTCGAGTTCCTCTTCGCTGATCCGCAGGTTGACGGAGCGGTTGGGGATGTCGATGTCGATGATGTCGCCCGTCTCAATGAGGGCGATGGCACCGCCTTCGGCACCCTCGGGAGATGCATGGCCGATCGACAGGCCCGACGTGCCGCCCGAGAATCGCCCGTCGGTGACCAGCGCACATTCCTTGCCGAGCCCACGGCTCTTTATGTATGACGTTGGATAGAGCATTTCCTGCATACCCGGCCCGCCCTTGGGGCCTTCGTAACGCACGACCACGACGTCGCCGGCCTTTACCACCGACTCGTCGAGAATTCCGGCACACGCGGTGTCCTGGCTCTCGAAGACGATAGCGGGGCCGCTGAACGTGTATATCGACTCGTCGACCCCGGCCGTCTTCACGATGCAGCCGCGCTCGGCGATGTTGCCGAACAGCACAGCGAGCCCTCCTTCGCGGTCGTAGGGCTCGGCGACGGTGCGGATGCAGCCACCCTGGCGGTCGAGGTCGAGGCTCGGCCACCGCTCGGCTTGGCTGAACGCCACCTGCGTAGGTATCCCGGCGGGACCGGCACGGTAGAAGTCGACGACCTCGGTGGACGGGTCGCGCATCACGTCCCAGTGGTTCAAGGCAGCGGCGAGCGTCTCGGAGTGGACGGTCGGAAGGCTCGTGTCGATGAGCCCGCCGCGGTCGAGTTCGCCGAGGATCCCCATGATCCCGCCGGCGCGGTGCACGTCCTCGACATGGTATTTGTCGGTGCTCGGTGCGACCTTGCAGATATTGGGCGACTGGCGGCTGAGCCTGTCGATGTCGGCCATCGTGAAGTCGATTCCGCCTTCCTGCGCGGCGGCGAGAATGTGCAGCACGGTGTTGGTCGACCCGCCCATGGCGATGTCGAGTGTCATGGCGTTCTCGAAAGCCGCTTTGTTGCAGATCGAACGGGGCAGCACCGACTCGTCGTCCTTGTCGTAGCGGCGCTTCGCCAGATCGACGATTCGGCGGCCCGCCTCCAAGAAGAGTTCTCTGCGGTCGGCGTGGGTGGCCAACGTAGTGCCGTTGCCTGGTAGAGCGAGTCCCAAGGCTTCGGTCAGGCAGTTCATCGAGTTGGCGGTGAACATGCCGGAGCACGAACCGCAGGTCGGGCACGCCGAACGCTCCATTTCGAGCAGGTCCTCGTCGGAGACTGAAGTGTCGCCTGCCTTGATCATCGGGTCGATCAGGTCGAGTTTCACGCTCACCCCGGCGAGCTTGGTCTTGCCTGCCTCCATCGGCCCGCCGCTCACAAAGATCGTGGGAATATTGAGCCTCATCGTGGCGTTCAGCATTCCGGGGGTGATCTTGTCGCAGTTGCTGATGCAGACGAGGGCGTCCGCGCAGTGCGCATTGACCATGTACTCGATCGAATCAGCGATCAGGTCGCGGCTGGGAAGGCTGTAGAGCATGCCGTCGTGGCCCATGGCGATGCCGTCATCGACGGCGATCGTGTTGAACTCCTTGGCCACGCCGCCGGCTTCCTCGATCTCACGTGCGACGAGCTGCCCAAGGTCTTTGAGATGGACGTGGCCCGGCACGAACTGGGTGAAAGAATTCGATATCGCGATGATGGGCTTGTCGAAGTCGTCGTCTTTCATGCCGGTGGCCCGCCATAGGGCCCGAGCCCCGGCCATGTTGCGTCCCTGGGTGGATGTGCGCGAGCGGTAGTCAGCCATCTGCTGAGTGTACAGGGCGAAAGTTAGCCAGGCGGCTCAGAGTCGGAACGTATTGCCGACCGGTCGTGTGTCGTCCTCGGGATGTTCAAGGGTTTGTGATTCTGTCGGAAGGCTTGGATACAGTCGCGGCATGACTCTTGCAGCGGTTGGTGACAACGGATACAACTTCATCCTGTTCCTGCACGTAGTGGCGATGTTCGTGGCGCTCGCGCCCACCTTCGTCTACCCCTTCATCGCCCGAGACTCCAATGAGGACTACTCGGTTCGCAGATCGCTGTATGCGGGCATCGCAAAGCGTTCAATGCGGATCTACGGCAGTTCCCTGGTCATCGGTGGCCTGCTCGGCTTCGGTGTTGCAGGCCTGTCCGACAAGGTCTACCGGATGAGTGACGGGTGGCTGGTCGTGTCGATCATCATCTGGCTGGCCATGAACGGTGTCCTCCACGCCGTGGTCTTTCCCGCGGAGAAGGCGATCGCCGACGGTGATCAGCCGAACGCCAAGAAAGCCGAGATCGGCAGTCTGATCATCACCGTGCTGTTCCTGCTGTCGCTCTATCTCATGATCTTCAAGCCGGGCGCCTGATCAACGCAGCGCAATGACCGGCGCCGCGAGAACGCTCGACATAGACGGAGTCGAGGTTCGCGTCACGAGCCCCGACAAGGTGTTCTTTCCCAAGCGGGGCGAGACGAAACTGGATCTCGCTGAGTACTATCTGGCCCTCAAGGAACCTGTGATGCGCGCGATCGGCGGGCGTCCCCTGCTGATGGAGCGTTACCCGAACGGTGCTGGCGGCAAGTCGTTCTTCCAGAAGCGGGTCCCCAAGGGAGCACCCGACTGGCTGCAGACGGTCGTGGTGAGCACGCCCAACGGCACAACCTCCAACGCTCTGGTTGCCGCGGACCTCGCCCATATTGTTTGGGGAGTCAACATGGGCTGTCTGGGTTTTCATGTTTGGCCAAACCGTGCAGCCGAACCGGCCTATGCAGACGAGATGCGAATCGACCTCGACCCCTCCCCGGGCACTGACTTCGACGATGTCCGTGCGGCCGCCCTCGAAGTCAAGGCAGTGCTCGACGAACTCGGCGTCGTCGCCTACCCCAAGACGTCGGGCAGCAAGGGCCTCCACATTTGGATTCGGCTGATGCCCCGCTGGGACGGCTACGCGGTCCGGTACGCTGCGGTCGCCCTCGCCCGAGAGATGCAGAGACGATGCCCGAACCTGATCACCTGCGAGTGGTGGAAGGAACTGCGAGGGAGTCGGGTCTTCTTCGACTTCAACCAGAACGCCCCGCACAAGACCGTGTTCGGGGCCTACCAGGTCCGTCCCCGGGTCGGGGCGAAGGTGTCGACGCCGATCACCTGGGACGAGGTGACCACGGTCGATCCTGAATCGTTGACCATTGCCACGGTGCCGGCCCTCGTCGAGCAGCGAGGCGACCCCTGGGCGTCGATCGACGATCAACTCCAGTCGTTGGACGCGTTGCTGGCATGGCACTCAAGAGACTGGGAGGCAGGGCTCAGCGACGCGCCGTGGCCCCCCGTCTATCCGAAACAGCCCAACGAAGGCCCCCGTGTCTCTCCGAGCCGCGCCAAGGCCGGGGCTGCTGGGCCCGTTAGCTGACCAGAGACTTGGCTGACCAGTCGATCAGGCGTCGAGGACGCGGTGGCGGGCGTCCTCGGGGCTCACAACCGGTTTCTCGGTCGACCATGGGAAGTTGATCCACTGGTCGGTTCGCTTCCACACGTAGTCGCACTTGACCAACGAATGGGACTTCTCGTAGAGCACCGCGGCGCGTACCTCGGCGACGCGCTCCTTGCAGAAGTCGTAGACCATCTTCAACGTGTGTCCGGTGTCGGCCACATCGTCAGCGATCAGGACCTTGACCTCCTCCATGTCGACGAGGTCCACGTAGGGAGGCAGCACCACCGGAACCGGCAAGCGCTGATCGACACCGGTGTAGTACTCGCAGTTCATGACGTAGATGTTCTTGATCGAGAGGGCGTACCCAAGGGAACTGGCGACGAAGAGGCCGCCACGGGCTATGGCCAGAATCATCTCGGGTCGATAGCCGTCCTCGGCGACGGTGACCGCCAGTTCCCGAGCACCACGCCCGTAGTTAGCCCAGTCGAGGACCTCTACCTGTTGCTTCACCTGTTCTACCGATTCGTCGATCACTGAGGCCCCCAGAATATTCCCAGTAGTTGGCGGAGTGCCAGCACACTATATGACGTTGACCGACACCTGATGCCAACCCTCTGCACCATCGGGAGCGACAGACTTGGGTCCTCTGGGTTGAATCTCGTCTGTGCCGTCGAGGGCCCGAACGGTGATCCGGTGCCGCCCGGACGCGGCGTTCCAAGTTGTGCGCCACTGGACCCAGTTCTCGTCGTTGCCGGGAATCGCCAGATCGCAGGGCGACCAGGGGCCGTCGTCGACAGAGACCTCTACTGCATGGATGCCTCTGGGCGGCGACCATGCCACACCGGCCAGAGCCACCTCGCCCGCCGGGACTGAGGAACCGGAGCGTGGAACGTCGATGCGCGACATCGTCTTCATCGGGCCCAGCTTCGACCAGCCCTTGTCGATCCAGTACCCGTCGAAGTCCTCCCAGCGGGTCATCTCGATCTCGGTCACCCACTTGACCGCAGAGACGTAGCCGTAGATCCCGGCGACGATGAGCCGTGCGGGGAAGCCGTGCGAAATCGGCAACGGTTCGCCGTTCATGCCGATCGCCAGTAGAGCGGTGCGTCCGTCGTAGAGGCGAGCGGTCGGGAATCCGGCGGTCCAGTCGTCGATCGACTTGCCGACGAACTGGTCGGCGCCGGGTTGGATCCCGGCCCGCTCCATCAGCGTGACGATGGGAACTCCGAGCCATTTGGCGTTGCCGACCAGAGGTCCGCCGACGGGGTTGGACACGCATGAGAGGGTGATCTCGTGCTCCTCCATCGGCATGGCGATCAACTCGTCCCAGGTGAGGGTGTAGGGGTTGTCGACCATGCCCTTGATCTCGAGTGACCAGTCGTTGGGGTCGACATGGGGCGGCCTCAGAGCGGTGTCGATCAGGTAGAACGAATCGTTCGGCGTGATATAGGAACTGATCCCGTCGATGTCTGTGATCGCTTGAGTTGTCACTGTTGCTTCTGACACGGGCGCGGTGGTCGTTGTCGCTTCGGTGGCCGTTGTAGTGGTGGCGGTGGTCGTCGTCGTGGAGATGTTGCTCAAGACGATGTTCTCACGGGCGGTCTCTGCGGCGGACTTGGGGGCTATCGCCTTGGAGAGCGCGAAACCGCCGACGGCTACGGCACCGGCGCCCGCGGTCCAACCCAGGAACGCCCGACGACTCGCAGGAGGGTCGAGGGGATCTGCGAAAGGCCCGGAGGCGGCCGGCTGGTCCGCCCGACCCATGAGACGGTCCAGCAGGAACAGGAGTGTGGCGATTCCCAGAGCGGCTGCCACCAGCGACCAGAACCAGCTAGCCACCGCGGGCGAGGTCGGATTGCGTGCCGTGGTGAAGCCACCGAGCAGGCCGAACGCCGTGAACCCCCAGATCCCGATCCTGCGGGAGAAGCGAAGCGAGGCGTTGCCGAGCGCGGCGGCCACCAGCAGGGCGACGACGGTGATCCCCGGCAGCAGGGATGCCTTTCCTGTGGACCCGAGATTCTCGATGCTCTCCTCGGCTGCCCACCCCGGCGTGATGTCGAGGATCCATTCGCCCATGCCGAGAACGAGTCCGGGGATGTTCTCGCTCCGCGCCTCCACAAGCTGCCCGAACATCAAGGCGACTCCCCCCGCGGCGACGCCGGCGAGCGCCCCCTGCCACCAGAGTCGGTCCGCGCCGGAACTCAGGCGCGTTTCGGAGACGTCGATTCCTGTGCCGTCGGTGCCGTTGGTCCCATCGGTGGTCTTGTCGGTGTCGTCGTGCTGCGAGGTGTTCACGGGTGTCCTCCGTCGGCGATTGCCTGTGTCTATTTCTAACGTCTCCAGTCGTCGAATCGGTCCGAAACCCGGTTGGAAGTTTCGTCCGATTTCTCAAGAGATTCAGGTAGCTGTGGATGTTGATGAGGAGCGCGGCGAGAATACGAGGACCTTGACGAACGAACTCGGCCCCTGGGGGCTCGATACGCGGGCGCCCGCCGGCGTGGTAAGCGACACTTCCAGCCTGGGACGCGTGGTCCGTGTCGACCGAGGCGAATGCGACGTCATGACCGAGGCGGGAATCGTCCGAGCGCTCTCAGACTCGCTCCGTGCCCAGGGCCAGGTGGCGCCGGTGACCGGCGACTGGGTGGAGATCGGTGAGCAGGAGGGGCTCGGCCCGGTGATCTCCACGATCCTCGAACGCACGACCAGTGTCAGCCGACGGGATCCCGCGCAGCGCGACCTCGAGCAGGTCCTGGCCACCAACGTTGAGGTCGTTGGTGTCGTGCACGGGCTCGACCGGCCACTTCCGCCGGGTCGTCTCGAGCGCATGCTGGTTGTGGCGATCAACAGCGGGGCTGCACCTCTGGTGATCTTGAGCAAGGCCGACGCCGCAGTGGCCGGTGACGAGAGCGAGGCGATCGTTCGTTCCGTGTGCCTCGACATCCCAGTTGTGACCACCAGCATCGTGGACGGGAAGGGGTTTGACGAACTCGTTGGGCACATCGGGGCGGGGCGCACGTTGGCGCTGATCGGAGCCAGCGGCGTGGGCAAATCAGCGCTGGTCAATGCCCTGGTCGGTGAGGAACGCCTTGAGGTCGGCCCGGTCCGCAACGTTGACAGCAAGGGCCGGCACACGACGACCGCACGGCAGCTCGTGCTGCTGCCCGCAGACGGGGGTCTCGTGCTCGACACGCCCGGTATCCGCTCCGTCGGGCTGTGGGAGGCTGAGCACGCTCTGGATCTCGTTTTCGGCGATCTCGAGCAGTTGGCGACCGGTTGTCGCTTCCATGACTGTGTCCACCGATCCGAGCCTGGGTGCGCTATTTCTGCCGCGGTGGCCGCCGGTGCCCTCGACGCCAAGCGAGTTGACCGTTACGTCGCACTGGTCGCTGAACTGGAAGCCCAGCGCGAACGGGAGAAGCGGCGCTCCTATCGCCCCCGCCGCTAGTCTGCCGAGACGTTTCAAAGGGTTCTAGTTGCTGGGGTCGTGAGTCCGGCGTTCGAAATCGGTGAGTGCCCGCCGGTCGACTTTGTCGGTGGCGTTGCGCGGCAACTGCGTCGTGACCCTGACCGCTTCTGGAAGCTTGTACGCAGCAAGGTCGACGGAGCCGAAGTCCCGCAGGCTCGCCAGCGTGGGCGCTTCATGCCCGCCGGACACGACGATCACCGCCACACCGATCTCTCCCATCACCTCGTCGGGCCGGCCGACCACAGCGATCTCCGCGATCGCCGGGTGGTTGCCGAGGATCGACTCGACCTCCATCGGATAGACGTTGTAACCGCCGCGAATGAACATCTCCTTGCGACGCCCGGCCAGCCGGTAGCAACCGGCGGCGTCGACCCGGGCCAGGTCGCCGGTTCGCAGCCAGCCGTCGACAAGAGTCTCGGCAGTCGCCTGTGGATCCTTCCAATAGCCCGACATGATGCAGTCTGAACGCAGCCAAAGTTCGCCGATCTCGCCCTCCGCGACCGGTTCGCCAGCTTCGGTGCGTATGGCTGCCTCTACACCGGGGCGGGGCCGGCCGATGGTGTTCAGCGCTTCCTCGTCGTCGGCATTGAGGTCGGTACCGAGGCCGATCCCACCGCTCTCGGTGGACGAATAGCGAATCGAGTAGGGCGCGCCGAACCTCTTTCTGGCCTCGCGCACCAGTGCCGGGGGAGAGGCGGCACCACCGACGACGATGGCCTGCACCGCGGAGAAGTCGAGTTCGCGGCTAGAGGGGTGTGCGAGCATAAGAGCGATCTGCGGCGCCACGCCGGTCACCGCGGGCATGCGATGTTCCGAAATGAGCTGCAGCACCGGCCCCGCAGACCAGCGGTCGAGCAGGTGGGTGGTCCTGCCGCTGGCCAGCAGCCAGGGCAGCTTGGTCATGAAACCGACATGCGCGAACTGGGTGGAACTGATGCCGTGCCCGCCGCCGCCCCAGGCGCCGCCGGTGTCGAGTTCGACGATCCGCTCAAGCTGCCGGTTGCTGTACCAAGCGCCTTTCGGAAGACCGGTGGGACCGCTTGTGAAGCACACGCATACCGGGCGGTCGGGATCATCGGCCAGCAGTCCGGGAGCTCCGGCTCCGGCGATCCTGAACTCCGCCGCGACAGTCTCGGAGCTCGAACCCGGAATGAGCGTCTCACAGACGAACCGGTCGCCGTCGACCGTGTCCGACAGGCGATCGCCGACAATGACCAGTCCCGGCTCGAACACGTCCAGGCAAGCGTTGATCTCGCGGGCGGTGAGCTTCGGGTTGATGCCGGATGTGACAGCACCCAGGCGGGCCAGGGCCAGGAACAGCACCACATAGTCAACGGTCGATTCGAGCACCAGAGCCACCGCGTCGCGCTCACCGATACCGCCGGCCGCCAGTCCCGCAGCGGCTTCGTCGGCGGCCCGGTCGAGTTCGCCATAGGTGATCCCCCAACCCTGCTGCGTCTGGTATGCCGTAGTGTCGGCGAAGTCCACAGCCACCCGACGCGCGATCCTGGTAAGCACCCCTGAAGCGTAGACCTGTCGGCTACAGCACCGGCAACGGAGCAAACCCATGAGTATCGAAGTTGAACCGATCGGAGAGGTCAACGGCGAAGCCGCGCACAGGGTGACGCTGAGGTGCGGCGCGCTCAAGGCCGTGTTCTGCGACTACGGGGCGCGTCTGTTGGAGCTCTGGGTGCCGGACCGGGACGGGAACGTCGCCGATGTTGTGCTCGCCAACGGCGACCTCGCCGCGATGGAGGCGGACAGCGCATATTTCGGTGCTACCTGTGGCCGGTTCGCGAACCGGATCAAGGACGGTCGGTTCACCCTCGACGGAAAGCAGTACCAGGTCGGCTTGAACGACGGCCCGAACCATCTCCACGGCGGGCCCGTCGGATTCAACAAGCACCTTTGGAGGATTGATGTTGAACGAACCGACAACGCCGTCCGGTTCTCGACGGTCTCTCCCCACGGCGATCAGGGGTATCCCGGTGAAGTCACAGCCAATGTCGAATACACGCTCGGCCCGGATTCGCTCGGAATCGTCATGACGGCCGAAACGACAGCACCGACCGTCGTCAATCTGGTCAACCACGCGTACTGGAACCTGGCGAGCCACGACAGCGGCGATGTGGTCGACCAGCATGTTCAGATCAACGCTGACTCCTACACTCCCGCGGACTCCGAGCTGATCCCCACCGGCGAGATCAGCAGTGTCGCGCGCACGCCCTACGACCTGCGGGTCCCGCACCGCATCGGCGACGCGATCAGCGAACTCGACGATCCTGAGCGGGGTTTCGACTTCAACTGGGTGCTGCAGGGCCAACCCGCCACGATGCGCCGCGCAGCCGCGGCGTTCGACCACTCCACTGGTCGACGGCTCGAGGTGTCGACGACCGCGCCGGGAATGCACTTCTACACGGGGGGCTATCTCAACGGAACCGACATCGGCAAGGGCAGTGCCGAATACTGCCAGTTCGCGGGCTACTGCTTCGAGACGCAGGACTTCCCGGACTCGCCCAACCAACCCCACTTCCCGTCAACGCGGCTCGACCCCGGGGCCATCTACGATCACCGGATGAAGATCGAGTTCTCGGTCGGTTAGCTGGGGGGCTAGCTGGGGGACAGGACTGTGCGAGACCGATGCCGCTGATTCCGATGCCTCTGATTGATGTGGACCGTGCGCCGGTGGCCTGGCGCGAAGCGGGCCAGGGTGAGGTGCTGCTGTTCCTCCACGGTCTGGGACTCACCCGCACCAGTTGGGATCCCCAACTTGCAGACCTGTCGGACCGATGGCGTTGTGTGGCCTGGGACATGCCGGGCTATGGGATGTCGTCAGCCGTCGAACCGCTGACCTTCGGCGCGATCGCGGATGCAGCTGCGAGTCTGCTCGATGTGCTCGAAGTCCAGCAGGCTCATGTCTGCGGGTTGTCGTTCGGCGGCCAGCAGGCTCTGCACTTGGCCCTTGAGCATCCCGATCGGGTCGCGAGCCTGATCCTGGCCGATACCAGCGCGGCGTTCGGCGCTGACGGCACCGATCCCGACGCCTGGCTCGAAGCCCGCCTCGCCCCGCTCGAGGCAGGGTTGACCCCGGCAGACTTCGCGCAGGAGGTTCTGTGTTCGGTGGCGGGTCCGGATTTCGGCGGCGACCCTTTGGCGGCGGCTGTGGCGTCTTTCTCCCGGATCACCTCGGCGGGTTTGCGAGCGGCTTGCGAATGCCTTCCGACCCATGATGTGAGCGCTCGCCTCGGTGAGATCGCCGCACCGACGCTGGTGGTCGTCGGCGAGCTCGATGAGGAGACCCCGTTGGCTTACAGCAGGTTGTTGGCCGACCGCATTCGGAACGCTGAGCTCGTGGTGATCGGCGGGGTCGGTCATCTCAGCGCATGCGAGGCCCCCGAGGAGTTCAACTCGGCTGTCAGGCGTTTTCTCGATGACTCCGGTACCGTGCGCCCATGACCACGCCGACGCGAGTCCAGGACTCAGGCATTAGAACCGGGGCGCGTATCGAGCTTGTCGAGCGGATCGCGGAGCTGGGACCGGTGTTCGCCAAACGATCGGTCGAATACGACCGCGAGGCGCAGTTCCCTTTCGAGAACTGGGCCGATCTGCGGGCAGCCGGCCTGCTCGGCATCTGCATCCCCACCGCCGACGGAGGGTTGGGCGCCGACTTCGTCGGCTATGCGCTGGCGGCCGAGGAACTCGGGCGTCATTGTGCGGCCACCGCTCTGACGTTCAATATGCATGTCGCCACGACTCTGCTGGTTGGACAGATCGCCGATGACATGGACCTGACCACCGAGGAACGCGCCGCGCTCGTGGAGCGCCGCGCGATGCTGCGCCGAGGAATCGTGGTCGACGGCATGGTTCACAGTCAGCCGTTCTCGGAGGGGATAGCAGCGGGCGCTACTGAAGGGTTCGCCACGCGAGCGGTGCCCGTCGACGGTGGTTACAGGGTCACGGGTCGGAAGATATTCGCTTCGTTGAGCGGCGCGGCTGATGTCCACAACATCGTGTGCATGGTCGAGGGCGACCCCCGGGTGCGCTTCCTGGGTGTACCCGCTAATTCCGACGGGGTGGTGCTCGAGGGCGACTGGGATCCGCTCGGGATGCGGGCGACCGACTCCAGGACTCTGGTGCTCGACGACGTTTTTGTTCCACTGGAGCATGAGTGGATTCCGCCCGGAATGTTCGATCAGGCAGCGCGCCGCTGGCCGTATTTCTACATGACTCTGTCGTTCGCCTATCTGGGTCTGATGCGTGCGATCCTCGACGCGACCGCTGAGTACCTGATCGGCGACGGCGGCCCGACCGCGCGGCGTGACCATCCGTTGAAGCAGCAGGGTTGGGCGGCGATGAACTTGAAGTACGACGAGACCCAGTCGTTGTGTTATCGAGTGCTCGGTGAAGTCGGTGTCGATCCGTCGCCCGCCGAGGTGCGTCGGGCTTGGAGTTCGGTCGTGTCGACGATGGAGGGCGCACCCGATCTGGCCTCGACCGCGATCCGCGTCTGCGGCGGCCGCTCGATGCTGCGCCCGTCGCGGCTCGAACAGTTCTACCGTGACGCCCGCTGCGGCGCGGCGATGCTGCCGTGGAGCGTGGAGGTCTGCCTAGAGCGTCTCGGTCGCAGCGGTCTGTACCCCGAGGTCCGAACATGAACACGCAATGGCGTTGGGTTGAGCGTTACGCCCAACAGTTCAACGCTTGTGAAGTGGGACAGGACGATGTGGCGGTGGTACTGGCTGAGACCACAAGCAACCCGGTGGTCGCCTCGACTGCCCGCTTGGCGCTCGAAAAGCTCGGCGCAGCCGTGGTCGACGTGGTGCTGACCACGCCGTCCAACCCTGGTCCCGTGCCGATCCGCTCTACCGGGGCGTCGCAGGCCTTGCAGAACAACCGGTCGGCTGTCGCTGCGTTGAGCACCGCTGATTTCGTCGCCGACTGCACCGTGGAGGGATTGCTGCATGCTCCGGAGTTGGCAGAGGTTCTCGCCGCTGGCGCCCGGGTGCTGATGATCTCCAACGAGCATCCCGAGAACGTCGAACGCTGGCCGCACGACCCGACTCTGGCTGAGCGGGTGAACTCCGGTGTCGAACTGCTCAAGGCGGCCGACGTGATGAGGGTGACATCTGGCGCGGGCACAGACCTCACGGTGCGGCTCGACGGGGCTGTTGTGGCCGGATCGTTCGGTTGGTGCACCGAACCAGGTTCGATAGCTCACTGGCCCGGTGGCCTGGTTCTGTGTTTCCCGGCAGCCCGCAGTGTCGACGGCACGATCGTTCTGGCCCCGGGCGACGTGAATCTGACTTTCAAGCAGTACCTGCGCGACACGATCGAATTGATCGTCCACGAGGACTACGTGACCGAGATCAAAGGTTCGGGGGTTGACGCCGAACTGTTCCGCTCCTACCTGTCGTCGTTCGACGAACCGGAGGCCTACGCGGTCAGCCATGTTGGCTGGGGCATGAACGAAGCGGCCCGCTGGGACGCCATGGCGATGTGGGACAAAGCCGATTTCAACGGTACGGAACTGCGGGCCTTCGCCGGCAACTTCCTCTACTCGACGGGCGCCAACGAGGTGGCAGGCAGATTCTGCCGAGGCCATTTCGACCTGCCGATGAGGTCGTGCACCGTCACATTGGACGGTGAGGCTGTGGTAGTCGACGGTGATCTGTCACCAGGTCTCCGCAGCCGCTAGTGGTAGTTGAGGTACTCGGCGATCTCCCATTCCGTCGGGTTGTCTGACGGTTCGCAGCTGCCACCGGCAGCCGCGTAGCGGTCCCATTCGGCGTGTTTGATGAACAGGAAGTTGGCGCACAGGTCGGCTCCGACAGCGTTCATCAGCGCTGAGTCGTCGGCCAGGTAGGTGAGTGCATCGTGAAGGTTGTCGGCACTCGACACGTCTGTGTTTATCTCCTCGAAACCGTCGGTCGTCAACGGGTCGGGGCATTCAAGCTGCGCGGTCACACCGAGCAGCGCAGCCTGCAGCACGGTCGCCGCGGCGAGATGGATGTTGGCGCTGCCGTCCGCGAGTCGGCTCTCGATGCGGGTGGCAGGCCCGCGGACGTCGGGAACCCGGTTGGCGGCGAAACGATGCTCGTACCCCCAGTTGGCCCAGTATCCGGCGAACTCACCGGGGCGCAGCCGCCGGTAGGCGTTGACGGTCGGCGCGCACAGTGCGGTCATCGCCCTGTGGTGCGCGCACAGCCCGGCCAGCGCGCCCTTCGCCAGCGCCGACAGACCGTCGGCAGCTCCGTCGTCGACGAAGGCGTTCTGGTCGTCGGGGCCGTCGAGAGAGATGTTCACATGAAGGCCCGAACCGCTCAGACCGTGGAGCGGTTTGCCGAGGAAGGTGAGGTCGTGCCCCGATTTGATTGCGATTTCTCGGGCCATCACCCGAAACAGGAAGGCATCGTCGGCGGCTCTGAGGGCCTCGTCGTGCCGCAGGGTCAACTCGAATTGGGACTCGTCGAATTCGGCGTTCACCGACTCGAGCTTCAGGCCGCAGGCGGCCGAGACCGCCATGACCTCGTCAATGACACCTGCCGGGTCCGCGGTGACGCCGGTTCCATAGACATAGGACCGTGGTGCGGCCTTCAGCCTCAATCCTCCGGTGCCGTCGGGCTCCAGCACATAGGCCTCGAGTTCGAACCCGATGCGGGGGTTGTATCCGAGCTGTTGCCAGGCGGCGATCGCCTTCTGCAGTGCGTGGCGCGCCGAGTAGCTGAATGGCTTGCCCTCGAAGTCGAGGTGGCCGACGGCGACCTTGGTGCCGTCGTCCTCCCAGCTCGGTCTGAGGGTCTGCGGATCGAGTCGGGCTTGAACGTCTTTGAGCCCCTCGAGCATGAAGGACCCGGGCGCGGGTATCACGCTGCGGTCGTAACCCAGCCCGAACACCGAAGCGCAGTGACCCGTGCCCAGGTGCGCAATGTCGGCGGGCAGGTACTTGCCCCTGGCGATCCCGAGATGGTCTGGCCACAACACACGGACCCGCTCATATTCGCCCATCTGACCTCCTGACATTCAACCACTACAGGATAAGAGGCAAGGATTCGGAGCGGGCCCCGAATTCGGGGAAGGCGCAGGGCATGGGTACGCTCGCGGGTCATGGATGCTTGGAACGATCCCGCGCTCGACGCCTTCGCTGACGAGGTTCGCACCTGGATTGAAGAGCACTGCGTCGGGGAGTTCGCCGCATACCGGGGCCGGGGTTGGACTGGCCAGGAGGACGTACCCGTTGAGGTCCAGTGGGCCTGGGAGAAGGAGTTGGCGTCCGGCGGCTGGCTGGGGATCGACTTCCCTGCCTGGATCGGCGGACGGGCCTGTTCGCTGGCTGAACAGGTGGTCTTTCATCGGACTTACGTCGAGTCGCGCGCGCCCGGACGTCTGCCCAACATGGGCCTGACTCTGCTGGGTCCGACGTTGATGGCTTTCGGCAGCGAGGCCCAGCAGCGCCGTTTCGTGCCCCGCATCCTCTCGGCGCAGGATTATTGGTGCCAGGGATATTCAGAGCCGGACGCGGGTTCTGATCTCGCCAATGTCAAGACCCGGGCTGAGCTTGTTGACGGGCGTTGGGTCGTCAACGGTCAGAAAATCTGGACTTCGCTGGCGCAGTACGCCCAGTGGATCTTCATGGTCGTCCGCACCGAAGCAGGTTCTCAGCGCCATGCGGGGTTGAGTTACCTGTTGGTGCCGATGGACCAGCCGGGCATCGAGATTCGTCCGATCGTGCAGATCACCGGCGGTTCGGAGTTCAACGAGACGTTCTTCTCCGATGCCCACACCGAGGAGTCTCTGGTTGTGGGCGGGGCCGGCAACGGCTGGAAGGTGGCGATGGGGACTCTGGGCTTCGAGCGGGGTGCTTCAACGCTCGGGCAGCAGGTCAGTTATCGCCAGGAGTTCGATGATCTGGTTGCTCTGGCCAAGGACAATGGGCGGTTGGCTGATCCGGTCGTGCGTCAGGAACTGACCCGCAGCTTCGTCGAATTGGAGATTCTGCGGTTCAACCAGTTGCGAATGCTGACTGCGATGACGAGCGGCGGGGTGCCGGGCCCCGAAATGTCGATCGGCAAGCTCTATTGGGCGTCGTGGCATCGCCGAATGGGCGAGTTGGCGATGCTGGTCCGTGGGGCGAGTGCCATGGTCGGGTCGTCCGACGCGCACAACGGCCATCCGAGTTTCGGCGATCATGAGCTTCCCGACTATGAGATCGACCATGAGCAGCGCACCTTCCTCTACAGCCGCGCGCACACCATTTATGGAGGCTCCAATCAGATTCAGCGCAACGTGATCGGCGAACGTGTGCTCGGGCTGCCGCGCGAGCCCCGCTGACCACTCTGCTCGTTGAACCAACAGAGTTGGAGTTCAGAGTCACTCGGGGTCGTTATGCTTGGAGTTGACTCACCGACCGAGACAAGGAGTGGCGATGGGCAGGATTCGCAATACGTTCGAGTTGGCGAAGCTCTCGTGGGGAGTGCTGAAGAAGGACCGGGAACTGCTGGTGATTCCGGTCCTGTCGTTTCTGGTGTCCGCAGCTTTGTTGATTCCGCTCTTGTTCGTCGTGTTCGCGACGGCCAGCACCGAATCGGGAGGCGCCGAGGAAGCCTCCGCGAACCCGGCGATGGTGCTGGTGGGGATCGTGGCAGCCCTGGGTCTGAGTGTGATCAGCGTCTTCTTCAACGGGGCCCTGGTCGCGGGGGCCCACGAACGACTCGCGGGCGGCGACCCGACGGTCGGTTCGGCGATCCGCAAGGCGTTCAGTCGGATCCCCGGTCTGGTTCCCTGGGCGATCCTGACCGCCACGGTCGGGATGATCCTGCGTGCACTGCGCGACCGGGCTGGTTGGCTCGGTCAGTTCGTGATCAGCATGGTTGGCATGGCCTGGGAGGTTGCGACCTTCCTGGTGGTCCCGGCGATCGTGATCGACGACAAAGGCGCTATAGAAGGGTTGAAGACCTCAGGTTCGTTGCTCAAGTCGACGTGGGGTGAGAACCTTGCAGCCCGAGTCGGGTTCGGGCTCCTCGGATTTGTGGCGATGCTGCCGGCGGTTCTGTTGATTGCCGTGTTCGGTTCGCTCGGCGGGGTTGGGCTCATCGTGGGTATCGCCGTCGGCGTAGTCTGGATCGCGGTGGTGGTTGTGGTGATGACGGCACTGAACGCAGTGTTCCAGGCAGCGCTGTACCTCTACGCAACATCGGGAATGGCCCCGAGCGGGTTCGAAGGCTCCAGCCTCGGCGAGAGTTTCAGCCGTCGCTAGTCAACGCCGGAGTCCTCCCCGGACTCCTGGATCGAATCGATCAGACCCCATTTGAGCGCGGTGCTTGCGTCGATCGTGCTGTCTTGAAGCAGCCACTCCAGGGTGCGGTGCCGCCCGATTCGAGCCGGAATACTGACGGTCCCGCCCACTCCGGGCATCAGCCCCATACGGGTCTCCGGTAGCCGGAACCAGGCGTCGGGGTGTGCCACGACGCGACGACAGAAAGCCATCATCTCCACGCCTGCACCGACACACGGTCCGTGCACATGAGTTGTGACCCTCTCCGCGATGCGATGCAGATGCGACGCGAGGTTGGTTGTGGAACGCAGAAGGTGCGCGGTCAACGGATCGGCTACCGTGCCGAACTCGGCAAGGTCGCCGCCCGCACAGAACGCGGGCCCCGCACCCAGCAGGCGGATCGGCAGCGGCGCGCCGAGGGACAGGGCGGAGAAGGCGTCGATCAACTCGTCACGCATTCGGGCATCGATCATGTTGCGCAACCGCGGCCGGTCAAGGATCACCTCGATGTGGTCGTCGTGCTCCTCGATCCGTACCCGTGGGCCGTCGTCGTTGCGTACACGACGCCCCTGGGATGCCAGCCAGGAAGCGAACTCTGCTCCTGACTGCAGAGTCGCGTAGGCGAGCGATTCAACCAGCAGTGCTTCATCGACGGTCCGGTCTGCGGTGCCCCGCAGAACCTGCGCGGCGGTCACCGCAGCCATAGGGGCTGAGAGAGCGCCTGCGATGATCGGGTCTGGGTCTTGGGTGCGGACGTCCCAGCACCTGTCGGCGCTGCTTCCCACCCCTATTGACACGACGGGCAGCCGGGCCAGGCGTTCGGCGATCTCGGTGCCTCGGTGGTCTTCGAGTTCGACCACAACCACCGGCACACCGACCGCGGCGCCGACCGTCCGGTCGATGTCCGGTGACGCCGCCTCAGTCCGCGCTTGGCGCCATGACCACCGGACGGCTTGCATCACCAGACCTCAGCCGTCCGGGTCGCCCAGATGGCTGTGCTGGGAGCGCAGCACTCTGCGCAGGAGCTTGCCGGTGTCGTTGTATGGAAGTTCGTCGACCACCACAACATGGGCGGGAACCCGACTCGACCTCAACCGTCGGCGCACCAGTTCCTGGATCTCGCTTTCGTCGACTCCTGCACCGGGAGCAGCCGCTTCGTCGGCGAGCACGATGACGGCCACCACCTTCTCTCCCCATTGTTCATCGGCGACGCCGATTGCGGCAGCCTCCTTTACCGCCGGGTGGGTGAGCAGCACGTCCTCGATCTCTCCCGGCGACATGTTCTCGCCTCCGCGGATGATCACGTCGTCGTTGCGACCTTGGACGAACAGGTAGCCGGCCTCGTCGATGAAGCCTCCGTCGCGGGTTGGGAACCAGCCGTCGACGAGCGGTGAAGCGGCTTCAAGGTATTCGCCCGACACCTGTTCACCACGCACGAAGATCTCGCCGGTCTCGCCCACAGGGACTTCCTCGCCTGCCTCGTCGCGGATCGACAGTTCCACACCGGGCAGCGGACGACCGGTTGAGGCGAGGCGCCGCTGCTCGGCGGGTTCTTCGCTGTATTGGGCCAACCGATGGTCGTCAGGACCCAATACCGCGATGGTCGAGGAGGTCTCGGTCAAGCCGTAGGCGTTCACGAATGACGTGATCGGAAACAGTTCGAGTGCTCGGGTGATCACCGGCAGAGGCATCCTCCCTCCACCATAGGACAGGGCCCGAAGCCCGAGCATGGGTTCTGAGCCACGGGCGTCCAGCGCCTCAACGATGCGGGCCAACATGGTGGGCACCACCATGGCATGGGTCACCTGTTCGGTCTCGACGGTATCGATCCATAGGTCGGGGTCGAAACTGGGGAGCTGCACGATCCTGCGTCCGGCGTACACCGACGACAGCATGGCGGCGACCCCGGCCACGTGGTAGGGCGGCACGCTCACGATCGTCGCCTCGTCGGGGGCCGCCCCCATGAACTCGACCGCCCCCAGGATGTAGGAGACCAGGTGTCTGTGGCGCAGGACGGCTGTCTTGGGGGCCCCGGTCGTGCCGCTCGTGTACAAGAGCACCGCGATCTCTTCAGGGTCCGCAGGCCGCTCGGTCACGGCAGACGGGACTCCGTCGCGGTGGAGATCTTCGAGAAACTCTCGGCGGGTCATGGTCTCAATGCCCTGCGCATCGGCGAGTCGAACCGCGCCGAGATCGTCAGTGATTGCAACGCCCGGCGCGCTGCGCTGCGCCAGAGCCTGCAGGTCTTCGTCGGGAAGCCGATAGTTGAGAGGCACGTACGGCATGCCTGCGGCGGCCGCGCCGAACAGTGATATCGGCACCGCCGGACTCGACTCGTCGCACAACACCACCCGTTCCCCGTCCGCAGCTTGGAAACGTTCCGCCGCTGCCTGAGCCTGGTCATAGAGCTCGCTGTAGGTGAGCCCGCCTTCCAGCGAACCGACTGCGACTCGGTCGCCCAACCCCTCCGCCGCCATCTCCAGCAGCATCATCAGATTCATGGCGGGTCCAGATTTGCTCAGTCTGAAGCTGGCAGGGTCTTCGGCTCGGCGACGCTCAAAGGGGTCCCGGATACAGCAATCGAGCCTTCACCACCCTTGGTGGCCAGCAGTTCGACGGTTGCATCCGCGTTCGTGTAACGCTTTCCGAGCAGGGTGCCCTCGGCTGCGTCTGGGGCAGGCTTCCCGCTGATCTCGGCGGTTCCAGTGGCAACCATCGCGGCGCCACCACAGGTCAACTCGGCGTCACCGTCGCCTTTCACAACGATCACTTGCGTGGTGCAGACCGTGGACTGGAAGCGGGCACCGGGTTTTAGTTCGGCCATCGTTTGTAGCTCCTGGGGCGTTGGCTGGTGCTCCATTGTGCCGCGAAGCCCGCAACAGGCCAAAGCCGCGTTCGTGTTTCGGCACAGTTCGACCAGGAACGTGCGCGGGTTGAACAGGAAGTTGCGCTGACACCGGTTGTCTTCCGCTCCTGTTCGCTTCGCTCCGCTACCCGCTCTTGTTCGCTGCGCTCACGGGGCCGCTCGGCCGCGGGCGGGCCGCTCGGGTCACGGCCTCGCTCGGGCACGGTCGTGTTCAGGGTCAATCCGCTCGGCCTCTGGTCGGAGTGGCTATGGTCTGGCGTCATGGAGCGACGGGAGCAAGATCTCGTGGCGTGGGCGTCGAGTGGTGCGATGTGGTTGACGGGCCGGCGTCACGGCCCCCCGTCCGCAGCACCGGCTCATGTGGCCTCCGCGATGGCCACCGCGGCCGATGATCTTGCGCGCCAGAGCGCACGTTGGGGCACGCCCACCGTTGTAGACGGGCCGTCTCTGCTGGGCGAACGTGCGGCGCTCACCGGAATGAACCGCAACGGCGCAACGTCGGTGGGCGGCTCGGCTCGTTTCGTACGAGCAGCTGACGGTTGGATAGTCCTCAACCTTCCCCGGCCATCAGATGTTGAGTCGCTGCCCGCTCTTGTCGGCCGATCGTTGGATGCCGATGACTGGCCGGCGATTGCGGATGGCATCGCTTCGCTCACCGGTACCGAGATCATTGAGATGGCGGCGCTGCTGGGGATTGCGGCGGCCGTTCCGGGGATTTGTTCTGAGCCGGTCCATTCTCCTGGTCAGGAACTGCATCGCGGCGACCGGCGCCGGTTGCTTGAACGGCCCCTGGTGGTGGACCTCACCTCGTTGTGGGCCGGTCCCCTGGCTGGCGGACTGCTCGCTGACGCGGGCGCCCGGGTTGTCAAAGTGGAGGGTGCGGGCCGTCCCGACGGGGCGCGCAGAGGAACCCCGGAGTTCTTCAACCTGCTCAACCATGCCAAGGAGTGTGTCGAGGTCGACTTCTCGAACACCGACGACCGCGCGTTTCTGCACAGATTGCTCGAAGCCGCTGACCTAGTGTTGGAAGGGTCCCGGCCCCGGGTCATGGACCAGTTGGGAATCAACCCCGCAGAACTCGCCGACGCTGGTGTTAGTTGGTTGTCGATCACTGCGTACGGCCGGACTGGCGATACGGCGTTGCGAATCGGATTCGGGGATGACACGGCGGTGGCCGGTGGTCTCTGGCTCGCCGGCGATCCTCCCAACTTCGTCGCCGACGCTGTGGCTGATCCGATCGCTGGTCTGGCCGCAGC
Source organism: uncultured Acidimicrobiales bacterium (assembly GCA_951812975.1). Lineage (GTDB taxonomy): Bacteria > Actinomycetota > Acidimicrobiia > Acidimicrobiales > Aldehydirespiratoraceae > VXYK01. The sequence continues at coordinate 595,310 of CATOTC010000001.1, read as the reverse complement.
CGCGTTGGGGGCGCGGTTGTTGGCGTCGGAGCAGGCAACCGTTGCGGAGGTGCCGCTGGCGCGAGCCGCCGCCTGGGCCAATGCCGGTGTAACGGCAGAATCGAAAGCAGCGCGTCTGCACAATGACGGCGATCAGTGGTCGATAGAACTTGAAGACGAACGCCTGCCGGTTCAGATGCCTCGACACAGACCACTGCCTGCGCAAGCGAAGCCTGTCGGCAGCCATAATGCGCTGCTCAGAGCCGAGTTCCCGACACCGCATTGAGAAGGGCGTTGTCTCCCGCTCCCGTTCTTTGCGCTCAAGCACTTCGTCTCCCGCTCTTGTTCGCTTCGCTCCACCTCCCGCTCTTGTTCGCTTCGCTCATTGGGCCGCCCGGGCCCAGGCTGGCCGCTCGGGCCTAGGGCTAGGGGATTAAACCTCGAGTTGAACTCCGAGACCATCGGCAATTCGGTCGGCGTCGGCGAACACGGATCAGCTGTGGGTTCTTTGTGAGATATCGGAGTTGCTAGGGTCGGTCTCGATGGGCGAAGGCCATGATTGGGGTGAAACCCTCGACGACCTGCACCAACGCCGCGAAGATGCGTTCGCAATGGGCGGTGCCGAGAAGTTGGCTGCCCGCGCGGCGTCTGGACGCCTCGATGCCCGCAGCCGTGTGGCGGCGCTGCTCGACGATGGCTCATTCACTGAGATCGGAACTCTGGCCGGCGGCGGGGCCCCGGCCGATGCCCTGGTTGCGGGTGTCGGAAACATCGAAGGTCGTCCCGTGGCTGTCGGGGCCGAGGACTTCACCACCATGGGCGGCTCGATCGGCGCGGCGGCTTCGCGCAAACGTTGGCGCATAGCTGACATCGCCGGTCGAGAGCGCATTCCGTTGGTCATGTTGCTTGAGGGTGCCGGCCACCGGCCTCCAAGACCCGGCGACCCCGCCGGCGGTGGCCCGGGTGACCTCCAAGCGCAGGGCCGGCTGTCGGGTTACGTGCCGATGGTGTGCGCGGTGATGGGCTCGTCGGCAGGCCACGGTGCCATCACGGCGCCGCTGTGCGACTGGTCGGTGATGACGACCGACGCAGCCATTTTCACTGCGGGTCCGCCTGTGGTCAAAGCGTCGCTGGGTGAGGATGTGTCCAAGGCCGACCTGGGAGGCCCGGCGGTGGCGATAGCCAGTGGTGTGATTCACAATGTGGCGCCAGACGATGCCTCGTTGCTTGCCGATGTGCGTACCTACCTGGGCTTCTTCGGCTCATCCGCGTGGGAGCAGCCGCCCTGGTCCGATACCGGCGATCTCGGCCCGAGGCGTCTCGATGACATGCTCGAGATCGTTCCCCGGGATGGCTCTGCGGCCTACGACATGCGCCTGGCGGTCAGCCGGGTGGTCGACGGGGGAGGGTTCTTCCAGATTCAGCCCGATTTCGGGCCTTCAATTGTTTGTGCGCTCGCTCGGATCGGTGGCTGCGCGGTCGGGGTGGTGGCCAACCAGCCTGCGGTCATCGCTGGTTCGATTGACGTTGACGCGGCCGACAAAGCGGCCCATTTCATCGAGGTCTGCGACAGTTTCCACCTGCCGCTGGTGTTCTTGACGGACAATCCGGGGGTGTTGGCGGGAACTGCCTCGGAGCGTGCGGGGATTCTGCGGGCGGGCGCGCGCATGTTCACCGCGCAGACTCGTGCCTCGACGGTCAAAATTCAGGTCACGATGCGCAAGGCGTACGGTTTCGGTTCGTGTGTGATGGCGATGAACGGCTTCGACAACCAAACGCTCTCCTATGCGTTCCCGGGTGCCACGATGGGAGCCATGGGCTCTGAGGGCGCTGGCGACGCGGTCGGTGCCGACGCGGTCACCCGCGAACAGTTGCGCCAGGCCGAGTTGGAGTCGAGTTACCGCTCAGCATCGGGTCTCGGTTTCGACGAGTTGATCGACCCGCGTGATCTGCGCAATGCCATCCTCGCGGGTCTCGATCTGAGCGCCCGTCGTCGCATGGAGTCCCCCCAGCCCAAAGCCCGGATCGGGATCACCCCCTGACTCTGGGCTCCTGTGGCGGTTCGTGGTCTGGTCTGCCTTCGCGGCGTGTGTTCGTCATGACGATCCAATCCGAATCGGCGCGGTCTCAATACCCAGTAGGCCAGCGTTGTCAAGATGTCCGGCGCGACCCCGACCCGGTGGATCAGCTTCATGTTCTTGAAGAATACCTTCGCCCGCCTGCCCTCAAAGTAGCCGCGTGGGTGTCGATCCCACACTGACGTCCCTCGACTAGGAAGGTCGTTGTCAGCGCCCGCGACGGCTTCCAAGGGATCTTTGTCCATTGCTCACACACTAGATGGCCGCGGTGTCTTCGCTTAACGTTGCAGAATGCTCAGTGCTGAGGATCTGACCTCGTTTGACAACGACGGGTTCGTGGTGGTCGGTCCGGTGCTCGACACAGATCTGATCGACAAACTGCGGGAGCGTTTCGGGCGGCTGTTCCGTGGCGACTTTGAGACTGGGACGGCGCCCGACGAGGTCAACTGGCTCGAGGGTGAGAGCGATCCGACGCTCACCCGGCAGATCTGCAACGCTTGGAAAACCGACCGGCTCATAGCGGCCACAGTGCTCGACGCTCGGTTTGGGAAGGCAGTGGCCCGGCTGGCGGGCTGGCCAGGGGCGCGTATGGCCCAGGACAACGTGATCTGGAAGCCGCCGGGGGCAAAGTCGCTGGGTTTTCATCGCGACAACGCCTATTTAGCCTGGTACACGCCTCAAGAGATGTGTTCGTGCTGGATCGCCCTCGACGACACGACAGCCTCGGGCGGCACGTTGGAACTGGCCCGCGGGTCGCACCACTGGCCGACAGAGGCGGATCCGCACGGGGAGTTCCACGCTCCCGACGACTACAGGTCGACCGTTGCGGCTGCTGCCGAAACCGCAGGTGCCGAACTCGACATCGTCGCACTGGAGTTGCGCGCCGGTGAGGCCGCTTTCCATCACGGATGGGCTTGGCACGGCTCGGGCCCTAACCGTTCCGGGGCGCACCGACGGGCGCTGGTGCTGCACTGCGCGAGCAGCGAAGCACGTTTCAACCGCAGCGGGTTCGGGTCGGGCAACGGCCCGGTCTATTCCCGCTACGCCCGGCTCTGCGACGACGAGATGGACGAGAACCACTTCCCGATCCTCTGGCGCCACGACGGCTACCGCACACCCGGCATCTGACTTCGTTCCGGCTTGTACTGTCTCGTTGGCGGCTGTGTCGATGGCCCATTCGGAGAAGCTGACCAGGTCCTGTTCAGGGACCGAGCGCGGTGATGCACCAAACGGGGCGATTCCAATGCATCAAACGTGACTGACCTGGTGGCTTCGGCGCGCACCGACTGCGTGGTTCTGGTTTCGTGGTTCGGCGCTGCTAGGGTCCGCGCCGGTATGGAACAGATCGAATTTGTTGGTTTGGACAAACCTGTCAGCCGGCTGGTGCACGGCTCGACAGGCTTGATGGGTGCTGACGACTCAGCGGCGTTTCCGGTGCTCGAAGCGGCTGTCGACGCGGGCATAAACGCATTCGACACCGCGGCGGTGTATGCCTTCGGTGACTACAGCATGGATGCGATGCTCGGCCGGTGGATCCGGGACCGCGGCGGATGCGACGACATCATCGTGATTGCCAAAGGCGCTCATCCGGCACCGCCCGACTGGCACCTCCCGCGGGTGAACCCGGCCGCTGTGGCTGAAGACATCGATCTGACCCGTGACCGGATGGGTCTGGATAACCTTGATCTCTGGCTGTTCCACCGCGACGACCCGACGGTGGAAATCGGATCGCTGGTCGAGGCTGCCACGGCGGCTGTTGATCGGGGCCACATCGCTGCTTGGGGTGTGTCGAACTGGTCGGTGGCGCGGATCGAATCCGCGATCGAATACGCGGCCGACCATGGTCTTCGGGCGCCGGTTTGCAACAGCGCCCACTACAGTCTCGCCACTCAGCTGGACAGTCCTTGGGACGACGTGGTCACACTCACCGGTGAAGCGCACAGCGATGACCGCGAATGGCACCGTGGAAACGATGTCAAGGTTGTCGCGTGGTCTGCGCTTGCGGGCGGATTCTTGAGCGAGCGGGTCAGCCGGGAAGACTTGGAGGTTGAGCCCCCGCCGCATTTGGCAGACACGGCGCGGTGTTATTTCAACGAGGAGAACTGGCAACGCCGCGAGCGGGCCGCGGAGGTGGGTCGCAGTATGGGTCTGAGCTTGAGCCAGACAGCACTGGCCTGGGTCTTTGCCGCTGATTTTCGACCTATGGCCATTGCGGGCAGCGTCACACCAGACGAGGTCCGCGAGAATGTCGCTGCTGCGGATCCGCAGCTGAGCGAAGCAGACATCAGCTACATCAACGGCGGATCAGAGATCTGAGCCGCTATGGCCGCCGCGTATCTCGACCCGGGCGTGCCGATCAGTCAGAGGGTCGACGACCTGTTGTCGCGAATGACTCTGGAAGAGAAGGCCGCACAGATCGTCGGTGTGTTCCCGGCGGTGTTCGTGGGTCCGGACGGCCCCGATGTCGACAAGCTGGCCGAGTTGATCCCTCATGGGGTGGGCCATCTCTGCATGGGCGGGGGTTTGGCGAGCGAACCGCGTGAACTGGCGTTGCGGATCAACGCGATCCAACAGTGGCTATGTGACCACACCCGGCTGAAGATCCCGGCGATGGTGCACAATGAGGCTCTGTCGGGTCTAGCCCAGGCTTCTGCAACTGCTTTCCCAACCGCGATTGGTCTGGCGTCCACCTTCGCACCGCAGCTGATCGAACAGATGACTTCGGTTGCCAGCCGGGAGGCTTCGTGCGGTCGGTATCAACCACGTGCTGTCGCCGGTGCTCGACGTGAACCGTGATGCCCGCTGGGGTCGAGTACACGTACGCGTCGCCGTCGATCCGTTCATCCATCGGGACCGACCGTGCCATATCCACAGTCTCGCGCATTGACCTGTGTCGACAACACTTTGGTTGTTGTATTGACGGGGTTGCGGGCGTAGGACCAAGAAGTTGGAGCTGCGCCCGCTTCGGCTTCTATCGTTATTGTCTCAAGATGCCGAAACTGCGCCGGTAAGGTGCGGCCATGGCTGTCAGAGCACTTCTTGCTGACGAGGTTTCGGATTTCAAGGCGATGCGGTTGCGGGCCCTTTCTGTTGATCCCCAGGCGTTCTGTTCAACCCGTGAACGCGAGGCTGCGTTCGACGAGACAACCTGGCAGAGTCGCCTGACGTCGTTCGAAAGTAGACCCGGGACAGTGCTCGTCGATGTGATCGACGGTGAACTGCTGGCGATGCTGGGTGTCGGATGCACCCAGGTTCACGGCCAAGCGACGATCTGGGGTATGTGGGTGGATCCTGTCGCTCGACGCCGCGGTTCAGCTCGACGCTTGCTCGGTGCCGCATTTCGACTGGTGCGGTCGGCAAGGTCTGACTTCGCTCACCCTAGAAGTGCTTCCAGCGAGTTCAGCCGCAATCGCGTTGTACCGCTCGGTTGGATTCACCGAGTCGCCGATCGCCGGTGATGACGCCGAAGAGATCATGATGTCCGCCCCGGTCGTTCGAGGCGCGGAGGATCACCACACTCAGAGGAGTTGGTAGCGGGGTTAGGATAGGGCCGACACTACGTAGTCGAGGCAGGCGGTGAGGGCCTCGATGTCACTGGGGTCGATGGCGGGGAACAGACCGATGCGGAGTTGGTTGCGGCCCAGACTGCGGTACCCGAAAGTGTCGACAATGCCGTTTGCCAACAACACGTCATAGATCGTGTCGGCGCTCACTTCCTCGGAAAAGTCGATGGTCGCAACGACCTTGCTCCGCTGCTGCAGGTCTTGGACGAATGGGCTGGCGAAGTCGCGGCTCTCGGCCCACGAATACATGATCTCGGCCGACTGCGCACAACGGCCCGCGGACCAGGTCAAACCACCGTTCTCGTTGAACCAGTTCACGGTGTGCGCGGTCAGGAACACGGTGGCCAGAGAGGGCGTGTTGTAGGTCTGGTCCTTGCGTGAGTTGTCGACAGCCAGTTTGAGGTCGAGCGTCGGGGGAATCCAACGGTCGCTCGCGGCGAGGCGTTCGACTCGTTCGATTGCCGCCGGTGACATCATGGCGATCCACAGGCCACCGTCGCCGGCCATCGCCTTTTGAGGGGCGAAATAGTAGGCGTCGGTGGCAGAACCGTCGAACATCAGGCCGCCAGCCGCGGAGGTTGCGTCGACCAGCATCAGTGCGCCTTCGTCGTCGACCCGGGTCGGGTTCAACATGACCCCCGTAGATGTCTCGTTGTGGGGATAGCAGTAGGCGTCGACGCCGTCCACAGCAGCCAGCGGGGGGTGGGTTCCATAATCGGAGGTCACCACTGAGGGGGCATCTAGATGCGGCGCGCCCCCGACACCTCGAGCGAATTTTCCGCTGAACTCACCGAAACTCAGATGGTGGCTGCGCTGTTCGATCAGGCTGAACGTCGCGCAGTCCCAATAACCGGTGGCACCACCGTTGCCCAGGACGACTTCATAGCCGTCGGGTGCACGCAACAGCTCGGCGATTCCGTTGCGGAGATCGGCCACCGCCAGTCGCACCGGCATCCGGCGATGCGAGGTGCCCATGTAGTCGGTGGCTCGAGCACTGAGAGCTTTGAGCGCAACTGGGCGGACTTTCGTCGGTCCGCTTCCGAACCGGCCGTCGACTGGGAGCAGGTCGGCGGGAATGATGATGTCTGGAATCGTCACGGGACCAATCTTGACACCAAAGCGAACGGTTTCGGCGCGTATTTGTGCGGATCTTCAAACAGTATTTCCGCACACACCCAAAGGCATCTCGCTAACCTCCGCGGTATGTCTACTGACCGCATCTCAACTCGGGTGGGGGCCATCGCACCTTCGGCGACTCTCGCTGTCTCCAACAAGGCCAAGGCGCTACGAGCCGCAGGTGAGCCAGTCATCGGGTTCGGGGCCGGAGAACCCGACTTCGCCACCCCCCAACACATCGTGGAGGCGGCCATTGAAGCCTGCCGCAACCCACAGATGCACAAGTACTCCGCTGTTGGTGGACTCCCCGAACTGAAGGAGGCGATCGCCGCCAAGACCCTGCGCGACAGCGGCCTGCAGTGCACCGCCGCCGACGTGCTGGTGACCAACGGTGGAAAGCACGCCGTGTACAACGCGTTCGAGGCTCTGTTGAACCCGGGCGACGAGGTGCTGCTGCCGACGCCGTACTGGACCACCTATCCCGAGCCGATCGCGCTGGCCGGAGGCGTGACCGTACCCGTGTTGACCAGTGCGGTAGACGGTTTCAGGGCCTCCCTGGAGCAGCTCGAGGCCGCACGCACAGAAGACACCAAGGCACTCGTTTTCGTGTCGCCCTCGAATCCGACGGGCGCGGTGTACCCCCGCGACGAGATTGAGGCGATCGGGCGCTGGGCGGTCGAGCACGGTCTCTGGGTCATCACCGACGAGATCTACGAACACCTGGTATATGGCGACAACGAACACCATTCGATGCCGGTGGTCGTACCCGAGTTGCGCGACCGCTGCATCGTGCTCAACGGCGTGGCCAAAACCTACGCCATGACTGGATGGCGGGTCGGCTGGATGATCGCACGGGCCGATGTGATCAAAGCGGCGCAGAACCTGCAGTCGCACTGCACCAGCAATGTGGCCAATGTCTGCCAGGCAGCCGCGCTCGCCGCGGTTTCGGGTCCGCTCGATGCGGTGGAACGGATGCGAGATGCATTTGATCGCCGTCGCAAAGCGATGTACCGGTTGCTGAGCGGTATCGACGGTGTCCTGTGCCCCGAACCCCAAGGTGCTTTCTATGCCTATCCCGACTTAACGGGCGTGCTCGGGCGCAACTATGGCGGAGTAACGCCAACGACCACAATTGAGTTGGCCGAGCTGATGCTTGAACAGATCAAGGTGGCGATCGTCCCCGGCGAAGCGTTCGGCGTCGCCGGCGGAGCCCGGCTCTCATTCGCGCTCGGCGATGATGACCTCGGCGAGGGTGTGGGCCGCATCGTTGACTATCTCAACGGCTGATCCGGTGGCTTCCCCCAATGCTGAGCACCGAGTCAGCCCCTACGGAGCCTGGTCGTCGTCGATCAGCGCAGCCGATCTGGTGGGAGGGGCCGTTCGAGTGTCGGAGGTTCGGGCGGACCCTGTCGATCCTGACTTGATCTGGTGGTCGGAGACCCGGCCCGAGGAGGGCGGCAGGACGGCGGTGATGCGCTACTCGATTCCGCAAGGCGAGACCAGCGAACACACGCCCCCAGATGCCAACGTGCGCACGCTGGTCCACGAGTACGGCGGGGGAGCGTGGTGGCCTCACGACGGCCGACTGTTCTATGTCGATTTCACTGACCAGCGCCTTCGTGTTATCAACCGACAGGGCCGGGTCCGCTTTCTGAGCGATGAGCCTGCGCAGCCACGAGCCGACCGTTTCGCCGATGGCAGAGTCACGCCCGACGGCCGTTGGTGTGTGGCCGTCAGCGAGCGTCACCAACCGGGTGGCGAGCCGGTCAACGAGATCGTGGCCGTGCCGACCGACGGCACCGCTGAGATCAACGTCCTGTACGGCGATGCCGACTTCGTGATGTCGCCCCGCCTGTCGGCCGACGGCGATCTGCTGGCCTGGATCTCGTGGGACCACCCCAACATGGGTTGGGACTCGACTCGACTGCACATCGCCCGCTTTGCGCAGGGACGCCTCGAAGGTGAGATCCTCACCGTCGGGGCGCAGGACTCTGCGAGTTACTGCGAACCCGACTTCGGTGTCAACGGTCTTCGGGTGTGTTGCGATCATGAAGGCTGGTGGAACCTCTACGACGTGGACGTGACGAGCGGGAATCTCTCCCGAGCGGTCGGCGGACCCTTCGAGATCGCCACACCTCCGTGGGTGTTCGGCATGCAACGCTGGACGGCATGCGCCGACGGCGAAGGCGGCGAGCAGGTCTTCGCGGTCGCCGGAATGCCGACCGGTGACGAACTGATCGTCGACGGCAGCACAGTGTCGCTTCCCGACAGCTCAATCACGTCACTCTCGGCGGGTCCGGGGGCGGTGGTGGCGGTCGGTTCGGGTTACGGCCACGAGACCGAGGTGATCAGCCTGCACACCGACCGCAGCGGGCTGCACCGTGAAGTGATCCGGCCCTCAAGGCCGCTGCCTTTCGAGAAGGGCTACCTGATCGAACCCGAGTGGATCACGTTCACAACCGGTTCTGGCCCAACCGGTTCTGGCCCAACCGGTTCTGGCCCAACCGGTTCTGGCCCAACCGGTTCTGACCCGACCGGTTCTGGAACTGACGGTGAGCGGAGCGACGAGGTGGCGCACGGGTTGTTCTACTCGCCGACGAACCCCACCCACGTCGGCCCCGAAGGTGAGCGCCCGCCGCTGATGGTCATGGCCCACGGCGGCCCGACAGCACAGGCCCGCCGCGAGCTTCAACCGGGCATCCTCTATTGGACTTCGCGGGGGATAGCGGTGGTCGACGTCGACTATCGGGGCTCAACGGGCTACGGCACGGCCTTTCGCAGAGCGCTTGATGGGCAATGGGGCGTCGCTGACGTGGCCGACTGCGTCGCCGCGGCACAGTATCTGGCCGACCGGGGCGATGTTGACCCCGAACGACTGATGATCCGCGGCGGCAGCGCGGGAGGGTTCACGGTCCTCGCAGCCCTGGCATTTCATGACGTTTTCTCGGCCGGGGCCAGCCGCTACGGCATCGCCGACCTCGAAGCCCTGGCCACCGACACCCACAAGTTCGAGTCGCGTTACCTCGACACTCTTGTAGGTGCGTATCCCGAGCAGCGATACGTGTACGTCGAGCGTTCGCCGATCAATCATGTCGAGGCGATCGACACGCCCTTGATCGTTCTGCAGGGTGCCGAGGACGTGATCGTGCCGCCCTCACAGGCGGAGATGATCGTCTCTGCATTGAAGTCCAAAGGGGTCAAGGTTGCGTACCTGCTGTTTCCCGACGAACAGCACGGCTTTCGCCAGGCTGACAACATTGTCCGTGCGTTGGAGGCCGAACTGGCGTTCTTCGGCGAAGTTCTCGGTTTCGACCCGGCTGGTCTCACGACAGCAGCGCAGAACGATGCATAGAATCGCTCGTTGGTTGCCAGACGAAGCGCTGGTGAAACTGGGCCGCAATAGTTTCCCGGCAGATCAAAGGTGGATCTTGTGAAACGTGTACTGGTGTCCGAAACGATTGCTGAGACGGGCTTGGACCTGCTCCGCTCGGCGGGCCACAACGTCGATGTGCAGCTCGGTCTGTCACCGGACGGGTTGTGCGAAGCGGTGGTGGGAGCATCGGCGTTGATTGTCCGCTCGGCCACGCAGGTCGACGCGGCCGTGCTGGCTGCCGGCACCGACCTGGTTGTGGTGGGCCGGGCCGGGGTCGGCGTCGACAATGTCGATGTTGCCGAAGCCACGAAGCACGGCGTGATAGTTGTCAATGCGCCGCTGTCCAACGTCACCTCTGCTGCTGAACACTCAATGGCTTTGTTGTTGGCACAGGCCCGCAACGTGCCCCAGGCGCATGCGGCAATGCTCCAGGGCCGCTGGGAGCGTTCGCAGTGGCAGGGCGTGGAACTCGCCGGCAAGACCCTCGGTGTTATCGGCCTGGGCAGGATCGGTTCCCTCGTGGCGGAGCGTGCCCTGGCGTTCGGCATGAAGATCGTGGCCCACGACCCCTACATCACCCAGGAAGCCGCCGACCGGGTCAACGCCGAGTTGATAGAACTCGATGAGCTGATCGAACGCTCCGATTTTGTGACGCTGCACCTGCTGAAGACACCTGAGACGGTCGGACTCATCGGTGCCGAGTTGCTGGCCAGGGCCAAGCCGTCTCTACGGATCGTCAACGTCTCACGCGGCGGTGTGATCGACGAACAAGCCCTCGCCGACGCGGTCCGCTCCAAGACGATCGCAGGCGCCGCGATCGATGTGTTCGACGTTGAACCGGCGCTCGACTCGCCGTTGGTCGGCGTGGAGGGGATCGTGGTGACGCCGCACCTCGGTGCCAGCACTGCCGAAGCTCAACTCGCCGCCGGGGTCACCATCGCTGAACAGGTCCAACTCGCTCTCGTCGGCGAGGCGGTGCCCTTCGCTGTGAACCAGACCTCCGCATGACCCGCCGCGTCCTCAGTCGGCGTCGGTAATCGGCACGGTCAGCTAGACCGCCGCATAACCCGCTGTTTCCGCATCGCCGTCGGCCATCGGCGCGGCCGCGGCGTTTCAGCGCTGAGCTCTGCGGTATCCGTCTGCTTCAGCGTCGGTTTCGGTGGCGTAGCAGCGGTCCGGAACCGTCCGGTCATAGGAGCCGCCGCCCGGTACGTGGAAGATCTTCGAAGCGCTCTTCGCTTTGATCGGATAGCCGGGCGGACAGGCACCGTCGACCGGTTCAACTCCGCCTGGCGCGAACTGCACAGGTCCGCTTCGGGGCGCTGGATCCTCGGTCTCTTGGAGAGGTGCCCAGGTGGCGGAGCCGGCACCCTCGCGCCGGCGGCGACGTGTGATGCCTCGCACGATGCCCACGGCGACGCCCACGATGGCGCCGATCTTGAACAGTCGGGCCATGCGAGCCAATGCTGTGGACATGGCTTCGAGAGTATCGGATCCGTTGCAGCGTTTCAGCCGGTAGGCGTCCAGGCTGGGCGTTTCGTCTCGTACGCCTCGATCTCTGGGAGGTGTCGCATGGTGAGCCCGATGTCGTCGAGGCCTTCCAAGAACCTCTGCTGTGTGCCCGATTCCATTGGAAAGGAGGATTCGAGGCCGACAGCAGGCGCCTCCACCGTGAGACGCTCGACGTCGATCGTGATCTCCAAGGTCGGATCGTCCTGCACGGCCTGCATCAGTGCCGCGTTGAACTCGGAACTGACGGTCACCGGCACGAGCCCGTTCTTGGTGCAGTTGTTGCGGAAAATGTCGGCGAAGCGCGGTGAGACGACCGCTTCAAAGCCGTACTGCTGAATGGCCCAGACTGCATGCTCACGAGAGGATCCGGTTCCGAAGTTGATCCCGGCGACCAGGATGTTGGCCTTGGCGTACTGCTCTTGGTTGAGCACGAAGTCACGGTCGTCCCGCCACTCCGAGAAGAGGCCTTTCTCAAACCCGGTGCGTTCGACTCGTTTCAGCCAGTCGCTGGGAATTATCTGGTCGGTGTCGACATCGGCACGATCGAGCGGAAGTGCTGTGCCGGAGACGATTTGTACTGCTTTCATTTCGCTGCGGTTCTTTCAGGTTCGGGCCGTTGGGAATGGTTAAGTTGCGGGGAATCGTTGAGTTGCGCCGTCACGAGAGGTCGGCGGGGGTGGCAAAGGTTCCTGCGATGGCGGTCGCCGCGGCCACCGCCGGCGATACGAGGTGGGTGCGCCCGCCCCGGCCCTGGCGGCCTTCGAAGTTTCGGTTCGAGGTGCTGGCGGCCCGCTCGCCTGGTTGGAGCTTGTCGGGATTCATCGCCAGACACATTGAGCAGCCCGGTTCTCGCCAGTCGAAACCGGCGGCTCTGAAGATCTCGTGAAGCCCCTCGGACTCGGCCTGTTGTTTGACCTGACCAGAACCGGGGACGACCAGGGTGCGCACCCCGGAGGCGACCCTGCGGCCCTCAGCGACCTTGGCGGCATCTCGAAGGTCTTCTATACGGCTGTTGGTGCATGAACCGATGAAGACCGTGTCCACTGACACTTCACGCATCGGAGTCCCGCCCGTCAGCCCCATGTACTGCAGCGCCCGGGCTGCGGAATCACGGCTAGCGGCATCGTCGAACGAATCAGGTATCGGGATCGCGCCGTGCAGCGGCATCACCTGGGCGGGGTTGGTGCCCCACGACACATGCGGAGCGATCTCATCGCCGTTGAGGGTCACGTATTCGTCGAAGGTGGCGTCGGGATCGCTCGGCAGTTGTCGCCAATCCTCGAGGGCCGCCTCCCACTTGGCACCCGTCGGTGATTTCTCGCGCCCCTCGAGGTAGGCGAAGGTGGTGTCGTCAGGTGCGATCAGTCCCGCTCTGGCTCCACCCTCGATCGACATGTTGCACACCGTCATGCGGCCTTCCATCGTCAGGCTCTGGACCACGTCGCCGCGGTACTCGATGATCTTGCCGATCCCGCCACCGGTGCCGATACGGCCGATTATCGCCAGAATCACGTCCTTGGCCGTTACACCGTCGCGAAGTTCGCCGTTGACCGTGATCGCCATGGTTCCAGGGCGCGCCGCAGGCAGGGTCTGGGTTGCCAGGACGTGCTCGACTTCGCTGGTCCCGATTCCGAAGGCAATGGCACCGAACGCACCGTGGGTAGCGGTGTGCGAGTCGCCGCAGACGATGGTCATTCCCGGTTGTGTCAAGCCCTGTTCGGGCCCGATGACATGCACGATTCCCTGCTTTGCATGTCCCATCGGATAGTTGACCACACCGAACTCGTTGGTATTGCGGCGCAGAGTCTCAACCTGGACTCGGCTGATCTCATCCGCGATCGGCTTGTCGATGTCGGCGGTGGGCACGTTGTGATCTTCGGTGGCGACGGTCAGGTCGGGACGTCGGACTTTGCGGCCGCTGATACGCAGACCGTCGAAGGCCTGCGGTGAAGTGACCTCATGGACAAGGTGCAGGTCGATGTACAGCAGGTCGGGTTCACCATCGGTACCCGCGGTGACAACGTGGCGATCCCAGATTTTCTCGCTCAGTGTCTTGGGTTCGCTCATGTCGGACTCTCTTCTTTCTGGGCTGCTCGAGTTCCTCGTCTCAGGATACGGTGCGCAAGGCCCGGCTGAGTCGTCGAGCGGTCTATTCGGGTGCCCACCACGGGTCGAGGCGGGGCAGACCGGAGGCGGCGACGACGCTCCAAAGTTCATCCGTTGTCATCGGGTCATCGAGTGTTATTGCTTGAGCAGACCCGTCGGGTCCGACGCCGATTCCGGTGACCTCACCGTCGCATTCGATCCACAGTCCCTCCGGCTGGACCACCCAGGCTGGATCCAAGAGACGATTCGAGTACTGGAACGTGTCTCCGCTGAGGAACGCCACGAAGCTGTCGCCCATGATTCCTGTCTCGGACAATGTTCCGGGCACCCAGATATGTTCCAGTTTCGCGCGGTCGTATTCCTGCAGTCCCACCACACCGAGCAGTTTGATGTGCAGCACGGTCCCTTCGATCGTGTATGGAAGTTGCCGAATCAACTGGCCGGCGACGATCAGCGGACTTCGCGCAATGAGGTCTTCCACCGATGCTGCCTGGTTGCTGAATTCGGTCGAGCCAGCGGAATCGAACGACCAGAGTTGAGGGTCTGCCATACAGTTGCTGGACGTATGGTCAATCGTCGAGGCCTGCGGTTCAGTATCTAACGGGTCCGGCTCATCGATACCCTGTTCGGTCGTCTGCGGAGGAGCAGCCTCATCAACCGGCTGAACGCTGATCTTGTCTGCCGAACACGCTGTTGCGAAGAGGATCAACGCAGCGGCAAGACCCGGTCGGAGGTCCATCAAGTCGCCGTGTGGGTCAGTCTTCGTGGGCGGTGAACTCGCGTTGACCGCTGAGCGCGTCTTTGACGATTTTTCCTGCGGCGTTGCGGGGCAGTCGTTCACTGCGAATGTCCCAAGATGTGGGGACTTTGTAAGGAGCCAACGATTTGGCAACCCAGGTCTGCAATTCCTCCGCAGACAAGTCGACACCGGTCATCGGAACCACCGACGCGGCGACGATCTGGCCGGTCAAGTCATCATCCAGCCCATACACGGCGACCTCGCCGACTCCGGGATGGTCTTCGATGCGATATTCGACTTCGATCGGGTAGACGTTCTCGCCGTTGTGAAGGATCATGTCGCGGGCTCGGCTGTCGATCGTCAGAATTTCGTCTTCAAGCCGTCCGATGTCGCCCGTGTCGAGCCAGAAATCGTTGTCGATGGTTTCGGCGGTGGCTTGGTCGTCGTTCCAGTAGCCGAGCATCGTGTATGCACTTTTGACCATGATGTGCCCGTTCTCGCCGTCAGCCAACACGGTGCCGTCGTCGTCGCGGATCTCGACTTGCATGGTTGGCAGGACCCAGCCGGCAGCTTCGGGCCGGTCTCTCATATCGGCACCCCCGTGGGAGGCGACCACACCAACGGTTTCGCTTGATCCGTAGCCGATACCCACATTTTTTGCCGCAGTCGGCAGTGTGTCGCGAACCCGCTGGGCGAGGTCGGGGCTGACGGGTGCACCACCAAAACCGACGTTGGTCAGACTGGAGGTGTCGGTCAGGCCTTTGGCTGCTTCGTCGAGCACTCGTGGCCCCATCGACCCGATCAGACTCCACACGGTTATGCGTTCCTTCTCGACGAGTCGAAGGCCCGCAGCCGGGTCGAAGCGACCGGTGCGGAAGATCAGCGTCCCGCCCGCGACCATGTTGATGAGGGTCGAACCCGACAGTCCCGAGACGTGGAACAGCGGCGAGGTCATCATCACAATTGGAGGGTCGATTCGCGGCTCAGGAGCGGGTTGTCCAGCGGCCTGTGCTTCGGCTGCGGCCTGCATCATCCGGACCGCTCCGTTGAGCATCTGGATCTCGACGAAACCGACCAGACCCCGGTGCGTGGCGGTCGCCCCCTTGGAGCGGCCGGTAGTACCGCTGGTGAAGAAGATCGACACTGGATCGTCTTCGGCCAACTCAACGGTCGGCAGTTGGTGCGCGCCGACATCGCGTTGGAGTCTCCCGCGTTCGGCGTCGATGTCGATGAGCGGCACCGAAGTCGATTCTGGAACCCGGGCGAGCCGCTTTTCGTCGCCGAGGATCAGCTTCGGGGTCGTCAACTCAGTGGCATGGCCGATCTCATCGGGGGTCCACCAGCCGTTGTAGAGCGCCACGATCGCGCCGGCGCTCACCAGTGCGAAATAGGCGATCACCCAATCGGGGGAGTTGGCAGCCAGTATGCCGACCCGGTCGCCTTTGGTGATGCCGTGGTCGGCGTGCAGAGCAGCAGCCTCCGCTGCTACCAGGTCGACGAACTGTTCGTGGGTGATGCGCCGATCCTCTAGGACCAGGAACTCGCGGTCACCATGGGACCGGCAGCCCTCTACGAATTCCCGCAACGATTTTCGTCGGTTGGTCAGAACCGGAACGTCGAAACCCCGGACCTTCTCAACTTGTATCGGGAAGTATCCGTCGGGCCCGGTCAGTCCCTGAAGCACATCATTTCGAAGCGACATGGTATCTCGAAGCGACATGGTCTCAGAGTATGCGCTGATAACGAAAGTTCTTGTGTCGAAAGATGTTGATGTTCGAATGGAGTTCATCGCTGCGACCCGCGCCCACCTGTCTGATGCAACGTGTCGGCTGGGCACTCGGGTTGATTGTTGTGCAGTTATCAGTTGGCTAAGATGTCGTTGTGTCGCAGTTTGTGGGCGCGAGCCGGGTTGGCCTGGCAGACGGTCTGGTGGACCTGTTCACAGACGTGCGTGATTCGGGAGAGTCGCGTTGGGTGTCGTTGGAGGCTCCGTCGGGTTGGGGCAAGACGCGTGTGGGCCGGGAGTTCTATGCGAGGTTGGCTGCTGGTCAGTCCTCGCCGCGGTATTGGCCCGATGTGATTGCTGACCCCAATCGCAAGGCAGTGGTCCCCACCGGCGAGCGCCCGCCGGGGTCGCTTCCCGAGTTCTTGTGGTGGGGAGTGTCGTGCTCGGACCGCAACGGCGTGGCAGCCGAAGCGCTGCGTTCGGACCTGGGGCAACTGAAGGAGCATGCCCCGCTGGTGGACGTTGTGTGCAAGCACGGTCGGGATCTGAAGGAGAAAACGATTCAGGGGTTCTTGAAGAGGCGAGCTGCGCTTGTCTCGACGGGCGCGAAGACGGTGGTGGGAAACTTTGTGCCTGGTGTGGGGCTTGCGGTGTTGTTCGCTCGGTTTGCGGTGGGCGCGGTGCGCGAGCACAACCAGGACCGGGAGCTGATCGCCGAAGCGTCGGAATTCGGCGCCGGCGGCCGGGAGTTGGTCGAGCAGGTGATCGACGAGTTGTGCGAATTGGGCAACAACAGGTTCCCGATCGTGTTGTTCATCGAGGACGTGCACCTGGCGGACACCACTCTGTTGGAGGTGATTGAGGGCCTGTTGCGGCGTGGTTCGCATGTCTTGGTGATCACCACAACATGGCCTGGGAAGATCGAAGACATCTCCTCGCTAGCGGGTTTGGAACGCGACCTCGGCGAGCGGGCGTTGCGGGTCGGATATCTTGAGCCTGCGGGACCGCCGTTTCCTGAGGGTGCGGGTCTCATGGAACTCGACGCCGACGACTGCGCGCAGATCGTGTACGCGAACTTCCCGCAGGCAGACCCGACCTCGGTGGAACTGCTAGTGAGCCGGTATCGCAACCCGTGGGCGCTCGAACTCGTGTGCAACATGCCCAAATACCGGCGCGAGTTCGGCGAACGGGGCGATCTGCACATCGACTCCGAGGAGATTGTGACCCTTCCCTCCGGGACGAAGGAACTCTACAAGAAGTATTGGGAGCATCTTCCGGAGCGGCTGCGGTTGCGATATGCGGTGGCCGCCTCGATCACCCCCGAGGCCATCAACCCCCAGCAAGGCCAGGGACATCGCACTTGGAGCGATCCTGTCTTGGACGAGGTCATCGACAGCATCGACCTGCCCAACAGCGCCGACCTAGCGGGAGCCGTCGGCGACGCCCGCGACGCCTATGGCTGGGTCGCGCATGTCGACGAGTTCCTGCGCCGCTGGGCCGAGACCGACCAGCACCACATCGCCACCAATGACGGCAACGACAAGCTCAATGAGCACCTCTCGAACGCCCGCAAGAAGATCCTCGACGCCACGGCCAGAGTCATGGTTCGCGACCAAGTCCTTCGCACGCACCATGCCCGCAGCATCATCGCGCTGCACGCCGAAGGGTTCATCGCCGACCCTGCGCCGGTGACCGCCGCCATCGCTGTCGTGCTCGCCGACATCGGCCTCGACGAGACCCTCATCGCCCAGAGACAGGACCTGTACAACCTGTACGTAGAACTCTACGAACGCGCCCCCGACAGCGTCGACAACGAAGCCGACCTGCAGACCCGATTGAACGGCATCAACTCGATCAGAAGTTCAGGCCGACCCGACCTTGCCGCGCGGCTGTACCGCGACTTGATCACGCACACCAAAGACACCTTCGGGGCCGATCATTTCCGCACGTTGGCGACTCTCAACAGTCTTGCATTGGCGCTTCAGGAAGCGGGTCGTGTTGAGGAGGCCATCGGTATCTACGAGCGGGTTCTCGCCAATCGGACGCGTGTGTTGGGGGGTGACCATCCCGACACGTTGACGACGCGCAACAATCTGGGTTGGGCGCTTCAAGCGGCGGGTCGTGTTGAGGAGGCCATCGGTATCTACGAGGGGGTTCTTACCGACCGGACGCGTGTGTTGGGGGGTGACCATCCCGACACGTTGACGACGCGCAACAATCTTGGGTGGTCTCTTCACGCGGCGGGTCGGGTCGAGGAGGCAGTTGGTCTGTTCGACCGGGTCTGTGCCGACCAGACTCGTGTGTTGGGCGGCGATCATCCTCACACGCTGACGACCTGCAACAACCTTGCTTCGGCTCTTCAAGCGGCGGGCCGTGTTGAGGAGGCGGTTGGTCTGTTCGACCGGGTGTTCGCCGACCAGACTCGCGTGTTGGGCAGTGATCATCCTCACACGTTGACGACGCGAAACAATCTTGCGTTGGCTCTTCAAGCGGCGGGTCGTGTTGAGGAGGCGGTTGGTCTGTTCGACCGGGTGTTCGCGGACCAGACTCGTGTGTTGGGCAGTGATCATCCCCAGACGTTGACGACGCGCAGTAATCTTGCGTTGGCTCTTCAAGCGGCGGGTCGTGTTGAGGAGGCCGTCGCCATCTATGAGGAGATTCTCGCCGGTTCTCTTCCGGTGTTGGGCAGCGACCATCTCCAGACGTTGACGACGCGCAATAATCTTGCGTTAGCGCTTCAGGAAGCAGGTCGTGTTGAGGAGGCCGTCGCCATCTATGAGGCGGTTCTCGCGGATTCTGTCCGGGTGTTGGGCGACGACCATCCACACACGCTGACGACGCGCAACAACCTGGCTTGGGCGCTTCAGGTAGCAGGCCGGGTTGAGGAAGCGATCCCCATGCTGGAGCAGGTTCTCTCAGACTGGACCCGGGTGTTGGGTGACGACCATCCCCACACGCTCACGACGCGCGACAATCTCGTGTCGGCGCTTCAGGCGACGGGTGGGGCTGAGGATGCTGTCACCCGGTTCGAGAAGTGAGTCACTCGATCTCGACGACCGAGACCTTCAGCGACATGCCGGTGGGCGCCTCATACTCGACGACATCCCCGATAGAGGACCCGAGCAGCGCCGCACCCATCGGTGAGGCGGGGGACACCACCATCAGATCCTCGGGTTTCTCCTCGATGGACCCGACGAGGTATTTCTCGACCACGCTGTCGCCCTCGAAAACGATCGACACGATCGATCCGGTGCCGACCGAGTTGCCGTTGCTGCTCGTTTCGACGATCACCGCGTTCTCGATGACATGGGCGAGGTGCATGATCCGCCCCTCCATCTTCCCCTTCTCCTCCTTGGCGGCGTGGTAGTCGCCATTCTCTGAGAGGTCGCCGAGTGCCCGAGCTGCCTCGATCTTCTGGGCGATCTCGATCCGGCCGCGGGTGGTGAGTTGGTCATGCTCGGCTTTAAGGCGATCAAATGCCGTTTGTGAGAGCTGCTGTACGTTCGCCATTCCTAGAAATCTAGCGTGAGACCTGCCCGCTGCGGACTTGGAAGACCTCAACGGTTTGCAGAGTTGGAGGCACTTGAACGGTTCGGGGATCGAGCCGAGCACAGCACTGGTCATTCGGCGAGACTACACATCAGCGTCTGCGGCTCACTGCCGCTGTTGGAGCGTGACGATGTCTGATTCGAGGATTCTTGATGTCGCGGTGGTGGGTGCTGGGCCCGCAGGGCTCATCCTGGCCCGTCGCTTGGCAGCAACGTCAGCCCACTTCGAGATCTTTGAACGCAACCACGATGTGGGAGGGATCTGGGACATCGAAGCAGAGGGCTCACCGATCTACGAGTCGGCCCATTTCATCTCCTCGCGGACACTGTCGGGTTTCGCCGGGTATCCGATGCCCGAGGACTTCCCGGACTATCCCGATCATCAGCAGTTGCTCAGCTACATCCGCTCCTTCGCCGACGAGTTCGATCTCCGCTCCAACATTCGTTTCGGCATGTCGGTCGACTCCGCGGTGCCCACCAGCGACGGGTTGTGGGAACTCCAGTTCGCCGGCGGCGAGGTGCGTCGCTGCCGCTATCTGATCTGTGCCAACGGCGTCACCTGGGTGCCCAACCTGGTCAGTTGGCCCGGAGAGTTCAACGGCGTGGTCCGCCATGCTGTCAGTTACTGCTCACCCAAGGAGTTCGAGGGGAAGCGTGTTCTGGTGGTCGGGGCGGGCAATTCCGGCGCGGATATCGCGTGCGACGCCTCGTTCAGTGCCGATCAGGCTTTCTTGAGCGTCCGACGCGGTTATCACTTCATCCCCAAACACATCTTCGGGATGCCTTCCGACGTGTTCGCGTCGCAGGGCCCGTCATTGCCCCACTGGCTGGAGGTCCGGGTATTCGGTGCAATGCTGCGAGTTCTCAACGGTGACCTCCGCCGCTATGGGCTGCCCAAACCCGACCACAGGATCTTCGAGACCCATCCTCTGATGAACAGCCAGATCCTGCATTACCTGGCTCACGGGGACTGCATCGCCAAACCTGATGTGGAGCGGTTCGACGGCGACTTCGTGGTCTTCACCGACGGCAGCCGTGAACAGGTCGATCTGGTGATAACGGCAACCGGTTATGAGCATGCGATCCCGTTTCTTGATCCCGAAGCGTTGTCGATCAAATGCGGGCGCCCCGACCTGTACCTGGGGATCTTCTCTCGGAGCCGGACGAACCTTGCCGCGTTGGGATTCATCGAGTTCGCTTCGGCTGCCTACGACAACTTCGACAGGATGGCTGAACTCATCGTCGCTGACGCCACCGCTGCTCCGGGCTCGGCGACCGCGGAGGCGTTTGGGCACCTGAAAGCCAACCACCATCCCGACCTGAAGGGTGGTCACCACTACGTCGACTCCGACCGGCACTCCAACTACGTCGACGTGAAGACGTATCTGAAGCTCATCGACAAGGTCAGAGCGAAGGTCGGCCTACCAGAGAGCAGCGACAATGGCTAGAGGAACAGCGACTAGAAGTTCAGCGCTCATCACCGGAACCGCTTCGGGCATCGGCGCGGAACTGGCTCGGCGCTTCGTTGAGAGGGGCTACCACGTCATTGCCGTGGACCGGACCCAGGAGCTTGCGGAGCGCACCGCAGCCGATCTTGGCGCTGCCGTCACAGCGGTGGGTTGCGACCTCTCGGATCGGCAGAGCACCCGAGTCCTGTGCGACAGGATTACCGGTGACTGGTCCGATGAGCTCGACGTGTTGGTGTGCAACGCAGGTGTGGTCATCCCCGGAGACGTTGCCGATCTCAGCGTGGAGGACCTCGATGTTCATCTCGACGTCCTGTTGCGCAGTCCAGTGCAGTTGATCCGCGCCGCGTTGGATGTGTTCAGAGGCCGCGACTCCGGTCACATCATGGCCACCGTGTCGATGGGGGCGATCTGCCCGCTGCCGGCGTCAGCGGCGTACTCCGCGGCCAAGGCAGGACTGCGGGCGTTCCTCGCTGCTCTCTACTCTGAGTTGTCGGACACCAACATCGCCGTGAGCGGGATCTACCCGACAGCGGTCGACACTCCGATGCTGCAACACGAAGCTCGCAGCGGCGGCAGCGCACTCAACTTCTTGAGTGCGGTCAAGACCGTCAACGATGTGGCTGACGCTTATGAGAGGGCGCTCGACAAGCCGAAGCTGGAGATATACGTCCCCTACCACGAAAGCCTGTCCGCACGAGCCGCGTTGTGGACCCCGGCGCTGATCCCAAGGCTCATCGCCTTCTTCAACCGCATCGGCGAACGCGGCCGAAAAAAGTACCTCGCAGGACTAGCCCCCTGATCGATGCGATCAGACGGCAGTCTGCAAGCCACGACCCGCGGATTTCAGATGACGATTGCGCAAGCAGGGGGTACACTTGCGGGATGGGAACACGCGAGACGTCGACCGTAATCATTTCGTAGCGCACGCCCGTTGTGGCGTGCGCTGGACCGTCCACTTCGGTGGACGGTTTTCTTTTGTTCCCGACAGCCAGCGAGTGAGAAGAAGAACATGACCCATCGAGTGGGAATAGTGGGCGGAGACGGAATCGGCCCCGAAGTCGTCAGAGAGGGCTTGAAGGTCATCGCCGCGGCAGGTGTCGAGATCGACGCGGTCGACTACGACCTCGGAGGAAGCCGCTACCTGCGGGACGGCCTGGTGCTGTCTGATGAGATCGTGGACGAATGGCGCGGACTCGACGCTATCTACGTCGGCGCTGTCGGGACCCCCGACGTGCCCCCTGGTGTCATCGAACGAGGGCTCCTGTTGAAGATGCGCTTCGACCTCGACCTGTACATCAACTACAGGCCCTTCAGCTGCGGACCCGACAGCCCCAACACCAGCCCGGTCGCCGGCGGCGAGAACGCAGAGTTCGATTTTGTGGTCATCCGCGAGAACACGGAGGGCACCTACGCCGGTGAAGGGGGGTTCCTCCGCAAGGGCACGGCTCACGAGATCGCCACTCAGGGATCGGTCAACACCCGTGTCGGCGTCGAGCGCTGCGTCCGTTACGCCTTCGATCTGGCGATGAAGCGGCGCAAGCACCTGACCCTGGTCCACAAGACCAACGTGCTGACCTTCTCGGGCGACCTCTGGGAGCGCACCTTCAACGAGGTGGCCGAGGAGTACCCCGGAGTGGAAACCGCCTACAACCATGTCGACGCGGCATGCATCTACTTCGTGGACGACCCTTACCGCTACGACGTCATCGTCACCGACAACCTCTTCGGCGACATCCTCACCGACCTGGGCGGCGCGGTCAGCGGCGGGATCGGCTTCGCCGCCTCTGCGAACCTGCATCCGGGCCGCGTCTCCATGTTCGAACCGGTGCATGGATCGGCTCCGGACATCGTCGGCACAGGCAGGGCCAACCCCACAGCGGCCATCCTGTCGGGTGCGTTGATGCTCGACCACCTCGGCGAGGACCAGGCGGCCGACCGGATCCGCAAGGCCTGCTCCAACCCAGAATCGCTTACCGGCTCAACCACTGAGATCGGCGATGTGATCGCCGCTCGCCTGTAGGAGGCACAATGCCCATCACCCCCACCCCCCACATCTGGATGAACGGCGAGATGGTGCCGTGGGAGAACGCACAGATCCATGTGCTCTCCCACACGCTGCATTATGGAACCGGTGTGTTTGAGGGTATTCGCGCCTATGAGACCGCCGATGGACCGGCCATTTTTCGACTGACCGAGCACATCGAGCGTCTCTTCAACTCGGCTCGAATCCTCAACATGGGTATGCCCTACTCGATCCCAGAGATCGTGCAGGCATGCAAGGACGTCGTCGCCGACACCGGACTGAACAGCTGTTACCTGCGCCCGATCGCCTATTTCGGCTACGGCGAGATGGGTCTGTCGATCGAACACTGCAAGACCGACATCGCCATCGCCGCCTGGCCCTGGGGCGCGTACCTCGGTGACGACGCTGCGACCAAGGGCGTGCGGATGAAGGTCTCTTCGTGGACTCGCCACGACCACAACATCATGCCGCCGGCGTCCAAGACCACCGGCAACTATGCCAACTCGACGCTCGCGAAGATGGAGGCCCTCGCGGCGGGATACGACGAGGCGATCATGCTCAACGGCGCGGGCCTCGTATCGGAGTGCAGCGGTGAGAACATCTTCGTGGGCCTCGGCGACGTCGTGCTGACGCCGCCGACCTCGGCGGGCGCTTTGAAGGGCATCACCCAGGACACAGTGACTGCCCTGGCCGGCGACATGGGAATCGACATCGCGGTCGGGGAGATGTCTCGAAGCGACCTCTACATCGCTGATGAGATATTCGTTGTCGGCACCGCCGCGGAAGTCAGTGCAGTGAACTCGGTGGATGAGCGCGCCATCCCCTGCCCGGGTCCCGCCACCAAAGCGATCGCGGAGGCATACGGCGAGGTTGTGCGGGGCAAGAACCCGAAGTACCGGTCGTGGAACGAGCTGGTGTCATGACCGATCCCGAGGTATCGATCGAACGCACTGGAGTTCGAGACCCGGCCTGGCCCGAGCAGGTCGAGATCTATGACACCACCCTGCGCGACGGTTCGCAGCTGGAGGGCATCTCGCTCACCGTCGACGACAAATTGCGAATAGCTGAGCAGCTCGACCTGCTCGGGGTCGGCTATATCGAGGGTGGGTACCCTGGTGCCAACCCCAAAGACGACGAGTTCTTCGAGCGTGCCAAGACCGAGTTGCACCTCGAGACGAGCAAGTTCGTGGCCTTCGGCTCGACCCGGCGCCCCCGTGGCAGGGTTGATTCAGACGACTCGCTGGCCAGGCTGGTGGCAGCCGGAACCGAGGTCGTGTGCATCGTCGGCAAGTGTTGGGACTATCACGTGACCGAAGCGCTCGGCACGAGCCTCGACGAGGGTGTGGCGATGGTTGCCGATTCGGTCGCCTTCCTGGCAGCGGCGGGCAAGCGTGTGTTCTTCGACGCCGAGCACTTCTTCGACGGCTACAAGCGCAATCCCGAGTTCAGCCTCCGGGTGCTCGAGGAGGCTGCGATTGCGGGGGTTGAAGCCGTGGTGTTGTGCGACACCAACGGCGGGTCGCTTCCACCTGAAATCGAACGAGCCGTTTCTGATGTGATCGCTCACGTGGACTGCGGTGTCGGCATCCACCTTCACAACGACACTGGCTGCGGCGTTGCGAATGCTCTGGCCGCGGTGCGCGCAGGCGCCACCCAGGTCCAGGGCACGATCAATGGCTACGGCGAGCGGGTCGGCAACTGCGACCTGGTGCCGATCATGGCCAATCTTGAACTGAAGATGGGCATCAAGTGTCTTCCCGAGGGTCGGATCTCTCGTTTGACTTCGGTGTCGCACCACATCGCTGAACTGGTCAATTTCACTCCCGACGCGCAGCAGCCCTATGTGGGTTCCTCGGCGTTCGCGCACAAGGCCGGTCTTCACACCAGCGCTTTGAACAGGCGCCCTGATGCCTACGAACACGTTGCGCCCGAGGCGGTTGGCAACGGCACTCGCATTGTCGTATCAGAGATGGCTGGACGCTCGACCCTGGCGATGAAGGCCAAGAACCTGGGCCTCGAGATCGACGGGCAGGTTCTCGGTGACGTGGTCGAGACCCTCAAGCGGCTTGAGCATCTGGGTTATCACTTCGAGGTCGCCGATGCTTCCCTCGAGCTGTTGATGCGTGGAGCGGCGGGTTGGGAGCAGCCCTATTTCACGCTCGAGTCGTTCTCTGTCGACATGGCCCATCGTTCCGGCACCGGTGCCCGCTTGTGGAACGACGTGGCGGTCGATGTCGAGACTGAGGCCACCGTCAAGATCTGGGTTGACGGCAAGCGCCGGATCGCCGTGGGGGAGGGCAACGGGCCGGTCAATGCGCTCGACGCGGCCATCCGCTCGGCTCTGAACGGTCGCTACCCCGGGATCGACCGGGTGTCGCTCACCGATTTCAAGGTCCGGGTCCTCAACACTGAGCAGGGGACCGGGGCGGTCACCCGGGTGCTGCTCGACAGCACCAACGGCGAGCGTTCATGGTCGACCATCGGCGTTTCTGAGAACATCATCGAGGCGTCGTGGCAGGCGCTGGTCGACTCCCTCGTCTACGGCCTCCTCATCGCCGACGAGTAGCGCCGCTCTCCCGAAATCTGCGCGAAAAGCTACATCCTGTGTGGTTGAACGCGCAGATTTGGTGTGTGTCCCGGGCCCGGCACTACCGCGGCTCCGGCTGCGCCCGGCGACCGGCTAGTAGAAGACACCGGCGGCTTCGAGGCTGTCGAGTTCGTCGTTATCGATGCCGAGCACTTCGCGCAGCACCTCGTGGGTGTGATGACCGAGCGGGGGAGCGGACTGGGCGGTGCGCAGCACGGTGCGTGACATTCGGGTGGGATTTGCAGGCTGTTGCTCAGGCCCGTGCACCTCGTGGACCAGATCGACCATCAGCCCCCGCTCGCAGAGGTGCGGATCTGCGAGATGATCCAGCGGACCCATCACCGGCATCGCCGACACCCCGACAGCTTGGAGCAGCTCGGCGGTCTGCTCGACAGGCCGCTGCGAAGTCCACTGGCCCAGCCGCTCGTCGATGGCGTCGTGGGCAGCGAATCGAGCTTCAACGTCTGCCAGGGTCTCATCGGCGGTCCAGCCGGCGGCCGACTCGAGCGCCCGCCAAGCATTGTCGCTCTGCACCGTGATGGCGACCCAGCTGTCGTCCTCTGAACCGGGATAGACGCCTTGGGGGGCCATGTGGAGGTCGCGGTTGGCGAGGTTCTTGGGGTTCACGCCAGTCTCGATCGCCTCCAGATATAGCTCACCGAGCAGGTACGCGGCGGCTTCGGTCTGTGCCATCTCCACGAAGGATCCCTCACCAGTCTGATAGCGGTGGTCGAGCGCACACAAGACACCCACCGTCAACATCTTCGAGGCGATGTGGTCGGGATGATTGAGCGACGTGCCGCACGGATAAGGACCGTCGGGGTGGCTCCACAACATATGGATGCCGGCGAAACTTGAGTTCAGCGGGCCGAAAGCCTTCATCTCTCCCATGGGACCTCCACGGCCGTAACCCTGCGAAGCCACGTAGACCACGTTCGGGTTGACCGCAGCGATGTCCGGATAGTCGAGCCCGAGTTTGGCCATCACCCCGCCGCGGTTGTTCTCGGCGACGACATCGGCTGTGGCGCAGAGTTCTTTGGCCAGTCGCCGCCCGTCGACAGTCGTGAGATCCAAGGCGATGCCGCGGCGGCCTCTGCACTCCATGTTGAAGCAGAAGGACCTGTCGAGGTTGTCCATGCCTGCGGCGCGGAGCACGTCAGGCTTCTTGCGGGACTCGATCTTGATGACGTCCGCCCCCAGCTCTGAGAGCATCCAGCACAGTTCGGGAACCACCGCGGCAATGCCGAACTCGATGACGCGCAGCCCTTC
Organism: uncultured Acidimicrobiales bacterium; assembly: GCA_951812975.1. Lineage (GTDB taxonomy): Bacteria > Actinomycetota > Acidimicrobiia > Acidimicrobiales > Aldehydirespiratoraceae > VXYK01. The sequence goes on along the minus strand of CATOTC010000001.1, from coordinate 568,222 downwards.
GAGCAGCAGGCCGTCGTCGGACCGTTGGGGTCTGGTGGCTCGAGCGGTGCTGGGATTGTGCGCTGTCGCGGGTGGAGGTTGGAACCTCCATAGGCGGCTGGCCACGCCATCGACGAAGAAGCCCCGCTCGACGGTCTGAGGATGGTTCACAAACTCCAGCGGATGCTGGATCGAACCCAGCGGCAGGCCGAGCCGTAACGACGCGGCAAACAGTTCGGCTCTGTCCTGGTGAGCGAATGCGCGTTCCGCGACTTCACGGATTGGGCCCGGGTTCCTCGCTCGGTGGCTACGGCTGTTCCACTCGTCCCCGGAGACTTCTTCGGGTCTGCCGCAGAGTTCATAGAACGCCTGCCAGTCCGCCTCGCTGCCGAACACCATGCGTACATGACCGTCGCGGCATGGCACAACCAGATAAAACCCTTCAGCGTTGCGCTTCCCCTCGACCGGCAGGGAAGGGTTGACCGACAGGTAGCTTGGGATGGCAACTCCCCACGGATAGGCCCCGCCCAGTCCTGCTTCCTGCGAACTCGTTTCGATCCGCTGTCCCAGACCGGTGCGGCGCCGGTCCATCAAGGCGGCGACCGCTGCCATGGCACCGTGCACCGAAGCGCAATCGTGGGCCAGATAGCCGGGGAGGGCTGTGGGGAGCAGTGAGGGATGACCTGTGGCGTGAAGAGCACCGCTGGCGGCTTGGGCGGGTAGGGATTCCAGATGCCAGTGAGAGCGTGGACCGTTCAGACCGAGGTCGGTGAGGCTGACGATCACAAGCTGCGGGTACTGGGCTTCGAGAGCAGGGCGGTCCAGCTCGGTGCGAGGCCCGCCGTTCTCGATGAACACGTCGACGAGCGGCAACCACTCCGAGAGTCCCCTACCGGGCTCGGCTCGGACCTTCCCGTGGTTGCGGTAGCGGTCGATGGCGGAGTTGTCGTCGTTGTCGTTGTCGTCCAGGCGGATCACGTGGGCGCCGAGGTCTGCGAGGATCCGCCCGCACAGTGCTCCGCGCCGGTCGGTGGTATCGAGCACCTTGAACTCGGCGAGGGGTTGATCGATCACCGTTGGAGTCTCGCGTAGAGAGCTTGGGTGTACAACGTCTCGGCGATTCTCGCTACGCTTACCGGCCATGTCTGCGCCGAGGCACTTTCCGAGCAGGATCGATGGACCCAAGGCCTATGTGTCTGCGCCTCGTCGTGCGGGCAGCTGGTTGGCGAATCGGCCGGGCGAGGTTGTCGGCGGGCCCCAGCCTTCAGGTCCGGCGGTAGGCAATCAGGGTCCCGATCAGGGCTATGTCCACAAGCTCGCGAGGCGTTTCGAGGATGAGCTTGTGCTGTCTGAGGGGGAGCGCGCAGCCGATGTTTTAGAGGGTGCGTGTGCGGTCGGGTTGCGCCGAGCGTCGTTGTACGGGAGGGCACCGGTTGCCGATGACCTCCGTGTGGCACTGACCGTGTTCGGTTATCTGAGCGAGGCTGCCGCTGAGCTTGTGGATTTCCGCAGGCCGCTGTTCGAAGAGCTGCATCATCTGACGTTCCACTATTCCACAGCACGCCAGATCGCCGATCTGGTCCCTGAGGCGACGTTGCGTATGGATCCACCAGCAGTGGCCGCGGTCTGTGCGGACGACTGGAGGGTTCCGCTCGGGCTGTAGAGGCCGAGCGGACGCTTCCGTCGCACGCAGACGGGCGACGATTAGCCTCTAGGTCCATGCAGGCTCCTCGGGTCCGATTCGCGCCGGCGCCGACCGGCTACCTCCATGTGGGTAGCGCCCGTTCCGCCCTGTTCAACTGGCTTTTTGCCCGTCGGCACGGCGGCCAGTTCGTGTTGCGGGTCGAAGACACCGACGAGTCGAAGAAGTCTCAGGAGTTCGTCGACGCGATTGTTGAGCCGCTGCGCTGGCTCGGACTCGATTGGGATGAGGGCCCGTACTTCCAGTCACAACGCAAGCATCTCTACGACGTCGCAATTCAGCAGCTCATCGATGGCGGCAGGGCTTACTTCTGCGATCTCAGCGCCGCCGATTCGCAGCGTCTGTCCGCGGAGGCAGGTTTGCGGGAGGGCTATCACGGCTGGTCACGGGATCGCAACGTGGCGGACGGTGACGGGGTAGTGGTCCGGTTCCGAGTGCCGGATAAGGGTTCGACAGCCATTGAAGACCTTATACGCGGCCGGGTCGAGGTCGCCCACGACACGATCGACGATTTCGTGATCCGACGGGGCGACGGCTCGCCGGTGTTCTTCCTCGCCAACGCAGTCGACGATCACGACATGGGCATCTCCCATGTCATCCGGGGCGAGGACCTCCTCAACACCACGCCCAAGGTCAAGCTGCTGTGGGAGGCGCTCGGCTACGGCACCCCGCCGCGTTATGCCCATCTTCCACTACTCGTCAACGAGCAGCGCAAGAAGCTCTCGAAGCGTCGTGACAGCGTTGCGCTCTCAGAGTTCATGGCGGACGGTTATCTCCCCGAGGCGCTGCTCAACGCATTGGCGCTGCTGGGTTGGGGTCCGCCCGACGAGGTCGAGATCCGGCCGATGGCCGAGATCGTTTCGCTGTTCTCCTTGGAAGTTGTGAACAAGGGGTCGGCCTATTTCGACCTGGTCAAGCTCAAGCACATCAACAACGCATACATCAAGGCCCTGACTCCGACGGAGTTCGTGGAAGCCGTCGCGCCGTGGCTTCCCGCGCACTACGACCTTGGGGTTGTTGAGGCGCTCGCGGGCGAGGTTCAGCAGCGCATCTCTACTCTTTCTGAGGCACCGGGTTGGCTCGACTGGCTCTTTGTCGACGAGATCAGCGAATACGACGAGAAGGCTTGGACCAAGGCGATGGTCAAGGGTCGAGCCGCAGACCGGGTACTCGCTGAACTTGTCGGCGTGCTTGAGACCGATCCGTTCAACGATTCTGGGCGCCTGGAAGCCTCCACCTTCGAGGTCGGCAACCGGCTCAGTGAGGAACTCGGTGCGCGGGTGATGTCGCAGGCCCCCTTGCGAGTCGCTCTCACCGGCAGTGGCGCCGGCATCCCGTTGTGGGAGGCGATGACGTACCTCGGCAAGGAGAGGACGCTGTCCCGTATCGCCGCGGCCCGGAGCCGCCTGGCGGGCTGAACTGTGCGCAGCGGTCGGTTCGGTTGGCTGTCCGGACGGCGCATCATCTGGGCGCTCGTGGTAATCGCGGCCCTGGTCATCGGTTATGTGGGGATCAATTTCATCCAGGTGCGAATGAACCTCGACGTGGACGATCGGGGTCCAGCCGACGCCATCGTCGTGCTCGGTGCAGCGCAATACGACGGAAGGCCTTCGCCGGTGTTGGCGAGACGACTGGACCATGCGTTGGAGCTCTGGCACGAAGGCACCGCTCCGCTCATCGTCACCACCGGGTCCAAGCAGGAAGGAGATCGGTTCACAGAGGGATTCACCGGATTCGAGTATCTCCTGGAGGCGGGCGTGCCCGAGGCTGCGCTGCTGCTGGTGACCGACGGTGCCTCCACCTGGGAGCAGATCGCGGCCACGGCCAGAGTGCTGAACGACCGTGGCCTGTCGTCTGCGGTTGTGGTGTCTGACCCTTACCACTCGCTGCGGGTGGCTCAGATCTCCTCAGAGGTGGGACTGACCGCATACATCTCACCAACAGACGGCGGAGCATCGCTGAGACAGTTGGCGCGTGAGACTGCCGCGGTGTCGCTTGGGCGGGTCCTCGGTTATCGACGTGTCGACAACTGGTTCGGCAACGCTGCTTGAGTTGGGTCGGGTCCAACCGCACGCGGGCCTGTGCGATAATTCGTGTGAGACGGTGGCGGAAACCGGTACGATGCGGTCGCCCTTCGGGGATGGTGTAATTGGCAACACATCTGGTTCTGGTCCAGACATTGGGGGTTCAAGTCCTCCTCCCCGAGCTTTTGGTTTCTGTGGCGCTGAGGACCTCGGCGCACGGTTACACTCATGCGGTCGCAGATCGCCTCAGCGATGAACCTGCCCCGTTCGTCTAGTGGCCTAGGACGCCACCCTCTCAAGGTGGTAGCACGGGTTCAAATCCCGTACGGGGTACCACGACCAGGTCCAAAATCTCGGGTTCACCCCGGCCTGCAGGTGTCTCTCCCTCACCAGGTTGGGCACGTTGCAGCCCGCGTTCACTCCAGCATCAAGAAGAGGCTTCAGGCAGTGCGTCTTCGGTCTCGACGTGCCAGGCAGCCTGGAAGACTGTTCCGTCGCGGAACATCCCCTCATTGCGGGCGTCCTGATCGCGTGAATCCAGATCGCCCAGATCCAGCGATCCCAAGATGTCGTCGATCTCCCCCGCGAAGCCTTGGAGGGCGTCAAGGTCATTCGGGTCGACCGATCCGGTGCGCTCGACCAATTCGAATATGGAGTCGAGCACACCGAACGTGATGCCGGGGAGTTCGACCGTCTGGAAGGACCCGGCATCCAAGTTTCGGAGGGTCCTTTGATCGTACCCGACGGCCGCGCACGTATAGGAGTAGTAGCGGTAGAGGAGTTCCGAGCGCATGTTTGCATCCAGCGGCTCAATGTCATCCTGGACTAGGGGCCCCGGGGCCGGCCAGCACCGGTCGTCTACGACATGAAGCCTCAGCGGGCTGCTGAACGATTTAAAGGACGCTATACATCCGATGCGGTGATAGTGGCGGCAATTCACGACCCTGCCACTAACCGAGTCCGGTATCCATACGGCCCTGACTGACTTCAACTGATCATCCACGTCGGCGGCCAACGCGGGAAGTCGGAGGTTGCCTCTTCGGCCCTTCGCTTCCGCAATGATCGCATTGTGATAAGCGTCGAAACCGATGAAATCGGGACGCCGTTTGTCTGTCTTTCCTTGGAGGATCCGAGGTGTCACAATGAAGCACTTCTCAGCAAGCGACGTTCCTAGCAGTTGAACTACGTCGAGCGTCTCGTAGCAATACAAGCCCATCATGGCAAGGCCAAGATCCTCTGACAGTCTCCCCTGCGCGGGACCGGTCAGCTTCTGGCCGAGCGTTGTCAACATGAGGTAATTGCCCGTGCCGGCCGGAGCCTTTCGCGGCTCGACGTGTGCCCGTACGTTGTTGAGACGACTCTTCAGGTTCCTTTGCAGCTGCTTGCTGAGGGAGGGATCAGCGTTCGGGTACAGTCGGCGGACAGACCATCGAACGCCGAACGGCCAACTCAGGTATCTTGGTGCCAGCGGATGCCCCCGGGTAACGTCCTTGCCGGTGAAGAACAACGAGTGGGCGAGGTCGTTCATGTTGAATTTCAGTGCATCCAACCGCACCGGGTTCGCCGGGAGAGGGACACCGGGCTTGATGCACTCCGGATGGATTGTGACGACGGTTTGTGGACCCATGAGACTGACCCCTCGCTAACACTCATTCTCAGGCGGCATCATAGGGGTTAGCTGCACCACGCGCCCGGGCGCAGCGCTCTAGCAGAGCCGCTAGGCCCAAACGGCAAGGATGAGCGCTCCGACAAGACACTGGGCAGTGTCCGAGATTTCGGAGACGTTGTTCTATCAATGGCGCGATCGGTTGTTTGGAGGGCGGCAAGGCAGCGCCGTCGTAGGGGGGGTGTAGACTGACCCGATGACAGGCGATGACGACGTGTTGACAGCCGCTCTGGCAGAGTTCGTGCAGGTCTTCGACGATGTCTGCGACTCGAACCCTGGCTGTCTCGGTAGCGCAGGCACTCTCTCACGTGTTCTGAACGGGCAGGCCAGCACCGAGGTCCGTCGGCTTGTCCCCCTAGACGAACGGCGCCGTCTGGGTGCGTTCTTCACTCCGCACGAACTCGCTGACAAACTCGCCGATCCGCTTCGCAGGGTCCAAGGCAAAGTGACAGTCCTTGACCCGTGCTGCGGTGCTGGGGATTTGCTGCTTGCTGCTGCGAGGGCCTTGGAGGATCCGGTGCGTCGGGGCAATGCATCGGCGGAATTAGCGGGTGTGGAGATCGTCGACGAGTTCTCGCGGGTGGCACTTATGCGGTTCGAGTTGCTGTCGCGGACGCTCGAACTCAATGTGGCCGGTCGCTTCAACGTCGGTGACGGACTGACCGCGCGGGACCTCGACAATGCGACGCATCTATTACTCAACCCCCCCTTTGCAGCGGTTCCGAGCGACGAGAATTGCCGATGGGCAGGGGGAAAGGTCAATGGCGCAGCTGACTTTCTGGCTCGCACTGTCGTGCGTCTCAAAGCAGGGGTTGAGGTGCATGCGATTCTGCCCGACGTGCTCCGCAGCGGCTCCCGCTACCGACGGTGGCGAAGCTTCATTACCGAGCGCCTCGACCTCGATACGCCGGAACCAACCGGCCGATTCGACCGGTGGACAGATGTCGACGTGTTTATTCTGCGTGGCCTAACCCGCTACATGACCACAGACCCCTCACCGTACGAATGGGGGCCGAGCACGGCGGGTTCGACCGTTGGTGACCGGTTCGACGTATCTGTTGGACCCTTGGTCGACTATCGGTCGCCACAGGAGGGACCGCATGTGCCGTACTTGGTGGCCAAGAACTTTCCTGTTTGGGGGACCATCGCGGCGGTTGAGAGAACGCGTCGGTTCAGTGGACGACTGCACCAGGGTCCGATCGTAGTGATTCCTAGAACGTCGCGGCCAGATGATCCATATCGTGCCCGTGCGGCAGTCGTTTCCGATCCCCGGGGCATTGCCGTTGAGAATCATCTGTTGGTTCTCAAGCCAAGACACGGTGGCCTCACGGAGTGCAGGCGACTGTTGCGCCGCCTTCGGTCTCAACCAGTCAACGACTGGCTTGACCAGGTGATCAGGTGCCGCCATCTCACCGTGAGCGCTGTTGGGTCCATTCCGTGGAGCCCAGACGAAGACAGGGTCCGCTGATGGCCACGTTCCGTTTCGCGCCCGACATACTGCGCCGACTCGGCGAGGAACTCAACCCGTCGCTGGAGCACGGAGTCATCGAACTGGTAAAGAACGCCCGTGACGCGGACGCTCGGAACTGTGAAGTCCGGTTGAGCGACGTAACGGCTCCCGGCGGCGCCATATTTGTTAGTGATGACGGCGACGGAATGACCGCCGAAGAACTCGTCGACAGCTTCCTTTTGCTTGGCCGCTCGTCGAAAGTAGACCGAGGCGAGACGCGTCGCGGTCGAGTGCTCACGGGAAGCAAGGGCCTGGGCCGGCTCGCGGCCCTGCGCGCTGGTAGACAAGCCGTGATCCAAACTAGACCGCTCTCCGAGCCCGAATTAGAACATCAGATTGCTCTCAAGTGGTCAGATTTCGAGGATGTCCAAGCAATCGAGGACGTTGAAATAAGGATCGAGACACGCCGCCGCCAGCCGGACCAAGCGAACGGGACCGACCTTCGCATTCTCGGCGTTACCGGGCGCCTTGGTCGTCGAGAGGTCAAGCGCTTGGCTCGGGCACTGTTGTTGCTGTCGGATCCCTTCGGCGACGATCCGTACGACTTTCGAACGAGGCTTGCAACCCAGGAATTCGACGACCTTGAAGCACTCGTCCGCAAGAAGTACTTCGATGCCGCCGAATTCAGGCTTGAAGCATCAGTCGGCGCCGACGGCCTAGCATCCGCGACACTCTCGGATTGGCGAGGTGAAACGCTGTACGAAGCCGCGCATTCCAGATTGCGCAAGCTCGACGAACCTTACCGATGTCCGCCAGCTCGTTTCGAGTTGTGGGCCTTCATCCTCAACAGGCAGACCTTTGAGAGCAGGAACACGACGGTGGGAGAGGTCCAAGAATGGCTTACAGAGTTCGGTGGAATAATGCTCTATGTCAACGGTATCCGCGTCCCGCCGTACGGTGACCCTGGGAATGACTGGCTCCGCCTAGACCTCCGACGCGTTCGGAGCCCCGAGTTGCGCCCTAGCACCAACACCGCGATCGGACGTGTTTGCGTTGACGACGACGATGGTGCGTTTACCGAAAAGACGGATCGATCCGGTGTCATCGAGAACCCCGCCTTCGCAGATCTGCGTCAGATGGCTACAGATGCGCTCGAATGGATGGCACGTGAACGCCTCAAGACGAGGGAAGCACTTCGTCAGCGGCGGCGAACTAGTGCCGTGCCGAAGGAACAACAACTTCGAAGGAAAGTCGAGAAGCAACTCGGTCGCCTCGCCGAAGAAGCGCCAACCGCCGCGAAGGCCAAGGAACTTTTTGACAGTTACGCGGACGCTCAGGAGCAAGCGCAGCAGACCATGCGAGAAGAGGTTCAGCTCTATAGAACCTTGAGCACAGCCGGGATCGCTGCCGCGACGTTCTCACACGAGTATGCAAGCGGACCACTCAAGATCATCAGACGATCGGTGGGCGCTCTTCGGCGACGGCTAAAGGACTTCCTCGACCCCGTACCAGACAAGATCACCGAACCCATCGTGTTGGTCGAGTCAAGCACAGACACGCTCGGGGCATTCACAGACGGCACTCTGAGCCTCGTTGACCGTGACAAGCGACGGGTAGGCCGTATCGAGCTACATAAGGCTGTCAGACAAGTCGCAGATACGTACGCACCATTCATCAAGGAGCGAAATGCGGAACTTCAGCTGGATCTCTTTGACGCGAATCCCTATCTGCGAAGTTCTGAAGCCGCGATCGAGTCGATCATCGTGAACCTCCTAACTAACGCACTCAACGCTGTCTCCGAATCGAAGAAACGCTCTCGTATCATTCGACTGACGACCGAAGTCTCCGATGACTCGCTGATGCTGACCGTCTCGGACAACGGGCCCGGTGTCCTTCATTTCTCGACAGACGACATCTGGCTGCCTGGCGTGACGTCTCGGCCGGGGGGATCAGGACTTGGTCTTACAATCGTTAAGGACACCACCATTGATCTCGGTGGGTCCGTGGACGCGATGCCGAATGGTCCTCTAGGCGGGGCAACTTTCGAGATCACGCTTCCAATACTCGGGCGGTAGGGCCATGCTTGAAGTTAGCGGACATCAGATCGAGACCGTGGCAATCGTTGACGACGATCCAGCGAGTCGGAGCAGCCTCGCGATGTGTGTCGAGGCTTCGCCGTTGAGTCCGTTTCTGGTCAGGGGCCCACTGGTCGAGCTTGAGGACGCCCATCGGCTAATCCAATCGGAAGCGCAGGGTTGCATCTGTGATCACCAACTGCAAGCGAAAGGACCCTACGCACACTTCCACGGTGCTGCATTGGCAGCTTGGAACAACCAGCATGCTCTGCCATCCATTCTTTGCACGCAGTATTTCGGGAAGGATGCTCAAATGCCGCTCATCAGAGCACACTTGAAGAATCTACCCGTGCTTTGCACACCCGAACAATTGGAAGAACCCGAAGACATCGTAGAGGCATTCAAAGCGTGTGCATCCGAGTTGAACGGATTGTTCAGTCCGACGCGACGCTCTTGGAGGACACAGGTAGTGGTCGAAGCACTGGATCCCAATGACCGGACCGTCTCCGTTTCTCTCCCAGCTTGGCAGGTCGATGATTCAATTCGAGTGCGCATTGACGATGTCCCCGGGATTCTCCGCGACAAGATGAAGGTCGGCTATCGAAGTTTTGTTCGCGCTAACATCGGCGCAACGCAGCGCGAGCTTCTCTACATTGACTGGCAGACTGAATGACGAAGATCGTCATCCTAGATGTCGGTCACGGGAACTGCGCTGTGATGTGTGACGACCAGAGGTGCCTTGTGATCGACGCAGGCCCTACCACAGCGCTCTTGGAGTTCTTACTTGAGAACCGCCTAAAGATCGTGGACGAGATCCTAATCTCACACGCTGACACTGACCACCTAAAGGGACTCGATGCACTTCTAGATCAGAACGACATCGATATCGGCAACGTTCGGCTCAACAGCGACGCTGCTAAGGACTCTGCACAATGGGATGCGATGCTCCACTCGCTAGATGATCGGCGCCGAAAAGACGAAATACAATGCGAGGTGCAGTTGGTCGAGGGCACCGTGATTCCATTCTCGGATGGTGTCGTAGAAGTCCTAGCACCTAGTACATATCTGGCTAGCAAGGGTCCTGGTAGCCAAGACTCGGATGGACGGCGGATCACCACAAACTCAATAAGCGCCGTCGTCCGCGCGAGCACCGTTGATCAGTCGGTGCTGTTCACCGGTGACATCGACGACCTAGGTTTAAGTTATCTCTTGGCCAGTGACCAGGACCTCCATGCCGACATTCTGGTCTTCCCGCACCATGGAGGCCATGTCAGTAGATCCCCGTCTACCACCGGCAATCGTCGGTTTGCTGACGAATTGCTCTCAGCGGTCGACCCCGACATTGTGGTGTTTTCTTTCTCGCGAACTAAGTTCACCAACCCACGCTCCGAGATCATTGAGGCTGTGACTGCGGGCTCCGCACGAAAGGTTATGTGCACACAAATGTCGAAACGCTGCCTGGAACAGTCGCCTAATGACGACAGGCATCTGGCCAGCGTTTTCGCTGATGGTAGGCAACACGGCCACTGCTGCGCCGGGAGTATCGTTGTGTCTGGAGCGAATCTGCAACCGTCAGTCGTCTCACACACGAAGTTCGTGAGCGCCAGGGCACCTAATGCCTTATGCAATTAGGCACGCGTTCCGGCATCGGCGAACACCCAGCGGCGACACCGCCTCCGGTGCCCGCCCCGATGATGACGGTGTTGTAGCGATGGCCCTCTAGACCCATCCCACCGGTCCGTGACCCGCACAGCTCAACACCGCGACTGCGGAGCCACAACCGCAATGCCCCGCGTCGCAGCGCCGACTCAGAATTTCGTGTTACAATAATTGCGTGTGGAGTTCCATCGCTCAGCGTTCAAGCACGGCCTCGACCGCGACGTGATCCTGCACGGGCTCGCATACGCCCTCGTCGTCGTCGAGCTCGAGCGCCTCTGACCCGCCAAGGGTCCTCGCCATTGGTTCCGATCGGGCTGGGAACCTGCTGGAGATCGTCTGGCTCGAACTCGACGGCGGTGCCGAGATGGTGATTCATGCAATGCCGCTGCGCCCACCGTTCCACGCGCTCCTGCCGACCCGAGGTGATTCACCATGACTGCAAAGAAGACCGCTACTGGCCGAATCCTCACCGAGGCCGATCTCGACGCCATCGCCGAAGAGGTCGAGACCAGCGACTACGACATCGCAGCGCTGCGCAAGCGCCGCAGAGGCCGGCCCGCCATGGGTTCGGGTCCGGCTGAGGTGGTGCCCGTGCGCATCGACCCGGAACTGCGAGCCGCGGTCTCTGCTCGGGCTGAGACCGACGGCACGACGACGAGTGAGATCATCCGCGAGGCATTGCGCAGATTCCTAGATGTCGACAAGGCTGAGCAGGCACAACACGCGTGAACGGACTCGACGAATCCGGCTTCGAAGCTGCCGTGCTGGATACTTGGCCCGACTGTTTGAGCAAGATCTTGGAGCCATTCAAAGGATAGCGTCACGGCAGCTTGGGGTTGGCTTTGCGGTATTCCTCTACGGCGGTGAATGGATCCTCGGCGTTGCGCCAGTGGCCCAGTGCGGGGCCGGCGAGTTGGTAGCCGATGAACGCGATTAGTTCGTCGTCCCAGTCGGCCACCGCTTCGGGCGGGAACTCGAGCAGAAGGCGCTCGGTCTGGTTGAGCCAGCCCGCGCTGTGTTGGGCGTTGACGGCGAGCCGGGTGTCTTTGCCGGTGTGGGCGCCACCGCCGTGGAACGCCAGCCCGGTGTAGAGCAGCACCGAGCCCTTGGGCATCACGGCGGGAAGGTCCTCGCCCGGTTCGGGTCGGCGATCGGCGTCCCAGTGGTTGCTGCCGGGAACAAGGCGGGTCGCGCCGTTGTCCTCGGTGAAGTCCGTGACGGCCCACAAGGCGTTCAGGTCCACCTCGAACGGGAACGGTGGTGCGCCGTACTTCCACGTGTCGCGGTGGAGGGGCTGGCCGGGTTCGCCCGGGTACAGCTCGAAGAAGTGGGCGAACGACAGGTTCCAGGTCGGAGTATGGTGAAAAATGTGGTCGCCTGCGGTCAGGATGACGGGGTGACGGGCCAGATGTGTCCGGAATGTCGATGAGCGGCCGACGACCATGCCGGTTCGCCGGGTGCCTTCCCCGGCGAAGTCGTTGGAGCCCCGCGGAGTGTACTGCGCGAACGGCGCCATCTCGTTCGCTAAGGCGTCCATCACGGCGACGTCCACCGCATGCTCGACGACGCAACAGCCCTGCTCGATCAACGCAGTCCGGAGGTCGTCTGTGTTGTGGTCGGCCGCAAGCCGCGGAATGTGCGTCATAGTCTCCCTTTCTAGCTTCCCTCATGGTCGACACACTTACGAATGTGCAACCGTTGGCGCTGCGAACTAGAATATGAAATAATTCAGCAGAAATTCATATGGAGAAGTTATGCGAATATCTGAGAGAGGCCAGCTCACGATTCCCAAGGGATTGCGGGAACGATTCGGTCTGAACCACAACGTTGAAGTGGAACTCACTCCCACCGAGGGAGGACTCCTCATTCACAAGCGGACCTCTGCGCAGCATCCCGTCGAGAGGGTGTATGCCATCCTCGACAGCAGCGACAGAGTCGACGACTACATCGAGGAGATCCGGGGACGGTGATCACCGCTGTCGACACCAATGTCCTGCTGGACATCCTCCATGGTCACGAGCCGCACGGCCCCGAATCGCGTGAACGCCTGAAGGCGGCTTACGACGCCGGTGCCGTGGTGGTCTGCGACATCGTGTACGCCGAGCTCGTGCCGGCGTTCGACGACCGGTCCCTCCTAGACGACACGCTGCGGCAGATCAACGCGTCACTGTCGCCCATCACCACAGACATCGCCTACGAGGCAGGACTGCGCTGGCAGCGGTACCGCGCAGGGGGCGGAACGCGTGAACGGATGATCACCGACTTCCTGATCGGCGCGCACGCCCTCAAGACGGCCGACGCCTTCCTCACCCGCGACCGAGGCTTCTACACCAGCTACTTCCCCGAACTCGCCGCAGCTTGATCGCGGACACCGAACCAGCACCCGGTCAAACGTACTAAGTCAGGTTCGGGTCTCGTAATCCGTTGGCTGTTCAGGTGATGTGCTGGCCGGCTGTTACCTGGATCTCTTGGCCGGTGATGTTGCGTGACCGCGGCGAAGCCAGGAACAGCACAGCGTGCGCGATGTCGTCTGGGTCCACATGACGGCGCAGGGCCGCTTGGCCCGCGAAACCGTCGCTGACTTCCTCGGGGGTCCGGTTCTGGGCTGCTGCCATGCGCTCGAACATGGCGCTGAGCGGCTCGCCGGTGGTCAGCCCGGGAGTCACGATGTTGACCCGAACGCCTGCGGGGCCGACTTCTTTGGCCATCGTCTTGGACACCGACTCCATTGCGCCTTTGGTCGACGTGTAACGCGACAGTCCCTCCATCAACGTGGTTGCGCTGAGCGCGGAGATGTTGACTATCGACCCACCGCCGGTCGATGCCATGCTGGCCGCGGCGCTACGGCAGACCTCCATTGTGCCGATGACGTTGATCTGCACCGCCTTCATGTAGTCGTCCCAGTCGAGGTCGACGACGGAAACGCTACCGCCACCGTAGGTGGCGACATTGACGACCACGTCGATCCGGCCGAACTCGCTGACAGTGGCCTCGACCGCAGCGCGGCACTGCGCTGTGTCGACGATGTCGGTGACCACCGCGAGAGTCCGTCGGCCGGTCGCCTCGGCAACCTCGGCGGCGAGGCTCTCAAGCGGTTCGGCGCGTCGAGCGGCGAGGGCCACGTCAGCCCCCTCGGCGGCCAGCGCCAAGGCGCAACTGCGGCCGATACCCTGCCCGGCTCCAACTATCAGCGCTACCGCGTTCTCGAGTGTCAGCGTGGTCGGCATCACGGCGTCACCAGTCGAGATCGGTTCGGTGCATGCTCCAAGACTCGGCGATCAGGCCCGCAACGATCCGATACTGGGCGAGCCAGGTGATCTTCAATTTGCTGCCGACAGCCACATTGACGCCCTCCAGGACCAGACGCGCATACACGTAGTCGTCGACCGAAGCGACATGGGCGAAATGGAGTCTGGTCGGGCGGATCGTCTTGACCGAGGAACTCACGTGTCGGGCGTAACGCTGCGGCGTTGTGCTCTCCGTTCCGTCACGGGTATGGCGGACGAAAGGATCAGCCAACACCTCCCCGAGTCGATCCAGGGACTGGTCGATCCAGATGTGGTTCCACAGGGTCTCGATCAACATTTCATTGTCGCGGCTCATTGGTCCTCCAATCCGAGCGTAGAACAATCACAGCGAAGGGGGTTCGGTAGGGGTGATCCGCCTTTTCCAGAGCATGCCGAAGCCCATAGAGATGAGCACAAGAACGCCCATCAGCGACATGATCGGGCGGATGCCGTAGACGTCGGCCAGTTTGCCGAAGGGGAGCGAAGCGAGCCCAAATCCAGTGAAACTCAACATGATCAGGCTCTGGACCCGTCCGTGGTATTCGACATCGGCGATGGTCAGCGCCAACGAATTGTTGAGCGCCTGGAATCCAGCGGAACCACCGCCGACGAGCACCATCACGACCACCGCAGCCCAGTACTGCGGGACCACCGCGAAGGCGATGAGTGAGACGCCGAAGACGATAGCTGCTTGGATCTGCAGCGATGGAAGCCGCGACTGCTTGGCGCTGGCCAACGCGACACTGGCGATCACCGCGCCGACAGCTCCTGAGGTGGTGAGCAGGCCCAGCGCCCAGGCGTCGAGTTCGTAGATGTCCTCCACCAACCCCGGCAGGAAGGTGATGTGGGGGAAGCCGAGCATCACGACCAGCAGCGACACAACCAGAAGCCTCGCCAACTCCCGATGCTTGCGGACATAAGCGAAACCGTCGACAAGGTCGTCGAACGCTGAAAGGCGGGACCTGTACCTTGGCGCACCGGCGGGGAGCTTCACGGTGGCGACCACCGACAGGGCTGAGAGCGTGGCACCCACGTAGTAGACGCCTCCGACACCGATCACCGCGATGCCGATGAGAATGCCGCCGACCGCAGGCCCCAGGACCCGGGTCATCTGAACACTGGCGTTGCTCAACAGGATGGCGTTGGTAAGCGAGTCACGTTCGACGAGGTCAGCGGTCATCGCCAGCCGCGACGGCCCCAGCAACGACATACCGAGGCCTTGCACTCCACCTGCGACGACAAGCATCCAGTATTGGATGACTCCCGTTGAGATGGCGACCGCGACTCCCAACGCCGCGGCGGTCATCGTCGACTGGGCGAACATCAATATGGAACGTTTGCCGATTCGATCGGCGAGCACACCCCCCGCAGGGATCGCCACCAGGCTGGTGACCCCGAATGCGAAAACCACCCCGCCCAGCGCGGTGTTGCTACCGGTCAGGTCATAAGCGAGCCAACCCCGTGCGATCTGTTGGGTCTGGGAGGCGAGAAAGATGAACATCCCACCCCACCACAACAACCGGTATTCGGGAATCTGAAGAGATGCGAACCGTGCTGTGGGGGTTTCGGGTTCAACGGGTGGTGGCGGCGGTGGTTGGGTCTCAAAACGTGTTCTGTTCGCTTCTTCGTCACCCGTGCCGAAGTCAGACATCGTGGCGACCGTATCGCTTCAGTGGCCGGCGCTACACATCAACCCGTCCCGCTGTCTCACCGTCATATGCCCCCAGCACCTCCGCGTCGCACGCCTTCGCGTCCCGACGCAATAGTGATTCTTTGGCTTTATGTGTATTATTAAACACATGCGACTACACATTCAGTTGGACGATGATCTTGTCGAGGATCTCGATCGAAGGGCCGGACCCAGGCGTCGCAGTACGTTCATTGCCGCTCTGATAAGGCGCAGTCTCGAGGATGAACGGCGCTGGGATGAGATCGAGGGGTCCTTGGGGTCTATCGCCGACACCGGGCACGACTGGGATGAAGATCCTGCAGCCTGGGTTCGCGCGCAGCGGCGTAGCGACTCGATGCGCTCGGGCTGACCCGTTCGTCCGGTACAGCCATGTCACGGCTTCTGCTTGACTCGACGGTATTGATCGACGCGCTCCGCGGGCGTCCCGCAGCGGACCGTCTGCAGGCGTTGAGACGCCGAGGTGTCGAACCCTGGGTGTCCGCAATTTCTGTTGAAGAGATATGGCGGGGTCTTCGCGCCGAAGAGGAACCGGCGGCACGTCGTCTGGTGCAAGCGCTGAGGGTGGCCCCGCTGGGTGTCGAGGAAGGCCGGCGCGCCGGTCGCTGGCGCCGAGAGCACGCGGCGATGGGTGTAACCCTGCACCAAGCGGACTGCCTTATAGCCGCGGCTGCTGTCGGGGCTGGTGCGGTACTGGCCACAGCGAACGTCGCAGACTTCCCGATGCCAGAACTGGAAGTCCAACACTGGCCCTCAGGCCCCTGACCCGCACTCAGGAAATTCGAGGGTGGCCGACGGCGGTTTGGTGTTGGGGGGTTGTGGTGGGGCACTATCGGGGGATGGAATTTGCGATGTTTTACGAGATCCCGGTGGCTCGGCCCTGGACGCCGGGCAAGGAACAACAGGCGTACAAGGACGTAGTCGAGCAGGTGAAGCGGGGGGACCAGGTCGGGTTCCACTCGGTGTGGACCGTCGAGCACCACTTCCTTGAGGAGTTCTCGCACTGCTCGAATCCGGAGGTTCTGTACGGCCACCTAGCTGCGGTCACCAGCAACATCCGGCTCGGCTACGGCGTGAGGCTCATGCCACAGCCCTACAACCACCCCGTGCGCACAGCCGAATCGGTGGCGGTGCTCGACCTGCTCTCCGACGGGCGAGTGGAGTTCGGCACCGGCCGCTCAGCAACCCGCGCCGAGCTCGAGGGCTTCGGGATCCACCCCAACGACACGCGGTCGATGTGGCAGGAGGCCCTGAAGATGACGCTCGGCGCCATGACCAGCGACGAGTTCAGTTTCGACGGCAAGTACTGGCAGATGCCGACGCGACGGGTGCTCCCGAAACCGATCCAAGACCCGCACCCGCCAGTATGGGCGGCGACCAGTTCCGACGGGGGACACCGGCTCATGGGTGAACTCGGGCTGGGTCTCCTTTCGTTCTCGGTAGGCACGCCTCCAGAAGAACTCGGTCGTCGGATCGGCATCTATCGCGAGGGAATCGCGGCCTGCCAAGAACCCATCGGCAAGTTCATCAACAACCGTGCAGCGAGCTTCACGATGGTCAACGTCGCCGAGACCGACGCGCAGGCGGTCGATCAGGCAGGGCCCTCCTTCGAGTGGTACCCCAAACACGGCGCTCAGCTGATCGGTTCGGTGGCTCAGTGGCTGCGCCAGATGGAAGAGGAACTCGGCACCTACGACTACCTCGGATCCACGGCTGACCATGTTGAGGATGGATCGATCGACCATCTGACCATGGATTATCTGCTCGACACCAATGCCTGTGTGTGCGGGGACCCGGATCGGGCCATCGAGATGTTCCGCGCGTATGAGGCTACCGGTTGTGATGTGGTGTTCTGCCTGTTCAACCCCTACGACGTAGCACATGAAGATGTCATGCAGACCATCGAGTTGATGGGCCAACACGTCATCCCCGCGTTCGAGTAGCCCAGCGCTCGGGCCATTGCGGTCCGCGGTCAGAGGTCGTAGGTGTTGCGGTAGGTCGAGAACCGCTCGTTGAGCGCGTCGCGATCCAAACCGAAGTACTCGAACGTATAGCTGTGCCGACCGTGCTTGTGTTGCCGGTGCTCGTTGGCATGGGCGGCCAGCGATGCCTCCAAGGTTTCGTCGACGGGCTCACCGAGGTCACGGTAGATGCCTCGGACTGCGCCCACCGGGTCGCTCGCCAGCTGCCGGTAGTCCACGTCGATGAACCGGTGATCGCCCAGCACCGCTCGGGCCGCTGTTGTGCGTTCGATCATCTCGGTGAGGACCCGGGTCCACTGCGTGCCCTCGAAGGCAGCCCAGTCGGCATCGCTGAACGTGCCGCTGAGCGAGGCTGTGATGCTGGCGGTTGAGGCGATGCACGTTGCGGGATCGCGGTGCGTCCATATGAAGCGGGCGTCGGGGTAGATCTGGGCGATGGTCTCCACAGCCAACCCATGGTGGGGCGTCTTCAGTTGCCAGCGGCCCGGCACCCCCGACTGGAGTAGTTGCAGCACTCGCTGGTGATAGCGGTAAGTGTCGGTGTGGTCTCGTGCCAGGATCCAGTCGGTGTACGACTCTATGTTGAACATGGCGTTGTATTGCAGGCTCACAAAATCGTGGGCCATGAGGGTGACGCATTCGATCGGCATGTCGGGAGGGTCGTGGTGCATTGCCTTAAGAACAGGGTTGAGCAGGTACAGCATGTTGTCCGCTTCGGCTTCGACGGCGGCGAGCAGGCGTGGATCGTTGTTGTAGGTTTCGGCCTTAGGCGGCGGGACCGGGTCGCTCGCCTCCCAGGAGAGGAGGCTGCGATTGGCCGGGTCCACCGAGAGGAGTTGGCTCAGTGCGGTTGTGCCCGAACGGGAGACACCGACGATGAACAGCGGCGCAGTGATCACCTGGCTGGCCAGTTCGGGGTGTTGGTTCCAGTAGTCGGTGACCTTGAGCCGGTTGACCAGAGCTCCAGTCACCAGTGCTTCCGCCGCGGGTCCACCGATGGCGTTGAGTTGAGCCTCGTCGTTCAGCGCTTCGACGAGCACCTCGAGCCCGTCCTGAAACGAGGTATCGCCGAAGTCGTCCAGGCCTGTTGTGGCCGCGGCGGTATCAAGCAGTTGTTCGGAATGCATGCCAGCATCATGGCCGACCGTTGGATCATCGGTGGAATTGCCTGGTCGGGACGACTGGATTTGAACCAGCGACCCCCTGCTCCCAAAGCAGGTGCGCTACCGAGCTGCGCCACGTCCCGTGCTGCGCAATCTACTCCCTGGTGGCCAGCTTCGCTCCCAATTCCAACCCGCGAGCGATCCGCTCCC
The DNA here is from genome assembly GCA_951812975.1 of uncultured Acidimicrobiales bacterium. Taxonomy (GTDB): domain Bacteria; phylum Actinomycetota; class Acidimicrobiia; order Acidimicrobiales; family Aldehydirespiratoraceae; genus VXYK01. Next base: position 549,398 of record CATOTC010000001.1, on the reverse strand, counting down.
AGAAGCTCGGCGCGCAGATTCCAAGCGATGGGGTCTTGTGTTGCGAGGGGGTTGGGGTTAGGTTTCGTCTCGATCTAGGCGGAGGGAGGCGGAATTCATGCAGTAGCGGTGTCCGTGCGGGCCTGGGCCGTCGCCGAAGCGGTGGCCGAGGTGGGCATCACAGTTGGCGCATACTGCTTCTTCGCGGACCATCCCGTGACTGATGTCAGTCTGGATTCGAACCACGTCTTCTCCGGCGGTCTCGAAGAAGGAGGGCCACCCGGTGCCGGAGTCGTATTTGGTGTCGCTCATGAACAGGACGGCATCACAGACGATGCAGCGGTAGGTGCCGTCGTCGTGGCAATCCCAGTATTCGCCTGTGAAGGGGCGCTCGGTGCCTGCCTGCTGAGTCACCGTGTACTGCTCGGGGGTCAGGCGACTACGAAGCTCGGCCTCGCTGTGGGTGATATTGGTCATGGTCAACGGACCTCCTTGTCTTGTGTATATGAGACCACATCACGACCCTGAACGGGTCCTCGGTTAGCAAGATTTCTGAAATTCTTGCAGGTGGTTGACCGAACGGATGTTCGCAATTACAATTGTGTCGTTCGTCCTTGGTGGGACTGTGTCACACCCCCTCCGTAAGTTCGAGTCCAGCAATCCAACATCCCCCACAACTCAGCTGCGAGGCGCAGCAAACAAAACAGGAGAAAAGACAGTGGAGCGAGACAAGGCACTCAGCATGGCCCTAGGCCAGATAGAGAAGCAGTACGGCAAGGGCTCGGTCATGAAGATGGGCGAGAAGAGCACCATGGGGATCGAGTCAGTCCCGACGGGTGCGCTGGCATTGGATCTGGCTCTCGGGATCGGTGGTCTGCCCCGTGGCAGGGTCACCGAGATATTCGGCCCGGAATCTTCGGGCAAGACCACCCTCGCCACCCATGTGGTGGCCGAGGCTCAGCGCAATGGAGGTGTCTGTGCCTACATCGACGCTGAGCATGCAATGGATCCGGTGTACGCCAAGGCGATCGGTGTTGATATCGACGAGTTGTTGATCTCTCAGCCCGACACGGGTGAGCAGGCCCTCGAGATCACCGACATGCTGATTCGCTCGGGGGCGTTGGATGTGATCGTGATCGACTCGGTTGCTGCGCTCACGCCCCGCGCCGAGATCGAGGGCGAGATGGGCGATGCTCATGTCGGCTTGCAGGCTCGACTCATGTCGCAGGCATTGCGCAAGTTGACGAGCAACCTCAGCAAGTCGAAGACCATCTGCATCTTCATCAACCAGTTGCGGGAGAAGATCGGCGTGATGTTCGGTTCGCCTGAGACCACCCCCGGTGGGCGGGCACTGAAGTTCTATTCGTCTTGCCGGCTGGATATTCGCCGCATCGAGGCGATCAAGAACGGTGTCGAGATCGTCGGCAACCGCACTCGGGTGAAAGTCGTGAAGAACAAGTGTGCTCCGCCCTTCAAGCAGGCGGAGTTCGACATCATGTACGGCGCTGGGATCTCCCGTGAGGGTTCGGTTCTCGACTTGGCGGTCGAGGAGGGAATCGTCAAGAAGTCTGGCGCTTGGTACACCTACGACGGTGAACAGCTCGGCCAAGGCCGGGAGAACGCCAAGAAGTTCCTCCAGGACAATCCCGAAGTCATGGTTGAGATTTCAGACCGGGTCTGGAAGGCTGTTATGCCGGAACCGGAGCCGGAGGTCGAAGCGGAGGCCGAGTTCGACCCGGCGGACGATCTGCCCATCGCTCTCGACGACTAGGTCTGCACCACCATCCCAACCGCGCACCGTCTGCCTTGATTCGTCGGCTGGACACTTGTCGCACGGCACATTTGTTGTACGGCACACTCGCTAAACGGTTGAGCGAACCGGCCGCGAGTCAAGGTGGCGTGTGGTATTCGGGGAGCCGCAGCGCATCGCGCTTGTAGCCTGTACTCGTGGGCAAGTCGTATGTGATCCGTACCTACGGGTGCCAGATGAACGAGCACGACTCAGAACGGATCTCCGGTCTGCTGGAGGCCGATGGGATGTGGCGGGTCGACGATGAGACTCAGGCTGACGTCATCGTCCTCAACACCTGCTGTATACGGGAGAACGCCGACAACAAGCTCTATGGCGCTCTGGGCAATCTAAAGGCGTTGAAACAGGTCAATCCCGATCTGCAGATCGTGGTCGGCGGCTGCCTCGCCCAGAAGGACCGCGACCTCATCCGCGAGCGCGCGGCTCATGTGGACGTGGTGTTCGGCACCCACAATGTCGACCGTGCGGTCGAGCTGCTCGATCATGCGGCAGAACATGGTCCGATAGTCGAGATTCTCGAGGCCACTGCCCGAGCTGACGGCGAAGCGTTCCCCTCGGCGCTGCCGACGCGGCGGGAGGTTGATCACGCGAGCTGGGTCACGGTTCAGATCGGCTGTGACAACACCTGCGCGTTCTGCATCGTTCCTGCCGTTCGAGGTCCTGAGATCAGCCGTCCGTTCGGTGAGTTGGTGGCCGAAGTGTCAGAACTGGCCGGAGACGGCGTCAGCGAGATCACCCTGCTGGGCCAGAACGTCAACAGCTATGGCCGAGACTTGGCCCTGGCCCGGCGGGTCGACCCGCACAGCGACGATCAGCACTGGTGCGGCCGGCGCTGGCTCTCCGATCGTCGTGCCCGACCGCTGTTCGCGGACCTGCTGCGAGACACGGGAGCCGTCGAGGGCATCCATCGAGTGCGTTTCACAAGCCCTCATCCCAAGGACATGCGCAGCGAGACTTTTGAGGCTATGGCCGAGGTCCCCGAAGTGTGCGAACACCTGCACTTTCCGTTGCAGTCCGGCAGCGACCGGATACTCGCCGCGATGCACCGCGGTTATACCGCTGAGCGCTACCTCGACAAGCTGCGCGAAGCCCGCGCCACGATCCCGGACCTTGCGGTGTCGACCGACATCATCGTCGGGTTCCCTGGCGAGACCGACGACGATTTCGAATGCACTCTGGAGCTTGCGGCCCAAGCGGAGTTCGACAGTGCCTTCACGTTTGTGTTCTCTCCCCGTCCAGGGACCGAAGCCGCCGAGATGACCGACGACTTCGTGGACCACTCAGTTGCGGTGGAACGGTACGAACGGCTCCGGGTGGTTGTAGAGCGTTCGAGTCTGGCCGCCAACGAGTCTCGAATCGGCATGACCGAAGAAGTGATCGTGGAGGGGCCCAGCAAGAAGGATCCCGAGGTTCTCACCGGCCGCACACGGCGCAACACGCTCGTTCACTTCCCGTCGCCGACGCCTCTGCGAACGGGAACCTACGCGCAGGTCGAGGTGACCGGAGCGGGCATGAACCACCTGCTCGGTCGGCTGGTTGATGTGACGATTCCGGCCCGGCACCGCACCCGCATCCCGGTCATGTCGATCTGACGGGACCCTTCGTTGATGCCGACTGGTAGAGCGCGTTGATGCCGACTAGTAGAGCGGACCGGCCACTGGTCATCTTGGGACCCACGGCTTCTGGCAAGTCGTCGCTGGCGGTGGCGACAGCCGAAGAGATCGGGCAGGCGGAAATCGTGTCGATCGACTCGATGGCGGTCTACCGAGGAATGAACATCGGAACCGCATCGCCCACAACGAGCGATCAGAAGCAGGTTCCGCACCACCTGATCGATGTGGCGGACCCCAGCGGGGAGTTCACCGTCGGAGTGTTCAAACGGTTGGCAGAGGCGGCAATAGACGCGATCCGCGAGCGGGGAAACACTCCGATCCTGGTCGGTGGAACGGGTCTGTATCTTCGGGCCGTCGTCGATGATCTCAATCTGCCGGGGCGTTACCCCGAGGCTGCCGCTGAACTCGAGGCTGAGCCAGACACTGAGGCCCTGCACACTCGCCTCGCATCGCTGGACCCGCTGGCAGCGTCGAGGATGGAACCCAGCAATCGACGGAGGGTCCTGCGAGCGCTGGAAGTGACGATCGGCAGCGGGTCACCGTTCTCGTCGTTCGGTCCAGGGCTCGAGGAGTACGGTCCGACTCCGTTCGTGATGGTGGCCCTGCGCTGGCCCCAGGAGGTTCTCGACGAACGAATCTCAACCCGTTACCAGGAACAGATGGATGCAGGTTTTCTTGATGAGGTTCGGCTCCTCTCTGCCGGCGGGGTGGGCCGCACCGCCGCCCAAGCACTCGGATACAAGGAGTTGCTCGCCCACATCGCCGGGGAATACTCGCTTGAGGAGGCTCTGGCCACGGCGATCAAACGGACTCGCAGATTCGCCCGTCGTCAACGGCGCTGGTTCCGCCGCGACCCGCGGATCAACTGGATGGATGCCCCGGTCACCGCAGCCGAGATCGTGAGCCTCTGGGACGAGCGCAGGATAAACCCCATCGGTTAATGACGAGAACCTGCGACAATGGAGGCCCATGGCCGTTCGTTACTCCAAGCACCACGGACTGGGCAACGATTTCTTGATCCAGCTCGCCGACTCGCTGCCGCTCGATGCAGTGGATCAGGCCGTCGCGCTCTGCGATCGACGGACCGGATTGGGGGCCGACGGCTTGATTGTGGGCATTGTCGGCGAAGGCGGCGAAATCTCGATGCACCTGTTCAATTCCGATGGCAGCAGCGCCGCGGTGAGTGGGAATGGTCTGCGGTGCCTCGCTCAGGCTGTGGCGCGCCGACGTGGTGTCGCCGCCCTCGAGATTGATGTGACGACCGATGCGGGGATCCGCCACTGTTCGGTACGGGCCACCGACGACCAGCGCACCGCCATCGTCACAGTCGACATGGGGACGGTCAGTGCCGGCCCGACTCCCGATGTCGAAGACCTGATCGGATCGGTCGCGGCAGAACTTGGCGCGACCGGCGGAGAGTCGATTGGAGTGCTGCGCTTCCAGACCTGCGATATCGGCAATCCCCATGTCGTGTGCGAGGTCGTCGACCCGGATGAGATCGCACTCGACGTCGTCGGCCCCGCCATTGAGCGCCACTTCGCACAGGGCGCGAATGTCAGTTTTGTCACGTCGAGCGGATCCGATCGACTCAAGCTGCGGGTCTGGGAACGAGGGGCCGGTGTCACCAGCGCCTGCGGGACGGGCGCCACAGTCGCGGGCCATGTTTTTCATGGTTGGGGCTTGATCGGCCCGAGAACTGTGGTGCAGATGCCCGGCGGTGAAGCTGTGGTCGACCTGGCCGGTCCGACCACGCTCACCGGCCCGACCACCCATGTCGCCGACATAGAGATTTCTGATGACTGAGGTCCAGGCCCTGTCGGGGGACGGTCGCACCAACCGGCGCCCCGAGGACGACCCAGCCATCCGGAGCGACGGGGAACCGTCCGCGCCGTCGAACCCCGAGGCTCCGGCTGCGCCCGGCGACAGCACCGCGCATCGAGGCGGCTTCGGAGAGTTCGGAGGCGTTTCGGGCGGATTGATCGAGCGGACCTTCCGCGAGCGGATCGTGTTGGTCGGAGTGTTGCGCGACAAAGCCACACCAGAGTCGGTCGACGCCTCACTCGACGAACTCGAACTGCTGGTCGACACCGCCGGCGCGGACGCAGTCGAAAGGGTGGTGCAGCGCCGCACGGCCATCGACCCCGCCACCTTCGTGGGATCAGGAAAGGCCTCAGAGATCAAGTCGATCGTCGACGAAGCCGACTGTGACACGGTCGTATTCGACGATGAACTCACCGCCGCGCAGCAGTTCAACCTCGAGAAGATCCTCGGTTGCACGGCGCTGGACCGCACCGCGGTCATTCTCGACATCTTCGCCCAGAACGCCAGCACCCTCGAGGGCAAGGCGCAGGTCGAGTTGGCGCAGCTCCGGTATCGTCTGCCGAGACTGCGAAGCCTCGCCGGGAGCTACTCGCAGCAGGCGGGCGGGATCGGCACCAGAGGGCCCGGAGAGACTCAGCTCGAGGTGAGTCGGCGTCAGCTCCTGCGCCGGGTGAACAAACTCGAGAACGATCTGCGCAGGGTGCAGGCCCACAGGGCGACTCAGGCCAAGGCCAGGGGTCGGTCCCGAAACCGGGCTGTGGCACTCGTCGGCTACACCAACGCCGGCAAGTCGTCGCTGTTGAACCGGATCACCGAGGCCGATGTGCTGGTCGAGGACCGACTGTTCGCAACACTCGACGCCACGACCCGTCGCCTGTCCCTGCCGGGTGGAGAAACGGTTTATGCGACCGACACGGTCGGTTTCGTCAAGAAGCTTCCCCACCAGTTGGTGACGGCGTTCAAGACTACGCTCGACGTGGTCCGTGACGCCGACCTTCTGGTCCACGTCGTCGACGGTGCCGGCCCGGACCCGCTCGGCTCGATCTCCGCGGTCCATGAAGTGCTTGTCGAGATTGGTGCGGGCGACATCGGGCAGCTTCTGGTGTTCAACAAGTCCGACAAGAGCGACGCAGCGGCCCGCCTCGCTGAGCATCACGAGGGATCGATAGCGGTGTCGGCCCACAGCGGGTACAACATCGAAGCCCTGTTGGCGGTCATCGGTGATCGTCTTCGTCAGACCACCGAGTTCGTGGAGTTATTAGTGCCATGGGATCGCGGCGACGTGCTCGCAGCGGTGCATCGTGAGGGCCACGTGAGCAGCAACGTGGCGGAGGAGACGGGGATGCGCCTGCATGCCCGCCTTGAACCGGCGTCGGTGGGCGCGCTCAGTGATTTCGTGGTCGCAGAACCCGCCCCGCCCATTGCCCTGCCCACGCCAGAACCGCCCTCGGCACAGGAGTCAGCGTCATGACCGGTTTCGTGCCGCCTCCCTACCCGTACGACCGCCTGAACGACCTGCGTGCGCTGGCCGGGAAGCGATTCGATGAAGTGGTCGACTGTTCGATCGGCACCCCCACCGATACACCCCCCGAGATGGTGGTAGAGGCGTTGGCGTCGTCGAACGCGGAGCGTGGATATCCGGCTTCGGTCGGAACGCCGGCTTACCGCGATGCCGCAGCGGGCTGGTTGCAGAGGGAACTGGGGGTGGCGGTCGATCCCGACAGCGAGCTGGCCGCCTGTATCGGCACCAAGGAGTTCGTGGTGTCGACGCCGCACTATCTGCGTCTCCGTGATCCGTCGCGCGACACCGTGCTGTATCCGGCGGTGTCCTATCCGTCCTATGCGATGGGAGCTGTGCTCGCGGGCTGTCGGGCGGTTCCTGTCCCAGTCGACGATCAGTGGCGGATCGACCTGAGCAGGGTCGATCCCAGTGACGCAGCGCGGGCCCTCTGCCTGTGGGTCAACACGCCCGGGAACCCTGCAGGCGGACTCGACGATCTGACCGCAGCAGCGCACTGGGGCCGCGCCAACGACGTGTTGGTGATCAGCGACGAGTGCTACGTGGAGTTCACCTGGGACGGTCCGCCGCGCACGATCCTGTCTGGTGGGGTTGACGGCGTGCTCAGTATCCATTCCCTGTCGAAGAGGTCGAACCTGGCTGGTATTCGGGCTGGTTTCTACGCAGGTGACCCGGCGTTGGTGCACTATCTCAGCGAGGTGCGCAAGCACGCGGGATGCATGGTTCCGGGTCCAGTCCAGAGCGCTGCCGTCGCTGCCTGGGACGACCAGGCCCACGTTGTCGAGCAACGCGGTGTCTACTGGCACCGCTTGGAACTCGCCCAACAGATTCTGGGCGCACTGGGACTCTCCGCGGATCTGCCGGGAGGGAGTTTCTACCTTTGGGTCCGAGCCCCCGACGGCGACGCTTGGGGCCTGGCGCACACGCTTGCGCAGCGTTGTGGGGTGATCGTCAGCCCTGGGGAGTTCTACGGCAGTGATTCCACCGGGCATGTCCGCATGGCGGTGGTGCAACCGACCGCAGCGCTCGAACTGGCCCTGAGCCGGGCGACAAGTGCGGCCGCCCTAGACGGGTCCCAAGACCGATCCCGAGACGGATAAGGTGCGGGCCATGTCTGATTTGCAGTCACGGATCGAAGCGCTCTGGGCCGATGGCGCATCGTTGGATGTCGATGATCCTGAGGTCGTGGCCACGGTGCATGAGGCCATTGACGAGCTCGACACCGGCAGAGCAAGGGTTGCTGAAGTCAACTCCGATGGCAGCGTCACGGTCAACCAGTGGTGCAAGTTCGCGGTGTTGCTGCTGTTCCGCATCTCAAAGATGGAGACGATCGAACACGCCCCGTTCGAGTACGCCGACAAGATCCCGCTCAAGAGCGACTTCATGGCTCGCGGCGTGCGGGTAGTGCCCGGAGCCCAGGCGCGTTGGGGCAGCTACCAGGCACCGGGAGTCGTGATGATGCCGAGCTACATCAACATTGGTGCCTACGTTGCGGAGAACACGATGGTCGACACCTGGGCCACAGTGGGGTCCTGCGCTCAGATCGGCCGCAATGTCCACCTCTCCGGCGGGGTAGGGATTGGCGGTGTGCTCGAACCTGCGCAGGCGGAACCGGTGATCGTGGAGGACGAGTGTTACATCGGGAGCCGCTGCATAGTTGCCGAGGGTGCGCGGGTCGGCGAGGGAACCGTCCTTGGCGCCGGCGCGATTCTCACGGGGTCTATTCCGGTGATCGATGTGGAGACGGGCACCGAGATCAGCCGAGGGTCGATCCCTGCGTGGTGCGTGGCGGTTGCCGGCACCCGGCCGCGGGACTTCCCCGGCGGGACGTTCGGATTGCCCGCGGTGTTGGTGATCAAGCGGCTCACCGAGGGCGAACGCCACGACAAGTCGGCTCTCAACGAGATCCTTCGTGACCACGGAGCGTCCACTTGAGCCGAGGTGCGGCGCCGCCCCCACCGGACCTGCCTACGGGAGACCTGTTCGCGTTGACCGCCGCGCTCGTCGACATCCCGTCGGTCAGTCACAACGAGCGTGAGATCGTCGATCTCCTTGAGGCGGACCTGCGGCAGCAGTCCCATCTGACGGTCGACCGGATCGGCGACAATCTGGTCGCCCGCACCGAACTCGACCGTGATCGTCGCCTCGTGCTGGGGGGCCACACCGACACGGTTCCCCCGAACGGCAATGCCGCGGCGCGTATCGAGGGCGACCGAATGTACGGGGTCGGCACGACCGACATGAAGGGCGGAATCGCGGTCATGCTCGAACTCGCTCGCACCGTCACCGAACCGCCGGTCGACGTCACCTACGTGTTCTACGCCCGTGAAGAAGTGGACATTGTGCACAACGGTCTTCGCGAGATCGAAGCGACGCGCCCCGAACTTCTCGAGGGCGATGTGGCCTTGTTGGGTGAACCGACTCTCGGTGCCGTTGAAGCCGGGTGCCAGGGCACGATGCGTTTGGAGATCACTCTCGGCGGCACGCGTGCGCATACTGCGCGCCCCTGGATGGGCCGCAACGCCATCCATCGTCTCACCGAGGTTCTCGACATCGTCAGCAGTTTCGAGGGACGTCGTCCGGTGGTGGAGGGCTGTGAGTACCGCGAATCGCTGCAGGCGGTGTTTGTGGAGGGAGGAGTGGCGGGCAATGTCGTGCCCGACCGGGCGGTGTTGCGAGTTAACTATCGCTTCGCCCCGGATCGTGATCCTGAGGCAGCAGAGGCTTTCGTCCGCGGGTTGATGTCGCCTGTTCTCGGCGGATCCGACAAGCTCGAAGTCGTTGACTGTTCCCCGGCGGCTCGTCCGGGGCTCGACGACGCACTCCTGCAGATGCTGATCGAGCGCAACAGTCTCGAGGTCCGGGCCAAGCTCGGTTGGACCGATGTGGCGTTCTTCGCCCAGCGGGGTGTTCCGGCGAGCAATTTCGGGCCGGGCGACCCCACTGTCGCCCATACCAAAGACGAGTATCTGGAGCGGTCCTGGCTTGTGGACGCCCACGCTGCTCTGGTGGATCTGCTCACCCGGGGCGCCTAAACCGGCGCGCCGGGTCGCTCAACTCTTGGAGCTCGCCTAGAGCTTGCGCATCACGGTGACGACCTGACCGAAGATCTGCACCTCGTCGGGCTTGAAGACCATCTCCGGGTACTCGGAGTTGGCGGGGACCAGGACCACCGAACCGTTGCGGCGCCGCAGCGTCTTGACGGTGGTCTCGTTGTCCCCGATTCCCGCTACGACGATCTTGTTGTCCTCTGCGGTCTCCTGGTGGCGGCAGACGACGAAGTCTCCGTCGAAGATCCCCGCCTCGATCATCGAGTCGCCCCGCACCCGCAGCATGAACAGTTCGCCCCGACCGGTGAGGTCTTCGGGCATGGGAACGAACTCTTCGACATTGCTCTCCGCAAGGACGTCGGTTCCGGCGGCGACGTCGCCGACGAGCGGAATGTGGCGCACCGGCCGGTGCTCAGCGCCGCTGCCTGTCCCTTCGTAGCTGACCTGTATCGCCCGGGGCTTCGCCAGGTCGCGCTTCAGGTATCCGGCGTCTCGAAGGTTGTCGAGATGGGACTTGACGGTGGCGGGGGAGCGCAGGCCGACCGCTTCACCGATCTCGCGCACCGATGGGGGATAGCCGCGTTCGTTTACGTGGGAGATGATCATGTCGAGTATCTCCCGCTGCCGGGTTGTGAGCGTGTCGGGCATGGTCGCCTCCGTGGGTGGTGGAAATCGCCAACGTGGAAATTACAGGCTTGTTGTTGACATCGAACGTCTGTTCGTGTTCAATAGTACCGAACGGATGTTCGACAGACATATGTTCGCCAAACATTCGTTCGATGTCAAGCATCTTCTCAAGATTCTCACCAGCACTCTCATACGCCGGTGAGTGTCACACCCCAGGAGAACAATGGAGCCATGACTGCAATCCTCACCCACCCAGCAGATTCCCGTTCGGTTCGTCCGCGTGTTGCTGACGCCAGAACCTATGGATTCCGAACTGATGGACCCCGAACTGATGGACCCCGAACTGATGGACCCCGAACTGATGGACCCCGTGTCGTCCAGCCCGCAGAGGTGTACCGGCGTCGTCGCCTGATTGTGCTCGCTGTCGTGTTCTCGCTGGTGGTCGGCCTCTGGTCGTACGGGAACGCGTCGCAGTCGACCAGTACCACCGACACCCGGTCCCTCGACGCGGTCGTCGTGGTCGTTCAGCCCGGCGACACTCTCTGGAGCATCGCCACGTGGCTCGATCCGGGCGCCGACCCTCGTCGGCTGGTTGATGAGCTCAGCGACCTGACCGGTTCAACGACATTGCAGCCCGGTCAACGACTGGTGATCCCCGCCAACCTGCTCGAGTGAACAGGTGGCGACGGTGATCGGGCCGTCAAGGTCGGGTGTAGCGAGCGAAGAGAAGGTCGCCCTCGGTGAGCAGGCTCCTCAGCCGCATTCGGGCGGGGTCGGCCTGTGCGGCACCAGCGACAATTCGCGACGAAGTGCCCCCGGCAAGGATCGGCGAGATGCTGAGGCACAGTTCGTCGACGAGGCCTGCCTCGGTCATCTGGCCGTTCCAGGTTGGTCCGCCTTCGCACAGCACCACGGCCGCACCCCGCCGGTGAATTTCGCCCAACACTGCATCCGGTCGCGGTGCGGGCATAGGAAGGCGGACGATCTCGGCATTGAGTTCCGCGAGTCGCGCACCATCCGCCGCTTCGCCGGTGATGACGAGTGTGCGTCGGTTGTCGCCGGGGTCGTCGTCTGTGGTGGTGTCGGCCAGAGCGGGAATCGTCGGATCGAGGGCTCCGCTGGCAGTCACGATCGCCAAGCGGGGGGTTCGGGAGCGACCCGCGGCGAGGCGCCGCTGCACCACAGCCTCGTCCGGATTCGGGGTGCGGTAACCCTCAGCGCCGGCGGTTCCGGACGCGACCAGGATCCAGTCGCAACTGGCCCGTACCGCGCGGAACACGGCCCTGTCCGCGGGTCCTCCGAGGTCGCCGCTCGCGCCGTTGATCGCGGTGGCGCCGTCGACGCTGGCGATCATGTTGACCATGACCCACGGCCGGTCCACCGGTGCAGGCCGAGGTTCGGACAAGTAGAAGTCGAGCGGGTCGACGTCGTTGATCCAGGTGGGAAGAATCTGCTTCACTGGCGCCGACCTTACCGTTTTCGGGCCTGTGATCGGTGGTCGCGCCGAGACCGAACACCGGTACTCGGCATTGTCCACCGCGAAAGACGGACTTGTGGACAGAAGTCCAGAAATCCACAACTAACTCAGACTGTCATCCACTTCTCATCCACAAGCAAGTGCCTCTAGAGTTGTCTCCGCTGTGTGGTTCGGATCGCCAGGATGGTGGTGCGAAACGTCTCAGACGAGAGTCGAATCGGTTCCTTGGGGGCACCAAGCAGGGAATGTGGGATCCGCCGCAAACTCGTCTTCCCCCTAACCCGGGAAGATCCGGCCACACAGCAAACCCAAGTCCACAATGCTGAACTTGAAACACCTTCTACTCGCAGAAATTGATCGAGCTAGTCCGAAGATGACGGCGCTCGAAAGGAGCCCCGCATGACGCTCGTATCTGAGCGAGCCAACCTCGGAATCCAGCGCCGATTCACGGTCGAGGGTGCTGATCCCTTCACCGGCGTGGAGTGGGAACTCCGCGACGCAAGGTTGATCGATCATCGCGACGGCTCTGTGACCTTCGAGCAGCTCGCGGTTGAGGTACCCCAGTCATGGAGCCAGAACGCCACCAACATCCTCGCTCAGAAGTACTTCCGCGGCACGCTCGGCACGTCGGAGCGCGAGTCGTCGCTGCGCCAGGTCGTTTCTCGGATCGTCGACACCATCACCACCTGGGGCGAGCGTGACGGCTACTTCGCCGATGCATCCGAAGCCGAGTGCTTCCGCGCCGAACTCGTCCACCTGCTGGTCAACCAGAAGGCCGCGTTCAACTCGCCGGTGTGGTTCAACATCGGCGTGGAGGGCGTTCCCCAGCAGGCGTCGGCGTGCTTCATCCTCTCGGTCGACGACAACATGGAGTCGATCCTCAACTGGTACGCGGAGGAAGGCCGGATCTTCAAGGGAGGAAGCGGCGCCGGGGTGAACCTCTCGCGCATCCGTGCCTCATCGGAGGGCCTGGGCGGTGGCGGAACGGCCAGCGGCCCGGTGAGCTTCATGCGCGGAGCCGATGCCTCGGCGGGCACCATCAAGTCCGGCGGCAAGACTCGCCGCGCCGCCAAGATGGTGATTCTCGATGCCGATCACCCCGACGTCGAGGAGTTCATCTGGTGCAAGGCGCGCGAGGAGCGCAAGGCGCATGCACTGGAGGCAGCCGGCTTCGACATGACCCTCGACGGCGCCGACATCCACTCGGTCCAGTACCAGAACGCCAACAATTCTGTGCGGGTCACCGATGAGTTCATGCAGGCGGTCGTCGACGACTCCGAATGGGCTCTGACTGCTCGTGGCGACGGATCAGTGACCCGTACCGTCAAGGCCCGCGCCCTGTTGCGTCAGATTGCGCAGGCGTCCTGGGAGTGTGCCGATCCGGGAATCCAATTCGACAGCACCATCAACCACTGGAACACCGCTGCGAACACCGGCCGTATCAACGCCAGCAATCCCTGCTCGGAGTATCTGCACATAGACGACTCGGCCTGCAACCTGGCGTCGCTCAACCTGCTGGCCTTCCACAGCGGCGACGGCGTCGACGGTTTCGATATTGAGGGGTTCGCGCATGCGGCGAGGATCGTCTTCACCGCCCAGGAGATCCTCGTCGGCAACGCCGACTACCCCACCGAGAGGATCGGCGGCAACGCCAGAGACTTCCGCCAACTCGGTCTCGGCTACGCCAACCTCGGGGCACTGTTGATGACACTGGGAATGCCCTACGACTCACAGGAAGGGCGAGCCGTCGCCGCCTCGGTCACAGCACTGATGACCGCAGAGGCGTACATACAGTCAACGAGGCTTGCGGCCCGCATGGGGCCTTTCAGCGGATTCAACGAGAACCGCGAGCACATGCTGCGGGTTCTCGACCAGCACCGTGCGGCGGTTGCCGATGTGGATGAACAAGAGGCTCCGACTCGGATTCTCGAGGCCGCACAACTCGCCTGGGACCAGACATGCGAGTTGGCTGCGGCCAGTGGTGTGCGCAATGCCCAGGCGACGGTTCTGGCGCCCACCGGCACGATCGGCCTGCTGATGGACTGCGACACGACCGGCGTGGAACCCGACCTGGGATTGGTGAAGCTCAAGCGTCTGGTCGGTGGCGGGACGATGAGCCTGATCAACCAGTCGGTGCCCCACGCCCTGCGCAACCTCGGTTACAGCCCGGATGCGGTAGAGGCGATCATCGACCACATCAACACCCATCACAGTGTGGTCGGAGCCCCCGGGCTCGACCCGAAGGACCTCGGGGTGTTCGCCTGCTCGTTGGGCAGCGACGCGATCCACTACCTCGGTCACCTGAAGATGATGGGAGCGGTGCAGCCGTTCATTTCCGGAGCGATCTCCAAGACGGTCAACCTTCCTGAGGAGGCCACGGTCGGCGAGATCGAGTCGCTGCTCATTGAGTCGTGGCGGATGGGTCTCAAGGCGGTGGCGCTGTACCGCGACAACTGCAAGGTCTCCCAGCCGCTCGTCGCCGGAGACGCTGCCTCGAACCGCTCAGACGACGCGCCGACAGCTCCGGAAGCGTCGGCAGAACCCACCCTCGACGGTTGGAGCACCGCGACACGACAGGCCGCTCCGGTGGCCCCGCAGAGCGCCGGCCGCCCGCAGATTGCCGGTCTCCTGCACAGCGCCGGCCATCCGCAGAGCGCCGGCCGCCCGCAGATTGCCGGTCTCCTGCACAGCGCCGGCCATCCGCAGAGCGCCGGCCGCCCGCAGATTGCCGGTCTCCTGCACAGCGCCGGCCATCCGCAGAGCGCCGGCCGCCCACGGAGCGCTGTCGCAGCGCCGGTGAATCAGCCGGTTCGTGAGCGTCTGCCCCGGACACGCACGAGCCGGACGTTCGAGTTCCGAGTCGCGGACTGCAAGGGCTTCGTGACGGTCGGCGAATACGACGACGGAAGACCGGGCGAGATTTTTGTGCGGGTCTCGAAGCAGGGTTCCACGTTGGCGGGGATCATGGACGCGTTCGCTGTCTCGTTGAGCCACGGCCTGCAGTACGGCGTTCCGCTGAGTGCTTTCGTGCGCGCTTTCGTGGGCATGCGGTTCGAGCCCGCCGGTATGACCGACGACCCGCAGATCCGTATCGCCACGAGTCTGATGGACTATCTGTTCCGCAGGCTCGCGGTCATGTACCTGAGCGACGAGGAACGTTCCAGTCTCGGAATCCTGACCACCGACGAACGAACCCAACCGACCCTGCCCGGGGTCGAGGAGCAGGTCACCAAGACCGTGCAGGGATCCGATATTCCTCCTCACCGCTCCGCTCCGGCCCCCGCCGCCCAGCTCTGCTTCGAGGTTGAGGGCAGTTCGGGTGCGCCTTTCTGCATGTCGTGCGGGGTGCCGATGCAACGCGCCGGCGCCTGCTTTGTGTGCGGTGCCTGCGGAACCACCAGCGGTTGCAGTTAGAGGCCGAGCGGATTGACCCCGAACACGACCGCGATCGAACGAGGCCGTGGCCCGAGCGGCCCGTGAGCGCAGCGAACAAGAGCGGAAGACGACTGGTGTCAGCGCAACTACCTGTTCAATCCGCGCACGTCCTTAGCCGCGCCGACCCCCGAGTCAACGGAACCCGCCCGCGGTGCGCCATACTGCGTCGATGACCGACAGCGACCGGAAACCCAAGGCGCCGACAGCCCATACTGCGCAGCACAACGCGGCTGCCGCCGCGGTGCTGTCCCTTGACGACCCCGGTGATTTCGCCCGCGCCTCCCGCGGGTTGATCGCCACACATCTGAGCGGAGTCATCGAGGGCCCGCACGGCACCGCCTGGGACGTCTCGCGCCATGACTTCAACCGGGGGGACACGCCCGCGCCGCCGTCCGTCAATCCGAGCCTGTGGCGTCAGGGCCGCCTCAACTCCGTTCACGGACTGTTCGAAGTCGCCGACGGCATCTGGCAAGTCCGCGGCTACGACATCTCGAACATGACGCTGATCGCGAGCGATCACGGCTGGTTGATCGTCGACGTGTTGACGACCGCCGCGACTGCTGAGGCCTGCCTGGAGCTGGCCAACAACGTGCTCGGCCATCGCCAGGTGAGGGCGGTGATCTACACGCACAGCCACGCCGACCATTTCGGCGGGATCAACGGTGTCACCAGCCAGCAGGCCGTCGACGCGGGCGATGTGCGCATCATCGCACCTGAGGGGTTCCTGCGCGAGGCGGTGAGTGAGAACGTGATCGCAGGTCCGGCGATGGGTCGCAGGGCCGGATACATGTTCGGGCCGTTTCTGGCGGCGGGGCCGCTGGGCCATGTCGACTCTGGTCTCGGCAAGATCATTCCTCGGGCCGCCTCAGGTCTGATCGCCCCGACCGAAGAGGTCTCCGAGACCGGCACCGAACTCGACGTCGACGGGATTCGGGTCGTCTTCCAGAACACGCCGGGTGGAGAGGCCCCCGCGGAGATGAACTTTCTGTTTCCCGACGAGCGCGTCCTGTGCATGGCTGAGAACTGCACCCACACTATGCACAACATCCTGACGCCCCGCGGCGCTCAGGTACGTGACGCTCTGGGTTGGAGCAAGTACATCAACGAAGCGCTGGAACTGTATATCGACCACACCGACACCCTGTTCGCGACGCACCACTGGCCGAGGTGGGGTCAAGACGACTCCAGAGAGTTCCTGGTCAAGCAGCGCGACATGTACCGCTGGCTTCACGACCAGACGATGCGCCTCGCGAACCATGGCCTGACCCCGCCCGAGATTGCCGAGCAGCTGCGACTGCCGGAGTGTTTCGCGGCACAGGGCCATACGCGGGAGTACTACGGAACGGTCAGCCACAACTCGAAGGCCGTGTACCAGCGCTATCTCGGAGCATTCGACGGCAACCCCGCGACGCTCAATCCGCATCCCCCCGCCGAAGCCGGTGTTCGCTACATCGAGGCGATGGGCGGGCGCTCCGAGGTGCTGGCGAATGCGCAGTCAGCGTTCGACGACGGCGACTATCGGTGGGCCGCGGAACTGCTCAACCACCTGGTGTTCGCCGATCCCGACTTCGAGCCGGGCCGCCTGTTGCAGGCAGACACACTCGAGCAGCTGGGGTATCAGTCCGAGTCGGGCCCCTGGCGCAACATCTATCTGACCGGCGCGCTGGAACTGCGTGAGGGGGTTCAGGGAGTGGGCGGCCGGGGCCGGGCCCTGACCACTGCGCTTACGGTCGAGCAGATCTTCGACGCCCTCGGTGTGCACCTGGTCGCGGAACAGGTTGTCGACCAGAACGTGGTCATCAACTGGGAGTTCACCGACATCGGCGAGTTGCATGTGCTCGGGCTTGCGAACTGTGCGCTGCACCACATCGCGGGACGCCACGAACCCGACGCGGACGCCACGCTGCGTCTCTCCAAGGACCTGTTGGGTGAGTTGTTGACCGGTCGTACCACCGCAGTCGAAGCCGTCGGCGACGGGCGGCTCGAGATCGACGGTGAAGCCGAAGCGCTGCTGATCCTGTTCGGTGCCCTCGATCAGTTCGACGGCAGCTTCAACATCGTGGAGCCGTAGGGGTCAGTTGACCGCGCCGCAGGGGTCAGCCAACCCAAGGGTCAGCCGTCGTCGCTCTCCAGAGACTTCTTGTGGTTGAGGTACTTTCCGACCATCTCTGCGAACTTGGCGGGGTTGTAGACGTCCTCTTCGTACTTCCACTTGCCGTTCCCCGCGTACTTGAGCAGCGTGAAGTTGCCCTCTTCATGGACTGAGCCGTCGCCGGGGTCCGCCATGCGGTTCAGAACTCGACAGACGATCCAACCCTTCTCCTCGTCGATGACATACCAGTCGATGGGGAAGTAGATCATCTCGTTGTTGGGCCAGAGGTCCATCGTCGCCTGGATCCAGTTGTAGATGGCCTCGCGGCCTCCGAAGGTTCCGAAGTGGTGTTCAATGTAGGTGGCGTCCTCGGTGAACTGGTCGGCCCACTCGCGCCAGTCGTGGGTGGTCGCGGCTCGGAGTCCCCGTGCCTGGTACTTCTCGAACTCTTCTTCCAACTCTTCGCGGCTCCAGCGGCCCATCTCTGTCTCCTGTCGTTGTTGCGTTGACGGTCGTTCTAGTCGGTCATTCTGTCAGCTTGCTGCCCGTTGATCTAGATAGGCGGCGACAGTGTTGAGCGGGGGTCGTTCGTCGACCTGGGCTTCAACCGGAGCGAGGTCGGGTCGAAGCAGGTGGTGCGACCAGTCCGGTCGCCAACCGATGTCGGCGCGGTGGAGCGCCGCGTGGAGGATCTCCATGGCCTGCACGGAGAGTTCATCGAGCGAGCGATTGCGGTGTACCCGCACGCCGAGGTCGACTTGGGCTAGGCGGTCGAGGCCCACAAGGTTGGCGATGTCGATGAGCAGCCCGGTCTCGACCCCGTAGCCGGTGTTGAACCGAACCTGTTCGAGGATGCCGCGCCGCGACGCGTACTCGCCGCCGAGCGGTTGACGCACCGAGTTGAGGTGCGGGAAGAGGGTGGCGAGCAGTGGCCGGGCCATGACTTCGGTGGTCCGGCCCCCGCCGGTGCCGCCGATCTCGGGCCGTTCGAAGTAGCCCTTGACCATTGCCACGTCGGGGTCTGCCAACAGCGGGCCGAGAAGACCCGTTACGCAACTGGGGGTGAACGAGGTGAGGTCTGCGTCGATCCAGACGATCAGGTCTCCGTAGCAGGCTGCCACGCTCTTCCACAGGGCGTTGCCCTTGCCGCGGCTCGGTCCTGCTTCGGGCAGCACGTCGTCCACTGCCACGACCCTGGCACCCTGGGACCGTGCGGTCTGCGCGGTGGCGTCGGTACTGCGGTCGTCCATCACTACGATCTCGTCGACCAGGCGGACTTCGTTGTTGGCGAGATGCTTGCGGATCGAGGCGACGATGGTGCCCACGGTGGCTTCCTCGTTGCGGGCCGGGATGCACACCGAGATGAGATGGTCACCCTTTTGCGCGAGCATCGTGTCGAGCGGGAACCTGCCCGCGCGGTAGCTTGTGACGTCATTCATGCGAGTTCCATCCCAACACGTAGCCTCGAAGCAATGTACTTCGGGGTGAGGCAGTATGCACGGGACGCGCTCCGGACCCCCGTTGAGCTGGTGCGGGCGCTCATCGATGAGATATCGCGCGACCGTGTCGGCGGACTGTCTGCGGAGATCGCCTTCTTTGCCCTGTTGAGCTTCTTCCCTGCGCTGATCGTGTTGGCTGCGCTGCTCGGATCGATTGACGCGATCATCAGCGCCGACGCCGCGCAGGATGTCGAGGACTGGATCGTCGAACAGATTGTCAGGGTCTTCGGTGGTGACAACACACTCGAGGCGACCGTCAACGACCTCTTCGAGGGGAGCAGCGCTGGTGCGTTGACCATTGGTGCGGTGCTCGCCGTCTATGCGGCTACACGCGGTTTCATCGCGGTGGTGGGCGCGCTGGACATCGCCTACGACCATGACCATACGCGAGGTTGGATCTCCACTCGCCTGGTCGGCTTCGGTATAGCACTGGTGTCGCTCGTCGTTGCCGTCGTGGTGATGGTGGCTCTGGTGGTCGGACCGCTCTTCGGGGAGGGCGAGCGGCTCAGCGAGACCTTCGGTGTCAGCGGGCAATACGTGACTCTGTGGAACTGGCTGAGATGGCCTGTCGTGTTCCTGGTGATGGTGGGGTGGGCCGCAATCGTGTATCACATCGCGCCCAACCACCACGCCCCTTGGAAGATTGAGTTTCCAGGAGCGTTGCTGGCTGCGGTCTGGTGGGCGGTCGTCTCGGTCGGGTTCAGCACCTACCTCAGCATCGTCTCGGAGGGAGCGAATGTCGTGTTCGGGTTTCTGGGCGGTGCGTTGAGCCTGCTGTTCTGGCTGTATCTGATGGCTATGGGGTTGTTGGTGGGTGCGGAGGTCAATTCGCTGTTCGCGACCCGCCTGGGGATTCCGCTGGATCGCGAGCCGCGCAACAAAACTCGACGGTGGCGCAGGATACGCTCGGCTGATGACCGAATACAGGGCGCCTCTTGAGGAGATCCGTTTCACACTCCGGCACGTCGCGGATCTGGACGCGCTGGGGAGTCTCGAGGGCTTCGAGCACTCGGACCCCGACCTGGTGGACGGGCTCCTCGATGAGTCGGCCCGGTTCTTTGAACAGGTGGTGGCGCCCACCAACCGTGACGGCGACCTGGTCGGGTCCCAGCGCAACGAGGACGGTTCGGTAACGGCCGCTCCGGGTCTCGCCAAGGTTTACGAGCAGCATGTGGCGGCCGGTTGGAACGGGGTCGCCTTGCCCGCCGAGCACGGCGGCGGCGGGTTTCCGTGGCTGCTGGGCATCGCGGTTCAGGAGATGCTGGCGTCAGCCAACATGGGCTACTCGTTGTGTCCGCTGTTGACCCAGGCGGCGATCGACGCTCTGATTCATCATGGTTCGGAGTCCCAGCGGGAGACCTACCTGCCGAAGATGGTGACGGGGGAGTGGTCGGGGACCATGAACCTGACCGAGCCGCAGGCGGGCTCGGACGTGGGGGCGTTGACCTGCAGGGCCCGTCCCGAAGGCGACGGCACCTGGCGGATTGTCGGCCAGAAGATCTTCATCACCTGGGGCGAACACGACATGGCGGAGAACATCATTCACATGGTGCTGGCCCGCACTCCCCGAGCACCTGCGGGCACGAGCGGTATCAGCTTGTTCATCGTCCCGAAGTTCCTCGTCAACGACGACGGGTCCTTGGGCGAGCGCAACGATGTCCGTTGCGTGTCGATCGAGCACAAGCTGGGAATCCACGCGAGCCCGACCTGCGTGATGGCCTTCGGCGACGGGGGTGGCGCGACCGGCTACCTGGTCGACAAGGAGAACGCTGGGATGTCCGCAATGTTCACGATGATGAACAATGCCCGACTGTCGGTCGGTCTGGAGGGGGTGGCGTTGGCGGAACGTGCCTATCAGCAGGCCCTGGAATATGCGCTGCAACGTCGTCAGGGTCGGGCGCCGGGGACTCCCGCCGGCGAGTCGTCGGCCATTGTCGAGCATCCCGACGTCCAGAGGATGCTCCTTGACATGCGCTCGGCGACCGCGGCGATGCGGGGCCTCTGCTACCGCAACGCCGAGGCACTCGATTTGGCGGCGAGAGGCCCCGATGAAGCTGCCCGCACGAGGTACTCGGAGCGTGCTGAGTTGCTGACCCCGTTGTCGAAGGCGTGGTGTACCGATCTCGGCTGTGAGCTCACCAGTGTCGGGATTCAGGTGCACGGCGGTATGGGCTACATCGAGGAGACCGGCGCGGCCCAGCATTTCCGTGATGCCCGCATCGCCCCGATCTATGAGGGCACCAATGGTATTCAGGCGCTGGATCTGGTTGGTCGGAAACTGCCGATGCGCGGCGGCGGAGTCGTGGCGGACCTGTTGGCATCGATTGCATCCACGATTGAATCGGCGGCTGAACTCCCGGGTCTGAAGGCGGTTGCCGAGCATCTCGGCGCCGCGCATTCTGCAGTTGCGGCTGCGACCGAGTGGCTCCTCGAGAAGCTGCGTTCTGACCGGTCCGATGCGCTCGCGGGGGCCACTGCCTACCTGGAGATGCTGGCTGTCACCACGGCTGGTCAGGCACTCACCGACGGATCAATCATCGCCGCCGGCAGTTCTGATCCTGCCCTCGGCGACGATGTGGCGACCGACCGAGCGGTTCTGGCCCGGTTCTTTTCGGCGAACCGGCTGGCGCGGGTCCCTGGAATGCTGGCAGCGGTGACCGCCGGCGCCGCTGACCTGGAAACTGCCAGAGACCGGTTGCTGACGCAATAGCGGCAATAGGCTACGCCCACCATGTTCGTCGCTTCGATCCCCAGTCCGTCTCAGAGCTACCTGGAGATCGGTCCGTTGTCGATCAGGGCCTACGGGTTGATGATCGCTCTTGGCGTCATCGCCGCGGTCTGGCTCTCCCAGAGGCGCTGGGAGGCCCGCGGCGGCAGTCGTGACGACGTCACCTCGCTGGCCGTGTGGTGTGTGCCTGCCGGGCTCATCGGTTCGCGCGTCTACCACGTGCTCACCGATTGGCGGTTCGACGAGGGATGGGCGGAGCCGTTCAAGCTGTGGGAGGGGGGTCTGGGCATCCCCGGTGGTATGGCGGCCGGCGTCCTGGTCGGAGTCTGGATCATGCATCGCAGATCCTGGGACAGGCCCAACATGGTCGATGCCGTCGTTCCGGGCCTGCCTCTGGCCCAGGCGATCGGACGTTGGGGGAACTGGTTCAATCAGGAGCTCTTCGGTGGCCCCTCAGATCTGCCATGGGCGCTGGAGATCGACGAGCGGCATGCGGCAGCTCGTGGTTACAGCGGCGTGGAGACCTTTCATCCGACGTTCCTTTACGAGTCGTTGTGGAACTTCGGATTGGTCCTGTTCCTGATCTGGGTCGACAAGACCAAGAAACTTCGGGCCGGTGGACTGTTGGCGGTCTACGTGCTCGGTTACCTGCTGATTCGGCTCTGGCTGGAGACGGTGCGGGTCGATCCCGCCACCGAGATTGCCGGGGTGCGGGTCAATATCTGGATGAGCGTCGTCGGTATCGTGATCGCTGCAGGATGGCTGATGCTGCGTGGACGCCGCCCAAAAGGCGATGCCCCGGCCACCGAGGACGTCGGCGGCGACTCCGGGGATGAGGATGCCGCCGATGATCTCAACGAAGAGGCGGGACCGACCGACGCCGACGCCGACGTTCTCGCCGAGGACCGACACCCTGAGGGCTGAGACCGCCGAGGTGGGCGATCGCTCGGGTTGGACCCGCTTCGAGACCGATGTAGCGGCTGTTTTGGAGCGTCTCAGTGAGGGTGATGTGGTGACCTACGGCGAGGTCGCAGCCGAGGCGGGATATCCGGGTGCGGCCCGCGCGGTCGGGTCGCTGTTGAGCCGTCTGTCGGACGCGGATCTCTGTTGGTGGCGGGTCGTGACGGCCACGGGCCGTTTGGCGCCCCGCTGCGAAACCGAACAGGCCAAGCGGCTGCGCGCGGAGGGTGTGGAAGTCGTCGAAGGCCGTGTCCGGGGGTTGTCCCGCTACCCTTGAGCGGGTAATGGCGCTTTCCGATTCTTCCTCCTTCACGGACTTGGGCCTGCGCCACGAGATTGTCGAGGTGCTCGCCCGCAAGGGAATCTACTCTCCCTTCCCGGTGCAGGAACTGACGATCCCCGATGCGCTCGCAGGGCGTGACGTCTGCGGCAAGGCCAAGACGGGTTCGGGCAAGACACTCGCCTTCGGTCTTCCGGTGCTCCAGTGCATGCGCCGCGCACGCCCCAAGCTCCCGACGGGACTGGTCCTGGTTCCGACTCGGGAACTGGCCAGCCAGGTGTGTGATGAACTGGCGCCGGCAGGCAAGGCCGTGAGTCGAAAGTTGCTGGCCGTCTACGGGGGCGCCCCGATCGAGAAGCAGATCGAGAGGTTGCGGTCGGGGATCGATCTGGTGGTTGCAACCCCGGGGCGGATGATCGACCTGATCGAACGCGAGGCGATTTCTGTAGAGGGCGTGGCCCATGTCGTGGTCGATGAGGCTGATCGGATGGCCGACATGGGGTTCTTACCCCAGGTCGAGTGGATCCTGCGCAACGTGCGTTCGGACCGTCAGACGCTGCTCTTCTCGGCCACGCTCGACGGTGTGGTCAATTCGCTGATCCGTCGTTATCAACACGATCCGGTGATGCACGAGGTGGTCGAACCGGAGATCACCGCGAAAGAGATGACCCATCGCTTCGTTGCGGTTCACAAGATGGACAAGGCGAAGGTCGCTGCCGCTATTGCCCGTTCGGCGGACCGCACGATCATGTTCACCAGCACCAAGGTGATGGCTGATCGCCTGGCCCGTGACCTCGTGCAGAATGGTGTGAAGGCGGCTGCGATCCATGGTGACCTGCGCCAGAGCAACAGGGAGAAGTCGCTGCGGGATTTCAGCAACGGCAGACTCCGGGCGTTGGTTGCCACCGACGTGGCGGCGCGGGGTATCCATGTGGACGACATCGACGTTGTCCTCCACTACGACCCGCCCTCGGACCACAAGACGTATCTGCACCGCGCCGGCCGGACTGCCCGTGCGGGCGGGACCGGGCTTGTCGTCACGCTGTCGGTCTGGGACGAGGAGTTGGAGATCAAGCGGCTCCAGAAGCGGATCGACGTAGTCGCGCCGTTGACCGAGATGTTCTCCAACGATGAGCGGCTCGCCGATCTGGCCGGGTGGGATCCTGCCGCTGTGGAAACCGGTTGACGTTCGGCTGATCCCAAACGGTAGAGTAGAGGTCAACATTTAGAGTGATTCGCGCAGCGCAACCCCGGTTGAGTTGTTCGATTCCGGCAACCTGGGATCGGATGCCCAAGGTGCCCCGCCCGCTTCGGTGGGAATGTGGCTTCGGCTCTTAGAGACGTCGCAACAAAGTGTCCGGCAAAACCGGTCGCCAAGGGCAACGGAAGGCACCGACGAGATCAACAGTGCACGACCCCGACCACCGCCCACTGCGTTACGACGCCGCTGAAAGGTTCGCGCCCAACCTTGTGGCCTCCGGTGCGTGGCGTCCCGGCGATCCGGTGGGGCAGCGGCGTTTCATGACGATCACCGACGGTCGCCCGTTCGCTCTGGAGGCGGGGGGCAGGCTCGAGGAGATCACCCTGGCCTATGAGACGTGGGGTGAGCTCAACGCCGACGGTTCGAACGGGGTGCTCGTCTGTCACGCTCTGACCGGCGATTCCCATGCGGCCGGTCCGATCTCGCCGGGACATGTGGGCGACGGCTGGTGGGACGAGTTCATCGGGCCTCAAAAGGCGATCGACACGGACCGCTGGTTCGTGGTCTGCGCCAACGTCTTGGGTGGTTGTCAGGGGAGCACCGGTCCGTCGAGCGACGTGCCGGGCGAGGACCGGCCCTATGCGGCGCGGTTTCCCCAGGTCACGATCCGTGACATGGTCCGCACTCAGCGTCGGCTCGCCGACCGGCTGGGCGTCGGCAAGTGGCTCGCCGTCGTGGGTGGTTCGCTGGGCGGCATGCAGGTCCTCGAGTGGGGCGTGATGTTCGGTGACCGGGTCCGGTTGTTGATGCCGCTTGCGACCTGCGCGGCTGCGAGCCCCCAACAGATCGCGTGGAGCGCGGTCGAGCGGTTGGCGATCGTCAACGACCCGCTCTTCAACAACGGCGACTATTACGACGCTCCTGCGGGGAAGGGGCCGTGGGCGGGTCTGGCACTGGCGCGTGAGATCTCGCAGATCACCTATCGGACCTCGGTGGTCTTCGATCAGCGGTTCGGCCGTCAGCACATCGATCAGCGCAATGAGCTTGAGCACTGGGGCCGATACCAGGTGGAGTCGTATCTGGATCATCACGGTCAGAAACTGGTGCGCCGCTTCGATGCCAACACGTTCCTGGTGTTGAGCAAGGCGATGGACCTTCACGACATCGGCCGAGGCCGTGGAGGCATCGAGGCCGCGTTCTCGAGGCTGTCGAGTCCGGTGTTCACCGCTTCGATCAATTCAGACATCCTCTATCCCCCGTACCAGCAGGCCGCGATCCGCGACGGCGTCGTCTCGGTGGGCGGTCGCTGCGAGTACCACATTCTCGACAGCCCGCAGGGACACGACGGTTTCCTGCTCGAGTCTTCGCTTCTGGGTCCTTTGGTCCACGATGCGATCGCGCAAACCGAAGCATCGGCGTGACCCAGCAACCGAAGGTCGATCCGGACTATGACGCTCGCACCGTTGCGGTGAGAGCGGGCCGGGTCCACAACGACACCGCGCTGGCACCGTTGTTGTGGTCCAGCAGTGCCTTCGTGGCTGGCGGGTTCGACCATGCCCGACAGTTGGCCGGCGACACCACCGACCCGAAGTTCTATGGTCGCAACTCCAACCCGACGGTGTCGGATTTTGAGCACGCCATGGCGGAACTCGAGGGCGCCGAGGCGTCGAGGGCGTTCGCCTCGGGCATGGGAGCGGTGAGCGCGGTCGTGTTGGCGTTGTGTTCTTCGGGGGACCACATCGTCGCTGCGTCGCAGATCTATTCGCACACGCAGATGTTGCTTCAGGCGGTGTGTCCGCGTTTCGGCATAGACGTCACCTTCGTCGACGGCACGGTTCCCGGGGCGTTCGAGGCCGCGGTGGTCCCGGGGAAGACCACGCTCGTGCTCGCGGAGTCGCCGGCCAATCCGAAGCTGGCCCTGGTCGACCTCGATTTGCTCGGCGCCGTCAAGGGGCCTGTGACTGTGGTCGATTCGACGTTCGCCACACCGATCGCCCAGCGGCCCTTGGAGTACGGCGTGGACCTGGTCGTTCACTCGGCGACCAAGGCGATCGCGGGCCACAACGACGCGATCCTCGGGGTGGTGTCGGGGAGCGAGGAGTTGATCGCCTGGATCCGCGGCTTCGCCATCCTGGCCGGCGCAACTGCGTCGCCCTTCGACGCGCTCAACGGTCTGCGGGGAATCCGGACGCTGCCCATCCGTGTTCAGCAGCAGACCGAGACGGCGACGGCGTTGGCGGCGATGCTGGAGTCGCATCCCGCGGTGAATGCGGTGTTCTACCCGGGCTTGGAGTCGCACCCCCAATACGAGCTGGCTCAGCGACAGCTTGATCTGCCCGGTGGGCTCATCACGTTCGACCTCGCCGGGGGTCTCGAGGCGGCTGCCGGTTTCATTGACCGCTTGCGACTGGTTCAGCGAGCCACCTCCCTGGGCGGCCCCGAGACGCTGGTGACCCATCCGGTGACGACGACCCACACGGGGTTGTTGTCATCTGAACTCGCTGCAGCAGGTATTGAGGATGGAACTGTCCGGATCTCTTGTGGGTTGGAGCACGCTGACGATCTCATCGCAGACCTGACCCAAGCCCTCGCTGCGTTCTCCTGAGCGTTGGCCCACGGTGTCGGGAGGGCCTGCGTTGTCAACAGGGCGGGCGAAACCCGATACCGTCAGCTGAATGAAATGGGTCCGGGCAGGCGCTGTGGCACTGGTGATGGTCGGTGCGGTGCTGTCTGGAGGTGTTGCGGCTGCTCAGGACGATGACGACGGGCCGACGATCAATCCTGTCGCCCAGACCGAGGGCGAAGTCGACACTTCTGACGGTATTGACTTCGACAAGAACCAGGCTGGGATCGACCGGGCCCGTCGAACACTGATCGCGATCGCCGCGGTGATGTCGGTTCTGCTCATTGCGTACTGGTGGCACACGATCCCTTCTCGGAGGCTGCGGATCGCGACCAAACGGCTCGCCGACCATCGGGCGAGGACCGAGACTGTCGACCCTGCCCCGAAGACCGATTGATCAGGGCTAGTTTCGCGCTCGGCGTGCGGGTTACGGTTGGGCATGGACGAAGGACTTGATCTCGACGCAATGTTGGAACGTTTCCGCGACCGGGCGGAGGCGGTGAAGAAGCGCAACCTTCCTCCTGTCGGCGGCGAGGAGCGGCAACTCTTCATTGCCCAAGCGCAGGCCGATTATCAGGATTTCGCGATCATCGGTGACGCCGAGGCGTCCTTGGACGACGGAATCCTCACTCTCACCATCGACCTCCGCCCCCCGACCGGCAGCGAGGACTGACATGGCGCAGATGAATGAGCTCGGATTTTTCACGTTGGCGGGAGCGCCCGAATCGCCCCGTGAGCTGGTTGATGAGGTGCGCCAAGGCGAGGAGATGGGTTTCGGTTCGGTATTCGTGAGCGAGCGGTTGAACATCAAGGAGGTGGCGACACTCTCGGGGGCGGTCGGTGTGACGTCCGAGCGCATGGGTGTGGCGACCGGGGCCACCAACCACCACACCAGGCATCCGGCTGTGACCGCGGCCTTCGCCATGACGATGCACTCCTTGACTGGTGGTCGTTTCTGTCTCGGTCTCGGCAGGGGTGTGTCGCTGTTGTCCAAAGCGTTCGGTCTCGACCCGGTCACGACTGCTCAGGTGGAGGATTTTGTGGGGCTGATGCGTCGGCTCTGGGCCGGCGAGTCGATTCTCGGTCACGACGGTCCGGCCGGCAGCTATCCGTACCTGTCGCTCCGCGGCGCGACCAGCGAGCACATTCCGATGGCTTGGATGGCCTTCGGGCCCAACTCTTTAGCGCTGGGCGGGCGCTGCTTCGACGCGGTGGTGCTCCACACGTTCTTCACCGACGAGACGACCGAGCGGGTTGTGGCGGCGGTGAAGCGTTCGGCCGAGGAGGCAGGCCGCGACCCGAACGCGGTGCGTGTCTGGTCCTGCTTCGCGACTCTCGGGGACCACCTGCCGGAGGATCTGCGGTTGAAGAAGTCGGTGGGCCGCATGGCCACGTATCTTCAGGGCTACGGCGAATTGTTGGTCCGCACCAACAATTGGGACATGGCAGTTCTCGAACGATTCCAGGCGGACCCGTTCATCGCGGGGTTCTCCGGAGCGATCGACCAGTTGGCCACCACCGAACAGCTTGAGCACGTTGCTGAGTTGATTCCCGAAGAGTGGTTGGCGCCGGCTGCCAGCGGCAGCCCCGTCCAGTGCGTGGAGAAGATACGCGGCCAGTTCGATCTCGGCTGTGACGGGGTGATCCTGCACGGTGCGAGCCCCGATCAGTTGAGTCCTATCGTCGACGAGTACGCCCGTACCCGCCCGGCCGGCACTTTCGATCATCTCGCAGCCAATCCTGGAGCGTGAACCTCCCGCAATGCCGGGGAGGTCAGGCGAGTTCAGGGATCAGAGCCGCGTAGCGGTCGATGAAGGCCATCGTGGTTGACGGGTCATCCCAGTCGGTGCGGGCTGTGCCCAGCACGACACGGTCTATGCCGAGGTCCCGGTAGTGGGCCAGCGTTGCCGGTGTCGGGTCACCGAATACGGCCATGGTGATCGGCAGGCGCGGGCGGTTCGCCTGTTCGGTGGCTTCATGGAACTTGCGGACCTTCTTGTCGAGCGTGCCCCCCTCGATGGGCCCCAACCCGATGTCGGTCGGCATCCATCCGTCCGCCCAACGCGCCGCGTGTTGACTGCCGAGCCGTCCCGCGGTCCCCAACAACACCGGTGGATGCGGGGTCTGGTGTGGTTTGGGGAAGCTCCATGACGTATCGAAGTTGAAGTATCGGCCGTGGTGTTCGGATTCGGCATCGGTCCACAGGCGCCGCAACGCCTCCACACATTCCTCCAATGCCTGATAGCGCATGGCCCATGCAATATCGGGTCGATGGTTGGCGAGCTCTTCGGCGTTCCAGCCGACTCCCACCCCGAACTCCAGACGGCCCGACGACAGCACGTCGAGCGTGGCAACCGTCTTCGCCAGAGCCAGCAGATCGCGTTCGAGCGGCAGGGCCACCCCGGTTCCGAACCTCAGAGTCGTGGTAGCGCTCGCGGCAAGGGTGAGGCTGACGTACGGATCCATCATGTGCAGGTAGCTGTCGGGGAGCTCGCCGCCGGCGGGGTAGGGGGTTCGCCGCGATGTCGGGATGTGGCTGTGCTCTCCGATGAACAGCGAGTCGTATCCACGGTCCTCGAGAGCTCGGGCGAGCACGTCCGGCCGAACGTCCGAGGGTGTGTTCATCGATACGTACCCGAATTTCATCGCAGCCTCCAGCCCAGACAATACCCCCGGACCCCTCCCGCCGACCTCCACCGGTCGGGGGTGAGGGACTGACAGGAACTGGTCGGAGTTAGTGTCGAGGGCTGCTGGGGGCAACAATGGGACCGTGACCGTTGTGGCGAGTTCTTGCGTTCGGAGGGTCTGAATGGCGCTTGACTTCTCGCTCTCGGCTGACCAGGAAGCGATCGCGGACACCTTCGGGGCGTTCTTCGCCAAGGAGAGCCCGGTTGATGTTGTGCGTGCGGCGGAGCCTCTCGGCTATTCGCCGCAGCTCTGGCAGAAGCTGAGGAGTTTGGAGGCGCCGGGGATGGCGGCACCGGACCAGGAGGGCGGGGGAGGAGCGACTCTGAGCGCTCTCGTGGTTGTCGCGGAGGCGTTGGGCGAGGCGATTGCTCCGGTGCCGTTGATCGAACACTGGGTTGCGTCTCGTGCTTGTCCGGCCCCAGAAATCGTGAGCGGTGAGCGGATAGCAGCGATTGCGCTCCGCCCTGCGGATGCAGACGGCACCTGGCGACTCGTGCCGGGCGGGGCCGTGGCCGATGTTGTCGTGGGCCTGGATGGGGGCGAACTCGTTGCCGTCCACTCACCGGCGCCGATGGCAGCGCCGAGCAACCATGGCTCGGCACCGCTGGCGGACCGCTCGGCCCGTGAGGGCGATCGGGTCGTGCTCGGCGAGGCGTCCGAACTCGACCCTCTGCTTGATATGTGGCGCGTGCTCACCGCTGCCGCGCTGGTCGGGATCGCCGAGCGGGCGATGCGCATGGGAGTCGACTACGTGCTCGAACGGCACCAGTTCGGCCGGCCAATCGGGTCGTTTCAGGCGATCCAGCATGGTTTGGCCGACCTGCCGGCCCTGGTCGACGGCGGTCGGTTCCTGGCTCACAAGGCCGCCTGGGCGTTCGACGAGGGAATGGTCGACGGAGCGGGTGTGATCGACATGGACGAAGGCAACGTCACCGAGTTCGCGCCGCTGGCGGCGATGGCGATGCTCCACGCGGCCGACGCCGCAGCGGTCAGCACGGACCGCAGCCTCCACTACCACGGGGGTTACGGATTCTCGTTGGAGTACGACATCCAACTGTATTTTCGCCGAGCCAGGGGCTGGGCCAACATCGTCGGCGACCCGTCACGTGAACGGCGACGCCTCGCCGACCTCCTGTGGGGACCGGCAAAGGCAATGGCGGGCCGCTGACATGGACTTTCGACTGACCGACCGGCACGAGGCGCTGAGAACCGAGATCCGCGCCTGCATCGATGCCCATATCGACGACGAGGTGATCGCCCGGGCCCATCGCACGGGCGCCAACCATTGCGTCGAACTCGCCAAGGCACTGGGCGATGTGGGTCTGCTCGCCCAGGCGATGCCGGGGGAGGGGCAGGACCCGATGGCGATGTGGATGCTGTCGAGCGAGGCCGAGAAGGCGGGAGCGCCTTTCGATTCGGTCGGCATGGCGTTGGTCATCGCGGGAGTGCTCAACGCTGCCGGTACCCCGTCTCAGAACCAGAGGGTCACCGCGGCGCTGTTGGCGGGGGAGGAGTTCGTCTGTTTCGGCTTGACTGAACCCGACGGCGGCAGCGATCTGCCCGCAATCTCGACCCGAGCGGTTCGTGACGGCGACGAGTGGGTGATCAACGGCTCCAAGATGTGGACCACCATGGCGCAGGTGTCGGACTGGGTGTTCCTCTTGACCCGCACCGACCCGGACGCCGGCCGATACGGAGGGTTCACGGTCTTCATCATCCTTATGGACACCCCGGGTATCAGCGCCGATCCGATTCACACGATGAGCACCGAGCGTTCCAACGTCACGTTCTACGACGATGTCCGCGTCGGTGATGAATGGGTTGTCGGTGAGGCGAACGAAGGCTGGCAGGTTGTGTCGATCATGTTCGGCTTCGAGCGCGGCATAGCCAACACCGGCGCGCTCACACCCCTGCTGCGGCGCTTCGCCCAGTGGGCCGCGCATACGGGCGTGATCGCTGATCCGGTGCATCGTGAACACATGGCACAGGTCGCGATCGACGCACAGGTTGCCGAGTTGTTGACCCAACGCACTGCCTGGACCGCGGCGGTCGGCGAACCGAGCGGCACGCAGGGCTCGATCGCCAAAGTCTTCGCCACTGAGGCGTATCAGCGCCACGCCCGCTGGGCCCAGGCCGCGGCCGGACCAGAAGGACTGCTCGGTCTGGGCGAGTCGGGAGCGGCCGCCGAAGGATGGATCGACCACGATGTCCGCCACTCGGTCCCGCAGACTTTCCAGGGCGGCACCACCGAGATCAACCGCAACAACATCGCCGAACGCCACCTGGGACTCCCCCGCGCCCGCTGACTGCCCTTTCGATCAATGGTCAGGTGTTTACGGTGAAACCCCAGCGAGCGGCGAACTCGGTCGGGGAGAAGGCCTCAAGCTCGGAGGCGAGTTGGGCGCCGGTGTCGCTTTCGTCTCCGTAGGAGTCCTTGATCGTGGTCAGTACCCGCCCAGTCGAGGTTTCGACGATCCTCCATACGCGATTCGAAGGCGACGCCGTACCGCCCCAAGTCAACACCGCCCAGATCAGGGTTGTGAAGGTGCGCAGCATGCGGGCGGGCAAACGGCGCTTGTCAATCTCGACGTGCCATACGCTCGACGCAGCATCCAGCGTTTCCATCTGCGGATCTTGCTCGTCCATAAGCGGTTCATTCTAACGGTCAGTCCAGTGGGCCTCTAGGCTGATCGCGTGAGCGGATCTGAGGGCCGGCAGTTCGAGCGATTGCGCTCGATTGTCGATCCCTCGACAACGGCTGTGCTCACTATGGAGCTTCAACAGGGGGTGGTCGGCCCTGATGCGCTGCTCCCGGAGTTGGTGGAACAGGTCGCGCAAGCCGGGACCGTCGAGGCGGCGGCGAGAGTCTGCCAAGCGGCCCGTGCGGTCGGTGCGCGCGTTGTGCACTGCACTGCTGAGCATCGCGCCGATGGTGCCGGGATCACCGAGAACGCCAAGATCATGGCGCTGATCGCGAAACTCGGCCGTGAACAGGGACTGCCCACAGAGGCCGGTTCCCCCGGCGCGGCCCTGGTTCCTGAACTCGGACCTGAACCGGCCGACATCGTCATCCCCCGCATGCACGGGATGACGCCGTTCACGTCCACCTCGCTGGACCAGATGCTGCGCAATCTCGGCACCAGGACCATCGTGGCCACGGGGGTCTCGGTCAACATCGGGATCCTGGGGCTCTGCCTGAACGCACTCGACCTCGGCTATCAGGTGGTCCTGGTGCGAGATGCGGTCGCCGGTGTGCCGGCCGAGTACGCAGACTCTGTGATTGACAACACTCTTTCGCTGATCGCTACCATCACCACATCCACCGAACTCTGCTCGCTGTGGGAATCGCCCTAGAGGAGTCTCGACCATGAACGAATTCAAGTACGTCGACTACGAAGTGGCCGACGCAGTGGCGACCATCACTTTGGCCCGTCCCGAGAAGGCCAATGCCCAGAACGAGCGGATGCTCGACGAGGTCGACCATCGTTTCCGCACGGCCGAATACGACGACGAGGTCAAGGTCATTGTTCTGCGCGGCGAGGGCAAGCATTTCTCTGCGGGCCATGATCTGGGGGGCTCGCGCGATCCCGACAGTGCGGGGCTAGAAGAAGAGGACGGCAGTTGGCAGCTTCACAAGATCTATCGCTGGGAGGCACGCAAGTATCTGGGCTACTCGTGGCACTGGCGCAACATCCCCAAACCGACGATCGGTGCGATCCAGGGGAAGGCGATCGCGGGCGCCTTCAACCTGATCTTCCCGCTCGACCTGCTGATCGTCGCCAACGACGTCGAGTTCTCAGACCCGGTTGTTTTGATGGCCATCGGCGGAGTCGAGTACCACGGCCACACCTGGGAGTTCGGTGCGCGGCGAGCCAAGGACATCCTTTTCACCCAGCGGACCATGGGTGCCGAGGAGGCCCACCAGATCGGTCTGGCTCGTGAGGTCGTGCCGCGTGATCGGCTGTGGGAACGCACCCATGAAGTGGCGGCTCAGATCGCCACGAACAACGCCTTCGGCCTGGCCCAGGCGAAACGGGCTGTGAATCAGACGCTCGACACTCAGGGCTACTACGCGGCGCTTCAGTCTGTGTTCGACGTGCACAGCACGGGACACGGCAACGCCATCAGCGTCGGCGGCTATCCGATCCTGATGCGGCTCGATGAGATGAAGGAGAACATCAACCGCTAGCACATCAACCGTTGGCGGAGTGCAATCCGGCGCCTACTATTGGGCCTGTCCGAAAGGTTCCGGTTGGGGAGGTTCGGGTGCTCGCAACAGCATTGTCTCGATGCCGAAATCGGGTGCGGCGAACATTGCCGCCAGACATGATGTGAGCCCGCCGGCTACATCGTCGGCGTTCATCAGGCCTGTACGGAATCCTTGGCGTTGCCAGTGCACGAACGCGTTACCCATGGTCTCGGCATCGAAGGTGTCTCCGAACTCGGTGGGCATGGTGGGTCCGAGCAGCACAGCGACGAATCGCCGACCGCCGAGCAGTTCGGTGCGCCACCCTTCGAGGGTTGCTTCGAGGGCTCGTTTGGCTGCCGCGTAGGCGACCAGCGAGTGGCGGGGCTGCAGTGAGGAGTCCGAGGAGAAGACTGTGACGACGGCATCGTCGCTGAGATGCGGGAGGGCCGCGGCGATTACCAGGTTCGGGCCGATGGTGTTGACACCGAACACCTGCTGCCAGTCGGCCGCGCTCAGGTCGGCAAGAGGGCGCAGCGGCGACATCCCCGAGGTGTAGACGATGCCGTCGATTGTCCCGCCGAGGAGGTCGGCCGCCTCGCTCACACCCCGGCTGACGCTGTCGCTGTCGAGGACGTCGATGGCGACCACATGTCCGGCTCCGGCCTCGTCCACGGCGGCTTGGAGCTTGTCGGTTCGGCGCGCTGCGAAGACCACGTCGGCGCCTGCGCGCACCAGGGCGATGGCGGTGGCGCGTCCGCTGCCAGAGGAGGCCCCGACGACCAGCAGTCGTCGGCCGGCCAGGGCGTCGGTGATGCTGTCGGCCATAGCGGTTTCCAAGCTAGCGCTTGCGCGGGTCAGGGGGTCTTTGCGGCCAGGTCGGCGGCTTTGCGGATCAGGTCGAGCACGAGCGGGCCGAACGCCTCGACCTTGGGGTTGACTCCCGCGCCCGAAAGGAAACGGCTGTACCCCTGCTCGAGCACGATTCCGAGCTTGAAGCGGGCGAGGATGATGTAGTAGTCGATGTCTTCGGTCGATCGTCCGCTGATCGTCTCGTAGCAATCGAGCATCTCGTCGCGGCTCGGCATGCCCGCCATGCTGAGGGAACTGCTGACGGAATTGCCGTCGATGTCGCCGTCCGCTGTCGGCCACGACATCATCACCCAGCCGAGGTCGAGCAGGGGGTCGCCGACGGTGGTCATCTCCCAGTCGATGATGGCGGCGAGCCGCACGGGGGCGCCGTGGCTGAACATCACGTTGGCGAATTGGTAGTCGCCGTGCATGATCCCGGGCGTCCAGTGGCGGGGGCGATGGTTGCGGAGCCATTCGGCTGCGATGTCGAGTCCTGGGAGCTCGCGGCATCTGATCCGTTCGAGGAACGCAAGCCAGCGGTCGACTTGGCGGTCGTGGAAGTTGTCGGGGCGTCCGAAGCCTTCGAGCCCGCGCGTCTGCCAGTCGACTTTCGACAGCAGCGCCGCGCCTCGGGCGAGCTCGAGCCCCAGGCCCCGTCGGGCAGCGGGGTCGGTGTCGAAGGGCGGGGCCCATCCTCCGACGTCCATCGGCGACCAGCCGTCGACGGCCTCCATGAGATAGAACGGCATGCCCAACAGTTCGGTGTCGTCTGAACCGGCGATGTACTCGGCGTGGGGGACGTCGGCTCCCTTCAGCGCTTTGACGAGGCGGTGCTCTCGGCGGATGCCTTCGAGCCGGTCGTCGACGGCGGTTGCGGGCGGTCGGCGGATGACCATCCTGCGTCCGCCCCGTTCGATCATTGTTAACTCGTTCTGGGAGCCTCCCGTGAGGTTCTGCAGCTCCGGGATCTCGCCGGCGCCGGGGACCCCGTTGGCGTCCATCCAGCGAGTCAACGCCTCAACGTCGATTGTGTTGGTGTGAGTGCCTGTGTTGGTGTGGGTGCCTGTGTCAGTCATCGGTGGCGGCCATTGATTGGAGCGGACGACCGGGTTCGAACCGGCGACCTCAACCTTGGCAAGGTTGCGCTCTACCAACTGAGCTACGTCCGCAATCGGCTGCTTATGTTACCGCGCCGATCCCGTTTCACGAACTTGAGATCGCTCGGTTCCGGAGGTGGTGTCGATCAGCAGTAGGGTCGGGGAATGGCACCGATGTGGACGGGGGAGAGCCGGGTTCTCACTGATGCGGTCACCGTGTTGGTGGGGGCCGACCAGGGCAAGTACCCGTCGGGCAACTCGTTGGTCGTCCGTGGCAGCGGGGAGTCGGTGATCATCGACCCGTCGGTCTCGGTGGTTGCGCAAGGCGGCTTGTCTGTTCCTGTAGACGCGGTGCTCAACAGTCATGGGCACGAGGACCACATCGCCGGGAACAAGATGTTTCCCGATGCCCGGGTCCACGTGCACCATGAGGATCTGCCGGCGTTGCAGAGCCTTGAGGAGATGCTCGAAATCCAGGGCCCCGGGCCTCAGGAGCGGGACTTGCTGGCTCAGCTGTTCATCGATGAGTTCTTCTATACGCCGCGTCCTGATGCCCACGGTTTCACCGACGGCGATGTGTTCGACCTCGGTGGTGTCACCGTTGAGGCCGTGCATCTGCCGGGCCACACCCGCGGCCACAGCGGCTTTCGAATTTCGGGTGGCGTGTTCTTCCTGTCCGATATCGACCTCAGCGGGTTCGGTCCCTACTACGGCGACACCTGGAGCGACCTCGACCAGTTCGAGGCCAGCATCGCTGCGGTCCGCGGCGAGGCGGCCGACTTCTATGTGACCTTCCACCACAAGGGCGTGATCGAGAGCCGTGAAGAGTTCCTTAGACTGCTCGATGCGTTCGAGGCGGCGATCCCGCGGCGCCATGCGGCGATGCTCGAGTTCTTGTCTGAGCCCCGCACGATTGCCGACATGGTGCGCCACCGGTTCATCTATCGCCCCGGGGCCCAGTCTGTCTTCGCCGACCGGGTCGAGGCGCGCAGCGCGGAGCTGCACCTGGACCGGATGCGCGGGCGCGGCGAGATCGAGGACCTCGCCGACGGGAGAGTCAAAGCAACTACAGTCTGACCCTGAAGTTGAACCTTAAGGTTGTGGCACGTAGCGGAGGTAGGGGAGCCGGCGTTCGAAACCGTCCGGGTACTTCTCGGCCGCGGCTTCGTCGGACACTCCGGGCACGATGATCACGTCTTCACCCTGCCGCCAGTTGGCGGGGGTTGCCACCGCCTCGTTGGCGGTCAGTTGGCATGAATCGAGGATGCGCAGGATCTCGGCGAAGTTGCGGCCCGTCGTCATCGGGTAGGTGAGGGTCACCTTGATCTTCTTGTCGGGACCGATGATGAACACCGAGCGGGCGGTGGCGTTGTCGGCGGCGGTCCGGCCCTCCGACGTGTCGCCGGCGTCGCCGGGCAGCATGTCGTAGAGCTTGACTATCGCCAGTTCGGGATCGCCGATCAGCGGATAGTTGAGGGCGTTCCCGGTGGCCGACTCGATGTCGCCGCTCCAGGCCTCATGGTCGCTGACGCCGTCGACGCTGATGCCGATGATCTTGCAGTTGCGGGCGGCGAAGTCGTCCTTGAGGCCCGCTACGGCGCCGAGTTCGGTGGTGCAGACCGGCGTGAAGTCTTTGGGATGTGAGAACAGCAGCGCCCAACCGTCGCCGATCCAATCGTAAAAGGAGATGGTTCCTTCGGTGGTGTCGGCTGTGAAGTCGGGTGCTTCGTCGTTGATTCGAAGTGACATGGTGATGACCGCCTCGGGTCGTGGTTTGGGATGGAAGGCTAATCCTAACCTACTAGGTCGGGAATTGACATACCTTGAGGTCCTTGGAGTCCCTATTGCTCGAAGCGGGCGCGGATTGCGGGGTTGGTGACGGCTCTCGGGAGGTCGTGCCGGTCGATGCCGGCACGGCTCGGGCCTCCGTCAACGGCGATGGTCTGACCGGTCACATAGCCGGCAAGGTCGCTGAGGAGGAAGAGGGCGACATCGGCGATGTCGTCGGGGCGCCCGCGGCGTTGCAGGGTGATGGACGCAGCCATGGGGTCTACCTCGTCGGGGTCGCGGCCCGACCGGGGCGTGTTGATGGTGCCGGGTGCCAGGCCGTTGACCCGGATGCCGTGGCGTCCCCACTCCATCGCCATGGTGCGGGTGAGTGAGTCCAGGCCCGCTTTGGCGGCCCCGTAGGCGCCGAGGAGGGGCTGGCCGGCGCTGGCTATCGAGGAGATGTTGACGATCGCGCCTGCGCGACTGTCGTTGATCAACCGCCGGGCCACGTGTTGTGCGCTGACGAAGGCGTAGCGCAGGTTGGTGGTGAGCAGGTGGTCGAACGTTTCGATGGGGTAGTCCGACAGGCGGTGCCAGTACTGCGGTGTCACGCCGCCGACGACATTGACCAGAAGGTCCGGCCCTGCGAGCGCACGCGCACCGTCGTCGATAGCGGTTCTCAGAGCATCGAAGTCGCTCACATCTGCCACCTGAGCCGATGCCCGCACGCCGAGGGCCTTTGCACGGCCAACGGTGTCGTCTGCGTGTTCTGGCACGGAGCTGATGGCGATTATGTCGGCGCCGGCCTCGACTATCCGTTCGCACACCGAGGTGCCGATGCCTCCGCCGCCTCCTCCCACAACCACGGCGGTGCGTCCGGCGAAAGAGATCTCAACTGCCATCGCCCCATAGTCGCACGCCGACGCACCGGCGGTAGCATTTTGGATCTAAGCGTCGGTGCCCGAGCGGACCAAGGGGACGGCCTGCAAAGCCGTAAAGCCGCGGGTTCAAATCCCGCCCGGCGCTCTTCATTCGATTCAGAGTTTCTGGTCACCGAGATGCCACTCGGGGCGACCGGCAGCGTCCCGACGGCGATACCTGACTCGACTTCTCCACTCAAGACGCAGACCGAATACGAGCCGAATGCCGTTGCCAAAGGAGTCGCCGTCAAAGCGGTCGAACTAGCGCGACGATGCGTGGCCGTAGCCCGCGCCGCCGCCCTGTCACGGCCGCTCTGACAAAGCGTCAGCGCAGAGCTCGGGTCTAGCTTCGGGGGAGGAAGGTCTCGGTCGCGGACCAGAGCGCTTCGAGGCGGTCGACGCGCTTCTTGGCCTCGGCCTGGACGAGCACCGCGACATCGGCGACGACCAGTTCGGCGACGACCACCGCGGGCACAGAACTGTCGAACGGGCCGACAGCCGGAACCGACACCTGGCAGAGCACCTCGGCTGCGTCTGCCAGCGGCGACAGCGGGCTGTCAGTCACAGCCGCAAGGGGAACTCCCTGGTCGACCAGGGTGCTGGCCACAGACACAGAGAAGTTGCGATAGCGGTAGAAGGCGATGACGATCGCCAGATCCCCCGGACCGGCATCGACCAGATCCCGGCCGGCGGAGTGGCCCTCGATCAGGTACACCCGGGGCCGGATCATCGAAAGACCGCTGCGAAGCGCATAAGCGCCGGCCAACGAGGTCTCCCCCGAAACGATCCAGACCGACCCGGCGGACGCGGCCCTCTCGGCAATGGCCCGAATCTCACCCCGCTCCACCGTCGCCGCAGCCGACTCGAACCCGCCGACGAGCTCGTCCAACGCGGAGAGCCCCTCGGACGGGTCCCGCCTGATGCGATCACGCGGGCGGGAGAGATCGTCCTCAACCCTCCGCCGGGCAACGGTCTGCAGCGATGCGTAGCCGTCGAACCCCAGCTTGTTGGCGAACCGGACGATCGACGGTCGGCTCGTCCCGATCCGGTTGGCAAGATCGGACACAGTCCCGAACGCGAGCAGAGTCGGCTCGGAGACCAGAACCTCAGCAATGCGACGCTCCGTGGGGGTCAACTCCCCGCCCGCCCTGGCGATCAGTTCCGCAACCGTCATCATCGCAGGCGACCCGAACTGCGCTTCGGCTGCCGTAACCGTGGCGAGCTGTTGTTCATACTTGTGCATAATAGAACAGATAGTGTAGGGTGGTGTTCATTGTTGAACATCGTCGGCGGACGGTGCTTCAACAGACCGGAGCGAGCGGAAGCAGGGAGCAATCATGGGGAAGGCAAAATACGAACCGACCGACAGAGAACGGCTCGTCCTCGATGCGGTGGAGAACCCCAAATACGACCGGCAGATCCTCAACGGCCTCGACCCGTTCGTCAACGGCACCGCCCCCCAGGACATGATCGGATTCTACACTCCCTCCGAACTCGATCAACTTGTCCAGATCCGCGGCACTGAGCGCGACATCGAGTCCCGCATGCCGGTGAAGATAACCCGCCACTACTTCGAGATGGCCAAGAACAGCCCCGCGCTCCAAACACTCGTCAAAGCATCTCCCGACGAGACTCTCAACCTCGACGGTGTCGAGGACCCCGGCAACCAGATGGACTACAGCCCCGTCGAAGGCCTTCTCCACAAATACGAGATGGGCCTCCTCTATGTGATCTCGACCTGCTCGGCGCACTGCCGGTTCTGCTACCGGGAGGAGTTGATCGCCCGAAAGCCTGTGGAGCACCGCGACGGCACCGTCAAGAAGAAGAGCCTCGCCCGGATCCTTGAGATAACCGACTACATCCGCTCTCACAACGCCGCGGTGGCCGCCAACGGCGGTCGCCACCCCGAAACCGGCCGGGAGAAGCTCCGCGAGATACTCCTGTCAGGTGGAGACCCGATGGTGCTGCCCAACAGCAAGCTCGCCGCCTGGTTCACCGCTCTCGCCGAAGCCGGCGTTGAGGCGATCCGGCTCGGGACCAAGGAACTGGCCTTCCACCCCGACCGCTTCGACCAGGCCTTCCTCGACATGATGGACCGCTTCCACGACACCTACCCGGAAGTCGGGTTTCGGCTGATGACCCACTTCAACCACCCCGACGAACTGCTCGCCAAGACCCCCGACGGCGGCTACACCGAGGACGGCAACGGTTTCTACAAATGGCACCCCAACACCCGTAGAGCGATCGAAGCCGTGGTCTCGCGAGGGTGGATCAGCGTCGAGAACCAGTCGCCGATCATCCGCGGCGTCAACAACGACCCCGAGGCCCTCAAGATCCTGCAGCGCACCCTGAAACGGGTCGGCGTCGAGAACCACTACTTCTTCGGCGGGCGGGACATCGTCGCCTACCGGGCGTTCAACGTGCCCATCGAGGAAGCCTGGCGGATCGTCAACGAGTCGCAGAAGGGGCTGTCCGGCGTGGAGGCCCACGCCCGCCTGGCCCTCTCCCACTACAGGGGCAAGACCGAGGTGGCCGCCGTCACCGACGGCCCGGTCCCGGGCTTTGCGGGAGCTGAGAACGGGGTCGTCATATTCAAGCTCCTGCGCAGCGTCGCCGACGCCCCCGACCGGGGCAAGGTGTGCATCGTGGGTCGAAACCCCGAGGCTCTCTGGTTCGATGACTACGAGGACCGGATCCTGTTCGACGAGGCCGGCCTGTTCGACGACGCCGACCCGTTCGACGAGGCCAGCCTCTTCAACTACCTCGAGTTCGAATCCCAAGAAACCGCTGAGCTGACCCCGGTCCTGGCCTGAACCGGGCGACCGGCGACCGACAATCGGGTGTCGGGCAACGTCGACTCCCGGGCGTTCCCCGACCTGGACCGGGCCTGGCTCTGCGGAGGTCCCCGGAGCGGCTGCTAACCGCCGAAATGTCGCACAGCGGTGGTAACGTTCGAGTCTTCGGGGGCCGTTAGCTCAGTTGGTTAGAGCGCCTGCTCGACACGCAGGAGGTCACAAGTTCGACTCTTGTACGGCCCACCACCGCCCCACAGCACGGATCGGCGATGGCTGGATCTCAAATACCCTGGAATACAAGGGTGCGCAGACGCGGTGCAGGATTAGAATCAGCGGCCATGCAGTCCGTGGGCCATGCGTTCAAGAACGCGCTGACAGCCGGATCTGAACTGGCGATCATTGCCGAGGTGAAGCGCAAGTCGCCGTCCGCGGGGGAGCTTCGTCCAGAAATGGGGGCCGCTGAGACGGCAATCGAGTATGTTCGGGGCGGCGCATCCTGTATCTCGGTGCTGACCGAGGGTCCGCGGTTCGGTGGCAGCCCCGAAGACCTGAAAGCGGTCAAGAATGCCGTCGACGCTCCGGTGCTGCGCAAAGACTTCCTCACGACGCCCCAGCACATCCACGACGCGTCCGCCATGGGGGCGGACGCGGTGCTGCTGATCGTCGAAGACATCGGATCAGTCGCCGAAGTTGCGAACTTGCAGGATCTCGCCCTGAGTTTGGGCATGGACGCCCTGACCGAGGTACGCGCGGAACACGACCTGGCGATGGCCGCAGAAGCGGGTGCCTACATGATCGCCGTCAACCAGCGCGACAATCCCAAAGACACCCGCTTCACCGTCGACTACCACAAAGCAGTGCGCATGGCCGGGCTGCTGGCCGAGCTGGGACCCGGAGTTGTGACCGTGGCGGCATCCGGCATCGAGACGCCCGACGGGACCAAGCTGAGAGACCTCGCTGAAGTCGGCTACGACGCCGCGCTGATCGGAGAAGCCCTTGTGCGCAGCGACTCCCCGGCAGACCGGCTCCGCGCCATGCTCGACACCCTCGCCTAGACACACCCGAAACACCCGAAGCACCCTTGCACCCGAGTCGAACCTCGAACAGTGCGAGCCCGGTGTAGAGAACTCAAGTGGCTAGCTCTAAGGTGGTGGTGCCTTCGGGCTGATTGTTCGACGAATCCTTGGGGAATAGATGAGCGGTGACACTGCATGGATACTGGTGTCTGCGGCGCTGGTGATGTTCATGGTGCCCGGCCTGGCGCTGTTCTACGGCGGCATGGTCGGCACGAGAAATGTGCTCAACATGCTCAACATGAACATCTACTGCCTGGGCGTGATTCCGCTGCTGTGGGCGGTGTGCGGCTTCGGGTTCGCCTCGGGGGACTGGAGCTTCCCGCTGTTCGGGGACTTCGACGCGGCCTTCCTCAACGGCGTCGACGGAGAGGTCCCAATCCGGGAGTTCGTGTTCGGCATGACCTTCGCGGTGATCACCCCGGCACTCATCTCGGGCGCAGTGGCCGGACGAATGAAGTTCACCGCCTGGGCGATCTTCGTCCCCGTCTGGTCGTTCCTCGTCTACTCGCCGGTCGTCTATTGGATCTACGGCGGTGAGGGTTGGATCGCCAACCTCCCCGCACACGACTTCGCAGGCGGCACAGCCATCCACATCAACGCCGGCGCCGCAGCCCTGGCCCTGGTGCTGGTGCTCGGCCCCCGTCAGGGATGGCCCCAGAAGATCGACTTCCCCCACAGCCTGCCCCTGGTTCTGTTGGGCGCCGGGATCCTGTGGTTCGGCTGGTTCGGATTCAATGCGGGATCGGCCCTCGCCGCCGACAGTGTGGCCGCCCACGCCTTCC
Organism: uncultured Acidimicrobiales bacterium; assembly: GCA_951812975.1. Classification (GTDB taxonomy): domain Bacteria; phylum Actinomycetota; class Acidimicrobiia; order Acidimicrobiales; family Aldehydirespiratoraceae; genus VXYK01. Next base: position 506,518 of record CATOTC010000001.1, on the reverse strand, counting down.
TGACCACCTTCCTCGCCGCCGCAGCGGGCCTCTGCTTCTGGATACTCGCCGAAGTCGTCAAGGGCGGAAAACCGACCTCGCTTGGCATGGCCTCGGGCATCGTCGCCGGCCTCGTGGCCATCACCCCCGCGGCCGGTTTCGTCGGGCCGTTCGCGGCCATCCTCATCGGTGCCGTTGCGGGCGTCGTGTGCTTCCTGGCCATCGCGCTTAAAGTCAAATTCAGCTACGACGACAGCCTCGACGTCGTCGGGATCCACATGTTCGGAGGGATCGTCGGCGGGGTCCTCATCGGCTTCTTCGCCGAGTCGGCCGCGGTGGAGGGGGCGGACTTCCTCGACGGGCTCTTCTACGGCGGCGGGGAGCTGTTGTGGAACCAGATCCTCTCGATCGTGGCGGTGATGGCCTACAGCTTCGTGGCCACCCTCATCATCGCCATGGTCCTCAAAGCCACAATGGGACTGCGGGCCACCGAAGACGACGAGACAGTCGGACTCGACCAGGCACTGCACGCCGAGACCGCCTACAACTCGTGATGATCGACATCGCCGGTCCAGGCTCGAACGTCCGACAGCGCCGCGTGGAGATCATCTAGGTTTCGGGCATGGCAGACGAGCAACTCCAACGCTTCCGTTCCAGCATCGACAACATCGATGCCGCGCTGATCCTGTTGTTGGCCGAGCGCTTCAAGGTCACTGAGGACGTCGGTGAGTACAAGGCGCAACAGGGCCTGCCGCCGGCCGATCCCGAGCGTGAGAAGAAGCAGATCGCGCGGCTCCGCCAACTCGCATCGTCGGCCAACCTTGATCCGACGTTCAGTGAGGCCTTCCTGCGTCTGGTGATCGACGAGGTGATCCGCCGCCACGAACGCGCCGCCGACCACCCCTGACCCCGCCGATACCGGCCCAGCAGCGCCTCAGACAGGCTGCTCGGCGGTCCACGGGACCGTCAGGCGGCGGTGGGCGATCCGCCAACCGTCGGGGGTGGACACGAACCGGTCGTGGTAGTGGATGTGCATCACATGGTCGATGCGCTCATCGCCGTCGACGCGGAGATGGTGCGCCTCACAGTAGGTCACCCCCTCGATTTCACCGTCGTCAGTCACCGAGAGGAGCTGCTGGCCCAGGATGTGGCTCGTGGCCTCATAGCGGAGCAGACCCTCCATGGCGTCGGTGATCTCCAACAGACCGGACCGCTGCCCCCGACCCGTGTCGAGCAGCGCGTCGGCGGTGAACACCTCATCGAAACGGGCGAAGTCACGCTGGTCGACGATGACCGCGTACAACCCGGCGAGATCAGCCAGATCGGCCCGATCCTGAAGGTTAGGGAGGCGCCTCATACTGCTACGATCCCACCTTCAGCCAGCTTGTGGGGTGATCGGTGCAAACTTCAGCGGAGTCCCGAAGAGCAGAACAGGCCCCCCCGAAGCGGACCCTCGACGCAACGGACCGTTGGGGACCGGAGGGGGACCCGCGGGTCGACCGACTTGCCCGAATGCTCTGCGACGCCTTCGTCGAGTACCACGAGCGCTACCTCGAACTCACGCACCGGGCCTCCCGATGCTTCATAGAACGTGACTGGGCCGGGCATCAACAAGACACAAAAGACCGCCTGAACCTGCATAAACGTCTGGTCTTCAATGTCGTCGACGCGGCCCGTCTGGTACTGTCAGAAGACGATCCCGAAGCTCGCACAGTGTGGATCGGCGCACGACGCCGCTACGTCGCCCTCGTCTCGGAGCGGATGGACCTCGAACTCGCCGAAACGTTCTACAACTCCGTCACCCGGCGGCTGTTCCACATCATCGGAATCGACGAGGAACTGGAGTTCCTCTGGCTCGGCCCCACCAAGCTGCTCGCCGACGACGGCACCCGCGGCGAATACCGGAAATTCCCCGTCGACGCCACCGTCGCCGACTGCCTCCGCGAGATCTTCCAGCACTCGCCGCTGGCCCCGAGCTTCATCGACATCGACGGAGACGCCGCCAAGGTCGCCGGACGGGTCGGCACCCTCCTCGAACAGACCTGGGACGGGCACCTCGACGCAATAGACGTGTTGCGGCCGATCTTCTATCGCAACAAGGGCGCCTACCTCGTCGGTCGGCTCCGCTGGCTGAACCGCCTCGCTCCGATTGTCATCGCCCTGGTCCACACCGAGGCCGGCGTAAAGGTGGATGCGGTGCTGCTCACCGAGACCGACGCGAGCCGCCTCTTCGGCTACACGCGGTCCTACTTCCATGTGCTGTGTCGACGCCCGGCCGCGGTCGTCGGATTCCTGAAGTCGCTCCTGCCGGTCAAACCGGTAGCCGAGCTCTACACCTCGATCGGCTACAACCAGCACGGCAAGACCAACCTGTTCCGGGCGTTGTACCGCCATATGGAACACTCCAACACCCGCTTCGAACGCGCCCGGGGAGCGCGCGGCATGGTCATGGCGGTCTTCACGCTGCCGTCGTTCGATGTGGTCTTCAAGCTCATCAAGGACCGCTTCGCGCCCACCAAGCGAACCACCCCCGAAGACGTGAAACGGCGCTACAAGCTGGTGTTCGGACATGACCGGGTGGGCCGCCTCGTCGACGCCCAGGAGTTCACCAACCTGAGTTTCAACCGCGACCGCTTCGATGAGGAGTTGATCGACGAACTGCGCAACGAATGCGCCCGCACGGTGACGATCACAGACGACGAGGTCGTGTTGCACCATGCCTACACCGAACGCAGGCTCTACCCACTCGACCTCTACCTCCGGGAAATGTCGCCTGAACGGGCGCGTGCTGCTGCCATCGACTACGGCTACGCCGTCAAGGACCTGGCCGCGGCCAATATCTTCCCCGGTGACCTGTTCCCCAAGAACTTCGGCGTCACCCGGCACGGTGTGGTGGTGTTCTACGACTACGACGAGTTGGCGCTGCTCGGCGAGATCAACTTCCGCAAGATGCCGGTCAGCCAGAACTACGACGACGAGATGTCTGACCAGCCATGGTTCCCGGTCGAGTCCAACGACGTGTTCCCCGAGGAGTTCCGCACCTATCTGCGTTCCCCCCGGGTGATCGGCGAGGTGATGGAGACGCGCCACGCAGACATCTGTTCGGTCGAATTCTGGAAGTCGATGCAGGAACTGCACCATGCTGGAGAACTTCCAGACTTCTTCCCCTACCCCCAAGAGTTGCGGTTCCACCAGAGCTGACAGGAGAACTGATATGCCTCTGCCGAGATTAGAAGGCAGCGTTGCGGTCGTGACCGGTGCCGGGTCCGGGATCGGCCGAGCAATGGTCGAGCACTTCGCAAGTGTCGGAATGAGGGTCGTGGCCGCCGATATTGACGGCCCGTCGGCCGAAGCGACCGCCGAGAGCGCAGACGGAGAGGTGGTGGCAGCAGCTGTCGATGTCGCCTCTGCAGACGAGGTCGAGTCTCTGGCCGACGACGTCTACCAGCGCTGGGGCGCGGTCCATCTGCTCTGCAACAACGCCGGAGTGTTTCAAGCCGGCCTCTGCTGGCAGCGCTCCGTAGACGACTGGGACTGGACGTTCGGGGTCAACCTCTACGGGATCATCCACGGAATCAAGTCGTTCGTGCCCCGCATGCTGGCGGGAGGCGAACCGGGCCATGTCGTCAACACCTCGTCGGTGGCCGGTTTCGTGGCGGCACCGTTCACCGGTCCCTACAACGTGAGCAAGGTGGCAGCGTTCTCGATGACAGAATCGCTGGCGCACGACCTCGCCGCGGTGGGCGCCGAAATTGGAGCGTCGGTGCTGTGCCCGAGCGCGATCCGCACTGCGATCGCCCACACCGACAGGGTGCGGCCCGGTGGAGCGGCCAATGAGGGCGAGGACGCGGCGGGAATCCGCCAATCACTGTTCGCGATGACCGAAACCGGAATGGACCCGTCGGAGGTTCCGCCGATCGTGCTGAAAGGAATCTCCGACGGGGATTTCCTGATCGCCACCAAGCCGTCGTACCGTCAACAGATCCAGACCCGCTTCGAGGCACTGCTCGAAAAGGGACTGCCGCCGACCCCGGCCGTGGACTAGCTGGACAACGCCCCGACAAGACCGCGAAAGGAGTCCTGGTGCCGAACCATCCGATCTTGGAACATGTCGATCTGCTTGACGGCAACTGGTATGCGAGTCGGCCGCACGACGACTGGACCTGGATGCGCAACAACGCACCGGTCTATTACGACCCCAACTCCGACGTCTGGGCGGTGGCGCGCTACGACGATGTTCTGACCGTCTCGCGCGATCCCAGGACCTACTCGTCGTACAAGGCACCCCGGCCCAAGGGCCGTTCGCTGCCGATGATGATCTCGATGGACGACCCGGACCACCTCAACCGCCGAAAGCTCGTCAACAAGGGGTTCACGCCCCGTCGGGTACGTGACAAGCTCGCCGAGATCGACGTGCTCTGCGACATGATCATCGACCGGGTCTGCGAGAAGGGCGAAGCGGACTTCGTGTGGGACATCGCCGCGCCCTTGCCGCTGCTGCTGATCGGCGACATGCTCGGGTTCCCACGGGAGTCCTTCGACGATCTGCTCGAGTGGTCCGACGACCTGATGCGCGGCACGACCGAGACTGATCTCGCCGCCCATGAGAAATCAAGGCTCGCCGGGGCCGCCTTCCGCAAGTTCCAGATGGGCGTGATCGCTGACCGCAGGGCCAACCCGGGAGGGGACGACCTCGTCAGCATCCTCTGCCATGCCGAGGTTGACGGCGAACGGCTCGACGACGAGTCAATCGTGCAGGAGTCGCTGCTGATCCTGATCGGCGGCGACGAGACCAGCCGCCATGTCATCACCGGAGGCATGCAGGCGCTGATGGAGTTCCCCGACGAGCGCCAGAGACTGCAGGAGGACCTCAACGGGCGAATAGATACCGCTGTCGAGGAGATGCTGCGCTGGGTCACGCCGATCAAGAACATGGCCCGCACCACCATGTCCGAGATCGAACTCGGAGGCGAGACCATCCCCGAAGGCTCCGACGTCATCATGCTGTATCCGTCGGCCAACCGCGACGAAGCCCACTTCGTGGACCCGTTCCGATTCGACGTCGAGCGGGAGCCGAACCACCACCTGGCATTCGGCTTCGGCACCCACTTCTGCCTCGGCGCATCTCTGGCCCGGCTCGAACTCAAGGAGATGTTCACCAAAGTGCTGCGCCGCCTGCCCGACATCGAAATGGCAGTGCCCGCCGATCAGCTGCCGTGGCGCAACTCGAACTTCATCACCGGTGTTGAGGCGATGCCCGTGAAGTTCACGCCGACCGAACGACTCAGCCCGACGCCATAAGGCTGAACCGCGGGGCTGATCAGCGCTCGCCCAGCGGCACGTAGTCGCGCATTGCGGGCCCGCTGTAGAGCTGGCGGGGCCTGGCGATGCGGGACTCCTGCTCCATCATCTCGTTCCAATGGGCCAACCAGCCCGGTGTCCGCCCGATGGCGAACAGCACGGTGAACATCTCAGTGGGGAAGCCCATCGACTGATAGATCAAGCCCGAGTAGAAGTCGACGTTGGGGTAGAGCCTGCGGTCGATGAAGTAGGAGTCGTTCGTGGCGATCTCCTCGAGCTTCAGGGCGAGGTCCAACCTGGGGTTCTTGCCGGTGACCTCGAACACGTCGTAGGCGGCCTGCTTGATGATCCTGGCCCGAGGATCGTAGTTCTTGTAGACCCGGTGGCCGAACCCCATCAAGCGGTTCTCGCCCGACTTCACGGTCTCCATGAAAGCGTCGACGTTGCTGTAGTCGCCGATCTCGTCGAGCATGTTGAGCACGGCCTCGTTGGCGCCTCCGTGGCGCGGACCGTAGAGGGCAGCGCAGGCTGCCGCAACGGAGGTGTAGGGATCGGCGTGCGACGAGCCGACCACTCGAGCGGCGGTGGTCGAACAGTTCTGCTCATGGTCCGCATGCAGGATCAACAGGATCTCCATGGCCTTGCCGAGCACCGGATGGATGTCATACTCCCCACCCATCCGATACATCATGTTCAAGAAGTTCTCCGGGTATCCGAGCAGGTTGTCGGGGAACACGAACGGCTGACCTTGAGAATGACGGTAGGCCGCGGCCGCCAGGGTCGGCATCTTCGCAATCAGCCGGACGATCTGCTCCATGCGGTTGCTCTCGTCCTCGATCTCCTTGGCCTCGGGATAGAAGGTCGAGAGGGCGGCCACGCCGGAGGTGAGCAGGCCCATCGGATGAGCGTCGTAGTGGTACGCGTCGTAGATCCGGCGTCGGAAGTTCTCATGCACGAAGGTGTGATGTGTGACCTCGTAGACCCATGCGTCGTGCTGGGCCTTCGTTGGAAGCTCCCCATGTATCAGCAGGTAGGCGACCTCGAGGAACGAGCTCTGCTCGGCCAGCTGCTCGATCGGGTAGCCCCGGTAGCGAAGAATGCCGTTGTCGCCGTCGAGCTCGGTGATTCCACTGATCGCTGCGGCGGTGGTGGTCAGACCCGGATCACAGAACCACACTCCAGGCAAGAATCTGCTCCACTGTGCGGCATCAATCCCCCCGTTCTCGATCGGGATCTCGATCGAGGACCCCGTGCGGTTGTCGGTGATGGTGATGCTCTCAGGCACTCGTTTTCTCCTCGGGACGTCCCGAAACTCATGTTGAAACCGACTCTGAATCTAGACCGCGATCACCCTGCGGCGCACATTGTGAGGTCTATTCCGAACAGCTCGTCGGGCCGGCCTGCTGCATCGCAGCGTCACAAGGGCGTGTTGTCGTGGCGACGACGGGGGAGACGCTCCCGCTTGCTGGCGAGCATGTCGAAAGCGGAGCACACACGCTGACGGGTCTCTGCCGGATCGATCACCGCATCGATCGTTCCCCGCTCGGCTGCAATGTAAGGGTTGAGCAGGCGTTGTTCGTAAGCGGACTCGAGTTCTGCGCGCTCGGAGGCGCTGCTTCCCCTGTGCAGAATCTCGACCGCTCCCTTGGCCCCCATCACCGCGATCTCAGCGGAGGGCCAGGCCAGAGCGATGTCGTTGCCCATGGTCTTGGAGTCCATGACGATGTATGCGCCACCGTAGGACTTGCGGGTGGTGACGTTGACCCGGCCGACGGTGGCTCGTGCGTACGCGAAGGCCAACTGCGCGCCGTAACGGATCATCCCCCGCCATTCGAGATCCTTGCCCGGATAGAACCCCGAAGTGTCGACGAACGTCAGCAGCGGCAGGTTGAAGGCGTCACAGAAGGCGACGAAGCGGGCGCCCTTGCGAGAAGCGGTGATGTCGAGGGTCCCGGCGATGCTCTGCGGCTGGTTCGCCACAACACCGATCGGACGCCCACCCATCGAAGCGAACCCGGTGACCAGATTCGGCGCCCAGAGAGAATGCAGCTCGAGCAGGTCGCCGTCGTCGACGACGCAACGGACGATGTCGCGGCAGTCGTAGGAGCCGTGGGCCGAAGCGGGGAGCACCTCATAGGCTTCGGGCGTCGGACGGGAGACCGGATCAGCGCTCGGTTGAATCGGCGGCACAGCATCGGTGTGGTCGGGCAGGAACCTCAAGACGTCGGCCACGATCGATTCGGCCTCAGCCACATCGTCAGCAACGAACGACGCAACGCCGGAGGTCCGCTCGTGAACATCGGGTCCGCCGAGCTCAGCGCCGTCGACTCCGACACCGGTGAACTGCTTCACCATCGCCGGACCCGAAACGAAGGCGTAGGAGTCGCCGACCATGACGACTATGTCCGCGAGCCCGAGCATCAGTGCGGGACCGGAGACGGTGGGTCCGCTGACGATGACGATCGTCGGGACCACGCCTGAACAACGCGTGAGCTCCAGTGCAGCACCTCCCCATCCGTCGAGAGCGGCGACGCCCTGCTGCAGGTTGGCACCGCTCGACGCCAGCCGCATCAACAGGGGCAGGCGCTGCTCACGGCTGTAGCGGGCGGCTGCGGCGATCGAGTACCCGTCGGTGGGGGACAGCGCTCCCGCGAGGTCCTCGCCCTGCGCGTCGACCTCGACGATGCGCCGACCAGCGAAGGTGACCGAGCGGGCCCGGACGAAACCGCGCGCGCGGGCCCGAATGTCGACGACACGGTCCGCTGGGCTGCTCATACTGTGTCGGCTCCGGGGCTCGACGCCGGTGTCAGCCCGCTCTGATCGGCGCAGGTTTCACCGACCACGGTCCGGATCAGTTCGGCCACGGCCCGGGTCGGGGCCGAAGGAGAGAAACGGCGTCGCACCGCCAGACCCACCTCTCGTCTGGAGAAACCGTCGACCGGAACTCTCACGAAATCACCCTGCAGCCAGTCCGGTGCGGCGCTCACAGGCACCAGAGCCGGCGCGAAACCCTGGAAGGCGAGCGACGAGAGGAGCCGCAGTCCGTCCACCTCGGCCCGGGTCGACAGTTTGATCCGTGCTTGGCGGGCGTCTGCCTCGATCTCGTCGCGGAAGGCAGTTCCTATGGGCGGGAGCAGGATCTCGTGTTCGGCCAGTTCGGTGATGTCGATCCGCTCGCAGCCGGCCAACGGGTGACCCAGCGGCGCGACAACAATCCGGTCCTCGAGCAACAGCGGTTCGGTGTCGATGTCGGGATCGACGATTGGGAGGTTGGCCACCGCGATGTCGAGACGGTCGTCGAGCAGCTGCGGTACCAGCGTGGTGGTGGTCGCTTCGATGATCTGAAGGTTGACGCGCGGGTGCTGTTGGGTCAAGGCGTCCAACAACGCCGGAACCAGCCAGCGGGCGGTGGTACCGATCACTCCCGCGCGGACCGTGCCGCCCAGTTCGTCACGAAGGGCGACCAGGTCGTCATCGATCGCCCGAAGCTCCGCGATCATCCGTCGGGCCCGACTGGCGACCACCGCACCCTCAGTCGTCAGTTCGCCGCGCTCCCGGTCGATGAGCGTCGCTCCGACTTCACGTTCAAGCCGCGCAACATGAGTGGAGACGTTGGACTGAACCGTGTGCAGCGCGCGTGCGGCAGCCGAGAAGGAGTGATGTTCGGCGACGGCGAGGAGCGCGTGGAGCTGGCGGAGGTCCATCACTGACAATGATGCCAGATAATCGAGGCAACTGTTGCAACGATGGCAGGTGTTCGCTGTGCAACAGTCCGGCAACGATTGTCAGCCGTTCAGCGGCTACCCTTTCGCCGTGAGCGCAGCCGCTTTTTTCGATCTCGACCGCACTCTGCTGCCTCGGGCTTCGGGACCGGCCTTGTCACAGGCCCTGCGAGAAGTGGGAGTGCTGTCGCAGAGCCGGATTCCCGGCGAGGGGCTCTTGTTCGGCATCTTCGACCTCATCGGCGAGACCAGGCCCTCCATGATGCTGGCTCGACAGGGTGTCCGCCTCTCTGCGGGCTGGGACGCCGAACTCGTAGCCGAAGCCGGAGAGATCGCAGCTTCGAGGCTCGTCGCCGAGGTGCTTCCCTACGCCCACACCGAAATGGAAATACACCGGAACCAGGGCCGGAAGCTGGTGATCGCCACCACCAGCCCTGATGAGTTGGTGCGCCCTTTGGCGGATGCGCTGGGATTCGATGACATCGTTGCCACCCGCTACGCCCGGACCGACGGCGTGTTCGCCGGTGAAGTCGACGGCCACTATGTCTGGGGAAAGGGAAAGCTCGCCGCGGTCCAGGAGTGGGCCGACGCCAACAGCGTGGACATGGCCGAAAGCTACGCCTATTCCGACAGCTACTACGATCTGCCGTTGCTCAAGGCCGTGGGACATCCGGTGGCGGTGAATCCCGACCCCAGACTGGCGGTCGCCGCTGCGGCCCGGCGTTGGCCGGTGCGTCATTTCGACTCCCCCGAGGGCGTCCCACAGTTCGCGGGTGTCGAACCCCTGAAGGCTCTGACGATGCTGGCCCGCCCCGAGTTGGCGCCATATGCCCGATTCGACTTCGCCGGACTCGGCCACATCCCCGAACAGGGACCTGCGATCATCGCCGCCAACCATCGCAGCTATTTCGATGTGTTCACGCTGGGCGTGGCTCTCGCCAAGCGGGGCCGGCTGGCCAGGTTCGTGTCGAAACGCGAGATGTTCGACGCACCGGTGGTCGGTGCGATGGTCAGTGCCTTCGGAGCGATTCCCGTCGACCGCCGCAGCGGTTCGGACGCTCCCCTGGTCGCCGCGGCCGAGGCACTCGAGGCCGGTGAGGCGGTGGTCATCCTGCCGCAGGGAACCATCCCCCGGGGTCGGGCGTTCTTCGATCCGCGGATGGTGGGCCGATCAGGCGTCGCCCGCCTGCAGAAGATGAGCGGCGCGCCGATCGTGCCGATCTCGCTGTGGGGCACCGAGAATGTGTGGCCGCGCTCGGCACGCATGCCCAACATGCTCAACATTGTGCGCCCGCCGACAGTCCGGGTGCGTGCCGGAGAGGGACTCTGGTTGCCCGACGGAATCCGTCCAGCCGACGGTGTCGAGTTGGTGATGTCGTCGATCTTCGACCTGCATCCACCGGAGGGCAAGGTCGCCCACGAGCCCACCCCGGAGGAACTGGCCCGCACGTTCCCGCCAGGTCACGACCAGACCACCCCGGGTGAACCCGAGGGCCCTTCGCGTCCACAGAGCGCGGGTGGACACAGCACTCCGAGTAAACAGAGGGCCGAGTCATGACCGATACCGTCGGCGTGCACATCAGCGAGACGCAGATCACCGCGGTCCGCTTCGATTCATCCTCCACGGAGCCGCCGCGAGTGATCGTGCTCGGCGATTCCGACGTCGCAGCCGCCGCTGTTGTCTCTCAAGGCGAGGGCGCTTCGGTACTTGTCGGAGACGAGGCCGCGCTGGTCACCGATGGGCCCCGCGTCACGAACCCCCTGCAGAGGGCCGCCACCGGCAGGATCGGCGCGCTCTCCGCAGTGTTGAGTTTCGTGATCCGCCGCGCCACGGCGGTCGACGGCAAGACCCCGGAGCGTCTGGCGGTGATAATCGACGACGACTGGCAGCGCGCGGCACGTGATCGAATCGTGCAGGCGGGCGTTGCGTCGGGGATAGCCGACACGGTCGTCGTGCCGCACGCCGCCGCCTCCGCGCAGCCCACACCCGTTACCGGCTCGGCCGCTCTGGCTGCAGGAGCGGCGCGAGTCGGGAGCCTGTCCTCAGCGCAATTCGTGACCCGCGAGGACCTCGGCCAACCGATCACCTCGAAGACACCGGTTGTTCCCGTGCCCGATGTGCCGCGGCCCGAGTCCGTTTCGGTGTTCGACGACGAGTCTCTCGTTGACCCTGCGCGGCCCAGCCCCGATCAGTTGTCGTCGGCGGATCCCGGTGAGTTCGGAGCGACACGGGTCATGGGACCGGTCGGTGGGCCCTCCGCGCCCGTCGGCTCTGAGATGCCGTTGCGTACGGGACTCTCACAGGCCACGATCACGCTGGCTCTGGTCCTCCTCGTCGGTTTGGTCGGAGGATTGTTGATCTTCTTTGCTGGTGACGATTCGGGGAACGTTCGCACAACGCCCGACACGGTCCCCGAGGACACGACGCCAGTCGACACCGAACCTCCCACGACTGCAGTGCCGACCACCGAGCCGCCTGTCACGTCGACGACCAGCGCACCGGAGACCACCGAGGCTCCCCCAATCACCTCGACGACCACCTCCACGACGACGACGTCGACCACCACGACCACCACGCCGGCCGGTGTCGGCACTCCGGGCCCGGTCACCCTTGTCGAGACCGGGCTGCAGTTCGACACCGGCCGCGTCGTGCGGTTCGGCCAGCCGATGTCGGAGGTGATCGACGCAGTCAGATCGATCCTGGGCGCGCCCGACAGCGCAACGAACTTCCAGAGCAGCGACGCTTGTCTGGAGAACTCTCGAGCTGTGCGCTGGGGTCAGTTGGAACTGGTGTTCCTGCAGGATCCGCCGGTTGCGGTTCCCACCGGTCCAGACACGCAGCTTCCCACCGACGGCAACCTTGAGGGGGGAGACGGCACGGAGTTGATCCCCGCGTCCACCGGAACCTTCGGACAGTGGTATGCCTCGGGCCACACCAGTCCAACAGGGTTGGTCACCAGAGACGGTCTCGGTGTCTCGGCAACAGTCGGGTTCCTCGAAGTCACCTACGGTGCCTCGTTCGAGGTGGTCCAGCCCATCGAGGAGGAGGAACTCGGCTTGTTCTCGATCTCGAACCCGGCGTCGGGCGGGGTGATCAACGGAACGACCTCGGATGTGACCCCCGAAGGCCGGGTGCTCAACCTCTGGGCCGGCGACGCCTGTCAGCGGATCCTCACCTAGACCCCGAACAACCGGCCCAGAACGGCCAGCAGCGGGGATCAGCCGCCGTGGAGGCCAGAATATGCCTGGCGGATGAGGTTGAGAGCGCTGCCCGCCTTGAACCACTCGATCTGATCCGCGGAGAAGGTGTGGTTGGCAGCAAAAGTCCAGGACTCGCCGTTGGGAGGCGTGACCTCGACGTTGACCTGTCGGTCGGGTGCCAGGTCGGCCAGACCCCGCACTGCGATCCGGTCGTCCTCTCCGATCCGGTCGTAGTCGGCGCGGTCAGCGAAGGTCAGCGGCAGCATGCCCTGCTTCTTGAGGTTTGTCTCGTGGATGCGGGCGAAGCTGCGGGCGATCGCCACAACGCCGTTGCGGAAGCGGGGTTCCATAGCGGCGTGCTCCCGACTCGAACCCTCGCCCATATTCTCGTCACCGATCACGACCCAACGCAGGTCGGCTTCGTGATAGTCCCTGGCCAGTTCGGGGAAGGGCTTGACTGAGCCGTCGAGCTGGCTCTTGCCGTGCCCGACCTCATAGCCGTCGAAGGCGTTGACCGCCCCGGCGAAGAGGTTGCCGGAGATGTTCTCGAGATGGCCGCGGTAACGCAACCACGGACCTGCCATGGAGATGTGGTCCGTCGTGAACTTCCCCGTCGCCTTGACCAACACGGCTAGGTCCTCATAGTCGTTGCCGTCCCACGGCTCGAATGCTTCGAGAAGTTGCAGCCGATCAGAGGTCGGCGAAACCGCCACGACCACATCGGAACCGTCCGCCGGCGGTGCCAGGAACTTGTCGTCACCAGGATCGAATCCCGCCTCGGGCAGTTCAACGCCGACAGGCGTCGCAAGCGAGACCTTCTCGCCGGCGTCGTTGGTGATCGTGTCGTTGATCGGATCGAAGTCGAGGGTGCCGGCCAGCGCCAGAGCAATCACAGTCTCAGGGGAGGTGACGAAGGCCAGCGTCTGCGGATCGCCGTCGTTTCTCTTGGGAAAGTTGCGGTTGTAGGAGGTCACGATCACATTGGGAACGCCCGCCTGGTGACCCGCCTCCCCGGAACGGTCCCACTGGCCGATGCAAGGACCGCAGGCGTTGGCCAGCACGGTCGCGCCAAGCGCCTCGAAGTCCGCCAGCAGGCCGTCGCGCACGATCGTGGCACGGATCTGCTCGGAGCCGGGTGTGACCAGCAGACGCGTCTTGGCTTTGAGCCCCTTCGCGGCGGCCGCACGAGCGATCGAAGCCGCTCGGGTGATGTCCTCGTAGGAGGAGTTGGTGCAGCTTCCGATCAGCGCAGCACTGATTTCGAGGGGCCAGCCCTCGGCCTCGGCCTCCTCGCCGAGTTCGGCCACTTCTCGAGCCAGATCGGGGGTGTGGGGGCCGTTGATGTGCGGGGTGAGCCTGTCGAGGTCTATCTCGATCACCCGGTCATAGAAACCGTGCGGATTGTTGAGCACCTCGTCATCGGAGCGCAGGTGGTGCGCCATCGCATCGGCCGCATCGGCGAGGGCCTCGCGCCCGGTGCTCTTCAGGTAGCGGGCGACCGCGTCGTCGTAGGCGAACAGGGAAGTCGTTGCCCCGATCTCCGCGCCCATGTTGCAGATCGTGGCCTTGCCGGTGCAGCTCAACGAAGCGGCACCCTCCCCGAAATATTCGACGATCGCGCCGGTCCCGCCCTTGACGGTCAGGATCTCGGCCACCTTCAAGATCACATCTTTGGGGGCCGCCCAGCCGTTGAGAGAGCCGGTCAGCTTGACGCCGATCAGCATCGGCCATTTGCTGTTCCACGGGGAGCCTGTCATCACATCGACCGCGTCGGCACCACCGACGCCCACGGCCACCATGCCGATGCCTCCGGCGTTGGGAGTATGGCTGTCGGTGCCGATGATCATGCCCCCGGGGAAGGCGTACTGTTCGAGGACGACCTGGTGGATGATCCCCGAACCGGGCTTCCAGAAGCCTCCCCCGTACTTTGCCGACACCGATTCGAGGAAGTCGTAGACCTCTTTGTTGGTGTCGACCGCGGCGAGCAGGTCCGTCTTGCCGTCCTCGCGGGCTTGGATCAGGTGGTCGCAGTGGGTGGTGGTCGGGACGGCGACCTCATCGAGGCCGGTGGTCATGAACTGGAGCCAGGCCATCTGCGCGGTGGCGTCCTGCATGGCCACCCGGTCCGGTCGATAGTCGACGTAGGAGTCGCCCCTCTCGAGCTCCTGGTCGGGCCGGTCGAGATGGTTGACGAGGATCTTCTCGGCGAGGGTGAGCGGCCTGCCGAATCGTGTGCGGGCGTCGCCGATGCGCTGATCAAGTGTGGCGTACACCCCTTCGACAAGCTCGATTGGTGTGCTTGGGGCAACCGACATGTGGGCACCTGTTCTGTTCGCTGATTCTCACTTTCACGATACAAGTCTGCCCAGAACTCGAAACAGGCTGCTCAGGCGAAGTTTGGGCGTTCGTACCCCGACTGTGGGCGGCCGAAGCGTTGGGGGGAGTACGCTTCGGTCCGCCCACAGGGTGGAGGGGACTGTTATTTCACGGTTGCTCTGAACCAGACCGGTGGTCCCAGGGAATCGGAGTCAGCGATGGGAACGATTCCCCTCACACGAGCCAACACGAAGTCGTTGCCGACCGCTAGGTCCACCAGCGACGTGCGCTCGATCCCGAAGGTTTCAGCGAGGTTCAGCCATTCCCAGGTGATGCCGTCGGTCGACCAGCCGAGGAGGATTGGATCGGCCGGTGCCGGCTCTACAGGCGGTGGAAAAGCCGTGGCGACCATGCCGGCCGGCCCGACGTGCAGGGAGCCCAGGCCCGAGATGCCGACCATTGTTGCCGTGACCGAATCGGGATCGGCGAGCTGATCCAGAGACATGACTCGGATCCCATCGTCGTAGCCGGCGACGAACCACTCGTCCCTCCGGGTGGTGCTGCGCGCGCCAGAAGCGAAGGCGGCTGGGTCGTCTATGGAAGTCTCGGTCCAGGTGAGGCCGTCGGCCGAGGTCAGCAACAGCTCGTCGTTCGGGGTGGTCGCGGCGACGTAGAAACCGTCGGCGTTGCTCGATGCCGTCGTGTGCCAGCTCACGTATTGACCGGTGACCGAGGCGGGCCCGCCGTCGCTTGTGTACAGGTGGACCTGCTCGTCGCCCACACTTGCGTCGAGAGCGTCGCGAGCCTCCTCGCTGATCTCGAAACTCTGGGGGTCCGTCGATCCCGATGTCCAGAAGCTCTCGGAGTTCGCTGCGTGCGCCGTTGATCACGCTGACGCGCAGGTAGCTGCCCGGTTCATCGAGACGGTTCCAGCGCTCGAACACTTTCGCGAAAGCGTCCTGCACGATCTCTTCGGCTCGCTCAGACGAGTCCACCAACCCTCGGGCGAGCCTCACCATCGGCACGTACTCGGTGCGGTACAGGTCGTCGAACCTGCCGACCACGAACCCGTCCACTTCCCCGGTTCGAGTCTACGGGACCTGGTTCGACATAGCTGCAACTGTCTCCATCACTACCAACGACGCCCGACACAGAACTTTGGTTCCCTCCAGTCTGTGCGTCTTCGGTGTCTGTTGAAATTGAGGGCGGTTACCCCAGAGGTTCTTTGAACCACCTGACTGATCGGGGTTGGGGTTGATCGGTGTCGATCTCGTCGAACTCAGCCACTCTCGCAAGCACGAAGTCAGTGCCGACCGCGAAGTCCACCGTGGGAGCATGCAGGTAACCCTCCTCGGCAGCAAAGCCCAATCCTGCCTGACCCCCGGCGACTCCGAACGCCACAGCTGGATCCAGCCATTCCCAGTTGCTTCCGTCCCTCGACACGCCGAGGAGCAACTCCCGCGGCGACGTATCCGACACCGCCATCACGACCATGCCCGCGGGTCCAACATCAAGGGACAACAGGTGCCATATGGGACGAATCGTTGCAGTGACCGACTCCGGGTCCCCGATCTGGTCCAAGGACTTCACCAGTGTCTCGTCGGAGTACGCCTCGATGTACCAGGTGTCCGTGTGGCTCAACCATCGCAATCCGGTGGGGTTCCCGAGAGTTGTGTCGAAAATGGGAGTCCTGGTCCACTCGAAGCCGTCGGCCGAGGCAAGGAGCGACTGCTCTTGTGAGGCGCTGATGACGATGTAGAAGCCTTCAGCGTTGCTCGAGCCCGTGGTATAGACGCTCGCTATCTGGCGGGTCTTCGTTGTCGTGTCGCCATCGCTTGTGTACAACATGAGCTCCTTGTCTTGCGGGCGCTCATCGTCAGAGTCCTGCTCGTCATCGCTGATCTCGAACACAAGCACCATGTTCTGACCCGACACCAGCGCGAGGATCATTGAGGACTGTTCTTTGGGAACCTCGTCCAGCGCCACCTCGGTCCAGTCCGCGCCTTCGTTGTCGGAGTAGAAGGCTTGATGGGCGGGAGTAAACCCGGTTATGCCCCGGCTTGCGACCAACCAGCGATCGCCCGATACGTCGATGAAATCGGGAAAAAACCCGTTCGGGAGGGCCACGTGGGTCCAGTCCGTGCCGTTCTCAGAGATCATGATTCCAGGTCCGGTAGCGACGACGGCACGGCCAAGGATGCGACCGTCGCCCACCGTCTCGACGGAGTACACGTCAGTCCGGTCAGTGTCAGACCAGCTCGGGTTGTATTCGGTCCAGGTGGGGGTCGGAGCAACGGGCTCGGGTGTCGGAGCAACCGGCTCGGGTTCCGGTTCGGGTGGTTCGGGTGTTGGTTCAGTGGGTTCGGCTGGCTCGACTGGTTCGGGTTCGGCTGGTTCGCGTTCCGGTTGTACAGTCTCGGGTTCCGGTTCGACTGACTCGGGTGGCGGTTCAGCTGACTCGTCGGTACCGGACGCGATGTAGAAGATGACGGTGCCTGCCAGCAGGGCGATGACTGCGGCGATCCAAAGCATCGCTCGGCGGAGCGTTCCGGCAGGCTCCTCGGGTTCGGCGATGTAGAAATCGTCGAACTTGCTGCCCTCTGACATGGCGGACTCCATTGCTGCCCTACGACGCTCTGTCGGCGGGTCTAGTTCGTTCTAATCTAAGGACTTGTCGGGCAGAAGAAGCAGGTGGCGCTAGCGGACCTTTGAGAGGATCTCGTCCGCGTACCACTGCAGCGCGCCGAGTTTCTCCTCAAGTGGCTGCGTGTCGGGACCCGGCGAGTACGCATCGCGGAAACCGACGATCACATCGGTGACACCTGCGGCTTCGAGGCGTTCGATGCCCTCGGGGGAGTAGGCGTCGACGCTGATGGCGTGGACCTCGAAGGGCTGATCGGCCCGATCGTGTCGCTGGCGCGACTCCTCGACCACCGACATCATGCGCGCCAACTCGCCGGGGTCTCCTCCAGCATGGATCCAACCGTCCCCCAGCCGGCCGGCACGCTCAAGAGCCATTGCCGAATGCCCACCGACCAGAATCGGGACCCGCTCCTCGGGGACGGGACAGAGCTGTATCTCGGGGATCTCGTAGAAATCCCCCGAATATCCGAAGAACTCGCCGCTCTGGAGCCCGTTGATGATCTCGATGCACTCGTCCATCCGCGCGCCGCGCCGCTTCCAGGGCACTCCGGTCACGTCATAGTCCTCACGCCAGGGACTCGTGCCGACACCGAACCCGAAACGCCCGCCGGTGATCACCCCGACCGATGTGACCTGCTTGGCGACCAGTGCAGGATGGCGAACGGGCAGCTTCACCACGAACGTCGTGAAGCGGATGCGCTCGGTGACCGCGGCAAGAGAAGGAATCAGGGAGAAGGGCTCGATGAACGGCTTGCCCTCGAGGAACTCGCGGCTGCCGTCGGCGTTGTAGGGGTATTTGGTGTCGGCGTCGAGGGGATAACAGATCGAGTCGGGGACCACGAAACTGTCGAACCCCGCATCCTCGGCCGCCTGCACCAGCGGCTCATACATGGTCGGGTCGATCATCGATTCCGCATACGAGAAGCGCATGGGGCGTCAGCCTAACGTCTGAGGTGGCTGCGACCTGTTCTCCCGCTCTTGTTCACTGCGTTCACGGGCCGCTCGGGCCGCGGCCTCGTTCGGTCGCGGCCGTGTGCGGGATCAAGCCGCTCGGCCTCTTAGGAGTTCGGGCGCGCTCAGAGATTGGGCCAACGCCTCCTGCGCTGGCGGGCCCGGCGGGAACGGTCGCCCAAAGACCACGCTCTGCGCCAGGCCCCCGTCGAGGGTCCGGTCAGCTGCGGGGTGGCCCGCGCATGTGCCCTGACCCGTGCCTGGTACCAGTCCGACGACGCCTCGTCGGCGAGGGCTGACACTTCGGCCTCGATCCGTGCCGCGAATCGAGCCGTGTTCTCGCCCTCAGCGGGCACGAGCGGCTTCCCGAAAGTGACCGACGTGGTCGAGGGCTGGGGCAACGACTTGCCCTTGCGCAGTATCCGCCCGGTGCCCTCGATGTGGATCGGCACAACAGGCCTGCCAGACTTCTGAGCCAGATAAGCAGCGCCGCCGCGGAAGGGCTGACCCCAGCCGTCGGGGCTGCGCCCACCTTCGGGAAACAGCAGCAGGCTCCAACCCTGCGACGCCAGCTCCGCTGCCTGGTCAGCGGAACGACGGCTGACACGGCTGCGCTCGATCGGGATCGCTCCGATAACCAGCGACGACAGCGCTGAAGTGAGACGCGTCCCGAAGAAGTAGTCGGCCGCGGCTCCGACCAGGATCTGGTGGCGCCACGGTTCGGGAATCGACGTCAACAACAGCGGCGTGTCGAGGTGACTGTGATGGTTGGCCGCAAAGATGGCAGCGCCCTGCAGCGACGCCAGACGGTCCTGCCCCCGACGATCCGGCGCGGCCAGCCCGAGGACCGCAAGCCGCATCGGGCCGTCCACGATCGCCGCCCTCGCCAGACGGGCCGGATACTTGCGGGCCCAGGCGGTGTCGTAGTCGGCGCCGCGGTTGGCCGTCTCGGGGGCCCTGGCGACGCCTCTGGGAGTCGACGGTGCCCGATAGGGAAATCCGAGGGTTCTATAACGGCGAACCGGTGAGAGCCCGCGGGGCAACGGCGGCAGGTCGAGTTGTTTGGCCAAGCGGCTCATGACACGTCCGCCATCAGAATCGGAGGGTTGTGGAAATGGGTGATCGAGGGGCGCGGGCCGACCACATCGGCGGCCATCTCCAGTGCATCCTGCATGGTCGAGGCAGGCTGGAAACCGAGGCGGCGCACCGACCGCGGATCTCCGCCGACAACAATCACACGGCCGAGCCATTGCAACGCATGAGCCCCCCAGTACCACATGTAGAAGGGGTGGACTCCGTGGTAGGCGTAGCTGTTGCGGTACAGATGGATGTACCACTCGTCGTAGGCGAACTGCTTCTCGTAGCGCTTCTCGATCTCCACCGGATCGGTGGTGTCGGCCAGCACCTGCTCGAAGAAGTCGATGTAGCTCGGGTGGTGGACCGGGTGGAACTCCCACGGTGTGGGATGGCTCATGATCACCACCCCGCCTTCCCGCACCAGTGGTCTGCCTCGGTAGAGATTGAAGAAATAACCCAGCCCGAGACACATCACCAGGATCGGGTTCATCACCGAGTTGACGTTGTAGGGGCAGATGTACGGAAGGCCGAAGGTCAACACGTCGGTCTGCCCCTCGACGGGCACGATGTGCTGCGCGAAGACGTTCTCGAGGGTCTTCTCGTGGACCCCCTCAACCTCGCCGGCCTGCACCGACGTGAGTTCGTAGGGGGCCTGCCAGGCTTGGAAGATCTTGCGCCGAGCCGCTGAGGGCGTCACGTCGAGGGCGTTCTTCATACCGATGAATGTTGCCCGGTCGCGAGCCGACCACTCCCACTCGCGTTTCTGCAGGACCGAGAGCGGGCCGTCATAGCCGAACGTGTTGTTGTTGATGGTCGTCTCGATCTGGAAGATCCGCGGACCGTGCGCCTTGATCACCTCGCCCTGGCGCCAGTTCGAGTGATGCAGTTCAGAGGAGTGGCGATCCATGAAACTCTTGGACTGCTGCATGGTCGCCACGTTGTGGTGATGACGCACACCTGCGTAATCCGACAGCCCGGTGGCGGTCGACTTCCAGCCCCCGTCCATCGAGACGATGTTCAGGTTGACGTAGATCAGCAGATCGGACTCGGCCGCACGACGGTTCATCGTCACCTGCTCGTCGTGGCGGGTCAGACCCAGCTCGACCATGCCGTCGGGATCCTCGGCGTCGTGGTTGTAGAGCGTCTCGTGGGGGGCGAAGGCGTCATAGATGCGATCACCGAGAGCATGGCGGAGCTCGGCTTCGGTCATGCGTCGATGCAGGGCCAGAGCGGCGATCAAGTGGACGTCGTCGACTGCCGCGGCGGCCGCCATGTCGAGGACCTGTTCGATGATCCGCTGTCGGATATCGGGTTGGCGCATCGAAGGAAGCGGCAACGACAAGTCGTCGAAAGCAATGGTCAACTTCATGCCCGGCCGCAACAGCGCAGGCAGGGGATCCTCGTTGATCGGGTTGAGCAGGGCCTGACGGATCGCCTCGTCGGGATCGTCGAGGCCCGCCAGAGGCTCGGCCGGATAGATCATCCGGCTGCGCCCGGCGGGCAGCTTCTCAAGACGAAACTGCTCGCCGTGGTGGAACAGGATCGGGGGCGTCGACTTGTCGACGTCGAGCACGAAACCGGGGCGGGGCGCCCTGCCACGAGGATCAGAGCGGTTCATGCCAGCGCCTTTCGTCGATTGAATGCGGGGCTTCGGCGAGCGCGCGGCCCGATGGGAAGCACCCGGTTGGGTGCGCCGGCCGACTTCTGCCAGTGCTCAACGAGCCAACCCCGGCGGCGAGCGATCGAAGCGAGCTTCGTCTCGGCGTTGACAGCCACCGGGAAACCGACAGCCTCGAGCATCGGCAGATCAGAGCTGCTGTCGGCATACGCCACCGCCTGGCGCAGATCAAGGTCGTGAGCCTCTGCGAAGTCGACGAGCGTCTGATAGCGGGCCTCACCCGTCGGGGGCACCGCGCTGAGTTGGCCGTCGTATGAACCGTTCGTCGTGGTCATCTCGGCGGTGATCATGTGGTCGAAGAGCGGGCGCAGCGGCTCAACGACGAAGTCGAGCGCACCTGTGATCAGCAGGGTCTTGTGACCAAGGGCCCGATGTTGGCGCACCCTGCGGATCCCCGCCGGGAACGACTTGGTGATCAACAGGTCGCTGAGCATTTCACGCGAGTCGCGGGCCATCAACTCAACCGGCGCGCCCTCGAACCGCCGATAGAAGTAGCGCAGGAAATCGCTGCGGTCCTGCCGGTCCAACGAGAGCAGCGCGGGCGCCTCGCGCAGGGTCTTCAAAGTGAAGCTCACGCGGTCGGTGGTGTTCAGGTGCCGTGTGGCGAGCCATGCGTAACTGGCGACCACATTGCTGGCGATCAGCGTGTTCTCCAGATCGAACACGGCGAGTTGACGCTCCGGTGACAGCACCTGTTTGCGGAGTCGGCTGGAACGGGACTCGCTGCTCTTGGCCCCGGGCGCCATCTTGAGCCGAGCCTGCTTGACCATGGAGGGCAGGTGGATGCTCTGAACGTAGGTCGTCCAGTCGAGGACCCGAGGATCCATGCAGAAGTCTCGTTGATCCTGTGGGTCCAGTGAGTCCCAGAGCGTGTACATGCGGTCGAGTTGGTACAGCGCCTCGCATTCGGCATAGGCGCCGTAGAGCTCGACGTACCCGTTGGCGCGATCAAGCTGTTCCTTGCGTTCCTCGAGGTCGGCGCTCAGGTCAGCCTGTCTGCCCCGCAGGGGGAGTACATGAAGCACCCGTTCGCCGAGATCGAGGCCCTTGCGGGCGCGACCCAGTTGGCGAACCACCCGCCCACGGCCCGGGAACGACCATTCGGGAACCGAGATCGGCTGGTTCCTCTCGTCGTAGACGGGGTGGTCGTTGAACCAGCTGCGAACCAGATCGACCAGTTCCCCGTACATGAGCGGGTTCGCGGTACCCGAAGCGATCTGCACGACGTCGGGCCGCGGTGTCTCGTCCTCGCCGAGTTCTGGACCCCGAGCGGCGACCGCGAGGATCGTGGCGACCACGAAATCGACAGGGATGATGTCTACGACGCCCTCTGGAATACCGGGGAACTCCTTGAGCAGGCCGCGGGCATAGGCCGCGATTACGGGTTCGGCCATACGGAAACCGCGGATCCATCCGGGTGACGGTTCCGCGAACGCCGACTCGATGATTGAGGGGCGGACGATGCTCACTGGGACGTCGGCGCGGGTCTCGACCAGAGCGCGCTCGCCGAGTGCTTTGGTGAACGCATAGGCGTCTGGGAACCCCAGGCTGGAGGCCCGTGCCCGGCCCGCCTTGGTCAACTGTTCATCAACCCACTGCCGGCGGAGTTGTTCGACCTTGTCGGTGAGGGCGGGGCCGCCGGCGGCGCCGAGGCTGCGACGGGACTGTTTGGCCAGTTCGCTGAGCCGCCCGGGTGTGCGACTAGCCTGTTCCGCATCTATTCGGACTCGGCGGGCGCTGTCGACTTCGGCTTCCCAGGCCACGTCGACGAAGAACGGTGACTCGTCGATCAGCTCTTCGGGAGCGCTGCCTCGTCGGCTGCCTGCGACGTAACAGGTGGAAACGGCGATCAGATGCGCCGGCTCGCCCGGCTTGAGCCCGCCTCGGGTTGGCTCGGTTCGCGCCGCTGCCGCCTCGCGCATTGCTGCGGCCACCCTCATCGGCCCGAGCAGGTTGATCTCGACTGCGTCGTCGAGCGCTGAGTCGAAGCTGACGGTGGCAGCCGAGTGGATGACGATGTCGCAGGTGGCGAGCCTGGCGAGGCCTTCGGGTTCGAGACCCAGCCCGTCGACGCCGACATCGCCCGCCACAGCGGAGACTCGGCGCTTGCACATCTCCTCGAAGGTCTCGTTGCTTTCATCGTCGAAGGTGTGGCGGATCCGCTCGAAGGCGTCGTTGCGGAAGATGTCCCGGTCCACGCGGTTCTGTGCTCCCCGGCGTCCGGGTCGCACGATCAGGACCAGTTCGCTGTCGGGGACCGAGCGGAGGAGTCGTTCGACAAGCGCTGTCCCCAAGAACCCGGTCGCGCCGGTGATGGCGATGCGCTTGTTGTTCAACTCTTCGGAAATCACAGTACTTGTTATAGCAAATCTCTCTACCAAATGGTAGAGAGATGGCATGAACAATTCGGTGCCGACCCGTCAGCGTGTGCTGGAAGCGGCACTGAACGCGTTCGGAACCGACGGTTATGCAGCCACTTCCCTGGACGCCCTGGCCGAACAACTCGGCGTCCGCAAACAGACCATCCTCTACTACTTTCCGTCCAAACAGGCGCTGTTCGACTCGGTGATCGACTCCGCCGCGCGGGACCTGGTAGAGCTCTTCGAACAGGAGGCATCGCGGGGCCTGACAGGCATCGACCAGGTCGAGGCGATCGTTCGCCGGATCTTCCGGCTCGCCGTGAGCCGACCCGAACTCCTGGGTCTGGTTCGAGAAGTCACACGCCCCGGATCGATCACCGTCGGGCGTCTCAGTGACCATGTCGGCCCGACTGTCGACCGGGCCCGCGCCTTCCTCGAGCGAGAAATGACCGCGGGCCGCCTCCGACGCTCCGACCCGTCGATGCTCCTGCTGTCGCTGTATTCGACGGTCGTTGGTGTCGCCAGCGAGCTCGAGGTTCAGCGGGCGATGGGAATCGGACCCTCAGCGCGCGCCACAGTCGGCCGCCGCACGGAGCTGACCCGCTTCCTGCGAGCAGCACTGGCCCCCACCGACCCGGGCCGCGCACCGGAGTCAAGATAGCGCTTTGGTAACAGTCAAACCGTTCTGGCGGTGCGACGCGTCGTTATCCGACCCGTGGCACCGCCAGAACGATCTCAACGCCGAACTGGCAGGGTCCGCTATCCCGCGGGCAGGGTGTCCGGCGGGAGGGGCACGTTGGAGTCGAGGTATCGACGCAGCTTCTCAGCGTCGCAGTCAACACAGAGCCAGACGATGTTGAGCGACTGGATCGAGAGCTGAGTGCCCCGGCTCTTGTCGAGTGTTGCCTGCCAGGCCGCCCGCACGTTGGTTGTCTGGCATCGAGAGCAGCGTTGTGTCATGTCCCGCTCCCACACCAGGCCACATTCTTCGCAGGTCACGGTGATGGTGCCGTCGACGTTGTTGCCGTGAAGGTTCTCCTCCTCTGAACAACGCGGACAGGCGACGATCGGCACCTCTTGAGGCTAGCGACCCGCGGTCCGAGCGGCCCGGTGAGCGAAGCGAACAAGAGCGGGGGACTCGTGGTCCGAGCGGCCCGGTGAGCGAAGCGAACAAGAGCGGGGGACTCGTGGTCCGAGCGGCCCGGTGAGCGAAGCGAACAAGAGCGGGGGATAGCGTATCTTTGTCTGTCTGCAACCAAACAGCATTCGACCGTGAGGCACCATGACAGTTCCAGATTTTCGATCAATCACCGTTGAGGAATTGGTGCGTCGCATCAAGACCCGCGATTTGAGCGCGGCAGAGGTCACTGAAGCGGCACTCGAACGCATCGAGCGCCTCAACCCTAAACTCAACGCTTTCGTTGCGGTGGACGCCGACGCTGCTCAGGCGCAAGCCGCTGAGGTGGACCGCGCACTCGACAGCGGATCAGAAGTCGGACCCCTCGCCGGCGTGCCGATCGGAGTGAAGGACCTCGCCGATGCCGCCGGATTCCAGACGACGCGCGGAGCCAAGCACCTCGCGGATGTGGCACCAGCCGAACACGACTCGACCGAAGTGGCCCGGATGCGCGCCGCGGGCTGTGTGATCCTCGGCAAGACCAACACTCCCGAAGCCGGGTGGACGGGCGACACGTTCAATTCAGTGTTCGGCGCGACCGTAAGCCCGTGGGGGACCAACCGTTCTCCCGGTGGATCCTCAGGAGGAACCTCGGCTGCAATCAGTTCGGGGATGATCCCGGTGGGGACGGGCTCGGACGGAGGCGGGTCGATTCGGATTCCGTCTGCACTCACAGGCCTGTCGGGACACAAACCGACGCAGGGGCGAGTGCCGAGCGGGCCCGCGCCGATGGGGGCGAGCGACCTGTCGACCGTTGGTCCGATGGCCCGCCGTATCCGTGACGTCGCCCTGGTGCTCGACGCGGTCAGCGGCCCGTCGCCGGGCGATCTGCGCTCCCTCGACCCCATCGCGCCGCTGCGTCCCCGCCTCGATGATCCACCCGCCCCGGCACGCGTCCTGTGGTGTCCAAGCATTGAAGGAAGCCCAGTCGATGACGAAGTTCTCGCGAGCTGTTCGGGTGCGGTTGAGCGTTTGAAGCAGGCCGGGGTGGAGGTTGTCGACGTTGAACCGGTCGTGCCGGGGATAATCGGCCCGTTCGTGCTGCTGTTCTACGGCGGCATGGTCCCCGTCTACAGGGAGCTCTTCGGAACGCCTGCATGGGAGGGGATCACTCCGGGGCTTCGGGACATTCTCGAAGGAGCAGACGAGCGTCTGACCCCTGACGCCATAGAGGACGCGCGCAAGCAGGCGCAGGCCGCGTCGCTTCGACTAGCCGAGGCGATGTCTGGGTTTGATGCGTTGCTCAGCCCGACCGTCGTCGGCCAGGCCCCGGTGTGTGAAGGGCCGGGAATAATCAACGGCGAAGAGACGGACATGTGGGTCGGCAACACCTATCCGCTCAACGCCACGCGCCGCCCTGCGGGCACCACCAACGCCGGTTACACCTCCGACGGCATGCCGGTTGGCCTCCAGGTTGTCGGCCACCAGAACGACGACGGCCGGGTGCTGGAGATCACCGCCTGGATCGAAGATCTTCTCGACCTCAACCCGATCGCCCCCGACGGCCCATGATGGCCTTTGGCGGATCGCAGTAGCGCTTTGAGGCTGTATCGTCGTCGTGCCGGGCGATTAGCTCAGACGGCTAGAGCGCTGCCTTCACACGGCAGAGGTCGAGGGTTCAAGTCCCCCATCGCCCACAAGATTCGAAACCGCCCAGCGGCTTGGTTAACCAACAATTTGTCGAAGGTCTAACCAACAAAACGTCGGAGTTCTAACCAACATCTTGTCGAGAACCGGTTGTACCTTCCAGTTCCGGCAACGCGGCTAGTTCGGGCGGACTTCGGGGAAGTGGCAGGCTACGGGGTGGCCCAAACCTGGATCGGCCAGCGGAGGTTGTTGCTCGGCGCAAATGGCTTCGGCTTTCCAGCAACGGGTACGGAACCGGCAGCCTGACGGCGGGTCGGCCGGGTTGGCTATGTCGCCCTGCAACAGAATCCTGTGTCGTTGCCGTTCCAATTTGGGGTCCGGAACGGGTACCGCGGAGAGCAGCGCCTGTGTGTAGGGGTGGGCGGGTTCCTCGTACACCTGCTGGCCTGTTCCAGTCTCGACGATCCTGCCGAGATACATCACCGCGACCCGGTCCGAGATGTGCCGCACCACAGACAGGTCGTGTGCCACAAAGAGATACGTCAGCCCGAACCTGTCCTGCAGATCTTCCAGCAGGTTCAAGACCCCCGCCTGAATGCTGACATCGAGGGCCGACACCGGTTCATCGAGAATCAGCAACTTCGGTTGCAGGGCCAGGGCCCGGGCGATCCCGATGCGCTGGCGCTGCCCGCCGGAGAACTCGTGAGGATAACGGTTCCCGTGCTGGGGGTGCAGGCCCACCAACTCCAGCAGTTCAGCTACTTGCTCCCGGACATCGTCGACGAGACGGTGGATCTTCAGCGGCTCCGCCACGATCGATGCGACCGTCATGCGCGGATCGAGCGACGCCATGGGGTCCTGAAAGACGATCTGCATGAAGCGGCGTTGGCCCCGCATCTGCTTGCGGGGCAGTTCCGTGAGTTCCGTTCCGGCGAAGTTCACTGAACCGGACGTGGGTTCTATGAGGCGCAGGATGCAGCGGGCGACGGTGGACTTTCCGGAACCTGATTCGCCGACAAGACCGAGGGTTTCGCCCTGGTTGATGTGCAGGGAGACGCCGCTGACGGCTTGGATCGTGCCGATCGGGCGGCGGAGGGGGGAATTGGAGGTGACGGGGAAGTTCTTGGCGAGGTTGGTGACGGTTAGGAGGGGGGCGTCCGGCTTGGTGGCGGGTCCTGTCACCGCCGGAGCCCACACGTCCTCACTCGCGTCCGGCTTGGTGGCGGGTCCTGTCACCGCCGGAGCCCACACGTCCTCACTCGCTGGCGCTCGTTCCGGGCGTGCGGGCGCCCACCGGCGGCGCCACCCGCCACCTCGCCTCACGCGTGGCTTGCGGCCTCCTCCTTGGTTTGCGCTAGGCATCGGGGGCTTCTCCGGGGGTTTGCTGAGACGGGGAGTCTGTGCGGGGGTGAATCAACGGGTGGTGGCAGGCGGCGTGTTGGGATGGGGGGGAAATCAGGGTTAGGGGGGGTGGGGGGTTTTGGGGGCAGATATCTGTGGCGCGGGGGCAGCGGGGGGTGAAGGCGCAGCCGGGGGGTGGGGACAGCATTGAGGGGGGAGAGCCCTCGATGGGTATTAGACGACGGCCGCGGGGGGTGTCTAGGCGGGGGATCGCGGCTAGCAGGCCGGCGGTGTAGGGGTGGGTGGGGTGTTCGAAGACGTCGTCGATCAGTCCGGTTTCGGCGGTGCGGCCTGCGTACATCACGAACAGGCGGTGGGCAGTACGGGCCACGACACCGAGATCGTGGGTTATCAGGATCAGAGCTGAATCGACGGCTTGGCGGGCCCGCTCCAAGACATCGAGAATCTGAGCTTGAATGGTCACGTCGAGCGCGGTTGTCGGCTCATCGGCGATCAACACGTCAGGGTCGTTGGCGATGGCCATGGCGATCATCGCCCTCTGGCGCATGCCGCCGGAAAGCTCGTGGGGATAGGAGTCCACCCGACGGGTCGAGTCCGCGATACCCACAAGGTCCAACAGCTCCGCGGCGCGCCGGATCGACTCTTGACGCTTGAGTTTCTGGTGGACCCTGACACCCTCGGCGATCTGCTCGCCGACTGACATGACCGGATTGAGCGAGGTCATCGGGTCCTGGAAGACCATCGACATCGCTGATCCCCGCAACTGCTCAAGTTGCTTCTCAGGCATTCCCAACAGTTCCTGCCCGCGGTGGGAAATCGACCCGCTAACCCTCGCGTTGGGTGGAAGCAGTCCCATCGCAGCCAGGACACTGACAGACTTTCCCGAGCCGGACTCACCGGCGATCGCCAGCACCTCGCCCTCATGCACATCCCAGCTCACGCCCCGAACTGCCTGCACCACGCCATCGTCTGTAGGGAAGTCGACGGTCAGGTCGCGCACCGACAAGATCGCGGTCGGATCCGGTGCCTCGCTGCTGCTCCCTGGTTCATCGTTGCTCATTCGCGCCGCCTCCGACGGGGATCGCGCCTCTGACGGGGATCGCGCCTCTGACGGGGATCGAAGGCGTCGCGCAGGCCGTCACCCACGAAGTTCACGCAAAGAACCAGCGCGATCAGCACCGCGCCCGGCAGATAGAAGAGCCACCAGCGTGTGCGTGCGGCGTCGCGGCCCTCGTCCACCAACGCCCCCAGAGACACCTCAGGCGGTTGGATTCCGAACCCCAGGAAGGCCAGCGCCGTCTCAACAAGGATGGCCGTGGCCACCGTGAGCGTGGCATAGACAATCACCGAACTCATGACGTTGGGGATGAGGTGGCGGAAGATGATTCGTGTGTTGGAGGCCCCCAACGCGGCGGCGGCCTCGATGTACTCCTTCTCGCGGATCGAGAACACTTCACCCCGCACCACCCGAGCCAAGGGGGCCCACAGGAACAACCCGATCACCACGGCCACGAACATGAGCGAACTCCCGCCGACGGCGCGGGTGCGGGTTGCCAACACCATCAGCACCGGCAGCAGAGGCAGAATCAACAGGAAGTCGACCAACAGCCCCACACCGGCGTCCACCCGGCCCCTGAACCAACCCTGCACCGCACCCAGAACGGTCCCCAGAACCGTGGCGATCGCCGCCACCACCATGCTGACGTGGATCGAGACCCGCAGTCCCCGCATCGACTGGGCGAACATGTCGTGGCCGATCGTGTCGGTGCCGAACCAGTGATCCGAGGAGGGACCCTGCGAGAGGTCTCTGGAGAGCTCCTTGTAGTTCCAACCCGTGAGCGGCTCGGCCATGAAGGTCTGCACGTAGCCGGCCAAGGCCACGACCAGTGCGCCGACCGCGAAACGGTGCGAGAAGAACCGTCCCGCCACAGTACGCCACTGCGAGCGGGGCACCACCTCAGAGACGAACGCCGGACGGCTCGGATCATCCATGGCGAACCCTCGGATCAAGCACGCCGTACACCAGGTCGGTGAGCAGGTTCACCGCGATCACCGAGATCCCCACCGCCAGCAGCCAGCCTTGAGAGACGGCTACGTCCCCGTCGAGCAGCGAGTCCAGGAACAGGCGGCCCATGCCCTGCCAGTTGAACACCACCTCGGTCACCACCGTGCCACCGATGAGCGTTCCGAAAGTCAACCCCGTGTAACTCACCACAGGGAGCAGCGCGTTGCGGAGTGCATGGCGGGTGATCACCCTGCGTCGCGGCACTCCCTTGGCGCGGGCAGTACGGATGTAGTCGCTCTCCAGCACGTCCAACATCGCCGAACGCTGAAAGCGGCTGGTGGCGGCAAGCTGGATCAGGATCAGCGTCAGCGCGGGCAGGATGATGTGCCCGGCCCGGTCCGCCCAGGTACCCCAGAAATCAGCGTCGAGACGAGGCGACTGCTCACCGATGGTGAAGAAGATCCGCCGTCCCCACCAGTCGTTGAAGCGGATTCCCAAGTCTTTGAGCACCGCCCCGAGCCAGAACACGGGCATGGCGAAGAACAGGAACGCGAAGAAGGTCGACACGTTGTCGAAAACGCTGTACTTCCGCACCGCGCTGATCACTCCGACCGCCACCCCGAAGATCACCGAGATCACCGTGGCTGCAATCACCAGCCGCATGGTCACCGGAATGGCCTCGCCCAACAGGGTTGTGACTGCACGGCCGTTCTCGGTGGAGGTGCCCATGTCGCCGCGCACCAGGTCGCCCAGCCAGTTTCCGTAGCGCTCGATCAACGGCTTGTCCAACCCGAGGGAGGCCTCGAGACGGGCGACCTGCTCAGCACCGCCGGGTTGGGACAACAGGAAGACCCGCTGCTCCGCGATCGGATCGACCGTCGCGACCAGCAGGAACGCAACCAGGGTCGCGAAGAAGAGGACTGGTATTGAGATCAGCAGCTTGCGTGTTGCGTAGGCGAGCACTGAGCCGCCACGTTATATCGCCGACGAGTCGGGGTGGGCCTGCTGTCGGTCAGCAGAGCACCGTCGGTCAGGAGAAGGTCCACTCCTCCAGGTTCCAGGTGAAGCTCTCCAGGGTGGGGTTGTCCTCGAGATTGTTGAGGGCGTCGTTGTAGGCCAGGAAGAACGGAAGCTGGTAGACCGGGACGTTCGGCAGGGACTGCCACATAAGAGCGTCAGCCTCGTTGAGTAGTTGTGCCTGCCGATCGAGGTCCAAGGTGAACGTCGCTTCGGTCAACAGGTCGTTGACCTGGTCGTCGACGTAAGCGCCGGGATTGCTGTCGCTGCCCGTCCCGAACACCTGCAGGGTCGAACTGGCGGGCAGGGGCCCGCCGACCCAGGCGAAGATCACCAGGTCGAAATCGCCCGGGGGGCCTGGCGGGTCGTTATCGGAACCGAACACCGGACCGAAGATCTCGCCGCCGGGCAGGTTGTCGATGGTGATCTCGATCCCCGCTTCGCCCAGTTGGTTCTGCACGAGTTCTTGGAACTGTTCCCGGCGGGGGTTTCCGCCGGTGGTGCGGATCCGCAGACTCAGACGTCGCCCGTCGCGGGTGTAGATCCCGTCGTCACCTTTGGTCCAACCGCCCTGTTCCAACGCGGCGCGGGCTGCGCCGACGTCGCGGGTGCGGAACTCGGTAGGCGTGTTGTCCTGATACTGCGCCTGACCGTTCACGTAGACCCGATTTCCCAGCGGCTCAGCACTGTCGGAGAAGGGACGCATCAATGCGGTAACAATCAGCTCGCGGTCCAGCGCCAGAGCGATAGCACGCCGGGCCTCCAACGGCACCGTCGCAGTGTTGAAGGTGATGTGCTCCCATGTGGGTCCGAACGTGATCGTGGATGCCACGCCGTCGAGGGCTCCGATCTGGTCGACCAGGTCGACCTGCGGCTGGGGGTAGATCACGTCGACCTCACCGTTCTCGAGGGCGAGCGGAAGGCTGCCGACATCGCTGATGAATCGAAACGTCACTTCGTCGATGTAGGGGCCGTCGCCGAACCAGGACGGGTTGGGTATCAGGGTCAGGTCGCTGCCCGGGTTGTATTCGTCGACCTGGTAGGGGCCAGCGGCCAGCATCGGGTCCTCCTGGAAACCCTCGGTCCAGTCCAGACCCAGATGGGCGGGCGGGAAAGGACCGGAGAACAGAGCGATGTACTCCACGAAGGGCTGATCCTCGGGCCAACTCAACCGCACGGTCTTGTCGTCCACCACCTCGAGTTCGGCGCTGTCGAAACCAGCGGTGGCGGCGCAGTCGTCTTCGGGGTCGTTGCAGTTCTCGAAGTAGAACACCATGTCGTCGGAGCTGACGGGGGTGCCGTCGCTCCAGTTGGCGTCGGCGCGCAGCTTGTATTCCACAACCAGAGGGTCTTCGTTGACGATGGTCGGGAGCGTCTCGCAGAAGTAGGGCTCGAATGTGGAGTTGGGGAGAGTGCGTGTACAGGTCGGCCAGACAGCGCGGATGACCTGTCGGCCGGCCAGGAGGTTGTCGCCGGCGGTCAGGTTGTTGAAGTTGGTGAGTTCCTGCTCCAGACCGATGACCACCGAAGTGGGTTCGCTTGACGGCTCCGAGGCCGTTGTGGTCGTGGCCTCTTCGGTCGGGTCGGCGTCGGGAGGTTCGCTCGGTTGGTCGTCGTCTCCGCAAGCCGTCGCCAGCACCACCAGCGCCAGCAGGATTGCGATCCAACGGGTCTGCTTGCACGTATTTCTCAGCATCCAAGTCTCATTCCGGGTCTTGGTCCGTGACGAGGATCCACTCTAGCTGCCTCGGGACGGGACGCTGGGAGGAGTCCCGCGACTGCCGTCGTTCGACTCGAAGCGGCGCCGGACCGGAAACGTCGTTCTCAACTGCGAAGATTGCGACTTTCGCAGGTCTCCGTTATGCGTTAGTCTCCTGATGCCGGGTCGGCTCCGACATTCAACTGGGGGAGAAATGTCTAAGAATCCACTTCGTCCACGTCAGAATCCCGTGGTCATCGTCCTGCTGGCGCTCGCACTGCTCGCTGCTGCGTGCGGCGGTGACGACGACGGCGGTGATGCGGTCGACCAGACGACTACGACCGAGGCGCCCGAAACCACCGAGGCGCCCACCACGACTGAGGCGCCCGAAACCACCGAGGCGCCCGCCGAAGAAGAAGCGGAAGAGACACCCACCACGACCGCGGCCCCGACGACGACGACCGAAGCGCCCGTCGTGTTGACCGCCTCGCATCGCGGAGTGACCGCTGAGAGCATCAAGGTCGGCGTGCCCTTTTCGGACGTGACCTTCATTGGCTGGGAACCGAGCCACGAAGCGGCCAAGATCTGGCAGGTGGCGGCGGACACGATCAATTCACAGGGCGGTGTGTTGGGCCGCATGATCGAGATCGTGACGATCGGCGTGAGTCCCGTTGATGCGGTGGCCCAGGAAGCAGCGTGTGTCGAACTCACCGAGGACGAGGAAGTGTTCGTCGCGATGGGCGTTATCCGCAACGAGATCCCGCTGTGCTACACGGTGCTGCACGACACCATCACGATCAATACGTACCAGACACGGCCTGAGATCTTCGAACAGTCCGTGGCCCCCATGATCGGTTTCGAGCCCCTCGCCGAGCGCGCCGTGGAGGCGCAACTGGCGACGCTGATCGACTCGGGCCGGCTCGAGGGCAGCAAAGTCGCGCTGTCGGCGACCCCGACCACAATCGAGTTGGCCGAGACGATGAGCCAGATCCTGGGCGACGCCGGCATCGAAGTGGTGTCGGTCACGAACTTCCAGAGTCCGTCGTCTGACCAGTTCGCCATCGACAACGAGATGGACGTCAACTTCGAGAGGTGGCGCTCCGACGGCGCCGATGCGGTGGTCGCCGTGCCCGGTGCGTCGGTGCCGACGACCGGCGTGCTGTCGCGCAACGGTTGGGACGGTGCGTATGTGATAACCGACGCTCCCGGTACCGATCTGGGCCTGCTCGAAGGCTTCGGCTACGGCGCCGAAGCGCTCGTCGGTTCAATTGCCATCGTGCCCGCGGACGAAGCGGACCTGTATGAAGCCGGTCAGGCCGGTGTTAGGGAATGCATCGACACCTTCGACAACGCGTTCGACGACGACCCCCCCGTCGAGTTGCGTCCAGAGGATCTGCGAACCAGCGTTGTCGGACTGATCGTCCGCTCATGCCAAGCGCTTGAGCTCTTCAAGGCGATCGCCGAACTCGCCGGACCGGATCTCACCAACGAGTCCTTCGACGCCGCGGCAGACGAGATCGGAGCGTTCACCGTCACCGGCGTGCTCGGCGGCTCCCTCGGCCCGGGCAAGCGCGACTACATCGACGCAGGCACGGCGCTGTTCGTGTTCGACGAAGAACTCCAGCGTTTCGTGCTGGGGTAAGTCTTCGTCAAGCGAACGGAATCGTCGGCTGGGCCGAGTCACCAGTTGGTGGCGATGTACTGAGTCTCACAGAACTCGTACCTAGACACTCTGACCGATGTGCCACCATGTGCTGTTAGAAGTCGCCGAGGTACAGCTCGCCCAGGCGGGCCGGATCCTGTCTTAGCGACTCGGAATCCGATTCGAGCGCCACCCTTCCCGTCTCGAGGACGAGAACCCTTTGGCACAACGTGATGGCCACCTCGACGTACTGCTCGATAACTATGAGCGCCATGCCGTCGGACAGCGCAGCGCTCAGCACTGGGATGAGCGCAGCGATCGCGACGGGCGCCAGGCCCAGAGACATCTCGTCGATCATGAGGATCCTAGGCCGTGCCAGGGAGTGCTTGAGCGATGACGAGCATCTGCCGCTCACCGCCTGACAATGCGTCTGCTGCCACGCCCGCCCGGGTCTCCAGATCCGGGACGAGCGAGAGCCTAGACATACCAATCGAGACATCCGCAAGTGCGAGCGCCGAGCGGACTTGCCGCTGCTGCCGGGGTCACATCCATACCGGAAGCGATAGGTCTGCTGACGCGCATTGCAATGGCGCCGGCGGCCGCGGGGCCCCATTATTGTGCGCGCCGCTCTCGTGCAGCACGGGAGGTGGCACAAACCGATCATCCAGACAGGAGGATGACTCCATGGCCGACACCTACGTCCTTGTCCACGGGGCATGGCACGACGGGTCCGGGTGGTTCGACGTAGCCCAGCGCATCCGGGCCGAGGGCCACACCGTTCACACCCCGACGCTGGCCGGCAACGGCCACGGGGACGACATCGACCGCACGATCGGCCACGAGGCGGCCACCGCATCCGCGGTGGCGTACATCGAGCAGAACGATCTGAGCGAAATCGTCCTCGTGGGGCACAGCTACGGCGGCACGATCATCTCCGCGGTTGCCGAGGCGATCGGCGAGCGGATCAAGCGGCTCGTCTATTGGAACGCCTTCGTGCTGCTCGACGGCGAGTCGATCGACGACGTCAGCCCGCCCCACTACAAGGACATGATGGACGGCAGTGCAGCCGAGCGGGGCGACGGGTCGTGCGTATTGCCATTCGTGGTGTGGCGCGAGGTCTTCTGCAACGACATGGACATCGCCGAAGCCCAGCGAACCTACGAGCTGACGAGCCCCCACCCCCGCAAGACACTGTCGGACAAGCTGGGTCTGAAGCGATTCTGGGACTTGCCCATCGGGAAGTCCTACATCAACTGCACTGAGGACATCGCCATGCCCCACGGCGAGTACGCATGGCACCCGCGCTTCAGCACCCGGCTGGGCTTGGCTCGCATCGTGCAGATGCCTGGTGGCCACGAGGCACTTTTCTCGAATCCGGGACTGCTCGCCGCCAAGATCATCGAGGCTGGACGGGACTGAAGCGGGCGCTTCCCCGCTGCTGGAGCTGACCGACGACTAGAAGGTGGCCACCCGTGAGGACTTCGAACAATGCGGCCTGAGGGTGTGATCCCCGAAGGAGTGGATATGACCCGGCTCACAACATTCAACTCCCAGACCTGGATCGACGAGCACCGTCATCTGCTCAAGCCTCCGGTCGGCAACCAGCAGATCTGGGAGGACGCCGACCTCATGGTCACCGTCGTCGGTGGGCCCAACCGGCGTACCGACTTCCACGACGACCCCGTCGAGGAGTTCTTCTACCAACTCGAGGGCGACATGGTGCTCAAGGTCATCGATGGCGGCGTCCATTACGTGCGTGACTTGCCTCCGTTGTTCGAGCGGTTCTACCGGGATGAAGAACTGCGTACCTGTGGTCATTGCGGGGCCGTGCACCCGCGCAAGGAACCCCCCGAAGGCTGGGTCAAGCTGCGGCACCAGTGAGCACACCTGCCGCGACACGCGAGGCAACCGGGTTGCGACTGGTCCTGGTCGGCTGGGGTGCGATCGCCCGAGCGACAGCCCGGCTGCTGCGCGACCGCGGCACCCGAGTGGAGATCGTGGCGGTTGCGGTGCGGGACCCGACGAAGCCCCGCTCGGACCTTCCGCCGGAGGCGCTCCTGCTTACCCGTCCGCGAGAACTCGGTCAGATTGAAGCGGAGATGGTCATCGAGGCCGCTGGTCGCCACACCGTCGTCCCGTGGCGCCGGGCCGCTCTCGAAGAGGGCCTTGACTTCGTTGTCACATCGGTCTCTGCCTTCGCAGAACCCGGCGTTCTCGATGGCCTCACAGAGTTGGCCGTCCGGACGGGAGCCCAGATCCATGTTCCCCCCGGCGCACTCGGAGGTGTGGATGCCCTGGCCGCGGCAAGCGCAATAGGCATCGACACAGTCGAGCACAACATCATCAAACCCCCGCAGGCATGGCTGGGGACCCCAGCCGAGAATCTATGCGACCTGCATGCACTCACCTGTGCCGAAGCGTTCTTCAGCGGAACAGCCGACGAAGCCGCCTCAAGGTTCCCCCAAAACGCCAACGCGGCCCTCACGACAGCATTGGCCGGCACGGGACCGGAGACGACCCGGGTCACGCTGATCGCGGACCCAGACGCAGAGGACAACCGGCACGAGATCCGCGCCGACGGACGATTCGGCGAACTCTCCGTCATCCTGCGAAACAAGCCGCTCGACGAGAATCCAAAGTCCTCGGCCCTCACGGCGCTCAATCTGGTTCGCTGCATCGAGAACCGCCTCAATCCGGTCGTCATATGACCCAACACGAGGCTCATACCGACGAATCGAGCACGCAACCGCACAGGCCCAGGGGGCGGCCCGATACCCGGGGCCGGAGACTATGAGGATGTCGCTGGGGTTGACCGCGGCTCAGCGGATGGGGTTTGGGTCTACCAGTTGGTGGCGATGTACTGGGTCTCACAGAACTCGTAGATCCCCTCGCTGGCGCCCTCGCGGCCCAGACCTGACTGCTTCATCCCTCCGAAGGGAGCGGCAGGGTCAGACACCGCGCCCCGATTGAGCCCGATCATTCCAGCCTGGATGCGTTCGCTGACCCGTAGCCCGCGGGCCAGGTCGCGGGTGTATACGTAACCGGTGAGCCCCATCTCGGTGTCGTTGGCCTGATCGATCATTGCGTCGGTGTCGTCGAAGGGGAGTATCGGAGCGACCGGCCCGAAGATCTCCTCACGAGCGATCGGGAAACCATGGTCGACTCCTTCCAGAACCGTCGGTTCGTAGAAGAAACCGGGACCGTCGACCGGAGTGCCTCCGATGACCGCGTTGGCGCCGGCCGCGACTGCGCCTTGCACCAGCCCGTCGATGTCTTCGATGGCACGCGCGTTGATCATCGGTCCGCAGGTGACCGACTCGTCGAAACCACTACCGACCTTGACGGCGCCCATGGCCTCGGCGAGGGCGGAAGTGAATTCTGCGGCGATACCGGACTCCACGTAGAAGCGGTTCGCGGCTGTGCAGGTCTCCGCAGAGTGCCGCATCTTGGCGACCATGGCACCCTCGACGGCGGCTTCGAGATCGGCATCGTTGAACACGACGAAGGGGGCGTTGCCGCCAAGTTCCATAACGGTCTTGAGCACCCGGTCTGCGCACCGGCGCAGTAGCATTCTGCCGACTTCGGTGGACCCGGTGAACGAGACCATGCGGGTGTGGGTGTTGTCGACCGCCGCGTCGAACCACCCCCCGGAGTTCGTGGTCGCCACGATGTTGACCAGCCCCGTGGGCAACCCCGCCTCCTCGAGGAGTTCGCCGATACGGAGTGCGGTGAGGGGAGTCTCGCGGGGAGGTTTGATGACTACTGCGTTGCCGGCACCGAGTGCGGGCGCCAGTTTGCGGGTGATCATGGCGGCCGGGAAGTTCCAGGGTGTCACCATGACCACCACGCCCATGGGCGGATGATGCACGATCATCTTCTTGTCGCCGCCCGGCGATGTGCTGAGCGACCCTTGGATGCGCACCGTCTCCTCGGCGTTCCATCTGAAGAACTCCGCAGCGTAGGCGACCTCGCCCTTGGCGTCGGCGAGCGGCTTGCCGTGCTCTTCGACGATGAGTGCAGCCAGTTCTTCGGTGTGGTCCACCATCGACTGCCAAGCTGCCCGCAGGATCTCCGACCGCACACGCGGCGCGGTCTCGGCCCAGCCCCGCTGCGCCGCGGCTGCCACATCCACGGCGCGTGAGGCGTCCTGTGGTGTTCCCGCGGCCACATCGGTGATCGGCTCGCCTGTAGCGGGGTTTAGCACCACGATCCGTTCGCCGTCAGCGCCGTCAGGCCGCTCGCCACCAATCAGCAGTCCCGTGTCCACGTCCGTCTCCCTATCGCCAGAGTCCCGGTTGCTTGCTGCTTGAGTCTAGGTATCCGCCAGCCGATGCTGACCTCACTTCAGGAACGGCTGAGGGCGATGGAGACGATCACGAGGCTGATACCGGTCAGGTCGCGCAGGCTCGGCACCTGCACCAGGAAGATCAGGCCGATCAGCGTGGCGGTTACGGGCAGCAACGCTTGAAGGAGCGCGAATCGACGCTGGTCTATCTGTTGCATGACCAGTTGATCGATCCGGTAGGGGATGACGTTCGACAGCAGACCAGTGGTCAGCCCCAGGACCAGAAGCCAGGGCGTCGCGAATGTCTCAGCCACGTCAGGCACTCCGAAGGGGCTGATGGCGAATGCGCCCGCCAGCATCCCGAGGCCCAGACCGTCGATTGCTGCCGGACTGCGTGCCACGCGGTGGCCGAGCACTATGTACATCGCCCAGAACACCGCGGCCAGCAGGGCGAAGCCCACGCCGCGAACCGTGCCCTCGGCCTCCACACCGGCCAATATGACCACTCCCACCACTGCCAGCATCAGTGCGCCGCCGGAGCGCAGGGTTCGGGTGCCGATCGCGACAACTGTCAGCGGGCCGAGGAACTCGATGGCCACGGCGTTGCCCAGCGGCAGTTCGTCGATCGCCAGATAGAACGCCAGGTTCATCGCTGCCAGCGCCACGCCGAACTTGGCGGCGTTCCACAGTGCTTCCGGCTTCCAGCTGCGGCGCCAGGATCGGCGAAGGATCACGATGATCGCCGCAGCCCCCAACACCCGCAGCCACGCGGTCCCCCCGGGTGAGAGTTCCGCGAACAGGCCCACCGCTACGACTGCGCCCAGATACTGCGACACCGCACCCGACATGAACAACAGATCGGGAGCGACACGCTTCATCAACTGGCAGGCTACGGCCTAGTCTTGGCCGAGAGAAGGCAGGTGACCGGCCGATTACCGGCCCATAACCGGCCAGAAGGGGAGACTCAGTTGCGGCGCATGCACATCGGACTGCAGGTTGACGACCTCGACGAGAGCATCGAGTTCTACACGCGGTTGTTCGGGGTCGAGCCCACGTTGCGGCGCGAGGACTACGCCAAATGGATGCTCGACGACCCGAGAGTGAATTTCTCGCTCGACACTCGTGGCGAGGGTGAGGCCGGCTCGGCTCACTACGGCATCCAGGTTGAGAGCCGGAGCGCGCTTGAAGAGATGCGGGACCACATCGACACGTCCGGAATGCCCCGCGCCGACCAGGACGACCTGGTGTGCGGCTACCAACTGCAGCACAAGTCGTGGGTCACCGACCCCCATGGCCTGATGTGGGAGGCGTTTTTCACTGAGGGTGTTGTGGACGGGGGCTACGGCACGGCCGAGATGCCCACCGTCGAGTCATAGCTCGGCTTCGGGATCCTCTTCGGCGTTCCGGTCGTCGGCCTCGGGTTCTTCGTTCTCGGAAAGGAAGGACTGGTAGACCCGGATCAGGACTTGTTTCTGTTCGGTGGTGAGATCCGACTGTGCACGGATGGTGGCGATCAGATTGCTGTCGCGGTCCTCGTCAAGGATTCCGGCACGTACGTACAGTGATTCCGCCGACACCTCCAGGGCGCGGGCGATCTGTTGGAGGATCTCCGCAGAAGGCCGCTTGAGGCCCCGTTCGATCTGGGAGAGGTAGGGGTCCGACACTTGTGCCAGATCGGCCAGCTTGCGAAGGCTGAGTTCGGCCTGGCGACGTTGTTCGCGTATGTACTCGCCGAGATCCTTGAGAGGATCGAGGTTTCTCCGGCTCACCACCGGGTCACCTGAGGAACGGACTGAGAAACGGAACGGGGGCAGGCCACAGCGCGGTCAGGCCTTGGCTGTGCCGCCGTCGGTCTTCACGGACTCAGCGGTCTTGGTGCCGGCCGGTTTGCTCGCCTTTGCGGCGGTCTTGGCGGCGGCGGTCTTGGCAGCGGTGGTCTTGGTGCCGGAGGCGGGCATCTTCACCTTGGCGGTGGGCCGCTTGGACGTCGTGGTCGCCGTTGCGTCCGCCTCAGGGGCTTCGATGCCGATGAAGTCCCAGGCTTTGTTGCGGTTGTCGCTGATCAACTCGGCGACCCGGGAGGGGAGCTGCTCGCTGAGTTTGGCGGCGCGGGGCTCAGTGAAGGCACGGAACTCTTTGAGTGCCTTGGTGGCGTGCTTGCGGGCGAGCGTGGCGTGCTCTTCGATGAAATCGGGGGTGGGAACCTCGCGTCCGGCGATTGCGTCGGTGACCAGGAGGTTGACTCCGACCGATGCGTAGGCGGCAGTCTTGACTTGCTCGAGGACTTCAGACATTTTGCTCCTGGGGGATTGGGGGATTGGGGGGTTGGGGGAGGATGTGCGACTCCAAGAGCGGTAACTCTTGTAAGCCGACATGCGTACTATAGTTAGCACTAACAAGAAGCGCAACCCGATCTAGCAAAATTGCTTACAAAAGTTCGCACTGTTGGGCGGCTCATTGGTTAGGGTCAGCCATCGTGCTTGAACGGGTTCACGTAATGGGCACCTACTGGTGCGAGGACAGCGACACCTTGACCCAGTTGGGCGAACTGATCGCCGCCGCCAAGGACCACGAAACGGAAACGGCGGTCACCACCCTGCAAGCGCAGATCACAGACTTTACACACAGCCTCGACTTGCCCTCAGCCGCCACCAGTCCGGCAGGCGACATTGTGGTCGTTCCAGTCCCGAACGGATCAGGTCGAAAGCGTCGACTCGCCCCGGCGCTGGCAGAGTCAGTGGCCGAAGCGATGGATGCGACGTTGCTTGAGGCTGTTCACAAGCGCAACGTCACCGCGAGACTGCGTGACACGCCCGTGCAGCAGCGGCTCGCACTCGTGGAAGCGGCCGGATATGAGGTCACCGGCTCTGTCGAAGGCCACCAGGTCGTACTCGTCGACGACGTAGTAATGACCGGCACAACGCTGACCCATCTGGCACAACTGCTGCATCAGGCGGGCGCGTCGAGCGTGTCGGCGGTGGTAGCGGCCCGCACCCGGCGCGCAGACCAAAAAGACCAATAGGTCGGCTCACCCGGACTGACGATCGAGCAGGCGCTGAATCCATGTAGACAGACTGTCGAAGTCCTGGGCTCCCTGGATCGGGAACGTGTCGTTGAAGATCATCGCCGGCACACCTGTGATGCCCCTTTCGATGGCCTCGTTGTGGTCAGCAATCACATCCTCGGTCAGCGAGCGGTCACGCTGTTGGGTCATCGACAGGAACTCTTCTGAGTCGACACCCACATCACTTGCAGCGCCCGCCAGCACCGACCAGTCGGAGATGGTCCGATTCTCGGTGAAGTAGGCCCGAAGAAGCCGATGATGGAACGCGTCGACCTTCTGCGGAGCAAGAATCTCCATCGACTTGGCTGCCACCTGAGCCGGCAGACTCGACGAAGGCGGCTCGTTTCCCGAAGCCCATTCGTTGAACACCACCGCAGGTTCCATCTCCGCGGGGCGCCGCCAGGACTTCGTGTACTGGACGAACCTCTCGAACGATGCCGCCTTCGGCTCGGTCCTCAACAGGAACGACCGCCACACAACGCTGATCTGATCGCCGAAGCGCTCCTTGAGCTGGTCGAGACGAACTGTCCCGACATAGCACCATGGTCAAAGAAAGTCGGACCAGACAACGATCCGAACCGGTTCGGTCATGGCCGAGACCTTAACCCAGACTGCCACCTGCCGGGGTTGCCCCTCTAGCCTGCACCCATGAGTAAATGTGCATTTGTCGGGTTGGGAGTAATGGGATATCCGATGGCAGGGCATCTGCAGACCGCCGGACACGACGTCACCGTCTACAACCGCACCGCGGCCCGCGCCGAGGCCTGGGTCGAAGAGCACGGCGGATCCCAAGCGCCGACCCCGGCCGCAGCCGCCGAGGGCGCTGAGTTCGTGATGGTGTGCGTGGGCGACGATCCAGACGTTCGGGCCGTGACCACCGCTGCAGACGGAGCACTCTCGACGATGGGACCGGGCTCGGTCCTGGTCGACCACACGACCGCGTCGGCTGATCTGGCTCAAGAGGTCCACGCCGCCGCGGCGGCGCTGGGAGTCGGCTTCGTCGACGCCCCCATATCCGGAGGTCAGGCGGGTGCGGAGAACGGTGTGCTCACGGTGATGTGCGGAGGCGAGAGCGCCGACTTCGACCGTGCCGCGCCGCTGATCGCGGCCTACTCGCGGGCCTGCCGGCTGCTCGGTGGACCCGGTTCGGGGCAGCTCACCAAGATGGTCAACCAGATCTGCATCGCCGGGTTGATCCAGGGACTCAGCGAGGGACTCGACTTCGCTATCCGGGCCGGCCTAAATGTCGGCGAGGTCGTGGAGACGATCTCCAAAGGAGCTGCGGGCTCCTGGCAGATGGAGAACCGCAGCCAGACGATGGCCGACCGCCAGTTCGACCACGGATTCGCTCTCGACTGGATGCGCAAGGACCTCGGCATCTGTCTGGCGCAGGCCGAACGCATCGGAGCGCACCTGCCGGTGACCGCATTGGTCGACCAGTTCTACGCCCGTCTTCAGCATCAGGGACACGGCCGCTGGGACTCCAGTTCGCTCATCGAATTGCTGCGCGACAACTGATAGTCTGCGCGCATAGCGCAGGTCGTGTCTCCCGGTCGGACACCAGATTTCTATCTCTACGCCGAGGCTCCGATTTCTGGGGCGCGGCGGGACGGAGAATTCGTGGTGATTCGCTGGCCCGATGGGGCCGAGATGCGCGCCTATGCGCTCTGGCTCTTCGAGAATCGCATGGGCGATGAGGCGATCGATGAACAGACCAGGGAGTACAAACTCGATCCCGCGGATCTGCCGTCGCCGGACACCCTCAAAGGAGCCGCAGTTGCGGACAACGGCGACTTGGAGCTGACCTGGAACGGGTATCCGACTTCGCTGCACCACTCCGGCTGGTTGCGTCATGTGCACGAGGGTCGCCACACCCACAGCGCCCACATCCCCCCAGCCAGGATCTGGACAGTCGCGACCCTTCCGGAACTGCCCACATTCGACGGACCGCGGGTGCTCGAAGACGACGAAGCGTTGCGGGAAGGGCTGACGACGCTGGTCGAGTCGGGTGTCGCCCGCCTCGTAGGACTCGGAAGCGGAGAGGACGTGGTCGCCGAGGTCGGGCTTCGAATCGGCGCGCTGCGCGACACGAACTTCGGCACCACCTGGCCGGTCACCGCTGATGCAGATCCGGGTTCGGTGGCCAACACCGCGCTGCCGCTGGCTCCGCACTCCGATCTCCCGACCCGCGAGACCCCGCCGGGCTACCAGCTGCTCCACTGTCAGGTGAACGAATGCGCCGGGGGACTGAGCCATATGACCGACGGCTACGCGGTGGCCCGGCACCTACAGGAGCACGAACCTGAGTTCTATGAGATCCTCTGCCGCGCCAACTGGATCTTCTTCAACCGCTCACCGGAGCACGACCATCGTTGGAGCGGCCCGCTGATCGATCATGGGGGACCTCACAGCCCGTTGACATTTCGGACTTTCCACCCGGTGAGGGGCTTCCCCGACATGGCCGAAGAGGACGTTCCCCTCGCCTATGAGGCTCTGCGGCGTTTCTCGCAACTGGCTCGCAGCGACGAATTCCAACTCCGCTCGGTGTTCTCAGTGGGTGAGCTCGTCGCCTTCGACAACCGGCGGATCCTGCACGGACGCGGCCCGTTCAGCGAGACGACGGGCCGAAGAGTCCTGCGGGGCGCCTATGTCGATCACGATGAGGTGTACTCGCGGCTGCGAGTCTTGATGCGCCGCCGAGAGACCGCCCGAATGTCAGTCAGACCCGAATCGAACACGAATGGAGAGGGGATCCAATGAGCACTTTCATCACCTGTGCCGTCACCGGAGGGGGTGACACGGTCGGCAAGTCCGTTCACATTCCGGTAACGCCCGAGGAGATCGCGGATGCCGCCATCGAAGCAGCCAAGGCCGGCGCGGCGATCGTGCACTGCCATGTGCGGGATCTCACCACCGGCAAGCAGAGCCGCGACGTCGACCTCTACAAGGAGGTGACCGACCGGATCCGCTCGTCGGACACCGATGTCATCATCAACCTGACGGGGGGAACTGGAGCCGACCTGACCCTCGGCGGAGTCGAGAACCCTCTTCCCCTCAACGAGGAGGGCACCGACATGGCCGGTGCCACCGAACGGATGGCCCATGTGCGCGAGTGCATGCCCGAGATCGCCACGATCGACATGGGGACCATGAACTTCGGGGAGGGCGACTACATCATGACCAACTCCACGTCGCAGCTCGATGAGATCGCCCGCCAGTTCGCGGAGATCGACGTGGTGCCTGAACTCGAGTGTTTCGACACCGGCCATCTCTGGTACGCCAAGCGGATGGAGGCCCGGGGCCTGCTGAAACCCCCGATCCTGGCGCAGTTGTGCATGGGTGTCCCGTGGGGCGCACCCGACGACATGAACACCCTGATGGCGATGGTCAACAACACCCCGGACCATTGGACGTTCTCCACGTTCTCGATCGGGCGCAGGCAACTCGAGTATGTGGCTGCCGCGGTGTTGGTGGGGGGCAACGTCAGGGTCGGTCTCGAGGACAACCTGTATCTCGAGAAGGGGGTGTTGGCCACCAACGGGATGCTCGTTGACCGTGCCGTGGCGATCCTCGACTGCCTCAATATCGATGTCATGGGTCCCGCCGAGGTGCGCGACATGCTCGGTCTGACCAAGAGAGCCTGACCGGGTTTCAGTCTTGGTGGCATCAATCGAAACCGCAGCCGTTGTCGGCGCCGGAGTCATCGGTTCTGCTTGGGCTGCTCGATTCGCCCTGCACGGGGTTGACGTGTCGGTGGTCGATCCCAACCCCGAGACCGAACGGATCATCGACGAGGTGTTCGCCAACGCCCGGGACGCCTGGAGCGCGCTCGATCTGCCACCTCCGAGAGAGGGCACCGTGACTGTCGTCGACTCGATAGCCGACGCGGTCGGGGCCGCGGGGCATGT
Organism: uncultured Acidimicrobiales bacterium; assembly: GCA_951812975.1. GTDB lineage: Bacteria > Actinomycetota > Acidimicrobiia > Acidimicrobiales > Aldehydirespiratoraceae > VXYK01. The sequence continues at coordinate 461,544 of CATOTC010000001.1, read as the reverse complement.
GCAGGAGAGCGCTCCGGAGAACCTTGATGTCAAGCGGGGCATTCTCGAGGAGATCGACCGTCACGCCCCGGCCGGGGTGGTCGTTGCGTCTTCGACTTCGGGGATCAAGCCCAGCGATCTCCAAGCCTCCTTGGTTCACCCGGAGCGGTTCGTGGTCGGCCATCCGTTCAATCCTGTGTACCTGCTGCCCCTCGTTGAGGTCTGCGGCGGAGAACAGACCGTCGAGTCAGCGGTCGCTGCTGCCATGGAGACCTATTCGTCGGTCTCCATGAAGCCGTTGCATGTTCGTGTCGAGATCGACGCCTTCATCGCGGACCGCCTTCTTGAAGCGGTTTGGCGCGAGGCGTTGTGGCTCATCAACGACGGAGTCGCCACCACCGAAGAGATAGACGACGCCATCCGTTACGGTTTCGGTCTGCGCTGGGCCCAGATGGGGCTCTTCGAGACGTACCGGGCCGCCGGGGGAGAAGGCGGCTTCGCCCACTTCATCGGGCAGTTCGGCCCGACCCTGGCGCTCCCGTGGAGCAAGTTGACCGATGTGCCCGACCTCAGCGACGACCTAGTCGACACCCTGGTCACCCAGTCCGACGCCCAATCCGGCCAGTACACACCCCGCGAACTGGAACGCATACGCGACCGCAACCTGGTAGGCATCCTCAAGGCCTTGGAGGCCAACCACTGGGCCGCCGGCCAAACCCTCGCCGAACAGCGCAGCCGTCTGAAAGGAACGAGCGATCGCCGCCATGACCGCGTACAAGGTGAAGACAATGCTCTTTAGGGATGTGGATAAGGGGCTTGGGAAACCTGATGAAACGCTTCACCTTCGATTGGAAGGATCGCTGGAAGGGGTGCCTGGGTTGACCTGGCATGAGGAGCTCGACGAGGACGGGCATGGCGAAGAACTTCACGGACAGGACCTCTACAGCGTTTTTCGTTCAACCGCTGCGTACCTCGGATTTGATTCGTCGGTGCGCCACAAAGCCAAGGACGGGAATACCTATGCCATCCCAGACGGACTCTGGAGAATGAACCTCGCCGGGTTCTTGCAGCTCGATCCGACTGCGATAGCGGAGTTCCAGGTCGGACTGAATTCGAATTTCGCCGGTGAGAATAGCCGTTCCAGCGGGGCTGTCCCTCAATTCTTTCACTGCGCCGAGACATCGCTGGCGCGGTTCGGCATCTTCGAGCCGAAGAAGATTGAACTCACGTACGAACCGGGTGAAGCGCGGTGGAACCTGTTTCGCCTCCTCGACAGTTTGGGTCTGTTCCGCTCGTACGAGTCAACTCGTTCGGTGAAGGTTCGAACACAACTCGACTGGCACGCCGATCCGTACAATCCAGAGCCAGACCTTGAATTGAACTTCATGAGGCGTCCCATCGACCCGTTCACAGTTGAATTCGAGAATGAACCAACGCAAGGGATGGCCGAAGCAGCCTCACCGCTGACTCCGTTTCACTTGACCGCGACCGCGACCGCGCCTGAGTTCTCCCTGAACTGCATGGGTTGGCTCGTTTCGTTTCTCATCTCGGGCCTCGCCCCGACGAGAGCCAAACACATCGGAGTCCGGTTGGAACCAGCCTGACCGGAGCGGCGGAAAAGAAGCGAAGTCACATTCGGCGGCTTGTTCGGGTTCTCGAAGGTTCCTTTGGGTCGGTCTCGTTATCGTTGTTCAGGTCGCCCTCGGCGTGGGTCTTCGCGGGTGTGGTCATGTTGCTTGGATCTGCTCACGGTCCATTCCATGACCGGGTGGGTCAGAGCCTTCAGTCAGCAGCATGCTATTTAATGCTGTGCAGAACATATTTAAAACACTTAAGAAATATTTTTATAGCATCTACATAACGAATAATCGCCGTTATTCGTACAGTGGACTCGGGTCTGTTGTCAAGTCTTTCTTGGTCCTGATGGTCTATGTGCGCCCGACGCTGACCCGCCGATCGCTGGGTTTACCAGCGTAGACAGCTGGTGAGCCAGCTCACAGATTTCTCGAGCGCGAGATCATTGTGGACGAAATCGGCAAGTTCCGACACCGTCGATGATCATGTGAACCCCCAGCGGTGGAAGGCCACAACAGACGCTCCAGCCCATATCGAACCTCGCCGGTTTGTGGGGCTCTAGCCAGGGTGTTCGTGGTTGGGAGCGCAGCGCCTCGCGGCCCTGAACCGAGCATTTCACGTGACGAATAACGGCGATTAGTCGTCACGTTGAATCGGAGAGTCCACCAATGAAACTGCCTAATGCCCCCAAGACTTTTGGCCGACGTAGAGGAGCGGGTATCGCTGAGCACGACATGGCCCGTTCAAGGAAACTTGTGCTCGCACCGTTGGCCGCGATTGCAGTCTTGACCCTTGTCAGCGCCACGCTGTTTGGTCAGGCGCTGGTAAGTCCCGAACCCGCTAGCGCACACACCGTTACAAAGCAGGTTCCTCGAATGAAGCGTGTTTGTGTTGAAGAACCGGCCTATGTCAGAGTCGTGGTCGGGTATGAGGATCGCGTCAATCCGCGTACCCGCCAACCCATACCCATATACGGGTGGAGGTGGGATACCCGCACTGTGTGCGAGTGGGTGACCTATTACGTCACGAGGAACAGGAACCACTGGCATGTCAGCGACGAGGTTTGTGAGTACGTCCAAGTCTTCGTGATCGCTGCGACGACCACGGCTGGAGGGAGCCTCGGGACTCTTGGGGGCATGGCCGCTGGCACTGGCGTTTCGCCTGGGGTGGGAACTGTCGTCGGTGGCATCGCCGGTGGGTCTACCGGCGCTGGCGTAGGAGCAGTAGCAGGGCTCTGGGTAAACAAGCGGGTCTGCAGTTGGCTTCCGTCGGTCATCTGGGTGGCGTAAGATGAAAGAGATCGAAAAAATTGGAGAAATAGGAGAAGGAGTAACGCTATGAGGAATTTCGTTACCAATTCGGAGAATTTGTATCGGAAGCACCCGGTCGCTACGCTCCTTGGGTTTGTCGCCGCAGCCGTGACCGGCGGCGTGGTGTCTGCGCTGTTGTTTCACTCCGACGGTTACACGACATCCGCCGCGGTGGGTAGGGGCGCTGCAGTGGCGGCGCTAACGTACGCTGGCCTTCTGGCCATCCGTTGGGCGACCGTGCGCCTGGCTGATCGCTGGACGACCGGCAACGCTGCTGGTACGGCGGTTCCGCGGACCGATGACGCGGCTTGAGTCGGCGTGCGCTGTGTTGGCGTTGTCGGGTCTGCTGGCCGGGTGCGGAAACGGTGTGAATGCTGATGCGTGCCGTGATGCCGCGACCGAGCAGGCAGAAGCAGAGGCGGCCTGGGGTTTGGTTATCGAGGAACACACCAGCGCTCACATCGCCGACGCTGACCATTCTGAGATAGAGGCACGGTTATTGTCTGGGCGCGTTGATGCGATCATCGCTGCTGAGTCGACACGGAGAGCGTGCCAGTAAGTGCCGTAGTCGGGCGAGTTGGGTTCCCGTGCTACCCCCGCCGGGAACCCAACCGTTCGTGTTCATCCGGCGCCGCGTACGGAGCGGAATGCACCGTGACGGTCACCGCCAGCTATGGCACCTGACAGGGGACTGGGCTTCCCCCCGGTTGCTTGACATGTAGTTTATTCGGCTTGGTGTGGTTGGTGGTGGTGTGTCTCCCATTCGGTCGGGGTCAGCTTGAAGCTCTCCGGGTATTGCGCAGGCTCTGACCCTTGAGAGGATGGGGCGATGTCAGAGCAGAGACGTCCGGGGAAGTATCCGGATGAGTTGGTTGAGCGCGCGGTGCGGATGGTCTTTGAGGCCCAGCAGCATTGCGGTTCGCAGTGGGAGGCGATCGCGTCGGTGGCTGAGAAGCTGGGGCCAACGCCGGAGACGGTGCGCAAGTGGGTGCGCCGCAGCGAGGTCGATTCTGGGCGCCGGCCCGGGTTGTGGGGGTCGTGGTCTCGTCCGCCCACGGGTTCTCCGTGTAGTTGCACACCACGTACTCAGCGACCCCGACCGTGACGCCGGACATTATGCCACCGACACCCAGTATTGAGGACCCACAACCCGCGCAATACCTCGTGAAGTTCAGGAGATCAGCCGGTCACTCTAAAGCCGTTGACGACCCGCCCTTCTGCGCGTGATGGCCGAGAACAAATACTCGCGTGTAAAGAGCCAGGTCACGCAGCTGAGCATTAACACGCAGCTACGAATGAAAGAGCCTACGTGTGTATGTGGCACACCGAACGCCGCAAGATAATCGAGGACTATGTACACGATCAAAAAGAGGCACAGGATCTCAAGCAACACACGGGGCATATTGTGGCTGCTTGCATCGGCACTGGGTTCGACGGGACCGCTGGTCGTCACGTCGGTAGCGCCGTCAACGGTGGTCGTATCCATCTGGGATGTGTCCATCTGCTGGTCTTCCCGTTCGTCGAAGCTTGGCATGCCTCGCGGCTTCACGCAACCTACGGGTGGCGACTATGCGGTTTAGGGGCTCGATCTGGGCTATACACGGTCGTTCCTAACGCTCGTAGTTGCAATCAACCAGCTGAGGAGGCGGCTGTCGGGGCCTTGGTCGTGTCGTGGATCGCTCGGATAATGGGCATATTGTGGTAGCGAGCACATGGCGTTCACCCAACCGCACTCGGCCGTTGTGCGCCAGCCTCCACCGCGGACAGTTCCCCAAGGTCCTCGAGACGCAACCGACAGACCCGATAACCGAACATCGTGACAGGGGACCCTGATTTGGGCCTGTCAGGATGGGGAGTCCTTGCCGTTTGCTCGGTGATGATTCTTAGCGTGGCCGTGGACTCATCGCCCGTCCGTAAACTCACGACGTGGCTCGTGATGATCGCTGTAGTCAGCCTCGGTTTCATTGTGTTGAAGCGCCTGACACGGAAGGGCGAAGCCTCATAAGCGGTCGTCTTTCGTTGGTGGCGGTGTCCGTGGTGGCGTTGGTTGGGTTTGTGTTGGTTCCAGTTGCGGGGTCGGAGCATGATCCTGTTGAGGAGCGGTAATCGGAGACGGGATTGAAAATGGGCTTGTCGATCATGTGACGGTTTATCGCCTAGGGGTCTGGTGGTGCTGGGTCTTGAGGTATCGGCCCACAGGAGTGTCGTGTGCGGAGAGGTGTTCGGTGTAACGGATGACGGTCGCGACGGATTTCCAGCGTCCTGCCTGCATGAGACCGGCCATGTTGATGCCGTGGGCGGCGAGGTCCTGAGCCAAACCCACGCGCGTTGAATGGCTGGTGATATTGGTGGGATCGATCCCGGCGGCCGTCGCTGCCGCCCTCATGCGGCGAGTGACGGTGCTGGGGGAGATCTTGAAGATCCGTTCTTGGGGGTCGGCGTCGTCGGGCCTGATCTCGGCGAGTGCCTGGGCGGTGAAATCAGAGATTGGCGCGACCGCGCCTTGCCCGGTCTGGTCAGTCTTGGAGCGACGGATCCTTACAACGTGGAGCTCGGTCTTTTCTGGTGCCTCTATGTCCATCCAACGGAGTGCTAGAAGTTCACTGCAACGCAGGGCGGCGTCATGGGCAAGAGCGATCATGGCAATGTCGAGCAGGGCGCGCTGTGCGGCCTGCTCGGCGGTCTCGACACGTCCTCTGGGTTGGTTGTGTCTGGGGAGGTGGGCCGTGTCGATGATGCGTTCGATGTGGCTCCATCGCAACGGGGCGGATTGTCGGTCTGTGCACCCTTCTGCAACGCAGGTTCGGGTCATCCCGGCCAGGAATTCGCGGACTCGAGGATCGTGGGCCGGGTTGGGTTCGGGACGCGAGCTGTGGCGTTCGGCCACAGCCGCAAGGTAGGTACGCACAGTGGTCGGTTTCTTCCCTTGGCGTATCAGAGTTGCAAGCCATCTCACCAGGTCCATCGGGTCGGCAGGCAATGCTGACACGCCGTTGGCGGAGGCCCACTGGGCCAAGTTGTTCCATCCGGTGGCGTAGGTCTTGCGGGTATTGTCGGCACGCGAAGCCGTTCTGCCTCGGGCAATCAGTACCTCCGCGGCCTCATTCTCAAGGTATCGCGCGGTGGGAACGTTCGCTGCGTTCTCGGCTGCGTTCATTCTTGCCTGAAGTCCAATCCACGACCAGACGATTCAGCGCGGCCAGATCAGGGCATGCTATTCCAATTCGCGCAGAACACACCCGCATCAGATAAAGAACATGTTTGCGACATGCGTGTACGAATCGTTGTCGTTATTCGTTGGACGCTGGTCACACCCGGTTCATGTGGCTCAATGTCCTGATACGGGTTGATCTCCTGCAGTGAACCGGGTGGCGGGCGGGCAGCGTCTAAAGTGGCGATGTGACCGCGCCTACGCCTGAGGAACTCTCACGCGAGATCGCGCGCTGGGGCGCGCTCAAGGCCCAATCCGAGACGGTCGCGACGCTCATGCTCGCCGTAGCGGCGGGGGTTTTCGTAGCTCTCGGTGCCATGTTCGCCAGCAGCATCGGGGCAGGCTCGGAACTCGGCTTCGGACCGACGCGGCTGCTGATGGGCTTGGGTTTCTCGGTAGGCCTGCTGTTCGTGGTGGTGCTCGGAGCGGAGCTGTTCACCGGCAACAACCTGATGGTTACCAGTCTGCTAACTCACCAAGTCCGATTCATCGGGGTGGCCCGAAACTGGACGCTGGTGTACCTGGGCAACTTCGTCGGCTCCATGGCGATAGTGCTGCTGGTTTTCTACAGCCGATGGTGGGAACAGGGCGACATGACGTTCGCCGCGGAAGCGTTGTCGACCGCCAATGCCAAAGTGAACCTGGGGTTCGTGGAGGCATTCCTGCGAGGTGTCGTGGCCAACATCCTGGTCTGCCTCGCCGTCTGGACGGCTGCGGCTGGACGCACCGTCACCGACAAGATGTTCGGGGTGCTGTTGCCTATAGCCGCTTTCGTCACCGGAGGATTCGAGCACAGCATCGCCAACATGTACTTCACTCCGATCGGAGTGCTGATTTCAGGCGAACCAGGTGTTGTCGAAGCTGCTGGACTGGCGGCCGGCGAGGTGGAGAATCTCACCTGGGCCGGGGTGGTTGGCAACCTGATTCCGGTCACACTCGGAAACATCGTCGGCGGGGTCATGGTGGGACTGCCGAGTCGTGCCGTCCATCTGCGCGAGGATGAACGGGTCGACGAAACCACCTAGCGGCGCCCCGCCGGCGCGCAACCTCAAAATGGTCGTAACCGATTCCATACGGTGCTCGCTCGGCCCCTAGGCTGACCCCATGAGTGACAACTACACGATCATCTCGGCGGACAGCCATGCGGGCGGCAACATGGCGATGTACGAGGAGTACCTGGCGTCCGAGTGGAAGGAGGCTTTCGCCGAGTGGCGGGGGGCCTACTCCAACCCCTACCGGGACCTCCAGGACGACAGCCGCACCCGGAACTGGGACAACGAAAGGCGGGTCAGCGAACAGTACGCAGACGGCATTGTTGCAGAGATCACCTTCCCGAACACCGTTCCGCCGTTCTATCCGACCGGGATGCTGATCGCCTACCCGCCGAGCAACAGGGAGGAATACGAACGTCGCCGGGCCGGTATTGATGCCCACAACCGTTGGCTCAAAGACTGGTGCGATCTCTATCCGAAGCAGCGCTGCGGCCTGCCGCAGATCTTCCTCGAAGACATCGATGACGCGATCAGCACCCTCGAATGGGCCGCAGCGGAGGGATTCCGCAGCTTCATGATGCCCCATGTCGCACCCGACGTCGACCTGCCGGGTCTCTGGTCACCGCACTGGGATCGACTGTGGGCGGCGGTCTCCGACCTCGACCTGGTAATGACCCAGCATGGCGGCAACGGAACGCCCAACTACGGCAGCGATCCTGCCTCGGGACTGATCTTCTTGATGGAGGTGCCGTTCTTCGCTCACCGGAATCTGGCGCATCTGATCATGAGCGGCGTGTTCGAACGCTTCCCCCGGCTCAAGTACGTGATGACCGAGCAGGGCACGGCCTGGGCCATCGATGAACTGAGGCGGATGGACGCCTACCACATGCAGATCTCTGCCGGGCGCGTCGGAGAGCTCGGCTTCTCGGCCGATGTGGTCCTCCCCATGAAACCCAGCGAGTACTTCGACCGCAACGTCTGGATCGGAGCGTCGTTCCCGTCGCCGGTCGAGGCTGAAGCGATCAGGACTCTGGGAGTCCACAAAGTCATGTGGGGCTCAGATTATCCCCACCACGAAGGCACCTACCCCTATTCGCTCGAAGCGCTCCAGCGGTCGTTCTCGCATTGGGAGGAGGCCGACATGCGCAAGGTGCTGAGCGAGAACGCGGCCCACGTGTACGGGTTCGATCTCGAAGCGCTGGCGCCTCTCGGAGCCGAACACGGACCGTCGGTCGCCGCGGTGGCGACACCGTTGGCGGAGATTCCCCGCAAAGCGACCAGCCCAGCGTTCTTCAAAGCCTGACGTGTCAAGCACTCCGGAAGCCCTGGACTCGACCGCGCCCTACGCGGGGTTCGAAGGAAGAGTCGGCCGAATCTTCTCAACGTCGGAACCCGCCTGGCCGCCGCGCCCGACCGCTCGCGAGGGAGCGCCCAACATAATCGTCATGCTCGCCGACGACCTCGGCTTCGCAGACCTCGGATGCTACGGGTCCGAGATCGACACGCCCGAACTCGATGCGCTGGCCGCCGGCGGGGTGCGCTACACCAACTTCCACGTCAACCCGATGTGCTCACCGACCCGGGCGTCGATGCTGACCGGTCTCAACCACCACCTGGCCGGCATGGGCCACGTGGCCCACAGCGACCCCGGCTTCCCGGGCTACGCTCACGAGATCCGTGATGATGCGGTGACCATGGCCGAACTGTTCCGAGACCATGGGTGGGCCTCGCTGATGGTCGGCAAGTGGCACCTCTGCAAGGACTCCAGCCTCAGCGAGGCCGGGCCCCGCAACTCCTGGCCGCTGCAGAAGGGCTTCGAACGCTACTACGGCATCCTCGACGGCTTCACCAACTTCCATCAGCCCCACCGGCTCTACGAGGACAACCATCACATCAACGTCGACCAGTACCCCGACGACTACTACTTCACCGACGACCTTACCGACCAGGCCATCAAGATGATCGACGAGGTCCGCTCGTCGCATCCGACGAAACCGTTCTTCCTGTACTACGCCCATGGTGCGGTCCACGCGCCCCTGCAGGCCAAACAGGCGGACATGGACAAGTACCGGGGTGCCTACGACGCGGGCTGGGACCGGATCCGTGAGCAGCGTTTCGCCCGCCAGAAGGAAATCGGGGTCGTCGCCCTGGACACCGTGCTGCCTCCCCGAAACACTGAGGAGCAGCACGCCGTGACCCCCTGGGACGAACTCAGCGACCTGCAACGGGAGACGTTCGCCCGCTACATGGAGATCTTCGCGGGCATGGTCGACAGCGTCGACCAGAGCGTGGGACGGCTCCGCGAGCACCTCGAGGCTATGGGCGAGTGGGACAACACGATCATCGTGTTCACCTCCGACAACGGGGGATCGCGTGAGGGGCAGCAGGACGGGACGTCACAGTACTTCCGGACCCTGCTCGTGCAGACCGGCAGCGATGTCCTTGAAGACGTGGAGCTCGACCATACTCGACTGGATCTGATGGGCGGGCCGCAGACGTTGCCGCACTACCCGATGGGTTGGGCGATGGCGTCCAACACGCCTTTCCGGCTGTACAAGATCAACACCCACCAGGGCGGCCACCAGGTTCCGTTCATCGTCCATTGGCCCGCAGGTCTCGCAGACCGCTCGCCAGATTCGCCCACAGGGGCGCAAGGGGCGACCCGCCAAGGCGAGATCCGCACGCAGTACCAGCACATCACCGACCTGCTGCCGACGCTGGTGGAACTGACCGGCCTGGAGATCCCGGACCACAAGAACGGTCAGCCGGTGCCTCAGCCTGCCGGTGCGAGCTTCGCAGCGTCGTTGACGGACCCCGAGTGCGACTCGACACACCGCGAGCAGTACTACGAGATGATCGGCCACCGGGGCATGTACCGCGACGGCTGGTCGGCGGTGTCGCTGCGGATCCCCCAGCGGTCGTTCTCAGAGGCACCGTGGGAACTCCACAATCTGGCAGAGGACCCGACCGAAGCCTCCGACCTGTCCGCCCGGCACCCCGAGAGGCTCGCCGATCTGCAGGATGCTTTCGAGGAGGCCGCTTGGTCCAACCAAGTCTTCCCCCTCGACGAGGGCAACCTCATCAAGATGATCCAGAAACCGCCCTGGGAGGACGAGTTCATCACCGAGGTGCGGCTCCGACCGGGAATTCCGACACTCGAGCGTTGGCGGGCGTTGCAGCTCATCAACTTCAGGTCGTTCGAGGTATCGGTGGACCTCGACTATGCGCTTGGCGACGAGGGCATGCTGTTCGCCCACGGCGATCAGGGCGGCGGCTACGCGATGTACGTGGAACACGGTCGCCTGTTCTTCGCGTTCAACGGCTACGGAGACATGACCGTCGTCGACTGTGGTGAACTCCCCGCCGGAACCAGGGAGGTCAGTCTGGCAATGCAACGGGAGCCGGGATGGCGCCAGAACGCCCGCATTAGTCGCGGCGGCGCCGAGGTGGGTGAAGCGCTCGACCTGCCTGTGCTGATGGCGATCGCGCCGTTCGAGGGGATCGACGTCGGCATCGACCGCCGCTCCCCGGTGAGCTGGGAGATCTACGAGAAGCACGGCCCGTTCCGCTACACCGGCACCCTGAATGCGGTCACCTACAAACCGGGCGAACTGGCCGCGGACGCCGGAATCCTGTTCCTCGACTTTCTGAAGGAAGCCGGCACCAGATTCGAGTAGCCCCTCACACGGGCGAATATGGGCCGCGATGTGCTCCGAGCACATCAAGTTGCTAGAAAACGAACCATGTTTATCGGGTACAACGCCAGACAGGAGGAGTTGCGCGCGGAGCTGCGCGCCTACTACCGCGAACTCCTGACCCCCGAAGTCCGCGAGGCCCTCGCAGCCGAGGACGGCTGCGGCCCCGTCCACCGGGAGATCGTGGGGCGCATGGGGCGCGACGGTTGGCTGACGGTCGGCTGGCCCACTGAGTACGGCGGCCGCGGCTACTCAGCGGTCGAGCAGTTCGTGATGTTCGACGAGTCGGTGGCGAGCGGTGCCCCCATCCCCATGCTGACGATCAACACCGTCGGCCCGACACTGATGCAGTTCGGCACCGAGGAGCAGAAGCAGTTCTTCCTGCCCAAGATCTCCAAGGGGGAGATCACCTTCTGCATCGGATACTCCGAACCCGACGCGGGAACCGACCTGGCGTCGCTCACCACCCGGGCGGTCCGAGACGGTGACGAGTACATCATCAACGGCCAGAAGACCTGGACCTCGCTGGCGAAGGACGCCGACTACATCTGGCTGGCCGCCCGCACCAACCCCGAGGTCCGCAAGCACAAGGGCATCTCGCTGTTCTGCATTCCGATGAACACTCCGGGCCTGTCGATCCAACCACTCGACCTGCTCTCCACCCACAACATCAACCACACGTTCTTCGACGACGTGCGGGTGCCCGCCTCGACACTCATAGGCGAGGAGAACGGCGGCTGGGGACTGATCACCAGTCAGCTGAACCGTGAGCGGGTCACCATCTGCTCGTCGGGCATGGTCACCAAAGCCCTCGAGGAGACCATCGACTACGCCCGCAACACCAAGCGGGCCGACGGCACGCGGCTGATCGACGCGCCCTGGGTGCAGCGCAACCTGGCCGAGGTCACCGCAGGACTCGAATACCTGCGCCTCGCCAACTGGCAGGTGGCCTGGACGGTGGCCACCAAGATTGATGGCCAGCAACCCGACATGGACACGATCGCCGGATTCGTCGCCGACTCCTCGGGAGTGAAGGTGTACGGGACCGAGTTCTATACGCGGGCGTATCGCAGGCTGATGGAGGTGTATGGACCTCAGGCCACCATCGCCCGCGGGTCGATCGGTCACCTGACCCGCCTCGAGATGCAGTACCGCTCGACGGTGATCCTCACGTTCGGCGGCGGCACCAACGAGATGCAGCGCGACCTGATCTCCCAGTTCGGTCTGGGCTACCCGAAAGCGGACCGCTGATGGACTTCACACTCTCCGAGGAGGAACAGGCCATCAGCGACCTCGCCGCGCAGATACTCGGCGACAAGTCGACCCACGAACGGCTCTGCGCGCTTGCCGCCGACGATGACCGGATCGATGCTGAGGCCTGGGCGGCGCTCGCCCAGTCGGGAGTGCTGGGTGCGGCGGTGCCCGAGGAGTACGGCGGGTTGGGGTTGGGGTTCCTGGCGACCGCCATGGCCCTTCAGCAGGTCGGTGCAACGGCCTCGCCTGTGCCGCTGCTGTCGACCGCGGTCATGGGAGCGATGCCGATCGCTGAGTTCGGCACTGCCGAGCAGCGCGCACGCCACCTGCCGGCGATCGCCGAGGGTTCACTGATCGTGGCCGCCGCCCTCTACGAGGAGGGAGCCCCGGCCGCCGAGCCCGAGGTCGTAGCGTTGGCCGATGGCGACGGCTACCGCATTGAAGGTGTGAAACCGATGGTGGCCGACGGACTCGACGCCGGCCTGATCCTGGTACCGGCCAGACTCGATGACGGTTCGTGCGGTGTGTTCCTGGTGCCCTCGGACTCGGAGGGTCTCTCGGCGACCCGGGTCGAGGTCACCACCGGTCGACCCCAGGCCCGGCTCGAGTTCTCCGGTGTGGTCGTGCTCGGCGACGCGCTGCTCGGTGGGGCTTCGGCGGCTTCCTCGGGTGCCGAGATCGTGGACTGGATCGAGCTTCGGGCCAACTGCTGCATGTGCATGATGATGGCCGGCGCGGCGCGGTCCTCGATCGAGTTGGCCGCGGAGTACACCAAGCAGCGCTATCAGTTCGATCGACCGGTCGCCACGTTCCAGGCGGTGAGCAATCGTGCCGGTGACAGCTATATCGACACGAACGCGATCACGTTGACGGCCTGGCAGGCGGCTTGGCGCATCGACCAGGGGCTCCCGGCGCAGGACGCTGTTTCGATCGCCCGTTGGTGGGCGGCCGAAGGCGGATTTCGGGTCGTCCATGCGGCGGTTCACGTGCATGGCGGGGTCGGCGTGGACCGCGACTACCCGCTGCATCGCTATTTCGTGCTGGCACGACAACTCGAGTTGACGCTCGGCAACGGCGAAGAACATCTGGCGAATCTCGGTCAGGCCATCGCCGCTCGCTGAAATATCTCGGCACCAGACGGTGTCCGCGGGAACCAGACGGTGTCTCTCTGGAACCAGAATATTCTCGGGAACCAGACGGTGTCTCAGGCTCGTCGTAATGTCCAAGTCAAGTCGAGAGGGATCTGTCCATGATGAGACATCTTTGGCGCTGGGTGATCGTCGGGGTCGCGCTGGTGTTGTTGGCCGGGGTGCTGGCGAGCGACGACGATCCTGGTACGACCGCGGGTCCAGATCCGGACAGCCCGGTGGCACCGGTCACCGGCAGCGATTCCGAGGACCGAATCGGGGTGAGGTCCGGAGCGGATCGCCAGCCAGCCGCTCTTACCGTCCAGTTGAGCGAGGGGGAGGCGGTCGGCAGCGACTCTCGGGCCGTAGTGACCCGGGTCGATGGCCGCGAACTCACCGAGGCGGAGATCAACGCGGTCACTGATCGGCTCCCGGTGTGGGACTCCGATCCCGATGGCGACTCGGTTGACTTCAGCCGCCCGCCGGAGTCGCTTCCGCGGCCGCGAGTCGGTGACACCATCGACAGTCCGTTCCCGACGGATACCGGACTCGACGCACCCGACGTCGACTCGGGGCCCTTGCAGGTGCTGAGGGTTCAACCCGACGGCGAAGTGGGGCTCGCTCCGTTCATGAGCATCACCTTCAATCAGCCGATGGTGCCGCTGACCACGCTCGCTCAGATCGACACGATCGACGTTCCAGTGACGATGACTCCGGATCTGCCGGGGCGGTGGCAGTGGATCGGCACCCGAACTCTTCGCTTCGAGCATGATCCGGAGGTCTTCGACCGCCTGCCGATGGCCACCTCCTATGTGGTCGAGGTTCCAGCCGCAACGGCCTCACAATCCGGCGGCGAACTGGCCGAGACCGTCCGCTTCGAGTTCGGGACCCCCGCGCCCGACATGGTGTCCTTCACTCCGCAGCACGATTCGCTCAACCTTCAACCTGTCTTTCTGGCCACGTTCGATCAGCGGGTCGACGCTGCTGCGGTGCTGGAGACCATCACCCTGAGCGCCGGTGGCACCGAACGCGGCCTGAGACTCGCCACCGAGGCTGAGATCGAGGACGACGAGGAGATCAAGCGACGCGTCGGTGTGACTCTCGACGGCACCTGGGTCGCTTTCAGGCCGGTATCGGAACTTGAACCCGATTCGGACGTCACCATCGAGGTCGGGCCGCAGGTGCCTTCGGCTGAGGGGACCAGAACGTCAGCTGCTTCGGAGGTGGTGCGGACCCGCACCTACTCAGCCCTGCAGGTCGAAGACTCGAGCTGTTCGCGGCAGTATCCGTGCCAGCCAGGGGGTTGGCTCGGCGTCTACTTCAACAATGTTCTGGACCCCGCAACACTCGATGTCGACGATCTGGAGATAACCCCCGAGCTTGCGGGTGCCCGAGCCTGGGTGGAATACAACTCCGTCAACATCGTCGGCCCGACGCAGGGAGACACCGTCTACGAAGTGGTGGTCCCGGCGACGCTCGCGGACGAGTTCGGTCAGACGCTGGGTGAGGCTGTGACCGTCGAGTTCCATACCGACGATGCTCGTCCGTTCATCAGCTCCTCAGGCCGACGGCTCGTGACGCTCGACCCCCTTGTTGATCGCCAGACGATCCCGGTGACGGTGCGCAATCATGACCGACTGCGGGTCCGGCTCTACGACGTGAGCCCGAGCGACTACGGGTCGTTCGTCGATTTCTTCGATCGTATGGAACGATCCCGCGACGGAGCACTGCCTGATGCGCCCTGGACGCTCGTCTCCGAGGAGGTCGTGGAAACCGGGGCTGATTCTGACGCAGTCACCGAGGTGCGCATCGATCTCGACGAGGCCCTCGACGGCGACCACGGCCATGCGATCGCGATCATCGAAGGGCTCGGGCGCTTTGCCGGCCTGACCTATCAGGACGACGAATACTGGTCCAACCGCCCTGTTGTCGTCTGGGTGCAGGACACCGACATCGGCGTCGACATGATCACCGATTACCAAGACGTGGTGGTGTGGACGACGGGCCTGGATTCCGGCGAACCGCTCGCCGACGTAGAGATCAACCTGCAGGGCAAGACCACGACCCTCACCACTGATGATGAGGGACTGGCACGGGCCTCGATCGGGAGCGAGTTCAACTGGATCGTCGCTACGCTCGGCGACGACCAGGCGATCAACCGGGCGAACGTGCGCGCTTGGTCACGAACCGATCAGTTGATCTGGTACACCGCCGATGACCGCGGCACTTATCGCCCCGGCGAGACGCTCCATCTGAAAGGTTGGGTTCGCAACCTTGACCTGAGCGGTGGGGGAGACCTCGAGTTCCTCGCGCCTCAACAGCTGATCAGCTATCGGGTCGGCGACCCGTTCGGCAACGAGCTCGACGACGGCAGCGTTCGCCTCGACGAGCACGGCGGCTTCGATCTCACGGTCGAGTTGCCTGAGGGAGCGAACCTGGGCGAAGGGTTTATCGAGTTCCAGGGTCCGCAGAACCGCGACAACAGCTGGCACTACCACTCGTTCCAGATTCAAGAGTTCCGTCGGCCCGAGTTCGAGGTGACGACTCGGCTCGAATCGCCCGGCCCGTACTTTGTCGACGAACCCGCGACCGTGGCGGTTGATGCCAACTACTTCTCGGGAGGACCCCTGCCGAACGCCGGGGTGTTCTGGTCCGTGACCACGCGCCAGGCGACCTACTCGCCGCCCAACTGGAACGAGTTCACCTTCGGTGTGTGGACCCCGTGGTGGCGCTCCGACGCCTTCGGCGGAGGCGATGACTGGTATTGGGAAGGCGATTACGGCTTCGGCGACCCGTGGGCCGAACCGGTCCGTGAGACGTTCTCGGGCTTGACTGACGCTGGCGGCAGCCATTATCTGCAGATGGACTTCGAGGGGGACGGCGACCACCTGCCGACTACGGTCACCGCGCAGGCAGAGGTTCTCGATGTGAACCGCCAGCAGTGGGCATCGTCGACCGATGTGCTGGTGCACGCTGCGGACCTCTATGTCGGTGTTCGGTCGACCCGAACCTTCGTGCGAGCGGGCGACGGACTCGACATCGAGGCCATCGTCACCGATCTCGACGGCAACCCGGTCGCGGGCCGGTCCTTCGAGATGACCGCGTCGCGGATCATCGACGAGTACGTCGACGGCGAATGGACCGAAGTAGCCGTTGATGAAGAAACCTGTGACGTGGTCTCGGCGGATGCGCCGGTCACCTGTGAGTTTGAGGCTGCGGTCGGCGGTCGCTACCGCATCGACGCCAATGTCGTCGACGACTCCGGACGAACCAACCGCAGCGAAATGACACGCTGGGTCACGGGAAGCCGCGGCGGAGTGCCGAGCCGCAACGTCGAGTTGGAGAGCGCCAACCTCGTCCCGGACGCCGAGACCTACGCGGCAGGCGACACCGCTGAGATCCTGGTCGATTCGCCGTTCAGTACCGGAACCGGCCTGCTGGTGGTCGCCCACAATGAGATCGTCGAACTGCGCACCTTTGAGATCACTGACCACGCGGCTGTCCTCGAGGTGCCGATCACGGACGATCATGTTCCGGAACTCACGCTGCAGGTTGAGATCGTCGCCACCACCCCACGCACGGCTGACGATGGAACCGTGCTCGAAGGTGTCGCAGATCGTCCAGCCTACGCCGCGGGGCAGATCCGGCTTCGTGTGCCTCCCGCGCGACGCGCTCTTGACGTCACCGTCACCCCGGCGTCGTCGAGCGTGAAACCTGGGGCTGCTACGAGCGTTACGGTGCAGGTGAACGATGCCGACGGCGAGCCGGTCGACAATGCTGACGTGTTGTTGGTCGTGGTTGACGAAGCGGTGCTGGCCCTGTCGGGTTACGAACTCACCGATCCGCTCGAGGTCTTCTACCGGTCGCTGGGTGTGTACCTGAGTGAACAACGCGCACGGGGCAGCATCCTGTTGGAGAATCCGCAGGAGTTGCTTGACGCCGTCGGCGGCGACGGAGCGGTCCCCAGTACCACTAACGCCATGGCTGTGCCGGAGGGCTCCTTCGTTGAAGACGACGATATGGCCGAAGAGTCAATGGCCGATGACTCTGACGGTGCCGATTCTGCCCGGCGCGCCAGTCTCAGTGCGCAAGGCCTCCAGATCGAGGTGCGCAGGAACCTTGATGCACTGGCCCTGTTCGATCCTGAAGTTGCAACCGATGCCGATGGTGTTGCCACCGTCGAGTTCGATCTGCCCGACAACCTCACCCGCTACCGGGTGATGGCTGTAGCAGTTGACGGTGCCGAACGCTTCGGTTTAGCGGAGTCTTCGATCGCCGCGCGGCTGCCTCTGCAGGTCCGGCCGTCCGCGCCCAGGTTCCTGAACTTCGGTGACCGGTTCGAGTTGCCGATCGTGGTGCAGAACCAGACCGGTTCGCCGGCCGAGGTGGACGTGGTCGTGCAGGCTTCAAATCTGATGCTCGAAGGCACCCCGACCCTTGGCGCGACCGCGGGGAAGCGAATCACCGTGCCGGCCAACGACCGGGTAGAGGTTCGTTTCGATGCCTCGACAAGTTCGGTTGGCACCGCCCGTTTCCGGGTCGCGGCCGTCTCGGGTGACAACGCCGACGCGCAAGTTGTCTCGTTGCCCGTGTACACGCCCGCCACCAGTGAGGCGTTCGCCACCTACGGGGTTCTGGACTCCGGTGTCGTGGGCTATTCGCTTGTCGGACCCCAAGATGTGTTCAGCCAGTTCGGAGGATTGGAGGTCAACACCTCGTCGACGGCGCTGCAGACCCTGACCGACGCGGTCTTGTACCTTGCCGAGTACCGCTACGCCTCCGCGGACGCCTACGCCAGCCGCATCCTCGCCATCTCAGCGTTGCGGGACGTGCTAGACGCCTTCGACGCGGAAGGTCTGCCGAGCGCCGCTGAGCTCGACGCCGCCGTCCGCAGCGACATAAGCGAGTTGGCTGCGCTGCAACATGGTGACGGCGGTTTCGGATGGTGGGCGCGCAAGGGGATTTCGTACCCGTACCCGTCGATCCAGGCAATGCATGCGCTCATCACAGCTCAGAATGCGGGATTCAGCGTCCCTGCTGAAGTGATGAACAGCGGCCGCAGCTACCTGCGCGACATCGAGAGTCGGATCCCGTCGGACTACAGCAGGAAATCGAAAGACATGCTGTCGGCCTACGCACTGCATGTGCGAGCTCTCGACGGTGACCGAGACACGCAGAAGGCCCGCGGACTCTGGGACCGCAGGGGGGCGGACCTCGAGTTGGACGCGTTGGCGTGGATCTGGCCGGTTGTCGGTGATGACGAGACTGAAGCCGAGATCGAGCGTGTGTTCCACAATCGAGTCACCGAGACCGCGCAAGCGGCGACATTCGCGACCGACTACGGCGAGGACGCCTACCTGATCCTGGCTTCGGACCGCCGGACCGACGGCATCGTGCTCGACGCTCTGATCACCATGGCTCCCGATTCAGACCTGATACCCAAGGTCGTGGCCGGGCTGCTGGCGAACCAGGTGAAGGGGCGTTGGAACAACGTTCAGGAGAACTCCTTCATCCTGGCAGCCCTCGACAGGTATTTCGAGACCTTCGAAGCGGTCGAGCCTGACTTCGTGGCCCGTGTCTGGCTCGGAGACCAGTACGTGGCAGAACACGAATTCTCCGGTCGGAGCATCGACCGCGCCTCGACTCTGGTCCCGATGCAGGACCTGATCGAGGCGGGTGACGCTGATCTGACCGTGCAGAATGACGGCAACGGTCGTCTCTACTACCGCCTCGGGCTTCGCTACGCACCCGAAGACCTTGATCTGGGCCCGCTCGACCGTGGCTTCGTGGTGCAACGCAGCTACGAGGCCGTCGACGATCCGAACGACGTCTGGGTCGATTCTGACGGAGTGGTCCATGTTGCGGCCGGATCCGAGGTACGAGTCACGCTGACGATGGTCAACGACAGCCGCCGCACCAACATGGTCCTGTTCGATCCGCTGCCCGCAGGGTTCGAGGCACTGAATCCGGCGTTGGCGGTGACCGGGGAGATCGAGGCGCCCCGCGCCGACTCGGCCGACTATTGGTGGCGCTGGACCTGGTATGAACACCAGAACCTGCGCGACGACCGGGCCGAGGCGTTCTCGTCCCGTCTGTGGGCCGGTACCCACGAATACAGCTACGTTGCTCGGGCAACCACTCCGGGAACCTTCGTGGTGCCCCCGGCAAGAGCCGAGGAGATCTACGCTCCAGAAGTGTTCGGCCGCTCAAGTTCCGACACCGTCATAGTCGAGGACGCCGCACCGCCCTCCTGATCGAGGGCGCCGAACCTGCGTGACTAGCCCAGGATCAGCCGCTAACCCAGAATAGAGTCAGCCACTCGTTCCTCGCAGGTCTGCTTGTCCCACCAACTCAGTTGCAGCTGCTTAGCTCGGCGGAAGTAGAGCTGGATGTCGTACTCGAGGGTGAACCCGACACCGCCGAAGACCTGCTGTGCCATCGCTGTGATGTCGCGGTAGACCTTGCCGCTGAAGAGCTTGGCCATGGGCGCGAGCCGGGAGATGTCGTTCCCGACGGACTGCGCCCAGGCAGCTTCGTAGACGAGGACCTTGCCACCGTCGAGTTCGGTCTTGGCGTCGGCAAGATAGTGGGAGATCGATTGGAACTGGGCCAGGGCCTTGCCGAACTGCTCTCGGTCCTTGGCGTACTGCGCGGTGATCTCGAGAGCGAAGTCTGCGCCGCCCATCGCCTGGGCGGACGCCAGGATGACCGCCCTGTGCATCACCGCCTCCCAGGTGGCCCACCCGCTTCCGGTGGCGCCGAGCCAACTTTCAGCGGGGATCCGGACGTCGTTGAAATCGACCCGGTACTGGGTGTCCGACGAGATCGACATGCGCTGATCGAGCGTCACCCCAGCTGTGTCGGTCGGAACCAGGAACAGGTCGATCTCAGTTTCGGTAGGACCCGTGCGGGCCAGCACCAGCAACTGGTCGGCGGCGCTGGCGAAGTAGACGTGCATCTTGGAACCGTTGAGCACGAAATCGTCGCCATCGGCAACGGCGCTGAGCTGCACACCCCGAGGTGAGTACCCGCTTCCGGGTTCGAGCCAGGCGGGCGTGATGATCGTTTCGCCAGAAGCTATGCCGGTCAAGAGCGAAGCGTGCTGCTCGCCGCATCCCGACTCGATTATCGCCCCGGCTGACAACACGCAACTGACGAAGTGGGGGACCGGTGCCAGCGAACGTCCCAGTTCCTCATAGAGCACCACTCCCTCAAGCAGACCCATGTCCGACCCGCCGTACTCCTCGGGCAGCATCAGGCCGCAGATTCCCAGTTCGCCGAACTGCTCCCACAGTTCGCTGGCAACTCCGTCGGGGTCGTCCTCGAGTTCGCGCACCGTGTCGATCGGCGACAGCTGCGCACAGACGCCGCGCACCATCTCGCGCAGCATCTCCTGCTCTTCTGTGAAGTCAAGGTCCAGCATCAGGGTTTCCAATCTTCGCTTTTTCGTGCCCACGGGTTGTCGGTTCCGTCGGTGGGAAGTGCGACACGTGCCGTGCAGGTGCAGCAGAGCCGATCGCCCGCAGTCACCGATATGTCGACGCTGGCCCATCCGCAGCCGGATTCGTCGACCTCGGTGCCGCTCACCGTTCCGGCGAAGACCATATGGTCGCCGGGAAACACCGAATCGCGTATGCGGAAGGTCATCCGACCGATGCGTCCCTTAGGGCCGGTCCAGTCGGTGATGTAACGCTCGAACCATGCGGCCAGGTTGGGCGTGTTCAAGAAGATGTCGGCTGTGCCGTTGCGTTCGGTGGCGAATTTGTAGTCGTGATGCATGGGCCGCCAGTCGCGGCTAGCCAACGCACCCAGAACCACTGTGGTCGCGCTGACGTCGTACCCGAGAGGCGGGAGCACGGTCCCGGCCGACGCTTGATCGAGCGTGATGCTGTCTGTGGCTGCGCTCGTGTGTGGGTTCATGAGCTCACCTCAGTGGAACGCTTGTAGCCGAAACCGGTGTACGACTCGATTCCGACCAGGTCTCCGTGTTGATTGTGGTACTCCACGTCGATCACCCAGAACCGGCCGGTGCCGAGCTTTGTAGTCTTGACGTCGCTGATGGAGCGAAGCACCTGATGGTGGCCGATCACATCGCCGGGCCGCACGGGTTCGTAGCCGATCAGAGTGTTGTCGCTCATGATCGCCTCGGGCAGGTCCAGTCGTTCCTTTAGGTCGAAGTGGGTTTTGAGGGCGACCTGCTCGCCGGTGGCGCCGGGCTCCCAGCGATGTGGCCGCATCCACAGCGAGAGGGTCGACACGGGCAGGGTCATGCCGTCCGTCAACTGCTCAGCAACTTCGAAGTCCCAGTACAGGGGGTTGCCGTTCTCCGTGGCCGACAAGGTGTTGTAGGAGTAGCCCATCTCGACCGGAAAGGTCGCGGTCTCGTGGTACTGGGCCTTGCCGATGAGAGCGCGGACATCTTCGGGCAGATCTGCGGCGGAGGCGGGTTCAGTCACGCGATTGCTCCTTGGGCGATGAGTTCGGAGATGGATGTGTCGTCGTATCCGGCTCCTGCGAGCAGTTCGGCCGTGTCGGTCACAGCGGCGTCGCGCAGGCGGTAGGCGCCGTCAGCTTTGGTGGTCCCAGCCCATACCGGACCGGTCTGTCGAAACCTGCCCTCGCTGACATGGTCGGCTTCAACGACCAGACCCCGGGCGGCGTACTGCTCATCGTCGATCGCCTCGGCCACAGTGTTGACCGAAGCCGCGCAACAATCGGCCGGCCCCAGTTGCGCGGACCATTGCTCTCGGGTCTTGGTGCGCAGAACCGCGGAGATCGCGGCCCGGATCTCGTCCTGCAGATCGTCGTCGGTCTGGTGGTCGATGTAACGCTGTAGACCGAGCTGCACGCAGAGGTTGCGCCAGAACTGGGGTTCGATCGCACCGATCGAGAGAAAGCGGCCGTCGCCGCAGGCGTAGACGTCGTAACAGGCGTAGCGCCCGGTCAGGATGTAGTGGCCCGGTCCGGGTTCGGTGCCGGTGGCGAGGAACTCGTCGGCATACAGGGACATGAGCCCGAAGGCGCCGTCGGCGATCGAGACGTCGAGGTATTCGCCCACCCGGGTCTTGGTGCGCCGTAACAGGGCGGCCATGATCGCCATCACCGCGTGCATCCCCCCGGCGGCGATGTCGGCCACGGTGGCACCGGGCAGAGGTGGTGATCCGTCCGCACGGCGCCCGCTGCAGTCCAAGTAGCCGGACAGGGCCAGATAGTTGACGTCGTGACCGGCCCAGTCGCTGCGTGGGCCGTTCTGGCCGAAACCGCTGGTCGAGCAGTAGATGATCCCCTCATTGACCGCCCTCACGTCGTCGTAGCCGATACCGAGGCGATCCACCACCCCGGGCCGGAAACTCTCGAGCACGACATCGGAATCCTCGACCAGAGCCAGGAAGGCCGCTCGGCCATCGCCCGACTTCAGATCCAACAGAGCCCGTTTCATCAGACGATGCCCCGAGTAGGCGTAGTGGGGAGGCACGATCTGGGCTGCTTGCCTGCTGGGGACCGGGCCGAGTTTGACGACTTCGGCACCGTAGTCCGAAAGGATGCGCGAGGCGCGCGCTGCGGGTCCGACCGACGCAAAGTCGAGGACGCGCACGCCGTCAAGCGCCCCGACAGTGGTCACCGCGTTGCCTTATCGGGGTCTAGGGGCTTATCGGGGTCTAGGGGCATCTCAGAAGTTCTTGGGGAGCCCGAGGCCGCGGCGAGCGATGATGTTCTTCTGGATCTCCGAGGAACCGCCGCCGATCGTGTCGATCACGGTGTAGCGGTAGGTCGACTCGGAGCGCCCCTTCATCGGTGCGTCGTCAGTCTTGATGCGCAGCTGTGCCCCCGGTCCGGCAATGTCCATGGCGGCGTCGGCCAGTCGCCTGGAGAGTTCGGTGGCGAAGAGCTTGTACTCCGAGGCCTCGACGGTCGGCGGCTGGTAGCCCTCCTTGCCCGAACGCACACTGTCTTCGACCTTGACTGCCTCCGCCACGAACTTCAGACCCATCACCCGAGCGACCTCGGCGTCGGTATGCAGCTCCGCCAGCCGGGAGCGGACCCGGGGGTCGTCACGCAACGGCTCTCCGTCGCGTTCGGCGGTCTTGACGTAGTCGGTCAGCACATCGAGGCGCTGCAGGATCGGCGACATCGTGAACAGGGTGAAGCGTTCCAGGTCGAGTGCCTGACTGATGTAGCGGAAGCCGTAGTTGACCTGGCCGACGACGTAGTCGTCGCTCACGAAGACATCGTCGAACCACACTTCGTTGGTCCGCTCGTCGCCCATCGTGTGGATCGCGGTGATGCTGATCCCCTCCTGGTCGAGGGGCACGAGCATCAGGGTGATCCCCATGTGCTTGTTGTCGGGATCGGTGCGTGCGCCGACCCAGTACCACTCGGCGAAATGAGCGGAGGTCGTCCAAGTCTTCTGACCGTTGAGCAACCAGCCGTCCTCCCCGGCGTCGCTGGTCACCCGCTCGGCTTTGAGCCTCATCGACGCTGCGTCGGAGCCTGCGTTGGGTTCGGAATAGCCGACCGCGAACTCAACGTCGTTCTCGAGGATCTGGGGCAGGAACTCCTGCTTGAGACGGTCTGAGCCGTGCGCGATCAGGGTCTTGCCGATGATCCCGACACCCTTGCCGATCTGTGGTCCCCCTCGACTCGCCAACTGTTCGTTGAGGATGTACTCGTAGACGCCCTCTCCGTCGGAACCTCCGCACTCCTTCGGCCAGGTGATCCCGAGCCAGCCCTTGCGCCCGAGTTTCTTCATGAAGGCGCGGCGCTTGGGGGTGTCGACGATCTGGGCCATGTTCTCGCGGCTTACGTCGAACACCTCAGGATCGTCGTTCGCATCGAGGAACTCGGTCACCTCTTTTGCGAATGCCTTCTGTTCGTGCGTGAACTCAAAGTCCATGACGTTGTTCTATCTGATGATCCCGCGGGTTCGCATATCCGCGAGGTCCGCGGCGGGGAGGTCGAGTTCGGCTCGGAGCACCTCATCGGTGTGCTCGCCCAACCACGGGATCCTGGTTTCGGGACCTTCGGGAGTGCGTGACATCTTGATCGGATTGCCGGGTACGAGGACCGGATCACCGTCGCTGTTCGGTATCTCGACGAGCATGTGGCGGATTTGGACGTGCTCGTCCTCGACGATCTCACGGCTCGAGTTGGACTCGCCGGCCGCTATGCCCGCACCGGAGAGGATCGCCACCGCCTCTCGGTTGGACTTGTCGGCGGCCCACCGTTCGATCCCGGGGCGCAGAATCGTCTCGAAGTGCTCCTGCCATCCTGCTCGGCTGGCGAACCGCTCATCGTTGCACCAACCTTCGTTCCCGGTGATCTCGGCGACCTTCTCAAACTGGTGTTCACGCACGATCTGCATGACGAAGTGCCCTTCAGCGGCCGCGAACGTCTCGACGATCCCGACTCCGCTGGCAGCTTCGTCGGGGATTCCCATCGAGTAGAAGTTGGCGACGATGTCGGTCATGGCCATCGTGGCGTCGAGCATGGCGATGTCGATGTACTGTCCGCGCCCGGTCAGGTCGCGGTGGCGCAGGGCGGCGAGCAGGCCGATCACCCCGAACAGAGCGCTGCTGATGTCTCCGAGCGCTCCGACGGGATTCGCAGCCGGGCGTCTTCCCGGACGGCGTTTGTACTCGTAGATTCCAGACATGCCCTCGACCACCGAGGCGTACGCGGCGCGGTAGATGTAGGGAGACGCTGGATCGTTGCCGAATCCCGACACCGACAGATAGACGACTTCAGGATGGTGTTTTGCGACTTCGTCGTAGCCGATGCCGAGGCGATCGGCGGTGCCAGCCTTGAAGTTCTCGCAGACGATATCGAACTTGGGGGCGAGCCTCAGGAACAGTTCGACGCCCTCGGTTGACTTGAGGTCAATGGCGACGCTGCGCTTGTTGAGGTTGTTGCGCAGAAAGGTCGCGCCCACTGCCAATCCGTCGGGGTCCTTGATGGCGGGTTCGGAGAGGCGGCCGCTCTCACCAGTGACGGGATGCTCGACCTTCACGACCTCGGCGCCGAGTCTCGCCAGCAGCTGAGTGGCGAAGGGGAGCGCCGCCATCTGTTCCGCGGCAAGCACTCGGATTCCCGACAGTGGCCGAGGTTCGGCGAGGTACTCGTCGTTCACCACGTCGCCGAGCTTCATATGGGTTTTTGCACCTTCGGTCGACGCCATCCGTCAAGTGTGGACCGCGGCGGGGACGGTTCCAAAGTTCAGGGCGCTGTTGTTGCCGGGCGTAGCCGGGGCCGCGGTAGTTGTGTTCGGGTGGGTGTGTTTGTTGCCGGGCGTAGCCGGGGCCGCGGTAGTTGTGTTCGGGTGGGTGTGTTTGTTGCCGGGCGTAGCCGGAGCCGTGATAGCGGCGACCTGTACCTGTAGCTTTAGGTTGTGGAGTTCAACCAGAGCTTTCCTCGTCTTGACACCCGACAGATCATGGTGGGCGACGTCCCCGTCGGCGGGGGAGCACCCGTAACGGTGCAGTCGATGACGGTCACCAAGACCGCCGACCACGAAGCCACGCTCAGCCAGATATACGCGTTGGCCGCCGCGGGGGCCGATATTGTCCGCTGCACCTGCAACGAGAGTGCAGCAGCCGAGGGTCTGGCACGGATTGTGCCGCGGTCGCCGGTGCCGATCGTGGCCGACATACATCATCAGCACCTGCGAGCGCTCGAAGCCCTCGAAGCCGGCGTGCACTGCCTGCGACTCAATCCCGGCAACATCCGCAACCCGAAACACATCAAGCTCGTCGCCAGCGAAGCGCTGGACCGCAGGGTTCCGATCCGCATCGGCGTCAACGGCGGGTCCCTCCACCCGGAGCTGTACGCCAAGCACGGAGGCAAGGTCACCCCCGAGGCGATGGTCGAGTCCGCTCTACAAGAGATCGCCTACTTCGAAGACGTTGGTTTCGACCTGATCAAGATCTCGGTCAAGGCCTCGAGCGTTCCGCTGATGATCGAGGCGTATCGACAGTTGGCCGAGGTGACCGACTATCCGCTGCACCTCGGTGTCACAGAGGCGGGACCACCACCGATCGGCACGCTGAAAGCGACAGCGGGCATGGCAACGCTGCTCGCGGAGGGAATCGGCGACACGATCCGCTATTCGCTGACCACCGACCCCGTCGAGGAGGTCAAAGCGGGCCGCCAGCTGCTGGAGGTGATGGGTCTGCGCGAACGCAAGAACGTGGACCTAATCGCCTGTCCGAGCTGCGGTCGCGCCGAAGTCGACGTCTTCGCCATAGCCGACGAGGCGATGCGAGCCTTCGGCGAAAGGGAAATCCCGTTGCAGGTGGCGGTCATGGGTTGCGTCGTGAACGGGCCCGGCGAGGCCCGAGACGCTGATCTCGGGATCGCCGCTGGCAACAAGAGGGGTCACCTCTTCGTCAAGGGACAGAATGTGATGGTCGTTGCCGAAGACGAGATGGTCGACACGCTGATCGAATGGGCCGAGTACATCCACGCCAATGGAGCCCAAGCAGCGCTCGACCGTGCATCGTCGACACGTGCGGCGGCTCGACGTGCCGCGGAACAGGACCGCAAGCGGAATCTCAATGAGCTTGGAGACGACGCCAACAACGCCGAGGCGGCAATCTCCAACATCCGAATGGTGCCGAAACCAACTCGCGGCCAAAGCGACGCAAAATAACAGAAAAATGCTAGACTGATCGTTACGTTCGATATCCCGTTTGGATACATCCCATGTGGATGAGGCGTGGCCCTGGGGCCACGCTTTTCTTTTCTGAAATCGGGCGCTCGTTACTCAACACTACGCACACTCGAGGAGGTCCGACAATGGCGATCGTCGACCGGGTTCGTGAACTCGTGACTCCTGTCGTCGAGGCTGAATCCGCGGATCTGTACGATGTGGAACACAACGGCGGCGTCCTGCGAGTGCTTGTGGATGCTGAGGGCGGAATCGGCATCGACGACCTGAAGCGCATCAGCCGCGCGGTGAGCCGACAGCTCGACGAAACCGACCCGATGCCGGGCCGTTACACCCTTGAGGTCTCAAGCCCGGGCCTCGAACGTCCGCTGCGCACGCCCGAACATTTCCGTCGCGCCGTCGGCGAGAGCATCAAGGTCAAGACCATGCCGACAAACGAGGGCGCTCGCCGTCTCGAAGGGACCCTCTTGAGCGCCGACGACGGCGGGTTCGACATTGAGACTGACGAGGATCAGTGCCGTCTGCGCTACGACGAAGTGTCGAAAGCCCGGACCGTTTTCGATTGGGCACCGACATCCCGCACCGACCCCAAGCATTCGGCCGACACAGCGGGAGCGAGCCTCGACGGATCGACCCGCACGAACCACTCGACCAAGACCAAACCAAGGACCAGCAGGGAGGCCCCAGCATCATGAACTCAGATATGATGGAAGCTCTCCAAGCGCTCGCTGCCGAGCGCGGGATTTCCGTTGACGCACTGTTTGCGGCACTGGCCGATGCGCTGGAATCTGCCTATAAGCGGATACCAGGTGCTCACGAGTATGCGTGGGTCACGATAGACCCAGAGACCATGGACTTCCGCGTCTTCGCCCAAGACCTCGATGAGGACGGCGAACCCGTTGGCGAAGAGTTCGAGGTCACGCCCGACGATTTCGGGCGGATCGCCGCGCAGGCTGCCCGCCAGGTCATCACTCAACGGATTCGTGAGGCTGAGCGTGAGTTGAAGTATGAGGAGTACGCGGGTCGTGAAGGAGACATCGTCACCGGAATGATCCAGCAGACCGATGCACGCTACACGCTGCTGGATCTCGGCAAGGTCGAAGCTCTACTGCCTCAAGCTGAACAGGTCCCCTACGAACGTCCGGACTCCAACACCCGGGTCAAGGCCTACATCGTCGAGGTTCGAAACACGGCCAAAGGACCGCAGATCGTGGTCAGTCGAACCCATCCGGGTTTGATAAAACGGCTGTTCGAACTAGAAGTCCCCGAGATCGCCGACGGTGTCGTCGAGATCAGGGCGTGCGCGCGCGAACCGGGTCACCGCACCAAGATCGCCGTCTGGTCCAACGACAACAATGTTGACCCGGTAGGTGCCTGCGTGGGTGCGCGTGGTGCGCGGGTGCGCCAGGTCGTCAACGAACTGCGCGGCGAGAAGATCGACATCGTGCCCTACTCCGAGGATCTTGAGGAGTTCGTGATGAAGGCTCTTTCGCCCGCCAAGGTGAAAGAGGTCAGACCCGACCAGGACACAGGAGACTGCGAGGTCATCGTCCCCGACTACCAACTGTCGCTCGCGATCGGCAAGGAAGGGCAGAACGCCCGGCTGGCATCGCGCCTCACCGGGTGGGGAATCAATATCAAATCCGAGTCCCAACTCGCTGAGGAGGAGGCTTACGGAGATGTTGAGTGGGCCGAGGGTGAGTGGGTGATCAACCCCGAGAGCGGCGAGCAGGTTTGGCAGCCGGCGGACGGCGGTGAGGTCGTTTCTGCTGACGCTTGGGCCGAAGCGGCCGCTGCCGCCGCCACACAGGAAGAGGCGGCTGCCGACGAGTCCGCTGCTGAAGAAACACCTGAAACTGCGGTCTAGGAAGCGCCCGGAGACAACACCCGACTGACACAAGACTGACACTCAGGGCGACCCCTATGAACAGACGCGAACCCCTGGGAGATCGGTAGGCTCATGGGGTCGTGGCTGTTTGGACCGTCCGTGTGCCCGCACGAGGAGATTTGCCAACTCCACGGCTCGTGACGCTCCTGCGTCATTAACCCAATACTGACCTCAAGGACATTCGCCAAAACGTGCCATCAAAGATTCGTGTATACGAACTCGCTCGGGAGCTAGGGCTCACCAACAAGGAAACCCTTGAACTCACCGAGGCATTGGGGATTGGCGTCAAGAGCCACTCCTCAAGCATTGTTGACGCGCAAGCGGATCGGGTGCGCCGCAAGGCGCAGCGCGAGGGCCTGATTCGCGAAGTACAGCCTCCCGAACAAGAGCCGAAACCAGCCAAGAAGGCCGCCGCCAAGAAGGCCGCTAAACAGACCGCCAAGAAGGTCGCCGAGAGTCCAGAACCGGATGCTGAGCCAGACACGGCGACCTCCGACCGAGCTGTGTCTGAGTCGGCTGAAGCGGGTGCAGTCGATACGGCCGCCGGCACCCCCGGTCGCGACGGTGCCACCGACCAGGCAGTTGATCCCGCCGTCGAAGCTGCCGGAACCAAAGGCACAACGGCCGGCCGTGCCGCCCTCAAGGGAAGTACGCCAGGTGCGGTCACCGAAGCAGATTCCGCCCCTGAACCGGCACCTGGGGCAACGGGCCAGACCAGAGAGCCTGCTCACCAAGCACCCAGACGCGTCATCTCTTCAAGCGGCAGCGCGGCCCCTCCCAAGCGTGCCGACGACGTAGCGGCAAGTTCCCCTCCACCGGGAGCGCCGGTGCGAAAGGTCGTCAAGAAGGTCGTCAAGAAACTGGTTACCGACCCCAACCGCGCCTCTCGAGCCGCGCCTCCCGCTTCGAGTAGCGGCAAGCCGATTCCACCTCCACCCCGTTCGTCCACTGGTCGCTCGATCCCGCCCCCACCGAGCGGGCGCACTCAGGCACCGGCAGGTGGTCGCCGGTTCGGCGGCGCGCCCTCCAGCGGGCGTCCACCCAGCGGCGCGCCGACCTCACCGCGCGGCCCACGGCCCGGCGGTCCACCGGCAGGTCGCGGTCCCAGCGGCCCGCGTCAGTCAGTACCCGGCGCGGGAGCGATGCCCGGCGGTCCCGGCGGCCCCGGTGGACGCGGCGGAGGACCCGGTGGTCGTGGCGGAGGGCCCAACCAGGGGCGCCGCCCACCACGTCGAAAGAGCCGCCGCCGTCGGAGCCGCGAAGAACTCCAGCCGATGGACGTGCCGCACTACACGCCCGAAGATGCTCCAGTACCCGAAGGCGAGATTGTCATTGAACGGGCGTGCACTGCTCAGGACCTCGGACCGAAACTGAACCGAACTGCTGCAGACGTCGTTCATTTCCTCCTGCAAGCCGGCGAGATGCTCACCGCGACCCACTCGCTGTCCGACGACATGATCGAGCTGTTCGCTGAAGACATCGGCGCGAAGATCCGGCTTGTCGACCCGGGTGAGGAACAGGAAGTCGAACTGCAGAAACTGCTCGAAATCGACGAGTCGGACAATTCGGACGCACCCTCCCGTCCACCGGTCGTGACCGTGATGGGTCACGTCGACCACGGCAAGACCCTGCTCCTCGACCGGATCCGCAACGCCAACGTCGTCGATGGCGAAGCTGGGGGGATCACCCAACATATCGGTGCTTACCAGGTCGAACGTGACGGCAGACTCCTCACGTTCATCGACACGCCGGGCCACGAGGCGTTCACTGCCATGCGCGCCCGGGGTGCCGACTCCACAGACATCGTCATCTTGATGGTCGCCGCCGACGACGGGGTCATGCCGCAGACCATCGAAGCTATCAACCACGCCAAGGCTGCTGAGGTGCCGATCCTGGTGGCGGTCAACAAGATCGATCGAGACAACGCCGACCCCGAGAAGGCAATCGCGGGCGTCGCTGAGCACGGGCTGGTTCCCGAGGCCTGGGGTGGTGACACGATCTTCCAGGAGATCTCCGCCCTCAAGAACCGGGGTATTGACGAGTTGCTGGATCATCTCCTGTTGCTGGCTGAGGTTGAGGATCTGCGCGGCGACCCCGGAGGCCGCGCCACCGGCGTGGTGCTTGAATCGAATCTCGACATCGGCCGCGGACCGGTCGCCACAGTCCTGGTGCAGCGGGGCACCCTCAAGGTTGGCGACCCCATGGTTGCAGGTGCGGCGTGGGGCAGGGTCCGGGCGCTTCTCGACGATCATGGCGAGAACGTATTGGAGGCTGGACCGTCAATGCCTGTTCAGGTTCTCGGGCTTTCCGATGTTGCCGGTGCCGGCCACGACTTCGTTGTTGCCGCCACCGAGAAGGTCGCCAGTCGTGTCGCCAGCACCCGTGAACACTGGCAGCGGCAGTCGAGCCTGGGCCGGGAGGCCCATGCACTTTCAGGCGGTGCCCGACTTGAGGACATCTTCACGCAGATTCAGCGAGGAGAGGCGGCCACGCTGAACATGGTCGTCAAGGCCGATGTGAACGGATCGCTTGAAGCGGTGACGGAGTCTCTGCGGAAGCTTGAACGTGAGGAGGTCAAGATCCGCTTCGTGCACCGCGGTGTCGGAGGCATTACCGAGAACGACATAGCTCTGGCTGCAGCTTCCAACGCCACAATCCTGGGGTTCAATGTCCGCCCTGATCGAAAGGCTCGTGAGCTCGCAGAGTTGGAGAAGGTCGAAGTCCGCTCCTATGAGATCATCTACAAGCTCCTCGAAGACATCGAAGCAGCCATGGTCGGCATGTTGGCCCCCGAGTTCGAGGAGGTGGTCACCGGTGAAGCCGAAGTCAGGGAGATCTTCCGTATCCCGAGGGTCGGTTCCGTCGCCGGCTGCTTCGTCCAGAACGGTGTGATCACCCGCGGGTCGGCGGTTCGGTTCCTGCGTGAGGGAACGATCATCTGGAAGGGGGAGATCAGCTCCCTGAAGCGGTTCAGCGACGATGTTCGAGAGGTTGCCGCCGGCTACGAGTGCGGTATCGGTTTGTCGAACTTCCAGGATCTCAAGCAGGGCGACATCATCGAGACGTTCGATAACCGCCAAATCGAGCGAACCCTGGACAGCTGACCCGATGGCTCGCAGGCGCAGAGGGGGCCGGGGTCGTCACACGACATCGTCGAACCCTGCTGTTGCCACGCGGGTCGCCCGGGTCGGTGAATCGATTCGGCGCATAGTCGCGTCCGAACTCGAGTTGATCGACGACGAACGTCTTGATCTGGTCTCGATCACCTCGGTGGACGTCGACCGGGCTCTGTACCGGGCGGTCGTCTGGTTCACCGCCCTTGACGGCGACAGCGAACCCGCGGCGGCCGAAGCGTTCGAAGAATACGCAGGTCTTCTGCGCCGGGCTGTGGGATCCCAAGCCCGACTGCGCCACACTCCCCGCCTCGAGTTCAGGCCCGACACCGTGGTGCGCTCAGCGGAACGCATCGAAGGGATCCTGCGCGATGATCGAGGTGTCGCCCACCGAAGTGTCGCCCACGAACCCGGCGATGACCATACCGGCGGCTCAGACGATGGTCCCTAGCTCGGACCGTCACGCTTCAGAACAGAGTCCACGGGCGACTGGGGCTGCGGGGCTTGATGGCGTTGCCGTGATCGACAAGCCGGCGGGGTGGACGAGCCACGACGTCGTTGCGAAGTCCCGTGGTGTGCTGGGCACTCGCAAGATAGGACACTCGGGCACGCTGGATCCTGCCGCTACGGGGGTTCTGGTGCTCGGCGTGGGCCGAGCGACACGCCTGTTGCGCTTCTTGACCGAGTTGCCGAAGTCGTACGTCGGTGAGATCGTCCTGGGAGTTGAGACCTCGACGCTCGACGCAGACGGCGATGTTTACACCACCCACGACATGTCCGCGGTCACCGACGATCAGGTACGTGAAGCGGCGCGTGCTTTCGTTGGTCAGATAATGCAGGTTCCGCCGATGGTCTCGGCTGTCAGAGTCGACGGTAAGCGGCTGTATGAACTCGCACGTCAAGGCAAAGAAATCGAACGCAGCGCACGCCCTGCAGAGGTGTACCGCTACGACCTGGAACCGATAGCCGAAGAGCCGGGCGTTTGGCGCTGCGCCGTCGAGTGTTCGTCGGGTACCTACATCAGGTCTCTGGCAGCGGACCTCGGCACGGCTTTGGGTGGAGGTGCGCACCTGCGCTCGCTCAGGCGCGTGGCGGTGGGTGGGTTCACCATTGATCAGGCCACCGCTGTGGATGTCCCGGTTCTGCGGCCCGTCTCTGATGCGGTCGCTCATCTACAGGCCTGTGTTGTCAACGACGAAGTTGCGCTTCGAGTAAGCCACGGGCAGGTGCTCGACCTCGGTGTGCTGGACTTTGGTGAGCAAGACGAGGGTCCATGGGCTGTGGTCGATCCGGCAGGTGCGTTGCTGGCCGTGTACGGACCGAGCCGAGGACGTGCCAAGCCCTTGGTCGTGATCTCTGGGGGGGCTGCACCGCCTGCGCCCTGAGCCGCTGTACCGTTGGGGGTCCGCTCCGTGAGCAGTTCTATGAGAATCCTTCAAGACCAAGACGATCAATTGCCGGCGGCGATTTCTGTCGCGTCCACGATCGGTGTCTTCGACGGTGTGCATGTGGGGCACCAGGAGGTGTTCCGGATGGTCCGTGTGGTCGCGGACCGTCTCGATGTCGCCTCAGCGGTGGTGACTTTCGACAACCATCCAGCCCATGTGGTGCGTCCCCGCAGTGCCCCCCGCCTGCTGACGACGCTTGAGCAGAAACTGGAACTGATCGACGCTGAGGGGATCGACTACGCCTACGTGGTCCATTTCGACGCCGAACGAGCGGGCACCCATCCAGAGGTTTTCGTCGAGCAGGTCTTCGTTGACGCCCTCCACGCCAAGGCGATCGTTGTGGGCGAGGACTTCCACTTCGGTCGGGGTCGCAGCGGCAACGTGGATGCTCTGCGCAAGATCGGTGAGGAATGGGACTTCGAGGTGCATGCCCTGGAGTTGATCCAGCACAGTGACGAGGCTCGCGAGCCGGTCTCGTCGACCAAGATCCGCCGGGCTCTGGCAGGTGGCGATGTGTCGCGCGCCGCGGCGATGCTCGGTCGGCCCTACGAGGTGCGCGGCACCGTACAAGAGGGTGACCGTCGCGGACAGTTGATCGGTTTCCCAACGGCCAACATCCCGGTGACGAAGACGATGGCATGGCCCGCTGATGCGGTGTACGCCGGGTGGTGCGACCTCCCCGACGGCAGTCGCCATCCGTGCGCGATCAACATCGGTCGGCGGCCCACGTTCTATGAGCACGCAGAGCAGTCGCTGCTCGAAGCGCACCTGATCGATTTCGACGGCGACCTGTACGGTGTCCAAGTTGCCGTCTCGTTTGTGGCTTTCCTGCGCAGCGAGCGTAAGTTCGAGGGGATCGACCAACTGGCCAAGCAGCTAAAAAAAGATGTTGATGATGCTCGAAAGCTCCTCAAAGGGTGATGACTCAGAACACTGTGACAACTCAGAACACCGTTACGACTCAGAACACCGTTACGACTCAGAACGCCGTGCATACTCAGAACACAATGATTGTTGAACATTTCGCTGCTGCCCGGGTACCGACGAGCTATGGCAGCTTCGTGGCCCACGCCTATCGGTCCGTCGCCGACGGGGAGGAGCACATCGCCTATGTGATGGGCGAAGTCGAGGGCGGTGCACCTCCGCTGGTGCGGATGCACAGTGAATGCTTGACCGGTGATCTCCTGTCGTCGCTCCGTTGCGACTGCGGTCAACAGCTTCGTGCCGCGCTCGCAATGATCGCTGAGGAGGGCCGAGGGGTGCTCGTCTACCTGCGGGGTCACGAAGGGCGTGGTATCGGCATCGGACACAAGATCCGTGCCTACGCCCTGCAGGACGTGGGGCTAGACACCGTCGAGGCCAACGAGGCCCAGGGGCTCCCGATTGATTCTCGCACCTACGGTGTGGGAGCGAGCATTCTGGCTGATCTCGGTATCACCGAGATGCGGCTCATGACCAACAACCCGATGAAGCTCGACAGTCTGGAGGACTTCAACCTCAAGATCACCGAGCGGATCCCGATCGAGATCGAGTCGAACCCCGAGAATATGCGGTACCTCAGGACCAAGCGGGACCGCCTGGGCCACACGCTTACTGCTGCTCTTTGAGAAGCGGCGCCGTGAGTTGCAACGCTCAGAGCCCGAGGCCCGACTGCTGCACTCGGGTGCGGAACGCCGCGTTTATCCGCTGACGTTCCAGATGCTGGGCAACTTGTTTCGCCCCCTGCGGCACGGGGTGGGCGGCGAGGAAATCGGCGACTGCGGTTACATGTTCGCTGGTATCGAGCATCACGATCCCTTCGAGCATCCGCGCCACTGAATTGCTCGGGAAGCTGTCTGTGAGCCGGTCCCAATGCGACGCCACGAAGGCCCAGACATGGCTGCCGACTTCCTGGTTGATCAGAGCCCGGCGGATCAGGTAGGGCCCGTCCTGAGTCCGTATCTCGCCGGAGACGATGGCTTCGAGCAGTTCGTCTATCAGCGTCCTGTCCCGGAAGTCTGCGAGCGTCCGCAGATTCCGCTGTTCGGTCTGGGGGTCTGTTGCCTGTCTCGAAACAGCACGGATCTCGTCGAAGTCGGACCGTGTGCCGTGGTGAGCGACGACAGTCAACGCCGCAGTGGCCAGCGTGGCGTCGTCATGGTGGCGCAACTGCGGTGAGACGGTGATGATCTCGGGGTCGTCGGCGACTGTCCCGAGCAGCACGACGAGCGTGGCGCGGAGTTCGCGGACCCGGTCATCGTCGCTGTCGTCGCTTTGGAGGCCGATTCGTTCCAGGGCGAGGTTCGCGAGTGAGCGTACTCTCTCGTTGAAGAGCGCGACGCTGGGGGATTCGTCGTCGATCAGTCGTCTCAGGTGTCCCAGCGATCCGGCAAGTGCCTGCCAGACCGTGAGGTCACCTTCGTCGACGAATCCCAGGCCTGTCTCAAGAAAGGACTGGGCGCTGAATACTCCTGCGACAGTGAGTGCCCAGGCGTCGTCGACCACCGCGTGGCGTTCGCTCGACGTGAGGTCTCCCGAGACAGCGGCCGCGATTGCTCCTCGGGTTGGGCGGACTCTGAAGAATCCCGACGAGTCGGCATTGACGGTCAGGATGTCCTCGACAGTGTGACCGGTCAGGGTCGCCACCGGTCCGTCGAGCAGGAATCTTCTGTCGATCCCGTCTTCGTGACCGCTGCGGTGGGCGCGGATGCTCAGGGGCACGGCCCAGCGCTGGTCGTTCGATCCAGACGGATCAAGTGCGAAGTGACGCTGTGACACCGCAACTCCGTGTGCCGTCTCGGTCAACTCGACGAGCGGGTATCCGCCCTGGTAGATCCAGCCGTCCATGATCCGTCGCACGGGTTCACCGCTTGTGGTCTCGAGGGAGTCCCAGAGGTCGCTGGTGTCGGTGTTGGCGTAGGCATGCGTTGACAGGTAGTGGCGGACACCGTCGCGGAATCGTTCAACGCCGAGATACTGCTCCAGCATTCGAACCAGCGAGGCGCCCTTCTCGTAGGTGAGGATGTCGAACATCCCCTCAGCTTCCGACGGTGTCCGCACGGGATACTCGATCGGGCGGGTGGACTCGAGCGCGTCGGTGGCGTATGCGGCTGAACGTCCCCGACTGAATGTGGTCCACACCTGCCAATCGGGCCGGTAGGCGTCGGTGCAGGCGGTTTCCATGAAGGTGGCGAACGCTTCGTTCAACCAGATCCCCTCCCACCACTTCATCGTCACCAGATCGCCGAACCACATGTGCGCGATCTCGTGGTTGATGACCGCGGCTGCGATCTGCAGTTCCGGCTGAGTGGCCGTTGTCGGGTCGATCAGCAGCAAGACTTCGCGGAAGGTGATACAGCCAAGGTTCTCCATGGCCCCCGAAGCAAAGTCGGGGATCGCCACGAGATCGACTTTGTCGGACGGGTAGGGGATCGCGTAGTAGTCAGCGAACCAGCGGAGGGCATGAGACGCCACTTCGAGCGCGTAGGAAGTGAGATGGCCGCGTCCAGGCCGATGCACGACGCGAATCTCCACGCCGTCGACCTCAATCGGATCGGTGATCTCCAGAGGGCCCACCACGAAGGCCACGAGATACGTCGACATCGGCATCGTCTCCGCGAAGGTGACTCGGCGCCTGTCGGGATCTGGGAACGACTCGCGGACCACCCCGGTGTTGGAGACTGCCAGATGCGCCTGATCAACCACCAGCGTTGTGGCGAAGGTGGCTTTGTATGCCGGTTCGTCCCAGCAGGGGAAGGCTCTGCGGGCGTCGGTCGATTCGAACTGCGTGGTGGCGATGGTGTGAGCGGTCCCGTCCTCGTCCTGGTAGGTGGATCGGTAGAAGCCTCGTAGACGGTCATTGAGGATCCCCGAGAAGGTCAACTCAATATGGGCTGGACCTGCCGCGATATCGGTTGGGAGAGCGAGGTGCAGCCGCTCGGTGTCGTCATTGAGGCGACAGTCGGGGGTGACTGCGGTGCCGTCGCTGAGCTGGATCTGCGCTGAGCGGATTTCCAGTTCGGCGGCGTTGCAGACGATCTCGTCGGTCGCTTCGAGGATCTCCACATCGATCACCACGGAGCCGAAGAACGTTGCAGCGGCAAGGTCGGGTTCCAGCTCCAACTGGTAGCGGTTGGGTACGACATGGGTCGGAAGTCGATCCGCAACCCGGCTGGTGGTCCTTTTTTGTGGCGTGACCTGCATATTTACGATTTGTCCTCTGTGGTCTGTCTGGTCGTTTCCCACAATTTTCCCACACTAGCTGGAGTGCTGTCACGCAGCGCCGAGGGTTGGTTTTCGATGGTGTTCGTGCACGGAGGGAGGTTTCTCCCGCTGTGCATGGAATACGTTTCGGTCTGGTGGTCTCAGGGTTGCTGCTGTGGTCAACAATGTCCTCAGTCGAGTCGCGGCGCCGGGAGGGGAGTGCGGCGCCGCGACTCGAGTGGCTGCGTTGCTAACCGTTGACCTGGGGGATGACGAGGTTGTGCAGAAGGTCGAGCTGTTCGGGATTGTCGCTGGTGGGCCCGAGGACGATGTACTCACAGCCGCCGTCCTTGAGGTCGCGCAGTCGGGTGACGATTTCGTCGATGGACCCGAAGAAGTAGCTCTTCTCTAGGTGGTCGTGGCTGCGGTGGGTGCCCATGGCTTGTTCGAAGTAGATGTGTTGTTCTTCACGGGCTTTCGCCGGGTCGTTCGTGTCGACGACGTAGATGAAGTTGCAGTGGCCGAAGCGCGGAGGTTCGACTCCCCTCTCGGTAGCGGCGTTTCGGATGAGTTGCCAGTCGTTGTGTACCCATTGCTGCTGGCCGGAGCAGCGTGAGAGCCACCAGTCGGCGTCGATGATGCGGTTGAGGACCGTCTTCGCAAGCTTGGGGAGGTCGTTGTCGTACGCGCCGTCCGGGATGCGTGAACCTCCAGCGACCCAGACGTTCGGCATCTTTGGCGGGAGTGGCTCGATGCTGACGTCCTTGAAGTTGTAGAACTGACCTTCAAATGACGCGTTCGGCGTTGTGAGGAGCAGACGGACGGCATCGAGTATTTCGTCGGTGCGCTTGCCGCGTTCACTGATGTGGGTTCCGGTGGCCTCGAATTCGGGGCCGTACCAGCCTGGGCCGATACCGAACTGGTAGCGGCCACCGGTTAGGTAGTCCATTGTCGCCACTTCTTTGGCCAACAGAACCGGATCCCGCAACGGGACCACGAGAATGCCTGTACCGACCATCTCGACGTCGGGTGCAACTGCTGCGGCGTGGGTGAGCACCGTCATCGGCTCGAGCCATGGCATGCCGTAGAGGCCCGGCGCGTGCAAGAGATGATCAATGACCCACAAGTCGATGTCGTAGTCGTTTGCCCTCTTAGAGAAGGTGTCGGTGCCCTGTCTGGCCCGCTCGTAGTCGAGTCCGGGGTAGGCGAATGAGGGGATCCATGCTCCGAAGCGCATCGTCGTACTTCCTTTGGTTTGAACGATGCAGCGGCATTGGAGGTTGTGCCTTCATGAGTGGTCTTCGTCGAGTAGCCCCGGCGTGATCGTTGCCGTCGCGTAGTCGCGATGAGTTTTCATCACGTGGAAGATGATGTCGGGGTCCCGGGTTCGGCAGGCGTCGATGAGGTCAACGTGTTGACCTAGCGACACTTCTTGAACGTCGTGATCCTTGTAGAGGTACAGAACGCGGTAGTGGTCTGTGTGCTCCCACAGCCGCTCGATCTCTTTGACAAGCCTCTTCTTTCCCGATGCCCGGTAGGGCACGAAGTGCATCTCGCGGTGGGTGATGTTGGTCGTCCAAAGATCGCCCTGCGCGAGAGCTGTCTCCATCTCGATCCGGTATGCATCCATCCGTTCGATGTCCTCATCGGTGAGTCGCTCGGCACCGAGACGTATCGCTTCACGCTCGAGGAGCGTGGTGATGTCTTGGATCTCGGCGAATTCCTCGCGCGAGTGCTTCGCAACCCAGTAGCCACGGCGTGGCTCGTTGACCACCACCCCTTCGTTCTGGAGTTGCTTCAGCGCTTCGCGAATCGGTACCGGGCTCACACCGCAAGTCTTGGCGACGATGTCGACGGGAATCTTGGCCCCGGGGGCCAGTTCGCCGGTCACCAGCAACCTGCGCAGGTAGAGCAGCACGGTTTCGGGCACGGACGGCTGACGCACTGGTGGGGCTGAGGCAAACGTTGCTTGTTCAGTCACGGCTTCGGATCCCCCTTCAGAACGCGGACAGTGATGAGCGGTAGGTGGACTCCTATCCGCTGCAGGGGCGTCGGTTGACACCCTAGCCGGAATTTATAGTTCCAATCCGTCAATTATTGCAAATATTTGATTTTCAATATTAGACGTGCTTGACTCCGACGACATAGGAAGACGCCGCCGCGAGCCGGCTAAGCGGGCAGCGCGGGACGAGATTGACATGAACGACAGGGGGCCCGTCCGGATGAAACCGCCGAAGTTCGACTACCACGCGCCAGACACGGTCCGCGAAGCCGTCGCGGTCTTGGCCGACGTTGGCGACAGCGCAGTCGTGCTGTCGGGCGGGCAGAGCCTCATCCCGATGCTCAACTTACGCTTGGCGAGACCAACCGACGTCGTAGATCTCGGTGCGATTGACGGACTGGCGAACCTTGAACCCGTCGATGGCGGCCTCGAAATCGGGGCGATGGTCACACACCGCCAGATGGAAACCAACGATCTCGTCGCATCGATTACGCCGCTCGCGCAACACGCAGCGGGATTCATCGGCCACCGAGCGATCCGCAACCGGGGCACGATCGGGGGGAGCATCGCCCACGCCGATCCGGCCGCAGAATGGCCTGCTGTCTTGCTCGCTCTCGACGGCACGATCACGCTCGCCTCGGCCGAAACGACGCGCACCGTGCCGGGTGATCAGTTCTTCGAAGCGTTGTTCACGACAGCGAAGCGACCCGACGAACTCATTACCTCCGTCTATCTGAGCGGACGGTTCCAGAACAGTTGGGGATTCTCGGAGTTCCAGCGCCGAACCGGCGACTTCGCAACGGTAGCGGTCGCCGTCGGCTGCGTCATTGCGACCGGCGCTGTCGTAGAAGCCCGAATCGCGCTGGCGGGGGTCGCCGAGCGGCCGGTTCGCTGCCCCGACGCTGAACAGGCACTGATCGGCACACGCCCGGGTAGAGCAGTCGACGCCGCCATCGCTGCCCGGGATTCATTCGAACCAGTCGGTGACTGTCACGGGTCCACGGAATTCCGAAAACGCCTGGTCTTCGCCGAGACCAAGCGAGCCGTGACGCAGGCACTCGGACCGGACCTCGAAAGCAGGGCGAATGCGTGATATCACCGTGACGATCAACGGTAGGCCGATGTCGGCGACGGTTGACCCTCGACTGCTGCTCAGCGACTTCATCCGCCAAGATGCCGGTCTGACCGGGACGCATGTCGGCTGCGAGCACGGCTATTGCGGTTCGTGCACAGTTCACGTCGACGGCGCCTCGACGCGGTCATGCTTGACGCTCGCAGTCCAGGTTGCTGGGCGCAAAGTCGACACTGTCGAGTCGCTCGCGCCTGATGACGAGACCCTTCATCCGATTCAACAAGCATTCGAGGATTGTCACGGGCTCCAATGCGGCTTCTGCACACCAGGACTGCTCATGAGCGTCGCAGAACTCGCCAACACCAATCTCGTCTGCGATCGGGCAAAGATCCGTGAACATCTTGCAGGGAACATCTGTCGATGTACCGGCTACCACCAAATTATCGATGCAGTCGAACAAGCCCTCGCCGAAATTCGGGAGGTACAGATCGATGGTTGAGAGCCAAGCACGTCGATTCTTCGGCTCGCGAGTCTCCCGGATCGAAGACGACCGCCTGCTACGCGGCCGCGGCCGCTATGTCGCCGACATCGAACTTCCCCGAGAGCTCGCGGCGAAGTTCGTCCGTTCCTACGAAGCTCACGCTTCAGTAGCTGAGATTGAGCTAGGCGACGCAGTCGAAGCTGAAGGCGTTCACGCGGTCTTCACCGGAGCCGATTTCGCCGATTCCGAGATTCGGTGCGTCTCAAGCTATGAGGGCTTCCAGGTCTCCGCACAACCGATCCTGGCCCTCGATCGCGTTCGATTCGCCGGCGAGGCGCTCGCCATGGTCATCGCAGACGACGAGTACCTTGCCGAGGACGCGGCCGAGATGGTTTTCGCAGACCTCGCTCCCTTGCCAGTCGTGCTCGACCTCGACGCCGCTCTCGCATCGGATGCCGAGGTGCTGCATGACGGCTGGACCGACAACGCATACGTGCGTCGAGCAGTCAAGACCGACGGCTTCGACAAGGCCGCGGCTGGGGCACCGCACCGACTGACCATCGACCTCCGCAACGCTCGACACGGCGCGATTCCCATGGAGAACCGAGCGTGTGTCGCCGACTACGACCGGGGCAGCAACCGCTTCACGTTGCACACGACCACCCAGGTGCCGCATCTCATCCGCGCGGGATTGGCGCTCGCCATGGATGTTCCCGAGAGCCAGATCCGAGTAATCGCTCCCGATGTTGGTGGCGGCTTTGGCGTCAAAGCCCAGCTCTACACCGAGGAGGTAGCCTGCTGTCTCGCGGCGCGGGAACTCGGCCGACCCATCAAATGGGTAGAGGATCGGCGCGAGCACTTCGTCGCTTCCCACCATTCCCGTGAACACCGCCACCGCGTCACCGGCTACTTCGACGACTTAGGCCGAATCCTCGCACTCGAGGCCGATATTCGCGTCGATATGGGCGCCTACTCGGTCTTTCCATGGACCGCCACGATGGACAACGGCATGGCTATGGGGATCCTGCCCGGTCCCTACAAGATCCGCGAGTATTCCGCCACCGGAACACCGGTCTGCACGAATAAGACCCCCTACGGCGCATATCGGGGAGTGGCACGTCCCGCCGCCTGTTTTTCGATTGAGCGTCTCATCGATCAGATTGCCCGGCACCGGGGACTCGACCGCGCCGAAGTCCGAAGACGGAATCTCCTAGGAGCCGATGACTACCCGTGGCACTCACCGTCGGGCCTCGTTTACGACAGCGGCTCGCTCGCCGAGTCGCTTGAATCGGTCCTGCAGCTTGGTGAGTACGACGTCCTGCTAACCGAACAAGCCGAAGCCCGAGCCCAAGGCAGGCTCTTCGGGATCGGGCTTGTCGCATTCACAGAACAGACCGCTCACACCCACCAGGAGTTCAAACAGCGTGGTGTCCCGATCGTGTTCGGGTACGAGACGGCCAAGGTACGCCTAGATGCATCCGGCACAGCAGTCGTGTCCGCGTCCATACACGATCATGGGCAAGGACTCGAGACCACCCTCGCACAGATCGCAGCTGATCGTCTCGGACTTGATCTTGACAAGGTCCGCGTCGAATACGGCGACACCAATCAGGTCGCGTACGGCGCCGGAACCTTCGCTAGCCGTTCTGCGGTACTCGCGGGAGGGGCTGTTACCAGAGCCGCTGACGACGTCGCCGCGACGCTCAAGGAAGTTGCCGCCCACGAACTCGAAGCAGCAGTCGAAGACATGGTCATCGAACGGGGCCGCCTGTCAGTGAGAGGGTCGCCCGTGGTCTCGATCGATATCTCTGAGCTGTGCCGGCTGACATACCAACGGCCCGAACGCCTCCCTGAGGGAATAGAACCCAGCCTCGAGTCCTCCCGAACCTACGACGCCGCCCCCGGCACGGGCGCCTACACGAACGCGGCGCACCTCTCGACCGTCGAGATCGACCCGATGACGGGGAAGACCGCGGTGTTGACGTATGCGATCGTCGAAGACTGCGGCCCGATGATCAACCCCATGATCGTCGAAGGCCAGATCTTTGGCGGAGTGGCTCAGGGGATCGGCACGGCTCTCTTCGAAGAATTCCTCTACGACGAGAACGGTCAGCCCCAGTCGTTGACCTTTTCTGACTACCTGATTCCGACGAGTACCGACGTGCCCGACTTTGCGGTCGCTCACCTCGAGACGCCATCCCCGTTCACCATCGGCGGCATCAAAGGCATGGGAGAAGGCGGGGCGATTGCACCCGGCGCCGTCATCGCTTCAGCAATCGAAGACGCGCTGTCTCACCTTGGCGAGACGGTCGTCACCGATCTCCCGCTGACACCGGAACGAGTCCTCACCCACATCGACCAGGCAATAGCGCAAGGAGAAGGCCAATGACCAAGGTTTCGCTCATTCAGCTGCATGCTCAGACGCCCGGCGAGCCGCGCGATGCAATCGATTTCGCGCGTAAACGAGTCGATGCCGTCTCTGACTCAGACCTCATTGTGTTGCCTGAGATCTGGTATCCCGGATACTTCGCCTTCGACGATTACGAGCGGGCTGCGAACGCTACCCCCGGCCTGCTAGAGGCGTTCTCGGAAATGGCTGCGGCGGCGAACGCATGTCTGCATGTGGGGTCGCTCATCGAAGCCGACGGCACAGACCACTTCAACACCTCAGTCCTGTTCGGGCCTGACGGTGTGGAGCTTGCGCGTTATCGAAAGATGCATCTTTTTGGATTTGGCACAAAGGAACAGCAACTGCTGACCGCCGGCACCGACGTCGTGGTCGCAGAAACGCCACTGGGGCGCCTCGGCATGGCCGTCTGTTACGACCTCCGATTCCCCGAACTGTTCCGCCGCATGACGGAACGGGGAGCGATCGGCTTCGTTGTCGCCTCGGCATGGCCCCACCCACGCGTCGAGGCGTGGACCACGCTGCTTCGAGCTCGAGCGATCGAGAATCAGGCGTTCATGTTCGCCTGCAATGGTGTTGGATCAGCCGGTACATCGGTGCCGCTGTGTGGCCGATCAGGAATCATCGACCCGTGGGGCGTCACTGTCGCATCGCTGGGCGACGACCCCGGGACTGCGACCGCAGTAGTCGATATGGAAGCTTCCGATGCGGCACGCGACCGGTTCCCCGCGCTCGCCGACCGCCAACTTCTCGCCGACCCGGACAACGATCTCGTACTGCGCCGCGAAGACGGCCGGGCCTTGCGATTCAACGCCCAGCGTCTCATCTTGGCCGGTTACACCAGCCGTGACGCTGATGCAGTCGCCGCCTACATAGCGAAACTTGAAGAGGAAGGCATTGCGCCGCCCGACGAGATCCCCTCGTACTTTGTGTTGGGCGCCGACCGACTCACCACTGCCGGCAGCGTCGAGGTGGCGACCGCGGCGTCCTGCGGGGAGGTTGAGTTCGCGCTGCTCATCGACGCTGACGACATCTGGGTGGCTGTCGCCTCAGATCACACTGACCGAAGTCTTGAGACCGTCGACATTCCTGCCTCAAAGCAGAGCTGCGTCAAGGTGTTGTCTGAAACCGTCTGGCGACTGAGCGACATCGAAGAGCATTGGGATGAACTGATCTTTGAAGCGCGCACTCCTGCGGGCGCCGGCGAGGCGTACCAGTCCGGACCAGTCGCTGCGCTGCATCCTCCGGCAGAACTGATCCGGCTCGTTGAGGAACGCTTCGGCGGAGCTCCTGCGGGGTCCGTCATCTTG
Source organism: uncultured Acidimicrobiales bacterium (assembly GCA_951812975.1). Taxonomy (GTDB): domain Bacteria; phylum Actinomycetota; class Acidimicrobiia; order Acidimicrobiales; family Aldehydirespiratoraceae; genus VXYK01. The sequence goes on along the minus strand of CATOTC010000001.1, from coordinate 416,835 downwards.
TCGGGGACGATTCCTGCTGCTGGCGAGTTCGAGTACCACCCGACATTTGAGGTGGAGCTGCGAGACCCCGTCAGGAACAGGTCACTGAAGGCCAGCTATTCGATCACCAACGTATTGGAGGAAAACTAATGGGAAAGCAAGAATTCGAGTTCTTTGACCCGGATCTCCTGCCCTGGGAACCGGAGGCAGGCATCGACGGTCTCTACAGCAAGATCCTGTCGAAGGATCCCGACAGCGGGTCCTACAGCCGTTTATTGAAGTTCCTGCCAGGAACGGACACGTCCGAGGCGGGAGTCCAACGACACGACTTCTGGGAAGAGCTGTGGCTGGTCGAGGGGTCGATCCATGACCTCTCTCTGGACCAGACGTTCACCGCAGGCATGTATGCCTGTCGGCCCCCTGGAATGCCCCACGGGCCCTGGATCAGCGATAAGGGCGCGATCACGTTTGAAGTTCGCAACTACGAGTAGTCGCCGTGCTCTTTCTGCAGTTTCTCACCACAGGTGTCGTGACAGGTTGCTTCCTCATCCTGGCCACGATCGGTTTCTCGCTTACCCGCCGCGTCGAGGGCTTCTTGAACATCGCGCACGCGGAACTCCTCGGCGTGAGCGCGTTCGCGACATGGTGGCTCAACGCAGAAATGGGTTGGCACGTCGTGCTTGCCAGCACCGCGGCGATTGTGTTCACGTCGGTCACCGGGCTCTTCGTGGCCCGTCTGATCTACGATCCGATCCGCGAGCGCGGCCCGGCAGTGTTGCTGATCACCTCCACAGGGGTCGCCTTCGTAATCGGTGGAGTCATCGACGCGCTGATCGGCACTGGTATCCGGACGCTCGATATCGGGCTTGCCACGAGCTACGAGCCGTTCGGGATTCGTATCACCAACTACCAACTGATGGTTGTGGCCCTTGCTGTGATCGTGTCGGTTTCGCTAGCGCTGTTCCTCAACCGGACGCGCACGGGTCTGGCGATCCGAGCGATGTCGGGCAATCCGGAGCTCGCCGCGTCGCGAGGGATCGATGTGAGAACAACCTCGAGGGCAACGTGGCTGCTGTCGTCGGGTCTGGCCGGCTTGGCCGGGGTGATGTTGGCGGTGCTAGCGACGTTGACGACCGATCTTCCGTTCGCCCAAATCCTTCAGGTCCTCGCCGTCGCGATCCTGGCAGGATTGGGATCGCTCTACGCCGTGATCTTGTCTGGACTCATCGTCGGTATCGCGATGGATGTATCGGTCTACTGGATCCCGGCGGGCTACCGACCACTAGTTGCCTTCTCGGTAGTCATCTTGGTGCTGCTGTTCCGACCCGAGGGACTAGCGGGAACGAGAGCAGCATGAACTGGCTCCAGATCTTCGTCACCGTCGTCACGCTCGGAAGCATCTTCGGGGTCGTGACCCTGAGCTTGAACCTGCAATACGCACGGGGCGGCATGATCAATTTCGGCATTGTCGCGTACTTCGCTGTGGGGGCGTACGCATATGCGATTTTCACCCAACCCGCGCCGCAAGGTCTCGACCAATACAAGTTCGGTTTCGGGTGGCCATGGCCGGTGGCCCTGGTCGCAGCGGCAACAGCCGCTTTGCTGTTCGCCGCGATCACGGGCTGGCCCACACTGCGTCTGCGCGGTGAGTACCTCGCGCTCACCACGTTCGCCTTCGCTGAGGTATTCCACTCATTCCTGCTGAACGAGCGCCGGATTGGCAACGGAACCGTCGGGCTTGCCAACGTGAAGCGCCCAATCAGTGATTGGGGACCAATCGAAGAGAAGTATGTGTTCGCGGGAGCAGCAGCGCTTCTGATGATCGCAACACTTCTTGTGTTCCGAAGACTGCTGCGGTCGCCGTACGGGCGCGCTCTCGACGCCATCCGCGACGACGAGGTCGCAGCGCTCGCCGCTGGCAAGTCGGTTCAGCGGATGCGTCGTCAGGTGTTCCTGATCTCGGCTATTCCAATTGGCGCCGCCGGGGGGCTGTATGCGATGTTCACGACGTTGGCACAGCCGTCGCTGTTCACGGCCGAGGTTACGTTCATCATCTGGATCGCGCTCGTCTTGGGCGGCGAACGGTCGGTCTACGGTGCAGTGGCAGGAACGTTCGGCCTCATCTTCTTCGAAGAAGTGGTCCGTACATGGCCGTTCGAAACGGTTCGCTCGGCGCAAATCGCTGCATCCGTTGAACACATCGTCACCGGACTGCTGTTCATCGCGGTATTGCGCTACCAGCCCTTTGACCGGATCGCGGAGCGAATGAAGGCCACAAGATGAACAACACAGCGTCGACACCAACAGCGGAACCGCCGCTCCTTGAAGCATCAGCAATCTCCAAGCGCTTCGCCGGGCTTCGAGCCGTCGGTGGTGAAGACGGGCTGAGCTTCGCGGTGAGCCGCGGCTCGTTCGTCGGGCTCATCGGGCCCAACGGGGCAGGCAAGTCGACGACCTTCAACCTGATATCGGGTGTGCTCGCATCAGACAGTGGTGCTGTCACGTTTGATGGTCACGACATCACCAACGCAGCGTCCGATACGATCGCCGAACTCGGCATCGGACGAACGTTCCAGACCCCACGCGCGTTCGAATCGCTCTCGGTGCTCGACAACGTTGTGTCCGGGGCGACGAGCCCCGGAGAGCGCCTGCGAGCGGCATTCGGGCGAGCTTGGCGAACCCACGAGTCTGTAACCGTCGATGCCGCCAAGCGGACTCTCGACCGCGTAGGCCTCACCGGGAGAGCCGACGACCTCGTCTCAGACCTGTCTGGAGGCGAACTCCGAATGCTTGAGGTCGCCCGCCAGCTAGTCCGCAACCCCGTGATGTTGTTGCTTGACGAACCGACTTCGGGCGTCGATCCCGTGCTTCAGAAGCGATTGGCGGCGCTGCTCGCAGAGCTTCACAGGGAAGGGATGACCCTGGTGGTCGTCGAGCACAACCTGCATTTCCTCCTCGCGCTGGCGGAACACATTCTGGTCCTCACCCACGGCGAGTTGCTGACCGAAGGGCCCCCGACCGAGATCCGGACCGACGCTGCGGTCATCTCGGCCTATCTCGGAGATGACTATGCAGCTTGAGATTGTGGGCCTGGAATCCGGGTACGGCAAAGTGACCGTGTTGCATGGCGTTGACCTGACGGTCGCCGCCGGCGAGATCATCGTTGTTCTCGGCCCCAACGGTGCTGGCAAGAGCACGCTCATGAAGAGCATCGCTGGTCACCTGCAACCTACGAGCGGGTCGGTGAGGCTAGACGGCAAAGAAGTGCGCGGCCAGTTGGCTCAAGATGTCTCGCGCCTCGGCATTGGGTATGTGCCCCAAGAGAACAACGTCTTTCGTGAGCAGACAGTCCGTGACAACCTGCGGGTCGCCTCATTGGCGTTTCCGGATGCGCAAGACCGTGTGGCGAGTGTGTTTGACCGGTTCCCGATCCTCGCTGAGCGCGCGACGCAGCGCGCTGCGACGCTTTCGGGCGGCGAACGACAGACGCTGGCCGTGAGCTCGGCGCTCATCGCGGACCCGAAGGTATTGCTGCTGGACGAACCAACCGCAGGTCTGGCACCGCTGTTTGTCGGTCAGATGGTCGAGTGGGTCTCCGAACTCGCGGTCGCGGGAATGGCGGTCGTCTGGGTAGTGGAACAGAACCCCGAGAAGATTCTCGCCGCTTCCACCAGGACTTACTTGCTGGAAGGCGGCCGAAGCACCGCTGAGTTCGACAGCGCGGAGTTGCTTGAGCCCGGACGGCTTCAGGAACTGCTCCTAGAGGAGCGGGAAGAGGAACCCGGTGAGTCACCGGCGACCTAGCGAGACAACACCCTTAAAGGAGGGGAATCACAATGCTACTGAAGAGAAAGAGATGGCTGCGTCTGTTCGCAGCCCTTATGGCGTTGTCGTTGATCGCCGCATCATGCGGCGACGACGAAGACGTTGCGACAGATCCGCCCGAAGAACAACCAGACGGTGAAGATCCGCCTGCTGAGGAGGATCCGCCTGCTGAGGAGGATCCTCCTGACGCGGGGGAAGTCACCATTGGCGTCTTGGTGCCGCTGACAGGTGAACTTGGTGAGTTCGGCGCGATTGTCGCTGATGCCATCGAGTTCGGCGTCGGTGAGATCAACGCTGCCGGTGGCACACAATGCGGAACGATTCGTACCGTCGTGGCAGACACGGGAGGCGACGCCGAGACTGGCATTCGCGAAGCCACCAACATGATCGAGAGCGAAGGGGCAGTCGCAATTCTTGGTCCGACCTCAGGGGTCATGGTGGCGCTCGTTGATCTTGCCAAGCGTGAAGAGGTTGTGATCATGTCGCCCTACGCCGGCACAATCACTCTCAACGAGCTAGGCGGCGACTTCGTGTACCGCACGGTCTCGTCGGACCTCGGAGACGGCGCAGCCTCAGGGCTGTGGTTGTCCAGCCGCGGATATGAGTCGGTGGCTTTCCTGATCCAGAACGAAGAGTCCACGATCTCCCCAGCCGAAGTAGCCCGCGGCGCGGTCGAAGGCTCCGGGATCGACATCACGGACTTCGTTGTCTACAACCCGGGTCAACCGTCCTATCAGGCTGAGCTCACCACCGTGTTGGCCAACGATCCGGACGCGATCTTCTTGGCGGGCGGCCAGGAATCCGGCGTGACAGTCATCAAAGAAGCGGTGGCGGGCGGATTCGACGGCGAGTGGCTGTTCACCGCGGATCTTGCCGTGCCTGAGATCTTTGGCGCGGTCGGAGCTGAGTTGATCAACGACGTCGCTTTCGTCGAGTTCGCTGACGCGGACCCATCGCTGCCCGAATTCATCTCCTTTGAGGAGAGGTACGACGCGGCCGGTGACCCGTTCGCGCCGAACTCCTTCGACATGGTGACCCTCGTTGCGCTTGCGCTTGAGGCTTCGGGTCAATGCGACGGATCTGGGGTCAACTCTGTGATTCGAGGGGTTGCCCACAGCGACGGGACGCTCGTCTCGACCTTCGCCGAAGGCAAGGCTGCACTGGCTGCAGGTGATTCGATCAACTACGAGGGTGCCTCCGGGCCACTCGTGTTTGACGAGTCCGGCACCGTCTCGGGCGCTTACACGATTCAGCAGGCCCAGGACGGCGAATGGGTGAACGTCGAGTTCTACCCTGCGTCGACCTTCGACGGCTGAGCAATCCTCCGCCGAGGACCGGCGGAACAATCCCCTCCAGGTAGCTAGGCGGGGACTCAAACCTTTGGGTTCACTGTTCGTTGGTACCGGCCAATGAACCCGATGGAACGAGTACCCCGCCCGGCTCCGGAGTCTGACACGAAACGAACACCAGGCAAACGGTGACGCAGACGTCATCAGCCCCGTCTAAACGATAGCGAGTCCAGGTCCATGTCACCGATCCGTCGGCGGCACGAAACTACGCGCTCATCGTGATCAGCCAGAGCTGCGCGACTGAACTCGACTGCTCGCATGTGTGATCGAGGCGATTCAACAGCCAGTGCCGACGTGGATTCGCCGGATATCCAACTTCATGGCTCGCCGAGGAAGGTGTCAGTTACGGCCCAGAGTTCCTCGGTTCGATCAATGCGTTCTTGTACGGCCGCCCGATCGACTCTTGCCACCTCGGCGATAACGAGTTCGGCTAGTGCAAGCGACGGGATAGAACTGTCAAATGGTCCAACGGCGGGGATCGGGAGCTCGATCAGCGTGTCAGCCAGAGCCGCAAGCGGCGAGAGAGGCCCGTCAGTGATCGCCACGATCGGTACCGAGTGTGCCTGTAGGGCTTGAGCGGCGATGAGGGTCGCACGCCGGTATCGGGCGAAATCGGAGACCAGTGCGATGTCGGCTGGTCCTGCGCCGGCAAGATCGCGGCCAAGCGAGTGTTCTTCGAGTAGATGCACACGAGTTCGGATGATCCCAAGCCCGCTTCGAAGCGCGTGGGCGGATGCCTTGGAGGTCTCGCCACTCACTATCCAGACCGCCTCGGCGCTCGCGATCCGCGGCGCGAGCGCAGAGAGGAGCCCACTCTCGACGACGGCTTGCAGCGGTGCAAGCGAGGCTGTGAGCGTCTCAAGGTCTCCCTCGCTCGTAGCGTGATCGCCGCGGACACGATCTCTAGGCCTTGAGAGCCTCTGAGAGAGCCCGAAACGGGCAGTGTCTTGGAGCTCCGGGTAGCCCGCGAACCCGAGCTTGGCCGCAAACCGCACAATCGAGGCCCGACTGGTGCCGACATGGTCCGCCAGGTTGGAGACTGTCCCGAAGGCGAGGAGCGTTGGTTCGGCGACAACCGCTTCGGCGATGCGACGTTCTGTATTTGTGAGCCGATCGCTCGCTTCGGCGATGGCCTCAGAGATGTTTGCTGGTGGCATAGGAGATTCCAGTAGCACGCTTGTGGACATTCTGTTACAATATATGATTGAAAGTGAGACGTAACGTCCAACGATGGGGTCCCCTCCATCGCTCGAACCAGAGTAATCGAGGTTAAACACCATGAGCCGACCGAAGTATGTGCCAACCGAACGGGAGCAGCTTGTGCTCGAGGGCGTTGAGAATCCTCGGTATGACCGCCAAATCCTGAACGGCCTCGACCCGTTCATCAACGGCACTGCGCCAGACGACATGGCCGACTTCTACAGCGAGGGCGAACTTGAACAGCTGATCCAGATTCGCGGAACCGAACGCGATATCGAAACTCGCATGCCCGTCAAGATCACTCGGCACTATTTCGAGATGGCGAAACACAGTCCGGCGTTGCAGAACCTGGTAAAGGCCTCACCGGATGAGACCCTGAATCTCCAAGGCTCTGAGGACCCTGGTTACCAGATGGACTACAGCCCGGTAGAGGGGCTGCTCCACAAGTACGAGATGGGTCTCATGTATGTGATCTCCACATGCTCGGCGCATTGCCGATTCTGTTATCGCGAAGAGCTCATCGCCCGCAAAGACATTGAACGCCAGGACGGAACGGTCGAGAAGAAAGGTCTCGCGCAAGTAAAGGAGATCTCCGACTACATCCGAGCGCACAATGCGGCGGTTCAACGGAACGGTGGCGTCCATCCAGACACGGGGCGCGAGAAGCTTCGAGAGATCCTCCTTTCGGGCGGCGATCCGATGGTTCTGCCCAACGGGAAGCTGGCTGCATGGTTTACTGCCTTGGCTGAGTCTGGGGTCGAAGCAATCCGGCTCGGCACTAAGGAGCTCGCGTTCTATCCGGACCGGTTTGACGACACGTTCTTGTCGATGCTGGACCGGTTCCATGAGGTGTACCCCGACGTGGGGTTCCGCCTTATGACACATTTCAACCATCCCGACGAACTGCTCGCCAAGAACGCGGATGGTTACTACATCGAAGACGGCAACGGCTTCTACGTCTGGAATGCAAGCGTCCAACGGGCAGTGGACGCGGTCGTGTCGCGCGGTTGGATCAGCGTCGAGAATCAATCCCCGATCATTAAGGGCGTGAACGACGACGCTGAGGCTCTGCGGATTCTGCAACGCACGCTGAAACGAGTCGGAATCGAGAACCACTACTTCTTCTGCGGCCGCGACATCATCGCGTATCGAGCATTCAACGTACCGATCGAGACCGCGTGGCACATACTCAACGACTCCCAGAAGGGGCTCTCCGGGGTTGAGACCCACGCCCGTTTGTCGATCACCCACTACAAGGGCAAGACTGAAGTCGCCGCGGTCACAAACGAGCCGATCCCGGGTCTCGCCGGATCGGAAAACGGTGTCGTGATCTTCAAGATCCTGCGCAACGCCGCTGACGCTCCCGACCGCGGAAAAGTGTGCATTGTGGGACGCAATCCTGACGCAATCTGGTTCGACGACTACGAAGATCGCGTCCTCTTCGATGAAGCTGGCCTTTTCGAGTACAGCCGTGTCCAGGCAGCTCGAATCAAGACACCTGCCGCCTTGTCGGTCTGACCGGTCAAATGATCGACAAGCGAGTCGCCAGCCCGTTTGAGGCCGTGAGAACCGTACGAGACTGCGACACAGTAATGATCGGAGGGTTCGGGGAAGCCGGCAGCCCAATCGAACTGATACACGCACTGGTCGACACGGGTGCCCGCGGCTTGACCGTGGTCAACAACAACACCGGCAGCGGCGAGGTCGGTCTTGCAGCGCTCATCAAGAACGGTCAGGTCGACAAGATGATCTGCTCATACCCGCGCAGCGCGAACTCCACGGTCTTCCCGGACCTCTACCGCGCCGGGAAGATAAAGCTCGAACTCGTTCCACAGGGAACCCTCGCCGAACGAATACGGGCGGGAGGCGCCGGGATTGCAGCCTTCTATACCCCAACCGCAGTGGGAACGGACCTTGAAGTTGGCAAAGAGCGCCGCGACTTCAACGGAAGAACGTACGTCCTCGAACAGGGCCTGACTGCTGACGTGGCGCTGATCAAGGCGCGCATCGCCGACTGGCACGGCAATCTCATATACAACAAGACGGCTCGCAACTTCGCACCGATTATGGCGACGGCCGCCAAGACCACCGTCGTGCAAGCAGAAATCGTAGCGTCACCGGGCGCTCTCGATCCCGAATGTGTGGTCACACCAGGCATCTTCGTCAACAGCGTGGTCCCCGTCGCAACACCGGCGCATGAATCCGCTCTGGTCGAGAGTGGGATGATCTACCCATGACGAACAAAGAATCCCCCATCGGACTCTCACGAAACCAAATGGCAGAACGGGCCGCGCGAGACATCCCGGACGGTGCCTACGTCAACCTCGGCATCGGTATGCCCGAGATGATTGCCCAACACATCCCCCGGGGTCGCGAGATCATCTTGCACACCGAGAACGGACTGCTGGGTATGGGGCCGTCGCCAGAACCAGGGAAGGGTGACTCTGAGCTCATCAACGCTGGAAAACGCCAAGTGACCGCACTCGCGGGCGCGTCGTACTTCAACCACGCTGACAGCTTCGCCATGATCCGGGGCGGCCATCTCGACCTGTGTGTCCTAGGGGCACTCGAAGTGGCATCCAACGGCGACCTAGCCAATTGGTCCACGGGCGACGAGGACGCGATTCCCGCAGTCGGCGGAGCCATGGACTTGGTGTCTGGAATCAGGGCCGTCTACGTGATGACGAGCCACTGCACCCGCAGCGGGGAGCCGAAACTGGTGGAATCCTGCACATATCCACTGACGGGCATCGGTGTCGTCAACCGGATCTACACAGATCTCGCGATCATCGAGGTCACCGACGAAGGGTTCAAGCTCGTCGAACTCTCCCCTGGAATCTCCTTCGACGCGGTAGTCGAGCGAACGGCAGCGCCACTCGTAGACGGTCGAACCGAAACCGAGGACGAATGATGCCGACGCGAATCCAGACCGCATCTGAAGCGCTCCACGAACGCGCAAAACGGGTTCTGCCCGGCGGTGTTAGCCGAAATACTGTGCTCCGGAAACCACAGCCGCTCTATGCTGCGCACGCGACTGGTTGTCGGATCACCGATGTGGACGGTGTGGAGCGGATCGACTTCGCGAACAACATGGCGTCGCTGATCCACGGCCACTCCCACCCTGCCATCGTCGCCGCCGTCACGAGTCAGCTTCAGCGGGGAACCGCGTACACGATGACCACCGAAGTCGAACTGCGCTTCGCAGAGGAGCTGTGCTCCCGAAACCCTGGATTCGATCAACTCCGCTTCGTCAATTCCGGCACTGAAGCCGTCATGGGTTGCCTCAAAGCCGCTCGCGCATTCACGGGACGGTCGAAGATCGCGAAGGTCGAAGGCACCTACCACGGCCTGTACGACTTCGCCGAGGTGTCACAGACGGCGAGTCCTGCAACATGGGGCAGTGTCGACGCACCAGCGTCAGTCCCAGTGGCTCATGGGACCCCGCGCTCCGTGCTTGATGATGTTGTTGTGGTGCCGCTCAACGACATCCAACGCGCGGTCGACATCCTCGACCGGCACTCCGGTGAAATCGCGTGTGTGCTTCTTGATGTCATGCCGCACCGGGCGGGCTTGATCCCCGCGGATCAAGACTTCGTCGCCTCCCTCGCCCATTGGGCCAAATGCGACGGAGCACTGATGTTGTGCGATGAAGTCATAACGTTTCGCACGGCCTACGGCGGGGCGCAGCAGCGCTACAAACTCACCCCGGACATCACGGCGATGGGGAAAATCATCGGTGGTGGGTTCCCTGTCGGAGCGATTGCGGGCCGGCGCGATGTCATGGACATCATGAACCCCCACGGCGACAACTATCTCCTGCCGTACTCAGGCACGTTTTCCGCCAACCCCATCACAATGACCGCCGGTCTGACTGCCATGACTCTGTTCGACCACGACGAGATCGAACGGGTCAACTACCTCGGCCGCCTCGCGATCGAAGGCCTGCGGGCAGTCATCCGCTCAAGGGGCTACAACGCGAGCGTGACCGGTGCTGGGTCGCTGTTCAGGATCCACTTGCAGGCCGACGCGCCAAGGAACTACCGCGACAGCTTCCCATCCCCAGACGCCAGCGAACGCCTCAGGGTTTTCTTCGACGCTCTCTTGGGCCAGGGCATCCTTCTCGTCTACTCGTGCATGGGATCGATCTCAACTCCCATGCGCGAACGCGAGGTCGAGCAACTGATTGTGGCGGTCGATGGAGCGCTCGGGAGCCTCCGGTGAGGACGCCGCCCATCTGTGTCGCGAAGCTGTTCACGGGCGGGGGGCAATGAGCACATCTGAGGTCTACGTCATCGACGCCGTAAGAACTCCCGTCGGAAAGATCGCTGGGGCGTTGGCTCATGTCCGACCCGACGACATGGCCGCAGCAACAATCTCGTCGCTGATGGAGCGGACTCCAGACCTCGACCCGACCCTCATCGACGATGTCCACTTCGGCAACGGCAACGGTGCAGGCGAAGAGAATCGGAACGTGGCGCGGCTACACAAATCCCCGAGTTGTCTCGATGGGTCGGTTATTCGATTGCGCACATCGTCGGACCGTTGCGTGATCATGGACATGGTCAACCGGGTAGCGCCTGTTCCCGTTATCCCTGTGGCGCTGAGTGGAGAGAATCGAAGCGGCGCTTGTGAGGAGTGGACGGCATGATCTCCATTTCCCGGATGGCCGACTTGGTCGCCTTGACCCAAGAAGTGTCACAGCGACTAGCAGCGGCCGGGCAAGTTGTGGGGTTGGAGTCGGTTGCGTTCGCCCACGGTTTCAGCCGTGGCATCGGAGTCGAATTAGCCGTCGAGTGCATGGACCGAGTTCGCGACGCCGGAGCCGTCCCCGGCTTGGTCTTCGTCAGCGACAAGCAAGTTCATATCGAGTCCGACGCCGCTCGAGCCGCGGCGTTCCTTGAACGACCCCAGATCCGCAAACTCGGAACACGAGACATAGCAGATGCCATCGTCCGCGGCGACAGCGGAGCGCTAACGATCGGCGCGACAGCTGCGCTGTGCGATCACGTCGGTATTCGCGTTATGAGCACCGGCGGCTTGGGAGGCGTACATCTAGGTTTCGCCGAGTCCCTCGACATCTCCGCCGACCTCTATGACGTCGCAGCCGCCAACGTGGTCGTGGTCTCCGCCGGGGTCAAACCGGTCCTGGATGTCGCGGCGACGTTCGAGGTGCTGGAGACCCTCGGTGTTCCGCTGCTCGGTTGGCAGACGAACGAGGCACCAATGTTCTATTCGCGCACGAGCGGCCACCGTACGTCGACACGGGTGGAGGATGCGTCTGAGATCGCGAGCTATGCGTTCGCGCATTGGTCACTCGGATTGGGTGGCGGTGTTCTGGTGCTGCGGCCACCGACAACCGAAGTGAAGATCGACCACGCGTTAGCGAAAGGGCTGCAAGAAGCGCAACGCCAAGGAATCAGAGGCCAAGACGTCACCCCGTTCTTGTTGGGTTGGCTCGATGACGAGACACACGGGACCACGGTTGCGCCACACCGGGAGCTGCTGGTCAACAACGCAGAGTTGGCGGCACGCGTAGCAGTGAGGATGCCGAGCAGTTCTAGGTCAACCTCTGCGACACCTGGCCACCCCAGTAGCGACCACACGGATCGTGAAGCCTGACTGAGACGCTCAAGCCGACCTGGATGGCGTGACAGCACTGGTGTCATCTATCCAGAAGCAACACCGCCTAAATCGAGCCCGGCGCTCCGTGGGCAGCACGGCCACATCAAGTTGGTTGCGATTGAACCTTCCTGGAATCTTCTGGGATGTCCGCTACGACATGGGTCGGAAGTCGGGGATCGCGCTGGGTCATGGGGTCCTTTGTATCGGCTAAACTCGGCGGTCTTGCCAGTTCGCACCAGCCTGTACGAGAAGTGACCTCCGAACCGAGCCTCGATGTTGTCGGTGTGGGCAATTCCATCGTCGACGTGATCGTGATGGTCGACGACAGTTTCATCGAGACGCATGGCTTGGCCAAGGGGGCGATGACCCTGATCAATGCGGAGCGGGCGACGTCGTTGTATGCGGTGATGCCGCCGGCCCTCGAGATTTCTGGGGGCTCGGCAGCCAACACCGTCGCTGGAGTGGCAAGTTTCGGTGGCTCGGCCGCGTACATAGGCAAGGTGCGCAACGATCAACTCGGGGAGGTGTTCGCCCACGATCTGCGCGCTGCTGGGGTTGGATTCGATGTGCCGCTCGCAAAAGGGGGGCCGCCGACGGGTCGCAGCCTCATTCAGGTGACTCCGGACGCCGAGCGCACCATGAACACCTTCCTGGGGATGAGCACCCTGTTAGAACCGGCGGACGTCGACGCTGAGCTGGTCGTCTCTGCAGCGATCACCTACTGCGAGGGGTATCTGTGGGACATCGACATCGCCAAGGCCGCGATCCGCCACACCATGGATCTGGCCTCGGACGCGGGCCGGCTTGTCTCGCTGACGCTCTCGGACTCGTTCTGCGTAGACCGGCATCGCCACGAGTGGCTCGACCTCATCGGCGACATGGTCGACCTGGTATTCGCCAACGAGACGGAGATCTGTTCGTTGTTCGAGACTGAAGACTTCGACTCCGCCGCAGCACGGGCCGCAGACATTACCGAGATCGTGGCGCTGACCAGGTCCTCTCAGGGTTCGGTGGTTGTGTCGGGTGACGAGCGTGTGGAAGTTCCTGCTGTGCATGTCCCGCGCATCGTCGACGCGACGGGCGCAGGCGACCTGTATGCCTCGGGTTTCCTGTTCGGCTTGGCCAGAGGCGCTGATCTGAGGCGTTGTGCGGAACTCGGGGGTATCGCCGCGGCGGAGATCATCTCCCATATCGGCGCGCGTCCCCAGGTATCGCTCAGCTCGCTAGCCTGACGGTCTGCTGAAACCGATACGAGGGAATGTGCACGGCCATGGGACACACCTGTTTCGAGATAGACGAGTCTGAGGGAGTGGCGCACGTCCGTCTGTGCCGCCCCGACGAGTTCAACACCATGACTCCCGAGTTCTGGAGGGAGCTTCCCGAGATCATCGACGAGTTGTCTGACAGTGGCCGGGCGCGTGTCGTCGTGTTGTCGTCCACCGGCAAGCACTTCTGTGCCGGCATGGACCTGGCGGTCTTCACGGGTGGGTCCGGTGCTGGTGTCACTGGAGACGCGATCACTGAAGTGGGTCGTCAACGTGCCGCGCTGCGTTACAACGTCCTGCACCTCCAGGACGCGTTGACTTCACTGGAACGGGCTCGGATGCCTGTGTTGGTGGCGATTCAGGGCGGCTGCGTCGGTGGAGCGGTCGACATGGTCACCGCTGCGGACTGCCGCTATGCGAGCGCAGACGCATGGTTCTGCATCCAGGAGATCAACATCGGCATGACCGCTGACGTAGGCACCCTGCAGCGGCTGCCGAAGCTCATCCCCGAGGGAGTCGCGCGGGAGTTGGCATACACCGGCCGTCGCATGGACGCCCAACGAGCCGCTGAGTTGGGCCTGGTCAACGAGGTGTTCGATGACCATGAAGCGCTGCTGGAGGGGGTTCATGAGATCGCCGCGGAGATCGCCTCGAAATCGCCGTTGGCGGTTCATGGAACCAAGGCGACGATCAACTACAGCAGGGACCATTCGGTGGAGGACTCCCTTGCATACATCGCCGCGTGGCAGACCGGAATGTTCCAGCCCGACGACATGATGGAGTCCTTCCGAGCCAAGACCGAGGGCCGCGAGCCCGTCTTCGACGATCTGGGTCCTCTGCGCAAGGGCCTGTAACCGGGTTCGGCTGTCCGGCGCGGTTCAGCGGAACTTCAAGTCGCCCAGGCGGACCAGAGTCGAGGAGATCCAGCCACCGAGCGCGTTGAAGTGGTCGTCGAGCATGGAGCCGTCGGCGAGGCGCGGTTCGTCGAGTTCGTAGGCCCCCTCGTAGGAGACCTCGATCGCGTGCTCCACGTCATCTGTGTGGATCCCGTAGCTCGACTCAACGGTCGGTCCGCTGCGAGTCAGTTTCTCGCCGCCTATCGAAGGGCTTCTGACCGGGAGGATGTCGAGCACGGCGGTCGGGTCCGGGATCACGTCTAGGCGCTGTATCCGCAGCACGATCTCGATCTCGATGCGCGGCGGTTCGCTCAGTTCCTCGGTGACGTACCAGCTCCGGTATGCGGTCTGGGACCAGGTGGGCCAACTGCAGCTCACGTCCGCCTGCACCCGCGGTGGAAGACCCTCCCCGGGCAGCCCGTAAGTCGTCTGCCAGTTTAGGTCACCGAGAAGCACGTCTGCCCAGAAGCGTTCCTCGAAGGCTTTGCGCTCAAGACGGGCCGTCTCGAAAGCGTCCCGCAACGCTCCGATTGCGTCGGTGAACACATGATCGAGCATGCCAACCGAGGCTAGCCCCTCAATTCCAGGGCGTTCGCGCCCGTACCGAACTGGTGAACGGGGCTATTCGCTGAGGACTTTGGAAACTTCCAACCAGTGGCCGGTGCCGTACAGGTGCTCGGCGAGTGCTCGGACATCGGCGGGGGTCGCTTCTTCGAGGAGTTCCTGGCGGTTGTCGAGCGTCAAGCGGTCCTCGTCTGCGAACCTGATCGCCTCGAGATCGGAGTTGGCGAGAAGGCTGTTGTTGAAGAAGTTCCAGTCGCTGCGTACGACGCTGTGGGCCTGTTCGAACTGGTCCGCGGTCGGGCCGTTGTCGGCGAGGGCCTCCAGTTCTTCCATCAACACGGCGCGGATCTCGTCGAGTCGATCCGGATCGCCGCTGATCGACATGATTGAACGGATCGACGGCTCTGGTTCACGCCGAAACGAGATTGAGGCGGACCCGCCATAGGACGCGCCGAGTTCCTCGCGGATCCGTTCGATTATCCGGTTGTTGACGATTCCCTGCAGAAGGTTGGCGGTCACCCGGTTCTCTGCTGTGAGTTCGATCGGCTGGGCGTGGAAGACGAGCATGCCCCCGTCGGCAGCACCTTCGCTGAGTTCGACGCTTGCCGATTGTTGACCTGTCGGGAGTTCGTAGCCGAGATCGACCCAGCTGTCGGATTCTCCGGACGGGAGCGAGCCGAGATAGCGAGCGGCCAGATCGGCGACCGTCGTGCGGTCGATGTCGCCGACGATGGCGACCGCCAAGTCGTCCACTTTGCCTAGTCGCGCCCTGTAGATCTCGAGTGCAGTCTGCCCGTCGAGTGAGTCGAGCTGTTGCTGGGTGGCGGCCCGGTGCTGCGCCGGGTCACCGTCGTAGATGAGGTCCAGCAGCGCGGTTGTTGCGCGCCGGTCAGCGTTGGTCTGGTTGACGGCGAGATTCTGCTCGGCGTAGTCGATGGCAGTGCGGAACGCGACTTCGTCGACTCTGGGCTCGGTGATGTACAGGTGCAACAACTGGAACAGAACCTCAGCGTCCCGGGTGGCGGATTCGCCTGAGAAGCCCTCTTCTGACTGGTCGATGAAGCTGAGGAGCCCGACGTTCTTCGTCGAGAGGAAACGGCTCAGGGCCAGGGCGTCGTGAGGACCGACCCCGCCGCCGAACACGGCGTCCACGGCCACCGCCGGAATCGCCGCGTTGAAGCCCGGGTGGTCTCGTGGGAAAGTCGACCAGCCGCCCGCAGAGGCTGCCCGCAGCGAGAAAGCGTTGTCTGCGACCCTCGAGTGGCGGTGGCTGACCGTCACCCCGTTGTCGAACGTCCAGGTGGTGACATCGCCGTGGTCGGTGCTCCGTTCATTCGTCTCGGTCGGCTGGGTGCGGGGCGGGGGAGCTATCAGTTCGTCGATCCGGGTTGCCCCCGCCGCGGAATCTGCTGGTGCGAGGTTGGCGAGGGTCTCGAGCAGTTCGCCGGTTGTGGGCAGGGTTGACTCGTCGGCACCGACGGCGATGACGATCGGTCCGCTGATGCTCAGCAGCCAGCTCCAATGGTTGGCGAGTTCATGGGCGGTGAACGATTCGACGGTCGTTCTCTGCCGAGCGATGCGTGTTTGAGGGCGGTCGATGTCTGCGCCCTGGAGCCAGTACCTCGACAGCAGATTGGCGTATTGGCTGTCCTGAGTGGTGTTGAGCCCGGCCAGTTGCTGGTTGAAATAGGCGACCATGGTGTCGCGCATCCGTTCCATGTCGTCTTCGCTGAACCCGTCCTCGGCGGCTGCGAGCAGGTAGGACATGTAGTTCTTGAGGCCGTCGGCCAGATCAGCGGCCTTGAGGTTGGTGCCGAAGTACCTGAGTTCACGGCTCACCTCGAACTCGGAGAGGAACGGAATCTCCTCAAGCACCAGTTCGCCGAGCTGATAAGCGTCGTTGAGCCGGTTGTCCAGCATGATGGCGATTGCTTGCTCCATGAGCGTCAGACGGGAACCGCCGACCGTGCTCGTGTCCCAAGCGGGTATCGGAAAGTCGAGCGACAGGTTGTCGATGGAGTTGTCGGGGTGGGTGACGACATGCGCCTGAGGCTCGGGCGATATCTGAACTTCGATCGGCTCACGCGGGGTGGGTGTTTCGGTCCGTGCTTCCAGGTCGCTGAAATACTCGGAGACTTTCGATTCGAGTTCGTCGAGAGGGAGGTCGCCGACCACGACGACGGCCATGTTGTCGGGTCGGTACCAGTCGTCGTAGAAGGCCCTTAGCAGCTCGGGAGTGGTCGCTTCGACCTTGTCCGCATCTCCGATCACGAGATGGCCCTCATATGGGGTGTCGGCGACGTACACCTCGTTGAACCTGCTAAAGATGATGCCGTCGACGGATTCGAGTCTCTGGCGCAGTTCGTCGCGCACGACGCCCTTCTCTTCGGTGACAGCGGACGGTTCGAGCGTTGCCGCGGATGCCCACTGCGCGATCACGTCGAACGCCACCTCTGGGGCGCCTACGTCGGATGTGGCGGCCGAGAGGATGTAGACGGTCTCGTCCATCGACGTGTAGGCATTGATTTCCGGCCCGAACTCGATGCCGAGCCGCTGAAGTTTTGCCGTCAGTTCGTTACCCGGGTATTTCTCGGTGCCGTTGAACAGCATGTGCTCCAGGAAGTGGGCGCTGCCGTCGCTGCCGTCGACCTGCTGCGCCGACCCGGCGTTGACGAGCAGGCGGATCTCCAGATTCGAGCCTGGCGAATCGTTCGAACGCAGGAGATAGGTGAGGCCGTTGTCGAGCGTGCCGATGCGGTAGTCACGGTCGATCGGCAGCGGTGTCGGATCGGGGTCGGGTTCGGTGACCGGCGGACGCGCCGCGCTGTCGGAGCCACTGGATCCACCGGAGCTGTCAGAACCACCCTGTGGCGCCAGAGTCGTGGTCGGGGTGGTCGACGCGGCGTTGTTGCGAATCTCGTCGATGGTGCTGTTCTGGGCGCAGGCGGCGGCGATCATTGCCGAGAGCAGCAGCGCCGTGCCGCTGCGTATCAGCGGCCGACGAGATGATCTTGACAAGCCACCTTTGAGCACCAAGCGATTCTAGTGATTGGCGCGTCATCACAACGCGGCGGTCAGCTCAGATCGGCGGCTCCGTAGACCAAGCCTCAAGCGGCGCGTAGCGGGGCTTGATCACATGCTCAATGAGCTGCAACCGCTCGCGGAAGGGCAGGAAGCTCGACTTCATCGCGTTTACTGTGAGCCAACGAAGCCGATCCCATCCGTAATCGAAAACGTCGACCAGCGCGGCCATCTCCGAACTCATAGACACCCCCGACATCAATCGATTGTCGGTATTGACGGTCACCCGGAATCGCAGGTCGATCAGTTGGTCGATCGGGTGTTCGGCAATACTGTCGAAAACTCCTGTGTTGACATTGGAGGTCGGGCAGACCTCAAGGGGAATACGTCGATCACGAAGGAAATGGGCGAGACGGCCGAGCTCGGGTTCGCCATGTTCGCCGTGTTCGATGTCTTCGACAATACGGATGCCGTGGCCGAGTCGTTCTGAACCGCAGTACTGCACAGCTTTCCAGATCGATCGGGGGCCGTAGGCCTCTCCGGCGTGAACAGTGATGTGGAAGTTCTCGCGTTGGCAGAATTGAAAAGCTCTGATGTGGTCGTCGGGCGGAAATCCGTCCTCTGCTCCGGCGATGTCGAACGCCACCACTCCCTGGTCTCGCCATCGCACCGCCGCCTCGGCCACCGCGAGTGAGTTGTCGGCGTCGCGCATGGCCGAGCAGATGGCACGGATGGTGAGGCCGGTGCCGGACGAACCGGCTGCGAAACCCGCAAGAACTGCTTCGATCGCGTCGTCGAGGCTCAGGCCCCGCTGGTTGTGGAGTTCGGGAGCGAAGCGCACCTCGGCATAGACGACTCCGTCGGCGGCCAGGTCCTCAGCACATTCGCGTGCGACCCGTTCGATGCTGTCAGCGGTTTGCATGACCCCGACGGTGTGGGCGAAAGTCTCAAGATAGAGCGTGAGGTCCTTGCGGTTGGCACCCTGCATCATCCATTCAACGAGGGGTTCGGGTTCGGTGGCGGGCAGATTGGGGTAGCCCAGTTCATCGGCGAGTTCGATGATCGTCTGAGGTCTAAGTCCACCGTCGAGATGATCGTGCAGCAGGACCTTCGGCGCTTGCTTGATGCGCTCAACCGTGGGAGCGCCGACATCAGGACTCGTCATCGCCGGAGTCTAGCTGTAACGATGCTGGCCTCTATGCCCTAGGGGAAGACGGCACCGTTTCTCGGATCGTGGACCGTGGTGGCTGCATCCGGTCCACCAGGGGTTCGGTGGCAGCAGTTGCGTATTCACTGTTGAGCTGGTCGAAGCGGCTGCCCCGCCGTCCGGGGTTGTACGTCGAAGCATGCCGACCACGTCCGGGGTGGAGAACCTCCGGTTGCGCCGGCCTCCTGTAGGGGTCACGATGCCGGCAGCGTCGAGCGATGATAGAGCCGCCCGCGCTGCTCGGGTGCTCACATGGAGTCGCTCAGCCACCATCTGGGCGTCGAGCACAGGCATCGACGGCAGCGCATCCAACAGCGCCGCTGCTGTGCTGCCGCGGCGGAAATGCGCTGTTGTTCGCCATCGAGCGACCATACGCTCGACGGTCGTCCGCAACGCCGCTGCTTGTCGGTTGGCTTCTTCACATGAATGGCTGAACACGCTCAGCCAGTTGTGCAGGGCAGCGCTGCGGGCTGCTGAGTCGTCGGGTGCGCATACCACCCGCGTGGCGTTGAGAGCATCGTAGTAGGCGTGGCGATCACGGCTCAGAGCAGCAGTGATCGGAACTGCTGAGCGTGTGAGTCCCGCTGCGATCAGGACTGTATGGATGAGAGCGCGGCCGGTGCGTCCGTTCCCGTCGTCGAAGGGATGGATGGTCTCGAATTGGGAATGGGCGACGACGGCCCGCAGCGCCGTCGGATGGCCGCTGTTGTTGAGATATGCAACCAGGTCGTCCATGAGTTCGCCGATGTGCTCGGCGGGGGGCGGAACGAACGAGGCGTCGTCCACAAGGCATCCGGGAGGACCGATCCAGATTGGCTCGGTGCGCAGCAGACCTCCGATAGCACGGTCCCTCGTCCCCTCGAACAGGCGTCCGTGTATATCCAGGATGTCGTCGAGAGTGGCGCGGTGCCCGGCGCGAATCTTGTGTCCGAGTTCCACGGCGGCCGCGATCTGTTTCGCCGCGCCGAGCGTGAGCGCATCGTTTTCGTCGGAGACTGGTCTGCCCGCCTGGTCTATGTAACGCGCCCATTCAAGACCTGACACTGTGGCTTCGACGCCTTCCATGACGCTTGAACGGATGGATTCGTCACGAGCCATCATCCAGTCCAAAAGGCTGTCACCCAAGGTCGTATGGGCCCCGTCAGTCGTCGCGGCGAGCGCACTTTCGGCGGCGGTGACCGCGTTGACAGAATCCGCGTTCAGCGTGGGGGACCAGTCGGCCAAGGTGTGTGGTACGTAGGCGTGGTAGGCTCTCCGTCCGTAACCGGTCCGGCTGGCCATCCACCCCTCGGATTCGACGAATCTTCCCACGGCACCAACTTATCAGGTCGTATGTGCTATTCAGCCGGTTCTAAAGACCGGTTGTCTTGCTATAGGGTCGTATGTGCTACTCGTCGAAGTCGAACCGACCATCCTCACTGAAGAACTCCAAGGCTTCAAGTCGGCGTCTTGCGCGAACAATCTCCAATAGCGAGGCATTGACCGTTTCCCGCAGCGTGGTCGTACCCAGTGTCTCTGCCGCCAGGCTTGCGATTTCTCTGTCGATATCAATAGACGTCTTCGTCACGATCACCACGACAATTTTTTCTGTCGTATGGATATCCGATCAGGCTGAGTGGTTGCGCGGACAGGCGGCCAGTGTGGTAGTGGGATCGGTGCGACATTGGCGGACGTGGGTGGTCACATTGAATTCGCGGTGCGTTCGATGCGCATTAGCAGCGCCGCTGAAGGTGTGACCTTTCCGCTCAGATAGGTACTGAGCCGTGACGCGCTCGTACCGATCGATGCCGCGAACTCTGCTTTGGTCACTCCCGCCCGCGCGACAGCGGCTTGAACGCGGGCAACCACCTCGGCGCGGTCAGTGCTTTCGATCTCCTTGCGGGCCCGGTCGATGGCTGACGTGAACAGCGTGCTCACGCCGTCGGGGTCGCGGTAGCCGAGGTAGCGCTCAACACGACGAGCCACGGGCCCCCACGGCGACCGCCTGATCTCCGCGAAGACGGGCTGCCAATCAGGAACCAGACCGCGGTCGATCGCGGTCACCAAGGCCTCATAGGGCCAGGTCTCGACATCATCGGCAGGGTCGGCGTGTCGCACTCATCTCGGTCATACACTTATCACAATCGATAAGTGTCGAGGCTATCCACCCTGATTCACGACCCTGACTTAGAAGCCGCGCAGGGGCATGTCTGGGCCTCGCTGGAGCCAGTTGTCGGCTAGGTAGTCGGCTTGGGCGTCGATCAGGTGCAGGGTGTAGGCGTGACGGCTGATCGGTGAGGTGTTCGGCGCGCTCCAGTGGGGGAGGGTGCCGTGCAGAACGATGAGCGTGCCCCGGTCGACCGGCATCGGTACGAGATCATCGGTTGGCCAAGGTTCGGGATCGAGCACATCGGTGGTCGTGCCGCGAGCACCGGGAGCAGTGAGCCGAAACCTGGTGCGCGCCGGTGTGCGGTGGTGACCGGGAGCCAACCACATGCAGCCGTTCTCCAACGTCGCGTCCTCAATGGCGAACCAGAAGCCGACCACGGACTGAGGTTCGGTCCACAAGAACGTGTGATCGCAGTGGCAAGTTACCTCACCACCGATACCAGGCTGCTTGAAGATGTACATCGACTGGAGCAGGCGCGGCTGCACGAACCCCAGATCCGCGGCCAGCGCAGCGAGTTCGGGTGTCCTCGAGAAACGATCGAAGAGCGGGTCGAGATCGTGCATGGCGTGACCCAACTTGTTGACGGCCAGTTCCAGCGGCCGGGTCAGTTCGCCGTCGACCACCGCGCCGTCCTCCAGAAACCATCGGACCGTGTCGCCGCTGGTCAGAAAGTACTCGTCCTGGGCATGGCTCTGTGCGTTCGTGTCGAACACGGTGAGTCCACCGTCGGCCTGCACATCCGAGTAGCGCAGCATGCCCATGACGTGCTCCCTGAGCGAGTCGCAGTCCCTCGGGTCGACGAAATCGGGGAGCACGATGTACCCGTGGCGGTCCCATGCAGACAGCTGAGCGTCGCTGAGCAACGCCATCGGGGGCCCCGGCTCCCTAAGTCTTGCCGCGGCGGTACGGCTGCCCGTCGGCCGCGGGCATACGCAGGCGCTGAGAGAAGAACGTCAAGACCAGCAGCACGATCAACTGCGGAAGAATGTTGATGAACCAACTCGGTACCGTCTCAGATCCAACGAACCAGACCAGGGCCAGCACCCCGATCAATCCACCCAGCATGGCGTCAGTACGGTTTCCGCGCCGGAAGTTGTTGATCGAGACCACCGCCAACACCCCGCCCGCCACCAGCAGCAGCGCATGCGTGTTGCTGCCGTCGAGGTCCCTCAGCCCGAGCGCGAAGGGGTAACCGAAGAGCATCGCCCCGGCCATCACGCCGGCGGGTCTCCAGTTGCCGATTATCAGGGCGGCCAATCCGATGAACCCCCGCTGGTTGACCGAGCCCTCGAGATAGATCCCGTTGAGTTCCGGGGTGGCGATGAAGGCCCCGGCGAACCCGGCAAGCACTCCGCTGAGCACCACACCGATGTACTTGTAGAGGTAGATGTTGATGCCCTGCGACTCCCCGGCGGTGGGGTGTTCGCCGCAGATCCGCAACCGCAGGCCGAATCGGGTGCGCCACAGGACCCAGGCCGACAGCGGGACCAGAGAGAAGGCGATGATCGTGAAGATGCTGAGGTTGAATACGAAACCGCGGGCGAATCCGGTCAGATCGGAGATGTACCACCAGTCCTTGTCTGTGAACCATCCGAGAATGTCGGGACTTCGCCAGTCGCCGATCCGTCCTCCTGCAAGGAACGGCAGGGTGAACTTTCCGGCACCGGACAGGCGGGGTGACTGGGTGATCGAACCTCCGTCATGGTTGGCCAGAATCTCCAGGGACAGGAAGCGGGCGATCCCCGGCGCGGCGATCAGGATCGCAACGCCGGAGATGATGTGGTCGACCCCGAACGTCACAGTCGCGATCGCATGGATCAAACCGCCGAGCGCCCCGCCCAGCAGGCCGATCAGCAGACCGTTCCAAGGCCCGTAATTGATGGTTCCCCAAGCCCCGAACCACATTCCGAGCACCATGATCCCGTCGAGGGCGATGTTGACCACACCGGCTCGTTCGGAGAACATGCCGCCGAGCCCGGCGAGCATAACAGGCACCGTCCAGCGCAGCATTGCACCAGAGGTTGTGGTGGTAGTCAGCTTCGAAGCGTCGGTGAACGACTGCACGATCACCAGAAGGAAGATCCCCAGCGCTGCGTAGATCATCCAGCGAATCGGCGTGGAGAGCTTGTTTACTCGGCGCAGCAGATTCATGACGTCGCCTCCGCGAGCCGGGCTGCGGTACGGGCCGACTCGGTGCGTTCACGCACTCGCCTGACCACCTCGTAGCCGATAACAACAGTCAAAAGGATCACGCCGCGCATGATGTCGATGATCTCCTTGGGCGCGGTCTGGGTGACTTGCAGGATGTCTGAAGTGGCGTCGAGGAAGGCCCACAGCAGCGCGCCGACCGCGATGCCGGCAGGGTTGTTGCGTCCCAGCAGGGCTACGGCGATGCCGTTGAACCCGAGGAACCCCACAAAGTTGGGGTCGTATCTGGTCTTGTCGAAGATCTCGGCCATGCCGACGAGTCCACCCACTGCACCTGACATCAGCATCGCGGCCAGTGCCATCTTGCGGGGAGGCACGCCTCCGGCACGCGCCGCCAGCGGGTTCAGCCCACTGGCCCGCAGGTCGTATCCGAAGACGGTGCGGTTCAACAGCAGGTAGTACACGACACCGACAACAATGGCGATCACCAGCATGCCCGTGAGTTCCTCGTTGGCCCGGAGGTCGCCGAAGAGTTCGGGGATGAAGTTGAGGTTGGGCAGAAGACCCGACTCGTCGATGGGTTCTGTTCCCACGCCGACCTGGACGATGTTGCCCTCGGCTTGCCAACGTCGAACGAGCCAGGCGATCACACCCAAGGCGACGCCGTTCAACATGATCGTGCCGATCACCTCGTTGACTCCACGGTGGGTGTAGAGCACTCCCGCGAGGCCGCCCCAGAGCCCGCCCACGACCATCGCAGTGATCAGGATGAGTGCGATGTGCAGCACCGACGGCAACGCGACCGCGCCCCCCACGAACGCCGCGAATATCGCCGCCATCCGGTACTGGCCCTCGACCCCGATATTGAACAGGTTCATCTTGAAGCCGATCGCAGCCGCAACTCCGGAGATGTAGAGGGGAGTGGCCCGATTGATCATCGAGACCTGCACCTCAAGTTTGCTGGCGTGATCGAGCATGTCTTTGGCGGCTTCGATGGGGTTGCTGCCCGCTGCGATCAAGACGATGGCGCTGGCGATTAGTGAGAAGACGAAGGCCCCGAGCGGCGCGGCCGCCGACAGCAGGATCTGTCGCAGGCGAGAGTCGGCAGCTGCTCTCGTCAGTCGGACCTTGGGTTCCTCCTCGGATTCGTCGGTCACCGTCGAGTCGGTCATTGCGGCTCTCCCGCATCACCGGATGCAGGGTCTCCCTGGGACTTGGGGCCAGTAGCGGTTTCGGGGGCGGCGGCGGGTCCGGGCCCGTCCGGAGTCTCAGCGTCGTCCTGCTCGGAACCGGTCATATAGCTTCCGAGCTCCCGTGGAGTGATCGTGGCAGGGTCGAGGGTTGCTGTCAGTTCTCCTTTGTGGATCACAACAATGGTGTCGGAGAGACCGATGAGCTCCTCAAGGTCGGCGGATATCAGAAGGGTTCCCATGCCGTCTGCGCGGGCCGCGCGGATGTCGTCCCACACTGCTGCTTGAGCGCCGATGTCGATTCCCCGGGTGGGATGAGCAGCGATCAGCACTTTCGGCTCGGCAGCCATTTCCCTTCCGACGATCAGCTTCTGTTGGTTGCCTCCCGACAGCGAGTTGGCGGTAACTTCGATATCCGGTGTGCGTACATCGAACCAACTGCGGATTGCTTCGGTGCGCTCGCGCGCCCCGAATCGATCGAACCAACGACCGTTGGCAAACGGCTTTCTGGTCTGATGGCCGAGAGCGGCGTTCTCCCAGAGCGGAGCGAACAGCAACAGACCCTCTTCTTGACGGTCCTGAGGGACGTAGCCGATCCCGGAATTGCGTCGGCGCCTTACCGTGCTGTGGGCTATTTCTTCGCCGAGCAGCCGGATCGAACCGGCCTCGACGTCCTCGGTCCCGATAATGGCGCCTACGAACTCGGTTTGGCCGTTGCCTTCGACGCCGGCGAGTCCCACAACTTCGCCTCTGTGCACCTCAAGGCTGACGTCGTTGAGCACTGGCCGGTCATCCTCGTCGAGCACGGTCAAGCCCCTGATCGAGAGTGCGGTCTTGTCTGTGACGGTGGACCTCGATGTCTGCGGCGTCGGCAACTCGGAACCGACCATCATTTCGGCAAGGTCACCGGTGCTGACGTCGGCGGGTTTGACGGTTGCCACAGTGCGTCCCTGGCGCAGCACGGTGATGGTGTCGGCGATCTGCAGAACCTCTTCGAGCTTGTGGTCGATGAACAGGATCGTCTCTCCCGCGGCTTTGAGCTCGCGCATGTTGCGGAAGAGTTCGTCCACCTCATGGGGGACGAGCACGGCAGTGGGTTCGTCGAGAATCAGGATCTGGGCACCCCGGTAGAGCACCTTTATGATCTCCACCCGTTGACGCTCACCAACCTCGAGAGTCTCGATCAGGTCGTGGGGATCGACGTCGAGACCGTAGGCCTCACCCACCTCGAGAAGATGGGCCTCCGCGGCCTTGAAGTCGATCCGCCCCAGGGAAGCCACCGGTTCGGTGCCGAGGATCACGTTCTCGAGCACGGTGAGCTGGCCGGCGAGCATGAAGTGCTGGTGGACCATGCCGATGCCCCGCTCGATCGCATCGGCGGGCGAGGAGAACCGGACCTCTTCACCATGTATGCGCATGGTCCCCTCATCGGGGCTCTGCATGCCGAAGAGGATCTTCATCAGAGTTGATTTGCCTGCCCCGTTCTCCCCGCACACCGCGTGGATCTCTCCTGGAGCGACCGCGAGGCTCACGTTGTCGTTCGCTACAACACCGGGGAACCGTTTGGTGATTCCGGTTAGCTCAATCGCGAGCGTCAAAGTGCGTCCCCTCGGTTCGAACGCGCCAGGAAGCCCTGGTACGGGAAGAAAAAGTAAGCAGGGCCGGGAGTATATCCCAGCCCTGCTTCCAAGTCAGATGTCACAGTCCCCGGTGTTCAGCCGGAAACCCGGCGGAGTGCTTAAGCTCCGACCTCGGTCGGATCAGTCGGAACCACGATGGTGCCGTCGATGATCTGCGCCTTGAGATCTTCGAGTTGGGCGATGATGTCGGCGCTCATGAAGTCACCCGCAGTCGAGTAGCCGACGCCGTCGACGGAGAGGTCATAGCGGGTCTCGCCAGGAGCGAAGGTCCCCTCGAGGTGGGCTTTGATGATCTCGAAGATGGCGACGTCCACCCGCTTGAGCATCGAGGACAGCACGTACTCGCGTACGTCTTCGTCGACGGTGTGGTACTGGTCCGAGTCGACCCCGATACCCCAGACCTTCGAGCCTGTTGATTCGCTGTGCTCCTTGGCCGCGGCGAACAGCCCTGCGCCTGTGCCACCGGCTGCGTGGTAGATCACGTCTGCGCCGGCTTCGAAGATTGCCAGCGCCGTCTCCCGGCCCCGGTCGGGAGCGTTGAACCCGTCGAAGTCGGGGAACTCAGTGATGTAGTTCGAGATGATCTCAATATCCGGGTTGACATGGAGAGCTCCGGCGCGGAATCCCGCTTCGAACTTCTCGATGAGACCGAAGCAGCAGACACCGCCGATGAAGCCGACCGTGCCGGTCTCGGTGCTGAGCGCTGCGGCGGCACCGACGAGGAACGAGCCCTGCTCTTCGGAGAACACGAGGCCAGCGATGTTGTCGGAGTACGGTGCCGGCGGATCCTGGCCGAAGTCGAGCATTGAGGAGTCGATGACGGCGAAGTTGGTGTCGCCGTTCGCTCCGCCGACCGCTGCTGCGTCGCCCTCGAAGAGGAAGCCGACTGCCAGAACGATCTCGCTGCTGTCAGCTTGGAGTTGGAGCAGTTCGGCGCGGTTGCTGCCGTCGTCGTTGGGCGAAACCTTCGACGTGGTGATGTTGAACGTCTCTTCTGCTCGGGCGAGACCGGCGGCAGCCGAATCGTTGAAGGACTGGTCGCCCTCACCTCCGATGTCGAACACGAGGCCGACGTGGACTGGTGCGTCTTCTTCGGCCATGCCGTCGTCTTCTTCGGCCATATCGTCGTCTTCTTCGGCCATGCCGTCGTCTTCTTCGGCCATGCCGTCGTCTTCTTCGGCCATGTCGCCGTCGCCGTTTTCTTCAGCCATGTCGTCACTGTCATCGGCACCGGTGTCGGTGCTGACATCAGCTGAGTCGTCGTCGCCGCATGATGCGGCAATGAGCGTAAACGACAAGAAGATGCTCAATAGGAGCAGTAATTTGCGCATTGTCCCCTCCAGGGTCCGTGTAGAAATCAGATGTTCTGTCAGTGAGAGTATCGCGAACCGTCCCTTACCGCTATGCCGGTGAGCGGTCGTTGGAGTCTCCACTCTGCGGGACCGGCAATCAGCTGTTCCGGGCGGACCTCCAGCGGGCGTGTCGCACCAGTTGGTCGAGGGACCGGATCGCCCTGCCCGCCGAGGTATGACACAAATTCCCGGCCGCTCTCATCGTTGCTGGGCCAGGCGTTTCGGGGCTGGTGTCCGCCAACTCGGTAGCCACCAGCACAGGTGTTCCGGTGCGTTCGGCGATGTCGGCGGCAGCCTGCACGTAGCGGGCGTCCTGGCGCTCGCGAAAGTTGACGATGCGCTCCAGACCGTGGTCGGGATAGAACTGCCCGCGCCTCATCATCGCTGCGGTGTTGGAGAGGATTCCTATTCCCAGCAACACCACGGCATCGACGTCGCGATGACCGGCCACCAACTCGAGGATTCTCGGTAGAGTGTCGCGCGTCTCGGCTCCTACCGTGTCGATCGGGTTGCTTCTGCTCCAGCGTGGCGGCAGCAGATCGTCGATCGCCGCTTCGAGGTCGCCGGGCAGCGGTATCGGATCGAGTCCGGTTCGGGCCATCGCGTCAACAGCAGCGACCCCCCAGCCTCCCGCAGAAGTCACCACGACGACCCGATTGCCCTTGGGCAGGGGTTGTGTCGCCAGGGTTGCTGCGGTCTCGAACGCCTGCTCCGGGTCAGGCGCGCGAATCACACCGGCTTGGCGGCACATGCCGTCGAAGATGGCGTCGTTGCTGGCGAGAGCGCCGGTGTGGCTGGCCGCGGCCCGCGCACCTGCGGCCGATGCGCCTCCCTTCACGACCACGATCGGCTTTCTCGTGGAGATCGCTCGGAGCCGCTCGAAGGTGGAGCGTCCGTCTTGGATCGTCTCGATGTAGGCGAGGCTCACCTTCGTCTCAGGATCCTCGGCGAACCATTCGAGATAGTCGATGACTCCCAGTTGAGCGGCATTGCCTGCAGAGACGGAGCGGGCAACGCCGACCCCGGTGTGGTTGGACAGGTTCAGCCAGGACGAGACGATGTTGCCGGACTGGCTCACCAGCGACAGGTTTCCCCGAGGTGCGTACGGTGCCACGATCTGGGCGCACATGGCAGACGGAGTTGAGACAACTCCCTGGCCGTTGGGTCCGGCCAACAGCATTCCAAGCTCCCCAGCGGTGGCGATCAAGCTCTGTTCAGCTGCTACGCCGTCCGTGTCGGCTTCGCGGTAACCGCCGGCGGCGACGAAAGCGGCCCGCACCCCCTTGGCTGCCGCGGCACGCAGCAGCTGCTCGTTGACCGCGGCCGGGGTGCAGATGAACAGCAGGTCTGCGGCGCCCTCCGGTATGTCGTCGATCGTGCCGAACACCGGTCTGTCAAGCACTTCGCCCGCTTCGCGGCCTACCGCGAAGATCTCTCCGCGGTAGCCGGCGGTGAGCAGATTGTGCAGTGCCACGAATCCGAACTTCCCCGGGTGGCTCGACACGCCGGTGACGATGATTCCTTGAGGATCGAACAGCGCGGTGAGGTCACGGGTCATTGCGTGACCTCCACGAGGGCGTCCACGGCCAGGGGCCTGCCGTCGACGAGTATCAGCGGGTTCAAGTCGACGGATGCGACCTCACGATGGGCGGCACCGACCTCGCAGAGAGCCAGCAGCAGGTCTATCAACCCTTGCCGGTGCAGGGCAGGCTCGCCGCGGAACTCACCTAGCAGGGCCTGGGCGGACAGGTCGCCGATCATCTCTTCGGCTTCGGTCTCGGTTATCGGTGCGAGCCGGAAGGTCACGTCCTGGAACACCTCGGCGAACACCCCGCCGACACCGAGCATCACCACAAGCCCGAACTGCGGATCGTTGTGAAGGCCGGCGATCAACTCCCGGTTGCCTCGGGCCATCGACGTGACGAGCAACTCCACATCGCCGTCGCCTGGTTCGGCAGCGGCCAGCAGGTCATCACAGTGTGTTCGCAGGCTCTGCTGGTCGTCGATCCCGAGTCGGACGAGTCCCCGTTCACTCTTGTGGGCGATCCGGCGCCCGCACAGCTTGGCCACGACCGGGTAGCGCAGTGATTCATCGGCCGCCATCGCGGCAAGGATCGCTGCAGTGGACTCGCCGGTGACGAAGGAGGAGACGGCGACTCCGTGCTCAGCGACCAGCCGCCGAGACTCAGCTTCTGAAAACGTCACGCTCACGGCGTCGGTATAGCACGCCGTCGCTGTTGGGTGTGAACGGGGCCTGCTCGGTGTCAGGCAGACGCAGCGCTGTTCAGCGTCTTACGTCGCAGGCGTCTGTGGCGCCAGGCAGTTTGTGGCGGTTTCGGGCGACCACGGCGTACACCGGTCTGGCCAGCCACGAAACCGGAGGGTTCACCAGCAATGCGCCAATGAGTCTCCAGGCGCCGCCGGCGGCTCTCAGGGCCTGCCCGATCGCGCAGTGGCCACGGTGGCGGTCTCCTGATTCGTCAATCCACCAAGCCGCTTCGTCGACCTCGGCGACGGTCAGGGGGTACTCGTCGAGTTCGAGCGTCTGCCAGGCTCGTACCGGCGCGCCGCGCTCTTCGATCCACCGAGCCGAGGCCGTGCAGAACCCGCAGTCACCGTCGAAAATGAGCACATCGACAGTCTAGGTTCAACGAGCAGCAGGCTGTCCCGAACTCTTGCGCCGACCGCGCGGACACAATCGGTGAGGAGGGCGAAGTCCGGGTCGTTGGACTGGTTCGTTCGAAGGGCCGACGTTGCCGTCGGGATCAGTTGCGACCGCAGTTGGGCTTGCGACCGTGGTTGGCCTTGGCGCGACGGGCTTTAGTTTTCCGCTTCTGGGTGCGCTTGGACATGGCCCTGAGGCTATCGGCGATATCTCGCCATGCCTCGGGGACTCAGGCGGCCGCGTGGCTTGCGGTCCAGGCGAGCAGGTCCTCGTGGTGCCAGGTGTTGATGATGTCTTCGACGGGCACAGCGCAGCGCACCGCCTTGTCGGCCCCGTAGGGTTGCCATTCGAGTTGTCCCGTGGCATGGGCGTCGGAATCGATGGCGATCTTGCACCCCCACCGCACGGCGATCTCGAGCAGCTCCTCGGGCGGATCCTGGCGCTCGGGACGGCAGTTGATCTCAACGGCCGTGTCGAATTGTGCACAGGCCGCGAAGACGATCTCCGGGTCGAAGTCGCTGGGTGGACGGCCCGTTCCCACCAGTTTGCGGTTGGTGAGATGGCCGAGAACGTCAGTGTGGGGATTTGCGATAGCAGTGACCATGCGCCGGGTCATCACGTCAGCCGGAAGCCTCAATTTCGAGTGCACGCTCCCGACAACCAGATCAAGGCGTGCAAGCATTTCGTCTGACAGGTCCAGTGAACCGTCCTCGAAGATGTCGACCTCCATGCCGGTCAGAACCCGGAACGGGGCAAGTTCGGAATTGAGCGCCTCGATCTCGTCGAGCTGGCGGGCCAGGCGTTCCTCGTTGAGGCCGTGGGCGATCGTGAGACGTGCGCTGTGATCGGTGACGACCATCCACTCGTGTCCCAGGGCCATCGCCGTTTCGGCCATGTCGCGCACCGGTGCGCTCCCGTCCGAGGCGGTGCTGTGAGTGTGACAGTCGCCACGGATCGCCTCCATCACCGGGCCGCCGACCCCCATCGGAACCCGGGTCCGTTCATCGAGCCGAGCCAGGTAACCGTCGGTCTCACCATCGACGGCTTCGGCGATCACCGCGGCCGTCGAGCGGCCGATGCCGTTCAGTTCCGTCAGCGTCCCAGCGGCTGCCCGTTCGGCAGTCTCAGCTTCCCCGACCTGTTCCACCACCTCGATCGCCCTCTGGAAAGCGCGGATCTTCTGTGCCGGCGCCAATTCACGGTCGAGGTAGTGAATCGCCTGTTGCAACGCTCGAACCGGCTCCATGATCCCAACATACCGCCCAGCGGCCACAGCGGTTACAGCTCGGTGAAGTCCACCGTCACGAGAATCACCAGCAACACGATGATCGCCGCGTTGATCGAGATCATCGGCCACTTCCAACGGTGGTCTGCACGATGGAACCGCCCGATGCTCACAATGTTGGCGACGATCGCCGCCAGACCCACCGGAATCCCGATCACAGGCCCCACCCCGGCACCGAAGCCGACCAGCGGAAAAACGAACGGAATCAGCACGTAGGTGAGGCTGCAGCGCACTCCGGAAATGAGGACCGACCGAGAAAATGCGCGTTCGGCCGAGCCCGCGTCGGCGGTTGTTTCGAGGCGAGGCGGCGAGGTCACATTCGACATTGCCTTGACGGTACCCGACAAGGTGACCGATAGCGTTGCGGAGTGGAGCGATTCGGATTTGTTGGGCTGCCCAACGCGGGGAAGAGCTCGCTGTACAACGCACTCGCCGGCGGGGGCGCTCACGCAGCCCCGTATGCGTTCGCGACGACCGATCCCAACGTCGGCGTCGCCAAGGTGCCCGATGCCCGGCTCGACAGACTCGCCGAGATGAGCAGCAGCCGCCGGGTCGTGCCGGCAGCCGTGCAGTTCACCGACATCGGCGGTCTGGTCGAGGGTGCCAGTCACGGCGAGGGACTCGGCAACGCCTTCCTGTCGCACATCCGCGAGGTCGATGCGATCGTCTTCGTGCTGCGGGCCTTCACCGACAGCGATGTGCCCGGCACCGCCGATCCCCTCGATCATCTGCGAATCGTCGAGATCGAGCTGGCACTCGCCGATCTGGCCAGCGCATCCAAGGCGCTCGACCGCAACACTCGAATGCTCAAAGGCGACAGTTCCCTTCGGGGGGTCGTGGAGCTGCTCGGGCGCTGTGTCGACTGCCTGAGCGAGGGTGTTCCGCTGTATCGGGCAGACCTCACCGCAGACGCCCGACGACAGCTCAAGGAGTTCTTCTTGTTGACCAACAAGCCGGTGCTCGCCGTGCTCAACATCGGGGAGGACCAACTCGGGCAACAGGAGGCGATCGCGGCGCCGGTTGTGGCAGAGCTCAACGGCGCGGAAGTCATCGCCCTGTGCGTCCAACTAGAGGCAGAAGCAGCACAACTCGACAGCGGGGACCGTAACGAGATGCTTGAGGCGCTCGGTCTCGGTGAGGGTGCGGTGCCCCAGTTCTTGACCAGTGCCTACCACCTGCTCGGCTTGCGAACATTTCTTACCACGGGGCAAAAAGAAAGCCGTGCCTGGACTTTCCGCGCCGGAGCAACTGCCCCTGAATGTGCCGGTGTGATCCACAGCGACTTTCAGCGCGGCTTCATCCGGGCCGAGACGATCGCTTGGGACGAGCTCCTGCGTGCCGGGTCGTGGTCGGCTGCGAGAGAGAGGGGCAAGGTTCGCTCGGAGGGCAAGGACTACCTCCCGAGCGACGGCGACGTCATGGAGTTCCGTTTTTCCGTTTAGGCCGGGTGACAGCCTACCTACTGTCAGGTAGGCTGAGTTGATCATGGTCATCCCTGCTGACAAACCAGTGCTGGAAGCACTCGAATCAACCGCGGAACGGTTGCTCGAGCGTCACCTGTCGACCACCAAGGAGTGGTTCCCGCACACCCTGGTTCCCTGGGACCGCGCCGCAGAATTCGAGGATCACTACGAATGGTCGCCCGCAGAGGCCAACCTCGAACCGGCAGTGCGCAGCGCTCTGTTCGTCAACGTGTTGACCGAGGACAACCTGCCCTACTATTTCCGCGACATTGAGCGGATGTTCGGTCGCGACGGCGCCTGGGGCGAATGGGTCCGCCGCTGGACCGCCGAAGAGGGCCGCCACGGTTTCGTGATCAACGCCTACCTGTTGGCGACCCGCTCAGTCGACCCGGTATGGCTGGAACGGGCGCGGATGGCCCAGGTTCAGGCCGGTGTCGTCCCCGAGCCTCCCAACGCGGCCGAGGGCCTCGCCTACGTTGCGCTTCAAGAGTTGGCCACACGAATCTCTCACTTCAACACGGGTTCTAGGATCGACGACCCTGCGGGTCGTGCGGTTATGCGCCGAGTCGCCGCCGATGAGAATCTTCACTTCCTTTTCTACCGCGACGCAATGAGTGCAGTGTTCGAGTTGGACCCCTCCGCCGCGGTGATAGCAACCGAGAGACAGGCAACCAGCTTCGCCATGCCCGGTGTGGGCATCCCGGAATTCAACGCACACGCAAAGGCCATTGCCGACGCGGGCATCTACGACCTGGCGATTCACCACGATCAGATTCTTCAACCGGTGGTCATGCGCGAATGGGGAGTCGCTGATCTGGAGGGGCTCAGCGCCGAGGCCGAGCAGGCGCGTGAGCGGTTGATCCGCTATATCGGCCGCGTCGGCAAGGTCGGTCGTCGCGTCGCTGCCCGTCGCGAGGAACGCGTGGCTGCTGCTTCTGAGCGCCACCCGGTCGGGGTCTGATCGTCGCTGCTGCGCGGTCCTGTCAGCGAGCGGAGTGGGTCGATCGGCCCTAGGTTGCAGTGATGGCTTGGCTGGTGGTTGAGGATCGTGTGGTCGCCTCGGTTGAGGTGGCCGCGACTCGCAACGCTCGGCGCAGGGGCTTGCTGGGCCGCCATGGGATTGAGGGCGCCATGCTGTTGTCTGGCGCCCGGTCGGTTCACACGGTCGGGATGCAGTTCGCGATCGACGTTGCCCACCTCGACTCCGAAATGCGCGTGCTGACGGTGGCCACGATGAAACCCGGCCGGATCGGTCGATTCCCGAGGCGGGCTCGTCATGTGCTCGAAGCGGAGGCGGGTTCGTTGCAGCAGTTCGGAGTCAATCCCGGGGTGCGGATAGAGGTCAGACCGTGACGCCGGCGCTGGTGATTGTGGCGACGCCGATCGGCAATATGGGTGACCTGTCGCCGCGTGCGGTCGAAGAACTGGCCACAGCGTCGCTGGTGTGTTGTGAGGACACCCGTCGCACTGGACGCCTGCTGAGCCACGCCGGTGTGCGGGCGATAGCCCTGCGGAGAGTCGACGCTCACACAGAAGCCGCAGCTTCGGTGGCGGTGCTTGAATTGATCGCCGCGGGGGAGAGGGTCGTGCTGGTGTCTGACTCCGGCACTCCGGGAGTCAGCGATCCGGGCCGGCGCCTGGTAGCGGCAGTCGCGGAGGCCGGTTACGAGGTGGTGGTTGTGCCCGGACCGACAGCAGTGATCGCGGCTCTGGTGGGCAGCGGTTTTGCCACCGACCGTTTCTGTTTCGAGGGTTTCCTGCCGCGGCGCGGCAGCGAGCGGACGAGCCGGCTGGAACAGCTGGCAGCCGAGCAGCGCACCTGTGTGCTGTATGAATCGCCCAAGCGGATTGCCGCGACCCTGGCCGATCTCGTCCGGTGCTGTGGTGGTGAGCGACGGGCGGTTGTGGCGCGGGAGTTGACGAAGGTGCACGAGGAGTTCGTGCGTGGCTCGCTTCATGAGTTGGTTGAGTGGTCTGCTGCTGAACCCAAGGGTGAGATTGTGCTGTTGCTCGAGGGAGCGCCCGCGGCCCCCGCTCCCGACGACGAGGCGATCGTTGCCGCGCTTGATCTGGCGCTTGAACGGGGCTTGAGCTCCAGGGACGCAGCAGCGTCGGTAGCGGCTGAACTGGGTGTGTCGAAGCGGAGGGCCTACGACTTGCTGCACCAAGGCTAAGAGTCGGAAACGGCCTGCTCCCGTTGAGTATCCCCGTGGCTGTCACACCCCCTCCGTAATCTTGTGGCATGGATTCAATAGTTGTTGTTTCATTGCTCGTTGCCGTCGTCGTGGCTGCCGGTCTCGGCGCGCTGTTCATTCGTGCGCAGCGCAGTCTGCAGGGCTATCGAGAGTCAGAAAGGAGTCGGCAGACCGCGGCATCGACGATCGAGTCGGCGCAGCAGGAGATCCGTCAGCAACTCGGGTTCCTGGTCGAGTCGCTGCAAGACAAGGTTGATGCGGGCGACCAGGTGGTGCTGGAAAGGGTCGGGGGCCTGACTTCAACGGTCGACGCGAAAGTCGACGGGATGTCGAAGAGCCTGTCCCAACAGGTCGATGCCATGGGTTCTGAACTCGGACAGGTGCGTCAATTGATGGCCCAACTCCAGAATGACCGGGCTCAGCAGCACGGAGAGTTGAAGTCGAGCCTTGAAGCCGCGATCGACGGGCAGCGAGTCTTGAACGAGACCACCGGCCATCTTCGTGAGGCGCTGGCCAACCCGCAGGCTCGCGGTCAGTGGGGCGAACGGATGGCAGAGGATGTGCTGCGGGCCGCAGGGTTGGTCGAGAACTTCTCCTATCGCAAGCAGACGGCGCTTGAGGGCGGTACTAAGCCCGACTTCACGTTCATGCTTCCCCACGACCGCGTGCTGCACATGGACGTGAAGTTCCCGGCCGCTAACTACCTAAAGTTCCTTGAAGCGGAGTCGGAGTCAGAGGCAGCGAACCGGAAGACGCTCTTCTTGAGGGACGTGCGCGAGCGGATCAAGGAACTGAGCGGCCGCGGCTACGCGGCTGAAGACTCCACTGTCGGCTATCTGCTGTTGTTCATCCCCAACGAGACCATTTTCGGGTTCATCAATGAGCACGACATGGCTCTGCTGGACGATGCCATGGCCCAGAGCGTCGTGTTGTGCTCGCCCAGTACGTTGTTCGCGGTGCTCGGAGTAATTCGCCAGGCGATGGACACCTACGCGCTGGAGCGCGCGACCGATGAGATTCTTGACTGCCTGAGTTCTTTCGGCAAGCAGTGGCAGGAGTTCTCCGGACAGGTGGACAAGGTCGACAAGCACCTTGGAACGCTCAACAACAGCTTCGGGGAACTGTCGGGCCCGAGGCGTCGCCAACTGGAGCGACAGCTCGACAAGATCGACGAGATTCGGTCACGCGTCGGAGCAGTTGAGGACGGACCGGTGCTTGCCGCACCTTCTGCTCCACCGCTGCGGGAAGTGGAGGCCGGCTAGCAGCTGTGCTGAATTGACCCTTGGGCGCTCGGATGCTCCGGTAGCCTCAGGCTGATGTCTGTTCCAGTTCTCGTTGCCGTTGCATGGCCGTATGCCTCGGGTTCGCGTCACCTCGGCCATCTCTCAGGGGCCTATCTACCGGCCGATGTGTTCGCCCGCCATCAGCGGATCGTGGGCAACGAAGTGCTGATGGTCAGTGGTTCGGATGTCCATGGCACGCCGATCACGGTGCGAGCGGAGAGCGAGGGAGTGACTCCCAGCGCGATTGTTGACCGCTACCACTCCGAGTTCGTGCGGCAATGGGACGAACTGGGATTCTCCTGGGACCTGTTCACGACCACCGGCACCGAGAACCATGCCCGAGTCACCCAGGAGATGTTCTTAGCGCAGTTGCAGAACGGCCACATCGACCGCAGAGTCTCCGAACAGTATTACGACCCCGAGGCCCACCGATTCCTGCCGGACCGCTATATCGAAGGCACATGTCCGCACTGCGGTTATGCCGAGGCCCGCGGCGACCAGTGCGACGCCTGCGGGCAGACGCTCGACGCCCTGGATCTCGGCAACCCACGTTCGAAGATCAGCGGTGCGACTCCACAGCGACGGGAGACCGAACACTTCTATTTCCGATACTCCGATTTCACGGAGCGGCTCGCTGAGATCTACAAGGACAAGTCGTATTGGCGGCCGCATGTTCTCAACTTCGTGCGCGGATACCTCAAAGAGGGACTGCTCGATCGGGCCATCACCCGCGATATCGAGTGGGGGATTGAACTGCCCGTCGACGACCTCGGCCCGGGCAAGCGCATCTACGTCTGGTACGACGCAGTGATCGGCTATCTGTCGGCCTCCAAGGAATGGTCAGCCCTGCAAGGAGACGAAGATGCGTGGCGACGCTGGTGGGAGAACGACCAGAGTCGGCACGTCTATTTCATCGGCAAGGACAACATCCCGTTCCACTGCCTGTTCTGGCCTGCTCAGCTGATCGGAGCGGGAAACCTCCATCTGCCCGACGATGTGCCCGCCAACCAGTACGTCACCTTCAAGGGCGGGAAGGCGTCTGCGAGCCGCGGCGTCGGCCTGACGATCGACGAGGGCCTGGCACTGTTCGAACCCGACGGGCTGCGTTACGCCCTGGCCGCCAATTTCCCCGAGCAGGCCGACACCGAGGTGTCGATCGAGTCGATCGCCCGTCGGATCAACGAGGAATTGGTTGCCAACTGGGGAAACCTCGTCAACCGGGTGTTGTCGATGCTGCACAACAACCACGGCGTTCAGCCCGCGTCGGTCGACCGCACTGCGGAGGACCAGGCACTGCTGGCTACCGTCGATGAGACTCTCGCGGCCTGCGGTCAGGAATTCGAGCGAGTCGAGTTGCGTGCCGCGCTGCGCATGGCGATGAGCGGTGCGCAGGCGATCAACACCTATCTCAACGCCACCGAGCCGTGGAAGCTGGCCAAGACTGATTCCGCACGAAGCGCCACGGTGCTCGCCACCGCACTCGACGCGATCAACGGCATCCGTGTCGGCTTGGCTCCGTTCCTGCCGTTCTCGTCTGCCCGGCTTGAAGAGATTCTGGGACCACTCGACGGTTGGGTCCGCAAGCCGGTACCGCCGGGCACCGAGATACCCAAGCCGACCCCACTGTTCGCGAAGGTGGACATCGACGCGATTCTGGACTGAGCCGCATGGCCTGGATCGACCAGCACTGCCACCTCCCCTCGGGTGTGGAGGGTCGCCGGCTTGCAGACGAAGCACGCGCGGCAGGCGTTGAGCGCCTGATCACCGTCGGCACCGGGGTTGAGGGGTCGTCGGAGATGATCGCTCTGGCCCGCGGGCTCGACGGCGTCTGGGCGACCGCAGGAGTTCACCCCCATGACGCCAAGACTGGAATCGACGGGCTCGAGGAGCTGTTGGCGTCGCCTGAAGTCGTGGCGGTCGGGGAGTGCGGGCTCGACTTCCACTACGACCATTCGCCGCGCCGCGCTCAGGTCGACATGTTCGCCCGACAGATCGGCCTGGCGCATCGCCACCATCTCCCGTTGATGATCCACTCCCGCAGCGCATGGCCGGAGACGTTCGAGGTCCTTGATCGGGAGGGCGTCCCTGAGCGGCTCGTGTTCCACTGTTTCACCGGCGGCACAGCCGAACTCGAACAGTGTCTCGCCAGAGGCGCTTTGGTCTCCTTCTCCGGAATCGTCACGTTCTCGAGTGCTGATGAGTTGCGTGAAGCCGCATTGATGTGTCCCCTCGAGCGGTTGCTCGTAGAGACTGACAGCCCCTATCTGGCACCGGTTCCCCATCGCGGCAAACCCAACCGCCCGGCGCTGCTTCCCTTGGTCGGAGCGGCAGTAGCCGACGTCAAGGGGCTTCCTGTGGAGGAAGTCGAAACGATGGTGTGGAAAACCTCGTCGTCGTTCTACGGGCTCGATGCTGTATGAACGCACACCGGGCCACCTCGGCACCACGCGGGGCATCGCGACTGGCGGAGTATTGCGGATGTGCTGAGCGTCACATTACAGTTGAACGCCTTACCAGGTTAATCACCGTATAGACGGGATAGCCAGCGGGAAGGACCACTGTTCTGGACGCCATCGGAAACGGACAACGCAAGCTCATTGGCGCCTCGGTAGCGGTCTCGATCTTGCTGGGTCTTTACTTTTCCACAACCGCAACCTCAGCTAATGAACAGCCTGTGGAGAGTCACTTGATCCCGCTTGAGTCGGTTGACCTTCAGGCGTTCTCTGACCGCGCGGCAGCATGGACGGAGGCGCATCAACAACACCGCGACGACGCCCGTACCCGAGCGCTGTCGTTGGCTGCGCAGGCCCGCGCGGAACAAGAGTCTCAAGCCGCGGCGGCCACGACGGCAGCACAGGTTCCGGCAACGACGGCCCCGCCGACCACCGCGCCCCCTACGACCGCTCCCCCTACAACAGGGGCTCCGGAATCGGCAGCACTTGCAACGACGGGCTCAACCGAAGGCGAGACCGAGACTGGCGGCGAGACGACCGCCACGACTGCACCCAGCACGACCGCTGCCGCCACGGTTCCAACAGAGGAACAGTGGGAGGCGCTGCGACAGTGCGAGTCTTCGGGGAACTACCGCGCCATCAGCATCAGCCCTGCTGGTCGGTATCGAGGCGCCTATCAGTTCTCCCGCTCGACATGGGACTGGGTGGCGCCCCAGATCGGAGCCGACTACCTCGTCGGGGTCGATCCTGCCGAGGCGTCACCGGCGGATCAGGATCGGATGGCGCAGGCGCTGTGGGACATCAACGGTTGGGCACCGTGGCCTGCCTGTTCGAGGAGACTCGGGTACCTGTAGGGTGCGCCGCGAACACAGTGACGCACTCACCTCAACAGCTGCTCGCGATCCTTGGCTCCCATGGTCTGGAGCCTCGCCGCGGACTGGGTCAGAACTTCGTGGTCGATCCCAACACTGTGCGCCGTATCGCCAAGCTGTCCGGAGCGGGCACCGGTGAAGCGATTGTTGAGATCGGCGCCGGTCTGGGATCACTCACCCTGGCACTGGCCGAAACCGGCGCAGAGGTCACTGCCGTCGAGGTTGACAGCGGTCTGGCCCGGGCGCTTCGAGATGTGGTCGCCGACCACGATGTGCGGGTGGTGGAGGACGACGCGCGGACCCTCGACTGGCCGGCACTCCTCGCGGGGCGCAACGACTGGCGTCTCGTAGCCAACCTTCCCTACAACATCGCCGCATCGCTGGTCGTCGACCTCCTGGGCAACGTGGCGGCGTTGAAATCGATGTTGGTCATGGTGCAGCGTGAGGTGGGGGAGCGTCTGGCGGCGAAAGCGGGCGACAGGGCGGTGGGAATCCCGTCGTTGCTCGTCGCCTACCACGGCACCGCGAGACTGGTCGGTCGCGTCCCGGAGACGGTGTTCTACCCGAGACCCAAGGTCGAGTCCGTGCTCGTGCAGATCGATCGACACCCCGTTCCACCGGTCGAGGAACCGCTGGAATTGATCGGTGCGCTGCTGCGCGCCGGTTATGGTCAGCGGCGCAAGATGCTGCGACGGTCCCTGGCCGCATTTGTCGACGCCGCAGGCTTCGAGAGTGCGGGGGTCGACAGCAGGGCACGGCCTGAGACACTGTCGCTCAACGACTGGTCTCGACTGGCCGCAGTCGCCGACTTCGGCCCTGCGGCCCCTGAGTAACCGGTTCAGTCCGAAGCTTCGAGGCGAGCCTTGATGCCTTGCACTACCCGCGTCATGTTGGCCTTGTGTCCGTTGAGGCGGTTGGCGATCAAGCGGTGCTCCTTGTCGGGAGCCTGCTCGATGAACGCGTCGAGCCCGGAACGGCCGGGCCCCACCAACAAGCGGAACAGCAGACGGGTCCCGCCGCCGATGAGATCCTGAAGTTCGAAGCGCCAGCGAGCACCGGGACTGTCAAGATCTGAGGTGCACCAACCGAAGGCCTTGGGCTCGTCGCACACGTCGACATAGCACCGAACCTCCCAGTCGCCCAGTACTTCGAGGTTGTTCTGCCCGACGAAGGATGCCCCCAGCGCGGGACCGTCGTGGCCGTCGTCCCAGGCAGCCGATACGAACTCGGTGGAGAAGCTGGCAGGAAGGTTGATGTCGGTCACCGCAGCCCACACTTCACCGACCGGAGCCGCTATGTCGGTTTCCACCACGACACCGGGGCCGTCAGCCATCCTCACCGGAGTTCCGGGACCCGATTCACAGGTGAGTCCGTAGCCGTCGAAGAAGGTGATCTGGCGTGCAGGGGTTCGAGGAACGGCACGGAAATCGGTGCCCTTGGTCCAAGCGACCGGCAACATGGCGATCTCGGTGATCTCGCCGGGAATCCCCAGTAACTCTTTGAGCTCTGGAGCCTTGGCGAGCACTGCGGTAGTCCAGGCGCTGCCCAGTCCGCGGGCCCGCAGGGCCACACAGAAACTCCAGGCGCTCTGGATCACCGAATCAAACAGTCCGGGAGCGCCGCTTCCGTCGTGGCGACCCACGATCATCGGTATGACGATCACCGGGACCTTTTCGAGGTTCTCCGCCAGATACGCCGCCGAACGCATCGCCGGAGCGCTCGGATGGTCGGTGCCCTCCAGGCGGTCGCGCGCAGCGATCATGAAGTCTCCGGCGGCCTCGCGGTAGAGCCGGGCCAGCTCTGCCTTCAAGTCGGGGTCGCGCACCACGATCCAGCGTCGGCTCGATTGGTTGCCTCCAGTAGGCGCCTGTTCGGCGATGTCGATGCAATCGAGGATGATCTGGCTGTCGACCGGCCGTTCCAAGTCCAACCTTCGCCGTACTGCGCGGGTTGTGGTGAGCGCCAAGTCGACCGCTGTTGTGTCAATCTGCATGGCGGGCAGCCTAGCCGTGGGCACAACAACCCTCCGCGGCCGGCGGATGCTTTAGCCTGTCGGGGTGGTTGCGATTCATGCGCCTGCAAAGTTGACGGTGACGCTGAGCATCACGGGAGTCCGTGAGGACGGTTACCACCTGATCGACGCCGAGATGGTGAGCCTCGACCTCTATGACGTGGTCGAGCTGTCTGAGGGCGACTCCCTTGAGGTCGTCGGACCCCAGAGCGCTCAGGGCTTGGGCGCCGAACAGGACAATCTCGTGCGCCGGGCTCTCGAGTTGTGCGGTCGCACCGCGGCGGTCCGACTCCACAAGCACATCCCGCCCGGCGCGGGACTAGGCGGCGGTTCTACCGATGCCGCGGCGGTCCTGCGCTGGGCCGGTCATACGGACCTCACCGAGGCAGCAGAAATCGGTGCGGACGTGGCCTTTTGCCTTCACGGCGGACGGGCCCGTGTTACCGGCATCGGAGAGAGAGTCGAGCCGCTTCCCTTCGTTGAGCGCACGGTCACCCTGTTGATCCCGCCGGTCCACTGCTCCACCGCAGAGGTCTACGCACAGTGGGACCGACTCGGAGGTCCCGTCGGCGACAACGGCAACGACCTCGAACCCGCCGCGCTGGCCGTTGCTCCCGAGTTGCGGCGCTGGCGCGACCAACTCGGCGATGCTTCGGGTCAACGCCCGCGGCTCGCGGGCAGCGGAAGCACCTGGTGGGTCGACGGCGAACACCCCGGCGAAGGCCTATTGGTCGCCCGCACCGTCCGCGGCGTTGGCGACCCGCTGTAGAGGCCCTTCAAGAGCACAGAGAGGACCCTTGGCGCGGGTCCTCTCTGTGCTCTCTGTGGGGCACATTGGGGACGGGAGTTTGGCCTAGCATTCCCCGTTGGTTGGGAGGCTGTTTTTGTCGGATACTAAGATGATCGATTCTCTGGTGCTGAGTGGGACCACGTCTTGAATGAAGGCGTTCGCATCGGGTTGTTGTACTTCTGTGAGTCGGTAGTCAGATGTGTTGAACATCTGCCAGCGGATCGTTTCGGAGGGAGTTCTCGATCTCAAGGCGCAGGTCTTCGACACGTCGACCTCGCCACGCCGCGCACTAAGGGCTGGACTGTGTGGCAACGTACGTTTCGCCGCACTGAGGTTGGGTTTCGACGGTATGGAGTTCACAGTTGGAGAGGATCTCCGACGTGCGCTTCAAATCCGTCGGCTCCTGAACTGAGTCTCGGGCACGCTCGACAGGACCGCCACCGACTAGCAAGTGGACCGAGCTCATCAGTCGGGACCGCATTTGACGAGCGTCCGCCGCCGGCGGTTCTCGCGGTGGCGTCGGTGGGGCGGTCGGACCGCTGGAACTGTCTGCTAGGCAAACAGGCGTGACTTGAGTGGCAAGAGTGCCGCCCCCAGCGCCGGTCCGAGGTTGGATGCCTCTGTGAAGACAATCTGTGGAGGAGGCTCTGGCGCATCGTAGCGGTGCCGGTCGACGCTATAGATAGCGAGTCTGTGGAGGAACAGGTCGGCGATTGGTTGTGGAAGTTCGCCGCCGAGCACGATGACCTCGGGATCGAGAATGGCGCGGATTGCCCAGATCGCGCGGTTCAGTGCTGGCAGAGTCAGGTCGACCCACTCTTCGACACCGGTCCAACCAGCCTTGAGGGCTGCAAGGTCTTCGACGTTGTTGACGTCGTGACCGTGCGCTCGCAGGTGCTCGAGAAGATTTTCTAGAGCGGGCCGTAGCGGCTTTTCGTCCTCGGAGTAGATAGACGAGATCTCGACAGCGTTGCCGTGAGCTCCGACGTAGGGCTGTCCATCGATTATCGCTCCGCCCCCGAACCCGTAGTTGAAGGAGAGGTAGACGAAGTTTTGCGTCCGGCGGCCCGCCCCAATGAGACTCTCGCCGATTGCTGCGGTTGTGCAGTTGTTCTCGACCCAGATGGCCGTGTCAAAGAACTCTGCCGCCTCCTCGTGGAGATTGACCATGCTCCAATCGCGAAGTGGCAGCGAAGCGTTGACGTGGCTGCGGTCATCGAGGAACGTACCGGCGATTGCGAGGCCGATCCCGATCAGATTGGTGTGGTCGGCTTGGTGCTGGCTCAGCATTGCGTCGATTTCGGCTCGTATGAGGGCGAGCGCCGGCTTGCGGTCCCGCGACTGGCCCCTAAGGGTCGTTTCGTGCAGCGGTTCGCAGGCGAGGTTGGCCAAGCACACGACGATGTCGTCGGTGTTGATCGAGATGCCGGCTGAGTAGACCTGTTCTCGGTCTAGATGGATATTTGGGCTCGGTTTCCCGGGGCCGCGGACCACGGCGGCGCCCGCTCGCAGAAGCCCTTTTTCTGTGAGGTTGTCGATAATGCGATGAACCGACGGTTGCGTGAGAGGCACCTTGGCGTGTATGGCCGAGCGAGCGATGGGCTCGGCGAGCCGCACAGTGTCGAGGACGAGGCGCTCATTGGTGCTCAAAGTCAAATCTGCGGCGCGCATCCCGCAAGTATAATACGACAAGCACGATTCTCCGCGTACCGTCTGCTGCCGGGTCGTGGCGCCCAACGCAGTCCTCAATCGGGTGCTGTTGCCCCGCGACCCTCGAGACCGAACGCAGGAGAGGTCGACAGGTTGACAACTGGGAAGGCTCGAGTAATATGCACATAGTATCATACAGAGTGCATGAATATCGCAGCGACGCTACCTGGGAGGGGGTCTCATGAGCGAGGAGCTGGCCCTCAGGGCCGACGGCGTGTCGATGGTGTTCGACAACGGTTTTCAGGCTCTCGATGACGTCAGCGTGGAAGCGGCTCCCGGCGAGTTCGTGACGTTGCTAGGACCATCCGGTTGCGGGAAGACCACCCTACTGAGGCTCGTAGGTGGGTTCCTCGAGCCCACGCAAG
Organism: uncultured Acidimicrobiales bacterium; assembly: GCA_951812975.1. GTDB lineage: Bacteria > Actinomycetota > Acidimicrobiia > Acidimicrobiales > Aldehydirespiratoraceae > VXYK01. The sequence continues at coordinate 372,336 of CATOTC010000001.1, read as the reverse complement.
GACGGATCTGGCTTGGCTCATTGGATGTGACGCCAGTCCCGCCCGAGAAACGCGATACGGCAATGGTGTTTCAGTCCTACGCGCTCTTCCCACACATGACGGTCGACGACAACATTGATTTCGGGCTTCGGCGCAAGAAGCTGGCGAAAGCTGACCGTCGCGATCGCGTGGAAGAGGTAGTCGGGTATGTCTCGCTTGAGTCGCAGAGACGGAAGCGCCCTGAGGCGCTGTCGGGCGGTCAACAACAACGCGTTGCCTTGGCGCGGGCGCTGGCGACGCGCGCTGGCGTCATTCTCTTTGATGAGCCTTTATCGAACTTGGATGCAAAGCTCCGGGAGCAAGTTCGATTTGAGCTTCGACGGCTGCAGCGGGAGCACGGCTTCACCGCACTCTATGTGACACACGATCAGGCCGAGGCTCTCGCAATGTCTGACACGGTCTATGTGATGAATGGCGGAAGAGTCATTCAAAGTGGACCCCCCGAGGACATCTATGATCGGCCGCGTAATCGCTTCGTGGCGGGGTTTCTCGGCGTTGCGAACGTCATCCAGGGGACGGTTTCAAGTCGAGATGGGAATGGGTATCGAGTCGACACTGGATTGGGGGAACTCCTTGTCTCTTCGAACGGTGATGAGGAGCCTCCGGGTGAGGTAGAGCTGTCGTGGCGTCCTGAAGACACTGAGTTCGTCGACGCCGACTACGTCGGTGACAACGTGTTCGATCTCAAAGTGACCGAGAGCGTCTTTCTGGGGAACCTTATTGATGTCGTAGGGATAGTGCCGGGCCTCACGAACGAGCCGATCCGGGCGCAGTTGATGCGACACACAGCAGTCGACGTGGGTTCGGTGCTCCGTACGAGGATACCTCCGGAGCGGTTGAGAATCTTGGAGCCCGAGGAGTGAACACAAGGCGATTGCGCAAGACCGCCACGGCTTACGTGTTGCTCTTGCCTGGACTTGGAGTCATCCTCGGTTTCGTCGGCGTTGTGCTCTACTTCGCCTTTGCCCAGTCCTTCGGTCAGTACACATTCGCCGGCGAAGACGCTTGGAACCTCGACTCCTGGCGACAACTAGCAGGAAACGACCGCTTTCGGGAAGCGTTCTTCTACTCACTGCGGATAGCAACGCTCAGCGCCGTGATCTCGGTTGCGTTGGCGTACCCACTGGCGCTCTGGCTCCGGGATCCGTTCCCTGGATCAACGTTCGCGGGCGCGGTCTTGAAGATTCCATACCTAGTCCCTGGACTGGTCGCGGCGTTCTTGTACGTCAACTTCATTTCATTTAACGGCTTCATCAACCAGGTTCTAGAACGTCTCAACATAATCGACTCTCCGATTCGAATGCAAAACGACGACAGGGGGATCGGAGTCCTGATACTGCAGGCATGGAAGCAAATACCACTGGCCCTGTTGTTACTCGTCGGTGCCGTGCGGGGCGTAGGAAATGACATCTACGACGCAGCGCGCGACGGAGGGGCCGGCCCAGGCAGCCGATTCGTGCACATCACACTACCGATGACGCTGCAAACGCTACAGGCCGCGATGATCATCATCTTCATAGGTGCCGCCGGTGACTTTTCGTTCCAGACCGTCGCAGGACCGCGCGGAACCGACTCGTTGGCCCAGTTCATGTTCTCGACCAAGAACCTTGCCGACGACAGGAATTTCGCCGCCGTAGTGGGTCTCATGCTGATGGCGCTTGCTCTGTTTGGGTCGTTGGCCCTCGCAGGCGCAACGAGGTTGGCAGTGAATAGGGGGAGGTACTCGAGGTGAGGACGTCTCGGGCCCTGAACCGCTTCCTGGTGACTATGTTGTGCGTGGTCAGTATCGTTTGGATCTTATTGCCTCTCGCATTGGCGATTCTGTGGTCACTTGTTGACCCAAGCGAGCCGTGGAGCTATCCGGACCTCTTTCCAAAGAAATTGTCCTTCGGGCGATGGACGAAGTTATGGGAGACGACCACTCTCCCTGCCGCGATTGTGAACAGCTACTACTTGGCTCCGGTCACGGGTCTCGTATGCCTGGCCCTAGCCACGCCTACCGCGTACGCATTCGGACGACTGGACTTCCCAGGAAAATCGGTGGCACAAGTCTTGTCGCTGCTGCCGATTGTACTCCCGAGTTTCGTCATAGCGATCTTCTTTTCGGCAGTACTTTTACGTCTCAACATTTTCGATCGTTTCCTTAGTATTCTCATTGGACACACAGTTCTATTCATGCCATATGCGATCCGAGTACTCACCGTCTCGTTCAGCAATATTCCGCAGGACTTGATCGACGCGGCTCGCGATATGAATGCTGGCGTGTTTAGACGATACCGAACTATCTACTTGCCGATCATGATGCCGGGTTACGCGGCGGCATTCGTCATCATCGCCGTGTTGAGTATCGAGGAGTTCGCACTCGCGTTCGTGCTGGGTGCTCCGGACTTCACCACGATTCCAACGATCCTCTACAGCTACTTGGGTCAGAACTTCGTGAGACCGAATGCTGCGGTGGTGTCCTTGATCCTCGTTCTACCGAACGTGGTTGTCTTGCTATTTCTAGAACGTTTGCTCCGATCGGTACAGGTGGGTGCGGGCACTAAAGGTTGAACATAGAACTAGCAATAGCGGGAGGAGAGAATGCATGTGACCACAACATGAGATGGAAGCGATGCTGTTTAAAGAGAGGGGACGGAGGCCAAATTGGCCGCCTAGGCCCGCATTCCCACAAGAGTGACCGTGCTGAGGCAACAAGAAAGATGGAGGAGATAGAAATGACAAAATTTATGGAGATAGAAATGACAAAATTGAAGGAGATAGAAATGACAACAAAATTATCAAGATGGCGTCTATTTGTCGCATTGGCGCTCGTCTTTGCACTAGTAGCCGCGGCTTGCGGCGATGACGATGACAGCCCGGTCGTATCTGACACCGAAGATGCGCCGGTGGAGGGCGACGATCCCGCTGTCGAAGATACCGATGACGATGCGTCCGCCGAGGAGGATCCGCCAGCGACTGAAGGACCGGTTGCACTGGCAGATCTCACATGGGACGAACTCGTCGCGCAGGCTCAAGAAGAGGGTGAAGTGAGCTGGTTCCAGTGGTTCCTGCAACCGGAGTTTCGACCTCTCGTCGAGGCGTTCGAAGCGGAGTACGGGATCGACGTCACGGTGCCAGACGGCACATTCGATTCGATCCACGACAAGTTCCTCGCGGAGTCGGGTCGTGATAGCGGTGATATCGACGTCATGTCGACATGGGCACCGTTCATCGAGAAAAGCGATATCGATGCACTGTTCACCCCGTTGCTCTCGCCGGACCTTGACGTGCTCGTCACCGCGTTCGGCAGTATGGACTCGGAAGGCACCGCTGCTGCGTTCTGGGGCAATCAGACCGGATTCGCCTACAACCCTGACCTGATCTCGGAAGATGAGCTCCCGAACACAATCGAGGAGATGGAAGCCTGGATGCAGGCGAACCCGAAGCGATTCGGGTTCAACGAGCCAGAGGGCGGCGGGGCTGGGCCGTCGTTTGTCTTCGCTGTGATTCGGTCACTCGCTGGAGACAGCGACGCCTACTTTGGCCCCGAGGTCGATCCGGTCGCGGTCGAAGGATGGGACGTGGCGTGGGACTGGTTCAACGACAACTCGGACAACTTCGTCATCACCGGAACGAACGCCGACAACTTGACTCGTCTCAACGACGGTGAGTTCACAATCGTGACTAGCTACGAGGACCTGCTCTTCAGCCAGATTCAGCAGGGATCGGTTAGCGCTGACCTCAAGTTCTACGTGCCAGCGTGGGGCTCTGTCGGTAGCCGGAACTTCGTGGTCATTCCACAGAACGCGCCAAACCCAGCAGCGGCTCAGCTGTTTGTCCACTGGTTGACCAGCGCTGAGACCCAAACCACTTTCAATAGCGTGTTTGGCTCGTCGCCAAGTCACCCAGATGCGGACGACTCAAACTCACTCGTGTCCGCAGCCGAGCGTGAGCTGCAGACTCTGTGGCCGAGCGACCCGTACTACGACTACTTCACCGAGCAGTTCGTAGAGCTGGTCGTCAACTAGAACCGGGCCCCTCCGGGAGGGCTGACGTGGCGGCTTGAGGCCTGCCTCTCACTGCCACGTCAGCCCGACTCACCACACGGGCCAGAGCTAGCACTCATTTGGCCCGTGTCAGTCGCCGCCACCAATGGTGGCTAGGCGCATGTCCATGTTACCGACCAATGTGACACGGCGAATGATTGCCGGCGTGGCCCCGGATGTGGGCTGGTTGACCGGCCGCACGGGCGCCGAGGTCGAATCGCAGCTGGGAGCAAGAGCCTATGGAAGTGAGCGCCGCAGAATCAAGCGCTCGTGACGGAGAAGAATCGGATTCGCAACTGGGACCCCATGTAGGGACACGGTTATGGCCCGACGGGAGCTTACGGCGCTACCCGGGGAACACCGTCGTGTGCATGGTCGAACGGGACAGCGGCATAGCCCTGGCTCTTGAAGAGGCAGCCGACATTCTTGAGGCCGCGACTGGGCATCATTGCGCGTTCCTTCCTGCATCGAGTTGGCACATGACAATCCTCCCCCTGATCCTTGACGAAAGACGGATCGAAGAGGAGTGGACCAGGTTCGTGAGTCTCAATGCGCCGCTCGAGGAGGTCGACCGGTTCTTCACTGAAGCCGTAGCTAGCACGGTGAGTCCGGGCGAGATCCGGATGAGGCCTCGGTGCCTACGCACATACGATGGAATCCTGCTTGCTCTAGACCCCGCTGACCGGACAACCGAGGCCGGTTTGGATTCGTATCGCGAGAGGCTCTCGGAGGTGACCGGGGTGCGCTTCGCTGGACACTCCAGCTACGAGTTTCACATCACGCTGGCGTACGACATCGTGCATCCAGGTGCCACCGAGCAGCGCAAGATCTCCGAAGCGATATCTAAGGCGGAGAGGATTGTTGGCGACGTTGATACATTCGTGCTCTGCAAACCGGAGCTCCGATTCTTCGACGACATGGGCGCTTTTCGTCTGTCGCGGAATGGTCATGGTGCGTCATCACAGGTTGCGTCTGATCCAACTGTCGGGTTGCAGACCGTGTCTCGGGACCAAGCTGACCCTTCTCAATGATGCCGACTCGAACGGCCTGGTTGCGCGTCAATCCTGAATGTTCCTCTGGTCGCGAGGCGTTCGAATACCTGTCGTTATCAATGGCATTCTCCCATGTCAGGAGGCCTTTCTAGTGGACCCGCCATACCCCCAACACTCACCGCGCCGGTGGATCCAGGTTCGGACGACGCCATAAATCTACGCAGAGGGGTTGCCGCGGCTGCGCGAGTACAGGGGGCAAGAGGATGGATGATCCGACAGTATGGGAGTTGGCCGCCCGCATCACGCTCGCGGTGGGTCTCGGAACACTGGTTGGGCTGGAGCGCGAGTCGCGAAACAAGATTGCGGGGGTCCGTACGCACGCGCTTGTCGCGCTGGGCTCGGCGGTCTTCGCCATCGCTGGCGCCTACGCGCTGACGGATCGAGATGCTACGAGAGTCGCAGCCCAGGTAGTAAGCGGCATCGGCTTCATCGGAGCTGGTGCCATTGTCCGGTCGGGTGGCTCGGTAACGGGGATCACGACTGCCGCCACGTTGTGGGTCGCGGCTGCGTTGGGGATGGTTGCGGCGTTTGGACTCTACGGCGTAGCTGTGACATCGGGAGTCTTGACTCTCGTCGTTGTTGCGGCGTTTGGACGGCTGACCCCAATGCTGTTATGGCGCCGACGGCACCACTTCGAACTTACTTACCGAGCAGGGTTCGGGACCTTAGCGCCGCTGTTCGGGCTCGTCTCTGAAGCCGGTGGCCAAGTTAAGGACATGCAGATGAGCGAGGAGGACGGCGTTCGTACCCTGCAAGCCAGTATCGCAGGCACAACCCGGAGTCTGTTCGAGCGGGCGCTCGAGACCATGGCAGAGCGCGACGAGGTGCTTGCGATTCGATTGGACCGAGCGATCGGGGCCGTAGCTAGGTGTCGGTTCGCGTGAGGTTGTTGGCGCGTGATGCGGGTGGGCCGCCGATGGCGGTGTGGTGTCGGTGACAGTTGTAGTCGTGGATCCAGCGTTTGAGGCGGATGCGTCGGTCGGTTTCTGATCTGAACTTGTAGTTGTATAAGAACTCGTCGGTGAGGGTGCGGTTGAAGCGTTCGGCTTTGCCGTTGGTTTGGGGCCGGTATGGTCGGGTCCGGCGATGCTTGATGGCTCGTTGGGCGAGCACCTCGGCGAAGGCGTTGGAGCAGAAGTTCGGACCGTTGTCGGTGAGGACTTCGTCGACGGCGGTGTTGTTGGCCCAGAACCACCCTTGGGCTCGTTGCCAGAACTCGATGAGGGTGGCCGCGGTCTCGTTGTCGTGGGCTTCGACATCACCGACGCGGGAGTGGTCGTCGATCGCGACGTGCAGATGCGTGTAGCCGACTGGTTTACTTTTGGAGCGTTTGGCTTGTGGGGAGCCGCGTCCGTGGACACGCCAGCCGCCGCCTGGGGGGATCTTGCCGACTTTGTTGATGTCGAGGTGCACCAGCTCACCAGGAGCTGAGCGTTCATAACGGCGTATCACCTGACCGGTGGGCCGGTCGATCCAGCCCAGCCGGTTCAACCCGTTACGACACAGGATCCGCCACACCGTCGACGCCGGCACCCCCGTACGAGCCCCCAGATACACCGGCCCGCGCCGGGTGCTAGTCCGCAGCCGACAGACCCGCTCCTCAACTCTGGCCGGGGTGCGCCTCAGCGACCGGTGCGGCTTCGAGGACCGGTCCACGAGCCCCGCCTCACCCTCCCCAACATAACGATGCCACCACTTCGCGACCGTGCCCCAACAAAGACCCATCTTAGCCGCCACATGAGCCTGGGGCATCCCCGCCTCAACCCGACGGACCATCATGAACCTCACCGGGTATTGCGCAGGCTCTGACCCTTGAGAGGATGGGGCTATGTCAGAGCAGAGACGCCGGGGGAAATACCCGGATGAGATGCGCGAGCGCGCGGTGCGGATGGTCTTTGAGGCCCAGCAGCATTGCGGTTCGCAGTGGGAGGCGATCTCGTCGGTGGCTGAGAAGCTGGGGCCGACGCCTGAGACGGTGCGTAAGTGGGTGCGCCGCAGCGAGGTCGATTCTGGACGCCGGCCCGGGTTGACCAGCGATGAGCGTGAGCGGCTCAAGGGTCTCGAGCGCGAGAATCGGGAGCTGCGTCGGGCCAATGAGATCTTGAAGTCTGCGTCGGCTTTCTTCGCGGCCGAGCTCGACGGTCGGAGACGGTGATGGCCTACATCGACGCCCACCGGGACCGTTTCGGGGTCGAGCCGATCTGCAGGGCGCTGCAGTTCGCCCCGTCGACGTATTGGTCCGCCAAGCGGCGGCCGCCGTCAGCGAGGTCTAGGCGTGACGAGCTGCTCACAGTCGAGATCGCCGGGGTGCACGCCGAGAACTTCGGGGTCTATGGGGCGCCCAAGGTGTGGGCCCAGCTCAACCGCGAGGGACATCGGGTGGCTCGTTGCACCGTGGAGCGGCTGATGCGCGACCTGGGCCTTCGCGGCGTGACGCGGGGCAAGCCGAGGCGCACCACCGTCGCTGACACGGCCGCTGATCGGCCCCGGGACCTCGTCAAGCGCCGCTTCTCAGCGCACGCCCCGAACCGGCTGTGGGTCGCGGACATCACCTATGTGCGCACCTGGTCGGGATTCATCTATGTGGCCTTCGTCACCGACGCCTACAGCCGCCGCATCGTGGGCTGGCAGGCCTCGAGATCCCTTCGCAGCGACCTGGCGCTGCACGCCCTCGAACAAGCCATCTGGGAACGCGACCGCACCGGCCGCAGCGTCGCTGGGGTGATCCATCACAGCGACCGCGGCACCCAATATCTGTCCATCCGCTACAGCGAGCGCCTCGCCGCCAACGCCGCCGTCGCGTCGGTGGGGTCCCGCGGCGACAGCTACGACAACGCGCTGGCCGAGACGATCATCGGGCTCTACAAGACCGAACTCGTCCGCCACCGCGGCCCCTGGCGGGGCCTCGACGACCTCGAACTCGCCACCCCGGAATGGACCGACTGGTTCAACAACCGACGCATCCACCACCACAACCCCGGCCAGAAACCGCCAGCCGAAGCCGAAGAACTCCACTACCGTCAACAGCACTCAGCCCACCGGGCCGAGACTCACAACAAACAGCCTGCGTGAAACCCGGTGAGGTTCATTCTCCCACGTCAGGAGGCCTTTCTGGTGGACGCGCCAACCCCCACAACCTCACCGCACCGGTGGATCCAGGCTAAGTCCACTACACCTAGGCGGCTTATTGCTTTCAGCCCTGCGGAACGGTCCCATCTGCCTGACGCAATTTCCGATACACCACTAAAGGTCCCTCAAATGCGCAGAGAGGACCCGGGGTGCGGGTCCTCTCTGGCTGTGCTGTGGGGCACATTGGGGACGGGGGTTTGGCCTAGCATGCCCCGTTGGTTGGGAGGCTGTTTTCTTGGTCGGATACGATGATGATCGATTCTTGGGTGCTGAGTGGGACCACGTCTTGAATGAAGGCGTTCGTGTCGGGTTGTTGTACTTCTGTGAGCTGGTAGTCCGATGTGTTGAACATTTGCCAGCGGATCGTTTCGAGGGAGTTCTCAATCTCTGAGCGGATGTCTCCGACGCGTCGACCTCGCCACGCCGCGCAGTGAAGGCTGGACTGGGTGGCAATGTACGTTTCTTCATCCGCAGCGGGGCGTCCGTAGTTCACGACGAAGAAGCCGGCCCCCTCGACTTCGAAGGCCGTGACGCCCCTGGTGTCGCGAGTCGTCTCCACCTCAAAGTCGCCGTGGACCTCGAGTGAGACTACGTGACCTACCAGTCCGTCTGGAACCGGAACAGCTCGCAGCCTTGCGTTTAGTCCGGCGTCTTGGAGTTGTGCCGCTGCTGCGTCGGGGTTTGTGACGAGGTTGGACACTTCGACCCGGATCGTTCCGTTGGTTTGGGTGATGGTGAAGGCCCGGGCTGGCTCGGCCCGGGGCCACAGAATCACAAGGGTGGCAGCTACCACCGCCAGCACTCCAGCCAACGACATTGCGAGGACCGGTGAACGGTGCCGCTGACGCTGGGGCACGGCGGCGCGCTCAGTCGCCGCGTCGTGGAGGTGTCGACCCAACCGTTCAAGAAACGGGATTTCGGAGGTGTTGCCGCCGGTCATGTCAGCATCTCGTTCAACTGGTGAAGGCCGCGGCTCACACGGGTCCGGGCGGCACCTGGACTGCAGTTTAGTTGGTCGGCGATTTCAGGGTATTCGATTTGGTCGATGACTCGCATCCGCACCGCCCCGCGAAGTCTCGAAGGGAGTTTGTCGAGTGCGTCCAACGCGGCGGCCCCGTCGAGAATGTCCTCGGTTCGGCGAAGTGCCTGAACCGATTCCTCATCTATGGATTCTTGGGGAATGCCCAGCCGTCTTCTGGCACGGTCAGCAACTTTGCGCCGGCGCCAGTACATTGCGAGCTGGCGTCTGGCGATCCCGTAGAGCCATGCCGCAGCGCTGCCCCGGTCGGCGTTGAACTGGCGACTGTTGATGAGAGCAGCGGCGAACGTCTCAGCACAGAGGTCCGCGGCGACGTCGGGGTCGTCGGTACGTCGATAGAAGTATCGCAGAAGACTCTCGGCATGATTCCGATAGAACGCGTCGAACACCGTCGGGTCGCCGAGGCGGTGATCCGCCGCCGAGTCGCTCACCAACTCAGTCTCGCATGATTGGAACTCGGGCGTCAGCCGTAGCGGACACAGGACGCACGGTTGTTCATCCACCCAAGGCTCGGCGCCGAACCATGAATCGGTTGGTGCGACCCGGAACAAGACGACGAGTCGTAGAACTTGGTCGGCGACCCTCCACAGTAGTGATAGCTCGACTCGATGTTGTTGTTCCACGATCCAGACGGCTTCCAGACCAGACCCGAGCATCCTGACCCTGTGATCGTGATCGAGGATCCGGTGTAGTTCTGACCCTTGAAATGAACCCCGAGCACACTCGATGACCGGGCTCCCGCCACGCCTCTGGCGCTGCTCTTCGAGACGCTGTTGCGAGCCGCTCGAAGAGACTCGAAACAACCCGCCTCTGTCGCGGTACCGCCGCTCACCTCGACAACACAATGAGACTCCTGCTGAATGCCCTGCGCAGCCGCTCCAGCGACAGGCGACAGCACTGCCAGCAATCCGATGCAGATCAATACTACCCAAGCTCGTGAATTCCACGCTCGTCTCGCTTTCCCTCGACTGACTCGCCCTGTAGACCCCACAGCATTCCTCCACTCTTTGTCGGTTTTCCTGTTCTTTGCTCAACCCGGCACTCTGTTACAAGAAATCTGAGATTTTTTCTACCAATAACGAGCAACCCTCAAGCGGCGCCGCAGAGGTCACGGACTCTCACTGTTTCAGGGTCGAAATGATGTCGCGACGACAAATCGCGGTTGCGACGATCGGTACCAGTCCGATGCCGGCTATCGGCACCGCTGTCGAGACGGCGCCGAGTCCGTGCAGCGCGGCCTGTCGGCCCAGGTCGGATGCGACCAGCAAGGCGCTGGTGGCGAATGCGGCGATGAAACAGCCAACGACAAGAGTCAGCATCTGATCCGCATAGAAGATCAAGAATGCCACTGGACGCGTGGTGCCGGTGGCGCGATAGACGCCTATCTCTTTGCGTCGCGTCTGCAGATCGACAGCAAAGATCGATGCGGCCGCAATTCCCGCTGCGTAACCGGAGAACCTTGAGAGTCTAGAGGCGTAGCGTTCGCTGGGCGTTTCGCCCTTCTCCACATGCGCGAGCGCGGTAGCGGTCGGGGTGCCTTCGGTCAACGTGTCCAGCGAGGCGACGCCTCCCGATCGATAGTCGTTGAATATTCGGGGGTCTATTTCGACGTAGCACACTCTTGTCTCGCTGCCCACGGCCGGCAACAGGATGGCTCGGTCAGCCAGTGGGTAGCGCACGACTGACGTTTCGGCAACGAAGCCGACGGTGAGTTGTTCTGAATGCTGGGCAGCCTTGAACGCGATCGGCGCTCCGGGCGCCAGCTTGAGTTCGTCGGCTGCTTCATGGCCCGCGAATATCGGTGCTGTTCCGTTGCCGTTGCCCGCGGTCAAGTCGAACACGTCGTAGAGTCCGGGCGTGACCGCGATGCGTCGCAGCGTGGTTCCCGGAGGCAGGCGCAGGGGCACCAGGTCATTGTCGAGAACCGACCCCGAGGCAATCACGCCGTCTTGGCTGACAAGGCGTTCACAAGCCCGCGCATCAAGCGGTAGCCGATCGTTGCTTCCCGGCGTGATCTGCAGCACGAAGCGGCCGCGCCGGGCGAGGTCGACGTCACGCTCAACGATTTGTTGGACGCTGTGGGCTTCGAGCAGACCGCCCACGGTGAGCACCGAGGCCAAGACCACAGCCATCAGCATCGTCCTCACTCCGCCGTTTGCGACGTTGAGGCCCGCCTCGCGCAGCACGGACCGAAGACGCCAACTCCGTTTCATTCGCGTAGTTTCCCGTCCAGCAGGGACAGAGTTCGGTCGCAACGGCTTGCCAGGTCCAGATCGTGGGTCACCAACACCAGGCCTCCTGCAGCGACTTGGACTGCTTCAAAGAGCGCATCGGCAACCAGTCGGCTGTTGGCCCGATCAAGTTGCCCAGTCGGTTCATCAGCGAGGATGAACGGCAGACCCGTCGCCACCGCCCGGGCCACGCCGAGACGTTGTGCCTCGCCACCCGACAGAATCCCCGCCCGCTCGTTCGCGTGGTCGGACAGGCCGACTGCGGCCAGGGCCTCGTCCACGCTGCTTTCGATTTCTTGTCGAGGGCGCCCCAGAGCTGACGCGCCCATGGCTGCGTTGTCCCAAGCGGAGCGACGGGAGAGCAGACCCGTCGTCTGAAACACCCACGAAACCTGATCGCGGACCGACATCGAGCGACTCCCGCTTTCGACGTGGACCTCGCCGCTAGTGGGCGGCAGGAGGCCGCCGATGATCGCCAGCAGCGTTGTCTTGCCTGAACCCGACGGGGCTACCACAGCCGTCGAGGTCTTGTCGGCCTGCACTGTGAGAGACACGCCGCGCAGCACCTCGCGGGTCTTGTCGAAACGGTGGAACAGTTCGGTTGCCACTAGTTGCATGTCGTTGCCGTGCCGGAGCGAATCGGGTTCACGACGACGCGATCCGGCAAGCGTTCGGCAACCCGCACGCTTCCCGCACCCGCACCAACGATCTCGACAGAGGTCGCAGACCCCGCCTCGTCGACAACGCAGAACCCGCCGCCGGCACCGCTCAATACGGCAGACGAAGGAACCTGATAGGTGGTCAGCGGGGTGATCAGCTTGACGACCGCTCCGGTGATCCGCTCATCGCCCGCGTTCACCGAACGCGCGAGTCGCTCGATATCTCGTATCGATCCGTCCTCAGTGAGACGATAAGCATCGCTGTCAGCCTCCACCTCGCGTTCGTGGCCGTCCTCGAATCGGAATCGACTGCCGGCGTCGGGGCCGTCGCTCTCCGCGATCGTGAGGTAGGCATCCGTGAGTTCGACGGTTCCTACGACTGCCACCGAGCCAGGTCCCGGCGCCGGGGCCCCCGCCTTCAGCGCTGTCGTCTCCACAGCAGTGTCGTGAGGAAGCCACATCGTGTGCTCCGCGGAAAACTCTGCGGAGTCGACGCCGCGCCGCAGGTTGAGCTCTCTCACCGCGGTAGCCGTCTTTGGGCCGAAACGATCATCGACATGGCTCTCTGACAGCAGACCGAGCTCTCGCAGTGCCGTCGACAGATGGACGACATCGGGGCCGCTGCTACCGAGAGTCAGATCGCGGTACATCGGCTGCTGCGTGGTCAGCGCAATCACTCCCAGACCGTTGACCGTGGCCACCAGTTGCCCGGATGTGACCACGTCGCCGCTCATCGATTCCACCGTGGTGACGACGCCCGCCGCGCCAGGCCACAGCAGTTCTGTCGGGTCGGACCAGATCAGCGAAACGTCAGCCGGTTCAGCCAACGAACTGCTCGACTCCACCGGAACGATCACCACCGGCACCACAGGCGCTTCAGACAGCACCGGCGATGCAGGCGCATTCTCGACCGCGACCCAAACGGTTGCCGAAGCAACCCCGACGACACACACCACCGACAACCACACCAGCGCCGAACGCACCCTTCTCGCCTACCTTGCGAACCAGGTTGCGCGGCGGAGACGGGCGGCGGTCATGAAAGACCGAGCTTGTTCATAGCCGAGTCGACACAATCTGCTTCAACAGACGGATCGGGTTCTGACTGGACGTCGGGCCAGGAACCGACATCGAACCCGGCAGCGACCAAACAGTCGAGCACCAATCCATCGCGACGCTCGATCTCCTCACTCGACAAGGCATTCTGAAGAGCGAGAGCGCGGTCAATCAACCTGAATCGGGACTCGATACAGTCGTTGGCTATTGCGAAAGCCGCTTCAGCTTCTTCCCCTGGCTGGCCTCCAAGGGTATCGAAGCCGCCCGACGGGATCGGCGTAACAGTTACCCCTTGAGATCTGGCGCAGTCAACGACTTCGGCAGATGCTCTGTCGGCTTCGCCGGGCGAAACATACATATCGGCGAGAATCTCTTTTTGCGTCGGAGACGCCTCAGGCAACGCCTCAACAATCTCTTGACGCATCACTGTCAGCATCGCCTCACGATCGTCCGCGGAACTATCAGAGCCGCAGCTCGCGGCAACCAGGCCAAGGACCAGTAAGTACCAACAAAACCGACAAGCAACTTTGGCTCTCTGATCTCTCATCGGTGAACCGAATACCACTGGTGACCGATACTGGGAGAGCGCCCGTCTCCTACAACCCAGTCCGTGTTATAACCCGCTACCTTTCTAGTGTAGCTGTCAGTTTCAGTGGGGCCCGTTGCCATCGATATGCGGTTGAGAGCGCCCTTGTACACCAACCGTGTCTGAATTTCCCAGCATGCAGCGTTGTTGTCCCGAGTCGAGGACGCAGCCTTGCCCCAGTGTTCAAATCCGGAAACCTTGATCTGGCAACCGGTGTCGTATGTGTGGAAGACATGTTGGGCCGCCGCGGTGCCCGTCAGAATGCCTATAAAAAGGCAGGCCATGACTATCATCGCGTGGAACTTCTTCATTTCTCTGATCTCCTTGTTCGTTGCGCAGCTCACTCGAGCAGACACATCCGTCATCCCGTCTTTGCGCAACCCACCGTCGTGTTACAAGATTCTTCAGAAATCGGGGGCCTCTCCGCGTCCCGCGTCGACAACCTCACGCGAACCGACACCTAGGGGTGGGTTCAAGCGTCGGATTCGATGCGGCCGGTGGGCTTGGTCGGGGTGGCGAGGGCGACACTGGCGGTGGCCGCGAGAAATGAGACTGCTCCGATGATGCAGACGATCGTCAGTTCGGTCCATGGAAAGGAGATTGAGATGTTCTCGGTACCGACTCGGAGGACGCCGATGGCGGCGAGCCCTGATGCTGTGAGCGCGATGGTTAGTCCGAGCAGGGTTGGTGCAGTAAGCCATGCCACTTCGGTGGTTCTGAGACTGCGCGGGGCGACCCCGAGTGAGAGCATCTGGGTCGCGGTGCGCCGATTCTCGAGGGTTCGATCAACGAGCGCTGCGATCGTCGAGGTGAGACTAAGAATTATGGCTGTTCCCATAGCCAGGTTGACCAATGCTCGGTAGGTGCTGACGAGCCGACCGCGGTCGGGGGTAGGACTGCTCGTGATACCAGCGGCAGGTAGATCGCTCAGGACGGTATTTGCGAGGTCCGTGTTCGTGGCGTCGTGTGCCAGTGCAATGATCCACTCGGTTGGCGGGGCTGGCGGGTCCGTCGCGGCGGTCAACAGGCGGGTAGGGACGCGGAACGTCGCACCTGGACTGGTCCCGCCGTACTGGCTGCGATAGGAGAAGTCGAGCGGCGGGCCGAGCGTTGTCCCGACGGGTCGTGTAGAGGTCTGGTAAAGGGCCTGCACGGTCGTGTCATCGCATTGCGGCCCGAACTCGAAGGCGATGGCCTCAAGGTCGCTGCAAGTGGCGACCACAGCGGATGCTGTGCCGCCCTGGCTGGTCGGTATCTCGACGACCGGCAGCGCGGTCCGGATCGTCGGCGCAGAGATCATCCGCTCCGTCATCGGGGCGTCGCGCAACGTGACGATTCGTGGTTCATCAGAACCCAGCACCAGCGTGTTCGTGTTTGCGCCCCAGTCGATGACGATGAGCAGGGTCTGGGCGAATCCGGCCACGAACACGACAACGAGAAGTCCCGAAGCGACTCGGGCAAGGGCTGAGGGCTGGTGGATGAGTCTGCGCCCGGCGATCGTGAACGAAGCTCGCGGTGAGCGGATCAGCAGCGCGCCCGCGAGTCGCGACAACATGGGCAGCGCCAAGCAGAGCCCGACAATCGTCAGGATGTTGCCCAGCGCGAACACGGCCAACCAGGTGTCGCTCTGCTCGGACCATACCGCAGTCGCCACGAGAACCGAGATTCCCGCCGCGAGGACCAGCAGGCGGTACCTGCGCGGGGCTTGGGACGGCGCGCTGCGGCGTTCTCGCAGAGGCTCCGCGATGGAATTCGCCGACCCTGCGATGACGATGATCAGCGACATGGCAACCAAGCCCACCACCACAACCACAAGAATCGCGGGAGCAACCTCGACGTCTGCTGCGAACCAGCGCAGCGGTCCCAACCCGATGTCTTGGGACAGAGGCGTGAGCATCCGCCACAAACCAACACCTGCCACAGATCCGATGGCGGTGATGACGACGGTCTCGACGCCGTTCACGAGCGAGGTTCGCGGTCCACTGAGTCCGATCAGCCGAAGCGCCGCGAGCCGGCGCTGACGGGTCCGCGCCGAGAGTCGGGCGCTGGTGGCGACCAGAATGAGTGTGGGGACGACAACAAAGATCGCGGCGAGCGCGGCGAGTCTTCGGACGACTCTTCGATCCGGTCCCTGGTGGACGGCTTGCGATACACCGATTCCCGTGGCTGCGCTGAGATTTCGTTGGCGTTCGGACAGGGTGTTCTCATCGACACCGACGATTGCGAAGAGTTGGTTCGGGGCGATCAGGCCGTCTTCGCCGACGACCTGGATGGTTTGTTGCCAGAACCGTTCCGTCAGTCCGTAGTCGTTGTCGCGAATCAGTGATCGCAGTGACGGAGACACCACGATCTCGCCTTGCGCAGGGTATGCGTCGAGCCATGTCGGCAGCGGAGCTGATCCGAGGTCTGCTACGACGAGAGTGTAGAGATCGCGATCGCCGATCAGTTCGTGCCTTGTAGCTGCAAGCAACTCGGGTTCTGGACCAAGAAAATTTTCGCTTTCGACACGCATCGGCACTTGGCGGCCCAGTCGTTCGGATTGAGCATCGACCACGCTCGGAACGCTCAACAGGCCGAGAATCACAGCAGTCCCGATCGCAGCGCTGAGACCCGTCATCACCACGCGGGCCAGTCCGCCCCGGTCGGTGGGGCGTAGTAGACGCACACCCAGATAGAGGGATTTCACGGGTTCGGTGCCGGCTCAGCGATACGTCCGTCCCTCATTGTGACGATGCGGTCGCACTGTTCGGCGAAGCGGGCTTCGTGGGTGACGAGCAACAAGGCCTGTCCGTTCGCGCGGGTTCGCTTCAGCAGAGTCGCTATCACGTTGTCTGCGTTGGCCGAATCGAGAGAACCCGTGGGTTCATCGGCAAACACTACAGATGGCTCATGTACCAGGGATCGCGCAACAGCGGCTCGTTGCCGTTCACCGCCGGAGACATCGGCTGGATGCCGATCACCAAGTTGTTCGAGATCGAATGTCGCCAGAAGTTCGTCTGCGGCGCTTGCCGCGGCCGACTTGCTGTCTCCTATCAACCAACGGGGCAGGGCCACATTCTCCCGGATCGTCAGTTCGGGCAACAGCTCCCCGAACTGGAACACCACACCCATTCGCTCGAGACGAATCGCGCTTCGTCGCCGGTCGATCTCCTCGGACAGTGTCATGCCCTCGAAACCGACCGTTCCCCCGTCGGGGACGAGCAGGCCAATCATGCAGTGCAACAGCGTCGATTTCCCGGAGCCCGACGGCCCCACGACAGCCAACGCCTGCCCCGCATGAACCTCAACAGATGCGTTGTCGAGCGCTAGGACCGTGCCGTAGGAGGCGTTGACCGAGGAGCACCAAGCAAGTGCAGCACTGTCGTCGTCGCTGTGCCCGAGATCGCGTGCGACTTTCCGATTCGTCATGGCGGCAAGCTCCGTTCGGGTCGCGCTGATCAGCGAGACTGCGGGTTTTCCCAGTTCTTTGCACCTGGCGCCGAAGTGTTACAGCTGCAGCCACAGTCGTCGCGGATGATCCGGTCATGGAAGGACCGCCCAACGATTCCGAGTTACTTGCGGCGTTGGTGGCGCGTTCGTCGCATCATCTTCTTGTGCTTCTTCTTCCGCATTCTCTTGCGGCGTTTCTTGATGAGTGAGCCCACGACCGCCGACGCTACCGGCGTAGAGCGAAAAACCACATGAAAATTCTGTGGTGTGGTGTATCGCTCGAACGGTACGGTTAGGCCGTCGCCCAACGCGATGGCCCGTAGTTCAACTGGCAGAACGTCGGACTTTGGCTCCGGATGTTGCAGGTTCGAGTCCTGCCGGGCCAGCCAGTATCCCGGCTACCGCCATCGGGCACCTCTACACTGCCGATCACGGACGCTGAATCACGACTGGAACCCCATGCAACTGGTCAACAAGAAGAAGTTACATGTCGTGGCCGGCAGGGCGACCCAGTCGCTCGCCACCGACATCTGCAAGGAACTGGGGGTACCGCTGGGCACGCCCAACATCTCCGAGTTCGCCAACGGTGAGATCCATGTGAAGTACTTCGAGTCGATCCGCGGTGCTGACGTGTTCATCGTGCAGACCCACACCCCCTGGAACGGGCACTCGATCAACGACGCGATCACAGAACAGCTCATCATGGTCGATGCAGCCAAACGGGCGTCAGCCAAGCGGATCACCGCGGTGATCCCGTTCTACGGTTACAGCCGCCAAGACCGGAAGGCCTCTGGCCGTGAGCCGATAACCGCCCGCCTGCTGTCGGACCTCTTCAGTGCGGCGGGTGCTGACCGTCTGGTGTCAGTCGACCTGCACTCAGGTCAGATCCAGGGATTCTTCGACGGCCCCGTCGATCACCTGACCGCCATGCCGGTTCTGGTCGACTACCTCTCAGACATCGACGGCGATGTCGTCGTTGTGTCTCCCGATGCGGGTCGCATGAAGGTCGCAGAGCGTTACACGAACCTGCTGGGAGCCGACCTCGCCTACGTCCACAAGCGGCGCTCGACCGTAGAGGCCAACACGGTGGAGGCCAAGGAGATCATCGGCGAGGTCGACGGCCGCGTCTGCGTGCTCATCGACGACATGATCGACACCGGAGGCACGATCTGTGCCGCCGCCGACCTGCTGGTGGCCAACGGAGCCGAGAAGGTCATCGCCGCGGCCACCCACGGGGTCTTCTCAGAACCGGCGATCGACCGGCTCAAGAACGCGGCGATCGAGACGGTGCTGATCACCGACACGCTGCCGCTGCCGTCAGACAAACAGATCGACAAGATAGAGATCCTCTCGGTCGCCCCGATCATCGCCAGAGCCCTTGCAGCGGTGTTCGCCGACACCTCCGTCAGCGAGATCTTCGCCGGAAACCACCTGGCCTGACCAGCGTTCGCAGCGATTGCGACGATTGTGGCCTCGGGGCTTGGGGATCATCCTGCATCCCGATAGCCTGACTCGCCGGTTCACACAGAAACCGCCGCCATTGAATCCCATTGATTCCGTGACTCCTATTGATCTGCCAGTTCAGGAACCAAAGTCCCATGTCTGACCAGTTGCTGTTGAACGCCACGCTCGGTCGTACCGAAGGCACCCGCGCCTCGCGTCGCCTTCGCCGCGAGGGGCGAATCCCGGCTGTCGTATACGGGCTCGACAACGACCCCGTCTCGGTCAGCGTTGCGTGGCCCGATCTGCGCCTCGCGCTCAACACTGATGCAGGGCTGAACGTGTTGATCACGCTCGACATCGAAGGCGAGCAGCAGCTCTCGGTCGTCAAAGACCTTCAACGTCACCCGGTGCGGCGCGACGTGATCCACGTCGACTTTCTGCGGGTCACCACCGACCAGGAGATCGAAGTCGACGTGCCGCTGGTGCTCGTCGGAGAGGCGCTCGAAGTCACCCGGGCCAACGGCATGGTCGACCAGACCCTCTACACACTGACAGTCTCGGCCAAACCAGGTGACGTACCCGATGAGATCGAAGTCGACATCAGCGAACTCACACTCGGCGACTCCATCAAGGTCGGTGACGTGGCCCTGCCGCCCGGCGTCGCCACATCGACCGATCCCGACGACTCGGTTGCAACCTCGCTCGTCACGCGCTCGACACGCGAGGCAATGGCGGCCGCTGAGGCGGCAAGCGCCGAAGCCGAACTCGACCAAGGAGACGAGGAGTCTCCCGTCGACGACGGCGACGCCGAGGACTGATAGCGCGGCGGTCGGGCGATGGTTCGCCTCGGTTCCTCCAAGGGGCTGAAGCAGCGCAGGGGCACGCCAGCGGATCTACTCGTTGTCGGACTCGGCAACCCGACGATCGAGTACGCGCAGACACGGCACAACGCCGGTGTATGGGTGATCAACGAACTCGTGGCTCGCCACAACGGTCGCCTCGGGGCAGGCCGCCGCGACCGTGCCGAATCGACTGAACTGCGTATCGGTCACAAGCGTGTGGCGGTCGCGGTCCCCAAGACTTTCATGAACAACTCGGGCTCTGCTGTGGCCCCACTGGTGAGACGGTTCGGCATCGACGATGTCAGCCGCTTGATAGTGGTCCACGACGAGATCGACCTGCCAGTGGGCCGGATGAAGGTCAAGAGCGGCGGTGGCCTGGCCGGCCACAACGGTCTGAAGTCGATCCGCTCACATCTTCACACCGACCAGTTCACCCGCATCCGCATCGGCGTCGGCAAACCAGCACCGGGCACCATGAAGCCCCGCGACTATGTGTTGAAACGGCCCGCGCGTGCAGAACGCCCGCAACTCGACGAGGTCGTCGGCCGTGCCGCGGACGCCGTCGAGTTCCTCGCCGACAACGATCTCGAATCGGCAATGAACCTGTTCAACCGGAGCTGACGGCCTCTCCCATGCTGGACACGGCTACAAACCTCCGCTCACTGCGGTCGCTGCTGGCTTCTGAACCCTGCGTCGACGCTGCAATAACCGGACGCGACGGGGTGCTCGTCGTCAATGAGGCAGCGAGGGCGCTGGCGGTCGCTGGTCTGACCGAGGCCTCGCCGCGGCGTCCGATCCTGGTCGCCACAGCCACTCACAACGAGGCCGTGCGCCTGGCCAATGACATCGCGGCAGTACTCGGAGAAGACGAAGTGTCGCTGTTCCCTGCCTGGGGAACGCTGCCATTCGAGCGTGTGAGTCCCTCCATCGAGACGATGGGCCGACGAGTGCGGCTCCTCTCCCGCCTCGGGGATCCGGCGGCTGCGCCGACAGTCATCGTGGCCTCGGCGCGTGCGCTGGTGCAGCGGCTCGACCCGCACGCCGCGACCGATCCGATCATCTGCGGCGTCTCCGACACGGTTGATCCGCTGGTGCTGGCGCAGCAGCTGGTCGACTTCGGATATCGCCGCGAGGCCCAGGTCGAACATCGCGGCGAATTCGCGGTCAGAGGTTCGATCGTCGACGTCTTCGGCAGCACCGCGGACCGGCCGGCGAGGATCGACCTCTGGGGCGATGAGGTCGAACGTCTGGCCGAGTTCTCCGTTGCTGATCAACGCGCAACATCGGTTGTCGCCGAAGTTGAGATCTACCCGTGCCGAGAGTTCCGACCAGACGAGGAGGCGAAACAACGGGCCCAACGACTGCTTGTGGATGAACCCTGGGGGCGCGAGCAGTGGGATCGGGTCGTCAATGGAGAGTTGTTCGACGGGATGGAGTCCTGGTTGCCGTGGCTCGTCGGCGACGAGGTCGTTCTGCCGGACCTCCTTGGAGCGGATTCATGGGTCATTCTGGTCGAGCCGCGGCGCATCCGCGACCGGGCTGCCAACATCGAGGCCGAAGAAGCGGACCTGGCAGTGTCGTTGGCCAAGACCTGGGACGTCGACGCCGACGACCTGCACAGGATGAATCTCCGGTTCGACCGATTGTTGGCTCGTACCAACGTCGGGGTGCTGACGATCCTGCCGGTGGCGGACCGCCCCGGCATCCCGACGGTCACAGCATCAGCCTGGGCACCCGTCGTCGGCGACATAGAACCTGCGGTCTCGCGGGTCCGGCAACTGCTCGGCGACGGGTTCTGTGTTGTGGTAA
The DNA here is from genome assembly GCA_951812975.1 of uncultured Acidimicrobiales bacterium. Classification (GTDB taxonomy): domain Bacteria; phylum Actinomycetota; class Acidimicrobiia; order Acidimicrobiales; family Aldehydirespiratoraceae; genus VXYK01. Next base: position 350,997 of record CATOTC010000001.1, on the reverse strand, counting down.
CCGCTGACGGCCCTGCCAGTGCCGAACGCTTGGCCGCGTTGTTGGCCGACCATGGCGTCGAAGTCACGCCGGCGGGTGTCCACACCGACCTCTCGACTCCAGGCGCGCACCTGGTGGTCGTGCCGCTTGATCGGGGCGCCGTCCTCGGTGAGATCAAGCTGGCAGTTCTGTCCGAGACCGACCTGACCGGGCGTCGCCGAACCCACCGCCGGGCACGCACCGGGCGTCGCGACGCCCAGAAATTTTTCGACGACCTTCGCGAGGGCTCCTACGTCGTGCATGCCCATCACGGCGTGGCCCGCTTCGGCGGAATGGTGACACGCTCGATCAACGGCAGCGAACGCGACTATCTGCAGCTCGAGTACCGCGGCACGGACCGGTTGTACGTCCCGTCGGACCAGATCGACCTGATCCGCATCTACAGTGGCGGAGAGACCCCGAAGCTCTCAAGGATGGGAGGCGCAGACTGGCGTGCCAGCAAGGCCAAGGTCCGCTCGGCGGTCTCTGAGATAGCCCAGGAACTGGTCGTGCTGTACCAGACTCGGATGACCACACCGGGACATGCCTTCGGCGCCGACACCCCTTGGCAGAGCGAGTTGGAAGGCACCTTCAGATACCAGGAGACACCGGACCAACTCCAGGCCATCATCGACGTCAAGGCGGACATGGAGCGCCCGACACCCATGGACCGCCTGGTGATCGGTGACGTCGGTTTCGGCAAGACCGAGGTTGCTCTGCGGGCGGCGTTCAAATCAGTGCTCGACGGTTTCCAGGCAGCGGTCCTGGTGCCCACCACACTGCTGGCACAGCAGCACCACGCCACCTTCCGGGAGCGCCTCGCCCCTTATCCCATCCGCGTCGAGGTGCTCAGCCGCTTCCTCAGCAGCGCCCAGGCCTCCGAGGTCGTCGCAGGGCTTCGGAACGGAGACGTCGATCTGGTGATCGGCACACACCGCCTCCTCTCCGCCGACGTCGAGTTCAAGAACCTGGGCCTGCTGGTGATAGACGAGGAACAGCGCTTCGGAGTGCAGCACAAGGAGAGGATCAAGTCGCTGCGCGCCGACGTCGATGTGCTGACGCTCACCGCGACGCCCATCCCGCGGACGATGGAGATGGGACTCGCCGGAATCCGCGACATGTCCGTGCTCAACACCGCGCCCGCCGACCGTCAACCGATCCTCACCTACGTCGGCGAATACTCCGATCGTGCCGTGGCCGAGGCGATCCGGCGCGAGCTGCTGCGCGAGGGGCAGCTGTTCTTCGTGCACAACCGGGTGCGCGACATCGACCATGTGGCGCAATCACTTCGCCGACTCGTCCCCGAGGCGCGGGTTGCGGTGGCACACGGGCAGATGGACGAGGGAACCCTCGAACGGGTCGTGATCGACTTCTGGGAAGGAGGGTACGACGTCTTAGTGTGCACCACCATCATCGAGTCGGGCATCGACATGCCGACCGTCAACACTCTGGTGGTCGACCAGGCCGAACGGCTCGGCTTGGGGCAACTGCATCAACTCCGGGGCCGGGTCGGCCGAGCGGGTCAGAGAGCCTACGCGTACCTGTTCCACCCACAGGACGTGGTCCTGAGCGAAGAGGCGCACGAGCGGCTCAGGACGATCGGTGAGGCCACCGATCTGGGTTCCGGCTTCCGGATAGCCATGCGGGACCTTGAACTGCGCGGCGCGGGCAACCTGCTGGGCACCGGTCAGTCCGGACATATCGCCGCTGTCGGCTATGACCTCTACTGCCAGATGGTCACCGAAGCCGTGGCGGAACTGCGCGGTGAGAAACCAGCCGAACCACCGAAGATCACCATCGACGTTCCCGGTGATGCGCACCTGCCCGAAGACTACGTGATCAACCAGACGAGCCGTCTCGAGGCATACCGGCGGCTGGCATCAGTGGAGAGCCAGGAGATGCTCGACGATGTGCGCGCTGAATGGCTCGACCGATTCGGGCCGATCCCAGCGCCGGCGGAGGCTCTGCTGCGGGTGGGCCGGTTGCGCGTCGAGTGTGTTCGCAGCGGTGTGAGGGAGATCATTGTCACGAAGGGTCCGGGGTTCGGCGGTCCCGACTACGTGGCCCGGTTGTCGCCCGTTGAGCTGGCAGACAGCAGGCAGGTGCGAATGCAACGGCTCTACTCGTCGAAGGGGACGGGCAACGCCGCGGTCTACAAGGAGGGAACCGCCGAGATCCGGCTTCCGCTTCACACCAAGCGGGGCCCGGTCGTCGAGCAGATAGCGGCGATCATGACCGACTTGCTCGCCGACGCGAGTCCAGCGGTCTCGACCGGGTAGCCTGCACGACCTGTGGACACGAACCGCCCCCGCCCCCTGCTTCTTCTCCTAGTCGTGCTGGCAACTCTGAGCCTGACCGGCGCCGCCTGCGGGTCGGCCGACGACTCGACCGTGGCCTCAGTCGGCTCGGCGACCCTCACCCAAGCGGATTTGGAAGCGATCCTCGAAGGCAACGGTGTTGAAGACACATCCGTCGTCTCCAGAGAGGTCGCTGCAGGCCATATCACCGAGTGGATCTTCTTTGAGAGCTGGATCGATCTCGCAGCCGAGGACGGCACGGAGATCAACGACCTTCACCTCGAGCTGGCCCGCGAGGAGCAGGAAGCTGAAAGGGTCCAAGACCTGGCAGTGCCGGCCGTCGACACCCACTTCGGCCGGATAACGCAGCGTTACCGGGCCGTTCCGCACCTGATCGCGGACCACATCATCGCCACCGGAGACGTGACCGCCCTGTGTTCGAGCCACCTGCTCGTCGAGACCGAACCCGAAGCCGCCGAAGCGATCGCCCGTCTCGACGCCGGGGAGGACTTCGCGGCTCTCGCCGCGGAGGTCTCGGTGGGTCCCAGCGGCCCGAGTGGCGGCGACCTCGGCTGCGTCGCTCCCGCCACTTTCGTGCCGGAGTTCGTGGAGGGTGCCGCAGCGGTCGGGGGCGCCGGCATATCGGATCCAGTCCAGAGCCAGTTCGGCTGGCACGTCATCGAAGTACGGAGTTTCGGTCCGGTAGTACGCGGCGAGCACGCAGAGATGACCCCGGACCAGATCACGACTCTTGTCCTCAACGGCCACGGAGCGGAGCTCCAAGGGCTTCAGGCCAGGCTGTTCGACCGTGACATCAGCGTCGACGCACGCTTCGGAGTCTTCGACCCCACCCTTGGACAGGTTGCGGCGGGGACCGTCGAGACCGGGACCGGGTCCGTCGACGCTGCGGGTGTCGACTCGCAGAGCTGAGTCAAGTCATGGGAACGATCACCGTCGTCGGTCTCGGCCCGGCAGACGAGACGCTCCTGACAGCGCAGACCAGAGCCGCCGTAGAGACCGCGCCCCGCTGCTTTCTGCGAACCCGCAGGCATCCGGCGGCACGAGTCATGCCCGACGCCGTCTCCTTCGACGACGAATACGAGAGGGGGGACACCTACGAGGCCGTCTATGAAGCGATCGTCGAACGTCTGATCTTCGAAGCTGCAAAGGGTGATCTCCTCTATGCGGTGCCGGGTTCTCCGTTGGTGCTCGAACGCACCGTGGAGTTGTTGCGTGAAGCGGCCGCGGTGGGCGGGGTCAGAGTCGAGATTCTTGCGGCCATGTCGTTCCTCGATGTTGCCTGGGCGCGGCTCGGGGTTGATCCGGTTTCGGCCGGAGCACGGTTGATCGACGGCCAGGACTTCGCATCGGCCGCAGCGGGACAGACCGGACCGTTCCTGATCGCGCATTGTCATGGCCGCGGGGTGCTGTCGGAGATCAAGCTCTCCGCCGAGGAGGGGCAGGACTCGGTTGTGGTGCTGCAGCGCCTCGGTCTGCCCGACGAAGCTGTCTTCGAGGTCGCATGGGATGAGCTCGACAGGCGAGTTGAAGCCGACCATCTGACCTCGCTGTGGATACCTGAGTTCGACAGACCGATAGCGGCGGAGTTCCTCCGGTTCGAAGAACTGGTGCGTGAACTGCGTGAACGCTGCCCGTGGGATCGAGTGCAAACGCATGGATCGTTGCGCAAGCATCTGCTCGAAGAGACCTATGAGGCCCTCGAGGCACTTGATGCCAGGGCTTTTCTCGATGACAGCGAGGTTGATGCGGAACTCGATTCACATCTAGTCGAGGAACTGGGAGACCTCCTCTACCAGATCTTCTTCCACGCCCGGCTCGGAGCGGAACGAGGGTCTTTCACCGTCGCCGATGTTGCCCGCAGCGTCCACGAAAAGTTGGTGGCGCGTCACCCCCATGTGTTCGGAGAGGGGGCGCTCGACGGAGTGCGCGGTCCCGAGGACGCCGACGACATGGCCCGCAGGTGGGAACAGATAAAGCGCGACGAGAAGGGCCGTGCCTCGGCGATGGACGGCGTACCGATGACCCTTCCCGCGCTGATGCTGGCGGCCAAGGTTCAAGAACGCTCAGAAGGCGTGGGCATGGTGGTTGACAGTGCCGTGGAGACCGCAATCGAGGGAATCCGCGACGCTGTGGCGAACGCCGAGACAAGTCCGCACGCCGAAGGTGTGGGGGATTTGCTGTTCGACGCGGTCGCCCTCGCCCGCGGCCTCGACATCGACCCCGAAACGGCCCTTCGCGACGCGTCGGTCCGCTTCATGAAGAGGGTCCGCGCCGCCGGCAGATAGCGCAAACCTTCCTATACGCTACAATCGGTCGGGCGTGACCACCCGGTCAATCGCCTACCTGCGGGTCTCCACCGACTACCAAGCAGACTCCGGTCTCGGCCTCGACGCCCAACGCGAACGATGCTCCGCCTACGCCGTGGCGATGGGCTATGAGCCCGTCACCATCGCCGTCGACGCCGGCGTGTCTGGCACCACCGCCCCCCACAAGCGCCCAGCGATGGCCCAGGCGCTCCGCGACCTCGACAACGGCTCAGCCGCGGTGCTGATCGTCGCCAGCCTCTCACGGCTCGGGCGCTCCACCCGCGACATGCTCGACCTCGCCGCGCGCGCCGACGCCAACGGGTGGGCGCTGGCGATCCTCGACTTGAACCTCGACACGGCCACCCCGACAGGCCGATTCACGCTCACCATGCTCGCCGCGGTCGCCCAGCTCGAACGCGAGCAGACCTCAGAACGCACCGCCGCCGCCCTCGCCGCCAAGAAAGCCCAGGGCCCCCAGCTCGGACGGCCAGCCAGCGCCGCCACCCGCGCAGCCGGAGCCCGAGCGCTCGACCTGCGCGCCGACGGTCTGACATGGCGAACCGTCGCCCAGGCGCTCACCGACGAGGGCTACGCCACCCGCGGTGGCGGACCGTGGCACGCCCCACAGCACAGCGCGCAGCCCGCACCGTCGCCCTCGACCGCGACGCCGCCGACAAACAGGCCCGCTATGGCACCGCGCCCAACCCCGCGCCCGCCAGCGCACCGTCGAAGTAGGTTTGCACCAACACACACCGCGGTTCCGGGCCACGCTCGGCGGCGGTCGATAGCCGTCGCCGCCGGTCAGTTCCAGTCCGCCGAGGTAGCCGATCAGGTCAGCGCCGACGGTCATCACCCTCCCTTTGAGCGTAAGGGCAAACCTACATCGTCGGTCGGCGGGGTTTCGAGGTCGGGGGCGGTGCCATACCGTCACCGGCTCTACGGCGCGTCAGTCTGCCCGGAGTCGTTGTAGCCCCAGCAGGTGATCGTGTCGTCGGTACGCAAGCCGCACGAATGCCCGCCGCCGCCAGCGGTGACGGTTTGGAACGTGCCCGACGGCTCATCAGCCCGCCCGAATTCGTTGTAGCCCCAGCAGGTGATCGTGTCGTCGCTGCGCAGCCCGCACGAATGCCAGCCGCCGGCGGTGACGGCCTTGAACGTGCCCGACGGCGCATCGGTCTGCCCGGAGTCGTTGTAGCCCCAGCAGGTGATCGTGTCGTCGCTGCGCAGCCCGCACGAATGCCCGCAGGTGATCGTGTCGTCGCTGCGCAGCCCGCACGAATGCCCGCCGCCGGCGGTGACGGTTTGGAACGTGCCCGACGGCGCGTCAGTCTGCCCGGAGTCGTTGTAGCCCCAGCAGGTGATCGTGTCGTCGCTGCGCAGCCCGCACGAATGCCAGCCGCCGGCGGTGACGGTCTTGAACGTGCCCGACGGCGCAACGATCGACCCGTCGAGGTTCCAGCCCCAGCAGGTGATCGTGTCGTCGGTACGCAAGCCGCACGAATGGTCCCAGCCGGCGGTGACGGTTTGGAACGTGCCCGACGGCGCATCGGTCTGCCCGGAGTCGTTGTAGCCCCAGCAGGTGATCGTGTCGTCGGTACGCAAGCCGCACGAATGCCCCCCGCCGGCGGTGACGGTTTGGAACGTGCCCGACGGCGCATCGGTCTGCCCGGAGTCGTTGTAGCCCCAGCAGGTGATCGTGTCGTCGGTACGCAAGCCGCACGAATGCCCCCCGCCGGCGGTGACGGTCTTGAACGTGCCCGACGGCGCATCAGACCGCCCGGAGAAGTTGTCGCCCCAGCAGGTGATCGTGTCGTCGCTGCGCAGCCCGCACGAATGCGAGTCGCCAGCGGTGACGGCCTTGAACGTGCCCGACGGCGCATCAGACTGCCCGTCGTCGTTCCAGCCCCAGCAGGTGATCGTGGCGTCGGTACGCAAGGCGCACGAATGCCCCCAGCCCGCGGTGACGGTCTTGAACGTGCCCGACGGCGCATCAGACTGCCCGTCGTCGTTGTCGCCCCAGCAGGTGATCGTGTCGTCGGTACGCAGCCCGCACGAATGAAAGGTGCCCGCGGTGACGGCCTTGAACGTGCCCGGCGGCGCATCAGCCTGCCCGTCGTCGTTGTCGCCCCAGCAGGTGATCGTGTCGTCGCTGCCGACCCCGCACGAATGGCTGAGGCCGGCGGTGACGGTCTTGAACGTGCCCGACGGCGCATCAGACCGCCCGGAGAAGTTGTCGCCCCAGCAGGTGATCGTGTCGTCGGTACGCAGCCCGCACGAATGAAAGGTGCCGGCGGTGACGGCCTTGAACGTGCCCGACGGCGCATCAGACCGCCCGGAGAAGTTGTCGCCCCAGCAGGCGATGGTGTCGTCGCTGCGCAGCCCGCACGAATGCGAGTCGCCAGCGGTGACGGCCTTGAACGTGCCCGACGGCGCATCAGACTGCCCGTCGTCGTTCCAGCCCCAGCAGGTGATCGTGTCGTCGCCTCGTATCGCGCACGAATGCGACCAACCGGCGGTGACGGCCTTGAACGCGCCCGACGGCGCATCGGTCGTCTCGGTGTCGGTGTCGGTCGCCTCGGAGTCGGTGTCGGTCGCGCAGGCCGCCAGCAACGACACCACCACCAGACCGAGAATCACGACACAACAACCGGACAACGATTTCAGATGTTTGAGCATCCGGGGACGCTAAGGCAGCAGCCCGTCGGGAGCAAACGTTAACGGCTCGCCGTCATGGTCGCCGCCGGTTAGTTCCAGCCCGCCGAGATGGCCGATCAGGTCAGCGCCAACAGTCATTTCGTATAGTGAGTCGAAACGACATCAACGCTCGCCGGGGTTTCGGCGGTCCGGGGCGGTGCCATACCGTCACCGGGTCGGCGCGTCAGATTGCCCGGCATTGTTGGAGCCCCAGCAGGTGATCGTGTCGTCGCTGCGGATCGCGCACGAATACCCGAAAGCGACGGTGACGGTCTTGAACGTGCTCGGTGCTGTACCCGACGGTGTAGCGCCCAGTGCTGTGCTCGGTGGTGGGTAGGGGGGAGTCCGGGTTGATTGTGACGGTCGGTGAGTCTTTGTAGCGGTACAGGAACGTCACAAGCTGGCCCCGTGTCAGCCCGTCTTCGGGTGAGAACGTCGTCGCAGTCGTGCCCGTGGTGATCCCCGCCGCGACAAGCCACGAAACCGGGTCGGTGAAGTAACGGCCCTCGGCTACGTCGGTGAACGAGTACGCCGGAGCGGGCGGGCGACTGGCCAACCGCCACAAGAACGTCGCGAACCGTCCGCGTGTCAGCCCGTCGCCGGGTGAGAACGTCGTCGGGGTCGTGCCCCTCGTGATCCCCACCTCGACAAGCCACGACACGGGCTGTTGCTGGCCCGGCTCGGTCACGTCGGTGAACGTGTCGTGCGGCGCGGCGGAGGGTTGGCCCTCCATGTTCCACAGCCAGACCGCCATCTCACCGCGAGACGCCAACCGGTCAGGCTCGACGCAAGCACCGTCGACGCCGGTGACGTCGCCGTCGGTGGACCATTGCACCGGGTCGGTGAACCAACTGTCGCCGGGCACGTCGCCGTACCCCGCGACAGCACCAGCCGACGACGCGGGCAACACCACCGCCGCCAACACCAGACCAACCAACAGAACCTGCGCTTGTTTTAACATGGCGGGGGACACGATCGGCCCCCCGCGACGTCGGCGGCGGATTTCTTCTATAGGGCGAACCTACATCTGCGGTCCGCCAATGACGCGAGAGTGCGGGCGGTGCTGGCGGTACGTGGAGACCCCGTGGCGGTCCAAAGGTTCTATTCGGCGTGCACATCGAGTATTATTTACCCTGCTCCGTGTACTCGCGGAGCAGCGACTACAGCTCCCCCCATCGTTGAGAGGTCGCCAGTGAGCATCATTGAACGTGTCCATGGCCGCGAGGTGTTCGACTCCCGCGGCAACCCCACAGTCGAGGTGGAGGTAGAGCTCGACAGCGGAGCGCAGGCGCGGGCCATGGTTCCCAGCGGTGCCTCCACGGGCGCTTTCGAAGCGGTAGAACTACGCGACGGCGGTGACCGGCTGGCCGGCAAGGGAGTGCTCAAAGCGGTCGGTTTCGTCAACAGCGAACTCGCCGAGGCCGCTCTGGGGCGCGATGCAGTAGACCAACGCGGCCTCGACGCGGCGATGATCGCGGTCGACGGCACCGACAACAAGGGCCGGGTCGGGGCCAACGCCATCCTCGGGATCTCGTTGGCCGCGGCGCGTGCTGCCGCGCTCGAGTTGGAACTCCCGCTGTGGCGACACATCGGGGGCGCGAACGCCCATGTCCTGCCGGTGCCGATGATGAACGTGCTCAACGGCGGGTCCCACGCCGACAACAACGTCGACTACCAGGAGTTCATGTTGATGCCGGTGGGTGCGGCATCGTTCAGCGAGGCGATGCGCTGGGGTGTCGAGGCCTACCACGTGCTGAAGAAGGTTCTCAGTGAGCGGGGTCTGTCCACGGGGATCGGAGACGAAGGAGGTTTCGCCCCCAACCTGGCGAGCAACGAGGAAGCCGTGCAGCTGCTGGTCGACACCATCGAGCGCCTCGGTCTGACCCCGGGCGAGGAGATGGCGATCTCGATGGACATCGCGTCCACCGAATTCTACGCAGACGGGTTCTACGAACTGGCGAGCGAGGACCGGCGCCTCAGCTCCGATCAGATGGTCGCCGAGTTGGTGTCCCTGGCACAGAAATACCCGATCGTTTCGATCGAGGACGGCATGGCCGAGGACGACTGGGACGGCTGGGCCGCCCTCACCGCAGAGATCGGTGCCTCCTGCCAACTCGTCGGGGACGATCTGTTCGTGACGAACTGTGAGCGTCTCGCCCGAGGCATCGAGTCCGGTACCGCCAACTCGATACTCGTGAAGGTCAACCAGATCGGGTCCCTCACCGAGACGCTCGAGGCGGTCGATCTTGCGAGGTGCAACGGCTACACCTCGGTGATGTCGCACCGCTCAGGCGAGACCGAGGACACGACCATTGCGGACCTCGCGGTCGCGACCAACTGCGGCCAGATCAAGACGGGCGCGCCGGCGCGCTCGGACCGGGTCGCGAAGTACAACCAACTACTGCGGATCGAGGAGCAGCTTGGCGAGGCTGCCGCTTTCGGCGGCCCCGACGCGATCGGTGGAGCGACCCGGTGAAGAAGGTTCTGTTCCTTCTTGTAGTGGGTTTCTCGCTGCTGGCGGGCGTGCTGGTGCAGCCTTCGGTCAGCAGCTACATGGAGCAGCGGAGCGAACTTGAAAGCGTCAAGGCCGAGCGGGATGCGCTGCAGGCCGAGATCGACGAGATCAACGCCGACATCGAGGGAATCACCGACGACGAGGGTCTGCGAATCGAGGCCCGCTGTTACGGACCGTACGTGGAACCCGGCGAAGAGGTCTACTCCATACCAGGCCTGAAGGGTTGCGTGGTCTCAAGTCCCAATTGAGACGCGGTCCCAACTGAGACACGGTCCCAACTGACACACGGGCCGTTAGTCTCATCTGGTTCAGGTACGCAAAGGGGAGGCGCGCGAGATGACGATCATCGGGACCAGGGTTCTGCGGAAGGAAGACCCCCAGTTTCTCACCGCTGGAGCGACCTACACAGCCGATCTCGACGACCCGCGCCTCGCCGGAGCGCTGCACGCGGTATTCGTCCGGTCGTTCGCGGCCAACGGCAGGATCATCGAGGTTGATGCCGACGAAGCCCGCTCTGTGCCAGGTGTCACCCTGATACTCACCGGAGCCGACGTCGACTTGATGCTGCCGGGAAGCGTCCCGATGTTTCCTCCGGATCTGCTCAATCGACCCCTGCTGGCCCGTGATCGTGTCCGGTTCGTGGGCGAACCCGTGGCTGTGGTGCTCGCTGAGACTCGATCCGCTGCTCAGGATGCAGCTGATCTGGTATTTGTGGACATCGACCCGCTCGACGCGGTGACGGACCTCGAAGCCGCGGCCGCGGACGAGGTTGTGGTGCATGAGGGCCACGGCACCAACACCGCCCTCACCTTCTCCGATCTTGGAATGGCCACCGGAATCTCCGACGACTCATTCTTCGCTGACTGTGAAGTCGTCGTCGAACAACGCGTGGTTCATCCGCGAATGTCTGCCGCGCCCCTCGAAGTGCGTTCGGCTGCGGCGTCGTGGACCGATGAACGCCTGCTGATGTTCGTTTCGAGCCAAGCATCGCACCGCGTCAAGGAGTCGCTCGTGCAAATGTACGGACTGGCTCACAGCGATGTCCACGTGATCGCTCCCGATGTCGGAGGCGGATTCGGCGCCAAGGTCGCTCCCACTCCCGAAGACATGCTGATCCCGCACCTCTCACGCCTCGCGGGTCGACCAGTTCGATGGTTCGAGACACGCACAGAGAACCTGATCGCGGCTGGACCGGGCAGAGCACAGGTCCATCACGCAGCCCTCGGCGGCACCAAGCAGGGCGAGATCACCCACTACCGGCTCGACGTGCTGATGGACGCAGGTGCCTACACCCGCGTCGGTGCCTTCCTGCCCTTCTTCACGCTGCCGATGGCACCCGGCACCTACGACATCGCAAACATCGAGACCCAGGCGCGGTCGATCATCACCAACGCGGTTCCGACCGAGGCCTTCAGGGGTGCGGGCCGCCCCGAGGCGACACTCACCATCGAGCGCATGTTCGACCTCTTCGCGGCGACCGCCGGAATCGATCCGATCGAGCTGCGGCGCAGGAACCTCATCGCCAAAGACGCCTTCCCCGTCACCACTGCAGTGGGCAGCACCTACGACACCGGCGACTACGAAGCGGCACTCGACAAGGCACTGGAAGCGTCGGGGTATACCGAGCTGCGAGCCGCCCAGGTTGCGCGCCGAGCCTCTGATGACCCGGTGCAGATCGGGATCGGCGTCGCCAACTACGTTGAGATAACCGCGGGACCCGCACCGGGCGGCAACGAGTACGGCAAGGTCGAGATCACCCCGGACGGCAAGGCTCGTGTGTACTCGGGATCCCTGTCACACGGACAGGGCCATGCCACGACGTTCGCGATGATCGCCGCGGAGCAGCTGGGCCTCGATGTTCAAGACATAGAAGTGATCCAGGGAGACACCGACAAGGTTCCGCGGGGTGAGGGCACGGTGGCCAGCCGCTCCACCCAGCTTGGAGGATCGGCCGTGTTCGACGCGGCGGCGACCGTCGCCGACGCCGCCAGAGAGATTGCCGCTGAGCTGTTGGAGGCCGCGGTCGCCGATGTGGTGCTCGACACCGACTCCGGTGTTTTCCATGTATCGGGCACTCCGGCAGTCACCAAGACATGGGCCGAAGTCGCCGCAGCGGCCACTGACGAACAGCTCGTCGCCGACAGCGACTTCAACGGCAACTGCACCTACCCGTTCGGTACGCATGTCGCGGTTGTGGAGGTCGACACCGAGACCGGAGGCGTGGTGTTGAAGCGCATGGTGACCGTCGACGATGCGGGAACTCTGATCAACCCCCTGATCGTCGAGGGCCAGCGGCACGGGGGGATCGCCCAGGGAGTGGCTCAGGCGCTCCTCGAAGAGGTCTGCTACGACGAGGACGGCAACCCGGTTACCAGCAACTTCGCCGACTACTCAATAATCTCTTCGGCTGAACTGCCGTCGTTCGAGCTCGTGGCGATGGAGACGCCCACCCCCAACAACCCGCTCGGCGCCAAAGGCATCGGCGAGTCGGGAGCCATCGGATCGACCCCGGCCGTCCAGAGCGCGGTGATCGACGCGCTCAGCCACCTCGGCGTGAGACACATCGACGTTCCCCTGTCGCCGCAGAAGGTCTGGTCGGCCATCGCAGAGACCGGTTCGTGAGCAGTCCCTGCCACCGGAACGGTCAGCCACAGCCGTGAAACCAGTTGAGGCCGAAGGCCTGGTTCGGACGTTCGGCGACGTCACCGCGGTGGCTGGCATCGACTTGGAGGTTGCCGAAGGGGAGATATTCGGGTTCCTCGGCCCGAACGGCGCTGGGAAGTCCACCACGGTGCGGATGCTGGTGACGCTGTTACGTCCCACCGCGGGCACCGCGCGGGTGGCCGGATTCGATGTCGTCAAAGAAGCGGACTCGGTCCGCCGCCTGATCGGGGTGGCCCTTCAGGACGCCGCCATCGATCCGCTGATGACAGGCTCCGAACTGTTGCGTCTGCAGGCCGTGCTGCACGGCCTGGGCAGGCGCCGCGCGGCTGACCGCGGCTCTGAGCTCTTGGAGCGGGTCGGGTTGACCGGAGCGGCCGACCGTCGTGTCGGAACGTACTCCGGCGGGATGCGTAGGCGCCTTGATCTGGCTCTGGCGCTGATTCATCGACCCGCGGTGCTGTTCCTGGATGAGCCGACGACCGGGTTGGACCCGACGAGCCGTGTTGCGGTCTGGGAGGAGGTCCGCTCGCTCAACGACGACGGTACGACAGTCTTCTTGACCACCCAGTACCTCGAGGAGGCCGACGAGCTGGCCGCACGGATAGCCATAATCGACAACGGCGTGATCGTCAGGGAGGGCGACCCCACTGTGCTCAAGGGCCAGGTCGGAGATCCCACCCTGCGCGTGGAAGTGGCCGATGAGACGACCATCGAGTTGGCTCGCCAGGTGCTCGGTGCTTTCGGCGATCAGCGGCCGGCGCGTGACGGCCGGGTTGCGATCGGCTTGAGGGGTGGGGCCACTCGCCTGACCGACGTGGTTCGGGCCCTCGATGAGCAGGGTGTCCCCGTTGCACACTTCGAGTTGGACTCTCCGAGCCTCGACGACGTCTTTGCTGACGCCACCGGCAGGCGCCTGGAGGGCGCCGAGACTTGACCGCTGCCCAAGGCCTTCGGTTGAACCGCCCCCGTCTGCTCGTCGGCACCGAGCAGGCGTGGACCCTGACGGTGCGGTCGGTCCTTGCCACGGCACGAAAGGTTGATCGTTGGGCTCCCGGGCTGATCTTTCCGTTGGCGATGGCGGCGGTCTACTCGTCACAGTTCGCCAAGGCGACGGGACTGTCGGAGTTCCCCGAGGTCGATTCGTTCCTGCAGTTCATTCTGCCGGCGACGATCCTCCAGGGGATCGCCTTCAACGCATCCAATGCCGGTACAGACATGGCGTCGGACATCGAGACCGGGTTCTTCGACCGGCTGGTGGCCTCTCCGGTCGCGCGGCAGTCGATCTTCGTGGGGCGCGTCGGTGGCGCCGCGGCGGCTGCGGGCTTCCAGGCAGGTGTCCATACGGCGATCTTCGTGGTCCTTGGAGTGCCGATAGCGAGCGGCGTCGCGGGGGTTGTGGCGCTGATGCTGATAAGCATCGTGCTTTCGGTCGGAATCTCGGGGTTCGGTTTGGCCGTGGCACTGCGGACCGGCAGCACCGAAGCGACCCAGTCGATGTTCCCGCTCATCTTCGTCATGGTCTTCGTGTCGTCGGCCTTTTTTCCGACGGAGCTGATGAAGGGCTGGTACCAGTCGGTGGCTGAACGAAACCCCTTCACCCTTGTGATGGACCCGACGAGGCAACTCGTTATCTCGGGGTGGAGTTGGGGCCACGTGTTCGAGGCGCTCGGTTACAGCCTGTTGATTGGGTTGGTGTCGCTGAGTCTGGCCTACCGCGCCCATCTTCGGCGATTGAGGCGCTCATGACCGGGGTCGCCCCCGCCCGGTCCCGCGACACGGGGGTCGGATTGTTCCCCATTGTCTGGATGTGTCACCGCAACCTGACCAGGTTCGCACGGTTGCCAGCGATCATGGTGCCGATGGTCGTGATGCCGATCTTCTTCTTGGTGGTGTTCACCTCCAGCTTCGACGGGATCTCCCGGGTCGACGGCTACCCGACTGAGAATCTGATCAACTGGGTCGTTGCCTTCGCTCTGCTGCAGGGAGCCATGTTCTCAGGGGTCGGAACCGCGGGGACAGTCGCCAACGACCTTGAGACCGGTTTCATGGACCGTCTCCTAGCGAGTCCGATACGACGGGGGATCATCATCGCGGCCCCGCTGACATACACCGCGATTCGGGCGCTGATACCCATCACTCTGGTAACGGTGCTGGCACTAGTTATGAACGCGGAACTGCCCGGCGGGATTCTGGGAATCGTCGTGGCGTTCAGCGGCGGCATCGGCGGTGCTTTGGTCATCGGCTGCTTCGGTTTGGGGGTTGTGCTTCGCATGGGAGACGTGCGGGCGATGACGATCGTGCAGATGACCAGCTTCTTGGTGATCTTCCCGTCGATCGGGCAGGTTCCTATCGCTTTGCTGGACGGCTGGATGGAACAAGTCGCTCGGGTCAACCCGACAACCAACCTTCTGCGTATGACCCGTCAGGGGTATCTCGGCGATGTCACCTGGGCCGACACCTGGCCCGGTCTGCTGGTCATCGCCTGCGGCATCGCCATTTTCGGCACGTGGGCCCGGGCCGAACTGATCCGCCGAACACGATGAGATCATTGATCAGCATCCGGCGGTGACTTGAAATGTCCCGCTTTTGTTCGTTGCGCTTGATTCCGGCTCTTGTTCGTTGCGCTTGATTCCCGCTCTTGTTCGTTGCGCTTGATTCCGGCTCTTGTTCGCTGCGCTCACGGGCCGCGAGGCCGCGGGCGGGCCGCGGGGCCGCGGGCGGGCCGCTCGGGCCACGGCCTCGTTCGGTCGCAGCCGTGTGCGGGATCAATACTCTCGGCCTCTACCATTGGTCGTTCGGAGGTCGAACCCATGACCGACAGAACTGATCCTCGCAGCGTCTCATCGGTGGTGCAGGTGAGCGATGCGCTGCGCCGGAATCGCTATCTCCCTGACGAGGGGCTGGCGACCGCCGTCTATCTGGCGTTGCGTCTGCGTCGACCGCTGCTGCTGGAGGGAGAACCCGGAGTCGGCAAGACAGAAGTCGCGAGAGTGCTCGCCGACTGGATCGGCGGCCGGCTCCTGCGGATCCAGTGCTATGAGGGAATCGACGTCAACCAGGCAGTCTATGAATGGGACTATTCCCGCCAGTTGCTGCACTTGCGCACCGCCGAAGCAACGGGCGCGGCCTCCACCAGCGAGACCTCGGCGCTCGAGGACGAACTGTACGACGAGAGATTCCTGGTGCGCCGACCGCTGCTCGAAGCCATCGCCCACGATTCAGGTCCGCCACCAGTGCTGCTGATCGACGAAGTCGACCGCTCCGACGACGAGTTCGAAGCCTTCCTGCTCGAGGTGTTGGCCGACTATTCGATCACAATCCCCGAGATCGGTACCTTCTCCGCCATTGAGCCGCCGGTGGTGATCGTCACTTCAAACCGCACCCGTGATGTCCACGACGCCCTGAAACGACGCTGCCTGTACCACTGGGTGACCCACCCCGAAGTGGAGCGGGAGATCGAGATCATCCGGCTCCATGCCCCGACCGTGAGCCGGCGGCTCGCGGCCCAGATCGCAGCCGCGGCCGCGGCGATCCGTCAGGTCGGCCTCTACAAGCCCCCCGGCGTGTCTGAGACCATCGACTGGGCGCGTGCGCTGAACCTGCTCGGCGCCGACGAGCTTGTCGTCGATCAGGTGGAGGCGACGTTCCCAGCGCTGCTCAAGTACCGCGAAGACCTTGAGAGGGTCCAGGACCACGGTGTTGAAACGCTCCTCGCCGCAGCCAGCGAGTGATCGTGATGCCGCCCCTGCTGTGCTTGCCAAGTTCGAGTGTGTCGGTTTTGAGCATGGAGCGGGCCGGTGACGATTGAGGCGGCGGTCGGGTTCGTGGAGTCCCTTCGCCGCGGCGGCCTCGCCGTTTCTCTAGGGTCTTCGCGTCTGTTCACCGAGGCGCTCGCCGAAATCGATCTGGCCGACCCGGACGAGGTGTACTGGGCGGCCCGGGCGGTACTGGTGCACAGGCCCGAGGACATTGAGGTGTTCAACGGCCTGTTCGCCGCCTACTGGGGTGGTGTCGATTCGGGACTGGTGTGGCGCGTACCCTCAGAGCCGTTACCGGTCACCCTGGCGATGGACGATCCCGAACAGGTACCTGCCGACGGTGCGGAGGGCGAAGACAACGACGAGACGATCACCGTGCGTTACTGCGTCACTGAGACGCTCAGCAGCAAGGACTTCGCTGACTACTCCGATGAGGAGCTGGCGGAGTCTCGGCGCCTGATGGAGCGGATCGTGTTCATGGGGGAGTGTCGCCGGAGCAGACGGCGGGTGCGCTCCAACGGCGTTCGAGGCAACCTCGACCTGCGGCGCACTGTTCAACGGGCGCTGCGCTCGGGCGGTGAACCAGCGGAGATAGCCCGCACAGTTCCCGCGCGGCAGCCGCGGCGTCTGGTGTTGCTGCTCGACGTTTCGGGTTCTATGGAACCCTACGCCCGGGCGCTCATCGGCTTTGTACACGCCTCGGTGGCGGGCCGCGCCCGGGTGGAGGCGTTCGCGTTGGGGACCCGCCTCACCCGCCTCACCCGCGAGCTGTCGCAACGGGACCCGGACCGGGCGCTGCTCGAAGCCGCGGCCGCCGTCAAGGACTGGTCCGGCGGTACCCGCCTCGGAGAGGGTCTGGGCCGCTTCAACGACGAGTGGGGCTGTCGGGGCATGGCGCGGGGCGCCACGATAGTGATCCTCTCGGACGGCTGGGATCGCGGCGAGCCCACCGAGATGGAGGTCCAGATGCAGCGCCTCAGTCGTGTCGCGCGCCGTGTGGTCTGGGTCAATCCCTTGAAGGCCTCGCCGGGCTATGCGCCTCTGGCTCGAGCCATGGCCGCCGCGCTGCCGTTTGTGGACGATTTTGTCGAAGGGCACTGCCTCGACTCCCTGACGCAACTGGCAGAGCTCGTACTGGGAGACTCGCAGCAGGTTCGGCCGATTCCCGTAGGATCTGCGCTATGAAGGAACTGCTCGATGATCTCGACCGCTGGCGCGGTGCTGGGCGCGCTGTGGCGATGGCTCGGGTTGTCGACCTGGAGGGGTCGGCGCCCCGCGCGGCTGGTGCGGCTATGGCGGTCACCGAAGACGGCGAGGTCTCGGGCTCGGTATCGGGTGGCTGTGTGGAGGGGGCGGTCGTGGTGGAGGCTCTCGACGTGTTGGCCAAAGGTGAGCGTCGCATGGTCACCTTCGGGTACAGCGACGATGAAGCCTTCGAGGTGGGCCTCACATGCGGCGGAACCATCCATCTGTTCATCGAACCCCTCGACTGGTAGGCCCGGGTCTCGATGCCGGCCGAGCAATCGCTGTTCGAACAGCTTCGAGACGCCATCCGCGCAGAGGTGCCGGTTGCGTTGGCGACCGTGGTCGAAGGTTCCTTCACCGGTAACAAGCTGATCGTCTGGCGCGACGCCGAGTCCGAGGGAACGCTCGGCAACGCCGACCTCGACCGAGTGGTCACCCGCGATGCCCGAGGCGAACTCGCCGCTGGACGAACCGGCATGCGCCACTACGGCCTGCACGGCGAGGCCCGTGAGGAAGCGGTCTCGGTGTTCATCGAGAGTTTCGCGCCGCCTCCCAGAATGTTGATCTTCGGAGCTGTCGACTTCACCGCAGCGCTGGCCCGGGTAGCCAAGGTTCTCGGATACAGGGTCACGGTGTGTGACGCGCGGGCCGTGTTCGCCACCAAATCCCGTTTCCCGATGGCCGACGAGGTTGTGGTCGACTGGCCCGATCGGTTGTTGGCTGAGGTCGGTGGCGACCTGGGCGAACGCGATGTGGTCTGCATCCTCACCCACGACGCCAAGTTCGACGTTCCCGCAGTGGTGGCCTCTCTGGCGACTGACGTCGGCTACATCGGCGTCATGGGAAGCCGGCGGACCCACGACGACCGCACGAAGCGGTTGATCGAAGCCGGCGTCGACGAAGCCGGTCTTGCCAGGCTGCGCTCACCGATCGGCCTCGACATCGGGGCCCGCACCCCCGAAGAGACCGCCGTGTCGATCACCGCGGAGATCATCGCGCGGCGCACCGGCCGCGACGCCAAGTCACTCACCGTCACCGACGGCCCCATTCACGGCTGAGGCCTAGTAGATCACCCGGTCCTTGATTACCGGGTCTTTGACTCAGAGCAGGTTCAAACCATCAGGCCCCACCGACCCGGGGCCAGTGACCCAGCGGCCCAACAGCGCGGCGACCACAGACCTCGCGCCACCCACCGACTCACCTGAGCTTTACTAGGAGTCGTTGATGTAGTTGACGGGGTCGCGGCCGGTGGGGCAGGTGGCGGGGCCCTGTTGTTGGTGTCTGAGATTGTCTAGTTCTCCCGCTGACCAGGCCTGACCAGCGGCTCTGAGCCGTCGCCCACCGGTGCCGCAACAGCCAACTGGAGCCAACCATCGACCAAGGCCTACTAGTAGACCGTCAGGAAGCATCGACCAAGGCCTACTAGTAGACCGTCAGGAAGCATCGACCAAGGCGCACTAGTAGACCGTCAGGAAGCATCGACCAAGGCGCACTAGTAGACCGTCAGGAAGCATCGACCAAGGCGCACTAGTAGACCCTCAGGAAGCATCGACCAAGGCGCACTAGTAGACCCTCAGGAAGCATCGACCAAGGCGCACTAGTAGACCCTCAGGAAGCATCGACCAAGGCGCACTAGTAGACCCTCAGGAAGCATCGACCAATGCAGCGACGGTCAACCTCGCACGCCCGCTGACTTGGACATGGTTAGGAGGTATCGATGCCGTCGACCGGGTCGTGGCCGGTGGAACGGGTGGTGGGGCGTTGTTGTTCGGTGTCTGAGATTGTCTGGTTCTCCCACTGGACTTTGCCCCCATGTGCAAACCCGGGGTCCTTTTGGGAAGTCGGCTGGATTTCGTCGCGGGCAACCGGGGTTGAGTCTGCGTGTGAGTCTGCTCGAGTTCGCGCACGTTCCGCCGCACCCGGCGGGCGGGTCGAGGGTTCATTCGACGAGACAGTTGGGGACTTGTCTGATGGGCGGGTCGAGGGTTCATTCAACGAAACCGCCGAGCACTCACCGGTCGGGTGGGTCGGCGGCCTACCCGAAGAGATCGTCAAGGACTCGTCTGACGAAACGGTCGTGGACTTTCCTGGCGGGTTGGTTGGCGGTTTGAGTTGGAATTTGCCGGTGTCGGGGCGTTTGTGCACCTGCCAGCCGTGGTCGTGGATCTTGTGGTGGCAGTCGTCGCATACCAGCACGAGGTTGTCGAGGTCGGTGGGTCCGTTCTTTGACCACCAGATGATGTGGTGCGCGCGGCACCACAGTGGGTCTGCGCCGCAGCCGATGCAGTGCTGGTCGCGTGCGATCAACGCGATCCGTTGGGCTTCAGTGGCGGTGCGAAAGCGGCGCCCCAGCCACATGTCTTGGGCTTCGGTATCAAAGATCGAAGGCAACAGGTTCGCCTCCAGCGCCAGACGGTGCAGCTCAACTATCGGTATTGGTGAACCGTCAGCCAACCGGGGGTTGTCGAGTTGTTGTTTGAGCACATCGAAATCAGCGATCACCAACAGATCAGTGCCCGCAGACCTGCCACTGGAGGGTTCGCAGATCAACTCGGCTAACGCGTCCGCCATGCGCTGCTGGGGAGTAGCACGCTTGTTGGGGTCCTCGCGGTGCCACAGCTGTCGTTCCTTAGCAGTCAACGCGGTGGCGATGCGCGCTCCGGTGATCTGGTCAAACTCGCCGCTCAGCACATACATCCCAGAATCAGACGACTCGAAGATCCTGGCTTTGCGCTTGGAGCGTTGACGATCCAACAACGACTGGCCGTCATCGTCGGATACGTCTTGTTGATGACGCTTCACAGTTTGAGCGAACTCATCGAAAGGCTTGCTGTTGGCTGCTTCGATGAGCAACTCCTCATCGACCGGGCTCTCAGAAGACGCACGGGCAATCAACCGGGCATGACCCACAGGGATCTCACCAGACTCCAACGCTTCACTGGTCGCTGGCAACTCCGCCAACCGGGCCGCGGTCTCAACATCGCGTTTGGCCTCACGTTTCGATGCCTGCAGCTCGTCACGAACCAACCTCTGCGCGTCGCCTTTGCTGTGACGGCGGCCCAGCTCGGCCAGCGCCCGGGACTTCATCGCCACCAACCGAGACTCGGCGCGACCCAACACCTTCAGATGCGACCTCAGCCCCTCATCAGACAACCCCGCCTCATCAACCAACGGCACCCGCAACGCTCCACCGGTGTCACCACCGCTTGCCGTGGCCTCTTCAAGAAGCTCCGATCCCGGAAGGAAACTCATGGATCACAACCTACTGACCCCCTGTGACAATGACCCTGTAAAATACTTTCACTACACAAAATAAATCTAAATTCTTTATGGCACAGAGTCCGTCAGCCTCTGAACCCCATGGTGCAGACGATTACAGGGTCCGCATCGACTCCATCAGGTGCGGGAGGAACACAGAGTCGACCGTCGTTGTGGAGTTCAACGAGCAAAGCTGCCAAGTCCTCCGTGCTGCGATCCCGTGTTGCGATTCGAGGTCTGGACTGCGACGAACGAGGCCTGTGTCTTGACCTCAAGGTCTGCCAGGTCACGTTTGGTGGCGAACTGCTCTCATCCTCCGGGTGGTTAGGTTGCCATAAGGGACTCCGCTTCCTGTTGACCTATCGTGTCGGCTCGCTGCTGTTCTGTCAGGGCCACTACGGTCTCCCATCCAATTCGTGATGAATCAAGCCAGAGGCGAAACCATCGATAGACGATCCAACAGGCTGGTGGTGTCTCTCGGGGCGGAGTGTTCCGATCAGCGGCTAGCGGGGCGGGGTACTCGGAGAGCCGGTCTGCTTGGGCAGTCTGACGAAGAAGCTCTGGCGCCAGTCGGAATGTGTGGCGCCGTTGATTGAGAGTTGCCAGGTGTAACTCTTTCCGGGCGTTACCGGGATCGTCGGGAAGTTGATCGCCAGGGGGACGCACAGCGGTGTGCCGGGACGCAAACCCACAGGGCGCCCAGCCTCAAAGTTGCCCTGCACCACCAGCGGCCGCTCACCGACCATCAGCGGATGCCCGTCCTCGTCGAGCAGTTCGATACGCCACTCGTGGGAGACGTTGGCCCGGTCCCAGGGCACCTCGATACGGATCGCGACCCCCATCGGCTGGGGACGCGGACCCACCGCGGTGAGCCCTCCCCCGAGAATGTAGAGCTTGCCGTCGGCCACCTGCGCGGCGTCGGCGACCAAAAGGTTGACCCGAACCAACGGAGGCTCCGGGACACTCGGCGAGGATGTGGAGTCGACGGAATCACTCATTGGTGACACGTTAGGCGCATCGCTGCTCTTTGGTGCTGCCACACTGGGATAGTGACAACCCAAACTGGCTCTGACCCCGACCGTGATGTGGTGACGACGGCAGCGGTTGTGCTCGCCGCGGGAGCCGGTTCACGCTTTTTGGGAGACGACCACAAGCTGCTCACCGAGGTCCGGGGGAAGCCGATCGTGTGCCATGCCGTCGACGCGGCTCGGGGCGCCGGGTTCGATGAGGTGATCGTCGTCTCGGGGTGTGTGGACCTCACAGAGGTCATGCCGCAAGACGTGACGATCATCCACAACGAGCAATGGGAGCACGGCCAGTCGACCTCGCTGCGGGGCGCGGTCACCTACGCTGCGGCCAGGGGACACAAGGCGATCGTGGTTGGTCTGGGTGATCAACCCGGTGTCGGCGCGGCGGCATGGCAGGCGGTGGGGGAGAGCGAAGCCGACCTTGCGGCAGCGGACTTCGGCGAAGGCCACCGCCCCCCTGTGCGCCTGTCCGCGGCGATGTGGGCGTCGCTGCCCGTATCGGGAGACGAGGGAGCACGAGCGCTGTGGCGCGAACGCCCCGAGATGGTTGAGCCGATACCCTGTGATGGCGACTCAGCCGATGTCGACACGCTGGAGGATCTGCGACGATGGACCTGAACAACACTTTCGAAGTGGCCCGACCGATTGAAGAGGCGTGGGCCGTGTTGACCGACTTGGAACGGATCGCCCCGTGCCTGCCCGGGGCGCAACTCACAGAGGTTGAAGGCGACGACTACCGCGGCTTCGTCAAGGTGAAGGTGGGGCCGATCACCGCCCAGTTCAAGGGCGCCGCGAACTTCGTGGAGCGCAACGACCAGGACCACAAGGCGGTGCTGAGCGGCAAGGGCCGCGACACCCGGGGCGCAGGGAACGCCAGTGCTCTGATCACAGCCAAGCTGGAACCGGTCTCCGATTCGATCACCAGAGTCAACGTCGACACAGACATGAAGATCACCGGAAAGTTCGCGCAGTTCGGGCGGGGCGTGATGGCCGACGTGAGCGCCACCCTGATGGACCAGTTCGCCGAGAATCTTGCCGCCATGCTCGCAGAAGAGAGCAGCGACGATCCCTCCGAGCCTGAGCAAGCCGAGCCCGAGCCGGCCGACGATGCTGGGGAAGGCGAGACGACCGCCGAGGAGGCAACCGCAGCGAGTGACGGGGTCCGCAAGATCGACATGCCCGAACCCGAGGCGATCGACCTCATCGATGCGGCCGGTGCTCCGGTGATGAAACGTGTCGTGACGTTGGCCGCAGTGGTTGTTGCCTTCCTAGTGCTTCGCCGTCTGCTGCGCCGTTCGCGGTGACAACTTCCGCTCAACGCAACCGCGTGGCCGAGTTGCTGGGGCGCGAACCCGAAGGGGACTTCGAGATTGTCGTCAGCGACGCTCAGGGCGATCCTGTCGTGATACGCAATGAGCCGCTGTTGAGCGACGGGCGTCCGATGCCGACCCGCTACTGGCTGGTAGGGGAGGAGCCTCGCCGCGCGGTGGGTCGTCTGGAGTCCGTCGGTGGAGTGCGACAGGCCGAGGCAGCCGTCGATGCCGACGAACTGTCCCAAGCCCATGCCCGCTACGCGGCGGAGCGCGACGCCGCCATCGAAGAGTCCTTCGGCGGTCCCCGGCCCAGCGGCGGGGTGGGCGGCACACGCCGCGGTGTCAAGTGTCTCCACGCCCACTACGCCTGGTATCTCGCCGGGGGCGACGACCCGGTCGGCCGCTGGGTGGCCGAGCAGCTGGCCGCACCGGTGCAGCCGTGAGCGCACCGGTCGCCGCGGTCGACTGCGGAACCAACTCGACGCGCCTGTTGGTGCATGACGGCACGACGACGCTGGAACGGCACATGACCATCACCCGGCTCGGTCAGGGAGTCGACGCCACCAGACGGCTTGCCCCAGAGGCGATCGACCGCACAGTTGAGTGCCTCGAGGGCTACCGCCGGGTGATGGACCGTCATGGAGTTGAACGGGTCCGCATCACCGCTACGTCGGCGGCTCGCGATGCCAGCAACCGCGACGAGTTCTTCGACGCGGCTGAAGCGGTGGTCGGGAGCCGCCCCGAACTGCTCTCCGGTTCAGAGGAGGGCAAACTGTCGTTCGCCGGGGCGACCGCTGAACTCGACCCCGCCGACGGGCCGTTTCTGGTGGTCGACATCGGCGGGGGCTCCACCGAGTTCTCCTACGGTCTCACCGAATGCGAAGCCGCGTTGTCGGTCGACATCGGGTGTGTCCGGTTGACCGAGAAGTACATCGAGTCGGATCCTCCCGAGCCCGAGGAGCTGTTGGCCTGCCTGTCGATCACAGAGGCCCATCTCGATGACGTTGTCCGGCTGATTCCTGCGTCATGGCAGGCCAGGACTTTCGTCGGGCTGGCGGGCACGGTGTCGACTGCCGCGGCCGTCGAGATCGGGCTGGCCGAATACGACCGTGACCAGATCCACCACTTCGGGCTCAGCAAACAAGCTGCTGAGGATGTGTACCGCACGCTCGTGACCGAATCGCGTGAGGACCGTCGCCACAACCCGGGACTCGAGGAGGGCCGCGTCGATGTGATCGTGGGGGGCATGTGCATCCTGGTGAGGGTCATGCGCTATTTCGGTTTCGAAGAATGCCTGGTCTCCGAGAGCGACATCCTCGACGGCCTCGCCTTCTCCCTGCTGGACTAGCCGTTTGCTCAGGAACCGCCTTCCCCGAAGCTGGGACTGTCGCCAAGGAGAGATATCGAGATCGCCAACACCATGTACGCCGCGAATCCTAGACCGAACCCGATGGTGAACATCCCGTACGCATTGGCGCGACGACGCACCATTCCCACGGTGAACAGGGCGAATCCGGCAGCGACAGCAAGACCAATGGAAAGTACTGTGAGGCCGACCCCACAAGCTGCGCCACAAAGAAGCCATGGCATCGCCGTGGCGGACCGGTCGTTGACGAATTGCCACCCCAACTATTTCAGCGACGGACCACTAGGTATCGATGTTAGCAACAGAGGCATAGTTGCCGAGGCGAAGGGCAGATCCTGGGCATCAAGAGGGGTTCTTCAGAAACTGGCTGTAACGGTGGACGCCCAACTCCGATCATTGCAACTCCCCGGCCCGTGGAAGAGTCAGCCACCAGCGGGTTTATGTCATCGTATCGGATGTATAGCGTCATTTCGGAATCCCAAGGCTCCGATGACACTTCACGTCTTGGATGATCGGTGCCAGTCGCCATCTGGCGCAGCAAGCGACGAGGACGACATGCCACTGGCCCAACTGCTGGTTTCGGGACTCCTCTATCAGTACTACCTCCGCGTTTGTACAGCGGTCGGTGACGGCCAGGCAGCGCGACGGGAGTCAGAGGCGGGCACCATCAGGACGGTCGATCTCCTGGATGTGGGCATAACCTTCGGTGTGCTGGACTCCATATTCGATTTGGTCGGACAGCGCGACTCTGATGCGCCGAGGGCGTTTGCGGACCGCCTCAGAGAATTGTTGAGCGAGTCGTTGGGTGCCGACGACCCGAGAATATTCCGTGACGGGACGTTCTTCGAGGCTGACTGGCCCTACGAGCCCGAGATGAGACCATCAAGGTCGTAACAATCCTAAGGTCCTACAAGCCGGACCTGACCGCGCTGGGCCGGAGTTGGATTTCGTCTCCCGATGCCCTCTTAGCGTGTCCAAGCATTGACCCATCGTTTCCGGGCATCTGGAGGGAGTTCGCCCGCTGCCTCGATTGCTTCCTCGGGAACCTCCTGGAGCGTGGGCTTAGAAGATCCGCGAGGGGCTGGGTCTATTGCTCGCCGGTGTCATCGCACGATCGCTCGGGCACTCGCACTACCTGCCGCTGGGTAGTTCCAGAAAGCCCTGGTAGGACGAGCAATTCTCGTGTCCGGTCGAGTCCGTGACGAGCACCGGCGCGGTCAAGCGGCTATGGATCGATCCACATATCGTTTCCGCTCGCGTCAGCGGCAAGTCGATCCTTATCGTTGACGATGGCATGAGTACCGGAGGCACCATGGTCGCAGCGATGAACCTTATTGAGGCAAGTCGAGGACAGATCGCGGGAATCGCTGGTGTCTTCTCCGAGGGCTTTGCATGGCGTGACGCGCTAAACGCGGCCGGTTATAGGCGGTTCATCTCGCCTTACCTGCACCTGTGCCACATACCGATGTTCAAGCCAGGCACGACGGCGGGCACCTGGATCGCGATCGATGAGAAGACACCCGGCACCTCAACATGAGTTGATCTGTCAGCTGGATCAATGGCGCATACATGGCACGAGACGTCCGGAAATAGGCGGGAACGGCCGGGAACAACCGGGAACAACCGGGAACAGAAATCCGGCCATTGCCTGGGGAGACCCGGATTCCTCCAGGCAGGGGCGACATAGCGAACCGGGACTCGTCGGGCTCATAACCCGAACGTCGCGGGTTCAAATCCCACCCCCGCCGCCACAGAGAAACCCCGGAAACTCAACGGTTTCCAAGGCTTTTTTGTTTTGCGGACCAGCCGTTGTGGATGTGACGATTCCCGACGACAAGAGCGATAGCCAGCGCGGTTCGCTGCAGGGCGGCGTCGGAGGCGCACCAGGCTTGGGTCTGCGAAGGTTGGCGCCTTGACCACATACCCGTGGCACTCTTCTGCGGCGTGGTCGGTTTCGTCGATCCCGAGTGTGGTGCTGGGCTGACAACTGCAGTCGACGCGATCGAGGGCTTGTTCTGCATCACCAACAAGCCGTTCGGCGACACCGTTGTGATAAAGTTGTCTATTTCTCAACACTGTTGCTACCATCGCAACTCATGAACACCGTGACCCCCCGGCCCGCGGCGGGCCGGGCTGCTGCTATCGCTGCTCATGGCTCGGTTTCTGCTGCCCTGGACGCCGGAGCCGTGCTGGCGAGAGTGACATTGTCGCTGGCTGAGGCCGTGTTACTGGGCCTGATCTCACAGGGGGTACGGACGTTCGTGGGCGTCTTGGGGCACGGCTCAACTGCGCTTGCCAGGGAGATTGAGGAGTACGAGGCAGCGGGGGTCGTGCGCTTCGTAGGTGTGCGACACGAAACAGAAGCCGCCCACGCAGCGACGGCGCTGCGAGTTGCGACGGGAGAGCGCGCCGCAGTTGTTACATCCATCGGCCCCGGTGCGCTCCAGGCTTTCGCCGGGTCGCTCACGTCTGCGCTCAATGGGGTTGGAGTGTGGCACCTGTACGGCGATGCCACGACCGAAGCCGAGGGCCCCAACATGCAGGACCTCCCAGGTGCACCACAACTTGGTTGGCAACGCCTCACCGCGACTATGGGTGAGAGCTACAGCCTCCATACGCCACAAGCCGTCACCGAAGCCCTACGTCGGGGAGCGGCGGTCGTTGACGACCCATACCGACCGGGACCGTTCTTCTTGCTGCTCCCGATCAACGTTCAGCCAGCGTTGATCGCCGACTTCAACCTGCGTCGGTTGCCGCCGGGAGGTTCAGTGCGACGCGGACCAGCGGCACCGCCGGCGACCATGCGAGCCGCAAGAGAGCTAGTCGGCAAAGACCGAGTAGTTGTCAAGGTCGGTGGAGGTGCTGCGTCGCTCGGACCGCAACTCGGACGCCTCCTTGATCGCCTTGATGCGGTCGCGGTCCTGACTCCGAACTCCATTGGCGTATTGCCGCCCGACCACCCACGAAACATGTTGGTCGGTGGATCCAAGGGCTCAATTTCTGGGAACTTCGCGATGGAGCACGCAGACGCGCTGGTCGTCTTGGGGGCACGGGCCGTGTGCCAATCCGACTGCTCGCGCACTGGATATCCGAACGTCTCGCGAGTGGTCAATATCAACGCCGACAAGGAAACGGCGACCCACTACGCTCAGACCGTCGCGCTTGTCGGTGACCTTGAGTATACGATCGATGCGCTTTGCGATGAGCTCGATCAGCACGAAGCTGGTGATGACCGCCAGCCGTCGCAATGGTTGCACGACTGTCGCGTAGCTCGGGAACGGTGGGACGAGTACCTGGGCGTGCGTGTGGACCCCACATTGCTCAAGGATCCGCGCTGGGGACGAGGCGTGCTATCCCAGGCCGCCGCTTTGCACGCGATCGAGAACTGGGCCCGAGAAAAGAACGCCATTCGTTGGTACGACGCAGGTGACGTGCAGGCGACTGCGTTCCAGATCGCCGGCGACACCGCACCGGAAGAAAGCTTCACCGACGGCGGCGCAAGCTATATGGGGTTTGGCGCATCAGCCCTACTCTCGACGGCACTTAGCGCAGCCGCTCCGTATTCTGTCTCGGTCGTCGGGGACGGTTCGTTTCTGATGAATCCGCAGGTACTCGTCGACGGCGTAGTCCATGGTGCGCGGGGGATGATCATTGTGCTCGACAACCGCCGAATGGGTGCCATATCGGCTCTCCAAGAGGCCCAATACGGCAGGGCCTATGCAACCTACGATGATGCGACTATCGACTATGTCGCGCTGGCGTCCGCTATCGACGGCGTGACTGCGACATCGGGAGACGGCGGGGCCAGCGCGTTGGTAAGCGCGCTCGACGGCGTCTATGGAGCGGGAGGCGTTGGGCTGGTCCACGTCCCCGTCTACTACGGGACTGCCCCGGAAGGCTCCGTTGATTCGTTCGGACGATGGAACGTCGGGACTTGGGTTGCCGATACCCAGGCGCTTCGCCACGGAATCGATCTGTGACCGCTAAGGAGTCATCCATGAACTACGAGCCCCCAGCCAATAGCTACCTGTTCGGCGGCTGGGGCGGTTCAGGCCCACCGCTCATCATCTACAACCCCGCGGACGGGACTGTTGCTGGCGTCATCGCGACGGTGGACGACCAAGACATCGATGCTGCTCTCGACGCAGCGTCTAAGGCCCTTGGGAAGTGGCGACGAACTGACCCGTGGCAGCGCTCGTCGCAGCTGCGAGCGATGGCGCGGTACCTTCGAAGCCGTCAGAGCGACATCGCCGCGGCGGTCACCGTGGAGCAGGGCAAGCCACTGCCGCAAGCCGAGGGCGAGGTCGCGGCGTCGGCCGATCATTTTGACTGGTGCGCAGACGAAGCTCGGCGCATTTACGGCCGAACAATCCCTGCGCGCGACCCAGGCCGACGGATTCTCGTCCAGCGCGAGCCGGTGGGTGTAGTCGGCGCGTTTTCAGCGTCGAACTTCCCATGCTTGCTTCCGGCTCGCAAGATCGCAGCTGCTCTCGCTGCGGGGTGCACCGTTGTCGCCAAGCCTGCCGAAGAAGCACCGACTGCAGCCTTGTGGATCGGGCGTGCCGCTGACCAAGCCGGCCTCCCCAATGGCGTGCTCAGCATCTTGGTCGGCGACCCGCAGGACATCTCCAGTCGTGTGCTGGCTCACTCGAAGGTGCGAAAGATCACCCTGACCGGTTCGGTTCCACTTGGCCGTCAAATCATGGAGCAGGCTGCTAAAGGACTGAAGTCAGTCTCGCTCGAGCTCGGCGGTCATGCACCGGTCATCGTGCTCGATGATGTCGATCCCGAACGCGCTGGCCGGGACTGCGCGAACGGGAAGTTCCGCAACGCGGGCCAAGTATGTATCTCCCCGAGCCGGTTCCTCGTGCCCACGAGCATTCATGACACGTTCGTGACGAACTTCGTCGACACGACCAAGGCGCTTACCATCGGGCCAGGCGTAGATAGCTCCTGTGATCTCGGTCCGCTCCAGAACGAACGGCGCGTCGATGCAATGGAAGACCTCGTGGCCACCGCAACACGCGAAGGCGCGACTCTGATGGCCGGAGGCCAACGACTCACGCTGGCCGACGGCTGGTGGTATGAGCCAACCGTCCTCACCGGTGTCGCCCGTGACACCGAGGTCATGGTCACCGAACCGTTCGGGCCGGTAGCGCCGGTGCATGCCTACGACGATCTCGCAGACGCCATTGAGATCGCGAATTCGACAGACTTCGGGCTCGCAGGTTTCGTTCTCGGTGAGTCGCTCCAGACCTGCCTTGAAGTCGCGGATCAGCTCGAGGTCGGGATGGTTGGCATCAACGACTTCTCCATCGCTCTCGCCGAGGCACCGTTCGGGGGAATCAAGCACAGCGGATTCGGGCGCGAAGGCGGCTCAGAAGGTATAGACGAGTTTACCGTCGCCAAATACATCAACGTGGCCCCGGCATGACCAGCGGCATCTACCAGGGCCCAACGTCTTACGGCGATCCGGGCTTCAGCCGGTTTGTCCGTTCGACGTTCCTGAGCGCCGCAGGTTACGACGAGGGCGACACGGATCGCCCAATAATCGGGGTTGGCCATTC
This sequence comes from uncultured Acidimicrobiales bacterium, assembly GCA_951812975.1. Classification (GTDB taxonomy): domain Bacteria; phylum Actinomycetota; class Acidimicrobiia; order Acidimicrobiales; family Aldehydirespiratoraceae; genus VXYK01. The sequence continues at coordinate 320,947 of CATOTC010000001.1, read as the reverse complement.
GGTCAGTGACTTCACTGCTTGCCACCGCGAAATGCCTGCGCTGCTGGATGCGGTCAAGCGCGGTGTGGCTCAGGCAGGTGGTCTACCGCTCGCGTTCCCCACGATGTCCCTGGGTGAAGTCTTCTTGAGCCCGACGAGCATGATGTTCCGGAACCTTCTCGCCTTGGAGGTCGAGGAGCTGATCCGAGCTCAACCGATGGATGGGGTCGTCCTGCTGGGCGGATGTGACAAGACGGTTCCAGGCCAGCTCATGGGCGCGGTTACCGCGGGGCGCCCGACGCTGGAGGTTGTGGCCGGGCCAATGATTGCACGGTCGTGGCGCGGGGAGCGTGTGGGAGCGTGCACAGACTGCCGCCGCATGTGGAGCAACCATAGGGCTGGCCAGCTCAGCGAAGAAGACATCGTGTCTGCCTCGACGGTACTGGCACCGACGGGCGGCACCTGCATGGTGATGGGCACCGCATCAACCATGGCGATCCTTGTGGAGGTTCTCGGGCTGGCCGTTCCAGGCTCGGCGACGGCGCCAGCACCCTCTGGCGACCGGCTCCGCGTCGGTGTCGCCTCTGGTCGCCGTATCGTTTCAATGTTTAGCGAGCAACTGACTCCTGACCGGGTGCTAAGCCGTTCGAGCTTCTTGAACTCGGCGATCGTGCTCGCCGCGATCGGCGGCTCAACCAACGCTGTGGTCCATCTTCTCGCCCTCGCTCGTCGCGCGAACGTCGATCTAACAATCCATGACGTTGGCACGGCTACGGCACGGGTTCCGGTGATCGTCGATTGCCGGCCATCAGGGGCAGGTTTCCTCGATGATCTGCACAACGCCGGTGGCGTGCCCGCCGTGCTTTCTGAACTGGAAAGCAAGCTCGACCTGAGCGCAACGACAGCGCTGGGTACAAGCCTTGGCGAGTACCTCGAGAACGCCTCAGGCCCAATAACGCCGCAAACGGTGATTCGGCCTCTCGCGACACCCGTCGCCGAGGCTGGCCTGATTGTGCTCGCGGGGTCCCTCGCACCGGACGGTGCCGTGCTCAAGGCCAGTGCCGCCTCTCCAGATCTGCTTCGGCACCGTGGCCCAGCGGTGGTCTTTGACGGCGTTGACGATATGCAGGCTCGGCTCGACGAGGTCGATGTGACGCCCGACAGCGTCCTTGTGTTGCGCGGGTGTGGACCTGCGGCTGCCGGCATGCCCGAGGCCGGTGCGATTCCGATTCCGCGCCGTCTTGCAGCGAAAGGTGTTACCGACATGCTCCGCGTCTCCGACGCGCGTATGAGCGGCACTGCTTTCGGGACTGTTGTCTTACACGTGGCGCCCGAGGGCCAATACGGACCGCTCGGCCTGGTCCGAGACGGCGATCTCGTCGAACTCGATGCAGATTCGGGTCAACTTGACCTTTTGGTGGATCCCGAGGTCTTGAAAGAGCGTCGCCACGCTCAGCCCAACGTTGAGCTCGATACAACGCGCTGGCGCACCCTGCAAGCCCAGATTGTGGGTCAGGCAAGCGAGGGAGCTGACATCCCATTTCCGAGAGGTTGAGAAATAGACAATGTTGTTGCGTATCTAGCAAAGTACATCTAAGGTGTCTGATGCGTGACGAGGGTCACGGTTCAAATCGATTCCCGGGAGGGGCCGCAATGAAAAAAGTCAAGACAAAACGACGGAGCTGGCTCTGGCTATCAGTATTTGTCGCGCTCGCTCTCCTCGCCGCAGCATGCGGCGACGACAGCGACGACACGTCAACTGACGCCGACGGACCAACGACCGATGCTGACGCGGCGTCGGGCGAAGATGACGCCAACGCCGACGGCGAAGCCGAAAATCTCGGTAACGTCGAGGTTGGCCACTACTTTGGCTCTGACCTCGGCCAGCAAGCGATCCTCGATATCAACTCGACGTTTACGAACGGGTCAGTCGCTATCAGCCCTATTGAGCATGAGGCGTTCAAGGATCAAATATTGATCGCCCTCGCCGGCGGCGAACCACCCGACGTGTTCTCATACTGGGCTGGTGCCCGCACCGCATCGGTTCAAAGAAACGATCAGCTACAGCCGATCGACGCTGTGTTCGACGGTGCAGATGTGTGGAACAACTTCCCACAAGCCCTCGTCGATGCCGGAGTCTACGACGGCGACCCGTACCTACTTCCGTTTGGGTTTCACTACGTCGCCTTCTTCTTCAACCCGCAGGTTCTTGCCGATGCAGGAGTGACCGATCTCCCGACCACCTACGAAGACCTGCTCACCGCCGCTGATCAGATTGCCGAGACCGGCGTGAAGCCGTTCGCTTTGGGTTCGATGAACCGGTGGCCCGCCCAATTCTGGTTCGACTTCTTGCTGTTGCGTACGGCAGGGCCCGACTACAGGGCTCAGCTGATGTCGGGCGAGGCATCGTATGAAGACACCGAGGTCACCGACGCACTCGAATTGTGGAAGGAAATGTTCGACGCTGGCTACTTCGTCGATGACGCCAACGCGTTCACCTGGTCCGACGCAGCTGATTCGGTAGCCAACGGCGAAGCCGCGATGACGCTGATGGGAACCTGGATCACGGGCTACTGGGACGGGAACGGACTCACTCCGGTTGACGATTACGACTTCTTCAACTTCCCGGTCATCGACCCGGCAGTCGAAAACGCCGCACTCGGGCCGATCGATGGTTGGGTCGTCTCGGCAGACGCGGCGAATCCAGAAGGCGCCTTCGCTTTACTTGAGCACTACGCGCAGCCCGAGAACCAGCTGGACTGGGCCATAGGGCAGGGCGCGTTGCCTCCCAACTCCAACGCCGACACCAGTCAGCTCAACCCGGTCATGGCCAAAGCACTCGAACAGGTGAACAACGCCGACTCCTACTCATTCAACTACGACCTCGCGACACCACCCGCGGTGGCCGAGTTCGGGTTGGACATGTTCCAGGCGTTCATGGACAACCCTGCGGGCTTTGCAGACCTGCAGTCAGACACCCAAGCTGCCGCTGTGGAGGCGTTCGGAAACTAGGAGGTGCTTGGCCCCCTCCCCTGACCACCCCCAGGCCGAGCATTGCCTCTCTACTGTGGTGTCGGGGCCGCATCGTCGGCTCCGGCACCGCTGGCTCAGCCATGAGTTGGTCGACTGAGCCGGTAACTACTTCGAGCAGCGAGAAAACGGGGGGGGGCTTGACCAACGTGAACTCAACGAACCGCTGGGTCGTGATCTTCATTGGCCCACCTCTCTTGTTATTCCTTGCGATAGTGGCCGTCCCCACGGTGATGGCGCTACGACTCAGCTTCACCGATGCTCATCTGTTGAGCGACTCGTCGAACTGGGTTGGTCTCGAGAACTTCCGTGACGCGCTTGGCAACGAGCATGTGCGGAAGTCAATCAGAATTACTTTGGTCTGGACCGTGTTCGGAGCGATCGTGCCGCCCGTCGTTGGGCTAGGCATCGCGACGACGCTTCAGAACACCAGCCGGTTCGCAACGTTCATGAAGTCGGCACTGTTCGTCCCGATCGCACTAAGTCTCGTCGTCGTCGGGCAGGTATGGATCTGGATCTATCAGCCCGGCGATGGGTTGTTGAACGAGGTTCTTGGCGTCGTTGGGCTTGAGACTTTGGAGCGGGCCTGGCTCGCGGATCGCTCGACCGCATTGTGGGCCGTGTTCATCGCGTGGGCGTGGCAGCAGACCGTTCTCGCCATGATTTTGTTCCTGGCTGGTCTGACCACAGTCCCCGATGAGCTTGTGGAGGCGGCGAGAGTTGATGGCGCGACCCGCTTCCAAGTGTTCGCCCGGGTCGTGGTTCCACTGCTTCGGCCAGTGACGACCGTTGTGCTCTCGCTCATCGCAATCAACTCCCTGCGCAACTTCGACCTCGTCTTCGCGATGACCTCAGGCGGGCCTGTGCGCGAGACCGAGACGGTGCCGTTGCTAGTGCATCGGGTGTTGTTCCGAGAGCTCGAGCAGGGCCGAGCCAGTGCCATTTCGATGATTCTGTTCGCCATGACCCTAGTTGTCGTCGGCGGTCTGACCTGGTGGGGGAGGCGGGGTAGCTATGTCAATGACTGAGTCGGCTCCAAGGACCGAACCGGGTGTCTTGCGACGGCGCGCCGGGTTGATCGTGCTCGTCATCTTCGTTGGGGTCTACCTAGTCCCCGTGCTTGGCGTGGTGCTCACATCGTTGAAGACGAACGCGGAGATCGCCGAACGAGGTATCTGGGCACCTACTGGCAACTTGACGCTGGACAACTACTTCGAGGTCTGGCGCAAGGCCAACACGAGCCGCTACCTGATCAACTCGATACAGGTGACGCTGCCTGCGGTGGTGATCTCGATCGCCGGGGGTACTGCGATCGGCTACGCGCTTGCGAAGTTGCGCCCCTGCGGCGGTGCTGTCATCCAGCTCGTCGTCGTGGCGGGCCTGTTCGTTCCACCTCAGGTATTGCTAGTCCCGCTGTTCACGATCTTCAGCGACGCCGGCTTGCTGAACACTTTGTGGCCGATGATCTTGGTTCACTCTGCCGTCGGGCTATCCATTACGACTCTGGTGATGCGAAATTTCTTCGACCAGATCCCCGACACGCTTCGCTCGGCTGCCATAATCGACGGCGCGAACGAGGGCCAGGTTTTCCTGCGCGTCATGTTGCCTCTGGCTCGTCCGGCTCTAGCGGCGCTCGCGACCCTCCAGTTCACCTTCATCTGGAACGACTTTCTGTACCCACTCGTGTTCACGACCGGCGATGATGTCCGCACGGTCATGCTGGGATTGTTGGCCGTACAAGGCCAGTTCACGGTTGCCTTCGGGACCCAGGCCGCTCTCGCGGTTATCGCCAGCGTCCCGACGGTCTTGATTTTCATCGTGTTTCAGCAGCATTTCGTGCGCGGGCTCTTGGCCGGCGCAGTAAAGGGGTAGACGTGACTCGAGTTGGAATCATCGGTTGTGGCCGTATCTCGGACCTCCACATTCTTGGCTACCGCGGTCGCGATGATGCGACGGTGGTCGCCTTGTGTGATGTCGATCGAGATCACGCGCAAGCAAAAGCTCGAGAGTGGGGTTTCGACGAGGCTGCGATCTTCGACGACTACCGGACTCTTTGTGAATCAGGGCTGGTAGACCTCGTCGAGATCATCGTTCCGCACCATCTGCATTTCGAGGTCGCGTCGTGCGCGATCGCCGCCGATCTGCACGTCTCGCTGCAAAAACCCCTGGCGCTGAATCTGCACGACGCTGACCGCCTCATTGCCGCTGCATCCGCGTCCCCGAAGGTCGTCCGCCTCTACGAGAACTTTCTTTTCTACCCGCCGATCCTCAAAGCGGTGGAACTTGTCGACGCGGGGCTGATCGGCGAGGCGCTCGCCATTCGATTGAAGAGCAACGGTGGGTACAGCCCGTCCGCTTGGGCCATCCCCCAGTCGGCCCGCCAGTGGCGACATGACCCAGCATCATGCGGCGGCGGGCCGCTGCTCTTTGACGATGGGCACCACAAATTCGCACTCGCCTGGCTCTTCATGGGCCAGCCTGTTGAACTTCACTCCTGGATTGGATCGACCGAGGTGGGGGGCCGAGAACTCGACGCTCCCTCCTTGGTGTCGATGCGGTTCGACTCTGGAGCAGTTGGTTCTCTGGAGGTCGTTCACTCAGCGGACCTCCTGATTCAACAGACAGAGCACTACGCACAAGACGATCGTCTCGAGATCACGGGTACACGCGGCGTGATCTGGGTCAACCGTGGCCACGGCCAGATAGGTGACCCGCCCGCCGTGGCCAGCTACGCCAACGGTGAGGTCAATACCTATGACTGCCCGACAGGTTGGGAGCAGTCGTTCATCGGCGCAACCAGCAGCTTGCTCGACACACTCAGAGACGCCGCCGCACCCATTCTCGGCTTTGCGGAGGGACGAGATGTTCTTGCGGCTGCCCTCGGCGCTCAGCGGGCGGCTCAGCTCGGTCATCCCGTCGGCCTCGACGCCCCCATAGGTCGGCCGTCGCACGATGTTCGCGAGTCACTACTCTCCACCCCACTACCGTGGACACCGAACAGTTGACATCGGAATGGTCTGAGGAGACGAGATGGAGCCACGAGTCGCCGGAGCTTTGAACTCAGGACTTGATGTCCTTGAGGCGCTGAGTAGCGCCGCGCACCCAGTAGGAGTGTCCGAGCTAGCGCGCTTGGTCGAGGCAGACAAGGGGAACGTGCATCGATTGCTTGCCGTTCTCGAAAGCCGCGGCTACGTCAACCGCGACGAACAGTCAAAGAGCTACAGCCTGGCAGCAGGGGTAGTGCAGCTCGCGGGCGCGCTGCTACGCAACATGGACATCGTGAGCCAAGCACGACCGCTCATGCGCGAGCTCGTCAACCTCACCGGGGAATCAGTTCACCTTGCGCACAAGACGCCGACAGGTGGCGTCTACATCGCCCGTGAGAGGCTGGCCCGCCGCGTCACGGTGGAGACAGAGATCGGTGCCCCGGTAGTTGTGCATGCAACCTCGACAGGCAAAGCACTCTATTGCCGCGACACAGGCGAGGCCCTCGACCAGCTACTCGACGCCTGCAGCTTCGAAGCCTTCACCGAGCACACCATCACCAGCAGAGATGACCTCGTTGTTGAAATAAAACGAACCTCACAACGTGGGTACGCTTTCGATCTCGAAGAACTCAGTATCGGCGTTCGGTGCGTTGCCTCACCAGTCGTCGACATCAGCGGAACGATTCGAGCGTCGATCGGACTGTCGGGCCCTGCGAGCCGTCTTGATGACGAGCGGCTCGACCGGTGCGCAGCGCTCGTATGCGACGCGTCTAACAAGCTATCGGCACAACTCGGCGGTCTCTGGGACTTCCCCTCGCCGCCGGAACCGCCCGGCGAGAACGCCTAGATCCACCACGAAAGGACAGCCAAAAATGGCCCAAGTCACTCTAGGAGTGCGAGGTGGTCGGCGGTTCTGGATTGCTCGTGGTCGTCGCAGAGGCACATCCCCATCGGGATCTCCCAACCGCCGAAGTCCTTGGAGAACTTGCAACCGACTTCGTGCCCATCGACCTCGCAGTTGAGGTCGGCACGTCGGAGATGCCGAATTCGGCTGTGAGCCCGATTTCCACCTGGGGGCCCAAGTAGGTCTTCTCCTTCTTTCTGAGTTGTTGGTAGCACCATTCGGCGTGTGCGCTGCCCGTCGATCAGTTCGTCCAGGGGAGTCGCGGAGCACCCAGGCGAATCGTTCACGACCGTCTGGTTGCTCCTCGAACCAGCGAACAAGGCCCGTGAGGGTGGGAGCAGGTGCCGAGGTGTGGAGCACGCACGCGTCGTATGTGGAGTCGACTACACGGTGTGGGTCGATCAGTAATCGAGGTTGAGGGATTGGGCTTCTGCGGTGAGTTCGTCGGCGATATCCCGGCGTTCGGAGTCGTCGTCGTGCTTGTACTTAAGGAGATGGGTGAGCAGGACTCGGCGCCGGTTGCCGACTCGCCTGTAGGGGATCTTGCGCTCCTCAAGCAACTTCACGAGGTAGGGACGAGACACGTTGAGCAGGTCTGCAGCTTGCTGGGTGGTCAACTCGGCATGCACGGGCGCGACGGTGACGGCGTTGCCGTTGGCGATTTGGGCCAGGATGTCAACGAGCAGGCGGAGCGCATGCCCTGGAATCTCCAGAGTGGTGTCGGTGTCGTTTGCCTTAAGCGAGACCGAAGCGGCGTTGACCGTGGGGTGCCAACGGAGAAACCGGTCCAGTATGTCGACCGCGTCGGCCGCTTGGCTTGCTGTGGCTTCATCGGGGATCGCGAGCTGATGATCCAGTACAGCAGGGGGAGTCATCTTGTTACCTCCTCTGACACCTGTGTAGCGGGCGGCCAGCACGGTGGTGATGTCGATCCGCTAGATGGACAAGCGATCCTAGATATTAGTCGAAATATTCGCAATAACAAAAATATTCAAATTAGTGGAATGGTCAAGACACACTCACGACTGCCGCAACGTTGATCGCGGTTGGCGCCACCGGCCCTGTGTCCCACTGATGGCGCTTCTTCAGCGTCCGTAGGACAATACCCGTCAAGCTGAGGGTATGGTGTCGGCGGAGTAACGGACTTCTGGGTGGCGGCCCGGAGTTGAGCGGACGTTCGAGAGCGGGGCACGGAATGAACACGTCGTGCGAATTTGACTTTCCGATAGTGCAAGGGGAGCCGGTGTGATGGCGAAAATTCGCGCGCTCAACCTAGAGGACTTCCCAAGATCGTAAAGGTGTAGCTATACTCCGTCGGAAGGGGCGACCATGACAAGAGGATCAGACGACACGGAGTTCTTCAGCGTCGACGATCTACCAGACGCCGATCCAGCAGCGGTCGAAGCCGCCTACAACCAGATTGTGGCCCGCCACGTTCTGGCGAACCTCCGCGCCGGCAGTGGTATGAGTCTCGAACAAGTCGCTAGTGGTCCGTCGCGGTTTTGGTGAGGGTGGCTCGTCCTCGTTTGACTTTGGCGATGATGTCGTTGGCGGGTTGGGTCCAGGCGAGGGGTCGGGGGTTGTCGTTCCAGTTCTGTGCCCAGGTGTCGATGGTGTCGGTGAGGTCGGCGACGGAGTTGAAGCTGTTGTTTGTGAGGGCTTTGCGGGTGAGCACCGAGAACCAGGCTTCGATGAGGTTGAGCCAACAGGCTGATGTGGGGGTGAAGTGCAGGTGCCAGCGTTTTCGTTTGGGGTGCGCGAGCCAGTCGCGCACGGGCTGGGACTTGTGCGCGGAGAGGTTGTCCAACACGACGTGGACGTCGAGGCCGCGCGGGGTGTGCAGGTCGATCCATTTGAAGAAGGCCAGCACGTCGCGGCCGGTGTGGCGGCGGGTCTGGTGCAGCACCTCGCCGGTGGCGACGTTGAGCGCCGCGAACAGGTCGACGGTGCCGTTGCGGCGGTAGTCGCTGGTGAGGGTGCGGGCCCGTCCCGGTCTCAGCGGCAGAGAACGCTGGGTGCGGTCCAGGGCCTGGAGTTGGGTCTTCTCGTCGAAGCTGAACACCACGGCCCGCTCGGGAGGGTCCAGATACAGCCCCACGACGTCGACGAGTTTGGCCTCGAAGTCCGGGTCCGCAGACAGCTTGAACGTCTCGGTGCGCCACGGCCGCAGCTGCCGCGCCCTCCAGATGCGCGCCACGGTGTCCTTGCCCACGCCGTGACGCTGAGCCATCGACCGCGTCGACCACGCCGCGGAGCCGTCGGCGGGCACGCTGTGAAGCGTGTCGGCCACGATCGCCTCAACCACAGCCTCACCGATCTCGGGCTTGCGGCCCCGCCCCGGCGCCACCACACCCACACCCTCTGGCCCGGATTCCATGAACCGGTCCCGCCAGCGCCGCACAGTGTCTTGGTGCGAACCCAGATCCCTCGCCACCGACCGCACCGACGCCCCGTCGGCCAAAGCCAACAACGCCCCGGCGCGCACCACCCGCCGAAACGGCTCCGACCCCGACCGCGCCATACGCTCCAGCACCTCGCGATCACTCACCGACAACTCCAACACACTCACCATACCCCCACACTAGCCACCCCAACTATTTCAGCGACGGACCACTAGGTATGAACGATGATGTGTTCGGGGCTGAGCAGGTTTGTGCATCCCCCAGACTTGCTGGCTCCCCATTGAACTTACCATGCGCCGTTCGGCTTCCCCGAGAAGAATGTGTTGTAGTGATCGGTATCCGTTGCGTCCGTCGGACAGAATGCCGAGTTGTGGTATGTGGCATAGGTGTTCATGCTCGCGTATCCGCAGTCGAAGTCGTGCTGCCAACTAGATGTCTCACGGCTCCAGCCCGTTGGAGAGTACCAACCCCATGTTGTTGGGATCATTGGGTTGCCTTCCTCGTCGGATAGGTGGTCGGGATACAATTTTCAGATGGCTTGGCACCACTGAATTGTGTGTCTTCAGCTGTTACTTGTCGCCTGGAAGGGATTTGTCGCGAATAACTTTTGACATATTTTCGATTTGCTTACTCCACACGCGGATCTGAGGGACCCGACGCGCAGTCCTGTGCTTCGGCCGTGAATCTGCTTTGGGCCGTTGGCCGATGCTAAAGTCCAGGTCATGAAGGCGCCGGGGTCACTGTCTGGCCGTCGGGTCTTGCTTCGGCCGCTTGAAGTGAACGACTTCGGTGCCTGGCAGGAGGTGCGGCGTCGCAACCGGGACTGGCTGACCCGATGGGAACCGCAGCGGCTCAGCGGGATGCCGGACGTCGTCGAGGACCGTGTTGCCTTCGCCAACCGCTGCTCGGCGCGTCAGCGTGAACGGCAGCGGGGGTCCGGCCACAGCTTCGGGATCTTCGTCGATGGCGCGTTCGCCGGTGAGATCAATCTCAACTCGATCCAGCGGGGCCCCTTCCAGTCCTGTTACGTCGGGTACTGGATCGACGAGGCCCTCGCCGGCAACGGTTACATGCCCGAGGCGCTGGTGGTGCTTGCCCGGTTCGCTTTCGAGGAGTTGCGCCTCCACCGGATGCAAGTGGCGATCGTGCCGCGGAACGCGGCCAGCCGCAGGGTGGTCGAGAAGCTGAAACTGCGTGACGAGGGGACAGCGGTCAGGTACCTGGAGATCAACGGCGTCTGGGAGGACCATATTCGTTACGGGTTCACCGTCGAGGAATGGAACGAGCGCTCCGAGGATCTAGTCGCGGAGTGGATCGCCGAGCGCCCCTAGAGGCCGAGCGGATCGATCCCGAACAGGACCGCGACCGAGCGAGGCCGTGGCCCTAGCGGCCCGTGAGCGCAGCGAACAAGAGCGGGAAACAGCCGGTACCAGCGCAACCCACTGTTCAATCCGCACACGTTCTCAGTTCGGATTTCTGGACTTTGCCCATCGAGTTGCGGGGCAGCTGGTCGAGTACACGAATCTGGTCGGGGATCTTGTAGCGGGCCAGGTGTCGGGCGAGGTGCGCGCGCAGTTCGTCGGGGTCTGGTCGCGAGCCTCCCGTGACGATTGCTGCGGCCACCCGCTCACCGAGACGCTCATCGGCGATGCCGTAGACCACGGCATCGACCACGTCGGGATGGTCGAGCAGAACCTTCTCGACCTCGGTGGGCGACACGTTGGCCCCGCCTCTCAGGATCAGGTCGGAGCGGCGGCCGCTCACGGTGAGGCGCCCGTTGCGGTCGAGTTCCCCGATGTCGCCAGTGCGCAGAATGTTGCCTCGAAGCAGTTTTCGGGTTGCGCCGGGGCGGCGCCAATAGCCGAGTGTCGGAGTCCAACTACCGGCCCACAGTCCCGTGCTCACGGGGCGCAGACAGATCTCGCCGGGCTGGTCGACCGGCAGCTCCTGGTCGGTGTCGTCGACGATCACCACTTCGAGCAGGTCCAGTGCGTAGCCGGTGGCCGAGTCGTCGACGGGCTCGTCGATCGTCTCGCGCACAATTCCCGTGGGGGCCTCAGAGAGTCCGTAACCCATGAGCGCCCGGATATTGAACTTCTCGGCGAAGGCGCGACGGGTCTTGGCCGGAGTAGCGGCACCGCCGACGAGTATCGACTCGAGTGAGGCGAGGTCGGCTGGATCAACACCGTCGTCGTGTACAAGATCATGGAGTTGCGTCGGCACCAGAGTGGTCCTTGTGAGTCGGTTGCGTGCCACCTCTGCGCAGAAGCCCTCCGGATCGCCGCGGTGCAGGATCACGCCGGTGGTTCCCCGTGTCCAGGCCGACACGACGCCGAGGATCAACATGTTGAGGATCGTGTGGGCCAGCGGAGTGCCCTGGCGGTCGGTCGGCTTGGGCGGGTGGGTGCTGAGCGTGATCAGCCCGGGCCACAGCAGGTTGTGCTGGCTGTGGACGGCACCCTTGGGCACTCCGGTGGTGCCTGAGGTGTAGGCGATCGCCGCCGGTGCGTGGGGGTCGATCCGGGGGTGGGGAGCGTCTGCGGGGTCGGCCGCTGAGACTGCATCGTTGTATTCGGACGCGCTGACCACGGCCCCGTCGAACGAGGTGTCGGCCGATGCGGTGTCGCTGTCGCCCTCGGTGATCCACAGGCTCGTTTCCGAGTCGTTGAGAAGGTGGGCCTTCTCTGGCGCAGCGAGGTTGGGGTTGATCCCGAGCCAGACAGCCGCGAGACGCTGGGTGGCGAGGAACCCGATCGGCACTTCGGCGCAGTTCGGCAGTGACCAGGCGACCCGATCACCGCGACCCACGCCCAGTGATGCCAGGGCCGCAGCAGCACCCTCGACGCTGCGGTCCAGTTCCGCGAAGGTCCACTGGCGTTCGTCATCGATCAGAGCGATCCGCTCCCCGAAGTGCTTGAGGGGGCCGTCAAGGAGCGCGGCAAGGGTTCTCGGCCCGATCGGATACGGGCGAGGAGGTTCGCGTCTGATCAGCCCGGTCGTCTCGTCAACCTCGATCTCAGCTTCGGTCTCCACGAAGGCTCAGTCCTTGGAGCTGATCTGCTTCTGGAGGCTCTCGACAAGGTTCCGAAAGGCCGGTTCGCCCATCGACCAGAGCTGAGGGTGGAGTTCGTGTTCGACGGACTGGTTCGATTCGCTGATGCTGTCGAGCGTCAGGATCGTGGCCTTGGTTCTAGCCGTCAGATCCTTGGGTTGAGCCGCGGCGCGTGCTGCCAGCGTCAAGCACTCCGAAAGCAGGTCGTCGTCGTCGACGACCTTCCAGACGAGGCCGAGATCGAGGGCCTGCTCGCTGCGCACGACCTCTCCGAACACGACCATCGCCAGCGCGGTCTGTCGGCTCGTGATGGAACGCAGACGCCAGGTGTGGCCGCCACCGGGATGAAGGCCGATCTGCAGGAACCGGGAATCGAAACGGGCTCGCTGGCGTGCCGCGACGACGATGTCACAGGCCAGCACCAGATTGAACCCGGCCCCGACCGCGGCACCGTTGACCGCGGCGACAGTCGGCATCGGGCAGTGGGCGATGCGCAGGAACCCCTCGTAGATCTTCTGCATTCCTGCCGGTCCCTGGTCGGCGAGAAGATCGTCGAGGTCTGCGCCCGCACAGAACGCCGGCGCGGCACCGGTCACGACCACCGCGCCGATGCCGTCGTCTGCCTCCCACTCGTCGAGCGCGGCGACGATCTCGTCGTTCATCGCCAAGGTGATGGCGTTTCGTTTGTCGGGGTCGTTGATCGTGAGCACCGCGACGCGGTCGTGAACCTCTGTAGTGACTAAGGGCATGGCGCCCATTCTGGCAGGCCGTCGGGCGGGTCCACGGGTCGGTCCACGATTGGGCACTGAGCTCCGTAGCCTTGCCGGGTGCGTCAAGTTGCCGATACGAGAGCCAGCGCCTTCGAAGCTCTCCGCCATCGCAACTTTCGCATGATGTGGATTTCAGCGATCGTCTCCAGCACTGGACGCTGGTTCCAGGTGCTGGCGATCCCCCTCATCGTCTATGACCTCACCGGCGGAAGTGCCGGGTGGGTCGGTTTGGCCGGGTTCACCCAGCTGCTGCCGGTAGCGGTGCTCTGTCCGTTCGCCGGTGCGATCGCGGACCGTTACCCCCGCCGCTCGATCCTGATTGTCACCCAATCGACGCAGGCTCTGGTTGCGCTCGTCTTCGTCCTGATGTGGTTCGGTGACGTCCGGTCTCCGGGCGCCTACGTTGCCGTCTCGATATTGGCGGGCACGGCGAGCGGCTTGAATCTGCCCGCTTGGCAGGCGTTCGTCAGCGAACTGGTACCCCGCGACACGTTGATGTCGGCGGTCACGCTCAACAGCGCACAGTTCAACATGGCTCGCATGCTGGGTCCGTCGTTGGCAGGTGTGGTGATCGCGCAATGGGGACCCGGCTGGGCATTCGCTCTCAACGCGGCGTCGTATCTGGCGGTGATAGCGGTGCTGGCCCTGCTGCGGCTGCCGCGACTTCAGAATGGAGCAGAGGGACGTATTCGGCCGCTGACCGAGTTCGCCCAGGCCGTGGTGTATGTCAAGAAGAACGCCGGCATCTCCACGGCGGTGTTCGTGGCTGCGGTGATCGGATTTTTCGGCATCACAGCGCAGCAGATGTCGATCGTCGTGGCCGAGGACGTCTTCGGCCAGGGCGAACGCGGCTTCGGCTGGATGCTCTCAGCGGCCGGGATCGGTGCCGTGATCGCATCGCCGATGATCGCCGAGATGGCGCGCCGGTTCGATCGCTCACGGATCCAGGAAGTGGCGCTGTTGCTGTACGGCTGTGGTGTCTGTGCGATGGCGGTGGCCCCGTGGTTCGTCGTGGCGTTGGCCGGAATGTTCGCGATGGGTATGGCTCACATCGCTTCGGCGTCAACGCTCAACACGGCAATACAGTTGCAAGTCGACGAGGGGCTGCGGGCGCGTGTGCTGTCGGTGTACCTGACGGTCCTGTTGCTGTCGAGTCCGCTGGGCCAGCTCTTCATGGGCCAGGCCATCGAACTGTTCGGTCCACGGGAGACCTTCTTGACGTTCGGCCTGCTGTTCCTTGCGGTAGCAGTCCTGCTCGCATCGACCCGGAACCTCCGCGCCCTCGACTTCGGCAGCGGAACCTATAAGCCGTCCGCGGCAGCCGAGGTCCACCCGAGCACTCCCGCTCCACCACGTTGAGGAGCGGCTCAGCTTGCGACGACGCGCGACACCGGGCCCTCGAGCGACAGGGCGTAGAGTTCACCGTTGGCATCCTCGGCGAAAGAGGCGAGCGAGCCACCGGGCACGGCAACGCCGAAGTCTCGGAACACCACTCCGCCAGAAGAGATCTGCACGGCCCACAGGCGTGAGGTGCAGTAGTCGCCGAACACGTACGATCCGACCAGTTCGGGGATCGCCGAGCCTCGGTACACGAAGCCGCCGGTCACGCTGCAGCCGTCGTCCTGGCTGTACTCCCACACAGGATCGACGTTGCCGGGCGGTCTGTCGCCGGCGAACGCGTGCAGCCCCTCGCGCAGACGCCAACCGAGGTTCGCTCCGGCGCCTCCGCCGTTGACGGCGAGCAGGACGGTCACCTCCTCGTACAGGTCCTGGCCGACGTCCGCGATCCAGAGGTCACCCGTCTCGCTGTCGAAAGAGAAGCGCCAGGGGTTGCGCACTCCGGTCAGGAAGATCTCGGGGGATCCTGGCGGCGGATCGACCTGGTTATCGTCGGTTGTCGGGTCGGCGGCGAAGGGGTTGTCGGCCGGCACGGAGTACGGCTCTGCCGCATCCGGTGTCGGGGTGATCCGCAGGATCGAGCCCAGCCAGGTTGTGGAGTCCTGTCCGTGGTCCAACGGATCGTTGGCGGCTCCTCCGTCTCCGAAGGCGATGTAGAGTGCCCCTTCGGGGCCGATCGCGAGGTCGCCACCGTTGTGGTTCCTGAACGGCTGAGGCTGGCTCAGGATCGCTCGGCGCTCACCGCTGAGGGTTTCGCCGTCGCGCTTGAAGGCGTCGAGACGGGTGTCGCCGTTGAGATCGGTGAAGTTCGCGTACAGCCAGTCATCGCTGACCGCTATGCCGAGCAGGCCCTGCTCGCCCTGCGCGATCGTCTCAGCCGAGATGTCCAAGATCGTCTCGATCACTTCGCCTTGCACCAGGTCAACACGCAGCACTTGCCCGCCCCTCTGGGCGATCCAAGCCGTCTCATCACCGCTTGCTATGGCCATGTCGATCGGTTCATCGAGGGTGATCATGTGCTCCAAGGCGATGTTGGCGTCGAGCACGTTCCCATCGCTGGGTAGAGCCTGTGCCGGATTTCCGGATTGCGCCTCCTGGCCGGTCTGCGATGAGTCGCGGTCTGTTGCAGCGTCGTCGGTCGGAGCGCCTGCTGGTGCCGCCTCGCCATCGGCCGTCACCGCGGGAACGGTCGGTCTCGGCTCGGACAACTCGGTGTCCGCGGCACAGGCCGCGGAGAGTAGAAGGACAGCAGTGGCCGCGACGAACCGAAATCGGATCTGATTGCTCGTGAAGTTGGGCCGCACCGCCGTGTCCACCCCTTTTCCGCTACCAGCCGGAGTCTTCGTCGTCCACTTCAAGATGGCGTTTGCCCACGTCGCAGTCGCCGAGCACCGGGCACCAGCGACAGACCGGTCCGGCCACGAGGTTCGGTTCGCGTTCGGCACCCAGGACTTCGACGATTCTGGTGGTGCCGTCGATCAGGCGAGCGGCCGCGGCATGCAGAACCTCCTCGGTGACGTCCTCGGGCACGAAATTGCCCTGGTCGAGGTAGTAGGTGGCGATCCGCCGCGGGGGAGTGCCAAGGCGGATGGTCTCGATGAGCGCGTAGAAGCGCAGGTCTTCGAGGTGCTGGGGGGAGAATCCACCAGTCTTGAGGTCGATCAGCACCTTCCCGGCTCGGGTGCCTTCGGCGTGTCCCAGCGTGAGGTCGACCTTGCCGCTGAACGCGAACTGGTCGTGGACCTCGTATCGGAGCCGGCTCTCGGTGACCGGCCGCCACCCGGTCTTCAGCGGCGGAAAGCATTCGAGGAACTTGACGACCCGGTCGTTGCTCTCGGCCCTCAACTCTGCCCGCTCGGCCTCGCTGATGGTCTGCAGCCAGTCACCGAGGCTGTCGTCTGATTCGGTGAGACGGCCCAGAGCCTCGTCGACGAGCGCCAAGGGTTCTGGTTCGCGACGCCAGTGGATGGACAACTCGATTGCCTTGTGGGAGACCGAACCGCGGGCGAGGGGGACCGACCATTCGAATTGCGCTTCTTCTTCGGCGAGGTATTTGCGCTCGCAGCCCATCACCTGTCCGAGGGCATGCTTCGAGACCCATATGGTGTCGTCGATCTTGTTGGCCCGCTCGGTGAGGGGCGCAAGTCCCTGCTCGACAGCCTCCTTCAGTTCGGTGCGCAGGCCCGCGTCGAACACTGGCCGCTCGGCGGGTTTTGCTCCGAGGAGGGTGACGACTTCTTGTTGCGCCGGGTTCAACTCGACAGGAGTCTCCATGCCCTGCACTTTGGCACATCTCTCACGCTTGGAGTGTCACACCGGTATGACAGCATGGGAGCCATGCAAGCCACGTCGCTCAAGTTCGCCGCAGCGGCCCGCACGTTGGGTCAAGCGGCGAGACTGCGCGGGCTCGTCGTGCCGTGCTTCCGGTCACCGCCGGGAGTCGATGGAGTGCAACGGACCATCAAGCGCCGCCGCGGCGTGCCGACGATCGCGGTGCGACTCCGGGGTCGGCCCTGGCCCGCGGTCGTGTCCGACATGATCGAAGGGATAGTCGTCGGCAACGGCCTCAGTGGAGCACGAGCCGATCGCATCCGCGCCGCCCTGTGGCTGGCCATCGACAGTTCCACCGAACGAGCGGCAACTGCGGCACCAGATGTTGAAGACCGGAGCAAACAGCTGGTGGCAATCTGAACCTTGGCGTTACCGTATGGCTATGCCCGGGTGGCGGAATCGGTAGACGCAGGGGGCTTAAACCCCCCGGCTCCTACGGGAGCATGTGGGTTCAAATCCCACCCCGGGCACCGTTGTGATGTCGCGAGACAGAGCCACTAAACCGGTTCCCCATGTTCACATTGGGGTATCGATTGACTTGGTTATTCGACAATACAACCCTCGGGGACTCCACTTACCGGGGATCATCAATATGGCGGCGATAGCGAAACTGGAAATGCCAGCCGATATTAGTCGGTCCCAGCCGATATCCAACAAGCCGGTTGCTATCAAGATTGTCATCGCTATCCCTGTGAGGAAGGCAAAGGCGAGAAAACTGAGCGCCAGTGAACAATAGTTGACCGCGAGCGAAACCTTCGAACGCTCGTTCGCCTGTTCTAGTCGCATGGTTGCCATTGTTCATCTGACCGGACCCCATTTTTTGGTCCACTTGTTATGAGAGTTTTGTCTGGTTGTTGTTCGCCCATTGGTCCGCGTAATGGGCTGGTGTGAGCATCCCGAGCGCGGAGTGGGGGCGGTATGTGTTGTAGTCGTTTCTCCAGTCGGCGACAAGTACTTGGGCCTCCAGGAGGCTGTCGAACTGCTCGATCGCCAAGAGTTCGTCGCGCATTCGGCTGCTGTAGGACTCGACCCAGGGGTTCTGCCAGGGCGACCCGGGGTCGATGTAGCTCGTGTTCGTGTTGGTGAACCGGCACCAGTCGCGCAGCGCGTTTGCGGTGAGTTCGGGTCCGTTGTCGCAGCGCACGAACTCCGGGGCACAACCCCGCACAGAGGCGACTTTGTCCAAACACGCCACCGTCGCGTCCGCGTCGATGCTGTAATCGACGACATCGGCGAGGGACTCCCGGGTGAACTCGTCAAGCACATGCAAGATCTTGAACCTGCGACCCGCCGCGGTGACGTCGAACTGGAAGTCCAGCGCCCACACATGATCGGGCCGCTCAGCTTCAAGCACACCGGCGTCAATATCAGAGTCGCCGACACGCCGGCGTTTGCGCCGCTTTGGCGGAACCCGAAGGCCCTCCTCTCGCCACAGACGCTGGACCTTCTTGCGGTTCACCACCCACCCCCGCCGCCCCAGCACCGCATGCGCTCGCCGATACCCCCAGCGCGGACGCCTCTCAGCGAAACCGCGCAGCTCTGCTCGCAAGTCCCGGTCCGGGTCTGTCACCTTCGCCTGATAACGCTGCGTCGAGCGGTGCTGGCCCACGATCTGACAAGCCCGCCGCTGCGACACCCCCAGCCGCTGCTGAAGCATCTCAACAGCTCCGCGCCGCTGTGACGGGCTCACCATTTTGTCCTGCTGATCTCCCGCAAAGCATCGATCTCGAGCTCCTTGTCGGCCACGATCCGCTTCAACCGGGCGTTCTCGACCTCCAGCGCCTTGAGCCGTTTCACATCATCAGCCTTCAAACCGCCGTACTGGTTGCGCCACCGATGAAACGTCTGCTCAGACACCTCCAAACGCCGCGCCACATCCGCGATCACCGCGCCCTCACCCAAAAGCCGGTCCGCCTCCCGCAACTTACGCACAATCTGCTCAGGCGTATGCCTCCTGCGCCTCGCCATAATCATGATCCTCCTTCCATCCAGCAATACTGGACAACGGACTCACACAACACGTGGACCAGTCTCAGGGGGTCATGCCACATCCTCTCCTGCGAGCGTGACGTTACCACTGTGACGACCGTCAAGGCAGACCGAGATACCTAACCGCATCGTAGTAACGGTCTTCCGAGAAAACAGCGCTGGCACCTGCACTTCACCCCCACATCAGCCCCCTGGCTCAACCTCATCGAGGCCTGGTTCTCGGTGCTCACCCGCAAAGCCCTCACCAACAACAGCTACCACTCCATAGCCGACCTCACCGACACCATCGACACCTGGGCCCAGAACTGGAACGACAACCCCCAACCCCTCGCCTGGACCCAACCCGCCAACAACATCATCACCAAAGTCAAACGAGGACGAGCCGCCTTAACCAAGACCGCGACGGACCACTAGCTCTAGACCGAGTGGCGTTCGGTGACCACTGGGGCCAAGAACTCTAGATTCCAGCGTGTATGCAATGAGTATCGAGTACGTCCAAGTGGCCGGTTCGATTGCATAACCGGAAACGCATGAGTTCGCGAAGGCCTTGAACACTGGACCTTGACCATAACACTGAGTGCTTGGTCGGAGCGCCCTCCGCCTCTACTTGTGTGCGGACCTTAGCGGTTAGCATGGCGGACGTGAGCGGAGACGGGTTTTCGGGACCGGGCACCGGGCTTCTGGACGAATACGACGCGAGTCGAGCCTACGACGAGGTGTTCGAACCCGACGGATCGGTCCGCAGCGCCTACACCCGGATCGTCGAGCGGTTCCGCGACCTCGGAGTCACTGAACTGCGGCGCCTCGAGAAGCTCGTCGCCGAAGAGTTCCGGCGCCAAGGGATCACCTTCACCGTCTACAGCGAGGAGGAGGGCACAGAGCGGATCTGGCCGATGGACCTCTTCCCCCGCCTGATCGCCGCGGCCGAGTGGGACGAACTGGCCCGCGGCCTGAGCCAGCGGGTGGCCGCGCTCAACTGCTTCCTGGCGGACTTCTACAACGGTGACGGCGAGGCCCTGGCCGACGGGGTGGTGCCTCGCTGGCTGGTGGTGTCCTCGCAGGGATTCGAACGCAACGCGGTCGGGATCAGGGTCCCGCACAACGCGCACTGCAACATCGCAGGGATCGATGTGGTGCGCGGCGCTGACGGCCGCTACCGGGTGCTGGAGGACAACCTCCGCAACCCCAGCGGTATCTCCTATGTGGTCGAGAACCGCGCGGCTATGGCGAAGGTCTGCACCTGGCTGTTCGACGACCACGCGGTGCAACCCGCCGAGCAGTACGCCCCCATGCTGCGCACCACCCTGGAGTCGATGGCACCCGACGGGCGGGACTCCCCCCACATCGTGGTGCTGACACCGGGCATCTTCAACTCTGCGTACTTCGAACACGCCTTCCTCGCCCGCTCCATGGGCGTGGAACTGGTGGAGGGCCGCGACCTGGTGGTCGACGACCACACCGTCTACTCCCGCACCATCGAGGGGCTGGTGAGAGTGGACGTGATCTACCGCCGGATCGATGACGACTTCCTGGATCCGGTGTCGTTTCGGCCCGACTCGGCGCTGGGCGTGCCGGGCCTGCTCGGAGCGCTGCGCGCGGGCAACGTCTCGGTCTGCAACGCCTTGGGCAACGGCGTGGTCGACGACAAGGCGGTATACCCCTACGTCGGAGACCTCATCCGCTACTACCTCGGTGCAGAGCCGATCATCGACAACGTAACCACATACATGATGTGGGATCCCGAACAGCGGGCCGAGGCGCTCAACAGACTCGACGAACTCGTGGCCAAACCAGTCGGCGAATCAGGCGGCACCGGTGTGTTGATCGGCCCCCACGCCACCGAGCAGGAACTCGCAGCGGCCCGGTCCCAGATCGAGGCCGAGCCCCGCGAGTGGATCGTTCAGGAACTGGTGCAGCTCTCCACGCTGCCCGCCTTCGCGGACGACCGTCTGGAGTCCCGGCATCTGGATCTGCGACCCTTCATTCTGACCGGCGAGACCACCGAGGTGTTCCCGGGCGGTCTCACCCGAGTGGCCATGCGGCGCGGGTCGTTGATCGTGAACTCATCCAAGGGCGGCGGTTCCAAGGACACCTGGGTGCTGGCCCACGATTCGCCATGATTCTGGCTCGCCACGCCGAGGCGCTTCTGTGGACGGGCCGTTACCTCGAACGCGCTGAGACGATCTCGAGGTGCCTCAGCTACGCGGCAGACTCGATCACCGGGCTGCGCGCGGATGATGCCCGCGCCGAGGGCGAGTTGCTGGTCAGGACCCTGGGTCTCACCGACGAACTGCAGGCAGTCGGCCCGCTCGACAGCAGACCGCAGCTGGTCGCTTTCCTGTTGTCGGACCGCGACAATCCGGGCTCGATGGTGTCGTCGATCGTGGCGGTGCGCGAGAACCTTCGCTCGGTCCGGGACCGCATTCCGATCGAACTCTGGGAGGAGGCGAACGGGCTGTATCTCAGGTTCCCGTTCCTCGGCCACGAGAACACGCCGAGCGACCTGCACGAGGTTCTTCTTATGGTCAGACGGGCCTGCTTGGCCATCTCAGGGGTGCTCAACGAGGGCATGCGACGTGATGAGGGGCACGCGTTCGTGGTGGTGGGCCGGATGCTGGAGCGCTCGATCTTCACGGTGGGTCTTCTCGAGGCCAGCCACAGCGACCCGCGGGGATCCCTGGACGCCGGACGGATGCTGCGTCTGACCAGTTCGCTGCAGGCCTATCACCGCCAGCATGGCAGCGCCCCAGACTTCCACGGGGTGGTTCGCTACCTGCTGCACGCCGACGATCTGCCCCGCTCGGTGTTCTCCTGTCTGGTCCGCGCGCAGGAATGTCTCGCCGATCTGGCATCGGGGGCCGAGGCGTTGGATCGCCCGCGCCGCAGGACCGCCCTGCTGCGCTCCCGTCTCGAGTTCGGCGATCTGTCCGAGGCCATGGTTTCGGCGCCGGTACCCGCGTTGTTGGATTTCGGCAGAGAGTTGGCGGAGGTGGCCAACGAGGTTCAGGAAGGAATCGCTCCGCCGCAGACCATGGCTGCTGCACCTCGTTCCCAGTATCTGCGACCGGGCCAGATCAGCGATGGGGCGAAGCCGTGAGTCTGATCGAAGCGGTCGACGGAGGGTCTTCGCGGTGAGACTCGGAATCTCCTACAGGATGCACTTCCGCTACTCCGAGCCTGTGACGGAGTCGCAGAACGAGGTGCGGGTTCGGCCCCGTGACGATGAGCACCAGCGGGTGCTGTCGTACCAGCTGACGTCACGCCCCGTGCTGAACTTGCTCTCCGTCCTCGACTACTGGGACACCGTCGTGGAACATGTCGGTTTGCGCAGCAGCCACACCGAGTTGGAGTTGTTGGCGGAGGCGCAAGTGGAGACTGCACCGCGATCGACACCGTCGGTCGCGCCCGACCCCTCAACGTTGACCGAGGAGGACTTCCGCTCAGCACACCTGGAGTATCTGGTCCCGTCGCAGCATGTGGGTTGGGCCAGTGGCGACGTTGTCGAACAGCGGGCCGCTTCAGCGGTTGCGGGAGCCGAATCGGTTCCGAAGATGGTCTTAGCGGTGGTCGCGGATGTGCGAGCGGCGCTGCTCTACCGGCAGGACTCGACCGACATCGGCGTGACGCTCCCGGAGTTGATCGACGGGGGCGCGGGCGTCTGCCAGGATTTCGCCCACCTGGCGTTGGGGATGCTGCGCAGCGTGGGTGTGCCGGCCCGTTATGTCTCGGGCTACCTGTTCGCCGCCGATGAGACCGCGCTGGACGCAGACCAAGGGGACCTCGTGAGCGTGCAGACCCACGCCTGGATCGAGGTCGCAGTGCCCGGTTGGGGCTGGTGGGCGCTTGATCCCACCAACGGGGGTGAGGCCGGCGAGCGTCATGTGGTGATCGGCTGCGGTCGTGACTATGGCGACGTGCCCCCGGTCCGGGGAGTGTTCACCGGCTCTGGAGTCGCCGTGGTCGACGCCGAGGTGTTGATCTCCAGACAGACCGGCTTCGCTCCCGCCCAACCGGTGAGCAAGCCGAGCGCCCCGCTGAGCGTCCCCACCCCGGTTCGAACCTCAGACCGACAGCAACAAGCCGCGCAACAGCAGTAACGGCCCGCGGACACCGTCTTGTCGGCGGGACCGACCCACCGCGGTACCGCTATTGCGGGCGTTCTCAGAGGTGGAGGCCGCACTCCGTTCTTGGGGTACCACTCCAACGCCCGCTTCGTGGGTGGGCATCTTGAAGCGGCTTTGTCGTGCAGATCGCGCAGCCGATGGATGGGTAGCCCTGAACGATCAACGGGTTGGTGATGACATCGTGGGTCTGGACGTAACGCGTGACGTCCTCGTCGCTCCACTGAGCGAGCGGGCAGATCTTGGTCTTGTTGCGTCGATCGGTAGAAACCAGTTCTAGTCGAGCACGGGTTTCCGTTTCGGCTCGGCGCGCTCCCGTGAGCCACGCTCTGCGGTGTCTCAGCACCTCGTCGAGGAGAGAGGCCTTTACGTCGCAGCACTCTCCCGGACGGACGGAACCCCGGGTCCTCTTCGCAGGCGCGCTGATCACCTTGACGGTGACGTCGTAGCGCTGTTCGACCATCGACAGCGTGTCCCAGGTTTCGGTGAAGTGGTATCCCGTGTCTAGAAAAACGATGTCAATAGCCGGCGACACCTGCATCGCGAGATCGATCAGAACCGCATCCTGCATCGACGACAGCAGACACATATCCTTCCCAAACTCCTGTTGCGCCCAGTGCAATGTCGAAAGAGCGCTGCTAGCGGCGAGGTCGGTATTGAGGGCCGCCTGATCCAAAACGATGCTCATTCGGTGCAGTGTAGGCTGAATCCAGTAAAATATGATCGGATTAGTCATAATTTATGGATTGTTGACTAATCTACTCCACCGCCCATGGGTGCTCAGACTGGGAACTGCACGTTGGTGAGTTCCTCGGAAGCGGTCCACAGCCTCTGCTGGGTCTGGGCGTTGTGGGAGCGGTCGCTTGAGGAGACCAGGACTGGGTGTCCTCTCGTCTCTTGGAATCCGTCGGGGCCGTAGTACTGACCGCCGTGGGCCTCGGGGTCGGTCGCCGCGCGCAAAGTTGGAAGGGCGCCCATAGCTGCGCTCTGCGCCATGGCCTTCAACATCGGCTCGAACAACCGGCCCGCGGGGATATGGCGCCCGAGTTCGGTGTCGGATCCTCCCGGATGAGCGGCCAGAGCCGCGGTCTCGGCGCCGGCCGCCCGGAGTCGGCGATCCAACTCGTAGGTGAACAACAGATTCGCCAGCTTCGAGCGGCCGTACGCAGCGACCCGGCTGTAACGCTGCTCGGCCTGCAGATCGTCGAAGTCGATCCTCGAAAGGATGCGGTGACCGATGCTGCTGACCGTGACGACCCTCGACCCGGCCACACCCAACATGCGGCCCAAAACGAGACCGGTGAACGCGAAGTGGCCCAGGTGATTCGTGCCGAACTGCATCTCGAAGCCGTCGGAAGTCTTGA
Source organism: uncultured Acidimicrobiales bacterium (assembly GCA_951812975.1). GTDB lineage: Bacteria > Actinomycetota > Acidimicrobiia > Acidimicrobiales > Aldehydirespiratoraceae > VXYK01. Next base: position 296,620 of record CATOTC010000001.1, on the reverse strand, counting down.
GCCGGGGCGTGTACATGACCCCGGCGTTGTTGATGAGGAGGTCGATTCGCTCGAACCGTCTCCCTATCTCCGCAGCAGCACTGCGGATTGAATCCAGAGACGCCAGATCAAGTTCCTGCAACTCGAGACTGGCGTCGCCATGGTCGGCTCGGATTGCTTCGATGGCCGCTCGTCCCTTGTCCGGACTGCGCACGGTCAGCACAACCGACGCGCCACTACCGGCCAAGCTTCGTGCCGTCTCGAGCCCGAGACCGGTGTTTGCTCCTGTCACGATCGCCACCCGGCCCGACTGGTCCGTGATGTCGTCAACAGTCCATTTCGTCCCACTCATTGAGGTCACCTCGTCGTTGGTCTGATGTTCAGTTCGATTGACTCTACGGGGATCGCAGCCGCTGCGATCAGCGCCGACTGAAGCAGCGGACGCCCAGGGCTGAACCGAACATTCCGCCGACACTCGACAGGGCCAGGTCGCCGATCGTGTCGCCGCTGCCCCCAGGCCCCGCTGTCTAGGCGAGCTACTCCGTTGCGCACGTGGGTGCCCTCCTTCCTGACCGCAGGTCGCTTAGGCGAGTTTGGTGGCGATGTCGCTGGCCGACCGCAGCGCCGCGCCGTCGCTCGTCGTGTTCCACGAACCGGGGTGAACGGGCTGATTCTCGGCCTCGGCGAGCAGATCAGTGAGCAGCCTCACGCGGTCGACTCCGATCGCGGACCAGAGGTACAACCCGAAGGCTCCCGGGATCGGATTGATCTCGTTCAACAGGACCGTGCCGTCGCCGTCCCACAGGAAGTCCACCCGCGGCGCACCGCTGATCTGCAGTGCCCCGGCGAGGGTCTTGGCGGCGTCCTCGATAGTCGTCTTGATCCCAGAAGGCAGATCGGCGGGCAGTTCACGGGGGGCGGACTCCATGCCTTCGGAACCTGAGAGGTACTTGGTGGCGTAGTCGTAGACACCGTCGGCCAAAGGCCGTTCGATGGCCGACACCTGCAGCTCAGGGAAGGTGCGCACAGCGATGTTCAGGTCGATCCATCCTTCGAGGTACGGCTGCACCACCAGCCCTGAACGTGCCGAGGCGACCTGCGAAAGAGTCTGGATCGTCGCAGCATCGCCGACGCCGACCTCTACGCCGATCGAGGAGCCGCCGAAGCGCGGCTTGACCGCCCACGGTGGGCCGAACGGGGCAGCGAAGTCGGCCCCCTGCTCGAATGGGACACTCGGGATCGTGTCGATACCCACGGCATCGGCGACGGCGGTGGTTGCCAGTTTGTCCATCGACAGGGCACACGATCTGGCGTTGGGTCCGGTAACCCGTATCCCGGCGAGACGGAGCAGTGAATCCAAGCCGCCGTCCTCACCCGGACCGCCGTGGCAACAGTTCAAAACGACGTCGATGTCGAGCGGTCGGCTCCGTCGGCGTCCCCGTTCGGCGAATCCACCCGGGATCGTGAAATCGACAGCAGAGAAACCAGCCCGGTCCGGCCCGGCGAAGTCCTTGGCCTCAGCGTCAGCGGGCACGCCCTTGAACCTCGCCTGCTTCGTCCAGTAGATGAGGCTCGTATCGGTACCGGCGTCGCGCAACAGGCGCGCCGCCTGCAGGCCGGTCAGGATGCTGATGTCGTGCTCTGGCGAAAGCCCCCCGAATACAACTGCGACCTTCAACTTGGCCTCCTAGGTCCTACGCATAGTGGTCGGGAAGATCGTTCTCCCAGAGAACACCGTCACCTGCGCTGAGATTGAGGCGAACCCACTCCCTCGCAGCGTCACGGCTCGACACCTCGATCACGATACCGCCAACCGCGGATGCACCACGGCGAAGGGATGTGCGGTTGGTCCGCCCGACGATGACGAGTTCGCAGCCCGATTCTGCCACCAGCCTTGCGAACTCGGCGTTCTCGGAGTCTTGTACTGACCCCAGTTCGATCATTCCGGGCGTGACGACCACCGATCGGCCCTCGTCGCTGTGGTCCAACAGCGTGGCCAGCGCCTCTCTGGCACCAGCGGGGTTCGAGTTGAAGGTGTTGTCGATGATCGTGACACCCGAGTCCGCAACCGAGACGCTCGCCCGGTGCTCGCCGGTCTCGAGGTCCTCGATCAGCGTCGCCAACCGATCCGAGGGCAGGCCGGCCTCCACCGCGAGGGCCGCGGTCACCGCGACGTTCGATCTCTGCACCGACGGATGCAGCGATCTGAGAGCGAAAGACTCGGTGAAGTAGTCGAGGCGCAGTCCCTCCCCGGACTCGTCAGCCGCCACGCGAACATCGGCGGCGGAGTCACGCTTGCCCGAGCAGCGGATCACCCGATGAGTGTCTTCGATCCGTTCAGCCTGCTCGGCCAACTCCGGCGAGTCGACGTTGAGCACCACGGTCTCGGCGTGCTCGACTATCTCCATCTTCGAGGCGACGATCCTGTCGATAGAACCCATGCGTTCGAGGTGGACCGGCCCGATAGCGGTGATCGCCACGACCTCGGGCCTGATCCAGCTGCACAGTCGCCGGATCTCGCCGTCGCCGTAGGTGCCCATCTCAGCGATGAAGACCTCCGTTGAGGGAGTCAGATGTTCGTTGATGGCCCGCGACAGTCCCGCCTGGTTGTTCCACGATGCGGGCGAGGCGACGGTGGGGCGGATCGGGCTGAGAAGTGCCGCCAGATGCTCCTTGGTCGACGTCTTTCCGTAGGACCCGGTGATCGCGACCACCAGCGGGCGCACCTCGCGGAGCCGTTCCTCGGCGCTGCGCTGGAAACGCCTCGCGAGCCGCGACTCGACAGGAACCGCGACCGCCAGAGCGGCGTCGACCGCAACGAATCCGAACAGCGAGCAGATCGCTGCGGCCGACCAGGTGGTCGCAAAGACGCTGAGGAGCCACAACGCGGCACCCCAAACGAGCACCGCCAGCGCGGCGGTGGTCTTCATTCGCCGGGTGAAACGCAGCTTGGAAGTCCTGCCGCGCAAGGGGAGCCCCATCGGAGTCACCGCCGCGATCACCGCAACAGAAGCAGTCGGCCAGATCCGCCCCGAGCCCGTTGTTGGGATCGTGACGGCCACGCTGACCAGCCCGCCCAGCGCGAGCCCCATGTTGGGCACCGGAGTGGTCTCCAGCCAGCGGAACAGCGTCGTGTTGACCGATCCCGGCAGGTAGTGCTCGCGTTGGGCGACGCGCCACCACTTCGGCATCCAGACCAGCGCAGAGGCCACGGCAAAAAGGACTGGAATCACCGGTGCGCGAACCGATCGATCGTCTCGACAAAGAGTTCGGGGTGTTCGAGGTGGACGTCGTGGCCGCAGTCCCGCTCCTCGAGGATCGACCCGTCGACGATCTGCTGTGCCCGCCTCGCCTGTTCGATCGGCGCGGCGGTGTCGGCTCGACCCCACACGAACGCCGTCGGGCAGCGAATCTCGGCCAGTTCGTTTTCGTACGACTCGTTCACAACCTTGACGAATATCTCCCGCATGACACCAGTAGCAGCCAGGTAGTCCGCAGAACCGTACCTCCTGCGGGCGGACTCCAGCCGGGCGTCGCTTGCGAGTCCCAGCCTGTTGAGCCCTCTGACGGTCCGGTACAGCAGTGGTGGTCTGGAGCTCGTCTGGTTCCGGAACAGAGGCGTACCGGCGATTATCAAGCCGCAGACAGAATCCGGCGCGGCCGCCGCGATCAGCAGGGCGACCCGACCTCCGAAGGAGTGACCGACGAGGAGCACTCGCCGCGTGCCGGTCCATTGGGTGACCGCGTCGAGGACCGCTGTGGCGTAACCGTTCGAACCCATGGCCTCGGGTGGTTGCACCGACGAACCGAAACCGGGAAGGTCAAGCGACATTCCAGGCCTCTGGCTCGCAACAGACGCGAAGTCGCTTCGGGTACGACCCCAACCGTGCAGGTAGACGATCGGAACATCTACAGGAGCAGCGGGAACCTCAGCGATGAGTCCCAGGGTCCCGAATGTTGCTACAGGCATCTAGTGGTCGCTCCCGTCACCCTGTGATCCTAGCTACGCAGGTGAGCGCGGTCGTACAACGGCCGCCCGCGCGTCTGGGTGGAGAAACGGGCACACTGGAGCGGTGAGCGTGGATTGGGATGCGGTCGTCGCCGCTGGACTGTACGACCCGGCGTCAACCGGAGCGGACACTCGGCGGGAACTGATCGAACTCTTGGCTTCGTACGGGGCCACGGTCCCCCAGATGGTCGGCGCCATCGAGATCGGCGAGTTGTGGGAGTTGGCGATCGAGTTGGTCTACGGGACATCGTCGGCCATGTCGGCTCACGAACTGGCTGAGCGCGCTGGGGTGGGTCTGGAGGCGATCGAGACGATCTACCGGGTGGCTGGAGTGCCGGTCATTGACCCAGATGAACGCCGGTTCGGCGACCAGGATGTGGATCTGGTCTGCGGTTTGGCGAATGTTGTTGGAGGCAAGTTCTTTCAATACGAGGAGTTGGGTGAGGTACTTAGGGTCTTTGGAGAGGCCGTAGGCCGCATCGCCGACGCGGCGGTGGCGATGTATCAGCACGGTGCCTACCAACGGATGATGGCTTCGGAGGCCAGTGAACTGGAGCGGGCCAAGCTCACGATCGCCAGAGCTTCGGAGGCGATGGTCTTCCCTCAACTGTTGACGGCACTCATTCGACATCACATCTCCGACGCCGCTGAGCGCTTGCAGGCCACCCAGGTCCAGGGGAGTCCGTCAGAGCGCCTGCTGGCGGTCGGGTTCGTAGACATAGTGGGATACTCCGCACGTGCTTCTGAGGTGTCGGTGGGCGAGCTGTTCGACATGGTGGCAGGCTTCGAGAACCGCTCCCTGGACATCGTCGCCGCCAGCGGAGGACACACGGTCAAGCATCTCGGTGATGAGGTCATGTTCGTGGCCAACGACGCGGCTGCGGCCGCGACGATCGCCATGGATCTGGTCGACGCCTTCAACAACGAGGGAGACGTGACGCCCCATGGCGGCGTTACGTTCGGGCCGGTAGTCAACCGCCGGGGCGACTACTACGGGCCGGTGGTCAACCTGGCGTCGCGTATCGCCCGCCAAGCTGTGCCGGGTGAGATCCTGGTGTCGTCAGACATGGCCTCCAATCTTGCCGGCATTGACGATTTTGTGACTTTCCCCGCTGGGCGGCGAATGCTCCAAGGCTTCGCCGATCCAGTCAAGGTCCACACTCTCTACCGTCGTCAGCCGGACTGAGCGGCTTGAGTCGGAAATAGTCCGTCGGTATATTTGTTTGATGGGGATGAACGCGCCGCAACAGGAGAGTTGGGAGGAGCGGGGATTCTTCATTGAGCGCGGGTTCTATGACCTCTCGGTCGTTGAAGAGATGATCGAGCGTGTCGTTGAGATCGTGAGGATGATCGACGCGGGGGAGCAGCGGCCGGATCTGTGGCCGACCCCTGAGCGCAGGCTCGCGGATCAACCCAAGCCCGAGGATCGACTGGCCAAGCTGTTCCGGGTGATGCGCACCGAGAAGGTGTTCCACTCGAGCGCCACCGATCCTCGGCTGCTCGCAATACTCGCTGAGATGATCGGCCCCGACATCGACTGCTTCCTGTCGCAGTTCATCTTCAAACACCCTGGCGCGTTGGGCCAGCCCTGGCACCAGGACGACTTCTACTTCCGGATGAAGCCGTTGCCCCAAGTCGGAGTGTGGATCGCCTGCACCGCAGCAACGCCGGAGAACGGACCGCTGTGGGTCGTGCCCGGATCCCACACCGAGGTGATCCACGATGCTGTGCGCGACCCTCGCCCGGACGCAGGTCTCGCCTATGTGGAGATCGTCGATGCCGACACCAGCGCCGAGGAGGTGGTGCTCATGGAGCCTGGCGACACGCTCTTCTTCCACTCCCGCCTGCGCCACCGATCAACCGACAACAACTCCCCAGACATGCGCGCGGCGATGGTCTACCACTACGCCCCGCCGACCACGCAGGGCCTGCGCTCATCCAACCAGGATTGGGTCGAGGTTCTGCGTGACGGCGAGGCAGTGTCGGCCTCCACCGAACCTCTGGCCATTGCCTGGAACTGACGATCAGCTGATCTCGGTCGTTGTCGCGACGATCGAGCGCCGTTCGTAGCTGGCGATGGCCCCGTCAAGGGTCACTGTCGTCTCACGCATGTTCGAGTCGTAGGAGGATCCACCCACCCGGAACGTGAAACTCCCCGGCTCTGTGACGAGATCCATGTCGAGACCGTGGAACGCCAGCCGACTCGGGTGGACCGTGAAGGTGACTGTGCGCGTCTCCCCGACACCGAGTCTGACCCGGGCGAACCCGACCAGTTCGCGCAACGGCCTCGCCACTGAGGCGACATCGTCTGTGACATACAGCTGCACCACCTCGTCGCCGTCGCGATCGCCTGTGTTGGTGACCGCGACCGACACGGTGGTCGGCGTGGTTGTCGAACCCGCCGAAACGATCGGTTCGCCGTATTCGAAGCTCGTGTAGGACAGCCCGTGCCCGAACCAGTAGAGAGCCGAAACATCGCGATCGACATAGTTCCCATAGAACTCCGAACGGTCGCCGCGACTGCGCATGTCGTGGTGCAGTGGAACCTGGCCGACATGGCGGGGCAGGCTCACCGGCAGCCGTCCTGCCGGGTTGACCGCGCCCGTCAGCACATCGGCGATCGCACTGCCGCCCTCCTCGCCCGGAAGGATCGACCACACCAATGCGTTCGCTGCCCCAGCCTCCGCTTCCAGAGTGTGCACTCGGCCGCTGACCACCACTACGACAGTCGGCGTACCCGTCGCCGCCACCTCCGCTACCAGCTGTGACTGCACCCCGGGAAGGTCGAGATCGGTGGCGTCTCGGGCCTCGCCGACCGTGGAGTCCATCACCAGCCCCGAACGCGCGCCCACACAGACGATCGCCACGTCGGCCGCAGCCGCGGCCGCAACGGCTTCGGCGATTCCGGAGGTGTCGTCGCCAGAGTCGGCACAACCACGGGTGTAGCTGATCTCGGCGTTGCCGAGGGCGGCACGCAGACCCGTGAGCGGGGTGACATGGGGCGTGTAGTGGGGACCGGCCGCGAAAGCGCCGCTGGCCTCCGGCAGCTGGTCGGTTCCCGTGCCTTCGCCTTCGACCGGGGCACCGATGCCGGCGAGTTGCTCGGCGACCTCGGCGAGGCGACCCTGGTAGATGATCTCGAGATGGGCGGGGTAGTGGTAGTCGCCCTGCAACAGTCGTTGATCGTCGGCATGCGGGCCGATCATCGCGACGCGCGAAATCGACGGGCTGAGTGGCAGGACCCCGTCGTTGTGCAACAGCACGACGCCCTCCGCCGCGGCTCGGCGGGCCAGTCGGCGCTGATCGGGGGTGTCGAAGACCCTCAGCGCGGCGTCGGCGTCCACGTAGGGGTTCTCGAACAGACCCAGGCGCATCTTCTGAGCCAATACCCTGGCGCAGGACTCGTCGACGAGCGCCTCGTCGAAGCCCCCCTCGCGGACCGCCGACGGGAGGTGCTTGTAACAATCGAGCGCCGGCAGTTCGATGTCGAGCCCGGCCCCAAGTGCGGCAACCGCCGAACCCTGGGCATCAACAGCAGTCTTGTGGTTCAAGTAGAGCTGCATCACCGCGAAGTAGTCGGCCACGACGGTGCCTTCGAAACCGAGTTCGCCACGGAGCAGATCAGTGAGAATCTCGCGGCTCGCGGTAACGGGCACACCGTCGATCGACGAGTAGCTGTTCATCATCGAAGCGAGGCCCGCCTCTCGGATCGCGGCCGCGAAGGGCTCTGCGTAGACCTCGCGCAACTCCCGGCCACCGAGATGGACCGGCGCATGGTTGCGCCCACCCAACGAATATGCGTAACCCAGGAAGTGCTTGCCGGTGCAGACGACGCCGTTTGCGAGGTCGTCGGTCTGCATCGCCTTCACATATGCCACACCCATCTGGCCGCAGAGTTCGGGAGACTCGCCGTAGGTCTCCTCCACGCGGCCCCAACGGGGATCACGCGCCACGTCGAGAACTGGCGAGAGGTTGTGGCGTGCCCCGACAGCGAGCATCTGGGTTCGGATCACCTCCGCTACCTCGGCCAACAGATCAGTGTTCCAGGTGGCGGCAAGGCCCAGCCCCTGAGGGAAAGTGGTCGCCCCCCTGTGCAGGAATCCGCCGACTCCCTCCTCGTGGATCACACCGGGGATTCCGAGACGCGTGTTCTCCACGAGCACCTTCTGGATCGCGTTGGACAGCTGCGCTGACTCGTTGGCCAGCAGGCCCGTGCTGGCACCGATGCGGGTGACCTGACCGATGCCGTCTGAGAGCACCCCGGCAGCCACCTCCGGGTCGAACTGTTCGTCCACGACCAATGATGTGACCCAGACAGCCCCGAGTTGCGCCACCTTCTCGTCGAGGGTCATCCGGCCGATCAGATCAGTGACTCGTTCGTCGATCGATGCGGTCGGATCCTTGTAGGTCTCAGTCATGCTGCTTCTCCTTGGAACTTTTTTCGCTCGGCCCTTTCTCTTTGGCGGGGCGTGTCAGCGCGTCGAACATCGCAGACAGGGTCTTTCGCCACACCTCGACGTCGGGAACATCGCGGCCATGAGCTTCCTGAACTCCGATCCCAGACGATAGGGCGTTGATGACGAACAACACCGTTTCAGGGTCCGCGTATCCGCGGAGCGTCTTGAGGATCCACCCGGCGCGCTGTGCGAAGACCTCCTCGACGCCTGCTGCCACATCCGGATCGTGACGGGCCGCAGCGGCAGCGTCGGTCTGCAACAGGCGGAGCTCCCGGCTCCCGGGGCTGATGAAGAGATCGAACAGGTAGTCGGGGTGCTCGGCCGCTTCATCGAGGTCCAACATGTCGTCGCGCTGGGCGAGTTCCGAGCGGATCACCTCGACGAGCAGTTGGCCCTTGGAGCGGAAGTGGCCATAGATGGCACCCTTGGTGAGGCCGGCCTCATCGGCGATGTCGCGCAGCGAGATCGCGTCATAGCCGCTCTCAATGAACATCTGTGCGGCCAGGTCCAGCAGGCGTCTGCGGGTCGCTGTGGACTTCGGGGTGAGCGGGGGAGTGGCTAATGCCGTCATGGTGTGGCTCCTGGGGTCTCCCCCGGGGTGATGCTGTTCACTTGTGGAGATAATATACCGATGGTAGGAAATATCCAGTGGGAAAGATCGGACTGTTCATCGAGGTCACCGAGATGGACATGAGAATCGGACTCTTTGCTGACGGCGCGGACCCGTTCGGCGCGCAAGCTGACGCCTACAAGATGCTGGTGGAGATTCTTGCCGGGGTCTCGGCGGTCCGTGGTGTCATGCTCTGGGGCGCAGCCGACAGCCATAGTTGGCTCGACAACTTCCCGCCCTTCGACTCCGAGGCCCCGAACCACCCCCTCCTCTTCGACCGAGATCTCAAACCCAAACCGGCGTATCACGCCTTCAAGTACGGATTGGCGTCGCGCCAACCGGTAGGAGCATGACGATGACCGACACAATCAAGACGACCGACATAGGCGCGCTGATCGCACAGATGACACTCGAAGAGAAGTGCACCATGGTTGTGGGCGAGACCGCCTGGATCGTCAAGGGCTGCGAACGTCTGCAGATCCCGGAGTGGTGCCTCAGCGACGGCCCTGTCGGTGTTCGTGGCAGAGCCATGGGTCCCGGTCTGGTGGTCCCAGGGCCATCGGCAATTGCCGCGACCTGGAACCCTGAGCTGGTCGAGGAGCTGGGTGCGGCGCTCGGTGTGGAAGCCAACGACCGCGGTGTGGATGTGCTGCTGGCGCCGACGGTCAACCTCCACCGCTCTCCCCGTGGCGGACGCCATTTCGAGTCCTACAGCGAAGATCCCCAGCTCAGCTCAGCTATGGCGGTCGCCTACATCACCGGTGTGCAGAGTCAGGGGGTGGGGGCGTGCGTGAAGCACTTCGTTGCCAACGACCAAGAATTCGAACGTCACACCATCAACGTGGAAGTCGACGAGAGGAGCCTGCGCGAGATCTATCTGCCTCCGTTCGAGGCAGCGGTCAAACAGGCTGGTGTGCGCGGTGTGTTGGGCGCCTACAACTTCGTGAACGGCCAGCATGCCTGTGCACATCAGGAATACTTGGTCGACCTCTTGAAGAAGGAATGGGAATTCGACGGCTTTGTCGTGTCGGACTGGGCAGCGATCAAAGAGACGGTCGGCCCCGCTCGTCACGGCCTTGACCTGGAGATGCCGGGACCTGGGCGCTTCTGGGGGAGAGGGCAGCTTCAGGCCGCGGTGGAATCGGGCGAGGTGGCTGAGGACCTGATCGACGACAAGGTGCGTCGCATTCTCGGTTTCCTCGACTGGGCAGGACGAATCGGCACCCCGACCAACCACGAAGAACGGCACGTTGAACGATCAGAGCACCGTATGTTGGCAAGGCGCGCCGCAACCGAGTCGATGGTCCTGTTCAAGAACGACCGCGGCCTGCTGCCTCTGGCCGGTGACGGAACGATCGCGCTGATCGGTCCCGGTGTGGCGGACACCGCGATACTCGGCGGCGGTTCGGCCAGTCTGGAACCGCACCGTACAACGACGATCGCTGAAGCGATGCAGGAACGGATCGGTGACCGCGCGATCGGTGTTGCGCCGGGGATCGACATGAGTCGTCGGGCCGCGGCGATTCCGCCGGAATGGATCGATGGTGGCGAGGTGCGCTTTGAGTTGTTCGAGGGAACGGGTTTCGACAGTGAGCCGTTCAAGATCGAGACCAACCCTTCGGTTTTCAACGTCTGGTTCGGAGAGAGTTGGCCGCAAGGTCTCGAAACGATGTCGGTACGGGCGAGTTTCACCATGACCCCGACGACATCGGGCCGTCACCGGTTCTGCGCCCTCGGCTTCGCTCACGCGGCGTTGTTCGTCGATGAGGAACTGGTGGCTGACAACTCGGTCAAGACGTTCAGCGCTGGGCTGGGGCTGCACGGCGGTGACGGTTTCATGGATCTTGAAGCCGGTAGCAGCTATCGGGTCAGACTTGACAGTCTTCCCCGCGATTCAAGGCAGTTGATCAGCATTGTGGACGTCGGCGTTGAGAAGGCGGGCACGGACCCGGCGACCGGTCTCGACCAAGCTGCGGAACTTGCCGCTCAGGCCGACATCGCCGTTGTGGTGGTGGGATCGAGCGCCGAGTGGGAATCGGAGGGATCCGATCGCGACTCGATAGAGCTGCCCAACCGACAGGACGAACTAGTCAGACGGGTTGTCGCGGCCAATCCGAACACGGTTGTGGTGTTGAACTGTGGTGCACCCATGTCGCTGCCGTGGTTCGACGGTGTCTCGGCGGTCATTCTGGCATGGTACCCGGGCCAGGAGGCAGGCTATGCGATCACCGATGTGCTCACCGGCGACGCTGAACCCGCGGGGCGTATGCCCACCACCTGGGCACGCAACGAGCGCGACACGCCCGCTTTCTTGAACTATCCGGGCGAGGCTGGAGTGGTGCGTTACGGCGAGGGGATCTTCGTCGGCTACCGCTCATATGACGCGCGAGGCGTCGCCCCGCTGATCCCCTTCGGTCACGGCGGGTCCTACACCACCTTCGAATGGGGCGAACCAACGATCAGCGGCACTGGCACGGACTTGAGCGTTGAGGTGCCGATCACCAACACAGGAGCGCGTGCCGGCAGCGAAGTGGTTCAGGTGTATGTTGCGCCCGCTCAAAGTGTCGTCCCTCGTCCGGTGAAGGAACTCGCTGGTTTCGCCAAGCTCGAACTGGAGCCGGGTGCGACCGGAACAGCGCGGGTCGAACTGACGGACCGTTCCTTTGCCCGCTGGGACCCTGCGGTGCACGACTGGGTGGTCGACCCGGGCTCCTACACGGTCGTTCTGGCCGCCTCCGCCACCGACATTCGCGCTGCTGTGGACGTCACCCTGTAGACCGATTGCGTCTGCCCGACCGCTCCCGGGTCCGCGGTTCGGCCGACTAGCAGCTTGGAATCGGAGCGAGACGAGAATCAATGATCTCGTGGAGTTCGACGACAGGGTCCTCTCCCCGCCAGTACTGCGAATCGCCGATCGCGAAGACGCGGTGGGGCGGGCCGTCCTCAAATGACTGAGCAGTTCCAGCGACGATGCCGTCTAGCACGATCGCGAAGGTGATCGGCGCGCCCGGTGGTGCGTCGATGTGTCCGAAGACGTAGCCGATCGCCCCGTCAGGTTCGGGAATCGTGTTTGGCCGTTCTATGACCCAGCAGTGTGCGGATCGGCTGGTCGCCCAGTCCCGCGCCGGGTTACCGATCAGTGCGTGCGCTCCGCCGAGTCCGTAGAGGCTTCCCGTTGTCCCGTCGCCGAACACTGCGTGCATGTCCGCAGCGAGCTCTTCTGTGATCTTCGTGAAGTCCTCCGGCACCTTCACCGAACCTCCAGTACCACCAACAGCACGGTCCACCGCCGGTTGCGGGCGCAGCATTTCATGGCCGGCGAATTCCCATGGTGCGTCGATTCCGAGCTGCGCCGCGATCGTGGGCACGATGTCGATCAACTGCACAGGCTGGGGTTGAACGGTCCCGCTGGTCTGGTGGGGTTCTTTGAACAGCAGCGGCACACCTGCGATACCCGCCACGTTCACGTCGTTGACTCCTCTCGACCGCTCGCCTGGCACAAAGGAGATCCCGTGGTCGGCGGTGACGATCACCATGGCCCGGTCGAAGTCTCCGACCGCTTCAAGGCGATCCAGATACTCCCCAAGGAGCTGGTCGGCGAAGCCGAGCTGCAGAAGGTGGCGTTGTTGCCCGAATCGGGCTTTGACCTCGTCGTCGTCCCATTTCGAGAAGTATCCGGGAAGACCGATATCGGCGTAGATCGAGCCGTCCGGTCTCAATCGCCAAGGCACATGCGGCAGCAGTGCGTGCATGAAATGCAGGCGGGGGAGACCGCTCGGCTGGATCGCGGCAACTTCTCTTCGAAAATCGAGCACCCGGGTGTCGAGGGAGATCAGGCTGTCTAGGAACGCGGTTCGTTCCTCGGCGATGCGCTCTGGGTCTACGGGTTCGGTGTCGATGTCGGTTTCGAGCGCGGTGGTGTTCAACAGTGTGGTGGTCGGTGCGCCTTGAACCAGCGACGGCTGCGTGGTCGCCGTGGACGTCGTGGTCGAGGTCGGCGTCGTGGTTGTGTCGGCTGTCGCGGTTGTGCCGGTCGTGGTGCTTGTGGGTTCCACGGCGGTGGCCGGGATCGGGGCCGTGGTTGTGGTCAGCTCTCCACCGAAATTGCCCCATCCAGCACCGATCGATGGAAGCCCCAGGTCGGTCCCCTCCGGCGCCACGAGATGCCCGAACACGATCGCTGCGTCCTCGAACAGAAGAGCCAAGGATCCTTTGTCGCTTGAGTCTGTCTCGTCGTGGGTTGGCGTCGGAGCCGGCGCGGTGTTCGTAGTCGGCGGACTCGTGGTGGTGTCCGATGGGATCGCCGGGGAGGTTGGGGCTGTCGTGACCGGCGCGGCGGTCGTGGTGGGAGCGGTGGTCGCCGTGGCCTGGTCGTCGGCCGCGATCCAGTCGAGGATCTGCTCCGGGGTTGAGCCGTTGCACACTGAATCGGGGCACAGATCAACGAGAGGATCCCAGGATGAGACGTCGTACACCCCACCCAACAGCGTGAACAGGTTGTGGGGATACATCGAATAGACGGGAGCCGGCTGAGTCTCGAGCGTGCTCGCAAGCAGGGCCGGAACGGCCAACTCCGTGGTGAAACCGACAGTGGTTGCGTTCTCGAAGACATGTGAGGTCTCGCCCAGGCGGGCGAAATTTGGATAGCGGACCGAGTCGATTCGGCCTGTCTCGTCGAGCAGCGAATACCACGGGAACTCATCGAAAACGAGCAGATGGATGGGTGGAAACCGCTCGTTCAACCGCTCGACCAGCGACACCTGCCCAGCGGTGCCTCCGCTGACCGCAGCGTTGTCGGAGTCGTTTCGGTCGGTGCCGGCGCTGGGTGACTCGGCCCCGTCGAATGAAGCGCCGTCCCGTTGGTCTTCGTCGTGACGCAAATCGCCCAGGTCCGTCTCAAGGTCGGTCCCGAGCAGGGTTTCGAGCGTCACCGCCTCGACGTCGTCCGGGAAGACGACACTGTTGGTCGCCGAGAAGAACAGGAAATAGATGACGACGAAAGGTCCCAGCACCGCCAACACCGACACGACTGAACGAACCCGATCGTGTCTCAGATACAGGGTCATCAGCCCGTAGGTGCCGACGATGGCAATTAGTACGACGAGCCAAGCCGCTCCACCGATCACATCCACCACCTGGATGACGAACAGGAAGGTCAGCGCCGCTATGGCCCCCCGGAAGATGAGTTCCCCCAGCCGATCCGAGAGTGCGTGCCCGGCGAGCATCACCGCGCTCAGCACAAGCGTCGGGGCCAGCGCGACGGTGATCGCGAACACCACAATCTGGCCCGGTGAACTCGCGTGGGCAGTGAAGAAGGTCGGGTTCTCGCCGAGGATGCCCAGCAGCGGTTGGCTGATCGCCAAGGTGGCGAGCGCCAGGAGATGAACGACTCGCCACAGCAACGTGTTCACCCGAGAAGTGTGACCCACTTACCGCGTTGCCGCACAGAAACCGGCGCCGGACCCGGTCAGCGAGCGGTCAATCCCATTGGGGGACGGCGTCGATGAACTCGAGAGCGGCGTCGATGAATCCGAACTGTTTGGGGAGTCCGAAGTGGTCGATGCCCGGGATTGTCTTGATGGTCGCGTTGGTCAGCGCATCGGCGAGCGGCTCGGGCGGCCCAGCGAAGTCTTCACTGCCGATCACTATCAGACAAGGTGCCTGGACCTTCCCCAACTGTTCGACTGTGAAAGGCCGCCGCTCTCGTGCCAAACAGGCGCGCAGGGCCTCGGAGTCGTTGCCCGGAGCGGTTATCAGTGACTCGAATCGGGCCTCCACGTTGCCTTCCAAGGGTCGGCTGTCACCGAAGTCGACTACGTTGCGCCCGATCGCGGCGAGCACAAGCCGGTTCACCCGTTCGGGATACGACATGGCCAACCCCAGCGCCGTGTGGGCCCCGAGCGAGTAGCCGATCACGTCGGCCGGTGAGTCGGGGAACCTCTCCAACACGGGTGTCACCAGATCGTCGTAGGCCTCTGGTTCGGTGGGCTTGGGTGCCTCACCGTGACCCAACAGGTCGATGCCGACAGCACGACGTCGGGCGTCTTTGAGCAGGTCGAACCAACCAGGTTCGCGCCAGGTCCGTTCCGTCGAAGTGGCAAACCCGTGAATCAGTGCAACCGGCGGCGCCATCAACGAACCGCCCATACCAACTCAGATCCCATGACCCTCCACTCCTTGCGACCTGTGATTCCCGATTTCTTGGTCGCCGATGCTTTCACAATGTCTCCGCCGAGGGTAAGATCGTTGGCGAAAGCCCCGGAACCGTCAATGCTTCGGCAAACGGCCGGGGTTACGTCTTTGTTGAGTGTGAGGCGGTGTGAACGATGGCGCTTGCTCGGGTGCGCCTGTAGGGTTCCGGGAACCAAATTGGGGGTGACAGAAAGATGAACAGCGCATATCTGGACCCGGCATCCGGCAGTGCGATCATCGGCGCGGTCGCAGCAGGCGGAGCAGGCATTGCGGTTGCTGGTAGGGCAGTGCTCTCCAAGTTGGGTTTCGGCAAGAAGAAGTCCTCAAACAAAACCCCGGTCTACGAAGAGACAGACGACTCTGAAAAAGTCGGCGAGCCTGACGAAATTACCCAGTGATTGCCCCGGGTAACGGCCCGGAGTCGGTTTACGACAGCGGATCGTTCCG
Source organism: uncultured Acidimicrobiales bacterium (assembly GCA_951812975.1). Taxonomy (GTDB): domain Bacteria; phylum Actinomycetota; class Acidimicrobiia; order Acidimicrobiales; family Aldehydirespiratoraceae; genus VXYK01. The sequence continues at coordinate 280,926 of CATOTC010000001.1, read as the reverse complement.
TGATCCGAACTCCCGTGTCTGGCGTGACGGCAACCGTGTGCTGCGAGGCCTCAACGGGGCTGCGGCCGCGGAGTTCGACGCGTTGACCGCCACGAGTTTCTACCGAGGAGCCTGCAAGGCTGGAGACCTGGTCAGCAGCGAGGTGGTCGAAACCGCCTCACCCGACGCGTCCGACTGGTCGCTGGTGCTCGAACATGGGCCTGTCGACGTGATCACGTACGCCCACGAGTGGTCGTTCTCAATGTTGCAGGACGCCGCGAGCCTCACCCTCAAGTTGGTCCGAGCGGCGATCGACGAAGACATGACCAGCAAGGACGCAACGCCATACAACGTCCAATTCGTCGGGGCGAAACCGACGTTCATCGACATCGGCTCGTTCGAGACCCACCGGACAGGCGAACCGTGGTGGGGTTACCGGCAGTTCTGTCAGATGTTCCTGTATCCGTTGATGTTCACGGCCTACAAGGACCTCCCACACCAGCCCTGGATGCGGGGAGCGGTCGACGGGATCACCCCCGAGCAGGCTCGACGGGCGCTGCAGGGACGACGCCACGCCAGCAGAGGCATGATCCCCCACGTTTGGCTGCACGCCAAGGCCGACCGGCGTTTCGGCGGAGGATCCGCGGACACCGTCAAAGAGCTGAAACGGGCGGGATACAACAAGAAGATCTACGTTGGCTTGGTCGACCGGCTCCGCAAGCTGGTCGACAATATGAGTTGGAATCGGTCCGATTCTGAGTGGGCAGACTACTCGGAGCGAAGCCACTACGCATCGAACGACCTGCTCAGCAAGGCCGACTTCGTGCGTGAAGTCGTGGCGCAACGAGAACGCGCACAGGTATGGGACATCGGCGCCAACGACGGAATGTTCAGCCGAATCGCGGTTGAACACGCCGAAGTGGTGCTGGCCCTCGACGCCGACGCCCTTGTCGTCGACCGCCTCTACCGGGCACTACGCGAAGACGGCACCGAAGGGATCATCCCGCTGGTCGTGAACCTTGCCGACCCGACCCCAGGGATCGGCTGGCGCGGCACGGAACGCCCACCGCTCACCGAGCGTTCAAGACCGGAGCTCGTGCTTGCGCTTGCGGTGATCCATCACCTGGCCATCACCCACAACGTGCCGACCGCCGCGATCCTCGACTTCCTGCACGACCTCGACTCTGAAGTGGTTCTCGAGGTGCCCGCCGAATCAGACCGGATGGTGAAAGAACTCAAGAGCCACAAGCGCGCCGGCACCCATGACGCCTACACGCTTCGGGTCATCGAGGCACAGATCAACGAGCGGTTCGATGTTCTCCGGCGAGCGGAACTCCCCGGAGGAACCAGGGTGCTGTTCGACTTGACCCCCAAATCTTGACCCCGGGGCCTGACCCCAAGGCCTGAACAGCCGAGCGGGGTCAGGTGAGAACCGGAACGCTGCTGAGGGACGCGGCGATGGCCTCATCGGAGAGGTCGAAGTCGCTCACCGCACCGGAGATGTAGGACTCATAGGCGGAGAGATCCAAGTGTCCGTGGCCGCACATCGCTGTGAGGATCGTCTTGGACTCCCCGGACTCCTTGCACGCCAATGCCTCGCGGACGGTCGCAGCAAGGGCGTGGGTCGGTTCAGGAGCGGGCACGATGCCTTCCGTGCGAGCGAACTGCAGTCCCGCCGCGAAACACTCGCTCTGGCCGATGGCGACGGCCTCAGTGAGCCCAAGGTCATGAATATGCGACACCAGAGGCGACATGCCGTGGTACCGCAAACCTCCCGCGTGGATGGCCGGCGGAATATAGCTGTGACCCAGCGTGTGCATCTTGAACAGGGGAGTCGAGCAGGCGGTATCGCCGAAGTCGTAGCGGTACTCGCCCTTGGTCAGAGTCGGGCACGAAGCCGGTTCAACGCAACGGATCGTCGGCGCCATGTTGCCGGCCAGCTTCTCGCGCAGGAACGGCAGCGCCAGACCTCCGAAGTTAGAGCCCCCGCCGGTGCATCCCACCAACGGATCCGGAGTCTCGCCCACCATCGCCAGTTGGCGAAGGGCCTCCTCGCCGATCACTGTCTGGTGCATCAACACATGGTTCAAGACGCTGCCGAGGGAGTAGCGAATTGCTGGATCGGCTGCCGCCACCGACACCGCCTCGGAGATGGCGATGCCAAGCGAGCCGGGATGGTCGGGGTCCGCCGCCAACAGCTCACGACCGAATTCGGTCACCGGTGACGGGCTCGAGTGCACCGTCGCACCCCACAGTTCCATCATCGTCTTGCGGTACGGCTTCTGGCGGTAGGAAGCTGCCACTTGCCAGACTTCGCACTCCATGCCGTACTGGGAGCAGGCGAACGCCAAGGCGCTGCCCCACTGTCCCGCTCCGGTCTCGGTGGTGAGCTTGGTCACGCCCTCGGCGTTGTTGTAGTAGGCCTGAGGGACCGCAGTGTTGGGCTTGTGGGAACCCGCGGGGCTCACGCCTTCGTACTTGTAGAAGATCTTCGCCGGAGTGTCGAGCGCCTTCTCGAGTCGGCGGGCCCGGAACATTGGGCTCGGCCTCCACAGTCGCAGCACATCAAGGATCCCGCCTGGGATGTCGATGTAGGAGTCGGTGCTCACCTCCTGAAGGATCAGCGCCATCGGGAACAGCGGCGCGAGGTCTTCAGGGCCGGCAGGTTCCAGAGTGCCTGGGTGCAGCGGCGGGGGAGGAGGTGCGGGCAGATCCGGGATCACGTTGTACCACTGCGTGGGGATCTTCGACTCCGGCAAGTTAACCCTGTAATAGTCTTCTGCCATGGTCTGATTCCTTTCATGGCGATCATCGTCGGTCAGCGCTGGACAATATCCCAAGAGGCTCTACTCGGCGATTCCACCTGCAGCGATCAGGTGCGCTGTGTCGAGATTCACTGGAGGGAATAGGGTCTTGTCATGGATCGACCGACCTCCGTGGACTTCCACTTCGACGTCATGTGTCCGTACGCCTACCAGACCTCACGCTGGATACGGTCGGTACGCGAACAGACCGACCTGACCATCAACTGGCGTTTCTTCAGTCTTGAGGAGATCAACAGGGTCGAAGGCAAGAAACACCCGTGGGAGCGCCAATGGTCCTATGGCTGGTCGATGATGCGCATCGGCGCGGCGCTGCGGCGCATCGACATGGCCCATCTCGATGTCTGGTACGCAGCCGCCGGGAAGGCACTGCACGAAGACGGCAACAAACCCCACGAGCCCGACGTGGCCCGCCACCTGTTGGAGCAGATCGGACTCGATCCGGGCATAGTCGACGCCGCAATCGCGGACCCGACCACCCATGACGAGGTTAGAGCGGAACACGACAAGGTTGTGGCGGCGTCGGGTTATGGAGTGCCGACCATGTTCTTCGCCGCCGCCGACGGCAGCGAGCAGACGATCTTCGGCCCGGTTCTGGTGGACCCGCCCCTCGACGATGCAGCGCTGCGCCTCTGGGACACGGTCTGCGGTTGGCTCGAGTTCCCGCACCTCTACGAGATTCAGCGTCCCAAGACCAAAGACGACGAACGGGTCATCGCCAGCACCTTCCGCCCATACCTGGAGGCCCGTGACTGGGTTTCGATCAATCGCGGCGTCGAAGTCGGGTTCAGCGAGGACGGTTTCAGCGTCGTCGGCCCCGCAAGCTGAACCTCTGGCCGGCGTGCGCAACCGAACCTGTACCTGTGCGGGCGGAGAACGCGCAAAATCCGGTACTTGCCTTGTCTCACGGGGGCATCAATCGTCTAGCCTCAGAATCGTCAATCACCGCTAACCGACAGAGGAATCATCCAATGGCAACCTCGCAGCCCGCAATCCTCATGGATCTTCAGAAGTACCAGTGGTACGTACACATGAGCCGTACCGAAAACGCCGATCTCGGTCTCATCAAGAGCGCAATAAAGGACAGTCTTGCCGATGCTGCGGCACAGGGAGTCAACCTCTGCGTTCTCGTCGGTCCGACGCTGGCCGACGACCTCGGAATCGAAACCGACGATTTCCAGGCATACCCCGGCTACGAATCACCTGACGGCTCCCGCGTCGCCAAGGGAACCCAGGAAGAGCTCCTCATGTGGCTCCACCACGCAGACAAGGACCTGATCTGGGAGGTGCAGCACACCTTCCGCAAGGCGGTGGCGGGACATCTCGAAGTGGCCCGCGAGACCCCGACGTTCATCTACAAGAACAGCCTCGACCTCACCGGGCACATCGATGGCACGGGCAACCCCGAGCCCGAGGACCAGAAGGACCGGGGCATCGTCGATGACGGCCAGCCGGGCGAGGGCGGCAGCTACTGCATCGCACAGCGTTGGGTTCACGACATGGACTACTGGGCCACGCTCTCCCTCGAAGAAGAGGAGAACACCTTCGGGCGCACCAAGCCCGACTCAGTGAAGCTCGAGACCCAGGTGCCGACTTCGCATCTTTCCCACGTCGAGCTGCGCGAGGGCGCGACCGCCGACGAGTCGACCCCCAAGCGGGGCGAGATGGTTCGCCGGTCCACTCCCTATGCGTTCCACGAGGGCACCGTCGGCCTCTATTTCATGGGCTTCTGCAAGACGCAGGCACCGATGCGTGAGCGCATGGAAGCCATGTACGGCACCGGTGGCCAGGCACTCGACGCCATCACCAACTACTCCACCCCGGCCTCGGGCTCCTTCTACTTCGCTCCCTCAGTCGAAGCTCTCGAAGCAGCGCTCGCCTAGGCCCTCGGCGCAGACCCCGGATGAGCGACACACCGCGCATTGCGGGACTGGAACCCACCTTCACCAACATCGACGATGGTGACATTCCGTTCATCGCGGTGCGCAGCCAGCGCAACGCCGACGGTTCGGAGTCCCATGTGTGGGAGAAATGGGTGGCGTTCTCGGTAGATCCGCTCTATCTGGCCCTGTTCGCTCGTTGGGATCCGGGCATGATCGTGCGTCACCACGGGCACTACAGCCCGCACACACTCACGGTCCTGTCCGGTTCTTTCACCTGCGGTGACGTTGAACTGGGCCCGGGAGGCCATATCGAGCTTCCGCTCGGAGCCTCCTTCGGCCCGTTCGTTGCAGGTCCCGACGGTGTCGAGCTGTACGAAGTGATGATGGGCGACCCGCGTTCGTGGAGCGATGACATGGACTCCATGAAGCGCTGGTTGGCCGATCGCGGCATCGAGCAGTTGCCGGACCCGCCGATCGAACTCCCGGCCGGTCTTGAAGATCTGCGCGCGGTATTCTCGGCGGGCGCGCAGAGTTCCGGGGGCTGAACCGATGAGTGAACCCAAGATTGTCACCGTCTTGGAACCCGAGGACGAGTACACCCACGAACCGGATCCGGTCTCGAACTACAACGAGTCGATGTATCTCAACGGGTTCGACTTGGAACGGGAGCTGGGCGCATGGTTCAGGATCGGCAACCGCGTCAACGAGGGTTACGCAGAGATGACAGTCTGCATCTATCTGCCCGACGGCCGAGTTGGCTTCATATACGGACGACCCGAGATCACCAGCAACGACGAGATGCGTGCCGGCGGGCTTGAGATCAGAGTCGAGAAACCGTTTGAGCATCTGACGATCAGTTACGACGGCAACGTGTGTCTGCTGGACGAACCCAAACAGATGGCCAACCCTCGAGTGGCGTTTCGCGACAACCCCTTCGTCGATTGTTCCGTGCGCCTCGACGTGACCGGCGTGTCGCCCATGTACGGAGGCATGCCACAGTACGAGGACGGCAGCCCGCTCAAAACCGACGCTTCAAAGAGCTTCGCCAAGGCCCACTACGAACAGCACACCGCGGTTGTCGGAACGATCCAGGTAGACCAAGAGACGATCGCGCTCGATGGCCTGGGTCTGCGTGACAAGTCATGGGGGCCCCGCTATTGGCAAGCGTTGCGCTGGTACCGCTGGCTGCCGATGATCTTCGGCCCCGACTTCGCGATGATGCTGTCGATAGTCGACCGCGACGGTGCTCCCGCTCGCAGCGGCATGGTGCTGGTGGACGGCGAATACTCACTGATTCGAGATTGCAGGATCGAATCGGAGTGGGACTCAGACGACTACCAGACCGCGATGCGCTGCTGGGCCGCGACCGACGACGCCGAGTATGAGATCACCGGTCGGGTGCTGTCGATGATTCCTCTGCGCAACCGCCGCATCACCGACGACGGGCAGCAACTCCACACCCGCATCACTGAGGCGATGACCCGCTACGAGTGCAACGGCCGGGTCGGCATGGGCATGAGCGAGTACCTCGATCAGATCGTCGACGGTCGTCCCATCGGCACCGACATGAGATGACCGGCATGGGGCTCTGATGAGCGTTGATCTGGCGAACGCACTCGCCGTCTCGCTGTCGGAGGCTCTCGGTCAGGTCAAGATCAACGACCTGCAGCGTCTGTCTGCAGGTGCCAGCCGTGAAACCTGGTCGTTCACTGCGGTCTCGTCGAGCGGATCCCAGCAGTTGATTCTGCAGCGTCACCTGTCTGCCTCCTCCCGGTTCAGGACCGGACTCGACGAGGCAGCGCTGCTTCGACGTGCCCGAACCGGTGGAGTGTCGGTGCCGGAGATCGTGGCGTCAGACACCGGCGACGCCAACCCGGTCGGCGCACCGTTCATGATCAGTCGACGGATCGAAGGGGAGTCGATTCCGCGCAAAGTCCTGCGTGACGACACTTTCGCCAACGCCCGCCGAGGCCTGATCGCCGACTTTGGTCGAGAGTTGGCAGCGATACACCGCCTGGACACGGCCTCGCTGGGCCAGATCGCGGCCATCGATGACCCATTGGCTGTCCAACGAACGTTGTATGAGGGGTTCAGCGACCCGCACCCGGTCTTCGACCTGGCTTTTCGTTGGCTTGACGAGCGTCGCCCGCAAGCCCGGCAGCCGTGCGTCGTGCACGGCGATTTTCGTATGGGCAACGTTTTGGTCGACAGCACGGGACTCGCCGCGGTGCTGGACTGGGAACTTTCCTACCTCGGCGATCCCGCCTTCGATCTTGGATGGCTGGTGGCGCGGGCCTGGCGTTTCGGCGGTGAAGGCGAGGTCGGTGGACTCGGCTCGAGAAGCGAGCTGCTCGACGCGTATCGGGCAAACGGAGGCGAGGGGATCACACTCGATGAACTGCGCTGGTGGGAGATGTTGGCCTGCCTTCGCTGGGGTGTGGTGACCATGGCGATGGTCGACGATCATCGTCGGGGCTACAAACGCTCCCTGGAGCAGGCTGTGATCGGGCGGCGAGTCGTGGAGACGGAGTACGACGTGATGCTCCTATTGAGGCCGGAACTGTCAGCGAAGGTCGCCTCATGAGCACAGGCGAAGCACTCTCCAGGGACTGGCCCCACGATCTGCCCGACGCCCACGAACTGCTGATGAGCGTGCGCGACTATCTCAGCGACGATCTCGGTCCCCGCGCCGAGGGGCGCGACCGCTGGATCCTGCGGATCGCAGCCAACGCGCTGACCATTGCGGCACGCGAGGTCCGGTCGGCGCCCCGGGACCGCGCCGCGCACGCCGAGCGGCTGCAGAGCCTCGGTGTGCGCAGCGAACAGGAGCTGGCAGAGGCGATCCGCAACGGCCTGCTCGACGACCGCCGAGCTGAACTCGCCGAGGCACTGTGGGCCACCACCCTCGACAAACTCGCCGTCGCCAACCCCTCCTACCGCGAGGATTCAGGCCTCTAACAGGGGTTTGAGCACCGGGGCGATCGGGTCGAGGTAGACGGTCTGGTCTGGATCTAGCAGTCCCCGGTCAACCCAGCGGTTCATGATCCGCACGACGATCGCGGCGTAGCGGGCGGCTGCGAACAACACCCACGGGCCGATGTCTTCGACCTCGTGGCTGCTCACCGTCGAGTAGTGCTCCACCTGCTGTTGCAGACTCGGCACACCGGCCGACACCTCGACCCCGGCGAGCGCGTGGGACCATTGTTCGAACATCAGACACCAACCGAGGTCCATCTCCGGCGGTGCCAGAGCAGCGGCTTCGAAGTCGGTCAGACACGCAGGCTGGAAGTCCTGCCAGATCACGTTGCCGAGTCGAGCGTCCCCCCAGGTGAGCACGGTCGCGTCAGTCCTGGGGAGTTCGTCGGCCACGCGATCGAACGCCGCCATCATCAACTCATGGGGCCGTCCGTCAAGCTCCCGCTCGGCGTAGTCGCGCCAGATACTCAGCTGTCGGTGCCCGTCATTGACGTCGCTGTCGGTCAGCCAACCGAGACCGGCCTCACCGATATCGACCGCATGTACGCCGGCCATGACATCAAGGCATCTGTAACCCATGAGCTTCCGCTCGGCGGGACTGGCGTCGGCGTAGAACCCCGTCAGCACGTAGGGCGGGTCCTCGCGGGGAATGTCTCCACCGACGAAGTCCATTACGAAGAAAGGCGAGCCGAGCACGGCGGGGTCGGCCTCGTATCCGATCAGAGAAGCTATAGGCACATCGGCATGCGCGGCCAGTGCCGACATGACCCGCCACTGGATCTCAATCTCGTTGTCGACCCCGACCTGGACCGGGTAGACGGGCGGTTCGGGCACCTCGCGGCGCAGCACGATGGTGCGCCGCGCTGTCGACGAAGATGTCGTCACCGTGATCGGCACGATCAATGTCTCAGCGGAATAGCCGCCACTGGGTCTATCAAAGGCGCCGACCTCAACGCGGGACACGTCATCAAGGTGTTCGGTCAGCCAGGCCGCGAGCGGCTCGGCCATGCTGTCGTATTCGTGGTTCGCGGGTTCGTTCACAGAACTAGATTTGCCGCGTCGTTCGGGGCTGTCGAACCGGAGTACCCTGCCGGTCATGATCCGTCGTTGGCTCCTCGGGTTGTTGTTGGGTGCGTGGTTGCTGACAGCAGCGCAACCCGTGGCGGCTCACGGCACCGGAAGCCGCACAGATCTTCCTCTGCCGGCTTGGCAGATGGCCTGGGCGGCGGCGTTCTCGGTCATCGTGTCGTTCGTGGCGCTCGGAACCTTCTGGGACAAGCCGCGCCTGGCCGCGGCGGCGGCCGGTCGTCGGGTCGCCTCGCTGGCGTCATCGGTGGGAAGGTCCATCGAGGTTGTCTGCAAGCTCGTCGGACTATTGGGATTTGCGTTGGTGATCGCAGCGGCTTGGTGGGGTAAACCCACTCCCGCGGTCAACATCGCCCCCACCGCCTTTCTGATCTGGTTCTGGGTGGGACTGCAACTTGCGTCTGTGCTGGTCGGTGATATTTGGAGTGCGTTCAACCCGTACCCGACGATCGCGGATGCGGCGGCCTCGCTCAAGGCCAGAATCGCCAGGACACCAATGTCATCGGCCGCTCATGGCGCTGGCAGCCAACACGTGGGCTGGGTCGCGGTAGCGGCGATCGCGGCATACCTCTGGTTCGAGTTGGCCTATCACAGCACCGACTCACCCCGTTCGGTAGCAGTGTTCTTGACCGGGTACTCAGCTGTGATGCTTGCCGGTGCCGGAGTGTTCGGACGTGGCTGGGTTCGCTCCGCCGACGGTTTTGCAGTGCTGTTCAGGAAGATCTCGCTGATCGCCCCGATCTATCGTGACGACACGAAGGCCCTGCGACTCAGAACCCCGCTTTCGGGGCTCACCACCCTGCGCGGCGGCCTCTACAGCGTCGCTTTCATCCTGACGGTGCTTGGGGCGACGACATTCGACGGTTTCACCCGCAGTTCGATCTGGCTGGACCTGGCCGGCGACCTCGCCGGCTGGGAATCAGTGTTCATGAGCACCCTCGGCCTGGTCGTGATCATCGCGTTCGTGGCGACGCTCTACACGCTGGCCGTCAAAGCGATGGCGGTCGTCACCGGCGACTCGACCCACCAACTCGCAGAACAGTTCGCCCCCACGCTCGTGCCGATCGTGGTTGCCTACGCGTTCGCCCACTACTTCAGCGCCCTGCTGTTGGACGGCCAAGTGTTGATCAACCTGTTGTCCGATCCCTTCGGGCACGGCTGGGACCTCTTCGGCACCAGGGACTATGCGATCAACTGGACTCTGGTCAGCCCCTCTGAGATCGCCTGGGTCCAGGCGGTCTCCATCGCGGTGGGGCATGTGCTGGCGGTGGCCGCCGCCCATGACCTGGCGATCGACCGGTACCAGCGTGAGACAGCGTTGCGCTCCCAGTATCCGATGCTGACAGTGATGGTCGCCTACACCGTCATCGGTCTGCTGCTGCTGCTGGGCACCTGATGCGTGCCGTGAGCAGTGCCCTGGTAGTCGCCTCGGGTGCACCTCTCGGCGCCGTTGAACGCGCCCCGCAGACCGACCTTGTGATCGCGGCCGACGCAGGGCTCGAAGTGCTGCTGCAAGCGGGCCGATCCGTCGACCTGGTGGTCGGCGACCTGGACTCCGTCTCGCCGGAGGCACTGTCGGATGCCTCTGCGGGCGGCGCAGAGATCCAACAACACCGGCGCGACAAGGACGAGTCGGACCTTGAACTCGCCCTGACCGCGGCGATCTCCAGCGGGGCTAAACGGGTTCAGGTGCTGCTGCGCGACGGCGGACGTCTCGATCATCAACTCGCGAACCTGCTGGTGCTGGCGTCGCCGCGTTGGCGACAAGCCGACATTGATGCGGTGGTCGGAGAGCATCGGGTGTGGGTTGTGCACGGCGGTGACCAGCGAAGGATTCCGCTGGTCGCAGGCGAGGCGCTGGCACTCCACGCAGTGGGTGCAACCGCCGAGGGCGTGACCACCACCAACTTGAGATACCCGCTCGTGGACGGCGACCTCCCCCCGCTGGTAGCTCTCGGGATCTCCAATGAGGCCGTCGTCGACGCGCCGACGATCAGGGTCGAATCGGGCGTGGTCCTCGCGATCAGTTCGTCCACGCCGACCACCGGCGGTTCCGCTGCTCGATAACGAGGGGCAGACCGAAACAGGAACTGAGCAGTTCGTCTGTGAGCACCTCGGCCATCGGACCCCGGGCCAGAATGCGGCCGTCACGAAGCAGCAGGCAGTGGGTGAACCGGTCCGGGATCTCTTCGACATGATGGGTCACCAACACCATCGGTGGGTTGGCGGGATCTGTCGCCAGATCGTTGAGCATCGAGACGAACTGTTCCCGCCCTGCGAGGTCGAGCGCCGCGGTCGGCTCGTCGAGCAGCACCAGCGCCGGGTCGGTCATCAACGAACGCGCCATCAGCACCCGCTGCCGCTCACCGTCTGAACACACTCCGAAGCGCCGCCCGCTCAGATGGCCTGCCCCGACTCGATCAAGCAACGCCTGGGCCCGGGTGCGGTCGTCATCGCTGTAGGTGTGCCACCAAGGTTCCAACGCCGCGTTCAGCGCGGTCATCACCACGTCGGATACCAGCAGGTGCGGACGAAGCATCTTCGCCAGAGCAGCGCTGCAGAACCCGATGCGTGACCGCAGAGTGCGGACATCGGTGTGCCCGAGCCGCTGACCGAGCACCTCCACCTCGCCGGCGGAGGGATGCAGCCACATTGAGGCAATCTGCATCAGGGTCGTCTTCCCGCAACCGTTGGGGCCCAACACCACCCAGTGCTGCTGAGGCTCGACACGCCAGTCGATGTCACGCAATATCTCCACGCCGTCGATCGAACGCTGCACCCCGCGCAGGTCCAGAATCGCGGAAGCGGGCGTGTCCGGGTGTTCGTCGATCATCAGCCGAACACCCGCACGAGCAGAGCGACGGCCGCAACCGTCGCCCCGGCCAGCACGATCGGAGCCAGACTGCGGGCATCGACGTGTCTGCGCAGCGGTCCCGAGGCGGCGAAACCTGCGAACGCCCCGGGGACCAGCGCGGCACCGACGAGCAGCTCGTCGACTCCGAGCCGCCCTGCGAGCGCGATCCCAGGCACCACCATCAACAGCCCCACAGTGAAGTACGTGCCCATGGTCGAACGGAACTGCGGGCCGGGCCGATGCTGCAACAGCAACGCCATCGGCGGTCCACCGAAACCCACCGAAGTGGAACTGAAGCCCGAGAAGCTTCCCGCGCCGAACAGTGTCGAAGCGTTGGTCGGGACTCTCAGCGGGCCGACCGACAAGGCAACAGCCACCAGGATCACGATGGCCACCAGTAGTTGCAGGCTCGTGTCGGTTGCACGCGCCAACACCAGCGAACCCACAATGGTTCCGGGGAGGCGGCCCGCGGTCGCCCATCTGACCGCCGACCAGTCGATGTCTTGGCGTTCGCGCAGCGCGGTGGAAGTCGTCAGCACCGCGTTGCCGACGAAGATCGGTCCCGGGACCAGATCCGGGTCGAGCAGAGCAAAGAGGGGAATGGCGAGCAGGCCGCAACCGAACCCGATCGAACCCTGCACGCAGGACGCCACCGCCATGATCGCCACAGCGGCCAGAATGATCTCAGGCTCGACGTTCATGGCTTCATCCTGCGCTCATTTTGCCCCACCGTGGTCTACCCACGTCGCATACATCGCGGCATATTGCTGTCCCAGGGCCACCAACTCGTCATGCGAACCGAGTTCGACGATCTCACCGTCGTGAACCACCGCGATCCGGTCAGCCCGACGAGCCGTAGCCAACCGATGCGCGATGATCACCGCGGTGCGGCTCTCAAGCACGACATCGAGGGCCACTTCCACCCGCGATTCCGAGACGAGGTCGAGGTTGCTGGTCGCCTCGTCGAGAATCAACACTCGAGGCCGGGCGACCAGGGCACGCGCCAGCGCCAAGAGTTGTCGCTCACCAGCAGACAGGGATGCTCCCCGTTCATGCACCACCGCGTCGAGCCCACCGAGCCGTTCCACGAGATCGTCTATCCCCACAGCCTGCAACGCCGCCCACAAAGTGAGGTCGCTCGCATCCGGCTGGGCGAACGCGAGGTTGTCACGAACCACACCGGCGAACAGGAACGGCTCTTGGGGAACGACCCCGAGTTGTGAACGCAGGCTGGCGATCTCGACGGAGCGGAGGTCGTGTCCGTCGATCAGCAGTGATCCCTGTTGCGGGTCGTAGAAACGCATCAACAGTTGCGCGACAGTCGACTTCCCGGCGCCGGTCTCTCCGACGAAGGCGACCGTCTCTCCAGGCTCGATGCGCAGTGAGACGTTGTGAAGCACCGGACGCTCATCGGCATACCCGAAAGTAACGTCGCGAAGCTCGATCTCGCCGTTGATCGGAGGCAGCTCGTAGGCATCAGGGGCCTGGACGACTGTGGGCTCGGTGCCCAGCATCTCACGCAGTTTCACGATGGCTGCACCGCCCTGCTGATAGGAGTTGTACAGCTGGACGAGCGTCTGGATCGGGGCGAAGAACGAGGTGAGGAACAGCAGGAAAGCGGCCATCTCGCCGATGCTGATGCGTCCGTTGACAACCATCGCCCCGCCCACTCCGAGCAGCGCCGCCTGCGTGCAGATTCCCACGAACTCAGTCGCCGGAGCGTACGTGGAGTTGGCTTTCGCCGCGGTCACCGCCCCGTCACGGTGCTCACCGACCAGATCGCTGTGCATCGCCAGGTTGACCGAGCGGCGGTTGTGGGCGGCGATCACACGGATACCGGCGAGTGACTCGGCAAGGTTGGCGAGCAACGCGGCTATCCGGTCGCGCACGACCAGATAGGAACGGGCCGAAACGTCACGGAACCACAGCGAGGTGATCAACGTGGGTGGTATCGCCACCGCCAGGGTGATTATTGCCAGAAGGGGGTCGTAGAAGAACAGCGCACTGGTGATCACCAGCAGGGTGAAGATCTGCACCAGCAGGTTCACGATGCCCTCCTGGAACAGGACGGCGAGTGCCTCGATGTCTGAGGTCATTCGGGTGATGAGGACGCCGGCCTTCTCCTCGTTGTAATAGTCGATGCTCTGGCGCTGCATGTGGCTGAAGACCCGGATCCGCAGGTTGTCGTTGAGACGCTCACCGAGATTTCCGGTGTATGCGACCCGCGCACGGCCGAGCGCGCCCGCCACGAACACCGACGCGACATACACGACCGCAGCGGTTACGAGAACTCCGCGTCGACCCTGGCGGACACCGTCATCGATACCGATCTGGGTGAGGACGGGCCCCATCTGCAGGGCGACCGTCTCGATCAGCACCAGCACGATTGCTGCCGCCAGCCGGAACCGGTGCGGCCACAGGAACCGGATCAGGGTGAACGGTCGCCGGTCCCATTGGTCGTGTCTCCACGGGACCTCGGCAATCTTGTGCTCAGGTTCATGCTCGAGGACCTTGATGACCTTCTCCCGCAAGTCCCCGGGGACGTCCGCGTGGGGGAGCCCTGCCGCCGCGTTGGCCTCCATCGAAGTGGGAGCACCGCTTCGTGGACCAAATCCACCCCCGACCGCGAACATCAGCGGGTCCCGGTATGGTCCGGGCCGGAGCCGTTCGAGGAGCCGAGATCGTCACCGACAGCGGCGTCTGTCGTGGTGTCCGCGAGGATCGAGGCGTAGGCAGGGTTGCTCGACAACAGCTCATAGTGGTCGCCGGCTGCGACGATCCGCCCTTGGTCCATCAGCAGCACCCGGTCAGCAAGGGCGATTGTCGACAGTCGATGTGCGATGAGAATCGTTGTGCGGTTCGAGCGCCGTCGCCGCACGGCGTCATGGATCCTCTGCTCGACGGTCACGTCGATGGCGCTGGTGGCATCGTCGAGCACCAGCACGGTGGGATCGGCCAACAGTCCCCGCGCCAGGGCGATTCGCTGACGCTGGCCTCCCGACAGCGAGAAACCCCGCTCGCCCACCTCGGTCAACACGCCGTCGGGCAGTTGGGCGACGAACTCTGAAGCAGCGGCGTCGGCTATGGCCGCGTCGACGACGTCGGGTTCCGCTGTCGGGCGGGCGAACGCGACATTGTCGTACACGCTGGTGTCGAACAGGAACGGATCGTCGGTCACCACATTGACGGCATTGCGCAGATCCGTGAGCGACACCTCGGTGATGTCGGTGCCGTCGATACGAATCACACCCGAATCGCTGTCGTAGAAGCGGGGAATCAACCGGGTGACCGTCGATTTTCCGCATCCAGTCGGACCGACGATGGCGATCGTCTCACCCGGTTCAACCGTGAAGCTCATCTGATCGAGCACCAGCGAACCGTCCGAACCCGGATACGAGAAGGACACATTCTCGAAATCGATCCGTCCCTGCGGCTCCCGGAGAGGCGCCGGATCGGCAGGTTCGACCACCGCAGGCTGCTCATCAAGAATCTCGTACACGCGCAGCGCTGCGGCCGCGGCGCGCTGCCACTGCAGGAGCATGAACCCGACCATTCGGAAGGGTGTGGCCAACAGCACGACGTAGGTGCTGAACACCACCAAGTCACCTATCTGGATATCGCCGTCGATGGTCTGGATGCCTCCGTACCACAGCACCAGCGCCAGTCCCAGCCGCGGCAGAGCCTCCATCGCAGGGGCATAACGGGCACGTGTGCGGGCCACCTCGACACCGACCCAGCGAAGCCGGTGCGATGCCATCGCCAACGTCTGCACCTGCTCGGACTCCTGCGCGAAAGCCTTCACGACACGAGCGCCTTGGATGTTCTCGTCGACAATCGTGGCCACTTCGGCTTGGCGGGCCTGAGCCACCCAGGAGAGCGGAAAGATCACTTTTCGCAGCTTCACACCGATGATGAACACCAGCGGCAGGCCGGCCAACGCAACGACTGTGAGGGCGATGTCTGTCACCAGCATCACGACCAGGGCCATCGTCAACAGCACGAGTTGCATCGCAATCAACGGCCCGAAGGCGAAGAGCAGCTGGATCGAACGGATGTCGGTGTTGGCACGACTGATGATCTGGCCGCTCTGTACCCGGTCCCAGTAGCTGAACGACAGTTCCGTGAGCCGTGCGAAGATCAGATTCCGAAGGTCGTTCTCAATCTGCAGAGCGGCCCTGAAGAGGTTGAAGCGATACCCGAAACCAAACCCGAAACGCATCATCGCAAGCACGAACAGGGTGATCACATAGGGCGTGGGAGTGTCGCCGGCGACGATGGCATCGATGCCGCGCCCGACGGTCAGAGGCACGAGCACCGTGGCGGCAGTTGCCAGCAACCCGAAACCGATGCCGCTGACGAAGACGTACTTCTGCTGCCATACCACGGGCCATACCCTGCGAAGCCAACCCTTCGAACCATCAGGATCGATACCACAGGCCGGTTCGGCGTATCGACTCGCCATGACAGGACGTGTGGCCCGCGACGCAATCTCCGAGAGCCCCACAGATTCACAGACAGAACGCACAGCAGTCATCGTGACAACCTACGGCTACATTCTGAGATTGTGATAGCCACCGCCCTGCGTCTGTTCGCCGCGCTGGGCTTGATTGTGGCCAACGCGGGTTTCGTGGCAGTCGAATTCGCACTGGTTTCAGTTGATCGTACGAAGGTTGACGAGCGTGCCAAAGACGCGGGTTCAGCCCGACAGGTCCAACGCCTGCTGAGCCGGCTCTCCTATCACCTGTCGGGCGCGCAACTCGGTATCACGGTCACCTCGCTGCTGCTGGGCGCGGTGGCCGAGCCGGCAGTCGCCTCCGCCATCGAACCGTTGCTGGAACAGGTTTCGGGGGTTGACTCCCAGGCGTGGTCGATCGTGCTGGCGTTGTTGATCGCCACAGTCGTGCAGATGGTGATCGGCGAGTTGGTTCCGAAGTCCCTGGCGACGAGCCATCCACTGGAAGCCTCAACCCTGCTGGCCCGGCCGACGGCGGTCTACGGGATCCTGGCCCGACCCCTCGTGGCACTGCTCGACGGGCTGGCGCTGAGACTGACCCGGGCGCTGGGCGTCGAACCGACCGATGAGCTCGAACCGGTACGCGACCGCACCGAGATCGAACTGCTAATCCGCTCGTCGGGCGAGAAGGGCACCCTCGATGCGGGCGAGGTCGAGCTGCTGACTCGGTCCATTCGCCTGGCGGACAAGTCCGCGGATGACGCCATGGTGCCGAGAGTGGCCATGGTGACCATCGACAAGGCCGCGACGATCGACACCCTGGTCTCGTTGGCGGTCGAATCCGGGCACTCGCGCTTTCCGGTGATGGGCGACGGTCTCGACGACGTGGTCGGAGTGGTCCATGTGAAGTCGGTCCACACAGTCGCGGTCGAAGCTCGCGAGACGACCCAGGTGATGACTCTGATGGCGCCCGTTCTCGGTGTGCCCGAAGCCCGTGCGCTTGATGATCTGCTGGTAGACCTTCGCGAGGGCGGGCAGCAGCTGGCGGTGGTGATCGACGAGCACGGCGGCACCGCGGGGATCATCACACTCGAAGACGTGCTCGAGGAGATAGTCGGGGAGATCGACGACGAATACGACCCGCAATCCGCCGCTTTGACCAAGGTCGAAGCGAGCGGCTCGACGGTGGTCCCGGCGTCGTTGCACCCCGACGAAGTTCGCGACATTACCGGTTTCGTGATGCCCGAAGGAGAGTATGAGACGCTCGCAGGGCTCGTGCTGGACCGGCTCGGGCAGATCCCCGAACCGGGTGAGATCTGCACGGTCGACGGTTGGCGCCTCGAAGTGGTGGCGATGGAGCGACTGCGCGTCGCCTCGGTGAGGGTAGTGGCGCCAAGGCAGGCCACGTCATGACCGTCGGCCTCCTCGCAGTCTCCGTCCTGTTGATCGTCGTCAACGGGTTCTTCGTCGCCGCGGAATTCGCCTTGTTGGCGAGTCGGGTGACGAGGCTGGAACCGATGGCGGAGAACGGCGACGACGCCGGTGCTTCGGCAGCCCTCGAAGCCGTTCAGGACCTGCAGCCGCAGTTGGTCGGTGCCCAGCTCGGAATCACCATGGCGTCCCTTGGTCTCGGCTATGTGGCCGAGCCGGTGGTGGCTTCGCTGATCGAATCGGCGGTCGAGACGTTCGTGGAGCTTCCCGGCGGCGTGCTCCACACAATCTCATTCGTGGTGTCCATGGGGCTCGTTGTCACAGCGCACATGGTCGTGGGGGAGATGCTCCCCAAGAATCTGGCCATCGCCAACCCCGAACGCGTCGCCCGGGTGATCGCCCCGATCCACGCCTTCTACCTGGCGGTGTTCAAACCGGTGGTGTGGACGCTCAACACCGTCTCCAACGGCATCGTCAGGATGCTCGGGACAGAGCCGGTGGACGAGATCAACACGGCGCTCACCGTCAACGAGTTCCACACGCTGTTCGACGGCGTGCTCGAGGAGGGGAAGATCGAGGACACCGAGCACGACCTGCTGGCCGGAGTGCTCGACTTCAGGGCGCGTACGGCCGGGTCGATCATGGTGCCCGCGGCGGCGATGGTGTCGGTGCCGCGCACAACCTCAGTGCGTGAGATCGAAGAGATTGTCGCAACCTCGGGCCACAGCCGCATTCCGATGCAGGGCACTCGGCCCGACAACATCGTGGGGTTCGTGCATTCCAAGGATCTGCTCCGTCTCGGCGACCTCGATAACGGGGCTTCGCACCTCGACCAAGTTCCGTTGGAGATGATCCGTCGGATGCTCATCGTCGACCCCGACCAGTCGGTGCGCGACCTCATGTTCCTGATGCGGTTGCACCGTTGCCACGCGGCCCTCGTGCGGACGCCCGACGAACACCTGCTCGGAATGGTCACCCTCGAAGACGTCCTCGAGGCCCTCGTCGGCGACATCCGCGACGAAACCGACCAAGAGGCGTAGCGACATGGTGGTTAAGTGCCGTTATGACCATATGCCGATGCGGACTTCGTCACCGATCGGCTCAAGTCCGCTCACGGCGCCGCCGCCCCTCGAGGAGTTGATTTTGCCAACGGTGATGGGAATTGTTTGATTTCTGAGAAGGATCTCAAACACATCGCCTTCTCTAACGTCGGGCAAGACCCAGAAATCAATGAAGCATCTCGAGTCCGCTCTCAACTCTCGACGTTCAATCGCAGATTCTTCCGGCGTGCGGATTTCGATTCCGTTCTCTCCGAGTGAATGAACTAAAAAGATAAAGGAAGGACCGTTGACACTCCATTTGGTGGCGACTTGAGTGATGCAATCAGCTTCCTGGGGCGGTATCGAAAACCCGGAACCACTTCCAATATGGTCGTACAGGTCTCCCTGTCGAGCGAAATCTTCGCCGCATTCACCACCATCGATTATATCGGCAATGTTGACTTTGGACCCCGATGACGCAACGCAATATAGTTTGTCAGCCTCGGTATAACTGACAGCTCGAACCTGGCTGTTGTCATCAGCTGAGCAGCCAAGTAACAACAATGCGAAGAGTATCGCAACGATAAGGTGTGTTTTGAGGAATCGTCTTTTCATCATTTTCCCAGCTCTCTAACGATAGGGTCTAGATGTTTATTGAAACAATCGAGGTCGGCTGTAGCTATCCGGACTTCTTCCTCGGCCAACGCCGCGATATCTTCAGGATCTAAGCCTATAGTGAAGAACTTAGACTCGATGTAGTTGAAAGCGTCGATTGGCGAGTTGAACTGATAGCCAAGACTCTTTATGCACTTTCTCCAGTTGTTCTGAGCTTCGATGAATTCGGGATCTGCCAGAACTCTGTCGTCTACTCTTGGCGGCATATCCTGATATTCTTGGACAACTTGCTGGATGTCCACATAGTTCAGCCGATTCCCGCACCCGCCTCCCGGCGAGACGGACGCCTCAAAGGCCTCGCGCTGAGCCGCTGGAAGATCACCGCTGCTCACGAACACCTGAACACCAGCACCTGCTTCGCCATCGACGATGCCATAGCCGACGGTGCGGATCATTTCGGCCCTGCTCCGCAAACCCCCGTGATCAGACGTCACGGTCACTTGGGCGGCCCGCGGCGTATAATCGAACCCCGCCCCGCGCAGACACGCCGCGAACGCCTCCTCGGCCGCATTGAACTCCTCAAGCGCGCCGCGGATCACCTGATCAAGGGCATTGGCATCCAGAATCGGCTCCGCCACAACGGGATCGGGCGGAGGAGAGTCAGAACACGAACCCCCCACGCAGACGATGAACGCCAAAACCAACGGCGTCCACCGCCCGCGTACCCTCAGACGAGACATGCTCAGGTACAATCTCGACTCAACTGTTCGTTTTCCTGACCGCCATCGGATGACTGATGCCGATAGCGATGGGTGCCGCAAGCCATCCCGCGGTACACCGTGCCGGTTCCGTCCGAATTGTAGAACTCGTTAGTTCCGTCGTTGTAGTTGCAGCCCCAGAATCCGCAAACCTTGCGGTCGATGTCATGAAAGTCGTTTTCTGTGAATCCGTCCCCATAACCAGCGGCATTGTTTCCAGACTTGTACGGATCGTATGTCTCTGCGCTTGCGGTCTGGACCGTTGCAATGAGCACCGACATTGTGAGCACAGCTGCCCCCACAATCCGAGTGAGCCTGCGATGCCGCTGAGCGGCATGGTGTCTGGTTGTTGTATCCATGATTTTCTCCCTGTGTCTCAGCAGTAGCCGACTCGGCTCTACTTGCTTGTCACTGGGTACTTGCCCGCTGAGGCCTCCGCGTCGCGCGAAATTCCAGAATTTCTCGAAAAAATTTTGTGGTGGGCTATCGGTGGCGGTTGAGGATGTCTATCTCCGGTCAACGCTACCGGCGCATGTTGATGTCAGGCGCCGATGATGTGGTAGCCGCCGTCGGCGTGGATCATCGAACCGGTGGTGGCGCGGAACCAGTCGGACAGCAGAGCCACTGACGTCTCGGCCACGGCGCTGGAATCCCCGACGTCCCAGCCGAGTGGTGCACGGGAGTCCCACACGTCCTCGAAGGCTGAGAACCCGGGAATGGACTTGGCGGCCATCGTTCGAATCGGGCCGGCGGCGACCAGATTGCAGCGGATCTGCGACGGTCCGAGCTCACGGGCGAGATAGCGGTTGGTCGATTCCAACGCAGCCTTGGCGACCCCCATCCAGTTGTAGGCGGGCCAGGTGACCGTCGCGTCGAAGTCGAGAGCGACGATCGAGCCTCCGTCGGTCATCAGCGGTGCGACTGCGTCGGCCAGAAGCTTGAGCGAATAGGTTGAGATCTCGATGGCGACCTTCACGTCGTCCCACGTGGCCCCCATGAAGTCCTCGCCCAGGCAGGCTTCGGGCGCGAATCCGATGGCATGAAGAGCACCGTCGACTCGGCCCCACTTCGCTTCGAGGGCGTTGCGCAGGCTCTCGGCATGGCTCGGCTCGGTGACGTCGAACTCGAGCACCTCAACCTCAGTCGGCAGCTTGCGGGCAGTTCGTTGGGTCAATCGCAGACCGCGGCCCGCGCCGGTCAGCACGATCTCGGCGCCCTGCTCCTGAGCCCTGGTGGCAACACCGAACGCCAATGAGGCGTCGGTGAGAACGCCGGTGACCACGATTCGTTTTCCGTCCAATAGACCCACGATTCTCCCTTACTGTGTTGGAGTCCTGCCCAGCACCGTACCCTCACTGTGATGCACATCGGATTACTCGGCGCTACCGGTCCCGCTGGTACGGCCCTGGCAGCGAGGTTGGCTTCGGTTGGCCACTCCGTGACGATCGGGTCCCGCTCGAAGTATCGGGCCATGGAAGTGCGTGACTCGATCATCGACCGGTGGCCGCGCTCCGAGCTGCTGATCGACAGCGCCGACAACCTCGGCGCGGCCGAGGGGGAGGTGGTGGTGATCGCCACGCCCTGGAACGCCGCCACCGAGACCGCCCACAGCGTCCGTCCGAAACTCCGCGGCAAGGTGGTCGTCTGCATGAGCAACGCACTGTCGAAGGTCGGCCGCGAGTTTCAACCACTGGTGCCTCCGAGGGGCTCGGTCAGTGCCAGCGTGCAAGCGGAACTGCGCGACTCATTCGTCGCCGCCGCGTTCCATCATGTACCCGCAACCGAACTCGGCCGTATCGACCGCCCCGTTGTGTCCGACATCCTGATCTGTTCAGACCATCAGCGGGCAACGGTCACGATCGCCGACCTCTGCGGCCAGATCCCCGGGATGAGGCCGTTGGATGCGGGTGAGTTGTCCAACGCCACCGCCATAGAGGCGTTCACCGCGGTGTTGTTGCAGTTGAACGTCCGTTACAAGACGCGGGTCGCGTTGCAACTCGCGGGTATCAACGATGATCCGCACGCCTAGCAGTCGTTGAGCACCCATGGAGCCGATGCAGCTCTACGACACCCACCGGGGCGCGACTGTCGGATTCGCTCCTGGTCCGGTCGTCACCATGTACGTATGCGGTATCACTCCCTATGACGCCACGCACCTCGGCCACGCCGCCACCTACGTCACCTACGATGTGCTGCAGCGCCGTCTCCGTGACCGCGGGCATGAGACCCGCTGTGTGCGCAACATCACCGACGTCGACGACGACATCCTTTCCGCCGCTCAGCAGCGCGGGGTCCACTACCTCGATCTGGCCTTCGGAGAGACGGCCCGCTTCGATGACGACATGGAAGCACTGAACGTGCTGCCTGCCTGGTCGGCACCGCGCGCCACTGGAGCCATTCCCGACATCAGGGGGGTGATCGAGACGATCCTCGAACGTCGGATGGCTTATGTCGTCAACGGCAGCGTGTACTTCGACACCCGAGCGTCGGCCGACTTCGGCTCACTCGGCTCGCTGGGACGCGAACGGATGCAGAAGCTGGGACTCGAGTGGCGCGAAGATCCCAGCGACCCCCAGAAACGTGACCCCCTCGACTTCTTGATGTGGCGACCGTCCGGTGCCGGAGAACCTGCCTGGGAGTCGCGCTGGGGCCCCGGTCGCCCCGGATGGCACATCGAATGCACGGCGCTGGCGTTACGCGAACTCGGAGCGACGATCGACCTCCACGGGGGAGGGATAGACCTGCTGTACCCGCATCACGAGTGCGTAAGGGCGCAGAGCGAAGCGGCCACCGGCGAACCGTTCGTGAAGCACTGGCTGCACCAGTCGATGGCGTACCTCAACGGTCGCAAGATGTCGAAGTCGACCCAGAACCTGGTCTTCGTCCATGAGCTCCGGTCGCAGTACGACCCGATGGCCATCCGCTTGGCTCTGAGCGCGCACCACTACCGTCGCCCCTGGAACTGGAGTGATCAGTTGATGTCCGATGCCGCTGAGCGGCTCGAGCTCTGGCGAGCGGCGGGCGACGGATCAGCGGCTGTCAACGAAGTCAGAGCGCATCTCGACGACGACCTGGACGTTCCGGCCGCGCTCACGGTGATCGACGAGGCTGTAGCAGCGGGACGGGGAGTGAGCACCGCAGCAGCACTGATCGGAGTCGCCCTATAATCGGAGTCCATGGGTCGGGAGCAGGGACAACTACAGACGCCCGCAAAGGTCCTCCTCCGACCGGTTTTTTCCGCCTTGTGGCGGATCAGGGTGGTTGGAGGCGAAAATGTGCCCGCGCACGGTCCGGCCATCCTGGCACCCAATCACGTGTCGGTGATCGACAGCTTCTTCCTGCCGGCCACGCTGCGGCGCCGAATAACCTTCGTCGGCAAATCGGAGTATCTCGACGACTGGAAGACTCGCCGCTTGTTCCCGGCACTGGGGATGATCCCGATCGACCGTGGAGGCGGGAACGCCTCGGCCCGTGCGCTCGACACGGCGGCTCGGCTTCTGACCGACGGGGAGCTCTTCGGGATCTATCCCGAAGGGACCAGGGCTCGTGACGGATTCCTTCACAAGGGACATACGGGCGCGGTTCGGCTGTCGTTGCGGACCGGCGCCCCGATCATCCCGGTGGGGATCCTCGGTACCCGGGCGGTGCAACCCCCCGATGCCAGAGCGCCGAAACCGTTTCGCCCGGTGGAGGTTCGTTTCGGTGAACCGATGTTTCCGTCCGGAACTGGATCGGCGACCAACCAGAAGCTCCAGTTGCGTCACCTGACCGACGAATTGATGTTCGAGATCAAGAACCTGACCGGGCAGGACTACGTGGACGAGTACGCCACGAGGGGTGGTGCAACGTCGCCCGAGCAGTCCCAGTCGGCGGCCGATCACGAGACGTTGCCGCGCCGTTCCTCCACAGAAGTGCTGCAACCGACCGCGGCAGCGAGTTGAGCGCGTTGCTAGCGCCGGGCGTGGCCGGAGCCGTGCTGATTATTCGCCGGGCGTGGCCGGAGCCGTGCTGTCTATTCGCCGGGCGTGGCCGGAGCCGTGCTGCGAATTCGCCCGACGTAGCCGGAGCCGCGCTGTTTAATCGCCGGGAGTGGCCGGAGCCGCGCTGTTTAATCGTCGGGGCGTGGCTGAAGGGGGCGGTATCGTTGGCTGCCTATGTCTGATTCGCCAATGTCTGATCTGCCGATGTCTGATCTGATAGGTGTGGAACTGCTTGATGGAACTGAGCGTCGGCTCAGCGCCGGTTCGACGGCGGCTGATCTGGCTGCGTCGATCAGCCCCCGCCTCGCCTCTGAAGCGCTGATAGCGGTGGTCGACGGCGTCGAACAGGATCTCAACGTGGCGCTGAGCCCCGGATCGACCGTCGAGATAGTCACGCCGGAGTCCGAGGCCGGCCTCCGCACGATCCGTCACTCGACCGCTCATGTTCTCGCCCAGGCGATCCTCGATCTCTATCCGGGCACCCAACTGGCAATAGGGCCCCCTATTGAGAACGGTTTCTACTACGACGTCGAACTGCCTGACGCCCGGCCGCTCTCGGAGGGTGATCTGGAGCGGATAGAGGAGCGAATGGCCGAGATCGTCGCTGCTGACCAGCCGTTCGTGCGTCACGAACTGTCTGTCTCAGAAGCCCAGGAGTTCTTTGCCGACGACCGCTACAAGGCCGAGATCATCGACCGCGTCGTGTCTGGGTCAGCGACCGGTGAAGACTCCGGCGAGGTCGCGGACGCGTCGTCGATCAGCTACTACGCGAACGGTGACGTCAAGGCCGACGGCACCTTCCGCGACATGTGTACCGGTCCCCATGTGCCGAGCACAGGCCGGCTCGGCGCGTTCAAGCTCCAGTCGGTTGCCGGAGCGTATTGGCGCGGTGACGTGACCCGGCCGATGCTGCAGCGGGTCTACGGCACCGCATGGTCCTCCCGCAAAGAACTGAAGAGACACCTGCAGATGCTGGCCGAGGCGGCCAAACGCGACCATCGTCGCCTCGCCACCGAACTCGACCTGCTCTCCTGGCCCGAGGAGTTGGGACCCGGCTTGGCCGTGTGGCACCCCAAGGGTGCGCTGGTCCGCAAGCTGATGGAGGACTACAGCCGCCTGCGGCACGAACAGGGCGGCTACGACTTCGTGTTCACACCGCACCTGGCGAAGTCGGTGCTGTGGGAGACCTCCGGCCACCTCGACTTCTACGCCGACTCGATGTACCCGCCGATGGACCTCGACGGCACGTCGTACTACCCGAAACCGATGAACTGTCCGTTCCATGTGATGATCTACCGGTCCGGCCAGCGCAGCTACCGGGAGTTGCCGCTGCGGCTCTTCGAATTGGGCGCGGTGTACCGCTACGAACTGTCGGGAGCGGTGCACGGCTTGATGCGGAGCCGCGGGTTCACTGTGGACGACAGCCACATCTTCTGCACTCGCGAGGACATCGCGGCCGAGCTCGTGTCGTTGATCGACTTTGTGCTCAGCGTGCTGCGCGCCTTCGGGTTCGACGACTTCGTCGCCAAGCTCTCGACCCGCCCGCCGGACAAGTCGGTCGGTGAGGACGAATTGTGGGACGAGGCCACCGAGGGGCTGCGCCAATCGCTGGACGCCAGCGGCTTGGAGTACATCATCGATGAGGGCGGCGGGGCGTTCTACGGCCCCAAGATCGACGTCGATGTGGGTGACGCGATCGGGCGCTCATGGCAGCTGTCGACCGTCCAACTCGACTTCAACCTGCCGGAACGCTTCGACTTGGAATACATCGCCCCCGACGGTTCACGGAAACGCCCCGTAATGATCCATCGGGCCCTGTTCGGGTCGGTGGAACGGTTCTTCGGGGTGCTGCTCGAGCATTACGCCGGAGCGTTTCCCACATGGCTGGCGCCGGTTCAGGCCCTGGTCCTGCCGGTGGCAGCGGTTCACAATGACTACGCCGATGCGGTCGCCGAGCGCCTGGTTGACGCCGGTGTTCGAGTCGAGATGACCGGAGCGGTTGAGCCGCTCGGCAAGCGTGTCCGCAACGGCAAGGTCCAGAAGATCCCGTACATCCTCGTTGTGGGCGACGACGATGTGCTCAACGACACGGTCGGTGTCAACCGCCGAGGCCAGGACGCACCCGAACGGGACGTGCCCCTAGCGGGATTCGTTGAAATGCTGGCAGCCGAATCCGCAGCCCCGGCCTGATCTGTTGTGCCGACGGTCGCGAAGCTTCGAGTTCGCCATGGTTGAGCGCCTCTGGGCCGGATGGCGCATTCCGGATTCCGAAGCCGCCGACGCCCCGGTGGTGTCTGAGGGTCGAACCCTGTTCGAGGCGATCCTCACCAGCGGACTGCCCGACGACGAGACCTACATCGTCTGGCGCTGAGAGCTCTGCTTCGCGCTGCTCAACATCTATCCCTATGCCCGAGGCCACCTGATGGTGGTGCCCTACCGGCCGGCCACCGCGCTGGGCGACCTTACCAGCGACGAGCACGACGAACTCTGGGCGGCCGTGCGCAGCGCCACGCAGGCGGTGTCGTCGGCTTATGAGCCGCACGGCATCAACGTTGGCGCCAACCTCGGCCGGGGTTCAGGAGCAGGTGTACCCGACCATTTGCACGTTCATGTCGTCCCGCGCTTCGCCGGCGACACCAACTTCATGACCTCGGTCGCCAATGTGCGGGTGATGCCCGAGACCCTCTCAGACACCTGGCGCCAACTCGTCGCGTCGTGGCCGACCACCTGAGTTTCAAGCTCTCGGCCTCTAGGCTCAATTCGGTGAACGACGACTCCGCTGAAGCGGCCCAAGACCGAACGCAGCCCGATGCCGACGTCCGTGACTCGCTTCCCGCGGACCTCGACCCCAGCGCGGTCGTCGAGCCGTACCTCTTTCCCAACAACAGCAGGCGACGCATCCCGGCGGTGCTTTACACGCTGATCGGCGCGGTCTGCATCCTCGCGCGCTTCACGGTCGGGGAGAACACGCCGGTCGTGAACGACTCTTTCATCAACAACGGTGTGCTCGTCGCGGGGGTCGTCCTGATCGCGGTCGGGCTCTATCACGCGCAGGGGGGCTGGGACCTGTCCTTCGACGAGGAGCAGGCGTTGCAGGCAGCCGCACGCGACGTGGGCTTTCCTGTCGGGCACGCCTCAGCACAACTCGGTTGGCGGGGACTGCGCAGCCGGCCCACCTGGCGGGTGCTCCTCTACAGCAACGAAGCCTCGCCGACGCATCGCGGGCTGGTGTTGGTGGACGGCATCGACGGGGAGATCATCGACCGTTTCGTCGAGACCAACCCCGAAGACTGGACCAGCCCGCGGAACTGACCGCGACACTGCACGCAAGCAGGCTGCAGCTCCAGGATCGTCTACAGCCCTCGGATCGTTCACAGCGTGCTGCTATCGTGAAATGATTCCCGCGAGGAGCATTTCATGTTCGACGGAAACTGGCGCACGGCCGTTGACCGCAGCCTTACCCCGATTGGCCACAGTCTGCGACGCACCGGCATCACCCCTGACGTCATAACAATTGTCGGGATCGTCATGGCGACGGTCGCGGCAGTGACGATCGGTGCCGGTTACCTCCGAATCGGCCTGCTCTTCCTGTTGATCACCGGGATCGCCGACGCCCTCGACGGAGCGGTGGCCCGCGCTGCAGACTCCGGATCTCAAAGAGGCGCCTATTTCGATTCCGTCTCCGACCGGCTGGCCGACGCCCTGCTGTTCGGGGGCGTCGCCTGGCACCTGGCCAGCACCGAGCCGGGTCGAATCATGATGTTGCCGGTGGCAGTCATGGCTGCGGCGATGTTTGTTTCGTATCAGCGGGCCAAGGCCGAGTCGCTCGGTTATGAAGCCAAGGGCGGGATCATGGAACGTGCCGAGCGCGTCATCATGCTCGCTCTGGCGTTGCTGTTTCCCGAGATCCTCATACCGGTTCTGTGGATCATGCTTGCTCTCACCGCGGTGACTGCGTTGCAGCGTTTCGTCAAGGTATGGCGTCAGGCGTCGATAGATCGACCGCTTCCGGCTCGCCGACCTCGTCGCCGGCCCCGTCAACGCTCACGTGGACGTAATGAGTCGGCCTGGGCTCAGCGGATGCGGGAACGTCGGGCGCTGCGCGAAGGCTGACTGTGGTATCGGTCTCCGCCTATCGGGCGGGGTCTCTGTTGGCCCGTCACGTACCAGTTGCCGCCCAGAAAGCGGCGGCGCGTGCGGTGGGTGCCTCCGCCGCCAACACCGGCCAGAAACGCCTGGTCGTGGCCCGCAATCTTCAGCGGGTGCTGGGGCGGAGCATGTCCGCTTCAGAGAAACGTCGTCGCGTGGCCAAGACCTTCGAGTGGTATACGCGCTATTACGCCGAGAGCTTCCGTCTGCCGAGTGTGCCGGTTGCCGAGATCGATCAGGGTTTCGGATACGAGGGGTTCGGTGAGATCGCCGCGGCGGTGGAGCGCGGCCAGGGACCGATTCTGGCTCTTCCTCATCTCGGGACCTGGGAATGGGCCGCATGGTGGCTCGCTCTGGTGCCGAAGTTCAAGGTCACCGCGGTTGTTGAACCGCTGGAGCCTCCCGAAGTGTTCGAGTGGTTCGTGGGCTTCCGTGAGGGGTTGGGAATGAACATCGTGCCTTTGGGAGCTGACGCCGCGAGGACCAGCATCAAGGCGCTGAACCAGGGTCAAGTGTTGTGCCTGTTGGCGGACCGGGACATCCAGGGCAACGGCGTTCCCGTCGAGTTCTTCGGTGAGAGGACCACGCTTCCAGCGGGACCCGCGACCCTGGCGCTTAGGACCGGTTCACCGTTGATACCCTCGGCGGTCTACTGGCGCGACAACACCCGCCACGCCATCTCCACCCCGCCGCTCGACACAGAGCGACGCGGCAGGCTTCGCCAAGACGTCGCCCGTGTCACCCAGGATCTGGCGCGAGACTTCGAGTATCTGATATCGCAGGCGCCCGAGCAATGGCACATGCTGTCGCCGAACTGGCCCAGCGACTACGAAGCGTTGGGCCTGCCGCTACCCGAGCACCTGCAGGACCTCTGATGCGCATCGGATTGATCTGCCCGTACAGCCTGACGATGCCCGGCGGGGTCCAGTCTCAAGTGTTGGCGTTGGCGAGGGCGCTGCGACGACGCGCCCACGCGGTACGGGTGCTCGCACCGTGTGATGGCCCGCCTCCCGATGCTGGTGTGACGCCCCTCGGTCTGAGCCTGCCGGCGTCGGCCAACGGATCGGTTGCTCCGGTGGCACCGGATCCGTCTGCACAGCTCCGTGTCATTCGAGCGATGCGAGATGAAGCATTCGACGTGATCCACCTGCACGAACCGCTCGCCCCGGGGCCGACGATGACTGCGCTGCTGACCCGTCCGGCGCCGTTGATCGGAACCTTCCATGCCGCGGGACGCTCCTTGTCGTACGAATTGATGCCCAAGGCTGTCCGTTACCTGGCTCGTCGTCTCGATGATCGTGTGGTGGTCTCTGAAGATGCCCGCAAACTCGCGATGAAACACCTCGGCGGCGAGTACGACGTGCTCTTCAACGGGGTGGAGGTGGGCCGTTATCGCCGCAGCCCGGCTTACGCCGCCGGTTCTCCCACCGTTCTGTTCATCGGTCGCCACGAGCAGCGAAAAGGACTGCAGGTCCTGCTTGAGGCGGTGAAGTTGCTTCCGGCGGATATTCGCGTCTGGATCGCAGGCAGCGGCCCTGAGACGCAGAGGCTCAAGACGGCCTACGGCGGCGATTCAAGGCTCGAGTGGCTGGGATCGATCGACGAGACCGAGAAGATAGCGCGACTGCGCGGCGCCGACATCTTCTGCGCCCCCTCCCTGTTCGGTGAGTCCTTCGGGATTGTTCTGTTGGAGGGGATGGCCGCGGGCACACCGGTGGTCGCGGCCGATATCGGCGGTTATGCCAATGCGTCGAGACACGGCCGCGACGCCCTGTTGTTCCCTGCTGGTGATCACAAGGCGTTGGCCGCCGCGATCAGCGAGTTGCTGCAAGACAACCAAAGAGCCGCAGAGCTTGTCGCGTCGGGAAACGAGAGAGCCGATGAGTTCTCCATGGATCGCCTGGCCGACCTCTACTTGCAGCGTTACCGAGCACTACTGCATTGACGGGGCGCTGAGAGTGTCCAAGCGCCGATATTCTGAGCCGACGACGAATCGACTCGCGGCCTCGTTACCGCGGACCACAGATCTTGCGGAGAGCACCTTTATGCCCACAGCGGCACCCCGATCGGTTTTATTGATCCCGGCATTGGTGGTCGGGCTGGTTGTGGCAGTGGTTGTAACACTGCTGTCGCCGTACGGCCCAAGGATCGTCGTCGGCGTGATCGTCGGGCTGGTGGTCGCTGTCTTGTTGACCATCGCACTCGACAGGCGCGCCCCCGCCGCGACGCTGAGCGCCCTCGGTGCCGTTCCGGTTGTCCCGGGACACCAACCGCGCCTCGAGAACCTGGTTGCCAGCTTGTGCGCAAGCCACGGGATCGCCGAGCCGCAACTGCATGTGGTCGATTCTCAAGCCCCGGACTCGGCTGTGGTCGGACGGGCCAAACAAACGCATCTGGTGATGACGACGGGGGCATTGCAGAAGCTGGACCGACTGCAGCTGGAGGTCGTCGTGGCGCGACAGCTGGCCCAGTTCAGTTCCGGCGTTCACGCGGCGACGACCCTTGCGTCTGTGGGTCCCCTGCTCGGTCCGCTGGCAGAGCTGGTGCGTCGGGTACAGCTCGATGGTCAGCGAATGGCCCTCACCGATGTGCAGGGCGTGTTGATGACTCGATATCCCCCTGCGCTGGTCGGCGCGTTCGAACAGGCCGCTGCGGGCAGCGGCGTCAGCTGTACCCGCGCCAACCGGCATCTATGGATGATCGGACCACTCGACGGCACGCCGGGAGTGCAACCTCAACTTCAGGATCGTACTGATGCTCTGAGAGAGCTGTGATGCGAGCCGGAGGCGGGTTGTTGGCAACGGTCGCGTTGTCGGCGCTGTTCGTGGCGTCGTGTCTTGACGGCGGGAACGGTGTCGAGGTGAGTGAACCCGAACCGGAGCCGATCGAACAGACGGTTGCTTCCACGACCACAAGCACCACGGTTGCAGGGTCGCAGACCACCACGACCGTCTTCGACGGCCCCCTTGCTCCCTTCACCGGACTCCCTGCGGCCAGCGCCGCGGCTGCTCGTCAGCCTGCATTCGTGGTCAAGATCGGCAACAACAACGATCAGTCCCGGCCACAGATGGGTCTGGCAGAAGCCGACATCGTCTACGAGGAACTGATCGAGGGGCTCAAGACCCGTTTCGCGGCAGTGTTCCAGTCCCAGGTGCCCCCTCTGGCGGGACCGGTCCGTTCCGCCAGAACCACAGACGTCGAGCTGTTGGCCGGGCTCGGAACTCCGGCACTGGTGTTCTCCGGTGCCAACACCCCGACCCTGGTTGAACTGCGCGATGCAGCGAACAGGGGCGTCTTCGTGGACGCGGGCGCGTTGCGTCGCCTGGATCCATACTTCCGTCTGGGTTCTCGCAGCGCTCCCGACAACCTCTGGATTGACATTGAGATGATCGATTTTCTCGGTTCGGGTGTACCCGGTCCGGTCGTGACCTACGGAGAACTCTCCGAGAGCCTGGGTACGGAGATCGGCGGCGTGGAGATCACCTACGAAGCCAGTTTCGGGCGGCAGGTCAGCCACCTGTGGGACCCGGCGGTCGCTCGATGGGTGCGGGTGCAGGACGGAACCCTCCATACAACGTTGCAGGATGACACCGAAGTGGAGATCGCCCCCGCAAATGTGGTGGTCCTGCACGTCGTCTACGAGATCTCACCGGCCGACCCTGCGTCACCGGAGGCTCAGTCGTTCAGCACCGGTCCCGTACAAGTCTTCACCCAGGGTCGAGTCGTGGAGGGCACATGGCGCAGGTCGCCCCAGGAGCCGGCGTGGGATTTGAGGAGCGCTGACGGAGAGGTCATCGCCCTGCAACCGGGTGCCACATGGTTCATTCTCGCTTCGGCCGACGGCTCGAAGTTCCCCGAAGCCCGCATAGCCACCTTCGACCTTGCCGAAGCCGCTGCACGTCTCGAAACTGCCCGCGCCGCCAACTAGGTGCAGCACGCCGCAACGGGCGTCAGCAAAACTACTGCGTCGTCAAGTCACAACGGTCATAGGATGGTCGATATGGGACAGAACAACCAGCGCGAGACGGGGACAAAACTGGTGAAGCGGGGTTTGGCCGAGATGCTCAAGGGCGGTGTCATCATGGACGTCGTCAACCCGCAGCACGCGAAGATCGCAGAGGACGCCGGGGCAGTCGCAGTGATGGCCCTTGAACGAGTGCCGTCCGATATCCGCCGAGACGGCGGGGTTTCCCGCATGTCTGATCCAGAGATGATCCAGGGGATTGCGGCAGCGGTCTCAATACCGGTCATGGCCAAAGCACGCATCGGGCATTTCGCGGAAGCGCAGATGCTCGAGGCCATCGGTGTCGACTACATCGACGAATCGGAGGTGCTGTCGCCCGCTGATGAGGCGCACCATATCGACAAGTGGTCATTCACGGTTCCGTTCGTGTGCGGTGCCACCAACTTGGGCGAGGCTCTGCGGCGCATCAGCGAGGGGGCTTGCATGATCCGCTCCAAAGGTGAAGCCGGGACCGGCAACGTCGTCGAGGCGGTGCGCCATCTGCGCTCGATCATGGGCGACATCGGCAAGCTGACCAGAGCAGACTCTGCGGAACTCTTCGACTGGGCGAAACGACTCCAAGCGCCGCTCCCGTTGATTCAAGAGGTTGCCCGAACAGGGCAGCTCCCGGTACCGATCTTCTGCGCGGGCGGTATCGCCACGCCCGCAGACGCATCGTTGGTGATGCAACTCGGAGCCCAGGCGGTGTTCGTCGGCTCTGGAATCTTCAAGAGCGAGAGTCCTGAGAAGATGGCGTCAGCCATAGTGGAGGCGACCACCCACTATCAGGACCCGGCAATCCTGGTGAAGGTCTCGACTGGTCTCGGCGATGCGATGGTCGGCCAGGAGATCTCAACCCTCGACATGAAGTTGGCTGAACGGGGTTGGTAGTACCGACCGTTGGAGTTCTCGCCCTTCAGGGTGCGTTCGCCGCTCACGCGACGATCCTTGAGTCCCTCGGGTGCGCGACCCAGCAGATACGCACAGCTGAGCAGCTGGCGTCCGTCGATGCGCTGGTGGTCCCTGGTGGCGAGTCGACCACGATGTCGATGCTGCTCGAGCGGTCGCAGATGCTCGAGTTGCTGCGGGTTCGAGCACGCGCGGGCTTGCCTGTCTTCGGGACCTGCGCAGGCTTGATCCTGATGGCTTCAGAGATCTGCGACGGACGCGATGATCAGGTGGCGTTGGGAGTGTTGGACATGACCGTGGAACGCAACGGCTACGGCCGTCAGATCGACAGTTTCGAGACCGATATCGAGATCACCGGTCTGGACACGCCATTTCACGCGGTGTTCATCCGATCTCCGGTAGTCACCCGACTCGGCCCCGATGTGGAGGCGCTCGCCGCCCTCGACGGCAACCCGGTTCTGTGCCGCAGGGGCCCAGTCACCGTTGCGGCCTTTCATCCCGAGCTGTCGGGCGACAATCGGCTTCACCGTCGTTGGTTGTCACAGGCGGGCATCGTCGATGCTCATTGACCGCGGTCACAACGCAGCGGGTAGATTCCGTTCATGAGCGGTCATTCCAAGTGGGCAACGATCAAACACCGCAAGGGGGCTGCTGACGCCAAACGCGGCAAGCTCTTCGCCAAGCTGATCAAGCAGGTGGAGGTTGCGGCTCGGACCGGTGGCGGAGACCTCGATGCGAATCCGACTCTGCGGACTATGTTTCAAAAGGCGCGTGACAATTCTGTGCCGCTCGACACGATCGAGCGGGCGGTCAAGCGCGGTACCGGTGAACTCGAAGGTGTCAACTACGAACAGGTCACCTATGAGGGGTATGCCCAGGGTGGAATCGCGCTGCTGATCGAATGCCTGACCGACAATCGCAACCGCACGTCCAGCGAAGTCCGATCCACGCTGACCAAACACGGCGGTTCGCTGGCTGAACCGGGCGCAGTGTCCTGGCAGTTCGAGCGCAAGGGTGTGGTGCTGGTACCGGCATCGGTCGATGAGGAGGAGCTGATGCTCCTGACCGTGGACGCGGGAGCGGAGGACATCGAAGACGTTGGGGAGGTGTGGCGGATAATCACCGCGCCGAGCGACCTAAATGAGGTGCGTGACGCGCTCGACGGAGCCGAGGTGCCCGTCGAGTTCGCGGACCTCACGATGCTGCCCACATCGACCGTGGAGATGACTGACGTCGGCGAGCTCAAGAAGCTGCTCAACCTCATCGATGTGCTTGACGACCTTGATGATGTTCAAGAGGTTCAGGACAACTCCGAAGCTGCCGCAGACCTCATGGAGTCCGTCCGAGCGGGCTGAATCGAGTCGCTAGCACCGCTCAGGAACGCCAGCCGCGGTATGCCGCGCCCACCTCGACCTCGGCGACTAGAGTCGTACGTATGTTCGTGCTCGGAATCGATCCCGGTCTTTCACGCTGCGGCTACGGCTGCGTCGAGCACGGCCGAAAGCCCAGGGCGGTTGCGGCAGGGGTTATCCGAACAGACCCGGACCTCGACCGCCCCGCACGGCTGGCAGAGGTTCAGCGGGAGGTCCGTGCTCTGATCAGTGAACTCAGCCCTGATGTGGTGGCTGTTGAGCGGGTGTTGTTTCAACATAACGCCCTGACCGCGATGTCGGTGGGTATGGTCAGCGGGATAGTCATGGTCGAAGCGGTGTCAGCAGGCTGCTCGGTAGTCGAGTATTCGCCCAATGAGGTCAAGCAGGCTGTGGCCGGCTGGGGCGGCGCGGACAAGGAAGAGGTCTCCCAGATGGTCCAGACTCTGTTGGGTATGCCGGAACGCCTGAAGCCGGCGGACGTCGCCGATGCCGTTGCGGTGGCGCTGTGTCATGTCGCCCACATTCCCTCGCGCCGTGTCGCGGGAGCGCGGCGATGATCGGTTCTTTGAGGGGCCGGCTTCTAGACCGCACCTCGGAATCAGAACTGTTGATAGAGGTCGGAGGCCTGGGCTACCGCGTGCAGGTGACTCCCTCGACCGCCGTGTCCCTCGGTTCCTCTGGCAGCGAAGTCTTCGTGCATACCCATCATGCGGTGCGTGAGGACAGCGACACTCTCTACGGCTTCGCGACCATCGACGAACGCCGTGTCTTTGAATCGCTGATCAGCGCTCACGGAGTCGGACCGGCGCTGGGACTCGCCATTCTGTCGGTTCATGATCCGGCGGCCCTGCGCGTTGCGGTGGCCCAGGACGACCTGGCAGCGCTCTGCCTGGTGCCCGGGGTAGGGCGCAAGACAGCCGCCCGGTTGGTTATTGAACTCAAGAGCAGACTCGACATTCCCAGCGGCGACTACGCAGGAGTGGTCGCGGACGGATCGGATGCGTCGACGCCGCAGGCGATCCGCGGTGATGTTCGAGCCGCGTTGGAGAGCCTCGGCTACGGGCCCGAAGAAATCCACGCGGTGCTCGTGGAGGCGCCCGCGCAGGGAGATACCAGCGCCCTGTTGAAGGATGCCCTGCGTCGCCTGGCATCGGGGGATTGAGCAGATGCGCGAGGAACTCCTCAACGAGTCCGAGTCTGAGAGCGACCTGCTCTCGCCGAGCGAGACGGAGACCGATACCGAACTGCTCGCTGAGCCCGGACTGCGTCCGCGTACCCTCACCGAGTTCGTCGGCCAGACAGAACTGAAGAGTCACCTGCGGGTGATTCTGGGCGCTGCCTCAAAACGGCGTGATGCCGTCGACCACCTGTTGTTCGCCGGTCCGCCCGGGCTGGGCAAGACCACGTTGGCACACATAATCGCCGCCGAGATGGGGTCGCACCTGCTGGTCACGTCGGGCCCGGCGTTGGAACGGTCCGGCGACCTCGCCTCGATCCTGTCGAAGCTCGAAGACGGAGATGTTCTGTTCATTGACGAGATCCATCGCCTGCCGCGCCCAGTCGAGGAAGTTCTGTACCCGGCGATGGAAGACTTCAGGATCGACATTGTGTTGGGCAAAGGCCCGGCCGCCCGTTCGATCCCCCTCGACTTGGCCCGCTTCACCCTGGTGGGTGCCACCACCCGAACCGGTTTGATCACCGGACCGCTTCGGGACCGCTTCGGCTTGGTCGCGCGTCTCGACTTCTACGACGTCGACGATCTCCAGTCCATCGCCTTACGGTCGGCCCAGATCTTCGGTGTCGATGTCACCGAGACGGGTGCATGGGAGATCGCCCGTCGTGCCAGAGGAACACCGCGCATCGCCAACCGGCTGTTGCGCCAGGTACGCGACTACGCAGAGGTCGAACGTGACGGCCATATCGATGCAGAAGTGGCAGCTGACGGTCTGGCGTTCTTCGGTGTTGATGAACTCGGTCTCGACAAGGCCAGTCGAGCCGTGCTCGACGCGGTCTGTCGACGGTTCGGGGGCGGACCCGTCGGTTTGTCGACGCTTGCCATCGCAGTCAGCGAACCGTCCGAGACCGTCGAGGATGTGTACGAGCCGTATCTGATTCAACAGGGTCTGCTGATGCGCACTCCGCGGGGACGAGTCGCCACTCCGGCCGCTTTCGAGCATCTGCAGATGACTGTGGAGGCGGTTGGTCCGCCAACGGCACCGGGGTTGTTCGACGACCCCGCCCCCGACGCGCCCAAACCCGACTAGGGGCTCAGTGGAGCCCCCACCGCAGACCCTCGCCGACATCTGCTATGAACTGCCGGCCGCCTCGATCGCCCAGACACCGCTCGAGCGGCGCGACGAGGCGCGTCTGCTGGTCGATCGCGCCAATGAGATCCTGCATCGTCACGTCCATGAGTTGCCGGAGTTGCTCTCCGAAGGCGATCTTGTCGTCCTCAACAACACCCGTGTGCTCCCCGCACGGATTCCGCTTCACCGATCCAGCGGCGGCGCTGTCGAGGTGCTCCTGTTGGAGCAGCTCGACGACCGGCGCTGGGAGGCGCTGGTACGACCCTCGCGCAGGCTCAAGGCGGGTTCGGTCGTGGCTAACGACGCGATGTCTGTGATGATCGGGGAGGATCTCGGCGAGGGGCGTCGCATCGTTGCCCCGGAGGTCGGTGACCGCCGGCTCCTCGACGTCTTGGAAGAAGTCGGCCTGCCGCCGTTGCCTCCCTACATCGAGAAGCAGATCGCCGACCCTGAGCGCTATCAGACCGTTTATGGGGAACGGCCGGTATCAGCGGCGGCACCTACCGCCGGGCTGCACCTGACTGAATCTGTGCTCTCGGGCCTGGGAGCCA
Source organism: uncultured Acidimicrobiales bacterium (assembly GCA_951812975.1). Classification (GTDB taxonomy): domain Bacteria; phylum Actinomycetota; class Acidimicrobiia; order Acidimicrobiales; family Aldehydirespiratoraceae; genus VXYK01. The sequence goes on along the minus strand of CATOTC010000001.1, from coordinate 243,758 downwards.
GAGGAGTCAAGATCGCAACGGTCGAGTTGGCAGTCGGTCTCGACACCTTCAGGCCCATCACAGTGGACCGCCTCGACAACCATCTGATGCACAGCGAGTGGTACTCGATCCCCGAGAGCACACAACGACTCATCGGTTCAGCGGACCGAGTCGTGGCCATCGGAACGACCGTGGTCAGAGCGCTTGAGACTTGGGGGCACGGCGGCCCGCCCGAGGGCCGCAGCAGTCTGTTCATCCGACGGCCCTTCGACTGGTCGGTGGTCGATGCGATGATGACCAACTTCCATCTCCCGGCCTCGACGCTGCTGTGCATGATCGACGCCTTCACAGGCCCCCGTTGGCGGGAACTGTATGCCGAGGCGTTGGCGGAGAACTACCGGTTCCTGAGTTTCGGCGACGCCATGCTCTGTGAACGCCGTGTCTGACACGACAACGCCGCGGCCACGGTTGACCCCTTGCCCGGTGGTCCGATACGGGCCGAACAAATGCGGCGTGCATAGTCTGGCGCTGTGAAGGCAACTCTCGTTGAGACAGCGCGTGACCAGCAAGCACGAATCGGTGTCGTCACGACGGCCCGCGGACAGTTCACGACGCCGCGGTTCATGCCGGTGGGAACCCGTGGAGCCGTGCGCCACCTGGCATCAGACGACCTCGAGGCTCTCGGAGCACAGGTGATTTTGGCCAACACCTATCATCTGATGCTGCGACCCGGTCCTGAGGTCATCGCTGAGTTGGGCGGGATACATCGTTTCGTCGACTTCAACAAGCACGTGCTGACCGACTCCGGTGGATTCCAAGTCTTCTCGTTGAAGCCGCAGATCGACGACGAGGGAGCCACTTTCAAATCGGTGTACGACGGATCGACGCACCGGTTGACGCCGCAGAAGGCTGTCGAGGTGCAGGCCCTGATCGGGGCGGACATTCAGATGGTGCTCGACGTTTGCCCCTCGGCGGTCGCCGGGCATCAGGTCCTGCGGTCAGCGGTGGACCGCACGGCTCTGTGGGCGAACAAGGGACGCCGGGCCTTTGAGGAGCACCCGTTCGCAGCGCAACGGCAGAGTCAGTTCGGGATAGTTCAGGGTGGAACGGACGAAGCGCTGCGCATCGAGTCCGCAGAACGGACAGTGGCTCTCGACTTCGACGGCTACGCCGTGGGCGGGCTGTCAGTAGGGGAGGACCGTCAGCAGATGCTGGACGGCCTCGACGCTTGTATCGGCCTGCTGCCGAGCGATCAGCCGCGATATTTCATGGGGCTCGGCGATCCCGTCGGGATAGTCGAATCCGTAGCGCGGGGAGTCGACATGTTCGATTGCGTCCTGCCGACGCGCCTTGCCCGCCACGGCACGGTCCTGACCGATGAGGGCAAGTTCAACCTGCGCCGAGCCGAGTTCTCTAACAGCGATCAACCGCTCGACGTCAGTTGGCCCGGGAGTCCAGCCAACCGCTGGTCGCGCGGCTACTTGAGACACCTGCTGGTGGCCAAGGAACCCACCGCACAGAGGATTCTGACGCTCCACAACCTCGCCTGGTTGTTTCGATTCATGGAGCAGCTGTCGGACGCGGTCAAGGCTCAGGAATTTGAGATGTTCCGGGGTCGCGTTCATGACGTTTGGGGACGATAGCCTTGCCTGAGTTCGCTCTCCAGATACGGATGCACGCATGGAATCACTTTTCTTTCCCATCCTCATCGTAGGTTTTCTCTACTTCTTCATGATCGCCCCGCAGCGGCGCAAGATGAAGGCTCATCGTCTCCTGCTCAGCTCCCTGAAGGAGGGGGACGAGGTCCTCACCAACGCGGGCATCTTCGGTGCGGTAGCAGAGGTCGAAGACAGTGTCATCTGGTTGGAAGTGGCGCCTGAAGTCGAGCTGAAGGTCCAGAAGTCGTCGATCGTCTCGGTGGTCTCTCAATCCGACGATCAAGCGGACGACGATGCTGACACCGCTGGCGACGGCGACGGTGCGGACTGACGCCGCCTAGATGCGTCGTCAACTGACTTTCGTCATCGGCATCGTGGTCGTCGCCCTCGCGGGCGTCGTCTACACGATCACGTCCGGGAACGAACCCCTCTTGGGGCTCGACCTCCAGGGTGGAGCCTCGGTGGTGCTCGAACCCGAGCCCAACGACGACGGCTCGGAGATCTCCGATGATGTGCTCGACCAGGCGGTCGACATTATTCGCAACCGGGTCGACGGTCTCGGTGTTCGTGAACCGGAGATCAGTCGCCAGGGATCGACCGTGTTGGTGCAGATCCCCGGCGTGGAGGATCAGCAGCGTGCCATTGAACTCGTTGGCCAGACTGCCGAACTTCGGTTCCGTCCGTTGTATCAGGAAGTATTCGGCGACGAATCCTTCCTGCCTGAGAGCATCGCTCTGTGTGCACCAGAGCTTGCTGAGGACCCCGAAGCGTTGGCCGAGTTGTATCACGATCCGACTCCCGACGCTGATGCCGATGAATGCATGGTGGCGGTCGACCGCGCTGGCGCTGGTGTTCGTTACCTGCTCGGTCCTGCGCCTCTGCTCGTAGATCAGCAGCGAAACCCTGGCGCCCGGCTGACCGGTGAAGTTCTCGACACCGCTGCAGCGCGACTACAACTAGTCGAATGGGTCGTCAACATCTCGTTTCGGTCCGGATCGCCGGGGATCGACGATTTCAACGCCCTCGCCTCGGAGTGCGCCAGAGGCACCGCGCTATGCCCGCCGACGGGGACCTCCCCCAACACGGGGGCCTTCGTGGGTCGGGTTGCCGTGGAGATCGACGGAATCGTCGAGAGCGCACCGACGGTGGGCATCGCCAATTTCGACCGCGGCGAGGTTGTGATCTCCGGGGGCGCCATGACGGAGCAGGTCGCCAAAGATCTGGCGCTTGTCCTGCGGTTCGGTTCGCTGCCGGTGGAGCTCACCCCCCAGGAGAGCCGGATCGTCTCGTCGACCCTGGGCGAGGACGCCCTCGACGCTGGAATAGTCGCCGGGATCATCGGTCTGGTGCTGGTGTCGCTGTACCTGCTCGCGTACTACCGGTTGTTGGGCGTTGTCGCCATCTCCAGCCTGGCAATATCGGGGGCGCTGCTGTGGACCATGATCTCCTGGCTCGGAGAGTCGCAGGGCCTGGCGCTGACGCTGGCCGGTGTCACCGGCCTGATTGTGTCGATCGGAGTCTCGGTTGATTCGAACGTGGTCTATTTCGAGCACCTGAAGGAGGACGTCCGCGCCGGCCGGACGGTGCGTTCGGCGGTGGAGAGGGCTTTCCCCATCGCCTTCTCGACGATCGTCAAAGCCGATGTGGCCAGCCTGATCGCCGCACTGGTGCTCTACTTCCTGACCGTCGGCCAGGTGAAAGGCTTCGCTCTGTTCCTAGGCTTGGCAACCGTGCTCGACCTGGTCGCGACCTACTTCTTCATGGGCCCGGTCATTCGGGGCATGGCTCGCCGAGAGTCGATGAACGACCACCCGAGACGATTCGGCATTCCGGCTCTTGGGCCTGAAACCTCGCAGGTGAGCCCATGAACCTCCTGCGACGCATGTACCGGGGGTCACACCAGTTCGACTTTCCCGCGATCTGGAACAAGGCGCTGGCCGTCTCGGTCGTTCTGGTGCTGGTGAGCCTGGGCTCGCTGGCGTTCCGCGGTTTGAACCTGGGCATTGAGTTCGAGGGAGGCACTTCGTGGGAGGTGGTGGCGCCGCAGACCTCGGTCGCTGAGACCCGCGATGCCCTCGCCGGGACCGGCGCGGATGCGGGCAAGATCCAGACTGTCGGCACCGACAGCATCCGCGTCCGCGCAGACATCGACGATGCCGGCGGAACCGCGGAGGTCACACGGGCACTCGCAGACCTGGCAGGCACGGCCATCGGCGAGGTCTCGGTCACAACCGTGGGTCCGTCGTGGGGTGATCAGATCACCAACAAGGCCCGAAACGCCCTCATCTGGTTCTTCGTCATCATCGCGCTGTATATCGCCATCCGACTCGAGTGGAGGATGTCGGTGGGTGCGCTGGTAGCGGTCGCCCACGACATAATCATCTCAGTCGGCCTCTATTCGCTGTTCCAGTTCGAGGTCACCCCTGCGACCGTCATCGCCTTCCTGACGATCATGGGCTACTCGCTCTATGACACGATCGTCGTCTACGACAAGGTCCGCGAGATCGGGCGCAGGCTGGGGCCGACCGAGCGCTACACCTACACCGAGATGATGAACCTCGCCCTCAACCAGGTTTTGATGCGTTCGATCAACACCTCGATCACCTCGGTCCTGCCGGTGCTCTCGATGCTGGTGGTGGGTTCGTTCTTCCTTGGCGCGCTGACCCTCCAAGAATTTGCGCTGGCGTTGCTGATCGGCATCCTCGTGGGTTCGTACTCGTCGATCTTCGTGGCCTCCACGTTGGTGGCGCAGATGAAGGAGCGTGAGGAGCACCATGTCGCGCTCGCGCGCAAGGTGCGCCTGCGGTCCGGAGACAGTGACCGCACGCGTATGGTCGCCGAGACCGACGCCACACTCGGTGCAACCGCGACCCGCCCCACCGCCGACCGCGTCCGGCCCAGTCATGCTCCTCCCCGACCAAGGAAGAAAAAGAAGAAGCGCTGAGGCGATACGGTGACGGGTATGACCGTGGCAGGCTTGGATGGCATCAGCAACCTGATCCGCGACGTAAGGGACTTTCCTGAGCCCGGGATCGTCTTCAAGGACATCTCGCCGCTGCTCGGGGACCCCGATGCCTTCGAGGCGGCGATCGATGCGATGGCAGCCCCCTGGCTGAACCCAGAACCGGGCAATGAGATCACCAAGGTCGCCGGCATAGAGTCCCGCGGGTTCTTCTTCGGAGTGCCGATCGCGCAGCGCCTCTCGGTCGGGTTCGTCCCGATCCGCAAACAGGGTAAGCTCCCCTCGAATACCGTCTCGCAGAGCTACGACCGGGAGTACGGTCCCGACATGATCGAGATGCACACCGATGCAGTCGGAGGTGGTGACCGTGTGCTGGTGGTTGACGATGTACTGGCCACTGCCGGTACCGCGCACGCAGCGGCCGGACTGCTCTGCGCTGCCGGTGCCACGGTGGCGGGTTTCGCCATGCTCATCGAGTTGGAGTTCTTGTCGGGCCGCGCGCTGCTGAGCGATTTCAGGGTCGAGTCCGTGCTTGCGTTCGGAGGGGACTGAGTTGGTAACGGTCACCCGAGTTCTGCCGTGGCGTCGTTCGGCCAATCGTCCGAGTTCCGCGGAGATCACCCAGCTGCTGAGCGTCTACCGCGCTCATCACCCCAAGGCGGACACGGATCTGATCGAGCGGGCGTTCGAGTTGGCCCATGCCGCCCACGAGGGACAGAACCGCAAGTCCGGTGAGCCCTACATTCGTCACCCGGTTGCTGTGGCGACGATCGTCGCCCACCAGGGCATCGACGATGTGACAGTGGCCGGAGCCCTGCTCCACGACGCAGTGGAGGACACGACGGTCGGGTTGAAGCAGATCACCGAGGAGTTCGGGCCCGATCTCGCCGACATCGTCGACGGCGTCACCAAACTGGATCGTGTCAAGTACGACACCAAGGAGCAGCAACAGGCTGCAACCATTCGCAAGATGATCGTGGCAATCGCCTCGGATCTGCGGGTGCTGATCATCAAGCTCGCCGACCGTCTGCACAACCTCAGGACTGTGGCGGCGCTGCCGGAGTTCAACCAGGAGCGAACAGCCCGCGAAACGCTCGACGTGTACGCGCCGCTGGCTCACCGACTCGGCATGGCCGATCTGAAACAGCAGCTCGAGGACCTTTCGTTCGCGGCCCTCCATCCCCGCCGCTACGCGGAGATTGATCAGATGCTGGCCTTGCGGGCTCCCGAGCGCGACCTGTATCTGGCTCAGGTTCTCGGAAACGTGCAGGCCCGTCTGGCTGAACTCGGGATCGTTGCCACCATTGACGGTCGCCCCAAACACCTCTGGTCGATCTACGAGAAGATGGTGGTCAAAGGCCGCACGTTCGAGGAGATCTTCGACCTGGTCGGCATCCGTGTGATCGTCGACTCGGTACGGGACTGCTACGCCGCGTTGGGTTCGATACACGCAACCTGGCGACCTGTCCAGGGACGGTTCAAGGACTACATAGCCATGCCGAAGTTCAACCTCTACCAGTCGTTGCACACGACCGTGGTGGGTCCGCAGGGCAAGTCGATCGAAGTGCAGATCCGCACCGAAGAGATGCACCAGCGCGCCGAATTCGGGGTTGCCGCCCACTGGGACTACAAGAACGAGGAGCCGGGCAGCGAGATGGCCTGGCTGAGCCGCATCGTCGAGTGGCAGTCGGAGACCTCCGACCCGTCGGAGTTCATGTCCAACCTGAAGCTTGATCTCGATCAGGACGAAGTGTACGTGTTCACTCCCAAGGGCAAGGTGATTGAACTGCCGGTGGGGGCCACGCCGGTCGATTTCGCCTACGCCATCCACACAGACGTCGGACACAGCTGTGTCGGTTCGAAGATCAATGGTCGTCTGATGCCTCTCGACACTCGCCTCGGGTCCGGTGATTCGGTTGAGATCTTCACTTCGAAGGTTGAGGGTGCGGGTCCCAGTCGAGACTGGCTGACCTTCGTCGCCAGTCGACGCGCTGCGAACCGCATCAAACAGTGGTACACGAGGGAACGTCGCTCCGATGCCATCGAGCAGGGTCGCGACGATCTGCTTCAAGCCCTGCGGCGCGAGGGCCTGCCAGCACAACGGATCCTCAAGGAGAAGGTGTTCCTCGAGGTCGCCGAGCAGATGAACTATGCCGCTGAGGACCTGCTCTTCGCGGCGATCGGGGAGGGGCACGTGGCGGCTCGGACGGTCGCCGACCGCCTGGCCCGTGAGATGCACGGCGAGGACGCACCCGAGAAGGGGCAGCCGCGGCTGCCCACCACGGTCAGTCGGCGCGTCGGCGCGAAGCGCCGCGTTGCAGGATCGGCAGGGGTGCACGTGGAGGGTCTCGACGACATCATGATTCGGATCTCCCGATGCTGTTCGCCGGTTCCGCCCGACGAGATCGTGGGGTTCGTGACTCGAGGCCGCGGGGTGTCGGTCCATCGCACGGACTGCCTCAACGCCACGACCCTGCAGGAGGGTCAACCGGACCGGCTCATCGAGGTCGAGTGGGATTCCGAACACGAAGGCCAGTTCGCCACGAACATCGAGGTCCACGCGCTCGACCGCGCGGAACTGCTGGTCGATGTGTCGAAGGTCCTGTCCTCCCACGGGCTCAATGTCACCGCGGTCGAAGCAGAGACCGGCGATGACGCCATTGCCAAGATGCAGTTCGAGTTTGAACTCGCGGATCTGAGCCAGCTCGATTCGGTGTTGTCGTCGCTGCTGGTGGTGGAGGCGGTCTACGACGCGTTCCGGGTGGTTCCCAGATCGGCGCGTGCCTCCGGTCGCCCATCAGCGCAGTAAACATGAGCAAAAGGCCGAGCGGATTTACCCTGAACACGACCGCGTCCGAGCGAGGCCGTGGCCCGAGCGGCCCGCCCGCGGCCCCCGCCGCCCGTGAGCGTGGCGAATGAGAGCGGGAGTTGAGCGCAGCGAACAACAGTGGAAGACAACTGGTGTCAGTGCAACTCCCTGTTCAATCAGCGCACGTTCCAAGAAACAACGGGCCATAGGCACCGGTAGCCTGAGGGGCTGTGGCTGAGCCGACATTTCGTGCCCCCAAGGGCACCCGTGACATCCTCGCTCCCGGCTCGACTCGTCTGCGCGCGCTCGTCGACGAGTTCGCGCGCCAAGCCGACAACAGTGGATTCGGGGAGGTCGTCTCTCCGATCTTCGAGGATCTCGGCGTCTTCAAGCGCCTCGGTGAGTCCACCGATGTGGTCACCAAGGAGATGTTCGACTTCTACGACAAAGGGGATCCTCCTCAGCAGCTCGCGCTCCGTCCGGAACTGACGGCCAGCATTTGTCGCGCCTATGCCGAACACCGACCTGTGCCACCGTGGAAAGTGTGGTACGAGGGGCCCCAGTTCCGGTACGAGCAACCGCAGGCGGGCCGCTATCGACAGTTCACGCAGGTCGGCGTGGAGGTGCTCGGGACCGACGACCCCCAGGCGGACGTCGATGTCATCGTCCTGGGGGCCCGCTTCTTCGAGTCGCTGGGTCTGGTCCGGATCGAATTGGCGCTCAACAGTCTTGGAAGCCCCGGTGACTCCGGTAGTCGGCGCGCCTACGAGCAGGCGCTTGTCAAGCACTTGGAACAGAACCGCTCCCGGCTGTCGACTCAGTCGCAGGTGACGGTCGAACGCAACCCTCTGCGGGTGCTCGACTCCAAACGTGAACAGGACTCAGCGGTCATCGCCGGGGCCCCGGTGATGGTCGATTTCCTCGACGATGAGTCCGCGGCGCACTTCGCCGCGGTGCGGGCCGGTCTCGACGCTGTCGGAATCGCATACGAGATCTCGCCGCGCCTGGTGCGGGGCCTCGACTATTACACGCGCACCACGTTCGAGTTCGCGGCCCCCGGGTTGGCAGGCGCGCAGAACGCGGTCGGTGGCGGTGGTCGGTACGACGGTCTGGTGGAGGATCTCGGGGGTCCGCCCACACCCGGCATCGGTTTCGCCCTCGGCGTCGACCGGATCCTGCTGGCCTGCGACGCTGAGGGGGTATTCGGCGCGCCTTCCAATACCGTCGATGTGTTCGTGGTCGATGTCACAGGAGGAACGGAAGCGCTCAAAGTCTGTGATCGCCTGCGCCAGGCCGGTATCGCAACGGATCGAAGCTACGGAGGACGGTCCATGAAAGCCCAGATGAAGGTGGCTGACCGTTCCGGCGCCGAATTCGCGGTGATCATCGGTGAAGATGAACTTGCCTGCGGGGTCCTCACCTTGCGGGACATGGGTGACAGCAGCCAGCAGCGAGTCGCGGCGGGTTCGCTCGTAGACGAACTGATCAGGAAACGGACACTGTGATGGACCTCTCAACCTCAATGCGGACCCATATGTGCGGTCTGGTAGGTCCTTGCGACATCGGCAGCGTCGTGAGTGTCTGTGGATGGGTGGACCGTCGGCGTGAGCACGGTGAGCACCTCGTGTTCATTGACCTGCGCGACCACACCGGTGTCGTGCAGTGTGTGGTGGACGGGAAACACGATCTTCGTAGCGAATATGTGGTGCGGATGACAGGCGAGGTCTGTGAGCGTCCCGAGGACACCGCGAATCCAGAGCTCGCGACCGGAGAGATCGAGATCGAGATCCGCGAAGTCGAGGTGCTCTCGATCGCCGAGCCTCCACCGTTCCCGCTTGATGAACGCACCGAGGTCGATGAGACGATCCGGCTTCGCCATCGTTACGTGGACCTGCGCAAGGCCCGCCTGCAGCGCAACCTGCGGATCCGCGCGCAGGTGAACAGCGCGATCCGCCGCGGCATGGAGTCTCAGGGATTCGTTGAGGTCGAGACGCCGATGCTGGTGGCCTCGACACCCGAGGGCGCCCGAGACTTCGTCGTTCCGTCCCGCAAGGAGCCCGGGAGCTTCTACGCGCTTCCCCAGAGCCCCCAGCTCTTCAAGCAACTCTGCATGGTCGGCGGTGTCGACCGCTACTACCAGATCGCCCGCTGTCTGCGGGACGAGGACCTTCGTGCCGACCGACAGTTCGAGTTCATGCAACTCGACGCCGAAGCAAGTTTTGTCGGCCAGGAAGACGTCTTCGAGTTCATATCCGCGGCCATTGCCGAGGCGACCGAGGCCGTCACCGGTGTGCGGCCGACGGAGTTCCCCCGCATCAGTTGGCTCGATGCGATGGAGCGGTACGGCTCCGACAAGCCCGATGTCCGTTTCGGGATGGAGCTCGTCGAGCTCACCGAGATCTTCGCTGACACCCAAGCGAGGGTGTTTCAAGCGCCCTGCGTGAAGGGGATCTGCATGCCTGGAGGCTCCGAAGCGCTCAGCCGCAACCAGATCGATTCCCTGGTTGAGACCTGCCAGCGCTGGGGGGCCAAAGGCCTGGCCTGGATGAAGGTCGCGCAGCGTGACTCCTCGGCGGTCCTCGACGCTGGCGTTGCCAAGTTCTTGAGCGCGGAAGAGTCCACCGCGGTCATCTCCGCGTTGGGGGCGAGCGTGGGTGACATGGTGTTCCTCGTCGCCGATGAGCGCCGCCTGGTTCGTCATGTGCTGGGGTTGCTGCGACTTGAGCTTGGTCGGCCCCCGGTCAATGAAGGCGGGTTGCATTACCTGTGGGTTGTGGACTTCCCACTTTTTGAGGGGTTCGGTGCCGACGGTTCCCCTCTTCCGGCCCATCACCCGTTCACGATGCCTCATCCCGACGACTTGGACCTGCTCGGCGAGGGAGGCGAAGCGCTGTTGGACGTGCGTTCGCAAGCCTACGACTTGGTGCTCAACGGTTGGGAGCTCGGATCGGGGAGCGTGCGGATCCATCGCCGCGACATCCAGAACCAGGTATTCGCCTGTTTGGGAATCGAACCCGCCGACGCGCAGCGAAAGTTCGGCTTCCTGCTCGACGCTTTCGGCTACGGCGCTCCGCCCCACGCCGGTTTTGCTTTCGGAATCGACCGCCTGACTGCCCTGTTGGCGGGAGAGTCCAACATCCGTGAAGTGATCGCCTTCCCCAAGACCCAGTCCGGAGCGGATCCTCTTACCAACGCCCCGTCTCCGATCGACAACGCCCATCTCCGCGAGCTGGGCCTGCGCGCCCCGCGGTGAGCGATGACCTGTTCTCTGAGGCGGCTCGGGAGCATCTGAAGAGTCGTTCGCCGCTGGCCGCCCGGTTGCGGCCCCTCACCCTCGATGATGTCGTCGGCCAGGAGCATCTGTTGGCTCCCGGTCGTGTGCTGCGGGCTCTGATCGAGACTGACCGTCTCTCCTCGGTCATCTTGTGGGGACCGCCGGGAACGGGCAAGACCTCACTCGCACGGCTGGTGGCGAGCAGCACGAACAAGCGCTTCGAGGAGCTCTCGGCGGTCGCAGCGTCGGTGAAGGATGTTCGCGGGATCATTGCCGGGGCCCGTCAACGGCTCGGTGAACGGCAGATGGGAACGATCCTGTTCCTCGATGAGGTCCACCGTTTCAACAAGGCCCAGCAGGACACGCTGCTGCCTGCGGTTGAAGAGGGGCTGATCGTGCTGATCGGGGCGACCACGGAGAACCCCCACTTCGAGGTCAATCCGCCCCTCATGTCGAGATCGACTCTGTTCCGGCTACATGCGCTCGACGAGCCGGCTGTCGCGGAACTCATCAGACGAGGGCTTGAGATCGAGTCAGCAACTGCGGATGAAGACGCCGTCGCCCATCTTGCGGCCCGCAGCGGCGGCGACGGCCGCCACGCGTTGACCGGTGTCGAAGTGGCGGTCGCGCTGGCGGCCGATCGTGGCCGTCCGATCCATGTCGTGCTCGCCGACGCTGAAGCCGCGGTCGACGCGAAAGCGGTCCGTTACGGCCGTGACGGACACTACGACGTGATCAGCGCCTTCATCAAGTCGATTCGGGGGAGCGATGCGGACGCGGGCCTCTACTGGCTGGCGCGCATGCTGGAAGCGGGCGAGGACGCCCGTTTCATTGCCCGACGGCTGGTGATCCTGGCATCTGAGGACATCGGCATGGCCGACCCCCAGTCGTTGCTCATCGCCAACGCCGCTGCCCACGCGGTCGAGTATGTCGGCTTGCCCGAGGCCCAACTCAACCTGGCCCATGCCGTGGTGCATCTGGCTACGGCCCCGAAGTCCAACCGGGTGACTGCTGCTCTGGGTGCCGCTCGTGAAGCGGCTAGGCGGTCGGGGACAGGCGAGGTTCCGGTCCATCTGCGAGACGCCCACTACTCCGGTGCGGCCAGCCTCGGACACGGCGACGGCTACGTCTACCCCCACAACGATCCGTCCGGCTGGGTGCCTCAGGACTACCGACCCTCAGAAGTAGCGGACCTGGTGTTCTACAGACCCACGAACCACGGCCGCGAGGCCCGGATCAGAGAGTTCTGGCCCGGCCACCACCCGCAGCCCACGGACCACCCAGAGGGTTGATAGCCGATCGCTGATACGCCGACCCCGGTCAGTCACTGCCGAACAGGGGACTGTCGGCGATGTCGAAGCAGTCGTCGCGACCGTGGTTGTAGTAGTCGTCGTTGCCGAAATCGAGCACGAGGTTGTGCCAGTCACGTTGTTCCGGACCCGAGTAGAGAAGGTCCCGCCGGTCGTCGAGCGCATGCCCGTTGTGGCCGTAGTTCGGGGCGCACTCGGGAACTGCGCCCAGTACGTGCGCGAGTTCGTGTGCCAGCAGGTACGTCGCACCGTAAGGCCAGCTTGAGCCCTGCACCGGCCTGATGTTGCAGTTGTCCATCGGGATCACGACCATCCTTCCGGCTGCCCAACCGCAAGCTTGCACCTGCTGGGGATTCCACCGTCCCTCAATGTAAATTACGAGGGCATGGCCCTTGATCGAAGGAACAGCAGAGTGGATTTCGGCGATGATCGGTGTGAATGAGGTTGACTCTTCCAACCGACTGGACAGTTTGACGGTCACCACCGAAAAAGAGCCTTGATCACGGGCGAAGATCGGATGTTTGCCACCTGTCTGGGCGCGGAACCACTCCTGCACCTCGCCGATCTCGTGGGCGATCGCTGAGGTTTGGCCCTCCGTCGGCATCTTGTCGGAAGGAACCACGTACACCGCCTGTATCAAGTCGACGTTCGGCCCGTTGGTTTGCCCATTGTCATTGTCCCCCCAACATTCGATTGTGCCGTTGGTGCGCAACCCGCAGGCATGTGAGAAGCCCGCTGCGACGGCCGAGAACCGGCCGGACGGGGGTTGAAGATGCCCTACGGTACCAAGGTGGGGGTCGTCGTTGAAGCCCCAGCATTCGACTGCTCCACTGGTGTACACCCCACACGAATGCAGGTCGCCCGCAGAGACCGATGTGAACTCGCCGGCAGGAGCATCTGCCCGCGCCCCGGCGTTTCCTCTAGTCCCCGAGTGGTCGTAGTCGCCCCAGCATGCGATTGTGCCGTTGGTGTGCAACCCGCACGAATGATGTTGGGTAGCAGAGACCGTCGTGAACTCACCTGCAGGCGCCGCAGCTTGGCCATTGAAATTCGATCCCCAGCATTCGATGGTATGGTCGGTACGCACCCCGCAGGTATGCCAATAGCCACCCGACACCGTGGTGAACTCACCAGCAGGAGGATCAGATTGTCCGCTGTCGTTCCATCCCCAGCATGCGATTGTGCGGTCGCGGCGTACTCCGCATGAATGCGCCGCGCCAGCAGAGACCGTGGTGAACTCACCGGCAGGGGGTTCGGTCTCGCCGTAGTAGTTGGCTCCCCAGCATGCGATTGTGCTGTCGGTGCGCAACGCGCATGAATGGCCGGAGCCTGTTGAGACTGTGATGAACTCACCAGCAGGTGCGCGAGCCTCACCATTGAGGTTGGATCCCCAGCACGCGATAGTTCCGTCGCTTTTCAAACCACACGAAGTACTGGCGCCAGCGGAGACCGCCACGAACGGACCGACCGTGTCTGGTTGTGGTTCGGTCGAGCCTGTGGGGTCGCAGATCGGCGTGTTGGCATCGACTGTCACTTGGGGTTCGCCCTGGTAGCGCCACAGGAACGTGACGACGTGTGCCCGCGTCAGGGTCGCGTCGGGAGCGAACGTCGTCGCAGACGTACCTGTGGTGATCTGAGTGTGGGACGCCCACGAAACACTGGCCTGCTGCCACGGTCTGTGCACATCGACGAAAGGATGTGGAGGTGCTTCAGGTTTGCCGGCGAGCCGCCACAGGAACGTGACGAGATGCGCTCGTGTCAAGATCGCGTCAGGGTCGAAGGTCGTCTCGGTGGTACCGGTGGTGATGTTGTTGTGGGACATCCACGACACGGCCGCGTTCTGGCCCTCGTCGGCTACGTCCACGAACGAATGCGCAGGTGCAGAGGGCTTTCCCGCCATGTTCCACAGATAGACAGCGGCCTCACCACGCGACACACCGGTATCGGGCAGGAAACAAGCACCGCCGATGCCGGTGAGGCCTTCGTCGGCCGACCACTGGACAGGTTCAGTGAAGTACCTGTCATAGGCAACATCGCCGTAACCTGCGACCGCCGACGCAGGCGACGCGGCGATCAGCGATCCCGCAGCCACACACAGGAGCGACCCGAACAACCCAGCGGCTGACCTGAAGCAGAACACCCACCTCATCAGATTCTCCAAACGATGCCTGACGCAACTTACCAGACGGCGAGCACTTCCGTCCCAGTGAACTCTCCAGAGTCACGACGGTGGCACTAGGGTGTCGGGCGTGTGGGGCGTGGTCACCAGAGAATCTGAGAAAGCCGGCTGCAGGCCAAGTACACCATGAGCGCAGTTGACCTCGCCGCGGTTGTGGTCACGATCGTCTGTCTGGTCGTGGTGGTGATCCTGGTGTTCGCTGTGCAGGCACTGGTTGCGACCCTGCGCCAACTGCGCGAGACGATCGACGAACTGCGCGCCGAGAGCCTCCCCATGTTCGGTGACCTGCGCACCACGGTTACCAAGGCCGGCGACGAACTCGAACGGGTTGATGAGGTGATGGGTCGGGTCGAGCGGGTAGTGGCAACCGCGGACGTCGCCTCGCGGCTGACCCAGAGAGTCTTCACGCCTCCGCTCATCAAGACCGCGGCGATTGTCAAAGGAGCCGGCAGAGCCACGCTGTCGCTGCGCAGGGGCCGTTCCCGCAAGGCGATAACAGTGCACAGTCAGCGCGGCTCGGCGCGCTCACGAGGCCTGCGACGGTCGAGAAAGTCGAAGGTTCGATGAAACGCACGTTCTGGGCTGCGACCGGCTTCACTCTCGGCTTCGGAAGTTCGGTCTACCTTCAGAAGCGGCTTCGCCGCGCGGTTGAGCGTTACACCCCCGAGCAGGTCCTGCAGGGTGTCACCGACGTCGGCAGACGCGCCGCGGCCCGGACCAGAGACCTGATCTCGGATCTGCGCGATGCGGCCCAGGAGGGCAGCGAGGCGATGCGCCAGACTGAACAGGACCTGCGCTCGGAGTTCGTCGCGGACAGCGAGGCGCACCGTCACCGCCCAGCGCGCATCCGCCACTGACACAAACCGACCCCGCGCAGCAAGCACTCTAGGACCCGCATCGGCGACGATAGACTCCGCCGGGTGCAAGCCAACGAAGTTCGCCGCGCCTTCGCCTCATTCTTCGCCGAGCGCGGCCACAGTCACCGACCGTCGGCGAGTCTGATTCCCCACGACCCGACCCTGCTGTTCACCGTGGCCGGCATGGTCCCCTTCAAGACGTACTTCACCGGCGAACAAGCCGCACCCTTCGACCGCGCGGTAACCGTCCAGAAGTGTGTGCGCGCAGGCGGCAAACACAACGACCTCGATGAGATCGGGCGCACCAGTCGCCATCTCACGTTCTTCGAGATGATGGGCAATTTCAGCTTCGGCGACTATTTCAAGTCCGAAGCAATCGCCTGGGCCTGGGAGTTCGTTGTCGACGTGCTGGGTCTGGACCCACAACGCCTGTGGGTCACCGTGCATCTCAGCGATGACGAGGCCGCCGCCATCTGGACGGACGAGGTTGGAATCCCACCCGAACGGCTGCAACGCCTCGACGAGGACAATTACTGGAAGATGGGGGCGACGGGTCCCTGTGGACCGTGTTCGGAGATCTTCTGGGACAAGGGCCCCCAGTACGGGGACGGCGGTGGACCCGGGCACGGCGGCGAGGATCGTTACATCGAGATCTGGAACCTCGTGTTCATGCAGTTCGACCAGCAGAGCGACGGTTCCAAGACCTCCTTGCCGAAACCTTCGATCGACACGGGGATGGGTCTGGAACGCACCGTCTCGGTGCTCCAGGGGGTCGACTCGGTCTGGGAGACCGACGAACTCCGGTCTCTGCTGCAAAGAGCTGCCCAGTTGACCGGCGTTGATGCGTCCCGAGCAACAGCCGAACAACTGGTTTCGCTGCGGATTCTGGCGGACCATGCCCGAAGCACGGCAATGCTGGTCAGCGACGGGGTCTTCCCTTCCAACGAGGCTCGCGGCTACGTGTTGCGCCGGATCCTCCGCCGGGCGGTGCGCCACTCCTACATACTCGGCGTCGAAGACACCGACAATGCAGAGGCCACGGTGATGGGCCGGATGGTTGACCGAGTCGTGGAGGTCATGGGAGCGGACTATCCCGATCTCGTCAAGAACCGGCAGTTCGTCAGAGACGTGATCGACCGCGAGGAGCGCCGATTCCGCGAGACTCTGCGCACTGGGCAGGCCATCCTCGACGCCGAACTGGCCAAATTGAAGGGGGACGGTCCTGGTGCCGAGCCGCTTCCGGGAGCCGTTGCCTTCCTACTGCACGACACCTACGGGTTCCCCGTCGAACTCACCGAGGAGATCACCGAAGAGCGCGGCATCGCCGTCGATTCAGAGGGCTTCCGCGCAGCCATGGCAGAACAGCAGAAACGAGCCAAGGATGCCCGCACCGAAGCCGAAGCCCACGACAGGACAACGCTCGTGCAGCTCGTTGAACAGTTCGGTGAGACCGAGTTCACGGGCCGCGACGAGGTCGAGTCGGTCGCAGAGATCATCCATGTCGACGACGAGGTCGTGGTGCTCGACCGCACTCCGTTCTATGCCGAGTCCGGTGGTCAGATCGGCGACACCGGAACGATCCGCACCGAAACGTCGGAGATAGCCGTCAAAGACACGCGCTACGGCGTCCCGGGGCTCATCGTGCATGCAATCGAGTCGATCGAGGGCGAGGTGGCCGCGGGTCAGACCGCCAAGGCGACTATCGACAACGATCGACGCGAGTTGATCCGCCGCAACCACACGGCCACTCACCTGCTTCACGCGGCATTGCGGACGGTCATCGGTGAACATGTGAAGCAGCAGGGTTCCTATGTCGGACCCGACCGGCTCCGCTTCGACTTCAGCCACTACCAGGCGTTGACCGAAAGCGAGATCACCGAAATCGAGGACTTCGTGAACGCTGAGGTGCTCGCCAACCCCGCCTGCCGGCATTTCGAGACCACGATGGACGAGGCTCAACAACTTGGGGCCATCGCCTTCTTCGGCGACAAGTACGGCGACGTTGTGCGTGTGCTGGAGGCCGGCCCCCACTCGACTGAACTCTGTGGTGGCACACATGTGCGCGCCCTGGGCGACATCGGACCGGTGCGGATCGTCTCGGAGTCGTCGATCGGCAGCAACATCCGCCGTGTCGAGGCACTGACCGGCCAGGCAACGATCGACTCTTTCCGGTCCGTTGGCCACAGCGCAACCGAGGCTGCCAGGACTCTCAGCGTTCCCGCCAATGACCTGCTCGGCGGTATCGAGCGACTCAAATCCGAAGCCAAGGCTCTGCGTCAGCAGATCGTGGCGCTCAAACAACAGATGGCGATCGGTCAAGCACCCGCGCTGGCGGAGGGGGCGGTCGACGGGGTGGTGGTGGCGCGGCTCGACGGGCTGGACCGCAACGGTCTTCGCGATCTTGCTCTGTCGGTTCGCGATCACGACGGAGTCGACGCCGTGGTGCTCGGAGCAGAACTCGACAGCGGGGGTGTGGCGTTGGTCGCCGCGGTCGACCCTGACAGCATTTTCAACGCCGGTGTGCTCATCGAAGACGCCAAGAAGACTGTGGGCGGGGGAGGCAAACCCGCAGATGAGATAGCGGTGGCCGGAGGATCCAAAGCCGAGGCGCTCAACGACGCGCTCGACGAGGTCCGCGCCGCAGCGCTCCGCCGATGAATGTGGGCCAATGATTGTGGGCCACTGACATGCGGGCCATCGGGATTGATCTCGGCTCCAAACGAATCGGTGTGGCGGTGAGCGACTCGAAGGGGTCGCTGGCGATGCCGATCGAGGTGGTCGAACGGCAGGGAGACCGCCGACGCGAGCACCGCGAACTAGCGGATCTGGCAAGCGAGTGGGAAGCCGAGATCGTCGTGGTGGGTGTGCCGTACAACATGGACGGATCGCTCGGAGTGGCGGCCAAGAAGTGTCTGCGCGAGGCGGCCGCACTCGGCGAAGCGCTCGGTCTTGAAGTAGTGCCCTACGATGAACGCCTGACCACGGTTTCTGCGGATCGGTTCCTCATGCAACAAGAGATGAAGGCCGATGCTCGCCGTCGAGTGGTCGACAAGGTCGCCGCGGCGGTGATGCTGCAGTCGTGGCTCGACGCCGGAATGCCCCGTGCCTGACGAAGACCCACGCCGAGTCCGCTCCGGTTATCTTGCCTTCCTCTTGGGCTGGGCCGAGAAGGATCCCTACCAAACGCCCCCCGGAGGTCCTGTTCACCAGGATCGTGCCCTGGTAGATGCGGCGATTCCGAACCGCGGTGATGAGTCGCGTGTCTCGGAGTCTCCCGTGGCCACGGTCTCCGCTGATCCGGTCGGGCTCGACCCGACGCCCAACGAATACCACGACGGACCGGGAGTGCCCGACGAAAGCCGAGCCGTGCGGGTCGCGCTGCCTGACTATGAGGCGCCGCCCGGAGCGTTGATCGCGGCCGGGACCGACGAGGAGGGCACCGAGTACGTCCTTGAGGATGAACCCGACGCCGAACCTCTGGTAGACCCCCGTTACGACTCTGAGGATCGGAACTGGGTCCGTTACAGGAGTCACTGGGGCGGGTTCCTGCGCCTTCTGGGCGTTGCGGTGATCATCTTCTTCCTGCTCACGACGATCCGCGGGCGAATCTACGGCTGGATCGACGAGCAGATCGTTCCAGCGGGACCCATCGGCGAACCCGTGATCTTCACAGTAGGAAACGGTGAGGCCGTCAACCAGATAGCCACCAACCTCGACAATGCCGGAGTGATCGGCAACGCCACCGTCTTCCGCCATTGGCTTCGCTGCGACGGCCCCAACGGCGGAGAGATCACGATCTCGGGTTTCCTGCGGTGCGACGTCGACTCCTCGTTCGAGGCGGGCGAGTACGCACTCTTTGAGAACATGCCCTACGTCGATGTGAACAACATCTTGAACCTTGGACCGATTCCCGAGGTGTACTACAACTTCACGATCCCCGAGGGGCTGAGGGTCGCCGAGACCATTGACCTGATGACCGCACAGAACCCTCAATTCGATCGTGACGAGATCGCCGCCGCGCTCAACAACCCGGCATACGTGTCGAAGTTCCTGCCAGAAGACATCGGTCAGTTCTCGTGGTTCGAGGGCCTGCTGTTTCCCGCCACCTACGACGTTGCCGAAGACGACCTGCGCGATGAGGCTAGGTTTATTCAGCGAATGAGCAACACCTTCGACGAGCGTTTCAGCGCCCTGCTCAACGAGGTTGGAAGAGACCCGGTAATCGACGAGCTTGCGTTGACCGACTATCAGATCATCACCATCGCATCGTTGATTGAAGAGGAGGCGAGAGTGGACGTCGACCGTCCGCAGATGGCGAGGGTGATGTACAACCGCCTGTTGCGGGGTGAACCGCTGGGTGTCGACGCCAGCGTCTACTATGCGCTCAACAAGTCCTTCACCGAGGGCCTGACCGCCTCGGACCTGCGCGTCGACTCGCCTTACAACACGCGGCTCAACACGGGTATCCCGCCGACCCCGATAGCCGCTCCGGGTGAGGCTGCGCTCCGCGCGGCGCTGCAGCCCGACCCCGATCCTGAACTGCTGTTCTGGGCTCGCACCGACCACGGCGGGGTGGACGGTGCCCATACGTTCACCACCAATATCGACGACCACAACGCGGCGGTCGCAGTCTGTCGTTCACTCGGGTACTGCGGATGAGCCCGGTGCTGCCATGAGCCCGGTGCTGTCGATGAGCCCAGTATCGGGCGCGACGAGAGTTGCCGGGGTGATCGGTGACCCGGTGACTCATTCGCTGTCGCCGATCCTGCACAACGCTGCTTTCGCGGCGTTGGGGCTCGACTGGGTCTCGGTGCCCTTCCCTGTCGCGGCGGGGAAGGGCGCCCAAGCCCTGGAGGCCATGCGGACCCTCGGGTTCGCCGGCTTGTCGGTCACAACCCCGCACAAGGATGCGGTTGCCCAAGCGGCGGACGAAGTCTCCGACGCAGTCGAGGCTCTTGGAGCGGCGAACTGTCTCGTTCGGCTGGCGGACGCGCGCATCCGTGCAGAGAACACTGATGGGGACGGCTTTCTGGGGGGTCTGACCGCAGACTCCGACGTGACGGTGCAAGGAAGGACCGTTGTGGTTCTCGGTGCCGGTGGAGCAGCCCGGGCCATCGCCCGCGCCTGCGCGCAAGCCGGCGCGTCGCAGGTGTTGGTCGTCAACCGCACCGCACAGCGCGCAGAGGTCTGTGCGGGTTTGGCCGGCTCAGTCGGTGCGGTCGCCGAACCAGCGGACATCAGTGACGCCGACATAGTGGTGAATGCGACCACCGTCGGCATGGGCGCCGACCGTGGGTTGCCCTGTGACCCGGCACTGCTGCACCGGGGCCAGATCGTGGTAGACATCGTCTACAACCCGCTCGAGACCCCATGGTTGGCCGCCGCGCGTGCCCAGGGGATCGAAGCTTTCAACGGTCTGGCAATGTTGGTTCATCAGGCTGCAGTGGCGATCACCCACTGGACTGGACGGCCCGCGCCCGTAGCTGCCATGACTTCAGCACTGCGGACTCGCTTGAACTGAACCGCCCGGCTGGAACGCCGGCGGGCCGAGGCGAGCGAGTCTCTTGTTGTGTGGTCACCGGCCGGTTAGGTTCGGTTGGTCGACGCGCGGCGAGCGTTGCAAGCGACGCAGACGACAGACACGAGAGGCGGAACCATGATTGTGGCGGTGATTCTCGCCGCGTTCGGCGGCTTGATCGTCGGCGGCGGGGTGACGATGGTGGCTGAGCGGACCGTCCGCGGTGAGCCGTTGTCGTTTCGTTCCCGGTGTGGATCGTGTGAGGCCTCCCTGGAGGTCCAGGAGACGATTCCGTTGTTGTCGTGGTGGTTGCTCAGCGGCCGATGCCGCTACTGCGCGGAGAGGATCTCGTTGATGCATCCCAGCGTCGAGGCGGCAAGTGCCGGGTTGTGGGTTGCTGTGGTGCTGCGTTTCGGTTGGGGATGGCAGTCGCTTGCACCGCTTGTGTCAGTTGGTGCGCTGCTGGCGCTCTCGGTGGTTGATCTGCACAGCTACAGGCTTCCTGACCGGCTCGTCTTCTGGTCGTTGGGCCTGTCTATCGCGGCGATGCTGTCCGGAGCGCTTGCTGTCGGCGACCTGAGTGCTGTCGGGTACGGGATCTTGGGCATGCTCGTCTATTTCGGACTCCTGCTGGTGGTGCATCTGATCTCGCCCAAGGGTCTGGGATTCGGCGACGTCAAGTTCTCTCTGCTGCTCGGTCTCAACTTGGGCTGGGCCGCGGGGATCACGCAGGCGGACTGGCTACTGGTGGTCCGCATGGTCTTCTGGGCCCAGCTCCTGGCAAGCATGCTCGGGCTCTTGGGAGGTCTGTCGCTCGGCGTCCTGCGGCGAAGGTTGAATCGGGATATGCTCGCCGATCCGCAGGCCGACCGAGGCCGACCCACGAGGCTCCTGGCGTCGAGTTTCCCCTTCGGTCCAGCCCTGGCCTGCGGAACCATGACCGCGGTGCTCTTCGTCGAATCCGTCCCGGGAACGTGAACCCTGTAGGGGGCGAGCAACGAGCCCTGTGTCTCCAACACTGCGGGACGCAGCGGAGCGGCCCGACACGGACGCGCGCCATAAACGGCCCGGGGTCACCGAGCGGGTCCGGTAACCTTTCGCCATGTCGCTGACCTCGGTCGTTCTGATCGGTCCCATGGGATCGGGGAAGTCGACAGTCGGCCGCGCCCTGGCGGATCGAGCGCACATGGATCACCTCGACCTCGACGAGATGATCGTGGCCGCCCGCGGACTCACAATCCCGGAGATCTTCGCGCTCGAGGGTGAGTCTGGATTTCGGACTCTCGAACACGACGCCCTGTCAAGCGCGCTGTCCGGGGCGCCCGCGGTGGTCTCCACTGGAGGCGGCGTGGTCACAGTCGAGTCCAACCGGGACCTGTTGGGCGGATCCGGTGCCCTGATCGTCTGGCTCGATGCGTCGGTGGAAGTGTTGACCCGTCGGGTAGACGGCGGCGCAACTAGACCGTTGTTGGTCGGCGACGATGTTGAGGGCGCGCTGCGAAACATCGTCGCGGCGCGCGCCGACTGGTACAACGAGGTCTCAGACTTCCGAATCGACACCTCCGAGGCGACCGTCGAGGACTGCGTCGGTCTCATCGTGGCGGCGAGCGCGCCGGAAGCGCCGCAGCCTGCGGAGAGGCCGGCGTGATGACGGTGATAAACGTTGGACTGCGTGACCGCTCCTACCCGGTGCATGTCGGCCCCAAAGCGCTGGAGATGCTGGGAGAGCTCATCCCCTCCGAAGCGAGACGAGTTGCGGTTATTACCCAGGAATCAATCCCCTGGAGTGTCGATCCCAGTATCGGGGCTCTCACCATCAAGGTTCCAGACGGGGAGTCGGCGAAGTCGCTGAGCGTCATCGAGGACATCTGTCGGAAGATGACGGCCGCCGGGTTTACCCGCGCCGACGTGGTGGTGGCGGTCGGTGGCGGCGTCGTCACCGACGTCGGTGGTTTCGCAGCAGCGGTCTATCACCGCGGGATCCGCTTCATCAACGTCGCAACCACACTGTTGGCGCAGGTAGATGCGGCAATCGGAGGCAAGACCGGGGTCAACTTGGTGGAAGGCAAGAACCTTGTCGGCGCCTTCTGGCAACCCACAGCGGTGATCTGCGACACCGAGATGTTGACAACTCTGCCGATCCGCGAATACCGCAGCGGTCTTGGCGAAGTCGCCAAATACCACTTTCTGGGCTCGGTTCCGGCTACTCCAGAGGGTTCGACCGGCGCTGTAGTCGATGCCGAAGTCGTGGCCGCCTGCGTGCAGATCAAAGCGGACGTCGTAGCTGCAGACGAGCGGGAGGGAGGCCGACGAGCGATTCTCAACTACGGCCACACGCTCGCCCATGCCATCGAGACCGCGGGAGCTTACGACCTTCGTCACGGTGAGGCGGTAGCGGTCGGGATCGCCTACGCCGCTGAAGTCGCCAGGCGCCTCGGACGAATCAGCGACGAGCGCGTGGCCGAACACCACCAGGTGCTGAGTGGCTATGACCTGCCCTCCCGGTTGCCACGAGGACTCGACACCGAGGAACTTCTCGAGTTGTTCAATCGCGACAAGAAAGCGGTCCAAGGCGTCACGCTGGTGCTCGACGGACCCGACGGTGTCGAACCCGTCACCGGGATCGACACGACGATCCTGCGAGACGCGCTGGGTACGCTGCGATGACCGGGTCCGCTTCTGTCGACGAGCCTGACGCTATGACTGGAGACGCGCCATGACTGGAGACATTGTATGAGTTCTGTTGTTCTGCTTTTGTCGGGACCCAACCTGAATCTGCTGGGGACACGAGAGCCCGACGTCTACGGCCCCGAGACCCTCGACGACCATGTCGCTACGGCCACCGCCACGGCCGCTGACCACGGTCTGGAGATCGAACACTTCCAGTCGAACCACGAGGGGGAGCTGATAGAGGCGATCCACGGCGCTCGGGACCGGGTGGCTGCGATCGTGATCAACCCGGGCGCATTCACGCATTCGTCGTGGGCCATTCACGACGCTCTGGCCGCGTTCTCAGGTGTTATCGTCGAACTCCACCTGTCGAACCCCAACGCTCGTGAAGCCTGGCGGCATACTTCGGTCGTCGCGCCGGTGGCCACAGGGTCGATAGTCGGCTTCGGGGCGGACGGTTACCGTCTTGCGATCGAAGCTGTAGCAGCACAGCTCGCATCATGAGCGGCAGACTGCCGCCCAGACCCTAGTCATGTCGACCAGACCTCCCGG
This sequence comes from uncultured Acidimicrobiales bacterium, assembly GCA_951812975.1. Taxonomy (GTDB): domain Bacteria; phylum Actinomycetota; class Acidimicrobiia; order Acidimicrobiales; family Aldehydirespiratoraceae; genus VXYK01. The sequence continues at coordinate 219,990 of CATOTC010000001.1, read as the reverse complement.
CTCCGGCTACTCCCGGCGAAAGCAACTCCCGGATCTGCCCCCGCTGAGCGTGGAGGGTCGTACCGAACGCACCAGAGAAGCCCTGGCGGCACGAGGAGCCGACGCGCTGGTCGTCACCGACTTGACCAACATCGGTTGGTGCACCGGGTTCACTGGTTCCGCCGGTGCCCTGGTGATCACAACAGACACCAGCGTGCTGGTCACCGACAGCAGGTACCGGGACCAAGCCCCCGCCCAGCTAGACGGGGCGGGATCGCAAGCTCAGGTGCGCATCGACTCGGCCACCTTCGATGCGGTGGCCGGGTGTCTCGGGGGCGCGGCTGAGGTCGCGCTCGAAGCTGACCGGATCGTCTGGGCGGACCAGCGTCGTCTGGCCGAGGCGCTCGACGCCACCTTGATCTCCGCCACAGGTCTGATCGCGGGACTGCGCAGCGTCAAGGACGAGGCGGAACTGGTACGCATGGAGACCGCAGCAGACATTGTGGACGCGGCTCTTCGAGGCTGTCAGGACCGGTTCGTGCCCGGCGTCAGCGAGCGTGAACTGGCCCGAATGCTCGAAGATCAGATGCGCGCGGCGGGTGCCGATGGTCCGGCCTACGACACGATCGTGGCGTCGGGACCCAATGCCGCGCTGCCTCATGCGCGTGCGGGTTCGAGACGCTTCGTCGAAGGTGACCTGGTGGTTGTCGACGCGGGAGCGGTCGTTGACCGATACCGCAGCGACATGACCCGGACCTTCGTTGTGGGACGGCCCGACGATCAGACCGCGGAGATCCACGACATCGTGACCAGGGCGCAGGCACAGGGAGTCGCCGCGGTGCGTCCGGGAATAGAGGCTCAAGAGATCGACAGGGTCTGCCGCGACCTCATCGCGGAGGCAGGCTACGGCGACGCTTTCGTCCACGGCACAGGCCACGGCGTCGGCCTCGACATCCATGAGCTCCCGGCGGTGCGCCGCGGCAACACCGCTATCCTTTCGCCCGGCCAAGTAATCACCGTCGAACCGGGGATCTATCTCTCCGGTTTCGGGGGTGTTCGAGTAGAGGACATGGTGGTCGTCACCCCCAGCGGCTGCCGCTCGTTGACCAAGTATCCCAAGGAGTCCGTGTGCCAGTAATCACCACTAACGACCTGAAGAACGGCATGACGTTGAACCTCGACGACGGGCTCTTTCAGGTCGTTGAGTTTCAGCATGTCAAACCGGGCAAGGGCCATGCCTTCGTTCGTACGAACCTCCGCAACCTCCGTGCCGGGGGAGTCGTCGAACGCACTTTCCGCGCCGGCGAAAAGGTCGAACGGGCCAATATCGACAAACGCGAGATGCAGTTCCTGTACCGCGACGACGACGACTATGTGTTCATGGACAACGAGTCCTTCGAGCAGATCAGCGTCGCCCCCGCAACGCTCGGCGACACGGCCAATTACATCGTCGACGGCTCCACCGCGATCCTGTTGATGTTCGGAACCGAGATCATCGGCACGGACATGCCCGCGGCGGTCGAGTTGACGGTGGCAGCGACCGAGCCCGGGTTGCAGGGTGACCGCTCATCGGGAGGCACCAAGCCGGCCACACTGGAGACCGGACTTGTGATCCAGGTTCCGCTGTTCATCGAGACCGGCGAGCGTGTCAAGATCGACACCCGATCAGGTCAATACCTCAGCCGCGCGTGAACGATTCACCTTCAGGCATCGGCAGTCGGCGGGAGGCCCGGGAAGAAGCACTGGGCCTGTTGTATGAACTGGAGGTCACCGGAGAGTCGCTGCAGGCGGCCCTGTCGGCCAAGCCTGTGCCACCGGAGGACTACGCGCTCGAACTGATCGAGGGCGTCACCGGCACGGCGGGGGAGCTGGACCGGCGGATCGGTGCTCATCTGACGGGTTGGACCGTCGACCGGCTCGCTGTGGTCGATCGGGTGCTCGCCCGTATGGCAACCTGGGAATTGAATGAACGCAAAGATGTGCCGACCGGGGTGGTACTCAGCGAGGCGGTGGAACTCGCCTCGCAGTACTCCGGCGAGGAGTCGCCCCGCTTCCTCAACGGTGTGCTGCGCGCTGTCGCCACCGAGGCTCGAGGTGAACCCGAAGACGCCGGGTGACCCGCAGGACACCGAGATGAGGCCCTGACGGTGGACGAGCGGGCGATCGTGCTTGAAGTACCGGAACTTAGCTGCGAGACGTTCCGCCTTCGTCAGTGGCGAATCGAGGACGCGCCGGACCTGGCCGAGGCATGGAAGGATCCCCAGATCTTGAGCGACTCCGTCGTGCCTGAGAAGCGGTCGCTGGGAGATGCCCGCAAATGGATCTCGAGAACCGATGTTCGACGCCGTGCGGGTGTGGCCCTGGACCTCGTCGTTGCTGACTGCGACGACGATTCGCTGCTCGGTGAGGTCAGTCTGTACCGGTTCGACAAGTCAAGAAGAGCAGCATTGATCAGTTGGTGGCTGGCCGAATCAGCCCGGGGCGACGGTATCGCCACCCGCGCGGTGAACATGCTGGCCGAGTGGGCGTTGGCCGGCCCGCTCACAGCGGTGATCGCTGAGATAAAGGAGACCAACGTCAAGTCCCTGGCGTTGGCACAACGATGCGGTTTCGATCTTCTGCGGCCGGCCGGAGATTCAACCCCTGCGGCTTTCGTCCGTCGCGCCGGCGACCCCAAAGGCCGAGCGTCCTGAAATCCACAGGCGGGTCCCGTGGCACAGGCGAACGCGCGTGATACCGTCGGGCCTCGACCATGAAACGAGTCCCGTGAGGCTCGAATGGACGGGAGAAGTCAGTGGCAGAGCGAGAACGGCGAATGGCTGGGCCGCACTCGAGCGGGACATTCCAAGCCAGGACGCAGGTCATGTCGGCGTCTGATGTCACCCGAGCGATTCGTCGCATGGCTCATGAGATCCTCGAGCGCAACTTCGGCTGTGTAGACGTCGTGATAGTCGGCCTGCAGACAGGCGGGGTGGGCCTTGCCGAACGCCTCGTCGACGATATCAACGAGATTGAAGGCACCGAGGTTCCTCTGGGCAGCCTCGATGCGACCATGCACCGCGACGATTTTGATCTTCGCCCGATCACCTCCGAAGCGGCCACCACAATCCCGGTCGACCCGACCGGCAAGATAATCGTGTTGGTCGACGATGTCCTCTACACGGGTCGGACCGTACGAGCGGCCCTCGACGCGATTCACAGCTATGGACGGCCCAAGGCGATCCAGCTTGCGGTGATGGTTGACCGCGGCCACCGCGAACTCCCGATCCGACCCGACTTCGTAGGTAAGAACCTGCCGACACGCCGAGCCGAAATGGTCGATGTCAACAACGACGGAGTCGACCTGGGGGAGATCTCGTGAAAGCTCTGCGGCATCTGCTGTCGATGGATGATCTCGACCGCGACGACATCGAATACCTGTTGGACCTCACGGAGCGGTACGTCGAGGTGAGCGAGCGGAAAATCCCGCGGATCCCGGCGCTGCGCGGCAAGACCGTCGCCCTGGTGTTCTTCGAGGACTCCACCCGCACCAGAGTCAGCTTCGCCACCGCCGCCGGCCGGCTCTCCGCGGACACCCTGGGTTTCGATGTGGGGCGCTCCTCGGTCAACAAGGGTGAGTCCCTGCGCGACACCATCGAGACGATCTCTGCGATGGGCATCCACTGCATAGTCCTGAGGCATTTCGGCGCCGGCGCGCCTTGGCGGGTGCGCGAATGGACCGATGCTTCGATAGTGAACGGCGGCGACGGACGCAACCAGCATCCGACCCAGTCCCTGGCGGACCTGTTCACCGCGCGCCAACATCTCGGTGATCTGGACGGCAGGCGCATCGCCATTGTGGGCGACATCAAGAATTCGCGGGTCGCGCGTTCCAACGCCATCGGATTCTCCAAGATGGGCGCAGAAGTGATCTTCGTCGCCCCACGCACGCTGCTGCCGGCCAGTCTTGAAGGCTGGCCGGTGAAGGTCACTCACAACCTCGACGAGGTGATCGAGTCGATCGACGTCTGTTACCTGTTGAGGATGCAGCTCGAACGCCAGAATGATGCCGCGGTTCCCACCCTCAGAGAGTTCCACCACGAGTTCGGGCTGACCACGGCGCGTGCTGATCGGTTGAGAGACGACGCGTTGATCATGCATCCCGGCCCGATGAACCGGGACGTCGAGATCGCAGGCGTGGTCGCTGACCGCCCCAACGCTGTTATCACCGAGCAGGTCTCAAACGGTGTCGCTGTGCGGATGGCAGTGCTGTTCGTGTTGATCGGTTCGCGTCTCGACCTCGTCGAAGAGCAGAGCGCGGTGGCATGAGGACTCTGGCGATCCGAGGCGCGACAGTGATCGATGCGCAAGGTTCCCGACGCGCCGATGTGGTGGTCGGAGACGAAGGCAGGATCCTTGCGGTCGGTTCGGGACTCACCGCCGACAGTTCCCTCGATGCCGGTGACTGCATCGTCTCGCCGGGACTCGTCGATCTGCATGTTCATCTCCGCCAGCCGGGAAACGAGGAAGCCGAGACCATCGAGACCGGTGCGCGGGCCGCGGCGCTCGGAGGGTTCACTGCGGTGGTGGCCATGCCCAACACCGATCCGGCGATGGACTGCGTCTCGGTGGTCAGCGAGGTGCAGGCTCTCGGTTCCACGGCGGTCTGCGATGTGGTTCCCTCGGCTGCGATCTCGGTGGGTCGCCGCGGCGAAGCGCTCTCACCCATGGCGGAACTTGTCCGTGCCGGTGTCCGGATCTTCACCGATGACGGCAGCGGAGTGCAGGACGACAGGCTGATGCGCACAGCGCTGGAATATGCGAGTTCGCTGCAGCACCTCTGCGGTGACGAGACCATCGTCCTGGCCCAGCACTGCGAGGTCGAGTCGCTCAGCCGCGGCGGATTCATGCATGAGGGCGAATGGTCCAGTTGGCTCGGTATTCCCGGTCAGCCGTCCGAAGCAGAGGAACTGATGGTGATGCGAGACATCGCGCTGTGCCGTCTGACCGGAGCCCGTGTACATTTTCAGCACATGTCGACTGCCGGGTCGGTCTCAATGATCCGTGCTGCCAAGGCTGCGGGGCTCCCGGTCACGGCCGAAGCTGCAACCCACCACTTCTCTTTAACCGACGCATGTTGCGCGAGCTACGATCCGGTCTTCAAGGTTCACCCTCCGTTGCGTACCGAAGCGGATGTGGCCGCGGTCAAAGAGGGTCTAATTGACGGCACAATCGACGCCATAGCCACTGACCATGCGCCTCACGCTCCCAAGTCCAAACAGCAGACGTTCGCTGACGCGCCCCCGGGGATGCTCGGACTCGAAACTGCCTTTGCAGTCGCCAACACGCATCTCGACATGCCGATCGAGTCTCTCCTCGCGGCTATGTCGTGGCGACCGGCGGCAATTGCCGGACTGACTGCCGACCATGGCGGCCTCATCTCCGAAGGCTGCCCGGCCAACCTCGCGGTGATCGATCCCAACGTCGCGTGGACGGTCTCTGCAGCAGAGATGGCGAGTCGCAGTTCCAACACGCCCTACGACGGAATGGGACTCCGAGGAAGAGTGCGCCACACGATCTACAAAGGAGAGGCCGTGGTAGTCGACGGCGAAGCGCAGCGATGAGCGGTTCCGGCCCGATTCGCCCGTATCGGCTGGTGCTGGCGGACGGGGAAGTGTTCGAAGGCGAGGGTATCGGTGCTGACCCGAACGACGGCGTCGCTTCGGGCGAGGTCGTTTTCAACACGGTTCTGTCCGGTTACCAGGAGGTGATCACCGATCCTTCCTACGCGGGACAGATCATCACTTTCACCTACCCGCACATCGGCAACTACGGAGTGAACGCCACCGACAATGAGGCCCGCAGGCCGTTCTGTCGCGGTGTCATCATCCGCGATCTGGCCCGTCGGCACAGCAGTTGGCGTTCGGAGGGTGATCTCGACGCCTTTCTTCGAACCCACAATGTCGCCGGCATCGCGGGGGTCGACACCCGGCGGCTCACCCGCCATATCCGCGACTTCGGGGCGATGCCCGGCGCGTTCGGCGTCACAGAACCATCCGAACTGCAAGCCGCGGCGAAGTCAGACCCGACAACGAGCGGGGTCGACCTGGTGGGGCTGGTGTCCACCGACAAGCCCTACACGGTCGGGAGTGAGCCGCGCAGGGTTGTGGCCTACGACCTGGGCATCAAGTCCACGATGCTGCGTCATCTGTCGGCCATGGCAACGGTGACGGTCGTGCCCGCGGACACGCCCGCGGCCGATGTGCTCGCCGAGGGTCCCGACGGGGTCTTCCTGTCCAACGGCCCGGGTGATCCGCAGATGGCCGGCTCAATCGTCGACGAACTTCTGAAACTGATCGGTCGCGTGCCGATCTTCGGGATCTGCCTCGGGCACCAAGTCCTGTCACTGGCGCTGGGCGGCAGAACGTTCAAGATGAAGTTCGGCCACCACGGTGGCAACGTTCCGGTCAAGGACCTTCGCAGCGGCAAGGTCGAGATCACCAGCCAGAACCACAACTTCGCAGTGGAGACCGGCTCTGTTCCCAACGTGGTGGAGACGCATGTGTGCCTCAACGACGGCGCTCTCGAGGGGATGTTCCACAGGGACTTTCCGGTGTTCAGCGTGCAGTACCACCCTGAAGCCGGGCCAGGGCCCCACGACAGCCGCTACCTGTTCAAGGATTTCGAGCGGCTCATGGACACGACAGGTTCGGTTGCATAGTGCCGCGCAGAGGCGACATCGATTCGATCCTGATCATCGGTTCGGGCCCGATCGTCATCGGCCAGGCTTGCGAGTTCGACTACTCCGGAACACAGGCCTGCCGCGCGATCAGAGAGGAGGGCTACCGCGTGATCCTGGCGAACTCGAATCCGGCGACGATCATGACCGACCCGGACTTCGCCGACGCCACCTATATCGAACCCCTCGACGTGACGGTCCTGACCAAGATCATCGAGAAGGAGAAGCGCGACAACCCTGAGCGGACCATGGCCCTGCTACCCACACTGGGTGGGCAGACGGGGTTGAACCTGGCGATGGAACTCGAATCACAGGGAGTCCTCGCAACCCACGACGTCGAACTGATCGGCGCCGACGCTGCCGCTATCGCCACCGCCGAGGACCGCGAACTGTTCAAGTCGGCCATGACAGAGATCGGGCTGGAAGTAGCCAGATCAGGGATCGCCCACGACATGGACAAGGCGCGTCGAGTCGTGGAGGAAGTCGGCCTCCCGGTCATCATCCGACCCGCGTACATTCTGGGCGGCCGAGGAACCGGCATCGCTACAACGCTCGAAGAATTCGAGAAGATCGCCGGCTACGGCCTCGAGTGCAGCCCCATTTCAGAGATCCTCATCGAGGAGTCGATCTCCGGTTGGAAGGAGTTTGAGCTCGAGGTGATGCGCGACCGTCACGACAACTGCGTTGTGGTGTGCGCCATCGAGAACTTCGATCCCATGGGCGTGCACACCGGCGACTCGATCACCGTCGCACCGACACAAACCTTGACCGACGTCGAGTATCAGAAGCTGCGCGACGGATCCTTCGCCTGTATTCGTCGGGTCGGGGTCGAGACCGGCGGGTCGAACGTGCAGTGGGCGGTCCATCCCGAAACTGGACGTCAGGTCATTATCGAGATGAACCCGCGGGTGAGCCGCTCGTCGGCGCTGGCCTCCAAAGCAACCGGGTTCCCGATAGCCAAGATCGCGGCCAAACTTGCCGTGGGGTACACCCTTGACGAGATTCCCAACGACATCACCCGCAAGACGCCGGCCTCATTTGAACCCTCGATCGACTATGTCGTCACCAAGGTCCCGCGCTGGGCGTTCGAGAAGTTTCCCGGCACCTCGGGCATCCTGGGAACTTCGATGCAGAGTGTCGGCGAGGTGATGTCCATCGGCAGGACCTTCCCGGAGTCGTTGCAGAAGGCACTGCGTTCGCTCGAACATGGGCGTTTCGGCCTCAACTGCGACCCGGCCGAGACCGCGTTCGATCAGCTCGACGATGCGACCCTGCTCACAGCGGCCTCAATCGCCACCCCCGACCGTCCGTTTCAGCTTGAAGCACTGCTGCGCAGGGGAGTCACGGTGGACGAGATCTACGAGGCCACGCGCGTCGACCGCTGGTTTCTCGATCAGATGCTTCGAATCACCGAGGAACGCGCCCACCTCGCTACCCGCTCTTTCGACGACATCAACGTGCGCGACTTAAAACGCGCCAAGCAACTCGGCTTCTCGGACTGTCAACTCGCTTTTCTGTGGGACCGGACCGAGGCTGAAGTGCGTGAACGGCGCCTCGCCCTCGGCGTCAAGACCACTTTCAAGACGGTCGACACCTGCGCGGCGGAGTTCGACGCCGAAACCCCCTACCACTATTCGACCTACGAGGACACCGACGAGGTCCGGCCCGGTGAACGTGAACGGGTCCTAATCCTGGGTTCGGGACCGAACCGCATCGGCCAGGGCATCGAGTTCGACTACTGCTGCGTGCATGCCAGCTTCGCTCTGCGCGACGCCGGGTTTGAGACGGTGATGGTCAATTGCAATCCCGAAACGGTGTCCACGGACTACGACACTTCAGACCGCCTCTATTTCGAGCCGCTCACCTACGAGGATGTGATGAACATCATCGACAGTGAGAAACCCCGCGGCGTCATCGTCTCGTTGGGCGGACAGACGCCCTTGAAGCTTGCCGACCAGCTGCCGGCGGACCTCGTGCTGGGCACCTCGCCGAGCGCGATCGACGCAGCTGAGGATCGTGAGCAGTGGAACGCGCTCTGCAGCCGCCTCGAAATCCCCCAGCCGGCCGGAGGCACGGCCCGCAGCAGCACCGAGGCTCTGGAGATCACCTCCCGCGTCGGCTATCCGGCGCTGGTGCGGCCCTCTTATGTGCTCGGCGGTCGGGCGATGGAGATCGTCTACGACGACGAGAACCTGACCAGAGCCATGCAGGAGTTGGCGGGGTTCGGTTCACTGGGTCGTGAAGGAGGGCTCTCCGCGCAGCGCCCCGTGCTGATCGACCGATTCTTGGAGGACGCCACCGAAGTCGACGTTGACGCCATTCGAGACCACCTCGGCGATTTCGTCATCGGCGCGGTCATGGAGCATGTCGAGGAGGCGGGCGTCCACAGCGGAGACTCCGCCTGCTCGATTCCACCGACCAATCTCAGTGCCGACACCGTCGAGTTGATCGAGGACTACACGGCCAGGATCGCGGAGGCGCTCGACGTCAGGGGCCTGATCAACGTGCAGTACGCAGTGAAGGACAGTCAGGTCTTCGTGATCGAGGCGAATCCCCGCGCTTCGCGGACCGTGCCGTTCGTTGCCAAGGCAACCGGTGTCCCCCTCGCCAAGGTTGCCAGTCGAGTGATGCTCGGCTCCACGCTGAGCGAACTCCGCGCCGGAGGCCTGCTGACTGAGCCGCGGAACTCAGGTCATGTGGCGGTGAAGGAAGCGGTGCTGCCCTTCAATCGGTTCCCGGAAGCTGACGCGGTGCTCGGACCGGAGATGCGTTCCACAGGTGAGGTGATGGGAATCGATCTGACTTCGGGTCTAGCGTTCATGAAGTCACAACTCTCCGCGGGCACCCGACTGCCGGAGGCCGGCCCAGAAGATGTCACGGTGTTCATGTCGCTGGCGGACCGGGACAAGACCCTCGGTGCCTTGGTGGGACGCGGCTTCCAAGACCTCGGGTTCTCGATTGTCGCGACCAGCGGGACCGCAGCAGTGTTGCAGGCCGCCGGGGTTGAGGTCTCAACAATCGTCTCCAAGCTTGGTGAGAGCGGTGGCGTCCACGCGGTCGAGTTGATTGAGCGCGGCGATGTGCAGTTGGTCGTCAATTCTCCCCGCGGGCGTCGTCCCCGTGCCGACGGAGCGCACATACGCACCGCCGCGGGACTGGCGAACGTGCCGCTGCTGACCAATGCAACCGCGGCGATGGCCGCCGTCGAGGGGTTGCGTGACTGGGCGCGGTACCCGTTGCGGGTCCGCAGTCTTCAGGAATACCACCAACGGGGCGGATACCCGGGAGCTGTCGGCGGTTTCGACTGGCCCAGTAGTGATTCAGCCTGCAATGAGTGAGCACAGCAGTGGGTGAGCACCGGAGTGAGCGATGACCGACATTACGACCTCGGTGGGCTCAGTGAATCTCAAAGCGCCCGTGTTGACCGCCTCAGGCACGGTCGGTTACGGCGCGGAGTTCGCGCGTTACCTTCGCCCCAGCGAACTCGCTGCAATAGTGGTCAAGTCAATGAAGGCGACACCGTGGGAGGGCAATCCCGCGCCGCGGGTTCACCCGACCCCCGCCGGGATGATCAACAGCGTCGGACTCCAGGGACCCGGATTGTCGCACTGGCTCGAACATGAACTGCCGGCGCTGGAGACCGCAGGCGCCACCGTCGTGGCCAGCATCTGGGGAAACACCGTCGACGAGTACCGTCAGGCAGCCGAGGCGCTGTCGGTGGCACCTCGGTGTGTGGTCGCGGTCGAAGTCAACGTGTCGTGTCCCAATCTCGAAGACCGCAGCCGCATGTTCTCCCACAGTGCCCAGGCAACAAGCGAAGTGATCGAGGTCACCAACCGATGCGGCCGGCCCCGTTGGGCCAAGCTCAGTCCCAACGCCCCGGACATCGCCGAGATCGCCGCGGCCGCGCAGTCCGCCGGTGCTGAGGCCGTCGTCTTGACCAACACCCTGCTGGCGATGGTGATAGACCCCGAGACCCGCCGCCCCGTGCTGGGAGCTAAGCGGGGAGGCCTGTCGGGAGCAGCGATGCGCCCCGTGGCGGTGAGGGCGGTATATGACGTCCACGAGGCGATTCCAGCTCTGCCGATCGTTGGCGTCGGCGGCGTTGCCAGCGGGGTTGACGTGGCCGAGTTCCTGTTGGCCGGTGCCTCGGCGGTGGAGGTCGGCACTGCCACGTTCGCTGATCCTCGGGCGCCGCGACGGATCCTCGACGAGTTTGAACAGTGGTGCAAACGTCATGGCGTCACGCAACTCGCCGAACTCATCGGCGCGGCGCACGACTAAGTATCGACGAGGGTAATTGCCTTCGTTTCGCTCGCGCTCTAGTGTTTCTGTCATGTCTAACCCTCCAAAGTTGTCAGACGAAGCGCGAGCCGCAGCACTTGCAAAGGCAACCGAAGCGCGAAAGGCCCGTAGAGAGTTGAAGCAGTTGTTGAAGATGCGATCTTTGACTCTCGCTGAGGTTCTTGAGAAAGCCGACTCAGACGAAATCGTTGCAAAGACGAAGACGTTGGCTGTGATCGAGTCGCTTCCCGGAGTAGGGAAGGTCAAGGCCCGGCGTGCCATGGAAGACATCGGTATCGCGGAGAACCGCCGTCTTCGGGGTCTCGGCCAGAAGCAGAGGGCTGAACTTCTGGAAAGGTTCGGCTGACCAGATTCTGCTATGAGGCTGGTTGATCGACTGTGATTGCGGCCTCAGACCAGTTGGTTGTTGTCATCTCCGGCCCGGGTGGGGTTGGGAAAGGTACGCTGGTGGCCCGGTTGTTGGACCGGGACCACAGGCTCTGGCTCTCGCGTAGCTGGACGACCCGCGCCCGGCGCCCCGGCGAGTCGATGGAGGCTTACCACTTCACGAACAGGGAGTTCTTTGACAGACACATGGAGGCCGGCGGATTCCTCGAGTGGGTGGACTTCCTGGACTACCGCCAGGGCACACCGGTTGTGCAGCCACCCCCGGGCCATGATCTGGTCTATGAGATCGACGTCTATGGAGCCAAACAGATTCGTGAGCACTTTCCCGACGCGCTGTTGGTTTTCGTCGATGCTCCTTCCCGTGAAGCCCAGCGGGCTCGCTTGGTCGGCCGCGGCGACCCCCCGGACAAGATTGAAGACCGCTTGGCCTGCGCCGACACCGAGTTGGCCACAGCGCGGGAACTCGGCGCGAAGATATTGATCAACGGCGACCTCGATCGGGCGCTCGAAGAGTTGGAAGCGTTGATTCGCGAGCGTCGCGGGAGCTAGTGCCGCTGCTACGCTTGTAGGTCGGTTGAACACCATGCGGCTGACGACACGGTTCGTCGACGTCTCGGGAGAAGGCACTATGGCTCACGGTTACGACACGATGATGAATCCTTCGATTGAGGGTCTTCTCGACGATGTCGGCTCCAAGTTCCGACTCGTCACGCTCTCTGCCATGCGGAGCCGCGAAATCACGAACTATGTGGGGCAACTCGGCCGAGGCATGGGAGCGTCGATACCTCCCCAGGTTGCGTCCACGGCCAGCAAGCCGTTGTCGATCGCCTTCGAGGAAATCGCTGCGGACAAGATCATCGCCGTTGACGTCGACCCGGAAGCCGAAGCAGAAGCAGAAGCCGAAGGTGGAGCCGCTGCGGACTTTGTGGGTGCCTGACCCGAGCAACAGGGCGGTGTCTGGCACATGACCACGCTCTCGGGTCGACGCATCATCCTTGGTGTGACTGGCGGAATCGCCGCCTACAAGGCGGTTGAGATCTGTCGTCGTCTAGTTGACGCTGGTGCGCATGTCACGCCGGTACTGACTGCAGGCGCCCTGAAGATGGTCGGTGAGGCCACATTCTCGGCGTTGGCCAGCGAACCGGCGCGTACTTCTTTGTTCAACGATCCTTCGAGTCCGATTCCACACACCGTCATGGGTCAGAATGCAGACTTGGTGCTGGTGGCTCCGGCGACGGCGAGGGTCATTTCCGATATTCGCACCGGACGCTCGGCTGATCTCTTGACGGCCACGATTCTTGCCACCCGGGCACCACTGATGATCTGCCCGGCGATGCACACCGAAATGTGGGAACAGGTGTCTGTGCAGGAGAACCTTGAGGTGCTGCGCGGCCGTGGCGTGCATGTCGTTGATCCAGAGAGCGGCCGACTCGCTGGAGGAGACTTCGGCTTCGGGCGACTCGCCGAGCCGGCATCGATTGTGGCTGCTGTCGAGAGCCTGCTGGCCCCGAACGATCTTGGGGGCCAGAATGATCTCGCTGGAAGGCGGGTGCTGGTCACTGCCGGCGGGACTCGAGAGCCCATTGATGCGGTCCGCTTCGTGGGCAACCGGTCCTCGGGCAGACAAGGCCATGCCCTGGCCCGGAACGCGGCGCAACGAGGTGCTGAGGTTGTGTTGATCACAACCAACGCGGCAGGTGCCCCCGGCGGTGTTCGCATTGTGGATGTGTCCACGGCCGAGGAGATGCATCGTGCTTGCACCGCTGAGGCACCCGAAGCTGATGTGGTCGTGATGGCCGCAGCGGTCGCCGACTTCCGGCCACACAGAGCAGTGGATCGCAAGCTCAAGAAGGACGAGGGGATCCTCAGTGTCGAGTTCGAGCCCACGGCCGACATCCTTGCGTTTCTGGGTGCCGCCAAACCCGATGGCCAGGTCCTGGTCGGATTCGCTGCCGAAACCGACAACGTCGAAAGCAACGCGGCAGCAAAGCTCGACCGCAAGAACCTAGACATAATCGTGGCGAACGACGTGTCCAAACCCGGTGTCGGATTTGAGCATGAGACCAATGAGGTTGTAGTGCTACGGGCGGACGGAGTCCGGCAGCACCTTCCGCTGTGCAGCAAGGGCGAGGTGGCCCGTGTCGTGCTTGATGCCGCAGTTGAAACCCTTAACCGACTCGACAATTCACAGGAGCAAGCGTGACTCGCTGGACCTTCACCTCTGAGAGCGTGACCGAGGGCCATCCAGACAAGATGGCAGATCAGATTTCAGACTCGATTCTCGATGCCATGCTGGCCCAGGATGAAATGAGTCGTGTGGCCTGCGAAACCATGGTGACTACTGGACTTGCGATCGTGGCCGGTGAGATCACCACCGATGCCTATGTGGATATTGCCGGCACGGTACGCGAGACGATCAAGGAGATCGGCTACGACCGTGAAGCCTTCGGTTACGACGGCAACACCTGCGGGGTGATGGTCACGATCGACGACCAGTCGCCGGACATCTTTTTAGGACTCACCGCATCGGAAGAGGTCCGTTCCGGTATTGCCGGAGAAAAAGACGCACTCGACATGCAGGGAGCCGGCGATCAGGGAATGATGTTCGGCTACGCCTGCGATGAGACCACCGAACTGATGCCGTTGCCCATCCACCTCGCCCATCGGATGGCCGAGCGCCACGCCGAGGTTCGCAAGGCCGGCACGATTCCCTATCTCCGCCCGGATGCCAAGACCCAGGTGACTTTCGAGTATGAGGGCAGCAAACCTGTTCGGCTCAAGACTGTCCTGGTCTCCACCCAACACAATGACGGCATCGACCGAGACTCGATGATTCGGCCCGACCTGATCGAGCACGTAATTGCTCCGGTCATTCCCGCGGAGTTCGCGGGCGACAACTACGACGTCTATGTCAACCCGACGGGCCGTTTCGTGATCGGTGGCCCGGTGGGGGACTGTGGACTCACCGGACGCAAGATCATCGTCGACACGTACGGCGGAATGGCTCGCCACGGCGGTGGCGCATTCTCAGGCAAGGATCCTTCGAAGGTCGACCGTTCGGCTGCGTACGCGGCCCGCTGGGTGGCAAAGAACCTGGTCGCCTCGGGAGCAGCAAGCCGCTGTGAGGTTCAGGTCGCCTATGCCATCGGCATGGCTCGCCCCGTTTCGATCCTTGTCGACACCTTCGGCACGGAGATTGTTGAAAAGGCTGCCATCGACGCAGCCATCGACGACATATTCGATCTCCGTCCAGCGGCGATCCTTCGTGATCTCGACCTCCGTCGTCCGATCTACCGCAAGACCGCCGCATACGGGCACTTCGGCCGTTCGAGCGACAACGGCCTGTTCCCCTGGGAGCAGACGAACCGGGTCGACGACCTCGTCTCGGCACTGGGACTCTGAGGATCCGCTTGCCGAAGTTGAACTCGGGAGGTCCCGACCGCAAGGTCGTGCGGGTTGTTCCCGATGTGTTGGGGATCAATAGGGAGTTCGACTATTACGTTCCCGAAGCGTGGCACCGCGATGGTCGCGCGGACCGGCTGAGCGTCGGTTCGATGGTGCGGGTGTCTCTAGCGGGTCGGCGGGTGGGCGCCTGGGTGTGCGCCCTCGATGTTGAACCGCCCCAGGGGGTGGAGTTGGCCCCGCTGAGAACCTTGCGCGGTGTTGGGCCCGACTCCGAGATGCTGGACCTGGCGGCCTGGGCGGCGTGGCGTTGGGCCGGCAGCAGGGTGAAGTTCCTGCGCGCTGCCTCACCCCCGACGATGCTCGCTGGAGTGCCGCGGGGGACGAGCCGCGAGCCTGTGCCGTCGGGCCCCGCGGATGTGTTCTCGCAGGCTTTCGAACTGGCTCGAGAACGCGGTGTTGCATTGGTTAGGACCCCGCCGAGCAGCGATGATGTGTCGTTGGCTATGGAAGCTTGCAGAGGGGGCGACGCGTTGCTGCTGCTCGCAGACTCTGCGCGGGCTCGCCGTTTGGCGATCGCCTTGCGCCGTGCCGGCGTCAAGATCGCTCTGGGGGTTCAGGAGTGGTCTGTGGCCGCCGCCGGCGCCACGGTGGTCGGGACTCGGTCGGCGGTCTGGATGCCCATGCCGCGGCTTTCGGGGGTGGTGGTCTTCGACGAGCACGATGAGTCTCACACCGAGCAGTCGACACCTGCGTGGAACGCTCGAGAGGCCGGTCTGGAGCGAGGCCGCCGCCGCGGCGTGCCGGTCGTGCTCAGTTCTCCGGTGCCGTCGCTTGAGGCTCTGCGCTCCGGTCCGCTGCTTCGGCCTGACCGTGCCGCGGAGAGATCGGGGTGGCCGCGGGTGGAAGTGTTCGATCGTCGCACCGAGGACCCCGCGAAGGTGGGTCTCTTCGCCGAGGGTGTTGTCGGCCTGCTCCGCGGCCAGAGTCGAGTCGTCTGTGTGCTGAATCGCAAGGGACGTTCGCGGCTTCTCGCCTGCGCGGCGTGTGGTGAACTGGTGCGCACCGTCGACGGCACCTCGCCGATGGTGCTCGAAGACTCCGAGCTTCGTTCACCTGACGGCAGCGAGGTGCGCCCGCCGGTATGCGCGCTTTGCGGAGACACCCGTTTGAAGAATCTCCGAGCAGGGGTTACACGGGCCAGAGAAGAATTGGAGGCTCTTGTCGGCGAGGCAGTCGACGAGGTCACCGCGTCGTCTGTGGCAGAACCGGCGAGCCGAGTGGTGATTGGAACCGAGGCGGTGCTGCACCGCCTCGACGCGGCCGACGTTGTCGTGTTCTTGGACCTTGATCAAGAACTTCTTGCGTCCCGCCAGAGAGCCGTAGAACAGACGATGGCGTTGTTGGCACGGGCTGCCCGCCTGTTGGGACCGCGGGACTCCGCTGGGCGCCTCGTGCTGCAGACCCGCCAACCGGACCATGAGGTTGTGCGTGCCGTGTCGCGCGCCGACCCGTCGATCGTGGCGGTCGCGGAGCGCGATCGGCGCAGATCTTTGGGGATAGCGCCCTACGGAGCGCAGGTCCTGGTCTCCGGTGCAGGCGCCTCAGAGTTCATCGGCGCGCTGGGTCATCCGGCCGGGGTTCGAGTCCTCGGCCCCTCCAACGACCGCTGGTTGTTGCAGGCCGACACCCGTGAGCCGCTGCTCAACTCCCTTGAAGCCACCCCCCGCCCCGACAGTCGTCTGCGAATAGAGGTAGACCCCCTGCGAGTGTGATGACCGCTGGACCAATCCAAGCTGAACCAGCAGCCTGATATTCGTGTGGCGGTCTTTCGTGGAGCTTGTGGTGTTGGTTATTCAGGTATTGGCCACCGTTGTGTCGTGTGCGGAGACGTTTAAGGCTTGCGTGGTTTGCGGTTCGGTCAGGCGGTCCAGTTGGTGCGGCGGGTCTCGTAGAGGGCGATCGCGGTTGCGATTGCCACGTTGAGCGAGCCGACTTTGCCGAGTTGGGGGATGAAGGCGACGTCGTCGCAGACTTCGAGTGTGTCGGGCGTGATGCCTCGGTCCTCGTGGCCGATCACCAGAGCTATGTCGCCGGACAGATCGGTGTCGTGCAGCGGCGACGCATCACTGGTCAGCTCGACTGCGATCACCCGGTAGCCGTTGGCCCGTGCCGCGGTCACAGCCGCAGGACCTGAGTCGATCTCCGTCCAACTCAAGTAACGGGCGCTTCCGAGAGCGGTCTTGTCGACTTTGTCGTGGTCCGGTGAGGTGCCCTTGGCGATCCACAGGTGGTCGACGCGCTGCGCAGCCGCGGTGCGAACGATCGACCCGACGTTGAATGGGTTGGCCACTCCGTCGAGAATTAGCGCCAGACGGCCTGTGGTGCGCTGGCGCCACGAACGGTGAAGCCGTTTCATGCCCGTGCCGTCGAGTTGTGCCACTAGTCCTCCCGTGGGTTGACTTCGAGTATGCGATAACCCGAGCGGCTGACCAACCGAATTGTCGGGAATCCTTGGTCCGTCAGCCAACGACTCAAAGAATCGCTGCCCAGGTGTTTCTGGACGACGAGATGGGCCCGGCCGTCGCGGTTCAAGCGGCTGAGCCACGTCTCAAGCAGTTGATGCAACGCCTGTTTGCCGATCCGGATCGGTGGGTTGGACAAGATTCGGTCGAAGCGAACGCTCTTTGGGACCTCAGCGGGCGACGCGACAGTGATGCGGTCGCCGACACCTATCGCCTCGGCATTGAGTTCGGTGAGGGCGCGAGCCCGGGTATTGGTGTCGACAGCCCAGACTCGAGTCGTCGCAGTCCGCAGCGCAGTGACGCAGGCAATGGGACCCCAGCCGCAGCCTAGGTCGAGGGCCACAGCGTCGTCTGAGACCCGAGGAGTCTCGCTCAGCAGCAACTTTGTACCAGGATCAAGCCGATCGGAGGAGAACACTCCCCGGTCTGATGTGAGTGTCACGGACAGGTCAGAAAGGTTGATCTCGACCTGCGAAGGTTCAGAGGCCACCGTCGGGTCTTGATCGAAATAGTGCGCCGTCCCCACAGCCTCGACCGTACTGCACCCCCAGCGCCGGGGGCGTGGATCTTTCGGTTAGCCTGAGCGGGTGAGCAGTTACGACATTCGTGTCATTGGGGATCCCGTGTTGCGCCAGTGTGCGCGTCGGATCACCGACATCGACGGCGCGCTGGTGCGCCTCGCCGACGACATGATCGAAACGATGTACGAAGCACCAGGTATCGGGCTTGCAGCCCCCCAGGTCGGAGTGCAGAAACGGCTGTTCGTCTGGGACATGGGTGAGGGACCGCGGGTGATCGTCAACCCCGAGATCATCGAATCCGACGGTGAATGGCTCTATGACGAGGCGTGCCTGTCGGTTCCCGGGTTGTCCTGGGAGATAGTCCGCCCCAAGACGGTCCACCTGGTCGGTCGCGACCTCGACGGCAACGAGATGTCCTTCGATGCCGATGAACTGGAAGCTCGGCTGTTCCAACACGAAATCGATCATCTCGACGGCACCCTGCTGATTGAGCGGCTCGACTCCGACACCCGCAAGACCGCGTTGAAAACGATCCGCGACCTGCAACTGGCGGAGGCAATGCCGACATCGCGGGGCGTCGGATCACAGAGCGCCACGAATTCGAGTGCTGAAACAGCGAGTGCTGCAACTTCAAGTCCCAAAGCTGCGAGTCCCAAAGCTGCGAGTCCCAAAGCTGCGAGTCAAGGCCTAAGGCTGCCGTGACCATTCCGCCACCGGCGGAGATTCAAAGCATCGTCTACCTTGGCACGCCCGCCACCGCGGTGCCGCCCCTGCGCGCGCTGTGCCGCGCCGGCTACGAGATCCCACTGGTCGTCTCGCGCCCCGACACCCGAAGAGGACGCGGCGCAACGTATGCGCCGAGCCCAGTGAAGGCCGCGGCGCTCGACCTTGGTCTGGACGTGAGCGACGATATCGAAGACCTGTCCGAGGTCGGTGCCGACCTCGGCGTGGTAGTTGCATACGGTGAGATCATCCTGGCAGCGCTTCTCGAAGAGTTGGCAATGGTCAACCTTCATTTCTCATTGCTGCCGCGTTGGCGCGGAGCTGCACCGATAGAACGGGCCGTACTTGCAGGCGACGAAGTCACCGGCGTGTCTCTGATGGCCCTTGAGGAGGGCCTGGACACCGGCGCTGTGTACAAGACAGCCGAAACGCCGATCGACCCCGACGAGGACTGCAACACCTTGAGGGACCGGCTCGTGGCCCTTGGAACAGACCTGTTGATCGAAGCGCTCTCAGAGGGGCTCGGCCAACCGCGACCGCAGCGCGGCCATCCGCTCTACGCCGCCAAGATCTCCGCTGAGGACCGCCACATCGACTGGACACGACCGGCTGTCGAGATCCACCGACAGGTGCGTGTCGGTGGCGCTTGGACCAGTTTTCGCGACCAACATTTCAAGATCTGGCGCACCGCGCCGGCAGATCCTGCAGTTGCCGGAGCACCACTCGACGCTGCGGCCGGATCGATCCGCGGGCAGTTCGTGGCGACAGGCGAGGGGCTGATCGAACTGCTTGAGGTACAGGCACAAGGTCGGACACGTCAAGTTGCGTCCGCCTGGCGCAACGGAGCCAAGCTCACCCCCGAAGACCGGTTCGGTTGAGGCACATGAAAGACTCTTCCCGATCCGCTGGGCCTCCGGTGTCCGCAGACGCCCGCCGGACCGCGATCGAAGCTGTGGTTCGCATCGAGTCGGACGGCGCCTACGCCAACGTTCTGCTGCCGAAGATGCTCGCTGAGACTGAGCTTGAAGCTCGTGACAGGGGACTGGTGACCGAGTTGGTCTACGGCTCCACTAGAAGAAAGCGGGCCCTTGACCATGTCGTAGACCGGTTCCTGGTGGCCGATCCGCCTCCGGTCGCGCGCGCCGCCCTCCGCATCGGAGCGCATCAACTCATTGAGATGGGCACACCACCGCACGCCGCGGTGTCGGCGACCGTTCAGGTGACCCCCAAGAGGTTCCGCGGGCTCGTCAACGCCGTTCTGCGAAAGGTGGCGACCGCGGCTTCGGCCGGTATCGAATATCCGAGCCAAGCAGTCGCGTTGAGCTATCCGGACTGGATCG
The DNA here is from genome assembly GCA_951812975.1 of uncultured Acidimicrobiales bacterium. Classification (GTDB taxonomy): domain Bacteria; phylum Actinomycetota; class Acidimicrobiia; order Acidimicrobiales; family Aldehydirespiratoraceae; genus VXYK01. The sequence goes on along the minus strand of CATOTC010000001.1, from coordinate 200,090 downwards.
TGGCGCGCCTGATCGAGGAACTGGGTGAACAGCGCGCCGTGGATGCCCTTAGAGCAATGAACCTCCCGGCGCGCAGTCAGCGTCGCGAGGACGGTTACGTCCAGGACCAGAGCTCACAGCAGGTCGCTGCGGTCGTCCCGGCTGCACGCGGCGACCTGGTGCTGGACCTCTGCGCTGCTCCAGGCGGCAAGTCGACAGAGATTGCCGGTCGGGGAGCGTCGGTGGTCGCGGTGGATCTGCACCCCGGCCGCGCCGGTCTGATCGCAAGCAACGCCAACCGTCTGGGCTGCAGCGATCAGCTTGAGGGCAACGGCGTAGCGGTCGTTGTAGCTGACGGCACCGCACCGCCGTTTCCGCGCGGCACGTTCGACGCCGCGCTGGTCGACGCACCGTGCTCGGGTCTGGGTGCGCTGCGTCGCCGTCCGGACGCCCGTTGGCGGATCAAACCCACGAATATCAGCGACCTGGCCGCTCTGCAGCGACAACTGTTGGAGAGCGCCGCCCCGCTGGTGGTGCCGGGAGGGACGCTCGTCTACAGCGTCTGCACCCTCAGCGCCAAAGAGACCACAGAGGTCATCGGCGCCACCGGCGCAGAACTCGCTGCGCTCGGTTTCGCCGCGCCGTCAAGCAGCCTGTTGCTACCCACCGCGGACCGGGACGGCATGTTCTGGTCGGTCTGGAATCGCGGGGGAGGCTCCTAGTCGGGTCGCCTCGCGGCAGAGCAGGTATATCAGGGTGCGTATATCGTCGTGGCATGGCCCACGATCACGGCGACGATCCCCCCCACCACCACGACACGGCCGAGGCACCTCTGCTGGCGAAAGTTCTGACGGTCTCAGACGGCGTGGTACACGGCACCCGCGAGGACCGCTCTGGAGAGGCTCTGGAAACTCGCCTGACCCGAGCCGGCTGGAACGTCGTGGAACGGACGGTGACCTCCGACGGCGAGCGCCCCGTGGCCGAAACCCTCACACGCCTGGCGCAGGGCTTCCACGGTCTGATCGTCACCACCGGAGGCACAGGGTTCGGTCCCCGCGACCAGACCCCCGAAGGCACCCGGGCAGTGATCGACCGCGAGGCCCCGGGGTTGGCCGAGGTCATGCGACTGGTGAATCCTCTCGGACGGCTGAGCCGTGGTGTGGCCGGAACCCTCGGTACCGCCCTGATCCTCAACACCCCGGGATCCTCGAAGGGATGCATCGAAACCGTCGACGCGGTCCTTGACGTGCTCCCCCACGCGGTTCGACTCCTTGTCGACAACGCCGACCCCCACCCCCACAGCTAGCGGGGTTTTGGTGGACCGCCACGAGCACTACATGGGGCTCGCAATTGAAGCGGCTCGACAGGCTCGGCATCGAAGCGCCCCGAACCCGTGGGTCGGGGCAGTGCTGGTCCAGACCGACGGTACGGTCGTATCGGGCGCGACGAAACCGCCCGGAGGTGCCCACGCCGAGATTGTGGCCCTCACCGAAGCGTCACAGACCCGGGGCGCGACCCTCTACAGCACGCTTGAACCCTGCAATCACAGCGGTCGAACCGGCCCCTGTACCGAGGCATTGATCGAAGCGGGGGTTGCCCGGGTCGTGGGGGCGATCGAAGATCTGGACCCGTTGGTCGCCGGCCGCGGCTTCGAGCGGCTCCGTCAGGCCGGCATTGAAGTCACCGTCGGTGTGCTGGCCGAGGAGGTCAACGCACAGTTGCGGCCGTACCTGCACCACCGTCGAACCAAGCGACCATGGGTGGTGCTGAAACTGGCGGCAACCCTCGACGGCCGCACAGCCGCGCCCGACTCGACGTCCAAGTGGATCACCGGAACGGCCGCACGGACCGACGTTCACTACCTCAGAGCAGTCTCGGACGCTATTGTTGTGGGTGCGGGCACGGTCCGCAGCGACGATCCATCGTTGAGGGTGCGCCACTGGCCTGGAGACGACCGAACCGTCGACCCCGACGAGGTTTCGAGTCCCCGCCGTGTGGTTCTGGGTGCAGCCCCACCCGACGCCAAGATCCACCCCTGTCTCGAATGGGACCGAGGACTCGACGAACTGCTCGTGCACCTCGGCGACACCGGAGTGGTGCAGTTGATGGTGGAGGGCGGCCCGACGGTGGCCCACTCCTTCCACAGTGCAGGTTTGGTCGACCAGTACGTTGTTTACCTGGCAGCGGCGGTCATGGGCGGGAACGACGGAGCCCCGCTGTTTCGTGGGCCCGGTGCCGCGACCATCGGCGAGGTCTGGCGTGCAAGGATCGAAGAGGTTCGGAGGCTGGGAGACGATCTGCGCATCGATGTGGTGAAAATCACCTCCTAGTCGCGCAGTGCGGCGCTACCCTCGGCGTGGTGTTGAAACTGGTCATCCCCAAAGGGTCGCTCGAGAAAGCGACGCTGGAACTCTTCGAAGCTGCTGATCTAAGTGTCGAGCGCCCTTCGGCTGTCGCCTACAAGGGTTCGATTGCTGATCCGCGTATCGAGTCCGTTCGGATCCTGCGTCCCCAGGAGATTCCGGGATACGTGGCAGACGGGCTGTTCGATCTCGGGATCACCGGTCGAGACTGGATTGAGGAGACCAACAGCAACGTCGAGAGCCTTGGAGAGCTCAAGTACTCAAAGGCGACTTCGCGTCCGATACAGATCGTGTTGGCAGTCCCACAGGGATCAGCCTGGCAGTCGGTCGCGGATCTTCCCAACGGCGTGAGAGTGTCGACCGAGTATCCCGAGATCACTCGACGGTTCTTCGAAGAGGCCGGCGTCGATGCCGACGTCCGTCTCAGTTACGGAGCCACCGAGGCGAAGGTCCCCGACATCGTCGATCTGGTCGTCGACATCACCGAGACGGGACGGGCGCTGCGCGCCGCGGGCCTGCGAATCATCGAGACGCTGTGCACCTCCTACACCGAACTGATAGCCAACCCCGCATCGTTCGCCGATCCGGCCAAGGCGCACGCCATGCGTCAGATCAACACTCTGCTGCAGGGTGTGCTCGAGGCTCGGGGCAAGGTGCTGGTCAAGATGAACGTTCCGGCGGAGCGCCTTGATGAAGTGATCGAGCTGCTTCCCTCCATGAAGGCCCCCACGGTCAACGAACTGTTTCGAGGCGCGGGGTATGCGGTTGAGACCGTTGTGGCCAAGTCTGAGATCAACATCTTGATCCCGGCACTTCGCGATCATGGGGCGAGCGACATCGTCGAACTGCCGATCGCCAAGATCGTCGCCTGAACCCCGGACGGTTCTCAGTCCGAACCCGCTCCAGCCCGGATCTGCACGAACGCCATGCGGATCTGGTCGAGAGCATGAGACACGGCTGTTTCGTCGTCGCCGAGCCGCCCTGACAGACCGTCGACGAGGGCGCTCAAAGCGTCGATGGCCACAGTGGCCTCAGCAAAGTTGGGGTTCTGCGCGGAGAGATGGAGCGCCGCCAGCTCGTACAGACCCATTGCGTGGTTTGCGACGATTGTGGCGGCGGGAGTGTTGATCAGTCGTTCGCGGGCCTCGGCCATCTCCTTGACCATCTCCTCGGCTCTCGCCCGCTCCTCTGGACTCAGATCGTCGAGGCTCATTCCCTCCGGCAGGGAGGCTGCGATTTCGTCATCGAGGCTGTCGTCGGGAGTCGGCACAGCACTGTCAGCGGGATCGGATGCTGTCGGGCGATCTACGGGGTGTTCCCCGCCGGGTGTCCACAAAGAACTCATGCTGATACGCTATCGCTGACAATTCGAACACCGAAGTGGGGAATCCCAGCGGGAACCCCCCCCACCTGGCCACAGATCGCCGGTTTCGGCGGTCACCGTGCGTCCAGGTCGACGAACCGGCAACGCTCCGAGTGGGTGTGATCGTGGATGTCGACATTCCGGTATCCACTACACGACGGAGGTTTCGTGCTCACGAGGAGTCAAGGGCGATAGCACCGCCAAACAACGAGCCAAGGATCAACGAACGGATCCGAGCCAGAGAAGTCCGACTCGTCGGGCAGGACGGCGAGCAGATTGGCATCACATCACTATCCGAAGCGCGCAACATCGCTCAAGCCGCAGACCTCGACCTAGTCGAGGTGGCGGAGCAGGCCAACCCCCCGGTCTGTCGGATCATGGATTACGGCAAGTGGCGATACGAAGCCGACCAGCGGGCCAAAGAATCCAAGAAGAAGTCTTCCAACCTGACGGTCAAGGAGATGAAGTACCGTCCCAAGATAGGGCCCGGCGACTTCGACACCAAGACCCGCAAGGTGGTCGAGTTCCTCGGCGGAGGCCACAAGGTCAAAGTCACGATCATGTTCCGAGGTCGCGAGATGCAGCATCCCGAACTGGGTCGCCAGATTCTTGATCGGGTGTCCGACGCTGTGGCCCATGTCGGCAAGGTTGAGTTCCATCCTCGCCAGGACGGCCGCAACATGGTGATGGTGCTGGCCCCCGACAAGCGGGCCCAAGCTCGTCATGAAAAACAGAAACGCAGAGAAGCGGAGGGTTCGGTCGTAGGGGCCGAGCCGGATACCGCACAGCAAACACCAACCGAGTGATCTGTCGGCGGCAGCACCGCCGGGATCGTCCAAATCCATAGAACCGAGAATCAATATGCCCAAGATGAAGACGCACAAGGGTGCACAGGCCCGCTTCAAGCGCACCGGCTCAGGCAAGCTGAAGCGTCGCAGCCAGAACAAGAACCACATCCTCGAGAAGAAGTCCCCGAAGCGCAAACGCCAACTTCGCAGGCCGACTTCGGTGTCCCCAGCTGACGAGCCGCGCATCCGCGACCTCGGCATCTGAACCACGACCACCGAAGCCGCGTCCACTGAATCTGCCTAGAACAGGGAAAGGGAGCACACAATGGCAAGAGCTAAACGCGCCGTACATTCCAAGAAACACCGCCGGGTCGTCCTTGAACGGGCGAAGGGCCATTACGGCAACCGTTCGCGCAGTTTCAAGTCAGCGAACGAGTCGGTCATGCACGCGGGCAACTACGCCTTTCGTGACCGCCGTGCTCGCAAGGGCCAGTTCCGCAAGCTGTGGATTCAGCGAATCAACGCGGCCTGCCGCGAGAACGGCACCTCCTACAGCCGTTTCATTGCAGGTCTGAAGGCCGCGGAGATAGAGGTTGACCGCAAAATGCTGTCAGAGACCGCGATCCACGATCCCGCCACGTTCACGGTGCTCGTCGAGACCGCCAACGGAGCACTAACCGACGCCTGAGGGCGGCCAGGACCAGACGAGCGAGAGACACCCCGCCCGGAATGGACCGAGACCCCGTCAAGGGTCCGAACAATCGTCGAGTCGCGGAACTGCGGCGTCTCATCGGGCGGCCGGGCGCCAACCCCGCCGAGACTGTGCTCGAAGGGGAGCGCACCATAGGCGAGGCGCTCGACGCTGGACTGCGCCCGCTCACGGTCGTGGTGCCAGAACGCGGGATCGGAGACTTTGACAGATCACCGTTGCGTTCACGCCTCGACGACTCCGTCGAGGTTGTGGTGGTGCGGGACAAGGTTTTCGAGCGGATGGCTCCGTCGGTGACTCCTCAGCCGATGTTGGCGGTGATCGAACGCCCGGCGGCTCAGGTCCCGACCAGCTTCGGCGTCGGCGACTTCGCGCTGGTGCTCGTTGGAGTTGCCGATCCGGGCAATGTCGGCACGCTCATCCGGGTCGCCGACGCGAGCGGCGCGGCCTGCGTGGTGGTGGTCGGTGGCGCGGACCCGTGGCGCCCCAAGGCTGTTCGTGCCTCGGCAGGTTCGGTGCTTCGAGTTCCCGTGGTGAGCGGAGACGACGTGCATGAGATGCTGCGTCGGCTCCGTGGCGCCGGAGCCAAGATCGTCGCTACCGATGTGCGTGAGGGGATGCCGCACGACAGTGGAGTGCTCGAAGGACCATTGGCAATCGTGCTCGGCTCGGAGTCCCACGGCCTCGACCGCTCCATCGATTCGCTTGTTGATGTGTGGGTCCGCATAGATATGCCCGGCACCGCAGAATCACTCAACGTGGCGATGGCGGGTACGCTGCTGGCCTACGAAGCCAGCAGATCGGCGTCTTCGGGATGATCGCGAATGTAGGCAGCGGCGAATCCGCACAAGGGCAGAATTGTCCTGTTGTTGGCCCGCAGGTCGTCAAGCATCCCCCGCATCAGTTCGTCGGCCATCCCCCGGCCCCGCATAGACGGGTCCGTCTCCACATGGGGCACTACCAGCGTTGTGCCGTCGATCTGATAGTCGGCGATCGACACGATGCGGTCGTCGACCACAAGTTCATAGCGTTGACGCGTCGGATTGTCTCGAACTTCGAGGGCCACACAGCGAAGTCTCCCAGATATTTGGAGTCAACACGTCAACCCACCTCGTAACCTGTTCGGTTGATGATTGAGACGCTCCGCTCGACCGCCGCTGAGGCCCAGGCCCGACTGGCCGAAGTCGCCGACCTTGATGCGCTGGCGCAACTCGACGTCGAATTCCTGGGCAAGAAGTCCGCGCTGACCCTTGCGAAACGGCAACTCGGGTCGCTCGCTCCCGAACAGCGCAGGGCCACCGGCCAGGCACTGAACGAGATCCGCGCGGAGATCGAGGGTGCGGTCGGTGCTGCCCGTGATCGCCTGGCCCGGGCCGCGCTGAGCGAGCAGCTCGAGGCTGAGAGGCTTGATCTCACCGAATTCCGCGGAACCGCACGACGCGGTTCGCTCCATCTCGTCACCCAGGCCCGCGACAGGCTCGAAGACGTGTTCGTCGGGATGGGATTCACGGTAGCCGAGGGCCCCGAAGTCGAATCTGCCTGGTACAACTTCGAGGCGCTCAACATTCCTGAGTGGCATCCGGCCCGGGGCAGTTTCGACACGATCTTCGTGAACCTGGGGGAGCCGGAAGAGGTGATGCTCCGTTCGCATACCTCTCCGGTCCAGATCCGAACGATGGAGAATCAGAAGCCGCCGATCTATATCGTCGCACCGGGCAGGACTTTTAGGACCGACACGGCCGATGCGACCCACCTCCCCGCCTTCAACCAGATTGAGGGCCTGGTGGTTGATCGGGGGATAACCATGGGCGATCTGGCAGGGACCATCGACGAGTTCGTTCACGCCTTCTTCGGTGGTGACGTGAAGAGCCGGCTGCGCCCCTCGTACTTCCCGTTCACCGAGCCGAGCGCGGAGTTCGACATCTCCCGCGCCGATGGAACATGGCTGGAACTGGGGGGATGCGGAATGGTGCATCCGAACGTTCTGCGCAACTGCGGCATCGATCCCGAGGAGTGGCAGGGGTTCGCGTTCGGTTTCGGCATCGACCGCCTGGCAGTGATGCGCCACGAACTCGACGACATCCGTGAACTTGTCAACAACGACGTGCGGTTCTTGAGGCAGTTCTAATGAAGGTGACCCTGTCGTGGCTTCGAGAGTTCGCGCCGGACATCGATGGTGATCCGGTCGAATTGAGCGAGACCCTGAGCGCTCTCGGTTTGACCGTGGAGGAGATGACTCTCATTGGCGAGACCGTCGATGGAGTCGTGCTGGCGAAGGTGCTCGATCTCAGAGCCCATCCCCGCGCCGACAAGATCCAGCTCGTCGATGTGGACGCCGGCGACGGAAAGGCGCAGCAGGTGTGTTGCGGGGCCTTCAACATGGCCGTCGGGGACCTGATTCCGTTCGCCGCGCCGGGGACGGTCATGGGAAACGGCCTGGAGATTCAACAGCGGAAGATGCGCGGCGAAGTGTCGGCCGGCATGTGTTGCTCAGGGGCTGAGCTGGGTCTGAGCGACGACCACGAGGGAATCCTCGTGCTCAATGACCGTGTGGTTCCGGGAGCGGAACTGGGAATGGGCCTGGGCGCTGCCATCGGTCTGGAAGCCGACGTTTTGTGGGATCTCGAGGTGAACGCCAACCGGCCCGACGCCATGTCGGTGGCCGGGGTGGCGCGCGATCTGGCCGCCGCACTCGGTGTCGACTTCGCCTACCCGGACTTCAGCATCGACACCGGCGGTTACTCCGAGGCTGAGGCTGCCGAAGAACTCCTGACAGTTGAGATTCTTGATCCGACGTTGTGTGGCCGGTTCGTTGCCACTGTGCTGCGCGGAATCACCGTGGGGACGTCGCCGCAGTGGCTCGCTGACCGGCTGATCTTGGCGGGAATGCGCCCGCTCAACTCGATTGTCGACATCTCCAACTACGTGATGCTCGAGTTGGGTCAACCCAACCACACCTTCGATCTGGCCGCTGTCCCCGATGGTCACCTGCGGGTTCGGCGGGCGGTGCCGGGTGAGACGCTGACGACTCTCGACGGCCGGGAACGTGAACTCATTGCCAATGACGGGGTGATCACCAACAACTCCGACGAGGTGATCAGCATGGCAGGGGTGATGGGCGGCGCCACCACCGAGATCTCTGAGGAGACCACCGATGTGCTGTTGGAGATGGCGTGGTGGGATCCGCCGACCATCTCGCGGACCGTCAAGAGACTCAACCTGGTGAGCGAGGCGTCCAACCGATTCCGACGTGGCGCTGATTGGGGCGAGAACATCGACCGTTCGATGCAACGCTTCATTCAGCTTGCGACACAACTCGGGGCCACTGCGGTGCGCGGGTTTGTGGACGTCGCCGGCGACACGCCTGATCGAACGCCCCTGGCTGTACGCAGCGCCAAGATCAACGGACTGCTCGGCACCGACTTGAGTGCGGCTTCCATGGCGGGCCATCTGGCTTCGATCGGTTTTGGAGCCGATGTGGTGGTGTCCGACAGCGGTGTGGCGGACTTGGCCGTCACCATTCCCACATGGCGCTGGGACACCGAGACCGAGACCGATGTGGCTGAAGAGGTGGCGCGCCTGTACGGCTACGACAACATCGCCAGAACGGTGCCTCGCGGGGAGCTTGCAGGGGGGCTCAGCGACTATCAGGTGCGTCGTCGTCTGGTTCGTCAGGTCCTGGTCGGATTCGGATGCGATGAGACCTTTCCGATGCCGTTCCTAGCGCCCGGCGACCTGTTGAAAGCAGGCCTTGCCGACAATGGGGTGACCCTGACCAACCCGCTCGTCTCCGAGCAGTCGGTGTTGCGCACGTCGCTGCTTCCAGGCCAGCTCAAAGCGATCGCCTACAACCAGTCCCACCGCTGCGCGGAGGTTCGCTTCTTTGAGATCGACCACGTCTATCTGCCGCCGTTGCCGGATCAGCTTCTTCCGGACGAGCGTGAATACCTTGCGGTTGCGCTGGCTGGCTCTGAAGCGCCCGAAGCGGTGGCTGCCCTTGATCTGATCGAGCGTGAGCTGGGTCTGCCGAACGTTGTTCTGCGCTCAGGCTCACCCCCCGGCTTGCACGCCACTCGTTCTGCCGAGGTGGTGGTCGCAGGTCGAAGCGCCGGAGTGGTCGGAGAGGTAGATCCCCTGGTTCTGGAGAACTATGGGGTGACTGGGAGAGTGGCCTGGCTCGAGCTGGACCTGGGCGCGCTCCTGGACGGCCCCCGCAGAAGCCACAAGTACGCGCCCGTATCGAAGTACCCGTCGAGTGATATTGATCTGGCGTTCGAAGTCCCCGATGAGGTGGCTGCATCGGCAGTTGAGAGTTCGCTGCGCAAGGCGGGTCAAGATCTGCTGACCGATATCGAACTGTTCGACGTCTACCGGGGCGAGGGTCTGCCGACCGGTACTCGGAGCCTGGCTTACCGCCTGCGGTTCCAGGCTCAGGATCACACTCTGACCGATGCCGAAGTGGCCGACGTCCGCCAAGCTTGCATCGATACGGTGTCCAAGCGCCACGGCGTGTCCCTGCGCAGCTGAGCCAGCCTTTGCACAGGTTCAGCCGATGGCTCAGTTAGCCACTGTCACAGTTGCGCTAGACCTCCTAACGAAAGCGTGCTAACGTGTAACCGATTTTACGGGAGTGAGGACCGTTGACCGAGATTCGAGCCAAGGCTCAAGCCCACTTGGTGCCGCATTTCACGCGTGGCGATGCTTGGCAACGTGACGACTTGCTGGTCATAGACCGAGGTGAAGGCTGTTATGTCGCAGACACCGAGGGCAATGAATACCTCGACGGGCTCTCAGGGTTGTTCTGCACCAACCTCGGCCACGGTCGCAGTGACCTGACCGCGGTTGCGGCCAAACAAATGGACAAGCTGGCGTTCAGCCCCAACTGGAGCTGCGCCCACCCCTCTTCCATCGAGGCGTCGTCGCTGATCGCGTCGGTGGCGCCCGCCGACCTCAACCGAGTGTTCTTCGTGAACTCCGGTTCAGAGGCGGTGGAATCAGCTCTCAAGTTCGCTCGCTGCTACCACCTGGCGAACGGTGCACCGAATCGCCAGAAGGTGATAGCTCGCCGTTGGGCCTACCACGGGACCACTCTCGGTGCGCTGGCGGTGACGGGCATTCCCAATTTCCGTGATCCTTATGAACCGATACTTGGTGGCTTCGTGCGCCATGTCGACAACACCCTCGGCTGTTCCGGTCACCGAGGACCCGCCTCCGAACTACCGTGCGTTGCCGCGGTTGAGCAGGCGATCCTCGCCGAGGGCCCCGAAACGGTGGCAATGGTGATCGCCGAGCCGGTCCAGAACGGACGGGGAGCGCTGGTACCCCCCGACGGCTACTGGCAGGAACTGCGACGAATCTGCGACACCCACGGTGTGCTGCTCTGCGCGGACGAGGTGATCAACTCCTTCGGGCGCCTTGGCCACTGGTTCGGCAGCGAGCGCTACGGTGTCGTACCAGACATGATCACCTTCGCCAAAGGAGTCACCAGCGCGTACGTGCCGCTCGGGGGTCTGATCGTGCGCGACCCGCTGGTTGACCGGGTGTGGGACTCGCCCTCTGCGATGTTCGTCCACGGGGCGACGTTCGGCGGCCATCCGGTCGCCACTGCCGTAGCGGTCGCCAACATGACCGCCATGCGCGACGAAAAAGTCTTCGACGGCGTGCTGGCCAACGAGGAACGCCTCATCGGCGGTCTGCGCGCGTTGATGGCATCTCACAACTGCGTCTCCGATGTAAGGGGAGCCGGCTACTTCTGTGCCGTGGAATTGATGCGCGACCGCGCCGCCGGCATCCGTCTCACCGACTCGGAGTTCGCCGAACTGTTGCCGGGCGGTGTTCTGGAACGATTCGTGCGCGAGGCGCGCGTTCTGGTCCGGCCCGACTCGAGGGGTGCCGCAATGTTGGCGGTTGCGCCCCCGCTGGTGGCAGACGCCGCCGTGATCGACGACCTGCTCACGCGGGTCGACCAAGTGCTCGACCGCGTGGGCGGTTGGCTGAAGGTCTCAACATGAGACCACGGAATATCCATTGGAGGGTAATCAAATGAAGCGACTATTGGTATTGCTTATGGTGCTCGGCCTCATTGCCGCGGCCTGCGGCGACGACGACTCCGCCGACGGCGACGACGGCGGTACAACGACTCCCGAAGAAACCGGTGACGACGGTGATGACGGTGACGACGGAGATGACGGTGACGACGCCGATATGGGTCTTGATGAGTTGAACGTGGCGTACTTCTTGGAGTGGCCGACGGCGAATCAGGTGGCTCAGGCCGAACAGACCTATGACGCTGAGCTGGGTCTGACGGTGAACTGGATTCCGTTCGCGTCGGGTGGTGACATGGCTCAGGCGATGGAGTCCGGCGACATCGACATCTCCTATTCGCAGGGTTTGACGCCGTTCGCGAACTTCGTGACCGGTGGGTCTGACCTGCTGTTGGTCGGTGTGGCGGTGACCTATGCCGACGCCGACAACTGCGTCGCGGGAGCCGACTATGGCATCACCGCTGACAACGCTTCAGAGACGTTGGCTGGCCAGAGCATCTATACGCCTCTTGGCAATGTCACGCATTTCAAGTTGTTGAAGATGCTTGAGCATCTCGGAGTGGACACTTCGTCTGTGGAGTTGATCCAGTCTGAGGGTGGTCCTGCTGCTGTTGCAGCTCTGGACTCCGGTGATGTGGCCCTGGCCTGTGCGTTCGGTGGCGCCGTCAACGCGATGATCGCCAACGGCGGCAATCTGTTGATGACCGGTGCCGAGCAGGAGGCCATCGGCATCCGCGTGTTCGACATCATCTCGACCACCGGCGACTTCGCAGAGGCGCATCCCGACGTGGTGACCGCATTCCTGCAGGTGACTGAGGACGCCAACCGGGCTTACAACGCGGACCGGACGCCGTTCATCGACACCATCGCTGAGGCGGCCGGCATGGACCGTGGTGACACGATTGCTCTGCTTGACGCGTTCGGTTTCCCCGAAAGCGATGTGCAGCTGTCTGCGGCCTGGCTGGGCGGCACGGTGCAGTCCACCATGAAGGAGCAGATGGACTTCTTCGTGGACCAGGGTGAGATCGACTCGGCACTGCCGAGCTACGACTCCTTCGTCGACACCAGCTTCCTCGAAGCCGTCGTGGGTGCCCCGACCACGGGCGGCCCCGACACAATGGGTCTTGATGAGTTGAACGTGGCGTACTTCTTGGAGTGGCCGACGGCGAATCAGGTGGCTCAGGCCGAACAGACCTATGACGCTGAGCTGGGTCTGACGGTGAACTGGATTCCGTTCGCGTCGGGTGGTGACATGGCTCAGGCGATGGAGTCCGGCGACATCGACATCTCCTATTCGCAGGGTTTGACGCCGTTCGCGAACTTCGTGACCGGTGGGTCTGACCTGCTGTTGGTCGGTGTGGCCGTTACGTATGCCGACGCCGACAACTGCGTCGCCGGATCCAGCTATGGCATCACTGCTGACAACGCTTCAGAGACGTTGGCTGGCCAGAGCATCTATACGCCTCTTGGCAATGTCACGCATTTCAAGTTGTTGAAGATGCTTGAGCATCTCGGAGTGGACACTTCGTCTGTGGAGTTGATCCAGTCTGAGGGTGGTGCTGCTGCTGTTGCGGCTCTGGACTCCGGTGATGTGGCCCTGGCCTGTGCGTTCGGTGGCGCGGTGAACCGGATGATCGCCAACGGCGGCAATCTGTTGATGACCGGTGCCGAGCAGGAGGCCATCGGCATCCGTGTGTTCGACATCATCTCGACCACCGGCGACTTCGCGGACGAATACCCCGACGTGGTGACCGCATTCCTGCAGGTGACTGAGGACGCCAACCGGGCTTACAACGCGGACCGGACGCCGTTCATCGACACCATCGCTGAGGCGGCCGGCATGGACCGTGGTGACACGATTGCTCTGCTTGACGCGTTCGGTTTCCCCGAAAGCGATGTGCAGCTGTCTGCGGCCTGGCTGGGCGGCACGGTGCAGTCCACCATGAAGGAGCAGATGGACTTCTTCGTGGACCAGGGTGAGATCGACTCGGCACTGCCGAGCTACGACTCCTTCGTCGACACCAGCTTCCTCGAAGCGGTCGAATAGAAACCTCCCGACCACAGCCGGGCGGCCGTAGTCGACACAGACCAGTCGGTTGCGGTTGCCCGGTGAGGGTCAGTTGAGCAATAATCGCGGCGAGGCCCGCCTCGGGCCATAAGGGGGATTAAGTGGATTCGATCGTTCAGGGTCTGGCTGATGTATATGACGCCATCACCTATGTGATCGCGCGGGGTGCCTACTGGCTGTCCGTCGCGTTCTTCGTGTTGGCAGCGGTCGGTGCAGCATTGATGCTCATTGATCTGCTGATAACACCCTCACGGCGCTTCCGAGACGCAGACCACGCCGCGCAGCCCAGCGACGGCATCGTATTGATCGGCCAGCTCATGGCGGGAATGTCGCTCGTCGGCGGAGTCGTGCTGGCGTTCCGCGATACGGCCTCGCCGTGGCAACCAGTGGTGGCCATGGCCGGTGGAGCGGCGCTGCTTGCCCTCCTGTTGGCATACAGACGAGCCGACGAAGCCAAACAGGCCGGGATCGTCCGGTACGTTTGGCTTGCCCTCGCTATCAGCGCAGTGGTCGCGGTGATCTTGGCGTACATGCAGCGCGAGGACTCCTCGATTCCTTTCCTGGGCCTGCTCTTGGCAGTGTTCGTGCTGGCCCGAGCGTGGTTCTCGCTGGCTCGTCCAGAAGTGCATTTCGACCCGTCCCAAGTGGAGGTCGCGCGTGAGTCCAAGACCGAGAGTCCGCTTGTGGTCGAACAGCTCGGAATGGTCTACGAACTGCCTGACGGCGGAAGTGTCGAGGCCCTCAAGGACGTGACGTTCACGCTTGAACCTGGACGCCTGCTCACCCTGCTCGGACCGTCGGGGTGCGGCAAGACCACTCTGCTCAACATTCTCGCCGGTTTCCTGGCACCCACCTCCGGAACGGCCAATTTAGGCGAGGAACTGATCACCGGTCCCAGCCAGGTAAGGGGCATGGTCTTCCAGCAGGGGGCGCTGTTCGAATGGCTCAGCGTCAACGACAACGTCGGTTTTGGTGCCCGTATGAACGGGCGGTCCCGGCCTGCTTCCCGTGAAGCGGTGCAAGATCTGCTTCGTATCGTCGGCCTGTCGGACTTTGGGGAGAAGGCGGTCTACGAACTCTCCGGAGGCATGCAACAGCGTGTGGCGCTGGCGCGCTGCCTCGCAAATGACCCCAAGATCATCCTCATGGACGAGCCCCTCGGCGCGCTCGACGCGCTGACCCGCGAGAAGATGCAGAGTCTGGTTCTCAACCTGTGGAACGAGACCGGCAAGACCATCGTGCTGGTCACCCACAGCGTCGAGGAGGCGCTGTATCTGGGCGATCAACTGTTTGTCATGGCCCCGCGCCCCGGTCGTATCGAACGGGTCTACGACTTGCCGTTCGCTCAGCAGGCGCTGACCGCGGACGCCCGAGAATTGAAGACTTCGCCTGATTTCATCCAGACGCGTGAGGAGATCCTGTCGATGATCTGGGAGATGGAGGAGCAGATCATGGGGACGGGAGGCCAGTGATGGCAGAGGGTCCAGGAGGGCACGCCCTCAAAGACAACATCGACCAACAGTCCAAACAGTCGAACTGGCCGTTCAACTGGATGTTCCAGAAGAAGGGGGCGAGTGCTCGCAAGACAGTGACATTCGGCGACGCCGCCGAAGTGAGTGGCGCCTGGGCGTGGACCGTGGCCAGCCTGATCGTCATTTTGTTTGTGTGGTTCTTGGCGACCTGGGTCTGGGGTCTTCCGTCTGAATGGGTTGACTACGCAGACGAAGTGCGCGCCGGTCTCACCGAGGATGAGAGGTACCGCACGCGTGATCTTCTGCGTGACTGTGACAACGCAGCCGACGATCCCTCCGCGTATCCGGGGCTTCCACCCTGTTCGTACACGCAATGGCTCAGCGAATCGACCCTGCCGAATCCGCTGCAGGTATGGACCGCGGCCTGGGACTTTGCTCGCAACGGCTACAGCGGCTTCACACTCTGGCAGCACCTGTGGCTGAGTTTCAGCCGTCTGGCGAAGGGCCTTTTCTGGGGGGTGGCCATCGGTGTGCCCATCGGTTTGGCCATGGGCCTGTCAAACAGCTGGCGGGGGATCTTCGACCCGGTGGTCGAACTGCTCAGACCAATCCCGCCCCTGGCTCTGATCCCGTTGTTCATTGTGTGGTTCGGAATCGGCGAGGAAGGCAAGGTCAACCTGCTGCTGTTCGCGGCAGTCTGGATCATGGTGATCGCGGCGCGCTCGGGGGTGCTCGCGGTCAACACCACGAAGGTTCATGCCGCCTATTCTCTTGGCGCGTCGAAGGCTCAGGTGTTGCGTCATGTGATCCTGCCCAACGCGCTGCCTGAGATCTTCACGGGGTTGCGCGTGGCGATCGGTGTGTGCTGGGGCACTCTGGTCGCTGCCGAACTGTTGGGCGCCAGTTCCGGCCTCGGTTTCACGATCTTCAAGGCCCGCCAGTTCTTCCTGCTCGACCTGATGCTGTCGGCGGTGATCCTCATCAGCATTCTGGGGGTCACGATGGATGTGGCCATGCGGATGGCCGAGAAGAGGTTGATCCCCTGGCGAGGGAAGGGCTGAACGCTTCGCTGTGAGCGTTCTCGAAGATTGGTACAGCAGCGCTCGGGCGAACCCTCAGCGCATCATCCTGGCCGATGCAGACGACCAGCGGGCTGTCGGGGCCGCTGATCGGCTCAACGCGCAGGGCCTGGCCGAGGCATTGGTGGCGGGCAGGGACTTCGACTCGCTCGTCGAGATCGCCCATGATCCGGCGGAGCGCCTCGTTGAGGAACTGGCAGGTACAGCGACCGGACCGTGGGCCGGTCGTCGTCTCGATGTCGACGATCCGCTGGTGGTCTCTGCGGCTCTGGTCAAGACTGGCTGGGCCGCGGGGTGCGTGGGCGGAGCGAGCCGTTCCAGCGCCGAGGTGGTGCGGGCCGGGTTGCGGGTCCTCGGTGTCGCGCCGGGAGTTGAAGCGGTGAGCAGCTGCTTCTTCTTGGTGCTGCCCGACGGCCGCGCGATGGTCTACGGCGACTGTGGCGTGCTGCCCGATCCCGACGATCAGCAACTGGCCTCAGTGGCGGTATCGAGCGCGGCCACGTTCGCTCAACTGTCCGGCGAGGAGCCTCGTGTCGCCATGCTCTCGTTCTCAACCAAGGGGAGCGCACAGCACCCTCGGGTCGACAAGGTGCGCAGCGCAACCGCGATTGCTCAGCAGGCCGCGCCGCATCTGCAGATCGACGGCGAATTGCAGTTCGATGCTGCTTGGGTCCCAGCGGTCGGTGAGGTCAAGGCTCCCGTCTCCGATGTTGCCGGCAGAGCCAATGTGTTCGTCTTTCCAGATCTTGACTCCGGCAACATCGCATACAAGATCACCGAACGGCTGGGTGGCGCGCTTGCTTTCGGACCTTTGCTGCAGGGGCTCGATGGCGTTCTGCACGACCTCTCGCGGGGTTGTTCTGAAGACGACATTGTCAACGTGGCGGTCATCGCCTCAATCCAAGCCTCGGCGTTGCGCCCGCTCTAACGTCTTGGTGATAGCTTCTAACGCATGAGCGGACTGCCCAGGCGGACTCTGGACCAAGCGCAAGTCATCGAGTGCGCCTCTTCTCTTGCAGACAGCGAGGGTTTCGACGCGGTCACACTCACTCGCGTGGCTGACGAACTCGGTGTTCGTCAACCGGCGCTTTATCGCCATGTTGACGGGTATGACGACCTCGTGAAGCAACTGGCTCTGAGAGGTCGAGAGAGACTCGCCCGTTCGCTGACCGAGGCAGCCATCGGCGTGTCGGGTCCAGAGGCCGTCGTAGCAATCGGGCGGGCCTGGCGGGAAGTGGTGAGGACCCATCCTGGTCTGTATGCCGCGACCGACCGACATCCCTGCGCGGGTGATGTTGAACTGGAGGAGGCGGTGGAGAGGATCGTGGCGGTCATTGCGCGGTCTTTGGGGAGCTTCAGTATCGACGAAGCTGAGCGTGTTCATGTGGCGCGGGGGTTGCGGAGTTCCTTTCACGGGTTCTCTCATCTCGAGTCTGGTGACGGGCATCCCCACGAACACGACCTTGATGACACGTTCGATCATTTGCTGGAGCTCTTGATCGCCGGGATCCGCCATCTGGAGAGGGATTCTGCGCTAGATAGTCTTGCGGATTCGTTATAGGCTCTTACAACCGGTTCGGAATGGAGGAGGAAGCATGACCCGGATGACCCCCAGCGAAGCTTTCGTCGAAACCATGGTTGCCAATGGCGTGACCACCGTCTTCGGCATCATGGGCAGCGCGTTCATGGACGCCATGGACATTTTTGAGCCTGCAGGCATTGATTTGGTACCTGTGGTCCACGAACAGGGTGCCGCCCACATGGCCGACGGTTACGCCCGGGTCAGTGGACGCCATGGAGTCGTCATCGGGCAGAACGGCCCCGGTATCTCGAACTGTGTGACTGCTGTTGCCGCCGCGTTCTGGGCACACAGTCCCGTGGTCATCGTCACCCCCGAAGCCGGGACGATGGGAATGGGCCTCGGCGGTTTCCAAGAAGCCAACCAGCTGCCGATGTTCGAGGAGTTCACCAAATATCAGGGACACATCAACAACGAGAATCGCATGGCGGAGATAACCGCTCGCTGCTTCGACCGGGCTCAGTCGGAAATGGGCCCGACGCAGCTCAACATTCCTCGTGACCGCTTCTACGGCGACATCAACGTGGAGATTCCTACTCCGATGCGACTGGACCGGGGCCCCGGCGGTGAGCGCACTTTGAACGAAGCGGCGGACCTGTTGGCCCAAGCGCAGTTCCCTGTCATCGTCAGCGGTGGCGGCGTGGTGATGGGTGACGGCATGGCCGAGACGATCGCTCTGGCCGAGAGACTCGGTGCTCCGGTGGTCAACAGCTACCTGCACAACGATTCGTTCCCCGCCAGCCACCCGCAATGGTGCGGGCCACTGGGCTATCAGGGCTCGAAAGCCGCGATGAAGCTGATCGCTCGGGCTGATGTGGTGCTGGCACTCGGTACCCGCCTGGGGCCGTTCGGCACCCTGCCCCAGCATGGTCTCGACTATTGGCCGGCCGATGCGAAGATCATTCAGGTTGACGCGGATTCGAAGATGCTCGGGCTAGTCAAGAAGATCGATGTCGGAATCTGCGGCGACGCCGGTGCAGCCGCGGCGGCGCTGACCGAGCGGTTGGCCGAGCGCACGCTGGTATCGGACCGCAACCGCGCAGAGCGGGAGTCCACGATGCGCGCTGAGAAGTCCGTCTGGGAGGCCGAACTCGACGACTGGACCGAGGAGACCGACGACTTCAGCATCGACATGATCAAGGAAGCCGCGGCAGAGGAGGGCAGCTGGCTGCACCCCCGCCAGGTCCTGCGTGAACTGGAGAAGGCGATGCCTGCTCGGGTGATGGTGTCCACCGACATCGGCAACATCAACTCGGTGTCCAACAGTTACCTGCGCTTCGAGGAGCCGCGGTCGTTTTTTGCGGCTATGAGTTGGGGCAACTGTGGTTATGCGCTGCCGACCATTATCGGCGCGAAGAAGGCTGCTGATGACCGTCCCGCGGTGGCCTACGCGGGTGACGGTGCCTGGGCAATGAGCATGGTCGAGGTGATGACAGCCGTGCGCCACGACATTCCCGTCACCGCGGTGGTGTTCCACAACCGCCAATGGGGAGCAGAGAAGAAGAACCAGGTCGACTTCTACGGTCGCCGGTTCGTGGCCGGGGAACTCGAAGGTGGCGAGAACTACGCCCACATCGCCGACGCAATGGGAGCGACCGGTGTCCGCGTTGACCAACTCGATGACGTCGGGCCGGTGCTGGAGCGGGCGATCGACGATCAGATGACGAAACGGCAGACGACGGTGATCGAGGTCATGACCACCAAGGAACTCGGCGACCCCTTCCGCAAGGACGCCTTGAGTCGCCCGGTCCGCCACCTGAAGAAGTACGCCGATTACACGTAACTTTCTGGCCAGTACACGTCACTTGCTGGCCAGTACCTAGCTTCGCTGCTACGGCGGTGGCTGGGCGGTTGGCGCGGCTTGTTGGCCAGTACACGTCACTTGCTGGCCAGTACCTAGCTTCGCTGCTACGGCGTGGCTGGGCGGGCGGCGCGGTGTGTCGGCAGGTGCGGCTTGTCGGCAGGCGTGGTTGGGTGGGCGGCGCGGCTTGTCGGCGGGCGTGGTTGGTCGGCGCGGTTGTTGGTCGGGTTAGGTGGGTTGGGCGGGGCCGGTGAGTGAACTCAACAGGGCGTCGATCGCCTGGTCGGCGATGACGACCATCTCGTCGTCGGTGCGGTCCTGGATGGGGTGCTCGGTCAGGACGTGGGCTATGTCACCCCCGAGGCTCCTGCTCTGCTGCTCCGCACCGTCGGCGAACTCGACGGTGGCGACGAACACTCCCGGAATGCCCCTGCGTTCAAGATCGTTGATGTCGTGCACACTGCACGTCGTGCAAGAACCTCAATCGGCGAGCGCCTCGATCACCGCGTCGCACGACACAGCGATCTCATGGCGCAGGTCGACAGGGGCCGGTTTGGTGAACGTCGGCTTCTTGTAGCGCTTCACCTCGGCGCCGAGACCGGTCAGCTTCTCCTCCACACGGTCGAGAAAAATGTCACCGCGGGGTTTGGAGATGTCTAGCAGTCCGACCGTGAGTCCGTTGAGAGACTCGGGTCTCGCGACACGCTCACGTTTCTCTGGCCGCAATTCAGCGGTGGGATCCAGTACAACAGTCATCGAGTGATCTCCTTTGTGACGGTCACGCTACCGGTTGCACCGGTAACCCATCCAGCGATGGTGGTGGAGAACAGGCCGGCTCGGCTGCCTCCGTGGACAACATGGATGCCTCCGGGCGGGAACTTCGGCAGCTGATGGCCCGCCAGGAATGTCGGCATTCCCTCCTCGATTCCGTCGGCGCCTGCGACTATGTCGTCGCCGTCGATCATCAGCAGCGCTTCGAGTTCCGCCAGGAAGCGGGCCCTGTCCCAGCCGGCATCTCGATACCGGGCCATATGCTCGGGACTCATCACGATCACGGTCTCCATCTGCATGACGATCCTCGGGCTGACGTTGACGCGCAGCATCTCGGCGAAGTGCCTGGTAAGCGATTCGGCGGAGCGGGACTTCTGATCGAACATGAGTCGGGGGCCTTCTCCTGGGAACAGGGTGACGGTGGATGCGCTGCGGTCGAAACCGCGGGACTCGGCGAACGTGTCGAATGCGCTGCCCTCCTCGTCCTCGGCGAAGCACAACCCGATCTTGGAGGGACTGCCCTGAGTTGCGCGGTCGACGCCGCCGGGTCTTCCCCCGCCGACGTTGCGGATGACCAACTGCAGGGCCCGACCGATGGTGGCGTTGGCGCGGTTGCCCTGCCCGAGCAGGTTTGTGCCGCTGTTCATACCGATCTGGGCTCGGATGGGTCCGTTGACGATGAGGATCGGCCCTACCGGCATGGTTGTGGCCAACAGTCCGTGCATGTTGAACTCGTCGGTACAGGCAGCTGAGACCGCGGTGAGCACCACGGGCAGGTATTCGGGCCTGCATCCGGCCATCACCGCGTTTACGGCGACCTTCTCGACGGAGCATTCGACCAGATCGGGTGGCACAACGGCCACGATCTCGTCGGGGGCGCGGCTGGTGCCCTCGAGCATCCGCAGCACTCGCGCCTCGGTCGGGGGCACCACGGGCATTCCGTCGGTGAATCCGCGGTCGAACATGGCCTCCATGTCGTCTTCCAGCGAGGCCAGTTCAAGGCGGCGACTCTTGAGTTTCGACCCGGAGAAACGCACGGCGAGTTCGTCGCTGAGATTGGGATCGACGCTGAGGGAGCCGCACCCCGGTCTGAAATCGGGAAGGTCGTTTCCGAGGTCGTCGAGTCCGCTGAACTCCTCCCATCCCTTGCGGGACCAGCCGACTATGCGATCGGCTTCGGAACCGTTGTCGACTCGAAGAAGTGTGGGCACCGTCTCGATCCGGTTGTGCCACGACATCGCCAAATCGTCGTCGTGGACGACCCAGTGCGCAGCTCGAGGGAAGGCGGGGTCGTCCTGGGTGACGACCGTGATGTCGGCGCGTTCAGCCATGTCCGCGAGGACTGGGGCCACCAGCACACATGTGGGGCAGTCCTTCTTGACTACGGCTACGAGACCGTCTGGGAGCGGAGCGGAATTCGGACTGGTCACCCGTCAACTGTGGCACACGAAGAAGTTGGCGGTCACGCTGACAGAAGCGACATCCGTCACACTCGGTGTGCGACGCTTGTCGGCTCGCGTACGGTTCAAAGCCAATGGGGGATACGCAAGAGACTGTCGTTGTGTCGTTCCACGGTGTCCGCGGTTCGACACCGTGCAGTTGCCCCACGGTGCAGCGCTACGGCGGCAATACCAGTTGCGTTTCGGTGGAAACAGCCGAGGCGGACCCGATCGTCTTGGACCTCGGCACCGGGCTACGCCCCTGGGGCCATGCGCTGGCCGGCCAATCCTCCTTGACGGTCAATGCGCTGGTCACGCACCTCCACTGGGACCATATTCAGGGTCTGCCGTTCTTTGCTCCTTTGCTGTGCCCGGATACCACGCTGAACATCTACGGATCGGCCGGGCCGCCGGAGTCGCTGGCGGAGGCGTTCGATCGTTTCATCGCCCCGCCGTTCTTCCCGATCCGTACTGCAGACCTCCCGGCCACGATCAATTTCCACGACGTCAGCAGCAGCGACTTCGTGCTGGGCCTCGCCTCGGTCATGGCGAGGCCCGTACCTCATGTGGGCAGGACCAACGGCTACCGGCTTGATCTCCACGGATTCTCGGTCGCCTATGTTCCAGACCACCAGGAACCTGTCGACGACCCGACCCATGTCGACGATCGGGTACTTGAACTGTGTGACGGTGCGGACCTGTTGATCCATGACGGACAGCTGTGGCCCGACGAACTGATGATGAAACAGCGCTGGGGTCACAGCACCCCCGACTACGCTCTCGAGGTCGCCCGCCAAGCCGGGGTCGAGACGCTGGTGCTGTTCCACCACGACCCCGCCCACGACGACGCCTCGGTCGACGAGATGGTGCAGCGTTTGGGCGAACGGGGTTCTGAGGTCGGGGTGAGCAGCGTGCTGGCGGCTACCGAAGGCACGAGTCTGACCTTCGCTGCCCAGAGCTCCCGTTCGACCTCAGGAGGGATCTGATGGCCATCGACTCGAGTGAGTTCCGCCGGGTGCTCGGCCATTTCCCGACGGGTGTGACTGTGGTGACCGCCCCGACCGAGCAGGGTCCTGTCGGCATGGCGATCGGGTCTTTCGCGAGCGTCTCGCTGGATCCTCCGCTGGTGATGTTCTGCCCGGGCAAGGAATCGGCGACCTGGGCGAAGATGTCTGGAACGGACCGATTCTGCGTGAACGTGCTCGGCGACGACCAAGCCGACGTGTGCGGGGTGTTCGCCAGCAAGGCCGACGACAAGTTCGCCGGGATCGAATGGAGCACCAGAGTCACCGGCTCCCCGGTTATCAGCGGCTCGATTGCGTGGATCGACTGTGAACTCCATGCCGTACACGACGGCGGCGACCACGACATCGTCGTAGGCCTGGTCAAGGGACTCTCGACCGAGAACGACAATGGCCCCCTCCTGTTCTTCCGTGGTGGTTACGGCCGTTTCGAGCAGATCTGATGCCGATCTACGCCCTCGGCGACCGCATCCCCGAAATCGACGCTGACGCCTACGTCCATCCAGACGCCACCCTCATCGGCAGCGTGATCCTCGGCCCACAGAGTTCTGTGTGGCCCAACGCGGTGATCCGCGCCGATGACAACGTGATCAGCGTCGGACGGGGCTCGTCGATCCAGGACGGCGCGGTGCTTCATTGCACTGAGGTGCACTCCACAATCATCGGCGACTATGTGACGATCGGCCACCTGGCCCATCTCGAGGGCTGCCAGATCCTGGACCGTTCACTGGTTGGCAGCGGTTCGGTGATTCTGCACGATGCGGTCGTCGGACCTGAGGCGCTCATCGGAGCGTCCGCGATGGTTCCAGCGAAGATGGTCGTGCCCGCCTTGGCGATGGCGTTGGGGGTGCCGGCCCGAATCCGCGAGAACGCACTCACCGAGGGGGCCAACAGCCTCAACGTCGAGAGCTACATCCGCCGAGCCCGCTACTACCCTTCTCAACTGCGCCGAATCGATTGACACAGCGGCGCATAAACCGTAGACGTTCGGTCTCATAGTTGTTACTATCTGGATAGGAGAAATAGGTTGAGCAGCGCCTCTAGGAGCGACAAATCATGACATCCACCGACATCGGCGTCGACCTCGGCAAGTACCAACTGGGGTGGAGCGACGAGGAAGACTACGTCTTCAAGCCCCAGAAAGGGCTCAACGAGGAGATTCTCCGCGAGATGTCCTGGCTCAAGGGCGAGCCTCAGTGGATGCTCGACTTTCGCCTGAAGTCGTACCAGCGATTCGGAAACCGCCCGATGCCCCACTGGGGTGGCGACATGTCCGACATCGACTTCGACAACATCTACTACTACATCAAGCCCACCGAAGAACTCAGCGACGACTGGGACGACGTCCCCGAGTCCATCAAGAACACCTACGAGAAGCTCGGCATCCCTGAGGCGGAGCGCAAGTATCTTGCCGGGGTGACCGCCCAGTACGAATCCGAGGTCGTATACCACCGCAATCGCGAAGACCTCGAAGCACAGGGTGTGCTGTTCTCCGACATGGACACTGCGCTGCGCGAGTACCCCGACATGGTCAAGCGGTACTTCGGCAAGGTCATCCCGCCCAACGACAACAAGTTCTCGGCGCTCAACAGCTCCGCCTGGTCGGGAGGCTCGTTCATCTACGTGCCCCCCGGCGTCGAGGTCGAAATGCCGTTGCAGGCCTACTTCCGGATCAACGCCGAGAACATGGGCCAGTTCGAGCGCACCCTGATCATCGCGGACGAGGGTTCCAAGGTGCACTACATCGAGGGCTGCTCGGCACCGACCTACACGTCCGACTCACTGCATTCAGCAGTCGTCGAGATCATCGTCAAGCCGTCGGCGCGGGTGACCTACACCACCATCCAGAACTGGTCCGACAACGTATTCAACCTGGTCACCAAACGTGCCTACGTGGAAGCTGAAGGCCACATGGAGTGGATCGACGGCAACATCGGCTCGAAACTCACCATGAAGTATCCGGCGGTAGTACTCGCCGGCCCCAAAGCCTCCGGTGAGGTGCTCTCTGTTGCTTACGCCGGGCCGAACCAGCATCAGGACACTGGTGCCAAGATGACCCACGCGGCGCCCGAGACGACCTCCAAGATCGTCTCGAAATCGATATCCAAGGACGGCGGCCGCACCTCGTATCGAGGTCTGGTGCGAGTTGAGGACGATGCCTACGGTTGCAAGAGCCATGTGCAGTGCGACGCGCTCATCCTCGATGAGGACTCCGTCTCCGACACCTACCCCTACATGGAGGTCGGTTCTGGTGACGCCATCATCGGCCATGAGGCCACGGTGAGCCGGGTGGCCGACGAGCAACTGTTCTATCTGCAGAGTCGCGGCCTGACAGAGGAACAGGCGATGGGCATGATCGTCAACGGCTTCATCGAGCCGGTCACGCGTACTCTGCCGATGGAGTACGCAGTCGAGTGGAGCCGCTTGATCGAACTGCAGATGGAGGGAAGCGTCGGCTGACGCGCCGCGGTTGACGCGCTGCGGTTCGCCCGGCAGATCAGTCGATCGGGTTAGTGACGCAGCGCCATCGCTGCGCGACAATATGGGCATGCCGATGCGCCAGGACTGCAAGTACTTTGAATCCCGCACGTATGCCAATGGCGACACGGTCCGCAAGTGCGACCTCGACCTGGCCCCCGAAGCGCCTTGGCGCTGCCCCGACGACTGCCCGAAGTACACCCGGCGCATGGCGGATGTGAACTGGAGCCACGGATCGCTGATCACCCCTGCCACGCCGGCGGAACCCTCGAGTCTCGGCAGCGATGACAGCATCGGTGCGTTGCTCGACGCCGCGGAGGACATCATCAACGAGGCCGCGCCGGAGGTGCTGCAGGAGATCGAAGCCGAGCAGCAGAAAGCCTCGCGCCGGGGGTTGGGTCGTTTCCTTCGTCGCCGCCCCCGCTGAGAGTTGTTGTTTGCGCCGGGCGTGGCTGGAGCCGCGGGGGCGTTGTTTGCGCCGGGCGTAGCTGGAGCCGCGGGGGCGTTGTGGTGTGTGGTTTGCGCCGGGCGTGGCCGGAGCCGCGGGGCGTTGTGGTGTGTGGTTTGCGCCGGGCGTGGCCGGAGCCGCGGGGGCGTTGTTTGCGCCGGGCGTAGCTGGAGGCGCGGGGGTGTTGGGGGAGAGGGGTCGCCGAAGTAGGCGGGGCTGGTGCCGCATGATGGTGGCGGCGGTAGCATTGCCGGTGTTTACCGGCCCTCGGGCCGTCTTCATCGGGCAGGGTCATGACTGAATTCTCAACAGACGCCGCAAGGGCCTTGGCTGGCCCGTCGTGGCTCGTTGATCGCCGGGTGCGAGCAGCGGAGGACTTCGCCGCGGCGGTACCGCCGGACGTGGCCGACGAGGAGTGGCGCTACAGCGCAATCCGGGAGTTCGACCTTTCAGAGTTCGTTCCCTCATCGCAGCCCTGCGCCGCTCCGACGCCTGATTTCGAGCTTGACTCGTCCGCTGTGGTCCGCACCGTCAACGGGCGGATCGTCTCGGTCGAGTCGGCCGACGAGCTCAGTGCCGCCGGTGTCTACGTGGGTCCGCTCACAACCGCTGAGCAGGGACCCGACCTTCTGGGGGCGGTGGGCAGCGAGGCCGCGGGCTACTTCACGATCCTCAATGACGCCTTCGTCGCCGACCCGGTGCTGATTCGAGTGCCGCCCGGCGTTGTGCTGCACAAGCCGATCGTGGTGACGCACCATGTGACCGGTGACCGGGCCGCCGCGTTCCCTCGGCTGGTTGTCGACATTGGCGCCGATGCGCAGGCCGAAGTGCTTGATCACCACACATCTGAGAGCGGCCCCCTGCTGGTCTGCCCGGTTACCGAGCTCGACGTGTCGCCTGCGGGCCGGCTCGGATACCTCAACGTCCAGCAGCTCGGCTCCAGCACCTGGCAGTTCTGCTCGCAGTTGGGGAGGGCTGGGCGCGACGCCAGGCTGACCGTCTCCACAGCGGCCTTCGGCGGCGGCTATGCCCGCACGCGGTCCGATGTGCGCCTGGTGGGCCGCGGCGCCGATTGTGATCTCTCGGCGCTGTACTTCGGTGACGGTCGACAGGGACTCGATTTCCGCACCTATCAGGATCATGTCGCTGCGGACACGACCTCCAACCTGCTCTACAAGGGTGTCGTGAGTGACGAGTCCCGCAGCATCTACACGGGTCTTATCCGAGTGCGTCCCGATGCTCGGGGAACCAATGCCTTCCAGACCAACCGAAACCTGAAACTCGGTGAGGACGCCTGGGTTGAATCGGTCCCGAACCTTGAGATCGAGAACAACGATGTGCGCTGCAGCCATGCATCCGCGGTCGGTCCTGTAGATGCTGAGCAGCGGTTCTATCTGGAGAGCCGCGGTGTTCCCACCGGCGAGGCGGAGCGTCTGATCGTGGCCGGGTTCCTGGGCGAGGTGCTTGAGACGTTGCCGGTAAAAGCAATGCGCGAGCCGCTCAGGTCGGCGATAGACGCCAAACTGAGCCGCCAGAGGCGATCCGAGGGGGTCGTGTCGTGAGCGTTCACGTGTTGTTCCCCCTGGTCGAGCTTGAGGCGGGCACGGCGCGCAAGGTGGAGATGGAGGGGCATCAGATCTCGCTTGTGCGCATCGATGACGACGTGTATGCCATCGGCGACATCTGCAGTCACGAGGACGTCTCCTTGTCTGAGGGCTACGTCGACACCGAGGAGTGTCTGCTCGAGTGTTGGCGCCACGGGGCGATGTTCAACCTGAAGACCGGCGATGCCGAGACACTGCCGGCGATCCGTGCAGTGCCGGTGTATGAAGTGTCTGTCGTCGACGGAATGATCCAGCTCGTGATCGATGAGGGGTCTGAACCCTTGAGGACTCGGGACCCGGTGACTCGGGGGCGTTTCGATGAGTGAGCTCGTGATCGAGGGACTGCGGGCCCGGGTTGGTGGACAGGAGATCCTCAAGGGCGTCGATCTTGCGATGGCCTCGGGAGAAGTCCACGCGGTGATGGGTCCCAACGGGTCCGGAAAGTCGACCTTGGCCCACGTGTTGGCGGGCCGCCCCGGATTCGAGGTGCTCGGCGGCTCGGCACTGCTCGACGGCGTCGAGCTGTTGGACCTGCCTGCTTGGGAGCGGGCCCAGGCCGGTCTGTTCCTGGCGATGCAGTATCCGACGGAGGTTCCCGGAGTGGCGCTCGCCGACCTGCTGCGAGCGTCGGTGAGCAGCAGCGACAATGCCGATGAGATCGAATCGTCGATGCGCGTCGAGGCCGAGCGCATCGGTTTCGACGAGAAGTTCCTCACACGACCGCTCAACGTGGATCTCTCCGGTGGTGAGAAGAAACGCAATGAGACGCTCCAACTCGGGGTGCTGCGTCCCCGTTTCGCGATCCTCGACGAACTTGACTCGGGTCTTGACTTCGACGCCTTGCGCCTGGTCGGCGCACGGGTGGAGGCGGCGACTGAGGAGGACTCCGTGGGAGTGCTCGCCATCACCCACTACAGCCGCCTGTTCGAGCAGCTCCGGCCCGACACGGTGCACGTCCTTGCCGGGGGACGGATTCAACAGACCGGTGGCGCTGAGTTGGCTCAAGAGTTGGAGGACACCGGTTACGAACGTTGGAGTGATGCGCCACCGGCGGTCGCATCGTCGGCAAAGCTCCCCGCGGATCCGGTCCTAGACGGCCCCTTTAGCGATCCGTTCGCCGATCCGTTCGCCGATCCGCTCGCTTGAAGCTTGTCGCTGGGGCAGACTGTTGCCATGGCTAGAACTCTGCTGAGCGACGATGAGATTGCAGAACTGTTGACGCAGTTTCCCGAATGGCGACGTGACGGCGATCGACTGCGCCGTTCGTATCAGTTCGACGATTTCGTTGAGGCTTTCGGTTTCATGGCCGAAGTAGCACTCGTCTCAGAGAAGTTGTTCCACCATCCAGAGTGGAGCAATGTCTACAACCGGGTGGACGTTGCCATCACCGACCACGCTGCGGGCGGAATATCAGACAATGACCGCGCCTGGATCGAACGGGTCGAGAAACTCAGCCGTTGAACCCCATTTCTCCCGTTCTGGCGGTGCTACGGCGCGGAAACCGGCGCATGGCGCCGCCAGAACGAAATGGCGACGCTATTCGTCGAGCACCTGGGCGAGTGTGTTCCAGCTCAGTGTCGCGCACTTGATTCGTATCGGGAACTTGACCACCCCGCGCAACGCTTCGAGATCGCCGAGTTGCATGCCCTCAGAGGCGCCCTCGAGGTCTATCCCCAGAGCGGTCTCGCTGCCGTCGCCGCCGATATCGGTCTCGTGGATCGACATGAGTCCCTTGAAGGCCACGATCAGCTTGCGGGCGTCTTCAACCGTCTTGCCCTTGATCGCCACCGACATCATCGACGCCGATGACTGACTGATGGAACAACCCTGGCCGCCGATCGCGACATCGTCGATCACGCCTGCCTCGTCGACTTGCAGGTAGACGATGATCTCGTCACCGCACAAGGGGTTGAAGCCCTCGGCACGGCGCGCCGGAGGAGTTTCGAGCTCTCCGCGATTGCGGGGTGTCCGGTAGTGGTCGAGGATGATCTCGCGATAGAGGTCTTCGAGGCCAATCATCTTGTGGTCTCCTAGAACGAGAAGATGTCGTCGACCGCGCTGAGGGCGTCGGCGAGCTTGTCGAGGTCGGACTTGTCGTTGTAGACGTACAGGGAGGCACGCGAGGTGGCACTGGTTCCGAGCACGTCCATGAGCGGCTTGGCGCAATGGTGTCCTGCGCGCACCGCGATCCCGGACTGGTCGAGTACCTGGGCCACATCGTGGGGGTGCACGTCGGCGTAGGCGAAAGACATCACTCCGCCGCGCTCCGCCGGCTCGGCAGGTCCGTGGATGGTGATCTTGTCGCCGTGGCGCTCTGTGAGCGTTCGCAGCGCGTATGCGGTCAGTTCAACCTCGTGTTGGCGGACATTGGACATGCCGAGATCGCTGAGATAGTCGACGGCTGCGCCGAGGCCGACCGCTTCGGCGACCATCGGTGTTCCTGCCTCGAATTTCCAGGGCACGTCGTTGGTCGTGAAACCGTCCTTGGTGACGCTTAGTATCATCTCTCCGCCGCCGAGGAACGGCGGCATGGCTTCGAGGTGTTCGGCGCGGGCCCAGAGCACGCCGATCCCCATCGGTGCGAGCATCTTGTGACCGGTGAAGACCAGGAAGTCCGCTCCGAGTGCTTGCACGTCGGTGGGTACGTGGGGAACGTACTGGCTGGCGTCGACGACCATCAGCGCTCCGGCGTCGTGAGCCCGTTCTGCCAGTGCGGCGATCGGGTTGAGTGTGCCCAGCACGTTGCTCATGGCCGTCACCGACAGCAGCTTGGCCCCGTCGAGGAGCCGATCGAGGTCGCTGAGATCAAGATGGCCGGACGCATCGACTGGGATCCAACGAAGTTCTATGCCTTTTCGGGCTCGCAGCATGTGCCAGGGAACGATGTTGGCGTGGTGTTCCATCTCGCTGATCACCACTGCGTCCCCTGCCTTGAGACTGTGCTCACCCCAACAGTGGGCCAGCAGGTTCATCGACTCGGTTGCGTTCTTGGTGAAGACGATCTCGGAGTTCGATTCAGCGTTGATGAAGGCCCCGACTTTGGCTCGGGCTCCCTCTAGTGCGTCTGTTGCCCGCACCGCGAGCTCGTAGCTGCCGCGGTGGACGTTGGCGTTGGTCGTCTCGTAGTAGTCGGTCATTGCGTCGATGACCGCCTGGGGCTTCTGCGAGGTGTTGGCGGAGTCGAGGTAGACGAGCTGATGACCGTGGAACTGCTGGTCGAGTAGCGGGAAGTCGGATTTGACGGTTGAGCGGAGAGCCATGGTTCAGGCCTCGAACCGTTCGTAGCCTTCGGCTTCGAGTTCCTGCACCAACTCCGGCCCTCCGGACTGCGCGATCCGCCCGTCGATGATCACATGGACACGATCAGGCTTCAGCTCCGAGAGCAGCCGCTGGTAGTGGGTGATGGCGAGCACGCCGAGTTCGGGCCTTTCGGATCGGACCTCCTGGACGCCGGTGGCGACCACCCGCAGCGCATCGATGTCGAGCCCCGAGTCGGTCTCGTCGAGGATGGCCATCTCCGGTTCAAGGATGGCCATCTGCAGGATCTCGTTGCGCTTCTTCTCGCCGCCGGAGAATCCTTCGTTGACGTAGCGCTCAGCGAACGAGGAGTCCATGTTGAGCCGGTCCATCCATTCCATGATGGCCAGGCGGAGTTCGAGCACGGACATGTCGATGCCCTTGCGTGCCGACAGCGACTGCCGCAGGAAGTTGAGAACCGAGACTCCGGGGATTTCCTGGGGGTATTGAAAGGCGAGGAACAGCCCGGCCTTGCCGCGAACATCGGTGGGCCATTCGGTGATGTCCTCGCCTCGGAAACGAATAGAACCTGAGGTGACCTGATACTCGGGACTGCCGAGGATGACGCTGGCCAGCGTGCTCTTGCCAGAGCCGTTGGGGCCCATGAGTGCGTGAACCTCCCCGACTCCGACCTGCAGATCAACGCCTTTGAGGATCTCGATCTCGCCCTCGACCGTGCAAGCGCGAAGGCCGTCGATCTCAAACAGCGGAGTAGTCGTCATGCGTTCCAGTTTACGAGTGCTGCGAGTTTCGCACTACGGCCGTAGGAGAAATTACCGGCTTCGGCGGGCCGTTTCGGAAGGCTGTTCACCAAACAGCCCGTGGTATTCGGCTGAGAAGCGTCCGAGATGAAACAGGCCGCTGTCCATGGCCGCCTCAGTCACGCTGTGGCTTCCCTGTTCCAGCAGCCTTCGTGCGTTGTTCAGCCGAAGCAGTCTCCGGAATCGATTGGGGCTGAGTCCAACGCTCTCCCGAAACGCATGTTCGACGCTTCGCCGGGAAGTATTCAGACGCGACGCTACTTCGGAAATGCGTATCTGCTCGCGTAGAGAGTCAACCATGATCTCCTTGGTTCGACGGAACAGATCCAAAGAACGGCAAGAAGAACCTCCCGACGCAGACGGCGAAGCTAGGAGATCAAGCATCAGCCCTTGAACCTTCTCCACGGGAACCTCCGCCGACTGGGTTTCGGCATCCCAGGAGCGCAGCACATGAGCCGCCGTGTGTCGAAAGCGTTTGCTGAGAGCCACATCGGAAACGAGCCGAACATGACCCTGATGGCGAACTGCCAATCGGCGAAGGGGCAACGCAGGTGTCATCTCCAAAGAGACGCTGAACACGGCGGGCACGACACCCGGGCCCACCATGGCCTCATAGGAACCCCCCGGACCGACCAGCAACACGTCTCCGATCCCGAACTCGGTGCCGTTGGTCATCGTATTCTTCGGTGACTCCAAGAGCACGACTGCGCTGACCTGGTCTTGGGGTCCTGCTCCCTGTTGGTGAAGCACTCGGTTGGTGTATTCGAGGAATACGCCCACGCGGTTTCCGTCAACCGCCATGAACGCCCCCGAATAGTTGCCGGACCCGACCTGCTCGTAATGCTGGTCGAAACCGGTGAGCTGCTCAGCTTGCTCGTCAATGCAGAAGAATCGCTGCACGCAGGCTCCGGTACGCATGAGGTGAACGTAACACCGCTCGCATGTCCTCACCAAGGTCATTTTTCGCAAAACGGATATTTCTGTCCGCAACCGGGATCACAGCAGGTCGTTAGTGGATTGCGCTCCTTTCGGTCATTGGATGTGATGGTTGCAGCCGAACAACAGGAGATCCGATGGGGACGATAACTACCAACGATGGTGTGCGTCTCAGCTTTGTCGAAGCCGGCGCTGGCCCACCACTCGTGCTGGTCCACGGCTGGAACCAGACAGCGGCATTGTTTGACCGCCAAATCGAGTCCTTGAGCGAGTCGTTCAGGGTGCTTGCGCTTGATCTGCGCGGCCATGGTGATTCTGATGCTCCCGACTATGGATACCGCATGTCTCGTTATGCCATGGACCTCAAGACTCTGATCGATCAAGTCGCCGGTGGCAAAGCCCATGTTCTGGGCCATTCGATGGGTTGCTGCGTGCTCTGGTCCTACTTTGATCTCTTCGCTGGCGTCGGGATAGACCGGGCGATCTTCGTAGACATGGCGACCCACCCCGTGGCCAATCCTGCCTTCAGCGATGAGCAGGTGGGTAACTTCGGCGCCATCATGCCCGCTTCCGATCTGTTCGAGATCGTCAATGGGCTGTCCAACGGTGCTGAGGCTCAAATCGTTCCAGGACTGATCGAACACATGGTCACGGAATCAATCGCCCCGGAAGACAAAGCTCGAATCCTGGCAGAAAACGAACGAATGCCTGGGCCGCTGTCCGCCCGGGAGTTTTTCTCCGACATCCTGGCCGACTGGCGAGACGTTCTGCCTCGAATCAACCGGCCCAGTCTCTACATTGCCGGCGAAGCCTCCTTCGTTCCGATGACCGCCACCAAATGGGCTTCCGAGCAGACTCCCGGCGCGCTCTTCGAGTCTTTTGGCGGACACGAAGGGGGCAACCACTTCATGTTCGTAGAAAACCCCGACCGTTTCAACCGCGTCGTTATTGACTTCCTTACCAACCCCCAATCCTGAACCTTATAGCTCCGAAAGGAATGACAATGTTGAACAATCGGGTATTGGCAATCGTCTTGGGCCTCGCTCTTTTTACTGCCGCTTGCGGCGATGACGACGAGCAGAGCACCCCTACGAACGAACAGAGCACCCCGACGACTACCGCCGCTCCTGCGGCAACCAGCGCTCCCACAACGACCAGCGCTCCAACCCAACCGTTGGACGTGGACGCCGTGCTGGCCGTTGATCTGGACGCTTGCGATCCTGCTCCTACGGGAGAGACCCTCAAGATCGGATACGCTGCAGACTTCTCCGAACTCGGAGGATTTGTAGATATTCCCGGGTCCAAAGCGGCGGAGTACTTCGTCGAGTTGCTCAACTGCGCCGGTGGCGTCGATGGCAGGCCCATTGAGATGGTGATCCGCGATATTGAAGGCGACCCCGAGACTGCCGGCAGAGTGGCACAAGAATTGCTGGAGGACGGTGTCACCGCCATCCTCGGCCCGGCCTTCTTCGATGTCAACCAAGCCATCTTGCAGGTGACAGCCGGCAACACTCCGCTGATCTCGGTGTCATCCACTGAGCCACTGCTGGCCGACCCGTCTCAGTTGAGCCTGCTGGCATCATTCACCGACACCGCCCAGGCCAGAGCTGCTGCCCGGTTTGCCATCGAACAGGGATGGCAAACAGCGGCAACCTTCAGCGTTCCCGGTCCGTACTTCGGGTACTTGGTTGAAGTGTTTACCGAGGAATTTGAGGCGATTGGGGGCCAAGTACTGGGCGACTACCCCTTCGTTCCAGTGGAGACAACCGATTTCTCAGCCCAAGTCAACGAAATCGCGGCACTGGATCCGCAACCTGATGTGGTCTACTCAGCATTGATCGCATTCCAATCAGCGATCCTTGGAGGCCAACTAGATGAAGCCGGTATTACTGCCGAGATGTTGGTGGCCGACGCGTTCACCGCTACCGGAGGATATTTCATCGACGGTGTCGAAGGCTTCTATCACACCTCACACACATTCCCGGAACCCGATGGCCGCATGCTTCGATTCCTTGATTCGTATGAGCGGCAAAAAGACAGCACTTTGGAGAGCGACTCGTACGCCGCTTTGGCCGCCGACGCTATCTTGGTGATAGCATCGGCAGTCGCCGATACCGGCTCGCTTGATCCGGTCACGGTCGGCGAGGCGATGATCGCAGGTACCGGGGTCGATGGGCTTACTGGCGTACTCGCCTATAACGGCGGCAGCACGCCGAACACGCCTGTCTACGTCCATCAAGTGGTCGACGGCGGACCATCACTGGCAGCGATCTACGAAGTATTCGAGTAGTCCGGCGAGCTCTTTTGCTAGTTGATGCAGAAACCTCCGCGAAAACCGACGGCGAACTGCTCTCCCTGGAGTCAATCGAAGTTTCCTACGGACCGGTCCGGGCCCTGTTCGGCATTTCTCTCTCTGTTGGCTCCGGTGAGACGGTTGCTCTCATCGGACCCAACGGAGCGGGGAAATCCAGTGTTCTCCATGCGATCATCGGGTTGCGCCGACCGAACCGGGGGCGCATTCGATACAAGGGGCATGACATAACCGGGCTACCAACCCAACAACGTATACGGCTCGGCATGGCATTGGTGCCCGAACATCGCCGTATCCTCGCAACCCTGACCGTTGAGGAGAACCTGCTGGTGGGAGGCATGATCCTTCCCAGGCGGCTGCGACAGACCCGTGCCAACGAGATGATCGAGAGATTCGAGGTTCTCAAGCGCAAACGGTCCCAGCAAGCCGGAGTGCTCTCAGGCGGTGAGGCCCAACAGCTTGCAATCGCCAGGGCGCTGATGCCGTCTCCCGAGCTGTTGTTGATGGACGAACCGACGCTTGGACTTGCGCCGCTAGTTGCAGCTCAGGTGTTTGGTCTCATCAAGGAACTGCGTGAACGCGGCATGACACTGATTGTCGTAGATCAAAACCCCCGCCGAGTATTGAACTCTGCCGATTCTGCGTATCTGATCCGCACCGGACATATCGTGCAAAGCGGTTCGGCCGACCAGCTTGCGACTCGAGAAGACCTGTTCGGGTCATTTCTGGGCGGTTCCCCCGAAGACAGCGGCGTTGAGCCGATGGCTGGACCAGCGGTTGGTTCTCGAAAGACTGTCGAGACACCAAAGTCGGGCAGCGATGACTGAGGTGGTCCAACAGTTGGTCGACGGATTGGGACGAGGTGGGGAATATGCCCTGATCGCCCTGGGGGTCGGGCTGATCTTTGGCGTTATGCATCTGGTGAACTTCGCCCACGGAGAAATGATCACAGTAAGCGCATACGTCTCGTACGGTCTCGCCCTAGCCGGGGCGAGTTGGTGGATCCTAGTGCCGACGATTGTACTGACCGCAGTCCTCACTTCGGTTCTGGTGGAATTCGTGGCGTTTCGCTGGGTTCGCTCCAGTTCCGACTTTACCATGCTGCTCACCTCGTTCGGGGTGCATTTCGTGGTCCAAGCGGCGTTCGTCATGTTCGTGTCGGCATCATCTCGACACTTTGACCGTCCGGGTTGGATCACCTCCACGGTGTCATTGGCCGGTATTCGGTTTGAAGTCGTTGACCTGGCTATAATCGCCGCTACCTCGGTGAGTCTCATCTTTGCGGTTTGGGTTCTCCAGCGAACCGTCTACGGCATGGCTATTCGGGCCGCGGCAGAAGACTTCGACACCGCTCAACTCCTTGGCATCCGCCCCAACCAGGTGATCCGGGCTGCGTTTGCCCTGGCCGGTTTGCTGGCTGGGATCGCTGCCGTCTTCTTCTTGATGCGAACCGGTCGGGCCGCTCCATCCGCTGGTCTGATTCCCATGTTGAAAGGAGTGCTTGCCGCCCTGATCGGAGGCTTGGGGCGACTTCAGGGCGCGGTGATCGGAGGTCTGTTGCTGGGGCTTGTCGAGATACTGCTCGTCTCCTATTTGCCGGACGACATCGATGGAATGGTGAACGGAATCATATTCGTTCTGGTGGCTGTCCTGTTCATCTTCCGACCTTCGGGCATTCTCAAAGTCGGACCAGCGCAAAGACCATGAACGCTGCCAGTCCAAGCCAGTCTCAGCGAAGGCAGACACGTACTCTCCGCGCGACTCGATTCAACGGAGTTTCCAGGGTCGGGCGTGACCGTGTGATCGCTGATCTGGTCAGTGCCGCGCTGTTGTTCGCGGCGGTGTCGCTTCTCGGGCTCGGCTATGTGGCGGGAGAAGGCGCCGCGCGAGAATCGCTGTTCACAACGTTGCTGATCAACGCCACGGTTGTGGTAGGGCTCCAAGTGTTCCTCGGCAACACCGGAATCTTGTCTTTCGGACATGTCGGTTTTGGGGCGGTGGCCGGCTACACATTCGCCATCCTGGCTGTTGACGTCGAATGGAAGCAGCGGCTAATCGGCGATGCGCCGTTCGGAGCAGCCGACTTGTCTGTCCCGCCCCTTGCCGCAATCACCGCGGCCATTGCGTTGACTCTCGTAGTGGCAGCGGTCGTCGGACTCGGCATCGTCCGCTCTGGGGCAGCCAGGGGCGACATCGCCGCTACCGTCATCACGCTTGCGGTGCTGTTCGCCGCTTACGAGATCGCCATCAACTGGACCGAGATCACTGGGGGCAACAGGGCCGGCATCAGCTTCCGCCCCGGAACAGCGATGCTCGGCCGTTCCTATGCCTACGTCGGCTTTGCGCTTGCTTTGGTGGTTGCCCAGCTCTACCGGTCGTCTCGTTCGGGTCGACTGGCGCGAGCGGCCCGGGAGGACGATCTCGCAGCCCGTACGCTAGGGATCAACCCGGCCAGACATCAGATGTCGGCGTTGCTGCTCTCAGTAGGTTTGGTGGCGCTGGGCGCATGTTTGCGAGTCTGGCTGACAGGAACAGTTTCTCCCGAAAGGTTCTTCATTGACTACACGCTGCTGACCCTTACCATGCTCGTGGTTGGCGGCAGAAGCAGCGTCACCGGCGCGGTAGTCGGTTCTGTGATCGTTACCGCACTTGTCGAGTTCACCAGGACCATCTCGGGGCCTGAATTGGACCCCGGGCCGTTTGACATCGTGATCCGCCCAGGGCTCACCGATGTCTGCCTTGGTTTGGCCATGCTCGGGTTCATGATCCTACGACCGAACGGGCTGCTGCATGATCGTGAAATTGCCGATTTGCCCATCTTGCGGCGACTCTTGCAACGCGATCCGGTTCCTTCGCCATTTCACGACACCTCTGGACCGCGTGCCACACCCGCAGGTGCCATCAACGACAACCAGCTGAAACTGACCGACATGTCCGTCGAGTTCGACGGGCTGGCTGTCTTGTCGCAGGCCCATCTGTCGGTGGATCGGGGTCGCATTTGCGGTCTCATCGGACCCAACGGTGCCGGCAAGACCACCATGCTGAACGCCTTGAACGGAATTGTGCCCGTCTTGGAAGGCCGTGCGGCTGTGTGTGGTCGCGCACTTGATGGACTGCCCAGCTATAAACGAGCCCGTGCCGGCGTCTCTCGGACCTTTCAGAATCTTCGCCTCTTCGACGATCTGACGGTTCGGGAAAACGTGGAGGTCGTCGCCCTTGCCCATGGCGCATCTCGGTCGGAGGCTCGTCAGAACGCCGCGGAGATGATTGAGTTGAACCAACTCATCGATGTGGCTTTGCGTCGGGCCAAGGACCTCGACTACGGCGCGTCCAAGCGGCTTGAGCTAGCTCGGGCGGCTGTGTCGCAACCTCTGTTCCTTCTGCTTGACGAGCCGACGGCTGGTTTCACTGAGCCGGAATCACGACTGATCGTGCAGCAAATCCGCGCTATCGCGGAGCGGATCGGTTGCGGCGTGGTGGTGATCGACCATGACCTTGCGTTCATCACCTCGATCTGCGACGAGGTTTATTGCCTGGATCAAGGCTCGGTCATCGCCCACGGCTCGGTGTCGGAGATCCGTTCCAACCCGGTTGTGCGAGCCGCTTACACAGGTGAATGAGCGGTCGGCTCAAACGTTTCGAGTTGTTCGGAGGAAGCAGTCTCCTGAATCGACTCGCGCTGATAGACAATTCGCTTCGCAAAACGGATGATTCTTCGTGGATAGCGGATTGTGTCTCGTATTTTCGTCGGATGGGATAGTTCATGGCCCACCGAACACGCCATGCCTGAGCACCACGCCATGCCTGCGCACGCCAAATCAATACACAATGCGCCCCCGCGTCGAACACACAGAAGCAACAGATGGTAGATTCCGAACGGTCTGATCTTGATCCTGTGGCCCCCCTCACCGACTTGGGTGCCTTCCGAGAGAACGGCTATGCGCTCGTTGACTGGATTGCCGACTATCTGGCCACTCTGGGGCCGAGACCAGTGTGTGAACCTGTCAAACCGGGTGACGTGAGAGCGCAGCTTCCCGGCACTGCACCGGAGAGGCCCGAACCGTTCAGCGAGGTGCTCACCGACCTTGACGATGTGATCGTGCCAGCGCTGGCCCACTGGCAACATCCGGGCTGGTTCGCGTATTTCCCAGCGATGTCATCTCCTGCGTCAGCGTTGGGAGAGTTCGCGGCCGCCGGGCTCGGCGTGCAGGGGATGCTCTGGTCTTCGTCTCCAGCAGTCACCGAGTTGGAAAACCATGTACTTGACTGGCTCGTCGATCTGATGGGCCTTCCTGAATCCTGGAGAACCACTTCGAAAGGTGGGGGACTGCTCACATCGGGCGCATCGAGTTCGACCCTCATCGCCATGATCAATGCTCGCGAGATGTGCCGAAGCCTCACCGGTGCCCCGGTGGAACAGATGGTGGCCTACGTATCGAGCCAAGCTCATTCGTCGGTCGAGAAAGGTGCTCGTCTTGCCGGCCTTCGCCACGTTCGGCTCCTCGACGTAGACGATGATTTCGCGCTTGAACCGGAAGCCCTCATCGAAGCGGTTTCCCAAGACCTCAACAGAGGTCTGTCGCCTGCCACAGTTGTTTCAGCGTTGGGAACAACCGGGACCACCGCAGTCGATCCCGTTCGCGGCGTTGGCGAGATCGCAACACAACGTGGAATGTGGCATCACGTCGATGCGGCCTACGCCGGTTCGGCCATGATCTGTGAGGAGTTCCGGCACCACCTGGACGGCATTGAGCTGGTCGACAGCTACACCTTCAATCCCCACAAGTGGTTCGCCACCAACATCGACTGCTCCGTCTTGTGGGTCGCCGACCGCGGGCCGCTCATTGATGTCATGAGCATCGATCCTCCATATTTGCGCAATGATGCTTCAGATTCAGGCCAGGTCATTGATTACCGCAATTGGGACATTTCTTTGGCCCGACCGTTTCGAGCCCTCAAGCTCTGGTTCGTGATTCGGTCCCTGGGAGCTGAAGGTCTCAGAGCAAATATTCGCCGTCACACCCAGTGGGCGAGCGAATTCTCGGAGCGTATCGACAGTCATCCGCGCCTGCGACGCATCGCTCCAACGCCTTTTGCGCTCGTCTCGTTTGAGCACACCGCTGGTACTGCCGCCACTTGTGCCCTGGCGTCGGCCATCAACGACACCGGACGCTTCTTCGTCACCGTCTCAGAAATCGACGGGCACCAGTACATTCGGGTCTCAATCGGTTCGACCTGGACCACACGACACCACATCGACTCGCTTTGGCAATTCATCGATGAGTCGGCCATGACAGTGGAGCAACCCAAGGAATAAGAGATCCGATCCGAACTGTGACGACCAACAACGGGTGTGTCCCAACTCTGTTGACGCAGGCGCTGGCCCGCACTCGTACTCATCCACGGATGGAACCAGACGGCGGCACTGTTCGACCACCAAATCGAGTCGCTGAGCCAGGCAGGTCCGGCGCGCCTGCTGCACAGCTTGTGGGGCATCGACAACGCCTCGGAACTGCTCGGCCATCCGCTGGTGGGCGCAAGCTGGGAGGGACACGTTATTGAGCAGGTGCTGACAGCTCTGCAACAATCAGGCACACGTTTCAGAGCTTCGCACCTGCGCACATCCGACGGTCGCGAGGTTGATCTCGTCGTCAACGTGCGGCAGGAACTCTGGGTCATCGAGGTGTAACTCACCACCAATCCAAGCCGCTCGGACATGGCCCGCCTCAACGACACAGCCGATTTGATCGGAGCCCACCGGCGGTTCTTGGTGACTCGAAACGCGGCGACGGCGAGCAGCGGAGCACAGACCGTCTGTGATCTTTCCCACATGATCGATCAAGCAAGCGAACCATGACTCGCACTGGCGCTCGCGGCACCAAACCGACCACTAGTTGCTCGCCACAACCAAAAAGGTTGGAGGCCAGGTGGCACGATTGGACTTGTGGTGGTGGAGTCGTAGAGTGCAGCGCATGAACTTTGCATTCTCAGAAGAGCAGGACCAGTTGCGTGAGTTCGTCCGCAGCTTCTTGGAAGACAAGTCGTCTGAAACCTCAGTACGTGAACAGATGGACACCGAGGTCGGCTACGACGACGCAGTCTGGACTCAGATGGCCGAGCAGATGGGCCTGCAGGCGCTGGCGATTCCCGAGGAATACGGTGGCCAGGGATTCGGATTCGTGGAGCAGATCGTGGTGCTCGAGGAAATGGGTCGGGCGCTGCTCTGCGCCCCGTACTTCTCATCGTGTGTGCTGGCGGCCAACACGCTGTTGCACAGTGGCGACGAGGACGCCAAGAACGCTCACCTTCCCGGAATCGCCTCTGGCGAGACCCGGGCAACGCTCGCTTTCACCGAGGAGAACGGCCGCTGGGACGAAGGCGGCATCACCATGCAGGCATCGAACGACGGGGGTTCGTGGACCCTCGACGGCACCAAGATGTACGTGCTCGACGGGCACACCGCCAATCTGATCCTGGTCGCGGCCCGCAGCGATGCGGGAGTGTCGCTGTTCAGCGTCGCCGCTGACGCCGACGGCCTCACCCGGACGGCTCTGTCGACAATGGACCAGACGCGCAAGCAGGCCAAGCTGGCATTCTCCGGTGTGGCCGCCGAACTGATCGGTACCGACGGAGCCGGGTGGGATGTGTTGGAGACGGTGCTCGACCTGGCCGCGGTGGCCCTCGCGGCAGAACAGGTGGGCGGTGCGCAGATGTGTCTGGACATGTCGGTCGAGTACGCAAAGGTCAGGGTGCAGTTCGGTCGCCCGATCGGGTCCTTCCAGGCCATCAAGCACAAGTGTGCCGACATGCTCCTGGAAGTCGAGTCGGCCAAGTCCGCCGCCTACTACGCGGGCTGGTGTGCGGCTGAGATGAACGATGAACTGGGCCAGGTTGCGTCGTTGGCGAAGAGCTACTGCTCCGAGGCGTACTTTCATGCCGCCGCGGAGAACATTCAGATCCACGGCGGTATCGGCTTCACCTGGGAGCATCCCGCCCATCTCTATTTCAAGCGGGCGAAGAGCTCTGAGCTGCTGTTCGGAGATCCGACCTACCATCGCGAGCTGCTCGCCCAACGCATCGGGATCTGAGCGGGCACTGGCGGGGGTGACGCGGCTTGGTCTGGGTCTTCTTCGCAGTCGGTGCCGTCGCCGTCATCCTGATCGCCCTAGTGGCCGTCGGAAAAGCGGTTGCGGAACTGGAAACTGAACGAAGCCCGGCCGTCTATGACCTCAACGACGCGGTGGACTGGATCGCCCAACGGCTTCCCGACGAGGTGACAGCCCGGATCTCCTTCGAAGACCTGAAGATGCTGCTGCGCTGGCATCTCGACTGGTTCCAAGAGGCAGGAGTGGCCTCGCGCCACGGTCAGGAACTTGCCACCGATCAGGTCTCCATCGATGGGGCGGTTGCACCCCATGATGCAGCGATCGACGCGATCGTGGCCCGTTCGTTGGCCGCCGGCGGTCCTGAGGCGGTTGACGTGGTCTGCGTCCTCGACCTCCAGATGAAGTATCTCACGGCGATCGGCGCCGTCGGCGACGAGGTCGACGACTCGTGAACCGCAGAAATATCCCACACGCCTGACTGCTTTTGTGCTTCACTATTGGCACCAAAGAAAGGAGGTGGTCCCGCAGTGTGTAGAAGATCTGTGACCTTGGAGGTGGCTGGCCGCTAGAACAGCTGCTGGACCACTGGCGCAAACCAAGCCAGCTCCACCCCTGGGGCTAGGTGGACCGGGAATATGTCACGCCTGGTGCGGTACCGCAAGGTGCCACCACTCCCCGGGTTTCCAGCAAACATTGTCTTTCAAGCAATACTCAAGAACCGTCCCAGGGCTGTCGCGGCCCTGGGACGGTTCTCTCTTTGTTCCGTGTGAATTGTGTTCCGTGTGAATCGCTGATCGCTATGAATCGCTGATTCTTGTCGTTGCCGCCGCTATGTTTCCCTCATGGAACGACCGGCTCGATTTCAGAACAGCCGCTTTCTCGGCGACAAGCGGGTTCAGGTGGTTTACGACCTCGACGACGTGACAGACACCGCTGTCATCGAAGAACTCGCCAACAGCGAGCATGCGTTGGCGTTCGGACCCGACACCCTTGCCGAGGCCCGCAACCGCGGCTACCGCCTGCGGTCCGTCTGACTAGCGGGTTGCCGGACTAATGGACAGGAGCTTCACGGTCGATGGCATCGAGTTGGAAGCCCATCTCGCTCGGCCCTCCCAGAATCACAGCACAGCCCAACCCGGGTTGGTGATCGCGCACGGTTTCCCGGCTGAGGCCGGGGGTGGCATCAACTCGACTTCGAACTTTCCCAGCCTCGCTGATCGGGTTGCCACTGAATGCGGGTGGGCTGCGCTTGCGTACTCCAGCAGGGGGATTGCGCAGTCTGGCGGCGACTTTTCGCTGGAGGGCTGGTTGCGGGATCTTCAGGGAGCAATCGCGTTCCTGCGTGAATCAGTGCACTGC
This sequence comes from uncultured Acidimicrobiales bacterium, assembly GCA_951812975.1. Classification (GTDB taxonomy): domain Bacteria; phylum Actinomycetota; class Acidimicrobiia; order Acidimicrobiales; family Aldehydirespiratoraceae; genus VXYK01. The sequence continues at coordinate 157,313 of CATOTC010000001.1, read as the reverse complement.
GACGGCGTCTGGCTCCTCGGATTCGGTACAGGCGGCGCTCTGGCGGTCGAGGCCGGCGCCGACGACGAGACCATCCGAGGTGTCTGCGCAGTAGCGTTGCCGGCGGACTTCAGCGACTGGGCGCGCAGCCCCCGCAAGTTGTTGGTGCTCGCACGCGAGATGGGAGCGATCCGCGACAGCGCCTTTCCAGACGACTTCGGTGACTGGTCGCAACAACTGCGTTCCGTGGATGCCAGCGAAGCGGCGACACGTCTGTCACCGCGTGAATTGATGCTGATTCATGGCAGCGAAGACGAAGTCGTGCCGGTGCTCGACGCCCGTGCAGTTGCCGACGCCCACGGTTCTGCAGACTTGCGGATAATCGACGGGGCCAGCCATCATCTGCGCCACGACCCGCGTGCCATCGCGGTGGTCCTCGGCTGGCTGGACCGCCAGCGCAACCGACTGCGTTCCGAGGTGCGGTGACGCGCAGGGGCTTGCGCGGCTGATCTCAGGGCGGATCTATCGGTTGTCGGTCCGGCGCTTCTCGCGGAGCCTCCCAAGCGCGGTCGGGTCGCCAAGGTCGGCTACGCTGCGGAGGTCTTCGGTTGCGAAGACTCCAGCAACGGCATCCCACCCGCCTGGTTTGTAGTCGAAACGCTTGGCCAGAATGGCAATGAGAATCTGGGACTTGACCGGACCGTAGCCTGGCACCGCCAACAACCGTTCGTAGAGCACGTCGGCTTCGTTCGCATCTGCCCAGATCGAGTCGGCAGCTCCTTGGTATTCGTCGACCAGGTGCTCGCACAGCTTGTGGATTCGGCGTGCCATCATGGCCGGGAAGCGATGGATTGCGGGTTTCGCAGCGGCGGCCGCGACCAGTTCCTCCGGGTCCATCGCGGCGATCTCGGCGGCGTCGAGTACGCCACCGAGCCTCTGGGCCAACCGCAGGGGTGAGACGAAAGCCCACTCGATGGGGATCTGCTGGTCGAGCAGCATGGCGATCATGAGCGCCAGCGGATCGGTATTGATCAGATGGTCGGCTTCCGGGTCGCCGCTGACCACGAGCGTGCCGCGGTGGTGCTGGTCGGACTCAGGCACCGGTGTCCGGATGGGCCGGATCGGGACGGTAGGGATCGATGCCCGCTTCGGCGATCGCGCGGCCGACTTCTTCACGGGTGGCGGTGCCGTCTTCAAGCATGGCCGACAGGACCGCAACCACCACGTTGCCGGCGTCGATCTCAAAGAACCGACGAAGTGCTTCGCGGGTGTCGGAACGACCGAAGCCGTCGGTCCCGAGGACATGCAGTGGGCGGGGCGTCCAGCGCGCGATCTGGTCGGGTACCAGGGTCATCCAGTCCGACACGGCCACGATAGGTCCTTCGCTGTCGGCAAGCTTTCGGGTCACGTTGGACAATTCCGGTGGCCGCTCGGGCGACAGCCGATTACGACGTTCCACGTCCAGCGCGTCCGCACGGAGTCGTTTGTAGGAGGTGACGCTCCAGAGTTCAGCACCGATGTCGTATTCGTCGGCAAGTATCTGTTGGGCTTCGCGCGCGGCCAGATTCAGGGTTCCCGAGAAGAGGATCGTTGCACGGCGCTGCGGTCCGTCGGGACCATCATCGAATTTGTAGATCCCGTCGGTTATGTCGCGGTCCTGCACATGATCGGGCCGTGGCGGCTGTTCGTAGTTCTCGTTGTAGATCGTGATGTAGTAGAAGACGTCCTCGCCGTCGGTTGACCGTCCGTCGGGGTACATCCGGTGCAGGCCGTGGCGCAGGATCGTGCCGAGTTCGTAGGCGAAGGCGGGGTCGTAGGCCTCGCACGAGGGGACCGTCGAGGCCAGCAGCATGCTGTGGCCGTCCTGGTGTTGCAGCCCCTCGCCCAACAGGGTGGTCCGGCCGGCGGTGGCGCCCATCAGGAAACCGCGCGTTCGAGCGTCGGCTGCTGCCCACAACGAGTCGCCCACCCGCTGGAAACCGAACATCGAGTAGAACGTGTAGAACGGGACCATTGGAACGCCGGTGTTGGCATAGGCGGTTCCGGCTGCGATCCACTCAGCAGTGGAACCGCACTCGGTTATGCCCTCCTCGAGGATCTGTCCGTCCTCGGATTCGGCGTAGGACAGCAAAAGGTCGTGGTCGACCGGTTCGTAGAGTTGGCCCTGCGGCGCGTAGATCCTGAACTCTCGGAACAACGAGTCCATTCCGAAGGTTCGGGCTTCGTCGGGGACGATCGGCACCACCCGTTCGCCGAATCGCTTGTCTCGGAGCAGGTCCCGCAGCACTGCGGTGAAGGCCATGGTGGTTGACACCGGCCGCCCCGAAGACCCCTTCTGAAGGTCTAGGAAGGGTGTTTCGTTCGGCAGCTTGAGCGGTCGCCGGTCGCGTACGATGCGGCTCGGCAGGGGCCCGTCGAGGGCGCGGCGTCGACTCATGAGGTACTCGCGCTCCTCTGAGTCTGGTGACGGCCGGTAGTAGGGCGGTATCCCGTCCTCGAGCGACTCCTCCGCGATCTCGTCCTCCATGTGGAGCCTGGCGCGCAGTTCCAGAAGCTGTGCCTTGGTCATCTTCTTGATCTGGTGGGTGGCGTTGCGTCCCTCGAAGCCTTCACCGAGTGTCCAACCCTTTATCGTCTTGGCGAGGATCACCGTCGGCTGTCCGGTGGTCTCGGCGGCGGCTTTGAACGCCGCGTAGACCTTCTGGTAGTCGTGGCCCCCGCGGGGAAGTTCCTTGAGGTCGTCGTCGTTGAGGTGCTCGACGAGTTTGCGCAGTCTCGGGTCCGGTCCGAAGAAGTTCTCACGGATGTAGGCGCCGTCCTCGACCGCGAACCGCTGGTATTCGCCGTCGACTGTCTCGGCCATCTTGTTGAGCAGCACCCCGTCGACGTCGCGGTGGAGCAGTTCATCCCAACGGCTGCCCCATATCACCTTGATGACGTTCCAACCGGCTCCGCGGAATACTCCTTCGAGCTCTTGGATGATCTTCCCGTTGCCTCTCACGGGGCCGTCGAGCCGCTGCAGGTTGCAGTTGACGACCCATTTCAGGTTGTCGAGATCGGAGCGGCCTGCCAACGAAATGGCACCGAGGGTCTCGGGTTCGTCGCATTCGCCGTCGCCGAGGAAACTCCAGACATTGCTCTGTGAGGTGTCGTCGATCTTGCGTTGGTGCATGTAGCGGTTGAATCTGGCGTGGTAGATCGAATTGATCGGTCCCAGACCCATCGAGACCGTGGGGTACTCCCAGAACTCCGGCATCAGGCGGGGGTGCGGATAGCTCGACAGGCCGTTGCCGCCGACTTCCATACGGAAGTTGTCGAGCTGCTGTTCGTTGAGACGCCCTTCAAGGAACGCTCGTGCGTAGACCCCGGGAGCAGCATGACCCTGGAAGTACACATGGTCGCCGGGAAGTCCGTCCTCCTTGCCTCTGAAGAAATGGTTGAAGCCGACTTCGTAGAGCGCCGCGCTCGAGGCGAACGTCGACAGATGGCCTCCAATGCCGTCGGCAGTCTTGTTGGCGCGGATCACCATCGCCGCAGCGTTCCAGCGGATAATGGCGCGGATGCGGCGCTCGATGTTCTCGTCGCCGGGGAAGAAGGGCTGTGACTCTGCTGGGATGGTGTTGATATAGGGCGTGCTGGTGGTCGGGGGGACACCGATCTGCAGTTCATTGGACCGTTCGAGCAGCTTGGCGAGCAGGTATCGGGCCCGTGCCTGGCCTTGGCCGGCGTGCACGGCATCGAGGGAGTCGATCCATTCGGTGGTCTCGTCGGGGTCGATGTCGGGCAGTTGGCGGGAGAAATGATCAGCCATATGTGTGTCTATTCTCGCAGCACTTTTCGGCTTTGGTTGAAGCTTCGGGTGGAAGTTGTCCTCGGTGATCACAGAATGATCAGATCAGTAGCGCAGCTAGTACAACAATCGTCTACACAGACGGCGCCTGCCTCGGCAACCCTGGGCCGGGAGGCTGGGGGTGGGTTGTGCCCGACGGCGGGTGGGCCAGCGGTTCGGACCCTGAGACCACCAACCAGCGGATGGAACTCACCGCTGTACTCGAAGCGCTGGGGGCTATCGAGGGCCCCGTTGAGGTCGTCTCGGACTCAACATATGTAGTCAACTGCTTTCGAGACCGTTGGTGGGCCGGGTGGCTGAAGCGGGACTGGCGCAACTCCAACAAGCAGCCGGTCGCCAATCGGGACATCTGGGAACCGTTGATCGAGCTTTATCGCTCAGCGCCACACGACATCACCTTCACTTGGGTGAAAGGGCACGCCGGAGACGAATGGAACGACGTAGCGGATCGCTTGGCGGCTGAAGCTGCGCGTACGCAGGTGGGTCGCACAGGTGTAGGTCTGCCCGATGATCTCGGTGAGACCGACGAGATCGAGCCCCGGACCCCTGGCGGGGGAGCCGGGGGCGACCGAACCGCGGGTGCTCGCTCTTCGGGCAGTTCATGGCGGCCAACAGGGCGTTGTGTGGCGGTCCTGGGGATGCAGCTCGACTCGAGAGAGGATCTGGACAGGATTCGGCAACGGCTCGGTGAGATCTTGGCGGCGAAGAAGGAACTCGACGATGACCTGATCGTGCTGACCGGGCTGCGGCGTGGAGCGGAGACTCTCGGCGCCGAAGCAGCCTCGGAGTCCGGTGTGCCCTACGTGGCAGTGCTGCCATACCCCAACCCTGCTCTCAAGTGGCCTGCGGCCAAACGAGACTACTTTGCGCAGATGTTGGAGGGAGCGGCCAAAGTCGTGTGCTTGCAGCGCAAGATTCCCGACACTCCAAAGCGGGCCGGCGAGGCGCTGAAGCGAAGGAATGCATGGCTCCGCGAAGTCGCCGATGAAGCATTGATCGTGTGGGATGGCACCGATCGCCGGGTCGGCAGGGTGGTGGGCGCTTTCGAAAAGGAGATGCCCGAAGACGTCTGGGTTGTCGACGTCTGAACGACTCTCACTGCGGCTTGTTGAGATTGCTTCGCAGCGCACCGGCGAGATCTGGCCGACGGAACTGGTAGCCGCCAGCCAACAGCGCCGCGGGTTCGACCCGTTGGCTCGCGTACAGCAGCTGTTGGGTCAGTTCCCGCCCGAACTTGGCCAACATCACCGCTTTGGGTGTCGGCAGGATCGTTGGTCGTCGCAGCACCTGTCCGAGGGTCTTGGTGAACTCTGCGTTTGTGACGGGATTGGGTGCGGTCATGTTGACAGGTCCGCTGACGTCGTTGTCGAGGAGCCAGATGATGCCCTGCACCATGTCTTGAATCGATATCCAGCTCAGCCATTGGCGTCCGTCGCCGATGCGGCCGCCGATTCCGAGCTTGAAGAACGGGAGTTGCGCCTTCAGGGCGCCTCCGTCGGGCGCCAACACCACACCGGTGCGCAGAAATGCGAGCCGAGTAGATTCCTGCGCAGGGGTCGCAGCGCGTTCCCAGGCACGGACCACCTCCGCGAGGAAACCCTCTCCGGCCGAGCTGATCTCATTGAGTTGTTCGTCTCCCCGGTCTCCGTAGAAACCGATGGCCGAGCCCGACAGGAACACCGATGGAGGATTCCGGGCGGTGGCGATTGCGTTCGCCAACAGTGTCGTGGTCGTGGTCCGGCTCTCGAGGATCCGGGTTTTCTGGGCTCCGCTCCAGCGTCTGTCGGCTATCGGTTCTCCGGCGAGGTGCACGACAGCGTCGATGTCAACAAGTGAGTCTTCGGCGAACTCGCCGGACGCGGGATTCCAGAATCTGGCTTCGGTGTGGTCGCGGGTGCCCGACCGCAATAGACGAACAGGTGTGTGGTTTGCGGCTTGCAGCGCCTCGACCAGCGATGTTCCGATCAATCCGGTGGATCCGCTGACCAGTACTCGCATCTTCGTCCTCCCATCTCGCTTCTCGCGCTGATCGCGTCAGGCTCTATGCTGCGAATCATAGAGTGCGGAGGCCCACCGAGGAAGGCACAGAGATGTCAGACGAACCGATCAAGCAACGGAGAACTAAGAAGGGTCTCGGCAAGTTCGTCGCTGCTGCGCTGGTGGCGGTGGCGCTGGTCGCCTTCGTCCTGCAAAACACCGACAGCACTCCGGTCCGGTGGTTGTTCATAGATCGCAGTGCGCCGTTGTGGCTGATCATCGTGGTGTCAGCGGTTGCCGGTGCCGTTCTCAGCGAGATTCTGGGTTGGATCATCCGCCGACGCCGCTGACAGGACCGGCACGGATGGCCGAGCAGGGGATCAGCGGGGGATCAACCCCGGATCAAGCGTGCATTCAGCGCGCTAGGAGGCCAGCAGCTGTTCAACCCGTTCCGGGAGTTCTGCCACTGGGAGCCTGGTCACCTCGACGCTGCCGTCGTCGTCGATGAACGCGTAGATCGGCTGGCTGAAGACGCCGTAGCGTTCCCATATGGAATTGTCGGTGTCTGAGACGTGGATGAGGTCTATGACTCCGTAGCCCCCGACGAAGCGTTCGAGATCGGCTTCGGAGGTACTGCTCCCGCCGACCCCGACGATGTCGATCTGACCGGCGAACTGTTCCTGCACCAGTGCGACCGCACCGGCTTCCCGTTGACAAGCCGGTCACCATGGTGCCCAGAACCACAACACGAGATCCTGCCCCGCGTAGTCACCGGCATCGAATTGGCCGCCGCCTACTGTCTTCTCGGTCCAGTCGTGGGGCCACGCGACCGCAACCGAGTCGTCGGTAGTTGTAGCAGGCGATGATCCCTCGGTGGTCGGCGAGGTCGCCTCGGTCGTTGTTGAAGTCGGATCCTGTGGTGGGGTGGAGTCGTCGGTCCCGTCGCCGCAGGAACTCGCGACGAGCAGCAGAGCCACAACGGCGGCGGTGACTCGCAGGTTCAGGCGACGGTGCATGATCCCATAGTAAGGCTGTTCGCGTCTCACAACACGGCTGCACCGCTCGGCTTGCAAGTGCGTTGGTATCCTTGCCGGGCCGAAGAGTCGAGAGAGCGGAGACGAGGTCAAGATGAGCACCCGGAAGTTGATCGGAGTCTCTCTCATCGTGGGGCTGGCGATTCTTGTGGCAGGCACCGTTCAGCTGTTGATGATCGTCGGCTGAAGAGAATCTGCAGAGGTAACATGAGGCCCGCACGGGGAGGAAGTCCCATAGAGACACAACACGACGTGATCGTTGTCGGCGGTGGCCCTGCGGGGTACGCAGCCGCGCTGTATGCCGCGGGTATCGGACTGAACGTGGGGCTCGTGGAGAAGGGGGCGCTCGGCGGCACCTGTCTGCATGTCGGGTGCATTCCCGCCAAGGAGCTGCTGGAGACGGCCCATGTGTATAGGACGGTCCGCAACGCGGGGGACTTCGGCGTGAACGCAGGTGAGCCCGAACTCGACTGGGACGTCACGATGAAGCGCAAGCAGACCATCATCGATCAGCTGGTGGGAGGTCTGGGCTCAATGATGAAGGGCCGGAAGGTGACGGTCTACAACGGCGTCGGCACCTTGGGTGCCGACCGGGTCGTGTCGGTCGCCCGAGACGGGGAGACCCGCACGCTGAGCGCTGCGTCGGTCATTCTGGCCACCGGCTCGCTACCGCGCACGATTCCAGGGTTTGAAGTGGACGGCAAGGTTGTCATGACCTCCGACGAACTGCTGTCGATCGAGTCGCTCCCGCGCAGCGCCGCGGTGATCGGCGGAGGTGCCATCGGCTGTGAGTTCGCCTCGATGATGGCTGACCTCGGCGTTGAGGTGACCGTGATCGAGGCGTTGGACCAGATACTGACCGGATGCGACGGCGACGCTGCCAAGGTGGTGGCGCGGAGCTTTAAGAAACGCGGGATCACAGTACACACTTCCGCTCCGGTCCACGGCCATTCGGTCGACCCTTCGGGGTCGCATACGACCGTGTCCTTCGGCGACGGCAAGGCTGTCGACGTGGAGTTGGTGGTGGTGTCCGTCGGCCGCCGACCCAACGCCGATGGGCTGGGTCTCAGCGGTACTGCCGTCGTGGTCGACGGGCGTGGATTCGTTGAGGTCGACGGGCGTTGCCGCACCGCGGAGCCGGGTGTCTGGGCGGTCGGCGACCTGATCGACACTCCGCAACTCGCCCATGTGGCGTTCGCCGAGGGGATGCTGGCGGTTACCGACTCGTTGGGGGAGGAACCGGCGCCGCTGGACCACCACGGCACGCCGTGGTGCATCTACTGTCATCCCGAGGTTGCGTTCGCCGGGCATACCGAGTCCTCGGCGATCGAGGCCGGCTACGAGGTTGTGACTTCGTCACACCGGTTTATCAGCAACGGTCGGGCCAAGATCGTGGGTGACACCGACGGCATCGTCAAGGTCATCGCCGAGAGGCTCCCCGACGGCACAGGCGGGCAGATCCTTGGAGTCCACATGGTCGGGCCCTGGGTCACCGAGCAGCTCGGGCAGGCGTATCTGGCTGTCAATTGGGAGGCCACGGTCGACGATGTCGCGGCTTTCATCCAGCCTCACCCCACGATGAGCGAACTCTTCGGAGAATCGGTGTTGTCACTGACGGGGCGGTCGCTTCATGGTTGATGCAAGACTGGGACCGGCAACCGATGAGAAGAGGATTTGATGGCTGATGTGACAATGCCCCAGTTGGGAGAGACGGTCACGGAGGGAACGATCACCCGCTGGTTCAAGCAGGTCGGTGATCACGTTGAGATGGATGAGATCCTCTTCGAGATTTCGACCGACAAGGTCGATTCGGAGGTGCCGTCGCCTGTTGCGGGCACCTTGGTCGAGATATTCGCCAACGAAGGCGACCTGGTTGAAGTGGGACAGGTACTCGCCCAGATCGGTGATCCGGTCGCCGCGTCGGCCTCGGCTCGGCCGCCCGCGGAACCGCAGGTCGCGCCTGAGTCCGAGCCTGAACCCCAGCCAGCGCCTGAGTCCGAGCCCGAGCCCGAGGCACCTTTTGTTGAACCCGTGGACACCACGATCGCCCCAGAGCCTCAGTCCTCGAGCCTTCCGCCACCGCCTCGGCCACCCACGCCCGTAGACACATCAGCGGAGCGGCCGACTGAGCCCCCGACCGACGGACCCTCAGGGCGCGGCGGTTTGTCGAGTTCGCTGATGTCTCCGGTGGTGCGTCGATTGATAGCCGACAACGGACTCGACGCCTCAATGATCGTCGGCACGGGTATAGGCGGTCGCATCACCCGCTCCGACGTCGAAGCAGTGATTCGTTCGGGGGCCGCCGCCCAGTCTGCAGCGCAGGAGCAGAGCCCTAGAGAATCGTCATTGCCGCCGCCTCCGGCCCCGGAACCCGCTACCGCACAGAGTGCTCCAACGACTCCAGCGGAGCCACCGGCGGTCAGCTCCACGCCGACGATCGAAGTCGCAGCGCGCGACAAGGTAGTTGCGCTCAACAACATTCGTAAGCGAACCGCGGAACACATGGTCATGTCGAAGAGCGCGTCGCCCCATGTGCTCACCGCCATGGAAATCGACTATGAGGGTGTCGAGAAGATTCGCAGGATGCTCAAGTCTGGTTGGAAGGCCGAGGAGGGTTTCAGCCTCACCTACCTGCCCTTCATCGCCCGAGCGGTCGTTGACGCGTTGCGGGAGTACCCGCATCTCAATGCCAGTTTCGGGGGTGACCATCTGGTCGTCCATGACGAGGTGAACCTGGCGATCGCTGTTGACATCGACTTCAACGGCCTGCTGGCACCGGTGATCAAGGGCACCGAAGGAAAACGGCTGCGTCAGATCGCCCGGGACATCGTCGATGTTGCCAGTCGGGCGCGCACCAAGCAGTTGATGCCCGATGAACTCTCGGGCGGCACTTTCACGCTGACCAACGCCGGCCAATACGGCACCATGATGCAGTTCCCGATCATCAATCAGCCCCAGGTGGCGATCCTGTCTACCGACGGCGTGACAAGAAAACCGGTTGTGGTCACTGATTCTTACGGCAACGAATCGATCGCCATCCATTCGGTCGGGGTGCTGGCGATGGCCTGGGACCACCGTGCTTTCGACGGCGCCTATGCCGCAGCGTTCCTTCATCGGGTCAAAGAGATCATCGAGACTCGCGACTGGGAGGCGGAGGTCCGCTGAGCGGGTCGGTGCTGAACGGTTCGGTTTCGGCCGAGCGGACCCTGCGGGTCCGCTGGTTGGGACGGGTCGCCTATCGTGATGCACTCGGCTTGCAGCGAGCATTGTTCGTCAATCGTCAACACGAGTATCTGCTGCTGTTGGAGCATCCCCATGTTGTGACGACGAGTCGGCGCACCCCGGCCGAGCATCTGCTTGCCGATGTCGAGTCGCTCGGGGCCGAGTTGGTCGAGGCGGATAGGGGTGGTGACGTGACCTACCACGGTCCGGGTCAACTCGTTGCCTATCCCATTGTTGAAGTGCCGGGGCGTCGCGGTGGGGGAATGGCCGACACAGCAGCGTACGTGGCTTCGCTTGAACAGGTGCTTATCGAGACGCTCGGAGACCTAGGTGTTCATTCTGGTCGTCTCAGGGGCTGCACCGGCGTCTGGGTCGAACCCGGGACGGACCGGCCGAAAAAGATAGCCGCCATCGGGGTGCGGATAGCGCGGGGACGGTCAATGCATGGTGTGGCGCTCAACGTCGACCCGGATCTGAGCTGGTTCGAGCGGATCGTCCCGTGCGGCATTGTTGACAAGGGGGTCACCTCGCTGGCCGCGCTCGGGGTCGACGTTTCGATGTCGGAGGTAGTCGAGGTGTTCACGCAACGGGCTGCGGCCGCCTTCGCTCCACACGGGTCGGTCGATTGCGCAGGCGTCGGGTTCAGAACCAGACCCGACGACCTTGCGCCGTTCACCCGGGGCGAAGGTCCCGGCACACCGGTTGGACGATCAGGAGTCGGACACGGATCCGAGCAGCCAGCTCTCTCACTGTCTGAACCAGCACTGTCTGAACCAGCACTGCCTGAGCCAGCACGGTCTGGGCAGTTCATTGAAAAGGCGGACGGCACCTCGGTGAGGCTGCTGGGCCGTCTTGCTCAGGCGGGGGCGACTGACCACGACCCGGTGCGGCTGCGAGCCCGCAAACCCCCCTGGATGCGGGTGAAGTTCGATCCGGGTCCCGAGTATCGCCGGGTCCGCTCCACGATGCGGGAACTGGGACTCGTCACGGTGTGCGAAGAAGCGGGCTGCCCCAATATTTCTGAGTGCTGGAACGACGGCACGGCCACTTTCATGATCCTCGGGGACCGCTGTACCCGAGCCTGTGGGTTCTGCCTGATTGACACCCGGCATCCCGAAGCGCCGGATCCCGAGGAGGCGGCCCGAGTGGCTGAAGCGGTCGAGTCGATGGGGCTGCGCCATGCCGTTGTCACCATGGTGGCCCGAGACGACCTCCAAGACGGTGGCGCCAGCGCCGTGGCCGATGTCGTTGCTGCGATCCGTGAGCGCACACCGCAATGTCGGGTGGAGACCCTCGTCTCGGACTTCAAGGGATGCGAGGAATCGCTCAACAAGGTGTTCGATGCGCAGCCCGACGTGTTCAACCACAACATCGAGACAGTCGCCCGCCTGCAACGCGCGGTGCGCCCTTCGGCCTCCTATGCGCGCAGCCTCTCGGTCCTGGCCCGGGCCGAAGCGGCCGGCTTGACGGCCAAGTCGTCGATCATCGTGGGGATGGGGGAGAGCGACCGCGAGATTCGCCAGACCCTCACGGACCTGGCCGCAGTCGGCGTCGACATCGTCACGATCGGCCAGTACCTGCGTCCGACGTCGCACCATCTGCCGGTGGCGCAGTGGTGGCAGCCGGAACGGTTCGACGAATGGAAGCGCTTCGGCGAGTCGGCTGGAATCGGGCATGTGGAGTCGTCCCCGCTGACCCGTTCAAGTTACCACGCCCGCCAATCGGTGGACCGATTGGCGTCTGTTTCTGCGAAATCTGCGCGCTCAGCCACATAGAGTGTGGTTTTTCGCGCAGATTTCGGGGCGGGTCTAACATTGAGCACCATGTTCACGCAACGGCTCAACCGGGCCCGAGAAAAGATGGCTGCCGACGGGGTGGATGTGCTGCTGTTGTCGGTCGGCGCTGATCTGCCGTACTTCTGTGGATACGAGGCGATGCCTCTGGAGCGGATCACGATGCTGGTGGTGCCGCGCGACGGCGACGCCACGCTGGTTGTGCCGGCCTTGGAAGCTTCACGGGTCGTGCGGCGCCCCGAGGTGTTCGCGGTTCGGCCGTGGTCCGAGACCGAAGACCCGATCGCCTTGATAGCGACCCTGATGGGATCTGCGTCGAGCGCCGCGGTCGGTGATCAGATGTGGTCGGGGTTTCTCGTTGACCTGATGTCGGCTCGACCGCAGACGGAGTTCCGCCGGGCCAGTTCGATCACCGGTGGAATCCGTTCGGTCAAGGACGCGGCCGAAATCGATCGGTTGAGAGCTGCGAGCCGTGCGGTGGATGCGATCGCCGAGCGTCTGCAGAGTGGAGAGATCCCGCTGATCGGCCGCACCGAGGCGGAGGTGTCGGCAGAACTGGGCCGCCAGATCATTGACGAGGGTCACGATCGAGTGAACTTCGCCATTGTGGCTGCGGGAGAGAACGCTGCCAGCCCGCATCATGAGGCCGGGTCGCGGGTGATCGCCGAGGGTGAGGCGCTCCTCTGTGACTTCGGCGGCACGATGATCGGAGATGACGGCGTCGGCTACTGCTCGGACATAACCCGCTGCGTCTGGGTGGGTCCTCGGCCGGATCGTGAGTATCTCGAGGCCTATGCGGTTCTGCACGAGGCGCAGGCCGCGGCGGTGACAGCTGCCACGGTCGGGACTCCCGCACAAGATGTCGACCGGGCGTCTCGAGAGCGGATTGCCGCGGCCGGTTTCGGCAGCTACTTCGTTCACCGAACCGGGCACGGGATCGGCGTTGAGGCACACGAGGAGCCCTACATCGTTGAGGGCAACACGGCACCACTGGTAGCGGGCAACGCGTTCTCGGTCGAGCCTGGCATCTACATTCTGGACCGCTGGGGTATGCGCCTTGAGGACATTGTCGTTGCGACTGAGGCTGGACCCGAGTCGTTGAACATCGTGGACCATCATCTCGCCGTCGTCGAGGCATAGCCGGGCACATCGGGCTGTCTTGTGGCCGACTGTTCCCCATGTCGGCAGGGTCGGGAATAGCCGGGTACATCCGGGCGCTGTGGGGCGTTGTGGGGCGTTGCCGGGAGCGGTCGGGGCGGTCTGGGCCCGGATCGTATTGCCTGGCACCGTCGTCGGGTCGCTGAGACTCGCGGCGCAAGCGGTAGCTTGACTCGGTGATCCGCATTGACGCCGCCACGGTTCTGGTGCAGTGGGCGGCGGGCGGATGGGTTTTCTTGTGGGTCACGACCCGGCGTCGCGAGGTCGGGCTCGGTTACGGCTGGTTGCAGCGAACGATCTTCCTGCTCATGGCGGCGGGTTCGCTGGTCGCAGCGCTGGCGACGGAGGTGGTATGGACGCGGGACGCGGCCACGCTCGCGTTCATGGCCGCGGGCGGTGTTGCACTGGTTGTGTCGATCGTCCGCCGCTCAGCGGGTGTGTCAGGCCAGCGAGCACTTCGCGAACGGCGTTCTGAACGCGTGGCGGAGATGACTGGTATTGGTCGTGCCGAGCCCGAATTCGATGACTCTGCTGTGGAGTTTCCCCCGCACCTGGATCTGGTTGCGGCAGTGATCGGTCTGGTGGCGGTACTTTTCGCCTCGATCCAGGCAGGCGACCCGGTGGCTCTGTCGATCGCCCGTGGGTTGGTCAGCGCCTTGTTCCTCGGTGTCGTGTCCGACGCCATGCTTCTCGGTCACTGGTATCTTGTGCAGCCCGGTCTGGCGAGAGGGCCGATCCTGGAACTGGTCCGCTGGACCGGCATTGTCTGGTTGCCTGAGACCGTCCTGATGCTCTGGCCCGTCGGAATGGTCTCGGTGCTCAACGGCACGATCGACGACGCCTACAATGGGCTGCTCGGGTGGTTCTGGGCAGCCTGCGTGGTGACCACCATCGGGCTGGTGGGCGTCACCCGTGCGGCACTGACCGAACGGGCCTATTCGGCAGTCATGGCCGCCACCGGCTTGATGTATTTGGCCATCCTCACCGCCTTCGGCCAAGACCTCGTCGCCCGCGTCCTGCTCGACACCTGATTCGGCCCGCCCCCTCCGACCAGCGCAGTGCGGCTCCGGTTGCGCCCGGCTGAGGCACAGCACCGAGTCCGCCGGCTCCGGCGGCTCGGGCTGGGCCCGGCGATCAGCACTGAGCCCGGCGAAAGCAACCCATTCAACTAGACTCGTTTCGTGCCCAGAGCGATTTGGAGCGGAAGCATCAGCTTCGGACTGGTCAATATTCCGGTGCGCCTGTTCACCGCGGTCCGGCGCAAGACGGTCCGGTTCAATCAGATCGACTCTTCCACGGGGGCGCGCGTCAAGCAGAAACTGGTCTCCGCCGACGATGGCGAAGAGGTTCCCCGCGAACGGATAGTGAAGGGGTACTCGCTCGAAGACGGCAGCTACGTGACGGTGTCTGAAGAAGAGATGACCGCGCTCGACCCCGATATGGCACGCACGATCGACATAGACGAGTTCATCGACCTGGCTGACATAGACCCGATCTTCTATGACAGCGCCTACTATCTGGTCCCCGGCGATCAGGCCGCAAAGCCGTACAAACTGTTGGCCACCGCCATGGAGGAGGCAGGAAAGGTCGGTATATGCCATTTCGTGATGCGTTCAAAACGGTACTTGGCCGCGGTGCGCCCGGTCGACGGGCGGCTGTTGTTGTCGACGATGCTGTATCACGACGAGATCGTTGACCACTCTGAGATCGACGGCTTCGACCTGCTCGCCGATACTGACATCGACGAGCGGGAACAGGCGATGGCCGAGCAGTTGATCGCCACGCTCGATGCGACCTTCGACCCGACCCGCCACAGTGACAGCTACCGGGAAGCAGTCCTCGAGCTGATCGAACGCAAAGCGGCAGGGGACCGAAGCGATGATCTGCTGCGAGCGCCAGCTCCGAGTTCCGACAAGGTCATTGATCTGATGGCAGCGCTCGAAGCCTCCGTGAACGAGGCCAAGAAGGCGCGCAAGCGCCACCCCGCGGCGGGTCGCAACACTGGGGGTGACAAGGCTGCCGAAAAGACCGAGCCGTCCAAACGGTCTGAGCGCTCGGCGTGACCTCCGCCGATGGCTGAGGCGGAGCGTGTCCAAGTCACAGTTGACGGCCGCCGTTTATCGGTCAGCAACCTCGAAAAGGTGCTGTATCCGCTGATCGGGTTTACCAAGGCCCAGGTGATCGACTACTACGTCCGGGTGGCGCCATCGTTGCTGCCACACATCGAGGATCGGGGTGTCACCCTGCGACGATGGCCCGACGGGGTCACCGCCGAGTCCTTCTTCGAGAAGCGCTGCCCGTCCCATCGGCCCGGTTGGGTCGGAACCTGCACAGGCCCCGGCGACCGGCGAGGCGGCATCGACTACTGCCGATTGGACTCAGTCGCGGCACTGGCCTGGACCGCGAATCTGGCGGCGCTCGAGATTCATTCACCGATGGCCCGCTGCGGCGATGTCGAGTCACCGTCGATGCTCGTGTTCGATCTCGACCCGGGTGATCCGGCGACGATCGTCGAATGCTGTCAAGTGGCTCTGGAGATCCAGTCCGTGCTGCAGAGCGTGGATCTGGTGTCGTGCGCCAAGACCTCGGGAAACAAGGGCCTGCAACTTTATGTGCCGCTCAATTCGCCGCACACGCATTCCGACGCCTCAGATTTCGCTTTGGCGGTGGCGCAGATGCTCGAACTGAACTTCCCGGAGTCTGTTCTGTCCAACATGAACCGCAAGCGCCGCGCCGGCAAGGTCTTCATCGACTGGAGTCAGAACTCGCGCCACAAGACGACAATCGCTCCCTATTCCCTGCGTGGCAGGGACCGGCCCACCGTGTCGACTCCGTTGAGCTGGGACGAGGTTGCCGACGGCGCGGACGGGGAACCGCTCATCTTCGAAGCCGCCGAGGTGCTCGAACGCGTCGAGTCCTTCGGCGATTTGTTCGCCGACACGGTCACAGTGCAACAACAACTCCCCACCGCAGGTGCCTGACGCTCTATGCCGACAGAACCCATGCCAGCTGCACCCATGCAGGTACAGCCTGTTGGTACACCCCCTGGGACTCGAACCCAGAACCTGCGGATTAAGAGTCCGTTGCTCTACCAAATTGAGCTAGAGGTGCGCGGAATGGCCGGAGGCGATTCTACGGGTGAACGAGGGGACTCGAACCCCCGACCTCCTGGACCACAACCAGGCGCTCTAACCAACTGAGCTACGCCCACCATGTCAACCCCTCCCCGGGCGGTGGCCCGGTTCGATGGTCAGGCAACGAGTGTACCGGAGTTGTGGTGCCCGGCGTACGATTAATCTGCCTCCGTAGCTCAACTGGATAGAGCAGCGAGCTTCTACCTCGCAGGTTGCAGGTTCGAGTCCTGTCGGAGGTGCTCTGCTGGTTTCCGGGCGTAGCCGGAGCCGCGCGTTGCTGGTTGCTGGGTGTGGGTGGGGCGGGTTTGCTCGGTAGGGTCGCGGGATGGCGAATCACGGAATGCATATCGACTACGTGGAACTTCCAGCACCGGCATTTGAGGACAGCAAGCGGTTCTACAGCCGTGTCTTCGGCTGGGAGTGGACGCAGTACGGTCCGGTCTACGCAGCCTACGAAGGAGGCCCAGTGGAGGTCGGGCTCAATGGCGGAGCGGTGCCGGCCCCGGCCCATGCCCAGGGAGCAGAAGACTCGATCGGCCCGTTGGTGCTGCTCAGTTGCGACGACCTCGAAGCCAAGGAAGCGGACGTCGTCGCCGCGGGCGGGGTGATCGTCTCGCAGATCTACCCCTACCCGGGCGGCCGACGGTTCCACTTCTCAGATCCGAGCGGCAACATCTTGGGCGTGTACCAGTCAGACCCGCTATAGCAGACCCCGAGAGTTTCGATGGCGTGCGCTACTCGCCGCCTTCTCGGAGTTCGACCACGATGCGTTCGAAGCCGTCACCGATCACGTCGATTCCTTGATCGCGCAGGTTCGCGAGCGCCTCTTCGGCGATGTCGGTGCGGTAGGCACCGTCATCGGGAGCCGCAGCGAGAATTCCCTCGCTTGTGGCAACGTCAACGGTTTGGGCCCACAGATCGGGGTCCATCACGCCCGCACCGAGCGGAGAAGGCCAAATCAGAGAGCTGATCTCGTTGAGCTGCCATGCCTGATGCGATTCGCCCAAGGTGGGCACGTTGTTGAGCACGACATCGACGCAGGCGTCGGAATTGTCTCGGCAATGCGCCCAGCCGCGAATCGAAGCCTCCACGAACCGCACTGCCACATCGCGGTAGTCGGCATCGCTCTCCAACCGGTCAGCATCTGCCCACAAGGCATCTTGGAGCATGGCTGTACCCTCATCGTTCCAGTTGATGATGTTCAGATCCTCGGGCTGGTAGAGCTCGCCCGTGTCGGGGTTGACCGTCTCCAACACCTGGGCGTATTCGTTGTAGATCATCGCTTGTGCAGCGTCGATGTCGCCGCTGATGAGCGCCAGCATGTCGAAGTTCTGTTGAACGAGGGTCACATCAGATTGTGGATCGAGACCGTTCTTGCGAAGCCCGGCCAGCAACTCGAACTCATTGCCGAATCCCCAGTTGCCTACCGTCCTTCCTGCCAGGTCGCTCACTGAGTTGATCCCCGAATCAGCGAAGGACACTTGCAACGTGGCACTTCGCTGGAATACCTGGGCAATGTTGGTGATGTTGGCGCCTTCTTCGCGTGGCACCAGACCTCGTGGCACCCACGAGACCGCAAAGTCAGCAGCACCGGAATCCAGCACTGAGGCTGGAACGATGTCGACGCCTCCCTCAAGAATCGTGACATCAAGCCCGACGTCGTTGTAGAAACCGAGATCACGGGCCGCGTAATAACCCGCGAACTGAGCCTGTGTAAACCACTGCAACTGCAACGTGACGGGTGTCAGTTCGGCTGGTTCGGGCTCGGCCGCTTCGGGTTCGTCTGCGTCATCGTCGTCAGTGGCTTCAGGTGCAGGTTCTGGAGCTGGTTCATCCTCGTCGTCGCCGCAAGCTGCCGCAAGCAGGCTGAGTGTCAGCAGCGGTATCAGGATCCGCAGCAGTATCTGACGTACCTTCATGATTCCCTCCAAGGTTCGGTACTTGTTGAAGACTCAGATCTGACCGACGCGACCAGCGCGCAGGTCGGGAAGATTGTGACCCGGATCTTCAGGTTCTCCGCCCGAGAAAGTACCACGGCATCGTGATTCGTTCCAGAAACACAGCCAAACCGTAGAGCGCGATGCCCATCAGTGAGCCGGCGAGAACCGCAGCCCAAGCATCGGCGTAGCGGGTCAACCCCGCGGAATTGGTGATGATGTTGCCGAGCGCATCCTGGCGGCCCCCGAAGTACTCAGCGACGATCGCGGCGATGACAGCCAATGAAGTGGCCAGTTTCAGCGCCGTAAAGAAGAATGGCATGGCGTTTGGGATACGCACCTCTCGTATGATCCGCCACTTGCTGGCACCGTAGGACTCCATCAACTCGATCTGACTCGGCTCGACGTCGACGAGCCCGCGTGACGTGTTGATGAAGATCGGAAAGAAGACCAGGGCAACGACAACGGCCTGGTTTGAACGAGGAGACAACAGTCCGAACCAGGCGTTGAAGATCGGTGCCAAAGCGACGATCGGGATGGCGTTCACCGCGACCGCCAAGGGTGTGAGAGTTTCATTCGCGGTCCTGAAGGCTGTCACCAGCAGAGCCGCTGCCACGCCCAACAACACGCCCGCCAGCAAGCCGGTGACGACGATGAATCCGGTGACCTTGGTCGCCGTTTGAATTGCCGTGGAATTCTCTGCAACCGCGCCTGCAATCTCAGAGGGCGGAGGAAGGACGAACCCGTCGGGTCGGGTCAACCACAGGAGCAACTCCCAACCGCCGAACCCGATGACCGCGGCCATCACGGGTGGCAACAATTCACGCAACCGGTTCATCGAGGTTCGCCCGCTCGAAGCACCTTGCGCACAGCGCTGACGTTGGCGAAGAACTGCGGGGTGTCCCGCGCGGAATCGTCCCGCGTTCCAAGCTCGTTGTCGATCACCGCGGCGATGCGACCGGGCCTCGGTGACATCACTACAACTCTGGTTGACAAGAAAACAGCTTCAGAGATTGAGTGGGTCACGAAGATCACGGTGGTTTCGGTCTCGGACCAGATGCGCAACAACTCATTCTGCATGTGTTCGCGGGTCATCTCGTCAAGCGCACCGAACGGTTCGTCCATCAGCAACAGAGCGGGACGAAATGACATGGCCCGTGCGATGGCCACTCTCTGCGCCATGCCTCCTGACAACTCCGAGGGATGGTGATCGGCGAATTCGTTGAGCTTCACCAATTCCAGCATCTCAGCGGATCGGCGGTGGCGGTCCGCCGCCTTCCAACCCATCAATTCGAGTGGTAGCTCGATATTTCGAGAGACGTTGCGCCAGTCGAACAAACCCGCTCTCTGAAAGACCATCGAATAGTCACGGTCGAGTCGGGCTTGGTCCGCGGTCTTGCCATTGACCAGCACGTTTCCTTCGGTGCTCTCAACAAGCGCCGCGACAAGACGCAACAGCGTGCTCTTTCCGCATCCGGACGGGCCGATGAGCGTGACGAAATCACCCGCGGCGACGTTCAGGTCTATATTGTCGAGCGCCAGCACCTCGTTCGCACCAGCAGGGTTGAACACCTTGGTCACACCACGGATCTCTACTGCTGGTGCCGGTTGAGAGGTCACAGTACTGCCTCGGTTCCTTTACGACGGACAAGTGAATATTCGACCAGTGAGATTGTGAGGAACACGAAGATCCCGAGTGCCGCAGCGAACAGGACAGCTACGTACAGACGCTCCGGGCCGGTCGTGTAACGCTGCGCCTCCAGCAGGATTCGACGGCCCAGACCTCCGGTGACACCGGCCGAGATCTCTCCGACGATCGCACCCACGACGCTCGCCGTAGCGGCGATCTTGAACGCCGAGAACAGATAGGGCAGCGATGCCGGGAGTCGAAGGCGCCAGAGCGTCTGCCCCCGTCGGGCTGCGTAGGAATCCATGAGTTCAAGAGCCTCAGATGAAGGCGAGTGCAGTCCACGAAGTCCATTGATGGCAACAGGGAAAAAGGTCAGGTATGTGGCGATCAGCGAAACTGACATCCAGTCGTGCCATTCCCACGGCAAGAAATCCAGGTTCTTGCGCCCCCAGATCACAACGATCGGGGCGATGGCGATCAAGGGTATGGTCTGGCTTGCGATCACATGGGGCACGAGCGCCCGTTCCAACAACCGCGACGACGACAAGACGATGGCGATGCTCAACCCGACGATCACGCCGACGGCGAAGCCGACGGCCGCTTCACGAAGCGTGAAGGCTGCCTCCCGCACCACTATCGAGCCGAAGGCCTCGTTGACTCCCCGCGGCTCAGCGAAGATCCCCGAGATGATCTCGAATACCGAGGGCATCGTCAGGTCATCGGTACGGGGCAGGATCGAACCGATTACAGCCCAGTCGGTCTGGGCATCATCGACCGACTGACCGAACGCTTTGTACGCCGAGTATCCCGCCATCAGCAGAATGACAAAGAGGCTGAACACGAGCACCTGACGGAGAGATCCCCGCAGCCGGTTCAAGCTCATCGTGCCGTTCAGCCATTCACGGCAGGGATGATCCGCTGCCCGTACGCGTTCAGCGTCTCATCTTTTTGATCATGCATCAGATATATGGCGAATTGATCAACGCCGAGGTCGCGCAACTCACGCAGGCGGCTGATGTGGTTGGCCTCATCCCCGAGGATGCAGAATCGGTCGATTACCGCGTCGGGAACGAATTCTGTGTGAACCGCCCCGGAGCGTCCGTGCTCTGCGTAGTCGTAGCCCTCCCGGCCTTTGATGTAGTCGGTCAAAGCGGAGGGAACCGCGTCGCTCATGTCGCCGTAGCGCCCAACCAGATCGGCGACATGGTTGCCGACCATCCCTCCGAACCAGCGGCACTGGTTTCTTTGATGGTCCAGATCCGAGCCGACATAGACGGGCGCAGCTACACAAATATAGAGATCGTCGGGATCTCGTCCCGCCTCCTCAGCGGCTGAGCGGACCGCCCCGATGGTCCAGGCTGCGATCTGCGGATCGGCCAACTGCAGGATGTAACCGTCGGCCACAGTGCCGCAGAGATGAAGCGCCTTGGGTCCATAGGCGGCCATCCAGACGTCGAGTCTGCTGTCGCGGCACCAAGGGAAGTGCTGGGAGGTGCCGTTGTATTCCACTTCTCGTCCTTCGGCCAGACCCCGTATTACTTCGATCGACTCTCCCAGAGTCGCAAGATTGATGGGTTTGTTGCCGATTACCCGCAGCGCCGAATCACCTCGGCCGATGCCGCAGACCGTGCGGTTTCCGAACATGTCGTTGAGGGTGGCGAACAGCGAGGCGGTGACGGTCCAGTCGCGGGTACCGGGGTTGGTCACCATCGGCCCCACCATCATCTTGTTGGTTGCCGACAACATCTGGCTGTATATGACGAAGGGCTCCTGCCACAACACATGGCTGTCGAAGGTCCAGCCGTGGTTGAAACCCAAGGTCTCAGCCCGTTGCGCCAGATCGACAACCCTCCAGGCGGGGGGATCAGTTTGCAGAACAACACCGAAGTCCATGAGTACTCCCAGGTTCTTTACGGCTACTGAAGGTATTGGCAGAGACTGCGGGGCAGGTAACGACCGTCGCCGGCTTGTCCCAGATACTGCCCGTCGTCGACTATGACCTTGCCGCGCGAGAGCACCGTGTCGACATGGCCGGTTACGTTGACTCCCTCATAGGCGGAATGGTCCATGTTCATGTGGTGGTTGTCAACACTGATCGTCCAGCGCTTGTCTGGGTCGTAGATCACTATGTCGGCGTCTGAACCAGCAGCGATGATGCCTTTGCGCGGGTAGAGGCCCATCATTCGGGCCGGTGTGGTGGCGCACAACTCCACCCAGCGCGCCAGACCGATCTCGCCGGTGACCACGCCCTGGTAGATCATGTCCATGCGGTGCTCCACACCGCCGATGCCATTGGGAATGGCACGGAAGTCATCGAGTCCGAGTTCTTTCTGCTCCTTCATGCAGAACGGGCAGTGGTCGGTCGACACCACTGCCAAGTCGTTGCTTCGCAGCCCCCTCCAAAGTTCCTGCTGGTGGTGTTCGTGGTGGGAGCGCAACGGCGTTGAGCAGACGTAGGCGGCACCCTCGAAACCGGGCCGGTCGAGGTGCTCCTCCAAGCTGAAGTACAGGTATTGGGGGCAGGTCTCGGCGAACACGTTCATGTCGCGGTCGCGGGCGATGGCAACCTGCTCGAGGGCCTCGCGGGCCGACAGGTGCACGATGTAGAGCGGCGCGGCACCGACCTTGGCCAGTTGGATGGCCCGATGGGTGGCCTCGGACTCCAACTCTTTGCGGCGCACGTACCCGTGGTTGACCGGGCTGGTCTCGCCGCGCTCGAAGGCCTGCTCGGCCAACACGTCGATGGCCAGCCCGTTCTCGGCGTGCATCATGATCAGACCGCCGTTGCCCGCGGCTTGTTGCATCGCTCGCAGGATTTGGCCGTCGTCGGAGAAGAACACGCCGGGGTAGGCCATGAACAGCTTGAAGCTGGTGATGCCCTCGTTGACGAGCAGGTCCATCTCCTTTAGCGAGTCGTTGGTGACGTCGCCGATGATCATGTGGAAGCCGTAGTCGACCGCACAGTTGCCTTCGGCCTTCGCCATCCACACGTCGAGGCTGTCGCGAACGGTCTCGCCGTAGCGCTGCACCGCGAAGTCGACGATGGTGGTGGTGCCGCCCCAGGCTGCTGCCCGGGTGCCCGATTCGAAGTCGTCGGAGGCCTCCGTGCCCCCGAACGGCAACTCCATGTGTGTGTGGACGTCAACGCCGCCGGGTACCACCAGCTTGCCGGTGGCGTCAATCACCTGGGCAGTGGACTCTGCGGCTGTGGCGATGTCGCTGCCGGGTTGCAGTACCGCAGCGATCTGTTCGCCGTCGATCAGCACCTCGGCGGGAGCCGCGCCGGTCGAGGCGACCACGGTTCCGCCCTTTATCAGTGTCGTCATGTCGGTCTCCTCTGAGTAGGTGTTGTGGTCCGGCAGTTCAGGGTGCGGTCAGCCCCTCGTAGAGGTCGGGGCGTCGGTCACGATAGAACGCCCACTGGTCGCGGACCTCTGCGATCTGGGCGAGGTCCAGTTCACGCAGTACCAGCTCCTCGGTCTGGTCCGAGGCGGCGCCATCGAGGATCTGGCCTCTGGGGGTGGCGATGTAGGACGTGCCGTAGAAGTCGTTGTCGCCGAGCGGTTCGACTCCGACCCGGTTGATGGCGCCGACGAAGTACATGTTGGCGGCCGCGGCAGCGGTCTGTTCAAGTTGCCAGAGATAGGCCGAGAGCCCGCGGCTGGTCGCGGAGGGGTTGAATACGATCTCCGCACCGCCGAGCCCCAGGGCCCGCCAGCCCTCCGGGAAGTGCCGGTCATAGCAGATGTAGACGCCGACCTTGCCGACCGCCGTGTCGAAGACCGGGTAACCCAGGTTTCCGGGACGGAAGTAGAACTTCTCCCAGAATCCCTTCACCTGCGGGATATGGGTCTTGCGGTACTTGCCGAGGTAGGAACCGTCCGCGTCGATCACCGCGGCGGTGTTGTACAGGAATCCGGGCTGTTCCTCTTCGTACATCGGGAGCACGAGCACCATTTCATGACGCGCCGCCAGTTCTTGGAAGCGCTTGGTGGTCGGTCCATCGGGGACGGCCTCGGCGTAGGAGTAGAATTCAGTGTCCTGCACCTGACAGAAGTAGGGCCCGTAGAACAACTCTTGAAAGCACATGACCTGAACGCCGGCGGCGGCGGCTTCGGCCACGTACTTCTCGTGGAGGGCGATCATCGATTCTTTGTCGCCGGTCCACGCCACTTGGACGATGGCTGCACTGACTTTGTCTGCCATGCTCTACCCCTTCTCGTTCCTTACGCTCGCACGTCGAGTCTGTCCGCGTAACCGGACTGCTTCCAGTCGGTCAGAGGCGATCATTGTAGTTCAAGATTCACCGCTGGTCTTTGGTTGATCCAAGCTCGTAGGAGCGGCTCAGTCGCCGCGCGGTGTTGTGGGAGCGGCTCAGTCGCCGCTCATTGCTTCGGCGGCTCGTCTGGCCAACTCTTCGGCGTCGACGTCCTCAATACGACTGGCCACACCCCATCGGTGGCCCCACGGGTCGAGGAACATCCCGGCCCGGTCCCCGTAGAACTGCTCTGTGACGGGACGCAGCTCGGTCGCCCCTGCCGCCAGCGCCGCCGCGAACGCGGCGTCCACATCCTCGACATAGACGTTCAGTGAAACGGCGGTGCCGCCCAGGGCCTTGGGACCGACCACGCCAATTTCTGGGTACTCGTCGGAGATCATGATCAGCGAACCGTCCAACTCCAACTCGGCGTGACCGACCTTGCCGGCCTCCTCGAGGCGCAGTCGCTCGTTGGCGCCGAACACTGCTGTGTAGAACTCGATGGCGTCACTCGCCCCGTCGACGCAGAGTGCCGGTGTCAGTTTCGGATAGTCGTCCGGAATCGGATTGGTCATTGGCTGCCTTCCCATTGAGTACGTGAGCCTGTTGAGCCGGTGGGCGAACGCCGATAATATCCGCGGCAGTTCAACGATGGACAGCCACGCGGGGGATTCGTGCCAGACGCGAAGAGTACGGGACTTGAACTGCTTTCCAAGGCCGGCGTGACTGTCGGTGGGGATGCACCCCATGACATTCATATTCATGATGACGGCATCTGGTCGCACATTCTCAGAGATCGTGAACTCGGTTTGGGCGAGACCTACATGGACGGTGGTTGGGACGCCAACCGCCTCGACGAGTTCTTGACCCTGGTCCAGACCGCGGACCTTCGATCCCTGGTGACACCAAGCCCTCAATTGTTTGTGTTGGCGGCCAAGTCCAAGATCATGAACCGGCAGTCGAAGGCCAGGGCCCGCCGAAATGCGCGGGCCCACTACAACATCGGCAACGACTTGTACGAGCGCATGCTCGACAAACGGATGATCTACTCATGCGCTTACTGGAAAGACATAGATCATGGGGCGTCGGCCGAAGGTGCTCTCGACGCGGCTCAGGAAGCCAAGCTCGATCTGATCTGTCGGAAGTTGCGGCTTGAACCCGGCATGACTCTGCTCGACATCGGTTGTGGCTGGGGCGGTTTCGCGCAGTTCGCGGCACAGCGTTATCAAGTGGAGGTGACGGGAGTCTCGCCGGCTGAGGAACAAGTCTCATTGGCGAGGCAACGCTGCGCGGACCTGCCCGTGCGGATCGTCCAGGCCGACTATCGCGAACTCGACGGCACCTATGACCGCATCACCTCTATCGGGATGATGGAACATGTGGGTCCGAAGAACTTGTCGACCTTCTTCGACAAGTGCCGTGAGCTCCTCGATCCCGATGGGATGATGCTGCACCACACCATCGGCTCGAACGACTGGAGAACGACCGGTGACCCCTGGTTCGACCGCTACATCTTTCCAGGTGGCGTGCTTCCCTCACTCGGCCAGATCGCCAAGGCCGCCCAGTCCCACTGGACGATCGAGGACGTCCACAACTTCGGTCCCTACTACACCAGGACGCTGTTGGTGTGGGACGCCAACATTTCGGCTCGCTGGCGCGAGATCCCGCACTACGACGAACGTTTTCGCAGGATGTGGCACTACTACCTGATGAGTTCTGCAGCGGGTTTCCGGGCGCGTGCCATCCAACTCTGGCAAGTCGTGTTCACGCGTTCCAAACGGGCTCTGCCCATCTGGACACCGGTCCGCTGAACCCCCGAGCCCCCTCGGCGCACCCGCGAGGTTCAACACCCCGGGACGTTCAGAACTGTTGTTCCTCGGTGCTGCCCTTGAGCGCCAGAGTCGAAGCCTTGCCGCCTGAGATCACGGTTGCCACATCATCGAAGTAGCCGGCGCCGACTTCCCGTTGGTGGCGTGTGGCGGTGTAGCCGTCGGCTTCCATACCGAATTCGCGCTGCTGCAGATCCACGTAGGCCGACATGCCTGAAGCGTTGTAGCCGTGCGCCAACTCGAAGGCGGAGGCGTTGAGCGCATGCCATCCGGCAAGGGTGATGAACTGGAACGCGTAACCCATCGAGCCCAACTCCTTTTGAAACTTGGCGATGGTCGAGTCGTCGAGAGCAGCTGACCAGTTGAACGAGGGGGAGCAGTTGTAGGCCAACATCTTGTCGGGGAACTCGGCGTGGACCGCCTCTGCGAATCGGCGGGCTTCGTCGAGGTCGGGGGTGGAGGTCTCACACCAGATCAGGTCGCAGTACGGGGCATAGGCGAGGCTGCGCTTGACGGGTGTCGCCAGACCGGGCTCGGTGTAGAAGAAGCCCTCCGACGAGCGCTCGCCGGTCAGGAACTCCCGGTCCCGTTCGTCGACATCGCTGGTGATGAGGTTCGCGCCGAGGGCGTCGGTGCGAGCGACGATGATCGTGTCGACGCCGACTACATCGGCAGCCAGGCGTGCGGCACTCAAGGTGGAAATGTGCTGTTGGGTGGGGATGAGCACCTTTCCGCCCATGTGCCCGCACTTCTTGGCAGAACTCAACTGGTCTTCCCAATGGACACCAGCCGCACCGGCCTCGATCATCGACTTCATGAGTTCGAAGGCGTTGAGCGGGCCGCCGAAACCGGCTTCGGCGTCTGCCACGATCGGTAGCAGGTAGTCGACGGTGGGGGAGCCGGACGTCTCGGACCATTCGATCTGGTCGGCACGGCGCAGGGCGTTGTTGATTCGTGCGACTACCGAAGGCACCGAGTTCGACGGGTACAGGGACTGGTCGGGATAGACATGGCCGGAGAGGTTGGCGTCGCCGGCGACCTGCCAGCCCGACAGGTAGATGGCCGGCAAGCCGGCCTTCGCGTACTGAATGGCCTGACCACCGGTCATTGCGCCGAGGGCGTGGACATAGTCCTTGCTGTGGAGTTGGTGCCAGAGCTTGGCCGATCCCTGCCGTGCCAGGGTCAGTTCGGGCGTCACTGATCCGCGCAGGCGTACAACGTCGGCCGCGCTGTAGTCACGGGTGAGCCCGCCCCAGCGGTCGTTGGAAGCCCAGTCGTGTTCGAGGGCGCTCACCTGCTCATCGAAGCTGGCGTTCATCTTGTTGCCGGTCATCGGATCTCTCCTGATTGTTGTCTTGTCGGTTCACAGCAGTCGGCAGGCCTCAGTGGTGAGGAACTCGTGGTAGTCGTCGGTCATGGTCAGCGTTTCAAGCAGTTGGCGGGCTTCGGCGAAACGGCTCGCCGACCAGGCCTCGTCACCGAGTTCGGTGCGCAGCAGCTCAGTCTCTTCGGCGATTAGGCGCCCGAGAAGCTCTCCGTCGAGCAGCAGCCCGTTCGTGAGTTGCACCTGGTGGTGGCGCCACTGCCAGAGTTGTGCCCGGCAGACCTCGGCCATTGCGGTGTCCTCGAGATGGTCGTCGATCGGCACCGCCCCGTTGCCGACCAGCCACTCGCCGAGATACCGGATCACGATCCGGATGTTCTTGCGGACGCCCCACTCCGAGACCGAGCCTTTGGTGGAGGAGACCGAGAGCAGGTCTCCGGCGGTGACGTAGACGTCGTCTCTTCGGCGTTCCACCTGGTTGGCCCTGTTTAGGAGAACCTTGTCGAATTCGGCGGCTGCGGTGGAAACGATCTGGGGGACTGCGATACGGGTTCCGTCGAAACCGTCGCCGGCTTCACGTCGTTTGTCGATCGTGACCTTCTGCAGCGCACCTTGGGTGCGTGCGGGGTTTTCGACATCGGGTATGACCCCGGACATTCCGCCGATGGCGTGGGCGTGACGACGATGACAGGTCGACACCAACAGCTCAGTGAAGGCTCGCATGAACGGGGTCATGACGGTGATCTGTTCACGGTCGGGCAGCAGGAAGTCGGGATTGTGCCGGAAGGTTTTGGCCACGCTGAAGAGGTAGTCCCAGTTGCCGGTGTGCAGGCCCGTGATGTGGTCGCGCAGTTCGAAGAGGATCTCGTCCATCTCGAACGCGGCCAGGATCGTTTCGACCAGGACGGTTGCGCGGATGGTTCCGCGTTGCAGCCCGAATCGGTCTTCGGTGTAGTCGAACACTTGGTTCCAGAGCCGGGCGTCTCGCTGGCCTTCGAGTTTTGGAAGGTAGAAGTAGGGCCCGCTGCCGCTCTCGATGGCGGTGTTGAAGTTGTGGAAGAAGCAGAGCCCGAAGTCGGCGAGTGCGGCAGAGACGGGTCTGCTTTCAAAGGTGATGTGCGACTCCTCGAGGTGCCATGCTCGGGTTCGCACCATCAGCGTCGCAGGGTGCGAGTCGGCAGTCGTCAGTTCGCCTGCGTATGCAGCTTTGACGTTGGCCTGGCCGCTCAGAATATTGTGCCAGGTCGGCGATGTTGCGTCTTCGAAGTCGGCCATGAAGACTTTCGCACCCGAATTGAGCGCCTCGATCATGAACTCGGTGGTTACAGGACCGGTGACCTCGGTGCGACGATCCCGCAGGTCTGCCGGCGGTGGCGCGACAGTCCACTCGCCGGAGCGGATGTGTGCTGTTTCCGGTCTGAACGCAGGAAGTTCACCATTGTCGATGCGTTGCTGGCGGAAGACTCGATCTTCGAGCAGTTGTTGTCGTTGAGACTCGAAGTTGTGGTGCAGGTCTGAGAGGAAGTCGACTGCCTGCGCGGTGACGATGGTATCGGCCAACGGGTGAGGGGTGACAGCGCAGCGAGCCAGTGTCATAACCACAATTCAGTATGAGTCGCAACCGCACGAATAATGCCAGAAATATAGCCTAGAGATTCGTATCCGAGTTTGCAATAATCATAAAATCTGCCATTATTTTGGAATGGCAGATCAATTTGACCTACTTGTCCTGGGCAGCAGAGTGCGGCACGCCCGTCGACGCGCCGACTATACGCTCGCCGAAGTCTCAGCTGTTGTGAACCGCCCCGCGCCGTATCTGTCACAACTTGAAACCGGCAAGGTCGAACCCAAGCTCAGCCTGCTCGGTGAACTCGCGGACATGTTCGGCACGACGACGGCCGATTTCCTGTCACCCGAACCCCCCGACCGTCGTGCACATCTGGAGGTCTCATTGGCACGGGCGCAGAGCGACCCTGCCTATCAAGCCCTTGGACTGCCGCACCTGAAAGCGTCGGCCAAGGTCTCAAACGACGTCCTGGAGCATCTAGTCGCCCTCTGGAACGAGTTGAGCCACCAGAAAACCCAGGAGCAGCAGAAGCCCTCGAACAAGGTTCGTTTCGCAGACTTCGCTCGATCGGCCAACATCGCGTTGCGTGCCGAGATGCGCGAACGGGCCAACCACTATCACGAGATCGAAGCAATAGCCGAACAAGTTCTGGTGAACGCCAACTATCCCGGAACGGGACCTATCAGCGAGCGAGTCCTCACCGAATTGGTGGCCAGCCAGGGATTCACCATCGAACGGGTCCGGTCCATGCCACGGACTGCTCGCAGCATCACCGACACCCGCGACAAGATCATTTTCATTCCCGACCGGGGAGGACTCAAGATCCGTGAGGCCCGGTCCGTGGTGTTGCAGACGCTGGGACACTTCGCGCTTGAACACTCCGACACCCGTGATTTCGCCGAGTATCTGCGACAACGCATCGAATCCAACTATTTCGCCGCGGCGATTCTGGCTCCCGAAGAACCAGCCGTGGAGTTCCTCCGGGAGGCGCAGGCCAACGACGACATCTCCGTTGAAGACCTCAAGGAGGTCTTCTACATCTCCTATGAGATGGCGGCACATCGATTCACCAACCTCGCCACCCACCATCTGGGCATCCCCTGCCACTTCTTGCGCACCGACCGGGAGGGTGTGATCAACAAGGCATATGAGAACGATGGGATCCGGTTTCCAGCCGCACCCGACGGGGGCCTCGAAGGCGAGCGCGTCCCGCGTCAATGGGGGAGTCGACAGGCTTGGAACGCGTCGGGGAGTTTCCTGCTGCACAGTCAGTTCACCGTCACCGACGGCGGTGAGTACTTCTGCACCACCTACATCGAAACAGAGACGGACCGCTGGCCGCACGCCATCACCCTGGGCACGCGCGCGGAGTTCGCGCACTACTTCCGGGGATCGGACACGTTGCGCAAGGAGTATTGCAGAGCCCGTGAGATCGAGCCTGACCCCACCCTGGTCAACGAATGGAAGGATGTGACGTGGCCGTCGGCTGCAGAACGCAGCCACGTGCTCTCCGCGCTTCCTCCCTCCGACCTCGAGTTCAGTCCGTTTCCGGGAATCGACCTGCTCGACGTATACCGGTTCTTGGAACGTCGGCGGCGAGCCCGGCGGCCCTAGTCGTATTCCGCTCTTGTTCGCTGCGCTCCGCTTCCCGCTCTTGTTCGCTTCGCTCACGGGGCCGCTCGGGCCACGGCCTCGTCCGGTCGCGGCCGTGTGCGGGATCAATCCGCTCGGCCTCTCAACGCGCCAGTACAACAAGGTGGTCGATCGCCGCGGTCGCAACGTGGACCCGATCATCTAACGGTTGATCGACGGCCACTGCGATCACGTCGGCCCCAGCCGTCTTCAGCAGCCCGCTTACGCGTTCATCGACGACCATCACCTCGACTTGAGCATGATCCGCGGCCAGTTCGTGGACCATGTCGGCGAGCACAGCCGACGGCCGTAGTCGCGCCCCCGTCACGCGGCGCTGGGCTGGTGAGGTGCTGATGGTGGCGATCGAGGCCGTCGGGATCAGAAGTTGGTCGTCGTTGTCGTCACAGACGACTACAAAGTCGGCCCCGACTGCGGCGATTCGACCGTGACAGCAGCGTCCACCAGCGGTTTTGACCGTCACCGGGCGCCCCCGTTCGCCCAAGTCCAAGAGAACTCCGGTGATCGAGGACTCTTGCGCAGCCTGTTGTTCGAGTGATCTCTGACGGGCACGGGCGGCAACGGCCTCGTCGACTCGGCAGTCAGCCAACCAGCGCGACCATCCCGCCAACGCATCGTTGTCGCGGTCGGCGATCGGCTGCCGATAGGGCTTGGGATTCATGAAGCTCCGAGGGTAGCGCTAATATCTAGATGACCGATGACTGAACAGACCATCACCCTTCACATCCCCGGCAACCATCTGATGGGGACGCTGCTCGGTGAGTACGATCAGCATCTGCGCCACATAGAGGACGCGTTCCCCGAAACCACCGTGACTGTTCGGGGCAACGAGGTGCACCTCTCGGGTCCCGATGCATCGGCCGCGAGGACCACCTTTGAGGAACTTGTGTTGTTGGCGGAGAACGGACAGCGCCTCGACCTCAATACGCTCGACTCGACGATCGACATGGTGCGAGCCGACGAACGACCTTCGAGCCTGTTGAACCATGAGATTCTGCGGTCTGACCGAGGCAGGGTGATCCGTCCCAAGTCGAGCGGGCAGAAGCGGTACGTCGAAGCGATCGCGGACAATGTCGTCACCTTCGGGATCGGTCCGGCCGGGACGGGGAAGTCCTGGTTGGCGGTGGCGACTGCAGTCGCCGCTCTTCAATCCGAATCGGTTGAACGGATCATCCTGACCCGGCCTGCCGTCGAGGCCGGAGAGCGTCTCGGGTTTCTGCCCGGCGACCTGATGGCCAAAGTCGACCCCTATCTTCGCCCGCTGTACGACGCGCTCCACGACATGGCCGGTGCCGACGGTGTTGAGCGGTTGATGGAACGAGGGGTAGTGGAGGTGGCGCCGCTCGCATTCATGCGCGGTCGCACGCTCAACTCGTCGTTCATAATCCTCGACGAAGCCCAGAACACCACAGCGGAACAGATGAAGATGTTCCTGACGAGGATCGGTCATGGATCGAAGGCAGTCGTTACCGGTGACATCACCCAAGTCGACGTAGCGACCGGTCGCAGTGGCCTCGCAGGTCTGGAACCGATTCTGGGTGCTATTGAAGGTGTCGGCTTCGTGTGGCTCACCAAGCGGGATGTGGTGCGCCACCGCATCGTGCAGGAGATCGTCGACGCATACGAGAAGGCGAGCGACTTCAGTGAACCCCCCGGCGGACCTGCGTGAACGACTCGCCCGGCCCGATGGTAGTGGTGCTCAACGAGCAGGACGCCATCGAAATCGATACGTGTCGCTGGCAGCGGCTTGCTGCACAGTCCCTCGAGACGTCGGGAGTCACGAACGGCGAACTCAATCTGATCTTTGTTGACGAACCTTCGATGACAGAGCTGAATGCCCGGCACATGGGAGAGAATCACGCCACCGACGTTCTGTCGTTTCCCCTCGACGGTCCAGATGCTGCCGAGCTGGGTGAGTCCCTGATCGGTGATGTGGTCGTGTGTCCGGCTCGGGCTGCGGCTCAAGCAGGCGACCATGAGGGCCTCCCAGGCCACGACGGGTCCCTTGATGACGAACTGGCACTGCTGATAGTTCATGGCGTGCTGCATGTGCTCGGCCACGACCACTACGACACACCGACGACGACTCGGATGCAGTCCTGCGAGCAGGCTCTTCTGGGTCGGCACCACCGCCGCGCATGATCTGGATCGTGTTGACCGTTGTTGTGTCTCTGGCAGCGGGGATGGTGGCCGGTGTCGCGCTGACCCTCGCCGACCGCATCCCCAAACGGCTGTCGGTGAAGCGCTTCGAAGCTCCGGTCGCCTCGGAGGACGAATTGATGGCGCTCACCGAGGCCGCCGCTGCTGATGATGTGATCGATGATGAGGAGCGGGAACTGATCGAGTCCGTTTTCGCACTGGACGACACGATCGTGCGGGAGGTGATGGTGCCCCGTCCTGACATGGTCGCGGTGGCATCGGATCTGGGCATTGCCGCGGTCGTCGATCTCGCTATCGACAAGGGGTTGAGTCGACTTCCCGTTTTCGGCGAGGACCTCGACGACATCGTGGGTGTGTGCCTGATGAAGGACCTGACCCGTGCGGAACGGGCGGGGCGGGGCGATCAGCTTGTAGCGACACTCATGCGCCGCGCACGTTTCGTGCCCGAGACGAAGCAGGCGGGGGTCCTGTTGCGGGAAATGCAAGCGGGCCGCTACCACCTCGCGATCGCGGTTGACGAGTATGGCGGAACCGCCGGTCTGGTCACCCTTGAAGACGTGGTGGAGGAGCTGGTCGGCGAGATCGTCGACGAGTTCGATGTTGAGGAGCCCCTAGTCGAGCCTCTTGTGGGCGGGGAGGTGCTGGTCCACGGAAGGATGCCGGTCGATCAACTCAATTCCCTGGTGAGATCAGAACTCGGTGAGGGGGACTGGGACACGGTGGGGGGATTGATCTTCAGCACTCTGGGTCACGTCCCGACGGTTGGCGAGTCAATCGAACAGGGCGGCGTGCTCTTGAGGGTCGAACGCATGGAGGGCCGCCGAATCACCAAGGTGCGCCTCACGCCCGTTGAACTGCTCGGTCGGACCAGCACCGCCGATGGCCACTGAGCGCCCAGACACGCAGCGAGGTGAACTTGCCTGCGAGCGCTCGGGTTTCGTGACGCTTCTCGGCCGTCCCAACGCCGGAAAGTCGACCCTGCTCAACAAGATCCTCGGTCTCAAGGTGTCGATCGTCTCCGACAAGCCCCAAACGACCCGCACCCAGGTCCGCGGGGTCCTCGACCGCCCTGGTGCACAGCTCGTGTTCGTGGACACCCCCGGCATCCACAAGCCCCGGACCGCCTTGGGATCCAGCCTCAATGCCACCGCCAACCAGGCGAGTTCACAGGTCGATGTCGTGTGCTTCGTGCTCGACGCGACCGCCCCGTACGGCCGGGGTGACGCCGCTATAGCTGAGCGCCTGTCCAAAGACTCTGTGATAGTCGTGACGAAGTCCGACATCGCCTCGCGTCACCAGATCGCCGAGCAGCTCGCGGCGACGTCTGACCTCGACGCGGCCCAATGGTTCCCGGTGAGCGGACGAACGGGCGACGGAATCGAGGACCTGGTCTCCTACCTGACCACCAGGATGCCTTCGGGGCCTCGTCTGTATCCCCCCGGGATGGTCACCGATGTCGGTGATGAGTTCTGGGTGGCCGAGCTCGTGCGCGAGAAACTGCTGGCCCTCACCCGTGACGAACTCCCGCACAGTGTCGCTACCAGGGTCACTGAATGGGAATGGCCCCGGATCCGCTGCGAGATCCTCGTTGAACGAGAATCCCAGAAACCGATGGTGATCGGGAAGGGTGGAGAGGTGCTCAAGAAGGTCGGCACGGCTGTTCGTGCCGAGATAGGCGAGGACGTCTTCATCGAACTCTTCGTAAAGGTCGAGAAGAACTGGCAGCGCCGCCCCGAACTTGTCCAACGCCTCGGCTACTAGTTGTTCTGCAGCGCTTGTAGAAAGCTCTCGGCTTCGGAACGGTCTCTGGTGCGGCGCATCGGGGGGAGAGCCCGAGGCTGAGGGTCTGGTCGGATTCCGCTTCGTTGAGGCGTTGCAGGCAGAGGTAGTTGGAGCGACCCTTGAGAACGGCGAAGTCGATCGGTGCGGGGAGCCGGCTCGACACCAGGGGCAGGTCTTTGCCGGCCAGTTGGTCCTGCAGTGCCTTGGTTGCAGTGGCCACCACGACCTTGCGGCCCGACACGACGATGGGAACCAGGTAGGCGAGTGACTTCCCGGTTCCGGTGCCCGCCTGCACCACGACATGGCCGTCGCTCACCAGAGCTTCTGCGACCGCTGCTGTCATCTCGATCTGTCCCGAGCGCTGCTCACCGCCGTCGGGCAGACCGGCGGTGACCTCGGCGAGCAGTTCAACAGCAGTCTCGGTGATCTTCATGGCAGGTGGGCTTTCGTGCGTTCCCAACGGTCTCAGATCCCGACCATAGGCACCGCGCGGACTGTTCTTGGAGAACCGGCCGTCGGGTTCGTTCGACGGTCGATTAGCCGGGCGCTCCGACCCGATAGGTTCTACTGCGTGCCAGCCGATCTGCTCGATCTGAATCGGATCCCCCGTCACATCGCCTGTGTGATGGACGGCAACGGCCGATGGGCCCAGGCGCGGGGTCTGCCCCGTACCGAGGGTCACCGCGCCGGTGAACACTCTTTGTTCGACGTCGTCGATGCCTGCCTCGAAATTGGGGTTGAGTGGCTGACGGTGTACGCCTTCAGCACCGAGAACTGGAGGCGACCCCGTGACGAGGTGCGGTTCCTGATCAACTTCAACGAAGAGATCCTGTTGCGTCGACGTGATGAGCTCAACGAACGGGGTGTGCGGATCCGCTTCGTCGGTCGTCGAGACTGGCGGGTTCCGAAGCGTCTGATACGGCGCATGGACGAGGCGTCGGAGCTGACGGAGAAGAACCGCAAGCTCACCTTCACCATCGCCTTCAACTACGGCGGGCGTGCCGAGATAGTCGACGCGGTGCGTCGGATTGCGGCTTCGGGCACAGCTCCCGAGAAGATCACCGAATCGACCATCGCCCGGAATCTCTACGACCCCCAGATGCCCGACCCGGACCTGGTCATCCGCACGTCCGGCGAGTACCGCATCTCGAATTTCCTGTTGTGGGAACTGGCCTACAGCGAGTTGGTGTTCACCGACACTCCCTGGCCGGAGTTCCAACGCCGGGAGTTCTTCGCGGCCATCAGAGAGTTCCAGGACCGGGACCGCCGTTTCGGCGGGGTCGACGGCGGCGGCTGAGATGAGCCTCTACCGGGATCAGGCTGTGGTATTGCGATCCTGGAAGCTCGGCGAGGCTGACCGGATCGTCAGTCTCCACACTTACGACAACGGCAAGGTCCGCGGCGTCGCCAAAGGGGTCCGTCGAACAAAATCCAAGTTCGGGGCGCGCCTTGAACCGTTGAGCCATGTGTCGATCCAGATGTATCGAGGACGCAGTGACCTCGACACCATCACCCAGGTTGAGACGATCTCGCGGTTCGTCTCGCTGCGCGGCGATCCGCAGCGTTTCGCACGTGCCCAGGCGCTGCTCGAGGCGGTCGAGGGGGTTGCACAAGACCGGGAACCGGACCGGGTGCTTCATGTCATGCTGGTCAAGGCGCTCAGTACCCTCGCCGAACGCGACAGCGGCCTGGTGGTCGCCGCCTTCTTCCTGAAGCTCCTGGCCCATGAGGGTCTGCAGCCGCAACTCGACGTCTGCTACAGGTGCGGAACGCAGGCCGAGCTTGTGGCCTTCGATCTCGACGATGGAGGTGTGCTCTGCCGCCGGTGCCGTCGCGGACGCCCCGTCTCTGCGGAGGCTGTCGATCTGATGAGGCGGATCCTCGGCGGTGGACTGGGCAGCGTGCTCGCCGAGGAGTCGACCTCACCGTCGGGCGCGTCGACTGAAGTTGAAGCGCTGGCGACCGCTCTGTTGGAGCACCACTTGGAGCGGCGACTGCGGTCCATCGCCGTGCTGGACCAGACCTGAGCCGAGCGGGTTGCAACGATTACTGACTGATGGGGATCCAGCGTCCCTGAGACTCGTCCCATTCCATCCACGCCTCAAGATCGTGGTCCCATTGGATGTAGGTGTCGCGCGCCGTGTCCCAGGTTGGTGCGTCGACTCCCGGCTGTGCGCCTTGGGCTTGACCGGCAAGGTCAGGCTCTGGTGTGCCACCTGCGTGCGGTTCGTGAACGCCTGAGGTGTCGGGTTCCGGGTGGGCCGCTGTGGTGGGCTGCTCTGCGATTGGCTCGGGTGCAATCGGTTCGGTGGGCGGCGGCTGTGTCGGCGGCGGTTGTGTCGGCGGCGGTTGAACTGGTGGGTCCCACAGGCCCGGCAACCCTACGGGCGACACCGCGGCCTCGTTGACTCCGGGGACTAGCGCGGGTCTGCCGACATGTCTCTTCTCGACTACCAGAGTACCGGCGGCGAAGTCACCGACACGGCGGTGCCCTCTGGAGGCCAGCCCCAAGATGAGCCCCGTGAGTGGCACCAACAGGAACCACGGGAACGTGTCCACAATCAGCAGGATCCAGCGGAGCAGGTGTTTGAGAAAGCCGGTTCTCTCGAACGTTGATTTGTCGACGACGCGAATGCCGACCGCGAGTTTGCCCAGAGAACCACCGGTGATCGTAGAAATGATGACCGAGTTCAGGGCCGCAACAGCGATGACGAGGATTGCGATATAGCCGATCGCGTCGGCTTCAAGCACGAACACGCTCGACTCGACATTGAAGCAGAGGTCGTCAGCTTTCAAGTCCTCAAATTCTCTACACACCTCGGCGGCCGAATCGGGATCATCGAACTCTTCCAACGTGGCAAACGAAGAGATGGCGATCACTACGACAACCAGCAGGATGATGAAATCAATGATGTAGGCAGAACAACGGCGACCGAACACAGCGGTCGGGTCGCCACCCGGGGGATCGTTGGTTCGCATGGACTCCATATCAGCGCGCCTCCGGTAGCCTCTCGGCCATGGCTGACCCAGAACTGTTCGACGAGCCAGGTCTGTTCGACAAGATAGTGAACCTATCCAAGCGCCGTGGATTTGTCTTCCAGTCAGCCGAGATCTACGGCGGTTTCCGTTCCACGTACGACTACGGACCGCTCGGTGTTCTGCTGTTGCGCAACGTCAAGGATGCCTGGTGGCGCTCGATGGTGCAGCACCGCCATGATGTGGTCGGTCTCGACGCCTCGATCCTCTCTCCACCCCAGGTCTGGGAGGCGAGCGGTCACCTCGCCAACTTCTCGGACCCGCTGGTCGACTGCACCAACTGCAACGCCCGTCACCGCCAGGACAAGCTCACCGACCCCGAGACCTGTCCAAGCTGCGGAACCACCGGATGCCTCACCGAGGCCCGTCAGTTCAACCTCATGTTCAAGACCCACGCCGGTCCGATGGCCGATTCGACTGCCGAGGTCTACCTGCGCCCTGAGACAGCCCAGGGCATCTTCACCAACTTCGCCAACGTGCTGCAGACCAGCCGCAAGAAGCCACCGTTCGGCATAGCCCAGGTCGGCAAGTCGTTCCGCAACGAGATCACCCCGGGAAACTTCGTCTTTCGAACCCGCGAGTTCGAGCAGATGGAGATGGAGTTCTTCGTTCCACCCGACGAGGCCGACTATTGGTTCAAGTACTGGTGCGATCAGCGGCTGGACTGGTACTTGGACTTGGGCATTCCCCCAGCCGATATTCGCCTGCGGCCCCATGGTGCCGACGAGCTGAGCCACTACTCGTCGGGAACTTCAGACCTGGAGTATCGTTTCCCGTGGGGTTGGGACGAACTCGAGGGCGTAGCCGATCGGGGTGATTTCGACCTCAGCGTCCATGCCGCCCATTCCGGGGAGCGGCTGGAGTATTTCGACCAGGCGAACAACCGGCACTACGTACCTCATGTCATCGAGCCGGCGGCAGGGGCCACACGGGCGGCGATGGCCTTCCTTATGGCTGCCTACGACACCGAGACGGTCAACGACAGCGTCCGCACCGTGCTGCGCCTGGATCCGAGACTCGCGCCGTACAAGGTTGCGGTGCTGCCGCTGTCCAACAAGGACACGCTCACATCGGTGGCTCAGGAGGTCTTCGAGATCGTCAAGCTTCGTTGGATGGCGGACTATGACCAGACTCAGTCGATCGGGAAACGCTATGCCCGCCAGGATGAGATCGGTACGCCCTACTGCGTGACCGTCGACTTCGACAGCCTCGATGATCGGGCCGTCACCGTGCGTGAACGGGACACGCGTGAACAACAGCGGATTTCGATCGATCAACTCGAGGGGTTCCTAGCGGCGCGCCTCGGCTGAGTTGCCCCACGGGCCCCTTATTGGTGAGCGCGGGTTTCGGCTAGCTTGCGGATTGATGGGCATTCACCATGACGACATCGCCAAGGTGCGAACCGCGGCCGATCTGGTCGCGCTGATCGGCGAACACACCGACATCAAGCGTTCGGGCCGCAACTGGATGGCCCGTTGTCCCCTGCATGGTGAACGCACGCCCTCGCTCTCGGTCAACTCCGAGAAGGGCGTCTACTACTGTTTCGGCTGTCAGCGCAGCGGCGACGCGATCACCTTCGTCCAGGAGATCGAGAAACTGGACTTCGTCGGCGCGGTCGAGTCGCTCGCGTCCCGCTACGGCTTTCAGCTGCGCTACACGACACCGAATGAGGGAACTACCCGGGCACGCAGGAGGCTGTTGCTCGACGCGGTGGCCAAAGCAGCCGAGTTCTACCATAAAAGGCTGCTCAACGGGGCCGACGCAGGCGCGGCCCGGGGTTATCTGCGCTCGCGAGGCTATGACCGCGCGGTGGTGAGCAAGTACAAGCTCGGTTGGGCGCCCGACAGCTGGGATGAACTGGCGGAGCACCTGAAACTGAACACCGCCGACCTGACCGACAGCGGCCTCGGGTTCGTCAACAGGGCAGGTCGCCGACAAGACGCCTTCCGTGCCCGGATCATGTTCCCGATCGCCGATGAGCGGGGCGATTTCACGGGCTTCGGCGGACGCGAACTCCCAGGTGGAGAGGGCCCCAAGTACAAGAACACGATCGGCGATGCAGAGGTCTACGACAAGAGCAAGCTGCTCTACGGGCTGCACACCCACCGCGAAGGCATCGTCAAGGACGGTGAAGCCATCATCTGTGAGGGCTACACCGACGTGATCGGATTCGCCAACGCCAACATCTTGAGGGCTGTGGCAACTTGCGGCACGGCGCTGACCGAAGAGCACATCAAGCTGCTCAAGAGGTTCTCGGCCGATCGCTTGGTGCTCGCATTCGACACCGACTCGGCTGGACTCGCAGCTGCCGAACGCGTCTACGAATGGGAACAGCGCTTCGAACTAGATGTGCGGGTGGCCGACCTGCCACCCGGCGTCGATCCCGACGACGTAGCCCGTGAAGACCCAGCGGAACTGGCCAGAGCCGTGCTCCAGGCCATTCCTTACATGCGTTTTCGTATGGAGAGAGCCCTGGCAGCCGGTGATCTGTCGAGTCCGGAGGGCCGGGCCCGCGCCGCGGAGCGAGCAGTCGACGTCGTCGCCGAACATCCCAATGAGCTTGTCCGCGACCCGTATCTCGTGGAGATCGCCGACCGTTGCCGGGTCGAGGTGGCGAGTCTGCGGGAGCTCGCCTCCAAGC
The DNA here is from genome assembly GCA_951812975.1 of uncultured Acidimicrobiales bacterium. Taxonomy (GTDB): domain Bacteria; phylum Actinomycetota; class Acidimicrobiia; order Acidimicrobiales; family Aldehydirespiratoraceae; genus VXYK01. The sequence continues at coordinate 117,352 of CATOTC010000001.1, read as the reverse complement.
CCCGTCCACAACCGGCCGCTCCGAGGAGCCGCGGCCAACAGGGCACCCCCGAAGCGATGGAGCGGGAGGTCCCCAATGCGCCCGACGAGGGCGGGCACGCTCCCCAACACCAGCCGAGACTCCCGGACTCGAACGCCGCGGCCGCGGAGGACGAAGCGATCCGCCTGGTTATCGACCGCCCGGGCGAGGCCGCGCGGCTGCACGCCAACCTGTTCGGCCACAGCGTGCGTCAAGAGGCTTTCCAAGCGCTGAGGGACCATGGATTCGAGGGGGCGGCACAGCGTTGCGGACCGCAAGCCGCCGATCTGCTGCGGCGGTTGGCTGTTGAAGGTTTCGACGCTGATCGTGACGATGTGCTGGCCGGGATGGCCCGCCTTGCCGGTCGGAGGACGCTCGACGGTATCGGTCGCGGTCTGCGCCCCTTTGGCGCAACCGACGAATTGGCGATCGAAGTGAGCCGCTCGGCCACCTGGCTCAAAGCCGAGCTGGAGCGACTCGACGACCCGGCGACACGCAGAAGCGCCGTCGACGGACTGCTGCCGTGGTTGATCAGACACGCAGAATGGAGGGCGAGGTAAGCGTGCCTTCCGGCGCAGGTTCCGAGACGGGATCGGCCGACGACGCCGTGCGTCTGTACCTCCAGCAGATCGGCCGTGTGCCCCTGCTCGATCCCGAGCAGGAAGTTCGGATAGCGGCTCGTATCCGGCGCGGGGGAGAGGCTGCCGAGACCCTCGCCGAACTATCGGTCACAGGCGAGGAGTTGAGCGCCGAGGAGTGCACTCGACTCGAGCGTCTGGTCAGCGACGGCGAAGCGGCACGCGATGAACTGACGCAGGCGAACCTGCGGTTGGTCGTATCGATCGCCAAGCGCTATGCGAGCCGCTCGATGGCCCTCCTCGACGTGATCCAAGAAGGAAATCTCGGCTTGATACGAGCCGTCGAGAAGTTTGACCACAGCAAGGGCTTCAAGTTCTCGACCTATGCCACTTGGTGGATCCGCCAGTCGATCACCCGCGCGGTCGCGGATCAGTCGCGCACCATTCGCATACCTGTGCATGTGGCCGAGACCGTCAACCGCGTGAAGCGGGTGCAATGGCAGATGCGCCAGGAACTGATGCGTGAACCGACAGTCGCAGAACTGGCAGCGGAACTCGACCAGCCGATCGAGAAGGTCTCAGAGATCCTTCTGATCTCTTTGGACCTGTTGTCGCTCGACTCCCCGATCGGGGAGAGTGAAGATTCGAGCCTGGCCAACTTCGTGGAGGACCAGAACGCGGTCGCCCCCGGTGACGCGGCGACCCGCACGCTGCTCGTGGAGGCTGTTCGAGAGGTGCTGGGCGAGCTCTCCCAGCGGGAGCAGGAAGTCGTGCGGATGCGTTTCGGGCTTGATGAGGACCGGCCCCGGACACTCAAAGAAGTGGGCGAGGCCTTCGGTGTGACCCGTGAACGCATCCGCCAGATCGAAGCCAAGACGCTCACGAAGCTGCGCCACCCGCACCGCAGCGAGCAGTTGCGCGATTACTTGGAATCCCGCTGATCCGAGAACTGAACCATATTGAACAACATCTAGTGGCGGTATCATCTCGCGGTATCATCTCTAGGCCGGTCCGGGGTAGCTCAGCTGGCAGAGCGCTCGGCTGTTAACCGAATTGTCGTGGGTTCGATCCCCACCCCCGGAGCTGACGATGCGGGCCGCACGCAAGGTGCGGTCTGCTTCGCCGTTCCATGGGCTGCAGCGGTAGTGTCGCGTTGGGCTCGTAGCTCAGTGGTTAGAGCAGAGGACTCATAATCCTTCGGTCGTGGGTTCGATCCCCACCGAGCCCACCAGACAGCGCCGAGTCCGCCGCGCCGAGGGCAAAGCAATTCCGACCGATCTTGTCAGTTATTGCTGTAGGCTCCAGTGGTCGCCGGTGAACCCACAACCGGCGATGTCCACTGTTTCTCCAAGAAGAGACAAGGACCGAGCTACGAAAGGTGCATCCATGAGCAACGACTGGGGTTTCGAAACCCGCCAAATCCACGCGGGACAAGAAGCCGACCCGGCCACTGGTGCCCGCGCCGTTCCGATCTATCAGACGACGGCCTACCAGTTTCGTGATACAGATCACGCCAAGAACCTGTTCGCCCTAGCCGAGATAGGCAACATCTACACCCGGATAATGAACCCGACCCAAGCCGTGGTCGAAGCCCGCCTCGCCAGTCTGGAAGGCGGCACAGACACCGCAGTCGGTATTCCCGGGGCACTTGCGCTTTCGTCCGGCCAAGCAGCAGAAACCTTGGCGATTCTGAATCTGGCCGAGTCCGGCGATCACATCGTGTCGGCCGCGGCCCTCTACGGCGGGACTTACAACCTCTTCCACTACACGTTGCCGAAGATGGGAATCACCTGCACGTTCATCGACGACGCCGATGATCTCGAGGCCTGGCAAGCGGCCACCCAGCCCAATACCAAGGCGTACTACTGCGAGTCGATCGGCAACCCGATGAACAACGTCGTTGACATCGCCAAAGTCGCAGACATCGCGCATGCAAACAATGTGCCGCTCATCGTCGACAACACTGTGGCCACTCCGTATTTGATCCGTCCGTTCGAGCACGGTGCAGACATCGTCGTCCACTCGGCGACGAAGTTCATCGGCGGGCACGGCACTGCAATCGCCGGAGTGATCGTCGATGGAGGCAGCTTCGATTTCGGGGCGTCCGGCAAGCATCCGATGTTCACCGAGCCGGATCCCAGCTACCACGGCCTGGCCTATTGGCCCGCACTCGGCCCCGGTTCCTACATCATCAAGGCCCGGGTGCAACTCCTTCGGGACATTGGTGCCGCAATCGCGCCATTCAATTCGTTCCTTCTGCTTCAGGGTCTTGAGACGCTGAGCATGCGGATGGAACGTCACTTCTCCAACTCGAACGCAGTCGTTGACTATCTCGCCTCCCACGAGCAGGTCGAGTCTGTCGCCTACGCAGGACTGCCCGACTCTCCCTGGCACGACATCGCCAACGAACTCGGCGACGGGAAGGGCTACGGCTCGGTCCCAGCCTTCGTGATCAAGGGTGGTCTCGAAGCAGGCAAGAAGTTCGTTGAGGCACTCGAGCTGCACAGCCACCTGGCCAACATTGGCGACACCCGCAGCCTCGTGATCCAGCCTGCAGCCACCACCCACTCCCAGTTGACCCCCGAAGAACAGGAGTCCACTGGCGTCACTCCGGGGCTGGTGAGGCTGTCGGTGGGACTAGAGTCGATCGAAGACATCATCGCGGATCTCGACAAGGGGTTTGCGGCGGCCGCTCTATGAAACGACGGAGCGTGAACGGCAGAGCGTGAACGACGGAGGTGACAATCGATGCTGAGCCGAGGGGACGTAGTCTGCAACTTCAGCCTGAGTGACCAACACGGCAACACGGTGACTCTGGACGAACTGATTGCAACCGGGCCATCGGGCCTGTTCTGCTACCTGCGGACCAGTACGGTCGGTTGAACCAAGGTCAGCTGCAGAGCGAAGCCTAAGGCCTGTCCGAGAACGGGACCCTCAGGCTTCGTCAATCCAGGCGGGCGCGCGGTCGAGCAGGAATTCGGCGACCTTCGAGCAGCGGTCGAGCACGTCGCACAAGACGTCTCGTCCATAGAAGATCCTCGCCAACTCGACCTGGACCCGCGCGACGATGCTGATCGCGCGGACCGGGGCGTCGGTGACCGCCCCGAAGCTGTCGAGGGCGCTCACCTCGAGCGGCAGCTCTGTGGTGCCGATGCCGGCGAGGTCGGTCGCCAGAATCAACAGATCGGGTGCCGACGGCAACGGTGGGAGGGCGAAGCTGATTGTCAGCGGCAGGCGAATGTCGGAGGACGCTTCGTCGCCTTCATCCAAGCCGAGCAGCTCATCCTCGAACATGATCAGTGCGCGAGAGCCGACCTCGAGCGCGACATGCATGTCCAGCGGACCGTCGCACGCCTGATCGGGGTGCAGGTCTACTTCCCAGATTTGGCGGTTGGTGTAAGTCTCGATGAAGTGCCGTTCGTCATGAACGTGGAATCCGTGTTCGACGACATGATCCTTGAGATCAGCAACGAATCCCTGTAGGTCGATTACTGCCATTGCCACTAGCTTGCCATGACTTGGCGCCTATCGTGTGGGCGATCGACCGTATTGTCTGAATTGGTATTGCCTGAATTGTACGAATCTGTCCGATTGCGCGCGCGTCGCGTGCAGGAGCGAGGTTGACGAGATGAACGCTGACGATGTGCTCACGGTCCTGCACGAAGCGGCCGATGCGGTGGTCGACGCCTTCGTCGATCAGCGCGACTGGAGCAAGTCGGGTTTGCGCCACGATCAGTACGTTCCGGACCTTGTCGCTGATGAAGCGGTGCTCGGCGTGCTCGGTGCCGCGAATCTCCGGGTTCTCAGCGAGGAGAGTGGCCTTGGACCCGGTGCGGGACTAGTGGCGGTTGTTGATCCTGTCGACGGCTCCACCAACGCATCACTGCCGCTGCCGTGGTTCGCGACGAGTCTGTGTGTAGTTGACGAAGCAGGCCCATGGGTGGCCGTTGTGCATGACCATCCCGGCAATCGGCGCTACACAGCGATCCGTGGTCGGGGCGCGGCCCTCGACGGTGTTGCCTTGACGTCGCCCCGAACAGTGGAGCTCTCCGAAGCGGTTGTAGCGGTGAACGGGGTGCCCCCGGCCGGGGCGGGCTGGTGGCAGTTCCGGACCATGGGTTCCTGTGCGCTGGAATTGTGTGCGGTGGCAGACGGGCGTTTCGCCGGATTCGTCGACTTCGCCGGCACACTTCACGTCTGGGACTACATGGGCGCTCTGCTCGTCTGTCGTGAGGTAGGAGTGGTCGTGGTTGATGCAAAGAATCGAGAACTGGCGGTCATTGATCACCATGCTCGGAGATCACCCGTTGCCGCGCCTCCGGCATTGATACCCCACTTGCTATCGATACGGAGAAGCGCAGATCCGAGCCACTGACCAGGGCTGCGCTGTTGCGGTTGTGCTCGTTGCTAATTCCGCTAGATTTGTGGCCAACCATGACCCAGGCCGTGATCCCACGTCGCGCGCCATCCGATACGGGTCAGGTCACTCTGGAAGGGAACAATCCATGAACAAGAACAGTAAATTGCTGCATTTGCTTGCAGCGCTACTAGCCATCGTCCTCATAGCCGCCGCTTGTGGCGACGACGATGAAGACGCTGGCGACGACGCTGAAGAGGAAATGGTAGACGAAGGCGGCGACGACATGGCCTCCGACGACGGCGATGACATGGCCTCCGACGACGGCGATGACATGGCCTCCGACGGCGGTACCTTGCAGACCGTGCTGGATCGCGGCCACGTGCGGTGCGGCTCCCGCGACGACGTGCCCGGCTTCGCGCTGCTGAACGAGAACGGCGAGTACGAAGGCTTCGACATCGACATGTGCCGCGTAGTGGCCGCCGCCATCTTCGGCGATGCCGATGCCGTGGAAATCGTGCCGGTCACCAGCGCCGAGCGCTTCACCGCCCTGGCATCAGGCCAGTTCGAGGTGATGAACCGCAACACCACATGGACGGCCACCCGTGACGGTACCGAGGGCGCCAACTTCTTGTTCACCACCTACTACGACGGCCAGGGCGTCATGGTGCCGGCCTCCACCGGCTTCACCACACTGGACGACCTGGTTGACGCCAATATCTGCGTGAGCACCGGTACCACCACCGAGCTGAACCTCACCGCAGTGTTCGCCGCCCGCGGCATTCCCTTCAACCCGGTCACCTTCGAGGGCTTCGACACCTTGGTGCCGGCCTACGAAGAGGGCCAGTGTGAGGCGATGACTGCTGACAGCAGCGTGCTCGGCGTGTTCAAGTTCGAGATCGAGGGCAAGGGCGGTGCGGACCAGCACATCATGGCCGAGCTCATCTCCAAGGAGCCTCTGGGCACCGTGGTTCGTGACGGCGACACCGAATGGGCGCAGGTTGTGAACTGGGCCACCATGGCTACCGTTCAGGCTTGGGAGTTCGGACTCGACTCCAGCAACATCGGCAGCTACGACGGCACCGATCCCAACATCTTGAACTTCCTGGGTCGCGAGAATTTCGATCCCGGCCTCGATCTGCCCGGCGACTTCGCTGTGAACGTGGTTGAGCAGGTGGGCAACTACGAGGAGATCTTCAATCGCTACCCGCAGTTGGGTGTCCTCGACGGCAGCGTCAACGACCTCTGGTCCAACGGCGGGCTCATGTACGTGCCGCCCTACCGCTAGGGAAACCTCGACTCGTTTCATAGCGAGCGAACAGTGAACGATTAGCGGCCCACCGGTCACCGACCGGTGGGCCGCCCTTGTCTATAGTTCAAGGTCACCGTGTCTATGAGCAGCACCGCTGATCTTGCCAGCACACAAGCTGATCTCACCGCAGTACCTTCCGCGCCCTCCAGCCGCCGGGTGCTGGCGCTTCTGACCGACCTGCTGATTCTGGCCCTAGTGGGAGTCATCTCGGTTTGGCAACTGGGAATGCGGCTGCTCGACAACTACAGCGACATTCCCGAGCTGGCCTTGGCATGGCTGTTCGCCGTGGCTATTCCCGCGGCGATCGTGGCAATTGTGGTGATCGATGCGGTGCGCATCGGACAAACACCGGGTATGGCAGCGGTGGGGGTCCGTTCCATTTACGACGGCACGACAAAGCGGGTTCTTCCCACTGATGATCCGAGAGTCCCCGAACCCGGCATCCCCGCACTGTGGCGCGATGTACGTGTCCTGCGGTTGGCCGCACAGTTGCTGGCCGTGGTTGTTGTAGTGGCTCTCATCCGATGGATGTTCCACAACCTCATCGTGAGAATGGACGAAATCGGCCTGCCCAAGGGCTTCGGCTTCCTCGACTCCAACTACGGAGTTGCCCTACGCGACGCCCATGGATTTGACGTACGCGATCCAGTCTGGAAAGGGCTGCTCATCGGATTTCAGAACACTGTCGCAGCCTCGGTAGTGGGAATCATCATCGCGACCGTTGTGGGGCTGTTCGTGGGCATCGCCCGGCTCTCCTCCAACTGGCTAGTGGCCAAAGGGGCCAGCCTTTACGTGGAAAGCCTCCGCAATATCCCGCCGCTGATCGTCATCATCTTTTTCGGCTCCGCCCTTTTTACCTTCGGCCCGTTCCCCCGCTTCAATCCGACCAGCCCTCCGTGGCAAGGTACTTTCTTCGGCTCCGACAGCAACTGGATCATTGTCAGCCGGGACCGATGGGCTGTCCCCTCGGTGGCCTCTGAGAGCAATGTCGGAGTGTTCTGGCTTCTCGTGCTGGCTGCGGCAATCATCGCGGTGGCGGTGTGGCAATGGCGGACCCGTCGCAATATCGACACGGGCGAGCCCCATCACCGCTTGCTGTGGTCGGTGGGGGTTTTCGCAGTTATCGTGGTGGCGTGCTTCGCGGCCCTAGGTGGCCCCTACTCCTGGTCGTGGCCCGCAGTGTCGGAGAACGGGCGGCGAGTGGTCGGGGGTTTCAGCACCAACTCGGGCTACATGGCGCTGACTCTGGGCTTGGGCCTCTACACGGCCAGCTTCGTGGCCGAGATCATCCGTGGATCTATCCTGGCCGTCCCCAAAGGCCAGACTGAAGCCGCAACGTCGGTGGCCCTCAAATCCAGCCAGAGATACCGCCATGTCGTCCTTCCCCAAGCACAGCGGATCGCCATTCCCCCCTACATCAGCGAGTGCGCCAACCTGATCAAGAACACGTCTTTGGGACTCGCCGTGGCCTACCCCGACCTCTTCCTCGTGGCCGTTACCGCTTGGGGCATCAACTTCCCCGCTCCCCAGCTCATCCTCATAGTCATGATTGTGTACCTCACCATGAACCTCATCGTGTCGGCGCTGTTGAACGTGTACAACCGATCGATCCAGCTAAAAGAGCGATGAACCGATGACCGCTACCGTGCCTTACCCCGAGACCAGCCCGCAGGGCGAACCGTCCCGGCTGCCGCCCGAAATGCGAGTATCGCCCGGCACCTGGGTGCGCAAAAACCTGTTCAACAACTGGTACAACACCCTGATCACCGCGGTAGCCGCGGTGATCGGAGCAATCCTCCTCTTCTACTGCGGACGCTTCATATTCGTCACCGGCCAGTGGGAGGCGGTGCGCAGGAACCTGACGCTTCTCATGTTGGGCGTGTACCCCCGCAACGAGCATTGGCGGCTCGTGGTCCAGATGTACATGGTGGCCTCGGCTCTGGGTCTGGCCTGGGGAACGGCCACAGCCCGAAGCCACGACCGGGCCGAGGACACCGGCGTTGTGGCACAGCGACCCACTCCCCTCGATTTGCTGCGCCGCTACTGGTCCATCCTTTTGCTGCTCGCCGTCATTCTCGTGTTTACCCGAACCATCTGGCCAACCCTGTTCACCCTCTCCACCCTCGCGGTCGGGCTCGCGGTCCGCACCGGCGCCATGCGCTTGCCCCGCTCCTCCCGTCGCATCTGCTGGTACGCGTCAGCCTTTATGGCCATCGTGTCATTCCAGGTGGTTTCAGGAGCGAACGGAAACGCATGGTGGTGGACCAGTGCGCTGTTCGGCCTCGCCGCCTTCCAACTCGCCGGCGCGAGAGATCTCACCAGATACTTGGGAACGACGATGAGCTTGCCGATATTCGGCCGTACTCGGCTCGTCACCGCAAGTGACCTGGTCAGGCTGAAGCGGGTAGCCCAGATCTTGGCCTTGGTCGCCGCAGCGGTTTTGGTGCGCATCGCCTATTTGTTCATCGGCGAGACCTCCAGCGTGAGCTGGGACGACTGGTCGGGCCTGTACCTCACATTGGTGGCCTCAGGAGCGGCCATCGTCCTGTCATTCCCGCTGGCCCTGCTGCTGGCAGTGGGACGGCGCTCCTCACTTCCCGCCGTTCGCTGGCTCTGCGTGGGCTACATCGAGGTTTTCAGGGGTGTCCCGTTCATCGCCCTGCTGTTCGTGGCCAAGATCTTCATCGACTTCTTCCTCGACATCGACACGCCGCTCTCCTTGATAACCCGGACGATCATTGTCTTCACCATCTTCAGCTCGGCATATCTGGCCGAGGTGGTGCGCGGCGGTCTGCAAGCTATTCCCAAAGGCCAGGTCGAGGCTGGGCAAGCCCTGGGCCTTCAACCACCGGCCGTCATGAGGCTCATCGTGCTACCCCAAGCCCTCAGGGCAGTCATCCCCGCCATGGTTGGCCAGTTCATCAGCCTGTACAAAGACAGCACGCTGTTCGCCTTCATCAGCGTGGTGGAGTTCTACCGAGCCCGCGAGCTGATCCATTCCCAGCAGCAGTTCACTACCACAGCAATTGCAGAAACCCTGGTGTTCGTGGCCTTCGCCTACTGGGCCATCAGCTACACCATGTCCAAAGAAAGCCAGCGCCTCGAGCGCCACCTCGGAGTCGGAGAACGATGACAGACACAACAACTACAACTTCCAGCGTAAACAGCGACGCCACCCAGATCGGAGATCGGGCTCTCATCATCGAGATGTCCGGCGTGGACAAGTTCTTCGGGTCGTTTCGAGCGCTCTCCAATATCGACATGAAGGTGGGGACCGGCGAGGTGGTGGTGGTCATCGGGCCGTCGGGATCGGGGAAATCCACCCTGATCCGCTGCATCAATCGTCTAGAACACCACGACCGGGGCCACATCGTGGTCGGTGGCGTCGAGCTCACCGATGACGTGCGCAACATCGCCATCATCCGCCGGGATACTGGCATGGTCTTCCAGCAGTTCAACCTGTTCCCCCATCTCACAGTGATCGACAACATCACCTTGGGCCCTCGACAAGTTCTGAAGATGCCGAAGCAACAGGCCGAGGATCGGGCGATGGAACTCTTGGAGCGAGTCAAGATCCCCGAACAGGCCCGCAAATTCCCCGGTCAGCTCTCTGGTGGCCAGCAGCAAAGGGTGGCCATCGCCCGCTCCCTGGCCATGCAGCCCAAGATCATGCTCTTCGACGAGCCAACCTCAGCTCTAGATCCCGAGATGATCTCCGAGGTACTCGACGTCATCCTGGAACTGTCGAGAACCGGCATGACCCTCATCGTGGTCACCCACGAGATGGGCTTCGCCCGGGAGGCCGCCGACCGAGTCATCTTCATGGCCGACGGCGAGATCGTCGAGGTCGGCGAGCCCGAGCACTTCTTCACGAACCCGACTGAAGAACGCACCAAGCTGTTCCTCAGCCAGATTCTCTGAATTCCCCCGTAGCCTTTGCTCTTCGGGGCGCGTAGCTCAGTTGGTTAGAGCGCTTCCCTTACAAGGAAGAAGTCGGGGGTTCGAATCCCTCCGCGCCCACATGATGCGCGACTGACCACCGATGCCGGGTTCTCGGGAGATCTGAGCCAAGATATGAGGTCTGTCTGATTCCGGGTCTGGACTGAGTTTGGCGAGGGGGGACACCTTGAGACTCCAATTTATGGCGGCGGCACTCGCAATCGCGTTGATCGCCGCATCCTGTGGCGGCGGCGATCGAGGCAACGAGAGCAGGGGAGTGGCCACATTGGTTGGAGCGGAACCTCTGGAGACCGACACGCTCATCACTGCTGCGGCGACGCCCGAAGCAACAACATCGGAGTCGGTGGCGGCGACGATCCCCTCGGCATCCGACGGCCAGAGCCGCGTATCTGAGATCCGCACCGTCGGGGAGGACTTCTCTGAGGGGGTCGCGGCGCAGGAGGTTGACCCTGAGGCTACAGAAGTCGAGTCCGAGGCTGCGGAAACGGACCCCGAGCAGGCGTTGTTGAAATTCGCCCAGTGCATGAGGGAGAACGGACTGTCGGACTTCGTTGATCCGACTGTGGACGCCACCGGTACCGTGCAGTGGCGTCAGATGTTCGCGGACTCCGGCATCGACCCCGCATCAGATGACTTTCAGCAGGGACTGGACGTCTGCCGACACCACCTTGAGGGTCTCGCCTTCGGAGGGGACGGAGGCGGCTTCGACCCGACCGAGGTGGAGGACACGCTGCTCGAATTCGCCCAATGCCTGCGTGCGGAAGGAATTGAAGTGGACGACCCCGAGCTGTCGAGGCTCGTCACCGGCACCGGCGACAATCCCGGGACGCGGCTGTTCGGGGAAGCATTCGACCCGACCGATCCAGATGTGCAGGACGCCGTCGAAGCCTGCCGGGGAGAACTCGGCGGTCTCGGTGGCGGCGGAACGCAAGCAGGAGGAAACCCGTAGTGAACGAGACGTCCGCACCACCGAAACGGCGCAAGCGCCGTTGGTTGGGTTCAACAGCGATCCTGATCCTGGTACTTGTCACCGGAGGTGTCGTGGTCTGGCTGGTTGCCGACCAAAGCGAAAGCACAGACGCTCCCGCCGCATCCACTCTGAACACCGACCTTATTGAAGTGCGCGACCTTTCCGAGACGACCACCATCTCGGGGACCTTGGCCTACGACGACGCCCTTGTCGTGGTTGCTCCCAGCAGTGGTGTCGTGGTGGAAGTCCCCGAGGAGGGGGCCCGGTTGGAACGCGGTGACCGACTGTTCGCAATCGACTCGATGGTCACAGATTCACAGGTGACGCAGGCCGAACAGAGGATTGCATCCGCCGAGGCGTCGGTGGCGAGTGCTGAGATCGCGCTCGACGATCTTGAATCCGGGGCTGGACCCGCCGATCTGGCCTCTGCGGAAGCAGCTGTTGCCCAGGCCCGCTTGACGCTCGACAATCTGCTCGCTGCGCCTACCGAAGCTGAATTGGGCGCGGGTCGAGCGGCAGTTGCTCGTGCGCAGGAGACCTACGATGATCTGCTTGCTGCGCCTACCGAGGCGGAGTTGGGCGCGGGTCGAGCGGCAGTTGCTCGTGCGCAGGAGACTTACGATGATCTGCTCGATTCACCTACTGAAGCCGAATTGGGAGCCGCCAGAGCGGCAGTCGCCCGCGCCCAGGAGGCTTACGACGACCTGACTGCTGAGCCGGACCCGACGGACATAGCCGAGGCCACCGCGGCAATCCAACTAGCAGAACAGCGGGTTGGCTCAACTAGGGCCGCGCGGGACCTGTCCTACGTTTCTCTGGAGATCACCTGGAGCGAATACTGCTACTGGACCGACAGAGCGATCGCGTCGCTGTGCAATGGTTCTGCTCTGAGCCGTCTGCCTCTGAGTGAGGGGCAGATGGTGGCCCTCACCGACGACATCGCCGAGGCTCGCGCCGAAGCCGAGAAGTATGGGTCGCCATCAACCGAAGAAGATTGGGCGGATCTGTCGGAGCGTCTTCTCAATGACAACTTGACCTACAATTCCGATGTGGCAGGCCACGATTCGGCGCTTGCCAGCTTGGAAACGGCCGAGGATTCTCTCGCGGAGTTGTTGGCTGGTCCCTCGGTGGCCGATATTGATAGTGCGCTTGCCAGTTTGGATACGGCCGAGGATTCTCTCGCGGAGTTGTTGGCTGGTCCCTCGGTGGCCGATATTGATAGTGCGCTTGCCAGTTTGGATACGGCCGAGGATTCTCTCGCGGAGTTGTTGGCTGGTCCCTCGGCGGCCGATATTGATAGTGCGCTCAACAGCCTGCAATCGGCTGAGGAGCAGTTGCAGGAACTGCGGCAGGGACCGGATGCCCTCGAGGTTGAACAGGCTCGTTCCAATCTGCAGTCGGCAGAAACCAGGCTCAGTGATCTGCTCGCCGACCCCGAAACGGTCGAACTGCTGAGGGCCCGTCGGAACCTGTTGTCGGCGGAGCTCACCCTGGAGTCCTCTCAGGACGACTACAACGATCTGCTTGCCGGCGCCGACACGGCATTTCTGTTCTATGGCGACGGAGCCGCTTGGCGTTCCATGTCCGTCGACACCACACCCGGCCCGGATATCGGATGGCTCGAAACCAACCTGGTCACTCTCGGCTACGGAGACCTCGAAGTGGATGACGTCTTCGACTCTGACACGGCCGACGCGGTCATGGCATGGCAGACGGATGTCGGTGTGACGGTGACCGGCGAGATCCCTCTGGGACAAGTGGTCTTCATTGCAGGGCCGGCCCCGGTCAGCGCCTTGGCAGTCTCGCGTGGCGATTCGGTGAACGAGGGCGCTGTCCTCTACGAGTTGACTGCGGTGGAACTGGTGTCGAGCACCGTCGGGCCCGACGGGGTCCAAGACCAGACGGTAACCGCCCAACGCGTCACCGCCCGGCTCGACCTCGTCGACCAGGATCTGCTCGCACTGGGTACTTCTGTGACGATCGAGCTTCCCGACGATACTGAGGTGGCCGGCGAAGTGATTGAGTTGGGTGCCGTCCCGGTGATCGTTTCAGCGACCGAACAGAGTAACGAATCGTCATATCTGGATGTGGTCATCGCCCCGTTGGAGTCGGTAGACCCGAACTGGACGGGGGCCACCGTTCAGGTTCGCTTCGCCACTGAGATAGCGCAAGGTGTTCTGAGTGTTCCTGTTAGCGCCCTGCTTGCTCTACAGGAGGGGGGCTACGCAGTTGAGATCGTCCAATCCGACGGAAGCGTCCGCCTCGTCGGGGTCGGCACCGGACTGTTCGCTGATGGATACGTGGAGGTCTCCGGCAATGGACTGGCCCCGGATTTGGAGGTCGTGATCCCGTGACCGCCGCTGAGGTAGCCGCCCCGGCGCTGGAACTTCGTTCGGCCACCAAGTCGTACTTGGGCACTCCGCCAGTGCTTGCGCTCGACGGGGTCAGCCTCACCGTTGAGCCCGGCGAGATGCTGGGGGTGGTGGGTCCGTCGGGATGCGGCAAGTCGACCATGCTGCACATGATGGGCACGCTCGACCGGCCCAGCAGCGGCACCGTGCTGGTCGACGGGCTGGACACATCGGAGCTCTCTGAGCGGAATCTGTCTGCGATCCGGGGGCGCAAGCTGGGGTTCGTGTTCCAGCGGTTCTTCTTGTTGTCGGGGACCTCGGCTCTGGAGAACGTCGCCGGGGGACTGCTCTATCTGGGTGTCGCCCCCAGAGAACGCAGGGAACGGGCGGCGGCAGCTCTGGACCGCGTGGGCCTCGGAAACCGGATGTCCCACATTCCCTCGAAAATGTCCGGGGGTGAGCGGCAGAGGGTCGCGATCGCCAGAGCCCTGGTGCACGACCCGGCGCTGATCCTGGCCGATGAGCCCACCGGCAACCTGGATTCCAAGTCGAGCGCTTCGATCATCGAACTGTTCGAGCGTTTGCATGCCGAGGGGAGCACGATTGTCGTGGTCACCCACAACGATGAGATCGCTGGACAACTTCCCCGAATCGTGCGTCTGCTCGATGGGCAGGTGCAGTCCGATACGAGGCGGACATGGTGAGTGCGGGGGTCCAGCCAAGCCGGCTGCGGCCGTTCGATGTGATTCGCGTCGGGTTTGCGGGGCTTCAATCCCGGAAGCTGCGTGCTGCCCTCTCAGCGCTGGGTATCGCCATCGGCATCGCTTCGCTGGTGGGAGTGCTCGGTCTTTCTGAGTCGTCGAAGTCCGACCTTCTCGACAAGATCAATGCTCTGGGCACCAACCTGTTGCAGGTGACCCCATCCGCCGGTTTCGGTGCCGGCGATGCCACTCTTCCTGATGAGGCTGTGGCGATGATCGGACGGGTGGGGAGCGTGGAGGAGATCTCCTTCGTGTCCTCAGTCGACGCGGGCGTGTACCGCAGCGACTTCATCCCGTCGGGCCGGACTGGCGGCATCTCGGTGGTGGGAAGCGACATGGCCCTGCTCGACACCCTCAACGGAGAGATCGCCCACGGCAGGTTCCTCACCGAGGCAGCCCTCGAGTATCCGGCCGTGGTTCTGGGGTCGGTCACAGCGCAGCGGCTCGGAATCAGAGACCTGACCCACAGGCCGCGGGTACTCATCGGCGACCGTTGGGTGGAGGTGATGGGAATCTTGGAACCCTTCGCGCTTGCCCCCGACCTGGACCGGGCGGCCATTATCGGGCATCAGGCGTCGATCGACTATTTCGACGCTGACGGCGCAGCGACGACGGTCTATCTGCGAGTCGACGAAGGGTGGATCGACATCACCCGCGACGTCATGCCCGCCACGGCCGATCCGGCGAACCCCGAAGAGGTGGAGGTGAGCCGCCCGTCGGACCTGCTGGAGGCACAGGAGGCCGCGGAGAACCAGTTCGCGAATCTCTTCCTCGGCTTGGGTGCGGTGGCTTTGTTCGTCGGCGGGATCGGTATCGCCAACGTGATGGTGATCGGTGTGCTCGAGCGGCGCGGCGAGATCGGTCTGCGACGAGCGATCGGGGCTACCCGGGGTCACATCCTCGGCCAGTTCCTGACTGAGTCGCTGCTGTTGTCTGCGGCGGGGGGTGCAGCGGGAGTTCTGCTCGGTGTTGCGGTCACCGCCGGGTATTCGGCAACCCAGGGATGGCGGGTGATAATTCCCGACATAGCGGTCTGGGGCGGTCTCGGCGCGGCGTTCGCGATCGGTGCGCTGGCGGGGATCTATCCGGCGATCCGGGCCTCCCGCCTGTCGCCCACCGAGGCGCTGCGCTACGAGTGACCGGCACCGGCACGATGTCTCAAGTGCCGTTTTCTTTTGCCGGCCATGTTGTCTTGGGGGTTTGGTCGAGGGCGATGGTGTGGTCCTGGGCGGCTAACCGTCTGCACCGCTCCTCGTTGACTGAACCGACACGTAAATTGAGTGCACGACAGGTTGTTCTTCGAACAGAATCGCTGCGCATGGACGAGTGTCTCTGGCTGGTGCTTGATGCGATGGGAGTCATCTACCGGTCCTGTGATGACGTTGAAGAGATCCTGATTCCGTACTTGCGGGACCGGGGCTGCCGCCTTGGAGATGCGGAGATAGGGAGTCTCTATCTTGAGGCGAGCCTCGGCCGTCGGAGCAGTGCCGAGTTTTGGGCCGCGTGTCGTGTTGATGGCGTCGACGCCGAGTACATCAGTCGGCACACACTCTCGGTCGGCCTGTTCGAGTTGCTTGGTGTGGCGCGTGCCCGGGGGATCGGCTTGGTGTGTCTTTCGAACGATGTGAGCGAATGGTCGATTCTGTTGCGTGAGAACTTTGGGTTGACGGACTATTTCGATCATTGGTGCATCTCGGGCGATATTGGCTTCCGCAAACCCGATGCTGCCGCCTACCAGTCGGTCTTGGACGCGACCGGCGCTGCCGCGAACGACTGCCTGTTCATCGACGATCGGAATCGGAACGTCGAGGCGGCGAAGTTGCTTGGGATGAATGCATGGTTGTTTGGTTCGCCGGAATGCGAATCTCTGACAGAACTTGCAGACTTGCTCTCATGATGCGGGCGTTTCGTTTCGGGGTTCAGGCTCGCGGTTTCGAGGACGCGCAGCAATGGAGGGAGGCGGCCCGACGCGCTGAAGATATGGGTTACGACATCTTGAGCGTGCCCGACCACCTCGACGGGGGACTCTCCCCGATGGTGGCTCTGGCGTTTGCAGCCGAGGCCACAACGACGTTGAAGGTGGGGACTCTGGTGCTGGCCAACGATTTCCGGCATCCGGCGGTGCTGGCCAAGGAGGCGTCGACTCTCGATGTCCTTTCGGAAGGGCGATTCGAGTTGGGGATCGGTGCGGGGTGGCAGAGCAGTGACTATCAGAGCACCGGTATCCCGCTGGAGCGCCCCGGTGTTCGAATCGAACGGCTGAGCGAAGCGCTGGCGATCATCAGGGGTCTGCTCGCTGGGGAGACGGTTACATTCTCCGGTCGGTATTACTCCATTGAGGGCCTGCAGGGCTTGCCTGCGCCGGTTCGGGCTGGAGGTCCGCAGCTGATCGTCGCCGGTGGTTCTGAGCGGGTTCTGCGGCTGGCCGCGCAGTGTGCCGACATTGTTGGCGTGAACCCAGCAATGTCGGCCGGGGTCATTGACCAGCGGGTCGGGCCGTCGGCCACGCTTGCTGCGACCGCGGCCAAGATCGGCTGGATCCGTGATGAGGGTGCGGACCGCTTCGAGGATCTGGAGTTGCACACTCGGGTCCATGTTTCGTCTGTGACCTCAGACTCGTCTGGCCTAGTCGGGGCCCTGGCTCCGGTTTTCGGGCTCGAAGCCGATCAGTTCCTGGAGTCGCCTCACATCCTGGTTGGAACGGTTGAAGAGTTGGTGGACAAGCTGGTCCGTCAACGAGAAGAACTCGGGATCAGCTACATCGGCCTGGGAATTGAATCCATGGACGAGTTGGCCCCCGTCGTCGCCCGCCTGGCGGGAACCTGACCCGTTTGTGCATCGTCTCAACTCGGAAGCCGTTGTCAAGCTGTACAACTAAACGATGCGAACCCAGGGGATCAAGCGATGAACGAACCCGCGAGAGTGATCATGGTGCAGGGAACGTCGTCGCACGCCGGCAAGTCGATCGTGGCGGCAGCGTTGTGCCGGATCTTCGCGCAGGACGGGTATCAGGTGGCTCCCTTCAAAGCACAGAACATGTCCCTCAACTCATATGTCACACCAGACGGCGGCGAGATCGGCCGTTCACAGGCGGTCCAGGGTGCAGCGGCGATGGTTGAACCCCGGGTTGAAATGAACCCCTCCTGTTGAAACCGGAGGCTGACGCTCGCTCACAGGTCGTGGTGATGGGGGAGGCCGCAAACGACAAAGTCCGCGAGGGGATATTACGGGCTCACACAGCGGCTCTGGCCTGTCATCACGTCGGCATTGGATACTCTGCGTCGTGATTTCGACGTTGTGGTGATCGAGGGGGCCGGCAGTCCGGCCGAAATCAACTTGAAGCAGTACGACCTTGTCAACATGCGCGTGGCGAGGCACGCCGAGTCGCCGGTGATTCTGGTTGGTGATATCGAACGCGGAGGGGTCTTCGCCCAGATTGTCGGCACGATGATTCTGCTGGAACCCGAAGAGCGTGCACTGGTCACCGGGCACGTGATCAACAAGTTTCGCGGCGACCCCTCGCTGCTCACATCAGGACTGCACCTGCTCGAAGAACACTCGGGCGCGCCGGTCCTCGGTGTGCTGCCCTACTTCTTCGACATTCACGTCCCCGAAGAAGACACACTCGGCCTTGAACCGGCTGGGTCGAGCAATGAAGGCAACGAGGGAGTGCTCGTCGACGTCGCCGTCATGCGACTGCCCCACACCTCCAATTTCGACGACTTCGACCCGCTGCGCCACGAGCGGGGCGTGCGGGTCCGCTACGTCGACGACAGCGGTGACTTCGGGCAACCTGACCTGGTGTGATTCCGGGCAGTAAGACAACCGTGCATGACCTCGGCTGGCTTCGCACGAACGGCTTGGCCGACCAGATCATCGCAGCCCGCGAGTCGGGAACGCCGGTTGTGGGCATCTGCGCAGGATTCCAGATGCTGGGAAGCGAACTTCGCGATCCCGCCGGCGTTGAATCAACTCAGCTGAGCACTGCGGGTCTCGGCCTGTTGTCCACATCGACTGCCTTTTCGACGGAGAAGGTCACACACCAGGTTTCGGCTCGCGTTGTGGACGGGCGCGGTCTGCTGGGCGGTTGCCTTGGAGCAGCGCTGACCGGCTACGAGATTCACATGGGTGTGCCCGACAAAGACTCTCTGACCAGCCCGTTCGTCATTGAGTCGCGTTCAGGCGCCGGCGTCAGTTCGGCCGACGGTGAGCTCGATGACGAAGGGCTGACCCTCGGTACCTACATGCACGGGCTGTTCCACAATCGCGGCGTCAGGTGTTCGGTGCTCGAGTTCATCGCTGAGCGCAAAGGCATCACCTTGCCGCAGGCCGGCAGTGACGTCGACCTCAACGTCGAGTACGACAAGCTGGCCGCCCTTGTGCGGGAGAATGTGGATATGGACCATATTCGCCGCGCCATGGCTCTGCGCTCTAGGTGATATGGGGGATCCGCTGGTACGGGGTCACATTGGGATCAGTTCGAAGGCGACTCCGTACTGCACGCCGAGCGTCTCGCCGACCTGTCGGCAGTTGTCGCTCAGGAACGAATCGGGATCGAAGCTCGGATCGCCGAGGCTCTCGATGTAGACGCGGTGACAGAGCAATGAGTCCACGCCGGCCGCGAGATGATCGGTCACGTCGACTCCATGTGTGGGCACAGGAGAGGATGCGAAAGCGATCCAGCGCACCCCGTCCCACGGCTCGCCCGCTTCGGGGAACAGCCAGCGATTGGCGGCGTCGCGAACCGCGTCGGGCAGAGCCCTGCCGAGCTCCCGGTGATCGACGTGGTTCCAGGGTCCGGACTCTCCCCACCGGTCGCGGTAGTTCGATCCGATGATCACTTCCGGCTGGTGACGACGGATCGCCGCGGCCAGGTCCCGCCGCAGTTCGATTCCGTTGACTACCAGGCCGTCGGGGTGATCGAGGAACTCAACCACCGAGACACCCACGGCGGCTGCGGCAGACACCTGCTCTTTTGAGCGAAGCGGACCAGCCTCGCCGGGATGCATGGAATCGATGCCGGCCTCGCCCCGTGTGGCCAACACGTAACGGACGTCTTTGCCCATGTCCGTCCAGCGGGCGACCGCCGCCGAAGCCCCATATTCGAGGTCGTCGGGATGGGCCACCACCGCTAGTGCCCGTTCCCAGTCCTCCGGTACCGTGGCAAGAACTCGACCCGCCTCCCGCTGCTGCTCGCCTGGTTCGGTCCCGCTCACCGACCTCACCCTAATCGCCTCGGCTCTGCGTAAGGCCAAACTCATGCATTGAGGTCTGGTGGTAACTGAGTTCCTACTTTGGTAGCATCAACAGTATGAAAGTGAGCGTGAACCTTCCGGACGAAGATCTACGGTTCCTCGCCGAATACTCCGAAGCACACAACGGTCTGTCGCGCTCGGGTGCGCTTCAGCGAGCCGTCAGGCTTCTTCGCGCGTCTCAGTTGTCGCAGAGTTACGCCGATGCGTTTGAAGACTGGGACGACGACGAGTCCCACGTGTGGGACACCACGGTTGCCGACGGGCTCACCGCCAACTGATGCGCCGCAGCGAGATCCGCATTGTTGACTTCAGTGACGCCGTCGGTTCTGAGGCTGCTCGTACTCGGCCCGCCGTGATCGTCAGCAATGACGGTGCCAACTCCAGCGCCAGACGACTGGGGCGCGGCGTGATCACGGTGGTGCCGGTGACCTCGAACACTGAGCGGGTCTATCCATTTCAGGTTTTGTTGAGGTCGGTGGATACCGGGCTGAACTCTGACTCGAAAGCGCAGGCTGAGCAAGTCAGGTCCGTATCGGTGGAACGGATCGGCCGCATGATCGGGATCGTCGACTTCGAGCACATGGCCCGGCTCGACAACGCCCTACGACTCCACCTAGCCCTCGATTGACAATCCCGGTTGTCACCGTCGGCTGGCGTGCTCGATCACCCCGGGCGCAAGTCGCGTTGCTCCTCAGTCCCGACGACATTCTCGATGTTTGGGTAACCGTGGAGGTTAGAGCCGGGGGGTGATCACTACCAGGTTGGTGGGGGGTTGGGACTCGGCGTCGGGGAGCACGGTGACTGAACGGCGGCGGCCAACGACTTGAGCGAGGAGGCGGGTGCCGTCGGGGGTGGTCGCGATGCCTTTGGCGCGCAGCGTCGTTGGCTCCAATGACTCGATCATCGCTTCGAAATCAGCGGCGGTGATAGGCCGCGGTATCGCCACAGTGGTCACTTCGTGGGCGTCGAACAGGTTCGCCGGCCCGACATCGGCGGCACCGCCGGGTCTACGAGTGGCGAGACCGACAAAAGATGCACTCGCAACCGCGTCGTCGCTGTTGAGAATCGGGATACCAGGAACTCGGTTCTGCAGCACTGACCGAGTCTCGGTCACATCAGCCGCCGATGCGAGGTCGAGTTTGGTGAGAACAAGCAGATCCGCAGCGGCGAGTTGAGTCTCCACCGAAGCGGCCGTAGCCGGATCGTCGAGACGTTCCAGGAACTGATCGGCGTCGACCAGCACCACCACACCGTCGAGCGAAAATCCTGGTGAAGACGCCCAAGGCACCACCCGAGCGGGATCAGCAATACCGCTCAGTTCCACGATGACGTGATCAGGCGGGGTGTCTCGCTCCCTCAAGCCGTCAAAGGCTGCAGCCAACCCACCGGCCAGGCTGCAGCAGACACATCCGTCGGTCAGTTCAATCGTGTCGCCGTGGCGACGACGAACCAGCGAGGCATCGACGTTCACCTCACCAACGTCGTTCACCAGCACCGCGATCGGCCGGTCCGTTGCAGCCAACACCTCGTTTATCACCGTCGTCTTGCCGGCACCGAGGTATCCGCCGAGCAAAGTCACGGGTACACGGCGCCCGTCCCAAGGGGCGATTATCTCTGAATATGGTTCCTGAACAACCACCCGAATCTTGACTCCGTTAAGCGGCCAACGAATAGATCCATTCTAAGCATGGCCGTGATCCATAAGGGCCACCGGATCCGGCTGCTCTGAACTGGGCGGCACGGGGCGAACTAGATTCGGGCGCAGATGAGGCGAGACACTCAGCGAGACACCGATCGAGGCAATGACGAGGACAGCGGTCGAAGCCCTGCTCGCATTCAGCACCTCTCGATTGCGGCCCACGAGCGCTTCGACGAGCATGTGTGTCCAACCTGCGGTCAGAAGCTCCAACAGGGCCAGGAGGGCCATTCCGACCACAGCGGCTTCATCGAAGAGACTGAAGCGGTGCAGGCGGCCGGTCGTGTCGGACCAGCGAAATGGTTCGCGGTAGCGCTGTTTTCGATATTCGCCGCGGCGTTGTTCATCGGGTGGCGCGGCGAGAGGTCCGAGCCGATGAGCGAACCCGACGGTCTGCTTCCCTTCACCGAGAACACTTCCAACGAAGGCCCGATCGCAGACACGACCGATGGTACCGGGGGCGATGAAGTCGACGGTGAACTCACCGACGGCGCCTTGTCTGAAGGCGCCGTCGTGACAACCCAAAGAACTCTGGCGTCGCTTATGGGCCGACATCGACTTGCGTATGTTGCTACTGACGGCGTGGTTATTGTCAACCCCATGTCGGTGGACCCAGTGAGCGTCGTCACAGCCGAACAAGTGACCATGAACGACCTGCTGACCGGTTTCGACTCATTCTCCATGTTCGATGAACAAGGCCATACCTACGGTTTCAAACGCGACGCCGAATCAGCTACCCAGAGGGTCTACCTCCTGTTCACTCAAGGGCAGGTCATCGCAGGCGAAAAAAGCAGTTTTACGCTGGCCGTCGGCGGTTCCGAAACCGCCGACCACCTCTACGTCGGGAACTCGTCGGGGCTGTTCATGTCGCGAATCGACGTGCCGGTTGGAGCCGAACTGCTCGCCGTACCCTCCGTTGGCGTGCTTGCGGTCTCCTCGACCGGTGAGACTTTCGTCACCACTCAGAGTGGATTCACGCACTACTCCGACTGGCCGGTGGTCGCCGCCAACGCGACGCACCATGTTGAGATTCGCTGCACTGAACCGCTGGTTTGTACTCCGGTGCTGGTCGATCATTCCTCGAGCGAGGTCTTGGACCTGCCGGTGGAATTCGCCGGCAGTTCGGCGAACGTCACGATCGCTCCCGATGGAAGCTCTCTCCTGTTGACGAACCAGGACACGAATCTGTCGGATCCAGACCTCCTCTACGATGTCGCAGCGGCAGAACTCACACCGCTGAGCGGCAAGGTCGGCAATGAGGTTGCTTGGGCGCCCGATTCGACTCTCGCGGTATGGCTGGACCCAGCGACTACCGATCCGCGGTTGTGGGTGTTGGACTTGCCCACAGCAGAAATAAGTTCCGTCGACCTGACCAGTCTCGGCGCGCCCACGCGTGCGGGCAACGCCTTGCTCCTGTTGCCCTAGCAAGCACTGCTCCAACAAACACCGTCCTCGCAACGACCACTCCGAACGGTCGAGCGGCAGCCCGGTGACAGATTACGGGTCAGTGGTCTTGTGGTAGTCCTCGATGCACCGTTCCGACAGCGGGACCGGAATATTGTGACGGGTGGAGTCACGATGCGAGATGTGGGTGCTCGGAGGCAGCGGGTTCTCCCGCAGCGAACGGTTGAGCCTCTCACCCCCCTGGGCCAGCGCCTCGTAGGCCGGGCTGGTGCCGGCTCCGATCGCGCCCGTCACGTGACGGGCCGCGGTGAAGATGTCGGATTCTGACCGGGGACGGGCCGCCGGTCGCATGACTCGCCGAACGAAGGCACGGAGACGCTTTCGGTTGAAAACTCTGCGAGGATCAGACGGGTCTGAAAAAGGGTCCATAGGGGTCCACATGCGGGTTGAACGGTTCAGCTCCGGCTCTGTCCCGGTTGCGAGCCTGCCGTAGCACACATCCACCATATCCTTAATCTGCGTGGGCCTGCAGAAGTTGTTCACGCTAGCATCCGGCTCCAACTGAGCCCTTGAGAGAACCCGATGACAATCATCCACACCAGCCCTCTCCCCAGCGTGGAGATTCCCGACGTTTCGATCACCGAGTTGGTCATGCGACATGCCCAGAGGGTCCCCGACCGCGTGGCCGTCACCGACGGCGGTGCTTCGTCGTACACCTTCGCCGAATTGGACAGAGCGATCCGGTCGATGGCCGGCGGTCTGTCGGCTCGAGGGCTCGGTCCCGGCGATGTGCTCGGGATCATGGCCCCCAACGTGCCCGAATACGCGGTCGCTTTCCACGCTGTGGGCGTAGCGGGCGCCACTCTCACCACCATCAATCCGACCTACGGCGCGGAGGAGGTCCGGTTCCAACTCCAGGACTCTGGCGCTTCGCTGCTGTTGACCGTTCCGACGTTCCTCGAGGTTGCGTTCGCCGCTATTGAGGGCACCGGGGTCAGCGAGGTGATCGTGGTGGGAGAGCCGCCAACCGGTGGGCCGGCGGCCACACCGATGGCTTCGCTGATGGGCGACCCGATCGACCAGGTCGACATCGACCTCAACGACGACGTGATGGTTCTGCCGTACTCCTCGGGAACCACGGGCCTGCCCAAAGGGGTGATGCTCACCCACCGCAACCTGGTCGCCAACGTCTGCCAGATGGAGCATGTGCTCCAATACGACGAAGACGAGTTGGGACTGGCGGCCCTGCCCTTCTTCCACATCTACGGGATGCAGGTCCTGATGAACGGGCTGCTGGCCAACGGGGTGACCGTGGTGACCATGCCGCGCTTCGATCTCGAAGCCGCGCTGACGCTCGTTCAGTCGTTGCGGATCACCCGTTTCTTCGCGGTTCCCCCGATGGTGCTGGCCCTGGCCAAGGCGCCGCTCGTGGAGAACTACGACCTGTCGAGCCTGAAACAGGTGTTCTCGGGCGCCGCACCCCTCGGTGCCGACCTGGCGGCAGAAGCGGCCAACCGGGTGGGATGCGAAGTCGTCCAGGGCTACGGAATGACCGAACTCAGCCCGGTCACACACGCCACCCCAGAAGGCGACTACCGGCCCGGCACCAGCGGCAAAGCTGTGTCCAACACCGAGTGCCGCATCGTCGACCCCGAGACAGGTGAGGATCAAGACGTCGGAGGACGGGGCGAACTGTGGGTACGCGGCCCGATGGTGATGAAGGGCTACCTCAACAACCCCGAGGCCACAGCCGCCACCATCGACGCAGACGGTTGGCTGCATACCGGCGACGTGGCCGTGCTCGACGAGGCAGGGCACTACTCGATCGTGGACCGCATCAAAGAACTCATCAAATACAAGGGGTTTCAGGTCCCTCCCGCGGAGATCGAAGCGGTGCTCATCACCCATCCGTCGATCGTTGATGTGGCTGTGATCGGGGTTACCGATGTCGAAGCCGGTGAGATCCCCAAAGCCTTCGTGGTCTGCGCCCCCGGCGCGACCGTCACCCTCGAAGAGGTCCAGGCACTCGTCGGCGAGCATCTGGTGAGCTACAAGCAGGTCCGTCAACTCGAGGTGATCGACGCCGTCCCCAAGAGTGCATCTGGCAAGATCCTGCGCCGCGAGCTGCGCGAACGAGAATAGCCGGCAGCTGCCACGACGCTGTCGGCGGATCTGCAACTTGGCGGGCCGCCTCAGCGAGCCGGCAGCGGCTCGTAGTAGTCGGGGAACTCCTCGTCGTCGGGACGCTGTTCGTAGATCGTGACCGAGCCTTCGAGCACGAAAGCATCCGGGGGCCCTAGCGGAGTCTCACCGAGCTTGTAGCGCTGGCCGCCGTTGACGAACCGCCACATGCCGACCCCGTCCCGATCGATCTCGTCGAGGCCGCGGACCGTGTTGTCCCACCAGACCTCAGCCACGTCGTCGATGCCGCGGTAGTCCGGCTCTAACCCTGGCGGCCAGATTCGCTGGTAGCCGTATGAGATCGACGGCGCGGTCAGCGCCCGGCGAGTCGGTTCAGCGGCAAAGATTGCGTCGCGGAAGTTGTCGATCGTCAACTCGGGTCCCACCAGCTGGTAGTAGGAGTAGAAGGTCTGAATGGTGGGATTGATGACTCCGATGTTGTCGTCGGCTCGGGGCGGTTCGCCATGAAACCAGACATACAGCGAGTGGACCCCGCCGATGACTCGGTCGACTCGGGCGGCGAGGTTCGACACACCGAACGCATTCGCCCATTGATCCTGGTCATAGGTGCGGGAGAAGGCAGTGGTATCGACTAGCACCGAGCCGGTGACAATCCATTCCGGCCAGTAGTCCTGCGCGGTTGCTTCGTTGGTGAACTCTCTGGGAGCGATGGGATCGCCGTTGAAGATCACCGAAGTGACACCGGCCTGTTTCATCCGGGCGATCACCGTCGAGGCCGACTCTTGCAGAGTGCCCGGATCAAGCACGTAATTCTGTGATTCTCTGATCACCACGCCCCAGTCGCGCAACGCCTTTTCGAACTGCCTGTTCGACTCCGCGGATGCAGCGCTGGCCTCGATCCAGATGCGACCGAAGACCCGTTCTTTGGAGTGCATCGACTCGTCGCCCGCGTGGATCGCATCCTCGCGCGCCAAGCGTCTGCCGATGTACTCGGCCACCAGCAGATTCAGTTGGTCGGGACCCTTGGTGATCGTGTAGGCGAGGCCCGGTCGGTCAACGTAGTACTCCTGGGTCTGACCAGGTCCGCAGCCGATACAGGGAATGCCCCGGGCGTGCAGTTCCTCTGCGAACGCATTGGTGAGCGTGGGTCCGCCCCAGACCATGAACGGTTTGTGCTCCTCGGCGATCTCCACGGCGTCGGCTCTGGCCGCGCCAATGTCGTTGATGTTGCCTGAGCCTTCGTATACCACCAGGTCGACGTCGCGCCCGTAGGTTTCGTAGTAGGTCTCGTAGTACTCGACGAGTTTGTGCATCGTGTGTTCGTCGTCCGCGGTCGTGTCATCGTTGAGGATCGCCGAGGTGACATAGCTGAGAACCGGGTCGGCGTCGCGGGCGGTCCACCACACGATCTTTATTGAGTCCTCGGTCACACCCTGCGCGGTGGCGCCCCCGTTGTCGCCCTCGAATGGAGCGACACACTCGGGAGCGAAGAAGTTGGGCACCGCGAGGGTGCCGAGTTCCTCGTCGCAACGCTGGCCGAAGTCGATGTCCAAGCCGAGTTCTTCAGCGACGCTGAAAGTCATGACCCCATCGGGGAGACCGGTGTCGACGGTTGCGTTGTCGTCGGGGTCTTGCTCTGTGCCCTCGGGCATAGTCTCAACGGCAGCGTCGGTACCGGTGTCAGTAGTCTCCGGTGCGGAAGTCTCGTCGTCGAGTTCCCCTGTACCTTCGCTGAGTGCCTCGGTGTCACCGGAATCGTCGCCACCGCTCGCCGCGATCACGATCACTGCCACGACGACCACCACGATCGCCAGGATCGGGCCGAACCGCCTCAGCTTTCGCTGCCAGTCTGAGCCTCGGGGTTCCGCTGAGGACGGTTGCATGTGACTACTCTCGTCGGCTTCTACTCGGCGGGGTTGCCGAGATAGGCGGCGAGCACTTGGGGATCGTTGAGCACTTCGGTCGGTGAACCGGTCGCCACCACGGCCCCTTGATCCAGCGCCAGGACACGGTCACAGATGGTGGTTACAAGACTCATATCGTGCTCAATGACTAGCAGAGAAGCTCCCATCTCGCTGCGCATCCGCAACAACAGGGGCGCCAGGGCTTCGACTTCCGCTTGAGCAATCCCACTCGACGGTTCATCAAGGAGCACCACAGTCGCTCGGTGGGCTAGGACACAGGCGAGATCGACGATCCGTCGGGTCCCCGTGGACAACTCTCGGACGCGCTTGTGCCGGTAGGGATCGAGGCCCATCAGCTCGATGAGCTCGTCGACCCGCTCGGCGATCGAGGCCTCACTGTCGAAGGCCATCGGCAGATAGAGCGCGGCGCTGACGGGATCACCCCAGGAGATCCAACGTTCCAGCGACACCGCTATCACCTCGGTGACCGTCAACGAAGGAAACAGCCGGGCATCCTGGAACGAACGCCCCAGTCCCTGGCGTGCCCGCGCACTGGCGGACAGACGCGAGACGTCTTGCCCCGAAAGGACCACTGTGCCCGAATCAGCGGGGGTGGATCCGGCAATGAGATCGAACAGAGTCGTCTTTCCGGCACCGTTGGGGCCGATGAGCCCGACGATCTCCGCGGGCCGCACGGTGAATGAAATGTCGGAGACGGCGTGTACCCCCCCGAAACGCCGTGCCATCCCGGAGACTTGCAGGAGCTCTGGAACCGTGTCCGCCTGAACTCCAGGGACTGCGCGCACGCCAGCGCCTAGTCGAACTTCAGAGACGGCTTGAACCTCAAGGTCAGGATGAGTCTCAAGGTCAGGTTGAACTTCATCCGGTGTCGCGTGGCCGCCAACCTTGCCCAGGAAGACCGACCTGAGCAGGTCACGGCGACTCAGCAGCTCCTGGGTCGGGCCGTTGAAACGAATGCGCCCGCGCTCCATGAAGTACGCCGTCTCCGCCAACTCGAGAGCCACGTTGACCGACTGTTCGACCAGTATCACCGTCACCCCGTCCGCGGCGATCTCACGGACCATCTCCAACAGGCGCTCCACCACGATCGGAGCCAGACCCAACGACAACTCGTCAACCATCAGCAGCTTCGGTTTCAACAGGAAGGTCATGCCGAGCGCCAACATCTGCTGCTGACCCCCGGAGAGGTCCGCGGCCCGGTCGTCGAGGCGCTCCGTCAGTTCATGGAACGCCTCGAGGACTTTGGCTTGCGCCGCGTTCTGCTCGGACCGGTTCCTTCGGGTCAACCAGCCTGCGGCCTCAAGGTTCTCGCCTACAGTGAGGCCCGGGAAGACTCCGGCACCACCGGGAATCTGAACGATACCGAACCCGGCGATCTCGTTGGGAGGAGCGTGGGTGATGTCGCGCCCATCGAAGATGATCGCCCCGCGGTCCGCCTGAACCACGCCCGAGACTGCTTTCAGGAAGGTTGACTTGCCTGCACCGTTGGTCCCCAGCAGGGCCACGATCTCACCCCGGTCGACCTCGAAGTCGACCTTGTGGAGCACTCTCACACCGTCGTAGCCGGCACTCACGTCCCTGCAGTAGAGCAGCTTCACCTCGCCGCGTCGGCGGGCGGCCAGCACCTCGGCTCGAGCCAGTGTGGTGCGCCGCACCTGCTCGATATCGGCGGAAATCACGTTGCCCCCAGTTGAGATCACCAGGCCGCCGATGAAGAAGACCGGCACCATCACGCTCATCCCCGTGCGAATGCCCCAAGAATCCGCGATCCAGCCGATCATCGGCAGGATCAGCAGACCCGGGACGATGAACAGCGAACCGATCGAGAAGCCCATGGCCCGTGCCCGCGGCGGGATCGCCAGCGACAGGGAAGCAACAATTCCCGGGCCGACAATGGCCAGGCACAGCGCGATCGTCACGTTCGCAGCGATCGCTACCGCGAGACTGGGAACGATCGCGAACACGCCTGACAGAGCAGACGTGATAGTCGACACCACCGCCAGGAACCGCAGGATGAGTCCGGGATCGCGTTCCAGCAGTTTGGTCGCGATCCGTGCGCCGATGACCAGCCCGATCAGCTGACCGGGTTCGGCGGCAGCCGCGACGATCCCGCGGGCCCTCTCATCGAGTCCGTAGGCATCGGCATACAACTCCGACGCCAGAGTGCCGAAACCGATCAGCGACGCCGACAGGAACGGCGTCGCCAACCAGATGCGACGAAGGGCCCCGATCTTCCAACACATGCGCCAGGCTTCTCCCGCCGATGGAGGCAACTCCTCAGTGTTGACTGCTTCGCTCGAACCGCCCGCCAGGGCCCGCTCCTGAGCGCCCCGAACGGGCTCCCGCAACCGCAGGCCCACCGCCACGAAGACCAGCGTCGGGATCGCGAAGAACAGGAACGGCGTGCGCCAGCCGAAGTAGTAGGCAAGCAACCCTGCGCTGAGCGGGCCGACCGTTGCTCCCACGGCGTTGGCCGCAGCGTGCAGACTGTAGACCTTCGGCCGGGTCCGCGGCCGATACCAGTCGGCGAGCAGCGGGCGGTGGGTCGGGTCGTTGACGGCCTTGCCGATACCGGACCCGGAACGTGCCACTAGGAACAGCACGAGCCCCAGCGCCAGGCCCGTCATGAACGAGAACAACGCCCAGAGGACCGCGCCCCCTAGCGCCAGGCGGATCCTCGGGTAACGGTCAGCGAAGATCGCAACCACCGGTTGAAGCAGCAGACCACCCAACACGACTAGCGCGACGAAGCCCAGGTAACGGGCCCGCGACAGATCGAAATGCTGGCGGATCTCCGGGGTGAGGATCGCGGCGGCACTTCGATCGAGTTCATCGACGGCGTTGAGACCGAAGAAGACCACCAGCGGGAGCGTCGGACCACCGTCAGCGATTCGCGACAGCAAGCCTTCGCTGTTCGGTCCGATCTGCTTCGCAGCTGAGGAGATCATGTCGGCACCCCGAAATCGGGTGACGCCGATGAATCCGACGAACCTTCAACAGAGGCAGGGGACTGGTCGCCAGGAGCGTCTTCGGCGATGCCCAGACGGCGACCGAGCGCCCGGACGGCCAGATCACGCATGTCATACCAGAATCCGATCAGACCCCTCGGAGCGACCAGCAGCACGACGAGGATTCCGACCCCGGTCGCGAACAGGAACCAGTTTCCCTTGAGCCAGAAGAAGGATCCGTTGAAGTACAGCGCGCCCAACAACGCGCCGCCCGAGGTGCCGAGCCCGCCGATCACGGCGCCAACGAAGATCCCTACCGAGAACCCTGGGTCCCAAACGAAGAAAGCCTGCTGATGATGGGTGTATATGGCACCCGCAGCCGCGGCGAGAAACCCTGCGATGGCGAAAGCAGTCAACTTGGCCCGCAACGGGCTCACCCCGTAGGCCTCGGTCGCGGCCTCGTTGTCGCGCAACGCAATCAACACCCGCCCGGATCGACTGTTGCGGATGCCCCTCACCGCGGCGAAGGCGAGCAGCATCGTTACCAGACACACGTAGTAGAGCCCGCGTGACGAACTCCAGTCGATCACGCCGAGGATGGGTTTGCGGGGTATCCGCTCACCTTGAGCCGGAACCCAGTCGAAGAAGCGGGGGTTGAGGAAGTACTGGCTCATCGTCACGCCGAAAGCGAGGGTCGTGACGGCCAGATAGGCCCCTCGCAGTCGCAGCGCGGGAATGCCAATCACGAGCGAGACAAGTGCCCCGGCAACGCCCGAGACGAAGACTGCCAAGATGATGTCGACGTTGTATCTCATCGTCAACGTGGCTGCCACCGCTCCACCGAGGAGGCTGAAGGCAAGCTGGCCCAAAGACAGTTGCCCGGCCCAACCGGTGAGTACTCCCAGCGACACGAAGACGATCGCGAACATGTAGATCTCGCCGAAACGCAGAATCACCGAGGTGTCGAAGATCCAACCCACATAGGGCAGCGCGACGATCACCGATGCGAACGCGGCCATCCCGATTCGGCGGCCGATCCGGACCAGCGGGATCTTGGCGAAGATCTCAGGGATCGGCCGGGTCTCGCTGGTGCTCTGCCACACAGACGGGTCGATCTCCGAGCGCAGGCCTCTGTCTCGCCGGGCCAGCAGGGCGACCACGATCACGACTCCGGTTATGGCTCCCATCGTGGCGTCTGCGGTGATCGCACCGGAGTTCCAGACGATGCCCTCTTGAAGGATGCCCAGACCGATGGATGTGGCGATGATCGTCGGCAGGTGCTCCATACGCCCCAGCGTCAGCGCGGCGAGCGAGCGCAGAAACAGCAGCAAGCCGAGTTGACCACCAACGGGAATGCCGTAGATCCCGGCGCGCAGGAATATGGCAAGGAACCCCAAGGTTGTGGCCAAGCCCCACACGACCCCCTGGAGTCCCTTGACAGGAATGCCGAGCATTGCGGCCCTCGCCGGCATCTCCGCCGCGGCGCGAACAGCGATGCCGAGGCGGGTGTAGCGCAGGAGCGCGCCGACGGCAACAATCGCCAGCGGCGCCACCAGCAGGGCAAGAATGTGGTTGCTGTGAAATGGCCGGGTTCCAACCGTAAAACTGATGTCCCACGGAGGAGCGATGCGCTGGGACTGCAGTTTCGAGTCCCACCATGCAGGCATGAAGACAGCAATCAGTGCCAACAGGGAGGCAACACCGAAGGTAGCCACAGTAACGACCAGGCGAGGCGAGTCGAAGAATCGGCGAATCAACAGGAACTCGGCAACGAGACCCAATGCCGCAGATGCCAACAGTCCCACCGGAAATGCCAGATACCAGGGCCAACCGGACTCCACCAACAGCAACAGCGACAGAACCGTGGGCAACAGTCCCATCTCGCCCGCCGCGAAGTTGATGACCCGATTGGCTCTGTACACCAGGTACATGCCCAGCGCTACCAGTGCAGTAATCAGTCCGAGAATCACCCCCGAGAGCACAGAGGCTGTCGGTGCCGGGAAGAACAACAACTGAATGGCGATGAGGACCACGGGCCAGGTGAGCCACGAGAGTCGTCCAATATGGGCCGACGTGCCCGGTGCGCCGCTGCCGCTGCGGAAGGATCCGGGGTTCGGACAAGAGCGCGGCACAGTCTCAGTGTTCCACGCGTCGCCGTGTCGGTCAGACTCGATACCAGAAAAGGGCCAGAGGGTGCGCGCAACGCGGTTAGCCGTTGGCCTGCGGGTAGCGTCAGCGGCCATGGCGCTTGAAGAGATGGTCGCGCAACGAGGCCACCTCGTCGTTGATGGAGCCATGGGAACCGAGATGTTCGCCCGAGGCCTGACCGCCGGTGACGCACCGGAACGCATGAACCTCGATGTTCCCCGAAAGGTTCAGGAGATTCATCAGGCCTATGTTGACGCCGGCTCCGACATCTTCTTGACCAACTCATTCGGTGGCACCCGCCATCGGTTGGCACTGCACAAGCTCGACGACCGGGTCGTCGAAGTCAACGAAGCTGCCGCCAACAACGGTCGAACCGTCGCAGACCAAGCAGACCGCAAGATCCTGGTGGCAGGGTCGGTCGGTCCTACCGGCGAGTTGATCGCTCCGTTGGGCCCGCTGGAATTCGCGGACGCCGTGGATGCATTCGCCGAACAGACAGCGGGGCTCAGCACAGGAGGCGCCGACATCATCTGGATCGAGACGATGAGTTCGCTAGCGGAGGTTGAAGCTGCCGTCGTCGGGACTCGACAGAGCTGTGACCTTCCCATCGCGGTCACCATGAGCTTCGACACCGCCGGTCGCACAATGATGGGCGTCACAGGTGGGCAGGCCGCCACACGTCTCACCGAACTCGGAGTCGCGGCGATGGGCGCCAACTGCGGTAACAATCTCGCAGACACAGAAGCCGCTCTGGTCGAGATGCGGGCGGTCGCCAGCGTGCCGGTCATATCCAAGGCGAACGCCGGGATACCGCAATGGCGCGGCGCTGAACTGTCCTACAGCGGCACCCCCGAGGTCATGGGTGCCCATGCGCAGCGGGTGCGACTTGCAGGCGCGGAGATCATCGGCGGCTGCTGTGGGAACACTCCTGCCCACGTGTCGTTCATCCGCGGGGTCCTGGACGGCACGATCGCGGTACCGGACCCCCTTGCTGCAGGCATTCCCGAGAGTCGCTCGAACCGGACTGAGCGCCCCTACGACCGTTCGCAGCGGCGTCGACGGCGGCGCGGCTGAGCGCCCCGAGTGGCACCCGGTTGTCGAGACGATGCCGTGATGTGCTTACATGCGAGTGAATCACTGGCCATAGAGGCCAACAGCGACTGAGGTAGGCAATGTCGATCGTCCCAAGACTCTCCACGATGCTGATCACGTTCTCGGCCGACGATCCTGGAGGTTGGGAGCACCTCGTTGAGCGGGCCAAGATAGCGGACCGCGCCGGTATCGATCGGCTGGCACTGGCAGATCATGTCGCTTTCGGAGAGAACCTCGAGGCCTACAGCGACCCCAGGACTGGCGGCCTGGCGGGCGGTCGGCAACCGACCGGTCCAGACGGTCACTGGTTGGAACCGCTGACGACGATCGCCCACCTCAGCGCGGTGACCGAACACATCCGATTCACCACCGGAATCCTGATCGCGGCGTTGCGTCGGCCGGTGGTGCTGGCCAAGACGCTGGCCACCATCGACGTCTTGTCGGGCGGCCGAGTTGACCTCGGCGTCGGTGTCGGTTGGCAACGCGAGGAGTATGAAGCGGCGGGACTCGACTACCGCGACCGCGGAGCGCAGCTCAATCACACGCTCGAGGTGTGCCAGACGCTGTGGACTCGACAAGTTGCCGAGTATTCGTCTGACCGCCTGCATTTCTCGCGGATACACCAGATGCCGAAACCCACTCAGGAGGGGGGCGTGCCGATCTGGGTCAGCGGTACCGTCAATGCAGCGTCGATGCGCCGTCTCGCCCGTTTCGGAAAAGGGTGGATCCCCTGGGGCCCCGATGCGGCCGACATCACCAGCGGTATAGCCAGAATGAGAGCGGCGGTCAGTGCGCACGGCCGTGACCCCGATGACATCGAAGTGGTGTCCAACCTCGGCGTTGTCAGCCGCGACGACGGCTCGTTCGACATTGAAGCCACCATGTCGCCGGTCCCGCGACTGCTTGAAGCCGGAGTGACCGACTTTCGGCTCGGTTTGCGCTTCACACCCGAAGCACTCGATGCGGAGCAACGGATCCGCGAACTGGTAGACGCCTTCGATTCCGTCACAGGACGCAAGTCCGTCGCAGGACGCTGAGCGGTCGGGCGGGAACGAAGCGTGTGACAACTTGCACACATCTGGCAACAGTCGGTGGAATCACATGGCGACTCCATAGGCTGTGCGGGCGGCATTCGCGTCGGATGTCGCGCTAATCGAAAGGAATGCCCAGAATGCCAACGGGCACAGTTAAGTTTTTCAACAACGAGAAAGGCTACGGATTCATCTCCCGTACCGACGGTGACGATGTGTTCGTGCACTTCTCCAACATTGATGGTTCCGGGTTCCGAACTCTTGAGGAGGGCCAAAACGTCGAGTTCGAGATCGGTCCGGGCCGCAAGGGTGACGAAGCCCTGTCCGTCCGAGTGGTCTGAGCGGACTTTCGTTCAACACATCAGAAAACAACAGATCTGAGAAGGGCATCCACTGGGTGCCCTTTTCTTATTCAGCCTGTGCACGTTCTAAGGTGAGCGGATGGCGACGAACAGACGAGACGTGATCCGCATGAATGAGTCGGAGGTCGACGCGTTCATCGAGGAGCAGAAGAGCCTTCAAGTGGGCACGATCGAGCGTGACGGCAGCATCCATTTGTCGACGTTGTGGTTCGCCTACGTGGACAAGCGAGTCGTCTTCGAGACCTACACCAAGTCCCAGAAGATCAAGAACCTCCAACGAGACCCGCGGATCACCCTGTTGTGGGAGGACGGCGACGTGTACGACCAGTTGCGGGGCGTGATGATCAAAGGGACCGCTCAGCTCGTGACCGACCATTCCGAAGTGTTCCCGTTGGCGCTCGAGGTGATGAAGCGGAACCAGCCCGACGTCCCCGAGGAGTTTTTGGAGCAGGCCGCCACCCAGATGGCGGCCAAGCGCACGGCTGTAGTCGTGGAAGCCCAAAAAGTTGTCAGCTGGGACCATCGCAAGCTCTCAGGCGCCTACTGAGTTCCTGTCCGGTCTTCGGAGCGCCTGCGCGGCGAATCAGCCGAGTCGCTGGACTCGACCGCTGCGGGCGCTGAGTTCCGCCGCCTCAATGATCCGCAACGCCCCGAGACCGCTGGAGAGTTCAGGCCACACAGCAGCCCGGCCCGCCGCAACCGCGGCGAGGCGTCTCATTTGAGACACGAATCCGAGAGCGTGCAGCGGTTCCTGGCCCTCGGCCGAAGCGATCTCGTCGCCATCGACTTCGAGCACAGGGAACGGCCACAGGTCGACGGAAACGACCGCGCTGCCACTGGCCGCCTCCAGGTTCGCTGACGTAGGGCCCTCGTCGGAGTGCAACTTGGCGCGAACCGACCGTCTGCCAGCGATTCGCAGGTCCAGATCGGCACCAGTGTCTACACCGTCTTGAAGGTTCAGACTCGCGGAGACTTCAACCACCGGTTGAGCGGCCGCGGCCAACAGGACGGGAAGGAGACGACCTCCCAGGTCCAACATGGCGCCGCTGCGCGCCGCCGGGGGCGTGTGCCACAAGGGCCGGGGGGCGGTGGCGCGAAGCACAAGGTGGTGCGGCTCGCCGAGATCGTTGATCGCGGCCAGCCCTTGTCGCGCTATCGGGGCGTGGAGCAGGTTGGCACCGAGCATCGTGTTCGGCCGGTCGCCGGGGTCACAGCGCGAGTTCACCCCCACCGGCGATTCGACGATCATGGGACGGTCAGGGGGAATCTGTGCCAATACTCCGGCGACCTCGGCCGGAGGTACAGCAACAATGAGCATGTCGGCGCGTCCGATCATCTCGGCAACGCTGAGTTCTTCGCAGCCCAGTGCCGCAGCAGCCTCGCGCGCACGCCCCGGAGCACGTCCGCCGATCCCGATCAGTTGCACACCGGCGACCGCGCGCGAGGATTCGGCATGAACCGCTGCCGCCCTGCCGGCGCCGATGATCGCCAGTGTGGTCACAGCGAACCTGCGCCTGGGGCGTTGACGGTCCAAGTTCGGTACTGTCTCATACTCAGGTCATTATTGGGCGCATTCGCAACAGGGAGCCATTTGATCAATGAGTCACCACGATCTTCTCGAAGTTCAACGCCTTGACGTCGAGACCGACCAGTTGCTGCATCGCAGAGCTGTGCTCGCACAGCGCGGGCAACTGCGGGAAGCTACCGATGAGCGGAAGCGTCTCACTGCGGAGATCGATCAGATCTCGCTCATCCAAATTGAAGTCGCGACACGCCAGAAACGTTTTGAAGACGAGGCTCAGATCGTCGCGGCCAGGATCGAGACCGATGAGGCGCGCCTCTACAGCGGCGAAGTGACAGGACTCCGTGACCTGCAGGCCCTCCAAGATGAGATCGCTTCGTTGCGGAACCGCCAGAGCGATCTTGAAGACGAGGCTCTCAACGCCATGGAGGAGGCCGAGTCGCTGGCATCGAGGGCGGCCGCGCTCAGTACCGAGGTTGATGTGTGCGACCAGCGCATCGGAGACCTGAACGCCGAGATCAACTCTGCCGAGGCGGAGATCGACGCTCGCTTGGAGACCGTCCGTTCAAATCGGACGGAACTCGAAGCGGACCTCGACAGTTCGTTGATCGCCGACTATGAGCGTCTGCGGTCGATGTTCGGTTCGGCGACCGTGGTGCGCTTCGAGAACGGAAAGTGTATGGGCTGCCCGTCGATGATGCCGGCAATGGAGGCGGACCGGATGAAACATTCAACCGCGGACGTCCTGTCGTGCGACGAGTGCGGCCGGATCGTTCTGCTCTGACGTGTTCCTCTTCTTCGTCGCGGCCGCAGTGCTCGGTGTGCTGATGGTGTTCGACAGCCCTGCCGTCGACTACCGCTACGTCGCCGCAGGCGCGGTGCTGCCACTCGCAGAGGGGGTGACGGGCCGCCCGCTGATCCTCCACACCCTGCTGGGTTCGGTTGTGCTGCTGAGTCTGGTGATGTTGTCCACGGTCGGGTCGCGGCTGTTGCGGCGTCGGTTGCTGGGCGTGCCGATCGGAACGTTCGTCTTTCTTGTGGTCTCGGGCGCATGGACTCGTACCGAGTTGTTCTGGTGGCCCGTCGCCGGGCTCGACGGGATCGCGGCGGCTCCACTGCCGGAGTTCGACCGTCCCCTCGCAGTGCTGATCCTGTTTGAACTGCTCGGAGTCTGCGCAGCGGGTTGGCTGGTCCACCGCTTTGAACTCACCCGGGCAGAGAACCGCCGGCTGCTGTTCAGTTCGGGTCGACTACCCGGCGAGCACCTCAGATAGCCCGCACTTACACTTGGCCCGCATGAAACTGAGCGACCCCTGGCAGGCCATTGAGGCTTGTTATGAATCAGGTTGGACCGACGGCCTGCCGGTGGTGCCGCCGACCGAGCCGCTGGTCGGCGCCATGCTGGCCGGTGGTGTGTGGGACACCCACGAAGTGTTGTTGCACGAACCCGCGCGCAATCTTGAGGTCACCGCTCACAAGGCAGCCGCGAATGCTGTAATGGCCGGATGCCTGCCCGAGCATTTTCCGGTCTTGGGCGCAGTGCTCGCAGCTATCGGCGACCCGACCTTCGAGTTGCATGCTGTGTCGGCCAGCACTGGTGGCGCAGCAATTCTCACCGCCGTGAACGGACCGATCCGCGACGAGGTCGGTATCCACTACAAGGAGAACCTGTTTGGCCCGGGTTTTCGGGCCAACGCCACGATCGGACGTGCCGTGCGGCTGGTGTTGCGGAACTGCCTCTCGTCCATTCCTGGCAAGCTCGACAAAAGCACTCAAGGCTGGGCCGGCAAGTACGCGATGTGTTTCGGGGAACACGAGGCGGCTAGCCCATGGGAGCCGTATCATGTCTCGCTTGGCTATGCGCCTGGCCAGAGTACGGTCACGGTCATGGCAGCCGAGTCGGGTCACAACGTGTTGAACCACGCTTCGCCTGATCCTGAGGGGTTGCTCGGCACGTTCGCCGACACGATGTCGGCCCTCGGATCGCTCAGTTCAGGGCGATCGCTGGTGGTGTTCGCTCCCGAGCACGCCCGCAAAATCGGTGCGGCGGGCTGGACCCGGCCTCAGGTGCAGGAATATCTGTTCACTCACGCAACCCGCAGCTATGCCGAAGTGAAACGCGGCGGCAAGGTGGAAGCGGCCGGAAACGTCAGTGGTTTCCATCCCACCCAATGGATGGAAACCGACCCGCAAGTTCTGCCGGGCGATGAGCGCATCAACGTTCCCCGTGGCACCTGCCCCGATGACATTGCGCTCATGGTCGGCGGCGGTGATGCCGGCGGCCACTCGTCTTTCTTTCCAACCTGGAGCCGGGACCGCAGCGTTCCGCTCATCACCCGGGAGATACTCATGCCATGACCATTACCTTGGTAGACCCGACGCTGACCATTCCCAGTTCCGGCGCCGCGCGGGCGCCGCGGCCCGACTCGTTGGAGGGTGCGGTGATCGGGCTGGTGAGCAACGGAAAGACGCACGCCCCAGGGATCCTTCAACGGGTTGCCCAGAATCTCATAGACCTCCACGGGGCACGTGATTCTGTGCTGGTGATGAAGCCCACTGCCAACCTTCCAGCCAGCCCCGAGGATGTGGAGTCGTTGGCCGCCGATGTGTCAGCGATCATCGCGGCCATTGGTGATTGAGGCAGTTGTTCGTCGAGCAGTGTGCTCGATGCTGTCAACTTCGAGCAGCGAGGCGTGCCCGCCGTGGCGGTTGTGACTGAACCGTTTGCCGTTACCGGCACCGCAATCGCTGAACTGCAGGGTTTCGCTGAGTATCCGTTTGCCACGGTGCCGCACCCGATCGGCAGCCTGACCACGGCTGAGGCAAAGGCCCTTGCTGATGCGGCAACCCCGACCGTGCTGGCTCTGCTAACCACAGCCGCCGACGAACCCGCTGCACGCGACCCGGCTGGAGTGGCTGGTGCGTCCACCGCCGCCGACGCGGCTGGTGTGGTTGAGAGATTGGCGGCTGTCTTGCGTGCGGATCGTGCCGACCTCACCGCCTCAGTCGCCAGACGCCACATCAGGCTCCGTCTCCACATTCCCGACGAAGCCTGCGCCGAATGCATCCTGCCCGCGTCAATGCTCTTAGGTATGTTCCAGCATCGCTTCGACAGCGAACTCGGCCCCGGCTGGACCATCACTTTAGAAGACCCCCGCGAAGCGAAGCAGCAAGTGTGACGGGGAGTCGGCCTGTAGGCGGGATTCTGTCCGGGAGCCGGTTCTGCCGACTCCGTGGATGGCCATCCATCTTTGCGGCCTACCCGGGAGTGTCTGCGGACGGGACGCCCTCTCCCTGCATGGCCTTGCTCCGGGTGGGGTTTACCTAGCCACCCCGGTCACCCGGGGTGCTGGTGCGCTCTTACCGCACCGTTTCACCCTTACCCGCCCGGTCCCCGGGGGGAGCCGGGAAGGCGGTTTGTTTTCTGTGGCACTTTCCTGCGAGTCGCCTCGACTGGCGCAAACCAGCACCCTTCCCTACGGAGTCCCGACCTTCCTCGAAGCAGCGAACTGCGCCGCGGCCATCCGACCGGCTCCCCGTCACCCCCTCAGTCTGCCCCAACGAAGGCGCGTTTGTCCCGACATATTCGACGCTGTGGTCCAGTTGTCGATGCTCAAGGTCGCTAGACGTCGAGCACCGCGTCGAGTTGTTCGCACAGGTAGCCCATGTGATCCGCGTTGAGACCATGGTGGATCGGCAACGACACGGCTTTGTCCATGATGTAGTCGCAATTCGGCAACCCGTTTTCGGGGGCGCGGTGCTCGATCCCCGCGAACCCCTTCTGACGCAGGATGTTGCCGGTCCAGACCATACGCGTCGCTACACCGCGTGCTTCGAGCCGCTCCTGGACTTCGCTGCGGTCGATGCCGA
Organism: uncultured Acidimicrobiales bacterium; assembly: GCA_951812975.1. Taxonomy (GTDB): domain Bacteria; phylum Actinomycetota; class Acidimicrobiia; order Acidimicrobiales; family Aldehydirespiratoraceae; genus VXYK01. The sequence continues at coordinate 77,650 of CATOTC010000001.1, read as the reverse complement.
GGTCGTCGTCGATCGTGAAGCAGAACCGCATCCAGGTCGTGTCAGTCTCAGGTGTGGTACGGCCCCGGGTCACACCCCCGCGGGTCGCCAGGAAGTCATCGAGCCGACGCCAGTTGTCGCGCCGCTGTTGGTTGAAACCGGCGAGCTTCTCGAGTTGGACGAGTCCGTAGGCGGCGCTGATCTCGGTCGGCTCGAAGTTGTAGCCGATCGAGTCGAACGTGAAGATCATGTCATAGGGTGTGCCGTCGGCGAGGTATCCGAAGCGGTCCTGTCGGCCTTTGCGCGTGCCGTACAGGTAAGGTTCCGAGCGCCGGCCCCAGCGTCTCAACTCGAGCCCCAGATCAAACAGCTCCGGATCGTCGACTCCGACCAGACCACCGGCACCGCCTGCGGTCATGGCATGGCTGCGGGCGAAACTGGTCACCACGATGTCGGCCCGCGCGCCGGTACGTTCACCTCGCTGCCAGGAGTCGAGCACATCGCACGAATCCTCGACGACGGTGAGACCGTGAGCGTCTGCGATGGCACGGATCGCGTCCCAGTCAGGGCAGTTGCCGCACAGGTTCGGAGTCAGGATCGCCTTTGTTCGAGGCCCGATCATGGCTTCGATCTTGGTGTGGTCGATCTGGTAGGTGTCTTGCGTGATGTCCACGAACACCGGGACGAGACCCGACTGCACCATGGTGGCGATGTCGGTTGAGAAGGTGAGCGGCGATGTGATGATCTCGTCGCCGCGTTCGAGTTGGAGCAGGTCAACCGCGATGCGCAGGGCCGACGATCCGCTGTTGACCATGATCCCGTGCTGTTTGGACAACAGCGAAGCGATCCTGTGCTCGAACTCGAAGACGTTCTCGCCGATGTCGAGTGCCGAGGAGCGCAACACCTCCACGACCGCCTCGATCTCCCGCTCGTCGTGAACCGCGCCCGAAACTGGAAGCTTCATCTGATGCCCTTTGGTTGTGAACAGAATCTCTACCCGTTGACTTTGGCCCGATTGGAAAGGTACGCGCCAATTCCGGCACCGACAGTTCCGATCGACGCAGCCAACAGAACATTGAAGACCAACGCCAGCGGGTTGATCCCGCTGCCACCGGCGATGCGGAGGACGCCGGCCACGAGTTGCACGACCGCGAACGCAGTGACCGTCGCGGCCGCGCCGTTGATCATCGGCGCGTCTGTCGCTATCCGACCCGCAACCGCACCGCCCACGAGGTAGGCCGCAATGATCGCCAACAACGTGAGGTACACCCAGTTCGACTGCTCGCTCCCGTCGCCGTCAGCAAGGACTGCCTGTGCCACTGCGGCGGGAACCGAGACAACCAGACAGATCGCAGTTCCGGCCCGAATTGCTGCAGGAAACAGGGACTTTGACACGGAGCCGAGGCTAGCAGCGCGCTACGGTTGCGTAGTCAGACTGTTGACCCCGCCAGAGACGAACATGAAACCTATGACACCTGCGACGAGCATCGACGAGCATGGCGGTTGGCCGGCCGTCCTCGGAACGCTGGCCGATGGCGCTGACCTCAGCGCGGAGATCACGAGAGCGGTTCTCTCCACGATCCTCAATGGTGAGGCTGCAGACGCGCAGACAGCCGCGTTCATCGTCGGTCTGCGAATCAAGGGTGAGACGGTGGAGGAGTTGGTGGGACTCCAGGTGGCAATGCTTGATTCGGCGACTCCGCTGTCGGTGCCGGACAACACAATCGACATCGTTGGTGCGGGAGGTTCGCCCAGCCGGATGCGCCATGCTCTCAACGTCTCGACAATGGCGGCGTTCGTGGCTGCCGCAGCCGGTGCGACCGTGTGCAAGCACGGCAACCGCAAGGCCTCGTCCACCTCAGGCAGCTTCGACCTGCTGGAGGCTCTCGGAATCGATGTTGACATCACTCCCGGTCAGCTCGAGGCTCAAGTCGACAGCATCGGCCTGGGGTTCGCCTTCGCTCGGAGTTTTCATCCGGCGATGCGCCATGTGGGTCCTGTACGGGCGCAGCTCGGCATCCCGACGGTGTTCAATATTTTGGGCCCGTTGAGTCATCCGGGTCGCTTGAGGTGCCAGGTCGTCGGTGTGGGAGACTGGTCCGCCGCAATGCGCATGGTTCAAGTGCTCAGAGCAACGGGATCGCGTCGTTCTCTGGTTGTGCACGGTGACGGGGGATTGGATGAACTGTCCACGACGGGTCCCTCGAGAATCCTCTCGCTCGAGGACGGGGAGATCACGGAACTGGCCATTACGGCGTCGTCGGTCGGCTTGGCTCCGGCGTCGCCGGCGGACATCGCAGGGGGTGATGCCGACACGAACGCCCGTATCGCCCGCTCGGTCTTTGCAGGCGAGGTGGGGCCTCATCGAGACATGGTCGTGCTCAACGCGGCTGCCGGATTGGTGGTAGCGGGACTCGCGGCGGACCTCAGCGAAGCAGTCCCGCTCGCGGCCGACGCGATCGACGACGGACGCGCCGAAGCCAAGCTCTCAGCGCTGGTGTCGAACACCTGGTGAGACCTCCCCAGGTGGGTGGGGCAACCCGCGAGCTAGGCGACCCGCGACCTCGGCGCAGGCGCCCGTGTGAGCGAGTCCGGCAACGATTCGACGCCTGTGCGCTTGGTCGTGCGGCGGGCTGGACTCCTGGTCTTCGGCTTGAAGGCCGGGAGGGCCGGCAGGGGACTGGCCAACACTCCCTCAACCTCCTCGATCGTCAGCTTGTGGACATTGCGTTCGATCCAGCCGACGACTGTGAGCAGTTCGTCGGCCTCATGGCGCTGCGGAACCGGCAAAGGCTCTGTGGTCGGGGTCGGGGCGGCACTCGGTGCTGATGGGGTGAAGAGTTGAAATGGATCACTGGGCTCGTCGGCGTCAGTTGCGTGGCCGCTGCGACTGAGTTTTCCTTCATGAAGCTCAACCCAGGTGTTGCCGATTCCCAGGCGAACACGCCCGGCTCGTCGAAGCAGGTCGAAGCGTCGATGACGTCGCAACAGGCCCGCCAGTGCTTCAGCGCGGTCCCGCACGTCAGCTGCCTCCTCATAGCGCTGTTGTTCCGCCAACTTCTCGATCCTCGCGGCCAGCGGGGCCAACAGCAGGTCGGGGCGCGATGTCAGATTGGTGACGAGTTCTTCTGTCACAGCCGCGTACTCGGTTTGCGGGGTCGCCCCGGAACACGGACAGCACGACACCCCCAACTGGGCTGAAGCGCAGACACTCGCGGTCGTCGAAGCCCTCGACGCGAGACCGCAACGCCGAATCGGCGTCGCTCTGTGGATCGCCTCTACTACCCGTTTGGCCGCCCGTGTCGATGCCACCGGACCCAGATAGAGGGCTCCGTCGTTTCGGACCGTCCGTACTATCGACAGGCGGGGGAAGCGTTCATTGAGGGTCAGCTTGATGTATGGATACTTGCCCGCCCGGGTGCCCTGCCGATTGAACCGCGGCAGATGCTGTTGGATCAGCCGTAACTCCAACACAGCAGATTCGAGTCCGTTGCGACACACGTGATGGTCTATGCGATGCGTCTCGCGAAGCAACTGCGAGACCTTGCGACGCTCGTCGGTCGAGAAGTAGCTGCGAACCCGGGATCGCAGGTTGGTGGCCTTGCCGACATAGAGCACTTCGTCGCGAGCGTCGCGAAAGAGATAGACGCCGCCCCTGCGGGGCAGCCCGTCGGTCAGATTCAGTTTCTTGGCATGGGGGCTGTCGGCGAGCGTCGGCAGCGCAATGAGGTCTTCGAGGCCCAACACTCCCAGAGTGGCGGCCCGCTCCAGAAGGAAATGCAGCAGGTCTCCGGTTGCCAGGGCGTCGTCGAGGGCGCGGTGGCTGGGTCTGTGGCTGAGTCGCAGACGGTCCGCAAGCGTGCCGAGCCTGCAGTTGGGCACCTCATCGCGCACCAGTCTGCGAGCCAGCGCGAGTGTGTCGATCCAGCGTGCCGCGAGGCGGGGACGCCCCAATTGCTGTAGGGCCGCGTTGAGGAATGAGAGGTCGAAGCGAACGTTGTGACCCACGATCACCGCGCCGTCGATGAACTCCAACAGCGACGGCATCACCGATTCGATCCGGGGCGCCCGCATCACCATGGCCTGAGTTATCCCGGTGAGGACCGTGATCTCCGGCGGGATCGCAGATCCCGGGTCGACCAATGTCTGGTATGTGCCCAGGCACTCGCCGCCGCGGAGTTTCACCGCGCCGATTTCGGTGATAGCGCAGTCCGCTGCAGAAGCACCGGTCGTCTCGAGGTCTATGACGACGAACGTGACTTCGTACAGGGGGGTGCCGAGGTCTTCGAAGCTCTGCTGGAGGGCGAACGTCTGTTCGGGCATTCCAACACACTGCCCGAACAGACCCTTGATGTCAAGGATGTCAGCATGTCACCGACGTCAAGCCGAGAACGCACGCGGATTGAACAGGGGTTGCGCTGACACCAGATCTTTTCCGCTCTTGTTCGCTGCGCTCACGGGCCGCTCGGGCCACGGCCTCGTTCGCGGCGGTCGTGTTCGGGATAAATCCGCTCGTCCTCTAGCCGAGCAGGTCTCGCAGGTGGTCTGTGAGACGAATTGCCAACGCCACGATCGTGAATGTCGGCGTGGCCGTCCCGCCGGTGGCGAAGACGCTGCTCCCAGCGACCCAGAGATTGTCGACTTCGTGCATGCGACAGTCGGCATCGACGACGCCTTGTGCAGGATCGTCCGACATTCGGGTGGTGCACATGTGGTGGAAGCCCACCCCCACCGGAAACCCTCTCAGGTCGATCTCTTCAGGGACCGATCTGAAGACGGTCAGGAACTCTCCGCTGATCGCACTGTCGTGGGCGTCGGCGTGGACTCCACCTGGCACGAGTTGGACCCGTCCCCAGCCGGTCGCGCCTATGGCTTCGGCCATGACCTTCAGTCCGGCGACCACCCGCCGTCGATCAGCCGCGGTGTACTGCCAGTCGAGCACTATCTGCGGCATTCCCAGAGCGTCGGTCCTGGACCCCAGGGTGACGCGGCTGTGCGGATTCAGTTCCTGTTCGGCCAGGGCTTGGAGATATGCCGCTGTGCGGGGCTCCGACCCGGTGTGGGCCATGAGCGCACCGACGTCGCCGACGGTGGCTCCCCGCGCCTGAAACGGCACTCCATCGGGTAGGGAGCCGACAAGGAACTGCAGCTCGAGACCGGTGGTCGCCGCTGAACGCAGGTGTGCGTCGTTCAGTCCGAGAGCGAACTTGGCGCCGTGGAGATGTCCGGCATGGCGTCCCTGGGCGATGGCCACCTCGCCGCCGCCCAGACCGCTGAGCGCGTCGAAGTCCGACTCGAACACCCCGAACCCGGCGTAGATCTGCAGGTGTTCGCTGAAAAAGCGGCCCACGAGGTCGTTGCTGTTGCCGAGCCCGGCCGGGTCATGGTCGACTGAAGCCAACAACAGCCGCGCGTTCTCGATCCCCCCGGCGGCCAACACGTAGGCCCGCGCGGTGACTTTGAAGGAGACGCCCCTCAAGGTGGCGACATCGAGATGGGTGACCGAGCGCCCGTTGTCGGTGGCGAGGTTCAGCGCGTTGGCGTGGAGCAGCACCTCGATATTGGCCGCAGCGGTCAGTTCTGCGCCGTACAGGTCGCCGAATTTCGTCGGGAACGTGACCTGGAACACGAAAGGTTCGACTGCGTCGGTCTCCACCGGCGGAGCTTTCACCCCCAGACGCCGTTCCCAAGTGTCGACTGAGAAGTCTCCGTCGGTGATCCGTACCCATTGCGTCGCCCGGTCCCAGTATGGGGCGAGGTCGGTGTGGTTGATCGGCCATCCCGAGACGCCAAGATGGTCCCGGTGTTCGAAATCAACAGGGGCCAGCGGTCTGCAGTAACCGGCCCAGTGGTTGGTGGTCCCGCCGAAGTAACGCAGACGGGTCTGGTCGAGAGTCACCGGGTTGTCGAGCGTGGTCACGGGCGCGCCGATGCTGTCGCCGGTCATCAGTGCTTGTGTGGCAGCATCGGATTCTGTGCCTCCAGACTCGATCAGCAGTACCCGCAGTCCGGAATTGAGCAGTTCCATTGCCATCGATATTCCTGCCGCGCCTCCGCCGATGATGCACAGGTCTGCTTCCAGGGCGCTTCCCGAGCGAAGTGTGCGAGCGTCGGTCAGCATGTGGATTGAACGGACTCTGAACATGCCAGAGCGATCACCGCGGCCGCCCTGGCCTCTGATGCGGCGAGGATCCAACCGTCGACAGTGATGGTGTCGCTCTGTTCGAAATCGGCTCTGACACGCGCAGCGGCACGCTCGAGCGGATCGCTGTCGCGCTCGGCCGTGGGGAGTTGAGCGAGCAGTTCAGCGATGTCGTTCTCGCCGGTCACCTCGACGACTCGCTGACCGAGGGTGATTATCCGCGGGTCCACCTCACCGATCCCGCTCACAGTTATCGGCTCGGTCGTCGTGGTTGTGGTGCCGACTGTCGTGCTGGTCGTCGTGGCGCCGGTGGTGTCCCTCAGCGGTGAGACTGATTCGGGCCCCCGGTTGCGGGATCGGTCGAGCCAGCCGACACCGGCGCCGATGACCAGGGCGAGCGCGCCCCCGCTGCCGAGTCGCAGGACTTGGCGCCGCGAGAAGTCGGGGCCCTCGACTGCGGTGGGGGAGTCGCTGACCGGAGCCGAAGTATCGGGTGCATCGGCGTTGACCATCGTCTCAATCTATCGAGCAGTGTCACACCCCCTGCGTAGCTTGGAGGCATGACAGAACACACTTATCTTCGATTGGTTGGCGATGAGCTCGACGCTCATTGCGGCGCAACGGCCGGCGAGCAGGCGGGGTTGATGATCGACTGCGACATGTGCGTCATGCAGCACACAGAAGCGTGTGACGATTGCGTAGTGAGTTATCTAGTCGGTCATGTCGCCGGCACGCCGGTGGTCCTCGATTTCGAGGAGAGACGCGCCTATGAGCTGCTCAACGACGCCGGGCTCGTCCCGTCGAGCAGGTTCGTCCCCCGCTCCGACGCCGTCTAGAGACCGAGCGGATTGATCCGCACACGACCGCGACCGAGCGGGGCCGTGGCCCGGGCGGCCCGCCCGCGGCCGAGCGGCCGGTGAGCGAAGCGAACAAGAGCGGGGGCGGAGCGAAGCGAACAAGAGCGGGAAACAACTGGTGTCAGCGCACCCCGCTGTTCAATCCGCGCACGTCTTAGTCCCTCGCGTCGGTTGTTGTGTCTCATTTCTGATTTGTCGTGCCACCATGGACGGGTGGATCTGACTGTCGCCGAGCTCATAGACATAGGGCGCGCCGCAGGGCTGGCCGCGGTGGGCGCGACTGAAGCGACCCCCTTCGAACGCACCCGCGTCGACCTCGAGCAGCGCAAGGCCGAGGGGCTCAGCGGCACAATGCAATTCACCTACCGCAACCCGTCACGCTCAACAGATCCACGCCGGACCATGAGCGATGCCACCTGCCTGATCGTAGGGGCGTACGACTTCCAACGCGAGCTCCCGCCCCGCCCCGCGGATCAACCGACTGGAAGAGTTGCCGCTTACAGCTCAGAAGACCACTACGCGTTTTTGCGTGCAGCTCTCGAACAGATTGCCGTCGCGCTGCGCGTGCAGGGCTACAAGGCTCTTGTGCTGGCCGACCAGAATCAGCTGGTCGACCGAGCAGCAGCACACCGCGCAGGTATCGGCTGGTGGGGAAAGAGTTCCAATGTGCTGATCGCGGGCGTCGGCAGCATGGTCGTGCTCGGCTCGGTGCTGACCAACGCACCCCTCGAGCTCGAAGCGGTCGCCGTTGCCACCGATGGTTGCAAAACGTGCACCAAGTGTCTCGACGGATGCCCGACAGGGGCGATCATCTCGCCCGGTGTGGTTGATGCCAACAGGTGCTTGGCGTGGCTGCTGCAGGCATCGGGTCGATTCCCCGTCGAGTACCGGGAGCTGCTCGGCGACCGCATCTACGGATGTGACGATTGCCAGGACGTCTGCCCACCGAACCAGATCCGCCGCAAGCAACCTGCGGCGAAAGGTGGCGACGGTGCCTGGGTCCCGATACTCGACCTTCTGGAGTCCGATGATGAGACTCTGATGGCCCGTCTTGGGCGCTGGTACGTACCGCAGCGCAATCCCGACTACCTGCGGCGCAATGCCCTGGTAGTGCTCGGCAACATCGGTAGCGGCGACGACGAACGAACTGCAGCGGTGCTGGCCCGATCGCTGGCCCATCAATCTCCGGTCGTCGCGGCTCACGCCGTCTGGGCGGCCCGGCGACTGAACAGGGACGATCTGCTGGCCGAGTTGAACGGCCGCGAACTCGACGAGATGGTGCGAGAAGAACTCCGGTGGTCAGTCACCGCCGTGGCATAGTGGCGTGCTGTGGCCCGCCATCTACTCGTCACCAATGACTTTCCCCCCAAGATCGGTGGCATTCAGAACTACCTGTGGGAGCTCTGGCGGCGCCTCCCCGCTGATGAGGTGGTCGTCTACTGCACCCCCCACGCCAACGCTGGCGCCTTCGACGCCGCGCAACCGTTCACCGTTGTTCGCAGCCGTGAACCCTGGTTGCTGCCGCATCCGCTGCTGGCGCGTCGTGTAGACCGCTTGGCCAGCACCTGCGGCGCCGAACTCGTGATCCTCGACCCGGCGGTGCCGGTCGGTCTGATCGGTCCGCATCTCGACATTCCCTACGGAGTCGTTCTCCATGGTGCAGAAGTCACGATTCCCAGCCGTATCCCCGGTATTCGCAGTCTGCTGAACCGAGTACTCGATGGGGCCGCAGGCGTGATTGCAGCAGGCGGGTACCCGGCGCAGCAGGGGGAGTTGTCACTGGGGCGCCCCCTGCCTGTCAGCATCATTGCGCCCGGTGTCGACACCGAACGTTTCGTCCCCCTCGACCGCGCCGCCAAACAGGCCGCCCGAAAGTCCCTGGGCCTGCCGACCGCGGGCCCGTTGGTCGTGTCAGTCAGCCGCCTGGTTCCCCGCAAGGGCATGGACACGCTGATTCGAGCATCGGTGGAGATTCGCCGGAGCAAGCCGGAGGTCTGTGTCGCAATTGCCGGTGCCGGCCGCGACCACAGACGACTCAGTTCGCTGATCGCCCGCCTCGACGCACCCGTGAAGCTGCTGGGAAGAGTCGACACCGATGAGCTGAGCCTCCTCTACGGTTGCGGCGACGTCTTCACGATGCTCTGCCGCAGCCGTTGGGGCGGGTTGGAACAGGAGGGCTTCGGCATTGTCTTCATGGAGGCGGCAGCGGCCGGCGTTGCGCAGGTCGCCGGTCGCAGCGGCGGCGCGCACGAGGCGGTGGTGCACCAAGAGACGGGTCTGATAGTCGATGACCCCACCGACGCCGATGCCGCGGCGCGGGCGATCACCGAACTGCTCGACGACGACGAACGACGCGACGCAATGGCGCGGGCGGCCAGGGAGCGCGCCGAACGGGAGTCCTCCTACGACACTCTGGCCGAACAGCTGGCTGAGGCAATCAACGCCATGGTGCGGCGATGACACGGCGGGAGCAATGGGCGGCGGGGCAGGCCATTCTCAATTGGTCGTGGTTCGGTACCGGGGTGTTCACGCTCACCGCGGTCACAGCGACAGTCTGGCCGGACACCTTCGAATGGCTCAACGCAGTCGTGTCGCTGGTGTTGTTCGCTGCCGGAACCTTCGTGATGGGGTGGGCCCTGTTGATAGCCGTGGAGCGCAGTCGCCACCACGTCATTGGGATCGCGGGCCTCTATTTCGCGGTGGGCAGCGCCGGTTCTGTGGTGCGGAGGATCTTGTTGAGCTCCCTCGCGGTCGAGATTGTGGTGGCGCTGGCCACGGCATCGATACGGAGTTACACGCCCGCGGCATTCGGGCTCCTGGTTCCTGTATGGGCTCTCGGTCTGACGGGACTGTGGTGTGCTCGCCACGGCGAATTCGAGGTGCGCAAAACAGACCCGCAGAGCGGTTAGGGTCAGCGGTAATGGTTGATCAAGCGACCGAACGAACAACGATCATGGCGACGCCGGAGCAGTGTTATGCCACGGCCATCGACTTCGAGAAGTACCCGGAGTGGGCTTCTGACATCAAGATGGCCCGGGTCCTCTCGCGTGACGATGAAGGCCGCGCAGTCGACGTCGAATACCGGGCCGCGGCCATGGGCCGCAGCACCACCTACACGCTGAGGTACTTCTATGGCGCCAACCCGCGTCGTCTCGCCTGGCGTCTACAACGCGGCGACATCACCAGGCGTCTCGATGGCGAGTATGAGTTTCTGCCGGTGCCTTCGGACCCGGGATCAACCGAGGTCGTGTACCACCTCGCCGTTGAGGTCAAGGTCCCTCTGCCGGGCTTCGTCAAGCGCCGCGCCGAGGCTCGCCTGTTGCGCACCGCCCTGGAGGATTTCACCAGACACGTTGAGAGCAGCTCGTCGTGAGGGCTCCGTGGACCGATGAGCACGCCAGCAATGGACTGTAGCGAGTCTGTTGCTGACGAGGAGGGCCGATTCGATGAGGTTCGGGAGGCCGCTGAAGCGGTTCTGGCCTCGCTGAAGTGGCTGATCGAAGCGACCGAGCGGGTCATTGAGGATCCTGAAGCACTGGCCGCGGTAGCCGCGAAGGGACGGTCCTTTGTCGACGCGTTCAGCAGAGGATTCAGATTCACCGACGACAGCGGCGGCTCCGAAGCCTCCGCTGCTGATCAGTAGCGGCCACCTATGGAGTTCCGCAGGATCAACGGGCTTCCGCCCTATGTCTTCACGATCATCGACTCGTTGAAGATCCAGGCACGTCGCGCGGGTGAGGATGTGATCGACCTCGGATTCGGCAACCCCGACCTGCCGTCCCCTCCCACCGCGGTCAACAAGCTGATCGAGGCGGCCCAGAACCCCCGCAACCATCGGTACTCGTCGAGTCGGGGGATCCCGAAGCTCCGAGAAGCGGTAGCCGGCCTCTATCAGCGGCGTTTCGGAGTCGAACTCGACCCGGAGACCGAGATCATCAACACGATCGGCGCCAAGGAGGGATTCAGCCATCTGATGTGGGTGCTGTTGGAGCCGGGAGACTCAGTGCTCGTGCCCTCGCCGTCCTATCCGATCCACCTGTTCGCACCCCTGTTCGCGGGTGCCAACGTTCGAGAGATGCCCCTGACCAGCGACCAGGGAGCCTTCTTCGACACCTTGAGGACCCGCTTCGAGTACTCCTGGCCCCGTCCGCGGGCCATAGTGCTGTCGTTCCCGCACAACCCGACAACGGCTTGCGTCGACCTTGAGTTCATGCAACAGGTGGTGGACTTCGCGCGTCAGCGCGATGTCGTCGTCGTGCACGACTTCGCCTATGCCGATCTCGGCTACGACGGATACATGCCGAGTTCGATCCTCCAAGCCGAAGGAGCCAAAGAGGTGGCCGTCGAGTTCTATTCGATGACCAAGAGCTTCTCGATGGCGGGTTGGCGGGTCGCGTTCATGGTCGGGAACGCCCAGACGATCGCAGCGCTGGCGAAGCTGAAGAGTTACCTCGACTACGGCACGTTCCAGCCGGTGCAGATCGCCGCGACCGTGACCATGAACGAAGCCGCGGACTATCCCAGCGAAGCCCGTGAGATCTACGAGAGTCGACGCAACTCTCTCTGTGACGGGCTCGCCCGTATCGGCTGGGAGGTTGAGCCACCGAAAGGGACCATGTTCACCTGGGCGCCGATTCCGGAGCCGTACCGCCACATGGGTTCGGTGGAGTTCGCGTCGATGCTCGTCACCGAGGCCAACGTCGCGGTTTCGCCGGGCGTCGGATTCGGTCCCGGTGGGGAGGGCAATGTGAGATTTGCCCTGATCGAGAACGAACAGCGAATCAACCAGGCAATACGTCAAATGCGCTCTGCTTTGACCGAACTCGCCTAGCACCGCTTCGCTTCATACCCGCTCTTGTTCGCTGCGCTTCATTCCTGCTCTTGTTCGCTTCGCTCACGGGCCGCTCGGCCGCGGGCGGGCCGCTCGGGCCACGGCCTCGTTCTGTCGCTGCCGTGTGCGGGACCAAGCCGCTCGGCCTCAGGGGGCTATTCGGGCTTCAGGGGCTATTCGGTTAGATCCCATTCCAAAGATCGACTCACTGCTCGTTGCCATTGGGCATAGCCTGCATCAGCACGCCTGCGGTCGGGATCCGGCTGGAATTTGCGTTCAGCGTCGGACTGCCCCGACAGACTGGCCACATCGTCAAGCCCGCTCCAAACTCCTTCAGCAATTCCCGCCAGGTAGGCAGCGCCTAGCGCGGTTGTCTCGGCAACAGCTGCGCGAATGACCGGAACGCCGAGCTGATCGGCCTGGATCTGCAATAGGACATCCATCACCGATGCGCCACCGTCGACTCGGAGCTCGCGAAGACGCGTTCCGGAAGCGGCAGACATCGCGTCGACCACGTCACGGCACTGGTAGGCCATGGATTCCACCGTTGCGCGGACGATTTCTGCGCGACCGGTGCCGCGGGTGAGGCCTACTATCGTGCCGCGCGCCCGTGCATCCCAGTGGGGTGAACCGAGCCCTGCAAGTGCGGGAACGAAAACGACGCCACCAGTGTCGGAGACCGACGCGGCGAGTGGTCCGCTCTCGGCCGCATCGTCGATTATGCCGAGACCGTCGCGTAGCCACTGAATCGCTGCTCCGGTGACGAAGATTGCTCCTTCGTAGGCGTATGTCGTTTCGTCTTCAATAGTCCATGCAACGGTTGAGAGGAGCCCCTCCACTGGCTCGGGACGTTGTGCGCCGACGTTCATCAGCACGAAGGACCCGGTCCCGTAGGTGTTCTTGGCCTGCCCGGGCCAAAAGCAGGTTTGACCGAACAGCGCGGCCTGCTGGTCACCGGCGATCCCACTGACCGGTATTTTGGCGCCCGTGGGAATGTCGGCTGTTGTCTCGCCAAATCGTCCTGACGATGGCAGTACTTCCGGCAGCGCGGTCATCGGCACATTGAATAATGAGCACATCTGGTCACTCCACGACATTGCGCCGATGTCGAACAGCAGGGTCCGGCTGGCGTTGGAAGTGTCTGTGGCGTGGTGCCCGCCGGTGAGGTTCCAAACGAGCCACGAGTCGACCGTTCCGAATGCCAGATGCTCGTCGGGCGTGACACCCCCGTGCTTGAACAACCATTCCAGTTTGCTTGCAGAAAAATAGGGGTCGAGGACGAGTCCTGTGGTTGAACGCACCAAGTCGAGATGCCCTTCGGCCTGCAACTGCTCACATCGTGTCGCGGTGCGTCGATCTTGCCAGACGATGGCCCGATGGAGGGGTTGGCCGTTGCGCCGATCCCAGACCACCACCGTCTCCCGCTGGTTGGTGATGCCGATCGCGCTGATGGGTTCAGCAGTCGTCTCTACGATCTCGGCGAGGGTCTCCAGGACCGCTTGCCATATTTCGACGGGGTCGTGCTCGACCCAGCCCGGTCTTGGAAAGTGCTGGGTGAATTCCCGGTAGGCGTAGCCGAGCGGGACGCCCGCTTCGTCGACGGCGAATGTGCGAACTCCGGTCGTGCCTGAATCGATAGTGATAACAAGTCCCATGACCCGACGTTATCTGTTGGTAGCGTCGCTGGAATGAAAGTTGGGGTGCTCACCGGTGGAGGCGATTGTCCTGGTTTGAACGCGGTGATCCGAGGCGTCGTGCGCAAGGCCGAACGGGAATACGGCGACATGGTTGTCGGGTTCCTCGACGGTTGGAGCGGCCTGCTCGATGATCGCTGGATGCCACTCGATGTTGAGGCTTGCCGAGGACTTCTGACCCGCGGAGGCACCGTTCTGGGGACGAGTCGCTACCAGCCCTACATGTTTGATGACGGGGTTGAGCGGGTGAAAGCCACCATGGCCCGACACTGCGTTGATGCGCTGATCGTCATCGGAGGAGAGGGGACGCTCTCGGCTGCCTCTCGAATCTACGCCGATGGCGTACCTTTGGTTGGTGTACCCAAGACCATCGACAACGACATCGACGGGACGGAGCGGACCTTCGGTTTCGACACCGCGGTACAGACTGCGACTGATGCGATCGACCGACTTCACACCACAGCAGAGTCCCATGATCGAGTGATTGTTGTTGAGGTGATGGGCCGTCATGTGGGGCACATAGCCACCTGGGCCGGGATCGCCGGTGGCGCCACGATAGTGCTGGTTCCAGAGGTGCCGTTTGATATAGGCGCGATTTGTGAGTCCCTCAGGAGAAGGCATCGGCGAGGGCGCTTCTCCTCGATAGTGGTAGTTGCGGAGGGAGCAGTTCCTGTACCTGGAACGCTTGAGGTAGCCGAGCCGACCATCGACGAATACGGACACGCCAGACTCGGTGGAATCTGCAACGTTGTGGCTGAGGAGATCGAACAACGTACTGGTTTTGAGACGCGGGTCACCGTGCTTGGACATGTCCAGCGTGGTGGCACCCCCTCCGCGCTGGACAGAGTGCTTTCCACTTGGTACGGGGTTGCCGCCATGAGTGCGGCGCACGAAGGTGACTTCGGGACGATGGTTGCTTTCATTAACAACAAGGTCGTCCGGAGGCGTCTAGATGAGTGTGTCTCGACGCTGAAATACGCGGACCCGGATCTGCTGGAAGTGGCTCGCACATTCTTCCCTTGAACTGTTCGGTGAAGCGGAACTGCGAACAAAGGCTTAACCCTCTACGTCATCTGGATCTCCATCTCCAGACTCAGGCTCACCTTGAGCTTGAGATTCGGGGTTGAAGGAAGCGTAGTTGCTGCGGTCGACCGTTTGGTCCTCGTCAGTGGTCTCGGCGCTGGTCGGGAGTGCTTGGCGCTGAGAATCGATCAATACTCGGACCCGGTTGACGTTGTCGGGCTCCGTCGCGGTCCAGACGAGTTGGGCCACGGCTTCAAGCAGAATCGGACTCACGTCCGCTTCGGGGTCGTCCTGAGTGATGTTTATCGTCAAGAGGTCCCGGTCCCGGGTTGCGCTCAACAACTCGAACTCGAGCAACTGGTTCACAAAGCCCGCATTCCGCTCCTCCTCGCTGCGGAACTCGTCAAATAGCGGCCGCAGCCGTCCCGCGTTGGTGGTGAACGTTCGGATCTCTCTGAGGACCGGAACCACGATCGATTCAACCTGGTCGATCAGATAGAAGACGGCAGGCTCGGTGGGGACCACGGGCGCGGTGGTCGTGGTCGTGGTGTAGCCCGGTCGAAGGTTCTCGGGCAGGTCGTCAGCGGAGATCTCCGACGCCGGCCCGTCAGTGGGAACTGCGCAAGCGGCGACAAGGAGCATGATGACCAACGTTGAGTTGGTGACCCACCTCACTGGTCGTCTTCCGGATCGATTCTTATCGGCAGGGCCACGACCATCCGCGCGCCCGGCATCCCATCGAGCCGATCCTCCACCCAGACCTCCCCGGTGTGCAGATGGACATGTTCTGATACGAGTGACAACCCGAGCCCCGTGCCGGTGTCGTGGCCGCGTCGCCCTCCCGAACTGCCTCGACTGAAGCGGTCGAAGATCACCCGCCGCTCGGCTGCCGGAACGCCCGGTCCACGGTCCTGGACCGCCAGGAACGCCACGTCGGACTCACTGGAGATCTCCACCTCGATGTTGCCGCCTCCGTACTTGTCGGCGTTGTCGATGAGGTTGGCAATGACCTGCGCCAAGCGGCGCTTGTCGGCGACGATCACCAGCGACTCGCCCTCCTCGCTCACCGATAGCGAGATGTCGGGTCGGGACGAATAGCTGATCGCGTGTCGAACGAACTCGGCGAAGAAGACCGGCTCGGCTTGGAGCGCAGCGGTACCCACGTCGTAGCGGCTGATCTCGAGGAGGTTCTCGACCAGTTGGGTGAATCGGGCGATGTCGTCAGTCAACAGGGCCAGTGCTGTCTGACTGCGTTGCGACATCTGGTGGCGGTCGTTGTTGAGAACCTCCGCGGAGGCGCTGAAAGTCATCAGCGGCGAACGAAGCTCATGGCTCACCTCGGAGGCGAACCGCGCGTCCCGGTCGATCCGGTCCTCGAGAGACTGGGCCATCCCGTTGAACGAGGCCGACAGCGACGCGAGGTCGGCATCAGCGGGTGGATCGAGCCGGGTCTTGAGGTCACCCGCGGCCAGCGATTCGGCTGCAGCGCGAATATCAGCCAGCGGTGTAAGGGCGCGACGCGAGGCCCACAGCCCCAATGCCGCTGCGACCAGGGTCGTGACCGTGCCGACGACAAGCAGGATCAGGCCCAGCGAATTCAGAGTCTCATCGACCTCCCCGATGAGCACCGCCTCGAAATAAGCGGCATCGCGGCCCGGGAGCTGAACACCGCTGACGATGGCGGGCTCGCCGTTCAAGGTGATCCGCGTGCGGCCCGCGGATCCTTGCGAGATGAGCTGAAGCAGGGTGTTGGGCACGGTCTCCTCGCTGAAGACCAGCAAGTTGAGCCCCACCCACTCCTCTCCGAATCGGACCAGCGGCAGCGCACCGGAGGTGGTCGTCAACGACTCCAGGATTGCCGCGACGCCCTCCGCGGCTGGATCATCGCCGACTTGACGTTGGAACCTCTGACCGTTCTCGGCGAACGAGGCAAGAGCGGCAGCGTCGCGTTCAACCAGAAGGCTCCGACGTGTCAGCGTCAACGTCAAGAGGCCGATCGTGGTGGCCAACAGCAGGCCCCCCAGAGCAAAGAGGAGGGTGATCCTGGCCCTTAGACCGAGTCGTTCCCATCGAGACACGGTCTCAAGTCTACGCAGCGAGCTTGTAGCCCAGCCCGCGGACAGTCACGACATAACGCGGGTTGGCCGGATCGGGCTCAATCTTGGTCCGAAGCCGACGAATGTGCACGTCGACGAGGCGACCGTCGCCGAAATAGCCGTAACCCCAGACTCGCTCCAACAGGAGCTCGCGGCTGAACACCCGCCCGACGTTTGAAGCCAACTCGACGAGGAGCCGAAACTCCGTCTTGGTGAGATGCACTTCTTCCGCACCGACTCGTACCACGCCCTCGTCGGGGATTATCTCCAACTCGCCGAAGACGAGCTGGGGAGCACCTGAGTCCGACGTGCGAACGCGGCGCAGCAACGCCCTGATCCGGGCCGACAGCTCCTTGGGTGCGTGTGGTTTGGTGAGATAGTCGTCGGCGCCTGCCTCGAGTCCGGCGACCACATCATGTGTGTCGGCTCGTGCGGTGACCATCACGATTGGAACATCGGACACCTTGCGGATTGATCGACAGACTTCGAAACCGTCCATACCGGGGAGCATGATGTCGATCAACACGACATCTGCCGGCGCTTGGCCGAAGGCAAGCAGAGCGTCCTCACCCGACTCGGCCTCGGCGACCTCGTAACCCTCGTCCTCTAAGGCGAGGCGTACCGACATTCGGATCCGCTCGTCGTCCTCGACAGTCAGTATTCGTGTAGTCACAGTTGCGCAGCCTCCGGACGCTGGGCCATCAGGTGAGCTCCCGCTGGCGATGGGCTCGCTCGCGTGCTTCTCGCTGGTTCCATTCAGCGGACGCTCGCAGGGCGAGGACTGCCACGATCGCGACTCCCGCGGCACAACACACGGCACTTGCAAGCCCCACGAAACCTGCTGCGGTGGAACAACCGTCGTGGCATTGGAGATCCATGACCACATAACCGACCAGACCGCCGCACAGCCCGGCGAGCAGAATCGAGAGCACGGCGAGCACACGCGCAATCCTCTTGGGAGCAGACGTCGTGGTCATTGCACCGATCCTAGCGACGCGCCACCGTCGCCGCCGCCTAGAGTTCCCGCAGTGCGGTCACTGGTGGTTCTTCCGACATACAACGAGGCGGCGAACATCGCCGAGGTGCTGCACCGCTTGCGCTCGGCCTGTCCCGAGGTCGACGTGCTGGTTGTCGACGACGCCTCCCCGGACGGTACTGCCGACGTTGTCAAGGCTCTGGCTGAAGACCTCGGTGGGATCGAACTGCTGAGCCGCAGCGCCAAGCGGGGTCTGGGGTCTGCATACCGCGACGGATTCCAGAGGGGCTTGGAACAGGGTTTCGACATTCTCGTGGCGATGGACAGCGACCTTTCGCACGACCCGGGAGTGCTCCCGCGACTCCTTGATGTGATCGAGCACGGAGCGGATCTGGTCATCGGCAGCCGCTACGTTCCCGGCGGCTCCATTCCCGACTGGTCCTGGCACCGGAGGCTGCTCTCGAGGTGGGGCAACCGCTATGCCGGGGCTGCGCTCGGACTGAGCGTTGCCGACGCCACCAGCGGCTACCGCGCCTTTCGGGCCTCGATGATCGCCAAGGTCGACTTTCGCGAGGTTCGGGCCGACGGATACGGCTTCCAGATTGAAATGGCCTACCGGCTGCAGGGTCTGGGCGGCACCGTTCGCGAGATCCCGATCGCCTTCGTCGACCGAGTGCGAGGCAAGTCGAAGATGTCGCCTCGCATCGTTGTCGAAGCACTGGTGCTGGTTACCTGGTGGGGAGCGCGGGATCGCTTTAAGGGTTTGCTCCGCTTGTTGAGCAAACGGTCCTGAGCGAGTCGGTTCGCCGATTCAAGCGTTGGTTTGGCGCGCAAGCTGTGCGACACTGTAAGTAACCGACACCCGGTCTGGAGGCAAATCGGTGCCGCTATCAGAAGACGAGCGACGAATCCTCAACGAGATTGAGGATCATCTCTACGAGAGCGACCCCGCTTTGGCGCGTGAGGTCGCGCAGACCACCATCTACACGCACGCCTTCAGAAACCTGAAATGGGCGACCTTGGCGTTCCTCTTGGGGGCCGTCTCCATGGTCGTGTTGCTGTCGGTTCACTATCTGCTCGCATTCGTCGGCTTCGCGGTGATGCTGGTGAGCGTGCTGTGGTTCGAGAACAACGCTCGGAAGCTGGGGCGGGCAGGCCTCCAGGAGATGACCGAGCACTACCGCGGCGGCACCCTGCGCGACGCGGTCGGAGGAGCGGGGGCGCGTCTGCGGCAACGGTTCCAGCGCCCCGACGACCGCCTCTAGAGCGGGCGCGGCCGGTCCCACTCAGTTCTTGACAGGGTCCCGCGGATCAATCGCTGCCAGCGTCACACGGCGCAGACCCGCGAGCGCGTGGCATCGATCCACAATGCGTGCGGATGCCTCTTTAGCACTGAGCGCCAACTCGTTGGCAACACTGGGCCCGCTCCGACCTTCTCGGTCGGTTGAACCCTCAACCGATGTGTCTGAGTAGCGCAGCGCGGTCAGGGCGGCGGCCAGATCCTCGATCGGGCCGAGATCAGCTCCGAACTGTTCCGTCGCGTGGGCGACCTCCAACGGCGTCTGGGCGCCGTTGGGCGAGAATCCGACCAACCGCAGGGCTTTGAGGGCGTCGTCCCAGGCGATCTCGCCTCGCAGCACCGGGTCGTCAGCGGCCCGCAGCAAACGTCTTCGTCTTCGGATCGCTTTGATTGTGGGGGTCGCCATCGCTGCCGCAGCGACACCGGCAACGGCAATGAGAGCCAGACGCAACACCGAGAACAACACTGGCGATCCGCTCGAGTCCGATACCGAGGTTGCCTCTGAAGCGACGTTCGAAGCGCTTGGACGGGGGACAGGCGGCCCCCCGAAGCCGTTGTTGTTCGTACCACCCCCGGTAACGCCACCGACGGAGCCCGACAGGACCGGTGACTCGTTGCTGGGATACTGCCGGGCGTCGGCGAGACCGGTCATGTCGGGGTCATGAGGCCTGCTGCGACCCGGGGTCGGCTCGAAGATGACCCAACCCGCCTCGGCGAAGTACACCTCGGGCCAGGCATGGGCGTGATGTCCGCGCACAACGTACTCTTGGCGTTCGGGATCCCAGGAACCCCAGGTGTAACCGACCGCCACCCGTGTGGGAATCCCGAGCGACCGGGCCATAGCGGCGAACACCGAGGCGAACTGCTCGCAATACCCGGCACGGACGTTGAACAGGAAGTCCTCGGCGGTAGCGATGTCGTGACGCTGAGCAACATTGAGGTCGTATCTGAAGTTCGCCGGATTCCGCAGAAAGTCCTGCAGCATCCTGGCCCGCTGGTGGTCCGACACTGCACCCGTGGTGACCTGCTGGGCGAGGTGCGTGATTCGCGTCGGCCAGCAGTCATGGGTCGCGCTGGACTCGTCGGAGCCGCAGACCCGCGGAAGCTGCGTATGTTGCGCCACGAACTCTTCGCTCAAGTTCACCGCCGCTCGTGCCGGAAGCTGGGAAGGCTCGTAGTCGGGGACCTGACTCTCGATCGTGTAGGAGAACCCCTGCTCCGCCAACTCTTGGGAGTTGCGGTGGTATACCAGCGCGCCGGTAGCAACCTCGTATTCGAGATCAACTCCTCCGTCGTCGAGCACTCGGCTCAATTCGTAGGCGGCCGGCAGAAAGATGTCGTCGTCGCCGCGGGAACGCTTGGTCACGGTTTGGACCAGCCTCGTGCGGTTGATCACCGACGAGTCGATGGTGCTGGGGAGGCGACCACGAGCCTCATCGAAGCTTGAGGTTCGCTGCCACTGGTTGCCGTCGAATCTGGTCAGGGCCATCAGACGCCAATAGTCGCGCTCCTCGGGGGCGACCCTCACCGAGAAGATCTCCTCGTCGCTCTGCTCGACCAGTGAGGCCGAGACATTGACCAGGGGACTGGTGATGCTGCGAGTCGACGGTGGATCATCGAGTCCGGTGATGTCGATGAGCGGTTGAGATTCCGCGCCGGGAATACGCGGAGCCACGAGCGCCCCGGCGACCACGACGACCAAGCCGAGAATTGCGCCGGAACGCAGGATCGTCGACACTCCCGGGCCGGCTCTGCCGGCTGTCCAGAGGTCGTCGTCGGCCTTGTCGAGCGCTCGCATCGAGAGCGCCACAGCCGTCAACGCGGCCGTGAACGCCACGCCGTGAGCCACCTGGTTGCGATCGACGCCCATGAGCGAGGAGAACGCCAGAACCGAGGTGGCGAAGGCGACGGCTTCAACATAGGAGCGCAGTCTGAAGGCGGCAGAATCGGCCAGGAAGGCTCCGATCCAGATCAGTGCTGATGCGCTCACAATGAATCCCCGCAACGGTTCAACCGGGGCGGACTCCTCGACGAACACGGTCCCGGCCGCCGACAGGTCGTCGGTGAGGGCGCGGACCGTGTCTGATGTCGGGAAGATGAAAGAGCTGTCGTTGGGATAGAAGATCGCGCTGCCGAGCAGCACCAGGGTCAGTCCGCTCACGATCGCCGAAGGGCCGAACTTGAATCTGGCACGGCGACAGGCGATCGCCACGAGGTGGGAAGCTACTGCCATCAACAGGACGTCGCGTAGAAACGTCGAGTCGACGAAGAGCCGCTCCAGGCTGGTCGCAGCCACAATCGAAGCCGCGATCACCGAACTCTCAGCGACAACGGCAGTGATCTGATGCGGCTTCACGTGAACTCGTATGATTGGTGGCGTTGTGGAGTGAAGAGCGTCCCAAGCTGGTTGGGGCCGGTGAGATGGATCCAGCCCGTTGAGCTGTGAGGGCGATGATCGACGCCCCAGTTCTCGACGTCGGTCGTGATGACGAGTCGAGCCCCCAGTCGTTGGGAAAAATTGCGTCGCGCCAGCTGGTCGGTGATGAGTAGGGGGTCTGCGGTGACAGCGACGACGGAGCCGTTGGTGCTGGGAACCGCTGCGTGAATCTCCGGCGACCCGTCGTCGAGCAGTGCGAGAAACTCCAGCAGCGAGTTGAGTTGTGAACTGCCGATGACCCTTCTCGTCGAGCGGCCGTCAGTCGTCTCGATCAGTGTTGCGTCGCCGGCGCTCAGAACCGAGGCTGCGATCGATCCGGCGATTGATGTGGTGATGTCCAGAGACGCTACGAGATCACCCGGTGGCCGTGTGTCGATCACCACCGAGAGCAGACCGTGGCGGGGTGGGCGGGGTTGGCGCACCTGGAGCTCGTCCTGGCGTGCCGAAGAGAGCCAGTGCACGCGCCGGAGATCATCACCTGGCGTGTACGGACGAAGCCCGTCGAAGTCCTCGTCGCTGAGTCCCAGCGACTGGTGGTGCTGCTTGCCGAGCAGTGAATCCTCCGCGGCGGTGACCCGCGGCGAGCCGATGATCTCAAGACGAGGGTGGACTACGAGTCGCAAGACTCCTGGAATCTGTTGGTCTCGCTGCACCAACCCGAACGCGTCGCCGTCGCGGATCGTCACTGGCCCAATCTCCTGCACCCCGCGACTAGCGGTGCTGAGACGGTACGAAGCGTTAGCCGTTCCTCCTTTGGGCGCGATCGGAGCAACCTCCGCGCTGAATCCCCGCGTGCCTCGTACTGCGTCGTGAAGGCGCAGCACCGGTGTGCGTCGGGATCCGCCGTTGCGCAACTCGAGATCGACCCGCGCCGAGTCTCCCGCAGGCACACGCAGTGGAGAGAGCCGCTTCTTGACCGACAACCGGACCGGAAACAACTGGTGCCACAGCAGCGCCAGTGCAACCGAGAGGACTCCTGTGGCAGCGGGAACTATGAACTCGATCCCACCGATCAGGCGTCCGAAGACTCCCGCCACAGCGCTGACGGTCAATACCCACCAGCCTGTGCGGGTCGGCACGCTAGGTTCTTCCGGGTCGCGGCAGCGGAACGCTGTCGAGGATCTCGGTGACCACGTCGGTAGGTCTCACGCCGCGCATGCGCACCTCGGGAGTGACGAGCAGTCGGTGCGGAAGAACCACGCGCGCCAGTTCCTTGACATCGTCGGGAGTGCTGTACTGGCGACCGAACGATGCTGCCTGGGCGCGCGCAACGCGTTGCAGGGCCAGTACACCGCGCGGCGAGAGTCCGAGTGTCAACGATGGATGGGCGCGGGTGGCGGCGGCCAGATTGAGCAGGTACTGACGCAGTTGCGGAGCGACATAGATCCGTTCGAGGGACTCGGACATTTCGGTGACCGCCTGCGATGACACGACAGCGCTGAGTCGGTCGACCAGGTTGGCGATTCCGGCGTGCGATTCGAGGATCTGCTCCTCGGCCCCGCGGTCCGGGTAGCCGATGGCGATCTGCATGAGGAATCGGTCGAGTTGGGCCTCCGGCAGCCTGTAGGTGCCCTCGTGTTCGATCGGGTTCTGCGTGGCGATGACCATGAAGGGGGAGCCCAACTCGTGGGTCACTCCGTCGGATGTGACCTGACGCTCGGCCATCGCTTCAAGAAGCGCTGATTGAGTCTTCGGCGAAGCGCGGTTGATCTCATCGGCCAACAGCACGTCAGAGAAGATCGGCCCGGGCCGGAACTCGAAGGTCTCGCTCGCCCGGTTCCAGACCGACATGCCCGTCACATCGGTCGGCAGGAGGTCGGGAGTGAACTGCACCCGCCCGAATCGTCCGTCGACGCTGCGCGCCAGAGCTTTGCCGAGGCTTGTCTTGCCGACACCGGGGACATCCTCGATGAGCACATGACCGTCGCAGACCAGGGCGAGCACGAGCAGGTGGACGACGTCGCGTTTGCCGCGTATCACCGTCTCGACATTGGCGACGATCGAAGCGAAGTTTCTCTGGAACTCAGTGAGGGCGTCGTCGGGTTCGACTGGGCGGGGAACGTCGTTGGCTGCCGTCAGACCCTCAGGATCACGTCCGCTACCCTCGACAACGCTCACAGTACCTCCAAGGGCATCAATCGTAACTAGGGGTCCCCCGATACGCGATATTCATCGGCGATATCGCGCGGCCTGCGGGTGGGGCAAGTAGGTGAGGCCAGTAGGTGGGCATAGCAGATTTTGTAGCGGTTGGTTCGGCCTCTAGCTTGGACGCCATGGCAGTTGCGCTCGCGGTCGACATTGGCGGAACGAAGTTCGAGGCAGCGGTCGTTGACGACGCCGGCGAGATTGAGGGGCGGGTCCGAGTCGACTCGACCGGCGCCAGAGACGGCGAGGAACTGTTCGGTCGTCTGGCTGGGATCATTGAGACCATCGACCTTGGCGGCGTGGACGTCTGCGGGGTCGGCACGGGCGGTCCGATGCGCCCCAACGGCGAGCAGGTGTCCCCGCTCAACATCGGTGTGTGGCGTGACTTTCCGCTGCGGTCCCGGTTGGCTGCGCTGACCGGCCTTGCGACATTCGTCGACAACGACGCGAAGGCCCTGGCTCTGGGGGAGGGGTGGCTCGGCGCGGCCGTGGGGGTCTCCAACTACATCGCCATGGTGGTGTCGACCGGCGTCGGTGGCGGAATCGTTCTCAACGGCAGACTGCTGGACGGCGCAGCCGGCAACGCCGGTCACATAGGCCACGTTGTTGTGGAACCCGAAGGCACCGAACTGCCCGGCCACGTCCGTGGAGTGCTCGAAGCAGAGGCCAGCGGCACCGCCATCGCTTTTCGGACGGGCGCGCCACCCAGCGGGGCCTCCGCTCGCGAACGGCGGCGGGTCGGCACCCTGGTCGGACGGGCGGTGGGTTCAGTCGCCAACCTGTTGGATCTGCAATTGGCGGTGATAGCGGGCTCTGTGGCTCTGGGCTATGGCGACGATTTCTTCGCCGCGGCCCAACTTGAATGTGATCGCGTCGCTCAGCTTCAACACTCCGTCGGGACGAGAATCGTACCGGCCGGGCTGGCTGAGAGGGGTCCGTTGATCGGCGCGGCGGCAGTCGGTTTTGCCGGCTCGGGACACTGCATCGGAGGCCGATGAGGTGGCGGCGATGAGAGATGGGCGCCTTGTCCTCGGCATGTTCGCGGTGTTGGGAGCGGTGTTGGTGAGGCCGTCGCTGTGGGCGACGGCGGTTGTGGAGGCGAAGCGGTTCGTGCCCGATGACTGGTTTCGTCAAACCCCGTTCCTTCCGCTGCCTGATCCGAAGATGCTTCGCTTCCGTGTTGCCACTCAGTACGGCGATCCTGAGGCTCGGGTTGTGGTGGGCGACGTGCTTGCATGGTTGCGTTGGTGCAAAACTGAGAACCGGCGGCGTGGTAGGGACTAGCGTTCGCCCATGGCCGGAGTTCTCGTTCTCAACGCGACGTTCGAGCCGCTCGCGGTTGTTCCGGTTCGCAGGGCCGTTTGCCTGATGCTTGCCGACAAGGTTGAACTGTTGCACAGCTCGGGTCGTCTGATGCGTTCTGAACGCCTGGCCCTGGCCGAGCCCTCGGTGGTGAAACTGACGCGTTACGTGAAAGTTCCATATGCGCGTCATCGGTCCCCCAACCGTCGCGGGATCTTTGCTCGTGACGGCCATGGTTGCCAATATTGCGGTGCACGCGCCGAGACTGTCGATCACGTTGTGCCTCGCAGCCGCGGGGGCCGTCACATCTGGGAGAATGTTGTTGCAGCTTGTCGGGGCTGCAATGCCAACAAGCGGGACCGGTTGCTCGGGGAGACCGCAATGCGGCTTCGGCGGTCGCCCGGTCCGCCTCCGCCCGGCTCCTGGATCGAGATTGCTGCGGGGTCGATGCCCGTCGCGTGGTCGCAGTATCTGACCGACCAGCGCCGTTCGGCGTGAACTGGGCTTTCGAGCATCTTCACGGCAGCGCGGCAACCCTCCACGAGTTCACACCTCCACTGCTCCCCAGGCGCACGCTGCGGACCCTCGAGGTGGACTCGGCGGCAGTCGTGATCGGAAGTTCCCAGCCAAACAGCGACATCGATCTTCGCTGCGCCGATTCCACGGGTGTAGAGGTCGTCCGTCGGCGGAGCGGGGGAGGCGCGGTCCTGCTCGTTCCGGGGAATCATGAGTGGATCGATTTCTGGTTGCCCGCAGGCGACGCCCTGTGGCGCGACGATGTTGTCGGCGCTGCGGAGTGGCTCGGCGAGCTGTTCGTGTCGGCGCTCGGTGATGCAGGGATAGACGACCTGTCGGTTCACCGCGGTCCTGCGAGCAACGATGCTCTCTCCCGGAAGGTCTGTTTCCTGGGCCGGGGACCTGGAGAGGTCTTCTGTGGTGAGAAGAAGGTCGTTGGATTGAGCCAGCGGCGAACCCGTGACTGGATCCGTTTCCAGACGATCGTGCACCGCCGATTCTCCGCCGAGCAGACGGCTGGTCTCATCGCTGTCTTTCCAGGTGCTGATGTGCCGGTCGACGACATGGCTCAGCGGTTGCAGTCGCGAGTCTTCGAAATCGGCGACTTGGTGTTGCTCGACGTGTTGCGGCTGCGTCTTCGGTAGCAGTCCGGAGACCTCAGCCGCCCTCCGAGGGTGTGAGGCATTTTCGGTCAGGCCCCGTCAGAACGTGCCCCCTGATAGTCGCTCACGCTTCGTTTGATGTCGCGCGCCCAGAGAAACTTGCAAAATTGTGGTGGATATAGGAGTATAGTGGAGCGATATGGTGGATAAGGGAGCCATATTGCTCCGTAGGTAAGGCAGAGGGAACGAAATGGCAATGTTCATGGGGACATACGAGCACACGCTCGATGACAAGGGCCGGCTCATACTCCCTGCAACTTTCCGTTCGAAACTGGTCCGGGGAGCGGTCACGGTTCCGCTCGACCGTTGCCTGGCAATCCTTCCCCCCGAGGAGTTCGATCGCATGGCGACGCACCTCAAGGCCCAGGTATCGAAGGGAAAAGCGGACCTTGACCATCTGCGCGCCTTCGCCAGCCTCGCCGACGAGGTCGTCCCCGACTCCCAGGGCCGGATGCGCCTGGCGCCACATCTGAGAGACCTGGCGGGTCTGGGCGACAGAGTCGTAGTAGCGGGAGTGCTCGAACGAATCGAGGTTTGGGATCCGGCTCGCTGGGCCTCTGTCTTTCCTTCCGGAGCCGCCAAGTTCGTTTCCTCCATCGTCCGTGAATACGGGCTCGGACCCGCTGATTCAGAGTCGACCACTTGAGCATCGAAGAGCCCCATGACCCGCGGACCAAGACTCATGGCCAACGTTGAGGATCCCAGAGACTTCGTACATCAGCCGGTGATGCTCGATGAAGTGGTGACGGTCCTGTCCGAAGTGCCCGACGGTGTCGTGGTCGACGCGACCCTCGGCGGAGGCGGACACACCGAGGCGCTGCTGAACGCCAACTCCGGCCTGTCGGTGATCGGGTTGGACCGCGACCCCGTCGCTCTGGCCGCCGCAGACACCCGGCTGGCCTCCCACGGACAACGGGCCGTCAGGATTCACCGCCGCTTCGATGAGATGGCCGAGGCGCTGCGAGAACTCGATGTTCAGAGGATCTCGGGGTGCCTCTTCGATCTGGGGGTCAGTTCTCCGCAACTCGATACTGCTGAGCGCGGTTTCAGCTACCGGCACTGCGGCCCGCTCGACATGCGGATGGATCGCAGCCGCGGGATCACCGGTGGCGACGTGGTCAACAGCTACGACCAGGGCGCGCTGACGTCGTTGCTGCGACGGCATGGCGACGAGCCCAACGCCCACCGAATCGCTCGGGCGATAGTCAAGGCCAGACCGATCAACTCGACGGTCGAACTCGCGGAAGTCGTCCGCGACGCCGTACCGGCAGCGGTCCGTCGGAGCCGGGGTCATCCCGCACGCCGAACCTTCCAGGCAATCCGCATCGAGGTCAACGAAGAACTCGAGATCCTCGAAGGAGCGATCACCCAGGCACTCTCATTGCTGGCGCCGGGTGGGCGATGCGCGGTCTTGGCCTACCACTCGGGCGAGGACCGGATCGTGAAGCGTTGCTTCACCGAGGCTGCGGGCGAGTCACCTCCCCCTCGCCCGGGCCTCCCACCGCTGCCGGATCAACAAGCACACGTCCGGTTGCTGTGGCGCGGCGTCCGCAGACCCGGCGCGGACGAGATCGACCGCAACCCCCGTTCGGAAGCGGCGCGACTCCGAGCGGTCGAAAGACTCGAGGGGGGACGACAATGACATCGAGCGCCTCGCGGAGAGTCTCTGAAGCGGCCCAGCCAGCGCCCCGAAGAGCTCCCAAGACTGCCCCGCAGCGGGCGAACTTGAAGGTCGCGCCGGATAAGAGGGCGAACAGGCCCAACGACCGCATCTGGCCCGCGATGACGATCGTCAGTTCCATAGCGATAGGCATCGCCTTCATGGTTGTCGGCTTGTTCGCCGGCGACATTCAGACCCAAGCAGAGATCGACGAGACCAAACGTGAGATCACCGAACTGCAGGAGACGCGCATCAAGGCTCTGGCCGAACGAGCGTGGCACGACTCTCCTGAGGGGCTTGCGGAAACGGCTGTCAACGCGGGACTCGTGCGGGCTGGCGAAGTGGCACTCCTGGTCCCGGTTGCGCCCGGGTTCCTGGAACCTCCAGACTCGGTCGATCCCTTCACCCCCGCAGGCGCGTCGCAGCGATGAGCCGGCCGTCGAGCCCAGATCCTGCCCGAGGCCGTGGCGGCGTCCGAGGCCGTGGACGCGCAGGCAGCGGTCGCGTCCAGGTCAACCCATGGAGGTCCGCGTCGATATTCGTGGTGCTGATTCTCGTGGCCGCAGGTTTTGTCTGGAAACTGGTGGATCTGCAACTGAGCCCCGACGACGACCTGCTCAACAACGTCGGGAGCTATTTGCGTGAGGAGCAGATTGAGGCGTCGCGCGGAGACATAGTGGATCGTCAGGGTCGGTTGCTCGCCTTCTCGGTACCACGACCGTCAATCGTCGCGGATCCTCGCGGCATCGCAGACGCCGACAACCCAATCTCCGTCGACGACATCGTTGCCCAGCTCGCAACCGTGCTTACGTCAGACCCCGAAGAGATGGCCAGACGTCTGCGCAGTGACAAGAGCTTCGTCTACCTCCAACGACAAGTCGATCCTGAAGTCGGCGAAGCCGTTGAGGCCCTCGGACTCCCGGGAATATGGATCATTGACGAGCAGTTCCGCGAACACCCCAATGGTCCGTGCTCGGCGCTGTCAGTCGTTGGCCGGGTTGACACCGAGCAAGTGGGGATATCAGGTCTGGAGAAGCAGTTCGACGAACAACTCCAAGGAAGCCCGGGTCGCGCTCTCCGTCAGACCCAACGCGGAGGCGCCGTCCAGATTCCCAACGGCTACCAGGTGACCCAGCCGCATTCACCCGGTGAGGACCTGAGACTGAGCATCGACCGCAACATTCAGTATGAAGCAGAACAGCTCCTCGCTGCAGCATTGCAGCAGACGCAGGGAACCACAGCCATCGCAATCGTCTCAGATCCCCGGACAGGGGAGATCTACGCGATGGCCAGCGTCCTGCGAAACACCGATACCGGAGAGGTCCAGTGCAGCAACGCCAACTTGGCGGCGGTATGGGCTTACGAACCGGGATCAACCATGAAGGGGATCACATTCGCGGGCGTGTTCGACAATGGCGCGTGGGAAGTCGACGAAATGGTGGAGGTCCCGGCCAGCCTGGCGGTGGCGCGCGAATACGGCGTGGAGAGCCTCGTGTATCTCGACAAGCGACTGGCGTGGGGTACGACTGTTGAGAACCTTCCCTCGACGATTATCGGACACTCTTCGAACACCGGGACGGTGCTGTTGGCCCAGGCACTCGGAGCCGACGCGCTCCAGCAGACGTTTGAGAACTTCGGATTCGGGCGCCAGACCGGCTTGGCATTCCCCGGAGAGAGCCCCGGCATCCTCGACAACCTCAATTCACACAGTCTGCTCCTGTCGAACGCCGCCATCGGGCAGAGCATCGCTGTCACACCGCTGCAATTGATTCAGGCGTACAACACCTTGGCCAACGGCGGCGTCCGGCTCGAGCCGAAGCTGGTGCTCGACGGCGGGTTCAACGATGCCGACACCGCCCCAGCTCAACCGGTCAGGGTCGTGTCATCCAAGAACGCTCAGGCGCTAATGGAAATGTTGCGTGGTGTGGTCAGCTCAGGCACCGGCAAACGTGCGGCTCTGCCCGGCTATCTAGTGGCGGGCAAGACAGGAACTGCATGGCAGCCGTGCGGGAACGTCGCCGGCTACATCTGCAATGAGGAACTTGAAGACGGTGTCGACGCCGAGGAGCTGGAAGTCAAGGAACGGCATTACACAGCTAGTTTCGTGGGCATCGTGGAGAACGACCGGGGCCCAGTGTTGAGCGCCATCGTCGTGGTCGATGATCCGCAGGGTGAGAGCTACGGAGGCGGTTCCGTCGCCGCCCCGATCTTTGCTGAACTCGCAGGCTATTCGGTCCGCCAACTGCATCTCGCCCCTTTCGGCGACCATACCGTCGTGGCACAGCGCATTCGTGCCGACCCGGCCGTCGTGCCGGTTGCGATGGCGGCGCAGAGCGACTCAGAGACGCTGCAATGAGCAGGCGACTGTCTGAGCTGGCCGGCATTGTGGGAATCGAGCCGGACCCTCGATGGCCCGATATTGAGATCAGCGATGTTTGTCACGATTCACGGGAGATGGTGCCCGGTTCGCTGTTCGCCGCGATCCGCGGTGACTGCTACGACGGGCACGACCATGCCGTCTCCGCGGCACAGGCCGGTGCGGCAGCGCTGCTGGTCCAACGACGGTTGGGTGTCGGGGTGCCGGAACTGAAGGTCGCCTCTGTTCGCGAGTCGCTCGGTGCGGTGGCCTCGGCGGTTCACGGTGACCCGAGCCGAGCACTGCAACTCGTCGGCGTCACCGGCACCAACGGCAAGACGACAACCGTTCGTATCCTCTGTGGGCTGCTGGCTGCGCTGGACGTGTCGGTTTCAGAGATTGGAACCCTGACAGGAGAACGGACCACCCCCGAAGCCCCGGAGCTGCAGCGGTTCCTGGCTGATGCCGTGGGTCGAGGAGTGAACACCGTGGCCATGGAGGTCTCCTCGCACGGGTTGGCCCAGCACCGGGTCGACGGCTGTCGGTTCGCGGTCGCGGCGTTCACCAACCTCGGTAACGACCATCTTGACTACCACGGCACGATCGAGGACTACTTCGCTGCCAAGCGAAGGTTGTTCAGTCCCGAATTGAGCAGTCTGGCCGTCGTGAATGTCGACTGTGAGTTCGGGTCGCGTCTGGCCGATGAGATCAGGATTCCGGTCGTGCGGGTCGGTCGCCACCTCTTGGACGCGGTGCGATTCGACCGGCGCGCCAGCACGTTCCGCTGGCGCGACCGAACAACCGGGCTTCAGTTGGTGGGAAGATTCAATGTTGCCAATGCGGTGATGGCGGCGGAGACGGCGGTGGCACTCGGCCACTCCCCGAGCACAGTTGCCGAGGCACTGGCGACGATTCCCGGCGTGCCGGGGCGCTTTGAAGCAATCGATCAGGGCCAGCCGTTCTCGGTGATCGTCGACTATGCGCACACTCACGAGGCGCTCGCCAGCGTTCTTGAGGCGGCGAGGGCGGTGACTGAGAAATCACTGATCGTGGTGTTCGGGGCAGGCGGCAACCGCGACCGCGACAAGCGTCCGCTGATGGGCAATGTTGCCCGCGACCTTGCTGACCGGGTTGTTGTGACCAGCGACAATCCCCGGGATGAACACACCGAACACATCATTTCTGCCATCGTTTCGGGTATGACAGAGCCTCCGGATCTCGTTGAAGTCGATCGCCGCCGAGCGATCGGCGCAGCCTTCGACATGGCGGCGAAAGGAGACCTTGTGCTGCTCGCGGGGAAGGGCCATGAGGCGACTCAGACGATCGGGTCTCAGGTGTTCTCCTTTGATGATCGAGTCGTTGCGCGCCAAGAGCTGCAACGAAGGACAGGTGTCTGGTCGTGAATCGTCTACTCATTGCAGCCGCAGTATCAATGATCGTCTCCCTGTTCGGCACGAAGCTGTTGTTGAAGTGGTTGACGGAGCACAAGATCGGTCAACCGATTCGCAGCGACGGGCCCGAGGGGCACCACACCAAGGCGGGCACCCCGACAATGGGCGGGGTCGCCATCGTGTCGGGGGCTGTGCTCGGTTACGTCATCTCAGATTTTTTCGGGGGGATCTACACGATCCGAGGCATCTTCGTGATTATGTGCATCGTTGGTGGAGGAGCGGTCGGCCTGCTCGACGACTGGATCAAGGTTGTGGCCGCTCGCAATCGCGGACTCAACAAACGGGCGAAGATCATCGGTCTGCTGGTTGTTGCAGTTGGGTTCGCGTTCTTGATGACAGAGTTCACCAGCGTCCAGACGACAGTGGCGTTCACGCGCTTCGACTATCCGGGATGGGAGATCGGGCGTGTCGGCTGGATGGTCTGGGCCGTGCTGCTGATCGTTGCGACAACCAACAGCGTCAACCTCACTGACGGGCTCGACGGTCTGGCCGCCGGCGCCGGGCTGATCTGCTTCGCCGCCTTCACCCTGATCTCCTTCTGGCAGTTTCGCCACCTTCAGGACTACGACAACCCGGCCGCACTCGACCTGGCGGTCATCTCCGCAGCGATGGTCGGAGGCATCGTCGGCTTCCTGTGGTGGAACGCGGCACCCGCACAGATCTTCATGGGTGATGCGGGTTCCTTAGCCATCGGCAGCGGACTTGCCGCCCTGGCGCTGTCGACGGGCACGCATCTGCTGTTGCCGATCATCGGCGGGCTGTTCGTTGTGGAGACGCTCTCGGTGATTCTGCAGATCATCGTGTTCCACCGCTTCGGCGGGCGGCGCCTGTTCCGCATGGCGCCGATCCATCACCACTTCGAACTCGCCGGATGGCCCGAGACGACCGTGATCGTACGCCTCTGGATCATGTCGGGACTCTGCACCGCGGTCGGCCTTGGGATCTTCTACCGTGACGCCATCGCCCAGGGGTTCACAGCATGAGTCCGGCCACCGTACCTAGCGGCGTGAGTCTCGACGTTCCCCAGAAAGTGCTACTCGGGGGTTTCGGTCGCACCAACCGAGCGGTGGCCACCGCACTCCTTGCGCGGGGCCACACGGTTGTCGCTTTCGACGATGAGCCGAACGACAGTGTCCGCAGAGTCGTCGACGAACTCGGGATTGAACTGCTGGAGTCGGCATCGGAGTTGGACCACTGCACCAAGACAGTGGATCTTGTCGTCCCCACGCCGGGGCTGGCCGAAAAACACGTGCTGTTCGAAAGCGCCGAGCGGCGAGGCCTGCGGTTGGTGTCTGAACTGGACCTGGCCGCGTGCTGGGATGATCGCCCGGTCGTGGCGATCACCGGTACCAACGGCAAGACCACCGTCGTCGAGTTGTGTACCGACGCACTCGAGCGCTCAGGGGTCAGGGCGGTCGCAGCGGGCAACACCGACATCCCCCTGGTCGAGGCGATAAGCGACCCGACCACCGAAGTGTTCGTTGTGGAGGCGAGTTCGTTCCGACTCGCCCGAGTCCGCGAGTTCTCCCCGCAAGTCGCAACCTGGCTCAACTTCGCGCCCGACCACCTCGATGTGCACCTCGACTTGGATTCGTACAGGAGAGCGAAGTCCCGGATCTGGGGGAACCTCAGCGATGACGGCGTGTGCGTGGCCAATGCGCTCGACCCGGTGGTGATGCGCCATGTGCGCTCCGATCTCCGGACCGTCACCTTCGGAGGGTGCCGAGCGGACTGGCGTGTCGCTCACGGCGAGTTGATCGGACCGGGCGGTCCCTTCGCGGACGTGGCGAGGCTTTGGCGGACGCTGCCCCACGACATCGAAGCCGCCCTCGCCGTTGCAGCATCCGCCACTCACGTTGGTGCAACCACCGACGCGGTGGCGCAGGCATGCCAAGAGTTCCGGGGGCTGGCCCACAGGATCACACCAGTCGGAGAGATCGACGGATCCGTCTACTACGACGATTCAAAGGCAACCACTCCACATGCGACCTCGGCCGCACTGCGAGGTTTCGGAGCCGTCGTCTTGATCGCCGGCGGACTGAACAAGGGAGTTGATCTCGCCGAGATGACCGTCGGGGCCGCAGGCGTCGTTGCGGTGGTGGCGATCGGCGATGCCTCAGCTGAGATTGTCGAGGCCTTCAGAGCCACGCATCCTGTCGAGACCGCTTCGGACATGGACGACGCGGTACGGCGCGCGCGGCGCCTGGCAGCCGGGGGAGTTCCCGTGCTGCTCAGTCCGGGCTGCGCGTCGTTCGACTGGTACGGGAGCTACCACGAACGTGGTGAGGATTTCATCAGAGCGGTGGGGGAACAGCAGTGAAAGCCGTCGGAACCCTCACGCGACAGGCCCGCTCCCCCAAGTCGCGCTCTTCGCAGTCGAAGGCCCCTGCCCAACGAAGGGCTGTAGTTCCTGCGGGGCAGCAGTCCCTGTTGTTCATATCGCTGCTGGTTATGGTCAGCGCGCTGGTCGTGCTGGGTCTGGTGATGGTGCTGTCCGCTTCGGCGGTCGTCAGCATCGAGCACAGCGGAAGTGCCTGGAGCAAGTTCGGCCGGCAGGCGGCGTCCGCTGGAGTCGGACTGATCCTGATGTACGTGACGATTCGCATCGACTACCACCATTGGCGCACCCTGATGGCGCCGGTGGTGGTCAGTTCGGTGTTCCTGCTGGCTCTGCTGGCGGTCCCGGGGTTCGGTGTCAGCCAGAACAACGCAACTCGTTGGCTCGACCTGGGTGTCATCTCGTTCCAGCCGTCCGAGGTTGCGAAACTGGGGTTGATCTTCTTCGCGGCGGACATCCTGTCTCGGCCGCGTCGTGACATCCGCAACGCTCGGGCCACGCTGGTTCCGGTGCTGGCCTGCACAACGTTGTTCGCCGTGCTGTTCATGCTGCAGCCCCATTTCGGCAACACCCTGATTCTCGGGATGATTGCGTTGACGATGCTGTTCTGGGCGGGGGCCTCGATGCGACTGTTGTCAGTCATGACTCTGGTCGGAGTGTCGTTGGCGGGGGTTGTCGTCTGGAGCACTGCGTGGCGCCGCCAACGGCTGTTGAACGTTTTCGACCCATGGAGTGACCCCGACGGTTCCAGCTATCAACTGCTGCAGTCGCTTCACGCCATCACGGTCGGCGGAATCCGTGGGACTGGGCTCGGCGATGGACTGGCCAAATGGGGTTTCGTTCCCTATGCGCACAGCGACTTCATTTTTGCGGTCATCGCGGAAGAACTGGGAATACTCGGGGCCGGCGCGGTGATCCTGCTGTTTCTCGGAATCGGTGTCCTCGGCTCCGTTGTGGCGTTGAAGGCTCCCGACCCCTTCGGGATGCTACTGGCGGCCGGCATCACCACATGGATCTTCACGCAGGCGTTTCTCAACCTGGGCTCGGTGATGGGAATAGTTCCGACTGTCGGCGTGACGCTTCCGTTGCTGTCGCACGGCGGAACTTCGCTGGTAGTAATGATGGCGACCACCGGGATCCTGCTCAACGTCGCTCGCCAGGCCCGAAGAAGCGACCAATGAAAAGACCGACGAAGATCTCTGGGCGTGTCTGGGCTGTTGTAGCCGGGGGAGGGACGGGCGGTCACGTTGTCCCTGGAATCGCCATTGCCGAGCAGATCGTGGCGCGTTGCGACCGCATCGAGGCAGTGCACTACCTCGGCAGTCGCCGAGGACTCGAAACCACCATCGTGCCCGAGGCGGGTTTCGCATTGACGGCTCTGAGCGGCCGGGGCATCGCCCGCAGATTCACGCTCAGCAACATCGGAGCGGTGGTCGGACTCTGCGCGGCGATCATCGAGGCCGTGGTCCGGATGGCTCGGTGGCGTCCGGCGGTGGTGGTCGGGTTGGGCGGTTTTGCCTCGGTCCCCGGCGTGGTTGCGGCGATCGTCTGGCGGGTGCCTCTGGTGGTGGCCGAACAGAACGCGGTGCCGAGTGCTGCCAATAGGATGGGGTCGCGGTTCGCCAAGGCTGCCGCGGTCCCGTTCGCTGAGGTGAACCTCCCCAGGGCCGTATGGACCGGCAACCCGGTGCGTTCCGTGATCGTCGGAGTCGACCGCTCCAAAGGTCGACACGAGGCATGTCAGCGGCTCGGCGTAGACCCGGAACGCAAGTTGTTGTGCGTCTTCGGAGGCTCGTTGGGCGCTCGGAAGATCAACGAGGCGCTGTTTGAAGCTCTCGAGCACGCGCCGCGGCGCGGTGATCTGACTATTCGCCACATCACCGGAGAACGCGACCACGCCGAGTTTGTCAAGCGGATCAATGAGCGTGCCCAAATCGACTCCGAATCGCCTCTCGACTACCACCTCGACGGAGGGCTGGTCCTGCAACTGGTCGAGTTCGAACAGGACATGGCTGCGGTCTACGCGGCCAGCGACCTGGTTGTCTGCCGTGCCGGTGCGAGCACCGTGGCGGAACTCACCGTTGCGGGGGTGCCGGCAATTCTCGTGCCGTTCCCGGCAGCGACCGGTGATCACCAGAGCGCGAACGCCCGCGTTCTGGGGGAGTCGAACGCGGCGAGGGTCGTGCCCGACGGTGAACTCAACGGTGAGCGGCTCTATCGCGAGGTTGACGAACTGCTCGGCGATCCCCAGCGGCTGGCAGCCATGTCGGCCGCCGCCAGAGCCCATGGAAGACCAGACGCAGCGTACGCAGTCGTCGATCTTCTCGAGCGCCACGCCAAACGGCCGCTCGTGTCGGAGGAGGCTCATGACCGTTGATCTAAGCGTTTCCCGCCGGATCCACCTCATCGGCGCCGGCGGTGCCGGTATGGGTGCGATCGCTTCTGTGCTTGCAGCGATGGGCCATGAGGTTTCTGGAAGCGACCTCAAGGAAGGACTGATAGTTGAACGTCTCCGCGCCGAAGGGATCAACGTGATGATCGGTCATGAACCGGCCAACCTCGGCGGGGCGGATCTGGTGGCGATCAGCAGCGCCGTTCCAGAACACAACCCTGAGTTGCGGGCGGCACGCGAATCAGGGATCGAAGTGCTCCGCCGATCGGACCTGTTGCCTGCCCTCTCAGCGCAGAAGCGGACCATCGCGGTTGCGGGCACCCACGGCAAGACCACCACCGCTTCGATGCTGTCGATGGTGCTGACCGAAGCGGGCCTTGCGCCGTCTTTCATCATCGGCGGAGACATCAACGAGATCGGCTCGGGTGCAGTGTGGGCTGACGGCGAGTGGATCGTTGTCGAGGCCGACGAGAGCGACCGCACGTTCCTCTCGTTGGGCGCCGAAGTCGCGGTGGTCACCAACGCCGAGTCCGACCATCTTGAAACCTATGGCGGAGACCCCGCAGCGCTCTACGCCGCTTTCGGTGAGTTCACCCAGGGTGCTGCGAACTGTGTCATGTGCGCCGACGACCCGGGCACCGCTGCGCTGGCGCAACAATCGGGGGCGTTGACCTACGGAACCGACCCGGCAGCGGACTATCGACTCGTGGACCTCGTAACGGGCCGTGCATCCGTCTCGTTCTCGTTGGAGCATCGCAACGAGCGCCTTGTCAGCGTCGCTCTGCCAACGCCGGGACTGCACAATGCCCGCAACGCCGCGGCTGCGGTCGTAACCGCTCTGGAGATCGGTGCACCCGTCGATGCTGCAAGTCGAGCCTTGTCGCGCTTCGGGGGCGTGGCGCGCCGCTACGAGTTTCGGGGCGAAGCCGCAGGTATCACCTTCGTCGACGACTACGCGCATCTGCCGGCCGAGGTCGAGGCCGCTCTGGCCGCAGCAGGCGACGGAGACTGGAAGAGGGTCGTGACGGTGTTCCAACCGCATCGCTACAGCCGGATCGCCGCGTTGGCCGAGGACTTCGCGGACTCCTTTGAGCGAGCTGACGAGGTCGTGGTCACCGATATCTACTCTGCGGGTGAGACCCCTCGCCCAGGGGTCACGGGAAAGCTCGTTGTGGACGCCGTACTTGACGCTCACCCCGAGACCCGGATCAGCTACGTCCCTCGCCTCGGCGAGGTCGCGCAACGACTCGCGAAACAGCTGAGACCGGGTGACCTCTGCTTGACACTCGGAGCCGGTGACCTGACCAGCGTCCCCGATACCGTCCTCGAGCGGCTGCGAACCCCTGAGGCGTCATGACCGCTTCCGGTGTCTCTGGGGATGGCGGCGTCTCGAGTGAGGAGGCGGCGAGCGGCGCGGTCGCCCGAGCGCTGCTCTCAAGCCGGTTGTCGTCGAAGACTCGAATCGGTGCGGCTATCGGCCCGCTCACCAGCTATCGCGTCGGCGGTTGTGCTTCGGCACTCGTGGTAGTCGACAACCGCGATGAACTCGCCGAGTTGTGCGGGGTTCTCAAGAATGCGCAGGGGGGCGCCGATACACCGGTCGCGGTGATAGGCCGAGGATCCAACCTGTTGGTGAGCGATGAGGGCTTCGCTGGAGTAGCGGTGATGCTCGGTGGAAGCTTCGGCGAGACCAGCATCGCCGGGACGACCGTTGTGGCAGGTGGGGCTGCCAAGCTGCCCGTGGTCGCACGCGCCTCGGTCAACGCGGGACTCACCGGGTTCGAGTGGGCTGTCGGAGTTCCGGGGTCGGTTGGCGGAGCAGTCCGAATGAACGCCGGCGGGCACGGTGCTGAGATGAAGGACTCCCTGGTCGCCGTCAAGTTGGTCGACCTGCGCAAGGGTGATCTTCTCAGCCGCTCCAACGAAGACCTGGCGTTCGGATATCGCACTTCATCGGTGAGCGCGACCGAGTTGGTGTTGGAGGCCCGTTTCGAACTGAGCCCGGGACCGGTGGCCGACGGCCGGGCCATGCTGGCCGATATCGTCTCGTGGCGCCGGACCAATCAACCAGGCGGCCAGAATGCCGGTTCGGTCTTCACCAATCCCGACGGTGACAGTGCCGGCAGGCTCATTGAGTCGGTTGGTGCCAAAGGCCTGCGGATCGGCACTGCCGAGGTGTCACAGAAGCACGCTAACTTCATTCAAGCCGACGAGAACGGGCGTGCCGCCGACATCTTGTCGTTGATGAAAGAGATACAACGTCGGGCGTTGGAGAGCCATGGGATCGAGCTCGTGTTCGAAACGCATCTGCTGGGTTTCGGAGACCATGTCGCCGGTACCGGTGAGGCCGACAACCGATGACAGCCGTCACCAAGATCGACCCTCGGATTCGTGCCCGACGTGGTGCAGTGCGTCGAGCCGAAGGCCGGCGCCGACTGCGCTTCATTCTCGTCGGGGTGGCAATCCTGGGATTGATCTTCGCCGGTTGGGCGGCACTCCGTTCGCCGTTGTTGGACCTCGACCACATCGAGATCAGCGGTCTCAGGCCGTCGCGGCTCGCGGAGGTGTCAGAGACGATCGGACCGGTACGGGGGACTTCGCTCAAAGACATCGAACCTGCGCTGATCGAAGCCGACCTTGAAGCGCTTCCCTGGGTACTGCATGCCGACGTTGAGAAGTCGTGGCCCAACACGGTGCGAGTCGAAGTGGTTGAGCGCACCGCCGTGGCGCGGCTGGCCGAGCCAGACGGTCGTGTTGTGGTCGTGGACGCGACCGGCACAGTCGTCGCCGAGGGTGGGTCTGCACACCAAGGACTGCCGCAGATCTCTTTGGGGAGCAGCGCTGAACTGGGAGCGATCGAACCTGATGCGCTGCCCGGACTCGGCTTGATCGAGGTGCTTCCCGACGATCTTGCGGCCTGGGTTGAAGCGATCACCTACAGGCGGGGCGCCTCTGAAGGGGCCAGAGGACTGATTGGGATCGATCTTGTCGGGGAGGCCGAGGCTCATCTCGGCGAACCCACTCTGTTGAGCGACAAGGTTCAAGCCTTGAGATCGGTGCTCAACGGGGTCGATCTCACCTGTGTTCGGATGATTGATGTGGCCGCCCCCGATTTCCCGACGGTCCGACGGGACCCGGTGTGTACCACCCGGGCCGGGATACAGAGTTCATGACCGCCGAGGCTCCCGCCAGGCCCGGGGACCACTGCGCGAAACTGGCCGACCGTCCGCGAATATACGCGTTCTGTCGTATACCGTCATCGGTTGACCGTCACCTGTTTCGGTTCGATTCAGATTCAATATTCTTCGATTCAAGTTTTTAGGACAAACACGCGATGTCTCATCCGCAGAATTACCTAGCTGTCATCAAGGTGATAGGCGTTGGCGGTGGAGGCGTCAACGCTGTCAATCGGATGATCGACGCTGGATTGAAAGGGGTCGAGTTCATTGCCGCCAACACTGATGCACAAGCGTTGTTGATGAGCGATGCCGACGAGAAAATCGATATCGGACGCGACCTGACGCGCGGCCTCGGCGCGGGCAGTGATCCAGAAGTCGGCCGCTTGGCCGCAGAAGCACACCTCGACGAGGTTCGCGAGTCGATCCGTGGAGCCGACATGGTGTTCATTACCGCGGGCAAGGGAGGCGGGACCGGAACAGGCGCTGCCCCAGTGATCGCGGAACTCGCCAAATCAGAGGGAGCCCTCACGATCGGGGTGGTGACCCGGCCTTTCGCCTTTGAGGGACGCCGCCGCTCGGTTCAAGCAGAGACCGGGATTCAGAAACTGAAGGAGAAGGTCGACACACTGATCGTCATCCCCAACGACCGTCTGCTGACGGTGTCCGACACCAACACCTCGGTGCTCAACGCCTTCAAGATGGCCGATGAGATCCTGCTGCAGGGCGTCCAGGGCATCACCACATTGATCACCACACCAGGTCTGATCAACACTGACTTTGCCGACGTCCGCACCATCATGACCGACGCAGGCAGTGCCTTGATGGGAATCGGCCGAGGCACGGGTGAAGGCCGCTCGGTGGCCGCGGCGCGTGACGCCATATCCAGCCCCCTGCTCGAGGCTTCGATCGAGAACGCCCGCGGTATTCTGCTCAACGTCAGCGGTGGGCCCGACTTGGGCCTGCTCGAAGTCAACGAGGCGGCCGAGATCATTCACGCCGTCGCCCATCAGGACGCAAACATCATTTTCGGAACGGTTGTCGACGAAGAGATGGGCGATGATGTCAGGGTCACGGTCATTGCCGCCGGGTTCGACCGCTGGGACGATTCTCGCTCGACTTCGCGTCAACTGGCCGGACCCGACGACGCCTATGCGTCCCAACCGACCGGCGATGTCCCGATAGCGGATGTTTTCGCCTCCTTCGGGGACGATGATCTCGACCTCGGCGACGAGTTCGATGTGCCATCCTTCTTGAGGTAACGGAACCGGCGCGTGATTGAGCGCACGCTTCGGGCCGGTCCCGATCATGTTGTGCGTGTGCTCTTCTCGGAGCGTCGCGACGGGGATTTCGCCATAGACAGCGACCCTGACGAACTGGCTCGGGCGCGTGCCCGCCTGGCCGGAGGGACATGGACCTGGCTCGAGCAGGTTCATGGTGCGAACGTAGTCGTGGTGGAATCGCCTGGTGCACAGCGCGGAGCGGTCGCGGACGGGTGCGTGACCGGCTGTGTCGGTGCGCGGTTGTCTGTTCAAACGGCCGATTGTGCACCGTTGGTGCTTGCGTCGGAGGGTCTCGTGGGGTTGGTGCATGCAGGCTGGCGAGGGATCGTGGAGGGAGTTATCAACGCAACGTCTGATCTGTTGAGCGAGTTCGGCGGTGCGCAGACCCACGCGTTGCTGGGTCCCTGCATAGCACCGGCCGACTACGAGTTCGGTGCGGCCGAGTTGGACCTCGTGGCGTCGGTGGCAGGGGACTGCGTGCGCTCGACCACCGCCGACGGTCGGCCGGCTCTGGATCTCGCCGCGGCAGTCCGGACGCAGTGCGAGGACGCGGGAGTCGCTTCGTTCGCAGTCGTCGGCCCGCGCAACAGCTCAGCGCCTTTCGACACCTCCGAGGACCGCTGGTACTCCTACCGCTGTCGTGGCGAACACCAGCGTCAGGCAACGGTGGTCTGGCTGGAGAAGCGATGAACGACGCAGCTTCGATTTCGCGACGCTTGGCGCAGGTCCGTGAGCGCATCTCGGCCGTGGGCGGGCACAACGTTCGGATTGTGGCCGTCACCAAGGGTCACAGCACCGAGACGGTGGAGTCCGCAATCGCTGCGGGGTGCAGCGACATCGCCGAGAGCTATGCGCAAGAGTTGCTGCACAAGAATCAAGCGTTGACCGAATACGGCCGGACGCCGGCTCGAGTCCATTTCGTCGGAGGTCTGCAGAGCAACAAGATTCGCAGGCTGGCTTCGATTGTCGACGTCTGGCAGTCGATCGACCGTCTTGATCTCGGCGAGGAACTGGCAAGACGGTGTCCTTTTGCCGAAGTGATGGTCCAGGTCAACCTTTCAGGCGACGCGCACAAACGAGGGTGCTCTGCGTCAGCGACCCCCGAACTGGTGCAACGATTGCGAGGACTGGAGCTCAGCGTGGTCGGACTGATGGGAATCGGCCCGATGGGCGAGCCAGAAGATGCTCGCACGGGTTTCGCCCAGCTCCGTGGACTTGTAGACCAGCTCGGCCTTGTCGAGTGTTCGATGGGGATGACCGCGGACCTCGAGGTCGCGGTGCAGGAGGGTTCCACAATGGTTCGGATAGGTACGGGACTCTTCGGTCCACGCCCACAACGAAACTGAGAACGCACGCGGATCGGGCAGGGAGTTGCGCTTATGTCTACCTGCCCTCGCTTAATCAGTCGTAATGACGCACCCGCTGGTCCGGTAGCGCT
Source organism: uncultured Acidimicrobiales bacterium (assembly GCA_951812975.1). Lineage (GTDB taxonomy): Bacteria > Actinomycetota > Acidimicrobiia > Acidimicrobiales > Aldehydirespiratoraceae > VXYK01. Next base: position 35,596 of record CATOTC010000001.1, on the reverse strand, counting down.
ACATTTGCATGTGAAGGCAGGTGTTGATGATGCTGAAGAAAGCGCTGTTTTACCTGGGACTCGGGTCCGACGAGGAATATGAGCAATACGACGACCGGGTCGCGGGCGGAGGATTCCCGGGCGGGGGAGACGCACTCGCAGGCAACCCGCCGAACGGACCGGATACAAGACGGGGTCCCGGAAGTGTAACGGTGCGCCCGATCATGCCTTCGGGTACCCCCGACGCGACTGTTCGCCCGGTCGCTCCCGTTGATGGTTCGTTCCACGAGAGAGGAACTGGTGGGCGGGTTGTCTCGCCGGAGGCAGGGGAGTCCTCGGTTCGAATCGTGGACGACCCGCCGACTCGGCCGTCGACGGCGAATCCCCATACGGCTTCGCCGACGATCTTTGAAGAGGCCCCCCGCATCGGTGAACGGCTCAAAGCGGGGCAGCCGGTGATAATGAACCTTCAGAATGCGGAGCGGAGCACTCGACGCCGGCTTCTGGACTTCGCGAGCGGGGCATGCTACGCCCTCGGGGGAAGGATGGAGCGGGTGGCCGATCAGGTGTTCCTGATAACACCCCCGGAGGTCACCGTGGGTGCAATGCCGGACGCTGAATCCATTGAAGAGGGTGTCACCGAATAGGACATCCGCCTGTTCTAGAATTCGAGGCATGGACGAATTGTCTCCCCTCCTTGAGCAGGTCAGATTTCACGAGAGTTGGCGGGGCTACGACCCCGGGGAAGTTGACGCGTACATTGGGCGCGTCGAGAAGGCGGCTGTCTGGGCGCGGGGCCGAATTGAGACCCTCGTCGAGCATGTCGAGACTGAATCAGTCCGCGTGGGAGAACCTGTCGATTCAGAGCCTGAGCCTTCCGCAGCTCATGAGACCGCCACAACTGAGGAGCTTGCTCGAGTGCTTGCTTCGGCCCAAGAGGATGCAGACGAGGCGATAGCAGAAGCTCGGGAACAAGCCGAGCAGATGGTAGCTGAGGCCGAGAGCCGGGTGGAGGCCATGATCGCCGGTGCGAATGCGGAGGGGACACGGATTAGTCGCGAAGCCGACGAGTACGCAGCGTCGACGCTCGCCGACGTCGAGAGTCTGGCCAAAGAACGCGAAGCCGCCGCGGCGATCGCCGAGCGCTCCAAGCACGCCTCAGCGATCGCAGAGTTGGCCGCGCAGCGCGCTCGGCTGGAAGAGGATCTGGAGTTGTTCGAGCGCCAGGTTGCCAAGAAGCGCCAAGACGTCGAGAGGTCGTTGTCGAGACTGGTCGAGGTCGTCGAGTCGGCAGAGTTCTTCCGAACGGTGCAAGCGCCACTGAATGGGCACTCCGAGTCAGTCGTTGCCGGCCTGGACTCCCGAGCGGCGATGGCCGCGGCCGATTTGGAGGACGGGGCGTGTGAGAGTGTCGAACTCGATAGCGACAGCGACTCGATTGAGTCGGAGTCAAGCGAGCCCCGAGCCGAGACCCCCGACAGCACGGCATCCGAATCCGACGGCATCGTCAGTTTGGACGCATCCGCCGTTTTTGACGATGAGATCGACTCGCTGCTCAGCGAGACGCCGACCGGCGCCTCTGGTGCTGCTCTTGTGGAGTCCATCGAGACGCCCGTTGGGCAACCGAGGTTCGTGACTGTTGAAGATCTGGAGGAGCGGCCCTCTTGCGACGAGAGAGTCGAGCCGCCGGGGATGGAGGATGCTCCGCTGCGCCCGCAGTTGTTCGACGATGCGGAACTGTCCGCTGCCGCTGCCAGGAAGCGTGAGGAGGAGCCGTTCCTTGCTCAACTCCGAGAGGCTGCTTCGAGGGACAACCTTCTAACGGACACAGATGATGCCCTGTCGGCCTTCTTCAACCAGGAGGAGGATCAACGAAGGTCTCCCTGGTTCTTGGGCGGCCGCTGAACTGGTCAACACCAGCATCGGCTACACTGCGGGGCCTGACTGGGGCGGTCATGCGTCGGTCACAGGTGTGAAGGACCGGCAGTATGGCCACGACAAAGAAGAGTGCAGCTAACGCGGCGAAAAAAACAGGGCCCAAGGTTGCGGCCGGCTCGAAGCGAAAGCGCACTGCCACCAAGGCTGCAACCCCCGTATCGGTGACGGACAATACTGCGGCAATGAAGGCCGAGCCCAAGAAGACCCCGGCGAAGAAACGAGCCGTCTCCAAGACTGCGGCCGCCTCCAAGACTGCGGCAAAGAGCACGAAGAAGAGGGCGGCGTCAAAGAGCACGAAGAAGAGGGCTGCGGCAAAGAAGACCCCGTCAGTTGAGCGCACCGCCAAGAAGCGGACAGCAAAGAAGCGGACAGCAAAGAAGACTTCCGCCAGGAAGTCACCGTTCGGCAAGAGGTTCAACGAGGAAATGAAGAAACGGCTGCTCGCAGAACGGGCCAAGTACCTCCACTCCGAAGAGATCTATCGGGCCGAGGCCGAGGCGCTGATCGAGGGTCGCGAACCGGGCGACGTCCAGTTCGACGAAGAGAGCGGTGAAGGCGACACGCTTGCTGTGGAACGTGAGCGCGACCTTGCACTGTCGGCTCAGGCAAGAGTCGCGGTTGAACAGATCGATGCCGCGTTGGAACGGATTGCTGCCGGGACCTATGGCATATGTGCAGTCTCCGGCCTGCGAATTCCACAGGAACGTCTCCGCGCGATTCCCTGGGCCGCGGAACGTGTCGAATACAAGGTCGGCAGCCTTGGGCGACGCTGAGGAGCGGGTGAACCGCTTTGCCTGATCGGCGCGTCCTATCAGAAGAGATCCCCGCAGCTTTGGCCGATGAACGCCTTGACCGAGTCGTTGCCTTGATGGCTGAGGTGAGTCGTTCCGTCGCTGCTCGGATGATTGATGAGGGGGCTGTGTCTGTAGATGGAGTGACTGCGAGATCCGGCTCGGTCCGCGTCGAGACGGGCAGCACGATCCAAGCAGTACGACCCGCTCCCCAGGATCCGAAGCCTGCTGCTGATCCGGAGGTGGAGTTCGCTGTCGTATATGAGGACCCCGACATTGTTGTTGTGGACAAACCGGTCGACCTCGTCGTTCATCCCGGTGCAGGACATGTCGACAGGACTCTGGTCAACGGCCTTCTGGCCCGCTACCCGGAGACGGCCTCCGTCGGTGAAGCGCACAGGCCCGGGATCGTGCATCGACTCGATCGCACGACGTCGGGTCTGCTTGTTGTTGCCCGCAGTCCCGAGGCCTACCAGGGCCTCGTTGCTCAGATGTCGGCTCACGAACCCGAACGGATCTACCAAGCGCTGGCCTGGGGCCTCCTAAGAAACGATCAAGGGACGATCGATGCTCCGATCGGGCGATCACCGAGGCATCCGACGCGGATGTCGGTGACCGACCGTGGGCGCAGTGCGCTGACCCACTACGAGGTCCTCGAGCGTTTCATCGAACCCCGGGAGACGTCGCTGCTGTCGTGTCGGCTCGAGACGGGACGGACCCACCAGATTCGGGTGCACCTGCGAGCCATTGGTCATCCCGTCGTCGGTGACCGGGCTTACGACGGAGGCAGACCGGGTATCGATCTGGCTCGTCCGTTCCTGCACGCATGCGCACTTCGTTTTCGTCATCCGGTCACCAACGAACGCCTCGAACTGGAGTCGGACCTTCCCGATGATCTTGCCGCCGTCCTGGCACTCTGCGCCGCCTGAGCACATCCGAGGATTGAACAGGGAGTTGTTTGGGACCGGCTCGTTGGGCCTCTAGAGCTCCTCAGCGGCGGGCCACGGGGCTTCACCACGAGACATTGCCGCAATATCGGCCAGGGTGAACGAATCGAGGAAGTCACGCATGTGTGTCCCGGCTGCACCCCAGATGCTGAGCAGAACACACTGCCCCTCATGGTCGCAGGCTCCGTCGGTATGAGGTTCTGAGAAGTCGCCCGCGGTGATCGGTCCGTCAACGGCTCGAACTATCTCCGACAGTCGAATCTCGCTCGGGTCCCGGGTCAGGACGTAGCCGCCGCCGACGCCCCGCTTCGAGCGAACGATCCCCGCCCCCTTCACCGCTAGCAGGATCTGTTCAAGGTATGGCTGGGGGAGAGCAGTGCGTTCGGCGATCTCGCGTACCGAAGTGGGCGCATCCTCGGTGTGCAGTGCCAACGAGAGCAGCGCGCGGGCGGCGTAGTCACCTCTGGTCGAGACTCTCATGGTCCAGAGCCTACGTGACTGTCGTCGGCTCAGCAGAGTTGTAGAGTCACTGCGGAGCCACGCGAGCAGAACTTCCGAAGGACTTGAGCGAATGCACGACCCTGAACCGATGCTGCCCGCCTTCGGCGGAGACTGCATCACAGACCTCGTGCCTGCACTCCTCGGAGCAACAGCGCCACCGCAGTCGCTGCTCGATGAGGAGGTGCTCGACAGTTTCGCAGTGGTGATGCTGGTCCTCGACGGACTCGGCTGGAACCAGTTGCAGCAACGAGCCCATCTGGCGCCGACCCTGATGTCGATGAAGCAGCGATCCGCCACCACGGTGGCCCCGTCGACAACGGCCACGGCGCTCACGTCGCTGGTGACGGGAACGCCTCCCGGTCGCCATGGGGTGGTCGGCTATCGGATCAACGTCGACGGAGAAGTGCTCAACACCCTGCGCTGGAGCACACCGAGCGGCGATGCTCGCAAACGCATTGTGCCCGGCGAGTTCCAACCTGAACCGGCTTTCTGTGGTCAGCGGCCAGTCGTTGTGCAGAATGCGGAGTTCCTTCACAGCGGGTTCACGATGGCACACCTCGCGGACGTGCGGCACCGCGGCTGGCAGACGATGCCTGCGATAGCGGTCCAGGTGCGTCAGGCGATCGCCTCTGGGGAGCCGTTCGTCTACGCCTATTACGACGGCATCGACAAGTCGGCTCACCTTCGTGGATTCGGCGAGTTCTACGACGCTGAGCTGATTAACTGCGACAGGATGGTGGCCGATCTGATGATGGCGCTGCCGCGCGGCACAGCCATTGTCGTGACCGCCGATCACGGACTGGTCGACTGTCGAGGCGCCGCCACCGCGTTCGCCCCCGAGGTGAGAGCCCAAGTGCGCTCCCAGAGCGGAGAGGCCCGGTTTCGTTGGCTGCACGCGGAGCCTGGCCGGCAAGCCGATCTTCTTGCCGCGGCGGCGGCTGCACACTCTGATCGCGCCTGGGTACACACCGCTGAAGAGATGATAGAAGAAGGCTGGTTCGGCCCTGAAGTGACCGACGCGGCTCGGTCCAGGCTCGGGGATGTGGCTGTCGTGGCCAAGGACTGTTGGTATTTCACCGATCCGGTCGACAACCCGCGGATCGAGTTGATCGGCCGTCATGGCTCACTCACACCAGACGAGATGCTCATTCCCGTTCTAACCTTTACCAGTTGACCTTGATTTGTCGAAATGGGAGAACTCCTTGCCTGAACGACTGAACAACACCGACAATCCCGACTCAGAGCCGCAACTGCTCGAGCCGCCTGAAGTGCTGGAAGCCTTGGATTCCCCCGAAGAACCGAGCGAGACGATCGACCACCCCGCCAAGGTGATGCGCATCGGAACCATGATGAAACAGTTGCTTGACGAGGTGCGGTCGACGGACCTGGACGAACCCAGCCGTGACCGCCTGCGTGACATCTACGAGACCTCTATTGCTGAACTCGGTGGGGCGCTCTCCGAGGACCTCCGTGAGGAATTGGGGCGGCTCGCCCTGCCCTTCGGCTCCGAGGAGACCCCCACAGGCGCTGAGCTGCAGATAGCCAAGGCACAACTCGTCGGTTGGCTCGAAGGGCTCGTCCAGGGGATCCAGGCAATGCTGTTCGCCCAGCAGATGGCTGCGCAACAGCAGCTCCAGTCGATGCGGACCCAGATCGGGCCGCCGCATAGCGACCAGAGCGACGAGCGTCCCGGCACATACCTCTGACTCAGCTCATTTCGAGAGATATTGTTGGCTCCAAGGTGGACGCCACCCATGGGTGACGGGTAGGTTCGAATGACAATCATGTGATTGTGGTTCGGTAGCGCAAAAAGGAGTCCGGTTGGGCGATTCGTTCACCCATCTTCACGTCCACACCGAGTACTCGATGCTCGACGGCGCCTCGCGTGTCGACGATGCCATCAACGCTGCGGTCGCCGACGGGCAACCTGCCTTGGCGATCACCGACCACGGCAACATGTACGGCGTCCTCGAGTTCTACAAGGGGTGTCGCGACGCGGGAATCAAGCCGATCCTCGGCACCGAGATCTACCTGGCCCACGAGTCGCGGACTGAACGTCCGAACCGCACCGGCCGCGCTGACGACTCCGGTGGCAGTACCGGTTCGGGCCAGAAGCTCTACTACCACGCGATACTGCTCGCGGAGAACGACATCGGCTACAAGAACCTGATCCAGATCTCCAGCGAGGCGTTCCTGTCGGGCTACCACTACAAACCACGCGCCGACTTCGAACTGCTTGAGAAGTACCACGAAGGACTGATCGCCACCTGTGGCTGCCTGGGAGGGCACGTTCTCCAGTCGCTGCTGCAAGGGCAGGAGAAAATAGCGCTGGAGCAGGCAGCACGATTCCAGGACATATTCGGGAGGGACAACTACTTCATAGAACTGCAAGACCACGGGATTCCCGAACAGCGAAGGACCAACCCACAACTGTTGGAGATCGCCCGCAAGATAAAGGCTCCGGTCGTGGCGACCAACGACAGCCACTACACCCACTCCCGTGATGCGGAGGCCCATGACGCATTGTTGTGCGTTCAGACGGGGTCGTTGTTGAGCGACACGGACCGTTTCAAGTTCCACGGTGACCAGCACTACATCAAATCGGCGGCTGAGATGCGACGGCTCTTCAAGGAGATCCCCGAGGCGTGTGACAACACGCTGTGGGTCGCCGAGCGGGCCGACGTCAACATCGAGTTCGGTCAACCAAAGCTCCCGAGATTCCCGCTCCCTGGAGGCTTTGCATCAGACACCGACTATCTGCGCCACCTCACCTACGAGGGGGCGAAACGCCGTTGGGGCCAGAAGCTGAGCGCCGAAGCCGTCGAGCGGCTCGATTTCGAGCTCGGCGTGATCGACAGAATGGGTTTCTCGGCCTACTTCCTGATCACCTGGGACCTGATCCGCTTCGCGCGTGACAACGACATCCGGGTAGGTCCGGGGCGGGGTTCGGCTGCGGGTTGTGCAGTCGCCTACGCCTTGAGGATCACCGATCTGGATCCCATCAAGTACGACCTTCTGTTCGAGCGGTTCTTGAACCCGGCCCGCCTCTCCATGCCCGATATCGACATGGACTTCGAGACACGTCACCGCGACGCGGTGATCCGCTACGCGTCCCACAAGTACGGAAGGGACAACGTCGCCCAGATCGTCACCTTCTCGCAGATCAAGGCACGCGCCGCGGTGCGCGACGCCGCCCGGGTCTTGGGGTACCCGTACGGTCTGGGCGACAAGTTGGCGAAGTCCATGCCCCCGCTGGTGATGGGTCGTGACACGCCCCTGAAATACTGCTTCGAGGAGCATCCCAAATACGTCGACGGTTACCGCGCGGCCGCCGATTTGCGCGACATGGTCGACGATGACCCCGACGTGGCTCGTGTTGTGGAGGTTGCCAGAGGGCTCGAGGGTCTGCGCCGCCAGGACAGCATTCACGCTGCGGCGGTGGTGATCACCGACAAGCCCCTGACCGATTACCTGCCGATTCAGCGCAAACCGGAGGGCCGCAAGGCATCGATCGAGGACGCGCCGATCGTCACCCAGTACGAAATGAACGGGGTGGAGAGCCTCGGTCTGTTGAAGATGGACTTCCTCGGACTCCGCAACCTCGACGTGATAGCCGACTGCCTGACCCTCATCGAGCGGATGCGAGGTGAGCCCATCGACATCGACTCGGTGGACCTAACCGACGCAGCCACGTTCGAACTGTTGCAGCGGGGCGACACGATCGGCGTGTTCCAGCTCGAATCGACCCCGATGCGTGCGCTGATCCGCTCTCTCGCCCCCACCTCCTTCGACGACGTGGCGGCGCTGGTGGCTCTGTACCGGCCGGGACCGATGGCCGCCAACATGCACAACGACTACGCCGACCGAAAGAACGGCCGCCAGCCGGTGGAGTTCATTCACCCAGACGCTGAGGAACTGCTCAGCGAGACCTACGGGTTGATGATCTACCAGGAGAACGTCATGCGGGTGGCCCAAAAGTTCGCGGGCTACACCCTCGCTGAGGCCGATTCGCTGCGCAAGGCCATGGGCAAGAAGATCCGCGAGGCCATGGCCGAGGAGCGGGAGAAGTTCGTCGCCGGGGTCGTCGACAACGACTACGACCATTCTCTGGCCACCGAGCTCTTCGACATCATCGACCGGTTCGCAGACTACGCCTTCAACAAGAGCCATTCCTACGGCTACGGCTATGTCGCGTACCAGATCGCCTACCTGAAGGCCAACTACCCGGTCGAGTACCTCTCGGCGCTGCTCACCAGCGTCAAGGCGAGGCTCGACTCAGCCGCGGTGTACCTCAACGAATGCCGGCTCATGGGCATCGACATCGGGGTCCCCGACATCAACCGCTCGGAGTCCGACTTCACCCCGGAACCAGATCTGAGTCCCGATGCCTCCTCTCCGGGGCGGATCGTCTTCGGACTCTCCGCCATCCGCAATGTGGGGGAGGGATTCGTCGCGAAAGTGCTTGAAGAACGCAACGCCAACGGCCCTTTCGAGTCGTTCGTGGACTTCGTGGAGCGGATCAGCCTCGAGTCCCTCAACAAGCGCACCATCGAGTCGCTGATCAAGGGCGGGGCGTTCGATTCGCTCGGCCATCCGCGCAAGGGACTGCTCCAGGTCCATGAGCGGATCACCGAGATGACTGTGGAACGTCGACGGGAACACGACATGGGCGTGATGTCGCTGTTCGGTGACCTCGACGAGGGCCCCACCTTCGACGAACGCCCACCGGTCCCCGACCTGGAATTCGACAAGAAGACCAAACTCGCCCATGAACGCGAGATGTTGGGCCTGTACGTGTCGGATCACCCGCTGTTCGGATTCGAGGATCAGATCCGCCGCAAAGCCTCATGCACGGTCGCGTCGCTCAACGACGAGCCGGACAGGGCGATCGTCACGATCGGTGGGTCGCTCACCAATCTGCAGCGCCGCTGGACCAACCGGGGCGAACTGATGGCCCTGTTCGATCTCGAGGACCTTGAAGGGTCGGTCGAGGTTGTGGTCTTCCCCAATGCGATGAAGGACCACGGTCAGAAGTTGAACGACGACGCCATCGTCCTGGTTCGCGGACGCAAGGAGAGCGGGCGTTCCTCAAGGGGCCGCGGAGGCGGCGGTGACGACGAGGTGAAGATTCTGGCGATGGAGATCGACATTGTCGAAGAACCCGCCAAGAACCCCCCGGTACGTCTCCTCCTCGACGTCGCTCACCATGAACAATCCAAGATCTCGGAACTCAAATCGGTTCTGGAAGCGCATCCCGGCGACTGCCCAGTCGAACTCCACCTCAGCGACAAGAGAGTCTTCCGGTTGTCTGACGAGTACTCCGTGGACCGGACGAACGGTGTCGTTGCGGAACTCCGAGCACTCCTGGGCTCGAATTCAATCATCGTATGAGGCTTCAGAAGTTGCGAAACGGCCGCCGAGGCCTAAGACTGTAATGACCCGTTTGTTCGGGCGACCTGACTTGGAGGTCAAGATTCCAAGCGACGACATTCCATAAAACGACAGAGTGGGGGCCGCGGCCATGGCCATCGAAGTGGAGACCAAGGACTGCACCGCCGTAAGCGATGCCGAACTCGCCGAGATGGCTGATCTCTGTGCGGCGTCTCCGAATGCCTTCGAGGTCGGGCTGCTGTCCAAGCAATGCGAAAAATGGGTCTTGGTAACCGTCGCCAGCGAAGGCGGCAAGATCCGAGGATTCTCGTATTGCACGCTCGAGCGAATCGGCGGAACTCCGAGTGTGCTGATCGGCGCAGCCCACATTTGTCGCAACAACAAACGCGACACCGTTCTTCGTGTCATCATGACCGACCAGCTCCGCCGCTCGGTGTTGGCATTCCCGGATGAGGACGTGCTCGTCGGCACCCAGATCAACGATGCGGGAGCTTTCGACGCATACAAGACCCTCGACGATATTGTCCCTCGTCCGAACCACAAGGCCTCCGGTGAGGAGAGGGCTTGGGGCCGTCGGCTGGCGAAGCGTTTCGGTATCGAGGCGAATCGTTACGAAGACCGCGCGTTCGTCGTTCGCGGAGACGGCAAGCAAGCGGTCGTTCTCGACCATGCCAGCGCAAAACCTGAGAAGATTCCCGCTGAGGTCACTGCGCAGCTTGCCGATCTCGATGTGGCGGCCGGCGACACTCTGATCGTCTTCGGCTGGGCCATGGCCGAAGATCTCGAGAAACTGCTCTGAACGACTCTGGATTTGCCGGGATCGTCCGTCGTCGACGGATGACGCGGTCGTTCTCCAGCGAACCGATAGCTCCCGAGGTTGTTGAAGAACTGATTGATCTCGCGCGGCGTTCCCCCTCAGCAGGAAACGCGTCCGCGTTGGAGTGGTTGGTACTGCACGAGCCGGCCGCCGTGGCCGCGTACTGGGACACCACACTGCCCCCAGAGCGCCGCGACGGATTTGCTTGGCCCGGGTTGTTGAACGCCCCGGTGATTGTGATTCCGTGGGTTGACCCCCAGATCTACCTTGAGCGCTACCGTGAGGCGGACAAGGCACATACGCATCTCGGGGAGTCGCTCGACGCTTGGGACGTTCCCTACTGGTTTGTCGACGGCGGCGCTGCGGTGCAGACACTGCTGCTGGCTGCCGAGGACATGGGTTTGGGAGCGCTGTTCTTCGGTGTGTTCGACCACGAGCTGAAGGTCCGTGAGACCTTCGGGGTGCCCCCGACCCAAAGAGCCCTGGGAGCGGTCGCGCTCGGCAACCGCGCAGCGGACAGGCCTTCGCAGAGTCAGCTTCGACGCCGTCGGCGGATCGGCGAAGTCGTCCACCGCAACAAGTGGTGATCTGTGGTACACGCAGTTCGGTGAGTCTTCACGAATCCGCGCCGCGGTTTGGTGTCGTGACCGGCGCAAAGATACCCTCGGCGGGTTCATGGCAATGTTCCCTAGACAATGAGCCCGATCGGAGTCCTGATGGAAGCGGATACACCAACTCAAGTTCCGCTCGTCAGCTATCTGCGGTTGGGTTCGGAGGCCCACCTGGTCGCCAATGAATGCACGAACTGCGGAGCCCGCTTCTTCGATCGTCGCAACGCCTGTGCGCAATGCGGTCTGCGCGAATTCAAGAATGTTCGGGTCGACAACGCGGCGAAGCTGAAGGCGTTCACGATTGTCCATCGCGCCGCGCCGGGCATCCCTGCCCCGTATGTCTCCGCCATCGTCGAGACCACCGACGGCACCACGGTCCGGTCCAACGTGGTCAACTGCGAGCCCGACCCCGAAGTGGTGCAGTTGGGAATGGAGTTGAAGCTCACCACCTATTCCATCGGCTCCGACGACGACGGCACCGAAGCGATCGCCTTCGGTTATCAACCAGCCTGAACCCCGCCACACTGTCTGAACTCCACCCACAACAAGCCCACCCACAACACGAAAGAGCATCTCAGATGGCCACGACGAAAAGCCCGACAGCAAAGTCATCAGCAGGCAGGATCAGCGATGACAGTGTGTGGATTCTGGGCACCCACATGACTCGGTTCGCGCGTTATCCCGACAAGGACGTGGTGGATCTGGCTGCGGAGGCCTCAATCGCCGCGCTCGAGGACGGCAACGTGACCATCCACGACATGGACGTGCTGGCGGCAGGCTCGCTCTTCAACGCCGGGACCGGGGTCGGGCAGCGGATCCAGAAGCAGATTGGACAAACCGGCATTCCGGTGTTCAACGTGGCCAACGCCTGTGCCACCGGTGCAACCGCGGTGCGCACCGTGTACCTCTCGATCAAGGCCGGCGAAGCTGATCTAGGTCTGGCGGTCGGTGTCGAGCAGATGGGCAAGATGGGCCTGCTCGGCGGCGCCGGCACCAAGAAGGAGAAGAAGGTCTACGAACCCAGCGGGCGTTACGGAGCTGTGACCGGCATCGACGGCTACATCGGCACCGAAGGCATGCCCGGAGTCTTCGCCCAGGCGGGGATGGAGTACGCCAACACCTATGACGGTGTCGGCTTCGAACAGTTCGCCAGGGTGGCATACAAGAACCACCTCCACTCCACGCTCAACCCGCTGGCGCAGTACCGCAAAGAGTTCACCATGGATGAGATCATGACCTCGCCGACTATGAGCTATCCGAACACCCTGTTGATGTGTTGCCCCACCGGTGACGGCGCGGCCGCAGCGGTGCTCGTCTCCGGCCAGCGGCTCAAAGCCATGCCGGCCCAGGTCCGTAGGCGGGCAGTCAAGATATCGGCCTCGGTGCTGACCTCAGACCCCTACACCGAAGCGAGCCAGGTGCAGCCCGACGTCAACACGTTGACCCGCAACGCGGCGACCAAGGCCTATGAGACCGCAGGCGTCGGTCCCAAGGACCTGGACCTTGTGGAGCTTCACGACTGCTTCGCCACAGCGGAGTTGATCCACTACGACAACCTCGGCCTGTGTGAACCCGGCGCTGCCGGCGATTTCATCGATTCCGGCGCTCCGTTCCGTGACGGCACGACACCTGTCAACGTGTCGGGTGGCTTGATCTCCAAGGGCCACCCCATCGGCGCAACCGGTGTCGCCAACGTGTTCGAGGTCACGACCCACCTTCGCGGCGAAGCCGGCGACCGGCAGATTGCCGATGCCAAGGTCGGTCTGGCACATGTCATCGGCTTGGGTTCCGCGTGTGCTATCCATGTCTTGGAGAAGGCCGCCGTCTGAACACAGGAGGCAGCGAGTCAAAACATGCCGCTGCGTGTCACTGTCACGTCGCATAGCGACCCAGAAGGCGACGCGATCGTCTCCGCCGCGCCCCTCGTAGGCGTCAACGGACTAGCCGAATGCCGGGTATCGAGGGTTTATCACCTCGACGCTGGTGACCCATTGGACCGCAACGACGTTGACCGGCTCTGCCGTGAGGTGCTCGTCGATCCTGTCGTAGCCGAATACTCCGTAGGCGACGCCGGAACCGCGGTCGGCCGCGCCGTCGAGGTGGCAGCACTTCCGGGAGTGACCGACATCGAGGCGAGAGAACTCGAGCGTGCCGCGCAGCAACTGCAGATAGCGGACCTGCGAGTCTCGACCGCGGTCCGCTACGACCTGATCGGGGACCTCGACGACACCGCCGTGGCCGTCATCACCAGGCGGTTGTTGGCCAACGACACGATCGAGCAGTCCCATGAAGGCACATTGGCCCCCACGTTCACCGTTCAAGCCGACGCGCACTGCGAGGTTGAATCGGTACCCCTCGCCCAACTCAGCGACAGCGAACTGGCGACGTTGAGCTCCCAGCGACTGCTGTCACTCGACACCGAGGAGATGCGCGCCATCCAGCGATATTTCGACGAGATCGGCCGGAGCCCCACCGATGCCGAGCTTGAGACGTTGGCTCAGACCTGGTCCGAGCACTGTGTCCACAAGACGTTCCGCGCTGCGATCGAATTGACCCACACCACCGCGGACGGCCGCAGAACAGTGACCCGCCATGACGGTCTGCTGGCCGCGCTGCGCGAGGTTACCGAGGAACTCGATCCATGGTGGCTGCGCTCAGCATTCGTTGATGACGCCGGGATAGTGGCCTTCGACGACCACTTCGATCTCGCCTTCAAGGTGGAGACCCACAACCACCCGTCGGCTCTTGAACCGTTCGGTGGGGCGAACACCGGTATCGGCGGCGTGGTCCGAGACATTCTCGGGGTGTCGGCTCGGCCCATCGCCTGCACCAACGTGCTGTGTTTCGGCCCTGTCGACCTGCCCGATGAACGACTTTTCCCAGGAGTACTGCACCCCCGCCGCATTCGCGACGGAGTTGTCGAGGGGATCGCCGACTACGGAAACAAGCTGGGCCTTCCGACTGTCAACGGCGCTGTGGTCTACGACGAGGGATACATCGGCAACCCACTGGTGTACTGCGGTGCGCTGGGACTGTTGGTCAACGGTTCACATCCCAGCGCGGCTCAACTTGGTGACCGTGTCGTCTCCATCGGGGGAAGGGTCGGCCGCGACGGAATCCACGGCGCGACCTTCTCGTCGGCGACGATGGACGCGTCGACGGTCGATTCGGTCGGCGCAGCGGTGCAGATCGGCGACCCGATAACCGAGAAGGGTTGCATCGAGGTGGTCGAGCGCGCCTGCAAGGCGGGCCTCTACAACGCCATCACGGACTGTGGCGCGGGGGGCTTCTCATCGGCCGTGGGGGAGATGGGCGAGGACCTCGGCGTGGAGGTCAACCTCGAAGGTGTGCGTCTCAAGTATCCAGGCCTGCAGCCATGGGAGATCTGGCTCTCCGAAGCACAGGAACGGATGGTCATGGCGGTGTCACCTGGATCGCTGGCCGCACTGCAGCAGATCTGTGACGACTGGGATGTGGAGCTGACCGATCTGGGCAGCTTCAGCGGGACCGGAGACCTGGTGGTCCGACATGGCGACACGCCGGTAATAGACATGTCCATGGACTTCCTGCACAACGGGCTGCCCCGCCGCGAGATGGCCGCGACCTGGGTCGACCCGCCCAGCACCGCGGTCGAATCGCCGCCCGTCAACGACGAGATGCTCCTGGGACTCCTCTCGCATCCCGATGTTGCCAGCAAGGAGGACATTGTCCGCCGCTACGACCACGAAGTGCGCGCAGGGACCGTCGTGCGTCCCCTGGTGGGGCGCAACGCTGACGGCCCCGCTGACGCCGCGGTCATCAAACCGCTCGGGACGCAGTACACGCCCGTCGCGGCGGTCCTGAGCAACGGACTGTGCCCGCGAGTCGGTAAGCACGACCCCTACGCGATGGCACTGTCCGCCCTCGACGAGGCGGTCCGCAATCTGGTCGCGGTCGGCGGCGATCCCGACCGCGTGGCGCTGCTCGACAATTTCTGCTGGGGCGATCCCACCCGCAGCGACCGCCTCGGCAGCCTGGTCCGCGCCGTGCAGGGCTGCACCGACGGAGCCCGCCGCTACGCCATGCCGTTCATTTCCGGCAAGGACAGCCTCTTCAACGAGTTCGAGGGTCGCCCCGTGCCACCCACATTGCTGATCTCCGCACTGGGACTGGTACCTGACCTCGACAGGGCCATCGACTCTGCGGGCATGAACGTCGGCGACGATCTGTGGTTAATCGGGCGGGGGAGTGGAGCGCTCGGCGGTTCTGTAGCGGACGCTCTCTACAGTCTTGGCGCTACCGACGTCCCGGCGCCCCTCGAAGACCCACTGCCGCGTTATCGACCCGTGCATTCGGCCATCGCGGCCGGTCTGGTGTCGGCCGCGCACGACTGCAGCGACGGGGGAATTGCGGTAGCCGCCGCGGAAATGGCGATCGCCGCCCGGTACGGTGTGGCCGTGGAGGTTCCCGCCGACGGATGCGACGCGTTTACGGCTCTCACCAACGAGGGACCGGGTCGGCTGGTGTTGGCCGCACACCGGAGCAGCCGTGAAGCGCTCGCTGAGATGCTGGGCGTTCACGGGCGGCGGATCGGCGAGGTGACCGCTGACAGTCGGATCAGCTTGCAGGTGCAGGGGGCGGGCGGCGACACGACCGCGGGTGCAGTGATCTCTGTTGATGTGCAGGACGCGACAAGGGCATTCACATCCTCGGTGCCGATGTGAGCGCAGCACCGATCCTCATAGTGCACGCTTCGGGCACGAACCGCGACGGCGATGCCGCCCAGGCGATCGAACTGGCCGGGGGCAGTCCGCGAATCGTGCACATCAATCAACTGCGCAGAGGCCGCGTGACCTTCGGCGACCATGCAGGCGTGTTGATCCCCGGCGGGTTCTCCTACGGCGACTCGCTCGGTGCCGGGCAGAGGCTCGCGCTGGAGCTTCGGCTGTGGTTCGCCCACGAACTGTCCGAGGTGGTCACCGCTGGCAAACCGGTACTGGGCATCTGCAACGGCTTCCAAGTGCTGGTCAAGGCCGGTCTGTTGGGTGGCACGTCGGAGAACCCCCCTGCGGCCGCAAGCCGACAGGTGACGCTCACCGACAACGCGCGTGGCCGCTTCGAATGTCGCTGGGTCACTCTGCGAGTAGAACCGACGGTTCGCAGCTCTTGGCTCGGATCGATCAGAGACACGATCATCCGCTGTCCCATCGCACACGGTGAGGGCCGGTTCGTCAGTGCCGACGATTCCGTAACCGCCGAACTGGAGGCTCAGGGACTCGTTGCCTTCAGGTATCAGGACTCCGGCGCCACACCAGTCGTCAGGCCCGACTCTTTGCGTGCCGCGTCGGGGGTCTACCCTGCAAATCCCAATGGTTCTGCAGCAGACATTGCCGGGATCTGCGACCACAGCGGAGCCGTTGTGGGGCTGATGCCCCATCCGGAGGACCATGTTCTGGACTGGCAGCGTCCCAACGGCGACCCGGGCGCAACAGGGCTGCCGTTGTTTGAAGCCTTCGTCGCGGCGGCTCAATGATGCTCGATTTGACCCCTGCCCAAGAATCTCCCTTCGACGGTCTCGATGCTCGGGCATTGGCCGATATCGGACCTCTTCGGCGGGGCAAGGTGCGAGACATCATCGAGGTGGGCGACCGACTGGTGATGGTGTCGACTGACCGCGTCTCAGCTTTCGACCGGGTCCTGGGAACCGTGCCCTTTCGGGGTCAGGTCCTCAACGAGCTCTCGGCGTGGTGGTTCGAGGAGGTCTCCGACATCGTGGCGTCGCATGTTGTTTCGGTGCCCGACCCCAACGTCACAGTTGCGCGGGCCTGTCGAACCCTGCCGGTCGAGGTGGTGGTGAGGGACCGTCTCACCGGTACCACCTCCACTGCTTTGTGGACGCAGTACGAGGCAGGACACCGCCAGATATACGGGATGACGTTCCCTGACGGGATGAGGAAGAACGAGCAGCTTCAGTGCCCGATCATCACTCCGACCACCAAAGCCGCCGACGGGGAGCACGACACACCGATCACCGAGACCGAGATCGTCGCCGGCGGCCTGGTCGACGCAGGGCGCTGGGAGGAGGTGCGGACTGTTGCGCTCGAACTGTTCGAGCGGGGCAGAACCGTCGCGGCGGCCGCTGGTCTGGTCCTGGTCGATACGAAGTACGAGTTCGGGCTCGACACCGATGACCGGCTAACCGTGATCGACGAGGTTCACACCCCCGACAGCTCGCGCTATTGGCGCTCGTCGAGCTTTCAGGAGCGTCTCGCTGCAGGCCTCGAACCCGAGAACCTCGACAAGGAGGTCATTCGGCTCGACTATGTCGCGCGGGGCTACCGTGGCGACGGCGAGCCCCCTTTACTCGACTCCGCACTGGCGAGTCGAGCCGCCCACGTCTATGCGGAGACCTTCGAGTTGCTCACCAACACCACGCTCTCACCGGCTGCGTACCCGGCGGGTCCCCGCATTGAGGCAGCTATCAGAGGCCGAACCGATTGATCCCGAACACGTCCGCGACCGACCGAGGCCGTGGCCTGAGCGGCCCGTCCGTGGCCTGAGCGGCCCGTCCGTGGCCTGAGCGGCCCGTGAGCGCAGCGAACAAGAGCGGAGGTCTAGCGCAACGAACCAGAGCGGAATTCGCTACAAGCGTCAGCGCAACTCCCCGTCTATTCAGCGTACGTTTCAAGGACGATCTGACGATATCCACCGCGGGCAGGTGCGGTCCTGACAGGATGGCCTCGTGGGGAAAACAGGCGAGGTTCTGAGGCGTGGAGTCTGATCCGGTCGTAGGCGTCATAATGGGCAGCGAATCGGACTGGGAGACGATGCGCTGCGCGGCTGACGTGCTGACCGAATTCGGGGTTCCGCACGAGTCCCGGGTGGTCTCAGCACACCGAACGCCCGATGACATGAACGCATACGCGGCATCTGCGCTCGAGCGAGGCTTGCAGGTGATCATCGCCGGTGCGGGAGGGGCAGCCCATCTGCCGGGAATGGTTGCGTCGCATACGCTGGTTCCGGTCATCGGGGTGCCCGTCAAGAGCCGTGCGCTCAACGGCATTGACTCTCTGCTTTCGATCGTGCAGATGCCCGCCGGGGTTCCGGTCGCGACAATGGCGATCGGACCGGCCGGAGCGACCAACGCCGGGCTCTTCGCGGTGGCGATGCTCGCCGGCGGTGATCGGTCCTTGGCCGACCAGCTGCGCTCGCGACGCGCCGAGCAGGCAGCCCGGGTCCGATCAAGCGAACTAGAACGGTGACATCGGCTCAGACACGACGGCCGCAGGCGCAGGTGCCGCTCCCTCCCGGGTCCACGGTCGGCGTTGTCGGCGGTGGTCAACTGGGGCGAATGTTGGGCTATGCGGCCCATCAGCACGGATACCGGGTTGCGGTGCTGACCGGCGGAGACAATGACAGCCCAGCCGGCGCGGTGGCCGAAGTCGAGATTGCCGCCGGGTTCGACGACGAGGATGCCGTCAAGCGGTTAGTGGCAGAATCCGACGTGATCACCTGGGAATTCGAGAACGTCGATGCCGGGATCGCCGACGCGGCCACCAACGCCGGTTTGGAGGTCCGTCCGAGCGGCAGGATCATCGCCACAGCCCAGGACCGCCGTGCAGAAAAGGAGGCTCTGACCGCCGCAGGTGTTGCGGTGGCCCCCTGGCGCTCCGCAGAAAGCGAGTCGGAGCTCGTGTCCGCTGTTAATGAACTCGGGTTGCCGGTCATCGCCAAAGCCGCACGCTTCGGCTACGACGGCAAGGGACAGGCTCGCATCGAGCGGAGGGCCGAGATAGCCGACGTTTGGCGGCGGTTGGGCGCTCAACGACTGGTGGTCGAGTCGGTCGTTGCTTTCGAGCGCGAGCTGTCGGTGATTGTGGCCCGCTCCCACAGCGGGGAGGTCGTAGACCATGGCGTGATGGAGAACCGTCACGTCGACCACATCCTCGACAGCACCGTCACTCCGGCGCGCCTCAACCCGGAGCGTTTGAACGAGGCCACCGCCATTGCGGCCCGGATCGCCAGCGAGTGGGGACTGGTCGGTGTGCTGTGCGTCGAGATGTTCGACGCTGCTCACGGACTGGTCGTCAACGAGGTGGCACCGCGCCCGCACAACTCCGGGCACTGCACTATCGAGGCGTCGCCAACCAGCCAGTTCGAGCAGCAACTCCGCGCCGTGGTGGGAATGCCGCTGGGCGACGGGCGGTGCCGACCGGCCGCGATGGTGCAACTTCTCGGTGACCTCTTCCTTGAAGGCTGCCCGGACTGGTCGCCGGTCTTTGCGCAGAGCGGAGTGCACCTTCACCTCTACGGCAAACACGAGGCTCGCAGAGGTCGAAAGATGGGCCATCTGACCGCTGTGGGCGACGACCCCGACGTCCTGCTGGATAGAGTGACCGCCTTGCGGCAGGCTCTGACCGTCCGGTGATTTCTGTGTTGAGCGGAGCTGACGACCTTCACGAGGAGTGCGGCGTGGTCGGGATCCAGGCGGCAGGCTCCGACGCAGCAAGGTTGGCGTTCTTCGCGCTCCACACGCTTCAGCACCGCGGTCAGGAGGCCGCCGGGATCGCCACCACCAGAGACGGCGTGGCTCACATGCACAAGGGTCTGGGTCTTGTAGCGAGCGTCTTCAATGAGGAGAATCTGGCGACGCTTCGGGGCGACCTCGCAATCGGCCACACCCGTTATTCGACGACCGGCGGATCGGGGCTGCGCAACGCCCAGCCCCAGTTGATCGAGACCCTCGACGGCCCGCTCGGTCTGGCGCACAACGGAAACCTCGTCAATGCGCACATGCTGCGCCGCGAACTGCTGGAGCGGGGAGTCGGACTGCAGACGTCTAGCGACACCGAGATCATGGTCCACCTGCTCACCGGGGCGACGGGAGATTGGATGGAACGGATCCAGACTCTCATGGCGCGTGTCGAGGGTGCCTATGCGCTCACGATCCTGACCCGTGACGCCGTCTACGGGGTGCGCGATCCCTGGGGTTTGAGGCCACTGGTCATCGGTGCCGTCGACGGCGGCCATGTCCTCGCTTCGGAGACTTGCGTCTTCTCGACCATCGGCGCCGAGTTCGTACGCGAGGTCGAACCCGGGGAAGTTGTCCGTCTGAGCGACTCCGGTCTTTCTGCACGTCAGGGCGTGGCTGCCAAGAACCGGGCATTGTGCACCTTCGAACAGATCTACTTCTCTCGACCCGATTCGATCTGCGACGGCAACCTGGTGCACTCGACGAGGCAGCGACTGGGTCGTGAACTGGCCTCAGAAGCGCCGGTCGATGCCGACCTGGTGGTGTCGGTCCCAGACTCGGGCACGCCGCACGCAGTCGGGTTCGCCCAACAGACGGGGATCCCCTATACCGAGGGACTCATCAAGAACCGCTATGTGGGACGTACCTTCATCGAGCCGACACAGCAGCTTCGAGCTGCCCGCGTGGCGATGAAGTTCAATCCTCTCGCCGAGAACGTGGCCGACAAACGGGTTGTCCTGGTCGACGATTCGATCGTGCGGGGCACCACTTCGGGCCCCTTGGTCAAGATGCTGCGCAACGCGGGAGCGATAGAAGTGCACCTCCGGGTTGCGTGCCCGGCGATTGTCAGCCCCTGTTACATGGGCGTCGACATGGCCAGCAAGGATGAACTGATCGCCGCTCACCGGTCCGTCGAGGAGATATGTGACCACATCGGAGCGGACTCGCTGGCGTTCTTGTCGATTGAGGCGATGATGCGTGCCCTCGGTTCGGACAACGGCTACTGCAACGCCTGCTTCACCGGCACCTATCCGTTCGAGTCGATGCGCTTCGTGCAGCTCAGCTTGAATCCCAAAGAAGAGTTCTCATCGGTCTGGAGCGATTAGCAGACATGTCGGCGAGGCTGTTGGTCGTCGGCGGCGGTGGCCGGGAACACGCCATTGCGGCGACGTTGGCCAAATCCCCCCGGGTCGCTGAGGTGATAGTCGCGCCGGGCAATGCCGGGACGGCGACGGAGCACAAGTGCCGGAACGTGGCTCTGGCCCCGACCGATTCGTCACCGATAGTGGAGTTCTCCCTGGCTCAAGGTGTCGACATGGTCGTGGTCGGTCCCGAAGACCCCCTGGTCTCCGGACTCGTCGATGCCTTGATCGAGGCGGGCGTCGCCGCCTTCGGTCCGAGTGCTGCGGCCGCCGCGCTCGAGGGCTCCAAATCGCACTGCAAGGAGTTTCTGTTCGACAACGGAATTCCCACAGCCGACGCCGCGGCCTTCTCCGACGCCGCAGCCGCGCTCGAACATCTCGAGGGCATGGCGGCTGTGCCGGTCGTCAAGGCCACCGGTCTTGCCGCCGGGAAGGGGGTGATCGTTGCGGAGACCACCGCCGAAGCGGCCGATGCGATCACCTCGATGCTGCTCGAGGACCGCTTCGGCGAAGCGGGACACGAAATTCTGCTCGAAGAACGCCTGGTCGGCAGGGAGGTGTCGGTCCTGGCCTTCTGTGACGGCAGAGACTTCCGGATCATGCCCCCCGCCCAGGACCACAAGCGCCTGCTGGCCGGCGACCACGGACCCAACACCGGCGGAATGGGAGCATTTCATCCTTCGCCGATCGCTGACGAGGCGTTGATTGAGCAGGTCGGCAGGGAGGTCCTGGCACCCACTCTGGCTGGGTTGGCACGCCAGGGTCGGCCGTATCGGGGCGTGCTCTATGCGGGCATGATGCTCACATCCTCAGGGCCGAAGGTCATCGAGTTCAACTGCCGATTCGGCGATCCTGAGACCCAGGTTGTTCTGCCCCTGCTCGAATCGGACCTGTATGAGATATTCGAGGCATGCTGTGCGGGGGATCTGTCAGCCACCGACATCGTTTGGAGCGAAAGCGCCGCGGTGACCGTTGTGATGGCATCGCAGGGTTACCCGGTCCGAAGCAGCGCTCCGGTTGCGATCGAGGGCCTCGAAGCCGCGGCCGCGACCGGCTGCAAGGTGTTCCACGCCGGTACTGCCGTTCGTGAGGGACAGCCTCACACCGCGGGAGGAAGGGTGCTGGCGGTGACAGCTCTGGCACCCGACCTGAGCGAAGCGTCAACGGCTGCCTACAAAGGAGTTGCTGCGGTCTCATTCGCGGGTTCCCAGTTCCGTTCCGATATCGGCGGTGGGGTCGGAGCGTGAAGAGCTATCGCGACGCCGGTGTAGACATCGACGCAGGAAACCGGACGGTCGAACTGTTGGCCGAGGCTGTGTCCTCCACTGCGACGCCGGCGGTGCTGTCGGAGATTGGAGCGTTCGGCGGACTGTTCGCGGCGGACGAGCTCGGACCGGGAAAGGTGTTGGTGGCCTCCACCGACGGCGTGGGCACCAAGGTTGAACTGGCGGCGCGTCATCAGCGGTTCAAGGGTTTGGGCGTCGACCTGGTGAATCATTGCGTCAACGACATCCTGGTCCAGGGTGCGCGCCCGCTCTTCTTCCTCGATTACATTGCCACGGCTTGCTTGGTGCCTGAGATCGTGCTGGAGATCGTCACGGGGATGAGCGAAGCCTGCAGGGCAGTGGACTGTGCGCTGCTGGGCGGCGAGACCGCGGAGATGCCCGGCGTCTATATGCCGGGTGCGACAGACATCGCCGGCACGATCATCGGGGTGGCCGACCGCGGCGCTCTCTGGCCGCAGACCGAGCAGCTCAATGCCGGTGACCTGCTGGTGGGACTGGCCAGTGACAGCCCCCACACCAACGGCTATTCCCTGATTCGCCTCCTGCTTGAACAGCACGAGCCCGACGCGGAGATGCTCGAGTTTCTGTTGACTCCCCATCGTTGTTACCTCGGCGACATTGAATTTCTGCAGGGAGAGGGGATTCGCCCCAAGGCGCTGGCCCATGTAACCGGCGGGGGAGTGATCGAGAACCTCCCCCGGGTCCTGCCCGATGAACTGAGCGCTCGGATCGACCTTGGTGCATGGCAGGTGCCCCGAGCGTTCCGAACCCTGGCGCAGTGGGCAGAACTGACCGATGATGAGGCTTTTCGGGTCTGGAACATGGGAATCGGCATGTTCGTGGTCGTTGATCGGACGCAGCAGCGACAGATCGACGAACTCGGCCTCGTCACTGTCGGGCATCTGGTCACGTCCGAGGGCTCCGAGCGAGTACGCCTTGACGGAGATTGGCGTTGACACGACGCATCGTGGTCCTCGCGTCGGGTGCCGGGTCGAATCTGCAGGCATTGATCGACGCGGTCGACAACGGGCGCCTCGACGCAGAGATCGTCGCGGTCATCGTGAACCGACGCAGCGCGTTTGCGCAAGAGCGGGCCGCATCAAACAATATCGCTACAGAGTTCATCGGCTTGCGGCCCTACTTGGACGACCACGGCGACCCCGGAGAGGCGCGTCGTCGTTACGACGCAGATCTGGCGGAAACGGTTCTGGGCCACCGCCCCGACCTGGTTGTGCTCGCCGGCTGGATGCACCTGTTCACCATGGGTTTCCTAAGCTCCTTCGGTGGCCGGGTCATCAACCTGCACCCGGCGCTTCCAGGTGAGTTCCCCGGCCCGAACGCGATCGACGATGCCTGGCATGCGCACCTCACCGATGGTCTCGACCGCACCGGGGTGATGGTTCATCTGGTGCCCGACGAGGGTGTCGACAACGGGCCGGTACTGGCAACCGAGGTAGTGCCGATTACGCTCGACGACGACCGCGAGAGTCTCGAAGCCCGAATTCACGCCGTTGAACACGATCTGTTGGTCCGTGCGGTCGCCGACTACCTGGAGGGGCTGTGAACGCCTCGGCTGAGCCCTCGAAACGTGGGGATCTGACGATGTGGCGGTCGCCGACTATCTGGAGGGGCTGTGAACGCCTCGGCTGAGCCCTCGAAACGTGGGGATCTGGCGATGTGGCTGGCCGGGGCGCGTCCGCGCACGCTCGTCGCAGCGATCGTGCCGGTGGCTGTCGGGGCTGCCGTGGCGGTGGGGCACAGCGACGACACTCAATGGTGGCGTGCCGCTGCAGCGCTGGTTGTGGCCCTGGCGCTGCAGGTGGGAGTCAACTTCGCCAACGACTACTCCGACGGGATCCGCGGTACCGACGGCAGCAGCCGAACCGGGCCCGTGCGGTTGGTGGGCTCCGGATCTGTGAGCCCCGCGCTCGTGAAACGGGCTGCTCTGGGGGCATTCGCGGCAGCAGGGTTGTTCGGCTTGCTGTTGGCGCTGGTCGTCGGTCCCGAACTGCTCGTCGTCGGTGTTCTATGCGTGGGCGCGGCATGGACCTACACCGGTGGGCCCCGACCCTACGGATACCGGGGCCTTGGCGAGGTGTCCGTGTTCGTGTTCTTCGGGCTGGTGGCGACCATGGGCACGAACTACGTGCTGACCGAGAACATCGACGGATTGGCGGCGGGCTGCGCGGTGGTGGTCGGACTGTGGGCCACTGCGCTGCTGGTGATCAACAATCTCCGCGACATTCCCGGAGACCGGGACTCCGGCAAGATCACGCTGGCGGTTCGACTCGGTGATGTTCGTACCCGCCACCTCTTCACAGCCATACAGGCCGCGGCGATGTTGATCGCTGTGCTGATCACTGTGTTGACGGGCCGCTTCGCGGCGGCCGCGCTGGCGGGTCTTCCGTTCGCGGTCCACGCAGTCAGATCGGTTCGCCGCAAAGTGACGGGGTCGGAGCTCATAGCGGTGCTGGCCGCCACCGGTCGGGTGCAGCTCATTGCCGGGTTGGCCATGGCACTCGGGATCGCCCTGACCGGTTAAACGCTGAGGGGCTGAGAGCGCTCGCGGACAGGTGAGACGCGCGTCTCTTGCGAGACGGCCGGGTTGATGGCAAAGGAGACCTGAGCGCCGGGACAGTCCGCAACGTCCATGTCATCGCGCACCTCCTGCTGCGTGATGCAAGCTCTGCAGGGCTGGTCGGGCGCAACGTCGCAGAAGACGCGACACCTCCACCTCGCCGATCGCTCCGCTCGGTGCCACTGAGGTTCTGGCAGCCAGAACAGCTTCGTTTGTTGCTGCACGCGGTGCGGGGCGAGCATCTCGAGGCGGCGTGGCACCTCGCCGCGCTCACGGGGATGCGGCGCGGCGAACTCGCTGGCCTGCGCTGGGATGACATCGACTTCGACAACAGTCGCGTCTAACTGCAACAGAAGCGGGCTCGTATCGCGAGAGGTGGCTGACGCGACTGGTGGGGTTGGTCGATTCGGGCGGTCTCTTTTGATCATGTCCGGGATGCGAAGGCCCACGAATCGTCGGATCAGCGCCCGCCGCGGATCTCGACGACCTCGCCGGTATGGGTGTCCAACAGCTCGGCGGGCAGAGGACCAAGGTCTGACTGGCGGAAGGACACTTCGAGGAAGTCCTGACAGTCATCTTGGTGGCGCTTGAATCGGAAGGCCGTCACCTCGACCTCGAGGTACTCGGGGCCACGGAGGCTGGTTGCTCGTGGGGCCCCGTTGCAGGATCCCACGAGCAACCCAACGCTGTGCGTTTCGGCGTCAAGAAGCCGCGCCTCGTAGATCCGCACTGACACGTGCTCCACATCCGGATAGCCAACGACCACCCAGAGCCCGGCCAGCATGAGGAGCGCACCAGCGACAAAGCTAGCGATCGGGAGCCACAGCGATTTCATGGCCGAACCTTACCCTTGCGGGCGATCAGGTGGTCGCCACATACCAGTGGTTCCAGATCTCATGGACTGAGTCCTGCCGAGAGAAGGTGCCGCGGTACGGGGTCCAGAACCAGGACTGGTACCCGCCTTCGTGGTTGCCGTAGACGGTGTAGCTGTAGAACACCACGCCTCCACTATCACCGGTGTCGCCCATGTCCTCTTCCATCTCGATGAGGAAGCAGTTTCCACCGTTGCAGATGCTTGGGTTCAAGACATCGGCGCACGTCTTGTGCGACGCCTTGCCGTTCTTGCAAAGCGCCTGACCCGCCACCGGGATTCCGCCGCTGGCCGTATCTCGCCAGTTCACCTCCGTTGAAGTCGCGGAGCCCGAGTAGAAATTGTCGGACTCCCAATCGGGCCCATAGTGGAGCTGCCAGTCGCCCCAATGCCCGTCGTAGTCATGCGTCTTGGTTAGTGAGTCTCCGTCGTCGCTCAGCGTATCTCCACAGTGCCCGGCCGTTGAACCCCGACGCGCTCCCGACGAAGTGTTGCGGAACGCAGGCCCCGAGCTGCACGAGCTGAGCGCCTCTCCTCCGTAGTGCGAACTCGAAGTGTCGTCCTCGTGGATCTCTTCAAAGGATGAGACGCCGACGGTGACCTTCACGTCGGTATCACGCCGCAGTCATGGCTAGTAGGACTACGGCCGCCGCAAACCGCCAGAGGGCGGGCATCGTGCGGCTTTGTGCCACAACGCGCGGGCGCGCTCTTCCAGTTCGGTGAGCATCCGCTCTGTGGTGAGCCGCAGCACCACCCCCAGGTCAACTCAGGTCCCTACACACCTGACCGACCGACGCGTTTCGTTCCGTTTCTACCTCTACCCCTACTCGCTCGGCCTCTGAGCGGCTCGCTGGTTGAGTTCGATCTGGTTGCCGGCGGGGTCACAGAAGAAGGCTTGGCGACAGACGCCTGCAATATCGATGATGGCGCTGACATCGACGCCTCTGGCGCTCAACTCCGCCGCGGCCGCTTCGATGTCGTCTACCTTGAGCGCAAAGTGGGGTCCCGGAGTCGATGGCACTGGAAGTTCGACCAGATGGAGCTCTTGGGGACCCATCTGCAACCAACAGCCTCCGATCCCCAAATCCGGCCGGTCGATCGGCTCAAAGCCCAAGACGTCGACATAGAACGAGCGGTTCGCCTCCACATCGTCGACATTGATCGAAACGTGGTGCACACCGTGATGACGCATGTGCGGATTCTAGCGGTCGCGGGTCGCGGTGATCAGATGGGCGCCGATGAAGACGTGCCTTTCGATGTCGGCGAATCCCGCAGCGGACAGTTGCCCTTTGAGGTCGGGCCACGCCGGCATGTAGGCCAGAGACCTCGGCAGGTAGGTGTACGCCGTCCGGTCCGAGAGCAGCGCACCGATGCGAGGCACGATCTTCTGGAAGTAGACCCGGTGACCTGTGCGCAGCACTGTGTTGGAGGGCTCGGCAGCGTCGAGCAGGGAGATCCTTCCACCGAGGCGGACCACCCGGGACAACTCCGCGAAGAAGCCGGGCAGTTCCACGAGGTTGCGCAACGCGAACCCGCACACGGCTCCGTCGACGGCACCATCGGAGATCGGCAGGGCCAGCACATCGCCCTGCAACAGCGGCGCGTCGGTGCGAGCGGCCGCCAGCATGCCCATCGAGAGGTCGATTCCGATCGGCACCATGCCGACCCGAGACGTCTCGCGGCAGAAGTCGCCAGTGCCGCAGGCCAGGTCGAGCACGATTGACCCGGCGTTGAGATCCAGGGCGGAGACGGCCCTGCGCCGCCAACGGACGTCGAGTCCGAAGGTGATCACTCGGTTGACCAGGTCGTACCGCCCGGCGATGCTGTCGAAGAGCGACCGGACAGCGTCACGCTTCTCGTCGCCTTCGGGCAGGTTCTCGGGATCGATCCTCACAGCATCGTCAGATGGCGAGCCGGTAGGCGCGGTCAGTGTGGTGACGGCTGAACCCGATGGCCGCGTAGGTGGCGTTGGCGGCATCGTTGTCGGACTCCACGTAGAGCATCCCGACCCTCAGCCCCCGCGCGCTGAGCCATTCGAGGCCCGCCAGAGTCATAGGCTTGCCGAGCCCTCGACCGTGGTAGTCCGGGTCGACCGCGATCGCATAGATCTCGCCGAGCGCGGGATCAGTGTCTCGGTGGATCTTGGTCCAACAGAAACCGATCAACCTGTTGTCATCGTTGTGCAGCAGCCGGAAGCCGTCGGCATCGAACCAGGGCTCGGCCATGGTCTGGCGGACCGTATCGGCGGTGAGCCCGCCCTGTTCGGGATGCCAGTCGAAAGCCCGATTATTGACCGCCACGAAGGCATCCATGTCGGTTTCATCGAAGGCCCTCGTGTCGATGCCCGATGTGCGGTTCGGTAGGTCGCAACGCAGCTGCCAGAGATCGCGGTGGGCCACGAATCCCAACTCTGTAGCAGTCGCGTGGCTCGGTTCGTCAACATCACGCAACCAGAGTTGGACGGGTTCGTCCCGGTGCTGTGCGAGCCAGTCGGCGAGCGCTGCACGCAGATCGAATCCGTGCCGATCCGCCGAGACGGCCAGCGACCAACGGAAGTCGCCTGATTTCGGTCCCTCGATGGTCAACGTCACCGCGTTATCGTAGCTTCGGTCTATGGCCAAGCCGCGATCACCCAAGGGCCGCGCACGTGTCACCAACGAGCGCCTGACCGTTGAGTATCCCGACGCTGAGTGTGAACTCGACCATCGGAACGCGTTCGAGCTCCTAGTGGCCACGATCCTGTCGGCTCAGGCCACCGATGTGGGAGTGAACAAGGCGACACCGGCCCTGTTCGCCCGCTTCCCGGATCCCTATGCGCTCGCAGAGGTGGAGCCGAGCGAGGTCGAACCCTATGTGAGCACCATAGGGCTGTTCCGTCAGAAGTCGAAGAGCCTGGTGAGAACGGCGAACATCCTCGTCGATGACTATGACGGCGAAGTGCCTTGCGCGATGAAGGACCTGGTGCGGCTGCCCGGCGTCGGACGAAAAACCGCCAATGTCGTCCGCAGCGTCGCTATGGGACAGCCCGGACTTCCGGTTGACACGCACGTGACCCGTCTTTCGAACCTGTTGGGGCTGACTCAACAGACCGACCCGGTCAAGATCGAACTCGAACTCAACCCGATGGTGCCGGCGTCACAGCGGGGCGATTTCAGTTTGCGGCTGATCCTTCACGGACGCCGGGTGTGCATCGCTCGAAGACCACAATGCGAAGACTGCGTGCTCAACGATTTCTGCCCGTCCAGCCGCCTGTGAGCTGATTCCGCCCGGCCTTTTCTGCCGAAACAGCGCTATTTTCTCGCTGCTGCAGGGGTATATTGGCACTCTGGCCGAGCACCCGCCGCTTGGCCGACTCGGCGATACGAGGGATCCGCCGCCCTGTGTCGCCATGCGGTGGCCTCCGTGCACGGAGGCCACCGCAATTCTGTTTTGGGCAGTTCTCAGGCCTCGCGTACTGCTCGACCGGCCCTCAATCCAGGTCACGGGCTGTCGATCGCAGTCGGCGTTCGACCGTGACCAGAGCTCTCTCAATCTCGTGCAGTCGCGCCAGAACCGGATCGTCGGGGTCGACGCCGCGACGATTCGCCATCTCAGCGATGCGTTGAGCCACATCGGACACCACTGTGGTGAGGGAGGAGAGTTCGGCTGCGTCAGAATCCATCGTGGCAGTCTGCCCGTAAATCCACCTGAGCGCCGCACTGCGACCGGTAGCGTGGTGAGGTGCTGACACGAATCGATCTTCGCGATTTCGACGGTGACGTCGCGGAAAGGCTTCCCCGGCCGGAGCTTCCTTCGGAGGGACCCGTCGAGGTCGTGCGCGAGATCCTGCGATCCGTCAAGGAGTTCGGAGACAGCGCCGTGCGCGATTTCACCGAACGTTTCGACGGCGTGAAGCTTGAATCTTCGGTTGTTCCGCGCGCTGAGACGGTCGCCGCCCTGGAACGAATTGATCCTTTGGTGCGAACCGCACTGGAATCCGCTGCTCAGCGGATCGCGGTCTATCACGAGGCCCAGATGCCCACCGACGTCGATGTATCGGGTGCCGGGGTGGTGATCTCAGGCATCCACCGTCCAGTACGGCGTGCAGGATGCTACGTACCTGGCGGAAGGGCTGCGTATCCATCGACGGTGTTGATGACCGCGATCGTTGCTCGGGTTGCGGGCGTGGCAGAAGTGGTCGTCTGCGTTCCTCCGGACTCCGACGGTTCTGTCCCCGACGTCACTCTGGCTGCCGCGGCCGTGGCGGGTGCGGATGAAGTCTTCGCCGTGGGTGGTGCACAGGCGATCGGCGCGTTGGCGTACGGGACCGAGACGATTCGGCCGGTCGACGTGATCGTCGGTCCGGGCAACGCATACGTGGCGGTGGCCAAGCAGCAGGTCGCCGGTGTGGTTGGTGTTCCGTCGTCGTTCGCTGGTCCTTCAGAGGTCGTGGTGGTAGCCGACGGCTCCGCCCCCAGCGAGTTCGCGGCGATCGACTTGATAGTGCAGGCAGAGCACGGCCCTGACGGCTTGGCCTGGTTGGTCACCTGGGACGAGGACTGCGCCGACGAAGTCACCGCCGACGTCGAGCGTCTGGTCCTCCAAGCACCGCGCCGCGACGACATCGAGTCGACCCTGGCCGACTCGGGCTACTGCGTGCTGTGTTCAGGTCCGGCCCAGGCTATGGCGGTGTCGAACCACATCGCACCGGAGCACCTGGAACTCCAGACCGACGACGACGAGTCTCTGCTCGGCCTGGTG
Organism: uncultured Acidimicrobiales bacterium; assembly: GCA_951812975.1. Taxonomy (GTDB): domain Bacteria; phylum Actinomycetota; class Acidimicrobiia; order Acidimicrobiales; family Aldehydirespiratoraceae; genus VXYK01. Next base: position 5,273 of record CATOTC010000001.1, on the reverse strand, counting down.
CGCGACGCAGGTGCGGTGTTCTGCGGTGCCTGGACGCCCGCATCGCTCGGCGACTATGTGGCCGGTCCCTCTCATGTGCTTCCGACAAACGGCACGGCACGGTTCGCCAGTTCGTTGACAGTGCGCGATTTCATGAAGGACATCCACGTCGTCACCGCGGATGAGCAGGGCTTCGCGATGCTCGGCGACTATGTGCAGGCCCTCGCAGGCGCCGAGGGTCTGGACGCGCACGCGGCCTCGATCCGGATACGTCAAGAGGCACGCTCGTGAACCTTCGAGCAGCTCCGCGGGAATCTATAGCTCTGATGCAGGGTTACCATTCACCACAACTAGAGGTTGAGGTTCGCCTGAACACCAATGAGAGTCCCGAGCCGCCCCCGGATGAGTTCCGTGAGGCCGTGTCGGCTGCGGCCGGCAGCATCGACTGGCACCGATATCCGGACCGCTCAGCGATGAAGTTGCGGACCCGCATCGGGGAGCTCCACGGGGTGGGCCCCGAGCAGGTGTTCGCGGCCAATGGTTCCAACGAAGCGTTGCAGACCCTGCTGCTGACCTATGGCGGTGCAGGGCGCACCGCGGCCGTGTTCGAACCGACCTACGCTCTGCACTCCCACCTGAGCAGGATCACGGGTACCGCTGTGGCGACCGGTGACCGGGGACCGGATTTTGCCCTGGACGTTGATGAGGTGAAACGGTTGCTCGAATCGCATCGTGCGGATGTGACATTTCTCTGCTCGCCCAACAATCCCTCCGGAGTCGTCGACGATCCCGATGCTGTGAGCGATGTGCTTGAACTTGTGAGCGGCGTCGGTGGGCTGCTGTGTGTTGATGAGGCTTACGGGCAGTTCAGTGAACATTCGACGATGACGCTGCTGGGCCGAGACGTTCCGTTGGTGGTGTCACGCACCTACTCGAAAACCTGGGCGATGGCCGGAGCCCGACTCGGTTATCTGGTCGGCCCCTCCTGGCTTGTCAGCGAACTTGAGAAGGTGGTTCTGCCCTATCATCTCGACGCCATGACTCAGATCGCCGGGACTCTGGCTCTCGACTATGTCGATGTCATGGAACAACGAGTGCAGAGGCTTGTGGCTGAACGGGAGCGTCTGGTTGCGGAGATGTCCTCCATGGCCCTCAAGGTATGGCCCAGCGGAGCGAACTTCGTGCTGTTCCGTCCTGAGGGGCTCGCCGGCGAGGTGGTCTGGCAGAAATTGGTTGACCGCTCGGTGCTGGTTCGCAACTGCACCTCATGGCCCCGCCTGCAAGGGTGCCTGCGGGTAACGGTCGGCACGCCCCAAGAAGATGATCGATTCCTACAAGCCCTACGAGAGGTCCTCACATGACAACCCCCACGACAAGTTCGCCGCGTACCGGCACCACCAGCCGCGTCACCAAGGAGACCGCGATCGAGATCACCCTCGCTCTGGACGGCAGCGGTGACACCGAGATCACCACCGGCCTGCCCTTCTTTGACCACATGCTCGATCAACTCGGTCGACACGGATCGTTCGACCTCGACATCGAGGCCACCGGCGACTTGAGCATCGACGCGCACCACACGGTGGAGGACGTCGGTATTGCCCTGGGGGAGACCTTCGCCGACGCTCTCGGCGACAAGCTGGGTGTCCGTCGTTTCGCCTCCAACGTGGTGCCCCTTGACGAGGCCGCGGTGGAGATCGTGCTCGACCTTTCCGGGCGGCCCTTCTTCCACTACGAAGTCGACTTCCCCGGCGAGAAGATCCTCGGGGATCCGCCCTTCGATCCGCAGCTCATGGAGGAGTTCTGGCGGGCCTTCGTCGTGTCGGCCGGGGTGACCCTCCATATTGTCGGGCAGAGGGGCAAGAACACCCATCACATCGTTGAGGCCATGTTCAAGGGCGTGGCCCGTTCCCTGCGTGACGCAGTGAAGATAGAGGGAGACGTGCTGCCGTCGACCAAGGGCACGCTGTAAGCGATGAGCACTGTGAAAGCCGAGGAGCGGCCGCTGCTGGCGGTGCTCGACTACGGCATCGGCAATCTGCATTCGGCCCACAAGGGGTTCTCCCATGTGGGTGCCGACACCAGGCTCACCGCCGATCGTGGATTGATCAACGATGCCTGTGGTGTTGTGCTTCCCGGTGTCGGAGCGTTCGGCCCCTGTATGAGGGCGCTGAGAGCCGCGGGCCTCGACGAGGTCGCGCTGGACCGCATCGGTGCCGGTGTTCCATTCTTCGGCATCTGCATCGGTATGCAGATGCTGTTCGCGGGATCTGCTGAAGCACCGGAGGTCGAGGGACTCGGAGTCTTCGCGCAGACGGTGCAGCCTTTGCCCGACACCGTCAAGCGGCCGCAGATCCAGTGGAACAAGCTCAACGTCCACAAGAAACATCCGATGTTGAACGACCTCGGCGATGAGGCCTGGGTCTACTTCGTTCACTCCTACGCACCGGAGGTTGGCGAGGAAGTCATTGCCACCTGCGACTACGGCGGACCGGTCACCGCGGCTGTGGCCCGCGACAACGTCTGGGCGGCTCAGTTCCACCCCGAGAAGTCGGGAGCTACAGGGCTGCGCATCTTGTCGAACTTCGTCGCTTACGCAAGCGACGCGGCGAAAGTCGCAGCCTGATGGAGCTTTATCCGGCGATCGACCTTTGTGACGGCAAGTGTGTGCGTCTGCGTCAGGGCGACTTTGCCCTTCAGACTGTGTACGGCGACGATCCGGTAGCGCAAGCGCTCGAGTTTGTGGAAGCGGGAGCCCCGTGGCTGCATGTCGTTGACCTCGATGCCGCGCGCACCGGCAACCCCGAGAACCGCCAGATAGTCGAGGCGATCGCAAAAGCTGTGCCGGTACCGGTTCAGACTGGTGGAGGAGTTCGCAGTGTGGAGGCCGCACAGTCACTGTTTGACGCTGGTGTAGAGCGGGTCGTGATCGGAACCGCAGCTCTCAAGGATCCTGAAGTTGTGGCCGCGTTGGCGCAGCAACACCGGGTGGCAGTGGGCCTTGACGCCAAGTCGGGAGAAGTGGCTACTGACGGGTGGTTGGTCGGCTCCGGTCTGAGCGTGGCTGAGGTCGCTCGTTCGTTTGCCGACAGCGGAGTCGACGCCTTCGTGGTGACCGACATCGGCCGGGACGGCACGCTCGGTGGCCCCGATGTCGCCGGACTCTCCGAGATCCTCGCTGTGACTCGAACCGATGTGATCGCCAGCGGGGGAGTGGGCAGCCTCGACGACCTTCTCGAACTCGACCGCATCGAGGTGAACGGTCGCCGACTCAGCGGTGCGATAGCCGGGAGGGCGCTCTATGAGGGCCGTGTTGATGTGGCCACGGCGATAGCGGCGTTGGGTGCGCCTTGATGACCGTGCGGGCGATCCGGGTCATCCCGTGTCTTGACGTCGATGCCGGCAGGGTGGTGAAGGGCGTCAACTTTGTGGACATCCGCGATGCCGGCGATCCCGTTGAACTTGCCGCCGCCTATGACGCCCAGGGAGCCGATGAGTTGGTGTTCTTGGACATCACCGCCTCTTCAGACCAGCGCGACACGACGGTGCAGATGGCCAGGGCGGTAGCCGAGCAGGTCTTCATCCCGTTCACGATCGGTGGTGGGATACGCACCGTCGACGATGCCCGTCGACTGTTGATGGCCGGCGCCGACAAGGTGAGCGTTATGACCGCAGCGATAAAGCGACCCGTGCTGGTCACCGAGATCTCAAGGGAGTTCGGAGCGCAATGTTGCGTCGTCGCCATCGACGCCCGCCGGGTGGACGGCAGCGACGACGCTTTCGAGGTCTACACGCACGGGGGCAGGACCCGCACCGGCATCGACGCGCTCGAGTGGGCCTCAGAGGTGCAGCGCCTCGGCGCCGGTGAGATCCTGCTCACTTCGATGGACACCGACGGCACCAAGGACGGATTCGATATTCCCCTCACCTCGGCGGTCACCGCCGCAGTGGACATCCCGGTGATCGCCAGCGGCGGTGTGGGAACGCTGCAGCACATGGTCGAGGGGGTCATCGACGGTGGCGCCGACGCAGTGTTGGCGGCGAGCATCTTCCATTTCGGTGAGCACACCGTGGCCGATGCCAAACGGGTGCTGGCCGCCAACAACGTAACGGTCCGCCCCCCGAACTGATCTTCGGCCGGTAGGCGGCGTTCAACGCCCGGGTTGACCGCTAGCGTGGCTCTGTGGCAACAAAGGCGAAGCAGAACGGTGACCTCTCAGGCGACGACGGGCTTCCGGTCAAGATGCTCAACGACCGGATCCTCGTATCGCTCGGCGAGGCGGAGGGAGAGCGTCGGTCATCTGGGGGAATCCTGATCCCGGCGACGGCACAGGTCGGCAAGCGCCTGTCGTGGGCGGAGGTCGTGGCCGTGGGCCCCAATGTCCGCAATCTCGAGACCGGCGATCAGGTGTTGTTCAACCCCGAGGACAGATACGAGGTCGAGGTCCGGGGCTTCGACTACATCATCCTGCGTGAACGCGACATCCACGCAGTTGCGGCCGAACGCCTCGACGAGGGCTCCACGGGTCTCTACCTGTGACCAACAGGCAGCTGTCGCTGAGTCAGGGGTGCAGCGGGCTGCGCTGGTCGGCCCAGCGAACCTCGAGCTCCAGTTGGCGGGCGACCTGCAGCAGCAGGTGCTCCTTGCCGTAGGCGGCGACCAGCTGGATGCCGATCGGGAGCCCAGTGCTGGTGCGGGCGAGCGGCAGCGAGATCGCAGGTTGGCCGGTCGTGTTGAACGGTGCGGTCAACGTCGAATACGCCAGGGTGGTGAGAATCGCTGAGGTGGGGTCTGGTGCGGTGGCCGACATCTCACCGAGGAGCGCCGGTGGTCGCAGGCAGGTCGGCGCCAGCAGAAGGTCGTGTCCGTCGGCCCACCACTGCGCCATCAAGCGGCGGAACCTCATCATTGCGTCGCTGCTGCGCGTCAGCTCCAGGGCCTCCATGCGACGACCTCGTTCGGCGAGTCGCCAGGTCATTGGTTCGACATCCTCTGGCGTGATGTCTCGGCCGATCCATTCGCCGAACTGTTCCAGCGAATGGGCGACCCCTACGGCCCAAGCGGGACCGAACGAGCCGATCAGCTCCTCGTCGTGCAGCGCCGCGGGTGATTCATCGTCGACGGTGTGGCCCAGTCGTTCCAGCAGGACGGCGGCCTCGCGCACCGCGAGAGCCACTTCGGGATCGATGGCGACTCGGCTGCGGATCGAGTCGGCCAGCATGCCGATCCTCAACCTCGGCGGCGCCTGGTCGATCAACTCCGCATACGGGGCGGGGGGAGCAGGAGCGACCACGCC